>NZ_HE610986.1:642661-699414 GCF_000285535.1 Bacillus timonensis | reverse complement strand
AGGTTTTCTGTCCCACCCTTTTTTTTATGATCCTCTGAAAATATGTGATAACAAATTAGTATAGGCAGACTGCCCAATTCTTCAATGTGCAAATTTCATTCACCCACATAAACAAGTTGACAGTATTCTGACTATTTGGTAGATTTTAAATGCGGATTTCTACAAGAACTTCAATTATCACCTTCCCATGCTTTAATGAGTCTCCTTTTACGTAATACACAAAATTGGATTTTAAACCACCCAAACATTATTCCACAGTTATTTTTATCTCACTATTTTAATCTAGAAACGGCGCTTATTGTTTCCACAACCCAAATTACAATTAAAAGAGGTGATGCTATTGCCAAGAGTTGCAAGGAAAAAGAGTAGGAGTGGCATCTATCACGTCATTTTACGAGGAGTTAATAAGCAGACGATTTTTGAAGAGGATGAGGATAGGTCAAGGCTTCTAAATGTTTTACAAAGATATAAGGAGAAATGTAATTTTAAGTTATATGCCTATTGCTTGATGGACAACCATATTCATTTGTTAATAAGAGAAACGGACGAACCAATTGGCCTTTCAATTCAACGAATAAGTTCGAGTTATGTTCGCTGGTATAACATGAAGTATGAACGATGTGGGCATCTGTTTCAGGAACGTTATCGTAGTGAAAATATCGAATCAAAGAGATACTTTTTAACGGTTCTTCGGTATATTCATCAAAATCCGGTAAAAGCGGGGTTAGCCGAGAATGTATTTGAGGCGAAATGGACTAGTATAAATGAATATTTTAGTGCAACCTGCTTGATTGACATTGATTTTGGCTTGAGTTTGTTTTCGAGTGGAAATGGGAAGCCAGTAATTCAAGCGTTTGTTGATTATATGAGCACATCAAACAATGACGAATGTCTGGATTACTGGGATCGCGTAAAATTGACAGATAACGAAGTGAAAGAGAGTTTGCATGAGATGGGAATCCCAAGTTCAAGTGTATTGCAGAAGATGAAGAGAGAAGAAAGGGATGCTGTGCTCCTGCAATTGAAAGAGACAACAGGCGTCAGCATAAGGCAGATATCAAGAATTACAGGAATCTCGAAAAGTGTAATACATAGGCTGGAACGGGACAGGGGGACAGGTTTTCTGTCCCAGGAATAACATGAGTTTGATTTTTAATTAATGGTGATTCAGAGGGGGAAAGCCCCCTCATGACTTAAGTTTTAAAAAGTGCTAGATAATTTACAGAGTGCTCCAAATTTCTGATACAGAAATACTGTTTGTAAAATATATAGGGAAAAGTTGTAGCTATACCCTCTCTTACTAAGCTGAAATAATGCCATTTTGTATTAAAGCATTTCGTGATTGTTCGTCAGCTGGTTGGTATCCTTTTTCGATTAAGTCTTTAATATACAGTTTATTATACACAAAGGAAAAGATAATCCCAGGAATCCAAGCTCCAAAACCAACAGTAAATGAACCTACTACCAGTGCCGTAATGAACATGATAGCCGCCCATTTTAAATCTCCACGAAATAATGCCGGGAAAAAGCCAAAAAAGAACGTAGTCCAACTGAACCCAATCTTACACTCCTTTGTAACTCCTCCTTGATTCCTTAATCTTACCTTCATTTAAAAACACCCCCCTTACATTTTTAGACTTCCTTCAACGTGCATAAATCATGCAAAGGAGATTCAATCTAAGAGATGTTAGCCTCAGTAAAAGATGGAGGTAAGGAAAATGTCTGATAAAAAACGCATCGAAAAGATCGAAAATAACGTAATTGCAGCAGTAATTGGTTTTATGATTGCCTATGTCCTTGGTTCTTTTATCTTTCCCTATGATTTGGGTTCCGGAGCCTTTTGGCAATTGCTAGAGTAAAAACGGGGAACATAACCCGTAAAAACGCAAAAACTTTAATGAAACATTAATAAGTACTTAATAATCTCCCCATATACTAGTGGGACAGGGGGACAGGTTTCTTGTCCCAAATCTACATTCAAAGGGGAGTTTAATCACATTGGCAATTCCTAAAGGTGTTCTGAATAAACCTGTCTTTGTTAAACTATGGGAAAGCTATCCACTTTTTTCAAAAGTCGTTTTAGATTTTGGTATTTTTTTAAAGTACAAGACCTTAAAGCTAGCTAAAATTCCGAATAAAATCATACTTTCTTCTAGAAATGTCATTTACATAAATAATGCTGAAAATCGAGGGCGAGCGCTTCTTATCAGTGATGGGATTACACAATCACACCTAACTGAATTCTGGGGAGAAGCTGTCAAATCCTTCAAGCCATCTCTCGTTTTGGATATAGGTGTGAATTATGGAGAATGCATTTTCTCTACAACGTACGAAAAAGACACAACAATCATTGGAATAGAAGCAAATAAATATTTAATCGATTACATAGAGCGCTCGCGCAAACAGCATGTCAACAGTCATCAAATCAAAATTATCCATGCTTTCGCGGGGGATCAAGAAAAGAAAAATCAAACCTTCTTCATTGATACTCATTGGTCTGGAACCTCTTCAGGTGTGCAAATCTCAGAAAAAAATAGCATTGAAAAAATGGAAGTGCCTGCGATTACGATTGATTCGCTTTTTAATCAGGAAACATTAAACGCCCACCGGTTATTGTTTAAAATTGACGTGGAAGGCTACGAATTTATGGTGCTCAAAGGAATGAAAAGTCTCCTGATTAACTGCCGTGAAATTATGGGTATCGTTGAATTTGATAGTCGCTATCTGGAAAAGGCAGGAGTTGATCTAGACTCTTATCTGGCTTTTTTAGACAGGTATTTTGAGATTCAATTTTATGATATAGATAATCGAATAAAAAGATTATCGTCTCCTTCCATTTCTGTATTGCAGGAGGAATTTGGAATGGAGCATGTGCATACGGACCTTATTGTGTCGTCAGGAAGGGAAAAAGGACAGGTTCTTTAGAAGAAATAATATAAGTGCCAAAGAAACTTTCATAAACAGGGCCGGAGGAGAGTTCCACGGGCCTTTCTTCTGAATAGAGAATTTATTTTGAAAATAAGTACTTGGTAGGGACATGGGGACAGGGACATGGGGACAGGTTCCGTGTCCCGGGAAAATTATGGTGGGACAGAAAACCTGTCCCCATGTCCCAAATTTAGATAATTGAATTTTCTAAATGTATTGAAAAAGTTTTGGGCGTCTGTTATTATAATACCAACCAGTGGGTATTTTTTTAGAGGGGGTTATTTTGTGAAGAAAATTTTTATCCAAAGTAGTACAGATATTAGTGGACTACCAACCTACTTGAATGGTATTAAAAATCATGCAAGAGCAATTCTTCCACCTGAATATTCCTTTGAAATCGGGGGTGTGAAGAATAGCTATCCGGCTGAATTTTTGTCCAATGAGTTTCTAAATGGCCGAGAGATTCTGCAAAATATTATTAATGCAGAAAAAAATGGGTTTGATGCAGTCGCATTACACTGTTTCTTAGATCCTGTTTTAGACGAAGCAAGAGAGTTAGTTGATATACCAGTAGTAAGTATGGCCGAATCCTCAATGTTGATGACACCTATGTACGGCAAGAAATTTGCGATTGTTACATATACACCTCAATTGGCAAAAAAAGCATTTCCAAACCTTATTCAAAAATACGGTTTAACAAACAGTGCTGTAAACTCCCAATATTTCGAAGTAAGCTTGGAAGATATTGAAAACGCATTCTCTAATCCGCATAATATTATTGAGCAGTTTTTGGATGCTTGTGAAAGAGCTGTAGATCAAGGTGCTGAGGTCATATTACCAGGCTGTGGACTTCTAAACATTATCTGTGTACAAAACAATATTTCAAAGGTTAGAGACACTGGAGCTACTATATTAGACGTGACTGGAACTACTTTAAAAATGGCAGATGCTCAGATTACATTAAAACAAGTATCTGGCACCAGTATCAGTAGAAATGGGTACTATGAAAGCCCTAAGAAAAGTCACCTAATCAACAGTTAAGGTTCCATTTTTTTGAGCAATTTCTACTATTTGTACTGTTACAAACATCGCGGTAATCGTTATTACTAGAAAAAACAGAGGTGATTTACTTGTCTATGTCCTCCTATTTACCAAGTTTTGATTTAAAGAATAAAAAGGCATTAGTTACAGGGGCAAGCAGAGGAATTGGCCGAGCGTTGGCGAACGGGCTTGCTGAGGCAGGGGCTGATGTCTATATTGTTTCACGTTCAGAAAAAGACCTTCAAATTGTTGCAGATGAAATAGCCAGTCGAGGAGTTCGAGCTATTCCATTAGTTGCTGATATTACAAAGCAAGAAGATATTGATGCTATTTTTTCAAAAATAGACAACCTTGATATTTTAATAAATAATGCTGGAATTAACATTCGTGCTACCGCTAGTGAAGTCACGGATGATCAATGGGAAAGTATAGTAAATACAAACTTAAAATCTGCATTTAAGATGTCACAAGCTGCTGGAGAAATTATGAAACAGCAACGTAGTGGAAAAATTATTACAATTTCCTCCGTAGCTGGACATGTTGCATTAAATACAGGTATTGTCTATGGTATTTCAAAGGCAGCAATCATTCAAATGACCAAAAATCTGGCATTGGAATGGGCGAAATACAATATTCACGTAAATTCAGTTGGTCCTTGGTATTTCTCCACTCCTTTAACGGAAAAATACCTAAAAGACGAAGCTTATCTTCAAACGATTCTAGATCGAACTCCACTTAATCGAGTAGGTCAATTGCCAGAAGTAGTGGGCCCAGTTGTATTTTTAAGTTCTGAAGCTTCAAACTATATCACGGGGCAAACCATATTTGTTGATGGGGGAATGACAATTTACGGGTTTTAGTCATTTTTCCTCTTTGCCCATTTTTATAAACTTTTAGGTTGATAACGTACCAACTAGTTGGTATCCATTTTTTAGTAAAAGAAAGGTGGGATTACAGTGGGACGACTTGAAGGAAAGGTGGCCCTTATCACAGGGGCTGCAATGGGCCAAGGAGAAGCAATGGCCAGGCTTTTTGTAAAAGAAGGGGCAACAGTTCTATTATCGGACTTAAATGATAAAGGAAAAGAAACTGCAGAAATGATTTCTCGTGAAGTAGGAGGTGATGTAACGTTTATAAAAATGGATGTTTCCAGTTCAAGTGACTGGGAAAATGCTGCTAGATTAATAGATAAAAAGTATGGGAGAATTGACGTTCTAGTCAATAATGCAGGAATTCCTGGACGGAAAACGATACAGGAGTTAACTGAAGATGAGTGGCAGAAAATCATGGATGTTGATGCAAAAAGTGTGTTTTTAGGAATGAAGTCAATGTTGAGTCTACTTAAGGGGAGTCAACACGGAAGCATTGTTAATAACTCTTCCATTTGGGCTCTGGTTGGTAGTGGATCAGCTGCTTCTTACCATGCAGCAAAGGGTGCTGTCAGGATGCTAACCAAAACAGCCGCAATAGAATTTGCACCTTTTGGTATAAGGGTGAATTGTATTCATCCAGGATTAGTAAGGTCTCCGATGACGGAAGAATTATTATCTGATCCGAAAGAAAGAGCAGCAAGGGTGGGACCAATCGGTAGACCTGCTGAGCCGATTGAAATAGCTCATGCGGTGCTGTTCCTTGCTTCAGATGATGCATCTTATATTACTGGAGTAGATTTACCCGTTGATGGCGGATATACCGCACGTTAGCAAACATATTTACGATAAAAGGTATGCGCTTACATGGGTATTTTAAAGCAGATAACGAAAATTTTTAAGAGGAATGATTTTATGGAATTCAATGATAAGGTTGTCCTGATTACGGGCGCAGCTGGGGGTATTGGGAAAGAAGCTGCACGATTATTTCATCAACAAGGAGCTAAATTAGTTTTAATTGACCTTAACCAAGAAGCATTAGAAAAAACGGCTCTTGAACTAGATTTAGGAGATTACATGATATGTGTAGCAGATGTCAGGTCAGAGGAATCAGTAGAATCTTATGTTCAAGCAGCGATAGATAAATACAACAAAATCGATGTATTTTTTAATAATGCTGGAGTGGAAGGTAAGTTTGGAAAGCTGACTGAAACGACTGCCGAAACCTTTGGTACTGTGCTAGATGTCAATGTAAAAGGGGTGTTTTACGGACTAAAACATGTGCTAAAGGTCATGGAAAAGCAAAATTTCGGCAACATCGTAAATACTTCGTCAGTAGCAGGATGTAATGGTTCTCCAGGTTTAGGGGCGTATTCTGCATCAAAGCATGCAGTAATAGGCTTAACTAAAACGGCATCTGTTGAAGTTGCCGGCAAAGGAATTAGGGTTAATGCGATTTGTCCTGCACCCGTAAATACAAGAATGATGGAGGAGCTTGATTCCATTAAATCACCAGATGATCCCGGGAAGGCAAGAAGAACATATGAACAAAAAATACCATTAAGACGCTATGCTGAACCTGCTGAAATCGCTGAATTAGTTCTATTTCTTTGCTCTGATAAATCTTCATACATCACAGGTGGGGTTTATGAGATTGATGGGGGTCTAACGGCTACTTAAAATGGGAAATTCATTTATTACAATTTTAATAAGAAAGTAGGTATATTATGGAAAATAGTAAATGGCTTTGGTTTGGAAGAATCTACACCGCTATTTTAATACTGGCTACCCTACCACTTTTATATTTTATGTTTCAATATTTTCTTGCTGTTCCTGAACTTAGAACTTATTTTTATTTAGACCTACTTGTTCCTATTTTAGGATTTGGTATTGGGATTTATGGATTAATAAAAACAAAGGGAAAAGAATAGGGGGTAAAATATGAGTCTTATAGTATATGTAATCATTGCTCTTTATTTAATCGCAGCCCTATATATTGGACATTTAACATCCAAAAATAGTACAGCTGTGGATTATATGGCTGCAGGTCAAAATAACCCGTATTGGGTAGTAGGTGCAGGTTATATCGCAGAATTTCTAAGTGTTTCTAGTTTTTTGGGAATAGTCGGAATCATATATGCCCAAGGATTTATGCCTAATGGAGCCTACGTTGGTTCAGTTATCGGTTATATAGGGTGTTTAGCAATATTTGGTCCACTATTAAGAAGATATGGTGAATTTACAATTCCTGATTACTTAGGTGCACGTTTCGATAGTAATCTTGTTCGTGGTTTTTCTGCGCTCTTAATCTTTGTTGGTTACCTTTTGTATATCAGTGTTCAATTAATTGGTGTAGCACTTTTATTACAACTAGTCTTTGATATGCCTTATTGGGTAGGTGTTCTTATTTCAGGGGGTATTGTAGTAATCTATACATTCCTCGGTGGTATGAAAGCTACAGCTTATGTTGATGTATTCCAATTATTCTTCGCCTGGATTTCGGCAGCTATCATTATTTGTGTTGCTGTGTTTAGAGGCGGTGGAATGATCAATATAGTTGACCAGATTGAAAAATATTATCCAACATTCCTCACGAATGATGCCGGTTTAGGAAATCATTGGACAGTCTGGAGTTTAATTTTCATCTGGATTTTTGGTACATTAGCAAGAGCCGACACAGTCAGCCGTGTGTTTCTCGCTAAAAGTGAACGTGAGGTTTATAAAGCTGTTATTTTCGTAACACCATTTATTTGGGCAGCGAGCTTAATGTTCTTCTTCCTAGGTATGGCTGGTAAATTATTAATTCCTGGATTAGAAGGAACAGATGCAGAAAGTATTTATCTGATTGTAGCACAAGAATGGGTCCCTCCAGTTATTACTGGTATAGCCTTTGCAGGTCTATTGGCAACAGCACAATCAACAGCTAGTGGACAACTAATGGTTTCATCATTAGCAATTGGTCGTGATATCTATGGAAAAATCATTGGTCCAATAATTAAAAAGCGGGCGATTACAGAATCCGAAATGGTTAAGGCTACAAAGTTTGCTCTGATTGTCATGTCCGTTATTACGGTCGGGATTGCTGTCTTAAAACTATCTTGGATCACAACATTTACAAACTTGTCAGCAGCAACAACTGGGCCAGCATTTCTAGTTACATGGCTTGGTGGATTCTTCTGGAAGCGTTCAACTAAAACTGGGGCAGTTCTCGCCTTAATTGTTGGAGCAGTGTTAGGAAGCTATACATTCCTATCAGGGTTCTCCATTCCATCAATGCCTTGGCTTGTGGCTCCAGTATTTACAATCATTGTAACAGCAATTGCGTTTGTTATTGGTTCCTATATTGGGAAGCCTTCAGAAAAATCATTGGCAGTATTTAATGAATTAAAAGAAAAGACTCTAGGTAAATCTGAAAATAAAAACATCGCATCATAAAAAACAATGAATCTACCCATTCTACTTTGTGGAATGAGTAGATTCATCTTAAGGTGGAATAACAGATGAGATTACAAGACAAAGTAGCGATTATCACAGGTTCTGGTTCAGGTATTGGAAGAGCGGCTGCCGAAAGATTCAGTGAAGAAGGTGCGGCTGTTATTATAGCCGATTTACCAAACTCGAATGGAGGACAGGTGGCAGATGGTATTCAAAGTAATGGGGGAACGGCAAGATTTATTCCAGTGGATGTGACCAAAGCGGATCAAATCAATGAGTTAGTTGAAATAACAATCAAAGAGTTTGGTAAAATCGATATCATGTACAATAATGCTGGAATTGCAATGCCTATTACACCGATTGAAGAAGTTTCAGAAGGCTTTTTTGAAAAGATGATGGACATAAACATGAAGGGTGTGTTTTTAGGAACACAAGCAGTGGTTCCTTACATGAAGGAAGCAGGGAAAGGCGTTATATTATCAACCGGCTCTACCTCTGCACCCCGTCCAAGGCCAGGATTAAATATATATTGTGCGTCCAAGGGAGCTGTTGTGGCATTTATGAAATCTATGGCACTAGAGTTGGCTCCTTACGGAATACGTGTTAATTGTATTAACCCAGTGGCAACCAATACACCTATGGTTGATGAAGAGCAACGAAGCAAGTTCATCCATAGCATACCTCTTGGTAGGTTAGCTCAACCAATTGATATGGCAAACACTGCACTCTTCTTAGCTTCTGATGAAGCTTCTATGATTACGGGTGTAGATCTTGAAGTTGACGGTGGACGCTGTATTTAATAGTGTAAAAAAATAACGACCTTTCTGTAAGAAAGGTCGTTATAGTTCTTTATCAAAAAACTGAAAAGATGATTGTTTTTACTTGACTCTTTTAATACCACTTGGTATGTTTTTAAGTGAATAACGTGTATTTACATGTTATCTCTTTATTTGGAGGTTTTAGAATGGCAAAAGAAAAGAAAAAAATGTTAATTGATGCCGCCTTACACTTATTTGAAAAAAAGGGATATATGCAAACGTCTGTTCAAGATATTGTCGAATATGCAAATGTAACAAAGGGAAGCTTCTATTATTATTTTGAATCAAAAGAAGACGTGCTTTATTTAATACATGATGAATTTATCGAATATGAATTGAATAAAGTAACAGAGATTATGGAACTCCCAGGTCTTACTTATACTGAAAAATTGGAAAAAATGATCTTAGCAACCTGGAAAAGTATCGCTCTTTATAAAGAGCAAGTGGCTATATATCTGCACGAAAGAAAATTTATTACCGATAATAAATATGATTTAATCCAAGAAAAAAGAGATCAGTATGAGAACTTTTTCGTAACCGTATTAAAAAAGGGAATAGAAGCTGGTGAATTTGATCCAAGTATTAATCCAAAACTTATTACATTTTCAATACTAGGAATGTCAGGTTGGGGAATCTACTGGTATCAAAAAGATGGACAATTATCAATTGAAGAAATTGCAAAAATGCATACAAACATGATTTTAAAGGGAATTAGTACATCTTGATGATTAAACAGTTCAACCACAATATACATGTATCACCAAAGCACCGGTAATACCGGTGCTTTATTATTTCATCACTTTATTATGCCTTCGGTCCACCTGCAACATATAGGATTTGACCGTTCACAAATGAAGCTTTATCATCAGCGAAAAACATGACCGCATTTGCGATATCTTCTGGTTTACCACTTCTTCTAACAGGAATGAGTTCAACACGACTTTGTATAAATTCATCAAAATCCATATTGATACGTGCAGCTGTTGCTCTTGTCATATCCGTCTCGATAAAACCAGGTGCAACCGCATTAACCGTAATTCCGAATCTACCTAACTCGATTGCGAGTGTTTTTGTAAAGCCTTGAATACCAGCTTTTGCTGTTGCGTAGTTTGCTTGACCTCGATTTCCCAAAGCGGAAGTTGAGGATATATTAATAATTCGTCCCGCATTCTGTTGCACCATATACTTTTGTGCTGCTTGGCTACAGTAAAATGCGCCTTTTAAATGAACATCCATGACCAAATCCCAATCACCAGTTGTCATTTTGAAGAATAAATTATCTCTAATAACTCCCGCATTATTAACCAGAATATCAATATGACCATGTTTAGCGTGAACTTCTTCAAACAAAGCGTCAATTTCTTCCTTCTTTGAAACATCTGCTTTGTGAATGAAGATTTGTAAATCTTTGGCGGTTAATTCATCTAACGTTTCATTAAGAGCATTGGAATCAATATCTACTATATGAACAACTGCACCTTGTGTAGCGAATGATTCAGCCGTGCTTTTTCCTATACCTTTACTTCCACCAGTTACAATAACTACTTTATCCGTAAACGTCACATTACTTCCTCCTACTCTTATTATCTATTAATTAATTCAGTTTCTCGGCACTTCACCATAATATTCATTTGCCCTTTTTGGACAATTTCTTTGTTTTGATTAAAGACGGTTATTTCACGGAAGATAATCCCACGTCCACCTTTTGAAGTGGGGCGTTTATTCGTTATTTTCATTTCAAAATAAATGGTATCCCCGATAAAAATCGGTTTAGGAAATGACCAGTTATCAATACCTAAGAAGGCGATAGCAGTTCCCGAGAATACTCCCAATCGATCCATTAAACCTGTCATAATTGAAAAGCCTAGTGCTCCATGAGCGATTCTAGTTCCGAACGGGGTGTTTTTCGCAAATTCCTCATCTGTATGAAGGGGATTGAAATCCCCTGATAAACCTGTAAATTGTACAACGTCTGATTCTGTAATGGTTCTTGCTTGACTCACAAATACTTGCCCGATTTCAAAATCCTCATAATAAAGTCCCATTGTTTTCACCGCCATTCAATTTTTTAATTGAAGCTTTTGTCTCTGTTCTTCTAATCTCTTAAGAGCAGTTTGCTTTAACGCAAATCTTTGAACCTTTCCTGTAGTTGTCATTGGAAAGCTTTCAGTGATAAAGAGATATTTTGGTACTTTAAAACTCGCAATCTTGGTTTTACAATAAGCAATAAGGTCCTCTTCGTTAATATCAGCTACATGGTTGTGCAATTGAACAAAAGCTGCACATACCTCTGTTAATCTTTCATCTGGTGCCGCTACTGTGTATGCTTTAAAAACATCCGGATGACTGATTAGTACTGCATCTACCTCTAGTGGGTCGACATTTTCTCCTCCAACCCTAATAATATCTTTTATACGTCCAGAAAGATGAAGGTACCCCGATTCATCTATATACCCTTTATCACCCGTATAAAGCCAGCCATCTTCTGTTAACACTTCTTTTGTTTCTTCAGGCTTTTTGTAGTAACCAAGCATGACGGAGTGACCTTTTACACAAATTTCACCATATTCCCCAGTACTAACAGCTTGTTTTGTTTGAGGGTCAACAATATTTACCGAAAGACCGGCTAAGGGAAAGCCATTGGTTGAAATGATGGTCTCCTTAGAATCCTCTAAAAATGTTAGACTAGTAACCCCGGTGGATTCGGTCATGCCGTATGAATTAATGACTTTGAAATTGTTTTGTACGACTTTCTCTAAGATTCCTCTCGTACCAGAGCACATACAAACCCTTAAGGTTTGAATCGCTTCTTGATTATAGTCAGGATGATTCATCATATCTAAGTACATTGCATCAAAACCATACATGATACTTACCTTTTCTTCTTTTATTAACTGGATTGCTTTTTTTGGTTCAAAAGAATCCATAAGTACAATACAAGCGCCTTTTATACACGCTGCAGTTAACCCGACTTGGCTTGCATAAACGTGAAAAAGTGGTAAAAATAATAGAATTTTATCTGTATTTTTCATTTCTAGGCGTTCTGCCACATTACTCATATTTACAATCATCTTATGCGAATGCATGACACCCTTTGGAAATCCGGTAGTTCCTGATGTATAGAAGATGGCAAATAAATCATTAGGATCTACCTGAGACTCTCTATTTTGCAATTCTAGATCAGGAACTTGTTTCCCTTTTAGTAGTAAATCCTCAAAACTAATTGTGTTCGGTGTAGAAAAATGAACACTTACAACACGCTTCAACATTGGTAATCTCTCGGAATTTAATTGTTGGGAATTCCCACTTTCGATTTCTGGTGCAATGTTCTTTAGTATTTCATAATAATTTGCATTTCGATAAGGTTCTCCGAGAATTAGCAAGGAGGAATCGGATTGATTTAGAATGTACTCTAAATCTGCTGTACGAAACCTCGTATTAACTGGGACAACAACAGCACCAACCTTAGCAATTGCGTAATAAAAGAAAAACCATTCAGGAGAATTATTTAACCATAGCGCAACCTTATCTCCTTTTTTTACACCGTAGTGAAGTAACCCTTTTGCTAATAAATCAGTCACAAGATTTAGCTCTTGATACGTGTAAGATTTGTTGTTGTAAATGATTGCATTCAAATCTCCCCAGTCTCTAGAAGCCTTATTTAAAAGTTGACCAAAAGTGATATTAGTACCATTAAGAGATTCTAAAGAATTCATGGTTCCTCCTACAAATTTGAATTATTTTTAATTTAGAAGTTCAATTGCAGTTGCCATACCTTGTCCGCCACCTACACATAGTGTGGCCAAGCCATATTGTTCATTTCTGCGTTTCATTTCATATAGTAATGTTGTCATGATTCTTGCTCCGGTAGCACCTAATGGGTGACCTAAGGCGATTGCTCCACCGTTTACATTAACTTTGGAGTAATCCAAATCAAGTTCATTTATGACTGCAATAGCTTGTGCAGCAAAAGCCTCATTTAACTCAATTAAGCCAAAGTCTGATAAGCGCATTTTCGTTCTTTCTAGTAATCTATTTACCGCTGGTACAGGTCCGATGCCCATAATCTCCGGAGATACCCCAGCAGTCGCCCAATCTACGATTTTGGCAAGAGGCTCTAATCCAAGGTCCCGAGCCTTTTCATACGTCATGAGAAGGAGTGCCGATGCCCCGTCATTCCGTCCGCAGGCATTTCCTGCGGTGATAGAACCCTTTGGACCTAAAACGGGCTTTAATGTTCCTAATTTTTCAAGAGATGACTCTCGAGGAAATTCATCTGTATCAAACAAAGTAGTAGATTTCCTGTTTTTAACCTCTACAGGAACGATTTCCTCCTTAAACTTTCCATCCTTGATTGCCTGCGCTGCTCTTACTTGACTATTTAATGCGAATTTATCTTGTTCTTCCCGAGAAATTGAAAACCGTTCCGCAACATTTTCAGCTGTTTTAACCATTCCTAAATCAGAACCATAAATCTCCTGAGGCTGTTGGCCATTTTCCATATTAGAGTCAATCAAAGTGGTGGGACCATCACCAAATCGAGAGTTTCTTATATAATAAGGGGCTCTGCTTAGGTTTTCGGTTCCTCCAGCAATGAGTATTTCCGCTTGATTAGAATGGATCTGTTGGACTGCTGATGCCACGGCTTGCATACCAGATGCACAAAGACGATTGATTGTAAAAGCGGTTGCACTTTCAGGTAAACCAGCTCGTAAGGAAGCAACTCTTGCAACATTCGAAGATTCAGATGTCTGCCTAACTTCTCCCAGAATCACTTCATCGATTACGTTTTTATCAATCCCAGTTCTATGTACTACTTCTTTAATCACAATTGAGCCAAGTGTCCCACTGTCAATTCCCTTTAAAGAACCACCAAACTTACCTATAGGGGTCCTCACTGCTTCTACAATTACAACATCCCTCATATTAACTACCATATATTATTGTTCCCCCTTCATCCTGTAGTGGATTACATGTTTGTCAATGTAATTAACTTTTTCACTATCACAACAAAAAATACCTACTAGTAGGTATAATTATATATAGCGCTTACAAGGTTGTCAATTCAATATCAGTTAATTACAAATATTCCTATAATTATGTTGACAACTAAGATGTCTGTTAGTTAAAATAATACCAACTGGTAGGTATTATACACTTACTTAATTCACATGATATGCATTACATGCAAATTTTAAATACGAAGGAAGGGGTAAGAAATATAATGATAAAAATGGATAGTCAAAGTCAAGAGTTATTCAAAAAAGCCATGGGAGACTACCCCACAGGTGTAACGATAGTAACTACAACGGATGCTGATGGAATCCCTGTTGGTTTAACAGTAAACTCATTTGCCTCTGTATCTTTAGAGCCTACCTTAATACTATGGTCGATTGATCATAAGGTATCTTCTTTGAAAGCCTTTACAGAAGGAAGGGGATTTGCGGTTCATATCCTTTCTGAAGACCAACAGGAACTATGCAAAACCTTTGCAAGTAAAAATGTTGATCGATTTGGAAATTGTTCTTGGGAGTTATCAGATAACTTCTTACCTATAATTGATGGGGCTCGTGCTGTTTTACAATGTAAAACGTTCAAAACTGTGGAAGCTGGGGATCATACAATCCTAATTGGGGAAGTAATCGATATAAGTCTTAATGAGAAAAATCCAATGTTGTATCACAGAAGAAAATTTGGTCCAATCCCATCAGAGTTTTATTCGTAAAGGTGAAACCATAAAAATGGGGTTGTTCGATTGAAAGGAAGTGATCGTGATGCAAAGTGTCGATATAAAATATATCACAAACCTACCAGATTTATCTTTTGTACAGTACTGCATACAAAAGTACGGGATAAATAGAGGTGTATTTAATACGATTGATTCTTGGTTTTTCGAGGATGGTTTATTGGATATTAAGGATAGGCGACAAACGATTTTACTATTTTTACAATATGTTAGTTTTTCAAAAGAGAAAAATGACAAGATTAAGTTTGGAAATGGAGGATTAACATTAAAGTTAGTTGAATTTAAACAGAATCGTTCATTAGAAAAAGAAGTAGTTTAATAAAATTCAGATACCAACCGGTAGGTATAAAAATAGGAGGAATATATTATGGAATTTGGCGTTATGAATTTATTTCCTTATAAAAAGGGAAACAGTGAAAAACAAATGATTGAAGAGGCGATTGAGGAACTAACATATGCGGAGGAACTTGGTTTTGATTCTGTATGGATTGCAGAACACCATTTTTCCGAATACGGTATTATTGGTAATCCATTAATGCTTGCAGCCCATTTAGCTGCAAAAACAAAAAAGATTAGAATTGGAACAGCAGTAACGATTTTGCCATTTTATAACCCAATTCGTCTAGCTGAAGATGCTGCTTTAGTTGATATTATTAGTGATGGCCGCCTCGATTTAGGTGTTGGACGCGGGTATCAGCCTGCCGAATTTAATGGTTTTAAAATTGACCAAAATGAATCTAGAGAAAGATTTGATGAAACCATCGAGATTTTAAGGCAAGCATGGACAGAAGGGGAAGTGAATTTTAAAGGAAAGCACTATCACTATGAAAATATCAAAATCCATCCACAACCAATTCAACAACCTCATGTGCCAATACATCATGCGTCCGTTAGTACCAAAACGTTTGAACTTATGGCGAAAGCCGGTAGACATATTTTAACATCACCTAACTTTACACCAATGGATATCATTAAACGAAATTTTGATACCTATAAAAACGTATTAATTGATAATGGCTATGATCCTGAAAATTATAAGTTTCCGTTAATGCAACAAGTTCATGTGGCGCCTACATCTCAGGAGGCGAAAATCACAGCGGTTAAGAATTCAAAACAATACTATGATTTACTAGCGTCATTACTTCCGGGCTCTGACGGAAAAGAGGCAGTTGATGAATATAAATTCTACGAGAAAGTCCAAAAGTCTACAGCAAGCTTAAGTTTAGAAGAAATTGAGAAAAATGGTGGTAACTTCGGTTCTCCGCAAGAAATTATTGAGAGAATCAAATATCTAGAGGAAGAAGCTGGGGTCAATCATTATATCGGATGGTTTAACTTCGGCCAATTAGGACACAAGAAAACAATGGAGACAATGGAGTTATTCGCTAAAGAAGTCATTCCAGCATTTAAGAAAAAGGAAGTAACGGTTTAATAATCTAAAGTCGCGAAAAGGGAAAGGATGAGAAACATATCTTTTCCCTTTTCTATCACATTGATGAAACAAATTTAGTGAGAATACAGAAAATTCTGGAATGTACATATAAACGATAAAGTTCCTAATTAGGAAAGGGGAGTTCTGAATGAAGTTACTCGGTATTAGCGGTACAATTATTGGTTCGAAAACAAGGCTTGCAGTAGAGAAAGCATTAGAGTTCGCTAAGGAATATGACCCGAATATCGATATTGAATTATTGGATTTAAAAGAATACGATTTACAATTTTGTGATGGTCGTGCCATTGAAGATTATTCGGAAGACACAAAAAAGGTTATTGAAATGATTTCGAATGCGGACGTTTTTTTAGTTGGTACACCAATTTTCCATGGTTCGATACCTGGGGTTCTTAAAAACCTATTCGATTTGATTCCTGCTGAAGTATTTCAACATAAAGTATTTGGGTTCATAGCAACTGCTGGCAACCATCATCATTATTTGATGATAGAAAACCAATTAAGACCAATTGCAGGTTATTTCAATGCATATGTATCACCTTATAGTGCGTTCATTCATAGTGAAGACTTTAAAGACAACAAAATTGCAAACAATGAAATCCTGAATCAACTATCCCACTTAGCAAACGACGTAATCAAGCTACACAAATTGAACAAAGAAGAAATAAACATATAGGGACAAGGGTAGGGACAAGGGGACAGGTTCCTTGTCCCATTTGGTCCGATGAAGCGGAATCTTTGTTTTAAAGCAAAGGAGTTTTTATGATGGAACATTTATTTAGTCCCTATAATATAAAAGGATTAGAGCTAAAAAACCGGATTGTTATGCCACCAATGTGTCAATATTCAGTTGAGAATAAAGATGGGATTGCGACGGATTGGCATTACCTCCACTATGTAAATAGAGCGATTGGTGGAGCTGGGTTTATTATTATTGAAATGACTGATGTTCAGCCTGATGGTCGTATTTCTGACTACGATTTAGGGTTATGGTCAGACGAACAAATCCCTGCTTTAGCAAGAATTGTAGAAGGCTGCCACCGATATGGAGCAAAAATTGCTATTCAAATCGGCCACACGGGACGTAAGGCGGAACATATTTCGGAACCAGTTGCACCTTCTGCTATCCCCTTTAATGAACATTCGAAGATACCTAGAGCTTTGTCTACTGAAGAAGTAAAAGAAATGGTAGAAATGTTTCGTAAGTCCATTCAACGGGCAGTAAAGGCAGGGTTTGACGCAATAGAATTGCATGGAGCACATGGCTATTTAATCCATCAATTCCACTCTCCTTTAACAAATAAAAGAGAAGATGAGTATGGAAGGGATCTGACTAAGTTCGGCCGAGAAATTATTGAAGCAGCCAAATCGGAAATGCCAGAAGATATGCCGTTAATCATGCGTATATCTGCTAAAGAGTATGTAGAAGGCGGATATGGAATTAACGAAAGTATCGAGTTTGCAAAAGAATATCAAAAAGCTGGGGTAGACATGTTTGATGTCTCTTCAGGTGGTGAAGGTCCAATCGGTTCTCGAGGTAGACCTGGTACACATGCAGCGTACCAATTACCATTAGCTAGAGAAATTAAGGAAGCCCTTCATGTTCCAGTCATAGCCGTTGGGAGATTGGATGATCCTGTATTAGCTAATGCTGTTATCGGAAATGAGGAAGCGAATCTTGTAGCAGTAGGACGAGGAATGCTACGAAATCCCCATTGGGCATTAGAAGCTGCAGCTACTTTACAAAAAGAAACGGAAGTACCCAAGCAGTATGTTGATGGTTTTAGAAGATTAATAGATATCAAACGTTAGATGGTATGAAATAAACAACTATAGCGCAATTTTGACCGATTGTTAATATACTCGGTCTTTTTTGTGCTTCCTAGGAAAAAGATGGAGGGATGACGAACCTATCTCCTAGCCCTTATTAAAGTAGGAAGAAAGATAGAGAGTAACATTATTTAAAAATAGTAAAATGTTCATGAATTGTTTACTATTTAAGGAAATGTATGTAAAATGATATGGAGTTTGGTTAAAAAATAGTACAAAAGTATTATGTTTTGCCAAAGATTCGATATCCAAGGTTACAATTTTAATAAAGGGGTTGGTCATTTTGTCTAATTTACAAGCAAAATTAGGAGAGGGTCTTTCTAAATTCCAAGGTGGAATTGAACAAGGTAAACAAAAATTACAGATTGTTCAAGAAATTAGCCGTCTAAAAAAGAAATCAATGAAGCATCAACAAAAAAATCAATGGTGCTACTTGAAGTAGGTCAAGCTACATATCAAAAGATTCGCAATGGTGAAATTTCAGATTCTGAACTTGTTGAATTAACTACAAAGTTAGTTGGTTTTGATCACCATATTTATCAAGCAAATAAAAAGGTAGCAGAATTAAATAGTAGAGGTGCGGATTCAAATTCAATCATATGTCCAAGCTGTCAAACTCCTAACAGCGTAGATGCGAAATTCTGCGGAGGCTGTGGCGCTAAAGTGGAGGTAGCTACGAAAGTTGAGTTGAGCGGAGAAGAAACTTGTGTGAAATGCGAGGAAGCCATCCCCTCAGGTGCAAATTTCTGCCCTTGCTGTGGGACAAAAGCGATTGGTTAGTAGACTTATAGAAAAGGAGGTAGAACAACTTGTTTTGTAAGAATTGTGGAACAAAAAATTCGGATGGAGCCCTGTACTGCAGTAATGATGGGGTCGTGTTATCCCAAGTAAGTGAGAGGGTTCGTTTATCCCGTGATAGTGAAAAGTACTGTCAACATTGTGGTCATGAAAATACAGTAGGTGGTTATTATTGTGTTTCATGTGGACATAGTTTTGAAAAGATTGTTGAAAAAGAAGATGATAAGTTATTAGTTTCAGAATCAACAGCTCCACAGATGAGCGGAAACGTTCAAAGTGAAAAAGGATTGATTGCTAGTTTAACAGATAAAAGTACATTGATTCATTCCTTGAAATTTGTCGGGATGTCAATCGTGATATTATCAATTATTTCTTTTGGTATTAGTTCTGCAGCGAATATCCTCGCACGTGAAGCAATAAGTAATGAACTTGGTTTTTTTGGTGATTTATTAGGAGATATCAAGCTTGTGACCTTTACAGATGTTTTGATGATTAGTCATTTACTGGGTTTAAATTTTAACATTGCTGCAATGGGATTTGAAGGATCTATTCAAACTTCAAGCGGGCTGTTTCTGCTATTAATCATTCCTGCGGTAGTCTTTATTGTCATGGGCATTTTTATGCAACGTAAATACCCAGAAAGCTCAATGATAGATAGATTAACACGCTCCTTAACATTCTCGATACCATATGCAATTATTTTAGGTTTATTTAGCTTATTTGCTGGAAGTTCATTGGAAATGAAAGACCCAACTGGTTTTACAGAGGGAACAGCATTAGTATTGACTTCAGACTATTCATTCTTCGAGAGCATTTTTAATGCATTTATCATTAGTTTTATTTTTACAAGCATCGGAGCAATGATTCGTCTGTCAAAAGAACAACGTATGTTTAATTATCGATATGGATTGTCTATTTCCCGTGCCATTTTACACTCAATCGTCGGTCTTACTTTGGCGATGGTAGTTGGATTCTCAGTGATTTCTTTAAATGAAAATATCCCAACTGATAATGGTGAAGGCGTAATTCTTGGTACTCAAGTAGGAGCCTACATGTGGAATGTCTCTCAATTTGAGACACTTAAATTAAGTATGGAAAATTATGGTGAAGAAATTACGGCTAGCTATTCCCTTTTAGGGGGAGCGGAGGCATCTATGGCTGGAGCAGACCCAGAAGATGAAGAAGAGTTTAATGAAGAATTTAAAGAAGAGGTAAAGGAAGAACTTGGTGGTTTTGGGTTGGCCTCATGGTTGCTAGTTATTATTGTTCTAGGTTTGCACTTCTGGGCTGGAAAACAATTGATCAAATCTTCACAAGGGAACATTCTTTATGAGCTGGGAGCTTATGCCGTTACCTTCGGACTTGCGAATGCATTAATCGTAGGACTTGCGAAGTTATCTGCAGAAATCTATATGGATGAGGAAATCGTCTTTAGCTTAGGTTTTTCATCCATAGGCGTGTTCCTTATTAGTACAATTCTAGCGTTTATTGTGTCCTACGGTTCAGTGCTGATGTTAGGTCGTCAATCATCTTCATCCCACGAACAGAGATACACAGCATAGTTATTTCCAAAAACATACTCTGCTCACTCGATTGGGTGGGGTATGTTTTTTACATAGAAAGTGAACAGCTCGAAAAGGAGAAGATGAAATGAGATTCTGCACATCATGTGGAGCAAAGAAGATAGATGATACCCCATTTTGTAATGAGTGTGGGGCAAAGTTTGAAGATGTGAAAGTGCCACAAGCAAAAAAAGCAGTCAATACACCAGGTATTAGTGCCTTATCATTAAAATCAAAAATAATAATTGGTGCGGTCTTAGCTATCCTTATTCTAGGATTTGGTTTATACAAGCTGGGGGAATCCATGACTGATAGAACAAAACTACTTGCGTCATTTACGGAGAATCTTGATAAAGGGGATGTGAAAGAATTAGTTAAGATGTTAGATACCCCTGACGAATCGCTTGAAGTGACGGATCAACATGTCAAAGAATTAGTTGAATATTTGGAAGAAGATCCTTATCTAAAAGAGGAACTTATTGCCCAACTAACTGCAAATTCTAAAGCAGGTGGTTTCAAATTGGACCCAGCTGAGATGGAACAATATGGGATGCCGCAATTAATCACTTTTGAAAAACGAGGAAAGCATTTCTTTTTGTATGATAACTATGATTTCGTGTTACAAACGTTCCCACTAAAAGTTAATACTAATTATGATGACTTAACTTTCTTCATTGATGGAAAGGAAGTAGAGTCAAAAGTGCTTGAGGAAGGTTACATTTCATTGGGGGATATGCTGCCAGGTGATTATGAGATAAAAGCCGTTTTGTCTTCAGATTTTGTTGAATTAGAAAAAGAAGTAAAAGTCGGTCATTTCTCATCCTCTTCAATCGATATGTATTTAGATATTGATTATGCCCGCATCCAATCAAATGTGGATGGCGCAAAGGTACTTGTGAATGATAAAGACACAGGGATTAAGGTGACAGGAGATGAAGAGGTAGAAATTGGTCCTGTATTACTTGATGGCTCAATGACGGTTAAAATTGAACAAGAAACACCATTTGGAAAAATGCAAAGTTCAGCAGTGCCAATTGATAGCGATTATCTAACGGTGAATTTAAGCCTGACAAAAGAGGAAAAAGAAAAAGTAACCAACCAACTAGTTACATTCCTGACATCAGTTTCAAAGTCACGTGTGAACGGGGACAAAGACTTAGTAGAAGGCCATACCGATTATCTTCAAAAGGAATTAATCGATCCCGTTGATGATCAATATTGGTCCTATAGTGGATATTTATCAGATATTCGTGTAAACGAGGATTCATACTATCTAGGAAAAGAAGACGGTAAGTGGATTGCTGGCGTTGAAGGAATTGAAACGTGGAAAGAGCATAACTACAAAGATTATTCAGGCACAATTGAATCTGAGGATATATCAAATTCGTTTTCGTATGAATTCGTTTATGATGAAAAAGAGAAGAAATGGGCTGTTAACTATTATGACAACATTTCAGATGTAGATGAAAGTAAACTAGCGAAGGTTAAGTTCGATGTGGCTGCACAACAAAAATTATTCGAAGCATCTCCTGTTTTTAAAGAGGTTAAAACAGAGATGAATCAAGATGGGATTGCACCATTTGTTGAAAATTTTGTCTATACATCTATTGATGCGATTAATAACCGTGAATTTTCCTATGTATCAGGTTTGATTGATCCATCTTCTTCAGATTATTTAAAAGAAACATCTAACTACATTGATTACCTTGAAGAGAAGGATATTACAGAAGACCTACTTGATATCGAAATTGTGGATATCAAAGAGAAAAGTGACACCACTTTCACTGTGTCAACACATGAAAAATATCATATCTATTATAGTGATGGTACTGCAAAATATAAGGCATATAATTCAAAATATGATGTCAGATCAACACCGGATGGGTTTCGTATGTATAAGTTGATTGATACGAAAGAAGTAGATAGTGAAGATTTATAGTTGAGCATTTCAAACAAACGAGGCGGACATTTAATTGTGTACCACCTCGTTTGTTTTTTTAATGAAATTTGTGAAGATAAAGCAAAATTAAGTAAAATTTCATCTATTGGCTGAAATAAGGGCGTAATCAATCAAGGAGGATACACTAAGTGGCAGTTGCAAAAGTCACTTGGTGTATTCTTTTTTTACAACTTTCCTTGCTTTTGCAGCGAATCTTTCCTTTTGTTCCACAAGAGAAAATAAAAAAGGAATTTTACACAAATACTACTGTTTATAAGGTTGAAGCCCAATCAACATAAAAGCGAGGGATATTATGCAATACACTACATACCAACGAGATCTGACAAAATCCACTACCTTTCCTCAGGATTTGTCTTCTAATGCATTAAAGTATATAGCACTTATTGCGATGTTTTTTGATCATTTTTTTGCGGGCTTTCTTCCACAGGAAACGGTAGTTGGGTTTATTTCTCGTATCCCTGGAAGGGTTGTTGCTCCTATTTTTTGTTACTTTATTGCGATGGGATATTTTTACACATCCAATATTAGAAAGTATATTGAAAGACTGGTTATATTTGCAGCTATCTCTCATTTTCCATATGTACTATACTTTAATTTGTCATGGTGGAAAACAACGAGTGTCATGTGGAGCTTGGCCCTGGGTTTAATCGCTTTGGCGATTGTAAAAAGTGAAAAACTGCCTATGTATGCGAAGATAGGTCTAGTATTCCTATGTTGTTTACTTGCGTATCCCGCGGATTGGAATTTCGTTGGTGTGCTGTGGATTGTCTTTTTTGGAATATATCGAGGACAGTTGAATAAACAAATCATTAGCTTTGTGATCATCGGGATTTTTGCACATCTCATTCCACAGATTATCAATATGGGCTGGCATCATGCCTATCAAATCGGGATATTCCTGGCTATCCCGTTACTACTTATGTACAAAGGTAGACGCGGTCAGAAATCTACCCTTTTAAAATGGGGATTTTATATCTTTTATCCATTACATTTAACCGTTTTTATATTATAAAATATATTATTTATGCCTGAGGGGGAGGGTATATGTCTAAATTTAAATTATTTGCACTGCTATCATTTTTACTAGTACTTGCAGCTTGCTCAAATGATGTAGCAAAAGTTGAAGAATCAGTAGAAGCAGCGGCGAACGTTCAAGAAAGCGCGCCACTAGAAGAAGAATTAAATCCTATCCCCACCCCTGTCAAATACGAGGGCGATTTGGAATTACCTGTTCATGGGGCAACCGGTTATACTTCTGTAGATTTAAACCTAAAGACTTCTCCCGATTTAAACTCTGAAACTACTGAAACACTAAAAGCTGGTACAGGTTTTGAGGTCGTAAAAGAAGAAGGAAACTGGTGGTTCATAAAAAATGCGACATCAAAAGGATGGATTGAAAATACCTATTGTTTCATTAATCTTCCAGACGTGATTCCTTCCATCATTTACAATAACACAAATACGTACTCCTCCAAGTTCGTTTCTTCCGGAAAAGCTATTCCGGGAATAACTGGAGAAGTTTTGTACCAGGGAAAAACTTTTAATGAGAGACTTGGTAAAGAAGAATTTATTGTGCCTGTATTATATTCAATGTCAAAAAAGATAGCTCTCGCACAGCAAGAAGCATTAGCAAGTGGTAATACGCTGGTCATTTACGAAGGTTTTCGACCTAATTCCGTTCAAAAAGCAGTGGTAGAGGCACTGACTAACGTTGCTAATGAAGATATCGAAGTGATGGCTGGCATCAACACGAACCCATGGAGCACAGGTTGGTTTATTGCTCGAAACATCTCAAATCACCAAATGGGCTACGCCATCGATGTAACATTGGCTAAAGTAGATTCAAAAGAGGAAGTAGCCATTGGTGAATATTTAGTTACGGACGTTACAGATTACACGGAATATACAATGCCAACAGCAATACACGAACTAAGCTTGGCGTCTATTACATTTACGAAACCTGTTCCATCCTCATCTCCGACAGCTTGGAAAGATGCAGTGTTAGCAGATACAATGAATGATTCAGCCATTGCACTTCAAACGTACCTAACCAATGCTGGCCTTACGCCACTAGCTTCAGAATGGTGGCACTTCAACGATCTAGACGCAATGAATGCCACCAAACAGAACCCAAGTGACGGAGAATACGTACTAACTGAATGTTTGAGCGTAAGCCCTTAGTGGGACAGGGGGACAGGTTATTTGTCCCAAGCCATTGGGTGGGTCAGAGGTTTCTCGTCCTAATTCTTTTAAACACCTTATTTTACTTAAGGTGTTTTTATTTTTGCCTGTTAATTTGAAGGTTGCAATTGCAGTTGGTATTTAGTCATTATCAAGGTCTTTATCAAGAAAAGAAGGTTTCTTATCTTCTTTAATTCCTAATTTTGCTTTTATTTCAGTTAAATCTCTTATTATTGTTTGGGTATTTATCCAAGCTGCAATAGAAGCAAAAATAGCTAAAACTAATACTAGTAAGATTAGAACATTTACAACCAATTTAGCCACCTCATGAAATGTCTATTTTTCCTAATATTAACACAACTAAATATGTATTTTTACAAAATGTCTAAAACATAAAAACAGAATCATATTTTATATAATGATATTCTATTTCGGAATAATCTGTACTAATTGAGAATATTTATTTCAAACAAACGTTTGTTTAGAGGTTTACCCCAATTATCATACTAATTCTGAATTTCAATCAATCGCTTGTTTGGATTGATTTCAGAGAGCGGAAATCGGCTGTTATAGTATATATTCACTTACATAATATTATTGAAGAATAGAAATAAGGCACAACGAGCGGTTAGAAATTAATCGCTTGTTGTGCCTGTTGTGTGTTTAGTGAGAATGGGACACGGAACCTGTCCCCATGTCCCGGAAAGCACCCATGTCCCTTCGGCCTTTTTTCCAAATTTGTTCGTACTGTACGAGTCTGGTTTCGAATAATTTCAATGGGTCGTAGTAGACTTCTGGGTTAGCTTTCATTTTCGCTAGTGTTTCTTTGTCTTGTTGGACTCGGTTTTCTGTTTCGTCTATCGCTCCAGAGAGTTCGTGTAAAGGTTCCTTATAGAATAACCCTACATCTTGCTGCAATGACTTTTTGAAAAAGTTGAATTGCTGCCAGAACTTTGTTTGGATGGATTCAATTACGTCCGAGTATGAATTACTTTCCACATAGCGTTTGTATTGGTTGAGCATGTAGGATTGCTGTTTTTGCGGAAGCAGTCCTAACACTTTTCCGGCACCTTTTAGCAACACTTGTGCTGGGTTGTGGCGAAGCATAATGTTTTCCTTCGCAATTTGAACTTGATAGGTCATGCGGCCAATATCTCGACGCCAATCCTCGATCACCTGGAAATCACATTGCAAGTTGAGTTCTTTTTCAGGATATCCTTCCGCGAGTGACTGAGTCATATCATCTAAGTACTCCTGGGTAGCACTTAACTTTTGATTTGTATTCTCGATCCACTCTTGAAGCTTTTCAGAGAGGCTCGGTACAATCTCTTGAGCAAATAAGCTTTGAATCTCTTCATTCATTTTTTCATTTAACTCAATGTGTAGTTGGTTGAGATTACTTTCCTCTGTTACATATTTCGAGCAGCCTGAAAGAATTTTCGGTAACTTTTCTGAAAGTTGCTTATTGGTTTCTTCCATTACCTCTTCAAAGGAATCAATTAGTTCTTTACTTTGGCCAGTTTCTTTATCGTGAAGACTGTTTTTAAAACCAGTTAATCTCGTTATGAATTCTTCATTGTGCGCGATAACTTCAAGAAGCTTGTTTTCTGCATCAATCCGTTTTTTCAGCAAACTAGAAATCACTTTTCTAAGTAAAATGAGTATTTTACCGACCCGATTTTCGATACGGAAGCTAGCTTTTATATCACGTAGTAAGTTTCCATTTCTAACGGAATGTATAACCGCATCCGGGAAGAATTCCTTAATCTCTTTTTCAGCAGATGGATGTGGTAGTACAAAATGGACTGGCGTATCTTTGGCACTTTGTTTTAATTGTGCGAGATAATCTAAATCATTATCTGAAAAGGTGTCAGTGTCATTTACAAACAGGACTCCATCAACCACTTGTAAGTATCCAAATGTTTTTCTTTTTCTTGAAAGTACTCTTTTAATCCAGTTGTATTTAATCGAAGTCCCGACTCTTCCAATGTAGAAGACGGTACTGTTGCCTCTACAACCGAATCAGGATTGATGATTTCACCGAATTCAGATCGTGAAATATCAGCTGTATCTGATACTTCTCTTAGTTCCCTCGTTGGTCCGTGATGGATACTTGTAAAATTGGAAAGCGATGGCGTTAAAATTTCCTCTCCTAACATGGAGTTAACAAATGAAGCTTTCCCTTTACCAAGGACAAGGATGTTTGTTGCTTCTTTATCAAATAATTGATGGAAGCCCCATACTAACCGATTGCTTGCTTCGATATTATTCTTTTCAGCCCAATCGATGATTGTCGTCATAAAGTGGTACGTTTCATCCATTGAAATTGGATGATGGTGCGCATTTTCCAAGACAATCTCAGCTTCTTTGACGATGACAGTCTTGAAAGCTGAAGGGAAGATATCATCCCACGCTAAAATGGCTGTTGCTGCTTTAAGGCCATTTGATGCATTGGTTGTATTCAGCCAATTGATAAGCAACTTCGGCATCAACTGTCCGATATCTCGTAATAAATAATCTCCAGTTGTAAGTTCAATGTATGCTTCCTCAAATAATTGAATGATTGTATACCAGGACTCATACGGGTTAATTTCTAAATCCTTCATAATTTGAATGACAGAGTGTAACCAACTTAGGTATTGTTCTGTATGTTGGTAGTTTTTCCATATGGCCGCTAATAGCTGTTTAAATCTAGCCTGGTCAAGTTCATAAAGATTTCGTAAAAGGGAAACGAAAGTGTCAGGCGTAAATGAACTGCTATGACCTGCCTCACAGTAGTCAATAAGAGTGTCAAACCAAGCTAGGTCTAGTGTCCGTTCAGCTTCATTGATTGCAAGTTCAACAGCATTTTTCCAATCCTTTTGTTCCTCATAAAAATGCTTGGCAATTGTAGTAAGCTCGGGATAATCAGGATTTCCATCAATCGCTTCTTGCAGAACCCGGTAAGCTGCATCAAGCTTGTCATCCTCAAGATAGAGTGAAAATAAGCTCAACGATACCTCACTTGTCAGGATTTTATTTTTTGTAATAATTGAGCCATACACTTTTTCAGCATTTGAAAGCAATCCAAGCTCATAATAGGCATCTGCAATATTTTTCTTAGCCCATGGTTCTAAATCATTGTTAATGTTCTCCCATTTGTAGATGGCAGCCTCATAGTCTTTATAATGAAAGTAAATTTCTCCTTGCGCAAAGCGTATATAAGACAGGTCATATAGTTCCTTTTCCTGCTCTAGGATATAGGCTTCACCAAGAACCTCTACAGGATGTCTCTTATCAGTTTCAGGTAGTAACGTTTGATAATATGTTTTCGTAATAAACTCATGCTCTGATGTCATGTGTAAACCTCCATTGCTGGGGCAGTTGGTTTGGTCCACCTGTGGGTCAGGGGACAGGTTCCGCGTCCCAGTTCATACTTGTCTGGTGGTGATAAGGGGAATGAATCGTCCCTTCCGGATATAGATATACCATATCACAAATATATACGATGTAGGGGTGCGAAATGTGTCGGTTGATGTAGGGAATCTTGTAAGAAAAGAGGCAAGAGAAAGACAAAAAAATGCAAGGTACAAATAAAGAATGAAAAAATTCCTGTTGTACCTTGCACTTATTAAATCATGGAACCAGGAGAACCGTCCCTGTGGTCCCTTTTATTTTTGTGTTACAGTTTCACCGATTTGTAGGTGTTCTTTTAGCATGGAGGATAGGGCTGTGCGCTCTTCGTCGGAAACGATGTAATAGTAGATGCCATCTATTTTGGTCCCTTGTCCTTTTACCATGGATTGTTCTATATTAAATCGAGCATCTTTGTAGTTCTTTTGTATATCTTTCATTTCATCGAAACTCATGTTAGTTTGTATATTATTTCCAAGCGCGGAAAGGATGTTACCAAAATTAGTTAACGTTGAAAAACTTGCCCCTTTATCGATAACAGCCTTTATAATTTGTCTTTGGCGATCTTGGCGTCCAAAGTCACCCCGTGGATCTTGTTTCCGCATCCGTGAGTAAGCTAGGGCTTCCTTTCCGTCAAGTGTGATTTTTCCTTCGCCAAATGTGTAGTTTCCTGCTGTAAAGGCAAGGTCGTTATTTACGGTAACTCCACCAACCGCATCAACTATATCTTTAAAACTTTCCATATTAACCTGTACGAAATAATCAATTGGAATGTCTAAGAAGTTTTCAACTGTATCCATCGCCATTTCAGGTCCGCCAAATGCATAGGCATGGTTAATTTTATCTTCAAATCCTTTTCCGATAATCTCTGTCCTTGTATCACGAGGAATACTAACCATTTTGGTTGATTTGTCATGTGGATTAACAGTAAGAACGATCATCGTATCAGAACGCCCACGGTCGCCAGGTCGTTGGTCAACCCCCATCAATAAAACCGATATTGGTTCCTTTTCTGTAAATTCAACTACTTTTTCACGTTTCTCTGATTTATCACGATCAATTGGCTGATGCATTGTATCTACTGTATTTGCAACGGAATGATATAGATAAAAAGCATAGCCTCCAATTCCCACAATAAAAATTCCAATAACACTAGCTATACTTATAAGCCACTTTTTTGTTTTGCTCATCTTTTTCCTTTTTGTTCTCTCCATACCTTTTCTCCTTCTTGTATGAAAATGTAAATTCTATAAGATTATAGTCTTATTTCTTCAGTATGACAATAGGAAAAGTCAAAGGTTTACATTTACCTGAGAATCCCCAAATATTCCCTAATCCTTTGTTAATTACTATATAAATGGTAGAATTATAGATAACTATAAATAATATAGGAGGCAATATGAGAAAAATAGTTAGTTCTATCATGGTAGTTTTGTTAGTCATAAGTTTTTTTCCAGGACAGTCGTTTGCGGCAGAGACTCAGGAAACGGAGTTTTTACAAGTTGACTTGGTCCCATGTCAAGAGGACGGGGCAAGGATTACGTGTAGTGATATTAATAAAATGCTAACCGAAAGTGCAATTGAACGTGGTATTCCGCCAGAAGTGGCAAAGGCTATTGCCTTTCAAGAGTCAACGTGGAGACAATGGACGGATGCCAAACAAACGATACCGAATGTCCAAGATGATGGTGGCATAGGCATCATGCAGGTGACGGATAAAGGGTATGATGAGGAAAGGCTAAAAAAGGATATTCAATATAATATTGATACGGGTTTAGATATTCTAAATGAAAAATGGGAGTTGGGTGTTGAAGGGTATATCCCAACCATTAACGACAACTCAAGAGATGTGATTGAACATTGGTATTTTGCTGTACTAGCCTATAATGGTTTAGTAGAAAAGAATAGTCCGCTTTTTAAAAGTGATGGTAGTCCAAATACAAAAGCGTACCAAGAAGAAGTTTTTAATAGGATTGAACTTGATAACAACAATATAAAACTAGTAAATCTTCCATTTACTAGAGAAGATTTTAAATATGAACATGGAGATGATAGTGTAATACTTGAATTCAACAAAAAGCACTATCAAGTTCCAGGACCTTTAACAAAATCGAGACAGCTATTCTCTAATGGTGATAAAGTATACACTGTCACTGGGACGGTCTTAAGAGACGCAATTGCAGGTGGTAAAGGAACAGCACTTAGTAAAAGGCATGTTGCCGAAATCATAGACTCAACGATTTATTATGATACATCTAGTCAATCACCAGAGCGCCATTGGGTCCGCTATAAAGTGAAACTAGATGATAATCGAACTGGGTATGTGGCATCAGGTACAATCGAACCAATTACGTCAAGATTATCTGGTTCAACTCGTTTTGATACAGCTATTGAAATCTCAAAATCTGGTTGGCAGGAAGGCGCCAATACTGTTGTTCTTGCGAAAGGTTTTGACTTCCCAGATGCATTAGCCGGTGCGCCATTGGCATCTAAATATGATGCTCCGATTTTATTAACACATACAGATAAACTAACTGCGTCGACTAAAAAAGAAATTAAAAGACTAGGAGCAAATAAAGTCATTATTTTAGGTAGTACGGGTGCTGTTAGTAAAGCGGTAGAAAATGAACTTCGTACCACGGTAAAAGAAGTGAGGAGAATTGGTGGAGTGGACCGCTTTGAGACTGCTCAATTAATTGCGAAGGAATTGGGTTCAAAGACAGGAAAAGCTATTGTAGCAACAGGCTTTAATTATCCGGATGCACTAGCGGTTGGTCCATATGCTGCGCAAAATGGAGTTCCAATTTTATTAACAAGAGCTGACAGAATTCCAAATCCCACAAAACAAGCATTAAATGGGATATCAACTATTTACGTCATTGGTGGAACAGGTGCCGTAAGTAATAAAGTAGTAAATCAATTACCAGGTAAGGTAACTAGAATATCAGGTAAAGATCGTTTCGAAACGGCGTCTGCAATAATTAAGAATTTTAACTTTGGTGACCAGCAAGCTTTAGTTGCAACAGGTTATAACTTTGCAGATGCTTTAACCGGTGCTGTACTCGCTGCCGATAAAAATGCGCCACTATTATTGGTGAGGGATGGCAAGGTTACAGAGCCGATTGAAAGTACGATTGCACAACGGAAGATTCGTGAGTTTATCCTTCTTGGAGGGAAAAATGCTGTAAACGTTGATAATGAGTTGGCAAAATTAGCAGTAAAAAATATTCGCTAATGAACGAATAGGGGCTGTCCGAAATAAGAGTCACATCGAAATACGTGTATGCGTAAGGGGTGCCAGACTCTTATCGGGGGGCCTCTTTTTTATTCTTATACGAACTATAAACGTAAAAAAACGACAAGTGTGTTTTGTCGTTTTTTGGAGTAATACTCAAATATTGTTTGTTAACATCGTTACTAGTGCGCTTATCGCTATAACTGCTATTGGAACTAAGCAGTATAGTAGAACTTTGTTTCTCTTCCTTCTTCTATCAGCTTCTTCTGGTGTAAGAAAATTATGCAAAATAGTTCCTCCTTGTAATTGATAGTTATCTAAAATGAATTGTATTAGATAACATGTCCCCTTTTTTTATATTGTCCTTATTAATAGATTTTCCATTTTTACATACCAAAAGTAGTATCGGCGAAATTTGTCGAAAATGTAATAGGAAAAAAGAACTATTTTTATTCGTGAAAAAAGTTTATTGATGCTAGATAACAAGCTTTTTAACTTTTTTCTGGTAAAATAGTAATCTTCATACAATATTTTCTAGTTGTATGGTAATATACTTCTAGTTCAAAAGAATGAGGAAGGATGTCGAAAGATGAAGAAAGTTATTGTTTTATTACTTGCGCTTCAGTTGTTAATGGGACCCTTGGTGACAAGTGCACAAGGTATAATGACTGATGATACTGAAGATGAGCAAAACATATTTGCGAATATGAATATTAAAGATGAACCGATGCCACAAGTTGGTAAAGATTTAAATTATCTTGATCCAACAAGTTATCCAATTATCAACAAGGGAGGGGCGATTGGTGCTTTAATAGATAGTCATAGCATGAACCATTATCTCCACTTTTTAGACATTATCCCATCTACTTATGGTCCAGATTACATGACGATTCAATTATTCTATCAAACTACAGCTACTATTGAAAAAGACGCTATTATAACAATTGAATATTTTATAGAGAACGCCAATACTTTAGAATACCTTGGAAATAGTGAGTTTAATACTTCCAGCTTTCAAGCAGCTACATTAAATTCAAGTTTACCTATCGTTTATTTCGAAACACAACCTTATATTTATATGAAAGTTGGAGTCTCACAAACTGAATATGACAGTTATTATGCAGATTCTGCTACTTTTAAGGTTACTAATCCATATTATTCAGCGGGTGATGATCAGGCTGCTCCCGACAATCGATATGCGGTGATTAGTAATGAATCTACAAGTGGAGAATATGCACAATCAACTGGAACTTTTAATGTGAAAGATATCCCTTATACATTTGATAGTCAATTAAAGCAAGGTGCCTATCGAATGGATGCAAATATTCCATTTGATCCTGCAAGTGAAGATGTTAATTTGTTTCAAAAAAACTCCAAATCGATTTTCCAATCATATAGTGTAGGAGAGAGTAAATCCTTTTGGGTAGTCAATTTACAAACAAATGGACATTCAACAATTAATGCAAGATTGGCATACAGTGGCTCGAAAGCAAATGTTTGGGTACATAACAATCAAATTTCCGATGCTGAGGCAGTGACTCTCGGGAAGGAATTTGATAATAATATCTATGAACCGATTACTTCTCATTTTGCGAAAGAATCTGATGTGAATCAGGATGGGAAAATTAACATTTTAACATTTGATATTCAAGATGGATTTACGGGAAGTGGGGGATATGTTGCTGGTTATTTTTCATCTAGAGACTTGTACAATACTTCCTATTCCAATGAGTCAGAAATTTTTTACATTGATACATACCCAACCATGGGATTTAATTCATCTAAGGATGTATCACAAGCATATGGCACATTAGCCCATGAATTTCAACATATGGTCAACTTTAATCAGAATGTACTCGTAGAAGGAAATGACTATATGCCGACATGGCTAAATGAAGGATTATCTGAAGCCGCAGATCAAATATATTCTGGCAGTGGACTTTCAGATAGATTAAATTATTATAATACATCAGCTTCTATTCAAAATGGACATTCACTTCTCTATTGGGGTGGAGATACGTTGTCCAATTATTCATTGTCTTATTTATTTATGCAGTATATAAAAATCCAAGCTGGGCAAGGAAATCGTATTTTTAAAGAAATAATGGAAGACTCAGCAAATGACTATTATGCGATTGAAAATATTGCTAAAAAATACATTAGTCCAGATATGACTTTTGGAAAGTTAATGACAAACTTTAGAATTGCATTGCTTTTAAAAGAACCAACGGGGTTATATGGCTTTAAAGGGGATACGTTCTTTGATGCACTTAAAGAGAAAATTTACAATGGAAACTATGCAGCATTAAGGGGTGGAGGATCCATTGTTACGACCTTCAATTCAGAGGAAGGTTTTAATGTCCCAGCTGATAAAGGTACAGATATTACGTACACATTATTAGAAAAGGATCAAGGCGATACGACACCTCCTGGAAAGCCAGCAGTGAATTCGGTTGATGATACTGATACATTAATAGCTGGTACTGCGGAAGCTAACGCAATTGTGTACGCGAAGGTTGGGGGAACAGAAATTGGAAGGGCAACTGCCGGAAGTTCAGGTAATTTTACAATTGCAATTTCAAGACAAAAAGCAGGGACAGTAATTGATGTGTTTGCAGAGGATTCCTCTCAAAACGTGAGTGAACCAACAAGAGTAACGGTCGTAGATGCGACAGCACCAGCGGCTCCACAGGTAAACCGAGTAACCGACCAATCCACAACAGTAACGGGAACAGCCGAAAAGGGTGCAAAGGTAACCGTTAAAGCTGGAACAAACACGTGGACAGGGAATGTTGATAGCCAAGGCAAAGTTTTCAGTTGCCATATCAAAACAAAAAGCAGGAACAGTGGTTGAAGTAACAGCGAAAGATAATGCTGGAAATGTAAGTCCAGCTACAAAAGTAACGGTCGTAGATGCGACAGCCCCAACGGCTCCCAAGGTTAACGGTATTACAGATTTAGATGAAGTGCTAACTGGAAGTACTGAGGCTTCTACAGTTGTTATCGCAAAGGTAGCAGGCAAAGAAATCGGTAGAGCATCAGCGGATTCTAAGGGTAAATTTAGTATGGTTATCAAGAAGCAAACAGCAGGCACTACAATCGAAGTTACTTCGACAGATAAAGCAGGTAATGCGAGTGCTTTGACAAAGGTAAAGGTAACAGATAAACGTCCACCTCTTGAAAAACTTGTTGGTAAAACAAGATATCAAACAGCGGTTCAGGTTTCACAAGCAGGATGGTCAAAAGCCGACACGGTCTTACTTGTAAACGGCGCAGCAATTGCAGACGGTTTAACAGCGACACCATTAGCATCCGCAGAAGATGCACCAATCTTATTAACGAGAAAAGATAAATTACCAAGCGAAACAGCACAGGAAATCCAACGACTTAAAGCGAAAAAGGTTATTTTAATTGGAGGAACAGGTGTTATTTCAGATGATGTAAAAAAAGCTCTAACTTCAAAAGGACTCAACGTAACACGAATCGGTGGAAAGAGTCGATATGATACGTCATTACTGATTGCTCAACAACTTGATAAATTGGTTGATGTTCACACTACCTATCTGGCATATGGCTTTGGAGAGCCAGATGCATTATCAATTGCGGCCCAATCCGGCCAAACGAAACAACCAATTATTTTAACAGAAAAAAAATCAGTACCAAAAAAAACGTATCAATGGCTGAAGGCAGAAGCTTTAAAGTCATCGTACTTTATCGGGGGTACGACTGTTGTTGGACCTGAGATCATTAATGAAATGAATAAAATCACAAGTCAAAATGTACTTAACAATCGACTAAGCGGAAAAACGCGTCAAGTGACGAATGCACAAGTCATTCAAGCGTTCTATAAAAATTCAGAAATGCAATCTATTATGGTTGCACACTCAGATACTGTAAAACTAGTAGATGCACTTTCAGCGGGTCCTTTAGCTGCAAAATGGAAGGTACCGGTGTTATTAGTTTCTTCAAAGGTAGACAGTTCACAATCAAAAGTCATTTCAAACTATAAAACGAATCAAGTTCACCAAATCGGCGGTGGAATTGATGATAAAGTACTAAATCAAGTAGTAGATTTAATGAATTAACTGATTGTTTTAGGAATCAAGGATATTTGACTTGGTTCCTCTTTTTATTTTTCAAAGGAAGAGATTTCGGGTTTGTTTTGATGTAATTGGGGAAAACCTTGTTTACATTTTGTAAAATAACAACGCATTCCAACAATTTCCGTGGAAATATTACAGGAAATGTCTAAAACTACTAAAAAGAGTACGCAATTTGTTGTATAATCTAAACTAGGAATCTTGTGTTTCGAGGAGGTAATGGCTTGAAAAAACTAATAGTTATCTTTGTTTCCGTTCTTTCGTTAGCAGTAATTATAGCGGGAAAGGTTCATTGGGATAGTAAAATTGAAGCAACCACTAAGGCAGAGTCACAGCTAAAAAACTCGAAAGCTGAAGGAATAAGTGGTAAAGATGCTTCGGATAAGAAAAAAGGGGAAACACCTAAAGAAGATTTAATAGCTTATACAAAGAATTTACCTGAGGAAGTTGTGTCGAAAATTGAATTAGCCATTCAATCAAAAGAACCGCTAAAACTTGTAATTATGGGGTCAGCGTCTACACCAGAAGATCCAAACGGATGGCCGACATTATTCAAGCAGGAGCTAGAAAATACATACGGTAAGGATGTATTTGAGGTTTCGATTCATGAATATCCGAATCTTACCTCCGAAACAGTTGTAACAGAGGAATTATACCAAGAGGTTATTGATCTTAAACCGGATGTTCTATTACTTGAACCCTTTATATTAGCCGACAATGGTTTGGTAACAATGGATGATCGGTTAGAAAATCTTACGACAATGCTTACTGATTTTTATAATCAACTACCAGAATTAACAGTCTTGCTACAGCCTGCAAATCCATTATTGAAGGCTACTTATTATCCGAATGAGGTACAAGAATTAAAAGGATTTGCCGAGCAAAATGGTTATATTTATTTAGATCATTGGACAGCTTGGCCTGATCATCAAACGGATGATATAGAGGATTATCTGGTTGATGGATTGCCTAGTGAAAAAGGGCATAAGGTTTGGGCAGACTATTTAATAAACTATTTTGTAGCTAAGTAGACTTTTGGAAACGGCTTTTTTCTGGAGCCGTTTCTTTTTTTATAGTTCAAAATATCTGTGTACAAAGTCCTGTAGGATAATATAATATGGAAGTAATTGCAAATCAAATGTCTATAAAGATGATTCTGTTCATCATCGGTTAGGAGAGTACTATGAAGATTGGTCTTATTTCTAGAAGTTTATTTATAACAGTTTACTATATTGTTCTTGGTAGTCTTGCATGGTTGAGTAACGCCAGAAAGGTATTGTTTATGGACGATCCATTGGTTATCTTGGTCGTATCCCTTCCGTTGCTCCCCATAATCTTCATCCCTATTATGTTTTACAAACACCGAATTGTCATTTATCAAAAGAAAATGGTATACATAATGGGTCTGAAAAAAATGTCATACTCGTTGGAAGGGATCCGAAGTGTCTATCGGAAACATGTCAGACAACATGAAATTGGGGAAGGGTTCCAACGATTCCCGTATGTGACTTTTGAATATCTTTCTGGTAAAAAAGTATACCTTCCATTTTCTTTTCTTTCTTTATCCAAAAATACGAAACTATTACTTGACCAAATCCAAAAAATGAATCCAGATGTAACGTTTGATCAAGATACATTACTAATTAAAAATGGGAAAGACCATCCGATGAACAAGGTTTTTCGTGCGATAATTCTTGGTGCTGGAAGTGCTATCTATCTTTTTATTATCATACTCGGTTTAATCTCCTAAAAAAGAAGGAAGACGATTTAGTCTTCCTTCCTACCATTTTATTCATATGTTTTTTCTTCTAGTAATGAATTCCAAACTGCAGGTTCGATACCAGGGTTGTTACCTACACTTTGAATAGTTGAATATTCTCCATACATTTCATTAATAGGTGTAATCGTAGTGCCGTTTAAATCAAACACTTTCCACACAGTACCAGTTTGGTTGGTAGGTGCGTAGAATGTTTTGACTAACTCATTACCGAAGTAGACATCAACTTTTGCTCCTGAGTTCGAAAGACCCGTACTAGTCTCATTGTAACGATTCGTGTAATCACGAACGTAATAGCTGTATGTCCCAGCTGACTGTTGATTAATCGTAACTGTTTCAGGACCATAGGATGTTACATCATCTCGGTCTAAATTCGCGATTAATTGGCCACCTGAATAATAATTTTTATTTCCAAAATAAATATGGAAGCGATCATTACCATTTACAACTGGTCCAGTTAAGTGTGAATCTAAGTCCCGAGGTGTGTCTCCCCATGTCAAGATAATGGAAATTTCTCCATCTGCAAGAATTGGACGTAATGTCGCATGATAGTCATATGTTTCTTGTCCACCAATTGAAATTACATCAATATACGTTTTGTTGAATCCTTCCTTAGATACTTCAGCCGTATAGTAACCAGCTTGTAGATTTTCAACTACGTATTCACCATATTCATCCGTTTGAATTGTTTTGACAACCTCACCAGAACGCACATTATGGCCTTTGCGGAGTTGGACTTTCGCACCCTCCAGCTCATCCCCGTTCAATGCATTTATGATAATACCGCCAATTGAACCTGGGGAATTGACGTAGTCGTTACTTAATAACCTCATTTTCGGGTTATGTTTAACCTGATTGCTATCAATCTCTACATTGTAATACTGTAGCTTTGAGTATCCATCTTTTGTATAAGTAACATCATAGGTGCCATTAAAAAGTTTAATTTCATATTTTCCTTCGTTATCAGATTTTAATGTTTTTACAGGGAAGTTGTCCTTAAGGATTGTAACATTAACATCTTTTAAAGGAAGGTCTGTAACAGCATCTTTAATTTCACCCTTTAATGTTCCGGAATTTACACAGAACTCTTGTTTGTTGTTATAGATTGGTAGAGTTCCAATTTCAAATTCCCCTTCACGTCCGGCTTCAATGGACCAAAGCTTTACAGCTAGTCGATACTTTACTCTTGATTGTAAACTGATATCAAAATCATTCGATACACAGCCGTCTTTTTCAACTGTTCCATTTAATAAATTAAGTTTGAGATATCCTTCGCCTTTAGCGGTATTGCTCATGTTAAAATCATTTTCTAGAACTGCTGGTAGAAGTCCACCTACATTTAGAGCGACATCTGCTCCATATTTTTTAGTAAGTGCAATGGCACCTTTTACATCTCCGGTTACTTCATTTTTTACAGGTGTCACATTCCAATATGGGTCAAAATCATCTGATTTTTTGTCCCATTTGATTCCCATATTTGTTTTGTCCGTTTTGACATAGCCGATGTGTAGATCGATGTTGAATTTTCCTTCTAATGTAGTCGTGATGAATAGGGTAATTCCAACCGGTACCTTTTTGTATCCACCATCCCCAAGACCGGAACCTTGTACAACAACTGGCCCAGGTACAAATGTGAAGCTAGCTAGAGATAATCGATCATCTCTTTCTACACCTTCTAATTGTACCCATGAATCGTCGTCACCAATTCCGTAATTGGTATTGTTTTTAAGTCCGTAAATACCTTTCAGTTTTCCTGTAAGGTCCATCTTTGCTGTTGAGTTATAAGTGATGCCAAAGTCAAAACTTTTCCACTTCTTTGCAATCTTCGAACGTTTTACATCTGCAACGGGTTTAATTTTATCGATTTCAAATGATCCGGATAGGGCTAAATCTTTTTGAGTTGAACCTACCACAAAATCACTATCGTCCTCACTACCTGTGCCAGCATCTGAATCCGTTTTTGGTTTAAGGAGCGAGTCTAAATCCAAATTAAAAGATAAATACATTTTGTCGGAAGATGCTAAAAATTGATTAGCCTGTTTAAGTTGGTAAAATTCCTCCATTGATTGAACAGTCTGATCGCCAACTTTTAAGGAAACACCGTCTTCTAAATTCATATCCACTAATTGATCAGTTGTAAGATATTGGTCAAGTTGAATATTAAGTTCACTAAACACATCTTCTATAGCAGGTTGACCCACTTGTAATTGAAGTTGTCCGTTACTCGTTTTTGTGGATTTCATTACCTGAACGATCATTCCAGTAGGATTTTCTTCACTTGGAGGGAAGAAAACTAAATCATCCTTTTTAAAGGAGAATTTAGAAGCATCTTTGATTACGTATGTAAGTGAACCATTATCTCCTACTGTTACATTTATCGCATTTTTCTCAAATTCTGTTGCTTCTTTCTCGGTTAAAAATTTAGCCTTGGTAGAGACTTCCCCTCCACCGATAGTACCCTTGAAAGAAACCAATAATTTTTGTAAATCAGTAATGACTTTCTCTTCAACCACACCTTTACCACCAAATACTTGGAAGCTATTTACCTTTTGTTGTGGAAATACAATGTTAAGACTATCAGGTATAGATGATTTCTTGGTTAGTAGAATACCAGTTTTGTTTTTAGCTGCTAATACCGAACCGGTTAGTGCGTCAGGGAAATTGGCGCCTGTACTAATATAGATTTTCTTGTTTTCGTTATACAATTCACGAACGATTGTAGAGGCAGTTTCGTATCTATCCTTACCTTTGATACGAGTAGCATTTGTGAATTTTTTCTCGATTGATGGATCAATTGCATTGGTTCCACCAATGATTGTTACTGAAGAGAATTGTTTCGTATAGTCTAGAACCCCATTGTCAATCTTCTTTGGAGCAGTTAATAGAATTGGAACAGAATGTTCGGAAGCATAAGGTGCAATTGCAAGAGCATCCGGAAAGTTTGCGCCTGTTGCTAAGACTACTTCGTTTTTCGCAGGCTTTAATTCCTTTGCAATTTGTAATGCTGTTTGGTAACGTGTTGCTCCAGAAATTCTTTTAACAGTAATGCCCATTTTTTCAATTTCTTTTTTTACACCATTGTTAATCGCTCCCTCTCCACCGAGCAATATAACATTTTTAACTTTTAATCTTGTTAATTCAGCTTTTGTTACTGAATTTAGCTTATCTGAGCGCGTTAACAAGATAGGAGCGTTCAGCTTAGTAGCCAACGGTGCACCGGATAGTGCATCTGGGTAAAGATCCCCCCGAGCGATAACTGCAGTATTCGAGCCGTTTGCCCAACCTGTTTTGGAGATAGTTACTGCTGTTTCATAACGGTCTCCACCAGAAATTCTTGCATTATTTGCTGCAAGAGTTTGTGCATTTGTGTCTTGAGGTGAGAGGCCAAAAAACAATAATGCAACAAATACAATCTTCGATAAAAGAATTGCTATTTTCTTCAAAATTACCCTTCCCTTCAATAATTTTACAAAAACATATTGCTATATTACTATATTTGGGAGTAAAGTTCCATATATTAGTATAAAAGTAATGGATAAAATAGCAGAAAACTTTGATAAATAGAAATTTCTTGATGGTCTAAACCTAAATAATACATTTTTAACAAGGAACGACAGAAATCGACAAGAGTTTTCGAGTCTTGTAGTTATAATTTACTAGAAAAATATTACTGCATTTTCATAGGTATTCTTGAATGGAAGATAGGAAGATTACTTTCAAGTGAATAAAGTTTAAGGGGGAAAGCTTACATGAAAGGATTATTAAAAATCTTTGCAATTCTGCTCGTAATAACCTCGTTAATCGCTTGCTCCGCTAAAGAACAAGTGACGGAGGATGAGAAGTTGAGTCAGGTCGAGGAAGGACCTATAGAAGAAGTAAAAACACAAGAAGTGGAAACTACATTAACAAGTGTACCCGTCATGGTAGGAGCTCATCCTCGGTGTTGTGTTGGGATAGATGTTGTACAAGCGGAATATCAAACGAATCCAAACCTTCTGATTATGGATGTTGAGCTTCGGAACCTTTTGGGGAATGAAGAGGGGTTTGAATCGACAACCCTTTATTTAGGATATAGTGATCGGAATGTCGTTTTTAGATTATTGACAGATCAAGGTGTGTATGAAGGTTTTTTATTTGACAATGACATTCTCAAAGTTGAAGAGAAAAAGAATTACGAAATCATTTTCCCAGAAGTGAAAGGAAACTTGTTAGGGCTCTCCATTATGCAAATATTCGAAGAGAGTCAGGTGAAAGATGGAAGTTATCTTGATGACAGGGATGGAGATTTCGCCTATTTAGAGGAAATTAATGAAGATATGATGAAACGAATTGGAAGAGAGATGTTTGATAAAGCAACGAGCCTCGAGCTAGCTAGGACAGAGGAAGAGGCGTGGGAGATCCAAAATACGATTTTTGACCGTAATTACCCACCAGAAATTGCTGATATTCTCCTACAAGAAATTACATATGGAGATTATAGTGACTATGAGATTGAATATGTAAATGAACAGGTTGAATTTAAGGACCAAAGCGCTCTCATTCAATACGAAGCTCAAGTAGAAATTACCCTTTATGATAAGAATGGAGTAGCATCTCGAACAAAGGGGTTTGGTGTTTCCTCCCTTATTGGGATTTTACCTGATACAGGGGATTATTATTTTGCAGGACTAAACTATGATTATCTAACTGGTACGGATGTTTATTGGGATGTAGGAGAATAAAGTGGTTTAGTAAAATAAGTGAAAATTTTATAAAAGGGATGTCCTTACGTCGATTCTCCGACCACTTGGACATCCCTTTTACTTTATATGTTTAGTTCTTTTTTTCTTTTTTCTTTTTACGTTTCATTTTGTATTTCCAGAGTTCTCTCACGAAAATAATAGTTAATGATACAACTTTGGAATAGAAGAGAAATTTTTTCATGTTTCCTCCTGACTGTATCCCTATGCAAATTTATTGCTACACCCTAAAATACCACTTTACCTTGTGAAGAGCAATGGCAATGATTGTCCAGAATCCCAGCATAAGGGTAGCATATATCAAAGCTGGATTGGAGCTTGTTTGCTCTAGCCAACTAAATATAACCTGGTACAAAGTAATAGGTTTTTCATCTCCGTTAATGGAAAGGTTTCGGAGAAGTGAAAAGATAATGTATTTACCAAAATAAATGAGAAACGCATTTCGTCCAAATGAATCTAAAATCCAAATAAGACTATTAGAAACCGGTTGAACAAATGGTGACGTATACTTTCGATCAAAAATAATATGTAATAATGCCAGTAATAAGGAGGTAGCTCCAGCAGTTACCAGTCCAAATGAAGGTGTCCAAAGGCGCTTTCCAAAAGGGAGAAAGGCTTCAACCAGAAATGCGAGTGCAAGTAATAGAACACCATGAAGTAAAAGTCTCCATCCAGCCCCTTTTTCTTTGTAAAGAATTATGATTCTTCCAGCAGCAAACCCCAAAAGTACATTCCCAAGTGCGGAAAAGATTGCTGGTATTCCTTCAGGATCAAATCCTCTCTCCCCAAGGCTATAAATATGTGATTCTCCAAAAACAACTGGGTCTACTAACCAGGACGGATTACATCCAGGTTGTGGTAAGCTTCCTTCACATGTTTGTCCCATGTATAAGAGAATGGCCCCGTAGATACTGAAAATAAGGAGGCCAACCAGGGAAACCGTAATCGGCCTCTTGATAAATCTAGTGATCAACACTGTTCCAATTCCGAGTAATGCATACATTTGGAGAACACCAGTAAAACGTAATGTAGATAAATCAAAAGACCAAGCAACAATGATATTGAAAAGCAACCCAAAGAGAATAAGTTTAATGGTTCTTGAAATAAACCTTTTCCATTTTACTCCCTTCTGATAAGCAATGGCCATTCCTACTCCAAAAACTGTAATAAAACATGGGAGAATGAAATCTACCAAAGTAAGGCCATACCATGAAGCATGAGTAGCAAAATCGTAACTACCATAAGGCAGACTACTTAAAAAGACTGAGAATACAACTATAATCCCCCGAGCCATATCAAGAGAATGAATTCGACTTCTTGCACTATTGTTCGTATTTTTCATCATATATCCTTTCTTGGGACATGGGGACAGGTTTCTTGTCCCAGCAGCCAAAATAATTACACAAGTTGAGTTAGTTACTCGAATTTTAAAGAATCATAGTGGATATTTCCTATTCATAAAAGATAATAATGTGACATTTTTCCTGTTTTTTCAACCATTTTTTACAAAATATTATATAATATGTAGGAAATGGGTGGAAAGAGGAGGTACCTTATTGTTTAAAAGAATACTATTTTTACTATTGTTTTTTATGATTCTATTAATACCTGATTGGGAAGGTTTAGCAGCAGAAAGGATAAGTGGCCCAGACCGTTACCAAACCGCGGTTGAGATTTCAAAGGAAGGTTGGAAATCAGCGGATACAATTATTATTGCAAATGGAAGAGATTTTCCGGATGCTTTAGCAGGTGGACCACTGGCTTATCAAGAAAATGCGCCAATTCTCTTAACCTCAAAAAAATCATTGAACTCTTTTACAAAAAAAGAGATTACTAGATTGAAAGCAAAAAAAGTAATTATTTTGGGAGGAGCAGGTGCGATTTCAGAAAATGTCGAAGCAGAGCTCTCAAAAATGGGTCTTGCGATTATCCGTCTTGGAGGAAAAGACCGTTATGAAACTGCCGCTCTAATTGGTGCGAAGATTTCATCTGACCGTGCAGTAATCGCAAGTGGATTGAATTTTCCGGATGCTTTAGCGATATCTCCATATGCGGCTAAACAAGGAATTCCAATTTTATTATCTAGGAAGGATTCACTACCCTCCGTTACAGCAAAGGCGTTAAATGGTAAAAAGAATTCCATCATTGCTGGGGGAACAGGTGCTATAAGTCAAAAGGTGGCAAAGGAACTACCAAAACCAGTTCGATATAGTGGAACAACTCGTTATGAAACAGCAGCAAAAATAATTAATGAATTAATTGGACAGAAATATGAGGCTTTTGTTGCAAGCGGACAAGATTTTCCGGATGCTCTTGCAGGCTCCGTACTTGCAGCAAAAAAAGATGCACCCATTTTACTTATGCAAAAAGGCCTTGTACCTGAACCAATTTACGGTGTAATGGAAGACTACTTGAAGTACTCTGCCTTTGGAGGAACAGGTGCGCTTACTCCATATATCATCAGTGAGCTTGAGTTTTACGAAAGAATTACCAACCGTAAGAAGGATGTAATACATTCCCTTGACCTATTTTCAACAGGTGCAGTTGAAAATCTCTATAGTGTAAAAGAAGGAACAAATTCTTATCCCCTCGAGTTACGTGCAAAGACCAATGGATACACAACAGAGGGAACAACAAATAAAGAATTCGAAACAAATACACAAAAGATTACTTTTTATGAGGGAGAAAATAGAGACGGCTTGCATGTGGTTCAGACTACCTTAGGTGCTCCTTTTAGTTATAAGGAAGGAGAAGACCTGAAATTTCCACTTTATCTCGGGAAAACGTGGGAAAATAAAAATGGATCTACAACTCGTGTCTATGAAATCATGAGTATCGATGAAGAAGATTGGCCAGCTTATCAAAATGGAATCAAAGTCAAGTCATGGTTAAAAGATGAGCCCACTGCCTATTCAGAACGAATTTATGCCCAAGGAATCGGTTTAGCCGAGGAAAATGTGTATGAAGGAACAGCATTAATTAAGTCAATTACCTACATAGGAACTATTGTGAAGGAACCTGCAATACATTCAATTAGTGCGATTAAAGCAAAATGGGCAATTTATCAACCAACTTTTAGTGGGAACCCATTCTTGGAAGCGCCAAAGGTTTCAGCACCATACAAGCCAGGAAAGGTTCATCCAGGGTTGATTGAAGATGGACTAAAAATGACGAATTTTGTACGATATTTAACAGGTATACCGGAGAATATCGTGTTAGATGGTCAATTGAATGAGCTTAATCAGTATGGATCTGTGTTATTAGCTAGAATCGGATATCTTGATCATTTTCCAAAGAAACCAGCCGATATGGATGAGGAATTTTATCGGTTAGGATATGAGTCAACGAGCACTAGTAACTTAAACGGAGGAGTAAAACTTACCAATTCATATGTTACACCACAATCACCAGGGACAATGGCCTGGAGCGTTATGTCTTTTATGGAAGATGGCGGTGATAATAATGTTTCAAGAGTAGGTCATCGGGCTTCGATTTTAACGCCTGAATTACAAAAGATCGGATTTGGTTTTGCTATTTCTGACTCAAATATCATTTTTAATACAATGAATGTGATAAAAGGGTTGAACTGGAAGGTAAAGCATAACATCCCGTATACAACATGGCCTGCTCAAGGAAATTTTCCTGTTGAATTTATTAATGAAAGAGTCAACGGGGGACACCACACACCTTGGTCAATACATATGGAACGATATGTCGCCAATCGTGATGAAGTGAAAATAGAACTCATTCGAAATGCTGATCAGAAAAAGTGGACTTTTGATAAAAACGATAATGACTACAATGGTGAATATTTCAATGTAAGTGGAAAAACAATTGTATTTAAGCCCGATTTTGAAAAAGTTCCGGTCTTTAAAACAGGAGACTCTTATACAGTGAGAGTTACAGGAATTAGATACAAACAAGGTAGTAACGAGAAAGGTCCAAAAACCTCACTCGAATACGAAGTAAACTTCTTTTCGTTGAACTAGGGGACAATGCAACTAGTTGAAATATTGGAGTGATCTCTTTCATTCCCTACTTAGTCAAAAATGGCCCGAGGATTTCCTCTGGGTCATTTTTTATTTCACTTAGTATATATACTCCAACCTACTTAAACAATTAATAAAATCTCCCTATCCATTAGATACTAATTTGGAACACAATCAAAACGGGAGGTTTTAAAGTGAAAAGAGGTCGTTTCTTCATTTCCTTAGTAGGGCTATTTATTATATTCATGTTTGGTACTTATTTTTCAAAGTATGATTCAAATAAGGAAATGGAAAGCCCAACTTCAATACATTCAAATGAATCCCCACAGATACTGGAACAAGATCAAGAGAATTTAGTAAAACGACTTTCTGGAACTAATCGTTATCAAACAGCAATTGAAATCTCAAAGGAAGGTTTTCCGAAGGCAAATACGGTTGTAATTGCAAGGGGGGATGACTTTCCCGATGCGCTTGCAGGTACCCCTCTCGCGTACCAACTGGATGCTCCTATTTTATTAACGAGAACCCATAGTCTAGGTATAGATGTACAGGATGAAATAAAAAGGCTTGGTGCGAAAAAAGGAGTAATCCTTGGAGGAAGTGCTGCTGTTTCATTGGAGGTTGAAAAACAATTAAAAGATTTGGGGCTAACAATCGAGCGGGTCTCTGGGAAAAGTAGATTCCAAACCGCAGAAAAAATTGCTCAGAAGTTGACATCAAACAAGGAAGCTGCAGTTGTGGTTTATGGATACAATTTTCCGGATGCACTCGCTATTGCTCCATATGCTGCAAGGAATGGTTATCCAATCCTTTTGACAAATATAGAAAAAATACCTAACAGCACGGAAAACATTGTTGATCAGTACAACCAAACATTTATTATTGGTGGGGAATATGCAATTAGTCGAGAGGTAGAATGGAGAGTGCCATCACCTACGCGAATTAGTGGTAAAGATCGCTTTCAAACGGTGGACCGAATCATGACGAAGTTTGGTAAAGAGGATTCTGAATTTGGATTTATAGCAACTGGAAATGAGTTTGCTGATGCATTAACAGGATCTGTTCTTGCAGCAAAGAGGAAAGGTCCACTTATATTAACGATTCCCCACGTCTTACCAAAACCATTTGAATCAACTATAGAAAATAAAAGGTTCAAAAATGTTACCTTATTAGGAGGACAAAACGCCATAAGAATTAGTGTTGAAAAAGATATAAAAGAGAAGGTAGCAAGTGCACTAAAGCCTCGTGAATTTTCCTATGCAACGAGTTTTTCAGAGGGACTTGCTGCCGTTGCAGAAGGATATTCCCTTGATGATGAATGGGGTGTTATTAACAAACAAGGTGAATTTGTCATTCCACTAGAATATGACAATATGTCCGAATATCAAGGGGAACGGGCAATAGCCTCCATGTATGGCGGTCACTATCTGCTTGATACCAAAGGAAACAAACTTTACAGTTCGAAGCGAATACAACGGATAAATAATGAGTACTATTTTACAAATGATAAACGAGGGGTCATTAATCGTGATGGAAAAGCAGTTTTTACATTAGGCAATGAGGAAAAAATGTATGATTTTTCAGAGAATTGGATGTCGAAATATTATGATGCAAGAAATGATAAGTACGGTTATGTCCATATTACCGGAGCACCTAAGGTTGCTGCACAGTTTGATGAAGGAAGGAATTTTTTAGAAGAACGGGCAGCGGTGAGATTAAGGGATACCTGGGGATTTATTGATAAATCTGGTGAAACTGTGATTCCAATTAGGTATCAACAGGTAAGGGATTTTTCAGAGGGATATGCTTTTGTAAAAGAGGGAGACAAATGGGGGTTGATGGATAAACAAGGAAATTGGGTAATTGAACCTAGTTATGATGATATAAACTCGGACTTCTCAGAAGGCCTAGCTGCAGTAAAAAACGATACCAATGTCTTTTATATTAATAAACAAGGGGAGGTAGTGCTTGATCCTGATATCGATTACGGGTTAGAATTCAATGATGGTTTAGCAAGAGTCACAGCAGCGGGATCATATGGAGTAATAGATAAGACAGGTTCATTTGTCATACCTGCAGAATTTGCAAAAATTGAAGAGAGAGAAGATGGAAACTACCTTGTTTCTAAAAATAATAAATACGGGATTTGTTGTAAATTCGGCCTATATAATCGAGAGGGTGATATGGTAATCGAACCAATTAATAAATCAATTAGTCACCCTTCGGAAGAAAGAATTTTATTTGAGACAACTGATTCGACAACGGGGTACATGGATCTTGAGGGGAATATCGTAATACCTGCAAGCTACGAGGGTGGAACCGACTTTTCAGAAGGGCTTGCATCCGTAAAAAAGTATGGGAAATATGGTTATATTGATGTACATGGAAATCTTGTGATTGATTTTTTATATAATGAAGCACTCCCATTTAAAGAAGGGTTTGCAGTTGTACGGATTGGAAATCGACGGTTCTTCATAGATAAGAACGGAAAACAACTATAACAATAAATGCATCATGCATTTACTAATAATCCAGGGTTTCCCCCTGGATTTTTTTTGTAGAAAAATGAGTTAAAATTATTCTTTTATTGGAATAAATTAAAGAAGGTCTAAACATACATAATGTAGTAAACTATTAATGGGAATAGTAACTCGAATCTAAAAGAAATAGACCTAAAAATATATGAATTATAGATTGAACTAGGGGGAAAGAAAGTGGGAAAAAAAGGAGTTTATAAATCTAGAAAGCTAGTGATTGTAACAATCCTTGTTTTATTGTTACAAACACTTGGCAGTTCCTTTACGGTTTTTGCAGCATCGGATGGACAAGCTCCGATTGTGGAATCTATTGAAGTTAGTCCTGAAGAAGTCACAGTTGGAGATACAGTTGTGGTGAAGGCAGAGGTAGTAGATAATGAATCGGGTGTGAGGTCAGTAAGTGTAGAGTTTGATTCGCCTTCGAAAAGTAGAAATCAAACCATACGACTAAACTATAATTCTGAATCCGAATTATGGGAAGGAAGCTACACAATCCAAGATACAGACGAAGCAGGAGCCTGGACCTTCAAACAGCTTATTACATTTGATAACGCTGGAAATGGTGAATTATACAATGCTGGAGAAATTGCTAATTCAAGTAACCTAAATTTTAATGTAACAAACCCAAATGGAGATAGTGCAGCACCAACAATTGAGAGCATAGAGATTAACTCTAATGAAGTTCAAGTAGGCGCTCAAATTGTCGTAACAGCAAAAGTGGCTGACAGTAATTCAGGAGTAAAATCTGTCAGTGTAGAATATTATTCTCCCTCTAAAAGCAGAACCCAAAGTATTCGTTTGAATTATAATATTGGGTCTGGCTTATGGGAAGGAAGCTATTTGATTAAAGATACAGATGAAGAAGGGTTATGGACGTTCAAACACGTTATCACTTTCGATAACGCTGGAAATGGTGAATTATATAATGCTGGAGAAATCACTAACTCAAGCAATCTAGATTTTTATTTAACAAATCCAAACGGAGACAGTTCTGCACCAACAATCGAGAACCTTGTAGTAAGCCCAAGTGAAGTTCTAATAGGTAATCAAGTTGATGTGAAGGCAAAGGTACTAGACAATGGGTCGGGAGTAAAATCCGTTAGTGTAGAATATAATTCTCCAACCAACAGTAGAACCCAAACTATACGACTGAATTATAATTCCGAATCTGGCTTATGGGAAGGAAGCTACACAGTCCAAGACACAGACGAAGAGGGGTTATGGACGTTTAAACACGTTATCACATTTGATAACGCCGGAAATGGCGAATTATATAATGCTGCAGATTTAGATAGTACCCAAAATTTAGACTTCCGTGTAATCACTACTACAGACGAACCAATCGGAAATAATGTAGAGCCGCTACCCGTTACCTTCACAAAAACGAATGAATATTGGACGCAAAAAGACATTAAGCAGGATGTCTTCATCGGCCCAAATTCTGTCGTAACAATTAACGGCAATGTAATCATAGATGGTGATGTATATGTTTACGGGGCTATCAAAAATTATGGGAATTTAAAAATTACAGGTACCCTACATGCAAGAAATGTATATTGGGGAAGTAATCAAACTCTCTATCATGGAACGGTGTTAATGCTAGGTGGAACAAACATGATTCCATCCATGAGTTTGTCAAATCAAGCGTGGGAGGTACCACTTAAGCTCTATAACCAAGACTTAACTGTGAAGGACGGGCATCTTAAACTCGAAGGCGCGACAGTACCAGTTGTTGACGTCTATGTAGATGGCAATAAACTTGCATTAGAAGAGAAGGGAACCTTCATTGTTGATGTAAATGATATTACAAAGCCTAGTGTAAAGTTCGAAATGAAGGATGTATTCGGATATACGTATACAAAACAAATCAAGGTGAATAACCCGGATGCTATTTTCGCACCTTATTGGAATGATACGGCGACCCTTCGTGCAGATGAAAAAGGCCTAACGACTATAAAATTAGCCTGGGATAAACCAGTAACAACAGACGGAATTAAACAGTACTATATTTATAAAAATGGTAAACTGCTAGAAACAGTCCAAGGAACAAGTACTAGTTACCAGGTTACTGGATTAACAGAAAAAACTTCCTATCAGTTTTCTGTCATTGCAGAGGATAATTACAACCAAAAAACGGAAGCTTTAACTCTAACAGCGGAAACTCTTAAAACCGCACCAGGTTGGCCAGAAGGAGCATTTTTACATGTTCCTGAATATGGTTCAGATTTTGTCATCCTTTCATGGAATCAGGCCATTACGTATGACGGGGTAAAACAGTACCATATCTATAAAAATGGAGCACTCGTTCAGACTGTAACAGGAACAACCACGAACTATAAGGTAACAGGCCTTTCGCCAACGACACTGTATCAATTTTCAGTCATAGCAGAGGACAAATATGGAGATAAATCCAGCGCACTTTCCGTTGACTGGGAAACATCGAGAGTATTCCCGCATTGGCCGGAGAATGCTGCCTTAGTCTACCAGACAGATGCAACAAGTGTATCCCTTTCATGGGACGAAGCCAACACACATGATGGTGTGAAATATTATCATATTTATAAAGAGGGGCACCAAATCGATAAAGTAGAAGGCACAGTGAAAACATATGAGGCAAAGGGTCTTACTCCTAACACTGTATACCAATTTACAATCTTAGCAGAAGACAAAGTTGGACAAATGTCGGAACAACTTTCAACATCGGTAAAGACCGCGGAACAGCGACTCATCCGTTTAAGTGGGAAAAGTCGTTTTGAAACAGCTATCGAAATATCAAAGAAAGGCTGGCCACAGGGATCAAAAACAGTTGTGTTAGCAAGATCTGATGAGTTTGCGGATGCATTAGCGGGAGGGCCGCTAGCCTATCAATTAGATGCACCGATTTTATTAACAAGGTCAACTAGATTAGATAGTGGCGTGGTTGCAGAAATGAATCGATTAGGTGCAACTAAGGTTGTCATTCTTGGAGGGAAAGGTGCGATTTCCTTAGAGGTTGAAAAAGAGCTGAAAACGTATGGACTACGGGTTCAACGGATAGGTGGATTAAACCGCTATGATACATCAGTGAAAATAGCAGAAATGATGGTTGCAAATGGTGCGAATACAAAAGAAGCAGTCATTGCATACGGTAGGAATTTTCCAGATGCACTTGCAATTGCTCCATACGCAGCGATGAATAAAATACCTATCTTATTATCTGAACAAAAGAAGATTCCAAAAGAGGTAAAAGAATACCTTGGAAATGTTCGCAAGACAATTGTAGTAGGTGGAGAAACAGCGATTGGATCGAGTGTTTTTAATGCTTTGCCATCGCCTAAAAGGATTTCAGGTAAAACAAGATATGAAACTGCTGTACAAGTTGTAAATCAGTTAGATCTTAGGTCTGAAAAGGTTTTTGTAGCAACCGGAGCTCAATTTGCAGATGCCTTAACTGGATCTGTATTGGCAGCAAAAAACGGTGGGCCCATTCTACTTGTCCAACGCTATAAAGTGCCAAATGAGGTTAAGGAACTTTTAACAGAAGGCGGCATTAACGAATTCTACATCCTTGGTGGACTCGGCGCAATCGACGATATAACCGCAGATTCTTTGCTATATAAATAGAATAGGGTACAAGTGTTTTGTTATCCGAGGAATATAATAGCTATACAAAAGGTCCAGAGAAACTACCTCTGGACCTTTATCTTTATCTAACATTTATATGCATCAAAAAACTATAAAAATATTTTTCTACCTTCCAGTTGTCCACCAAATTTGCAATATTTATTACAGTTCGTATTCTATTAATTATATAATAAGAACTAGGACTATCGTTTTATCGATTTATTTTAGTAAGAAAAAAGGGGGAAGATGAAAGTCGTGAAGGCAAGAAAGATTGTTATTGTTTTACTAGTTTTATTATTATCAACGCAGAACTTAGCTTATGCGATTGATACAACAAATGTACAGACATCACAGGATACAATCCAAGAAGAGATTATCATTACTACTTCAGAAACTTGGTCTCAATCGCAGACATTAACACAGGATGTTATTGTTGCTCCCAATGCAACACTTACCATTTCCGAAGGAGCTGAAATACAGTTTCAAGGCAATTTAATCATTTATGGTAATGTACGAAACTATGGAAAGATTTTTATGAATGGCAATGATGTCATTGCCAACTATATCAATATGGGCGGAATTATTATGAGTGGTGACTCCGCTTATTTAGACTATGGAAGATTTGATCCTTACGGGTATACGACTAATGTTGATTGCATATGTCTTATTTTTGATGAAGAAAATCCATATCCAGCACCACCTGTTGAAGTTATTTCACCATCTGATAACTCAACCGTTTCACAGTCTACAATTGCAATAAAAGGTAAGACCGTGCCTGGTTTTACAATAGATATCAAGGGTAAGAGGACAGTAGCTGCCGAGGACGGCACTTTTTCTCTTAATGTTGAACTTTCACCAGGAGATAATATTCTACCAGTTTCAGTGATAAATGTTTTGAACCGAGAGTATAACGTAGAAGATTTACATATTACTTTGCAGGAAGACAAAACTCCTCCTACAGCACCAATCGTGGATGCCTTTGATACTACTTCTTCTATCCTAACTGGAAAAGGGGAAGCGAATGCAACAGTTACAGTAAAAAAAGCAACTACAGTCCTTGGAGAAACAAAGATTGCATCTGATGGGACATTTTCTGTAAATATAGGAAAACAAGCAGCAGGTACAGTCCTTTCCGTAACCGCAACAGATTTGGCAGGTAACGTTAGTGATGCAACTTTGGTTACGGTAAAGGATACAGTAGCACCTACCATACAGAGTACTCTTCCAGTAAATCAAGCAAAAGATGTGCCTGTTACTTCATCAATCATTGTGACATTTAATGAAGAAGTAAACCGAGGTCCAAATTATCAAAATATCAAACTTGTAACGTCAACAAGCGAAACAATAAGCAGTGAAATTGAAATTGAAAGCAATAAGGTAATAATTAGACCTACCTCTTCACTGCAATACGGCACGCAATATCGAGTAGAAATCCCAACTGGTGCTGTTACAGATAAAAGTGGCAACGAAAACCAATCCGCACCTTTTACCTTTCAAACAGAGGAGTATTCTACAAAAGTTAGTGGCGGAATATATGAGGATATTGTCTGGAAAAGGGATAAAAGTCCATATGTTGTAACTGGGGATATTGTCGTTTATCCTGATGTCAACATAAAAATTGAACCTGGTGTGACAGTGAAATTTTCTTCAGGTACTGAAATGGCTGTAAGAGGCAATTTGATAGCGGAGGGAACGAGTCAGCAAAAAATTACATTCACCTCCAAAAGTGACCATTCAAAAGGAGCTTGGGATGGAATTTCGATTGAAAGGAATCTCGGAGGAAAAGCTACGTTTAAGAATGCAGTAGTCAATTATGCAAATACAGGAGTGACGGTTGAATGCTGTGGGAACGACAATGAATTGACTTCAACGACTTTATCTGTAGAGTCCTCAACATTTGAAAACAACCAAACAGGAGTATATGTAACTGGAGACTATGGTCAATCAATCATATCTAAATCAACATTCATCAATAATGGAACAGGTTTGAAAGGATCATTTAAAAAGATCACCGACTCCATCTTTAAAAATAACCAATACGGTGTGGAACTAGATGAGATGTATCCCGCGGATGTTTATAATAGTACATTCACGAATAATACGTATGGAATATATGGTGGAGCGACTATTTATAAAAGTGTGATTACGAACAATATGTTTGGACTAACTCTCGTAAACGGGGATGTAAAGTTTAATAAGATTGAAAATAACAACACAGCTATTACTATTAGTGGCTATGATTCTACTATCACTAATAACTCCATAATCAATAATGATATAGGATTTGATATTTTTCATCCGTTTGAAAGGTATACTGTAAAATCAAATAACATTCAAAACAAGACATGGAATATAAAAAATCATCTAACGTCTAATTTAGACCTAAAAGAAAATTATTGGGGTGTTACGGACGAATCAGTTATCAAACAAAAGATATTCGATGGATATGATGATGTCGGATATGGAATCGTAGTGTATCGACCATTTTTAACAGAAAAAGCAAGTACTGTGGATACCAATGCACCAACTTGGGGTACAGAAAGCTCTCTTTATGCACAAATCGATTATATTAAGGGAATGCCACAAGTACACATAAGCTGGAGTGAAGCCTCTGATGAAATGGAAATTCATAACTACAAGATTTATAAAAATGGTAGTTTAATAGGTACGGTTGACAAAAACACAACAAGGTATGAAATTCCTAATATACCATTTGGTGAGTATACATTTAAAGTGGAGGCAGAAGACTTAGAAGGAAATTTGACAACAAATGGACCGTCTACTAACCTAAGTGTTCGTGACTTAGGGGCACCTGAATTTCCAAATGGTAGCTCACTAACGGTAAAAAATATAACTGAAACTTCATTAGAATTATCATGGCCAGAAGCAAAAGATAATGTAGGTGTAACAGTTTATCGTATTAGCCAAGATGGCCGGGAAATCAAATCGGTAGATGGAAACACTAGAAGCTATACTGTTACGGGATTACAGCCAAACACAGACTATCAATTTGCCGTAATACCAGGCGATGCCGCGGGGAATTGGCCGGCACAGGGCTTAGAAAAAACCGTTACTACCTTAGCTGACACAAAGAAACCTGTTTGGCCACCGAATAGTAAGTTAGAAGTAATCAATCATTCGAATCAAAAGTTTGAGCTTAAATGGCCAGCTGCCAAGGATAACGTTAAAATTGACTATTATGTCGTTAAACAAAATGGTGTTGAATATACACATGTCCCTAGTAATCAAACATCTTTAACCATTTTAAATCCTGCCTATGGGACAGAGTATCAATTCTCTATTGTGGCATATGATACAACTCTTAATCCATCTGAAGAGTTAGTTAGTCAATCAATTAAAATTGGAGTAAAAGCTCCTATTGTAAATGAGGTTAGTGACCAGTCAATTGCGGTCAGTGGCAAAGCAGAGGTCGGTACAACCATTTACGTAAAGGCAGGAGGAAAGGAAATTGGAAGAGGTACAACTAAATCAGATGGTACTTTTGCAGTTTCCATTTCAAAACAAAAAGCCGGAACGGAATTATATGTAACGGCTACAAACAATTCTGGAATCGTGAGTACAGCAACAAAGGTAACGGTAAAAGATAAAACGCCACCAGCTGCACCTGAGGTTAATGAAATGTCTGATCAAGCCCTTGACGTTACAGGAAAAGCAGAACCTGGTGCGTTAGTTGAGGTCAGATTTACGAGTGGTAGTGTGCTTGCATCTGCAACTGCAAAGTCCAATGGTACTTTTGTAGTTGAAACGCCAGCCTATCCAAATGTTGGACTCAAGTTCATAGTAACAGCAACAGATAAAGCGGGAAATGTAAGTAAGGGAACGACGATTACAGTAGTGGAAAACTTAAAACGAGTTAAAGGTTCAACTCGATATGATACAGCTGTTGAAATTTCAAAACTTGGTTGGAAGAAAGCTGAAACTGTCGTATTGGCACGAGGAGACTCATTCCCAGATGCACTGGCAGGGGCACCTTTAGCCTATAAGCTGGATGCACCAATCCTGTTAACACAACAGTCAAAATTAACAGCTTCTACTCAAAAAGAAATCAAACGATTAGGAGCAAAAAAAGTCATTGTTTTAGGTGGTACCGGTGCAATTTCGGACGGTGTTGAAAAAACAATAAAGGGACTGGGCCTCCAAGTCGAACGTATTTCAGGACAGAATCGTTATGAAACAGCAAATGCAATTGCCAAAAGAGTTGGTAACAACCAAAGTGTGGTGGTAGCATACGGATCAGATTTCCCAGATGCATTAGCAATCGCATCTTATGCAGCACAAAATGGTTACCCAATATTATTAACAAGTAAGGATAAAATTCAAGATTCTACGAAGCAATTAGTGAAGAACTATGGAACTCAAAATGTTTTTGTTGTTGGAGGAACCGGTGTTGTCAGCGACAAAGTTGTCAATTCACTAGCGATGAAAAACGTAAAAAGAATTGGTGGGAAAAACCGTTTTGAAACGGCAGGAAAAATCATCACCGATCGAAAATTACAACCAGACCAAATCTTTATCGCAAATGGCTTCGGATTTGCAGACGCACTAACAGGGTCAGTCCTGGCTGCAAAATACCAAGCGCCACTCTTACTCGTAAGACAGACTAATGTCCCAAAAGAAACAATCGACATTATACAAAAATACCGACTCAAAAACTTTAAAATTCTCGGAGGCACATCAGCAGTCACCGACAACGTCATCAACAAACTAAAAGAATTTGAAGAATAGGGACAGAGGGACAGTG
>NZ_HE610986.1:606542-641870 GCF_000285535.1 Bacillus timonensis | reverse complement strand
AGGCTAACTGTCCCGTTCCCTGGGGTGGAGACATATGTCTCCACCCCATTTTTTGGTTAAAATCCAACAATGATATTTTTAGAATATTAACCTCACAAGATTAACTTTTACCGGACCTACTTTTAAATGGGACAAGGAACCTGTCCCCAATTTTACCCAACTATTAAAAAAGCGATGTCAGTTTTTATCATTTTTTGTATAATTAAGAAGTTATTATATTTGTATAATGATAGTTTTAGAGAGAAAAGGGGATTTTGTTTTGAAGAAGTTTGTTTTAGCATCATTGATAGTCGTGTGTTTCTTTTTATTACATGCTGGTAATACGTTTGCTGCGACTGAATCACGTATTTCAGGACAAGACCGCTACAAAACAGCAGTAGAGGTCTCCAAAAAGACTTTTCCAAAAGGTACAGGTACCGTGGTTTTGGCGCGTGGCGATGAATTTGCTGACGCTCTTACAAGTACACCGCTTGCTTATAAGGTAAACGGTCCGATTTTACTGACAAAGCCTAATGCCATTCCAGATTCTACTATGGCTGAGATTAGCAGATTACAGGTGAAAAATATCATTCTAGTTGGCGGAACAAAGGCAATTTCTCAAGAGGTGGAACAACAATTAATTGAGAAAGGCATACAGGTTGAGCGTATTAGTGGTTCGGATCGTGTTAGCACCTCATTAAAAATCGCTGAGTACTTGAATCCATCTCACCATGATATTTATGCAGTAAATCAAAGTAAGTTCCCAGATGCTTTAGTGATTGCACCTTATGCAGCTAAGCGTAATATTCCAATTATTCTTTTAAGTGACTCAACAATAACTAGGGCAGATGTCCAGAAATACCTAGATAATGTAAGTAACACCTTCATTATCGGAGGAACGAAAGTAGTAGGAGCAAAGGTTGAAAAGAATGTACCAAAACCTATCCGTATTTCAGGTGCAAGTCGATATGAAACGGCAACTGTTATCGCCAATCGATACTTTAAAGGTAAAACTGATATGCTTGTTGTGACTGGTAAAGATTTTGCTGATGCATTAACAGGCTCTGTAATGGCGGCAAAAAGAGATGTTCCGATTATTTTAGTCAGCCAAGACAAGGTTGATAATTCGGTCAAAAGTTTTGTAAAAAAACAAAAGGTGAACAAATACACGATTATTGGTGGGAAAAAAGCGGTGGATCCATCTATCTCCAAAAAGCTCTATAGCCCAATCATCAATAAGAAAAGTGAAACACTTCGTCTAGTAACGAAAAACACATATTTATCAAAGAATTATGTTCCTAAAAACCTTGTAGTACCAAATGTACGATTCTCAACAACTGTATCTGAGAGAAAACATATGGTGAAGGAAGCAGGCACCGCCTTAGAAAAGTTGTTCAGAGCGGCTAACAATGATGGCATTATTCTATATGCTCAATCAGGTTATCGTTCTTACAACACTCAAAGGTATCTATACAACAACTATGTTTCCAGATATGGACAAAAAGAAGCCAATCGTTTTAGTGCGAAACCAGGACAAAGTGAGCACCAAACAGGTCTTGCAATGGATGTCACAAGTAAAGGTGTTGGCTTTCAACTTGTTGAACGATTCGGTGAAACGAAAGAGGGTAAATGGGTAGCGAATAATGCAGCTAAATACGGGTTTATTATTAGCTATCCAAAAGGAAAAGAAAGACTAACTGGCTATATGTATGAACCATGGCACATCCGTTATGTAGGTGTTGAACATGCGGTATTTATGGATAAATATGATTTAACATTAGAGCAATATTTAAGCGAGTATTAAAAAAACACTTCGCCCCCTCTTCTTTTTGAGGGGGCGTTTATTTACAGGTCCTGCCCTAATTTCTCCATTTCTGCTCTTGTTTCTATACTAATAACTGAGTATCCTCCAAGAAAGCTTAGATGTGGCATTTGCTGATAACCTTTGAGCATATCCTTTATCTCATTTGATACACGATCCTTATGAACCAATAATATTGGGGAGTTCGTTTTTGTAGCAAGCGGTGCTCCAGGCAAGGCATCAACAAAGCTTTCACCACTTGCAATAAAAATAGGGCCAGAAAGTATATTGTGATATTTGTTTACAATGGCGATGCTTGTTGCATATCGATTTAATCCTGAAATCCGCTCGATTTGCATGATTCCAAGCTCCTTCAACTCATCCTCAATATCGTCTGAAACCGAAAGTTTTCCTCCGATAATTGTTGCTTTTTCTATTCGGTGTTGTTGAATATAATCTCTTACTTCTTCTGGTAACGATGACTTTCCAGTTAATAAAATTGGAGCCTTCATTAGACCTGCATATGGGGCAATCGAAAGGGGATCAGGTGAATTTTCGCCTGTAGTTAAGAAAATTTCACCATTTCCTTGGATTTCGTTTGCAATCCTAAGGGCAGTGTTATAGCGGCTAGTACCGGAAATTCTTTGTACCGAATATCCAATTGAAGAAAGTTGTTCTTCAATATTTTTTGAAATAGCCATTTCACCGCCGATAATGATAATAGTCTTAGGAGAAAGCCGCTCCATTTCTTCAAGGACTTCTATAGGGAGGGCTGTTGGTTTCGTTAAAAGTATAGGTGCATTCAATTTACTTGCTAAAACACTCCCTGTTAACGTATCAATTGGAATATCCCCGCGCCCAAGGATTACAGTATCAGATCCTTCATTCCAGCCTCTTTTTGAAATACGTACACTCGTTTCATATCGACTTCTTCCGTGGATGGAATCACTTGAAGAACTTTGGATGAGTCCATATCCATAAAAGCGATCTCTTCCAAACAAACCAAGGTCTTTTACATTTAGGTGTAAAAGTGTCCTAAGCTGCTGCGGGGACATATCCGGGTGTGCTTGTTTTAATAATGCAAGGTTGCCTGATACATAAGGAGCTGCCATTGAGGTGCCAGATAATTTTGCATAGGTGTTCCCGGCGTACGTGCTTATGATATTTACTCCTGGTGCTACAACTTCTAGTGATGGTCCAGAGGATGAAAAATTCGCATATTGAAGATTTGGTCCTACTGCTCCGACTGCAATCGTTGAATCATATTTGGCAGGATACCCAATTGTGTCAATTGTTTCGAATGCTCCTGAGTTGCCGGCAGATGCAACAACCAATATGTTTTGTTGATAGGCTTTATCTACAGCTGTCTTAAGGGCAGGTGAATGTGTATCAGAGCCTAAACTCAAATTAATAATATCCATCTTATTTGAAATGGCCCAATCAATCCCTTCGATAATATCGGAAAGATAGCCGTCGCCATTAGAATCCAATACCTTTACAGCGAATAGGGAAGAATTGTATGCTATACCAATTGAGCCAATTGAATTATTTTGGGCACCAATAATCCCTGCTACATGGGTACCATGTCCTTCATCATCGTGAAAAGAATCCGTATAGGAAACAAAGGATGCTCCACCTGCTAATTTAAGGTCTTGATGTTCCAAATCAATCCCTGTATCGATAATCGCAATCTTAACACCTTTACCGGAGTAATTAGCCTTCCAAGCTGAAGGTGTTCGGACCGTCTCAATGCCCCAATCGGCGTTCTGTTGATGAATGGATAGAAGTACATCGTCCTCAACCGCAACAATATCGGGATTGTCTTCAAGTTCATTTACAGTCTCCGAAGGGACCGTTGCACTTGCGACTGGAATTTCTTCTGTTACATCAATGATTTTACCTTCTGCATTCTCAATGGGGGTTAGATTTACTTCGTCTTTAAAGAGGATAACCACTCTGTCCTCTTCCTTGATAGACTGTATCTCGCCATTACCCGCAACTGTTACTCGTAAAAACATAGGATTTTTTCCTGTGTTTGCCTGGTACGTAACCTCCCAATTTTCATTTGTTTTTTTTACACTACTCTCAATAAGTTGTGGTGACTCATTATTAATAGAGGTGACAGAAACCCGTCCACCTACTTGATGTTTCTCCATCCATGTTTGGACAGCTTCATGGTTATTTGAAATTTGGAATACTTTTTCTTCCGGCAAACGATTGTCTTTGTAATGACCTACCGTTAAACCCATTAATCCAAAGAATAGAAGGACCGCTATGATCCAGTTCTTCCTCATTTAACGATTCACCTACTTTATTACCCTGAACAAATTAGCCCTTGTCGTGTCCGAAATCACACCATATCCCCCGATAATGTTTACATTAGGTGTTGCAGGTAGCTCGTTTTGTAAAAAGCCCGTAACTGATTCAGGTAAATCGCCACTACCAACTAATAAAATGGGGGCTCCGTTTTTAGCTGCTAGAGGTGATCCTGGTAGTGCATCAATATAACTAACACCGCTCGCAAAATACAGAGAAGACAGGTCTAATTCTGACTTATATCGAGTGGCAATGGCAACACTCGTATCATACCGACTTTTTCCTGACACTCTTTCAATGTCCTGAACGCCAAGGTCTTTTAGTTCATTAATAATCCCCTCTGAGACTGCACCTGTACCTCCAATAATTGTAACCTTCGCTATTCCTCGTTCAGAAATGAAAGTTTTTATTTCATCCGGAAGGGAGTCTTGTTTTGTTAACAAAATCGGAATCTGGCTCATGCCCGCATAAGGTGCGACAGACAAAGCATCTGGCGAATCTTTGCCGGTGGTCAGGAACATCTCATTCTGCACCCCGACTTCATTAGCAACCTGTATCGATGTGTCATATCTACTTTTGCCAGCGATTCGCTTCACTGTATATCCCATTTGTTTCAAAGTCGATTCAATCGTTCCAGATATTGCTTGCTCTCCGCCTAATAAATAAACAGTAGAGGGGGTGAGTCGCCCGATTTCCTCTACAACATTGTCAGGCAATGACTTGCTGCTTGTTAACAATAGAGGCGACTGAAATTTGGTTGCAAGCACACTTCCGGTTAATGCATCTATTGGAAGATCGCCACGTCCTAATACAACCGCTTCGCTTTTTTCCTTCCAGCCTTCTGATGATACAAGGGTACTTGTGTCATATCGGGATTTTCCATAAAGCTCATTCAAATAGAATTTTTTTAAATAGTTTCCAGCTACAAAACCTTCAGCTCCGTCCATTAATTTTATGGGAAACCATTGATAGTTATCAGCAGGAACAGGCTCACCTGTGATTTTTAGGGGAGTATTCCTTATTAAAGAACCTTTTAAATTTCCGCTAGTTGAAGGGCTCCCTCGAAAGTTAACATCCGTTGTTGTAACCCCCATAGGCCCAGAACCAAATCGAGTAACCACTTTTTTTACATCTTCCCAATTAAGTGCTGCCGTATAATAATCCCATGTATCGGGTGTCTCGTGATATAAAGCCCAGGAACCAGTCCCTTTGATTCCATATTGTTTTGGAAGTTGTAACTTTGCTCTTATAGCAGGCTCGTTATCATACCAAATGACATAATTTCCTTCTGTTAATTTTGTTGTTCCAAGAAATGCGCTTTGCCCCTTTGGAATGGTGAAGGTTGCATTTGTGGATTGTGTTTTTTCATCAAAGGTGATTTTTCCATTAAATTTATCCACCAGGGGGTCTACTCTCGTACTTGATAGTCCTTTTCCAGCAATCGTAACTCCTTCTGTTGTTGGGCCATCTAGCTTCCACATTCGCCCGTAAAAAGGAAGACCTGCCACGATTCGATCCTTAGGTACTCCTTGCTTAATCGCATATTGAATTGACTTTTCAAAAAAGAAAGGCTTGAGACTGGTCCAATCGGACTTTCAGGTGATTCCCAGGTTTCGTCATAAGCCATAATCATTAGATAGTTTACATACTGTGACAGACCTTTATAATCATAGAATCCATGCCAGCCGGTTTGCCATCCATTTGGGTTAGCAGCTGTTGCTACTGAAACCTCTTTATCATCGGGTATATACTTACGTAAAAGTCTTATAAAGTCAGTATGAGCATCTCGATATGTCTGGTTGACACCCTCAATATCAACGTTTACACCATCTAATTCATATTTAGCAACAGCTGCTGCTACATCTTTGGCCAACTGTTCTCGATTATTTAACCCATTCTTACCAGCGGTTAGATTCCAGTGATTTGCTAAAAAAGGAACCACTCTCATTCCACGACGATGCATTTCATCGATAAAAACAGAATCGAGGTTCCAGTTAATAATAAGTTGTCCGCTTTCAGAGATGTCAAAATAATTGGGGGATACGACATCTAAGCTGCCTTTCGTCTTATTCACCTGTGAAACATAGGTAGAAGGACTCCCGAAAAAGAGATAAGACATATTAAATAAGCGAGTTTGAGCATGAGTAAATTCTTGCACTGGTAGCAATAATCCAATAGCTAATATAAAAACGAGTAGGAGCTTCAAATATTTCATAGATGTACCCCCTTAAGGTGTTTGTTGATAGGACGCTTTAAAAATAAATCCATTTTCAGTAGGGAGGATTTCATAAATAATCCCTTCTTGGATCATTTTTTTTCTTTAACATTGGAAATATCAAAATTTGGCCCAACTCCAGCCTCATGGAACAATGCGTCGACATCCTCAAATTTCATTTCCTGCTGCATCATGTTTACAACATGACTCCAGGAAGTAAGCATTTGCCTCCTCACTGTTGGTGTCTTCCCTTGAGTATGAACTTCAAGCTTTTGAACATTATGTTGGTCCTCAAAAATTCTCAACTCAATTTCCTTCGTTAACATTGCACGATAATACAGACCCTCATCTTCGGTAATTCCTTCTAAACCTGCTATTTCTAAACCTGACATTTGCTCCGCGACAAGAGAATTCCATCTTTGTTTAAAATCATCAAAAGAAAGCTGTGGACTTCCTTCAGTATCAATAATGGTATTCTCTTGGTTATCCAGCGTTTGAATTTTTTGGTTCTTATCGGAATCATTATTTTGAAAACCAGCAGAGCATCCAGCCAAAAACAAGATGATGAATAACAAAATAAACCTAAACATGATTTCACCCACACTTTACAAAAAGTCACTTTGTTTTTATGTTTTGGAAAAGAATGAAATTCATACATGAAAATGTTTTCTATAAAGTTTTACAAAATATTTACAAGGAGTTTACAAGCTATACAAAAAAAGTTAAGATAGGTGGGAATTCACTAGGAAAATGGAGGCATACACCGGTGAAAAAAGTTGTAAAAAAAATTGACTATTTTATCTTGTTTTTATTGATATTTTTAACAAAAATTTTAATGATACGTTACTTCTTATATAAAGATTTTGATATTTTGAGGCTGCTTCTTACAGAAATAAGCCCAGTCATTCTAGTTATGGTTTTAATTGAATTTATTATTCGTAAGGGAAGACTATGGGCTTATTTATTCTTAAATCTCGTTCTTTCCACCTTTCTATTTTCCGTTGTGATTTATTTTAGTTATTTTAGTACATTGCCCTCCTACTATGATTTAACCCAACTTGATCAAGTTGGTTCTGTCAGTGAAAGTATCTTTTTATTAGTAAGACCCATTCATTTCTTGTTCTTTGCAGACTTTTTACTTATTCCGTTCTTAATTTGGAAAAACAAATTAGTAAGCCAACAGCGTGCTTTTAACAAAGTAGGTTTAACGATTCTTTTGGCTCTCTCTCTTGTAGTGTCAGGTGTCAATCTATTTTTAGGAAAAGACGATGATATTATAGACCCAACTTCTATTGCGCAAGGAAGAGGGATGCTCCATTATCAGATTCTTGAAATTTACCAGGGACTTAATCAGAAGCAAGTGGATACCCATTTTACAACAGAAGATATTCTAGAGGTGAAGGGTGCAAAACGGATAAATCCAACTGAATTTGAATATTTCGGTGCGGCGAAAGATCGAAACCTCATCTTGATCCAAGTTGAATCGATGCAAGACTTTTTACTTAATCTTGAAATTGATGGCGTTGAAATTACGCCGAATCTCAATGCATTGCTTACGGATAGTTTTCATTTTTCGAATGTCTTTCAACAAATTGGAGCAGGGAATACGTCGGATGCTGAGTTTTTAGTGAATACTTCGCTATATCCTCTAGGAAAACAAGCGGTGTCGAAGACCTTAGTAGATAAAAAATTTCCTAGCTTGCCACGAGTATTAAAGGATAATGGGTATGTAACGACGACTTTTCATGCTGATGAAATTACTTATTGGAACCGAAATACGTTATACCCGAGCTTAGGATTTGATAAGTTTTATGACGATCATTATTTCGGTGAAGAAGATATTGTAGGCTTTGGTTCATCCGATGAAGTACTATTTACTGGTACCTTAAAGGCATTAATGGAAATGCAAGATAAGAATCAACGTTTTTATGCACACGTGTTGACGTTAACTAGCCATACACCGTTTGAGATTCCAGAAGAAAAGATTGGAATTGACTTACCAAAAGAATTTGACGGTACTTTGGTTGGTAACTATTTAAAATCGATGAATTATACAGACCGTGCATTAGGGGAGTTTATTAAGGGACTAAAGCAATCAGGTTTGTGGGAAAACTCCATTATTGCGCTTTATGGTGATCATTCTGGCTTGCATGGGAAACTGATGATGAGTAAGGATACTAAACTAATGAAGGAACGTGTTTTAGGACATGGATATTCATTAGTTGATAGGTTCAATATACCATTTGTGCTAACGATACCTGGTGTAACGCATGGAGAAGAAATCACAAGAATCGGTGGGCAAATTGATATTATGCCAACTCTTGCGAATGTATTGGGTGTCTCGCTTGAGGACCAAAAAATATTTGGACAAGACCTGTTAAATTACGACACCAATCTTCTAGGGATGAGGTATTATCTGCCAACAGGTTCTTATATTGATGATGATGTTTTATTTGTTCCGAAAACAAGGCAAAGAAATGCAAGAACCTATAATCTGATAACCAAACAAATCACGGATGCAAAAGATGATTATGTTGATAAGTACAATGCTATGTTACAATTGTATGAGTGGTCAGATGCATATTTACATGGACTACCATCAAAGTGATGAGCAAGAGATTTTTTAAACAATCAACTAGAAGGTGAGATTAATGACTAATCGAGTAAAGGTAATGACTGTTTTTGGTACAAGACCAGAGGCCATTAAAATGGCACCTTTAGTAAAAGAACTAGAAAAATATCCAGAACAAATTGAATCGATTGTAACGGTTACGGCACAACACCGACAAATGCTTGATCAGGTGCTAGAGATATTTGATATTACCCCTGATTTTGATTTGAATATTATGAAGGATCGTCAAACTCTTACAGGTGTAACAACAAGGGCTCTTGAGGGACTGGATGAAGTGATTAAAGAGGTTCAGCCAAATATTGTTCTTGTTCATGGTGATACAACAACAACCTTTGTTGCCAGTCTTGCTGCTTTGTACAATCAGGCAAGTGTTGGACATGTGGAAGCGGGACTAAGAACCTGGAATAAATATTCTCCATTTCCCGAGGAGATGAACCGTCAACTAACTGGAGTGATTGCAGATCTTCATTTTGCACCAACCCATAAGTCATATGAAAACTTAATAGCGGAAAATAAAAAAGAAGATACAATTTTTATTACCGGTAACACGGCGATTGATGCATTAAAAACAACAGTTACTGAAGATTATCATCATGAAGTTCTTGATAAAGTTGGCGACGATCGTCTTATTCTTTTGACGGCCCACAGACGAGAAAATTTAGGAGAGCCGATGAGAAATATGTTTAGGGCAATTAAACGTCTTGTTACTGAGCATAAGGATGTACAGGTCATTTATCCCGTTCATTTAAATCCAGCTGTAAGAGAAATAGCGGATGAAATCCTTGGGAATGACAGTCGCATTCATCTCATCGAGCCTCTAGGAGTGCTTGATTTCCATAACTTTGCTTCAAAATCCTACCTCATCTTAACGGATTCAGGTGGAGTCCAAGAAGAAGCACCTTCGTTAGGAGTTCCAGTCCTTGTGTTACGTGATACGACCGAACGACCTGAAGGTATTGAAGCTGGAACACTAAAACTTGCAGGTACAGACGAAGAAACCATCTACCAAATGGCGTATGAATTGCTGAATAACCAAGAAGCCTATGACAAAATGGCAAAGGCCTCAAACCCTTATGGTGACGGGCATGCTTCTTATCGAATTGTACAAGCTATTCTACATCATTTTGGGAAAATAGATCAGGCACCTGAATCTTTCAATAGTTGAATCTGAAAATAGGAAAAGGCATTGCGCACGCAATGCCTTTTTTGTGAATTATTCAATCTCTAAGTGTTCTTTTAGTACAGAGGTAATTCGATTTTTTTCATCGTCAGATACCATGTAAAAGAACCGTTCATTGATATATTCTCCAGCCCCTTCAATTTTTAACGTTTCGATATTTTGTCGGGCAGACGTATAGTTTTTCTGGAGATCAAGCATTTCATCAAAGGAAAGATTTGTTTTTACATTGTTTCCTATTGCGCCTAAAATGTCAGCAAAATTCTTTACAGAATTAAAGGATGCCCCTTTTTCAGCAATTGCTTGAATGACTTGTTTGTGACGATCTGTTCGTCCAATATCACCAATAGGATTAGGATCATTTTTACGCATTCGAGAATAAGCCAAAGCCTCTTCACCATTTAGATTGATGGTTCCTTTTTCAAAGTAATGGCCATTATTTGAGAAGGCGAATTTGTTATCAACCGTGATACCACCCACTGCGTCTACGATGTCCTTAAATCCTTCCATATTGAGGGTAACGTAATAATCAACAGGTACTTGTAAGAAGTTTTCGACAGTTGCCAATGTCATTTCAAGACCGCCGTATGCGTGTGCCGCGGTAATTTTATCTTCTTTGCCTTTTCCAATCATTTCAGTTCTAGTATCTCGGGGGATACTAACAACCTTCATTGACTTTGTGTTCGGATTGATTGTGATTACATTCAATGAGTCACTACGGCCTTTATCCTCTTCGTCCGTTACTTTATCCGTCCCAATTAACAGAACAGAGATTGGATCTTTTCTCTCTAAATCAATTTTTTCTGTTCTCTTTTCAGAGACTTCACGTTGAATCGGTTCATGAATTTCATTTAAAGTAGAATTTACTGTAAAATAAATATAGAGGGATACTCCAAGAATGATTGCTAAAATTATTCCGAGTATGGAAAATAGTATTATTTTACGCTTTTTCTCTTATTGTTCCTTGTCCGGTCTTTTCTCAAGCTTCATCTTCCTTTATTTAAAGTCTATTACGATTATAGTCACATCTTGTCGAATGTACAATAGTAATATTTTAGAGGAATGGGTAAATAAAGGGAGTTGTCATTTTAGTAGTACAATAGAAATAAAAATATGGTAAGGATAGTTAAGGAGTGATAACCATGAAAATCCGAAAAGTCATTATCCCAGCAGCAGGTTTAGGTACAAGATTTTTACCAGCCACAAAAGCACAGCCAAAAGAGATGCTTCCAATCGTTGATAAACCGACCATTCAATACATTGTAGAAGAAGCGATTGAATCAGGGATTGAAGACATTATAATTGTTACTGGCCGAGGAAAGAGGGCGATTGAGGATCATTTTGATAAATCCTATGAGCTCGAGGAAACCTTAGCAAAGAGGCAGAAGTGGGATGAACTTGAAGGGGTGCAACGTATTTCAAACATGGCGAACATTCATTACATCCGCCAAAAAGAGCCTTTGGGTCTAGGGCATGCAATCTATTGTGCAAGGCGTTTTATTGGGGATGAGCCTTTTGCAGTTATGCTAGGTGATGACATCATCCAATCAAAAGAAGAACCTTGCCTAAAGCAATTAATGAATGTATTTGAACGTTACCGTTGCTCGGTGATTGCAACTAAGGAAGTTCCGAAAGAATCAGTTTCGAAATATGGGATTTTGGAAATTGGTCCTCATGTTGATCAAAAAGTGCTTCAAGTAAAAGGTCTGATAGAAAAACCGGAAATTGAAAAGGCACCATCAAACTTTGCGATTATGGGTAGGTATATATTACAACCAGAAATCTTTGAAATTCTCGATACACTACCAATCGGTACAGGAGGAGAAATTCAATTAACAGATGCCTTGCAGAAGCTGAATGAAAGACAAGCGATACTTGCCTATGAATTCGAAGGAAAACGCTATGATGTCGGAGATAAACTTGGTTTCATGAAAGCATCAATCGACGTCGCACTTCAATACGAAGACCTCCGAGAAGAACTCATTACATACATGAAAAAAATAGTAAGGGACAGAGGGACAGGTTAACTGTCCCTTCCTTTTTTTTACAGGGACAATAAACCTGTCCCCATGTCCCACTTTTACGTTATAATGAACAGGACATATGATCCTTTTTTGTTACATGATTTTATTGTTTTCGATAAAATATGCGTGATAGAATGATGGTATTATAGTCGTCGTTGATGAAAAATTTGCTATAAAAAATAAAGGAGAAGAATATGCCTTCATTACAGACATATTTTCAAAATTTTAAACTGCAATTCTTGTTTGCCATTATCATTCTTGCATTATTATTGATCTCATTCAATAAGGCAGAAGCATCAGGAATCACTGTTGATCGAATTAAAGGACCTGACCGGTATGAAACAGCTGTTAAGGTTTCACAGGAGGGCTGGAGTTCAGCTGAAACTGTTGTATTAGCAGTGGGGACAAACTATCCTGATGCATTAGCAGGAACACCGTTAGCTTATTCACTTAATGCTCCAATTCTCTTAACTGCAAGCAATCAATTACCAGTATCGACTGAAAAAGAGATTAATAGATTAGGCGCTAAAAACATCATTTTGCTCGGTGGAAAAGGTAGTATATCTGAAACGGTTGAAGCTCAGTTGCAAAGTCAAAATTTTAATGTTTCGAGAATCAGTGGACAAAATCGCTATGAAACCTCAGCAGAAATCGCAAAAATCATGAATACGTCAGCGGACACTGCGGTAGTTGTGTACGGGGGGAATTTTCCAGATAGTTTATCGATTGCTTCCTATGCGGCTAAAAAAGGATATCCGATTCTATTAACAACAAAAGATTCGATTCCAGCCTCTATAAAGGAGGTTTTAGGAAGTTACAAGAATACGATTGTCGTTGGTGGTGAAAAGGCTGTATCGACGAGTGTATATGCAGAACTGCCAGGTCCTAAACGTGTATCTGGCGAAAGCCGCTATGATACCTCTGCAAAAATAATTGATACTTTTAATCTAAAGGTTGAAAGAGCATACCTGGCAACTGGTAATCAATTTGCAGATGCATTAGCAGGATCGGTACTAGCTGCAAAAAGGAATTCTTCGATTCTATTGGTAGATAAAACGAAAGTGCCGACGGCAATTCATAATGTGATTGAGGCGCAGGGAATCAAATCATTCACAATTATTGGTGGGACTTTTGCTGTTTCTGATGAGGTTGTACGCCAACTATCATTTGATGTAAATGAAATCATTGAAACAGCGAAGTCATTACAGGGGGTTCCCTATCTTTGGGGCGGAACGACTACTAGAGGTTTTGATTGCAGTGGCTATTTAAATTATGTGTATGGAATGCACGGTATTTCTTTGCCACGAACTACAGCTGATATTTACAAAGCTGGTACATCTGTGAGTTCACCGGAAATAGGGGATATTGTCTTTTTTGAGACATACAAGCCAGGTCCTTCACATGCCGGAATCTATTTGGGTGATGGAAAGTTTATTCATGCTAGCTCATCCCAAGGTGTGACCATTACGGACTTATCAAATAATTATTTCAAACCAAGATATTTAGGTGCAAAACGTGTATTTTAAGAAAGAGGGGCGTCTTACAGACAGCCCCTCTTTCCTTATTATTTTACTTTATTAGCAAATTTAAGTTCGTTTTTAGTTGAGGAAGTGGATTGGTAGCTACCACTTGGAGAATATTGTTCCTTATAAAAGCGATCAAATAGTTTCGCATCTAACTTCCATAAAGTTTCGCTTGAAACAGCAGCTTTCCCTCCTAAAACAGCCATGTCAATAACATACGGCACATTTTTAAGATTCGTATTTAAAAATGTATTTGTTTCCGTTGGTATTTTAGTAGAATCTACTAATAGTAACGGATATTCAACCTTTGCTGAAACAGCACCTCCTGATAATGCATCAGGGAAATTACGACCAGTTGCGATGAGGAAACCATCTGTATTATTAGAAGGAATGAAATGTTGCAGGACCCTCACATTGGTTTCATATCTTGTTTTTCCAGAAAGGCGCTGTGGGTTTGGTAATGATTTTAACACTTTATCAGATACTACTCCTGTTCCACCAACAACGAATGTTTTTGAGAATTTATATTTATTTAGGAAATCCTTTGTTTCCTGTGGAATTTTATCTTTTTCTACGAATACAATTGGAATTTGCAGGCTAGCAGAAAAGCTAGATATTGATAGTGCATCTGGAAAGCTCCGACCGTTTGCGACGATAACTGTGCCATTTGGCTTTGCAATATAATCATTGATAATGGAAGCTGTTTTATAGCGATTATCACCTTTTAATCTTAATGTGCCAAATCCATTGTTCTTAAGGCTATTTTCCACAGCATTTGAAACCGCTACAGTGCCCCCTAAAATAGCAACATCAGTTGCACCTAATTTTTTAAGAGTACTAACCGTTGATTGATTTAACTTAGTAGGATATGTTAGTAAAATCGGTGTATCTAATAAATACGATAATGCACCTGCTGATAAACTATCAGGAAACGATTGATTGCTGGCAAGAATGACAAATTTCCCTTTCTTTTGACCTAGACTCTTTTCAGTTAGGGATTCCCAAGCTGCTAGTGCCATTTCATTTGATGTGTCAACCGAGGTCTTCCCATAGATTCTTGCAAAAGTATCATATAATTGGACTGCATCCCATGCGTTAATTGCACCGTTTTGATGATATTGTGAGCCGTTATAGTCCATACTTGTGTATTCCATCATCCATCTTAATTGATTATGATTCAAATTCGGATATTGGCCCTTTAATAGACCAGCAAAGGAGGCAACCATAGGCGTGGCCATACTTGTTCCGCTCATGAATCCATAAGGATTCGAAGCCATGCTAGTTGGCACCGTACTTAATAAGTCTGTGCCTGGAGCAGCAATCGTCACCCAATTTCCGTAATTTGAGTAATTGGCTAATGATTTGGATGCTGTATCGATTGCAGCGACACTCATTACACTTGTTAAGGCTGCGGGGTAATGACGAATACTTGTGCTACTATTTCCGGAAGCCGCAACAACGATTACTCCTTTATTGTACGCATACTGAATTGCGTCATCGACATACTTACTATAAGCCCCACCTAGGCTTAAATTGATGATATTTGCACCATTATCGACAGCATAGTAGATTCCTTCTGCAATATCAATTGTACTAGGTGCTTCATCTCCGACCTTTACTGGCATGATAGAAACATTTTTTGCAATCGAAGCAACTCCAACTTTATTATTTGTTTGTGCACCGACTAAACCAGCTACATGTGTTCCATGTCCATTGTTATCAGTTGGTTGTGAACCAGGCTTTACGGCATTGTAGGGTTTTATAATTTGATTTTTTAAATCAGGATGGTTCATGTCTATGCCTGAATCAAGAACGGCAATGACGATTTTTTTCTTTGGAGAATAGAGATCCCAAGCCTTTGTGACTTGCGAGTAATCAAAGTGTAACTTTTGGTACTCTTTGAAATAAGGGTCATTTACAGTACCAAAGTAGGAATACTCGAGTTCTTCTTCGACATATTCCACATTAGGTTTATCCTCATACTCTTTTATTGTCTCGGTTACTTCGTCTGGCTCTACGTGAATAATTTCAACATTTTTACTATCATTCATAGATTGAGAGGAAAACTCATTCGATTTGTATTTCACTATGACTCTTTTACTCTCGCTATCTTCTTGGTTGGTTTCTGCGGATGATTGAAAAGGAGCAATCAGAAGAGATGGGAGAACAAGTGAAATAACGGCAACTGTTTTTAGAAGTCGGTGCATTTGGAAAACTTCCTTCCTATAAGTATATGGTAATAAATTTACAGTAAGTAAACTGTAAAGTAAACGGTATTTTAATTTTATGTTGTATATATTGTAATTAGAATAGCTTGGACAATAAAAAAAGCTCTATCATTTTTTTATGATAGAGCCTCTAGATATTAATTAAAAAGAATCTACGTCTGCCTGGGTTAAATGCCATTTTGCATCCTTGTGTTGCTGTTTGACAACGAGTGGCATTGGGCTTTTAATATGGAAAAACAAAGATCCTTTTAATGCCTTATAGTAGTGACTATCTTTTACCGCCCAACTTATGAGAAAACGGGTGTTTATTCGTTTTTTTATATCCTTTAAAACAGCTTTAAGGTTAGGACCCACTACATCAAGTAAGTGTGTCTTATTCCCTTCGAATCGGACAATCGCATAGCCGTTACCTTCAGACTCATATACAAAATAGTCGCGTGTAGGGTGCAATGCAAAGCGCTGTTTAAGAAACTCTGCACTCCTGTTTACATGTATTTCATTTAATGATGTTTGATAGGTAGATAATTTTTCAAGATCGGCATCTTTAATCGGAAGCCAATCTTGTTTTTTTGATGGGAAAAGCTTAGGGGATAGCATAAGGGCTATATTTCCTAAATCTGTTGCTTTCCCATATTTGATAAATGCAGCTTTCGCAACTTCTGCAGGAAAGCCATATACATTGTGAATCTGGCGACTCTCTAATTCCTCAACCATACGAAGGACAATTTGTTTATAAATCCCTTTTCCTTGGTGGGAGGGGTGGACCATAATATCAACGCGTTCTGCGATTTTGTCTTCATATATAATACATGCGGCATGACCAATGATTTCACCATTCTCTTCGAAAACAACTATAATAGGGTTCTCTGCACCTAATGTTTCAAACTTCCACTTCCACTCTTCAATACTGCGTTCTTTATTGAACACTGCCTTAAATAGTTTATTAATCCCAACTTCATCGTTTTTTTGATATAATCTTATCATTTTTCAGACTCCAGTGAATGATGTAGGGAGCGCAACTCTTCTCGGGAGTGATTCGCAACAGCCAATAGTGTAAAGAAACACAAGCCGAAAATATCAGCTTCCCAAAGATTGTATACAAGTCCCATAAAATATGCTGCTAAGATAACTCCAATCATGACAATTGAAAATCTTTCATCGCGTCTTTTCCAAAATGTAACTAACATACTTAATAGGTATACAGCAAAGGCAATTACACCAAGTGCTCCAGTTTGAGCAATAATCTGGATATATTGATTGTCTGAATAAAACTGATAACCAATGTCATAGTCATCATAGATTGGAGAAACCTGGCGTAGTGATGCAGAATCTCCGAAAGTACCAAATCCGGTTCCGATTATTGGATTATCAAGAAATACTTCAAATCCTTTTTTAACAATAAACAATCTTCCAGACCCTTGACTTGATGAAATTGTATCATCACTGAAAGTACCACCAATTCGGTCAATAAACCCTGACTTACCTTCCTGGTCGTACTGCTGGATTTGTTTCACTTTTTCAGCACCCAGATCACTATTTTCGATTAAGGCCGTTAACCCAGTTAAAGGTAGTATGACAATAATCGCTGAAAGAATAGCTGTTTTTAAAAAGTCCTTTAAAATAGTATATCTCTTCGAAATAACTAAATACGTAAGAAGCATGACTACAAAACCAATCCATGTGCCACGGGAATAGGTTAAAACAATAATCGCAAATACAAACCAATTTAACACGGCAATTAGTTTTGAATTCACGGATGGAACATTGCGTTTTATATAGACGAATAAAAGGAATACAAACGATAAGTAAATGGATAGAACATTTGGATTTCCTAGCATTCCATAAATACGCACACGATTCTTTGCCGATAATGCCATTTGTTGCCAAGCTTCTGGTAATAGGAATGTACGGATAAATAGTTTTTCTGCAATGGCTTGAATAATAATGGCGATAACTGTCCAAATTGTTACCCATAGAATATTTTTAACGTCTTTTTTCGTGATATCCATACGTTTTACGATGTAATATACTAGGTACATCAATATAAATGCGCGGATTTGTAAAACGACTGTTACGATGGACATACCTGTCACAAAAAGAGATGAAATAGAGCCAATTACTAAAAATGCAAAAAGCGCATATTCGAATAATTTAAATTGAAATAAGCTTTTTATATTTGAGCGTGAATCCCAAAATGTTTTGAACAAAGCCCCAAAAATTAAGAAATCCCCCAAGTAACGGAAACTCCCGACGTATTCAATAATAAATGGTCTTATTGGGATATATAAAAACAATAATAAAATTGCATTTTTCGGTTTGAAAAGAGCATAAATGAATAAAACAAATCCAAGCAAATAGCCAAGAATATTAATTTGAATTGCTGTTATGATGAAAAATAACAATAGTACGGCTAGCCAAACAAATTTTTCTGAATGCTTTTGTAAAAATTCCATGAAACCCCACCTAAGTAGTTTATTTGTTTTTAATCAAATAAAAGTTTTCTTTCTCCTTGTAATTCTGAAAAATTGCCCATAATAAAGTAATCGAACGATTTGCTTGTTTAAAAATATGATCGAAACGGGTTAGATTTGCTTCTTTTAAATTACTGGACTTCTGAATAAATGAAGTTGGCGTTGAACGGATGAATCCTTCAACAGCTTCCGTTTTCTGTTTCGTAAGATTTGTTTTTAACTTCGCCAACAAATGAAACCCATCAAATGCGATTACCTGTGACTTAAAGACTTTTGTTGCCTCCACTTTTTCCTTATATGTTTCACTAATATCAACTAACATATTAATTTCTTGTGGTGGAAAGGGACAATTAATTTCGTATTCAAGAACAGCCTCTGGCTGGTGCTCACTTAGTTTTAAACCATCTGCTACTGCATGTGCAGTGTGCACATGATCAGTATGTGCATCAATAAAAGCAGTTGTAAAAATTAAATCTGGTGTTAACTCATCAATTACATCTGCAAAATCCTGTGGAGAAGCTTGTTTGTATACTTCTCCGTCCTCGTAATCAAGGTAGCGGATTGAAGTGATTCCCAATAAGTCACGAATTGATTCAATTTCTGACTTGCGTTGTTCAATTATTGCAAATTGATTATCCTGCCCATTGCTTTTTGCTCCATTTGTCACAAAAACGATGTGAATGGCAGCCCCTGATTGTTTCAGCCGCATCATTGTTCCACCTAAGCCGATGGTCTCATCATCAATATGTGGAGCAAATACAACGATCTTTTTACCCTTATCAATACTGGTTAATGGCATGCTGCCTTGATAATGCTTAGTTAAAACTTTTTTCGTTACTAAGATTCCAACTGGGGAAGCAATCTTCATTAATAGCTGTTTCATATTCTCACCCTTTTTTAACCTTTGATAAAAATAGACCAACTGCTTGCCCTTTAAATAATAGAAGCAAGACACCATATACGATTGCACCTACTAATGCCGTTACAACGAGGTATATAATAGATGGAAGATTTGATGTGAATGGTTGGAGTAACCAAAGAATTCCTATCATTCCTGCTACCGCAACGATTACCTTAATCGATTCAAGTGTGAGTACCTTCCAATTAAAACGCGCTTCAATTCGTTGGAAGACAACGACATTCAATACAAAATACACAAATGCCATCACAGATGATGCAAGCGGAATTCCCAAATGAGAATCCATCCATGAAATAAATAGGAAATTTAAACCGATGTTAAGTAAGATTGAAAACAAACTAATTCTTAAAATAACATGACCCTTATTCCTAGAATAGAATGCTTTGTTGATTGTATTTTGTAAGCTGAAAAATAAAACAGATCCAACATAGAGATACGCAACTAGTACGGTTGCTTCTGTCGCAGTTTCCGTAAATTGTCCCCTTTGATAGGCAATTGTAATAATTTCCGTCATCAGCCACATCATGCCTGCGATTGCCGGTAATAGGATGGAGAGGGTTAAAATTAACCCTTTTTCAATCGCTGCTCGAAAATCATCTACCTTATTTTGTGCAACTGCTTTTGCTAAAATTGGAAAAATAATTGTTCCAATTGTTACCCCAATTATCGCCTGAGGGAAATGGGTAATATTTTTTGCATAGTTAATATAGGTAACAGCTTCTGGGGATAGATTCCCTGCAAAAATGTTATCAATAAATAGGTTCACCTGTCCAACCATAACTGTTATTGCAACAGGGATGAAAATAAGGAAAAAGGCTTTGTTTTCCTTTTTGTCAAGTGGACCTATTAATTTATGTGAACCCTTCGGGATAAAGAATACCTTTTTTACAATAAAGGATAATATGGTTCCCACCATATAGCCGTAAGCAAAGGAATATACCCCAATTTTCTCAGCAAATAAAAGTGCTGAAATAATTGACGACCCCATTACAAGGATTTGTGAAACAACTGATAACGCAAAACGATTTTCAGCATCTAGGTATGCTTCATATACTGCATTTGCCGAAACAAATAAAACAGCGATGAAAAAGATAATCGAAGATGTCTTTGCGATTTGCAATGTCCCTGCTGTAAAGTCAGGAAATATCAGTGGCATAAAAAAAGGAGTTGCCACTATACCTATCATAGTAATTACAAATCCGATGGATATTGTTCCACGCAGTACCTGTGAGAAGTGATGGTGACTCTGGCCACGTTCCATGGATTGAATATAGGTTGGAACAAACGCATTTTTCATACCTGTTGTAAAAAATAGTATAAACATATTTGGAATGATGAAGGCAACTAAGTAAGCTGCAGCTTCGGGCGAATCACCAAAATAATTCGCTAATATCATATCACGTAATAGCCCAGAAACCTTTAAAAAGAGGGAGGCTATGACCAATAATAAACTCGCAATTGCTAATTTCTTTTTCAACTTTTTAACCTCATCTCAAATTATCAGAGTGGGTATAGTTTACCACAAAACCGCTATTTCCTGCACCACAATTCGACAGATAGCAACATAAATGTAAAATATTTAAGAGGCTTTACAAAGAATAGAGAAGAGCGCAAATTGCACTCTTCTCTATTTTTAAATTTTCTTATTTAAGTGTGTTTAATTTACTATTCAACGTATCCTCAACACTCTTATTTACCGCACCTGCTCCTCCCCAAATTGTGAAGGAATCGTATTTTGCTAATTGAGAAGCTGTAGGTGAAGGCATTCTGTTATTACGAACTAATAAAATGGGTGCATTTTGTTTAGCGGCAAGAACTGAACCTGCTAATGCATCAGGGAAGTTCAAACCGGTAACAACATAACCAACATTTGTACCAAGCTTTAGATTTTCGTTAATGAGTTTCCCAGTTTCATATCGGTCAGCCCCACCATATCGCACAGGTTTTGGTAATTGCTTCATAATCTCATTACTTACAACCGTTTTACTACCGACAACAATTGAAGAAGTCTTCCCAGCTAATTGTGCTTTTGTTGCATCAGGTAGACTAGTAGGTTTTGTAAGTAAAATAGGTATTTGATTTCTTGCGGCATATGGAGCAACTGCAAGTGCATCAGGGAAGTTTACGCCGTTTGCAATAACAATTTTTTTACTTGGGATTTGCTTTGCGATTAAAGCAGCTGTTTGATAGCGATCTTTTCCACCGATTCGTTGAACAGAAATCCCCATATTCTTTATTTCTTTCTCAACATTGTTAGAAATAGCTCCAGCACTTCCAAGGATAATTACTTTTTTAGCCTTTAGCCTTTGTATTTCTTTTTTTGTAGCAGGTGTTAATGATTTATCACTTGTTAATAGGATTGGTGCGTTATGGTAATAGGCTAATGGACCACCTGCTAATGCATCAGGGAAGTCACTACCTTTTGCAAGGACAACCGTATTTGCTGTTTTCCAGCCCATTTGTGAAATCTTGATCGCTGTTTCATATCGGTTTACACCATTAATACGATCTGTTTGCTTTTGTAGTTTAAATTTGTATGGTTCTTGATAAGAATTACTGTAATTTATAATCTTGATATAATAAGTTCCAGATGATAAACCGATGTTAACAACTTCATTTCCGGTTGCATACTGACCGTATTCAGTACTGAAAGAAGTGTATGATTTACCGTTACCATCTAGGATTTGCACTCTCCAACTTGAATCAACTATCCGCTTCATGATTAGGCTCAAGCTTTCAGACTTATTTAATGTAAATTTATAATAATCTGTATCAGAAGATTGAATAGTACCCTGGTATTCACTGTTAAGTTTAATCGGTGTGGCTGTACTAATCCCTTCATTAAACTCTTTCTCGTAATTTTCACCAGCTACATATTTAACCTGAAATTTATATGGAACCCTATATGAGCTAGAATAATTATTGATTTTAATAAAGTATTCACCAGCAGGTAACCCAATATTACTCTTTGATTGACCGGTCGCATATTCCCCATAGGAAGTATTAAATCTGTCATATACATTACCGTTCTTGTCAATGATAGAAACATACCAACTTGAACCAACTTTTTGATCCATTGTATATGTAATATTTCCAGCTTTGTTTAATTTAAATTTATAAAAGTCTACCTCATTATTTGATGTTCCATCTTGAAGTACACCATGATAATCTTGATTTACATTTATTTGAGTAGCTGTTTGGATTGAATTATTGTATTCCTTCTCATAATTTTCACTTTGCGTATATACTAAATCGAATTCATAAGGCACATTCGTAGTACTACTATGATTAGCAAGATAGATATAGTATGTTCCTGCAGGAAGTCCAACTTCAACAGTTTCTTCTCCATTTGCATAACTACCGTATTCTGTATGTACCCCGGCATAGTTATTACCATCTTTATCTTTTATATAAATATTCCAACTACTGCCAACTTGTCTATCCATCTTGACTTTTATGTTCCCTGCTTTAGATAGGGTGAAAGTATAATAGTCTTTATCGGAGGTATAGGAAGATAGAGATTGAAGTACTCCCTTATATGTATTATTTACATATACCTTACTCGCTGTTTGTATTGTATTATTGAATTCTTTTTCGTAAAAGTCACTTGCAGTAAATTTTACGTTGAATTTATAAGGTGTACCATATGAACTACTATTGTTACTAATTTTAATGAAAAATTCTCCAGCAGGTAAACCTACTTCTATTGCGGTTTTACCATTTGCATAACTGTCGTAAGAAGTATATGTATCAGAGTAATCATTGCCATCTTTATCTTGAATTTCGATACTCCAACTTTTCCCAACGATTTGTTCCATTTCAAAAGTAATATTACCGGCCTTGGATAATGAAAACTTATAATAGTCTTGTCGATCATTATAGTCTTGCAATACTCCAGTGTAGTCTTTATTTACGGAAATAGGTGTAGCTGTTTGAATAGAGTTATTTGGTTCTGCTTCACCATCTGTTGCAAATACCTTCTCTTGGCCATATGAAAAAAGTAATAATAAGATAGCAAAAAAGGCCAGTTTCTTTGTGATTTTCTTAAACATTTTTTTCTCCTCTCAAGTAGTAGTTGGTTGTTAAGGCGGAGCAAACTTATATTCTTTTGAAAAAAATATAGGTCTTTTGTTCTAGTGTTTTGGCAACCGTTTCTATTATACATAAAATCTACATAATTTTACATATTTTTTCTAGTTATTTAGGACTATTAATCGAATTAACAGATTTTTTGTGTTTCTATTACAAACTTTTGCCAGTCTTATAGAATAAGCAATTAATAGGTGATATAATGTAAAATGTTGACGAATTTACGAGAAATATGGGGGGAGACGATGAAAGTTAAATATTTAGGATTCATACTTTTATTGTTTGGAGTGTTCTTATTTATAGCTCCAGGTAATAGTTTTGCAGAAAAGGTTTTAGTCGTTGACCCTGGACATGGCGGAAAATTTGGAGGAACTTGCGGTTTTTCCGGAAATAAAACAGGAATTTGTGAGGAAGATGTGAACCTACAGGTAGCACTAAAACTACGAGATGTCTTGAAAAACAGTGACATCAAGGTTTATCTGAATCGGACAACTGACACTGAATTTGCACCTTATTTGCAAAATAAAGGTGGAGATATGGATGTTAGAATGCAGGTTGCCAACGGATTTGCAAAAGGTAATAATGATAACAGTCTTTTTGTTTCTATTCATCACAATTCTGCGACAAGTCCTTATGCATCCGGGTTGGAGACCTATTATTATGATGGGAAAAAGTATTATGATGCAGATTATCCTCCAGATCCAATGCAACTCCAATATTTGAATGATAGTAAACGATTTGCAGAAGAAGTTCACCCACGTCTAGTTTCAAAACTAAAACGCCCAGACCGAAAAATACATAGTTATATGAGTTTTTATGTGATTCGAAATGCGCAAATGCCATCGATTCTAGTTGAATTAGGATTTATGACGAATAAATACGAAGAATCACTAATTAAATCTGCTGCTTATCAACAAAAAGCGGCTGAGGCAATTGCACAAGGAGCTATCCAGTATTTTAAAGTTTTTGAGGTATACAATGTGGAATCAGGTAAGAAACTTGGTACCTTTGAAACAAAGGATGCAGCCATTGCATTTGCGAATAAACAGTCCGTAACTACAAGGGTTTTTGACAAAGACAAGCAAGTTGATATTTATGCAACGAATCATAATTTTGAAGTGTACCATAAAACATTAGGGCTGCTAGGGGAATTCCGAACAGAGGAACAAGCAATCGCTTATGCAAGGAAATATAAGAATACAAGGGTAACTTCAGTTGAAGAGAATTGGACTCTTTGGTCAAACTATGTTCCATCAGATTATGAACTATATGTTGGAGATAGTTTGAAGGCAAGTTACTTTGATTATTCTTATGCTTTATCGAAAGCCTTCAGTGAAAAAAATGCTAAAATCATGAAGAAGTCTTCTGGAGATGTTCTCTGGAGTAATAATTCTAATGTGAAGATTACAAGAACGATTAAAACGAATAAAGTATCAGGAAAAGATAGGGTATTAACAGCGGTTGCTATTTCGAAACAATTGTATCCTAATGGTTTTCCTGCAGAAAAAGAAAATAAAACTGTAATCTTAGCGACTGCTTACGATTTTGCAGATGCACTTTCTGCTGGACCTTTAGCAAATGTTTATGAAAAGGCACCAATCTTGTTAACAAGAACGGACACTTTAGATGAGGCCGTAAAACAAGAGATTATCCGTCTAGGTGCTAAAAAGGTGGTCATCTTAGGTGGAAAGGCTGCGGTATCTCTAGAAGCAGAGAATACACTTAAAGCTCTAAATCTTGAAACAATGCGACTCGAAGGGAAAACGCGTTATGATACGAACAAAGCAATCATAAAGCAGTTAGGTAACGTAAATGGAGTATTTGTTGCCTCTGGGACTAGCTTTGCGGATGCCCTTTCAGTAGCACCGATTGCAGCAAAAGAAGGTTGGGCTATTGCTTTAACAAAGAAAGAAGATTTAACAGTCCAATTAAATCAGACGCTTCAAGGTAAGAAAGTTATTCTTGTGGGTGGTACAGCAGTCTTGTCAACTGGATTAGAAAGACAAGTTAAGTCTTCAGGAGTTGTGAGCCTTTCACGTTTATCAGGTGAAACTCGTTACGATACATTAGCAAGTGTGTTATGGTATTTTAAAGATAGTCTTGCATCAAATACAATCAATCTTGCAACAGGTATTAATTATCCAGATGCACTAACTGCATCACCATTGTCAATTGGTACAAATGCTCCACTTATATTGGTTAAAGATGAGATACCTAAAAGTATAGAATCTTTCCTTTTGGAATACAAAACAAGTAATAAGATTGATCAAGTAAATGTGATTGGTGGAGTGGTAGAATCTCCAGTTATCGAATCACTAGCAAATACCGTAAGATAATGAAAAAGAAAAGACTCGATAAACATTATCGGGTCTTTTTTAAAAGGAGTGTCAAACATGAAGAAAATAGTCATTTTTCTACTTGTATTAACAATTGGATTCGTTCTAACTGCATGCGGAACGAGCCAGAATGAACTTGAAGAATCTAACCAAGGTACGACGGAAAGTCTTACAAAAGAAACTTCAGATAACACTGAATCTCCTGTGCAAAAAGAAAGTAAGGAAGTTGAACAGGAAGAACAAACAGATGAAGGTTTCCTATTATATCGACCAGAAGTAGGTGCTAAGAAAGTCTTTACTGAGAACGGTGAAGTGATGTTCACTGAAGAGGTAATTGCTACTAATGATGAATATGTCCAAATTGTGATTGACTTAGGTGGTAATAAAACCCTTCAAATTTATCGCTGGACAAAGGATGAAATAGCACTTGTGCTTGAAGAAAATGAGGAGTTAGATCCATATGAAAACCAGTTAGATTCTTTTAATGCGATGAAGGATCCAGACGTATTTATCTCAAATAAAGAAAATGCTGATTGGAAAGTAGTAGAGACAGGCGTAGAGCTTGAAGTACCTTATGGTTCATTTAAGGACGTTTATGTTTTTCAAAAGGTAACCGATGAAGTTGAGGGGGCTGATACGATTTATACGAAGTATTTTGCGCCAGCAATGGGATTGGTTAAAGATGGATTTGAATTAACAGGAGAAGCCGGCTATAAAGGCGAATCCAGCCTAGAAAAGGTTGAATAAATGGGAAAGAGTAGAAAAGTAAGATACTTTTCTACTCTTTTTATGAGAAGTCACTTTTAGATATATTTTGTAAACGCCACTTAGTTAAGTAAAACGATACGAATAATATTTCCTTGATAATCAAAGTAAAACGTTAATTGATGCCCATTGTAATTATATGTAATATTAGAAAATATCATTCCTCGGTATTCCTGGTATTTCAACTTCAATTCATTTAATACTTCAATTATATAATAGTAATGTAAATCCACCCGATTATCATCTGCAAAGGATATCCATACTAATTCACCTTTTTTTTCATGATCGATACGATAAGATATAGCTAGATTTTTATGAAATAGGTACTCTTTTATTTTCCAACCAGTATCAGTGGAATCAATTCTTGATGTATATGCTTTTTGAAGACCTAATTTATTCTCTTCAATCGTAGAACCTAGCTTATATGTCCAACCGTCAACGGCAACTTTTCCGTTTTGGAAGTTTCAAATTAGTTCTTTAAGCGATTCCGTTGAGGAAAGGTATGTTGCATCTATTGTATTTACAACAAGGTCACTAATTGCATTTTTGCCACCCAATACAGTAAAGTTTTTTACGTTCTGGCAAGTAACTTTCATTGATGAAAGTGAGGATTCAGGCATTGCGTTTGGCTTAACTAAAAACATTACAGCATTGGTCTTTGCTGCAAAAACACCACCTGTTAAGGCATCCGCAAAGTGATCACCCCTTGCAACTATACCTTTTTCCTGCTCGCAAAAACCATAACGAACAATTTTTTGTGCCGTTTCGTATCTATCCTCTCCATCTAATCGGGCCGTGTTGATTTTTATCACATTATTAAGTTCTGTTTCTATTTTATTTGAAATAACCCCATTACCACCGATTATTGTTAAAGATTGAATTTCGTTCTCCTTTAAAAACTTTTTCGTTGTATTAGGCAAGGTATTAGTTTGGGTTAAAAGAATGGGTGTTCCACTAGATGCAGCACGAGGTGACAATGCCAATGCATCGGGGAAGTTTCCACCGTATACCAAATAAGCGAGCTTGGATTCACTTCCAAGTTCTTTTGCGATTAACGTTGCTGTCTCATATCTATTTGCTCCACCAATTCTTCTTACTTCAAGGCCAAGATTTTCTAAGTTATTTTTTAAAGTGTCCGATAAAACGGCCTTTCCTCCAAGTAAAATAACCCTTTTTGCCCCTAACCTAATAACTTCTTTTTTGATATCTTCTCTAATATTGTCCTTTAACGATAATAGGATTGGAGCATCGTATTTATATGCCAATGGAGCGCCTGCTAAAGCATCAGGAAAGTTAGATGAGGTTGATAAAAATACAGTATCAGCCTGTTTCCATCCCTCTTGAGAAATTTTAATAGAGGTTTCTATCCGATCGCTTCCGTATACTCTTTTAGGTGTTTCCGCTCCCACAGAATTAGATGAGAAGACAAATAATGCAAGAAACAGTACAAATAATAAACAAATTTCTAGTCTTTTCATAATTTTCCCCTTTGATTATGGTGTGACAATTGTAAAGTTTTCTAGGTCTAAAGCTGTCTATATATGGATAAAAAACACAATTGCTAGAATATTATAACTAAACAAAATTTGTTTGTCATTGAAATAACGAAAAGTGAAATAAAATACCCCCTAATAATGGAGATTAATCCACTATTAGGGGGCTTTCTTAAATTAAACTTACTATTTACTTTCCAAGCTCTGCACCAGGGTAATAGAATTTTAGAATTTGCTTGTACGAATGGCCAGCTTTGGCTCTTCCTTGTGCACCATATTGGCTCATACCAACACCGTGACCATAGCCTAGACCATTAATTATAATTTTTCCATTGCTATTAGTTACACCATTTGTGTGATAGCTCTTAAATGTCGTTGCTCCAAACATTGAACGGAACCGGCTGATGCTGAGGTCGGCTGTCATTGTATACTTGCGAATTTCATTTGTTTTTTCATTCATACGATAAGTGCCGTTTTTATCTTTGACAAAGAAGTCAACAACGATTGTCCCTTTTGTCATTTTGCCGCTTGAGTTTTTATCTTTGTCAGCAAATAAAACATTAGAAATACTTACAATTTTGATATCTGTATTACCATAATAATAATCATTAATGTATTTCTTAATATAATCTAACGTTTCTTTGTTACTGTATGTTGATACAGTTGATCCATAAACCTTTTTCCAAGTTTTTATGTCCGAGGTTGAATTCCACCATTTATCAGGGTTTTTCAAATCAAGATTTGACGTATTAATTTGGTCTTTGGCGAACTCAATCGACCATTGAATTTTAGGATCAAAGTCGTCTTTATTAGCTTGTAAATATGGGACTTGAGCTGTTCCCCAATAATTAGAATTGGATTCAGTATGGCCCCCGTTACTTGATGAATAAACTGCAGAAATTAATTTATCATTATAACTCAAAACTTGCCCTGCTGTTTCTTCAACTGCTTTATTTGAATTGACATAGGCGCTAGGATTGTCCTTCCAAATATATCCCCCATACACATGTGATGAAACTGTATCATCTAATGAGTTAATGCGAGAAAGTGCATAGGTTCTAGCTGCAACAGCTTGAGCTTTAAGTGCTTCAACATGCCAGCTTGCAGGCATCTCTGAAGGAACTACACCTTTAAGATACAATTCAAATGGCAATGTATTATAAGGTCTAATATTTCCATTTTCAATTGTAAACTTCATATCCCCAAAATATGGGCGGTTATTTAGGGAAATATAAGAATCAGTGGTATCTCCCATAAATGCTTCTTTTATATCATTTCGTGCGCTATTACTAATGGCTCCATTACCGCCTAAGTAGTAAACAAACGGAACACCGATTGTTTTTAACCAGCTTTTAGTGGAAGCTGGAAGTGAATCCCTACGAGTTAAAAGAACTGGAGCATTTTTTTGTGCTGCTAACACAGCGCCTGGTAAAGCATCGATAAAGACTTGTCCTTGCGCAAAGAGGATGTTATTTTTATTAAAATTAAATTTTTCTGCGATGGCAATACTAGTTGCATATCGGTCAGTACCTTTTACGCGTTCGACATTGGAGATTCCGGTGTTTTTGATTTCTTTTATTACATTGTCAGAAACCGCCATGTCTCCACCAATTACAAAGACTTTTGAAATTTTATTGTTAACCAGGAACTGCTTAACATTTTTATCCAACGCATTTGATTTTGTTAAAAGAATTGGAATTTGGTTCTTAGCAGCATAAGATGCAATGGAAAGTGCATCCGGAGAATTTTCATCTCCACTTGTGATAAATACTTGAGAAAAACCAGAAATGTTGCCCGCTATTTCAACAGAAGTAGCGTACCGTGTATCACCAGTTACACGTATAACGGTTATTCCTTCGTGTGTAAGTTTGTTCTCAACATCTTGTGAAATCGCACCAGTTCCACCAAGGATATATATTGTTTTGACATTCAACTTTTTAATTTGGTTTAAAACACTATCAGGTAATTCTTCAGATCTAGATAATAAAAGTGGTGCGTTGAATTTCTTTGCAAGAACACTACCTGTTAAAGCATCAAGTGGTAGGTCGCCTCTACCGAGGACAACTACTTCACTACTACTCCAGCCTTCATTTGCAATGGCTGTGCTAGTGTCATAACGAGTTTGTCCGGACAATGTTTTGGATTGGTAAACAGCAGGTGTAAGTGAAAATTCTTTTACTCCACTAACTACCTTTGAACTTCCTTTGTAAAGGTTTAACGAAGAATTTTCTTGACGAACAAAATAATCCTGTCCAGGTGATAATGTGATATTATCATTGTTTGAAAGTTGGTATGTAGAAGAAACATTTACTTCTACCTTTTTTTCATTTTTTAAGTAGTTATTGAGTTTTACAGTTACTTGTTTGTCACTTGCTGCATGTACGGCGTTTGGAGTTGTGGTTCCCAAACTCGAAACAAGGAGAGAAGCAGATAACAAGGGGACAACCAGAAATTTCTTCAATATTCTACCTCCTAAACTATTTATTATTCCATAATCATACAAAAAACTACTTATTTCTACAATAGTTTGATAGTCTGATAGTATGGTAAATTCAAGATTAGCAGGGTAATTTGAATAGAATTTTTATTTTTAAGTAGGAATAAGACTGCATGAAGCTTAGCGTAGAGGATAAAATAACATCACACACAATATATTGGTTTGAATAAACTAAAAAGTTCGATAATATACCAAAGGATGACATTTGTATTAAATTTCAGCAATAATTTAGCAGAAAATATTTTTTTTGTTATAATATCTGTTAGGTTTAAATGAAAACTATAAATGAGCCATATCAAAAGGAGATTTTTAACATGGAAAAGATTTGTGTTGTTGGGCTTGGCTATATTGGTCTTCCAACTGCAGTAATGTTTGCCAACCATGGTTATAAGGTCCATGGGGTAGATATAAATGAGAAAGCAGTAAACATGATTAATGATAAAAAATTGCATATAGAGGAGCCTGGGTTACAAGAAAGGCTAGATAAAGCAGTAGATAGTGGTCATTTTCATGCATCTACAACTCCCGTTGAAGCTGATGTTTACATCATTGCAGTTCCTTCTCCAATCAATTCGGATAAAACAGCAAACATGGATTACGTACGGGAAGCTACAAAATCCATTACGCCTTTTTTAAAAAAGGATAATCTTGTGATATTAGAATCAACAGTACCACCTAGGACTGTTGAAGATGTAATGCTTCCAATTCTAAAGGAATCAAGTCTAGAAATTGGTACCGAGCTTTATGTAGCACATTCACCTGAACGTGTTATTCCAGGAAGAGTTTTTACTGAATTAGTCAATAATGATCGAATTGTGGGCGGAGTTAATGAAAAGTCTTCACAATTAACAAAGGAATTGTATGAAACCTTTGTAAAAGGAACAATTCATCTTACAGATGCTACAACTGCTGAAATGGTTAAAGTTATCGAGAATACGTACCGCGATGTAAATATTGCATTTGCAAACGAGTTAGCAAAAATTAGCGATAAAATTGGAGTAAATGTTTGGGAGGCTATTAGCCTTGCAAATCATCACCCACGCGTTAATATTCATACACCTGGCCCTGGGGTAGGAGGACATTGTATCGCAGTGGATCCATGGTTCTTAGTGGAACTTCAGCCAGAACTAGCAAACATAGTGAATCTTTCTAGAAAGACGAATGATAGCATGCCAGCCTTTACAGCAAATAAAGCAAAGGAAATTCTAAGTAATGCAGGTATTCAACACCCACGAGTTGCAGTACTAGGGCTTGCATTCAAAGGCAATATAGATGATATGAGAGAAAGTCCATCTCTTGAAGTCATTCACCATCTTGAAGAGTTAGGAATTGATTACACAGCTTACGATCCACATATAAAAGAAAATAAACTAGAACGTCAGACACAATTATTGGATGAAGCAGTTGAGAACGCTGATCTTTTATTAGTGTTAACTGACCATCAAGCTTTTAGGGAACTTCAACCAGAGGTTGTTGCTGAAAAATTAAGAACAAAGATTATTCTTGATACAAAAAATTGTATTGATCGTACACTATGGAAGAAAAATGGATTTGACGTGTTTGCACTTGGGGATTCCAAAAACTAAACGTCATAATAGGTGATTTGAACATGAAGGAAAAAATATTAGGTGTTGATGTTTGCGTGGATTCATATGAAGGGTTAATTACCAAAATCCTTGAAGACATTGACCAAAAAAGAAAGTCATTAATCGTGGCTATTAACCCAGAAAAAATTATGAAGGCGCAAGAGGATCCTGATTTGCATCGGTTATTAAATTCTGCAACTTATCAAATTCCAGATGGAATTGGAGTTATTCTTGCTTCTAAGTTGAAAAAAGGTTCAATTCGAAATCGAATTACTGGAATTGATATGATGCTTAAGCTATGTGAAGCTGCAAGGGATCATCATAAAAAGGTCTTTTTATACGGTGCAAAACCTGGTGTCGCTGAAACGGCGAAACGTGAATTAGAAGCCATGTACCCAGGAATTGAAATTGTGGGGACAATGGATGGCTATCAAAAGAATCAGGAAGTTGTAAAGGACGCCATTAATCAATCACAAGCTGATATCTTATTTGTTGCGATGGGAAGTCCAGCACAAGAAAATTGGATATTAGCCAATATGAATGATATTTTCCCAAGTATTTTCCAAGGCGTCGGCGGTTCTTTTGATGTTATCTCTGGTAATTTAAAACGAGCTCCTAAAGGATTTCAATCTCTTGGACTAGAGTGGTTATATCGTTTATTAAAAGAACCATGGAGATGGAAAAGACAGCTTATCCTACCAGCTTTTTTAGTAAAAGCTTTACGTGATTAAATATGTGGCTGACTTATGTCAGCCTTTTTTCATAATTCATTCTGTTAAAAAGTAATGATAGGAGACATACAGTGAAAAGGGAACGTGTTTTAGTTATCAGTAATATGTATCCAAGCGAGTCATCTCCAACATTTGGAATCTTTGTGAAAAATCAAGTAGAGGCTCTTAGAGAACAGGGGTTAACTGTTGATGTAGTCGCCATCCAAAACCCTGACACCCAAAGAAAAGGGATTCTAACGAAGTATATGATGTGGATGTTAAAAGCATTTTTCCTTCTTTTTGTCGGCTATCGATATAAAGTGGTTCATGCACATTATGTATTTCCGTCAGGAGTGCTAGGTCTTGTCTATAAGAAAATTTGGAAGAGCAAATTTGTTGTGACCGCACATGGTGGGGATATTCATAAAATGGCAAAAATCAATCGTATCACTGGGGATCTGACAAAGCTCGTCCTTACCCAAGCAGACCATGTAATTGCTGTTGGACAGACCCTATATCAAGAGATCCATCAAGAATATGGAGTAGGAACTTCAAAACTTTCGATTATTAGTATGGGAGTAAATCGAAGTGTCTTTATGCCACAGAGCCAAGAAAATGCTAGAAAAATAATAGGCAAGCCAAATGGTGAACAAATGATTTTATTTGTAGGGAACCTGATTGAAGCAAAGGGCGTTAAAGAATTAATTCAGGCATTTGAACAAGTAAAAGAAGTAAAGCCTAACGCTTCTTTACATTTAATTGGTCGGGTTGCAAGTGAGTCGTTTTATAACCAAGTTCAACAAATGGTAGCAGAAAATGGCCTTGCCGATGTATTTTTTCATGGTCCAATGTCTCAAAAAGATGTAGCCAATTGGATGGCGGCATCAGATGTGTTTGTCTTGCCATCTTATAATGAAGGTTTTGGACTCGTTGCCCTTGAGGCTATGTCCTGTCATACTCCTGTTGTAGCGAGCGATGTTGGTGGATTATCTTTTTTATTAGCTGACGGTGCTGGTATCCTCATTAAACCTAAAGATTCAGGTTCGTTATATGATGGACTCATGGAGGTTCTAGAGAATGAAACTCTTCGTCAGGAGCTTGTCAAAAAGGGAGAAATCCTAGCAAAAGAAAATGACCAAAACTACCTATTGAGTAAAATCTTGGAGATATATGGGGACAGGGAAAAAAGCAGAGCGTTATCGTAATAATTTGTTCATTGACAGAACGTAAAATGATGATATATTTAAATGCAGGCACAAAGTGAAACTATTTTCTTGTTGTTTACGTCTATAATAATGTTGAAAAAATAAATATGTTTGTGCTGCTATTTAAGTCAATTAACGAATGTGTTACTATATATTTTGTGTTGTTTTACTAGTTATCAAGATAACTAGAAGGGATAAAAATACTTTATCTTGAAAATAGTGCTAATAAAACTTGATTTGTTATGTTTGTAATCGTACTCGAATTGGTTATCTTAATAACGAGGAGGGTCTATATGTTATATTTGACCTTGATCTTATGTTTTATCACATCAATTATTATTACACCGTTTGTAAAAAAACTTGCTTATAAAATTGGGGCAACTGACAAACCAAATCAACGTAAAGTTCATCAAAAAGTAATGCCGCGTCTCGGTGGGTTAGCGATATATATCAGTTTTATTGTCGGATACCTTGTCTTACGTCCAGAAGACGAATATTCATTTGCGATTCTTTTGGGCAGTTTTGTTATTGTTATTACAGGAGTTTTAGACGACATGTTTGAGATTTCTGCAAAGTTAAAGCTCCTGGGACAATTGGTAGCAGCGGGTATCGTGGTCATTTATGGCGGAGTACAAATTGATTATATCAATTTACCGTTTTTTGGAGTCCTGGATTTTGAATATTTGAGTATTCCTATTACGATTTTATGGATTGTAGGTATAACAAATGCAATTAATTTAATCGATGGCTTGGATGGGCTTGCTGCTGGTGTTTCTTCAATCGCATTAATCACTATTTCAGGTATGGCGATTATTATGGGAGACGCTTTTGTTACAGCAATGGGATTCCTAGTACTTGGTAGTACTCTTGGATTTTTAATATACAACTTCCATCCTGCGAAGATTTTCATGGGCGATACCGGGGCTTTGTTTTTAGGATACATGATTTCGGTTCTATCCTTATTAGGGTTTAAGAACGTTACAATGATTTCATTCATCGTTCCGATTATCATTCTTGGTGTTCCTATTTCAGATACGTTCTTTGCAATCATACGTCGGATTGTTCATAAACAGCCATTATCTGCACCAGATAAGTCACATTTACATCACTGTTTGCTTCGCTTAGGTTATAGTCATCGAACAACAGTTTTATTAATTTATGGAATGGCGGCACTATTTGGTCTAGCAGCAATTGTATTTTCTCAAGCTACTGTGTGGGTTTCAATCGTTGTGTTATTTGTACTGTTACTCATCATTGAGCTTGTTGTTGAGAAAATCGGTCTTGTTGGAAAAGGATACCGTCCATTAATTAAAATGTATCGTGGTCTTCGATATTCATACGCTAAACAAAAACAATAAAAAA
>NZ_HE610986.1:538037-606239 GCF_000285535.1 Bacillus timonensis | reverse complement strand
TTTTTTATTAAGAAAAAACCAGCCTACAAAGTAGACTGGTTAGTTTTTATTTTTAGCGGTTGAACTTGCATCATTACGTTCCCCGAGTTCATTAATATCTAAATGTTCTCTTAATGTTGTTTTAATTTCATCCACATTATTCTGGTCTAATTGATAGTAATAACCATGGTCTGTCCACAAATCTGAACCTTGTAGAACTAAGGAATCAACTTGTAATTTTTGACCAGAAGTTGCGTAATCGTGTAATGAAATCATTTCTCCAAATGATAAATTCGTTGTGATATTGTCACCTAATGCTGTAATTACATCACTATACTTTGTAATCGAACTAAATGATGCTGCTTTTTCAATGATTGCCTTTAGAACAAGTTGTTGCCTTTTCCCGCGTTCAATATCATTGTCGATTTTCCGGGTTCTTGCTAATGCTAATGCCTGCTCTCCATCTAAATGCTGCAGTCCTTTTTCTAGATGAATCGCATCCTTTTCATCCTTACTATTTTGCTCCGAAAAGGAAACAGGTACATCAACTTGAACTCCACCAAGAGCGTCTACAACATCGATAAATGCTTCAAAGTTCATACGGACCATATAGTCTACAGGTATATCGAAAAGTTCTTCTACCGTTGCAATCGTACCATCTGCACCGTTATATGCGTGTGCGTGGTTGATTTTATCCTCAACCCCTCTAATCGGGTCATATACAAGGGAATCACGAGGAATGCTGACCATTTTGACAGACTTTTGCGATTCATTTAACGTTGCTAAAATTAAAGCATCTGTTCTTGTATCATCACCCATCGACCTTTTGTTACTATCATCTATACCCATAAATAAAATGGAGATGTTATCATGCTTCGGGTCGACCGGATCAATTCTCTTTTCAGATTTTCCACCTCTATTTAATTCTGTTTGTGAATCTGCAGCAGCATCAGCTGCTTGCTTCACCAAATAGGCTCCGTAAACTCCAACAGCTATGATTATTAGTAACAATGGAATAAATATAGTAAGTATAATTCTTTTTCTACGCTTTCGCTTTTTTAACTGGGCTCTTTGCGCTTTTTTTGCCATTCTTCTTTTCTCCTCAATTTAAGATAAATTATCTTTCTACTTCTAAATATGTCACATTTCCCTCAAAAATATTGGCTTTTGCGTTAGTTAGTTCTGTCATCCACTCGGTAAATGTTTCCTTTTTATCTTCTTCAACAAATACTTCAATTTCAACATCTTCTAGATAATGAATATCTTTTAATTGATAATGGGATGATCGGACCTCGTTTTCTACTTTTCCAAGTAGTGGATATTCAAATTTAGCATGCATTACCCTCGTAAGTCTTCTTTCAACCATACCAATATAATCAAGACCTTCAGAAGTTGCTTTTCCGTAGGCACGAATAAGTCCACCTGCACCTAATTTTATTCCTCCAAAGTACCTAGTTATGACTACTACTGTATCTTTTAATGATTTTTTCTTTAAGACTTCCAATATTGGAACACCTGCAGTGCCACTTGGTTCACCATCGTCGTTTGCTTTTTGAATTTGATCATGTTCACCGATGAGATAGGCAGAACAATTATGAGTTGCATCCCAGTATTTCTTTTTTATTTTATTGATAAACTCTTGTGCTTCTTCCTCGGTTGTAGCACGCTCGATAGAGGCAATAAAACGGGATTTTTGTATAATTATTTCATGTTCTCCATACCCTTTTACGGTATAATAATGTAACAGCATAGCCGTATTATACCTCCTAAGAAAGTTGACAAAACACACAATTAGACATTTTGTACATTCTTCTATTATAAATCGACATATTTTGTACTTCAATGATTTGTTTTTACTAGTTCATGGTAAGTACATTAACATGCTGACGAGGTGTAAGGTAAAATGAAAAAAACTGTAATAGGAATTGGAACCTTTGTATTACTATGTGGTATAGGGTTTATGCTTTTAAATGATCAGAAACACGTGGAAGATGAACAGACGATTCGTGCAAAGAACCCGGAGCTGTTCGTAGATAGTAGTAAGTCAAAAAAAGCATTACCCGTTACAGGTACTGGAAAGAAAACGACTGCAGGGGATGATGTAGTGACAGGTCTTGAAACTTCATTAGTGAAAAAGGAAAATGAAAATACTCTGCAATTTTTGTTTGAAATCAAAAATAGCAGTGAACAAAAACGTATTCTACAATTTACGAGCAGCCAAAAATACGAGTATGAGATTTACAAGGGAACAGAGTTGGTAGAACGTTTTTCTGATGGGAAAAGTTTTATGCAGGTCTTAAAGGATGTTGCAATAGCGCCAAATGAAACAGTATCTTTTGATATACAGGTTTCAAACTTATCAAAGGGAAAATATACGATTATCGTTTGGCCAGTCGCTAAAGGGGTTGCACAATTACGAGAACAACTTGATTTTACAGTGGATTAACTAGAAGTATTAAAGCGCATTGGGATAGCTCAATGCGCTTTTATTATGAGTATAAATGCACTTATATAGAAGTTTGTCGGTATTTGTCCGATATTGTAGTAAATAATTAAAATTATTAGAAAATAGTTGAAATTTGCTAGTAATTGTTTGACTATTGCCTATATTTTAACTAAACTAAACTAGTAAAATATTGTTATTTTGGAAAGGAGAGGATTATTTTAATAGAGAGATTCATAGATACATATTTTTAAATTTTTCTAAATTTACAATTTGTAGGGGGGAATCTTGGTCGTGAAGAAAACGTTAGTACTCGTATTAGCATTATTAATGTTATTTGCTAATACAGCAATGGCTGCTGTGGGACCAGTAAAAGAGTCAACGAGAGCGAAAAATGTTGATCTGAAAACATCATTTAGTAAAGACGACACTGCAAAATATGATGCAGATGAAAAAGTTCGTGTTATTGTTGAAGTTGAAGGCGCTCCAGCAATTGAATATGCAACTAAACAAGGGAAAAAGTTCAGCGAGCTTTCTGAGTCAAAGAAAGCGGAACTTCATAACCAAGCGTTATCTGTTCAAAATGCAGTAAAGTCCAAACTTACTTCTAAAAAAGTAAATATGGAATTCAAAGAAAATTTCACAACCGCTTTCAATGGTTTCAGCGGAATTGTTGAATATGGAAAAATAGCTACAATTGAAAAACTCGATGGAGTAGTAAATGTAACTATTACAAACGAATATAAACGTCCAACTGAAAAACCAGAAATGAAATACTCGAAAGAGCTTGTCGAAGCTCAAAGAGCATGGGACGAATATGGATATAATGGTGAAGGAATGATTGTCGGTGTAATTGACTCTGGTATCGATCCTTCTCATAAAGATATGATTTTAACTGACGGAACAAAAGCAGCATTATCAAAGGAAGAAGTTGAGGCAAAGGTTGCTGATAACAATCTTCCAGGAAAGTTTTACACTGGAAAAGTACCATATGGTTATAACTATATGGATAAAAACTCCGAAATCCGTGATCTTGGACCAGGCGCTTCTATGCATGGTATGCACGTATCAGGTACTGTAGGTGCTAATGGAGACGAAGATAACGGTGGTATTAAAGGAGTTGCTCCAGAAGCACAAATTCTAGGTCTTAAAGTATTTGGAAATGACCCTGAAATGGGATCAACATGGGGCGATATTTACATTAAAGCCATTGACGATGCAATTATTTTAGGTGTAGATGTTATTAACATGAGTTTAGGTTCAACGGCTTCATTCGTAAATGCAGATGATCCTGAACAACAAGCAATTGCAAGAGCAGTTGAAAATGGTGTTGTTATGTCTATTTCTGCTGGTAACTCAGCTCATTTAGGAAATGGTTATTACAACCCATATGCATCAAATCCTGATATTGGTGTAGTAGGATCACCTGGTCTGTCTTATGACTCAATTCAAGTAGCTTCACTTGATAATGCTTACATGGATATGGATGCTGTTACCGTCTCAATTGATGGTGAAGAAGCTGGATTATTGACATTCATGTCAGCAGGTAATGTTCATCCTAACGATGTAGATACAAAGACATTTGAGATTGTAGCAGCTGGTCTTGGTGGACCAACTGATTTTGATGGAATTGATGTTGCAGGAAAATATGTACTTATCCAACGTGGTGAGCATTCATTTGTAGATAAGGCGTTAAATGCTCAAAACGCTGGAGCAGCTGGTGTTATTATTTACAATAACACGACTGGTTACGTTAGCATGGCAACTGATAATGCAATTGTGATTCCACAATTATTCATGCTAATGAATGATGGAGACACATTAAAAGAGCAATTAGATGCAGGAGCTAAGGTAACAGTAAGCTTCGAAGGAGAAAAGAAAACAGCTCAAAACCCAACTGGTGGTAAAATGTCTGATTTTACATCATGGGGTGTAACACCAAATTTAGACTTCAAACCTGAAATTACTGCTCCAGGTGGAAATATTTTATCAACTTTTAATGATGATCAGTACGGTACAATGAGTGGTACTTCAATGGCTTCTCCGCATGTAGCCGGTGGTTCAGCACTTGTTCTTCAACGGGTTCAAGAGGAGTTTGCTGAATTAGAAGGAAAAGCTAAGGTTGAAATGGCGAAAAAAATTCTGATGAATACTGCAAAACCGGTTCGCGACCAAGGTACAATCAACACTATGTTTGAATTCGATAATCCTTATTCTCCTCGCCGTCAAGGTGCTGGTCTCATGCAATTACATGCAGCTTTAAGCACACCAGTTGTTGTGACAGAGAAAGAAAAAGGTGAAGCGAAAGTTGCCCTTAAGGAAGTTGGGGACAAATTCAATTTCACACTAGAAGCTAAAAACTATAGTGATGAAGCTGTAACATATGATGTAGCTGCTAACGTTCAAACAGACCTATCTCTATTTGGTCTATTAGGATATGCTGCTAATGAGTTAGAAGCCCAAGAGCTTGTTGATGCTAAGGTAACTCTTAATGGTGGAAAATCAACTGTAAAAGTTCCAGCAAATAGTACTGCAACTATTAAAGTTGAGATTGACCTATCACAAGCAAAGGTACTAAACGAAAATGCAAGTGATTATGTAAAACCTGAAGAAATCTTCCCTAATGGATATTTTGTAGAAGGTTTCGTTACGTTGACTGACAAAAGTGATGTAAATCCTAAACTTTCAGTACCTTACGTTGGATTCAAAGGTGACTGGAATGCTGCACCTGTTCTAGATGAATTAGCATATGATGATCATAATTCGTTCTACGAGCAAGCAGGTATGTTATATACAGGTTCAGATGGATATTATTACTTAGGCTATAATCCAATCACAGAAGAAAATGAAAAAGCAAGAATTGCCATTTCGCCAAACGGTGATGGCGTGCAAGATGATGCATTCCCAATCCTATCATTCTTGCGTAATGCGAAACTAGTAGAATATAGCATACTAGATTCAGATAAAAAGGAATTACGTAAATTACGTTCTGAGACGAATGTACGAAAAAATTACTTTGATGGTGGTTTAGGGCTTCCATACACATTCAATTCTGCAAATGCATGGGATGGAAAAGTGAACAAAGAAATGGTTGCGGATGGTAAGTATTACTACCAAGTAGCAACTACAATTGACTTCCCTGGTAAAGAGGCTCAAAAGCTTCAAATCCCTGTAGTTGTTGATACAGTGGCACCAACTGTTACTGGATCAATTGAAGAGGATGTCGTAAAAATCAATGCAAATGATGAACTTTCTGGTGTTAATTATATTGAAGTGTTAATTGACGGTGATTCTTTAGGAATCGTTTCTGCTAACACTAAAGAATTTGAATTAGAAGAGGCTGTTACTTCAGATTCTGAATTAGTATTATTAGCTGTTGATAATGCAGGTAACGAAACAGAATTCAGTTCAAATGTTGCAAAAGATAAAACAGCTCCAGTAATCGAAGTTAAGACACCTGAGACATTCTCAATTCATAATACAGATCAAGTCACAGTGGCTGGTTTTGTAAAAGATGAATCAGCAATTTCTAAGTTTACAGTTCAAGGTAAAGATGTTGCTCTTGAGAAAGTTTCTGAAGGCGAATATTCGTTTACAACTACAATTACTCTACCTGATGGTGCTAACGAAATTGCAGTTGTCGCTAAGGATAGTAATGGAAATGAAACAAATTTATCGAATAGTAGAATGATTTTTGTAGATACATCAGCTCCTGTAATTGATGTAGATGTACCAGTATTCGTCGATCACAATGTTAAGTCTGTTGACTTAACAGCAACTCTTAAAGATAATGCAGAAGAGCTTCGTTACTTCGTAAATGAAAACGAAGAATTCTATCAAGAATTACCAGGATATGACATGAAGCCATTCAGTAAAGTTGTTACGACTAAGGTTGCATTAAAGCCGGGTAATAACGTATTTGAATTAAAACTTGTTGACCTAGCTGGTAATACAACTGAAAAAACAGTTGAAGTATACCGAAATGAATCCGAATCACGTGTTGATCGATTAAGTGGAACAACTCGCTATTCAACTTCAGTTGAAATCAGTAAAGCGGGTTGGGAAAAATCAGAAACTGTGGTTTTAGCACGTGGAGATAACTTTGCAGATGCCATTACTGGTGCTCCGTTAGCTAAAAAGTTTGATGCACCACTTCTTTTAACGAAGCCAACAGCAGTATCTTCTGACGTAATGGCTGAAATTGAAAGATTAGGTGCCAAGACTGTGTATGTATTAGGTGGAGAAGCAGCAATATCTTCTGATGTTGTAAAACAATTAGAAAACAAAGGCATTAAGGTAAATCGAGTTTCTGGTAAGAACCGTTATGAAACTTCAGTTGCCGTTGCACACTTGGTTGCTCCAAATGGTGCAAATGAAGCTGTTGTGGCAAATGGTCAAAACTTCCCAGACGCACTTGCTGTATCTGCTTATGCTGCAAACAATGGCATTCCTGTTCTATTAACAGGTAATAAAGAATTGCATGACGCTACAGCTAAGGCTCTAGATAAGCTAGGCGTTACAAAAACAGTTGTAGTAGGAGGAAAGGCAGTTGTGTCTAACGATGTTCTAGTAGAACTTCCACGCCCAACTCGTCTATCCGGTAAGACAAGATATGAAACAGCACTTGCAATTGCTGAATACTTTGAAGTAGACGGCTTCCACTATTATGTTGCAACTGGTACTGACTTTGCTGATGCATTATCTGGAGCTGCACTAGCTGCTAAAAATAATGCTGGTATCGTATTAGTTGGTAACAAAGTAGACAAAGGTGTAGCTAACTTCTTAAATGAAAATGCAAAGACTGCTACATTAATCGGTGGAACAAATGCAATTAGCAATTCTGTGTTAGACCAAATCAATAAATTATTAAAATAATAGTGTAGTGGATTAGGTGAAAAGGCTGTCTGAATCAGGCGGCCTTTTCATTTTGTTTTCATTTGAATTTCTAACAAACAATCTAAAAGAAGTCCCCCTTCCATTTGAGGTATGAATACCCAGTTGTAGTAGTAACTTTGTAATCATAATTTCATGTTTTTGATACATTTTTCCTGTATAATAGATACAGTATTGGATTCTGCCTTACATTAAATATCAAGTGGGATAATATATTGACTATATAGATGACTTATATAATGGAGGTGGAAAAAATGGCCACCAAAGGGCTTGATATTAAGGTTCTTGATTCAATTTTGGAAAAAATGGTGAATACCGTTGATTATAGTAAAGAAGAAATTTTTCGCATTGGTGAGCAATCACGCAATGAATTTTTATCCTTGACGGATGAGTTAAAGGATATTAAGGAACGAGTTGGCGTGATTATTGATAAAGCGGATAAGCTGGAAACCCATGCAAGATTTGCGCGTAAGCGGCTCTCTGAGGTTAGCAGCCATTTTAATAAGTATTCTGAAGAAGAAATTCGGAATGCATATGAGAAGGCTCATGATTTGCAGATGCAATTGACTGTAGTCAGGCAGGAGGAAAAACAGCTTCGTGATCGCCGTGATGAATTAGAAAGACGTTTGGTTGGCTTAAATGAGACGATTGAACGTGCGGATCATCTTGTTGGTCAGATTTCAGTTGTTCTGAATTATTTAAATAGCGATTTTAAGATAGTTGGAGAAATGATAGAGGATGCGAAGCAGAAGCAGGACTTCGGCTTGAAAATTATTGAGGCACAGGAAGAAGAGCGTCGGAAACTTTCTCGAGAAATCCATGATGGACCAGCCCAAATGCTTGCGAATGTGATGCTACGCTCACAAATTATTGATAAGGTCTACCGGGAAAGCCCTGAACAAGGTGTTAAGGAAATACATGATCTACGTAAAATGGTGCGTTCCGCGTTATATGAGGTGCGCCGGATTATTTATGATTTGCGTCCAATGGCCTTGGATGATCTTGGATTAATTCCGACCCTCAAAAAATACCTGTCTACTATCGAAGAATATAACGGCGAGACTAAAATTTCATTTGTGTTTATCGGATCAGAGCAGCGAATACCGTCAAAATTTGAGGTCGCACTATTCCGGTTAGTACAGGAAGCTGTTCAAAACTCACTAAAGCATGCGGCAGCAAAAGAAATTGTTGTTAAGCTAGAACTAAGTAGAAATCATGTAACGGTCGTTGTGAAAGACAATGGAAAAGGCTTTGACATTCGTGAGAAAAAGAAGGACTCATTTGGGTTAATCGGAATGCGTGAGCGGGTCGATTTACTAGATGGTCACCTTACCATTGATTCAAGTATCGGAGCAGGAACAATAGTGATGATTCAAGTACCAATTGAAGTTTGATTTTTTAGGGGAATATGTCGAATATAGATGCGAATTTTGACGGAGTTTGTCCCTTTTTCATAGTGCGAGGTACTAGTGATTTTTACCATGATACGTTACAAGAATTGGTCTATTTTAAATGAACTACTAGATATTATAGCAAACTCATATGAAAACTAGTAAATTTTATTCGTTGATACTGCTAAAGGCGTATTGACCGAAATTGCCTCAATTGTCAAAATGAAAGGGGGAGGCGTTAGTACATGAAAACAAGCATAGTTATTATTGATGATCACCAATTATTTCGAGAAGGTGTAAAAAGAATACTAGATTTTGAACCAACCTTTCAAGTGGTTGCAGAGGGTGACGATGGGGAACAGGCGCTAGCATTAATTGAAGAACATAAGCCTGATGTAGTCATCATGGACATCAACATGCCAAACTTGAATGGAATTGAAGCAACGAAACAATTAATAGACACTTACCCTGATACGAAGATTATTATTTTATCAATTCACGATGATGAAAGCTATGTGACGCATGCCCTTAAAACTGGAGCAACAGGTTATTTATTAAAAGAAATGGATGCGGATTCTCTAGTAGAAGCGGTTAAAGTCGTCGCAGAAGGTGGATCTTACTTGCATCCAAGGGTTACACATAATTTAGTAAAAGAATTTCGTCGACTTGCTGTTGCAAGTGGCCAATCGGTTACAACGAATTCGTATACAGAGATGGAGGTTCGCCGCCCATTGCATCTGTTAACAAGACGTGAATGTGAGGTTCTTCAACTATTAACTGATGGACGAAGCAACCGTGGTATTGGTGACGACCTATATATTAGTGAAAAAACGGTTAAAAACCACGTAAGTAACATCTTGCAAAAAATGAACGTAAACGATCGTACTCAGGCTGTTGTTGTTGCAATTAAGAATGGCTGGGTAGAAGTTAGATAAATGAATAGTTTGAAAGCGAAGCTGAGCTCTTTTTTTAGGGTTTGGCTTTTTTGTTTTTTAAAGAGTAAGTAGTGACGAGTAAAGACCTAGAAAAATAAAATGAAATTTGGAAATTGTGTAAATTATTACAAACTATATGGTAAAATATTCATAGTTTGCTTTTTTGCGGTATCTATTTAATGTGTGAACGCATAAAAATATGTATGGGGGAAGAAAACGTTAAACTATGAATAAAACAAAAGTTGGTATTTCAATTATAAGTTTGGTCATTGTTTTAGGGATACTTGTTTATCTTACGGAGGCAATTGGCTCGAGAAATGAAAGAGTAGGTAATGAAACAGATAAAGCAATTGAGGAAAAAGCTCGTAAAAAAGAGGAAAGCAAAGATGACTCTGATCCGGAACAAGTAAAAGAAAATCCAGAAACACAGATAAAAACCATGGAAGTAGCTGCAACAGTGGAAGAACAAAAGAAAGAGGAACCAGCTGATGAACTTGCAGACAAACAATCCGCTCCAGAAAAACCAGTATTTATTCCAGTTAAACAGCGGGATAAAGGAGAAAAGGTCAAAGAAATACAAAAGTTACTAAATAAATTCGGTTATTCTGTATCTGAGGATGGGAATTTTGGCCCTCAAACAACAGAAGTGGTGAAGGATTTTCAAAAGCAAACAAAACTAACCACAACAGGTGTCGTCAATGAAGAGACTTATCAAAAATTAGTTTCTCTTGAATCTACTAATCTAGCAGAGAGTTATCTCGCTGCTTTAGCAGAGAAAAAGAGAATAGAAGAACAAAAGAAAAAAGAAGAGGAAGAACGAAGGAAAAAACAAGCCGCCATTGAAAAGGGAAATGAAATGTTTATACCAGTAAAAAAGATTATGCAAAAGCCTGCATTGCCGAATGGTTGTGAAATTACATCTTTAACTAGCATACTTAATTACCATGGGCACAACGTTTCACATACAGTTATGGCAGACAATTATTTACCAAAGAAACCTTTTACATATGAAAATGGAAAACGTTTTGGAGCTAATCCATATGAATATTATGTAGGCGATCCAAGGCAACAAACTGGTGGTTGGTACAGTTATGCGCCTCCAATCGTGGCTGCTGGGAATAAGTATTTAAGTGAACAAGGAAGTGCGAAAAAAGCAGTTGATATTACGGGTAGTAGTAAAGAGCAAATTTTAAATTACATTAAAAACGGAACCCCTGTTGTAATGTGGGTTACACTTGATTTAAGTAAGCCTAAGGTTAATTCACATTGGTATTTACAAGGTTCTGGAGAATATTACGCAGCAACTACAAATTTACATGTTGTTGTATTAAACGGGGTTATAGGCAATAAAGTTCATGTTATGAATCCGTTGGCTGGACAAGTAACTTATAATTTGGATGCATTTTTTAATAGCTATCATCAAATGGGTAAACATGCGGTTATTGTTCAGTAATGTAAAGGTGTAAATTGTAAGGGGATACAAAACGTAGGTAGTCTAGTAGATGATCTCTGTATTTGAACAGGGTTCATCTTTTTTTGATTTTAATGGGTGTTTTTTGTCTATTTTTGTTGAAAAAATTCAAATTATGTCGATATTTAGTATGTTGATAGAACTAATTTATATATTATCCATACAAAACAGAAAGGAAAATTCAACGATGAAAAACAACCAAGAAAAGTCTAAACGAAGTAAATTCTTTACTTTTACAATTAAGAAGAAGTTGTATCTTACCTTTATTTTCATCATCTTATTGCCAAGTTTTACAATTGGGTTTATATCTTACGCTAACGCTCAAAAGGAAATAAAAGATGAAATACTCGCCAGCTCTTCTGCTAATGTGAATCTCCTTGATAATTTTATTACAGATGACTTATCTTCAAAGATCGCAGATGTTGAGTATTTCGTATCTAGACTTAATGCAAAATCTTTTGTTGAATCAGAAGTTCCAAACACGATTCAGACATTTAAACAATATTCGCTTTTACATCCTGAAATTGTAACAGTTTTTTCAGGAACCAAAGATGGAAAAATGTTTTTATATCCTGATGCTAATCTCCCTAAAGATTTTGATCCAAGAGAAAGGGATTGGTACAAACAAGCCAATGCTACTCCAGGAAAGACAATCATAACAGAGCCTTATGAGGATTTAGCGACTGGCGACATCCTTGTGACTGTAGCACAAGTGATAAAGGATGGTTCTGGTGTTATTGGTCTAGACATTAACTTAGAATCACTAAAGAAAATTACATCAAGCGTTAAAATTGGTGAGAATGGATATGCGTTCATCCTGACTGCACAAAAAAATACTTAGTCGACCCAACTCAAAAAGTGGGTTCAGAACCACAAGGGGAAACCTATAGCAAATTAATCTACGAAAAGCAAAGTGGAATCCTATCCGATGAATTTCAGGGCAATAAATATGAAACGACCTTTGTCACGAACGAACTTACTGGTTGGAAAATTGCAGGCGTGATGGAACAAGGTGAGATTGATAAAGCAACTGAAGGTATTCTTCAAACCACATTTCTTGTAGTAGGCATTTTTATTTTAATTGGAATTGTTATCGCCATTTTAATTGTAAGAAGCATTACAAAACCTCTAAATTTATTAGTAAACATTACGGACAAGGTAAGTAATGGGGACCTCACTCAATCAATAAAAGTGAAAAACAATGATGAGGTAGGACAGTTAGGAAATAGCTTTAATAAGATGTTGGTATCATTGAGGGAACTTTTAACACATGTAGAGGAAAAATCACAGCTTTTAGCAGCATCCTCTGAAGAATTGACTGCTAGCTCGGAACAAAATACGCAAGCAACTGAGCAAGTGGCAAATGCAATTCAAGAAGTGGCAGCAGGTACGAATCACCAGACTGAAATGGTAAAAGAAACAACAGAAGTGATTAAAGAAATGTCAGCAGGAATCAATCAAATTAAACTGAATGCGCAAAATGTATCAATCACATCTGGTGAAGCATTAACAATCGTTTCAAATGGTGAACAATCCATACAGCATTTAGTACAACAAATGAATAATATTAGTGGATCGGTAACAGATCTAGGAACAGTGATTACTTCATTAGGTCAACGATCAGAAGAAATTAATCAAATTGTGAATGTCATTTCTGAAATCGCAGGGCAAACAAATCTACTAGCCTTGAATGCAGCAATTGAAGCAGCACGAGCTGGAGAACATGGTAAAGGCTTTGCGGTAGTGGCAGACGAGGTAAGAAAGTTAGCCGAACAATCTGCCAAATCAACAGAAAGTATTCGTGAGTTAATTTCATCTATTCAAGATGATACAAAACAAGCAGTAGAATCTATGAATAAAGGAACACAGGAAACCGAAAAAGGAATCCGTGTTGTAAGTGACACTGGAAATTCCTTTAAAGAAATCCAACAATTCGTAGATGTAGTAACCTCCCAAATCCAAGAGGTATCCGCTTCTATCGAACAGTTGGCACAAGGCGCTCAACATGTGGTTGAATCAGTCAGTGAAATTGATGAAATCGCAAGTAAAACAACAGGACAAAGCCAAGATGTCTCAGCTGCAACTGAAGAACAATTGGCATCCATGCAGGAAATTGCTTCATCTGCAGCAACTCTGTCGCAAATGGCTGAGGAATTGCAGGAATTGATCATGAGATTTAAGTTATAAGTTTTTAAAGGACTGGTCCTAAACATGTTTAGGATCAGTTTTTTTGAAATATGACATGATTAAGTATGTTTAACATGATAAAAGTAAATACAAGTGATTATTTTAGAAGAGTGGACTTCGTTTTTGACAAACAAGTGACATCCCCGTCCATTTCATTTAAAATGGAAATTATAAAGAAACAGGACAGGAAGGTAAAAAGTATGAAAACGGCGATTGTAACGGATAGTACAGCTTACATACCAAAGGAACTTCGTGAAGAACTCAATATACATATGATTCCGCTAAGTGTCGTATTTGGCGAGGAAAGCTATCGTGAGGAAGTCGATATTACAGCAGAAGCCTTCTACGATGAACTTAAGGCTCGAAAGGATTTACCAACGACTTCACAGCCACCCATTGGTGAATTTGTTGAGCTTTTCGAAAAGTTAGGACAAGAAAATGATGCGATTATCAGCATTCATCTTTCAAGTGGAATTAGCGGGACCTACCAAGGCGCAATTACAGCTGGTGACATGGTAGAAGGTGTAAGGGTGTATGCTTTTGACTCTGAAATCAGTTGTATTGTACAAGGGTTTTACGCACTTGAGGCGGCGGAAATGGCGAATGAAGGAAAGCCCGTAGAAGAAATTGTGGCTAGGCTAGATGAGATTAAGAAATCTGTTCGTGCTTATTTTATGGTAGATGACTTAACAAACCTTCAACGTGGAGGCCGGTTAAGCAGTGCTGCAGCTTTCGTCGGTAGCTTGCTTCAAGTAAAACCCATACTATGTTTTGAGGATAAAGTGATTGTTCCTTTCGAAAAAATTCGCACACGTAAAAAAGCGTTGAACCGTGTGTTTGAATTGTTTGATGAAGATGCTAGTAAAGGAGTTCCGATGCGAGCAGCTTTGATCCATGGAAATATCGAGGTAGAAGCGAAGGAATTAAAGGCTGAACTTGAAAAAAAATACCCACATGTTGAATTTTTACTGAGTTATTTTGGACCGGTTATTGGGACTCATCTTGGTGAAGGTGCGATTGGCTTGGGTTGGTATATGAAATAGAATTTTGGCGCCGTGCTTGGGTGCGGCGCTGTTTTTGGACAAAAAAAGAAATTAGGATGTGCTCCTAATTTTTATTTTTGAGGGGCTTTTTCTGGACTGTCCTCTACCTGAGCCTTTCGATACTCATAGCTACTGTATAGGCTAAGCACAACAAAATAGAGTAACAGCAGAGCGGTCCATATTGAAGACGTAATTTGGATTCTCTCTTGAAATATAACTACCATTGCTCCTATAAGTAGAATCGAACCGATGCAAAGCAACATTCCATGCTTTATGATCCATTTCATCATTTCAATCCCCTACCTTTCACTATTTTAATCTCCCCCAAAATTGGATTGTTAAACATAAAATTATGGAAAAAAGTAGAATCCAGTCATCTGCAAGTACTCAATCTGGTGATATCGATGTAAAAATTGATTATATCGGTCCAATTTATAAATTAACCGCCCGTAATCTGAATATATCAACCAAAACTTCTTAAAACATGTCGCCTAAAATTTTTGAATATATTATCCAAATAAAAAATGGAGGTTATTTATGAGATTTTTACTAAAAAATGAAATGTTAATTCCTGAAGCATTATCGGACAAGTCTGGTGCCAAGCGGATATCCGAACACAAATCCAGCTATCCACAATCATTCAATCCCATATTTAAGTATTCCTCTGAACTTCAACGACTACTCTATGGCAAACAACTCCTACTTGAAGAAATCCCCTTTCCCTTTGAAGACATACACAATCACTATTTAAATGGTTTTTTACAATATAGAAAATGCATCGAGAAAATGAAAGACGGCTATTTTTGTGTTCGATGTGGAAACTCTGATCAAAAGTTGTTTGCGTCATTTAGTTGTGCAAGATGCAGGCAGGAATGCGCTTATTGCAGGAAATGCATAAATATGGGACGGATGAGTCAGTGTACTGTTTTGGTGAGTTGGACAGGGCCAAGTCCTTTAAGTAAAATCCCTGAGAAGCCACTTGTATGGGATGGGACTCTTTCGGATGGACAGAAAAGAGCATCAACAGAGCTAATAAATACCGTTCAGGAAAATGACCAATTGCTAATCTGGGCTGTTTGTGGAGCGGGGAAAACAGAAATTCTTTTTGAGGGAATTGAAAATGCACTAAAGTCCGGTAAAAAGGTTTGCATTGCCACCCCACGAACAGATGTCGTCATCGAACTTGCTCCAAGGATAAAATCCGCATTTCCAGAGGTCGATGTCATCGCCTTATATGGCGGAAGTGAAGACCGTAACAAGGCTGCTCCTATTACACTCGCCACAACTCACCAACTACTCCGCTATTACAAGGCATTCGATATGATTATCATCGATGAAGTGGATGCTTTTCCGTATTCAGTGGAACCAATGCTTCAATATGCAGTCAACCAAGCGAAAAAGGACATCTCCTCCACCATCTGCCTCACTGCTACACCCAACCAGGCTTGGAAAAATGAAATTGCAAATGGTAAAAGAAAAGCCGTCACTATCCCGGCACGTTATCACCGCCATCCATTACCAGTTCCAGAATTCGTGTGGTGCGGAAACTGGGAGAAGATGATGAAGAAGAAAAGACTGCCACGAAATGTGCTGGCATGGATCAAGGAACATTTAAATGTTGGCAAACAAGCCTTTTTATTCGTACCGCGAATTACTTATCTAGAAAGTATTGTTGATATCTTAAGGACGGTCGATATCCGAATTGCAGGAGTTCATGCTGAGGATTCTGACCGTAAAGACAAGGTAGCACGTTTCCGCTCCGGAGAAATTCCCATTCTTGTTACGACCACCATTTTAGAAAGAGGGGTAACAGTCCCAAACATTGACGTAGCCGTCATAGGTACGGAAGATAAAATTTTTACAGAGAGTGCCTTGGTTCAAATTTCGGGCAGAGTAGGACGAAGCGCTCAGTATCCTAACGGGGAAATTTTGTTTTTTCATTATGGGAGAACAAAAGAAATGATTAAGGCCAAACAGCATATTGAAAATATGAATAACGAGGCTCTCCAAAACGGCTTTATAAATTGATTTCATAGTCCATTTTTAATATGATAAAAGGTAATGGACAAAGAACGGATTAGGTGGTGATTTCCAATGAAAAAGGTTGTTTATTCAATTGCACTTTTGTTAATTATCGGTGGAGTTTCATTGACAGGCTACTCGATTTTTCAAATTTGGGATTCGAATCAAGCTCAAAAAGAAGCATTGGTTCAGGCGGAAGAAATAGTATCCACACCTCCAGTCCAAGAAGCTGTGGAAAAGGAAATTATGATTCCAACTTACGAAAAAGGTGAGACAATGGGAGTTTTAGAGGTCCCAAAGTTTGGTGAGAAAATGCCTATCATCGAGGGAACGGATGAAGAAGAACTCTCAAAAGGAGTTGGACATTATCTTGGAACCGCGCTACCAACACAAAATGACCAAATTGTCTTATCGGGCCACCGTGACACATTATTTAAGCGATTTGACGAACTCGAAATTGGTGACACTTTCGTTGTGAAATTAGAGTACGGTGACTTTACCTATGAAATTGTCGATACGAAAATTGTAGATGCGGACGACCGTACCATCATTAAATCAACTTCACCAAACGAGGAGCTAATAGTAACAACCTGTTATCCATTCGGATACCTCGGAGACGCACCATATCGATATATTTTTTATGGGAAAAAGGTACAAAATTAATATAAGTCATAGTTGAAAAGGGGATTTCCAAAAAATGCAATATGTGTGATAATAAACTCACATACATAGAATGGAGAGTTGGTTATGAGGGTTTTTAATGCAATGGAGCCACTGGTAGCTGAAGCTTTACATGAAAATTGGTCTGATATCAATATGCCTTGTAAATGTGACACATGCAAAAATGATGTGATTGCCATTACGTTAAATAGCTTAAAACCGCGTTATGTTTCTAAGGATTACGGTATGGCATTTGTGAAAGCACAATATTTTGATAAGCAGATGAAAGCTGATATGTATGTGAAAATTGGGGAGGCAGTCCGAAAGGTGGCCGAAAATCCTCAGTGTGAAAACTATAACTTTATTCCATCGAACTCACAGCTTTAATTTTAGAACAAGGTAATAAAGTATATATAATCAGTATAAAATACTTTGGAATAAAGTTAAGCCTCCGGCGGATGCCTCAGATTTTCAAAGGAAGTTTTTCGAGCAAGCTCGAAAAAATCTGGGCGCAAATACGCCATGGCGTATTTGATAAAGGAGTTAATCTATGTCTACTTGTTTACTATGCCACAATTCATTTGAAGAAGTGGATTCGTGGGCAACTTTATTTTCGTTAGCTGAGCCAGATCCGTTATGTTCTGTTTGCAGTGCTAAGTTTGAGAAAATTGAAGGTGAACTTTGTGAGATTTGTGGCCGTCCATTTACTGAGTTGTCTAGTGAGTATCGCAAAGGAAACCTCTGTTACGACTGTGTGCGGTGGGAAAAAGACCCACGTTGGCAGAGTGTGCTCACCAAGAATCGTTCGATTTACCTCTATAATGATTTTGCTAAAGAAGTCATTTCCCTCTACAAATTCCGCGGTGACTATGTCATTTCTTCTATTTTTAAAACACCTCTGAAAAAAACTTTCAAAACTTACTTTACATCTTCTCATTTTGTTGTTCCAATTCCATTAAGTGATGAGCGTTTATATGAACGTGGATTTAACCAGGCTGGTGCTTTGGCAAGATTATTGGATGTGCCTGTAAATGAAATCCTTGTGCGGGCCCATTTAGAAAAGCAGTCGAAAAAGGGCCGTGACGAACGTATTTCTGGTCAAAATGTGTTTCGAGTAATTGGTTCAGTCCAGGATAAAGACATTTTATTAGTGGATGATATTTATACGACAGGATCGACATTGCGTCATGCTGGGCAGGTGCTGTTAGAGGGGGGGGCTAAGACAGTATCGGCTTTGACGTTGATGAGGGGGTAACTTTTTCAAATATCTAACACTAAAAAATCCGTCAAATACTCCGATATAATAGTTAGAAATAAGGTGTTTGAGGAGAGAAACAACATGGCAGAACTAATGAATTGCCCAAACTGTGGCGGTCTTTTTGTAAAAACAAATATACGTGATGTATGTGAAAATTGTTATAAGGAAGAAAGCAAAGCGTTTGAAATGGTTTATAAATTTATTCGTAGAAGAGAAAACCGTACTGCAACCATTTTTGAAACGTCTGAAGGTACAGGCGTGGATGAAGAATTGATCATCAAGTTTATCCGTACTGGGCGCTTGCAGTTGGCACAATTCCCAAACCTTGGATATCCGTGTCAAAAATGTCGCACGATAATACGTGAAGGAAACTTATGCATCGACTGCACAAAAGAACTTCGTACGGAACTTTCGACCTTTGAAAAAGAACAAGAACGGATGAAAGAGTTAAAAGAACGCAATAAAAGTACATATTTTGCAGAGAAAAAATTCTAAACTTATTCGTGTTATTGCCGATATTAAAGATATAGTCTTGAAGTTCGGATAGAAAGCGAGGTTTTATAATGAAAATTAACCAGTTCGGGCCGGTTGGAATGAATCCTTATAAAAAACAAATGAATAAAATTGCTGCAACAGAAAAGTCAACTCAGACAGATAAGGTTGAAATTTCATCTGCAGCCAAGCAATTACAAGAAACATCACCGATTACAGTTGCTCGTCAGCAAAAGGTAGAAGCGCTAAAGCAACAGGTTCAAAACGGAAGCTATAAGGTAAATGCAGAAGACGTTGCGAAGAGTGTGTACGATTTTTATTTCAAAAAATAAAATCAGTATTTACATGTACTGATTTTGTTTTTTACAAGATTAGGAATAGTTGAAATTCTAATCTTGTAAAAAACAAAAGGAGGGATAACGTGTCAACTGAAATCTTAATCAATTTGCTCCAAAAGATAGTAACTTTACACAAAAAATTATATAAACTTTCTGAGCAGAAAACAGAAATTCTAAAAAAAGATGATATCGATACCCTCAGTGCACATATGAAAGAAGAACAAAAGTATATATTAGCAATAAAACAGCTTGAAAATGAACGAATAGCGATGGTGAAAAAGCTTTTTGGTAATCATCATATTAATGATAACGAATATACATTATCAAATGTAATTGAACATAGTGAAGAACCATATCGAACAACTTTATCTAACTTACAAATTGAGATAGTTAACACTGTAAATGAACTAAAAGAACGAAATCTTTTAAATCAACAACTTACAAATCAATCTTTACAGTTTGTAACTATGACACTAGATATGATATATCCAACTGAAAAAACGGTGAATTATGAAAATCCGTTAGCCAATCAAAATAAAAAAGAACATCGTTCTATGTTCGATTCAAAGGCATAGGGCATTCGGAGGATAAAATAATGGTATCGACCTTTCATGGATTAGAAACAGCACGCCGTGGAATGAACACACAACAAAGTGCGTTATATACAACTGGACATAATATATCAAATGCAAATACTCCTGGTTACTCAAGGCAACGTGTTAATTTTGAATCGACAACTCCGTACCCTGGTGTAGGGATGAATGCCCCGAAAATTCCTGGTCAAATGGGAACTGGGGTTCAAGCAGGTTCTATTCAACGTATTCGTGACCAATTCTCAGATAAACAATTTCGTGACGAAAATAATAAATTAGGCTATTGGGATTCACGTGCAGACGCGCTAGAAAGAATGGAAGAGATCATGAATGAACCATCTACGGAAGGTTTATCAGCATCATTGGATGAATTTTGGAAGAAACTTCAGGATTTAGCAGCTGACCCTCAAAATACTGGAGCCAGGGATGTTGTACTTACTCAAGGACAAGCTGTTGCTGATTCTTTTAAATACATTTCGGAGTCTTTAAATGGAGTACGTGACAATATTAAGAGCGAAATTGATTTATCTGTTAGTACTATCAATTCCATTGCAGAGCAAATTAATGGATTAAATCAGCAGATTAATAGTATAGAGCCAAATGGTTTTCTGCCGAATGATTTATATGATGAACGAGATCGTTTAATTGATCAGTTATCAGAGTTAGTTAATGTTAAAATTACTCCTAATCCTAGTGGTGGAAATAAAGACCCACTAGCAGTCGGAACTTATTCTATTGAAATAGTAGGTAATGATGGAACATCTTTAGGTTTGCTTGTTGATGGAAGAAACCTATCTACCAATGCTGTAAGCTTAACAACTTCTACTGAGACTGGTGACCCGACAAACAAAACCTATATAGACAAGATAACGATAAATGGTGCAGCTATTTCAACCGAAAGTTTCTCAGATGGAAAGGTTAAGGGATTAATAGAATCATATGGATATGTCCAAGATGATGGAACGACGGTTGGAATATATTCAGATACTTTGAAAAATCTAGATAAACTTGCTTTTGCATTTGTGACTGAATTTAATCAGGTACATCAAAATGGGAAGACACTAAATGGTACAACAGGACAAGCATTTTTTGAATACGAAGGGAACATTGAAATCATTAACAATGCGACAAATCCATCAAACTGGATGGGAGCTGCTTCAAAACTAAAAGTTGCTATTTCCAATAGAGATGACATTGCTGCTTCTCCAAATAGTACTCAAACAAACTTTGGTGATGGTGGAAATGCTAATGCATTGGCTGAAGTTATGACGAAGGATTTTACGTCATTTTCTGGAGCAGGTAATGTACCTTCTGATTTAGAAATTCAAGGAGATGTAAAAACATTTTATGCTGGAATGATTGGAACACTAGGTGTAACAGCTCGAGAAACGAATTTACGAAAAACAAATGCTGAGTATACGAAGGATTCAGTAGAATTGCGTCGCCAATCGGTTATGGCTGTGTCACTTGATGAAGAAATGACGAATATGATTAAATTTCAGCATGCTTATAATGCTTCAGCACGACAAATAACAGTGATTGATGAAATGCTAGATAAAATCATTAATGGAATGGGCGTAGTAGGGAGATAGGTGATATAAATGAGAATAACCCAGACAATGCTTTCTAACAATATGCTTCGCAATTTAAATAATAGCTATGAGAGATTAGGGAAATATCAAGAGCAGCTTTATACTCAAAAGAAGATTACTCGTCCATCTGACGATCCCGTTATTGCGGTAAAAGGTATGCAAAACCGGACAAGTCTAATAGAAGTAGAACAGCACGAACGCAATTTAAGTAATGTATATAATTGGCTTGAAAATAGTGAAGATTCTTTGGAAAAAGCAGGAGACGTCATTCATCGTGTAAGTGAGTTAGTAACACAGGCAAATAATGGCTCATTAACAAATGATGATCGCCAAAAGCTTGAGACGGAAATTGAACAGTTAAAAGAGCAGCTCATATCAATAGCGAATACTCAAGTATCCGGAAAGTATATTTTTAGTGGTTCAAGCACAAACGAAAAGCCAGTAAATTATGATGGTGCAAATTTCACGTATAATGGAAATCAAGATAAAATTGAGATTGAAGTCTCCAAAGGTGTCCAATTACAAGTGAATCAAACAGCTGATAATCTTTTTGTGGGAGCATTAAAGGATTTACATGATTTACAGAGTGAAATAAATGACCCATCATTAAGAGACAATGATCCTGATTTAAGTGGATTTATTGAAGGATTTCAAAATCACCTTAACACGATTACAGCTGCTCGTTCGAAAATTGGAGCAGTAACAAATCGAGCTGAGTTAATTGAATCAAGATTGGGCTCACAGAAAGTAATTGCTACCAAAATGATTTCGGAAAATGAAGATATCGATGTTGAAGAAGTGATTATGAATTTAAAGACACAAGAAAGCATTCATCGAGCTACATTAAGTGTCGGTTCTAGCATAATTCAACCAACTCTTGTAGACTTTATAAGATAAGAAATAAGAGCTATCGTTTATGATAGCTTTTTTAATAGGGGAAAGAACGTATGAAATTACCACAAATTCGTATCCAATCTCAGTATGCAAAGTTAAATATTGAAATCCAAAAACCTAGCCAAGAAATTGAGCAACGACCTGCAGATATGATAATAGAACAGCCATCTGCGGAAATGAAAATCAATAGAACTCCTGGAAGACTTACAATTGATCAGACACTCGCATGGGAGAATTTAGACTTAAAATCTCCATTTAAAAGGGTTGAGGAGAATGCTGAATTGGGCATGAGTGTTTCCTTTGAAACGATTGGTAGAATTGCTGAGGAGGGAAATGAATTAATGAAAATTGAGAATGGGGGAAACCCTATTATTGACCAGGCTGTGAGAAATAGTCAAAATGAAACAGTTTTTCATACTGGTTCAACTCCTTCTCAGTTTAGTGTTAGTGTACAATATGACCCAGCTCATGTATCAATTGATTGGACGGTAAACAAGCCCCAAATCGAAGTGAATGTTAATAAACCAGTGCATACATACACTCCAGGTAAAGTGACTGCATATGTGAATCCGAGAAATTCCCTTTCAATCGATTTTGTTGGGATGAATTTTGATAAAATAAAATAATTTTGGTGATAACTTATGAAAATAAAAACAAAATATCAAGACGAAGTTGAGTTAGAGGAAAAAGATGTAATATCATTTGATTTTGGTATACCAGGCTTTCCGGATGAAAAGGAGTATATAATCTTACCATTATCGGATGATTCTGTGTTCTACATTCTTCAATCTGTTAAGACCGATGAGTTAGCATTTATCATTTCAGATCCATTTATCCATTTTAAGGAGTATGAATTCGATATTCCGAAAGATGACCTAGACATTTTAAAAATAGAAAAGAAAGATGATGTTGTTATTTTTTCTATTATTACAGTAGTTGAACCTATTGAAGAAACCACCGCCAACTTACAAGCACCTTTAGTGATAAATCGGAATAGGAATAAAGGAAAGCAAATTATTTTAAATGACTCAACATACAATACAAAACATAAAATTTATCGAAAAAAATCCTCCATCGGGCAGGAGGTATAATCAATGTTAGTCTTAACAAGAAAATTAAAAGAGTCTATCATGATAGGATCAGATATTGAACTAGTAGTCGTAGAAATAGACGGAGACCAGGTGAAGCTAGGAATAAAAGCACCCAAAAATGTAGAAATACATCGCAAAGAAATTTTTGATAAAATTTCAAAAGAGAACACAGATGCTTCAAATGTAAACTTCAATCTTGTTAAAAAAATAGGTTTGATAAATGGTAAAACAGATTAAGGCTCATCGGTTGATGAGTCTTTAATTATTTTCTTAAAAAAATTTAGTAATCTATTAAACATCTGAAAATCTTGTCGATAATAATAGTGAAAGCAGTGATAGAGTAAAGTGCGGCCGACTATATTCTACAACTGTTCAAAAATTAAACATACCACATGGATGTGGGTCAAACTCAAGGAGGAAATACAAAATGAGAATTAATCACAATATCTCAGCGATGAATACACATCGTCAATTAGCTTACAACAATACAAATGCATCTAAATCTATGGAGAAACTATCTTCAGGATACCGTATCAACCGTGCGGCAGACGATGCAGCAGGTCTTGCAATCTCTGAAAAAATGCGTAACCAAATTCGTGGATTAAACCAAGCTCAAAGTAACTCTCAAGATGCTATCTCATTAATCCAAACTGCTGAAGGTGCACTTAACGAAACACATGCAATGTTACAACGTATGGCTGAGTTAACTACACAAGCAGCTAACGAAACATTAACAACTGATGATACTGCTAAAATTCAAGCGGAGATAACTCAATTAACTTCACAAATTGATGATATTGCTAATCAAACACAATTTAATACTAAAGATTTATTAAACACAACTTCATCATTAACATTCCAAGTTGGAGCAAACCAAGGCGAGACTATTTCGATGAGCTTAGTAGATGCTACTGCATCAACACTAGGGGTGGCTACTACTCAATTATCTGATTTAAGTTCTACAGTCAGTGCTTCATCATCATTAAACTCAATTGCAACCGCAAACCTTGACAAAATTCAAGATGCAATTGACACTGTATCTAAAAATCGTTCAAACTTAGGTGCTGTACAAAACCGCTTAGAGCACACAATTAACAACCTAGGTACAACATCTGAGAACTTACAAGCAGCCGAGTCTCGTATCCGTGACGTAGACATGGCAAAAGAAATGATGAACATGACTAAGAATAATATTCTTACTCAAGCTGCACAAGCTATGCTTGCTCAAGCTAACCAGCAACCACAAGGGGTTCTTCAACTTCTTCGTTAATATTTATTGAGTAAGGGTCCTTAGGAAACTAAGGGCCTATTTTCATATTAGGCATAGATTTAACCCCTTGTAAATTAATTCCTGTTAAGAAAGGAGGAAATTTGTCGATATTAGTAATGATATGTAAAATACGAACACTATGTTTAAATACAGGATATGGGTGATTTGATTGGTTAAAAAAACATTGTCAGTCTGTATGATTGTAAAAAATGAAGAAAAGTTTTTACCTAAATGTTTGGAAAGTTTACGGAATGAAGTAAATGAAATCATTATTGTTGATACTGGATCTTCGGATAAAACTATCAAAATTGCCGAAGAATATGGAGCTAAGGTATATAATTATGAGTGGAAAAATGATTTTGCTGATGCTCGTAATTTTTCAATTAACAAAGCCTCAAGTGAGTATATTTTAGTGTTGGACGCTGATGAATTTTTAGATCATAATACGAAAATTGAAGAAGTAATTTTATCCGGTAAAGATTACTACGTTTTAAAAATTAAAAATAATATGAGTAATGGATATGTATCCTATCATCAAGCTATAAGACTTTTTAAAAATAATATAGGATTATCTTATTATGGTAAAATTCATGAGCATCTAAATATTGAGGAGTTTACTAATCTTACAAGTGAATTTGGTGATGTTCTCATTCACCATGATGGTTATACGCAAGAAATGTATAAGGAAAGGGATAAATATAATCGAAATCTAGAGATTTTACTTAAAGAGACGAAAGAATTTCCAACTGGATATAATTTATTTAATCTTGGTGTTCAACTCAAAGTTGGAGGAAAACCCAAAGAAGCTTTGGAGGCTTTTAAAAAATCATATTTTTTAAGTAAAGAAAAAGTATATGTTCCTTATCTCCTCTATTTAATGGGTGACAGCCTCTTAACAATGGGGAAATTAGAAGATGGAATTAGCCTTATTAAAGATGCAACGAAAATTTATCCTAAATATACTGGATTCTATTTTATGTTAGGAAATTTATACAGCCAAAACAACTTTTTGCTTGATGCTGAATTTGCATATAAAAAGTGTCTGGAACTCGGAGAGGTAGAATATTTTCAGACAATTGAAGGTGTTGGAAGTTATTTAGCTAGTATAAAGTTGTCTGAAGTATTACAACGGCAAGGAAAGCTACTAGGGGCTTTAAACCATGCAATTAGTGCTATCACAGAAAAAAAGAATTTTGCCCCGGCCATTTCTCAGTATATAAATGTATTAACTCAATCGGGGATAGATAAGAATGCCATAAATGAAAATATTAAAAAGGTTTTTCCGATGAATAACAGTAAAGAAATGCTCCTTCTATTAGGCGTCTTGCTAGCAAAAAGATCAAATCTACTATTAGAATTGATAACAGAATTCAATTTAAAAGTAGATGAGCAGCTATTATTTATAGCACTTTTATATGGGAATAAATATGACGAGGCATATTTATATTTGAAGGACATAAGTGTTTTTAAGGGTGAATATTTAACTGATATTCTCAGTTTAGCCATATTAAGAAATGATAGAAAATTAAGGGATGAGATTGTATTACAATTAGATTTAGTAGAAGAAGAGAAGGAAATTCTACTTGAAATTTTAGACGATGGCAATGTTGATTATACTAAATTAACAGATAACGTTAGTAAGATTATTGTTAAATCGATATCAAATTTTATTAATATGAATGAAAAAGAGATATTCATTAAGATGGCTAATGGGCTAAGTAGATATGGCAAAGTTACTTTTGAGTTGAGTAAACAAGCGTACTTACTAGGCCTTTCAGAATATATGATTAATATACTTAATAGTATTGAAAGTAAAGTAGTGAATGATAATTTATTCAGCCTCCAAGGTGATATATATCTTGCTAGCGGAAATTTGTCAAAGGCCATTCAGGTATATAACGAACTGTATAATAAAACTCCAAATTATCAACATTTAAATAATTTATATAACTTTTACGAGAAAATAAATGATACAGATGGAATGAATATAATTTTAAAAGAAATGTCTTTAAATGATTTGTCGATGTTACAAGGGTTTTAGAAAGTAATTTTTACTTATACAAATGATGAGGGATTAACTTATGACGGGACTAATAGAAAAACTAAGAATTAATGAATATATTAGTAGAGCAAATCGAGTAAATAAGATAAATAAACAAATAGTTGACAAGGTTGAAGTTAATTCAACTATTAAAGAGGATATCCATGTCGTATATGTAATGAACCATGTAGGAGTTTGTGGCGGAACAAAGATTATATTTGAGCATGCGAACGGGTTAACTGAACTTGGCGTAACAGTAACAATATTATCACATTTCGCTAAACCTGACTGGTTTCCAATAAAGGCCAATTATGTTTTTGTTCCTTTCCAAATAGAAATAACTAGATTCATACCTCAGTGTGATTTAATTATAGCTACATACTGGGAGCATATAGGGGCATGTGTAGAAATGGGTGTTGCACCTGTTATTTATTTTGAACAAGGGGATTTCCATCTATTCGACTGGGATATTTTGGATGGAGAAAAAAAGGATATAATTTATTCTAATTTTCAACTTCCCTATAAAATAATGGCTGTTTCTAGTCAAATTTCAAAATTAATTAAGAAAAATTTTAATAGGGATTCAGATGTTGTACACAATGCATTAAATAATGAAATCTTTTATCCTAAAAGTAAAATTGTTTCCGATAAGAAATACATGCTTATTGTAGGAAGTGAGCATTCAGAATTTAAGGGAATCAAAGACTTAAAAGAATCATATTTAAAGGTAAAGGATAGAGGATATAATATTGAACTTTTGTGGATAACACAAACTGAACCAATTGAAAAATTAGGCGAAGTTTATGTTAACCCGCCACAAAAGGTCATAGGAGAAATCTATAGAAAAGCAGACTTTTACGTGTGTGGTTCCTATTATGAGTCGTTTCCACTACCTTCATTAGAAGCTATGTCTTGTGGAATACCTGTAATTACAACAGATAATACAGGTATTAATGAATACGCCATAAATAATTATAACTGTTTAATGACTGCTCCAGGCAATGTACCTGAAATGGTTGAACAAATAATAAAATTACTTGAAGATGATGAACTGTATACCAGGTTAAAATTGAATGGAATTAAAACGTCAGAAGATTATAAGTGGGAAAATATATTATCTGATTTACTTATTTATTACAGGGAAGTAGCATCTCATAAATTAACAAAAAAATATACATTGAATGAATGGGAAAAAAATTACACAATTAGTGAACTTGCTAATATAAATGATGAAGAGTTAATAAACTCTTTTTTAGTGAATACGAACGCGGATGAAATTCAACTTCTAAGGGAAATAAATGTAATCCAAGGGCTTTCTATATATAGATGGGAATCCTTGGTGAAAAGAAAAAATATAAATGGTAATGGAATTGTTGAAAAACTTAATGTGAAACTGAAACAAGGTATAGAAGATAATCAGTTCTACTCTGAGGGGTTACTATATTTTAAAAACAAAAATTTTCAGGAAGCTTTGAAATTTTTTAATAAAAAATTAGGGTCATTGCCAATAGGATCGAATGAACATGCAGTCTGTTTACGTTGGGTTGCACTATGCCTATATGAATTGAATTTTGATAATTCTCTAATGGAGCTTTTAGTGGAAGCTATAAAAGAATATCCATACTATACAGATTTACTCTATATATATGGCATCTTGTTAATCGAAAAAGGCAATCAAGTTATAGGAGAGCAACTACTGGGACAAGTAATGTTAATGCAAGATGCATATAGTTTTCCGGAATTTATTGGAGATATTAATAATGTGCTGCTAAATCATTTTAATGTATTGTGATTTGATATAGCTATATAAGGAGATTTGCTAAATGATTAGTGTAATAATGCCGGTCTACAATGCCGAAAAATATTTGAAGGAATCTATTGAAAGTATATTGAATCAAACGGAGCAAAAATATGAATTTATTATAATTAATGACGGATCGACAGATAGAAGTGAACAGATAATTAATTCTTATGATGATGAAAGAATTGTCTATGTATATCAGAATAATCAGGGAGAGGCGGCGGCAAGAAATGCAGGTTTGAGAATAGCAAAAGGGATATATATTGTTTGGCAAGATGCTGATGATGTTAGTTTACCGAACAGACTACAGGTGTTGAAAGATGAAATAGAAGCATATGATGCGGATTTTGTTCATTCTGATGTGCTTTTAATAGAAGAGCAAGGTGTACCAATTGGTTACTGGCAATCTAAACAAGTATCCAGCAAAAATATTCTTAGTTATTTTCTCAAAATAGGAACTCCGTTTAATAATCCTTCAATTATGTTTAAGAGAGATACATTTTTAGGAGTAAATTTTGATGAGGATTTAAGGATTGGTACGGACACTGATTTTATCTCTCAAATCTTTACTAATCTTAATATAAAAACGGTGCATGTAAATAAGCCGTTATTATTATATAGGAGACACGGAAGTAGCCTCACTTCGTTAGAAAATAATTATAATGTCCTTAATCTCCATTTAAGCAAGTTTTTACAAAGGACGTCATTAATGGATTTGTTTCCTGAAATAAATTGGAAAAATAATAATCAAGTAAATAATGAAGCGATTGCATATATAATCCTTGCATACCTTTTGGCCAAAAGAGGTCTTTTTATTCATGCGAATGATTACATAGAGAAAGCTAAAAGTTATGAAGTTTCAAATGAGACAGAAAAATTTATTGTTGGCATGGGATTTATGCTATTAAAAGATTATGATCAAGCAATTAGTAATTTCAAGTTGGTAAAAGATAAGGATGCCATAACGGAAAATTATATAGGAGAGTCCTATTGTTTTAAAGGTGACTTTGTCACTGCCAAAAAGCACTTTTTGAATGCAATATATTTAGCCCCAGATTATAATGAACCAATTGAAAACTTACGAGCAATTGGATCCTCATTAGGGTTTAATCTTATTGATCATACTTGGAGGAAATTCGTAAAATAAGGAATTGGGGAGGTTCTTGGATGGGAAAATACCCGGAAGAAACATTATATATAAATGAGATTTCTAAATTAATTGAGAGTGGCGAGATAGTTGAAGCTACGCATAAAATTGAAATCTATCTCGGTAAAAGGTATATAAATAAAGAAATATATTGTTTTTTGGGGATAATATCAATAATTGAAGAAAACTACTCAGAAGCTGAACTATATATTAACAAGGGGTTAGAAATAGCACCAAATGATGTTGATTTACTATTTAATAAAGGATATCTTCACCAAAGACTTTATAACATCGAGTTAGCTTATCATTATTATGAACTTGCTAAAAGCTTAACTCAGGAAATCGATATTATAAATGAAATTCAAGTTTCGATAGATGAATTATCTTTGATAGCCGAATCTTTACCCAAAGTCAGTATTATCATTACTACTTATAATCGAAAAGAGATGCTAATAAGGGCATTAGAAAGTGCTAAAAATCAGACGTATTTAAACAAAGAGATAATTGTTGTGGATGATTGCTCAACTGATGGAACGAACATAGAAATGGAAAAATACCGAAATAATAATGAAATTATCTATGTTAAAAATCCAACAAATTATGGAATGATTTTTAACGTCATGCAAGCATTTTATAATTACGCTAGTGGTGAATATGTTATATTCATCGACCACGACGATTATCTAGTTGATAATCATTTTATTTGTAAAGCTGTAAAAATACTAAATGAAAATAGTAATATTTCGATGGTTGTTGGAAATGCATATATTAAAAATGAGCATACTAATGAAGTATATGCAAATGGATATGATTTAGATGCTGTTATAAGTGGAAGAGATTACTTTTTAAATTATAAAATAGGCCATTATTATAATATAAATAGTGGGTTATCAACGGTATTTAGGAAAGAAACTGCAATTAAGATGGGGTGCTTAAAAGAAGTAACCCACTGCAAGGATTTATTTTTACATTTAAAATTAATGCTGGCAGGCGACGTCTGGGTACTGAAAGATTATGTTGGGGTATATACTCTGCATAGCCAAAATATATCAAAATCGCTTCCGCTTGAATTTGATTATACAACAATTAATGAATTAAAGGTTATTAAGAACTATTGTTTACAAAATGGATTTTCTGATGAAGAAATAGATAAATGGTTCGAGACCCAAGTCTATTTATATTTAAGTTGGAGATTTTATGAACTTTGGAATGTTGGAAGAAGAGGAGAAGCCCTAGATTTATTAAATAACTTTAAGGGAATTCAACCAACCTCTGTAAATCAAATTTTAACTAGTATCTGATTTTAAAAAAACGATTTGAAGAAAAGACTCCTAATCATTTTTTGTAATAATTGATATAAGTTATTACCAGTGAAATGTAGGGACATATTAGGTGTTTTCTATTTTTTAAAAGAAAACTTTAAATTGGGATATCAATTATAAAAATTGGCCGAATTAATAGATAATTATTAGCTAATAAGGAAGGTAAGTAATGAAAGGAATAATTCTTGCAGGAGGTAAAGGAACTAGATTATACCCTCTTACAAAAGTTACTAATAAACATCTTCTCCCCGTAGGAAAAGAACCAATGATTTTCAATCCAATAAAACAATTAATATCAGTTGGCATTACAGAAATATTAATAGTTACGAGCACCCAGCATATGGGGGACGTAGTGAATTTATTAGGCAGTGGAAAAGAACTTGGTTGTTCTTTTACATATAAAGTTCAGGAAGAAGCGGGAGGTATTGCACAAGCTCTTGCGCTGGCTGAAAACTTCGCTCAAGGTGAAAAAATTGTTGTCATCCTTGGAGATAATATTTCTACTACGTCTATTAAGCCTAATGTAGATCGTTTTATAAATCAAAAGTATGGTGCTAGGATTTTACTAAAAAAGGTAGGAGACCCAGAAAGATATGGAGTAGCCGCTATTGATGAAAAAAAAGTAATACAAATTGAAGAAAAGCCAAATATTCCAAAATCAGATTATGCCGTTATTGGATATTATATGTATGATAGCCAAGTATTTAATTTTATAAGGGAAATTAAGCCTTCAAATCGAGGAGAGTTAGAAATATCATCTGTCAATAATCTTTATATTGAAAATGGCCAATTGGAATACGATATCCTAGAGGGATCTTGGACAGACGCGGGTACTTTTGAATCCTTAAAATTTGCAAATGAAATTGTTCTAAAGTCAAATAACCAATTAATAATTACTAATTAAGTGATTTCAAAATCTTCTTAGAGTAAATTATGTGAATAATTCTTGTTATAGCCATAATTGCATGAAATACACTGTTAAAGTTGATTTTTTATAACCATTTGATTTTCTTATAAATAAATGAATTGAATGATAGGAGAAAATATGCAGCAAAATGGGAATCTCTTTGCAACAAACTATGAAAATTTAATATTGGGAGAAAATGTGAAATTCAATCAAACTACTATTTTTAATGGGTTAGGTAAAGTAGTATTTGGTGATGACGTAATTGTTGGTTATGAACTGGCTCCGCATTTTTATGGGATGCATACCCTAATACAGGCTCGATATGAAAATTCCTATGTGAATATTGGCAGTAGGAGTCATTTAAGTAACGATATTACTATAATTACTGCAGATAGTGTTGTAATCGGTGAAGATTGTCTGATAGGTGACAGGGTAACAATGTTTGATCATGACGGGCACGAAATAAGCCCAACATCAAGAAGAAGTTCATTTGGAAAATGTGCACCTATTAGAATAGGTAACAATGTATGGGTTGGATCAAATGTTACAATTTTAAAAGGAGTAAATATAGGGGATAATGCAATTATTGCTGCAAATAGTGTTATTACTCGAGATGTAATGAAAAATACAATTGTAGCAGGAAATCCTGGGAGGCTAATAAAAGAGATAAAAGCTGAAAAAGAAGAGCAATTATTATTAAGAACCCAAATTAAAAATAATATAGAAAAATTAATTAACAATGGGAATACAAATGAAGCGAAACAAATCCTGGAGAATTATGAAAAATTAGTTGAACATGATATCGATATATATTCTTTGAAAGCGGCAATTTCAATAAAAGAAAATAATCTAGAGATGGCTAAAACTATTTTATTGAATGGATTAGAGAACTACGAATTTGACTTCGATTTATTATATAATTTGGCCTATGTATATGAACTTTCGGAATTATATGTCAAGGCTTTGGAATATTACTTATTAGCATCTACTATATGTACTGATGAAAAAATACAAAATGAGATTGAGAGAAAAATATCAATACTTCAAAAGTAAATTAAGAAATCTAAAGAAGGAAGAGAAAGATATTAATATTTCTTTTGAAACTTGAGTTTTTATAGGTTCAAAAAATACAATTCATACCAATCCCCAAAGGAGTACCATGAAAAAGAAATCGTTGTTGATTACGGGTGGAGCAGGATTTATTGGCTCCAATTTTATTCCATACTTATTACAAAAGTATAATAACTATCACCTAGTTAATCTCGATGCATTAACATATGCAGGTGATTTGGAAAATTTAAAAGAAGTTGATAATAATGAGAATTATTCCTTTGTTAAGGGTGACATTCGTGATAAGGAGTTACTCTATCTTTTATTTCAAAAATATGAAATAAATGGAGTGATTCATTTTGCAGCAGAATCTCATGTTGATAATTCAATTAAAAATCCAACTGTTTTTGCTGAAACAAATATAATAGGTACATTAAATATATTAGAAGTAGCAAGAAATCAATGGATGAAACAGCCATTTGTATATAAAGACCAATATATTGGTGCACGGTTTTATCATATTTCTACAGATGAAGTATACGGGTCCCTTGGGAGTACTGGTTTTTTTACTGAACAGACATCATATGCACCAAATAGTCCATATAGCGCCAGTAAAGCAAGCTCAGATATGCTAGTTAGAAGTTATTTTCACACTTATGGAATGAATGTGGTAACTTCAAACTGTTCAAATAATTTTGGACCTAAACAGCATAATGAAAAATTGATTCCAAAATTAATTTATAATGCAATAAATGGTAGGGAATTACCGATTTATGGGGATGGGAAAAACATCAGGGATTGGCTATTTGTGGATGACCACTGCCGTGCAATCGATCTTATCTTCCATGAAGGAGAAGCAGGAGAAACGTATTTAATTGGAGCGCATAATGAACGGACAACAATAGAGATAACAGAAGAGATATGTGCTTATTTAGATAAAGTTTTACCAAAAAGTAATAGTTATAAAGAACAAATTCAGTTTATAAACGATCGTCCAGGACATGATTTTAGATATGCTATTGATGCAAGTAAGATTGAAAAAGAGCTTGGATGGAAAGCAGAGATTTCTTTTGATGTAGCAATGGTTAATACAATTAATTGGTTTATTCAGAAGTACAAGAAAATGGAAGTGGAATAATGAAGAATAGTTTATTGAATTTTAAAGAGATAAACGATGACCGTGGTTCACTCGCGTCCCTTGAAGCATTCAAAAATATTCCGTTTGAAATAAAACGTGTTTATTATATTTATAACACAAAAGCAAATACATCAAGAGGTTTTCATGCTCACAAAGACTTGAAACAAGTATTAATATGTTTAAATGGTTCATGTGACGTGGTGTTAGATAATCGAAGGAGACAGATAACATTCCACTTAAATAGGCCCTCTCAAGGTCTTTACGTTGATAAAATGATATGGCACGAAATGCACAATTTTACTAATGATTGTATCTTAATGGTTCTTGCTAGTGAACATTATGATGAACAAGATTATATTAGGGATTACGAAGAATTCCTTGAAAGGTGATTTACAAATATGCATGTCGATTCTGCGGCTACAATAGGAGAAAATGTAGAAATTGGTTTTGGAACAATTATTTATGGCAATGTTGAAATTGGTGCTAACACGGTTATAGGTCCATATTCAATTATTGGTGAACGAGTGGCTGAGGCATATTCAAATAAAGAATATATTTCAAAAAAAACATTTATTGGAAAAAACTCTATTATAAGATCTCATAGTATTATCTATGAAGATGTAGTTATTGGAGAGAATTTTCAATCAGGACATAGGATAACTATAAGAGAAAAAACAATCATTGGAAAAAACTGCAGTGTTGGCACCCTATGTGATTTGCAGGGAGATTTGCAAATTGGTGATTTCGTCCGATTACATTCTAATGTACATATTGGTCAAAAGTCACGTATTGAGGATTTTGTTTGGATTTACCCATATGTCGTATTAACTAACGACCCATATCCTCCAATGGGGGAACTAAAAGGAGTTACAATCAAACAATATGCTCAAGTTGCAACGGCTTCAGTTATTTTACCAGGTATTACAATAGGAGAAAATTCATTAATTGGGGCATATTCACTTGTTAGGAAAAATGTACTACCAGAACGTGTTATTGTAGGAGTGCCAGGTAAGGATTTGTGCTCCGTAAGAGATATATTAAATGATAAAAAAGAACGAGTTTATCCATGGAAAGAGTATTTAAAAGATTTCAGAGGGTATCCTTGGCAAATTAATAAGGATTTCAAAAATGAATAAGCTAATTAATTTAAGATAGGTTGGGGATTAATGTGGTATATGCACGAATTAAAGGAATTGAATATTACCTACCAGATAGGGTGGTAAAAAATAATAGTGAAAACAAGACTGTAATAAAAGTAGGTATATTTGAAAAGCATATAGCAGCAGAGGATGAATTTGCCTCAGACCTTGCAGTAAAGGCTGCAAAAAAGCTAATAGAACGTCTTGATATTAATCCCAAAAATATTGATTATATATTATATTGTACTCAGTCACCAGACTACTTTTTGCCAACAACAGCATGCTTAATTCAGAATCTGCTCGGGGTTAAAACAAGTGCAGGTGCTTTGGACTTTAATCTTGGATGTTCGGGATATGTATATGGATTATCCATGGCAAAAGGCTTAATTGAAACAGGACAGGTAAAAAATGTCCTTTTACTAACAGGAGATACATATAGTAAATTTATTAATCCAAAAGATCGAAGTGTGGAGTTGTTATTCGGTGATGCTGGAACAGCAACTTTTATAGAGGCCTCTGAAGTAAAAGGACTTGAAGGGTTTGCTTTTGGTACTGATGGTAGCGGTGGAAACAATTTAATCGTACCTGTGGGTGGTTTAAGACAGCGACTTGATGAGGAATCACTCATAGAGGTTACAGATGAATATGGTAATACCAGAAGTAAAGCAAATCTTTATATGAATGGCGCTGAGGTATTTAATTTTACACTGAGAGAAATACCAAGGACTGTTAATCAGTTTTTAGAGGTAAATAACTTAAACTTTGGTGATTTCAATAAAGTCATTTTTCACCAAGCGAATAAACATATGTTAAAGTATTTACAAAAAAAGATGAAGATTTCAGAAGGGTTATTTTCAATTCATTTAGAGGATTGTGGGAATACAGTCTCTTCATCTATTCCTATTTCGCTTAAGAGGGAGATTGATTCTGGGAAAGTAAAAGATGGGGACCATATACTAGTTGTAGGGTTTGGTGTTGGCTTTTCTTGGGCAGTAGGTTCGTTATTTTATTAATATAAACTTGGGAGTGAATATATTGGATATACAGGAATTTTTAAAAATATTTGCAGAGGATATTGTAATGTTGGAACCTGAAGATGTTACACCTGATACGATATTGGATGAATTAGAGGATTGGGATTCATTGGCAATTATTTCTTTAAACGTCGCTTTAGATGAGCATTTTGGTTTTACTTTGAATCAGGAAGAAATTAAAAACTTAGAAAGTGTTAGTGATATACTTACCATCATTAATAAAAAGTCTAATATATAATTCAAAACGTTTGTAATTATTAATACCTTTTACCTATGAATTACTAAATTGTAGTATTAGTTAAGCCTTATAATAAATAAGAAATTATCACTTCAAGTTAATTTTAAAAAGACGAATAACAAGTAGTCAAATTTTATTACTTAGTCTTTAATTATAAAAAAAGGCCTATTTTAAGAATCTAAACTGGTTGTATCACGATTATTGAAATAATAAAGGGGTTTAATCATGTTTTCTTTAAAAGGAAAAACTATCCTAATTACAGGAGCAACTTCGGGAATTGGACGTGAGACAGCTCTCTTATTACATGAATTAGGTGCAAACTTGATTTTATTGGGACGAAATAAAGAACATCTTGAGAGATTAAAGAATTTAATGCCTAATCAAAAAACGATAGGTTTTGAAATGAATCAGATAGAAAAAATAGTAAATTTATTAAAAGATATCTCGAAAGAATATGGTGAATTACATGGATTAGTTCATGCAGCTGGTATTCATAAAATAACTCCACTTAGAACTGTTTCAATATCAAAGACAAGAGAACTTTTCTCGACTAATATTGAAACTACTATTCAACTCTTAAAAGCCTGTAGTAATAAGAAAGTAATGTCGGATGGAGGAAGTGTTGTATTACTTTCTTCGAGTTCTGGAATGGTTGGGGAGCCGGGAATAGTTGCATATAGTGCGACTAAAGGTGCGGTTATTTCAATTACAAAATCCTCAGCCATGGAACTAGCAAAGCGCAATATTAGAGTAAACTGTTTAGCACCAGGTATTGTTGATACTCCAATGTCAAAATCAATATATGAAAAGATTGGAAGGGATCAATGGGAGCTTATTAAAGGACAACATCCACTTGGGTTAGGGAGACCAGAATATATTGCATATCCGATTGCATTTTTATTATCTGAAGGGTCCAAATGGATAACTGGTACTGTAATTCCCGTAGATGGTGGGTACACGGCACACTAGAATTATATTAATAGAAGGAGTAATAATAAACTGTGATTCCTTTTTTAAATTTAAAAGATATAAATGCCCAATATGAAGAAGAGTTGAAGAGTGCAGTCTATAGAGTTATTAATAGTGGCTGGTATATTCTCGGCCAAGAAGTAAATAAGTTCGAAGAGGAATACGCAAAATATTGTGGTGTAAATCATTGTATTGGGGTCAGTAACGGGTTAGATGCATTAAAATTAATCTTGGAAGCCCATAATATTGGACCGGGTGATGAGGTGATTGTTCCATCAAATACTTACATTGCATCTATACTTGCTATTACAAAGGTCGGGGCTACTCCAATTTTGGTAGAGCCTAACATATTTACATATAATATAAATCCCTTATTAATAGAAGATAAAGTTACAAAAAATACAAAAGCAATTCTTGTTGTGCATTTATATGGTCAAATAGTAGATATTGATCCAATAATAGATATTGCAAAGAAATATCAACTGAAAGTTATTGAAGATGCTGCACAGTCTCATGGAGCTGTGTATAAAGGGAAAAAAGTAGGAAACCTAGGAGATGCAGCAGGATTTAGTTTTTATCCAGGAAAAAATTTAGGAGCACTTGGGGATGCAGGTGCCATTACTACAAATGATAATGAAATTGCAGAAAAAATTCGAGTGCTTAGGAACTATGGATCTGGGAAAAAATATGAAAATATATTTATAGGAAGCAATAACCGACTTGATGAAATACAAGCATCAATCCTTAGAGTAAAACTAAATTACTTAGATAAAGAAAATGCAGCTAGACGTCAAATCGCATCTATGTATCTTAACAATATTAAAAATGAGCACATAACATTACCTACTGCTCCAAAAAAAACTAAAGAACATGTCTGGCATGTGTTTGTAATAAGAACAGGGGAACGAGAACATTTTCAAAAATATTTAGAAGAACACGGCATACAAACGGTTATTCACTACCCAATACCTCCACATAAACAAAAAGCATACTCAGAGTGGAACAATATACATCTTCCAATTACCGAAAAAATTCATAAAGAAGTAATTAGTATCCCACTTTCACCAATACAGCCAATTGATGATACAAATCGCATAATTGAGGTAATTAATAGTTATAAAAAACATAATTAAGAACAAAAAATTATTATTACAAAGCACAGTTTTATTTGAAGAGAAGAGTTATTAGAAAGAAACTAATTACTCTTCTTTTATTTTTGAACAATTTTTGTTATTAGATATATGATTTGAATATCAAATTTTTTAATAATAGGTAAAGGAAAAATGAAAAAAGTCTATAATGAACAGAAGAGTGTTCTTTAGGAGGGTATTATGCCAAACATTTCATTAGTAATGATTGTGAAAAATGAGGAAGAAAATTTACGTAATTGTCTAGTTAATAGTAAACCATATATTAATGAACTCGTTATAATTGATACGGGTTCAACTGATGAAACGAAGGAAATAGCTCGGGAATTCGGAGCACAAGTCTATGACTTTGAATGGAACAACGATTTTTCAGAAGTACGAAATTTTGCCCTTTCCAAATCTAATTCAGATTGGAATCTCATACTCGATGCAGATGAGCAGGTCATAAAATGGGACCAGGACAAAGTAAACAACATTCTTGAATCTAAGAATCTTATTGGAAGAATTAATATCAAAAACCAATTCGTCCAAAACAATGAAGTACGTTATTCTCAAACCTACATCTCCCGTCTTCTTCCAAAAGGAACATACTACACGGGGAAAATCCATGAACAGGTAGTTTCAGATTTACCAAGAATTGATTTACCTATTGAAGTACTCCATATGGGTTATTATAAAACCGACAAATCTGAACGCAATTTATCTATTTTGAAGTCACAGTATTCCGATAATCCGAAAAATGTTTATATAAATTATCAACTTGCAAGGCAATATAAGGTTTTAAATCAGTTTCCAGAAGCACTGTTATATTATCAACAAAGTTATCATTTAGCAGATAAATCTGAGGATTACTATATAGATTTGGTGGTTAACTATATTTATACACTGATTGACATGAAGGAATATTATCTAGCTTTTGAAGTAATTGATAGAGAAAATAACTTTCTTCTAAATAGCCCTGATTATCAATTCGTTACTGGTTTGTTCTATATGAATTTTGTTTTAAGTGATATAAAACGAAATATTGACTTTCTGCCTTTGATAGAAAAGTCGTATTTACAATGTCTTGCCTTAGGTGAAAAAGGAGCAAAGGAAATAGTTCTAGGTACAAGTACATTTCTAGCTGCTTACAACCTCGGGGTTTATTATGAAATGTTTAATCAAAAGGAAAAAGCAAAGCATCTGTACAAGCTTTCTTCAAGTTTTCATTATGAACCAGCGAAAAAACGATTAATGAACCTATAAATATGTAAAACTTAATCAGAATCTACCGATATAAAAGATAGAAAAACCTTTAGGGGGATAAATATGGGCTCTGTTGATTCTATTTCAAGGTATTCTATTAAAGAGGCAAATAATAGTATATCTTCTATTAACTTTATGGAAAAGAAACAAAACAACTTAGACCAGCATCCTGAAAGCAATGTACCAAAAGAGATAAATGAAAAAGAAATTACTGAAAAAGAAATAAACAAAGTTCTCAAGGATATGAACCTAATGTTAGGGAATACACATACTTCATTAAAATATGTGTACCATGAAAAACTTCAGAGCTATTATGTTTCATTAATTAATGATGAAACAAAAGAGATAGTGAGGGAGATACCACCCAAAAAGTTATTAGATATGTATGCTTCAATGAAAGAATACTTAGGTTTATTTGTTGATAATAAAATTTAACGGAGGTGACCGAGGTGGTAAGTAACCAAATGAGAATTACAGGTTTTGCCTCAGGGTTAGATACAACACAGATTATAACTGACTTAATGAGAGCGGAAAGAATGCCCCTTGATAAGCTCTTTCAAAAAAAGGAATGGCTAGAATGGCAACGTGATGCCTACCGTGATGTGAATCTTGAATTGGATACCTTTAATAAAAGTGTTGATAAACTGCGTTTTCAATACGCATTTAATGGGTATGCTGCATCAATAGCTGATTCAAGTCTAGCGACAGTTACTACAAAAGGGTCTGCGGTGCCTGGGAATTATACGTTAGAAGTAAAGTCTATTGCGGAGGTAGCAAAGCTAACATCTGGAGATGCGATTACTTCCAGTAATGCTAAAGTCAAATCGACTGACAAAATTTTACCTACGGGACAATCAGCAGTAATAAATATTGCGACACCAGCAGGAAATCGAGATATTACGATTGATGAAGTGACTACTTACGGTGGTCTTGCAAATCAAATTGCTAACTTGACTGATGCCACTAGTGGGAAATCACTTGGTTTACGTGCCAGTTTTGATGAAGCCACATCAAGGTTTGTCATTTCGACAAAGGATACTGGTGCGAATCAGAAGATTACAATTTCAGACCAAGTAGGATCTCAACATGGTGTAGCTTATGCGATTGTAAATGGTGGGGCTATTTCCGGAACCACTTTAGCTGCCCCAGTAGAAGTTAATGGTAATGATGCAGAAGTTTGGGTAGATGGTGCTAAAGTTACTAGTTCTACGAATAACTTGAGTGTATATGGAATGGACATTAAGGTATTAAAGGCAAATCCAGGTACTTTAACAACTATTAGCATTTCCTCCGACACCCAATCAATCTTTGATAATATCAAAAAATTTGTAGATGACTATAATTCATTACTTGATAGTTTAAACACAAAGGTAAAAGAAAAACGAAACAGAGATTATCAACCATTAACCGATGAGCAGCGAGAAGGTTTATCAGAAAAGGAAGCTGAAAAGTGGGATGAGGCTGCGAAAAAAGGGCTTCTTTACAATGACTCTATTATTAGAGGAACGTTGACAGAGCTCCGAGAAAGTATGTACAAACCCGTAGAGAGTATACCAACTGGAAATATTCGAATGTTATCTGAAATTGGTATCACAACCAAGTACCTATCGACTGATGGAAAGCTAGAACTTAATGAGGAAAAGCTAAGAGAGGCCATTGCGAATAACCCTGATGAAATAATGAATCTTTTCACAAAAGATGATGGAATTGCTACAAAAATATATGATGAAATCAATAGTGCAATTGACAAGTTGAATAAGAAGGCTGGCCGTGTTGGAAGCCCTGTTAATTTAGATAATAGTGTAATCGGTCGAGATTTATCCGAACTTAGCGACCGTATGAGTACTTGGCAAGATAAGTTAGCGATGATTGAGAATCGATATTGGAAACAATTTACGGCAATGGAACAGGCTATCTCTAAGTTTAATGAACAGTCCAGTAGCATCATGGGAATGATGGGATACTAAGGAATAATTAGAATTTTTAAAAGGAGAATGAAAGATGTCTTTACACAATCCGTATCAAACTTATCAGGATAATTCCGTTTTTACAGCAACACCTGGTGAATTAACACTTATGTTATATAATGGATGCCTCAAGTTTATGGGACAGGCAAAAAAATCTATTCAAGAAAAGAATATTGAAACTAAACATATCAATATTAGTAAGGCACAAAATATTATTAGCGAACTTATGGTAACTTTAAACATGGATTATGAAATCTCGAAAGAAATGCGCCGCTTATATGATTTTATAAACAGGAGACTAATCGAAGCGAATATCAAAAATGATGTTAAGTTATTGGAAGAAGCTGAAGATCTTGTAATTGAATTCCGTGATACGTGGAAAGAAGTCATTCGATTAAACAGAGCAAAGCAATTTAAAACTGGTGGAATGGCCTAATGACTATTGAACATCTATATACTCTAACTGAAGAACTCCTTTTGCATTTGGAGACACAACCTGATAAGGATGACCGAGATGAGTATATAGAAAGAATCATGGAACTCGTAGAAAAAAGAGACGGAGTGTTAACGAAAATTAATACTCAAAGTCATAGTATAGATAAACAAATTGGAGAAAAAATCGTTGGAATGGATAAGGTAATTAAACAAAAACTAACTGTCCTTTTTACAACAATTAAACAAGATATTTCCACATTAAACAAAACAAAAGAACCACAAAAAAAATATCGAAATCCTTATGAATCTTATAACATAGATGGTAGATATTTTGATAAAAGAAAATAAGTATTCTGTTTTTACTGCTTTGTTACAGGGCTATTAGCTCATTATCGAAATTATGTTCATAAAATAGGTAAACCAATGTAAGGTGCATCCCTTATTGTTAGACACACCAAACAATGAGAGGGTGTATTTTTTTGTGACACAGCTTCAGAAATTAACTTTTTCGAAAGTGTGTAAAAGACTAGTAAGAATCGCGTAGAGCGGGAAAAGCCGTTTGATGTGCCCAGCCCCAACAAATAAGTTGGATACATCAATAACAACTATTCTTTAATCGAAAACTACAGTGGTAAAGTAGCGGTTTTGGTGAAATACTCACAAGCTGGGAATACTGACTAGAAGAAAACACAGAACTTTAGAACGAAAGAATTGTCGGAAAATGAAAAAAACCGTTGATAAAGTACTAGTCTTTTGGTACTATATTGATATAGAAAATACTAGTAAAGGATACAAATATATGCAAAACTACAAAGTCATTGATCTTTCATGTCCTTCTTGTGGTGGTAGTGTTAGTTCTGACATGAAGAATTGTAAATACTGTGGTAACCCCGTTACAATTACAACGTTTGCCGATGTGATGCAATTCAATCCATTGTCATCTTCTAAATATCTCTCAAGTTATGAAAATACCTTAAAGGAAAATCCTAATGACTTCCAAGTTAATGTTTCGGCTGGAATCTGCCATTTGAAACTATCTAACTATGATCTCGCCCAAAAATACTTTGAGCAAGCACTTATCGATAATCCCTATCATACGGATACATATTTTTATTCTGCGGTTTGTAAGCTGCAAGGCAAAAAAGCCTTTTTAACACCGAAAAAAAGAGTCGATGAAGCCATACAGTTAATTAATACTGCTCAATCCATTGAACAGAGAGGGATTGCTTTTTACTTTGGTGCCTATTTAAAATATGATTTCTATTTCCGGAAGGCATTGAATATTCAACCTTCATATGATGTAGATCTCATGAATGCGAGAGAACAAAATGTAACTGAGGAAGACAAGCGGATTCTGTTTGACTTACTTAAGGTACAACAACCTAGTGTTTTACATTAATCATTTTATATAAAAGGGGAAATGGTCATGGATTTTAAACGTAATAAACGTTACTTTGAACCAATTAATTGGAAGTTCTCGATTATTGCTATTATTATTGGTCTTATCTTTTTAGCAGCTTCACCAGTAGTTGGTATTATCATTATTGCAATTCCTGTAGCGTACTTATTCTTCAAAATAAAAGGGCGTCCTACAGACGCGGAGATCGATGCTTTAGTTGAAAAGGAAGCTAGTCTCGCTATACAAAAAGGGTACGATAAATTAGGTGTGGATCCTGATGAAGTCAACTTGATTGAACCAATTGTTATTCATGGTCCAAGATTTAGTAGAATTGGTAAGCCGTATTTGACTAAGGCAGGAAAAGATGGTTTTGTACGAAGTTCAAACCATGATATCATGACATTTTTCTTCAGTGAACAGCAGGTGTATTTTTACAAGTACAGTTTTTCTTTTATTGAAGATGAGAAAAATGAAAGTACGGACGAGTACTTTTATCGTGATGTTGTTTCCGTATCTACTTCATCTACGTCAACAACTTATCTGGATAGCCGGACGAAGAAAGAGGAGACATTCAACCTTGAAATCTTTAAACTTACGACTTCTGGGGCTACCAGTATGGAATGTGCAATCCGTGATTCCGTTACAGTTGAACCACAAATTCGTGGCATGAAAAACTTACTTCGTGAAAAGAAAAGTGCATAATCGATAGGGGCTGTCCCCGGGCGTCCGCCTCCAAGTGAGGGCTTGGACCTCGGGACAAGCCCCTTTTCTGTTTTTAAGGATAATTTCATTAAAGGGGGTTTTAAGATGCAATTATATAGTGTGATTAAAAATGATGGACCTGGTGATGTGCTTGCTTGGAAGTTTCACGGCGAGGATTTCAATAATGGAACACAGCTTATTGTTGCTGAATCGGAAGAGGCGTTATTTTATAAAGATGGCGTAATTGAACAAACATTTGATGGTGGAAAATATACGTTACAAACTAGTAACTATCCATTTATTTCTCGTTTCCGTAATATGTTTTCTGGCGGGACAAGTGCTTTTCATTGTAAAGTCTACTTTATTAATAAAGTACATAAGCTAGAACTGTTCTGGGGTACTGATTCTCCAATTCAATTAAGAGATCCTGTGTATAAATTACAGACGAAAATAAAAGCAAGAGGATCTTATTCCATTCAAATAAAAGATTCTAAAAAGTTTTTGTTAAAGTTAATCGGAAATAATATTCAATATTTTACAACGGAAGAAATAAATTCGTATTTTCGTAGCGCGTTTTTACAGTTTATAAAAGACGAGATTGCTAGAACGATTCGGGATAGTGGTAGAGAAATTCTTGATATTGCTACCGAAAAAGAAACAATTGCGGCAAAGCTATTCAATTCTTTGGAAGAAGTACTTGATGAATACGGTGTTACATTAGTTAACTTTTACATAAGTGCTATTGATATTCCTGATGATGATCCAAATCGATTAAAGCTTGAAGAAGCGTACGCCAATCGTGCTGTTATGGGTATTCTTGGCGATAATTGGCAAGCCCAACAATCGGTAGACATTATGAAAGGTATGGTCACAAACGAAGGAGCAGGTGGCATTGCTGCTGCAGGTGCAGCGATGGGGATGGGCTTCTCCTCACTTCCATTAATGGGTGGCATGACGAATGAAGTCCATCGTGGTGGATTAAATCAGTATGCACCCGTGAAGGAGCCAACTCCACAGGCACCTGCGACGAAGAAATGTACGAACTGTCAGGCGGAGAATCCTTTAACTACAAAATTTTGTGGAGAATGTGGAACACAGCTTCAAGAAATGCAAGTGCCTTGTAAAAATTGTCAAGCTCCTATTTCTTCCACAGCTAAGTTTTGTGGCGAGTGTGGAACAAAGCAAGTGTAAGTGGATTTTCTTAAATTAACTTTATAAGGGAGTAAAGAAATGAACAGTACTACTTTGTGGTGGATATTAAATTCCATTTTTATCGTTGTTTTCGATGTTGTTTTCTTTCTTTTAATTAACCCAATATCAGATGTTCAGTGGGTAGGTTTCGCATTTTTACATGTGTCCTACGTTCTTGCTGTTTTCTTTGCAAACTATTTACGGAATAAACGTACAGATGTGGTACTAGGGTATCCTGTTATCTATTTATCTGTTGTTTATTTCATTGCTTCATTCATACTTACGTTAGCCGTTGTGATTTTTGAATTTGCTTCTGTAAAAGTAACTTTTGTCCTTTACTTTATCCTACTTGGCATTTATCTTTTTGTCTTATTTTCAAATCTATTAATGAACAAGCATACAGAAGAGCAAATGGCAACTGAACGGAAAAATATAAGTTTCGTTAAAGAAAATATTGCGATTCTTGAACAATTTAAAAGCACTTCTGTTGCAAAAAAGTACAATAAAAAAATTGAAGAAGTGATTGAACTATTAAGATATGGACAAATAATTTCAAATCCAAATACTGCGGATCTCGAATATTCCATAAGACAGCAAATTATGGGATTAGTAAGTACTACATCTGAAGAAGAACTACTTCAAAAACTAACATCAATTGAAGGACTCATTAGACAAAGAGAAATCAAGATTAAATCAATCGTCACAAACTGATAGTTGTTAAGAAAACAATTATCCATTGTTTGAATGCCTCCACTTTATAAAAGCGGGATAAACCCCACGTAGAACACGTCAAGGTTTATCCCGCTTTTTTCAAAATATCCTTAAATCCACTTGATTGAAGACGTTTAATTACTTCTTTTGAAAAGCTAATATCTTCCTCAATTAAGTAATTTGCTTTTGATCTAATTAAGGTTTCAAAAATCTCTGTTCGGTTCTTATCGATTTTTTTCCATAGTTCTAATGATTTCAGTAAGTCTGTTAATGTTAATAAGGTGTAATCCTCACCTTGAAAAGTATAATCTGGATTAATTTGGTACCAAGTATCCCCTTTATCGGTTAGCCAGTCAGTGCCAATTTTGTCGATACCATTCTGAACATAGGTAGCAGCGGTAAGATATTTTCATCTCCCGTTTTTTGATATGTTTCAAGAAGTAGATTCATGCCACCTAGTACATGGTTTAAGGAACTATGTGTCTTGTCAGTTTTCTGGTGATACGTGAAATAATCACTTATTAAATAGGCATTTGGCCCAACCTGGACTACATACCCGTTTTCTATTTGGTTTACTAGGAAATCTGCATAATTGGTTAACGCGTTTGTCAGTTCAGGGAAATCCAACAACCTGCCCACTTCCTCCAGAAATAATGCAACCCCTTCATTATGACGAGTATCGATATAAGGTGCTTCGATTCCGTATTTTTGATGCAACCAATAACTTGTATATTCCGTCTCCCAAAAGTCTTTTCCACCTTTAAAAATCTTGAGATTCGCAATTGAATTAAGAAGAATATCATAAAAATATCTTTCCCTAGTTTCTTTGTACTTTGACAATGCGATATCTTCGCGAACAGTTAGTAAATTTCGTGCGTATTGTAATTGTGATTTTGGTGCTGGTTCAGCCGACTTCACTACTTTTGAGTACGGACCATCTGCTGTGTACCAGCTGTTATTTTTATACCGTTTTTTACGGTAGGTTACCATCCAATTTTCATATGTTTTATCTGATTCAAATAATGGTTTTTCAGAGGCTAATAACCAATGGTCCATGATATCCTCACCATCGGACTTCAAATCCATTTTTAGAAAAAGTGCATCCTTTTTCGCATCAATTTCAAAGTTTTGATTTTCGGTGATGAGCTCTCTCATGATACTTTGCCTGCCGTCTTCATACTTTTCCGTGATTTCCTTAGAGTGATATATTTTACCTACCATAAGATTGGAAAGAAATTTTTTGTCCTTATAAGTTGTTAATAAACCAAACGGATTTGTGGTTAAATCAGCATTAATATCATCATTGATTCTTGGGCCAGTCCTGTACCGATCAAACGAATCCAAGGAGTAATAGCCCGTTTCTGCAATAGGAAAAGTGACAGTCAAATCAATTGGTTTACTACTATGATTCTCCAATGTTGTAAAAACAAAATAATCATCATTATCAACCATTCTTTTGGATATTTTTAAGTAGGAAGTGGGTGTTGTTCCAATCTCGTACGTATACACGATATCTCTTATTCGATTATAATAATTTTTTTCAGAGGTATTTTTAAATTTAATACCATTAGTCGTGTTTTCCTGAATGTTCATTAATATAGTTCCATTTGAAGTAGGAAGATCAAGATTTAATGTTTTTTCTGCACTTGCTGCATTTGAGGTTGATATGAAACCGAATAAAATAATAGGAATAAAGAAACCGTAAATTTTTACAAGCAAAGTGAATGCTCCTTTCTTATATTTAAAAGAAAAGTTCATTGTTATTATGAACTAGTTTAGTTAAAATACTCTATTTTGTAATGTAAGGGAGAATGAATGAGTAAATAGTAGAAGCTATTTTTATATAAATTTTGCAAATTAGAGTTATTTAGTAGTGGGGAGATTTATTAGATAGTAAAGGATTAATGAAGTCAAACGACTATTTTTAAAAAACTACATATAAAGTGTTAACGATCCAGGCTAGGGAGTTAGAGGAAGCTGGTGTTCATCTGAGGGTCTATCCCGAGTTCCTCCCAGAGTGGAGTATTCATTAACAGAATTAGGCGAAAGCTTGCTTGGGGAAAAATCCTTTAGCTAGAAAATAGAATCCTTAGATAAACGCTAATCAATTTTTTATGTCATCTGAAAAAGGGTACTTATAAACCCAATATTTGGACATACTACTACTGAAGAATTCTTCAAACACTCTCACTTTGGAAACCACACAAGAACCATTCATAACTCACCTTAGACATGCATATATTTCTACACCTACACATATTGTTTACAAATTTACATTAATAGCAGATTAAGAGGAGCAGAAGGGGTGACTATGTCCAACTTTTTGTGGGACAATGTACCTGTCCCTGTGTCCCAAGGCCACAACCCAGCTGGGACAACGAACCTGTCCCTTTCGTCCCACAATTCACAATTTCTTCATAATTCCTTTACAAAAAAGGAGGAATTGGGGAGGGATATGTAGAATTAGTTATTATAACCTTAAATCAGATAAGGTTATATTGTTACACAGGTTGGATACCCTAAAAAGGGTCTTGGCTGTGTCCAATGCATTATAATGACTGGCGATTGCTAGTCGAAGTTAAAAGGAGGAGTTCATGTATGAATTACAACGTTCGTGGTGAAAACATTGAGGTAACTCCAGCATTGCGAGAGTATGTTGAGAAGAAACTCGGAAAGCTTGAACGCTATTTTGACAACACTCCAGATGCAAACGTAAATGTTAACTTAAAAGTGAATAATGCAAAGGATCATAAAATAGAGGTTACGATTCCGATGCCACAGCTCTTACTTCGTGCAGAGGAATCTCATGAAGACATGTATGCGGCAATCGACATTGTGACCGATAAGCTAGAGCGTCAAATCCGTAAACATAAAACAAAAGTCAATCGTAAGCTTCGTGAAAAAGGTTCTACTAAAACGATGTTTGGAAATGGTGGAGCTGCTACAGCTACTGCGGTTCAGGACATCGAAGACGAAGATTACGAATTAGTTCGTACAAAGCGTTTTGATTTGAAACCGATGGATAGTGAAGAAGCGATTCTACAAATGAATATGCTTGGCCACAATTTCTTCGTTTTCACAAACGCTGAAACCAATACAACAAATGTCGTGTATCGCCGTAAAGATGGCAAATACGGTATTATTGAACCAAGCTAAATAAACTATATTTTGAGAGCACAGTCTATTCCTTAGGCTGTGTCTCTTTGATTTCAGGAACTTTTTCCTATTAAAATAGGGGAAAACCCTCATGACATTTCCTTCCACATCGTAGATAATACAATTGAGGGACAACTCTCACAATTGATTATAAAATAAAGCAGGGATCCTGATGACGACTATTTTGCAATCCACTCTTTCCAATATCGCAATCATATTGTTCATGTATCTATGCATTAGTATATTAGTATCGAATCGAAAAATGATAAACAAGTACCTCTTTTCCGCAAGCGTTCTCATCATCACATCGGCAAGCGTAGTTACGCTTTTCTATTTGCCTATTCGCTATGGGGATTATCAGTTTGACCTTCGTCTTGTGCCTTTGGTGATATTTTCTCTTTTGTTGGGATGGAAGCATGCGATTCCTGCCCTACTCATAGCGGTTAGCTGGAGGCTTGGCTTAGGTGGAGTGGGAGCTTTGCCAGGCGTGTTTTTCGGCATGATATTACCCGTATTCCTGGCCCTTCTTTTTTATAAAAAAGAAAAAGCGATGCCAGGACCCGGTACCTTGTTCATGTTAATGACGATTTGCTGGCTCATATCGGATATACCGATTCTTTTTCTCGTGCCAAATGGGGTTGACGTTTTTAAAGAGATTTATATGGTTCGACTGTTGGCACTCCAGGTGTCCGCGCTAATCCTGTATTTTTTCATTTTTCAGCTGAACCGGGAAGTCGAGCTTAAGCGAAAGCTTCGGTTTTATGCAGAACGTGACCCTCTAACAGGGCTTTATAATATGCGTTATTTTGAAAATCGTATTAAAAAGAGTTCGTACGACCAGAAGAACTACATTGTGATGATTGATATTGATTATTTTAAAAAAATCAATGATACGTTCGGACATTTGAATGGTGATATGGTTTTAAAAAATGTCGCAGTAACCTTAGGTAAAATCATCCCATCCCAGAAGTCTCTACTCGGAAGGTATGGTGGCGAGGAATTCATTTTATGTTTAGAGGCGGATTCGAAGGAACAGTTAATGAAGATTGTTTCTGATATTCGCAGCGGGATTGAGTCAACACCTTTTTATGCGGAAAACAAAAAGCTCACAATCACAGTATCAATTGGCGTTTCCGAGCTCACACACCCGACACAACTCTATCAAGCCATCGAAAAAGCAGACAACTCTTTATATGCGTCCAAACAAAATGGCCGGAATCAAATAAGTTATGCAATTTAAGTATCCTACGGGGTACTTTTTTGGGTTTAGGTGCATTTATTAAAGAGTTATTTATTAGTAAAAAGACAAAGAAACCTACTCAATAATTTTAATTTTTCTATTCAAGTAACGGGTGTATTGATTTAAGAAGGATTAAGCACTTTTTTATTGAATTCTTTATTAAGCAAACGGGGCAGAAGAGCGGAATAGTAACTATGAAAAAAAATGTTCTTACAAAGGAGATAGCGTATGCCTATTATTAAGCATAAGCAATTTATCCAAGCACCTGTGGATGTATGTTTTGACCTTGCAAGAAACGTAGAAATACATACTAAAACTACTGCTAAAACTAAGGAAAAAGCTATTGATGGAGTCACGCAGGGGTTGTTAGAAAAGGGAGATACCGTTACTTGGGAAGCTACTCACTTTGGTATTAAACAAAGATTAACAGCAAAAATCATTCATATGGAAAAGCCCACCGTTTTTGTTGACGTTATGGTAAAAGGAGCTTTTAGTTCTTTTACACATACCCATCAATTCATAGAAAAAAAGGTGGGACGATAATGATTGATACATTTGAATATAAGCCCCCTTTTGGACCAATTGGAATTATTGCGGATAAATTATTTTTGGAAAAGTATATGACTAACTTTATCATTTCTCGTGCGAAAGAATTAAAAAGAATTGCAGAAGACATAAATTAATTTGTTCAACTAACTGGTCCGTTTGTTTATTTACCCAAAATCATTAATATGCTGAAAATATGCAGGCTTTTATTCATTTATTGATATTTTCAGCTTATATACACTCAAAAACCATAATGCTAAAAAAACTTCATCTTATAATAGTTTGTACTTTTCATTATTGTCGAAACCCCTCACATCGCGAAACTTGATAATATTTTACCCTTGTCCTATTTAGTGGTAAAATAGAAGATATTTATTTCATTAAAGTTTTCTAGAAAATCATTCAGCCCAGAGTTGATGTGAATTTTACGATAGAGGAGCGTACATAATGCTTGGAATTTTAAACAAAGTTTTTGATCCAAACAAACGCACAATCAAGCGCTTGGAAACACTTGCCGATAAAATTGAGGCTCTTCATCCTGAAGTGGAGAAGCTTTCTGATGAGGCCCTTCGCAACAAAACCGAAGAGTTCAAGGAACGATATCAAAAAGGTGAAAAACTTGATGATTTACTAGTTGAAGCTTTCGCTGTTGTTCGTGAAGGAGCGAAGCGTGTCTTGGGTCTTCATCCATACCGCGTTCAGCTCATGGGGGGTATTTCCCTGCACGAAGGAAATATTTCTGAGATGAAAACTGGGGAAGGTAAAACCTTAACTTCCACAATGCCTGTTTATTTGAACGCGATTACTGGTAAAGGTGTTCACGTTGTTACGGTCAACGAATATCTTGCAAGCCGTGACGCCCACGAGATGGGTCAGCTTTACGAATTCCTAGGCTTAACTGTAGGGTTGAACTTAAACTCGATGTCTCGTGAGGAAAAAATTGAAGCATACCGCGCTGATATTACGTATGGTACGAACAATGAATTCGGTTTTGACTACTTACGTGATAACATGGTCCTTTATAAGGAACAAATGGTGCAGCGTCCGCTTTATTTTGCCGTGATTGACGAGGTTGACTCAATCCTCATCGATGAAGCGCGTACGCCTTTGATCATTTCCGGTTCCGCTCAAAAATCAACATCACTATACGTTCAAGCAAACGGATTTGTAACCACTCTTAAAAAAGAAGAAGACTACACCTATGATGAAAAAACGAAAGGTGTTCAGCTTACTGAAGAGGGGATTACAAAGGCTGAGAGAGTGTTTGGCGTTGAAAACCTGTTTGATATTTCAAATGTGGCGTTGATTCACCATATCAACCAAGCGTTAAAAGCGAATGCAAGTATGCATCGTGACATTGACTATGTCGTTGAAGAAGATCAAATTGTCATCGTTGACCAATTCACAGGTCGTCTCATGAAGGGACGTCGTTATAGTGAAGGCCTTCACCAAGCAATTGAGGCGAAGGAAGGCGTCGAAATTCAAAATGAAAGTATGACGCTTGCGACAATTACGTTCCAAAACTATTTCCGTATGTATGAGAAACTTTCAGGTATGACGGGTACTGCAAAGACAGAGGAAGAGGAATTCCGCAACATTTACAATATGAACGTTGTTGTAATTCCAACGAATCGTCCGATTGCGCGTGATGACCGTCCTGATTTAATTTATAAATCCATTGAGGGCAAGTTCCGCGCGGTTGCGGAGGATATCGCTGAGCGCCATGCGAAAGGACAACCTGTCTTAGTTGGTACAGTTGCGATTGAAACGTCTGAAATTATTTCGAAGTACTTATTGAAAAAAGGCGTTAAGCATAATGTCTTGAACGCGAAAAACCACGCACGTGAGGCTGAAATCATTGAGCAAGCGGGTCAAAAAGGTGCGGTAACAATCGCAACAAACATGGCTGGTCGTGGTACTGACATCAAGCTTGGCGAAGGTGTTACAGAACTTGGCGGTCTTGCTGTTATCGGTACAGAGCGACATGAGAGCCGTCGTATCGACAACCAGCTTCGTGGACGTTCTGGTCGTCAAGGGGATCCAGGTGTCACACAGTTCTATCTTTCAATGGAAGATGAGCTGATGCGTCGTTTTGGTTCTGATAATATGAAAAATATGATGGAGCGTCTTGGCATGGATGATACCCAGCCAATTCAAAGTAAAATGGTCTCAAGAGCGGTTGAGTCTGCACAAAAACGCGTTGAGGGTAATAACTTTGATGCTCGTAAACAACTTTTACAATATGACGATGTCCTTCGTCAGCAACGTGAGGTTATTTACAAACAGCGTTTCGAGGTTCTTGATTCCGAGAATCTTCGTGATGTTGTTGAAAATATGATTAAGTCTTCTCTAGACCGAGTTATTAATGCCCATACACCAAAGGATGAGGTGGAGGAAGACTGGAACTACAAAGGTATCGTTGATTATGTCAATGCAAACCTATTAAATGAAGGCGACATAAATGAGAACGACCTACGTGGAAAAGAACCAGAAGAAATGTCCGAGCTTATCTTTGCAAAAGTCAAAGAGCGCTATGATGAAAAAGAAGCTCAAATTGAACCAGAACAAATGCGTGAATTCGAGCGTGTAGTTGTACTTCGTTCTGTTGATAGCAAATGGATGGACCACATCGACCAAATGGATCAGCTTCGTCAAGGTATTCATTTACGTGCGTACGGTCAAAACGACCCACTTCGCGAATACCAATTTGAAGGCTTTGCGATGTTTGAAAACATGGTTGCTTCCATCGAAGACGATGTTGCAAAATTCGTGATGAAAGCACAAATTCGCAACAATCTTCAACGTGAAGAAGTAGCGAAGGGCCAGGCTGTTCAGCCAAAAGAAGGCGGCGAAGATGAAAAGCCGAAGAAACGCCCTGTTCAAAAAGCAGTTAACATCGGCCGTAACGACCCATGTTACTGCGGTAGCGGTAAAAAATTCAAAAACTGTCACGGTAAATAATGGGACATGGGGACAGGTTCCTTGTCCCAAATCATAACGTTTGGATAGGTGAGAGATGGCTCTCACCTTTTCCTTCGAAAAAATGGGTCTAATCCTGAAAAAGTGAGTAAGCTAATGATAGAAAATACACATTACATCTTGGAGGAAAGATTATGGAATTAGTAGAAATTAAGCATGAACTAGATAAAATGGCTAAGAAATTAGCGGGCTTCAGGGGGTCTCTTTGACTTAGAGACCAAACAAGCGCGCATCACGGAGCTTGACGAAATGATGTCAATGCCTGACTTCTGGAATGACCAGAATGCAGCACAAACGATTATTAATGAAGCAAATGCATTAAAAGATCAGGTAGTTGAATTTACAAACCTACATGATTCCTATGAGAATCTTGAGCTAACCTATCAGCTTGTGAAGGAAGAGCCAGATGCAGATTTACAGGCTGAACTAGACGAGGAAATCCAGGAATTGTCGAAGAGCGTAAGCGAATTTGAGCTACAGCTTCTTTTAAGCGAACCTTATGATAAAAATAATGCAATCTTAGAGCTCCACCCAGGTGCAGGTGGTACGGAATCACAAGACTGGGGTTCCATGCTTCTTCGCATGTACACTCGTTGGGCCGAGAAAAGGGGCTTCAAAGTGGAGACACTTGACTATCTTCCAGGAGATGAAGCGGGAATTAAGAGTGTGACCCTTTTAATCAAAGGTCACAATGCTTATGGTTATTTGAAGGCTGAAAAAGGGGTACATCGTCTTGTACGGATTTCACCGTTCGACTCATCAGGTCGCCGTCACACCTCATTCGTATCGTGTGAAGTTATGCCAGAGTTTAGTGATGACATCGAAATCGAAATTCGCAGTGAAGATTTAAAAATTGATACGTACCGCGCAAGTGGAGCGGGCGGTCAGCACATTAACACCACCGACTCTGCCGTTCGTATCACCCACTTACCAACGAATACAGTTGTAACGTGTCAAAACGAGCGTTCCCAAATCAAAAACCGCGAACAAGCAATGAAAATGTTAAAGTCTAAATTGTATCAGGTCGAAATTGAAAAACAGCAAGCCGAACTAGACGAAATCCGTGGTGAACAAAAGGAAATCGGCTGGGGCAGCCAAATCCGTTCCTACGTCTTCCACCCATACTCCATGGTGAAAGACCACCGTACAAATGTAGAGGTTGGTAATACAGGAAGCGTCATGGACGGCGAAATTGATTTGTTTATTGATGCGTATTTGAGATCGAAGTTGAATTAATATGTTGGAGGGCAGCCGTGGGCTGCCCTTTTTAATGTGCATTTTTTGTGAGGTAGTGCTATTGGCCGAAAAAGTGGAATAACAGCCAGAAGAGAAGGTTATTGTTCAATAAGTCATGGCTAACAGCTATAAATTTAAATTATTGGCCAAACTACAGTTGGATGGATCCTAAGGATTTGATCTTTCTTCTGAAATAGCCACAAGGTCATTCGTAACGTCATATACTTCATACTCTTTTTCAAGTTCACTCAACGTTAATTCATACAGATGTTTGTCATTTTTTTTATAAATGCCTCGTTTAATTAGCTTGTTAATAAGGTCTTTCTTTTTTACCTGCACCGCATATCGTAGAAAAGTTCCCATTTTTATCACCTCTGTTTCGAAAAAGACTGTTCTCTAATATTAGCAATTGCATAATCTATCTATTTAGATTCGCTTTCCTCATTGATTCTAGTATTTGTCTCACTTACTAGATTAAAAATCGTATTCATCAGCCCAATTATACAAATAGAACCGAAGAGATATATGCTTACGTAGCTAACTATGGCCATGATAAAATTCCTCCATCATTTGTCCTTTTCCGATAAAAGCAAATGACAGGAAAAGGTGCTAAAGATACTGAAGTTAGTTTGAGGGTCTGAACTTTTACTGTATGTAGTATTGAAATTTGATTACTACAAAATTCACCTTTACTACTTGTTATTATAGTGCAGCGATTCTTTATAAATTGTCGATATATCTGGAATTACCAACTCTTAAATGAATTGTTACCCCTTTTTAATAAATGAAAAACTTGTAATGAATTCATAGCAGTATCAGTCATTTATTTTATCTGCAAAAAAATCGATTATTTAGTTTGTCTAATTTTGCATTAGCGGTATAATTATTGTAGTTGTATGATAGATGAAGAAAACTCACATAAGGAGTAAAAATCATGTTTAATGAAGAATATGAACAACTTTTAAAGCGAGCTGTTGAATTGGCACCAGACTGGTTAAAGAAGGATATCGATAGCATTGTGAGTAAGTCACAACATACTGGCGTTAGCTATGTCATTTCAGAATTGAATCAGACCTATTCTTTCAGCCTTCGACATATTTTATCGACCAGCCATTTATCTGATGAGTGGACACAGGTTTCAAGAGAACGTCTAAACTTTATTGATAATAACATTGATATTATTGTTGCTCTTTACAATGAATTTAAGAAAAAATAATCATTTACGATAAAGAACCGGATCTTTTTTCGGTTCTTTTTTATGTGAAAATAAAAAAGCAGACTACGTCTAGCCTGCTTTTTGTGTGTTACTGCAAATTAAAGAAGACATTTCCACCTAAGAATTCCTCATATCGAAGCTGTGCCTTTTCTCCTGTTTTGACTAGACCTGAAATATAGCCTTCTTTTTCATTCCCTACATACATTTCAAAACTAAAATCAGGATCTGTGACTGCATAAACATCGCCGCTAAAAATATCGCCACTTTCACTTACCATGGTAAAATTCATGACACCATCAATAAAAAGTGGGATATCTTGCGTTTCAGATTCAACAAATTTTACTTTTGTTTTTGCCAACACCCACTCATATCCTTCAGGGGCAGGCTCGTTATACTCATTCATCCCTTTCAGCTTATTGAATGCTTCTTCACCACGAGTTACTTCTAAAACCGTTAAATCAAATTTGATCGCGAAGGCATCTCCTTGGTCATTATAAAGCTCATCATCCACAGTTGCCGTTTTCTGAAACGGTACAGGGTTAGATCTTGAACCGAGTTTTGATTCCGTGTTTTCCTTTTTCTCCGTATCATCAGCTTTTTCTGTCTCAGCTTGTTCTTGTTGAGGCTCATCCTCTTTTACCTCGATGTCCTTTGTATCTTGTCCACATGCTACTAGTAAAAAAATGGACAAAAATCCGATTGCAATCAGTTTGAAATGGGTAATCACATTTCTTCCTCCTCTAACTTTATTTATGCTTTATTCTGTTTCTTCGGTATTTTCTTTTTCTAAATCATCTGGGTACACAACTTTATCAAATACCTCACCTGTAGCCTGGTCTTTTACCGATATGGTTACTTGATAATCGTCTTCACTAACACCATTAAACATTTGATAATAGGCACCTGAGATTCCAAGACCAAATACAGCAAAACCGTCCATACTATTTTCGTATGCCGATTTATCAACTACTAAGGTGAACTCTGTGAAATCTTTGTTATGGGTAACATCCTTGATTGACACATAATCTTCACCCGTTTTCATGTCTTCAATCGTTTCGTTTATCGATGTTTCCATGTCTTTCATCATTTCTTTATGTTTCGCCTTCGACATTTTATATGTCAGGGAGCCATCCTCATTTTTGGTAACTTCTTTCACTCCCTCTGCCTTTGCATCGGCAATAACCTTATCAATATCCTGCCCTTCAAACATGGATGCGGGCAGTGTGACTTCGACATTAATTAGACCCTTGTCCACATTAATCTGTTCATCTTGAGTTTCTTCCGTTGATTCCTTGTCCTTAGTTGCTTTGTTTTCTTCCTTATCACCAGAACAAGCAGAAAGAACCATCATGAATAGCAACAATAGCGCAAATGCAGATTTTTGCATACAACTCCTCCTAAGGCATTTTTTACTTAAGCTAACACAAATGGTGGGTTAATATACGGTTTAAATTTAATCGTGGTGACAAGCATATTTTTTACCGAACATACCCCTCAAACAATCGTTTGTTTGACTTCTACATTTTAATTCAAACAAACGTTTGATTGAATTCTCAACCTCTTGTGACTGTAAGTCCCAACTGCTAAACAAACGTTTGATTGAACACGAAAAAGTCGTTTAAACAAACGTTTGTTTAAACAAAAATTTCCATGGTGAATGTCTGTTCATTTATATGAAAAAAATGTAAAATAGAGGAAGATAAACAATTGGGGGACAATTTAATGAATGAAACCATTTTATCCATCGAAGATTTAAAAAGGGAAGACCTTATCCGCAAAAACAAATTGGTTGGTATTGTTTCACTTATTTCTATCATTCTAGCAATCATTGTAGAGGTTTCGATTCAGCAGCCACTTCACATGATCCTCACGATTGCCATTGGTGGGGCGGTTTTTTTATCCATCTTTTTTTCACTTGTTTACCGGAAGTTATTTTTATCTGCTTTACCTTACATTGCGATGGTTGGGATTACATCCGTTCTTTTCGTCATTATGTTAAGTTCGCAATCACCGCCCATTATTCTTTTGCCTTTATACTTATTGACAACGGTTGCAATCTACAATAAGCGACAAACGCTATTCTTTGGGGTAGCATGTGCGATTACGTTGACGGTTTTATTTTTTGTAACAAGAGGTCAGGAGTTTGGCTATGCACCGAAGGAAATTATCATCTACTATATGATTTTTGCGATAATTATTGCGACGTTGTTTTTCCAAAGCTTAGTTACAGGGCGATTAACTCAGGATATTCAGGAGACTCATAAGCATACCGAGCAACTGTTAGAAATGAGAAAGCAGCATGCTGCACAGCTTGAGGAGAATTCACAGACAATCAGTGAGAACATTACAAACATCCGTCGCCAAGGTGAGGAGCAAATGCATTCCTTTAATGAGATGACAATCGCCGTTTCTGAAATCTCATCTGGAATGAATACGCAAAATGAGGCAGCGTCAACCATCACCGAGTCGATTGAGGACCTTAATAAAATTGTGCAAGAACTTGTAAAAGGGTCAAATCACCTGAGCCTTCAAACAGAAAATGCGAATCAAGCGGCTGACAATGGAAACGAAACGATTGAGCTTTTACTCTCAAAAATCACGGACTTCCAGGCTTCCGTAAATTCAATGTCTGAGACAATGAATCTTTTAGTTGAAAAAATTAATGAGACAAACGGTTTTACGGACCGTATTCAGGAAATCGCATCACAAACGAATTTGCTTGCGTTGAATGCATCAATCGAAGCAGCTAGAGCGGGTGATAGTGGCAAAGGATTTGCGGTCGTAGCATCTGAAATTCGCAAGCTTTCGGAGGTAACATCTAACACAGCAAACCTCATTTCCGAGAATTTAAAAGAGGTAAACGAAAGCACCACTTTAACGCAAAAGCAAATGACGGAAAACGCAGAAAAAATGGACGAGAGTGTCAAGCTTACGAAGGATACAAAAGGGGTATTCACGGTAATCGATGACACTGTTTCTGAGTTAAATGAAACAGTGAAGCATTTTGAAAAAATCTCGAACCAAATCGGGAACTCTTCTGTTTCCATTGAAACATCCGTTAGTGAATTTGCAGCAATCATTGAACAAACAACTGCATCGCTTGAGGAAATTACAGCCTCCATTGAGAACCAGAACGATCAAATGCAGAACCTTGTTTCGTATGTTCAAAACACAGATGATGCAACGGCTGAACTGATGGAGATTTTTAAAGAAAAATAGACTTAACGGGGGTGGCTCTCATAAAGGGCCGCCCTGTTTTGTGATTAAAAACAGTGACCATGCTGTTTTATTGTAGTAAAATGGTAAAAACAAGAAATGAAAGGGGATACATATGGTTTATCAAGCAAATGAAAGTCGTTATCATGAAATGAAGTATAATCGTGTGGGCAAGTCCGGGTTATTGTTACCAGCCATCTCTTTAGGGTTATGGCATAATTTCGGGGGTGTCGACTCGTTTGAAAATGGTCGAAACATCTTAAGAAGGGCCTTTGACCTTGGAATTACCCACTTTGACTTGGCGAACAATTACGGTCCACCGCCAGGTAGTGCAGAAGAAATGTTTGGAAAGATGATGAAACAAGATTTTGCGCCATACCGTGATGAAATGGTGATTTCCACGAAGGCAGGCTACCATATGTGGGAAGGACCATATGGAGACTGGGGTTCAAGAAAATATCTGATTTCCAGCCTTGATCAAAGCTTAAAACGAATGGGCCTTGAGTATGTTGATATTTTTTACTCACACCGTCCAGACCCGAACACACCACTTGAGGAAACAATGGGTGCCCTTGACCAAATCGTACGACAAGGCAAAGCATTGTACGTCGGGATTTCTAACTATAATCCAACGCAAACATTGGAAGCCATTCGCATTTTAAAACAACTAGGCACACCATTGCTCATTCATCAACCAAGATATTCAATGTTTGACCGCTGGATTGAGGATGGCCTGCAGGATGTGTTAACTGAAAATGGCGTAGGCTCCATCGTATTTTCTCCTATGGCCCAAGGATTGTTAAGCAATAAATATCTTGGCGGTATCCCAACTGATTCAAGAGCGGCAAAGGAAAACACATTCCTGAAAAAAGATCAAATCACAGAAGATGTGTTGAAAAAAATCCAACAATTAAACGAAGTAGCAGTTGAGAGAGGACAAAGCCTCGCACAAATGGCACTAGCATGGGTTCTCCGTGAGGGTCGTGTAACATCAGCGTTAGTAGGAGCAAGTAAGGTGAGTCAGGTCGAGGATAACGTAGCTGCCCTACAAAACCTATCCTTTACAGAAGAAGAATTAACCAAAATCGAGCATATCTTAAACCAAAACTAGCCATACTACTAAAGCGCATAATAAAAGGGGAGTAACCTGCATAGGTTGCTCCTCTTTTATGTTGGGCCAGAGGTGGCCAGGGCCAGAGGGACGGTTCCTGTGGTACCCTTTTGGGCCAGAGGGACGGTTCTCGTGGCTCCCTTTTGTCACTTAATTCAGATTTTTGGGGACCAGGAGAACCGTCCCCTTGGTTCCCCTAATGATTCCGGATAAAATCAATGAAATGTTGCAAGCCTATTTTTGGGAAACGGTGAGGTTTTTGAACCAACCATAGTGTCCGCGTGAGTGAAAAGTTGGTCACATTGACTTGACGCAATGTTCCTAGTTCAAGTTCCTTCAAGACTGTAATCCTCGGGAGAATGCTGATCCCTAGACCTGCTTCGACAGCACTTTTGATAGATTGAATACTGCCAAGTTCCATTTCACTCTCAATGTCCTCTAGGATTCCATAGTCACGAAGGTAATTTTCAACAATCAAACGAGAACCAGATTCAGGTTCCCGCCAAATCATTTTTTCATCGACCAATTCACTTATTTCTATTGAATTGCGATACTTCCATCGGTGTTCATTCGAAGTGACTAAAATCAGCTCATCTTCGGCAAATTTTTCAATTGTTAAAATTGGATTTTCTACATGACTTTCTACCAGAGCAATATCAATTTCATTATTTTCTAGCAATGCAATCATATGTGGGGTATTCCCTATTGTTAGACTGAACGTTATATTTGGATATGCTCTTTTTATCGTTCCGAGAATCTGAGGTAATAGATATTCACCAATCGTTAAGCTTGCGCCTATATGTAAATTTACACCCTCATTGCCTATCATTTTTTGAACAGCATCAAATGATCTTTTGACATTTTCAATAACTTCTTTCGCATATGGATAGAGAACCTCCCCAGCGTTTGTTAGTTCAAGTTTCCCGCCGTTTCTCTCAAAAAGCAGGGTACCATACTCATTTTCAAGCTGGCTTATTTTTTTAGTAACAGCTGGTTGAGAGATATAACTCATTCGGGCAGCATTCGTGATACTCCCCTCTTCAACCACGAGGCAAAAGAGTTTAAAATTCTCAATGTTCATGGTATGCCCCCTTTTAACCGCCATTTCAATCGTAGCATTTTTTTCATTATATAAGAATGTGGACATAGTATTCTACATCGTAAGCAATATTACGTTTTGTTATGCCCTATTATACATTGTTATTTTACTACAACTAGAAAGTTTGATAGGTTAATAGGGAGTCATACATAGGGGGAACGTAATAATGGATATCGTAACAGGTGTTTTACTCGTGGCAATTGGGATATTTGCCGGTGGTTATGGGGCAATTGTTGGGGCTGGAGGAGGCTTTCTGTTTGTACCGGCACTTTTGCTACTCTTTCATATCGATCCCATTATTGCTGCAGGAACAGGACTAGTCATTGTACTAATTAACTCATTGTCTGGTGTTTTTGGATATGCAAAACAAAATCGAATTGATTACCGCACAGGAATCAAGTTAGGAATAGGTGCGTTCCCAGGGTCATTTATCGGTGTGAAGCTTCTTCAAACCTACTCTTCTTCTTATTTTTATTTTTTCTTTGCTAGTGTACTCGTCTTTTTAGGCTTCTTTTTAGTGATAAAAAATACAAATTTGCTAAAAAAGAAGAATGTGACTAAGGAAGTGATAAATGAAGCCGCAGCAACGGGGGAATTAACCACTAACCTCACCTCTACTCTTCAAGTAAATACAAGATTAAGTGCCAAGTGGCTCATTCCGCTTGGTTTTTTCATGGGAATTCTCTCAAGCTATCTTGGGATTGGTGGAGGCTGGATGCTTGTTCCGATTTTGGTATACATCTTTCGTGTTCCAACTCATATCGCTACCGCAACCTCTATCTTTTCCCTATGCTTGTATTCTTCTGTAGGTGTTTTACTTCAAGTATGGCACGGGAATATCGATTGGATGATCGTCGCATTCGGGGGAGCTGGGATTATCATTGGCTCACAAATAGGAGTCTATCTCTCGCAAAAAATACCAAGCAGAGTCATTATGCAAATGCTATCCTTTTTGCTGATTATCATTGGATTTAGAATGTATTTTCATTAAGAGCCACAGAGCCACAGGGACGGTTCCTGTGGCTCCTTTTTGTCACTCAATTCAGACTTTTGGGTACCAGGAGAACCGTCCCCTTGGCGCAGGAGAATAGCCCCCCACCACAAAAGTTTTAGTAAAACTTTAACTAAAACTTATTGACGTTTTTTACTTAGCCTTCTACAATGGAGATAGATACGAATTAATGGGAGGCAAATCATGGATTTTAAACAAGTTTCTGATAGATTTATAGAAGTCTTTAACGAAAGCGATTACAGAACTTTCTTCGCTCCTGGGCGCATCAACCTCATTGGTGAGCATACCGACTACAATGGCGGTCATGTGTTTCCGGCTTCCATCACGAAAGGAACGTATGCGCTTGCAAGAAAACGACAAGATGACAAAATTAGAATGTACTCGATGAACTTTGAGGGCCTTGGTGTGATTGAGTTCGACCTTTCTAATCTTGATTACAATAAGGCTCACGATTGGGCAAATTATCCGAAGGGCATGCTCCGCTACTTGCGTGAACATGGTTATAATATCTCAACTGGTGTGGACGTTCTTTTTTACGGTAACATCCCGAATGCAGCCGGCCTTTCTTCCTCTGCTTCGATTGAGCTCGTGTCTGGTGTGATGTTTGAAAAATTATTCGACCTTACGATTGACCGCGTTGAACTTGTAAAAATTGGTCAAATTGTGGAAAATAAGTTTATTGGTGTCAATACCGGTATCATGGATCAATTTGCAATCGGAATGGGTAAGAAGAATGCAGGAATTTTACTAGATTGTGATACATTAAAGTATGAATACGCACCAATCGAGCTAGACGAACATCTTATTTTAATCATGAATACGAACAAGCGCCGTGAGCTTGCGGAGTCAAAATACAATGAGCGCCGTAGTGAATGTGAACAGGCACTTGTCCAACTTCAAAAGGAACTAGACGTTCAAGCGCTCGGTAACATCACAAGTGAGCAATTCGAACAGCACAAGCATCTAATCGAGAATGGAACTCTACAGAAACGTGCGAAGCATGCGGTATATGAAAACGAAAGAACACTAGAGGCTCTTAAGGCGCTAAAAGCGGGGGACCTTACAGAATTCGGCCGTTTACTAAATGCGTCACATCTTTCATTACGTGATGATTATGAAGTGACTGGCAAGGAACTTGATACACTTGCAGAAACAGCGTGGGCTCAAGATGGTGTGCTCGGTGCGCGTATGACAGGTGCTGGCTTCGGTGGCTGTGCCATTGCCCTGGTTGAAAAAGACAAAGCGCAAGAGATCATCGAAACTATCGGGAAAATTTACGAAGAAACCATTGGCTATCCAGCATCCTTCTATGAAGTGAGCATTGGCGATGGTGCGAAAGAACTGCGGGACATGGGGACAGGTTTACTGACCCTTTAAAATAGGATGGGACGAGAAAGTACTGTCCCAAAAGGAGCGAATCAAAATGAGTATTTTAGTTTTAGGTGGAGCGGGTTATATTGGCTCACATGCCGTTTATCAATTAATTGACGCAAATGAGGACGTTGTGGTCGTTGACAATCTTCAAACAGGTCATAAGGATGCGGTTCACCCAAAGGCGAAGTTCTATCAAGGTGACATTCGTGACCGAGCTTTTCTACAATCCGTTTTTGAAAAAGAAAACATTGACGCGGTCATCCATTTTGCAGCGAATTCCCTTGTTGGTGAGTCAATGGTTGATCCGTTAAAATACTACGATAATAACGTGTTTGGAACTCAAGTTGTCCTTGAAACAATGAAAAACAACAATGTCAAATCCATTGTCTTTTCATCAACTGCTGCAACTTATGGTGAGCCTAAGCAAGTACCAATCACAGAAGACATGCCAACGGTTCCAACGAACACGTATGGCGAAACAAAGCTTGCGATGGAAAAAATGATGAAGTGGTCTGAGATTGCGCATGACATCAAATTTGTGTCACTTCGCTATTTCAACGTGGCAGGTGCACGTGCAACTGGTGAAATTGGTGAGGACCATGATCCTGAAACACACTTAATCCCGGTTATTTTACAAGCAGCATTAGGAAAAAGAGATTTCATTACAATTTTCGGTGAAGACTATGACACTCCAGATGGCACATGTATCCGTGATTACATCCATGTCGAGGACCTCATCAATGCGCATATTTTAGCGTTAAAATACCTCCAAAATGGTGGAGACAGCAACTATTTTAACCTTGGAAGCAACAGTGGATTCTCTGTAAAAGAAATGGTTGAGGCCGCAAAAGAAGTGACAGAGCGTGACATTCCAGTAAAAATTGGGGAGCGCCGTGCTGGTGACCCAAGCATTCTTATTGCATCTTCTGGAAAGGCGAAGGAAGTGCTTGGCTGGGAGCCAAAGAGCACGTCTATCAACGAAATTATTAAGGATGCTTGGAATTGGCATGTCAATCATCCAAATGGATATGATGAGCAATGAATATTTACGGCAGTGTACAACAGCTAACGGAGCAAGCCGCCAAAGTCGGACTCATTGAAAAAGAAGACAGTGTTTACGTTCGTAATCAGGTTTTGTCCTTACTTGGGCTTGAGGACTTTGAGCCAACTGCCTCACCCCAAAAAGACATCCCAACGTTGGTTGAGGAATTGGTGGATTATGCTTGTGAGAATGGCATCATTGAGGACTATTTTGATGCAAAAGAAATTCTCGCAAGCAAAATTATGAACACGATGATTCCACTTCCGTCCGCGGTCACACGTCATTTTTACGAGCTGCATCAAAAAGATCCGGTTGCCGCGACGAACTATTTTTATGAGTTAAGTAAGAATAGCAACTATATCCAAATGAAGCGAATCGAAAAAAATATTGAATATAAGGTGGAAACAAAGTACGGCGAGCTTGATATCACGGTTAATTTGTCAAAGCCGGAAAAGGATCCAAAGCAAATTGCACTTGAAAAAGAAACAAAAACCACCGGTGAGAAATATCCAAAATGCTTGCTCTGTGTGGAAAATGAAGGGTATGCGGGCCGCATCGGTCATCCGGCTCGCTCCAACCACCGCATTATCCCGGTTCCACTACATGGCGAAAACTGGTATTTGCAGTACTCGCCATATGTGTACTACAACGAGCATTGTATTTTGCTTTGTGAAGAGCATCGTGATATGAAAATCAGTCAGGAAACATTTGCACGTCTGTTAGGCTTTGTTGAAAAATTTCCACACTACTTCATTGGTTCAAATGCGGATATTCCGATTGTGGGAGGTTCGATTTTAACCCATGATCATTATCAGGGTGGAAATTATGATTTTGCGATGGCGAAAGCGGAGGATGATATAAAATTCACATGGAATCGTTTCAGTAATGTTGAATGTTCAACCGTAAAATGGCCGATGTCTGTCCTTCGCCTAAGAAGTAGTGACAGAGATGCCTTGGTTGAAGCGGGAGACCATATTTTACAGTCTTGGCGCGCATACAGTGACCCAGTGGTTGATATCATTGCGTTCACAGATGACACGCCGCATAATACGATTACACCAATCGCCCGGAAACGAAACGGAAAATACGAGCTCGACCTTGTGCTTCGTAACAACCGCACAAACGACGAGCATCCATTAGGCATTTTTCATCCTCACGCCGATGTGCATCATATTAAAAAGGAAAACATCGGGTTAATCGAGGTGATGGGGTTAGCGGTATTGCCAGCTCGACTGAAAACCGAGTTGTTAGAGGTTGAAAAATACGTAATCGGTGAAACCGACTCAGTCAATCCAATTCATCAGGAATGGGCAGAAGAGCTGAAAGCGTATACTCCAACAAAAGAGGACGTTCATGAACTTGTTAAACGCGAAGTTGGTAAAAAGTTCATGCGTGTGCTCGAGGATGCTGGCGTATACAAACGCGATGAAGCAGGCCAAACGGCGTTTAAGAGATTTATAGAAAAGTTTACTAAATAATAGGATACATATGCTGTAACCTAGGCGAAAAAAGGCATTTTATAAAATAGATAGGAGATTACGAATATGGAAGTTACTGCATATCATTACGGAGCATTCGAAAATCAAGAGGTTCAAGCATTTACATTAAAAAATAACAATGGGCTAACTGTGACTTGCATTGACTATGGCTGCATTATCACAGAAATTCTCGCACCAGACCGAAATGGTAACCTGGAAAATGTCGTACTTGGTTTTGACGACCTTGAAGGGTATCTTGCTGATACTAGCTACCAAGGCGCAATTGTCGGTCGTACCGCAGGTCGTACCAGAGGCGGACAATTTGAACTAAACGGTGAAACGTATTCCCTTGACCAAAATGAAAACAATAACCATATCCATGGTGGGGTAAAAGGATTTAGCAAGGTAGTGTGGGACTCAAAGATTTTGAATGAAGAAAATAGAGTCGGTGTTGAGTTCAAATATCGTAGTGAAGATGGTGAAGGGGGTTACCCTGGAACCGTTGAAATGACTGTTACTTATACACTTAATAAAGAAAATGAGTTTGTGATTTCAGCAAAAGGCGTTCCGGATGCAGACACCCTTCTTAACATTACAAACCATGCGTATTTTAATCTATCAGGTGATGTCAAAAATGACGTACTTGATCATGAGCTTACGATAAAAAGTAGTAAGTTTCTTGAACTGGACGAAGAATTTCTACCAACCGGCAAACTCCTTGATGTTACAGGAACCGTTTTTGATTTTCAAAATGGTAGAAAAATCAGTGATGGACCGAAATCAAATGACGAACAAATTGCACTAGTTGGCCAGGGCTATGACCATCCATTTATGCTAGACGAAAAAGTCGTTCACCTATATGATGAGGCATCTGGTCGTCGCCTTGTTGTTGAAACAAACCAACCAGCAGTCGTCGTTTACACAAGTAACACGCTAAAAGGCTTCAACATGCGAGGTGGCGAAGCTCGACCATACCTAGGTGTTTGCCTAGAGACACAAGGATTACCAGACGCCATTCACCACCCAAACTTCCCATCCGTCGTAACCAAAAAGGACGAACAATACCATTGGGAAACAAAATACACATTTGTGAACCAAGGGTGAGCCAGAGGGACGGTTCTCCTGGTCCCTTGTGAGCAGGAAGCTGATGAAATTCTGGAAATGACGACTTGGGTGGGATGTAAATCCGTGTGCGAAACTGCAAATATCGTGTGCGGAAGACGCAAATATCATCCGGAAGACGCAAATCTGATGGGAAAGACGCAAATATCAACCGGGAGACGCAAATCCGGAGGAAAAGACGCAAATATCAACTGGAAGACGCAAATCTGATGGGAAAGACGCAAATATCATCTGGGAGA
>NZ_HE610986.1:275759-537406 GCF_000285535.1 Bacillus timonensis | reverse complement strand
GAGACGCAAATCCGATGGAAAAGACGCAAATATCATCTGGGAGACGCAAATCCGGTGAAAAAAGACGCAAATCTGCCCCGAATCGACGCAAATCCGGTGGAAGAGACGCAAATATCATCCGGAAGACGCAAATCTGGTGAAAATGACGCAAATCTCAACCGGAAGACGCAAATCCGGAGGAAAAGAGACAAATCTGCCCCGAATCGACGCAAATCCGGTGAAAAAGACGCAAATCTGCCCCGAATCGATGCAAATCCGGAGGAAAAGACACAAATATCATCCGGGAGACGCAAATCCGGTGAAAAAGACGCAAATCTGCCCCGAATCGATGCAAATCCGGAGGAAAAGGCGCAAATATCATCCGGAAGACGCAAATCCGGAGGAAAAATATCATCTGGGAGACGCAAATCTGATGAAAATGACGCAAATATCATCTGGGAGACGCAAATCTGGTGAAAAAGACGCAAATCTGCCCCGAATCGACGCAAATCCGGTGAAAATGACGCAAATATCATCCGGGAGACGCAAATCTGGTGAAAATGACGCAAATCTGCCCCGAATCGACGCAAATCCGGTGGAAGAGACGCAAATCTGCCCCGACCGACGCAATTCCGGTGGCAAGTACCCAATTCCCACCCACATCAACGCAAAAAAAATCAATCCCGAAGAAGGAGATGAATCATGGCGACGATTAAAGATATAGCGGAAAAAGCGGGCGTTTCGATTGCGACGGTATCGCGTGTGCTTAATTATGATTCCAGCCTATCTGTCAGCGATGACACGAAAAAGAAAATATTTGAGATTGCCGAGGCGCTTTCGTACAAAAAACGTCCCTCCAAAAAGTCTCCTTCCGCTCGGATTGGGATTCTCCTTTGGTACACTGAAAAGGAAGAGCTCAATGACCTGTATTACATGTCGATCAGGCTTGGAATTGAGCAACGCTGTGAGCAGCACGATATCAAGACAGCCCGATTTTACAACAGCATTGAAAGCATGAAGCAGGAGGAGCTTCATGGAATTATTGCAGTTGGAAAGTTCAGCCCGAGTCAAGTCGAAGAGCTCTCGACAATGGCAGAACACCTCGTGTTCGTCGACTCAAACCCTGCCGAGGATGTCTATGATGCAGTCGTGATTGACTTCGAAAAGGCAACGAAGACTGTGCTGAAGCATTTTATCGAGAAGGGTCATACAAACATCGGCTATTTAGGTGGTCGTGAGGAATTCAAGGATCATTCTGCGGAAATTGATGAGATCCGGGAGAAGACGTTCAAATCCTACCTTACAGATTCAAATCTATATAATGAAAGTAACTTATATATAGGAAGCTTTACGGTTGAGGATGGCTATAAGTTGATGAAACAGGCAATCACCGAAAAAGGCGACGCACTGCCAACAGCATTTTTCGCTGCCAACGACTTACTTGCGATTGGCGCTTTACGTGCCTTGAACGAAGAAAAAATAGCTGTTCCTGACCGAGTGAGCCTCGTCGGGGTCAATGACATCAGTGTGTCCAAGTACGTTTTCCCACCATTATCAACAGTTAAAGTTCATACCGAAGTCATGGGTGAAACCGCCGTTGACACCATCCTTGAACGGATTACAGGAAGACAAATTGCAAAAAAGATATTCATTACGACCCATTTAGTGATACGAGAAACCTAGTCCCCGACTAGGTTTTTTGCACTCTATTTAATAGGAAAGAAAGCGCACAAATATCTCCATGAAACCTGCGAAAAAACGAGAAACCTTAGTTCAAATCTCTCACGTTTTTCCATAAACTGTAGATTTGGCTATTCCACTCCAAACTCCTAATTGTAAAAAAATGGACCGTCCTTTACAAATTGATTACTAAACCTTCTCGAAACAATGATTTTTCTCTCTAAAACAATGAAAATGCTTACAAAATACCAATAACGTGACGATGGTTGTCAAGTTACATTTTTATTACAAACATTAATAACAAAAGGACTATTCTCCTACGAATTGTAATAAAGTGCTTCAAGAGGCTCGATTTCAAGATATTATGTCGAGGTTTATCAACGTTCTTTCGTTTTATGAAACATCAAAAGGAACTAGTAGGGTAGTACACCTTAGGTAGTAGGCGGGTCCGGTGCAACATGCATTTTGTAGAAAAATGTATACAAAACAGGTCTTAAGTATGGTTTTATTTATTATTGGAATATTCGGGAGAAATTGACCTAATCCAAAATATCCGTTAATTTTTAGTATATATCTGGAAAAAATGTGAACGAACTATGTAAACTTCGCCCCGATAATGAAGGGGCTAACTCATATAAGTAGGTGATTTTTATGGGGATTAATGTTTCTGCTGCCATTTCACAGGCAAACCAACTTCGCAACTATGCCTCACAGCTTCGTAATCTAAAAAGCTCACTAAATGGGTTTCAAGGAAATATAAACTCGGCCTGGCAGGCGACAGAGGTGCAGTATATCAATCAAGCAATCGCGGAAATCAATCGTGAACTAAATACGATTGCCTCAAAACTTGATTCAGTCGCTCCAGACATCATTCAGGTCGCAAACCAAATCAAGCGTGAAGAAGAGGCAGCTGCTCGTGCTGCAGAGGAGGCCAGAAGAAAGGCTGAAGAGGAAGCACGAAAAAGAGCTGAAGCAAGGGCTCAACATCTGCGCTGAACATGATATTGATGGGTTCGCCCATCGGTACTTCAGATTAGTCAGTTACGCTAGAAGTGAAAGGCGGTCACAGCCTTGATTATTATAAAAAAACTAATTCAATACCTCTCCTTGTTTTTTGTGATGATGTTTTATATTGAAGCATTGGAGAGTATCTATGTTGGAAAAACGACGAGCGGCTTCATCATGCTCATCATCCTTCTTCTATTAAACTATTGGATTTTAAATTGGATGAGCAAGTACCCTGTCTCATATCCAGGGATGTATTTTTTGAACGGATTGCTAACTCTTATTAGTTTTATTTTTATCATTTATTTGCTTATTTTCATAACCGGCAGACGGACTTTTGGCCAAAGTGTAGGGTACTTCATTCTTATACTTGGGCTGCTATCTGCCGTGTTTTGGTGGAATTTTAATGTTTTAGAAGTATTGCGAAGGAAGAAAAGGAAAAAGGAAACGCCCCAAAGGATTCAGAAGAAGTCGTTGAAAAACCGGCGAAAGAAATACGGCGCAAATTCGCGAAGGCGCATTTGATAGGAGAGATTTGCTTTGATATTAACTCTATTTGATCGGGAAAAGGCTTTTACATTTGTACTGCCGGAACGCATTACGGGGCGTTATATTTTAACGTCTGAAGATGGTAACGGTAAAGCAGCGGATATGATGGCGATTGAGGCGGAGGACGGCAAATGGTATTTGAAGTCCAACAAATCGGCATTTCTGAAAAATGACAAGCAGGAAATCCTTGTCAAACAGGAAATTGAGCCATTTAAAACATACACCATTTCGCGTAACAATGATGCATCCGCGCTTTTATATGTTGAGCCACCGACAAGTGATCGAAATGAGTATACAAAGCATGAGGTGACGGGAAGCAGCATTCGGGTCGGACGTGGAAATGACAGCCACATCCGTTTCTCAAACAAACTGGTTTCCAGCTCCCATTGTGTGATTCAGTACGACGCACAGGGTCATGCAATTATCACTGACAATAATAGTTCGAACGGTACTTATGTCAACGGTGAACGCGTAAAGGAAAAGGTTCTTTCAGCCGGTGATGTCATTTACATCATGGGGTTAAAAATTATTTATAACGGCAAGTTACTATCATTAAATAACCCGCATCAATTGGTATTTTTAGACCGCAATGCCTTCCGTCCATTTGAGGTGCAAAAGCCGGTTATTGAGGACGAGGAGCCGCTCGACGACTTTGAAACGGAAGAAAAAAATGACGACCTGTTTTACCGTTCACCACGATTCAAACGTGACATCAAGAGGACGGAAATCAAAATCGATCCACCGCCTCAACAACGTGAACTCGATGAAACGCCATTGATGTTCATGCTCGGACCCTCGCTCACAATGGGGATGGGGTCCCTCTTCATGGGATTGTTCACGCTAAACAACGTGATGTCACAGGGCAGGAAATTCACGGAAGCCCTGCCGACATTGGTCATGTCGTTCAGTATGCTAATCGGAACGGTTCTCTGGCCGATTTTAACGAAGCGTCATGAAAAAAAGCAGCGCATCAAGCATGAAGCAAAACGTCAAAAAAAATACTCGAAATACATAGAAGAAATGGCTCAAAAAATTGAAGAAGAATGCGTACGGCAAAGTGAAATTCTTCATGAAAACCATGTTGCTCTTCAAAATCTTATTTCTAGGATTACAATGCAAAAAAGAAATCTGTGGGAGCGCGCGATTGGGCAAAATGATTTCCTCAAGGTCCGCCTTGGGATTGGCGATCTTCCATTAAATGCAGAGCTGAAATACCCGGAGAAAAAATTCACACTAGAGGACGACAATCTCCAGGATGAGCTTTATAAATTGGTGGAGGCTCCGCACATTTTAAAACAGGTGCCTGTCACGTTAAGTTTTGTTGAGGAGTATGTCAGTGGTGTGATTGGGCGTCGAAGTCGGGTGCAGGACTTTGTGAAGGGTCTAATTTTTCAATTAACGGCTCTCCACAGTTATGACGAGCTCAAGCTTGTGTTCCTTTACGACAAAGACGAGGAAGAGTACTGGAAGTTTGTAAGATGGCTTCCACATGTATGGGATGATGGGATGCAAATTCGCTTTATCGCAACAGATGCGACTGAGGTGAAGGAACTCTCCAGTTATTTTGAAAAAGAAATTGCATATCGTGTCAGTCTCGATGAGGAGCAGTTAAAAGACCTTGACCAGCATTATTTGATTTTCTCGATGAGTAAGTCACTTGCGTCAAGGGCCGAGATGTTTAACCTTCTTTTAGAAGAGAAAAAGAACATCGGGATTAGCCTTGTTACTTTATATGATGAGCTTAAAAATTTACCGAAGGAATGTACGATGGTTGTTGAGCTTGCGGACGACATGTCAAAGATATACGACAAGGACGATATTTCCGGCTCATACACAGCTTTTGATGCAGAATTTTATGAGCGTGAAGATGCGGAAGAGGTTGCGATTCGCTTAGCGAACATCCAGCTTGCTTCATCTGTTGAGGCGTACACGCTCCCAGAAATGGTGACCTTCCTTGAAATGTTCGGGGTAAGTAAAATCGAGCACTTGAACGCATTGACTCGTTGGAAGGAAAACAACCCGGTGTTGTCGATTGAAACACCAATTGGGGTTGACACAATGGGTGAACTTTTCAAATTAGACCTTCATGAAAAATACCATGGTCCACACGGATTGATTGCAGGTATGACAGGGTCTGGTAAGTCCGAGTTCATCATGACGTTCATTTTATCGCTTGCAGTCAACTATCACCCGGATGAGGTTGCATTTATATTAATCGACTACAAGGGTGGCGGAATGGCAAATGCCTTTTTAAATCTGCCGCATCTAGCTGGAACAATTACAAACCTTGATGGGGCAGCCGTAAAACGCTCCTTGATTTCGATTCAAAGTGAACTAAAGCGTCGCCAGTCCATTTTCAGTGAGACGAGTCGACGGATGAATACAAGTAATATTGACATTTATAAATACCAAAAGCTGTATCGCGAAGGTTTAGTAGAAGAACCACTACAGCATTTGTTCATGATTTCAGACGAGTTCGCCGAGCTTAAAACCCAGCAACCAGAGTTTATGGAACAGTTGGTGAGTGCGGCGCGTATCGGACGAAGCTTAGGTGTCCACCTAATTTTAGCGACCCAGAAACCGTCTGGTGTCGTGGACGATCAAATTTGGAGTAACTCAAAATTCCGAATCAGTCTGAAAGTACAGGAAAAAGCCGATAGTATGGAGGTCATCAAGCGACCTGATGCTGCCGAGCTGTCAACGACCGGCCGTTTTTACCTCCAAGTTGGGTATAACGAGTTGTTCGAGCTTGGTCAATCGGCATGGGCAGGGGCACCGTATTATCCAGCTGACAAGATTGAAAAACGTGTGGATGAAACCATCCGTGTGATTGACCATTTGGGTCGTGTCATCAAGAGTGCGAAGATTGACCGAAAAACAGCGGTAAAAAATCCGCCGAAGCAAATTGATGAAGTGACGAAGTACTTAGAAACTCTAGCAAACCAAGAAAATATCAAGGTCAAGCAGCTATGGCTCGAGCCAATTCCTGCAAAGATCTATTTAGATCAAATAGTTGAAAAATATAGGGATGCGACAAATAATCGCTTCGAATTAAATCCTGTAATTGGGGAATATGACGACCCGGCGAACCAAAGTCAAAATGTTATGAGACTACCAATCACTCAGGATGGCAATACTATCATTTATGGAGTTGCTGGCAGCGGCAAGACGACCTTCATTGCGACGTTAATGTACTCGCTAATGGAGTCCCATACACCGGATGAGCTACATGCCTATTTACTAGATTTTAGCTCTGAAACGTTAAGCTGGTTCCGAGAAGCGCCACATATTGGGGATGTTCTGTTATCCCATGATAGTGAGAAGATTGATAATCTCTTTAAAATGCTAAACAGCGAGATTGAGAGACGGAAAAAGCAGTTGTCCAATTATGGCGGTGATTTGCAGACGTACAACCGTCTTTCAGAGGATGGCTTGCCATCGATTGTGATTGTGATTCACAACTACGCAGCCTTTTCAGAAATGTATGAGGCACATGAGGAGACGATTTCGTACCTCACTCGTGAAGGCACGAAGTATGGCATTTATTTTATCGTGACAGCTGCACATACCGGTGCGATTCGCTACCGTTTGATGCAAAACTTCAAGCAGTTGTATGTGCTTCAGCTTAATGATACTTCTGAATACTCAGCAGTGCTCGGAAATGTTGACGGCGTCTTCCCATCGAAGCATAAAGGCCGAGGCATTTTCAAAGCTGATAGCGTATATGAGTTCCAGGTCGCTCTTATCACTGAGGGTGTAGAGGACATGTACCAATACATCACAGATTACTGTCGCAGTTTACGTGATAATTGGGGCAAGAGTGCTGCGAAACGGATTCCAGTCTTGCCGGAAAAAGTGGATATTGAGTATTTACGAGATGAAATTCAGTATAACAAGTCTCACCGACTACCAGTTGGTGTGGAAAAAGAATCACTTGCTATCACGTATTTTGATTTCGGCCAGTATTTTGTGAATCTTGTCTTGGCTAGCAGTAGTGAGGCAACTTCAGGTGTGATGCAGGGAATTTCAGAAATTGTTCAAAGTCATGAGAAAAATGAAGTGATCGTCCTTGATCCGAATGAGGAACTCATTAGAGTTGGCGGAAAGCATGTGTCTAGTGCAGCGGAGATTGAGGAGACAATCGTGTACTTGTTTAACACACTAGTGTTCCGCAACAACACAACGAAGGATGCGATTGAGCTTGGCGAGACACCACCAGTGTTCGAGCCACTCTACTGTATTGTTCATTCATTCAACGACATGATGATGCTTTTATCAGAGGATGGTCAGGATAAGCTGAAGGTATTTCTAGAACGCATTGACGGACTTAATGTGTTCATGATCATCTCAGATCGTGCCGACGCACTGAACTCAGTCGCATTCGAGCCTTGGTTTAAAAAGCAAGTCTCACTTAGCGACGGCATCTGGGTTGGGAACGGCATTACCGATCAATTTTTAGTAAAAGTTTCAAAAGTGACAAACAGCATGTACCAAGAGATTCCAGAAGACTTTGGATACGTGCTATCAAAAGGAAAACCAAAGTTAGTCAAGTTACTAACAGGTTCAGCAGTTCGGGAAGAGGAGGCAGTCTATCATGGATAAAGTGTTGGTCGAGGTTTTTATTCCAGCCTCTGGCGAATCCTACGACGTCTTCATCCCAGCCCAAAGTAAGCTCTATGAAGTCACGTTTTTACTCGCAAACACCATGACAGAGCTTTCTAACGGCTACTTTGTCGCAACCGACACCACGGTGGTGTGTGACCGCGAAACCGGAAAGATTTTTGACATAAACCAAACCGTGGAAGAGTTGGGATTTTTAAACGGGCAGAAATTGATGTTGGTTTAGGTTTTAAGCACGGCCTTTTCGGGCAAAAGCGAAAATTTCCGCTATGTCCCATATATTGAAAAGGTTGTCCCATATCCATCCGAAATGGTCCGATATATGGGATGTTTAGTCCGATAAGGACAAATTTATGTCCCATATATCCATCATTTTGTCCGATATCCGAAAAGTGAACCCGGACTGACAAGCCAAATCCCGGCCAAAATGCAATAACCAAGTGGCAATAGACGATTTTTACTAGGAATCAAAGTCATTTTTACGTAAGGAAGGTGCCAAATGAGGTTACAAAAGAGGGTAGTCTTATTCCTTCTTCTATTCATTCTCATAATAGGAGGAACAGGGTGTATGAATTCAAGCAGTGCGAGTACCGAGGATAAAGCAATCCAGTATTTAGAAGATAAGTATGATAAGGAATTTGAGGTTATGTATGCCAAAAAGGGCAGCAAGCTTTTTGAAGATTTGTATGGAGGCGACCTCATCACTGTTCATCCTAAAGGTGAACCTGACATCGTGTTTACAATTCAGGAGGATGGAGATGAGTTTGTCGATCTTTACTTACCTGCTAAGTGGGCAAACGAACTCCAACAAAAAGTAGAAGACCAAATTGCGAGCGAATTTCCACCTGGGACTCTTTTTAAAGTCATTTTACGCAATACAGGAAATGATGAGACTCTAAAAACTAAGTCTGTAGAAGACATTCTTGCAACGAGTAAAAATGTAGGTGTCAGTATTATTGCTGGTATAAAAACCTCTGGGGAACCAGATGTGAATCAGTACAGTCAAGGTATTTATAATGTGTTTAATTTGTTAAAAGGTTTAGGTACGAAGCAATATGTTCTTTCAGTAGGATTTGTAGATGAATCTGAAGACATTGATGAGTATATCAATACGGCTTATATCAATAATTTACCTTGGTCGAATTTAGATGCAAAAGTGTATGGTGAGGTAAATGTTGATTTCCGTTTAGATCCAGAGAACCCAAGCCCGAATGTCGAGCCTACCATGATTTTAAACGGACCTGAAAACGTTATTGAGAATTACGAATCCTTTGAGGAGTGATTGGGATGTCTCTTAATAACATTAACGAAAATGAAAAATATATCTTATTGCAGTTATCGTACATGGATATACCATCTGAATATCGTCCAAGTGGAAACAAATCGTTTACCTTAAATGAAATCATTTATGGAATCGATAGGGACGCATTAAGCAAAAATTCGAAAGATAAATATGACCAAATCATTAAATATATGGATGAATATGAATCATCACCTCTTCATGAAATAACGTTAAGTGGCTACCAAAACAATAATCCAAACGGAGGTAATTCGGGTGGTGAATCGAACTCTGGATTTGTTGGATATGCCCTCACGGATAAAGAAGGCAACGGTACCGCATTATTCAGAGGAAGTGAAATGGCTGGAATTGGTGATTTAGCAACCGACTGGGTATCAAATGTAGAGGCGGGTATCGGAATAACCATTCAACAGCAAAGAGAAGCAAATGATTTTTATGAAGCCTACATTAAAAATTTAGATGGGCAACAGTATGTATTCGGCCACTCTAAAGGCGGAAATCTGGCGGAGTATGTGCTGGTCCATAATCTTGAAGATGAAAAACTAACCTCGTATGTGGTGAATGGAGCTCCTTTATATTATTGGACCCTTACAAAGGCACAACGAGATGCGTTAAAGGATCGAAATACATTTATCGTCCATGAGGGGGATGTGGTTTCCTCTCTTGGCTATGCTCCATATGTGGATAAAACAGTTGCTGTCAATACGGACGATAGTGATCCTCTGTATGCCCATGGTTTAGAGAGTGTGGATTTTACTCCTCAGGGCGACTTTAAAAGCGCATCTGATGGCGCATCTCTTGTTCGTAATATTGGAAATCCAATTGCCGCAGCTATCGTTTTAGCGGCCTCCCTTCATCCAAAAGTGTTGGCATATCGAGCGGCAGCAGCGATTCGGGATGCCACATTATACATCCTAGACGCAGCAAAAAGAGGACTTGAAAAAGCAGTTAATTGGGTGAAAGACCAAGCAACAAAGTTTATTGCAAGTGTAAAAGAATTATCGCAACAGGTTAAAGACGAAATAAACAAGTTTATAGCGGATGTAGCAACGAAAGCGGCCATCCTTTTTGTAAAAGTAGTGGCAAAGCTCGGGGGCTACTTCCCGGTTGAACCTTACTTGAAAGTGAATGTCGATCGGCTTTACTACTATGCGCAAAGACTTGAAAGTATCAAACGCAGAGTGAGCGCACTGAATGATAGAATTGACTCCCTCTATTGGGAGGTTGACCTTTTAGATATGCGTCATGTGTTAAGTGCCGATATCCTTACTTCTTTTTCATACAGGCTCAATCAAAACATCAACTACTTAAATACCACTGCAAGATTGCTTGAATCGAGCGAAACGAAGCTAGTTAGTAAGGCAAGGATTATTAACTAACTATGAAAATAGTAAAAATGAGGAGGAAACTCAATGAAGCCTCATGTTAGACGGAAGATTAATAGCATTATCTATGAAATCAATGCTATCTCACGAGAACTCGATGAAATCTCAAACGGACTCAATCGCGAGTTCAAGGGGATAGGCTCTACCAAAAGTGCATCAAGCCTGCAAAGTGCCGCTGACAAATACCGAAGAGTCGGCTATGACCTGAGAAGGATTTGAGTTTTAACACTATCCAAAGTTCTCTCGGCCCAAGCCGAGTTAACTCATACAACAATATTTAAAGGAGGTGAAAACACAATGGCACGTTCAATTACAGTTGATCCAGCGAAATTAGACACTGCGGCTACTCGCATTGACCAACAATCTGCTGATTATGAGAGACTTTACAAAGCTCTTTACACAGAGGTTGAAGGCATGGGGGCAGCATGGCAAGGTACTGATAATCTAGCATATGTTTCTCAAATCAAGGGCTTCATGGATGACTTCCAAAAAATGACGAACTTGATGAGACAATACTCCGAATTCTTAAAGCTTAGCTCAAAAACATATCGTGAAACACAAAACGAGGTAGTAAACCAAGCTCGTCGCTTAACGAACTAATCTCATTACCTACTAATCTACCAATAAAGGAGGTGTCGAAATGTCAGTTGATGGAATTAAGATTTCCCTTGGCGAGGTTAGCAAAACCGCTGGGCAAATCCGTACCCTAAACCAACAGCTTTCAACTGCATTAGAAGACATCAAGAAGGAAATGAACGGCTTAGCCGCTACATGGAACTCTGACGCTTCTAATACAATTCGCGGAAACTTCAATGCGTTGGCTCCACGTTTTGAGGAATATCGTCAAGTTATTGATAGCTACGCGAAATTCCTTGATAACACTGTTACAAACTACAACGCTGCTGAAACTGCAATTAACAACAACGCTAGCGCATTTAAATAATCCATGAGGAGGGCAATTGGCCTCGCCGGTTGTCCTCATCTCATAACTTTATTCAGCAAGACCCTGAACTGGTGATACGGAGATTATTCTATTCAGTTGGTTCAATCCTAACTGAATAAAGGTAAGCCTCCGGCGGATGTCACAGATTTTCAAAGGAAACTTTTCGCGCGTAAGATCAAAGACTAAGAACGCCTCATCCTGTGGCAACGTCTTTGTGACCCACATCGTGCGAGCGCGAAAAAATCAGGACGCAAATACGCCAAGGCGCATTTGATAGAAATAGGAGTGCAAGAAAATGATTAAACATGTTGATTTACATATTGAAAACTATGGTGTTTCCAAATTCATCTTTTACAAGGTGCCAACTGAGCTCCGCGTTGATTTTACAGAAGCCGATAAGCTAAAAAACAACAAGGTTCCAGGGCTTTTGCCATGTGTTGTAATTAACAAGGACGATGAGGCGTATTTTCGCTATGACGTAGTATCTGAGGTGACACTTGCTCAATCATCCACTACCGAACTAACGAAAGAACATCTTCACTCACTTTTTACAAACATCGTCGAAACGTTAATTGAGTCGGAGCGCCTTGGGTTAAATGTGAACAACTTTGTTTTTGATGAGAACTACATCTTCATTGATAATTTTTCAAACAGATTAATTCTACTGTACATGCCGATTAAAAATAATATTTTTGAAAAGGTATCAATCCGGGAATTCTTCACCAGTTTCTTACACTCTCACTCCTATGATGAAAATGATGACCTGGCGTTTTTTGTGAGATTACATAATTATTTCGCAACATCAGAGGAAATCAATCTATATGCCCTTCAAAAAAAGCTGAACGAGCTGTTGTTGAACAAGCCGGCTTCACCTCAAAGTTTTAAGAGGCTGCCAATCCAAGATGAAGAACCGCAAACGCCGAATTACTATAGTCCTGGCAGTGAAATCCAGGCGTCTGAAGAAAATGGTGTGATTACGTCGGAATACAGCAGTAAAAAGGTTGATAAAAAGACAAAACAAAAGTTAGAGATTGAGGAAGAAGTTCAATACAAGCGGATTACGCGTACCGAGCTTGGCGAAGGAAACGCACTGTTTGCGGGTGGAACTTCAATCAACATTAAGCCAAATGTGGGGAGTCCGATTGCCTTTGACACGCATGAACCTGAGGAGGAAGAGGGTACAACCGTCCTTACCGCCTACAAGGAACCGGAAGAGGAAGAAGGAACGACAGCACTAGGTGTCGGCACAGGCTTTTATCAGCAGCAGCCATTTCTGCTTACAGCTACTAAAGAAAAAATCATGGTCACAAAGAAAGTATTTAAAATCGGCCGTGACCCTCAACACACCGATTACACATCGAAAAATAAAGTCGTTGGTCGTGTACATGCTGAGTTGATTACCGAAAACGGAGAATATTTTATCATTGACCAAGAATCACGAAACGGTAGCTATGTGAATGGCGTCAAGCTTGATCCGAAAAATAAAGTGAAAATCAAGCACGAAGACAAAATCAAGTTAGCTAACGAAGAATTTGAATTTAGGCTTTTCTAGGGTTCAAATATAAAAATATTGTTCAGATACAGGTGCCATCGGCTCGAGGTCACAAGCCAATTGCTTCGGAAGGCAAAAAACGCCTTCTGACCAGCGCTATTCTTGTGCTTGTCGCCTAGCCATGCGCATTACGCATTTTAAATGAGGTGAAAAAAAGTGGCGTTCATACATGCATACCACACAGATGTCGGGATTAAAAAGAAAACAAACCAGGATGCCATGCTCGTGAAAACAGCTAAAACGCCGAACGGATATGTCGGGATGTTCGTGGTTTGCGATGGAATGGGTGGGCTCGATCAAGGAGAATTGGCAAGTGCTACGGTCATTCGTGGTCTATCCAACTGGTTTGAGGAGGAGTTACCAGACCTGCTTCATTCCGAGCAGCAGGATGAGAACATCCGCCATGCACTCGAAGCATGCATCTCTCGGCAAAATGAAAAAATCCTGGAATACGGGGACGAAAATAATACGCAAGTCGGAACAACTGTCACTGCGCTCCTCATCATTTATTCGAATTATTATATCGTACATATCGGGGACAGCCGTGCTTATCAAATTCAGCAGCAGGTAACAAGGCTGACAAAGGACCAGACCTTGGTGGCACGTGAGGTGGAACGAGGAAACATCACACCAGAGCAAGCCTTGAAGGACCCGCGTCGCAATGTGCTTTTACAATGTGTTGGTGCGACAAGAGATCTTGATGTCGTTATCACCACCGGAGAAACTGAACCAGGCACTGTGTTTTTACTTTGTACAGATGGTTTTTATCATAAAATCACTGACGAGGAACTGCTTGAAGAACTCCGTCCGAATCAATTTTTAAACGAAAAGCAGTTAAAATACAAGGCGATAAAACTCGTCGATGCCGTGAAGGAACGGAAAGAGGTTGACAATATCTCCGTTGTTCTGGCGCATGTTGTGTGAAGGGCTAGATTTCGTAGCTTTAAAGAGTGGACGTACAATCTAGTTTTCGGTGTCTAGCTACAGGCGCCTTGCGCTTTTCAATTTTGGGGGAATTACATTGATTAAAATTGGAAGTTTTATAGATGATAGATATGAAATATTGAAGGAGATTGGCCGTGGCGGGATGAGTATTGTCTATTTAGCGATGGACAATCGACTCAACAAGTCCCTCGTCGTCAAAGATATTCGCAAACGTGACAACAGCAATAACGAGCTCCTCATCAACAGCTTAGTCGTCGAAGCGAATATGTTGAAGAAACTCGATCACGGTGCCCTTCCAAAGATTTACGACATCATCGAATCTGAGGGCGACATTTATGTTGTGATGGATTATGTCGAGGGTGAATCACTTAAGCAAAAGCTGAAGCGGGAAAAAATCATTTCGGCAAAGCTTGTGATTAACTGGGCAAAGCAGCTTGCTGAGGTTCTCCATTATTTACATACGAGAAAGCCGCATCCAATCATTTACCGCGACATGAAGCCGGACAATATCATGTTGACGCCGGAAGGGAAAATCAAGCTGATTGACTTCGGGATTGCGCGTGAGTTTAAGGATGAGAGCTTGACCGATACGACGAATCTTGGAACGAAAACGTATGCGGCACCAGAGCAGCTTTCCGGGAAACGTACGGACGCTCGAACGGACATATACAGCTTGGGATTGACACTGTACCAACTCATAACAGGTAAAAGTCTAGCTGATCCACCGTATGAAGTGAGACCAATTCGCCAATGGGACCCGACTTTACCAGAGGGACTTGAGCACATCATTTTAAAATGTACCCAGGCTGAACCGGAAAATCGCTATCAAACCTGTGAAGAGCTTTTATACGATCTTCAAAACATCAATAAGCTTACGGCAGGCTACCGGAAAAAAATGATGAAGCGGCTCTACCTTTTTTTACTACCAGCCGTCTTATGTCTTGGTTTTTCCACGACATCAGTGCTCGGTTATCAAGGTATGCAAAATGAGCAGTTCCAGGATTACATGGGGCTTGTCAATGAATCTAGTATTTCGTTGATTGAGGGCAATGATACCGAGGCAATCAAGCTTCTTGAAAAAGCCATCAAGGTAGACAAAGGTCGTGCTTCTGCCTATATCAACCTACTTGATGTGTATATCAACAGAAATGATGTCGATACGGGTCTTTCGAAAATTGAGTCCTATGTGAATGACGAATACGGGAACATCCATAAAAATAGTGAAGTTCTTTTTAAGCTAGGAATGACGTATTTTGACCTGAAACGTGATTATCCAGTGGCATTGAAGTATTTTAAGCAAGTTGATGAAAAAAAGATTCCGGATGCGAGTTACTACATAACACTTGCGACAACATTGGGCGGAATGAATATTGATTATGAACAGTTTTCTACGAATCTCATAGAATTTGAAAAGTTCAATGACAACCTCCCGAATAACGCGAAAAAGGTAGATAACTATAATTCACTTGCGAATATCTACATTTCGTATAAAGGTCAAATCGCGGACGCCAATACGAAGGCCATTACGGTCGTACAAAAAGCACAAGAGGTTCTCGAATTGGCACCGGATGAGCAGTTGCAGCTCAAATATGAAATTGAATTTGAGCAAAAGCTTGCCCAGGCTTTTTATAGCAGAGGCGTCAATTCAGAAGACCAGGTTGCAGCCCGTGATGACTTTGAGCAAGCAATTGACCACTACAATAACCTGCTTGAATTAAATGTGCAAAACAAGGAAGAGGTTATGGTCGATATCGGTGTGATTTATCAGGAGATGGGCGAACAGTCTCAGGCAGTTGAGCAATTTGAGGGGATTTTAAAAGAATATCCAAAAAGCTTAAATGCCTATGTGAAGCTTGGCAATCTGTTGCTAGATATTGAACAAGGAAAGCAAGAGGATCAGCGCAACTACAGCAAGGCAAAGGAAGTTTTCAATAAGGGCGGTCAACTTGAAGGTGCCCAGAACGATGAAGCCTATAAAAAGCTTTCCAGACGCATGGGAAATTTAAATATTAGATAGTGGGACAAAGGGACAGGTACATCGTCCCAGGCGGGGACAATGAACCTGTCCCCATGTCCTTTGCACATTTCTTTGAAAGGGGGGCTCTCGATTGGAATACCAGATCATGTTTTATGGGGGATTAGCGGGAGCGTTGATCACGCTCATCATCTCAATCATCGTCTATATGAAACTACAAATCTCTCAGGTTTTTGCGGATATTACGGGGAATCGATTTAAGAGAAAGAGGAATAATGACCGCATTTCCCTTGAAGCTCAAGAAACGAAGCGAACAACAAGTGAAATCAAGCTTCGGAAAAAGGAGGTTCCTGTTGCAGCATCGGCGGAAGTGGAGGACACAGCCCTCATGAGCCAAGAGCTCGAGCCTACCTCCATGCTTGATGAAACAAACATGGAACCGACAGCATTGCTGGTAGAAAGCGATTCGCTGGAGGAAACATCGCTGTTATCAGAGGAAACGGCTCTATTACAGGATGATGATGAGACGACATTGTTGGTAGAGGACGACGAAACATCAATTCTCCTCGAAGGTGACGGCGAAACAGCCATCCTAACTGAAGTCGAAGAAGAAGAATCCGACTTCCAAATTGAAATAGATGTCATGATTGTCCACACAAATAAAATGATCGAACAAAGGAGCGTAGTAAAGTGATAGCAATGATCTCAAGAAGCTACCGAAAAAACAAATCGGTATTCTGGATTCCGATTGCATTTGTTTTGGTGCTTTCGGTGGTTTTGTTTAGCCTGAACGTATCATCTCAGGTCAATACGGAACAGTATGTCGAATTTAACAAAAATAATAAAATTGAAAAATGGGAGATTGGCAAGGACTTTTCAAAAGAGTGGTACATAAATGGAGATACTCTTCAATTTAAGGTCGATTTAACAGATGACTATGGGGAATATATGAGTTTGGAGACAGGTGGGGAAGAACCTCCTGAGGATTCAGTAAATACTGAAGGAAGCCAAACACAAGAGACTACGGATAATCCATCAGGAAGCGAAACAACTGACCCTTCCGCCCCTGAAGGATCCGAAACAGAAGAGACAACAGAAGTGGAACCTGAACCAGTTGAAACAGTGACACCTCCAGATCCAAACAAGATACCTTTTGACATTAATGTAAAAGGTCCTGGAAGTGTTGCCGTTACGCCAATCACGGAAGGCGGATTCAAAGGTCTATACAGTGTATCCGTTACAGGCCTTACCAAAGATGGCAAAATTCCGGTGGAGATTGATTTTAAAAAAGACACATGGGTAATGGATCCACCAAATAAATCAGAATTTCACGTAAAACGAGATACCGTTAAACCAATAGTTAAACTGTCTGGTGCACGTGAAGGCGGGTTTTTTGAAGAAACGGTCTACCTTCAAATCGATGTTGAGGAAGAAAACTTTGAACAAAATTTAAATATCGCAGTTAAAAAGGATGGCTCCGATTTTGAAACACCAGAAATCGTGTGGCAAGGAAAAAAAGCTTCGATCGCATTTAAAGATGTTGGCAAATATGAAGTAACGGTAACGGCAAAGGATAAGGCAGGAAACGTTAGTGATGAACAGGCCATCTCTTTTGCGAATGTAAGTCAGGCAGCTAAAATGTCTATTGCTAACAAAACAGATAATGACTTTTACAAAGAGGGAGTAAATATCGTTATCACTAATCCACTGTCTATCGACACAGCTAAGCTAACATATAGCAAGGATGGCGGTGAACAACAAACCGTTGATATGGAGATCCACAATAGCCTCTTCTCGAAAACAGCAACATACACTCTTTCTGAAGAGGGAACATATAAAATTAGTGCAAAAATAACTGATTTTTGGAAAACAACAGAGACGGAGTTAGGAACTTTACAGAACATCGTCATCGACAAAACACCACCTGATCTTGAAATTACAGGAGTAACAAATGGTGGCAAATTTACAGAATCCCAGGATATGGTCATCACAGCGTCTGACCTACACTTGGATGAAAGTAAGTCCGTTTTAAAACTTACGAAAAATGGAGAAGTGACCACAATCACTGGTAAAGATGCTCTTGCTAAACGTACGTTAACAGACGGTGTATACAATGTTGACCTTACTGTATATGACAAGGCAGGAAACGAGAAGAACTCTACAGCCCTTAATTTTACAATTGATACCGAGAAACCGGAATTGAACATTACAGGAGTTGAAAATGGAAAGTTTTATCCTAAAGATGAGAATCCAACTGTTCATTTTTCTGTAAAAGACCTTACACTTGATTTGGCGAAAACAACCCTTGTTGTCAAACAAAACGATACGAACTATGCAGAAGAAATTACATTCAAGCAAAATGGTACAATCGCTGAAGCAAGTCATACGTTTAAAGCGGAAGGCACATACACAATCGAGTTGAGCTCAACTGACCAACTTGGAAATGATGCAGAGAAAATTACGAGAACTTTCACTCTCGATAAAACACCACCAACAGCAACTCTAAAAGGTGTAGAGAATAACAAGAAATACAACCGCCAAGTAGATGTGGATATTGTTGCGGAAGACACAAATAAAGATGATGGCCGCACTATTTTACGCGTCACAAAAGATGGTAAAACGGAAACCTTTAAAGGTGACAAAGCCCATAAAACACATAGCTTCAAACAAGAGGGAGTCTATGAGATTGACGTCGACTACTTTGACAAAGCCGGAAACCAGGCTGATTTTTCAAAAGTGTCATTCATCATCGATAACTCAAAACCAGAAGTTGCTATCACGGGTGTAAGTGAGAATGAGTTTGCGAATGCCGATAAAAATGTCAAGTTTACGGTTGAGGATTCGCATATTGATTTAGACAACATTATTCTTACGATTACGAAAGATGGCAAGGATTATCCAACAGATGGAATTACATTCAAGAAACATAAGAACCGAGAAGCGGAGGCAGAGCATACGTTTACCGACGATGGTGATTATGTTATAAAACTTAAATCTACTGACGAGGCAGGAAATACATCTGCAGAAAAACAAGTCAGCTTTACAATTGATAAAGTCAAACCGAAAATTGTTGTTACAAACATCGGTCATGACGGCAGATACAATGATGACCGCGACGTGACAATCACAGTGACTGACCTAAACATGGGCGAATCAAATGCGACAGTTACGTACAATGGCGAAGCATATGAAATTGACCCACTCGTGCTTAAAGATCAGATGGCAACAACGAAACACATGTTTACAGATGAAGGTGTTTACGAGCTGCAAGTTGTTTCAACGGATAAAGCAGGTAACGTAAGCACAGAAACGATCAAATTCACGGTAGATAAAACCGGACCTGGTATTAAGTACTCCATTGAAGATGGAAAGTATTTTAACGATAACAAAGTGAACCTAACTGTTACCGTTGATGACTACACACCGTTTGTACCTGAAATCACAGTGAAAAACGGAGATAAACCAGTCAAGATACAGAAAGATGGTTGGATTGAGAAAATCGTCTGGATGATCACGCAGGAATTAACTATTCCTCTTGAGGACGAAGGTGTTTATTCGGTTCAGGTAAAAGCAAAAGATTACTTTGGCGCTGAAAGCACAAAGGATTTAGGCTTTACAATCGACCGGAAAGCACCAGAAATTACGATTAGCGGTGATATCCCGAATGAAGGTTTTGTTCAAGGTGAAAATGAGTTAACCATTGATATCGATGATCTTCATTTTGACGAAACGAAAAATGAAGTCCTTGTGAATGGCAAACCAGTTAAGGACGCGAAATGGACTGAAACACCAACAGGCTATCAGTTCAAGCAAAGCTTCCCAGACGATGGTAAATACGAAGTCACGGTTCGTTCCGAAGACTTTGCAGGTAATAAATCTACCGTAAAAACCCACAAATTCACAGTGGATAACGAAAAACCAGTTATCGACATTGAAAAAGTGAAAGACGGACTATTTTACGATAAAAAGCAAACAGCCACCATTAAGGTGAACGAGCTGAACTTTGCAAACAACGAAGTAAAGATTGAAGTAACGAAAAATAATGCACCGTACGCATTTGATAAGTGGAAAAACGAGGCTGTTGAATCAAGTCTTACTATTCCATTTAATGAAGACGGCGACTATGTGATAAAAGTATCTGCGAAGGATGCAGCAGGAAATATTGCAGACGCAAAACAAGTGAAATTTACAGTGGACGAAAGCTTCCCTGCTTTAAAAATCACAGGTGTCGAGCATATGACGAATTACAATGAAAGCAAGCCAGTTTCTTTTGAAGTAACAGATGCAAACATCGACCAAACATCATTACGTGTAACGAAAAACGGCAAGGCGTATGCCCTTCCTGCATTCGATCAGTCTAGAACGAAAGCTAGCTTGAAGCACAATTTCACAGAAGAAGGCAGCTATGTGCTGTACTTCAACGCAACTGATAAATCAGGCAACAAAACAACGCATGATGAAATTGCTTTTATCATCGACAAAACCAATCCGGTTGTAAAAATTGACGGTGTTGACCACCAGTCCTTCAACCCAACTGGCAAGCGGGTAACCGTTTCTGTTGATGAATTGAATTTCGGTACCAACTTTGTCGTGCTTTCGGTAACGAAGGATGGCAAGGTATTTAACATCGGAACATGGCAAAACAACAACAAGCTTTCAAGCTTAGGCTACAATTTCAAAGATGATGGCTTGTACACAATTGCGATAAGTGCTGAGGATAAGGCTGGAAATGGACCTATCAAAGCCAACAAGACATTTACAATTGATACAACAAAGCCGGCAATAGACATTACAGGTGTTGACAATGCCGCACATTATAATGTTGATAAGCAAGTGAGTATCGCGATTCGTGATGTGAACCTTGATGTGAATCGCATTACCGTAACACGAAATGGTAGAGGCTATAATGCTGGTGGATTTGGGGTTGCGAATCAAACGGCAAGACTCAGCCATAATTTTAGTCAGGAAGGCGACTATGTGATCAATGTTGAAGCAATTGATAAAGCGGGCAACCAGTTCAGCGAGCAAATTGCTTTTACAATTGATAAAACGGCTCCAGTCATCACACCGAAATTTAAAGGTCAAAGCCGTGTCATTAAGGATGGCGAATACATTAATGAAGTATTCACACCTGAATTTGCACTTGACCAAAGTGAAGACACAATCGTTTCAGTAACGATGAATGGTTCTAATGTGACAGGTCGAATTCCAACGGCTTCACTTGAAATGCAGTACAAATACAGTGTTCTTGCACGAGATAAAGCAGGAAACGAATCAACGATTGACATTAGTTTTATCCTTGATACAACAAGGCCGAACTTGAATATCACAGGTGTGTTAGATGGATTCTTCAACAAGAACCAATCACCAACTGTAACCTATTCCGATCGCTATCTTGATTCCAGTCGTTCAAAAGTGACATTAAATGGCCGTCCATTTGTGAATGGAATGCAATTAAGTGATGAGGGAGATTACATTTTAAAAGCGGAAATTTATGACTTAGCGAACAATGTGTCATCCCGAACTATCGTGTTTACGATTGATAAAACATCACCAGTGATTAAGTTTAAGGAAGCTATTTCAGAGAAGTATTTCAAGGAATCCCTGCTTCCAGAGCTACTGATTGAAGATATCAATGCCTATGACATCATTTCGCAAACCTTGAATGGTCAGCCATACAATCTAGGCGACCCAATTGAGGAAGAAGGCAAGCACGTACTCTTCTTCGAGGTGAAGGATAAGGCAGGAAATATCCAGCAGTTAAGTGTTGAGTTCATCATCGATAAGACTGCACCAAAGGTTGTTGTGGATGGAGTTAAGAAAAATGAAACATACCGTGACCCAGTCAATCTTTCAATCAGCCTTGATAATCCGAGTGATACACTCAAGTCAGTGACAATCAATGGAGAGCTCTTCGATGGTGTGGTAAAAGAAGTGAATGGAACAAAAGTCATTTCCGTCACACTTTCAGATATCAACAAGTACAAAGTTGAAGTGTTAGCCTTTGACGAGGCTGGTAATGAAACGAACGAGGCAATTGAATTCGAAATCGTTGAAAAAAGCGTACTCGTAAAGTTCTATGAAAATAAAACGTTATTTGCGGGGACAATGGTAGGACTAGTCGGTGCTGCAGCAGCCGGTGCCGTAGCTCTTCGTCGTAACATCATCCGCAGAAGAGACGATAAGAAAGAAATGTAACTTTGGAGGATAAAATCAAAGACTAAGAACGCCACGTCTCGAGTGGCAACGTCTTTGTGACCCACATCGTGTGGACTTTGAGGCATTCGCTGTTTGGCGGATGCCTGTTTTTGAAAAAATGGTAAAATCAAAGGAGGGTGTAGTTTTGTCTAGAATCACGATTAAACCTAGTCAAGTTATGGGAAGTAGTCCTCAATTGGGGTCGATTGCTTCAAAACTTTCCTCTATCGAGGGAGGTGTGGCATCAGTCAGAAATTCCATCGATTATCGAATTTTGGCCAGGACCTCGGCACGGCCACAATTAAATGAAGCAGGTAATTCGATTGACCAATTAGAAGCAAAGGTAAAAAAGCTACAGTCATTTTTAAACCTATCTGTCAGTCGCTATTCATCAACAGAACGCTACTTAAACGGTGCGTTTATGACGATGGAGGCAGCTCGGTCAATGAGCCCGGCAAGCCCAGAAGCAGGCGGAAAAAAAGCCGAGTCAACAAAAAAGAAAAACACCGATCCATCGTCGCTTGTTTATAAAGTACTTTCATATTTTAATAGTGTCAGCTCCCAAATCACAAATTGGGACATTGCTTTAGTCGGCTCACAGGTATTGTCAGTCGCATCTTCAGCATTTTTAATGAGAAACTTAAAAATAAACTATATTGGCGGAAAACCAACAATTGGGCAAAGATTCCGAGGTCAATATAAATTTACAGTAACTGCAAAACCTTCATGGACGAGTAAAACGGGATATAGTTCTAAAATAGCAAAATATCTATACGACTTTTCAAGGTCAACTCCAACAAATCCAGTTTCAAAGTTAGCCCATTCTTTTGTAAGTTCCTATAGAGGACCAGCTGCATTGTTAAAACATGCTGCAGGTTTTTCAAAAAATGTGAATGCTGCCATGCACGGCACGACACTCATGGGGCGTTTCCATAAAAGAATTACAATCGGTACCAAGGAAGTTGCAGCAAGTCTTGCAAAAGCAAGAGGATTTACGGCGGTTGCAAATCGAATTCCAATGGTAGGAAATATCATTGCCGTCGCGGCGAATGCAACAGAGTTAGTAGATCCGAAAAATGCTAATTTAACAGCTGCTGAAAAAATTGGACGATTTACGTTTGGATCTGTTGCGAGCGTAGGGGCCATTGCGGGTGGTGCAAAGCTAGGCGCTATGGCAGGAAGTTTAGGTGGCCCGGTTGGAATTGTAATAGGAGGAGCCGTCGGTGGGCTTGTAGGAGGAATTGTCAGCTCAAAGGCAGCTGAGCCAATTAAGAAGGCTGGTGAAAAAGTCTTTGGAGCGGTTGAAAATGTCGGGAAATCAGTCTTTAAATCAGTAAAAAGCTGGTTTGATTAATTACATGTTGATAGGATGAGTTTTTATGGACAACACAAAAGAAATCATCGATTTAGTAACATTATTTTTAGGAGCATGGCTCTCTCTTCAGGTTGGAATCAGTTTCCTAACCATTTTACTTGGCAATGTCATGGTTGATCATGTGGAAACAGGTATATTTAGAAACACAAAGAATCCCTTTCTTAAGCTTTTTACGTTTATTGTTTTATTCCTGTTTGGGCTGGGTCCGTTCATTTACAATAAACTTAGTAAATACTCGTGGCTTGTACGAAGACTCCTCTTGCTCGTTATCACAGTAGGTTTGGGAATCGTATTTATGATTATCTATTACATGATCAAAGCGGCATTGTATGCACTATTTTTATAGAGGGGAAACCAATTATCGTTTTCGCACCCTCGTGGGTAACACATCACATTAACCTATTTAAACCCAAAGGAGGTAACAAAAATGAATCATGCATTAACATGCACGACCGAGGAATTAGCATTGTTGGTTTCGGTTTGTGGTTATCCAGCCGTGGCGAAGGGAATCGCAGAGGCTTCGTACGGAGAAAAAACACCTGAAGAATGGACTGCCATCATGGAATCAACAATCCATCAGCTCGTGATTAAGTCGCTGTGGGACCCTGATAAAACGGGAGAAGATGAGCATCCATTAAGTGAAGAAATGCAAATCTTTATTAAGCAATATGTCGAATCTAAATGGATGATTCGTTGCTCGAATATCTCAGGGCGAAGCGTATTAATGATTCACCATTTTGAAGAGGACATTTGGCTTGCACATGTGATTGCAGAAGACATCATGCATGAATTCGCCCTCTTATCAAATGACGAAATTCCAGCTGTCATAAAGGACTTTTATTCATTTGATAATGCTGGCGGCGAGCTCCCAGAGACACATGGATTTTTCTTAACGGACGAAGCATTTGACTGGCTAAGTGACGAGACTAAGACTACGAAGGTACGGAACCAAGCGAACTTTACACCATCGGAAGAGCTGAGCTTCAATCACTTCACACAGGACTTAGAAGAGCATGATTGGTCGCTTTATAATATTTCACATTTTGAAATCCCGAATATAGAAGGCGATTTTCTTCTTGATAATATTGTCTTCTTTTTACCTTCCAAAAGAGGAATGTGGATCGTCGAATATCTTGAAGATACCCAAAAGCCGGTTAGCATCAAATTAACTACATACGAGGAATGGCACGAAATCCTCGACGCTGTTGGAACTGTAGCAGCCTCAGTTGAATAAATCATATCACGAAACCAAAGATGACTTTTATAGTCGTCTTTTTTTATCCCCATAATAGTTCTTTTTACTTATTTCCTCCCATTTTTACATGATTTTTCTAAGAATTGAAAGACTAAGAATGGAAAAATATTCTGGAGGGTATGCTGTATGAATTTTTGGCAACAAATGCTGAAAATAACTTTTCTATTCTTTTTTCTTTTAACTTGTACAGCAAGCCCTGAAATGGTGCTTGCACAGCGCGACACAACAGCGCCTGTGATTACACACAAACCAATCACCACTACCAAGCCGCTCTTACCAATCAAAATCAAAGCTGAAGTAACAGATGATACCGCCATTCAAAATGTGACTCTTTTTTATAAAACGGGAGACACAACCGAGTTCAGAAAAATCAAGATGAGTCAGAATGGGCAAACATATAAAGCCGAAATCCCCGGTTTTCATGTGTTTGATGAAATTTCATATTATATTGAAGCAAACGACGGGACGAATACTGCAAGAACGGGTGAAAACACGATCCTAGTGGTACAAAAAGAGATTGATTTTACCAAAATGCCACAGCTACTCGTGACGGAGATTGTCCCTAATTCAACGAATGTTGGAAGTGCTGACGGATTTGAATTTGTAGAAATCTACAATAACAGTGACAAACCGGTTCATTTCAAGGATTATAAACTTTACTACAGATATGGGAAGGACCCGCGTACAGACGTAATCTGGCCAACTGTTACGGAGAATCTGGTAATCCCAGCGCGCAAAACGCTTGTCCTCTGGATTATCAATAATCAAAACAATGAGCAGACGGTGGACGATTTTAATGCACATTACGGTACGAAACTGAAAGAAAATGAAAGTATTGTTCGCGTCTACAGTGATGGTATGGCGAACAATAGCAAGCGAGGTATAGTGGTTGGCACGAATACGCATCGGGAGATTTCCGTCGCGTACTATTATAAGTCTGAAGTCAATAAGGGAATTGTGTACCGATATCCAACCAATAAATCCACGATATCTAAAAGAATAGGCACAAAGGAGGCGACACCTGGTCAGGTTGAAAGCTACCAGGTGCCAGAGAAACCTGTTCATATCAAAAAAGATTCAATTCCACCGACGATTGAGGACATAACATTAACAACGGAAGTTAATCAAGAAGACAATCTTGAACTCATCGCAGCAGTAAAAGACGATAACGATGTCAAATCTGTCCGACTGTTTTATAAAATCAACCACGAGGACCATTTCAACGAAGTTATTTTACGTCAAAGCTATGAGGATTTACTATTTCACCATACCATCCAAGCCCCTGAGTTAATCGGACGTGAATATCTTGATTATTATTACGTTGTATCCGATGGCACGAACGAGGTGAAAAGTGAGACCTATCGCGTAACAATCAAAAATGAGCTCAATCATTCAAATCTAAGATTAAACTTGAAAAATGACGAGATGCTTCGTGGAAAAAAAGTAATCAAGGCTACTTCGAAAGATAATGCTCCAATGAAGTTGCTGATTGACGGAAATGAGATAACGGAAGGGATATATCGTTCGCTTGAACACACGGCTTACTTCGTTTTTGAGGTAAATGGCCTAAATACGTATTTTCAAAATGCCGTTACGATGGGCAAGGAAGTTTTAACCATCATGGATCAAGATTGGCTCACAGAATGGAAAACCTTCACGATTCCAATTGAGCCGGAGCGGCTTCCTGTTGGGAATACAACGATTACCGTCCGTTCTGGGAACAAGGCATCCCCATTTGAGCTTTGGTCGAAGGAAAATCGTGATGATTTCCACTTACGGAACGTCCGACTTATCCTTGGTGATGGTACGGTGATAAGGGACCCGAATTATAGTGATCCCAATCGAATTTTGAACATGGGTGATAAATATTCTCATGCTGATTTTACATTTTCGGTTACGGAAAAAGAGGCCCGTTCACTGACCTACAAATGGAACACTTTAGAGGTACACGACCGAAACCATTTGGTTACCGTTCAGAGCGGGGATGAGAAGGTCAGTTCACAGGTTTTAGTCGATAACACAGCCCCCTCGATTAAAACAAATCTGAAAAAGAAACCATACAAGGGTACTTTTACAATTGATGTGGATGTGAAGGATAAGCTTTCTGGAGTTGAAAAAACGACGGTAACCTTGGATGGAGAAGAAATTGAGGTTCCGTATAAAACAGCGTCATCTAAACTAAAACCAGGTAAACACAGGCTTGTGGTTCGGGCAGTAGACCACGTTGGAAACAAAAAAAGGAAGTTTTTCATTTTAAAGTAGTTGATGAAAATCCTCAAAAACCTAAGCGGATTTCTCCAAAATCAAAGATTGATGGAGATCCACTTTTACAAGTGAAGGTCAAGGATCCGATGAAGGATAAGCTGGATGTCACTTTTTATGAGGCGTACAAGTATGATGTGACTTCAAGTGTAAAAGGATTTAAAAATGCTGTTGAGTTTGAACCACCAAAAGCGATGGTTCCTAATGGGGAGAAGGCTTTTACACCTGAAGATGTCTCCCTTGTTTCGAAGGCTGATGGTTCCTATTTGGTGACCGATTCCGATACCAAATTCCCCTATCACCGATTTGATGTCACCGTTGCTGAAGAGCTTGATGCCAATGACCGGGTCGAGCTTGTTTGGAAAGGGAACTCGCTTGAAGGTCGAAAGGTTTCGATGTACGCCTGGAATCACATTGAAGGGAAATGGATGTTACTTGATTACAAGGTAGCAGGTTCGAAGGATTTTACAATTAGCGCCGATGTGGAAGTCGATGACTATGTTCGCGACCAGAAAATCAATGTTTTGGTGCAGGATGAAATTGCAGATGAGTTTGATTACACCTTTGTTTGGATGTCCGATACTCAATTTTACGCTGAAAGTTATCCGGAAATTTTTATGAAACAAACCGAGTGGATTGCGGACATGCAGAAGGAGCTCAATATTAAATACGTGTTTCATACAGGTGATTTGGTCAATCAATCGACAAAGAAAAAACAATGGCAAAATGCGGATAAAGCAATGAAGGTATTGGATGACCACCACATTCCATATGGTGTGTTGGCTGGAAATCATGATGTTGACCAGGTGAATAATGATTATTCTGCTTTCTACAAGTATTTTGGTGAGCATCGATTTAAGGATAAACCTTATTATGGTGGCTCGTACCTCAATAATCGAGGGCATTATGATTTAATTTCAGCAGGTGGTAACGATTTTATCATGGTATATCTCGGCTGGGGGATAACAGATGAAGGCATCCAGTGGGTAAATGATGTACTAGCTGCCCACCCAGATCGTAAAGCAATTTTAAGCTTCCACGAATACTTGCTTGCCACAGGCACGAGGCATCCAATGGGTGAGAGGCTTTTTAAGAAGATTGTTGTTCCAAACAAAAATGTCTTGATGGTGCTGTGTGGTCATTATCATGGGGCACAAACATATGTGGATGAAATTGACGATGACGGCGATGGTGAACCAGACCGAACGGTAACACAGATGCTCGCAGATTACCAGGCGGGCCCTGAAGGCGGTCAGGGCTACATGAGGCTGCTGCAATTTGATCAAAAAAACAACCGAATTTTGGTTAACACGTATTCGCCATATCTGGATGATTACAATTATTACGACCAAGATGAGTATCCTGGAAAAGACGAATTTGTGATTGACATGGATTTGGCGCCAATGACGAAGCGGATTGCTACAGATTATTTTACGGTTAATGTCTACACCGATCATGTAATTGGGAAAGACAAAGCGAAAAGCGGTAAAACAGCTGAAGTCATGTGGACAGGGCTTGAACGGAACCGCACATATTTCTGGTATGCAGTCGTGGAAGATAGGTATACAGGCCGAGCCATCTCGAATATTTGGTCATTTCGAAAAGAGTGAGGGACAGTGAAAAAAGGGCTAATGTTGGCTCTTTTTCACTTTTATACGCATTTTTGTAATAATATTCATTTATCGTTACAAACTAACGATGTAGGTGTATATTTTGTTGCTTTACCACGTTATATTGCTGGCGTTTACTTGCTTTGAAAGCCGTGATATACTGCCATAGGCTTCATTCGTGTTGTTTGCAAACGGAGGTATATTCATGAATAGAAAAAGACGTCAGCGCGAAGTACATCCGACACTTCAAAAAGGTAAGGAACTTATATACATACTACTCGGTTCGGCCACGGTGGCTTTGTCATTTAATTTGTTTTTGTTACCGAACAAGGTTGCATCCGGAGGAGTGAGTGGGATTAGTACAATCCTCTACTCTCTTTTCGGATGGGAAGCAGCTTATGTTCAATGGGCATTTAATATCCCTTTATTTATTGCAGGGGTCATTTTTCTTGGAAAGACGTATGGTGCCCGGACGCTAATTGGCACTCTTTTTTTACCATTTGTTGTTTATCTTTCTAGAAATCTGGAACCCGCAACGCTCGATCCATTACTCGGAGCTTTATTCGGCGGAATTGGAGTAGGTTTGGGACTCGGCATCACATTCCGGGGCAATGCGTCGACAGGTGGGACAGACTTGGCTGCTCAGATTGTTCATAAGTTTACAGGAATCTCTCTTGGAAAATGTGTAATGTTTATCGATGGTTTGATTGTTGTGACAGCAGCAATCGTGTTTAATATTGAGAGTGGACTCTATGCCCTAATTGGACTTTTTGTTACAAGCAAAACAATTGATTTGGTACAGGTTGGTCTAGGCAATTCGAAAATGGCTCTCATTATTACGAACAGACAGGATGAAGTACGCCAGGAGATTTTTGACAAACTGGACAGAGGAGTGACAAAGCTGTCTGGATATGGTGGTTACACCGACGACGAGCGTCCAATGCTCATGTGTGTGGTTGAACAGAAAGAGTTCACAAAATTGAAACAAGTGGTTCAAACTGTTGATACATCTGCATTTGTCGTCGTTATGGATGCTGCGGAGGTATTAGGAGAGGGTTTTAAAAGAGCTTAAAAGGGGTATAATAAAATTTGTATAATGGAAAAATTTATTACAGGGGGTAAAATCTGTGAAACGTAAGCTATTTGGATTTCTAGTAGGTACATCACTTGTGTTCGCGTTAGCTGCATGTGGCGGTGGGGACGACAATGCAGGAAACGATAATGCGGGTGACAACGGTGGGGCTTCTACTGCTAATGCCGAAGAAATCTTCAAGGGAAACTGTGCATCATGTCATGGTGCAGATTTAACTGGTGGAGCTGGTCCAGACCTAACAAAAGTTGGATCTAAGTACAGCAAAGATGAAATTTCTGGAATCATCACAGAAGGTAGACCAGGTATGCCAGCTGGCCTTATCGATGGTGATGATAAAGAAGCAGTTGCTACATGGTTATCTGAGAAAAAATAAGTAATAAGTTTGTGGGCCTTCCGGGTGAACCGGAAGGCTTTTAATTTGGAGCGGGAAATTTAACGTTATGTAATGTTATGTATGTTGTCCCGTAAATGATGATGAAATCTGTCCCATAAATTAAGCTTTGTGTCCCATAAATCTCAATCATTGTCCCATATCCAACACATAATGTCCCAAATCTCCAACTTTGTGTCCCAAACCCCAGCCCTTTTTTGAATGTTCCTTCAAGAAAATTCGTTTTTCGATTAGTAAAGTCTATGAATCTAGACGATATAGGAGAGAAATAAAGGCAGAATCTATCACATCCCCCAATACCAATATTTACACACCCCCAGCCGAACCCATTCCTCATCGCAACCTAAGCTGCCATGAAATGAAACTGTAATATTTTTAGTCGTAATTTGACGAATAATGATGTTATAATGAAAAAAGCAGTAAAAAAAGTAGAGAAAAATTGCTCATTATGTCTTTTAATTTCAATTTGCATAGTTGAATAGGGGCGCAATCATGTCTAAAAGGACAGAGGCGCTTCTATTTTCATTTGATAGATTACTAACTTATATGCGCCTTAGGCGTATTCGTGCCGGAAATTAGAAAATTTCCATTAAAAAACGAACCATAATCTCCCATAATCCGCTGGGGGACATATTGCCAGCTGACGAGGATAAAAAAATCGATGATAGGTGATTCGTATGATAGAAATGAAGGATGTCTATAAAAAGTATCCGAACGGCGTCATGGCCGTTAATGGAATAAATGTAAAAATCGAGCAAGGTGAGTTCGTGTATGTGGTTGGCCCGAGTGGAGCGGGAAAATCAACTTTTATTAAAATGATGTATCGTGAAGAGAAGCCGACAAAAGGTTCAATCATTATCAACGGCATGGACCTTGCTAGATTAAAGGAAAAAAAGGTTCCGCAATTACGTCGAAATATCGGCGTTGTGTTCCAGGATTTCAAGCTGTTACCACGTCTAACCGTTTATGAAAATGTGGCGTTTGCCCTTGAAGTTATTGAAGAAAATCCAAAGAATATTAAAAAACGTGTGATGGATGTGCTAGATCTTGTTAAATTAAAGCACAAAGCGCGCTTTTTACCAGATGAGTTATCCGGTGGGGAGCAGCAACGTGTATCTATAGCACGTTCAATCGTGAACTCTCCAGGTGCGCTCATTGCGGACGAGCCTACGGGTAACCTTGACCCTGAAACATCTTGGGAAATCATGAATATATTTGATGAAATCAATTTCCGTGGTACGACCATCATTATGGCAACCCATAACCGTGAAATTGTTAATACCATAAAAAAGCGTGTAATCGCCATTGAAGGCGGAAAAATAGCGCGTGATGAAGTAAGGGGTGATTACGGCTATGAAGCTTAATACACTCCGCCGTCATTTTCGTGAAAGTACAAAAAACCTTGGGCGTAACGGCTGGATGACATTTGCATCTGTCAGTGCCGTGACCGTAACACTACTTCTAGTAGGGGTATTTTTAGTCATCATGATGAACTTAAACAGCATGGCGACTTCTCTTGAAAAAGATGTCCGCATTAGTGTTCATGTGGAACTAACGTCAACAAAGGAACAGCAGGATGCCTTAAAAGAAAAAATTGTAAAAATCCCGCAGGTTGCTGACGTAACATTTTCATCGAAAGACCAAGAACTTGAAAAAATGATCGATAGCTTTGGTGAGGATGGAAAAGTGTTTGCGTTGTATCAGCAAAGCAACCCCCTTTATGATGTGTTTGTGGTAGAAACAAAGAAACCTCAAGACATCATGACAGTTGCACAGCAAGTTGAAAAAATGGACAATGTTCACAGTGTGAACTATGGGAAAGGGAAAGTTGAAAGGATTTTCAGTACAGTCGGTGTTTCAAGAAACATTGGTATTGGTCTGATTATCGGTCTCCTTTTCACGGCCATGTTCTTAATTTCAAATACAATTAAAATTACAATTTTCGCGAGAAGAAGAGAAATCGAGATCATGAAGCTAGTTGGAGCGACAAACTGGTTTATTCGCTGGCCATTCTTCCTAGAAGGATTATTCCTTGGTGTTCTTGGTTCAATCCTTCCAATTGGAATTATCTTAGGTTTCTACAATTTCTTGTACGATGTGATTCAGCCACAACTCAATGGAACATTCCTAGAGTTATTACCATTTAATCCATTTGCTTTCCAAGTAACAGCATTATTGCTTGTCATTGGTGCATTTATTGGAATTTGGGGAAGCTTAATGTCTGTTCGTAGATTCTTAAAAGTATAAGAAAAAGCGTACCTATAAAGGTGCGCTTTTTTTTATTTCAAAATTTCTTTAATTTCATTCCACATTCACAACTTGTACTGTGTTTGAGGATTTTGATTTCGGTTTTGCAAATGGGACAGATTGTTTTTGCCATTTTAACATCACCTTCTTTTCTTTTGACACGATTGACAGAGCCCATACACTTCCATTTGATGTGAGTAAATTTTAAAGTGAGTTAGTTTGCAGGCAACATGTTCGATTTGGGTTAGAGCAGGGTAGTTAAAATCAATAATATCACCACATGATTCACATAAGATATGGTAGTGATTCGGTTGGTTGGCGAGTTCATATTTGCTTAACCCGTTGCCATAAGGAAGTTCTTTTAATATCCGTAATGAGACAAATAGTTTGACATTGTTATAGATGGTGGCAAGGCTAATTTGTGGTAAGTGACGGTGTATGTCATCCACGGTTGGATGGCCTTTCAAGGAAAGAAAAGTCTGTAAGATTAATGTTCGTTGAGGTGTAATACGTAATCCGCGTTCTTTTAAAAAAGGTATGAGTTCTGCCATTTTTTCTTCTTGCAAGATTACCAACCTCTTTGTTTCATAATTTAGAAGAATAGGTATCCGTGTTTGCGGATACCTATTTTATGTGAGAATAAAATGAATTGTAACTACAATGTCTAGCATCTGCGCCTAGCCAGTTTTCATCCTGAATGGGCTTCTGTGAATATCTTGCGAAAAGCTTGCTTTGAGCAGCTCGAGGTCACAAGCCAATCTGTCCAGAAGGTCAAAGAACGTGCCTTTTGACAGCTTTTCTTGTGCTTGTCGGACTTGCGCAGGATGTGCTGACATCGACGTTCGCCACAGGACGTGGCGGTAATTAGTCGATGTTCCTTTTTCTAGCGCTTCTGCTTTTCTACTTATTTCGCTAAAACTTCACCAGGTACTTCTAGTCCAAGACCTTCTGCAATACGAGTTCCGTATTCAGGGTCTGCTTTGTAGAAGTGGCCGATTTGACGAAGCTTGATTTCTTCTAGTTCAACTGGTTTCATTGCACCTACAATGGTTTCAACAAGACGAGTGCGCTCTTCCTCGCTCATTAAGCGATAAAGGTCACCAGCTTGCGTGTAGTGATCGTCTTGATCATAAGCAACACTTTCGGCAATTCCTTCAACAGCAAAAGCATGTTGTTTCGCTTCTGGCGCTTCTTTTGGACCGCTAAAGCTATTAGGCTCGTAATATACGGAGCTGCCACCATTGGTATCAAAGCGCATTTGACCGTCACGTTGATAGTTGTTGACGTCAACTCTTGCACGGTTGATTGGTAGTGCTTGGTGATTCGCACCAACACGGTAACGATGTGCATCATGGTATGCAAATAGACGTCCTTGAAGCATTTTGTCAGGTGAAACATCGACACCAGGTACTAATGTTCCAGGTGAGAATGTTGCTTGTTCAACCTCAGCAAAATAGTTTTCAGGGTTGCGGTCTAATACCATGCGTCCCACTTCAATGAGTGGATAGTCTTTTTGAGACCATACTTTTGTTACATCGAATGGATCGAATCGGTATGTATTCGCATCCTCTAATGGCATGATTTGCACGTAAAGCTTCCAAGCAGGGAAGTCCCCTTTTTCAATTGCGTTAAACAAATCTTCTGTATGGTAATCTGGATTTTCCCCAGCAAGCTTTGTTGCCACTTCATTTGTTAAGCACTTTACGCCTTGTTCAGTACGGAAGTGGTACTTAATCCAAACACCTTCACCTTCTGCATTTGTCCACTTAAAAGTATGACTTCCATACCCGTGCATGTGACGCCATGTTGCAGGAATCCCACGGTCACCCATTAACCAAGTTACTTGGTGTAAAGATTCAGGTGAATGAGACCAGAAATCCCAAACAGCTGTTGGATTCTTAAGATGTGTTTGAGGATGACGTTTTTGTGTATGGATAAAATCAGGGAACTTTATCGCATCGCGGATAAAGAAAACAGGTGTGTTGTTTCCGACGATATCGTAGTTTCCTTCTTCTGTGTAAAATTTAACAGCGAAACCACGTGGGTCACGGACTGTATCAGCAGATCCATTTTCCCCAGCAACCGTTGAGAAACGGATGAATAAAGGAGTGCGTTTGCCAACGCCATTGAATACTTTTGCTTTTGTATATTTTGAAACATCATTTGTTACTTCAAAATAACCGTGCGCGCCACTACCTTTCGCGTGTACGACACGTTCAGGAACACGTTCTCTATTAAAATGTGCTAATTTTTCTAGGAGGTGTACGTCCTGGATTAATACTGGTCCTCTTGAACCAGCTGTGATTGAGTTTTGGTTATCTCCTACTGGAGCTCCCCAACTTGTCGTTAGTTTATTGTTACTCAACTAGATCACCTCTTGTTTATTGTTTTTGAATACATATATTATGATAACATCTACAAATAAAAAATCAATACTTTTTTATAATAATTATAAACTAGGAAAAATAGATTCTTAGATTTGCTGTTTTCATTATAACGTTAGAATAGAGTATATCACTACTATAACGCTTACAGTGTAAGATGTTATCTATATAAAAATAAACCGTACTATTAACCTATGCTTGGACACTCTACTCTATTACTTTTCAATTAGAAGTGTTTTTAATCCTTCTTTGAGAATACGAAAAATTTCGACAAATTATCCTGTTTTTTGCTTACATAGAAAAGAGTCAGTTGGAAATAATTACATTGATATTTCAGTTTGAAAGGAAGTGCAAGATGAACGATAAAAAACATCACGGCAGTGTAGAAGGAGTGGGCGGTCCTCATGATGACCGTTTAGGCACAGGAGAATCTGCTGATTCGTTAACCAATAGGCAAGGACATCCTGTAACGGATAATCAAAATATCCGTACGGTCGGGAATCGTGGACCTTCTACCTTGGAAAATTACGATTTCCTTGAAAAAATGTCCCATTTTGACCGTGAGCGAGTTCCAGAACGTGTGGTGCATGCAAGAGGTGCTGGTGCGCATGGATATTTTGAAGCGTACGGAAAGGTTGGGGATGAACCGATTTCTAAATATACTCGTGCAAAGCTGTTTCAAGAAGCTGGAAAAAAGACCCCCGTATTTGTCCGTTTTTCAACGGTTGCAGGAGCTATGGAGTCACCTGAAACAGCACGAGATCCACGTGGATTTGCAGTGAAATTTTATACGGAAGATGGGAACTGGGATTTAGTCGGTAACAATCTGAAAATCTTCTTCATCCGTGACGCCATGAAGTTTCCCGATATGATCCATGCGTTTAAGCCAGACCCAGTCTCAAATCTATCAAACCCTGAAAGAATGTTTGACTTTTTATCAAAAACACCGGAAGCAACACATATGATAACTTTCCTCTTTTCACCATGGGGAATTCCGGCAAACTACCGCCAAATGCAAGGATCAGGCGTTAATACATATAAATGGGTCAATAAGGATGGCGAGGCTGTCTTAGTGAAGTATCACTGGGAACCATTAAAACAAGGAATCAAAAATTTAACGCAGAAAGAAGCAAATGAAATTCAAGCGACAAATGTAAGCCATGCAACTCAAGATTTATATGAAGCTATTGAACGTGGAGATTATCCGGAGTGGGAACTCTGTGTGCAAATTATGAGTGACGATTACCATCCGGAGCTTGATTTTGATCCGCTCGACGATACAAAGCTTTGGCCAACGGATAAGTTCCCATTTTTAAAGGTTGGAAAAATGGTATTAAACAAGAACCCTGATAATTATTTTAATGAAGTGGAGCAATCTGCATTTGGTACGGGTGTGCTGGTGGATGGACTTGATTTTTCAGATGATAAAATGCTTCAAGGGAGAACGTTCTCTTATTCAGATACGCAGCGACATCGGGTTGGCACAAACTATCTGCAACTGCCAATCAATGCTCCGAAAAAGCGAGTGGCAACCAATCAACGTGGTGGACAAATGTCTTATCATGTTGATGTACCACCGAGCGGCAATCCACATATCAATTATGAGCCGTCAACGATTGGCGGTTTGAAGGAAGCAAAGCAAGAGGGGAAGATTCATGAGCCTCATTATAATGACAAGCTGGTTCGTGAAAAAATTGACCGCCCAAATGATTTTGGACAAGCAGGTGAAACATATCGTAGCTTCTCGGATGCGGAAAGAGAGGAACTCATCCGTAATCTGGTAGACAACTTGAAGGTTTGCGCACCAGAAATTCAAACCAAAATGATTGAGTACTTCACGAATGCAGATGAGGATTATGGCCGACGTGTAAAAGAAGGCCTTGCAAAAGCGATGGATACAACCGATACAAGTTCTGCAGCTGCAAATGAGGCAGTCGAAAAGTCTAAAAATATGGGACAGGAATCAGACCGGTATTAAATTTATAAAGTCGAATAACGGTAAAGTCTCCGGCGGATGCTGTGACTTTCGAGCTATGGTTCATAGAAGATTAAAAAAATAGCATCGGTCTTAAAAGGGACCGATGCTTTTTGTGTGAAACAAGCGTTTGAACGCAAAAATTGCTTGTTAGAGAGGGTTCAGCTATTTAATAAGCGTTTGATTGAACTTTCCTTCAAACAAGATTTCATTTAATGGGCGACGTGAATTTGGTTGTTCACGTTCCTGAAGGTTTTCTGGTAATGTGTCTTTTTCACCAAGATATCCGATTACAATCACAGAATGGATTGCGAACTTTTCAGGAATTTGTAAAACTTCACGTGCTTTTTCACGATCAATTCCACCCATCACATGTGTGCTTAGCCCCTGTTTAGCTGCCTGGATTTCAAGATAACCAGAAGCCGTACCGGCATCAAACTCGTGATATGGATTTGGTCCTTGTTCGGTTTCAGTCTCTGAAACAATAAGGGCGAGCGCCGGTGCTGTTTTACACCAAGAGAGATTGCCCGGTAAAATAAATGAATGAAACAGCTCAAGATTTTCTTTCGTGCGCGCCAGAATAAAGCGCCATGGCTGATTGTTAAAACCAGATGGAGCCCAACGTGCAGCCTCAAATACACTTAATAAAACCTCTTCAGGTACTTCTTTTTCTAAAAAAGCACGCGGAGACCAACGATTGATAAAAAGTGGATCAATTGGATAATCCGCTTTACGATTATTTTCAACTTTTGTCTTTGTTTGTACCAAAATGAAAACCTCCTTAGATGACTTATTGTTCCATTTTAGAGGTTTCTCACACAATTATCTATTAAATTGCACTGAATTAGTTCGTTTTTACTAGAACTAAGCTAGGTTTTTTGCGTCGGAATTCGGATATTTGCTTCGTTTTCCAGGTATTTGCGTCTGAATTTGGATATTTGCTTCGTTTTCCATGTATTTGCGTCCCCACTAGGTTTTTTGCGTCAGAATTCGGATATTTGATTTGTTATCCATGTATTTGCGTCTCCACCGGGTTTTTTGCGTCGAAATTCGGATATTTGCTTCATTATCCAAGTATTTGCGTCTCCACTAGGTTTTTTGCGTCAGAATTCAGATATATGCTTCGTTATCCAGGTATTTGCGTCTCCACCAGGTTTTTTGCGTCAGAATTCAGATATATGCTTCATTATCCAGATATTTGCGTCACCACTAGGTTTTTTGCGTCGGAATTCAGATATATGCTTCATTATCCAAGTATTTGCGTCTCCACCGGGTTTTTTGCGTCGGAATTCGGATATTTGCTTCGTTTTCCAGGTATTTGCGTCTCCACCAGGTTTTTTGCGTCTGAATTCAGATATATGCTTCGTTTTCCAGGTATTTGCGTCCCCACTAGGTTTTTTGCGTCAGAATTCAGATATATGCTTCATTATCCAGATATTTGCGTCTCCACAAGTTTTTTTGCGTCTGAATTCAGATATATGCTTCATTATCCAAGTATTTGCGTCCCCACAAGGTTTTTTGCGTCAGAATTCAGATATATGCTTCGTTATCCAGATATTTGCGTCACCACTAGGTTTTTTGCGTCTGAATTTAGATATATGCTTCGTTATCCAGATATTTGCGTCCCCACAAGGTTTTTTGCGTCAGAATTCAGATATATGCTTCATTATCCAGATATTTGCGTCTCCACAAGTTTTTTTGCGTCACCACTAGGTTTTTTGCACCAGAATTCAAGTATTTGCGTCTCCCACAGCTGATAGTAAAAAATGGGTGCTAAGCAATGAAAATATCGCGAAGCACCCTACCTGAAAACGAAGCACCGTTCCAACCTACAAGTCCTTCACAAACGCATAACTTTTCCGTTCATATCCCATTTTGTCCTCATAAAAGCGATGTGCATCGCCACGCTGAAGGCCTGATGTAAGAGCAACCTTGCCGCAGCCCAAGTCTCGTGCAAGTTCATGTACAAAAGAAAGAAGTGCTTCACCATAGCCTTTTGAACGACTCGACTCGTTCGTTACCAAATCATACACATACAAGTTCTTACCATAATAAAGATTGAGCTGCTGTGCGACACCTGTAATAGCTACAATCTTTCCCTCATCAAGTAAAGCAAACAATCGATACCCCTGAGGCTGCATTTCTGTCACCAATGCCACAAATTCTTCGAGTTCTAAATGGGTTCGTAGCTGCTTCATGATTGGAAACGCCATTTTCCATTCATCAGCATTCTTCAATTCACGAACTTCATATGCCATTACAACCACTCCTCAAAAAAGATTTCCTCTATCATACTGTGCTCGGCGACTCGTTACCACTTTTTTCTTTACTTCATTCTAAAAAAACTTTTATAATGGTAAAGGAGCGACGAAATATTTACCAACTGCATATTGAGGCGATGCCTCTTTTTTGTCATAAAGTGTACAAGCATTACATATTTTTATACAAAGGCATCGCACTAACGCATGTGTGGTGCCTTTTCCTGCAACTCTACCCATATAGTCAATTAGTCATTGTCATGCCCTAAATCAAGACTTTTTGACTATTATTCGTGAGTAAAGCATGAATAAGAACATAAAAGCTACAAAAATTAACGGTATGTATTGTATTCGTAACGGAGGAGGAACACAGGGTGAGTCGTAAAGTTGTCGCATTATACATGGTACTATCCTTACTATTAGGCGCGAGCGCTACGTTTTTAGTAGTTCAATTGCTTGATACTAATGAACAACCACTCGTTCAACAGCCAAGCTCAAACAATGGTAATAGTAAAGAGAACACAGACAATCTATCTAAAATCGGTCAAGCATACAACATGATTTTATCTAGTTATGTTGAAAAGGTTGATGAAAAACAATTAATTGAAGGTGCCATTCAAGGGATGGTCAGCACTTTGGATGACCCGTATTCTGCATATATGGATGAAGAAACAGCTGCCCAGTTTAATGATTCATTAGAATCATCTTTTGAAGGAATTGGCGCCGAGGTAAGCATGATGGAAGGCAAAGTCACAATTGTTGCCCCATTCAAGGATTCACCAGCCGAAAAAGCAGGCCTAAAGCCAAATGACCAAATCATAAAAATTGACGGTGAAAACATCGAAGGCCTTGATTTATATGAAGCGGTATTGAAAATTCGTGGTGAAAAAGGAACCATTGTTACACTACAAGTCATGAGACCAGGTGTACAAGATCTGATGGATGTAAAAGTAACACGTGATACGATTCCAATCGAGACTGTTTACACAGACTTGAAGGAATATAATAATAAAAAGCTTGGATATATTGAGATTACATCTTTCGCACAAGACACAGCAGCAGATTTCGTCACCGGCTTAAGTGAATTGGAGGACAAGGGCATTGAAGGTCTCATTATCGATGTTCGTGGTAACCCAGGTGGCTTATTAGAAAGTGTTGAGGAAATCTTAAAACAGCTTGTTACAAAAGATAAGCCTTATGTTCAAATCGAAAACAGGGATGGCGAAAAACAACGTTTCTTCTCCACTCTTGAAAAACCAAAGGATTATCCGATTGTTGTGTTAACAAACGAAGGTAGTGCTTCAGCCTCTGAGATTTTAGCAGGTGCATTAAAAGAAGCAGGCGGTTATGACCTAGTCGGTGAAAAGACATTTGGTAAAGGAACCGTTCAACAAGCAAGAGACATGGGTGACGGAAGTAACTTGAAGCTAACGATGTTCAAGTGGTTAACGCCAGACGGAAACTGGATTCATAAAAAAGGAATCAAGCCGACCGTCAAGGTGAAACAACCTGAATACTTCTACGCAAACCCAATTCAGTTCGAGAAAGAACTGACACAAAACATGAATAATGAAAAAATCAAAAATGCACAAATCATGTTGAGTGGGTTAGGATTCGACCCTGGTCGTGAAGATGGCTACTTCAGTGGAGAAACTGTCATTGCAGTAAAAGCCTTTCAACAAGCAAATAAACTAGATGCAACCGGCACCATCAATGAAAAAACAGCCGGCGCCATCGAAGCAAAAGTAATCGAAGCAATTCGAGATGAAAAGAACGACCTCCAGCTCAAAAAAGCAATGGAAGTCCTATTTAAATAAAATCAAAGTGCACCTCTCCCAGCTGGAGAGGTGTTTTTTTATTGGTCTTAGAGCCTTCCGGTTCAATCGGAAGAATAGGGCTTTCGAAAAATGGTACAAAATATGAAGATAAGGGACAAAGAATGAAATATATGGGACACAAATCAAATTATATCGGACATAAATCCTAAAATATCGGACAAACCAAAAATTCCAGGTCAAAAACCCAACAATTCCTTTTTCCATAAAAATCAACGTATGCTTTGTGTCAAGTATTTGGTACAATAAAAGTTAGTATATCGAACGAAATTTTTACATATAAAGTCAAATTCATAGGTGGTGAAAAGATTGATTGCGTTATGGTTACTAGAGTTTGTAAAAGGAATCGGACGTTTCTTTTTGCATCCATTGTTTTATTATTTAGCGGGGTACTGTGTTTTACTAGGCTATTTCCGCGTGAAGCGAGAGCGTCGCGCCTTTCATATACGAGTAGAAGACGGGTTTTACGACCTGAGATCACTTCTTCCAGGTGGCTGGCTCGCGGGGTTACTCATATCAGTCGTAACAATTGCAGCTGGCGTTGTCATTCCACTCGGTAGCATCGTGTTCATTGCACTTGTCACATTGCTACTAAGTTTGCCAATCACAACTCGTTTATTATCTCCAGCATACATCTTAGGAGTATCCTTTTTCGGGATCATTTTGCTTTCCAAATTATCAGTTGAAAATAAAGTTATTACGAGATTGCTAGATGATATGGGCAACACAAGCCTAGCATCAATTGCCATTTTACTAGGTGCGCTTTTACTGGCAGAAGGAATTCTCATTCTGAAAAAAGGCCATATCGGCAGTTCTCCAGACCTATTAAAGAGTAAACGCGGACTTCCGGTTGGTACCCATATATCCCAAAGATTGTGGCTCGCTCCAGTGTTTTTACTCATACCGGGAGATGCACTCACAACTCACTATGAATGGTGGCCAGTGTTCACTGTATCCGGACAAGCTTATTCATTAATTTTAGTACCGTTTAGCATTGGTTTTTATCATAAAGTAAAAAGTATGTTGCCAACACAAAGTGTCCCGGTTGTCGGAAAGCGTGTAATCCTACTGGGCGTCATTGTCGTGGGCTTAGCAGTCGCAAGCATTTGGTATCCAGTTACAGCTATCATCGCAGCGTGCTTTGCTTTAGCGGGTCGAGAATTCATTTACCTTCAGCACTATTTCATGGACGAATCGAAACCATCGATTTTTTCACAACAAAACCAAGGTTTACTCGTGCTGGGTATTATTCCACAATCGCCAGCTGAAAAAATGCAAATCAAAATTGGAGAGACGATTGCAAAGGTCAACGGAATACAAGTAAAAACCGTCCAAGAATTTTACATGGCACTTCAAAAAAATCGGGCATTATGCAAGCTTGATGTGTTAGATGTCAACGGTGAGGTCCGTTTCGTCCAACGTGCCCTATACGAAGGTGAGCACCACGAACTTGGCATCCTTTTTGTGAACGAAGGAAAAGGGTGGAAGCATAAAGCAGTGTGAAATTTTTAAGGTTTAAAGTGAAATGAGAGGTGTGACTGCACCTCTCATTTCAGAGTGTAGACAAAGTCAGTACTGACTTTGTCTACATGAAATTTTAAGGATATCTAAATTTAAACTCAAGTACCAGACTGTCTTGAAAGCGCTTGTCAGACAAGGCGCGCAGCTGAGTGAAGACGCGAATAGAAGTTGCCTTCATGAGCGGACGAGCGCGGCAAGCAACGCAGGATGCGAGCGTTTGTCAACAGTCTGAAATGAGAGGTGTGACTGCACCTCTCATTTTTTGCAGTTATTTTTGTACATGCTAATGCCGTATAATTGTTAGAAGAAGTGATTTTTTGGGGAGAGTTTTGTTAAATTATAAACAGTTTACATCGAGGTGGGATTGTTGAGGAAGAAATACAGAAAAGAAGAAACAAAGGAACTTACATTTCTAGGGATAATTTTAACCATTTTTATGCTGGTGTTTGGATTGTTTTTTAGTTCGATCTATGGAATATTTTATTTGATTGCATATGCAGGTATTGGATTTATAGGTTATGTCATTTTTGAACATTATTTTGGTATTGGGTTTATTGGAGTAATTGTTACAGTGGCCATTTCGTTTCTTATCCATTTATGGCTGGACGGTGCCTTTGATAAAGAGGAAAAAGAGGAAGAGGAAAAATTCAATTTATGATTTTTGTTCAATGTTTCATTAACAGCATAAAGGAGCAGTCATAAAAGAAACATCCCGTGTCAGAAGAGTCTAGTTTTTTTCGATTGCAAACATCATATGTATCTTCCAGTAACGGGGCAGATACTTAAACATGGCGATCATAATGGTCGCTTTTTCTTTTTTGATTTTTGTGTTTTGAATATTGTGATAATATTAAAGCTGTACTATCGGTGCAGATTTATAGAATTGGGAAGATAGGACACTAGTTTATTTTTAGAAATTAGAAAGATGTAAAGGGGATGAAGAAATGAATATTGATTTTCAGGAATTAGTGGAAAAGCATAAGCCGAAAATTATAGATAAAAGGGAATTTAAAGTTGTTGGAATTTCGTGTAGTACAACCATGAACGATAAAGATATTAAAGTCCCTAATATCGTTGAGGAATTCCATTCTTCTAGAATTGGCGAGGTCAAAAATAGAATTGATGAAACCATCTCTTATGGTATTTTTATTGACCCTCCAAACTTTAACCCTGAAAATGATGAGTTTACTTGGATTGCGGGTGTGGAAGTAACGAATGATGAAGATATCCCAAAAGAGATGACGTCTATAACCATTTCCGCGCATCAATATGCCGTATTAGCGTTTAATCCAAAGACCGATGATATTAATCCCTATCAGTTTCTTTATCAATGGTTTACGAGTGAAGGATATGAAGGAACCGATCTCATTGGTTTTGAAGTTTATAACCCATATAAAGGTGTAGATTCGGATTATATCCTGCATTTACCTGTTAAAAAGTCAGAAGAAATTTGAAATATACGGGATTGACATCAGTATAGTGAGCAGTGGTATGGTTCGCTGCTACTCTAGATGTGTTTGTCACAGGAGATGGGAAATAGTTGGTCACACTTATCGATTGGGGGATTAGGTTGAGCACTCGAACCAATAAATAGACGGATAAATTCCTCTTAATTTTAATTTTTAATAAATAAGTGGTTAAATAAACGGAGAGCTTCCGCCTATTGACTTAAAAAATTCAAAAATGGGGGATTTTGCATTGCTTAATCGGAAAACCTCCCCTTATTTCCCCAAAAAAGAGCTTCATTGTGCATTTAGCCGGAAAATCTCCGCTTAACTTCCTATTGTGGATTTACCTTGTTATCCAAACGTGTAACCATTAGAAAAGCACACCACAAACATGTACAGTATTTTCTATTTTATTATTGTTAATTTTCGAAATTTAATTATAATAGGGTATGTTGACACAGTTGTTATTCAATAAGGGGGAAGAGTATGTCTATTACACAAGGATTAAACGCCGCACTTCAAGAGAAGCTAAACCAATTTAAAGAATTAGATCAAAAAATCACGCATTTGAATAGTGTGTTAGGACTTGTAGAATGGGATCAAAAAGTAATGGCGCCGAAAAAGGGCCGTTCTATATTTGCCAATTCCATTGGAACATTGTCTACAGAAATCTTTAAATTATCAATTTCAAAAGAAATGGGTGAGCTACTAGAGGCATTAACTGCTGAAGACGTGTATCCCCAATTAGATGATGTAACCAAAGCAACTGTACGTGAAAGAAATAACTTCTACCAACAATCAAAAAGTATTCCAACTGAATTGTACAATGAATATATTGTGTTAACGGCAAATGCGAATGATGCTTGGGAAGAAGCGAGAGAAACTAATAACTTTCAGGTGTATCAGCCATATCTTGAACGAATTGTTGAAATTAAAAAGCAATTTACGGAGTATTACGGGTATGAAGGACATCCATATAATGCATTATTAAATGAATTTGAGCCAGGATTGACGGTCGGAAAATTGGATCCTCTTTTTGCGGAATTGCGAAAAAGCAGTATCGATTTATTAGAAAGAATCAAACAATCATCTGCTAAACCAAGTGGCGAGATTTTTGAAAAGCTTTATGATGCCAACACTCAAAAAGAGTTTAACCAATTCCTGCTACCAAAAATTGGATTTGATATGAATGCGGGACGACTTGATGAGACGGTGCATCCATTTGCTCAAACGGTCAATACGGGTGATGTGAGAATCACAACTCGTTATCTTGAGGAAAATGTTCGTTCTGCGATTTTCGGTACCATCCATGAAGCTGGACATGGTATATATGAGCAAAATATTAGCCCTGAATTAGAAGGTACTTCCGTCAGTACTGGAGCTTCATTCGGAATTCATGAGTCACAATCAAGATTTTTAGAAAATATGGTTGGTCGCAGTAAAGAATTTTGGAAGTTTTTCTATCAAGACCTACAAAATCATTTCCCTGATCAATTAGGGACTCACGATTTAGATGATTTTTATCGTGCTGTCAACATTGTGGAACCATCTTATATTCGTGTGGAGGCAGACGAGTTAACATACAATCTCCACATCATGCTTCGCTATGAAATCGAGAAAGGTCTTATCAGTGGGGATATTGCAGTCAAGGACCTTCCAGCTATATGGAATGAAAAAATGAAAGACTATTTGGGAATCGTACCTCCAACTGACACATTGGGTGTACTCCAAGATGTGCACTGGTCATTTGGTGGCTTAGGATACTTCCCATCCTACTCACTTGGAAACTTATATGCGGCCCAAATCTTGAATACCATTAAGAAGGAGCTACCTGACTTCTCCGGCCATATTGAAAGAGGCGAATTTACAGTCATCCAAAGTTGGCTGAAAGAAAAAATACACCAATATGGTGCTGTTTATACGCCTGATGAATTAATTAAGAAGGTCACAGGTGAAAGCTTAAATGCTACATATCTAGTGAATTACTTAGAAGAAAAATATGTAAAGGTATATCAACTTTAAAAATAACGAGAGCCCGTAAAAACTTCATGAGTGCTTGTATTTAAACACATTTTTTTCTGCACCCCCTCGAATTGAGACACATACACTATTGTGCAGCTTACTTCGAGGAGGAGAGATCATATGGAAAGACAAATGTTTGGTATGTTCCCTGGTTACGGCTTTGGTCAAGGTGGTTTTAATCCAGGCTATGGCTATCACCACGGCCACGGCGGATTTTACCCAGGTTATGGCTATCACCATGGTCACGGCGGATTTTACCCAGGCTATGGCTATCACCACGGCCATGGCGGATTCTATCCAGGCTACGGATTCCACCACGGTCATGGCGGATTCTACCCAGGCTTTGGTAGATAATAAAAAACGTGTATGGAGAGTGCTTACAATTAGTAGCACTCTTTTTTAGTTCCGTACATATGAATCATTCTCACAAAGCGGTTTTGCTCCTTTCATAAAAAATTGGTCCTGAAGTTTTACTAAAAACTGAACCTTTCCCTCACCTCATTAGTATAAGAAGTAAGAACAAAAATGAGGGAGTGGGTAAGATGACAACGATAACAGGAATGGTTGTAAGTTCCGTTGTTGTAGCGGTTCTTGGTTCTGTTTTTGCGATAGTGATTGGTTCGATGAATAAAAAGGTTGTCCGTGATCATAACGGGAAAATTGATTTTACGAAATCTAACATCTATTTTTATTGGTCAAGATGGGATACGATTATAACAATAGCAGCTGTGTATACCTTTTTATGTATTACGGGGCTTTTGATTTTCCTTTTACGTGGAGACAACATCAATAGTCCGATTATCCAGTTTTTCATTCACCAAACCTTTGTCTTCAGCTTAATTACGTTTTTATGGTTCATTACAAAGCTTGCGTACGTCTATAAAGGAATAAAAGAGCGGTGGTCTGATGAGTTACAGTAGTGCAGAGGAGGCAATCCTACAACTTCAAAAAGGGGATAAAGAGGCGCTAGAGGTCATTTACAATGTGTACAAGGCACCGCTTTATCAGTTTGTTTTTCGATATACGAATAACGAACAGCTCAGTATCGACCTTGTTCAGGATACCTTTGAAAAACTACAGCATAAATTTCATCAATTTGATCCGGAAAAGGGAAAACTGAAAACCTATCTCTATCAAATTGCCTACAACACAATGATGACAAGGTTGAGGCGACAGAATGTATTTCGGACCTTATTACCGATTCTGGCAGAACGACATCCACATCATGAAAACTCCGATGAAAAATTAACCGTACAAGCTGCCATTCAATCGCTATCAGAGGATTTGCGGGCGATTGTGTTGCTGACCTACTACCACGACCTTACACAAAAAGAGATCTCTACGATTCTACACATCCCAGTCGGAACGGTAAAATCCAAATTACATCGCGCATTGAAAAAACTGAGAGAAGAATTAGAGGTGAATGAGGATTGAATCATGACCAATTTGAAAAGGAATTAAAAGAAAAACTCAATCAATTCAGCGTAGAGGTGCCCGACTTTCCCATGGAAAAATCAAGGCTATCCCGAATGGCAAACTGGTTTTTTAACCCTGTATCGATTCCATTTCCTGAATTCGGTTATAAAAAGGGTGCATTTCTATCGATTTCATGGTTACCGGTATTGCTATTACCAATTACATTCGTCCTGTTTATGTTATGAATAAATAATGAAAGTAACGAGGCACCTATGCTTTCGTTATTTTTTTCGACAAATTAATATCTCGAATCCAAGAATCTTTAAATTTGACTACGTAATTTTATGGTGCTACGATAATTTCATTCTTTCCCTACTGCTTTTTAGAAACATACGTAATCCAACATAAATGAATAAATATAAGCAAACGCTATGATTGGAACATGAATTATAGGAGGGTAACGTTATGAAAGTCGTTGGAATATCAGGATCACTGATTGGTGCAAAAACATCGAAGGCTGTATATGAAGTATTAGCAGCCATAAAATCACATGATTTTTCTGCTCAAATCGAATTACTTGATTTAAAGGATTTCGAGATTGAATTTGTAAACGGAAGCCCACTGAGCTATTACAATGACGATACCATTAAGGTCGTCAATAAAATGTTAGAAGCAGACATGCTTGTCTTTGGATCGCCGATTTATCAGGCGTCTATTTCAGGGGTCCTTAAAAATTTGTTAGACTTTTTTCCGGTCGATTCGTTTAAGAATAAAGTGACCGGGATTATTACAACCGGTGGCACGGAAAAGCATTTTCTCGTTTCGGAATTCCATCTAAAACCCATCCTTTCTTACTTAAAAGGGACGGTACCTGTTCATCAGGTTTTTATTCACAATGACAATTTCGATGACGACAATGAAATTACGAATAAGGGACTTCTAAAACGAATAAACACACTCGCTGAGGAAATGATTTCTCTGCAAAAAAGTATGCAAAAGTAGATCCTTCGCATTAGAAAACGAAATAAGGTAGTTGAATGTTATGGAAAAATACAGAATAGATGAAAGCAAAGGTCTTGAATTTGGACTTTTTACACTAGGGGACCATATCCCAGATCCTAATACAGGAATGCGTATTTCTGCTAAGCAAAGAATAAAAGAACTAATTGAATTAGCAAAGCTTGCAGAACAGGCTGGTATGGACTTCTTTGGTGTGGGTGAAAGCCATCAGGAGTATTTTGCTACTCAGGCACACACAGTTGTGTTGTCAGCAATTGCCCAAGCAACAGAAAAAATTAAAATTGGAAGTACTTCAACCATTATTAGTACTTCAGATCCAGTTCGTGTTTATGAGGATTTTGCGACAATCGATTTACTTTCAGATGGCCGCGCGGAGATTATTGCAGGTCGGGCATCACGTGTGGGTCTTTATGAACTATTAGGCTACAATCTACGTGATTATGAAGCCTTATTTGAGGAAAAGTTTGATTTGCTGCGCAAGATTAATGAAGAAGAAATCGTGAATTGGAGCGGTGAATTCCGTGAGCCGTTACGAAATGCCGAAATCTTACCTCGACCTAAAAATGGCTCACTTCCAATATGGCGTGCGGTGGGTGGTACACGAGCAAGTGCGATGAAAGCAGGTTATGCTGGTGTTCCAATGATGTTAGCAGCTTTAGGTGGTCCGGCAAGTGTCTTTAAATATACAATCGATGCTTATCGAGAGGTCGCGAAGAGTAATGGGTTTGACCCAGCCACTTTGCCAGTCGGAACAACCCAATTTTTCTATGCGGCTAAAAACTCACAAGATGCCATGCGAGAAATGTACCCCTATATTAATGAGGGAATGAAGCTGACAAATGGACAAGGTTTTCCAAAACAAATATTTGCTCAAGCTGCTGATAAACGAAGTATTATCAATGTCGGTAGCCCGCAGGAGATCATCGAAAAAATTCTCTATCAACATGAGTTATTCGGTCATCAACGGTATCTTGCGCAAATGGACTTTGGTGGTGTGCCATTTGAAAAATTAGCGAAAAACATTGAAATAATTGGGACTGACATTTTACCAGCCATCCGAAAATATACAGCGAAAAAATAGGAGGTCACCATCATGAAAATTGTTGGTATTTCTGGCTCCATCATAGGGTCTAAAACAAGAACAGCGATGAATTACATAACCAAAGAAATAGCCGATAAATATCCTGACGTAGAATGTACCCTCATTGACCTTGCGGAGTATCAAATTCAGTTTAGTGATGGGCGAAATTATTTGGAGTATGAAGGCGATACTGGATTTGTGGCAAAAACAATCATGGAGGCAGATGCCATTGTCATCGGAACACCGATTTTTCAGGCATCGATTCCAGCAACCCTTAAAAACATATTTGATTTACTTCCAGTGAGTGCGTTTCGTGATAAAGTGGTAAGTATGCTTGTTACTGCAGGTTCATCAAAGCACTACTTGGTGGCAGAACAGCAGTTAAAACCAATCATTGCCTATATGAAAGGCCAAATCGTTCAGACGTATGTGTTTATCGAAGAAAAAGATTTCCACAATAAAGAAATTGTAAATGACGACGTGCTTTTCAGAATTGAACGTCTTGTCGAAGACAGCATTTTGTTAACAGAAACGTATACAAAACTTCGAGAAGCAAAAGAAGCGATGTATGACTTTTAGAACCTGTCCATGACCCTACCTTTTTTAGGGTCATTTTTTATACACTTTTTGAAATGTGTTGGATAAACAACATATCACATGTACTGTTGGTACCTTAATGATCTCGTGCTTGTTACACTACAGATAACGAATATGAATAGGAGGAAACAAGCATGGTTAAAATTGGGATAATTACAGGGAGCACGAGGGATTCAAGGGTCAATCTTCAAGTAGCTGAATGGGTAAAATCGATTGCGGACAAAAGAACGGATGCAGAATTTGAGTTGGTAGATATTAAAGATTATCATCTACCAAAGTTTAATGAACCAATCCCGGCAATTATGTCACAGGATTATCAAGCACCGGAAGCATATCCTTGGTCTAAAAAAATTAACGGTCTTGACGGATTTATTTTTGTCACTCCAGAATATAATAAAGCCATTACGTCTGGATTAAAGGATGCAATTGATTATTTATATGTTGAGTGGAATCATAAGGCTGCAGGAATTGTGAGTTACGGCTCAACGCTTGGGGTTACAGCTGCAAATAATTTACGGCTTATTTTAACAGTACCAAAGGTAGCAACAGTTGGACCGTCAGTCGCCCTAAGCTTATTTACTGATTTTCAAGATATGAGTACATTTAATCCAGCACCTTATCACGAGGACTCTTTAACGAAGACAATAGACGATGTTGTATCTTGGTCGACGGCATTGAAAACGGTGAGAGAGTAGGAACCATAGGGACGGTTCTCTTGGTTCCATCGGGACAAATCAGGACCTATATGCCTATTTACAAAAAAGTAAAGGAGAATTGCAATGCCATACGTATTACAGGTAGATTTTAAAATGGATGGACCATTCGGGGATGAAATGGCTCAAAGCTTCACTGATTTAGCAAAAAGTATTAATGAAGAACCAGGTTTCCTCTGGAAAATTTGGACTGAAGATCCTGAAGCAAAAGAAGCGGGTGGAATTTACATATTCGAGACAAAGGAAACCGCACAAAACTATCTCGACATGCATACGAAACGATTAGCTGGCTTTGGTATAAACGATGTACATGCAAAAATCTTTGCCATCAACCCGAAACTTACTGAAATCACAAAAGGTCCAATAAAATGAAAGTAGAGAAGTAGACTCTAATATGGAGTCTACTTCTCTTTTTTTAGTCCAAGTTTGGCATGTTCGGCCATCACCTGTATTTCATAAAAAGAGCATTCAATAAGTATTGAATGCTACATGAATTTTTAAGGATATCTAAATTTTAACTCAAGTCCCAGACTGTCTTGAAAGCGCTTGTCAGACAAGGCGCGCAGCTGAGTGAAGACGCGAATAGAAGTTGCCTTCATGAGCGGACGAGAGAGGCAAGCAACGCAGTATGCGAGCGTTTGTCAACAGTCTGGAGCATTCAATAAGTATTGAATGCTAAAGAATGCTCGGTCTCACAACTATATTTTTCTATTAAGTACTTTATCTAACAATCTTCTGCTCCATAGACAATGATTTCGGTCTTTCACAAGTACTCTTCATACTATAATGTATTCCGTTATCTGAAGAATCATGGAAGGCGTGCATCGCTTCTAATACGTGATAAGCTAATTCACCATTTGCTCGGTGCTTACCACCATCCATGATAGCTTGAGCCATGTCAGCAACACCTAGGCCCCGACTATTTTGTGAGTGACCATATGATAAAGGCACATCCACAAACTCTTTTTCTCCGGTTTTCCGAATACGTACTGGTCCTCCAAATGTATTTGGATCTGGAACAAGTAGAGTCCCTTTACTACCGTAAATTTCAATCGGAGGGAGTGTAGAGCCACCAAAAGCATCAAAACTTGTTGTGATTGTTCCGATTGCACCTGATACAAAATCAATTGTTCCTGAAATATGTGTTGGTGTTACCACATTGATTTTTGTACCTGCATTTGGTTCACTAGTAACAGTGCGTTCAGGGTAGCTTATTCGGGTGCTACCAGAAATTCGTTTAATCGGCCCTAATAAAGCTACTAGAGCTGTCAAATAATATGGTCCCATATCAAACATTGGACCCCCACCAATATCATAGTAGAAGGCCGGGTCTGGATGCCAATGTTCATGTCCACGGCCAATCATAAACGCAGAGGCCCCAATCGGAACACCAATTTCACCTTGTTCGATTAAATGGATGGCTGTTTGAATACCAGCACCTAGGAAAGTGTCCGGTGCACTACCGACAATGAGATTATTTTTCTTTGCTGTTTCAAGAATTTCCTGACCTTCCTCACGTGTAACAGCTAGAGGTTTTTCAGTATACACGTGTTTACCGGCTTCCAGCGCTTGAATGCAAACAGCAGCATGTGCTTTCGGAATTGTTAAATTGATGATTAACTGAATATCTGGATTTTTAAGGATCTCATCAACAGAGCATGCGATAGGAATATGATACTTTTCTGCTTGAGCTTGTGCTCGTTTCTCATCCAAGTCTGCACAAGCCACAAGCTCAATATGATCAAAGTTTTTACAATTTTGCATGTAAATAGAGCTAATCGTTCCACACCCAATAATACCAATTTTCAGTTTATCCATAGTTAAAACCCTCCGCTGTTTTCATATATAAAAGTCAAATTACGTGGTTTTGATCATGTATGCTTAATAGAATTAATTAATTACTATCTCCCATGCCGGAATACACACGTCCATTTCCGTTGCCCTGCTCCCCATATGTAGAGACTGCTATCCTATTCGCTCGTTCTTTACCTTCGGCTGCCCATAAAAATCCGCGGCGCATTATGAGCGAAACCTCTGGCATAGCTACAATATTGGCTTTATGTCCCAAAGAATTATAAAAAACATGGCCTTGCCCCCAACGTTTTGTCCAAACGACAGGCATATCAACAGCACCATTCATTACATGTGGACCATCAACTACGGGAAACCGAGTGGTTGCTAATACCTCAACAGCAGGATCGAAGTGGAGGTAATACTGTTCACTTACTACTTTGAAATCCGATAAGCCGTCTAAGAGTGGGCTTGAATTATGTTTGATGTTAACCATATATTCCACACCGTCATTCCCAGGATGTGCTACCCAATTTCCACCCGTCATAAATTGCCAGTCAACATTATTTCGGAATGAGTCACACATTCCACCGTGACATCCAGCTAATCCAACACCGCTCATTACCGCTTCGGATATATTAAGTACATATTTTTTATTTATTTCACCCATGGTCCAGTGAGGAACAATTAAATCTAGTGATTTTAGTTTTTCGGAATCGGCATAGGATTCAAGTGAATGTGAAACTTCTACGTTAAAGTTTTCTTCTTCAAGTATTCCTTTAAAAATGTGTGCAATCTGTTCTGGTTCATGGCCATCCCATCCACCCCAAACGATTAGCGCATTTTTTTTCATGTATGAACACTCCTTTTCCTTTTTGAGTAGGTATGTTAGTACAAAGGGGGATATGGTCACCCCTTCACTAGGTCTTTTTAGCTTTATTTATACATCTGATACTTTAATCCATTGACGTGTTTCAATTGATTGTTCAACTGCCTCTAACACTTCTTGGCATTTAACACCATCGTTGAAATTTGGGACAGGCAGACGATCTTCACGGAAAGATTCCATTAGTTCGACAATTTCATGAATAAATGTATGCTCGTACCCGATTGTATGTCCTGGTGGCCACCAGTTTTCAGCAAAAGCGTGAGCAGGATCAGTTGCTAAAACACGACGGAAGCCTTGAACATCTTCTCTGTCATCGGTAAAATACACTTGTAATTCATTCATTCGTTCAAAGTCAAAAATGACGCTACCTTTACTACCATTAATTTCAAATGAATTTGTAGAGCGATGACCTGACGCAAAGCGTGTCGCTTCAAAGGTGCCTAAAGCACCATTGGCAAAACGAGCCATAAATAATGTTGCATCATCAACGGTAACTTCGCCTTTTTCTGCATTTTTGTTACCAGTTGCAGATAAACCAGTCATATTTGTTGGAATTGGTCTTTCTTTTATAAACGTTTCGTTCATTCCAATAACTTCATCAATACCACCAATTAAATAATGGGCCATATCAATGAGATGGGCACCTAAATCCCCATGAGAGCCTGATCCTGCGATATCCTTTTGCAGTCTCCAAGCAAGAGGGAAGTTAGGGTCGATTAGCCAATCCTGTAAAAAGAATGCACGGAAATGGTAAATATCACCTAGTCTTCCTTCGTCGATTAGTTTTTTAGCTAACATGACAGCAGGTGCAAACCGATAATTAAAACCTATCATATGCTTCACACCGGCTGCATTCACTACTTGAAGCATCTCTCTAGAATCCTTTAATGTAAGCGCTAACGGTTTTTCACAAAAAACATGTTTACCTGCTTGAGCTGCGGCAATTGCAATTTCCTTATGAACATCACTAGGCGCATTAATATCAATTAAATCAATATCATCCCTTTGTAAAAGGCTTCTCCAATCAGTGGTATATTCTTCCCAACCGAATTGTTTGGCTGCTTCTGCTACTCCATTCAGATTTCGCCCACAAATGACCTTCATTTCAGGGTGAAGTGTGTTTGGGAAAAACATCGGAAGGTCACGATATGCATGGCTATGTGCTTTACCCATAAATTTATAACCTATCATCCCGACATTAATTTTTTTCATTTCATAACCCCTTTACTTAGGATTTTTCGTAGAATAATACATTAGTAGTTTATAAACTTGATAATAGTCACTCTTTATTCACATTGTATAGAGCGGCTTACGCTTTGTTGTACTTAGGTAAGCCTCTTGATGATTCTCTTTCAATCAAAGTAACAGGCAATCGTACATTCATTTCTCCCTTACTATCTTTTGAGATTAATTGAAGGACCTTTTCAGTTGCTAATTGTCCCATCTCAAAGAGTGGTACCTTTACTGTGCTAAGGGGAGGTGATGTCATTTTTGAGTATTCTGAGTCATCATATCCAACTAGTGCATAATCACGGCCTGCTTGGTACCCCAGATTGCTCAAGCCTTGCATGAGTCCAATGGCCATTCGGTCATTTGCTGCAAAAATGGCTTTATATTCTGGTAGTAATTTAGCTATTTTTGCCGCTGTCTGAAAACCACTTTTTTGGCTGTAATTGCCTTCAAATAGTAAACGTTGATCTACATTGAGTCCATGTTTTGTTAGAGCCTCTTCATATCCCTTTAAACGATCAGCACTGTTCGAAAACTCCATTGGACCATTTAAAAAGATGACATGCTTAAACCCCTTATTTAATAATGAAGTGACTGCTTGAAAACTTCCATTTCTATGGTCTGCGTCAATTGAATGAAACGAATAGCCAGAAAAGGTTTGGTTCACAAGGCAGTAAGGGAGGTCCAATTGATGAAGTTTTTCGAGTGCTTCAACTTCTCCGGGAATATCTTTCGAACCAAGGATGATACATCCATCTACCTTTTGTGAACGAAAATGCTGTAGATAGTCTATTGGTTCATCAGGTTTTTGAAATAACAGGAGTAAACCGTATCCTCTTTCAGCTAATTCGCCACCAATTCCGCTTAGTAGATCCGAGAAATAATTCGTGGACATTAAGTTAACCTTTGGCAAGTAGGGAACAATAACACCAATATTGTTACTCCTTCCACGCGCAAAGCTTTGAGCTATGACATTTGGATGGTAATCTAAGTCTTTGGCAGCAAGTAACACTTTTCGTTTTGTTTCTTCCCGCAAAGGTCCGATGTTATTAAAAACGCGTGAAACAGTAGCTTCGGATACTCCGGCAAGTTGTGCCACATCTTTTCTGCTTGCTAATGTATTCACCCCCTAAACATTTAATGTACACGCGTTCATTTTCGCTGTTTTCCTAAGAATTGTCAATATTAACTTTTGAGAAATTTAAAACAATTTCCAATCCGGAGAATTATAAATTTACTAAAAAGAGTAGTAACAGCTTAAAATGAAGTTATTCTTTTTATGTAACGGGCATGGACCGTTGGAATCTGGTATCTCAAAACTACCAGCCGGAAAAATAAAGGTCCAGGGCATGCTAGTTTCAGGTGGTACTTGGAGAGCCGGAAGGGTAAATGTATGATCGGCCAGCATTAAATCTCCATCGTGAACCTGTAGCGGTGTATTTTCGAATACTAGGTTTTGTTCCGTTTTATTATGAACAATCGCCGTTACCAGCAGTTCATTTTTATAATTTATTGCAATCCGAACGGTTGAGAATGTTACCCCTGTATGTAAATTCGAAACTGCATGATGAAAAATAAGTTCGATTTCTTCTCGGTCTTTCTGCGAAATCGTCCGATTCCACGCGTCCTCAAAAACTAGTTTTTGCATAATCTCACCTCACTTACTCATGATTATAGCAGAGCGAGCCATTTCTAATACAAAATGACGATGTGCTATGAGTTGTACGATATAATCCGATTTTGGTCCGGGATCATTGGTTTGCCGATATCTACCCAACATTAAGCGATAAACCTAGGTTGTCCCATATAATCAGTTTTCTGTTCGATATCTTTCAATCTTTGTCCCATATCCCGGAAATTAGGTCCCATATCTCGAAAACGTTGTCCCATAGCCAACTTAATCAATATCCCAACCCCTTTACCATATTTAACCCCAGGATTGGTTATGCTAAACTATAATGTAGTTGGTAAAAAAGGAGTTCTTGAGTATGGTAGATTTTTTCGAGAATTTTCATCCGGTTATGCAAGCATTGCTTGCGACTTTGTTTACGTGGGGGATGACCGCGCTGGGGGCAACTCTCGTTTTTGCAACAAAGACGATTAATCAACGGCTTCTGGATAGTATGTTAGGGTTTGCTGGTGGCGTAATGATTGCTGCTAGTTATTGGTCGCTATTGGGACCGGCGATTGAGATGTCCAGCGACAATAAAATCGGAGCTTGGTTTCCTGCAGCGTTCGGATTCTTATTAGGGGGGATTTTTTTATGGGGAATTGATAAGGTTTTACCCCATCTTCACCCAAATGCACCGATCAAAGATGCAGAAGGCTTTCATTCGAAAGAGCAAAAACGGAGTACACTGTTAGTGCTCGCGATTACGCTACATAATATTCCAGAGGGGCTGGCTGTCGGGATCGCGTTTGGTGCCCTTGCGAATGGTGGAACGGAAGCTTCTTTAGCAGGTGCGTTGACGTTGGCGCTAGGAATTGGAATTCAAAACTTTCCAGAAGGTATTGCCGTTTCGATGCCATTAAGAGGGGATGGCATGTCGCGCAGAAAAAGCTTTTTCTATGGGCAATTTTCTGGGATGGTCGAGCCAATTGCTGCTGTTGTTGGGGCAGTGGCCGTTTCCTTCATTGAACCTCTGCTTCCATACGCATTAAGCTTTGCAGCGGGTGCGATGATTTTCGTTGTTGCAGAAGAAGTGATTCCAAGTTCGCAGGAAAAAGGCAATAAAGATCTCGCATCCATGAGCTTAATGATTGGATTTGTCGTGATGATGATACTTGACGTGGCGTTAGGGTAACCATCATGAAGCACTAAAGTACAAATATACTACAAGGAAGAACCGGGCAATCACCCGGTTCTTTTTTTGCATGTTTTTCCAGTTTCTGTCGCATACTAAACTATCAAATAGTAGGTGGGTTTTAGTATGTCTTTTTTTAAAAAAATAAGAAGGAAATTCAGCAGCAGCCATCATATTGTAATGAAAATTCAGCTCCTCAAGAGAAACTGATTAGCTTGCAGCTAGAAGAGAATCTTGCTGAAATACAAAGCATTTTCAATAAAACGCCTGATTTGGTTGTAACAAACCTTGTGATTAACCAAACAAAGGGAAAAGCTGCACTCGTCTATATCAATGAACTCACCGATCCTACGATAATCAATGAGCATGTGTTACGGCCATTGTTATTCAAGGTTGATCAGGAAAATGAGAATCCTACACCAAAGATATCAATTGGCCAAATCAAGGAAGTAAATACATGGTCACAAATCACAGACGGAATTTTACAGGGGAAGAGTGTCTTATTTGTGGAACAATCCCAAGTGTCTTTTCTTTTAGATACTGGAAAATGGCCGGAACGTTCCATTGAAGATACCCCGATTGAGTCCTCTGTGTATGCAGAACATATCGGATTTACGGAGTCTGGAAGTAAAAATATTGCACTTCTACGAAAGCATATTAAGAATCAAAATTTGAAAATAAAAGAATGCATCATTGGTGAGAGAGGGAAAACAAAGGTCTCCCTTTTATATTTAGATGATGTTGCTGACCCAGATTTGATTAAGGAACTTGAAACCCGTCTTAAAAAAATGAAGGTTGATAGTATTACAAATTGTGTCGTATTACAAGAGTATATTGAGGATAATCCCTATTCGCCATTCCCGCAATTTCACTTAACAGAGCGTACTGATTTTGCAGCTTTGGAAATTTTGGCGGGAAGAATTGTGATAGTGGTGGATGGAGCACCCAATGTCTTAATGGCCCCAGCGAATTTTTTTCCTTTTTTAAAAGCATGGATGATTATACTGCACGTTGGTTGGTCGCTTCTTTTATCCGACTGTTAAGGTATGTGGGTTTTTTTATGGCTATCTTTTTACCGGCAACGTATATCGCGGTTATTGCGTTTCATTTCGAGGTCATTCCATTGAAACTGCTTATGTCTATTGGGGTGTCGAGGGAAAAGGTGCCATTTCCTCCTTTCATTGAAGCATTAATAATGGAGATTGCCCTGGAGATGCTACGTGAGGCTGGAATTCGATTACCAGCAAAAATTGGGCAAACCATCGGAATCGTTGGAGGTATTGTCATTGGACAGGCAGCAGTACAGGCAGGGATCGTCAGCAATATTATGGTCATTGTTGTCGCGTTAACAGCCGTTGCTTCCTTTATTATCCCAAATTATCAAATGGGAGCCTCCGTCAGGCTCATCCGTTTTCCAATGATGATTATGGCCTCATTATTCGGTTTTGTTGGATTAAGTGTAGGTTTAATGATATTAATCATCCATCTTATTGAGTTAAAATCGCTTGGAATTTCCTATGCTAGTCCAGTTTCACCCTTGCGATTTCAGGACTGGAAGGATTTGTTTATTCGATTCCCGCAATGGTCTATCCTCAAACGTCCGGTTAGTTCGATGGCCATTCAATTAAGAAGGGCCGACTCTAGTCGTCCAAAGGGTGACAAAAAATGATGAATGTTCAAGGGAAACAAATCACATTGCTCCAGTTCATTTTATTAATTCATGGTGTACAGATTGGGGTTGGCGTTCTTACCTTACCTCGAGAATTAGCGGAAAAGGCGGGGACTGATGGGTGGATTGGCATTATTTTAGGGTGGTTCATTGCAACAGGTACTAGTTTACTTATTATTCAAATTATGAAAAAGCATCCGAATGGAACGATTCTTGATGTGTTGACATATTACTTTGGTAAGTGGGTAGGTAAAGTGGGTGGGGTAATCTTGGCCGTGTATTTTGGTCTTTTAGGCCTCTACTCGTTTATTACTGAAGCGATGTTTATACAAGCTTGGGTCTTACCTCGAGCATCCATCACATTACTCGTGATTTTGTTAGCTATCCCATCATATTTATTGGTCCGTAACAATATTCAAATTCTAGCCAGATATTCGGTATTCGTTTTTTTTATGACGATTTGGATTATTTTCTTTTATATGTTTTCTTTAAAAAATGCCCAATTTCTAAATCTACTTCCTTTACTAAAAGAAGGTTGGTATCCTGTCATTAAAACTGTAAAAATAACCATTATTACATATGTTGGATTTGATATCGCCTTTTTCCTATATCCTTATTTACAAAAGAAGGAGTTCGCATCACTTGGAATTGTCATTGCGAATACCATTACAATGTTTGCCTATTTGTTGATTACGCTTGTGGCATTCGTGGTATTTAGTCCTGATGAAATTGCAAAGTTTAATGAACCAACCATTACCATCTTGAAGGTCATTGAGCTTACATTTATCGAACGATTAGAGATTGTATTGTTCGCATTATATATATTTGTGATGTCTACAAAAGTCCTCCCGCTTATGTTTGTATCTGTGTTTAGTACAAGTTGGGTATTTGGTAAAGAGGAACATACAAAACCGCTATTTTGGTTACTGGTATGTAGTGTGATTTACGTGTTTTTGTTACCTCCTTCCGTACATATTAGTTTGATATGGCGTAAGGAATTAGAGACCCTAAGTTTCCTCTTTACGTACGCTTTCCCTGTTTGTTTAGGGGGATATATCCTCATACGTGGCCTTTTTAAAAGGAGGAGCTTGAAATGAAACGTTGGTTCGAGATTTTTATGATCCTTCCACTTTTAATGATGCTCACTAGTTGTGGGTACCAAGTTCCTTTAGAGGATACGACGATTGTCTTCATTTTAGGGATTGATCTTGATGAAGACAATAACCTCATCTTTTATGAGTCCAGCCCAGTATTTAATAAGGGGGCAAAGGTTCAAACGGAGACATATCAGACAAAAGCGGATACGATACGGGATTCTAAGAAGTATTTTGATACAGTAGAAAGTGGCGAGGTTTCAGGTGCGAAAATCCAGGTCCTTTTATTGGGAAAAAAGGTTGTGGAACATGAAGATTGGTTTCCGATATTAGACACCTTGTACAGGAACAGTAATTTTTCGCTTAATACAAGAGTTGTCGTTGTGGAAGGGAATGTATCTGACGTTATCAACTATGAGCCAAAAAGCAATGCGTATCTTGTGATGTATTTGAAGAATGTCATCGATAAAAATCATAAACGAACAAGGACGGCAAAAGGGACTCTCCAACTGCTTCATTCGGAGATTTATGATAAGGGAGTGACCCCAGCTTTATCTCATGTGAAAAAGGATAAACGGGTTGAAGTAACAGGAACCGTGTTACTTAATGATCGAGGAAAATATGTGGATTCTCTTGATTTATCAGAATCCACGTTATTCCTCTTCTTAAAGAATAATCAGAAACACCCAATTAGTTACACAACCATCACAATACCGACTGATAAAGAGGATGGGATCTTTCATAAGCATGACCTAAGTTTTGAAGTGACAAATGTGAAGTCCAAAATTAAAACATCGTACGATATGGACAAGGTTACATTTGATGTCAAAGTCTCCATGTCCATTTTGATTCTTGAAAGTCTATTATCCATGGATATGAAATCAAATGAAGAGAAAATCAAGGAAATCATTGAAGAACGGTTGAAATCGGAATATGAGAAACTATTTAAGAAAATCCAAAGTCATAAAATTGATCCAATCGGATTTGGAGTCTACGCCAGAGCCTATGAGTACGAACATTTCAAAAAAGTCCAAGATAACTGGGGCGAAGCACTATCACAAGCCAATATCAACATATCCGTAGAAGTCGAAATCAAAGGCATGGGCACAGTCAACGAAACCAGTAAGTAACCACAGGTACCGCAGGGACGGTTCTCCTGGTTCCACCGGGGCGAAAACCACCCCACAACAACAGGTACCGCAGGGACGGTTCTCCTGGCTCAGCCCTGACAAAACCCGCCCCAAACCACAACCTCCCTAAGAAGCCTGGGGCCAGAGGGAAACACCCTTTCATAAGCAGCCAACATCCATATTTATTCAGGCCTCCTTTGGCATTTTATGGTATGATTTATGCAAAAGGTAGAACCTGATTACGAGGTTTTCTTACCAAAAATTAGTGGGACGGAGATGTTACCCTTTACCCAGAAAGAAATGGTGGTACTGTGTTTAAGATTTTGTTGATTGAAGATGATGTAACATTATATAACGAGATTCGGGAGCGGTTGACTCAATGGTCGTATGATGTGTATGGCATTCGGGATTTTAGCAATGTGATGAAGGAGTTTACGGCGATTCAGCCAGACCTGGTTATCATCGATATTCAGTTGCCGAAGTTTGATGGCTTCCACTGGTGTCGGATGATTCGGACGCACTCCAAGGTCCCGATTATTTTTCTGTCATCAAGGGACCATCCGACTGATATGGTAATGTCGATGCAGCTTGGTGCCGATGACTTTGTCCAGAAGCCGTTTCATTTCGATGTCCTCATTGCGAAGATTCAAGCTGTACTGAGACGGGTCTACAATTATAGCCTTGAGCAGCAAATTCACTTAAAAATTTGGAATGGCGCTTCTGTTGATTACGTGAAAAATACCGTGCAAAATAAAGCTGGGACCATAGAATTAACGAAAAATGAAATGTACATATTAAAAATCCTAATTGAACATGTGAACCGAATCGTCAGCCGCGAGGAGCTCATCAAAAGCTTATGGGACGACGAACGGTTTGTGAGCGACAACACGCTAACCGTGAACGTTAATCGCCTCCGAAAACGACTCGAAGAAATTGGACTTGGCCAATATATAGAAACGAAAGTCGGGCAAGGCTATATGGCGAGGGAAGAGGAAAACGAATGATCAAACAGTTTTTAATCGAGCGACGAAGTTGGATTCTATTATTCTTCTCCTTCCAGCTGTTAATTCTACTGATTGGATACCTTGATCCGTCCCTTTCATTTCGTTCGATGCTCTATATAGTCTTTGTTTTTTTCATCATTTTCGTTTTATTCTTGATCGTTCGTTACAATCGAGAAGTTTCTTTTTATAACCATATAATGGAATGGGACCCGAATGTCGGTGTGGATAGTCTAAAAGAAGGAAAGAGCCCTTTTGAAAAAATGGTAGAGAGCACAATCTCTGGACAACACCGTTTTTATAAAAAGGAAATCAGCCGTCACGTAACAAGTGTCGAGCAGGAAAAAGATGAATTATTATCCTGGATTCATGAAGTAAAGACCCCACTCACGACGATGAAATTAATGATTGATCGAGTGGAAGACCACACGTTAAAAGAACAACTCATGTCTGAATGGCTTCGGGTTCACTTGCTTCTTGACCAACAATTGCACCAGAGGCGGCTGCCTTTCATGGAAAACGACCTGTTTATCGAAAAAATTGATTTGGAAAAACTACTGATTCCAGAAATCCAATCATTAAAAACATGGTGCTTTCAAAAAGGAATCGGGTTTGATTTGTCGCTAAAGGCTAGTGAGGTATACTCCGATGGAAAATGGCTACAATTTATTTTACGCCAACTCATAACCAATGCAGTGAAGTACAGTGAAAAGGCCGATATCGCCATTCGTAGCTATCAAAAAAATGGCCAAGTTGTCCTGGAGATCCAGGATTATGGGCGTGGAATAAAGGAGAAAGACCTTCCACGGATTTTTGAAAAAGGCTTCACATCTACAACTGACCATCGGGATCATGCCGCAACTGGCATGGGCCTCTACCTAACAAAGAATGCGGCCAAACCGTTAAAAGTCCGAATCGATGTCCAATCGAATTATGGAGAGGGTACGATTTTCACCTTAACCTTTCCAAAGAAAAATGATTTTCTTACACTCACAAGCATGTGACAAAAGTGTCACATGCTTTCATGTTTTGTTCGTTGATTCGAAGGAAAAGATACCAATCTGAGTCTATGATAGAGATAAGGAGTGGATAAGATTGAATATTTTAGAGGCTAATAAACTGATAAAAACATACGGAAATAAATGGAATCGTCAAGATGTGTTAAAAGGAATTGATATTGAAGTCAAAAAGGGTGAGTTTGTGGGGATTATGGGTCCTTCAGGCTCTGGTAAAACAACCTTGCTTAATGTCCTTTCATCGATTGACCGTGTAAGTTCAGGGTCGATTAAGGTAGAAGGTAAGGAATTCACGAGCATGAAAGATAAGGAACTTGCGGAGTTTCGCAAACGTCACCTTGGATTTATTTTTCAAGAATATCATCTATTAGATACACTAACGGTAAAAGAAAATATTATGCTACCACTGACAGTGAATAAAATTTCCCCTAGAGCTGCGCAAATCATGTTTGAAGATGTAGCAAAGGAATTAGGAATCTTTGAGGTCAAGGATAAGTATCCGAATGAAATCTCAGGTGGTCAAAAGCAAAGGACATCGGCTGCACGTGCTTTCGTTCATGAGCCAAGTATTATTTTTGCGGATGAACCAACAGGGGCGCTCGATTCAAAATCTGCCTCAGATTTACTTAACAAACTAAGTGACTTAAACGAAAAACGGGAAGCGACGATAGTGATGGTTACCCATGACCCACAAGCAGCCAGCTACTGCAGTCGCGTCATTTTTATCAGGGACGGACAAATCTTCACGAAATTAAATCGTGGTGAGGAGAGCAGACAGGAATTTTTCAACGACATCATTAAGACGCAAGCTGTGTTAGGTGGGGTGGGAGCATGAGCTTTAAAAGCCTCATCTTTCGAAATCTAGTAAAGAACATCAAAAACTATTATTTATATGTGTTTGCGCTTATTTTTAGTGTTGCTTTGTATTTTGCTTTTGTGACGCTGCAGTATGACCCCTCTATGGATGAAATGGAGGGTACGGTCAAAGGCGGTGCCGCGATTAAAGCTGCGTCCGTCATGTTAATCGGCATCGTCATGGTTTTCCTTGTCTATGCCAATACCTTATTTATTAAGCGTCGTGGTAAGGAAATTGGGTTGTTCCAACTAGTCGGAATCTCAAAAGGGAAAACGTTTTGGATTTTAAGTGTCGAAAACATGATTCTGTATTTCGGCTCGATGATGATTGGGATTTTTCTTGGATTTGTTTCGTCTAAACTCGTCATGATGATTCTGTTAAAAATCATTGGGATTGAAGAAGTTGCGGGGCTTCGCTTTTCTACGGAAGCACTCGTGCAAACGGTGATTGTGTTTGTGGCCATTTATGTTGTTATCATGGTGTTGAACGCGTTGTTTATTAAAAGGCAACAAATTTTATCCTTGTTTCATACGACTTCGACAACAGAAGATAGAAAACGGAAGGTCTCTGTCCTCGAAGTCATCATGGGGATACTTGGGCTTGCACTGATTATCTTTGGCTACTATTTATCAACGGAATTGTTTTCTGGTCAGTTCAAGATGATGGAACAAATGTTTACCATCATGGTCGTAATCCTAGCATCTGTGATTATCGGAACGTATTTCTTTTACAAGGGTTCTATCCGGTTTATTTTTAATCTGATTCGTAAAAAGGATAACGGATATCTGTCGGTCAATAAAGTGTTGTCCTTATCCTCTATCATGTTCCGAATGAAATCAAATTCGGTGTTGCTAACCGTGATTACCACTGTATCCGCCTTATCACTTGGATTGTTATCACTCACCTATATTTCGTATTACTCAGCAGAAAAAGCAGCGGGAGAAGCTGTGGTGAATGACTTTTCGATTCCAAATGAGGAACGCGCGAAACAATTTACAGAGATGCTGGACGCTAAGCAAATTGGCTTTACGAGAACAGAAATTGAGTTGATGACCGCGAAAACCGATTTGTCGAATGTATTAGAAATCGAACAAACAGATATGCTGGACCTTACAGCTCCAATGACGGTTGTATCGGATCGATTTGTTGAGGATATTGATGTTGGTGAAAATGACTCTGTGTTCGTCAATAGCAATGCAGCTTTACAAGCCTTTTTTACCTTTAAAGAAGGTACATTTACAATGTCCGGAAAAACCAAATCGTTCGAGTTAAATTTTATAAAATATGAAAATAAACGCTTGATTCCATTACGGTTAACGGGTGGCGGATTTCCTGTTGCAGTCATTGATGATTCGATTTATCAGCAATTAGTTGCAGATGCTGACCCAGAAGTGGAAAATGAGTTTCCTGTCTATATCGGAGTGGATATTGAGAAACGTTCAGAATTAAAAGAAGCGAATCAAATCTTTAATGATTTAGACCTTGGACAATGGGCAGGACATGAATCACAGCTCGATTCATTTACGATGCAAAAAGTGAACATGGGCTTAATGATGTTTATCGTTGGATTTCTCGGATTAACTTTCTTAATTACATCTGGCTGTATTCTCTATTTCAAACAAATGGATGAAGGCGAAGAGGAAAAAGGGAATTACACCATTCTTCGAAAATTAGGATTCACGAGAAATGATTTGGTAAATGGAATCAAAGCAAAACAATTGTTTAACTTCGGCATTCCATTAATCGTTGGATTGTGTCATAGCTACTTTGCGGTTAAATCTGGCTGGTTCTTCTTCGGAACCGAACTATGGACACCGATGATCATCGTCATGGTATTTTATACCTTGCTCTACTCTATCTTCGGTATTCTATCGGTGATGTATTATAAAAAATTGATAAAAGAAGCATTGTAGAAAGCGTGCCGGTTTCCTAAGGGGGAAATCGGCTTTTTTCAGGTTGTATCATATCAGACCTAATTTAAGTACAACAGGTAGTTCCTAATCAAAAGAATTTTTAGTCTTTTTAAAAAACACTTGACAAGACTTGCTTGTAGGAATTAATCTTTCCTTAAGGAAACATTTTAGCGCTTGTAAAAAACCATAAATTTTTTTACTCAAAAAGTTTCCCTAGAGCAACATTTCTTCATTAGACCAAGGAGGATTAAAAGTGAAAAAAAGAAGAACTGCTTTTGAATTCTTTGTTTTAGGATTTGTCATAACCGTGTTTTTAATGGGATGTGCTAATTCGACAACTCAAACGACTGAAGGGGCAACAGATGAATCCATTGAAGTTGTCACGACGATTGCTCAAATTGGTGAACCGATGCAAATCATAGGCGGTGACCGTGTAAACGTAACAAGCCTGATGGGACCAGGAGTCGATCCGCATTTGTACCAAGCAACACAAGGTGATATCTCAAAGCTCCAAAATGCAGACATTATTTTTTACAGTGGCTTAAACCTTGAAGGGAGAATGGGAGAGATATTCGTGAAACTAAGAGAATCAAAACCGATACTTGCAATCGGAGACTCAATCGGTAAGGAGCGACTATTGAAGGATGAAGGAGGTGCAATCGACCCACATATTTGGTTTGACCTGGATATTTGGAAGGATGCATTAGAAAGTGCAACCGAAGAATTAAAACAGTATTCTCCTGAAAATGCTAGCTATTTCGAAGAAAACAAGCAAGCATATTTCAAAAAAATAGATGAATTAAAGGCAGAAGCGACAAGTAAAATGTCGAAAATTCCAAAAGAACAACGTGTCCTTGTCACTGCACATGATGCATTTGGATATTTCGGCCGCATGTATGACATTGAGGTTGTAGGCCTACAAGGACTAAGTACTGAAGACGAGGTCGGGATATCTGACATTCAGTCAACAGTGGATTTGTTGCTTGAAAATAAGATACCTTCAGTCTTTGTAGAAACCAGCATCAATCAAAACTCGATTAATGCAGTTATTGAAGGCGCAGCAAAAAAGGGCTTAGACGTAACATTAGGCGGTGAGCTTTTCTCGGATGCAATGGGTAAAGCGGGAACAGAGGAAGGGACCTATTTAGGTATGTATCGTCACAATGTAAATACAGTATACGATGGACTTACAAGGAGTGTTAAATAATGGATGTTCTTCATGTGGATGGGCTTAGTGCAGCTTATCGTAAAAATACAGTGCTACATGATGTATCATTTTTAATCAAGCAGGGGTCACTTACTAGTATCGTTGGACCAAATGGTGCTGGGAAATCAACCTTAATCAAGGTATTGTTGGAACTTCATCCTCGTTTATCAGGTACAGCTTCTTTCTTCGGTACATCTTTAAAAAAGGTAAAAGCAAAGGTAGGTTACGTACCACAACGGGGATCTGTGGATTGGGACTTTCCTACAGATGCATTAGATGTTGTCATGATGGGAATGTACGGACAAATAGGTTGGGTGAAATGGCCAAATAAACGTCATAAAGAAAAGGCCCTTGAGGCTTTGGATAAAGTGGGGATGGCTGATTATGCGAACCGACAGATTAGTGAATTGTCGGGTGGGCAGCAACAACGGGTATTCTTAGCAAGAGCATTGATTCAAGATGCTGATTTGTACTTCATGGATGAACCACTTGCAGGTGTCGATGCTGCTACAGAGAAAGCCATCATGACCATTTTGAAAGAGTTAAAAAACGAAGGAAGAACCGTACTCGTTGTTCACCATGACTTACAAACGGTGGAAGACTATTTTGATCAAGTTTTATTTTTAAATCGAACGGTTATCGCACATGGGGATGTTCCTTCAACCTTCACAACAACTAATATTGAAAAAGCTTACGGTGGAGCTGTTCGTTGGTTAAAAGGGGGGAGCGGCCTTGTCGATGCTACTCTCAAGTAACTTTCAATGGGTACTGTTTAGCACACTGCTCCTAGGAATCGCTGCTGGTTTGGTGGGTTGCTTGGCTTATTGGAAAAACAAAGTCTCATGAGTGATGCTCTCTCACATGCAGCTCTTCCTGGTGTTGTGGTAGCGTTTCTACTCTTCCAAGTGAAGGATTTGCATGTATTAATTATAGGTGCTGCTTTTAGTGCTTTAGTTGGAGCATTATGTATTATGTTTATCAAATCAAATACTCGGATAACTGAAGATACAGCAATGGGGATGATACTAGCGGTATTTTTCGGTGGAGGAATTGTCCTGCTTACGCTTGTCAATCAGAGTAGTGAAGGCAATCAAGCAGGGTTGAATCATTTTATATTTGGGCAGGCAGCCTCAATGGTTTCTTCCGATGTTATGACAATGTCTGTCCTTGCAGTAGCTGTGATTTTGATTGTTGTTATCGGCTTTAAAGAATGGAAGCTATTCCTCTTTGACCCTGATTTTGCAAAGGGTCTGAAACTATCGATAAAAGGAATGAATTTCATTTATTTAATGTTGCTAGTTCTTACGGTTGTTGTGGGAATACAGGCTGTAGGTGTGATTCTAATGTCCGCACTACTTATCATTCCTCCTGTCAGTGCACGATACTGGACGCATTCCTTTAAAACCATGATGTGGTTAGCAGGAATTTTCGGAGGAATCTCGGGTGCTGTTGGAACAACGATAAGTGCATTAGGTGTCAGCTTGCCAACAGGTCCATTTATTGTCGTAACCTCAGGTACTATTTTTCTATTATCCTTGTTTTTTGGGATAAAAAAAGGATTGGTCATTGAACATATCATGCTACGAGATAAAAAGAAGGAAGTACAAAACTTGTCGATTTCTAATTCCTATTTAAAGGAGGGAAATCAATGACTTATACAGCGTGGATCCTCCTTACAGCGTCCCTAGTCGGTATCTCTTGTGGGATTGTGGGGGTATTCTTAATTCTCCGGAAAATGGCAATGATGGCAGATGCCATTAGCCATACTGTCCTACTTGGTATTGTCGTAGCTTACCTACTTACCCATAGCTTAAGTGGAATACACATGGTAATTGGTGCTGCTGTCGCTGGTATTTTAACAACATATTTTGTTCAGTGGTTTCATTCAAGAGGAGTTGGGCAGGATGCCTCCATTGGATTGGTATTTACAACCCTTTTTGCTATCGGAGTTATTCTGATTGCGACAAAAGTAGGAAATGCCCATCTAGACGTTCAACATGCATTAATGGGAGAAATTTCATTTGTTCCTTGGAATACGGTGGCCGTTCCCGTGCTTGGTAATATCCCTTTAGCTACACTCATGCTACTTATTGTATTATTCATAGTCATTGTGGTAATCGGTCTCTTTTATAAGGAGTGGAAACTAACTACTTTTGATTCAGCGCTAGCAGCAAGTATCGGAATTCCAGTAGTTGGGTTGCATTATTTATTCATGACGCTTGTATCGGTTACAACAGTTGCTTCATTTGATGCGGTTGGTGCCATTATGGTGGTTGCCATGCTTATTGCTCCTGCAGCAGCTGCCTACCTCTGGACTGACAAACTTCTAGTGATGCTTTTTCTAAGTGCGGGATTTGGAGTGTTTTCAGCTGTACTTGGTTATTATTTTGCACTGTGGATTGATTCATCCATCTCTGGCTCAATGGCTTTTTCCACAGGAATCATCTTTTTAATAAGCTTTTTCATCTCACCGAGACACGGTCTTCTTTCAAATTGGATACGCCCTGCAAGGGACAGAGGGACAGGGCCATCGTCCCAATTTGGACGATAGCCTGACCTGAAACATATATTCAGAAAGGATGGTGGAACATGCAAAGAAGTTCAAGAATCAACTCAAAAATACTAAAATACTCCATTATTTTAAAAGCGTTAGGAATAATTGATAAAGACGACTTTCAACAAATTATAGGTAGTTGTTCTATCGATTATTTGGAATCAGACGATTGACTAAAGGTGGTGTTGAAACGTGATGTCCGCTAAGCAGGAAAAATATCTTTTAGAAGTATATGTAAATTTAAACGAAGAAGGTTACACCCGTGTATCTCAATTAGCGAAGTCATTGAATGTTTCCGTTCCCTCTGTATCAAAAATGGCAAAGAAGTTAAAAGAAGAGGGCCTTATTGAATTTCAGCGTTACGGGATTCTTACACTTACAGAAAAAGGTGAGAGGTTAGCAACGCAATTGGCATTAAATCATGAAGTCCTCACTCGTTTCTTTCATTTAATCCATGTAAAAGATGAGGAGATAGAGGAGGAAGTGAAGAAAGTAGAATCACATATTAGCAGTGACGTCATTAAAAAACTGGATACGTTTCTAACGAATAAGAAGTAGGAGACAAAGGTCCATTGCTTCAATTTGGAAGATGGACCTGTCCCTAAAATCCCCTTATCCTTTTTTACGAACATATAGGCCGTAATCCAGGCGGTAATGGGAATAACGAGAGTAACACTAATTCCTGAGATAAGAATTGTAATCATTTCGGCACTAAAAATCTTTGAGTTCACGACCTCCCCCATTGAATATGATAAATCCTTAAACCATATGAACAGGGCGAGATATCCGCCAAAGAAGGCAAAAAATAACGTGTTTGCGCTTGTTCCAAGGATATCCCTTCCGATGCTTAACCCCGAAGCGAATAACTCTTTCCGACTTAGATTTGGATTGTGGTAATGGATTTCACGCATTGGCGAGGAGATTGCAATTGCTGCATCCGTAATAGCTCCAATCGTACTCATAATGATGACGGAAGCCCCAATTTTAACGAAGTCAACACCGATATAAAGGGAGAACATACCAAGCTCCTCTATTTCTTCTTCCCCAAATCCTTGAATCATAGCCTTGTCCGTGACCACGATAATAAATAAGAGTAATATTACGGTTGTAATAATCGTCGAAATGAAAGCTGTTTTTGTTTTACTATTCACTTCATTTATATAAAAAAGATTAATGCCACTTATCGCAACACAGGCAAACAGGGTTAAGTATATTGGATTTAGATTCTGATCATTCATAAAAATAACCGTAATAAGAAGCACACCAAAGTTGAAGAATAATGCCAAAAATGACCGTACTCCTTTTTTTCCACCGATAAGAGTCATCAGGATAAATAAAATGGCTGCGAGAACAACTAATGTATTCATACTCTTGCCTTCTTTCTGTTCACAAAAAAGATTGTCGTGTATAGACCTATTGGAATTGTTAAGGCAATTCCAATCCCACCTGCTAGTGCACGAGCTAATTCCAGGGACAGATTCATGTTAAGAGTAAAGCCAAGAGGAGAAGCATTTTTAAAATACAGTATTAATAATGGGATAGAGCCACTAATATAGGCGAAAAACAAAATATTTGTCATCGTTCCCATGATATCTCGGCCCACCTCCATCCCCGACTTTACAAGCGCTTTGACGGGGATGTTGTTATTTTTTTCATACAACCCAAAGATTGTAGAGGACATTGTGATGGCTACATCCATTACCGCCCCTAAGGAACCTATAAATAAGCCAGCCATAAATACTGTTTTATATGGTCTTGTAATAAATTGCAGTTCTTCATACCTCAGACCATTTCCAGAAGTTATCGTGATAACAAGATAGGCAGCGGCTAGTGAAACGAATGTTCCCAGTAGGGTCGCAATAATGGCGGAATATGTTTTTTCGTTTAGACCATTAACGAGTAACAAAGAAATAACTGTGAACAGAATAATCCCAATACTACATATCAATAATAGACTCCGGTCTGGTTTGTTTAAATAAAGATCAAGTGCATACGATAAAATGACAGCGTTGATTACAAGCGTGAATATAGAAAATAGCCCTTGTTTTTTACCAACCAAAAGTAATATGAAAATAAAGATCCATGCGACCATCATTAAAAATGTATCACGTTTGACCTCTAGGATCGTTCCGGTTAAATTTGTGTTCCCCTCGTTATTTGCATCAATGGTAACAAACAATTCATTCCCAACATGAAATTCATAATCATATGCTTTTGAGGTTGAGTATTCATTAACTAAATGAATTTGGTTTCCTTTTTCCTTTCCATTTTTTATTTCCGCAATGATGTGTTGTTTGAACAAAGAATCTTTGTTTTCAAATCCATCCATCATTTCCGTCTCATCTTCTAGCTCTACCTCAATAACCTTTGCTATCGAACGTTCATAAAAGGAATAATTGTTATGGACAAACACAATACTGGCCACAAAACAAAGGAAAATAAATATGTAAAATATTTTATGTTTAAGAGTAATCGTTTTATATAAATTCACCATCGAATTCAAAGAAACCCCTCCGAAATACAATATGGAAACTAGTATAGCATAGAGGCAGATTCATCGCCCGCGAACCTGTCCGTCCCAACCACGTAATAAATCATTTTACTAAAACTAATAAGTAACTATACACTTTTTACCTTTAACGGAAACCTTTATCTTACAATTTACTAAACGTATGTAAAACATGTAAAACCTTACCAAACACAACGTAATAACCAAATAAATACCACGAAAATATTTAGTAAAAATAATAATAAAACGTTTACATTTAGTAAAACTCAGAATATAATGAGGATGTCATATAAAAAGGAGGTCAATTATGAAGCTAGTAAAATGTAAATCTATTTTCTTATTATTCATCGCAGCAATGTTACTTTTAGCAGGCTGTAGCTCGACATCTAGTGAAAGCGGTGACGACACTACGAAAGATGGTAAAGTGAAACTTCGCTTTGCAACCTGGGATGTCGGTGATGATGTTGGCTTACAGCAGAAAATGATTGATAAATTCAATGAATCTCACGAGAATATCGAAGTAGTTTTAGAGGCTTACGGAAGTGAATATGATACGAAAATTACAGCGGGTATGGGTGCAAAGGATGCTCCGGACATTATGTATATGTGGAATTATCCAACATACAAGGACGCATTAGAGCCACTTGATTCTTATATGGAAAAAGAAGGGGCTGAGTTCAAAGATAATTTCTATGAAACTCTCTGGAATTATAACTCAGCAGATGGTCAAATCCTAGGATTACCAGTTGGATACACAACACATGTTGTTTACTACAACAAAGCTTTGTTTGATGAAGCGGGTGTTGACTATCCAAAAGCAGGCTGGACCTGGGAAGATCTTCAAGAAACAGCTAAGAAACTGACAAACAAAGAAACGAAAGTATCTGGATTTGCTTTTTCAGGAAAGCCTGACCCATATGATTTTGAAATGTTCTTATGGGGGAATAATGCTTCTTACGTTGATGAAGAAGGTAATTTAAAAGGCAATCTTGATTCAAAGGAATCAATTGAAGTATTTGATATGTTCCAGAACATGGCGAAGGATGGCTACGCTATCACTACTGAGGGTTCTGGGGCAACTGAAATGAAATCTGGTAAAGTTGCCATGTTTGTATATGGCGCATGGGGTCTAGCTCCATTAAAAGAAGCTGGAATTGACTACGGTGTAGTGGAATTACCGAAGTTTAAGGGTGGACAAAGTGTAAGTATTTTAAGTTCGTCTGGAATTTCAATTTCGAAAGATTCTAAGCATAAAGACGAAGCATTTGAGTTCATTAAATTCTGGACGGGTGAAGAAGCAAACAAAGCGAGAATCGATTTCGAACTACCGGTTCTAAAATCTGTAGTTGAAAGCGAAAAGCTTCAGGAAGATGAAATTAAGAGTGTGTTCTATTCCATGCTAGAAAAGAGTGAAGGTTACACTCCTGCTTCCTTTATCGTGGATGACTGGAGCCAAGTTTCAGACAATCTAAACTATGTATTTGAGTCTATTTTTAACCCAAGCACACAAATGAATCCAAAAGAAGCATTAAAGAGTGCTGCTGAGTAAAAATCCTATGGTAAGGCACTTTTCGTTAGTTAAAGTGCTTTACCCTATTTTCTTATTCTGATTTAAGGGGTCATCTTATGTTAAATATAACGAAGAAAGCGAATAGCTATCAGCTAGTAAGTAGGAAAGTACCCTATTTATTTATTTTACCGTGGATCATCGGATTTTTGGTGTTCACTCTTGGCCCATTAGCTTTTTCATTAATCATGAGCTTTTTTGATTGGCCAATTACAAGTGCACCAAGCTTTGTGGGAATCGAAAACTATAAAACGATGTTTACGGACGACCCACAATTCTATAAGTCTTTAACTATTACACTTAAATTTGCCGCGATTTTTGTACCGTTAAACTTAGTAATCGCTCTAATTCTAGCACTCCTCATTACTCAACCATTAAGAGGAATTAAAATTTTCCGTACCATTTTCTATTTACCTGCCGTTGTTTCCGGAGTTGCGATTTCAATAATTTGGGGCTGGATTTTTAACTCTGAGTACGGAATTTTAAACTACTTACTTTCATTAGTTGGCATTGAAGGACCAAGATGGCTTGTTGATCCAAAGTGGGCAATCCTGACAATCGTAATTGCGAGTGCCTGGGGTGTCGGAACGATGATGCTAATCTTTTATACAGATATAAAAGGAATCCCACCTGAATTATATGAAGCTGCAGCTATCGATGGGGCGGGCCCGTTTCGTCAGTTTTTCAGCATTACAATCCCAAGTATTACGCCAACCATTTTATTCAACGTAATTACATCGGTAATTGCGGCACTACAACAGTTAACACTTGTTTTACTTTTAACCGGTGGAGGTCCATTAAAATCAACCTATTTCTACGGACTTTATGTGTATAACAATGCCTTCAAACATCATGAATTAGGGTATGCAAGTGCAAACGCATGGTTTATGTTCATCGTCATTTTAATCTTAACGATGTTAATTTTTAAATCATCATCCACATGGGTATTTTACGAAAATGAAGTGAAAAAAGAAGGGAAGAAGAAAAAATGAGAATGTCAAAGAAATATAAAATCATCATGTACAGCCTTCTTGGATTATTTTCACTTTACTTCTTACTACCATTTGTGTGGGTAATCCTTTCTGCGTTAAAAACAGAGGCTGAAGTGTTTAGCTTTCCACCAAAAATTTTCCCAGATGTACCGCAATGGGGAAACTTTATGGATGCATGGAACAGTCAACCGTTTGGAACATATTTTAAAAACTCAGTCATCGTAACCGTGATGACCACTTTAGGACAGTTGATCTCGTGTTCCTTAGTTGCATACGGTTTTGCCAGATATGATTTCAAATATAAAAATGGACTTTTTATCTTGTTACTTGCAACAATGATGATTCCTTGGGACGTAACAATGATTCCGTTATATATGGAGTTTAATATGTTCGGATGGATTAACACTTTAAAGCCACTAATTGTCCCAGCGTTTTTTGGATCAGCGTACTATATCTTTTTATTACGACAATTCCTTATGAATATACCAAAGGATCTTGAAAATGCCGCGAGAATTGATGGAGCAAACGAATTCCAGATTTACTTTAAAATATTCGTACCGATTATGAAGGCCCCCCTTATCTTAATCGCCGTATTAAATATTTTATTAGTATGGAACGATTACTTAGGTCCATTAATTTACCTTCAGGATCAATCAAAATATACATTGGCACTAGGACTTGCAGCGTTTAAAGGAATTCATGATCTTCAAATTCTACCAATTATGTCGATTACACTAGTCATGATTATTCCACCAGTTCTCGTATTCCTATTTGCTCAGAAGTATATTGTTGAAGGAATTAGCGGCTCTATTAAGTAACTATTTTTTAGCGCGTACTACAGTTACAGCCTTCGGCGGATGCCGCAGATTTTTCATAGGTAGTTTTTCGAGGCAAGTTCGAAAAAAATCTGGGCGCAAATACGCCATGGCGCATTTGATTTACAACACAGAAATGCGGAGGAAGATATTATGCGACGAAAGATGAAAAGATGGGAGAACATCCAACTGACGGGGATTAACAGACTCCCTGCCCATACCGATTTTTATAGATACGATACAAAAGAGAAAGCAAGAACATTAAATCGAGAAAAAAGTATTGGATATAGATTGCTAGATGGGGTGTGGAAGTTTTTATTTGTAGATGCACCTGAACTATCACCAAAAGGATTTGAGGCAGAGGACTTCACAATTGAAGGTTTAGACGATATCGAGGTACCGTCAAGCTGGCAAATTAAGGGCTATGGAAACATGCATTATACAGATGTATTGTACCCATTTGCCATCAATCCGCCATTTGTACCACAGGAAAATCCAACGGGGATTTATTTTAGAGAAGTAATGGTGGACGAGCTAACAGATGGTGAGGCTCTTATTCTAAAATTCAATGGGGTGGACTCTGCATTTGATTTATATGTGAACGGCCAGCATGTCGGCTACAGCAAGGTTTCCAGAGTACCGTCTGAATTTGATATTACAGAGTACTTGAAAAAAGGTAGTAACCGTCTAACTGTAAGAGTTTATCAGTTTTCTGATGGTACGTACCTTGAAGACCAGGATATGTGGTGGTTATCCGGAATTTTTAGAAGTGTGGAGCTTTTTAAAATTAACAAGGACACCCTTCAAGATGTCTATGTAGAAACACTTCCTGATGAAAACTATGAACATTTCACGTTGAAAATTGCTGGGGCATTTTTAACCAATCGTGTAAAAGGTTTATTCGCAACTCTATACCATCAAGGTGAAAAAGTAGATACATTTGATATTGAAGTAGTCGGCGGTAAATTTGAGACAAGTAGATTCGTTGAAAGTCCACTTTTGTGGAATGCAGAGGAGCCTAACCTTTATCAACTTCAATTTGAATATTGCTTGCCAAACGGTGACCAGGAAATTGTGCCACTACGAATTGGCTTCCGTGCAATTGAGGTTATAGATAACGAAATTCGGGTCAATGGAAAACGCGTTTTCTTTAACGGGGTGAACCGCCATGATTCACATCCGAAGACTGGTAGAACGGTAAGCTATGAAGATATGCTTCAAGATATTAAAATGATGAAACAATATAATATTAACGCGGTTCGGACAGCACATTACCCAAATAATGATGTGTTTTATGATTTATGTGATGAATATGGTCTATACGTCATCGATGAAGCGGACCTTGAGTGCCATGGCTTTGAAAACACAGGTAATTACAATTGGATTTCTGATAATGAGCTTTGGGAAAAACAATATGTCGACCGTGCTGTAAGAATGGTAAAAAGAGATCGTAATCATCCAAGTGTGATCATGTGGTCACTAGGAAATGAATCTGGTGCAGGACGCAACTTTACGGCGATGTACAATGCAATCAAAGCAATTGATTCAACTAGACTTGTACATTACGAGGGTGATAGAGTTGCTGCATACAGTGATGTTTACACAACTATGTACACTCGCCTAAAACCACTTGAAGAAATCGGCAAAGACGCAGAAGGCAAGAAGCCTCATATTTTATGTGAATATGGCCATGCCATGGGGAACGGCCCTGGTGGTTTAACAGAGTACCAAGAGGTCATGCGAAAGTATCCTCGATTACAAGGTGGCTTCATTTGGGAATGGTGTGACCATGGAATCGAAACAACCAATGAAAATGGGGAAACCATCTATCTATATGGCGGGGATTACGGAGACTTCCCGACAAACGGAAATTTCTGTATTGATGGGCTTGTGTTCCCGGACCGAACGCCATCGCCAGGACTTATCGAATATAAAAAGGTAATCGAGCCAATTGTAACTGAAGAAGTAGACCTAGCTGAAGGAAAAATCAACGTGAAGAACGTATACGATTTTAGAAATCTAAGTGGAATCATCCTTCATATTGAAGTGAAATCCTTCGGTGTGCTGATTGAAGAAAAAGAAATCAAGTTACCGAGTATCCCAGCACATGAAGTAGCAGAAGTCGTTTTGCCGGTAGACCTTAAGAAGGCTACTCAGTATGACGATGTTCGTATTTACCTAAGCTACCGTGAAGCTGAAGACACTCTTTACGCGAAAAAAGATCATGAGATTACAAAAGAAAGCTTCTTATTAGCCTCTACAAAAGTTGATAAAGAAGTGAAGGTGGTTGCACAGACTGGATCTGATTTCGTGATTGAAGAGGAAGCAACCCTGCTTACAATTGAAAACAACATGCTCAAAGCTGTCTTTTCAAATGTGTACGGAACACTTGAGTACTTCGAATCTGAAGGGGAAAAAATTATCAACAAAGGCCCAGAAGTAACGCTTTGGAGAGCGATTATTGACAATGACATGTACAAAAAGGATGACTGGACGAATAAGTACTTCCTAAAAAATACAAAAGAACACCTTAGTGAAGTTTCTTACGAAATGGCCGAAGAGCATGTGGACGTCATTGTCACGAAGTTCTTATCAACCGTCAACCAAGCATGGGGTTTTCACCTAACATACAACTACCGAATGACGAAAAATGGTGCCCTAAACATTGACGTAAAAGGTGAAAAAGTGCTACGTGGTAAGGAAATTCCAGACATGCTACCACGAATCGGGGTAACAATGCATCTTAATCAGGATTACAACCAGGTCACTTGGTATGGCCGCGGAGATTCTGAATCCTATCAGGATACAAAACGCAGCCAACCAATTGGACTTTATCGTAAGTCCGTTCAAGACATGCATACCGACTATGTATACCCGCAGGAAAATGGGGCACGTTGTGACACCTCTTTCCTAACTCTCGCCAAAGGTGAGCACACCTACCTCATCAATTTTAAAGAGGAGCATGATTTCACGATTCATGATTATGAAACGGGTGCTCTTGAAGAGGCCAAGCACCGTGGGAATATTAAAAAGTCACCGTTCAATGTGTTGACGATTGATTACAAGCAAAGCGGTGTTGGAAGCAATAGTTGTGGTGAAGAACAGCTACCTCCATATCGTACAGTTATCGAAGACTTCCGCCTTCAATTTGAAATAAGAAAGATTGAAAAGGATCATCTAGTAGAAGAAAGTAAATTTTTTACAGCGCGCTAAGAGTTAAGCTAGAGAGAAAGTATTTAATGTCTGGGATAATCAAAAAACTAGTGTAGATAAAGTCAATACTGACTTTAACTACACTCTGAAGCAGGGGGAAACCCTGCTTATTCCATAAAGGAGAATGATAGATGAAAGTAGATATTCGAGAAATTCCTTTTTCACGATTTGGTTCCTATTTTTGTGTATCACAGGAAAAGGATTCAGAGGAAATTTATATACGAGATGTTCATGGTGGGGATGACGCACCATCGAAGCTTTTTAAATTCGATCTTTTGCTGAATGGCGTTGAAAAAGAGTTTGACATCCTGGCTACTGAAACATCCTTGCGTTTTTACTTACTAGATGATTTAGGAAAATATGCGGAAATCATCATTCCAGAAGAAGATGAGCTCCATATTAAAGTAAAAGGAGTCGAAGTTCGCTTACAAGCTAGTAAAGTGAAGTATGACACTTTACATGAATATGAAGATGGCATGTTTGAATATCACATCTATCCGAAGGAATTAAAGCTCATGATTAGTAAGCTCTCTGGTGAAATGTCCGTAGATGCACCGTGGAATGTAATCGGCAATGACTTTATTGATATTCGCATGAAGGATGGTCACTTTGTCATCGAAAGCTATCGAACTGTCTTTAAGACGAAGGAGTACGCAAGCTTTGAGGCCGGAAAGGAAAAGGTTGAAAAGCTCTATCAAGAATGGGTAGAAAATCTAACTGAGAAAAGCAAGGTTTACCAAGCATCAATTGACCGTGCTGCTTATATTACTTGGTCAAGTGTCGTTCACCCACATGGCCTTTTAAAAGAGTACGCGATGTATATGTCAAAGTTATGGATGTATAACATCTGGTCTTGGGACAATTGTTTTAATGCGTTGAACTTAGGCGCAAAATACCCAGAACTCGCCTACTCTCAGTTGAAAATCTTCATTGATACTCAGGATGAATCAGGGGCATATCCTGATTTTGTGAATGATAAATTTGTATCATACAACTGTATTAAACCGCCTATCTTTGCATATGTTTATGAAAAACTCATGAATGTGAATGACTATTTTAAGGAAGAGAGCCGACTACGAGAGATTTATGAATCAACAAAAAAGGTGATGAACTATTTTGATTGTTATCGAACGTATGAAGGCAGACTTCCACATTATAAGCACGGCAATGACTCGGGTTGGGATAATGCGTCATTGTTCCATCGTGGTATGCCGGTTGAAGCTCCAGATCTAGCAAGCTTTTTAATTCGAACATATGATATTTTAGCGGAATTTGCTAGAACACTTGGAGAAGAAGCGGAAGCAAAGCAATTTAAAGCAAAAGCAGACTCACTTTTTGCGTTGTTAATGGAACGACTTTACGATGAAAAAGGGTTCTTTGGCCGTGTGGGCAAAGATGCTGAAAAAATGGATATCCGCTCAAGCTTGATTTTACGTTTGCCCGTGTTAATCGGATATCGTTTAGACAAAATGGTGATGGATCAGCTTGTTGATGACCTAGTGGAAAACTTTGAAACGAAATACGGATTTGCAACGGAAATGCCATCAAGTTCATTTTATAAGGAAAATGGCTATTGGCTTGGACCAATTTGGGCCCCTGTCACATATCTTTTTGTTGATTCATTAAAAAGTTTTGGCTACAGTGAAATTGGAGAGAGAATCAGAGAGAAATATTTACAACTAACACTTGTCGGCGGAATGGCAGAAAACTTCGACCCGCATAGCGGAAAAGGGCTCGTCGATACCTCCTTCACGTGGACATCAAGTGTCTTTCTTCAATTAATGGGACAAGGGGACAGGTTCGCTGTCCCACTAGAGTAAAAAAACGGGACAAGAGGCCTTTCCCTTGAGTCCCATGGTGGAGGTTTACATGAGAAAATATATGGGGGAACTAGGTCTTACATTTGTAGCCATTATTTGGGGAAGCGGGTTTGTGGCAAGTGCAGTGTCGCTTGATCACTACACACCATATCAAATTCTTGCAATCCGTTTCTTTGTTGGTGTCATTTTGTTAAGTCTTGTCTTTTTTAAGAAACTAAAACATATTAAAAAGAGCACGATAATGAAAGGAACAATTATAGGAATCTTTCTATATCTGGCATTTGCTTTGCAAACGGTTGGATTGGTATATACGACACCATCGAAAAATGCCTTTTTAACAGCTGTGAATGTAGTCATCGTACCTATTATTGCCTTTTTTATCTTTAAACGAAAAATGGATAAGTTTGAGCTTTTGGGGGCGGTGCTCGCGGTTACGGGTGTGGGTGTGCTTTCGCTGCAACTATCAGGAGGCGTCAATTTTGGGGACTTCCTTACCTTATTATGTGCAGTCGGCTTCGCATTCCATATTTTCTACACGGCACAGTTTGTGAAGGATGAAGACCCGGTGCTGTTAACGGTTATTCAAATGGCAGCTGCCACTGTATTAGGTTTTATCGTCGTCCTTTTCAAGGGAGAAACTGATTTTACGGCTAGCGTTGAAGGGGTATCTGCCGTTCTTTACTTAGGTGTGTTTTCAACAACAATTGCCTTTTTGCTACAGACAGTTGCACAGAAATTCACAACCGAGACGAATGCGGCCATTATTTTATCAACAGAAGCATTCTGGGGTATGGTATTTTCGGTCATCATTTTAAGTGAAGTTTTAACTGTAAGAATGATTATCGGGGCAATCGTAATCCTTCTAGCAATTATCATTGCTGAAACGAAATTGAAATTTTTCAAGAAGAAAAGCTACAAAGAAGCAGTGTGAAGCTGGTATTTTTTGTATTACAATAAAGACATGTAACTATATTTAGTGGAAGCCCCACTTCTTCTAAATATAGTTAAAGCCTCCGGCGGATGCTACGATTTTTCAAAGGGGATTTTTCGAGCAAGCTTGAAAAGAATCGGGCTCAAATTGCCAAGGCACATATGATAACAAAGTGGGTATGATAAATGGCGACAATTAAAGATATAGCGGATTTAGCACAGGTTTCCATGGCAACTGTCTCTCGGGTTTTAAACTATGATGAAACGTTGAATGTTACCCCAGAGACAAAAAAGCGGATTTTTGAAGCGGCAGAGGAATTAAATTATGTCATTACCCCGAAAAAGAAAAAGACGAAAAAGAAGGGGTTGGTTGGACTTTATTATTCCTATTCACTGGAAGAGGAATTGGTCGACACCTATTACCTTTCCATTCGGGTCGCTTTAGAAAAGAAGCTTGAAAGTATGGGCATGGAAATCATTAAAATCTCCAAAGACGACACAAAGAGAAGTATTTCTAAATTGGATGGAATCATCTGCCTTGGAACTTTTAAAAAGGCAGATATTGAATTGATTAAGAGTTTTGATAAACCGTCTGTGTTCGTTGACTCAAACCCAGATGAAGACCAGTTCGATGCCGTGGTGATTGACTTTAATTCGGCTACGAAAAAGGCACTTAACTATTTAATTGACTTAGGTCATAAAAACATCGGCTTTATCGGCGGTGTTGAAACAGACATGTTTGGCAATCGGTTTAAAGACTTACGCCAAGACGTCTTTGAATCTTATTTAAAGGAAAAAGGAATTTTCAATGAGGAATTCGTTAAAATTGGCGGTTACAATCCAAAGGATGGCTACCAGATTTTAAAGGAAATGCTAAGCAAGGACGAAAAACCAACAGCCCTGTTTGTTGCCAATGATACGATAGCAGTAGGCTGCTATAAGGCTGCATATGAACTAGGTGTAAAAATTCCAGAGGATCTCAGCATTGTTGGCTTTAATGATGTATCTTCAGCACAATACATGTTGCCTCCGCTGACAACAGTAAAGTTATACACAGAGATTATGGGAGAAGCCGCAGTTGATTTACTGCTCGAGCGCATCGCAACAAAGCGAGAAATCTGCAAAAAAATAACCATACACACGAAACTCATTGTTAGAGGAAGTGCAACAAAGGCTAGGCCATAAGTTAAAAGCTATGGAAAGTGAAAGGTTACTTGTAAAGTGCAAAATTTACAAGCAGAAATCACAGGTTACATTCAAATTCACATCAAACAGGCTTAGAGAAAAACAAGATTCTCTAAGCCTGTTTATTCTCAAAACACTTTAGTTTGCTAATGTACTAAAAAATTCCATTGACAGGTATTTTCAATTTGTGCTAAGTTTATTATCGTTAGTTCATTACTCTAATATGTTAGCAGACTAAAGCGTTTAGTAATCTATCATATTCATAGGAACGAAAGAACGCAATCATAAATGGAAAAAATCAATCTAATATAAAGGTGGCTTTATTCATCATGAAACGTAATGCAACAATTTTTCTAGCTATAATCAGTATATTTTTATTATTAGTAGGATGTTCAAATTCAAATTCTAATGGCTCAAAGGATGATAATACAATAGTGATTGGAATTGATGATAAATTTGCTCCTATGGGATTTAGAGATGAAGATAATGAAATCGTAGGGTTTGATATTGACTATGCAAAGGCTGCTGCTGAAAAGATGGGTGTAGAAGTCAAATTTCAACCTATTGATTGGAAAACAAAAGAATCTGAACTAAGTAGTGGTAGAATCGATTTAATTTGGAATGGGTATACCATTACAGATGAACGAAAAGAAAAAGTTCTTTTTACAAAACCATATTTGAAAAACGCACAAGTTATTGTAACTCTAGCCGATTCCGATATCAAAAAAGTAGATGATTTAGAAGGAAAAACTGTTGGTCTTCAGTCTCTTTCTTCTGCAGCGGATGCTTTAGAATCTAGCCCGATCAAATCAAAAATTAAAGAGGTTACAGAGTTCTCTGATAATGTGTTAGCTTTAAATGATTTAAAAGTTGGCCGTTTGGATGCGGTTGTTATCGATGAGGTTGTCATTAACTATTATTCATCTAAAGAGGCTGGTACATTTAAAATTCTTGAAGAATCACTTGCTCCTGAAGAATATGGTGTAGGTGTGAAAAAAGGAAATGAACAACTGCTTGAGAAACTACAAAAAGCTTTAGATGAAATGAATGAAGATGGTACAGCAGCAGAAATTTCTAAAAAATGGTTTGGTGAAGATAAGGTTTTAAAATAAATTAGCGAATATAGGCGAAACAGGATTTCCTGGTGGGAACCCTGTTTTGTTTTTTGGAGGAATCTTCATAATGTCTTATGAATACTTAATCTCAATCCTTATGCCCATGTTAGAGGGTGCTCAAGCAACCATACTACTGTTCATAATCGCCATTTTAATATCTATTCCTTTAGGCTTTGGTCTAACTTTAGCCGTAAAAAGTAGTTTAAAACCTGTTTCATGGTTGGCGCAAGGATATATATATGTAATGCGTGGAACACCACTTCTTCTACAACTCTTGTTTATATGTTTTGGGCTTCCAATGCTACCAATCGTGGGAGAATATCTAGTACTAGACCGTTTTGTTGCTGCTACGATTGGCTTTATCTTAAATTATTCTGCATACTTCGCAGAGATTTTTCGTGGAGGCTTGTTAGCGATTGATAAAGGGCAATATGAAGCAGCTCAGGTGCTTGGTTTTAATAAATGGCAAACTACCACTCGTATCATTATTCCACAAATGTTTCGGATTGCACTGCCTGCAGTGGCAAATGAATCGGTGACCTTAGTAAAAGATACTGCCTTACTATACGCAGTAGCAGTACCAGAGCTATTGCATTTTGCCCAAACGGCAGTAAATCGTGACTTTACAATTATTCCTTACTTTGTAGCAGGTATTATCTATTTATTGATGACAATCATCTTAACGATTCTGTTTAAAGGCATTGAAAAACGCTTGAAATATTAAGGATAAGGAGTGGAGGGTGTGGCGATAATTGATATATCCAACCTCAAAAAATCATATGGCCAAGTAGAGGTTCTTAGAAAAATAAGTTTTGAAGTAAATAAAAATGATGTTGTCGCGATTATTGGACCTTCCGGATCAGGTAAAAGCACATTACTTCGAAGTCTTGTTTACCTTGAAGAAGTAAACGGAGGCAGTATTAGAGTGGATGGTGAAGATCTTGTGAAGGATGGGGTCTATTCCAAACCACAAAAGATTAAGCAAATCACTTCTAAGATGGGGATGGTCTTTCAACATTTTAATCTCTTCCCTCATTTAACAGTTAAAGAGAACCTAGAACTTGCTCCAAAATTGGTTAGAAAAGAATCTCCATTAGAGATCCAAAAGAGAAGCGAAGAACTACTTGAGAAAATTGGACTAGCCAATTGGGCAACATCATACCCATCTACCCTTTCCGGTGGTCAAAAGCAAAGGGTAGCGATTGCACGTGCTTTAATGATGAACCCAGAAATCTTATTGTTTGATGAACCAACATCAGCACTAGACCCAGAATTAACGGAGGAAGTCTTACAGGTTATGAAAAAGCTTGCGGAAGAGCAAATGACGATGATTGTCGTGACACATGAAATGGGATTTGCGAAGGAAGTTGCCAATAAGGTGATTTTTATGGACAAGGGAGAGATCATCGAATCAGGTCATCCTGATGAACTATTCTTACATCCGCAACATGAACGTACAAAATCTTTTTTGTATCGAAATCTAAAGTAGTAATGTGAATAACTGTAACAAACGGGGTGCGTGAATCCAATGAGGATTACGCACTTTTATTGTTTTAGCGTAGGGTGGAGTAGTTGGGATAGTTAGCTTGTTATCTATCCAAGTGAAAAAAGTCTTTTTATCATTTTGTACAGTAAGATTAAGTTTTTATAGGTTTCGTGTTTTGTTAAATGTATTATTTCGTATCATCCATCCAAATACTAGGTAAATATAACGTCAAAGCAAAAAAATAGAAAAGGTGTACGTGTATGTTATCTTCTACGCAAGGCAGCTATGTGACAGAATATCATGTAGGGTTGGTTATTCTTTCAATCATAATCGGAATTTTTACCTCTTATGTTGCACTTCATTTAGTAAATCAACATTTGAAAAATAAAAGAAATGATAAGTTTTCGCTGGTCTCAGCCTCATTTGTAATGGGTGGAGGTGTATGGGCAGTCCATTTTATTGGAATGTTAGCGGTCCATATTAAAGTAACTGTTACCTACAATATTTGGCTCGTCCTAGCCTCCTTATTTTTGATTGTGATGTTTTCAATTCTTTCTTTTTCCCTTATGTGCAAAGGGAAACAAACAAAATCAGTGGCGATTAGTAGTTTATTAATGGGTCTCGGAATTTTTAGCATGCATTATTTAAGCATGCGATCGATGCGAATGGAGGCCAATCTTTCCTATTCGACGATGTTGTTGCTGATTTCACTTTTGGTGGCCATTTTCGGGGCTTGGGTTACATTTGCTCTATTTTCTTCCTATCGTGATGAAAACTGGTATCGGATTGTCGGCCCCATTACGTTTGGTAGCGGCATCGCTGGTATGCACTATATTGGAATGAGTGCGACATCTTTTGAAAAAATGCATTTTCATTCTCAAGAAGGCTTTGCAGGATATGTTTTATCTGGATATACAATCGCAACAGCCATTAGTATTTTCATTCTCATTTTGCTTGCTCTTCTCCTTTTTCAAGCAAGTCGCGATAATCAGCTAAGATCTCGTTTATTAGTTAGTGAGGAACACTATAAACGTTTAGTAGAATTAGCGCCTGTCGGAATCGTTATTCATAAATTTGGAATTGTTCACTATATCAATCCGACCGGTATTAAAATTTTAGGAGGCACCCATTAAGGGCAAATCCTTGGAAAGCATTTTCTTGACTTCATTCATCCAAATTACCATCAAATGATAAAAAGCAGATGGAAGACAATTCGTAACGATAAGTCTGTTGGAGTAATGGAAGAAGAAATGATTCGGCTCGATAAAAAGTCCATTTATGCTGAAGTTTCAGGTTTCCCTTATGAAATTGATGGTGAAACATATGTACAAGTCTTTTTCACAGATATTACGGCTAGAAAAGAAGCCGAGACAATGATGTATCATTTTGCGTTTTATGATGCATTATCTGGTTTGCCAAATCGGAGGTACTTTGCCCAAGAACTGAACAAAGCAATTGACAAGGGCCAACCTCTTTCCGTGTTATTTCTTGATTTAGATGGATTTAAAGATGTTAATGATACATACGGTCATGATGTAGGTGATACGCTTATTCAACATATTTCAACAAGATTAAAGGATCTTTTACCGGAAAAGGCTGTTGCGTCAAGGATGGCAGGTGATGAGTTTAACATCTTCATTCCGGATACAAATGTTGAGGATACAAAACAATTGGCTAAAACAATCATCCATTCGATACAGGAAGATGTTGTCATTCAAGATAAGTCTATTTTCGTAACCTCAAGTATTGGCATTGCGTTTTTTCCGGAAGACGGAGACACAGCAAAGGCCATCATGAAACACGCGGACATGGCCATGTTTGAAGCAAAACGAAAAGGGAAAAACCAGTATCATGTTTACAATAGCTAGTAATGAACAGCTTTTTCATACAGGTAAAAAGTTGTGGTTTTTAGTGATGGCTGATTAATAAGTCATGTCTCTTGCTTTGGAGGATAAGCTACCTTTTTCCTATCTTTTCCTCTTTTCCTCCTTTCTTGTTGTTCGCCTAAAATTTGGATACTATAATTACCTTTGGAGAAAAGATAGGAGGAGAGTTATGGAGAAAAAATGGGGAAGTATACTTATAACATTGGTAGTTGCAGGTTTTTTAACCGCTTGCGGTAGTTCAAATGAAACTGCAAAAAATAATGACGAGCCTGATACGACTATAGAAGACAAAGAGACAAATGCTCAGGAAGCGGGCACAAAAGTAGAAGAAACAGAAAAAATAAGGATGAAGCTGATGAAAAGGAAGCAGAAGTGATTCGATCTTCAGGTGAAGATAAAGAAAAGGAAGCACAACCTGCTGAAAACTTATTTGATTCAGACAAAGTCATCTATTATGATAATGACGCTGTCGAAATTAAGCTAACAAATGCTTCATTTGTTAGAGAGTTTTCAACGTCCAATGCAGATCCTAATGATACATGGGCAACTCGTGGTACAACTTCTGATTCGCAAATCTACTTTCATATAACAGGTACTATTAACAATGATACAACAGAAATTTTTAACTATGGTCACAAGCTTGCTCCGGTAAAATTCTTTTTATTATATGATGGGAAACATGAGTTTGAAAGTTTAGCAGCAACCGAAGAAGAGAATGGTACAAAATTTGGTGGGGCTAGTGTTGATCCGTTAACAAAGGGGAATGTACATATCTATTTCCAAGTTCCAACACCTGTTTCTGAAACTGATAAACCATTAGTTCTGAAAGTGCTCTTAGGTGAAGAAGAATTTGAATTGCCGATAAGATAAAAAATAGATAGTGAGAAACACAAGGTAAGGCTGAGCAAGATTATTTGCTTGGCCTTTTTTTATAAACTTCATATATAGATAAAAGGAGCATAATTGCTTTTCAAGTCTTTCAAATTCTGGTAACATATTGGCAATACATAAATCGGAGGAAGTGCTGATGAACAAACGGATGGCGGGGCTTTACATTGCAGCGGGTGCGTCATTATGGGGGATTATTGGCTTATTTGTAAGCAACTTGTATGAAATTGGCTTTACGCCACTACAGGTTGTAACAGTAAGAGCAATCGCTGCCTCCATTTTTCTGATTACATATGCTCTTTTAAAAAATCCCCAAGTCTTCAAAATCAAAGTAACGGATAGCAAATACTTTATTGGAACTGGAATCATAAGTATTGTCTTTTTTAACTGGTGTATGTTTGTTGCGATTGAGGAAACCTCGATTTCCGTTGCGGCCATCTTGCTTTATACGGCACCAGCGTTTGTCACGATTTTTGCAAGAATCCTATTTAAAGAGAAATTGACCATTCGAAAGATGTTGGCACTTGTGGTAACAATTGTGGGCTGTGCCTTTGTCGTCGGAGTCTTTCCAAACTTTACAGGTACAATCTCACTCTTCGGGCTAGTAGTAGGAATTGCTTCCGGCTTCTTTTACGCTCTTTATAGTATTTTTGGCAAGTTTGCTCTCGAAAAATATGATTCTCTTACCGTCACAGTGTATACGTTTATTTTTGCAGCAGTCGCCGTAACACCGTTCAGCGGAATTTGGTCGGTGGCAAATCTGTTTACAGAACTAAAATCATGGATTTATATTATTGGACTTGGTTTTCTTTCTTCGATGATGGCGTTCATCCTATATACAAAAGGATTACAGTATATTGAGTCAAGTCGGGCATCTATTATTGCAACGATTGAACCTGTCGTTGCTGCAATTATTGGCTTTTTTATCTTTCAAGAAACATTGCTCATGTGGCAATATATTGGGATTATCATGGTAATAGCAGCCGTAATCATCGTTCAAGAAAAGAGTGAAAAGCTTCCAAAAAAAACGTTGATGGATAATGAGACATCTTTATAATCGAGGTGAATTTTGAAAAATGAAAATTGCATTTATCATCGTAATTATCCTTGGTATCGCTGCATTACTCGGAACAGTTTTGATTGCAGGAAAAGGGGATGCAAACTACCGTGAAAAGACGAAAAGAAACAGCATAAACTTAACAGTCATTTATGCGGTGGTTATCCTGCTTTCACTGATTGCCGTTGGGGTTTATATTAGATTTTATGTGTAACATGTGTCAGCCATTAAAGTGTCCATATGGGCACTTTTTTTGATTGGCTATTTCCAAGTGTTTCAAGTAATCATCCATGGGCATTAAATAGATATATCGAGTATACAACCCAAGTGTGCAAAAGCATTTTAAGTAGTTGCTTGATAGTTAAAACTCTACATCTAAAGTAAGGTATATTTAACCAAAAAACTGCAAATCATATATGGGAATATTATCCTTGAGGTGATTTATCAGTGTTACAAAGTTTAGCAAGCGGTTTTGAATTTGGGATGCCAATCTTGTTTTCTTGGGATGGTGTAATGGCTGTTATCTTTTTCTTTACAGCCTATTCATTTTTAGGATGGTTGCTAGAAAATAGCTATAACTTTGCAAGGAAACGAGTGTTTTTTAAGGATAACTTTTTCTTTGGGCCATTTAAGCCGATGTACGGGTTTGCTCCTCTTTTCCTAATCCTTTTAATTGGAAAAGACATGCATTGGTCGGTGGTGTTGTTTCTTTGTTTTTTCATCCCAACCGTTGTGGAGTATTGTAGCGGGATGTTACTTGAGTGGTTTTTTGGTCGGAAATGGTGGGACTACTCAGGGCATAAGTGGCAGCTACAAGGCCATATTTGTTTTTCATATTCGATCTGCTGGATTTTCCTTTCCTTGGTTTGCTTGGCATATGTACACCCAGGGATTGTTGCTTTGTATGAAGTAGTTGGACGATATTGGGCATGGATCTGGCCAACAGTAGGTCTGTATTTCCTTGGTGAACTCCTTTTTGCAATTAGAAGGCATATACCGGAAAAAGTTCGCGCGGGCAATCCGATTCAATAATCATGATATCCATGAGTAACAAATAGATATATGTCTGTTAAAGCATTCTTTCGGTCATGAAGAATGCTTTTTATATGTCCTGAAATCAAGATGGTCACAATAAAAATAGAATTTAAATCAATAATATTTTATTGTAAAACGATAAAAGATATGGTAAATTAAATTGACAATAAATAAATGAGGTGCAGTTTATGAAACTAAGTTCAACACGTTTTTTAAGGTTTGCTGTTTTTATGATGGGGGTTCCCGTTTTAGCTCTTTGCTTATTTGGGCTTCCACGGATTGTGAGTGTCGCATTTGAAGAAGCAGCAAATGGTGCAACGTTGGGCTATATGGTTCTTGGCATTTTAACACTTATGTATGTTTCGGCAATCCCATTTTACGTTGCATTGTACCAAGCTCTTAAGCTTTTAAATTATATTGATAAGAACATTGCCTTCTCTCAAGTTTCTGTGAATGCTTTAAAGAAAATAAGAACCTGTGCCATCACAATCTGTGGATTGTACGTGCTAGCCTTACCGTTTGTCTTTATCGTAGCGGAATGGGATGACGCACCAGGCCTCGTACTAATCGGATTAGTCATTGTTGGTGCTTCAATGGTGATTGCAGTCTTTGCTGCCGTACTCAAAAAACTTTTACAAGAAGCAATCAATATCAAAACAGAAAACGATTTAACAGTCTGAGGTGAAAACAATGGCAATTATCATAAATATTGACGTGATGCTGGCGAAAAGGAAAATGAGCGTAACTGAACTTTCGGAACGAGTTGGCATAACAATGGCAAACCTTTCTATCTTAAAAAATGGAAAGGCAAAAGCGGTGCGCTTCTCTACATTAGAAGCAATTTGTAAAGCTTTAGACTGTCAGCCAGGGGATATATTAGAATACCGAAGTGATGAATGAGAGGACAAAGGACCTGTCACTGTGACCCACTGGCAAAACTAATTTTTGAGGAGATAAAATGATGGCAATGAGAATTCCTTTTTTTAATCAGAAGCAATCGAAAGAATCCTTCGATTATCGTGAAGGTCAAACTCCGGAACATATCGCGATTATTATGGATGGGAATGGACGATGGGCTCAGAAGCGGGGCTTGCCTAGAGTTGCTGGCCATAAGGAAGGGATTTCTGCAGTCTTAAAAACGGTTAAGGCAGCAGTCAAATATAATGTGAAGGTTTTGACATTATATACGTTTTCCACTGAAAATTGGAAGCGTCCAAAGCCTGAGGTAGAATTTATTTTGAGACTTCCAAAGGAATTTCTGCATCTTTATTTACCAGAACTAATTTCTAACAATGTGCGGATTGAGGCGATTGGTGATATGGAGAATCTTCCAAGTCATACACGTGAAGCCATCGAGTATGCAATCCAACGTACAAAAGATAACGATGGACTTCTTCTGAATTTCGCGCTCAATTATGGAAGCAGACACGAGCTTCTTCATGCCATGAAAACAATGCTTCTGGATTTGAAAGACGAGAAGTTGAGTCTCGATGAGCTAGATGAAGTGCAGTTTAATCAATACCTATATACAGCGGATCTGCCAGAGCCAGACCTACTTATTCGCACTGGCGGTGAAAAACGTCTTAGCAATTTCCTATTATGGCAACTAGCCTATACGGAGTTCTGGTTTACCGATGTGCTGTGGCCAGATTTCTGTGAAGAAGAATTCCTACAGGCATTACAAGAATACCAACAACGAAAAAGAAGATATGGTGGAGTATAATGTGGTACACAAAGGATAGGTTCCTCGTTCCAATTTGGACATGGACCCTGTCCTTCGTGTACCATTTTTTGCCGATTAAGATATACGGAAAAAAGAGCGATTGCAGTTGTAAGTAAACCGTTCGATTTGAGGTGCAATTCCCAAAATACATGCCGTAATGACAGTGGAAATGCTTCCTTATTGGTAGATAAAAAGTAAAACTCGCCATAGTATTGGCGAGTTTCTTTATTGGGGAAAAAGACCTTATTTTTATTAAACAGGATGTCTTGTCCTTAATCGAATCATTAGTAAAAATATTATAAGCGGAAATTTTTCGGTTAAATTCAGAATTGACCTCGTTTCGGGGTATATAAGGGTAGGTTTTCCGGTTATGGAAAACAAAATCCTCCATTTCAACGCTTTTCAAGTCAATAGGCGGAATCTCTCCGTCTATTTACCCCTTTTTTACTAAAAATTACTTAATAAACGGAACTCTTCCGTCTATTTATCAGCCCGGGTGGTTAACTAACCTATTCCCCTACCAATAAGTGCAGACCCTTTTGATCCTAGCAACAAGAATCCGCAGCTTTTATCGAACATCTTATAGCGAACTAAAAAATAGCACTGTAAATGACAGAAGGTTGCCCACCTTTATTCATTGTACAATACTTATTGTCCATCATAATAATGATGTCAATTCCTATGTCAAAGTGGATGAAATTCCGTAAAATCGTTGATCAATAAAGAAAAAGATGTATGCCATCCCCCATACGTCAATTCTTGTGCCAAATATTAAGAATGCACCCGAAATCGGACCTCTTTGAATTGTAGGGCAGTCGTTTTTTTGTGGTTTACAATATATATTTTATAAAGTACTATTATGTTATGCGATATATCGCTATACATAATATCGAGAGACATAATACTTAACAGGGGTGGATAGAGTGGCCTATAACGGTGGACCGATGACTGAAGCAATGTACTATGTTCTGCTTGCGTTAATGCATCCAAACCATGGGTATCAGCTGATGCATGCCATTACAGAAGTTTCGAGTGGAAGAGTAAAAATGGGTCCGGGGACTCTTTACGGAGTGCTTTCACGCATGCAAAAAGATGGTCTTATTTCATTAGCTGAAGATGATGGCAGAAGAAAAACATATGAAATTACTCCAGAGGGAGAGAGTGCACTAAGAATGGAGTATAGTCGATTAAAATCTATGATACAAGACGGCGAAATTTTAGAGGGTGGTGATGAAAATGATTAAAACGGTTCGTAAACTGCGGCCTAGTGATTATTGGCGAATTGGTGAGCATGAGAGCTGGTTTCAAGACATGGCGGCTAAGGGATTCCATCTAAAAAAGATGGGGTTATATTTTGCACATTTTGCAAAAGGTGAACCGAAAAAAATGAGATACAGAATCGAAGTATCCATGAAAAAGAGAATGTCACCAGAACAAATCGAGATGTATTCAGAAAGTGGCTGGGATTACGTGACAGGCTATCAATATTTTCAAGTGTTTTCATCACCTGTTGAACGAGATGCACCAGAGCTACACACAGACCCAGCCGAGCAATCCTATACATTAAAGGAAATGGACAAGAAATTAGTCTTAAATGCTGGATTTGTTGTCATCGGGTTGCTAGTAATGATAGGCATGTTGTCTTCAGTTTGGTTTCTTGATAGAACACCTACCTATATTTTAGTTGAGGGATTCGCTGTTCAACAAACAATTTTATCCATCATTATTGGGTATTTTGCCTATACCTCACTGCAGGCGGCTTTATCCATTCGCGCACTAAGAAAAGGTTTAATTGAAGGAAAACCAATTGATCATCAAGCTCCATGGAAGAAGCACCATCGAGTAAATTCAGTTATCGCAATCCTTTTTACTGTAGTTGCTGGACTGAGCGCTATACTCCCATTCGTACAACTTGTAAAAATGGACACGAAAACCTTGCCGGTAGAAAGTCCCAACTTACCGTTTGTGAGATTAGCAGATATTGAGCAGAATCCAGCTTTAGTTCGAGGGGAATCTGAATATATGAATGACAATGTGGACTGGTCTAATCGATATTCAACTAATTGGAGTCTGTTTGCAACCGTGCAATATGAAACAGATGAAAACGGGGTAGTTCCGGGGAAAATGTGGAATGATGGGAGTGGTGAATATTCGCCAAGTATTGAAACAAGGTATTATCGACTGAGTTTATCATCTATGGCGGATAACCTACTCTCTGATTTGATAAAAAGATATAACTATGAATATAGTTTAGATGAATATATTGAAACGAAGCATCCAAGCTTTGATCTTTTAATTGTACATGAAGATAGGGAATTGAAAGAAGTATTTGCTTCTAAGGGAAAAGAAGTCATATTTGTCCGTTATTATGGTTATGCTGATATAGGTTCGGTAATCGAAAATATAGTAGATAAGCTAGAATAACAAAATTTTGATTAAGGTATAAAAATAAATAGGAACATACGTTTGACTACAAGACTATACAATGCTAAAATTCAAGCATACAATAAAAAATGGTAGGAGTGATTTTATGGCGTTGAATCCATATTTAGTGTTTGATGGTAATACTCGAGAGGTCGTTCAGTTTTATGCAAAAGTGTTTGGAACTGAAGAACCTACATTCATGACTTTTGGGTCGGTGCACTCTGAAGAAGAACTGCCTCCAGGAGCAAAGGATTTAATCATGCATACGAACCTAGAGATAGCGGGCAGCAAATTGATGTTTTCTGATAATTTTCCAGGAATGGAATTTAAAATGGGCAACAATTTTACACTTGCATACATAAGTAGCGATGAAGCAGCAATGAAAGATGCTTTCGAAAAGTTGAAAGAAGGCGGTACTGTTCAAATGGAGTTGCAAGAAGTACCATGGAGCAAAATGTACGGAAGCCTAACTGATAAGTTCAACATCCAATGGCAATTTAATCATGAAGCTTAAACACAACAACAATTAAAGAATGAAGGGTTACCATTTGGTTTCATGCCGATTGTAACCCTTTTTGTTAGTCCGCCAACCATTTTACAGTCATTGTTTAGAGTATTGAGTTAAGTTAAAATAACACCATGACTAGGTTGAGAAAGAGTGTACTTTCCTGCTTTCTGACTGAATAATTGTAAAGGTGTGTTTAGATGACAGAGAATAGAAGGAATCGTAAGGTTGATGGATTTTTAAAAAAAGCTAAGCAGTGGAAAGAAGAATTTGAGGCGTTACGAAATATCATTCTTGACTGTGATGAACTAACGGTAGATATTAAGTGGATGCATCCATGTTACATGTATGACAACAAAAACATCGTTTTAATGCATGGATTTAAAGAATATTGTGCACTTCTGTTTCACAAGGGTGCCTTGTTAAAAGATCCCCATGGGATTCTCATCCAACAAACGGAGAATGTTCAGGCGGCGCGCCAAATTCGCTTCACAAATGTACAAGAAATCGTAGAAAAAGAACCAATCATAAAAGCCTATATTCTTGAAGCAATTGCAGTTGAAAAAGCTGGGTTGAAGGTAGAGCTGAAGAAAACTGAGGATTACGAAGTACCAGAAGAACTTCAAACTAAATTTAATGAAATGCCTACTTTAAAAACTGCTTTTGAAGCATTGACACCGGGACGGCAAAGAGCATACATTTTCTACTTTTCTGGAGCCAAACAATCAAAAACGCGAGTATCAAGAATTGAAAAATACATTCCTCACATTCTTGAGGGAAAAGGATTAAATGATTAGCATGTTCGTTGAAACATGTACGATATAGATAAGGCGGGCCATCTTTGCTCGTGTGTTAATCCATCATCTACGAACAAAACGACAAGAAGAAATCGTTGATGAATAAAGTTTGCGAGCGCTTAGTTTAACTAGGCGTTTTTATTTTAAGTTCTTTTAAAGGCGTTTGTGTTGACAAGAGTCTATTTTTCATTTAGAATTTATCTTGAAGTTAAGATAAATACTTCGGAGATAAATAAATTAAAGGTATTTTACAAAAATATCCTTTAATATATAAAAGGAGAGACAACATGGGTTTACTAGATAAACTTTTTGGTAATCAACAAAAGGAGGAAAAAGTAATGTCAAACGAAAAATTAAACATTGGTATTATCTTAGGTAGTACACGCGAAGGTCGCGTAAGTCCCCAAGTAGGAGCATGGGTTAAAGAAATCGCTGATAAGCGTGGAGATGCAAACTACGAAATCGTAGATATTGCAGACTTCAAATTACCATTCCTTGGTGAAGCAGATGCACCTGGAATTGGCGCTTGGAACGAAAAATTAGCTAGCCTTGATGGATTTGTATTCATTGTTCAAGAATATAACCACTCAATCACTGGAGCATTGAAAAATGCATTAGACCTTGCTCGTGAAGCTTGGAATAACAAAGCTGCTGGTATTGTAAGCTACGGTTCAACTGGTGGTGCACGTGCTGCTGAACACCTACGTGGAATCATGGGTGAATTAATGATTGCGGACGTTCGTACACATCCAACACTTTCTTTATTCACTGACTTTGAAAATGGTTCAGAGTTCAAACCACAAGCTTTACACCTAGACAATGTAAACTTAATGCTAGACCAAGTAGTATCTTGGAGCGGAGCTTTAAAAACAGTTCGCTAATGATGGAAAAAACAGGATGAGCCCTATCGTTGGGCCATCCTGTTTTTATGTAGGAAAAGTGAAGGTGTGAAGTTGAAAAACGGGTTCGGTTTATGATTGCAAAACAGTGCATAAAAGCAAACTAGCTGTTCAATCAGCTTTACTTTGTAAGACGATGTGAATAATTTGCTACTTTTTGATTTGAAGAATGTAACAAGCACCATCATATGCAAAATATAGATATTCCCCGTGATTCACATTAAAAGTTACATTTTCTTTGTCGTAAACAAGTTTTTTTATTTTATCAAATCGTTTAATTAATTGTTCTGATGGATTTATAATAATTTCTTCACTATTATCAGTTGCAACAAATCCTTTAGGATTGTATGTCCTTTCAGGTTTCAATTCTACATACCATTTTCCATTAAGAAGCATTGTGTCTGCGGTAAGAGATCGCTTCCTGTTTTGGACTGTCCAAGTATTTCTACAATTGCACCGATGTATTTTACTCTTCATTCCCCTAACCCTCTTTCACTTTCTTAATCCTTGATAGACTTGTATTCGAAAAATAAAAATGAGAAAGGTCTCGTGGGCTACTGTGTGCATTTTTATGAGTTGTTTATTAATCTGGCTCACATAAAGGAAAAAATCAGATTGTTTTTAAACTGAGGATGGTAAATATAAATACGCTGGATTACTAGAATTTATGCCAGTACCAAACCAAAATGAGTAAAGAGAGTATAGGGAATTTATCATTTAGAAAACGTACATAGCATGTAGTATAAGCTGTCTGCTATTCTCTTGCCAAAGAGGAATGAGTGGTTTATTGCATGGTTTCAACTTATTGTTATGATCATGACATACAAATCCACCTGAAATTTCCATGCTCAGTAAAAGAATCTTTCCTTTATAAATATGATATAATTTTAAGGTTGTAAAAAATGTTATGGGGGAATGAAAATGGCTCAAGTAAACACATCCTTGGGAATAGAACCAAAAAAATCCAGAAGAGCCGCTATGTATGCTATTATCTTTTTATTGATAACAATTGCAGGACTCTTGTACGTAAAATGGCTTCCTTATTATGATAAGTCGATTATTGCTGTGACAACCCATTCAATTGGCGAGTCGATTTTAGGTAACAATACTGATATGCAATCTGCATCCTGGGCGAGTGCATGGTCTTATGCTCTTACTTACTTTAATGCTGTTTGGAAGGCAGCTATACTTGGTATATTACTAGGTTCGTTGATTCAAGTTTTACTGCCAGCTAACTGGCTGTTAAAAGTATTTGGTAAAACCACATTCGGAAGTACTGCTGCAGCCGGGCTTGCATCACTTCCAGGAATGATGTGCACCTGCTGTGCAGCACCAATTGCAGTCGGGATGCGTAAAAAGAATGTTTCAGTTGGAGCAAGTTTAGCTTTTTGGCTAGGCAATCCTACGCTTAATCCGGCAACATTAATTTTTATGACATTTGTATTATCGTGGAAGTTTACTGTGCTTCGTTTGTTTTTTGGGATTATCTTAACATTTGGTGTAAGTTATCTGGCAAACCGTTTTGCACCGAATGCTAATCCGGTAGATATTGAAAAAGTTCTAGAAAAAGCGGATAAAGAAGCAAAAGGTTCTTTCGCTTCCAGATGGCTGAAATCCATGGGCAGTATGATTCTTTACATCGTTCCCACTTATGTTTTATCCGTTTTGATTATGGGTGCGGTGCGCGTATGGTTGTTCCCGAATATCAGCGATGCGGCTGCTAACAGTCTTTTAATTGTAATAGGCTTTGCGATTGCTGGTATGCTGTTTGTCATTCCGACTGCAGCAGAAATTCCAATTATTCAAACCTTTATCTCGTTTGGACTTGGCGGCGGCCCCGCAGCTGCACTTTTAATCGCGTTACCATCCGTGAGTCTTCCATCATTGTTGCTCGTCGGCCGGTCTTTTCCTAAAAAGGTATTGTTCTTCGTGGCAGCTTCTGTTGTTATTTTAAGTACCTTAAGTGGACTCGTTGGAATGTTCTTTTTAAACTAATTGTCATATTTTCATTTGTACGAGAGAGTGCCTTAATCCAAGCAGGATTAAGGCATTTTTTATTGGAGTTAGTTAGCTAACGGTGCATGGAATATAATATAGTAAAAATAAGTCATAATTTTTAATTTAGAGGAGAACATGATGGAGATTAGATTGCTAAATAAAGATGAAAACCCGCCATTAGATTTGTTATTAGCAGCGGACCCTTCTCGAAAAATTGTTGAGGAGTATGTAAAAAGAGGAGATTGCTTTATTGTAGAGAATGATCGAAAGGTGGTTGGCGTTTTTGTATTACTCCCCACAAGACCAGAAACTGTGGAGCTGGTGAATGTTTCAGTTGCAGAAAAACATCAGGGTAAAGGTATAGGGAAAATGTTAGTAATGAATGCCATTCAAACAGCCAAAGGAAAAGGGTACAAAACAATTGAAATTGGAACTGGAAATTCCAGTATAGGACAATTCGCCCTTTATCAAAAATGTGGTTTTAGAATAACGGGTATTGATAGAGACTTTTTCATTAGGCACTATCAGGAAGAGATTTTTGAGAATGGAATACAGTGTAGGGATATGATTCGTCTATCTCGAGATTTATAGAACTAGGAGACTGGACAATAAATTTTAAATAATATAAAGAAGGTAATTGGGTGAATTTGGAGAACTACATTAGCAAAGACTGTTGAGGAGGAAAAAGGATGAATAGACTAAACCTTATCACACTCGGCACAAAGGACATTGTTAAGTCGCATAACTTTTTCAAAAAACTAGGGTTTGATACTTCCATAAGAGGTACCGAATCGAATCCAGACATTATTTTTTTCAGAAATGAAGGTACGAGAATTGCTCTTTATCCCATCGAGGAATTGGCGTTGGATATTAATGAAGATTATCCTCCTAAAATTGGAACAGGATTTCCAGGGATAACGCTTGCATATAACGCTAAATCCATGGAAGAAGTGGATGAGGTTTTAAAAAAGGCAGAGCTTGCGGGAGCAATCATTCAAAAAGCGCCTAAAAAAACCGATTGGGGTGGCTATGGGGGCTATTTTGCGGACCTTGATGGCTACTATTGGGAAGTGGCATACGGGGAAATGTGGGAATTCGATGAGTCTAATATGCTAGTGATTGAGGATCAGTAGGAGGGTATCTCGGCAACGTTGGACAAGAACAAAGGCAGAATCATATTAAAATTGTGGAAGATGAACTAAAGACTATATATGTAGGCAATTGATCAAAAAGCTAAAAGAGGAACCTAATCGACAAAGGAAGAAATGCACCTGGTGTTAGTTTTACTACTTATATTGGGTGATACTGATTCGTTTGTTGACCAATTGGGAACATATAAGTACTAGATGTCAAATTTCCAGAAAGGGAGAAAATCCGTATGTTTAATCAAGTGGGACAAATTATGTTATATGTACATAATCAAGACGAGACAGTCAAATTTTGGACAGAAAAATTGGGCTTTTCGGTCATTGCTGAGGAAGATAATGGCCAAATGAGATGGATTGAAATCGCTCCTAAAAAGGATGCAGAAACAAGCATTATTCTACACAACAAGGAATTCGTTGCGAAAATGTCACCTGACTTACATCTTGGTACACCTTCTTTAATGTTTTTTACAGAGAACCTTGAACAACTACATAGCAACTTATCAAGCAAAAATGTGACAGTAGGCGAAATTGTATCAATGCCTTCAGGTAAAGTATTTAACTTTGCCGATAATGAAGAAAATTACTTTGCGGTTATGGAGAAAAAATAATTTGTAAATAGTCCCGACCTTTTGAAGGTGGGGACTATTTACTAGGGTTTCAACTTCTCAATGACAAGTGGGGGGATTAGTACCCGCCGCCAACGTAAGCAGTCCCGACAATGACTAGTAGGATGAAGAGCACAACAATTAATGCGAATCCTGCTCCCGAACCGTATCCGCCTTCGTAGCCCATAGATACACCCCCTTTTTTCAAAGATAGCATAGTCTATGCATCAACAATAGAACACGACATGGACAAGTGTGGAATTACAACACGATTAGTATCTACGTCTATGATGCACAACTTCAGTTCTTCTTATTGGTTTAATAATACGTTTTGGTACATCAATTACATTAATACGATTAACTTCGACAATTGGTTGGATGATAGGGTGGACTCGTCTGACATATTCGTTTCGAACTCGATATTTTGGAGGATTATAGACTGGTCTTGAACGATACATTTATATTTCACCTCCCTTTTCCTTACTAGTAGATGAGGAAGTGATATATTTTGAAACGGACAAATCGATTAGATTCTATTAAAATAGTTTTCTTAACTAGTTATAGAATTTATAAAAAGGGAACGAGCCCCAACAACTAGAATCTTTAAAGAAGTTAGTAGAAGGACTTAGCGTAATGGGCTTAATGGGTTAAAAGGAACGGCCGTGATGTCCTCCTCCCGAATATCCTCCACCGTGATAACCGTGGAAACCTCCTCCGTGAAATCCATGTGAACCATGAAAACCGTGAGCCCCATGAAAACCACCAACGAGTTGGCCGCCAAACGATGGTGTTATGGGTATGAGTGGAAATGGTTGGAACGAAGGGGTATATAAAAAACCTGATCCATATTGGGGGTATCCTCCAGGTGAAAAATACGGGACACCAAAGTACCATGGAAATAATGGTTGCCGTACGCTGCTTGTTAGTCTGAAATCATTCATCTTATTTAACCCTCCTTATTCGTCTAATGTATTATATTTACGATTTTAATGTTGGTGATGAAATACAACCCTACCGACCTCCCTGCTGAATAATCCTTTACATCCTGAACCCATTTAATGAACAATTTTTCTTCAATTTAAAAAATAGGGGGTAGGACCAACAGCGACTTTTCTTTTGCTTCCCCTTCTCTCTAACTTTTTGCCTCATTCAACTACCCTATAATCCAAAAGGCCTAAAAAAGTACTATATTTCCCGAATTATGCATGGGAAAAAGTGTATGAAACAAAATACCTTATTAAAGGAGGGAGAAGGATGCCGTCATTTTTTAAAAAGAAAGAAAACCATCAACAGAAAGTCTCCTTACCTGAGAATCGAATCTTAGAATCAGAGCAGGTTGAGATAAGCGGTGATGTCGGAGAAACAGTTAAGGAGTTTAAACAAATATTCGAAAAAGATATCGATTTTTCAACGAGAAGGTTTCGTTTATTTGGTGAAACCTTCTCTGTTGTGCTTTATATGAGTAGCTTAGTTGATCAAGAAAAATTAGATAGGGATATAATTAAGCCTCTTCAAGAGAGGAAACTCAGTGAGTCCTATTTTGCATCCGAACTTAGTGCAAAAAGTCTCACGTCCGCCATACTTGAAGATGTGCTCTATCATTGTTCAGGAACATCCGAATCGAGACTATCAACCTTACTGTCTGGTCTGTTACGAGGGAAATGTATCGTTTTACTAGATGGTTCCAATCATGCACTCCTACTTGATACTTTCAAGCCTGAAAAACGGAGTCTTACACAACCTGAGACGGAGAGAGTGGTTCGAGGTTCTCGAGACGGGTTTATTGAACAAATCATGACGAATGTTTCTCTCCTACGTTATCGGTTGCCTGTACCTGAGTTCAGAGTAGAACATACGGAAATCGGCAGACGCACAAAAACGAGAGTGGGAATTTGTTATATAGAGGATATTGTGAACAAAGAGTTATTGAATGAGGTAAAAAAGCGTTTAAAAAGGATTGATATCGACCGGATACTGGATGCTGGATATATTGAGCAGTTTATTGAGGATAACCCTCGTTCCCCGTTTCCACAAGTTCAAAATACGGAACGGCCAGATAAAGCGGTAGGTAATTTACTAGAGGGTAGAGTTGTACTTATAGTAGATGGTTCACCGTTTGTATTGGTTGTACCGGCCACTTTTAATCAATTTTATCAAACGAGTGAGGATTATAATGAGAGATACTTGATTACGAGTGCGATTCGACTAATTCGTTTTATGTCTCTCATATTTTCCTTAACGTTTTCGTCCTTTTATGTAACCGTTCTTTCGTATCATCCAGAGATGATTCCAGCAAAATTTGTTGTTGCTGCATCGAGCGGTCGTGCCGGGGTTCCCTTCCCGGTGTTTATTGAAGTGTTCCTGATGGAGGTGGCGATGGAGATATTACGTGAAGCAACTGTCCGAATGCCACAGCAGGTCGGTGGTGCGCTGTCGATTGTGGGTGTGCTTGTTATTGGACAAGCGGCTGTTATGGCTGGATTTGTTAGTCCCATTACAGTTGTCATTATCGCATTATCAACAATCGGGTCGTTCGCAACACCTTCGTATAATGCAGCAACCGCTTTTCGGATGCTCCGTTTCCCCTTAATCATTCTCGCTGGAACTTTCGGTTTACTAGGTTTAGCGTTTGGAGTAATCTTCATCCTCAATCATATGCTATCATTGCGTTCCTTCGGTATTCCGTATATGGCACCTGTTGCCCCAGGGAATTTTACGGGCATGAAAGATTCCTTTATTCGTGCTCCTCTTCGATGGTTAAAGAATCGGCCTGCTGAGTTACAGCCACAGGATGCTAAAAGAATGGACCCTAAAGAAGAAAGGATTCCGATGTCGACATTGAATGGGCAAAAGGATGGTGAGTCCAATGGATAAGCAACGAGAAAAAATTACGGTGGTACAATTGGCATTTATTGTAGTCAGCTCTATCCTTGGTGTTGCAATGCTTGCCTTTCCGAAGTTTGTTGTCAAGGGAGCGGGGATAGGAGCTCCATTTGCAAGCATAATTGGAGTTGGAATTACTTTCATCGGTCTTTTAGCAGTCGTATATTTAGGAAAAAGATTCCCGAAACATACCCTCATTACATACAACGAAATTATCTTAGGGAAATTGATAGGTCGTCTTTTTAGTATGATAATCATTCTGTTTTTCACAATAAACATGGGCCTTGAAACACGCCAATTTGCAGAAGTTGTTGCAGGTGCACTTTTACCGACTACACCCATTCAAATTGCTATCTTTATGATGATTTTTTTATGTGCAACGACTGGGTTTCAGAATGTCTCAACCTTTGCCTATATTCATTTTTTCTATATGCCATTGATCATTTTTCCATTAGCACTCGTCTTACTCCCGGCCTTTGGTGATATCGAGGTGTATCATATTACTCCATTTTTAGGAAATGACCCGACCTGGAGTGAATTTTTAAAAGGCAGTATAGCGGTCACACAGTCGATGTTAAGTTTTTTCATTATTACAATGGTCATCCCCTATATGAAACAACCAGAAAAATGTGTAAAGGGTGGAGTCTGGGGACTATTAATAGCTGGATTTATTGTCATTTTTATTGTGTTCATGACGGTGGGGGTATTTGGAGATGAAGAAATTCTTCAAACGATTTGGCCAACACTCATTCTAGGTAGAATGATTACTGTACCTGGCGAAATTTTAGCAAGGGTGGATGCTATTCTGGTCATTTCCTGGATATATGGTGTTTTTACGACCCTCCTTTCCTATTACTTTATAATAGTTCGTGGAATTGGTGAACTTTTTCGATACTACAATTACCGGGTGATCGCACTAGCAGGTTTTCCGGTTGTTTTTTCTATAGCCATCTTCCCACAAAATATTTATCAAATGTATGATTTACTATTGCTAGTAACATTTTGTGGTCTTCCTTTAACGATTGTATTTCCTGTGGTCCTATTAGGCATAGCAAAGTTTCGTAATAAAGGAGGAGTGTCGGGATGAAGATCGTCAGAGTTCATATAATCCTCCTTGTATGTACTCTATTATTAACAGGATGCTGGGACAGGTACGAACTGGAGGATCGTGCAAATATACTGGCACTTGCAATTGATCTCGCTGAGGGGAATGATCGTGGAGATGTAACACATCGGGATGGAGACTTTCCAAAGGGACAAAAAGATATTTTATATAAGGTTACTGCTCAAGTAGCATTACCCGGAAAAATCAAACTGGGCCCTGAAGGCGGGGGTGGACAGGGTTCTGAGAAAACAGCGTGGATATTAGAAACATATGGTCATACAATAAAAGATGCCATGTCAAATCTGCAGCAACAGCTTGCTGAAAAACTTTATCTTGGTCATTTACAGATTATTGTGGTATCTGATGAAATTGCGAAGAAAGGGATAAGCGATATAAGTGAGTTTTTAAAACGAGATTACGAGGTCAGAAGAACAGCATGGATGGTTATTAATAAAAAGGATGCAGCAAAAGTTTTGAGAGCAGCGCCACCACTTGAAACAGTACCTGCACTTTATTTAGCAGATACTTTAGATAATGCGGTTCGTTTTGGAAAGTTACCAAGGGAATATATTGGAAACTTTTGGATAGATGTTTCAGATAAAGGGATTGATCCAGTACTACCGGGAGTAAAAGTCATGGAAAACGATCGGATTATGGTGGATGGAATTGTCTATTTTCGAGGTGAAAAAATGGTGGGTCTTTCATCCCCAATTGAAATAGGTGCATTTATGGATATGAAAGAGGGAGCCTCCGGCGGTTACCCTATAAGCGTTTCATTAGATGATAAGAGTGTTTACATGATTCAAACTCAAGAACGAAACTCTAACATAAATGTCACTGTAAAAAACGGTGCACCGAGCGCAACAATCGACGTAGAAATAGATGCAATTCTTGAGGAAGCCATTGACGTAACCGTAAGTGGAGACAAAATCAATCAAATTGAAAAAGTCGCTAATAAAAAAATGGAAGAAGTCAGTAGCGAGTTCATTAAACAGCTACAGGAGCAAGGGGCAGATGTCCTAGGGTTAGGCGCGAGAATTAGAGCTAAATTCGGTACGTATTGGGACGAGGAAGTTAAGACCGATGAAAAATGGTCGGAAATTTACAAAGATATAGAGATAAAAGTGACCTTCAATTATACAATCCGGCGTACTGGGATGAGTTGGGAATAAGGGATTTTTAGAGGCTGATTGATAGATTGAAATGATTGATTTGCTGTTTTTGCTTTTATGTGTGGCCAAAGTGCGCGATAGTCCAAGAAGGATTATCGCGTTTTTAATGAAGATAATAAGGTATCTGTGGGAAAAAAGAAAATGGTAAAATGAAGCAATTGTTTCAGCTGATTTAATGTTCGCTGGAAACATCCCAGGGAAACTCAAACCATTCCAACTGCCTATCCATGTAGCACTTGATTCAGTCAATATGGAACTAGCTTGGTTATGGGTAAGTCTTGAGAATAGTTTAAGTAGCTTTTGATTAATATGTTTAACAAATTGATAGTTTCGGTGCTTATATTTAAAAAGATGTAAAGTATCCATAAAAAGACGATTTCATCTAATCGTAAATTCCGCTATAATTCAATTTAAAGGGGGGTGCTTACAGTTGGATAATCACTTAAGAATATCTGGTACTTCTTCCACTCATGCAAAGCCTATTATTGGAAAGGCGATACTTTGCATGGGGCGAAACATTTAATTTTATCGCTAAACAAGCTTTTCTAATATTTTGGCTTTGCACCTTATTTTTCAAAAATCAAAATAAGGAGCGAGCAAAATTGAAGTATGTTAATGCAAACAAGGTTTTACCTGAAAAGCTACTTGTAGAAATTCAAAAGTATGTCCAAGGGGAAACCATTTACATTCCTAAGCCGGAAACGAAGCATCTAAAATGGGGAACCTCAAGTGGTGGAAGACGTATACTTGACCGACGTAATGACTCCATCAGGCATTCTTTTATGAATGGCACCAGTATCCAGCAACTAGCTGAGGACTATTACCTTTCAACCGAAACCATTAAAAAAATAGTTTATTCGCATAAAAAGTAGGTAGGCGAGCAGCACTGTTAAAATTTTTTAGCAGTGCTTTTCTATGTAAAAAACATTTCTAAATCATTTTATCCATTTTAGGGGTTACTTTCTCTGTTTATAATATAAGTAAAGATATGGCTACAAAATGATTGGAGAAATACAAGATGATCGAAAAATTTATTAAAAATGAACAGTTAAATTATATTAAAAAACAGATTGCGTTAATTAAAGACAGCACCACTAAGAACGTACCTCAAAACGTTTTGACTGCTGTAATCGACTTAGCTAATGCTAAAATCCTGACTCTCTTTCCGAAAGCATCATTGGAGCAACAAGCAATGCTAGATCTCTCCAAGCTGAAAACAGATAAAGAGTATGAACAATATATTCAGCAACTTTCGGACTATTTGCTACCCTTTCCAAAAATCACTGAACAACAACTGAAAAAAATGTTTCCAAAACATAAAAAAATGAAACTACCTGATTTATCAAATGTAGACCACAACCAGTTGACTTATTTAAGCTGGAATGACCTAGGATATAATAAAAAGTTTATCGTATATGAGCTAGAGGGGAAAATGGTTGGCATTGAATGTGAGATTTCCCCAAATAGAAACAAAAATCTTTGTTCCATCTGTAATAGCTTTGGTGAAGTTGCCTATTTTTCCACCGTAACAAAAGCGAGAAAGTCTAAAAATCCGGACTATTACAGGTCCATCGGCAATCTTATCTGTGTCGACAGCTGTGAATGCAATAAAAAAATAACGAATGTTGAATATTTAACAACCTTTTTAAAAGACTCACTAGGAATTTAAAAACATCAGATGGTACCTTTTCAAGGCTGTTTCTTCTACAACTATTAACGCAGGATAGTTATAGAAGAAAATGTAAAAAGGGCATAAATCCAGAAAGGATTTATGCCCTTTTTCATTGAATATATAAACATGAAAATTAAATATCAATCTGGGTTCATGGGAGAGTGAAAATAAAATTCCTTTAAAGTACTATAAATCTACTCAAGTTATTTGCAATTATCAATCTAGCTGTTCGATTACTATTGAAGCATAAGAGATGGAGTGGACAATAAACATGCAATATGGAATGTACGCAATTTTACTTGTTATTTTTGGATTGATACTTTGGAGGCGAACAAGAGCCATGGTCCGCCCAATAAAAGGTTCTGGCCTTCGAATTTTGCTACCGCTACTCTATATGTCACCTGCCTTTTCTGTGGTGTTACAACCTTCTGTTCACATGACTTCAGTAGAAATTATTGTTTCTGTTATATTTGGCACTCTCTTATCTATTCCATTGATTTATACAACTGGTTACGAGATTCGAGAGGATGGGAACATATATGCAAAAAAGAGCATTGGTTTTGTGATTGCGTTAATCGCAGTATTTGTTAGCCGACGAGTAGTGAATTCCTATTTACCAGGCATTGATATTTTGACGTTAAATGCGTTATCGATTATTTCTCTGTTTGTGTATGTTGGCTTATGGAGGATCATAAGTTTTATGAAATTCAAAAAGGTATATAACTCACAGGTAGCCATGTAGGTCGTGGGAGATGTAATTCACTAAATGATGCGTTTGTTTAAGTAGACATAAAAGTAACGCTCTGAGTCACACTCGGAGCGTTTTACTATGCAAATAATGAAGTGTTAATTAATGTATGTTAGAAAAAATCGAACTAAATTAGCTAGTCAAAAACCGTTTTACACATGTGTCCTTCGCGCAAAATCTACAAATCTAAATTTATCGGGTCTATGACGGGACTCTGTGTATTGAAACAGACTTGCGTTGTCCAAATACACGAAGTTTTTGATGACGACAATATTATGAAAACCGTCCAAATCCAGAAGCTCACGGTCCTCATCTGTCGGCTCCACAACTGTGATTTCTTTTTTCGCAAAACTTATCGTTAGTTGCAACTCATTTTCCATATAGGCATAAATTGAATCTTCGCAAACCTCCCTTGTTAGCTCTGGGACGTATTTTTTCGAAATAAAGTCCTTGTCCAAAATAATTTTTTCGCCACTCATTTCCCTTGTGCGGACGACCTTCCAGACTTGGTCCTTACTTGAAAGCTGAAGCTGTTGTTTAATGAAGGTATCTGGTTTGCCAACTGTCAACTCATGGACATTCGTTTTCGGCTTGTTTCCCATCTTTTCTGCTAGTTCTTTAAAGCTCACTAGCCCTGAAACTGGAAAGTCAAACTTATTTACATCAATGACAATGGAGCCTTTTCCTTTCATCTTTTGAATATACCCGTTTTGCGATAACAGATTCAGCGCCTTACGAATCGTTTCGCGAGAGGTATTGTACGTTTCCTTCAATTCATTTTCAGAAGGTAAAAGGCTATTTGCTTTGATGTTTCCATTTTTAATTTCATCTACTAGATCACTATAGATTGTTAGATACTTGTTAGTCATAAAGAATCCCCAATCGATGTATAATTATTATTCCTATTTTACCGCGTTAATGCGAAAAAAGGGAGGGGGAATTTTTTTCCCCCTCCCATCTGTATTATTTTTTACCGAATGATACCTTGCCAATATTAGCTTTTGCAAAGATCACCGTTAAGATAAATGGAACGACAATCGCAACTGCCATTGAGATGAAGAACATACCCCAGTCTCCTGCTTGAATGGATAAGAATCCAGGAATACCTCCAACGCCAATGGAGTTAGCCATAACGCCACTAGCTACGGAAATAATAGCGGCTATCATTGACCCAATCATTGCGGCTAAGAACGGGAATCCGTATTTTAAGTTAATACCAAACATCGCAGGCTCTGTTACACCGAGGTAACATGAAATACATGCAGGGATGGAAACTTGTTTTTCTTCTTCATTTTTACGATTAATATAAATCATTGCAAGTACGGCAGAACCTTGTGCAATATTCGATAATGCAATCATTGGCCATAAGTTTGTACCATCAAACTCACTCATCAATTGAAGGTCAATCGCATTTGTCATATGGTGTAGACCAGTGATAACAAGTGGTGCATAAGCAAAACCAAAGATTGCTGCAAATAACCAACCAAATGCTGATGTTAAGCTATTGTATACAATATCAGAAATCCAAGATCCAATTGTCCAACCAAGCGGTCCAAGAACGATGTGTGCGATTAATACAGTAGGGATTAATGCAAAGAACGGAACAATAATCATCGAAATTGAATTTGGTGAAATCTTACGCAACCAACGCTCTAGATAAACAAGTACAAAACCTGCTAATATCGCTGGTATAACTTGTGCTTGATACCCAATCATTTCAACTTGTGCAAAACCGAAATCCCAAACTGGTATTTCATCTGCAGTAGCAACCCCATATGCATTCAACAATTGCGGAGATACTAGCGTAATCCCTAACACAATCCCAAGAATTTGTGAGGTTCCCATTTTACGTGTAATCGACCACGTGATTCCAACAGGTAGGAAGTGGAAGATAGCTTCCCCAATTAACCATAGGAATGAGTGAACCCCAGCCCAAAATTGTGAAACTTCAATAATTGTTTTTGTATCATTGTCGAGTAATTTAATGTCCCCGATTACGTTTCGGAAACCTAGAATAAGACCCCCAACAACAAGGGCTGGAATAAGCGGTGTAAAAATGTCCGCTAAATGTCCCATCATTCGTTGCAGCCAGTTCATATTTTGTTTGGCAGCAACTTTTGCTTCATCTTTACTTGTTCCCTCAACACCGGCGTGTTTTACGAACTCGTTATAAAATGTAGAAACTTCATTTCCAATAATGACTTGAAATTGACCTGCTTGTGTAAATGTCCCTTTAACAAGCCCAATTCCTTCAATCTTTTCTATATCTGCATCTTTTGGATCGTTTAAAACGAAACGCATTCTTGTCGCGCAATGTGTAACTGCCGCGATATTTTCTTTACCACCAATATGGTCAAGCAGTTCCTTCGCAGGATCTGTGTACTTACTCATGTTTTTTCCCCCTTACACTTTTTATATGTCGAATCCTGTATATACATGTCGTGATTACGTTTACAGTTTAACCTGTATATACAAGTGTGTCAATCATTTTTACTCGTTAAATTTTAGCTTTTACGAACCAAGGATTTTTATGCCAAAGCATAAGTTCTCGCATATCGCAAAAAATAACGTGAAAACCAAAACGGGAATGGAGTGTAAACATGAAGGCTGTTACCTATCAAAATCCATATAAAGTGGAAGTCAAAGAAGTCGAGGATCCAAAAATTATTAGAAAGGATGACGTAATTGTCCGCATCACATCAACCGCTATTTGTGGCTCTGACCTTCATTTATATCAAGGGAATTTTCCACTCCCAGATGGTTATGTAATTGGACATGAGCCAATGGGGGTTGTTGAGGAAGTAGGTCCTGAAGTAACCCATGTTAAAAAAGGAGATCGGGTTGTTATTCCGTTTACGGTCGCTTGTGGGAAATGCTATTATTGTGAACATGAATTGGAAAGCCAATGTGACAATGCGAATCCACACTATGATTCAGGGGGGTATTTTGGCTATTCGGAGAAATTTGGTGACCACCCAGGAGGTCAAGCGGAATACTTAAGAGTTCCATTTGGAAACTTTACTCCTTTTAAAATTCCAGAGTCGTGTGAATTAGAAGATGAGGCGTTACTCTTCTTAAGTGATGTTCTTCCAACGGCTTATTGGAGTGTGGTGAACGCCGGGGTAAAGGAAGGAGACACAGTCATCGTTCTTGGGTGTGGGCCGATTGGCTTAATGGCGCAAAAATTTGCTTGGATGAAGGGAGCAAAACGCGTTATTGCAGTCGACTATATTGGTTACAGAATGGATCATGCAAAGGCGACAAATAAAGTAGAAGTCTTTGATTTTACACAAAACCCTGATATGGGTGAACATTTAAAGGAAATCACGAGCGGTGGCGCTGATGTTGTCATAGATTGTGTTGGGATGGATGGGAAAAAATCACCACTAGAGTTCATCGAACAAAAGTTAAAACTTCAAGGTGGGACACTTGGTCCGATTCAAATTTCAACAAAGGCGGTTCGAAAGGGTGGCACAGTGCATCTAACTGGAGTGTATGGTGCGAACTATAATATGTTCCCACTTGGAGCATTTTTCTCCCGGAACATTACCTTAAAAATGGGGCAAGCTCCTGTTGTCCATTTTATGCCTGAGTTATACAAAAAAATCGTGAATAAGGAATTTGACCCAACTGATATCATTACTCACAAATTGTCCCTTGAAGAAGCAAGCCACGGCTACAAAATTTTCAATGGCCGTGATGACAATTGCATCAAGGTTGTCTTAAAACCATAAAGAACGTTCTCGACAAGTATTTCACTTGTCGATTTTTTTATTGATTTTTTTGGCAGTATTTTCTAATGTAAAAGTAGTGAGAGACTATATTATTACAGTAACAGCATTCCTTACAGAAGGGTAAGAATGAGAATGAATCCATTTAATTATGGTAGGATTGAAACGGAAAGAGTCATTTTAAAAATACTAACGCTTCAAGATACAGAAGAGGTGTTTAGCCATTTTTCAGATGCTAAAATTACGGAGTTCATGGATATAGAACCATGTAAAACGAGTGATGAAGCACAGGGAATAATCACTTATCATCTAGAAGATTCAGGTTGTCGCTGGGGTTTATTTAATAAGGAAAACAATGAATTTATTGGGACCTGTGGCTTTCATTACCTACGAGAAACTTCTGACGGAATACTGGCGGAAATTGGTTTTGACTTATCACCTTCGTATTGGGGAAAAGGCTTTATGCAAGAAGTGATGAGAGCTGTTATCCAATATGGTTTTGAAGAGGTAGGCTTTTATATGCTAGATGCAACTGTCGAACCTGAAAATATACGGTCATTGAAACTTATGGAAATATTGAATTTTAAAAGGGAACCTGAATTAAAAGATAACCTGGTTTATTTTACTCGAAAATGGAATGAATAGGGGGGATTTCGATGGATAAGAAAAATCTAGAGCTCGCGATTCAGTTGCGCCACGAATTACATGCACATCCTGAATTGTCCTATCAAGAGGTTTGGACAAAACAGCATGTAATGGATTTTCTTCATATGCATACAACAAACTTAGAAATCATCGATAAGGGCAAGTATTTTTATGCAAAATATACAGCTGGTAAGGATAAACCGATGCTAGCTTTTAGAGCTGATTTTGATGCGCTCCCAATCCCTGAAACGATTGACCTACCATGGAAATCAAACGTTCCAGGTGTGTCCCATAAATGTGGCCACGATGGGCACACGGCTACTCTGGCAGGTTTTGCTCTTGAAGTGGACCAAAAGGGTGCGGATACAAATATTGTTTTTCTTTTCCAGCATGCGGAAGAAACAGGACAAGGAGCGATTGAATGTATCGACGTATTGAAGGAAGAAAAAGTCGATGAAATTTATGGCTACCACAATATGTCGGGCATCGAGTTTAATACCGTACATGTCATTGATGGAACAACCCATTTTGCGTCAAAAGGGATGTCCATCGAAATGATCGGATTGCCTGCCCATGCAAGTCAACCAGAAGATGGAATAAATCCCTCTTTTGCATTTGCTAGAATCATTGAGACTTTACCCGAGTTAACGTCTTCAGAAAAATATGAAGGGCTTGTTCTATGCACCATTATTCAAGTGAATATTGGCTCCGAAAATTACGGAATTGCAGCCCATAAAGGTGTCCTACGATTAACCATCCGTGCAGAAAAGGAAGCGGAATTACACGCACTCCAACAGGCGATTGAAGAATTTGCAATAAAAATTGGAAAAGAGCATGGTATCCAAGTGAGCTTCGATTTTCAGGATGAGTTCCCAGAAACGGTTAATCACAAGGAATCGATTGATAAGGTGCGTCAAGTTGTCGTTGAAAAAGGTATTCCATTACGTGAACTGAACGCGCCATATCGTGCATCGGAAGACTATGGACATTATGTAAAACATGTAAAAGGTGCCTTCTTTTATATTGGAAACGGTGAACAATATCCTTCCATCCATACTTACGAATATGATTTCCGTGACGAAATCATCGAAACGGCTGTAGAAGTATTTAAAGCTTTAGTCGGGAAGGAATAATCATGTTCTACCAACAGTCCTTTTTATAATAGAATCCTAGAAGGGATTTGTTTTCACTTTGTAGAATGTCTAGAGAAAGAGGAGTTTTTAATGAAAAAAATACTACTAGCAATCTATGATTCTTTTTCTGAGTTTGAGATAACCGTTGCGACCGCTTCACTAAGAGGGGCTTACCAGATTGTAACAGCAGCGGACTCACTAAAAACAATCACTGGCGAATCAGGGCTCCAATTTGTGCCACATGTCATGTTTCAGCAGGTAGACCCGACAGAGTACGAGGGGATTATCATTCCGGGCGGAGACCTCATCCATGTGAAAGATACAAAGGAATTGTTTGATATTACAAAAACACTGAATGACCAACATAAACTAACTGCTGCCATTTGCAGTGGTACATATGTGTTAGCAAGAGCGGGAGTACTGGAAGGGAAACCCTATACAGTCACTCTTCATCAAGAGCAGCGAAACTTTCTCGGTTGCTTTGAAGAGGAAAACTTTCAATATGAATCTGTTGTCAAATCAGGGAATGTCATCACAGCACAGGGTCATGCCTATGTGGAGTTTGCACTCGCTATTGCTGAAGGGCTTGGAGCACTACAGCATCCCGAATTCACGAAAGAATTTTACAAAGGAGAACGGAACCGGTTGATGGAAGAAGAGGTATTGTGACCGGCATGTGAATATGATGAAACAATCACGATTCCATTTGTATCTCATATTGTTCCCACTACTTTATCTCATACATGATATCGAAGAAATTTTAACCGTGGAGAAATTTTTGATTGAGCATTCGGATATTATTCCGTTTCGCGTAACGACGTTAGAGTTTACAGTTGCTTTTTTGCTGCTATGGGTGTTGGCTTCGGTCGGATGTTATCAGGCATTTCAAGGTAGGAAATTTCTCGGAATGAAACCAGGTACCTATCTTTCGTTTTTAGTCCCAGGAGTTATTTTGGCAAATGCTGTTGGTCATATCCTGCCATGTTTGATTTTCAAAGAGTATGTGCCTGGGATTATAACGTCAATTTTCATTTTAGTACCTTATTCCTTTTTCACAGCAAGATTTTTGATAACGATGGGAGAAGTAACGGTCAAGAAACAAATAACCTATTTTGTTATTGGTTTTGCGGCCCAAATGCCGCTTGCCTTCCTTGCTCATATCGTTTCATCAAATATAGTAAAATGGTAATTAGAAAGGGGGAACAGCCATGACAATCGAAATGAAGAATTTTTCAATTGGGCTACCCAAAAAAATGACGTACGGAAAAAATGAGGAAGTAATCACTGGGATTCGGAAACAAGCCGTGGAAGAGGCGTTTTTGACGAAAGATGGATTCCGTGGGGACGGGGTTGCCGATTTAAAGCATCACGGTGGGCCTGATCGCGCTGTTTGTATTTATCCGTATGAACATTATTCATTGTGGCAAAATGAGTTTTTAGTGCAGTTACCACTTCCAACTTTCGGGGAGAACTTAACCCTGACCAATATGGAAGAAAAAGATGTCTGTATCGGAGACGTTTTCCAGGTTGGGGAGGCTGTTATGCAAATCACCCAAGGTCGAATTCCATGTAGTACCATTACAAAAAGAACCAACAATCCGTATCTTTTAAAAATGATGGTTCAAACTGGTTTTACCGGATACTTGGCGCGTGTTTTAAAAGAAGGTACAGTAAGAAAGGATTCTCCAATTACATTAGTGGAGCGAAATCCAAATCAAGTTTCCATTCTTGAGGCGAATGAGATTTATTTTAAAAGACCACGGGATGTCGAGGGAATAAACAAGATTTTGGCAGTTGATGAATTGGCAGATGAGTGGAAAGACATGCTGAATGAGCGATTAGCTAGACTAACTGCTCGCCAATAATAAATATGTCGGGGCGTTGATCCAAGCTGGATTAACGCTTTTTGTGTTGGAGTATTAGAAAAGGTCGATGGGTACGAACAAGCAAATCTGTTGGTGTGAAGTTTTCATGAGGCGGATGAAGTCCCGAACGGCGGGTTGGATTGTTGTGAAAGTCCTTCATAAGGTCGATGAAGCCTCGAACGGCCGGCTGGTTTGATGAGAAAGTCCTTCATAGGGGCGATGAAGCCTCGAACGAGCAACCCTGCCGGTGGGAAAGTCCTTCATAAGGCCGATGAAGCCTCGAACGAGCATCTCAGACGATGTGAAAGTCCTTCATAAGGCCGATGAAGCCCCGAACGAGCAGCCTGGCCGGTGAGAAAGTCCTTCATAAGAATAATGAAGCCTCGAATAAACATATCCTTTCTCCATTCCTAGTCAGGGCTTAAAGATTTTTTATGAAAGTGAAATTTTGAAGAAGCTCCCTTTCAGAGATTGTGATACTTTCCGTTAATTCTTTTGTTCGTAACACAAACTCTTTTACCCCGATAAATTCTGATTCAGCAATTAAGTAAAATTGAGTTCCTCTTTTATATCCCATAAATGGCGCTTTTAGTGTAAATAGCTTCATTGTTTACCTACCTGATAGAAAGATAATTCAATTATATCTTGTATTATTACGAAAACAACTGGATGATAGACGAGAGGTTGAACATTTTAGCAATCACACATTAGACATCACATTTAGCGAAAATGTTCGCAAACCGGGTAAAAGTGTCTAAAGCTAGCAGGATTAGTGCAAGCTTTTATTGAATAATACATAAAAACCTGGGAGACGACTAATCCCTTGATGAAATAAAACAAAGAGGAGTAAATTATGTGTAGAAACATACGAACCTTATTTAATTTCGACCCACCTGCTACCGATGAAGAGATTCAGGCAGCATCTATACAGTACGTTAGAAAGATAACAGGTTTTAACAAGCCCTCCAAGGTTAATGAAGAGGCATTTTACCAGGCAATCAATGAAATCGCGTTGGTTACTCAAAATTTATTAAACGCGTTGGAGACCAGTGCGGAGCCTCGCAATCGTGAGGTAGAAGCTGAGCGTGCACGCATTCGATCAGCTAAAAGATTTGGAGAGAAATAAAACGAAACCCTCCTTGCTATTAACGGAGGGTCGTTACTTTAAACATATCCGGATACAGCAGCACCATGGCGTCCGAAATCATGTCGGCCATTGCGCGAGCTTGCTTTTCGATGGCATCATAAACCTCGATGTCTTTTTGATAGTCCTTATTAATCATAGAGACAGCTTCCTGTTTCGTTAAATCTAGGTGTTCATAGAACATCTTTCGTACTGCCTCTTCCGTTAAAAATGGATTTCCGGTACTTAAAAACTTCGCAATCTCATCTGCGTTTTGATACCACTTTTTCTCGGCCGTCATAACAGCTTGTTGGTTACCTGCTATGGCTGCTTTTACTAGGTCAGCCGCAATCAATAGATGTTCCTTAATTAAGTTTCCATACGTCGTGGCGGCTTCATCACCATATAATCGGCGAATCATATTCCCCATATCTGTTGCGTTTTTTAGAAGTCGCGTAAGGACAAATTGTAAATCTGGTAGATTGAAAGTTAGACTAATAATCGCCATCCTTGTCCACGCGACATGCTCCTCCCATAAGCTGCGTAAATCGTTACGATAATCGACTTCTGCTTGGCTAATACAACGATCCTTTTTTAATGGGTTACTTGGAACTTTAATGAATTCTCCCACTCGCAAATAATATGGATTTATTCCTGGATTTGCTGCGAAAATGTCTTCTATCGTTGTTTTATATGCCTGTGCCAATTGCCAAAGATTATCCCCCGGTTGAATGGCATGTGTGTAAAAACGATTCAATTTTTGACACTCCTTTTTAATAGAACAATATAGATGTTTATTAGAGTATTCATCTTGGATGTACCGGGTGAATGTCCTACTAAAAACGTTACGTTTAAAAAAGGTAATTGGTTAAATATGGAGAATAAAATAGACAAAGGAATTTTTAGGAGGAATCTACATTGGCAACAATGGTCGAACTAAATGAAGGGAACGTAGATGAAGTGGGGTGTTATTGCCTTCGTAGTAAACCAAACTCAACTGGCTATAAGAACAAAAACAACTGGTTGAAGGGAAGGCTAAACGAAGGATTAACGTATATAAAAATAATGGAAGACGACAAACCAGCGGGTTTCATTGAATATACTCCGATTGAGCATTCGTCTAGAGTTGTCTACGGTGAAAATTACTTAGTCATTCATTGTCTATGGGTGCAGATAACGGGAAAGGGTTATGCTTCAACCCTAATTCAAAAATGTATTCAGGATGCAAAGGAACAAAACAAAGCTGGAGTTATTGTTGTGACGAACACTGACACTTCATGGACACCTAGTAAAGATATTTTTATAAAAAATAATTTCATCGAGGTTGACCAGGCACCATATGGATTCGAATTACTACTTTATAAGCTTGGAAATTCACCTGAACCCTATTTCCCGAATGACTGGGAGGAGCGGCTTAACAGGTTTCACAAATTAACCATTCTTCGGACTCAGCAGTGTCCATTTGTCGAGATAGCAACCGATAATGTAACCGAGGCAGCAAACCAATTGGGGATTCACGCGGAGATAATTAACATTGAAAACAGAGAAGAATTATTGAAACTATCACCAACTCCATATGGAATCTATGGAGTCATCTATAAAAATAAATTGATTACATTTCATAGACTAACCGTTCATTCTGCACGAAAAAAATTAAGCATTTTACAAGGAGTGGAGAGATGAGACAGATAATTGCGATGGGTGGCGGGGGATTTTCAATGGAACCAGAAAATCTTTTACTGGATCAATACACCCTTACTCAAGTAAAAAAAGATACTCCAAAAATATGTTTTGTTCCTACCGCCAGTGGTGACCAAACCAATTATATCGAACGGTTTTACCAGGCGTTTCATACACTTCCTTGTCAGCCAACTCATTTATCCTTATTTGAACCCAATTTTAAGGATTTGGAAAATGACATGTTAGCGCAAGATGTAATATATGTTGGCGGAGGAAACACGAGAAATATGCTTCTTTTATGGAAGGAATGGGGATTAGATACCATTTTAAAAAAAGCCTATGAAAATGGGGTTATCCTTGCTGGTATTAGTGCTGGTTCGATATGTTGGTTTGAGGAAGGATTAACAGACCCGTTACATGCTCCATTATATAAACTGGATTGTTTAGGCTTGTTAAAGGGAAGTAATTGTCCCCATTATGATGGTGAGAATAAAAGGAAGCCTTCCTATCACCAGTTAATCTTGGAAGGTAAAATAAAAGAAGGTTACGGCGTGGATGATGGTGTAGCCCTTCACTTTATAAATGAAACCCTATCTACATCAGTTAGTTCCAGACAAAACGCAAAGTCCTATTTTGTGAAAAAGGTACAAAATCGTATTGTAGAAGAAGAAATGATGACTTTATACTTAGGTGATTGAGAGGAAAAGAGCCCTTTTTCGGTGTTTTAATAATTCAAAAGAGTCTTATAATTATTTGGGAACGTTTACAAAATGGTGATATACTATTTTTAAAAGGAGGAAAGTCTATGAATAATAATGAACCACTTGCATACATGAGTGTAAAAGAAATGTCCTCATTAATTGCTGAAAAGAAACTTTCGCCTGTAGAAGTCATGGAAGCAACAATTGAACGTATTGAAGAACGTAATCCTGAAATCAATGCGTTCGTTTACCTTGGTTTTGAGGAAGCACGGGAAAAAGCAAAGGTAGCGGAAGAAAAGGTTATGAAAGGTGAAAGACTAGAATTGCTCCATGGAATTCCAACAGCGATGAAAGACTTATTCGACTTTAAACCGGGTTGGGTAACAACGTTTGGAGGAATACCAGCATTTAAGGATTATGTTGTCGACTTTTCTTGTACATATGCTGATCGAATTGAAAAAGCGGGTGCTATTTTAGTAGGAAAAACGAACAGCCCTGTAATGGGGTTAAGAGGTGTGACTGATAACTACTTGTTTGGTGCTACGAAGAATCCATTTGATGTAAGGAAAAATAGTGGTGGTTCTTCAGGTGGTAGTGCTGCAGCTGTTGCCGATGGATTGGTCCCAATTGCAGAAGGAACAGACGGTGGAGGTTCCATCCGCATTCCTGCTTCTTGGTGTGGATTGTACGGATATAAAGGATCCTTTGGTCGTGTTCCTTTTGTTTCAAGGCCAAACGCTTTTGGTGGTATACATCCATTCTTATTTGAAGGAACGTTAACCCGGAACGTGGAAGATGCAGCGATGGGCATGAGTGTGTTAACAGGATATGATTCTAGAGATCCATTTAGTTTAGATGAAAAAGTAGACTATATGGGTGCATTACAGAAGCCAATTAAAGGCATGAAAATTGCCTATAGTCCTGACTTTGGCGTGTTCCCTGTTGATAATAAAGTAAAAGAAATTGTCTCAAATGCCGTAAAATTATTTGAGGACGCTGGTGCAAAGGTTGAAGAGGTTCGATTTAACATTCATCGTGACCAGAAAGAACTAAGTGATTTATGGAACCGAATGATGATGTATGGAAACATTGGTGCTTTTGAAGGATTTAAAAAGCAAGGAATCGACTTATTAAAGGATCAAAGAGATGATTTGCCACCTGAATTCATTGAATGGATTAGCAAAGGCTATGAAATGAACATGACTGATTTTATTCGTGACCAAGAAATGCGCTCAGAGATTTATGATGCAATCGAAGGGGTTTTTGCGGATTATGATTTGATTATCACGCCAACACTTGCTTGTTTGCCAGTAGATAATCGGACAGATGGAAATACGAAAGGTCCGACTCACATTAATGGTGTTGAAGTTGACCCGTTAATTGGTTGGTGTTTAACCTATTTTACAAACTTTACTGGCCATCCATCTGCATCCATTCCAGCTGGTCTTGCAGAAGGTAGGTATCCTGTAGGAATGCAAATTATTGGAAAGCGAAATGCAGACAGTGATGTGTTTGCCGCAAGCTCCGTTTTTGAACAACTAAAACCATGGCATGATATTTATAAGATTTGTAGAGATAGAAGCTTAGTATTATAGGCTAACTGTGAACGCTAGTTTTGCTTTAATAGCTGTGAAAGTAGATAAAAGATTTATGACCATTAACTAAAATAGTGTGCTTCTTGTGGAAATGTTTATTCACCCAACAATTCAACAAAGGCACACTTTTTCTGTGTATTGAACATCCGGAAATCGTAGAGCGTTTCAAACCAAAAGTCTACAAACTGGATAGATTTTATATATAATTAACACTTTGGAGGAATCATGATGGAATGTAAAAAGGCTAAGAAACTCTTTAGAGTTGTAGGCATAAAAGGTGGTGGAGCTTTTGCGGATTTTGGTAGTGAAGTTCCCAAACTCGCTCACCAATTTATGAAACGTATAGACGAAATTGAAAATAGTTCAGGTGTTGAAATCGCCCTATTTGAACCGAAAAGAGATGTAAACCATCTTGAAGGCCACTATTATGTAGGGGTAATTGTTCATGAGCCTTTAACAGAAGTTCCATTTGGAATGGTTTATATGGAGGTCCACCAAACGTATACGACGATTAGGGGAAACATAAATCATGTCGGTAACCTCCATGATAAATTACTAAATTGGACAGTTGACCAGGGAGATAATCAAAATTTAGAAACGTATATTGTTGAAACCTATCATCAAATGGATAACGGTATGGAAGAAGTGGAGGTGTTTTTGCCAATCCTCACGTAATAAATGTTGTTGTCAGCTTGTGGCTTTTCGTAACGGGAAGTTTTGTTGATGGTAATGTGAATATGTCATGATAGTTGAGGATAAGTATCGTAGAAGCTAAAATACTTACTAGTAGGTAAAATGGTGAGAAATATGAAACTTAGAAAAGTTGTCTGAGTGGATTGGGGTAATAACCATGATAGTAATAAGATAAAGGAGAACAAATATGACAAAAGAAAATAAAATCAGCGGAAAACTATCACCAGAACAAAGTGAAGAATTACTAAAAACCTTGAAAGCACGATTTGAAAAAAACATGCACCGTCATGAAGGTCTTGTATGGGATAAAGTTCAAGCAAAGTTAGAAGCAAATCCAGAAAAACAGTGGTCACTTCATGAAATGGAACGTACGGACGGCGAACCGGATGTAGTAGGACATGATACAGACAAGGACGAATATATTTTTTATGATTGTTCAAAGGAAAGTCCAAAAGGCCGTAGAAGTGTTTGTTACGACCGTGAAGCACTGGGGTCAAGAAAAAAGCATAAACCAGAAAATAGTGCTATTGATATGGCTACCGAAATGGGGATTGAATTATTAACAGAAGAACAATATCGAGGATTGCAGGAACTTGATCAATTTGATTTAAAAACCTCAAGTTGGGTACAAACTCCAGCTGCAATTAGAAAACTAGGGGGAGCCATCTTCTGTGACCGTCGCTATGACACTGTCTTTACGTACCACAATGGGGCTGATTCTTACTATGCGGCTAGGGGTTTTCGTGGCGCACTAAGAGTTTAATTTTACTAAGAAAAGATTCCCTATGAAAATGATCATGTTATCGGCAGAAAAGATCATCACACAAGATGGTCTTTTATTTTTAGGGTAACATTCGGAATATTATGTTAATATTAAAACTATAAATTTTGAGCTGTGATAAGAAAAGAAGTAACACTGTCAGAGAGGGGAATTGAGTGGTGGAAGATTTCATTTTGTTTTTATTTATCTTACTTATTATCTCGCTTACTATTACTTTTATAGTCTTGTTCAAAAAAAGAAAAGTAAGCCTTATTGTATCAGGTGTCATTATGATGATACTTGCACCAATAGTTGGTTTTTCAAGTGGTGCTTTATTTCTTCATTTCTATGATTGGGATTCAGGGGGAACTGGAGAAGGCGCTGGATTTGGTGGTGCATTTTTAGGGCTTATAACATTAGGAATTGGTATTGTCATTTTTATCATTGGAATTATAAGATGGATTTTTACAACCTTAAAAAAATAAGAAAAGCTCCTTATTGAAGTAGTGGCTGTGAAATATGGTTTACTCACCAATTTCTCTAAGCCCGAATCATTCAGTGGTTGCCAGTTTACAAGACGCTAACGTGTAGTTTGAAAGTGAGTGCAATAAAAGGTCAAAGGATTAGAATGATGGATACAGATTTATAAAGAAAATGTGTGAAAAAGGGTGAGAATCATGCCGGTTAATTCTTTTGACAACTATCCGATGAGCTGGAAGCCGTCTATGGACAAAACCAACAAGCCAATTTATCAAGCACTTGCAAATCAGCTTAAACAGGACATTATTAACGGAGTTTTATTACCCGGTACAAAACTTCCTCCACAGCGAGAATTGGCCGATTATTTGGATGTGAATTTGAGCACGATTTCAAAAGCTTTTAAAGTGTGTGTGTTAAATGGCTTGTTAAGTACATCTGTTGGAAGTGGTACCTTTGTATCGTATGATGCTTTGTCGAATGCGTATTTACTTGAAGATTCGAAGCCGAAGCATCTCATTGAAATGGGAGCAACCCTACCAGATAATGCATCTTATGAGCCATTACTGCTGCAACTGAAAAGTATGTTGCAAGAGACAGATTATGAGAAATGGTTTGGTTATGGTAGAACGGGAGAAAGTCTATGGCAAAAGGATGCTGCTGTACAACTAATCCGAAGAGGTGGGTTTGAAACAAACGTTGATCACATTGTGTTTGCAAATGGAGGACAAAATGCGATGGCTGCCACACTTGCGAGTCTTTGCCGACCAGGTGATCGCATCGGTGCTGACCATCATACATATCCGGGCTTAAAAACTGTTGCTTCAATGCTAAGTTTGCAAGTAGTCCCGATTAAATCAGTAAACAATGAAATGAGTCCAGATGCTGTTGAATATGCGTGTAAAAATGAGAATATTAAAGGGATATACATCATTCCAGATTATCATAATCCGACAACTTCAAGAATGTCTATCGAGAATCGTAGGAAAATAGCGGAAGTTGCCAAAAAGTGTAATCTGTTCATTATTGAAGATGCAACATACCATCTCCATAACGAAAACCCACTACCAGCAGTTGCATCATTTGCACCCGATCATGTCATCCATATTGCGAGCTTATCGAAATCAATAGCACCAGGATTACGACTCGCGTATGTAGCAGTCCCGATGCGATACAAAGAAATAATTTCAAGAGCACTATATAATATAAATATATCTGTTTCACCGTTATTAGCTGAATTAACAGCACGTCTTATTGTATCAAATCAATTTGAGGACTTAATTGAAAGGCATCGTGAACAAGCCATTCTCAGAAACCAAGTGGTAAATCGATATTTGGCAGACTATACGTGTTTAGGTGCTGAAACAGGCATCTTTCGTTGGTTGTTGCTACCAGGTAAGATTACAGGTGCTGAATTTGAAAAAGTAGCTGCACAACAGGGAATACAAGTGTATGCTGCTGAACGTTTTGTCGTTGGAAATAGTTGTCCAGAGCGGGCTGTAAGGGTTGCAGTCTGTGCTCCAGAAACAATTGAAGAGCTTGAAAAAGGACTAATCATTCTTAAACGGTTACTATCACAACTACTATAAAAGTGTTTGCCATACAATTAATTTATTGTATGGCATTTTTATTGGTGTTAAAATGTTTGAAATTAGGATTAATTCTGATAATAGATTGGTAGGTGGGAATGTGTTCAACAAAAATGCAAAAAAGAAAGACAATCAAAAAGCTTGGTTACAAGACTATATTCGTTCTTCAGAAAAACAAAAACAACTATATAAGAGAACATTAATGGTTGTGGTCTTATCCCAAATTTTTGGAGGAGCGGGACTTGCAGCAGGAATAACAGTGGGAGCACTTCTAGCCCAGGATATGTTGGGTGCAGATAGTGTCACAGGTATTCCTACCGCGTTATTTACTCTAGGGTCAGCGGGAGCTGCACTTCTTGTGGGGCGACTTTCGCAAAGCTATGGACGTCGGTTTGGACTTGCTTTTGGGTTTTTAGCAGGAGGATTAGGTGCCATTGGAGTCGTCATTTCAGCTCTCACAAATAGTATTCTACTATTATTCGTTTCATTACTTATCTATGGGGCTGGATCAGCTACAAATCTACAAGCACGGTATGCAGGAACAGACTTGGCTAATTCAAGACAAAGGGCGAAGGCGATTAGTATAGCCATGGTTTCCACCACATTCGGTGCTGTCGCAGGCCCAAACCTTGTTGATGTAATGGGAGAATTTGCGACATCAATCGGAATTCCAGCTTTAGCGGGCCCATTTTTATTAGCTGCAGTCGCTTATATTCTTGCTGGTATGGTTTTCTTAATTTTACTAAGACCAGATCCTCTTATTGTTGCAAAAGCAATATCTGATAATCAACGTTCAACCGATAAATTACGTTTAGAGGAAGAGTCTGACTCCACATTGATAAACAGGCGAGGAGTTCTTGCAGGAGCTTCAGTAATGGTCCTAACTCAATTTGTTATGACTGCAATTATGACGATGACACCGATACATATGGGACATTATGGCCATCATTTGAATGAAGTAGGACTTGTGATTGGATTTCATATAGGAGCTATGTTTCTGCCTTCATTGATAACCGGGTTTCTGGTTGATAAAATTGGCCGTGCCATGATGGCTTTTGCTTCTGCAGTTACCCTACTTGCCGCTGGTCTTCTAGCTGCTTTGGGACCTGCCGATTCGATGGTAGTACTCGTTATAGCGCTTGTTTTACTTGGGCTTGGCTGGAATTTCGGTTTAATTAGTGGTACAGCCATCCTTGTAGATGCAACATCACCATCCTCTCGGGCTAAGACCCAGGGCTCTGTTGATGTTGGGATAGCTTTGTCGGGGGCTTTAGGAGGAGGCATATCTGGAGTGATTGTTGCACATTCAAGTTATCCAGTGCTATCAGTTGCTGGTGGTATGTTTTCATTGGTGATTATTCCAATCGTGATCTGGGCAGGTATCGACAAACAGAAGAAGTCTGCTAAAATACAAATACCTGAAAATTCAGGTCCCCATTCAAGTAAAAGTAGCTACTAAACTAGTATAATTGTTTAAAGAGTAATTTACATAACAGGTCTTCTACTAAAGCTCAGGTTGATTTCCCTGAGGGCATATTGATAATATATAACAATATGTGTCACAACTAGTAAAGGAGGCAAAACTGAGATGAAAATTATTGTTACTAGTTTATTTGTAGAAAATCAAGAGAGGGCATTAACGTTTTATTCTAAAACCCTGGGCTTTAAAATCAAGCATGACGTTCCCGCGGGGGAATATAGGTGGATAACGCTTGTTTCCCCTGAGGATCAAGAAGGTACCGAGCTTTTGCTCGAACCGAATGTCCATCCGGCTGCCAAAGAGTATCAAAAAAAGATCTTCGCCGACGGAATTCCAGCAACAATGTTTGGGGTTTCAGATGTTCACAAAGAGTACGAACGATTGAAACAGCTTGGTGTAAAATTTAAGACGGAACCAACAAATGCTGGGCCAGTTACAATAGCTGTCTTCGATGATACCTGTGGTAACCTTATTCAGATTGCTCATAATAATTAAAGAAGAAATAGAATTGACTTAGTTTCTTACCAACGTTAGTAAGAACATCAAAAAAGCCGGAAACTTAAATAGAGTTTTCCGGCTTAAAATATTTTACGATTTGCTTTCTCGACTACTCATTATTTAAATAAGAAAATTCCTCCGTTATTCCTTCATAAACATAAAATTTTTTACGAACTTGCTGTTATGTATCCGTACGGGGCAACGCCATTGTCATAGGACACTTCACTTTTAACAGGAAACCCAAAGACATTTTTTCTATCCTAAAAGTAAATGGGGTGCGGTCATTTTATAACGATCTACTCATTATTTTTCGCTAAGGGCAATTTTTAGTCCGATAAGTGTGAACAGAGTCCCTTGTATGTAGTTAATCTTTTTGGAGAGTGTCGGATTTTTACGAAGGAAATACCCAACCTTTCCAGCGAAGATACTTATGAAAGAAAAGATGACAAATGTTTGGACTAGAAAAAGGATTCCTAGGACAAGCATTTGAATGGAGACACTGCCATTTTCATAGTTAATAAACTGTGGGAAGAAGGCAAGGAAAAACAACGAAACTTTAGGATTTAATAGGTTCATGATGACCCCTTTTTTATATAAAGATTTGTAATCTAGCGAGTCCTCGTTGTTTAGGTTAAAAGTTGAAGCTTTTTCCTTGAAAGACTTAAATGCTAAAAACAATAAGTATGCTGCACCTGCATATTTTACGATTGTAAATGCAAATGCGGACTTGTAAATTACGGCTGAAATACCAATGGTCGCAGCTGCAATATGGACGAGTAATCCTGTACAAAGGCCAAGGGTAGTAAAGATACCTGCATTTTTGCCTTTTGCGATGCTCTGTGCCAGGGTGAACAAGTTATCTGGTCCTGGCATAAGAGTGAGGACGATTGCCGCACCCAAAAAAGATATAACTGATAGCAGATCCACGTTTATTCCTCCTACTTTTTCCCTCATCATTGGTGAATACCTAATTATAACAAAAAGTCTTGCGAATTTAGAGCAAAAATTCCAAATATAGTGTAAAGTAATTTGATAAAGAAAATTATTTGTGAGGTGGATAAACGATGGAAATATTTCAAGCTACAATTGAGGATGTAGAGAGTGTATCCCATTTATTTAATTCATATCGTATGTTTTATAAGCAGAAATCCGATTTAGAAGGCGCAAAGACTTACATAAAAGAACGTATGGAAAGGAAGGAGTCTGTCATTTTTGTGGTGAAGGACGATCAAAACTATGTTGGCTTTACTCAACTTTATCCTACCTTTTCATCCATATCTATGAAAAGGGCATGGGTATTAAATGACTTATATGTGGATTCAAAAGCAAGAAAACAAGGAGTAGGAGAAATGCTTTTACAGAAAGCCAAAGAATATGCAATTCAAACAGGTGCAAAATATATTAGTTTGGAAACAGCACCAGATAATGATTCTGCTCAAAGACTATATGAAAGAAATGGTTATAAAAGGGATTCTGAATTTTACCATTACGAACTAGATTTAGCTGAATAACCTTTAATTGTTAAATAAGGAAGGTGTGATGGCGGTTATATGATAAATTACAATGGAAAAAGATTTGTTTCAATTGCAAACACCGAAAATGGAGAGGTTTCTTCAAAGACGTTTTTTGATTACAAACAAGAAGGAAATATTCTTTCTGCTTCCTATAGTGGTGGAGACATTGTAAAAGGCACTCTGATTGGTATTGTGGAGGATAATGGCTGTTTGAATTTCAGGTATAACCATGTGAATACAAGAAATGAGATAAGGGGAGGACAATGTTATTCAACTCCTGAATCCCTTCCAGACGGTAGAATTAGACTCCATGAGAGTTGGAAATGGCTAGATAATGAACAAACCGAAGGGAAATCTACAATTGAAGAAGTAATTTGAAAAAAATAGGGCCACACCTTGTCGATTTTTTCTAACAAGTGTGGTCCTTTTATTTTATAGCATTCCTAATTTTTGTGCTGCAAATACAACTCATCAAATCTTTTAGCTAGAGTAAAATCCAACTCTGTTAGTCCCCTTGCTCGCCAAGAAGTCATTTTAATGGATATGAGTTTATAGTCAATGGAGATAAAGGGGTGATGATTCATTTTTTCTGACAGTTGGGCAACATGTTGTACAAATTCAATACCGTTTAGATAATCCTGGAACCGATATTTCCGTATAATCCATTTTCCATCAATCAACTTCCAGTTTGGATTTTCTGTTAGTTTATCTTGAATGGCAGACTCACTTAGTTTTTCCATGTCCTTTCCCCTTTGTTTTTTTACTCATATTTTTTAAACCAATTTATTATCGTCAGAGCTTAGATAGTTCTATTACATGCTCATCCGTTAAACTGCTTCATCATGGCTGTTTTCGCAAACTTTGTGGTTAATGACACAATGGATTTCTGCTGCAGGTGGACGCTTTCCGCTACAATCAATGGTTTATTTCAGCTATTAGCAACAAAGAACCTTTATCCTACAGTTTATTCTTGAGCAAATGCTCTGATCATCCATTTCTTAAATTGTTCATCATCTTCCAATTTGTTTGATTCAGTAACTGTTTAAAAGAACCCATTATCCAATCATTTTGTGATTGCTTATAGGCTATAATTTCCAAAGCGATTCATGAAAAAGAAATTCGACTTATTTTTACAATTGGACAAAATACCTTGTATACATAGAAAGGAGTCAAACATGATGACGGACCACACAAATATAAAGATGACGACTGCAGAACTAGGTGCTTTGTGGAAAATGTATATGTTTGAAACCCTAAACCGTTGTGTGCTGCAGCATTTTTTAGCAACCGTAGAAGATGCAGATATTCAAAAGCTCATTCAAACGAAGCTAGAAGCAAAAGAAAAGCGTATAGAAAAACTAAACTCCTTTTATCATCAAGAAGGAATTCCCAAGCCCCATGGATACACCGACTTGGATGTGAATCTAAAAGCACCTAGACTTTTTACGGATGTATTGATGGCTCAATATATTTACTTTATGGCGAGAGCAGGAGTGGAGCAGTATGAGCTCGGAATGTTCACTTGTCCTCGTTCCGATATACGCAACTATTGTTATGAAAGTTTGCTCTTTTTTGCTGACATTCAAAATAAGATTATGGATGTTCTCTTACAAAAGGGAATCTTTGCTCGTGCACCATTTATACCATACCCAACAAAAGTTGATTTTGTTAAAGAACAGAGTTATTTAACGGGTTGGTTTGGGGAACGACGACCTCTTCACGCCATACAAATCACTCACTTATTTCTAAATATAACGCGTAATGCCTTAGGACAAGAATTAATTACTGGATTTAGCCAAACAGCGAAATCAGATGAAATTCGTAACTATCTGATCAGAGGAAAAAAAGTTACTGTAAAGTTACTAGATATATTTAGCTCAATTTTAAAAGATGATGAAGTACATGTTCCTGCATTTGGAGGATTAGGTGTGACAGAGTCAACAGAAGCGCCGTTCTCAGATAAATTAATGCTAAGCTTAATAAACTTTCTAAATCACTATGCTGTATCTGTTTATGGGTTAGCATTAAGTGAAAGTACAAGAAGGGATTTATTTGTCCATTATACAAAAATCATAGCTCAAATTGGAATATATGCTGAAGATGGAGTCAATTTAATGATTAAATACGGATATATGGAAGAACCTCCAAAAACGCCGGACAGAGGGGAGTTAGCAAGTAAAAAGAATTAGTTACAAATGCCGTTTTTTCTCTAATCAGAAGCAATACCGGTATAAGGGTATTGCTTATCAATTAATCGTTCCCTACAATTAAAAGAATAAATCATATTAAAAATGAACATGGGGAAACGAATCATGAAAATTAATTATTCCATTGTTGACGTGTTTTCAGAGGGGAAATATACGGGAAATCCACTTGCAGTTTTTAAAAACGCCGAGCATGTTTCTGATCGTGAAATGCAGCAAATAGCCAAAGAGATTAATTTTTCCGAAACAACTTTTATCTTATCTGATGTAAAAAAAATAATGGTTTTGATGTACGAATTTTTACGCCGAATGAAGAAGTTCCGTTTGCTGGTCATCCTACATTGGGAACGGCATATATCATTCGAAACGAAATAGAAAAGGAGCATCTGGAAAACCTTTTTCTAAATTTTAAAGCAGGAAAGATACCAGTTTCGTTTGATAATAAGGAAGAAATTCTTTGGATGAAACAAAAGGAACCTACTTTTGGTCAAATGTTAGATAAGAATAGAGTTTCTGATGTTTTAAGCATAGACAGTGAGTTCATTGACGATCGGTATCCAATCCAAGAGGTTTCGACTGGACTGCCAGCTATTATTGTCCCGTTAAAAACGTTAGAGGCAGTAAAGAAAGTAAACATCAATCGGGAAAAATATTTTGCGTTAATTGAACATACGGAAGCAAAGTCCATTCTGGTTTTTTCTCCTGAATCGTATCAGACTGAAAATGATATAAATGTTCGTGACTTTGCTGAATATTATGGAATACCCGAAGACGCAGCAACGGGTAGTTCAAATGGATGTCTAGCTGCTTACCTAGTAAAATACCAATATTTCAATAAAAGAGAGATTAACATTCGGGTGGAACAAGGATATGAAATTGGGAGACCTTCGTTATTATTTTTAAAAGCAGATGAGGAACTTGGGAAAATTAACGTGCATGTAGGAGGTAAAGTTGTAAAAATAGCTCAAGGTGAATGGTATCTTTAAGTTTATTAAAATAAGAGAGTGTAATATGCAGGTAAGTAGTTTTGTTAAGAGGGAGAAATTTAATAGAGTAGGTTGATCACTTGAGCTGATAAATAGACGGAAAGATTTCTCTTATTTCAAAATTATTATTAAAAAAGTCTTATATAGACGGAGAGATTACGCCTATTCACTCGAAACGTTCAAAAATGGGAGACTTTTCACTTCATAATCGGAAAACCTCCCCTTATTTCCCTTATAAAGAGCTTCATTCTGCATTTAACCGGAAACTCTCCGCCTACTATCGATTGTGCGGTACGGAATGGATAGGTGAACAAAACTGGGTTTAGTTCACGCCTTAATTTACATAACTTGATAAATTAAAATACAAAAAAAGCCAACTCAATCTGAGTAGCTTTTGGGTTAATAATGGGTTACCTGTCTTTTTTGTTTTGTGTGGCATTTTGCTTGTTAGTTAATCCAGGCGAATCTTCGATAGAAGGAGCATGGCTTTTATCTATTTTTGTATCCCAGATACTGTACTTAATCGTATTTTTGGGAAGTAGTATTCTCTTCAGGCATATCATTCACCTCCACCTTTATCCTTTGAGTTTCAGGATAAAATATACAGTGAAAATCTAGGGACAAGTAGTTAGATTAATGATTGAATCAAGACTTTATGCTAATGGATTTAAACATTGAAGCATCTTGATTCATAAAAATACGATTTCCATGATAGAACGTCTTTATTTCAGTGGATGTAAATCCAACTTCGGATAATGTTTTTTTCAGTTCTTCATGCGAAAAGCCATTATGAACTTTCGGATGTTGTATATTCTCGTTCTTGTCAAAATCAATAATAATGAGCTTGCCCCCAATATTCAAGATGTTGAACAATTCATGTAAGATTTTTTTAGTGCCCGGAATATGAAGAAGAACTAGTGATAATAAAACGATGTCTGCCTTCAGTCCAGGAGTGTCTTGAGTAAAATCAGAAAAGAGCACTTTTGAGTTAGTTATTCCTCGGTTAGAAATCTTCGCTTGCGCAACCTCCAACATTTGTTTGGAAGAGTCAATGAGTAAAATAGAATTTACTAAATCTGATAATTCCAAACTAACGAGCCCAGTCCCACTCCCATAGTCGATTAACGACTTTGATTTACTATTTTGTAATTCAGGCCTTACTTCCTTCACAATCACTTTTGCTAATTCAATTCTTTCTTCTGTATCATATCGTTTTGCCATTTGCTCAAATACGTTATTTTCCATCATTTACGCTCCAATTTAATAAAAATATAGTTCCATAATGGCCATTATAGCAAAGTCAAACCTAAAAAACTGATTCTCCCTTATTCATTCAAAGTATGCGTAACCCAGAAGAATTCAAACTAGTTCTGGACTGTACCGAGGTTAAAGTCAAATCTGGCTAGAAAAAATATTGTTAAAGAAACAGTAAATTTTAACACCATGTGGAATATATATGGAATGTTTAAGAGAGGAGGAAATACATGTTTAAAACACTAAATGGTTTTTTCGCCTTATGGAATTTTGAATCAGATGCAACTCAAAAGATTCTCAATCAACTTACAGATGAATCCTTGTTCCAAGAGGTAACGCCTCAGAATTGGACATTGGGAAGAGTAGCTTGGCACACTGTAACAGCCATTGGCGTTATCGCTTCACAAACAGATCTTTCCTTTGAGTCACCGAAAGAAGATTATCCTGTCCCAACCTCAGCTACATACATAGCAGAGTGCTATCAAAAAGCAAGTATCGCATTGTGTCAAGCTCTAAAAGAACAGTGGAATGACAAAAAACTTGAAGAAGTACAGGATGTTTTCGGACAGAAGTTTTCTAATTCACAACTCTTATTTTTTATGATCCAACATCAAATTCATCATCGTGGTCAAATGACTATTCTTATGCGACAAGCAGGTTTACCTGTTCCCGGAATTTACGGGCCATCCAAAGAGGAATGGGGGATGATAGGGAGGGAAGCACCTAAGATGTAAGTTGAGTGGAAGGGGATAAGGGTGCCTTTTCGCCCCATCCATATTTTCAATAGTAGCGTTAATCCAGTTCCTAGGGATTAGCGCTACTTTTTTGTAGATAGCTCCTTATGACTTTACGTAACTTTTATACAAATTTACATTCTATTAACCTATTTTACATGGTACCAAGTTATTCTAAAGAAAAGCGTAAGGAGGGAATAACTTGAAGGTAGAACTTCATTGTCATACAAATATTTCCGATTGCCCACTCTCGATTGAGGAAGTCATTTCATTAGCGATTCAGGAAAGTGTTACACATTTAGCCGTTACAAACCATGATACCACTCAAGGGCTTCAGCACGCAGTTAAGGTTGGTAAGAGCAGCGGAATTGAAATCATCCCAGGTATTGAAGTTTCAGGCTATGATTTCGAACGTGGCAGACGAGTACATATATTGGGATATTATATTGAACCAGGACATAAAGCGATTGAGTCCGTTTGCCAGCCATTAATTGAACAAAGACATTTGGCATCGAAGGAAATGGTTGAGCGCCTTATCGCAGCAGGCTATGAAATTACATGGGAACGCTGCTTAGAAATATCTCGAGGAGGCACGGGTGTGTATAAGCAGCATATCATGCAAGCCTTAATTGAAGCGAACTATACGGATTCAATATACGGTCCCCTTTATAATAAGCTTTTTAATCGGGGACAAAATGGAGAGGAACCAGGCATTGCTTTTATTCCGATGAAATATATAGATGCTAAAGTGGCGATACAAATTATTCGTGATGCAGGTGGAGTACCCGTGCTTGCTCATCCAGGGCAGTATGGAAATTTTGAGATGGTCCCGGAATTAGTTGAAGCGGGACTACAGGGAATTGAAGTGTGGCATCCTCTCCATCAGAAAGTGCATGAGGAAAGGGCAACAATGCTAGCAGCCGTTTATAATCTTATTAAAACAGGTGGTTCTGATTTCCATGGATCCTACGGAGAAAAGCTTGTACGACTAGGTAGTAAAAGTCCTGGTGTTGAAACAATTGCAGCTATTCAGAGTAGAAGAAAGCAAGGTTTACCATCTGAGGTGACACCACACAATTAAATAATTTGAAGTTTCGTTGGTTTTGAAAGGAGCAATCTAGATGTTTGAAAAAACGGTACTGGTTGACAAACTGATTTTGGATATTCGTCAGGGGAATTATAAGCCGAATGACAAGCTTCCGTCAGAGAATGAGCTAGCAGACCAGTATAAAGTGCCAAGAATGGTTGTCCGGAAAGCTTATGAACGCTTGCAGGAGCTTGGTTATATTTTTTCAAAGCAAGGAAAAGGAAGCTATGTTCAAAATCAAAAGCTCCAAATCCCGCTTATCTTAACAGGAGATGTTAGCTTTAGCGAAAAAATGAGAGAGCTTAAATATGATTATGAAACAATCAATCTTTCTTGCGAACAAATAGTCTATGATTCCTCTATTTACCACGCTTTACAAGTATGTGAGGGAGATTCGGTATTTAAAATTAGTAGGTTACGCATTGTTGAGGATTGCCCAATTGCGGTGCACACTTCTTACTTGGCTCAATCGGTGTTCGAAAATATCAATCGGGATGGAAGTGGGATTACTTCTATTTTTCAATATTATCGTAACCAAGGCTATTCTGATTTTAAGCCGGGTAGAAGTCAATTAAGTGTCATGTTTCCAAATGAACGGGAGCGGGAGGTATTAAAGTGTCCAAGCCTTGTACCACTATTGCTCGTGGAATCCGGTTGTGGTGACAGGAAGACCGGTACAATGCTTGAATATTCAAAGATTATTTATAGAAGTGATTGTTTCACTTATGTGATATAGAAAAGAGTATGGTCACCGTATGGTGGCTTTTTTTATTTGGTTCGGACACCCTTTACAAAAACAAAACAAACTTCACCTTTCTTTTACGTGCACTCACTTGGCAACAAGGTAGATTAATAGGTGTAGAAGAAAGAAAGGTGGTGGCCTTTAAATGAAGAGAAGACGAAGAACAGAAATTTTAATCAATGGCTCGCGTGACCTGGTAGAGGCTTTCGCAAAGTCTATTCAAAATCACTATGAGGTGAATGTGATTCAAGAGCCAGAGAATAGCTTAGTTATGGTAAAGATGCGTGAAACGTCAAAGAAAAGCTTGTTTTATCCAGGTGAGGTATTTGTGACCGAGTCCAAGGTACAGATTCTTAACAAGATTGGAATTGGTATTGTAGCGGGCGATCAACCCGAGCTTGCTTATCAGCTTGCCATTATTGATGCAGCCTTTGTAGCAGGACTTCCAGAAACAAAAGAATGGATTGATAGGCTTTTGGAGGAGGAGAAAATGATTCTAAAACAGCAAGAATCTGTTAATCACTCCATTTTAAAAACAAAAGTAAACTTTGAAACGATGGATTTATAGGAGGTAGAGAAAATGAAGCTTGATCTCGTTCATGATCTTCAAGCTGTGTACCGAAAAATGGTTGATTCCACCTCAAGGCCAGGACTTATTTCGAATCTCCAAAAAGAGGCGGAACTCCTTGAAGCTGATATTCAAACAGACTGCACAGCATCACTCATAGTAGTGGCACTTACACTACTTGATCAAGAAGTGTCCTTTAAGGTTGTTTCTGAAAATGAAGAAACGGTTTCTGCAATCATTCATCAATATACATATGCAAAGCCTGCTAACATCGAACAGGCTGATTATATTTTCGTACTAAAGGATGCAAAAGCTAGCATCTTATCAGATGTTCTCACAAAAGCAAAGCCCGGTACATTAAGAAATCCACAGCACTCTGCGACGGTCTTCATTGAAGCGGAGGAAGTACGTAGCGGTGGTTCACTGCTATTAAAAGGACCTGGTATTCAGTCAACCGTGTCAGTTGAAATTGTCACACAGGGTGATTGGATTGAAGTTCGTCAAGAAAAGAATAAAGAATATCCACTCGGCATTGATTTGATGTTTGTTGATGGAGCACATCAGCTCTTATCATTGCCGCGAACTACACAAATTACCGAAAATAGGGTGATGATTTAATGGGATATGTAGCAGTTAAGGGTGGAACGCAGGCAATTGAAGAATCGATTAAGCGTCTTACCTATGAAAGAACACAAAAAGGGCTAACGATGGAAGTCGAAAAAATCAAAGCTGGCATGCGCGGTTTAATTGACCAGGTAATGTCTGAAAGCAGTCTATACGATGAGACATTAGCAGCCTTGGCAATCAAGCAAGCAGAAGGAAATCCGGAAGAAGCAGTGTTTTTATTAAGGGCATTTCGCTCAACTATTCCACGTAAGCACTATTCGAGAGTCATTGAGTCTGAAGAAATGAAGATTGAGAGAAGAATTTCTGCAAGTTTTAAAGACATTCCAGGTGGTCAAATCCTTGGGGCAACGACTGACTATACTCACCGTCTACTCGATTTCAAATTAATGAAGGAAACCGATTGTAGCATTCAAGAATGGTTGGAGGAGTATGAACAGGAAAACAAGCAAAAACATGAGGAGAATGCACAACTTAAATTGCCAAAGGTACTTGATTACTTACGCAAGGAAGGCTTGATACCTCCTTGTGAAAACAATGACAAAGAGCCAGACGACGTAACGCGAGAAAGCCTAGCCTTTCCATCGAGTCGAAGCGAGCGGCTGCAAATCTTAACGAGAGGTGAAACTGGGGCGGTAACCTCGTTAGCATATGCGGTCATTAGGGGGTATGGGGCTTTACATCCGACGGTTGGTGAACTCCGTGTGGGTAGGCTACCGGTAACAATTGATCATCCAATCCATCCAGAGAATGAGGACGATGCATTTTATATTGGGGAAATCAAGGTAACCGAAGCAGAAATGCTTATGCCGGTAACGGTAGAAAAAGAATATGGGAAAAAGGAAATCGAGTTTGAGATTGGGTATGGACTTTGCTTTGGTCAGAATGAAACAAAGGCAATCGCAATGGGCATTTTAGACAACAGTCTCGAGCATCCAAACCTTGAGTTTCCAAGTCATAATGAGGAGTTTGTTTTATTCCATATTGATTCTGTCGAATCGACAGGCTTTATTTCCCATTTGAAAATGCCTCATTATGTCACGTTCCAATCCAAGCTTGATAGCGTGAGGAAAACGAAGCAAAAGGAAAGGGAAGAGGTGAGAAGTTGATGAATGTTACATACAATTTCGCATTCTTTGATGAAGGGTCAAAACGAGAAATCAGAAGAGCCACCCTAAAGGCAATTGCCGTCCCTGGTTACCAGGTTCCATTTGCATCAAGGGAAATGCCGATTGGTCGTGGTTGGGGAACGGGAGGTTTGCAGCTGACATTATCGCTAATCGGAAAATCGGATGTACTAAAAGTCATTGACCAGGGTTCGGATGAATCAGTAAATGCCGTCAATATCAAAAAACTCGTGACGGACACAACTGGTGTGAAGACGACAGAACATACAAAGGAAGCGACCCTTATTCAATCGAGACATAGAATCCCAGAGGTTCCACTGAACAAGGATCAAATTCTAGTTTTACAGGTACCGCTCCCAGAACCGCTTCGCTACTATGAGCCGAGTGAAACAGAAACGAAAAAACTTCATGCAGAAAAAGAATACAGTGGTGCTTGGCTTATGCTGTTTGAACAGATTATGAAATACGGAAGTATGACAACAGACGCGGATCACCCAGTCCTTGTCCATGATCGGTATGTAATGGCACCAAGTCCCATTCCACGTTTTGATAATCCGAAAATGAATGATAGTGAAGCACTCATTTTATTAGGGGCTGGCCGTGAAAAGAAGGTGTATGCTGTCCCACCATATACAAAGGTTGTTTCGTTGGACTTTGAGGACTATCCGTTTCAACTAGAGTCCTTTTATGGGAAGCATTGTAGACTATGTGGATCAACCGATGTTTTCTTAGATGAACTAGTTGATGAAGTGACGAATGAAACAGTGTATCAATGTAATGATACTAGCTATTGTCTTGAAAAACTAAACGAACCAGTTGGAGTGAAATAAATGGCTGAATTTGAAATGCCGGTATTATCGGTACGACATTTAAATAAACAATATGGTCCTGGCTGTGTGCACTGTCAAGCCACTGATTCCCCATCTTTGGTGAAAAACTACTGTCAAATATGCGGTACCGTGTATGCGTGCCGTGATGTTTCGTTTGATGTTTTTCCCGGAGAAGTGCTTGGTATAGTCGGAGAAAGCGGTAGCGGGAAGTCGACATTAATGCAATGCCTGTACTTTGACCAGGATGTAACAAGTGGCGAGGCTTATATTGCCGATTATGAACATGGTGAGAGGAACTTATTTGAAGAGTCTTCCCAGCAACAGCGTTATATTCGCAATCATATGATGGGCAAGGTGTATCAAAATCCAATCCTTGGATTGAAAATGAATTTTTCTTCCATTGGTAATATTGCGGAGAAATTAATTGCCGCTGGCAGTTATCATGTCGGCATGATGGAAGAGAGGGGAACAGAGCTTCTTGATAAGGTGAATATTCCGATACACCGCCGGAAGGAAGAACCGAAGAAGTTTTCTGGGGGAATGCAGCAGCGTGTCCAAATCGCGAAAGCTTTGTCCAATAATCCCCCGTTGCTTTTATTAGATGAGGTTACGACAGGGTTGGATTTATCTGTCCAAGCAAGTGTCCTTGATTTAATTAAAGGTTTGCAACGTGAACTGAACATTAGTATTGTGCTCGTTTCACATGATTTAGGTGTGGTTCGGATGCTAGCTGACCGAACGATGGTAATGCTCGAAGGTAGAGTGATTGAGCAAGGGTTAACCGATCAAATTCTCGAGGACCCACAGCATGCGTATACTCAACAGCTGGTTCACTCCTTGCTGTAATCGAGATTAATCGCATTCCGTTAAAAAAGATATTTCCATTCATACACGAGGAGGAAGTAGTTTGTTTGTTATTACAAATGGAAGACTAATCACAGAAGACGCAATATTGCATGGCTATGACCTTTTTATCAAAGAGGATCGAATTGAGAGAATCGCACCAAAGGGTGAGATTAAATTTGAGGAGCAAATGGAAATTATTGATGCAGCTGGAGGGTATGTAACGCCCGGTTTTATTGATATTCATTCTGATTACATTGAGCATATGGCAGCACCAAGACCGACTTCACTTATGAATTTTGATTTGAGTCTACGAGAAACAGAGAAAGAACTGATTTCACACGGCATTACAACGATGTTCCACTCCCTTTCTTTATATAAAGGGTCGGATTACTCCTATAAACCAATACGGGAACCTGAGAATGTCCAGAAATTAATTGATCTCATTGACGATACGCATAACACGAAACACCTCGTACGCCATAGGTTCCATGCAAGATATGAGATTGATAATGTGGAAGACATTGAAAATCTAAAAAACTACATAAAAGAGGATAAAGTGCATTTGGTGTCTTTTATGGACCACACACCCGGACAGGGCCAATACCGCCATTTGGAAATTTGGCGTAATACGGTGAGAAGTTATAACAATATGAGTGACGCTTCTATTGATGTGCTGATTAAAAAGCATGAAACGAAGGAGAAGCTGTCAATGGAGGATATACAGGAAATTGCAGAGCTTGCGCACGAGCATCATATCGCAGTAGCGTCTCATGATGATGATTCGATTGAAAAGCTTGAGCTCGTCAAAAGCTTTGGAACAACAATTAGTGAATTCCCCATAACGATGGAGGTTGCACGCCGGGCAAAGGAACTTGGAATGTACACAATTGCGGGTGCGCCTAACGTACTTCTTGGAGGCTCCCATAGTGGGAATTTAGGGGCTGCTGAAGCCATCCAAAATGAGGTTATTGATATTTTGTGCAGTGATTATTACCCTGCAGCCATGCTCCATTCGATTTTTGCATTAGTGGAACAATACGACCAAAGCTTGGTGGAGATGGTTAAGCTCATCACCATTAATCCAGCAAAGGCGGTCAAAATGGAACATGAAATCGGCTCTATTTGTGAAGGGAAAAAGGCAGATATACTAATCATTGAAAAAATCACAGATGAATTCCCAGTAATCACAAGTGTCTTTGTCGACGGGAAGCTGATTCAGAAGACGAATTATCGTATGTAAAGTGGTAGCAATAACTATAGAAAGCAGGTGGTCAGATGGAGACGCTTCTAGAGATTAGAGATTTAACTAAATCCTTTCATCTTTATCATGTGGGAAAACATATCCGTGCGGTTGAAAATGTAGGGATTCAACTGAAAGAAGGAGAGTTTGTTGGAATTACAGGTAAAAGTGGTAGTGGAAAGTCAACAATTTTAAAATGCATCTACGGGACCTATCGGATTGAACAGGGAAGCATTTTCTATCACTCGAAAAGGTTTGGTCCGATAAACCTAGCAGAAGCATCAAATCGACAAATGCTGTATTTACGCAAGCATGAAATTGGCTATGTCTCGCAATTTTTAAATGTCATGCCAAGGACAACTGCAAGACAGTTGGTGAAGCAGGCTATTCTTGAAATGGGGAACGACCATGATAGGGCGGAGAGGGAAACGGAAAACATTCTTTCCCATTTTGAATTAGATCCTGAGTTATGGGATAGCTACCCAACCACTTTTTCGGGTGGTGAAAAGCTACGCCTAAACATTGCGCGTGCGATGGTCAAGAAACCACGGCTTCTGTTATTAGATGAGCCGACTGCCAGCCTTGATCACGAATCAAAAATCAAGGTAAAGCTTTTGATTGAGCAGTTAATGAAAGAGGGAACAACAATGCTTGGAATCTTTCATGATCTTGAGTTTATGAATGATCTATGTGACCGCGAATATAACATGCAAAATGGCGTTTTTTCTCCCGTAGCTACATCCAGTTCCAGCGCCTAGCCACTCGAGGTCATAAGCCAATCCGTCAATGCTTGTCGGACTTGCGCATTTGTTCTTTTACGAAATCTTAATAAACTCTAAGACTCTATTAACGGTAGCTTTATATTAAGAAGCTATAGTAATCAGCAAGAGATGTTTTTAAAAAATCAAAATAGTGTGAGGAGATTTTACATGAAGAAGACTTTGTTGTTTTTAGTAGCTGTAGCAATGGTAGTTGTGTTTGCGGGTTGTTCATCTTCTGCAAGTACGAAAGATACGTTAACAATTGCTTGGCTTCCAAATGAATCTGGAGCAGATCTAACAGAAGCACGTGATGAAATTGGTAAAGTGATTGAAGAGAAAACGGGTAAAAAAGTAGAGCACCAAACAACAACTGATTACATCGTAGCGATTGAAGCAATCGCAAATGGAAATGCAGATATAGCTTTCTTAGGAGCTCAAGGCTACATTGAAGCACACAACAAAAATGACAAGGTTCTTCCACTTGTTGTTCCAACAGGTGAATCTGGAACACTTGAGGACGCCATTTACTATAGCTGGTTGTCTGTTGAAAAAGACAATGCAGAAGAATATAAAAATGGCGATGAGTTTGGAATTGATAATATTCTAGGAAAAAAATTCTCATTCGTTTCAAACAGCTCCACATCAGGATTTAAAGTACCTTCAGCTGGAATTGTTAGTTATTTTACCGAGAAAGATGAGTTCAAAGATTTAACAGCAGAGGATTTACTTGAAGGTGGTAGCGACAACTTCTTTAGTGAAGTATTATATGGCGGTTCTCATCAAGGATCAGCTGTTAACCTTTTATCGGGTAAAGCTGATGTAGCAGCATTCTGTGATACATGCGTAAACAACTATGTGGAGTTAGTTGACGGTGAAGAAAATAGACCAGGTGCTGTCTACCGCGTTAAAGATGACGCAGCAGAGCCATTTAACACGGTTACGGGGGAAGAATTTTCTCTTATCTCTGTTACTCCAGTTTTAAATGCACCATTTGTAATTAACACAGAAACAATTGATGAAGAACTTCAAAAACAGCTTCTTGAAATCATGACATCTGATGACATTACAAATAACGAGAAAGTATTTGTACCAGAGGATTCTGAGTTCTCGGGTCTATTTAAGAAAACAGCAGATGAGCGTTTAGTAGAAGTAGATGATGCTTGGTTTAATCCAATTCGCGAGCTTTCTAAGTAGGAATCCGGAGAATACTGAATAAGGAGAGGTTAGCAATGACAGCCTTACTGCAAGTAAATCAAGTATCTAAACAATTCGGCAGTGATACAAAGGCATTATCAGATGTTACCTTCTCCGTAAAAGAGGGAGAGTTTGTTTCAATCATTGGTCCGTCTGGAGCAGGGAAATCAACTCTCCTTCGCTGTATCAATCGTATGATTGATGCATCAAGCGGGGAAATCATGTTTGATAATCAAAATGTATTGAAACTAAGAAAGAAAGAGCTAAAGGTTGTTCGTACACAGATTGGAATGATATTTCAACATTATAATCTGGTTAATCGCTTGAGTGTAATAGAAAATACATTGCATGGCAATCTAGGGAAAAAATCAACGATTGCAGGTGTTCTCGGTATCTACACCCAGGAAGAAAAGGTGCAAGCAAATCATATTTTATCTGTACTCGGCCTTGAAGATTTCATATACAAACGGGCTGATCAGCTTAGCGGTGGTCAGAAACAGCGTGTCGGCATTGCCCGTGCTTTAATTCAAAATCCGAAAATGATGCTCTGTGACGAGCCAATTGCTTCTCTTGATCCTAACTCAGCGAAGACAATTATGGATCATTTGAAAAATATTTCAACAACAATGGGCATTACCGTTCTAGTCAACCTCCACCAAGTTGATGTTGCGTTAAAGTATTCTGATAGAATTATTGGGATTAACAGTGGCAAGGTTGTCTTTGAAGGTACTCCTGAAACCATCACAAAAGGAGACATCCAGTTGATTTACGGATCAGAAGCGGATGAGTTAATTTTTGATTTAGGAGGCATCCATGCAAGCTAATTATTTTGCTAAGAAGAGACGAAATTCATTTTCATTTCTCTTGATTTTAGGTGTTGTCACAATCTTGGCTATTTTGATTACGGAGTACAATATTGTAAAAGGCTTTACTTCTCTTCCGAAGGCAGTAGAGTGGGCATTTGGAAATTTTTATCCGACACTCGATTCTTTGTCAAAACTTCCTGATATTCTAGACAAGCTAATCGAAACCATTCTCGTTTCAGTTGCTGCTACAACTGTAGGCGCTGCATTTGCTATCCTGTTTGCGATAATGGGTTCAAACACGACGAAAGTAAATCTGTTTTTTGGAAGCATCAGTCGAGGGGTTGCTACCGTTTTTCGTAATATTGATGTGGCTGCGTGGGCAATGATTCTCCTCTTTTCGTTTGGACAAAGCTCATTGACTGGGTACTTTGCCTTGTTTTTTGGTTCGTTCGGGTTTTTAACGAGAGCGTTTGTCGAAACGATTGATGAGGTTAGTGGAGGTTCAGTTGAAGCATTACGTGCCACCGGGGCCAGTTATTTTTCAATCATCTTCCAATCTGTCGTACCGTCAAGTCTACCACAAATGATAAGCTGGGTATTATTTATGATTGAGACGAATATCCGAAGTGCAACATTAATTGGCTTATTAACTGGTTCGGGAATCGGATTTACGTTTAATTTGTACTATAAAAGCCTGAACTATGATATTGCATCGCTTGTGGTTATTGTCATTGCGATTGCAATTCTATCGATTGAGACCATCTCAAATTATGTAAGGCGGGTGATTCTGTAATGGAGATAAACGAACAAATCGAAAAGGTATCAACACCGTCAAAAAGTCTGCAGAGCACCTACCAACAAAAGCAATTTAAAACCAAAACAATGACAAAATCAACGATTGTAACAAGGATGACGCTTTTGGCGCTGGCTCTGTTAACGGTTTACGCATTTATTAGCTTTGATTATAAGGAGCTAAATTTTATACAGGCTGTCCAGGATACGCTTGTGAATTTGAAATCAATGTTTTTGGAGCCACATTTTAACCATTTCACCTTTTCACATGCGTTCCATCAAGTCTTTGTGACACTTGGGTTAGCCTTTCTCACAACTTTATTCGGCGCGATTATTGCTGTACTTCTAGGATTACTTGCTGCAGAAAATTTAACGTCTAAGCGAGTATCTTCGATTATTAAGAGTGCAGTCGCAATTATCCGTGCGATTCCGACTGTATTATGGGTTTTAATTTTTGCAGTAGCAGCTGGACTAGGAAGTGTTGCAGCCGTCATTGGAATGACTTTTCACTCTGTCAGCTACTTAGTAAAAGCTTATTCAGAGTCGTTTGAGGAACTAGACAAAGGGGTAATCGAAGCTCTTCAAGCAAGTGGAGCAAGCTGGTGGCAGATTATTTTCCAAGCTGTGATTCCATCCTCCCTCACATATATGATTTCCTGGACATTCCTCCGTTTTGAAATTAACTTTGCCGTCGCTGTTGCCATGGGAGCCGCAGCAGGTGCTGGAGGAATTGGTTTTGATATGTTTATGGCAAGTAATTTCTACCTTGATATTAGAGAAATTGGTACAATCACCTACTTCATCCTAGCAGTTGCCATTCTTCTTGAAGTGATTTCAACAAAATTCAAAAAGCATTTAAAGGTAGGAAACTAATAGTAGAGCATGCAGAGGAGGAGAATCTGCATGCTTTCTTGTTGCTTTTTCTTAGTGACAGTAAAACCAGAGCCGAGTCTAAAAGAAATAAACGATTAATATAATGAATGAAAGTTACTTATTATTGAGATATCCAAGAAGGATTACTACTATATATTGTGGAACTTATTACATAAGAGAAAAAGTGAGAAGGTGAAAGTGTGGTTAAAGATAGAAATGAGATTTGGGAATGGATAAAAGCCATCTTCATTGCAATCGTAATAGCGTTTATCGTTCGTATGTTTTTCTTTACTCCTGCTGTTGTTGAAGGTGCCTCGATGCAGCCTACTTTGCAAGACCAAAATCGAATGATTGTAACAAAAATAGGTGAGCCGAAACGATTCGATCTTGTGGTATTTCATGCAACAGAGGAAAAGGACTATATTAAAAGAGTTATTGGTTTGCCGGGAGATCGTATTGAGTATAAAGATGATACTTTGTACATCAATGGAAAACCATATGATGAGCCTTATTTAGACAAAGGTAAAAAAGAGGTCATTGATGGTCCGCTAACTTATTCATTTACATTAATGGAAACCCCAGTGGGAGGCGATGTAGTTCCAGAAGGGCATTTATTTGTAATAGGAGATAATCGGCGAAATAGTATGGACAGTCGTCATATCGGCGCAATCCCTATGGATAAAGTAGTTGGAACTACAAATATCGTTATTTGGCCTATTACAGAAATCAAAATAATTGATAAGTAACTTCAAATTCAGGTGCGTCCATCCAAGCAGGAATAGCACCTTTTTTATTTGTTGTTCCGGTATTTGAAACCTTCTTCTTTTCATTTCGTATACACAAGAAAGATGAACGATAGGAGAAGTGTTGGTGGAAGCAATCTATACCATTCTAGAAAATTTATTTGGTGCTATAGCTCATGTTTTGGATAAAAAAAAGGAAAAACGCAATAAAAAACGTACGGGGTGAAAAAAATGTTAGCAAAAATTAAAGCACTACCTGAGAAAAAGGCATTCTTAATTGGCCTTTCGATAATCGTAATGAGCCCATTATTATTATTTCTATTTTCGTTTTCCTTTTCATTAGGTAATTGGATGACGATGATGATCCAAGGCATTATCTGGGGCTTTGCTATCTTATTTATACTAAGTGCTGCTGATAAAAGGCATTCACGGGTGAAGTAAGCAAAATCTATTTGAATTATTTTTCAGCACACCAATAAAAAGTTCAAGGAAATAGCATTTCAATTAGTACGTGTTACGCTACTTGATTTGGCCTCTCCTCTGCTTCGGCGATAAACTTTATGTTATCTGAACACTACGTTAACCTGGCTTTAATATTCAGATGATATGATTGGTTTATCAACGAATGAGGAGGCATTTTACATGAATGTGCGTGCAATATTTATTGATATGGATGGTACACTGCTAACGGCTTCAAACAATATTTCTCAACGAAATTTAGAGGCTATTTATAGGCTGATGAATCAGGGAGTCAAAGTGTTTCTAGCCACTGGTCGACACTATGAAGTAACTGTTCCCTATCATAAAGAAATTGGATTGCGAACTCCGATGATCTGTTTGAACGGTGCTGCTATACACGATGCATTGACGGGCAGAGCGTTACAAATGAGAACTCTCCAATTAAATGAAGAGCGATTTCATCATCTAACAACAGAAATTCCTTGTAATGTTTTAGTTCACACAGCAAATGGACTATATTGTAAGGAAAAAGATGATGAAATTGAGTATTGGACAAACGTTGGGCAAAATCCGCCACGATATATTGGGGATTTGCGACAAGCTAACTATCAAGATGTTCTTAAATATAGTGTTCGCACAGGCACAGCAAATCCTGAGTTATCTGCTTTATTTAAACAAGAAGCAGAAGTCATTGATTGGAATGACGGATTCGAGTTAGTTGCTCCAAACGTTTCTAAATGGTCCGCGATAAAAAGCTTACTTCACGCATACCGAATTAACCCAAAAGAAGTCGTAGCTATTGGTGATGGGCCAAATGATATCGAGATGCTTCGTCGTGTAGGTACAGGTGTGGCAATGGGAAATGCAAGTAAAGAAGTAAAAACAGCAGCTGATTTTGTTACAGGGCACCACCAAAATGACGGATTAGCTGATTTTATTGAACGTTATCTGTATAAACCTTATGAACCGTTTGCTCTGTAATGAAAGTTGAATGGTACTGTGATTACTATATTTAGCTATTTTTACACAGATAAAAACTAAATACACAATACATTCGACCATATAAGTAAGATTTTTTATATGGTTTTTTCATTTTTACTAACAAACAAAGATTTGTGATTGTCAGGCTTACTAGGTCATATCGTTTCCTTCCAGATGTTCCTGTTTTTTTATAAAAAATGAAAAGGAGAATATGAATGGGAGAATTCCATAGTACGCATTTTACACTTGAAAAAGTTAGTTCATATGTTTATGCTGCAGTTGCAAAAAAAGGCAGTGGTTCGGTAGCGAATGCAGGCTTTGTCAATCTCGGCGATCAGCTACTTATTTTCGATACATTTAATACACAACAGGCATCAGCAGATTTAAAAAAGATTGCAGAAAAAATAACAAATCAGTCAGTAACATGGGTTATTAATAGTCATTGGCACGGTGACCATATTCGTGGCAACCAAACATTCAAGGAAAGCAAAATTATCTCCAGTGAAGTTACTTATTCAAAAATGAGAGGGTTTCATCCTTCTAGAATTAGCAAACAGAAAAACGACCTCCAAGGTCTATCTACTTATATTCAATCATTAGAAAAACAAGGAAATCTCAAATTAAATGACCAGCTACATTTTTTACGAGAAATCGAAAAATCATTACCAACGCTCGAGCTTGTTTTACCCAATCAAACCTTTAGAAGAAATCATACATTCAGTGGAACAGCATGTCGTGCAAAGCTATTCACTTTAGGTGGAGGTCATTCTTTTTGTGATGCTTGTCTTTATATCCCAGAAGAAAAAGTGATATTCATGGGAGATTTATTATTTGTTAATGGTCATCCTACATTTTTCGAAGAATCAAATCCTAACCAATGGATTCAGATATTGAGAGAAGTTGAACGTTTAGATTTTAACGTGGCAATACCAGGACATGGTTCTATAGGCACAAAGCAAGACATCTCCAATTTAATCGATTACATAGCAGAAATTACTACCGTAGTAAGTGAAAATGAAAGTTTAGAAGAAATTGAGATACCATCTAAATATAAAAATTGGGGCTCACCTGAAGTTTATCATCAAAATATAAAAGTACTTTATGAAATGAGGAAAAGCTAAAACGGCGATGTTTAAAAAATAGGGTTAGCAATCAAACCAACCCAATCAAAAGGTAAATCGCCGTTCCCCAGATAAACAAGGCAGAACATTTGTTAAAGACCTTCATTAAAGTACCTTTTCCATCTAACTTTTTCATGACTGCACCTGCTAGGGTTAATCCAAAGAACCACATCCATGAAACGAGAATACAAGCGGCAGTAAATAACATTTGTTCTGTTCCCACATATTTTAACGCACTTGTCCCAATTACACCGACGATATCTAAAATGGCGTGAGGATTTAATAATGAAACGGATGAAGCAAACATGATTTGTTGGCGGATTGGCAATGCTTTGTTCGTTTCATTTGTAGTTGGTACAGACCGCCAGATTGCAAATCCCATGTAAACTAAAAACAGGATTCCAGCACTCATCAGAGCAATCCGGAGCCATCCAAATTGTAGAACAATAGCGGATAAACCAAATACAGCCAAAAGAATTAAAAGTGTATCACATATACCAGCTGTTATCGTTGCAGGAAATGCCCGAAGTAGTTTTGGCTGTGTAGCCCCTTGTGAAAAAACAAAGACATTCTGGACGCCTAAAGGCAAAATCAGTCCGAATGCTAAGACGATTCCATGTAGTATCGCTTCCAAATCACTCAACTCCTATTCTATACTATCGTACTATGAGTCTATAAAATTACAAGAATCTAGGGAGAATTTTTTACATCGTGCTATTTTCAAAGAACGGACATCAATTCAAGAAATAATAAAGTGCCTCGCGTGATTTAGATTTTTCAACAAATAAGCTACTTATATTAACAATCAAATAAAAACGAGAAAGCGTGCACCTTCCATCATGTTTTTTTCGTACAATATGTTTTTAAAACATGATTATGGTACTCTTGAGTAAGCTATTAATAAAAGCTAGTATATAGTTTTGGACATCAGTAGGAAGGAAGACAACATGGATAAACGTATTTACTTTTTAATGATCATCTCCTTTATCATAGGATTAGTTGAATTAATTATTAGTGGGATATTAGATTTAATTGCAGAGGATTTACAAGTAAGTATAGGACAAGCCGGTTTGCTGATTACTGTTTTTGCTGTCATATTTGCAGTCGCATCGCCAATTTTACTTGTCATGACAGCTAAAATAGAGAGAAAACGCCTAACATTAATTTGCTTATACATCTTTTTAATGGGGTGTATTGTAACAGTGTTTGCACCTGCTTTTTCCATTTTGTTTATCGGAAGAATTATTTTGGCGTTAAGTGGGGCACTGTTAATCATATTGTGTTTAGTGATGGCACCTAGCTTAGTAGGCGAACAGTATAAAGGTAGGGCAATTGGAATCGTGTCTGTGGGCGTAAGTGCTTCGTTAGTTCTAGGGGTACCGCTCGGGCTAATCATTGGAGATCGTTTTGGCTGGAGGGCACCATTCGTACTCATAACTGTATTGACAGCTTTATCAATTATTGGCGTTCATATATTAATGGGAAAAATACAACCAAAACCTCAAATTCCATTGAGGCAGCAGCTTCAAGCATTTAAAAATCACAAAATTACATTAGGGCTAACAACAACATTTCTCTATATGACAGGTCATACGATTATGTATGCCTATTTTAAACCTTATTTAGAAGCAACCACTGATTTTAATGCTACATGGGTTAGTATCATTTATTTCATTTTTGGATTTTCAGCTGTATGTGGTGGAGGACTTGGTGGTGTAATGGCAGATTTACTGGGCTCAAGAAAAACAATGGTTATTTCCCTTATCATTTTTAGTGGTGTATTTTTTATTTTTCCATATACAACAGAATTCTTCGCACTATTTCTTGCACTCATCGTGATATGGGGGATACTCAGTTGGGCAATTTCACCGGCCATGCAATCCTATTTGATAGAAATAGCGCCTGAAACATCGGAAATTCAACAAAGCTTGAATAATTCAGCCCTACATTTAGGTGTTGCTGTTGGATCGGTAATTGGAGCTGGGATAGTCGATACTATTTCAATCGAAGTAAATCCATTTGCAAGCGGAATATTCATCCTCTTATCGTTCATTGCTGTCGTCATTTCTGTAAGAAGTAAAACAAATACGTATAAAACAAGGAGCGCAACTTGAGTTTACTAAGTTGCGCTCTTTTTTTTAGGCTCTTTTCTAAAAGATTGTTGCCATTGGATAAAATAAAACTATTGATTGAAGCGGAAGGTGGCGACTCCTCGAAAAAGCATACGCATTTTCTTCGTGCGTGGGTTATTTCAAGGAAGCTATTCAGTGTCCTGCGGGAAAAGCGTGAGACTTGAGACCCCACAGGAGCGATTAGCGACGAGGAGGCTCAAGCCACGCCCGCGGAAAGCGTCCACCTGAAGTGGAAATCAAATGTTGTCAAAAACAACAAAGTTTGCGAAAACAGCCATTTTTATGTGACTAGACCTGAATCACTAATCGTTAATCTTTTTCATTTTCTAGAAGGATTTTCCAAAAGGATAGGAGAATAGGTTATGAAAACCAATAATAGGGGGAAGGATTTTGATTCAAGAAGCACTACATGACGTTTATCGCTATCGGAATGATGTAAATGAAGGTAATATCGAAAAGATAAATGCTTGGATATCGGATGATTTTATCGGCTATTTTGGTTACTACCCAGATAAGGAATTTGAAATTTATCGAGCGGAATCTTATAAACAGGATAACATTGAAACCTTAAAGGGCTATGAAGGAAAAAGTCCATATTGGAAGTACACCGATTTAACTCATCATCTAAGGAAGCCTGATGAGATTATCTTATCTTCAATTGTTGAATTTTACTTTTTAGAGGAGAAAGTTGCATCCGCTTTAGCAATGGAAGTATTCAAAAAAGAGTCTGGCGGATGGAAGTTATATAGGCAGCATATGGAAGGATATTAAAAAGACTAAAGAGAAAACAAGGTTATTAGATAATATAAATAAAAGATTATAAGGGGAAAACAGATGAATAAGGTGGTACTTATAGGCTCAGGTGGATCAGGGAAATCCACACTAGCAAGACAATTAGGTAAAAAGTTAAATATAAAAGTCTATCACCTTGATGCACTTTTTTGGAAGCCTAATTGGGTTGGGGTTCCAAAGGCTGAACAAAGAAAAGTTCAGAAAGAAATGGTGAAAAAATCGGAATGGATTATTGATGGAAATTACGGCGGTACCATGGAAATACGACTTAATGCGGCAGATACTATTATTTTTTTAGATACACATAGAACAATCTGTGCCTACCGTGCCATCAAAAGAATATTACAGTACCGAAATAGGACAAGGCCAGATATGGCAGAAGGGTGCATAGAAAGAGTTAATTTGGACTTTTTTAAGTGGATTTGGAGTTATCCAAAAAAGAAAAGACCAGAAATAGTAAAGAGGCTCAATCAATTGTCTAGGGAAAAACAAGTAATCATTTTAAAATCTCCGAAAGAAGTAAAACAGTTTTTAGAAAAGGTCAAATAATGCTATTTTCCATAAAAGGTGGTTTGTAAATGTTCCATGTTAATGTTGAGGGAGCAGTTAATAGGGAAGGCAAATGGTTAATTATTGAACGTAGTTTAAAAGAAGGTCATGCTGGTGGTCTACTGTCTCTGGTAGGCGGAACCGTAGAAAAAGGTATTTCTACAAATCTTTTAGAGAGAAATTTAAGGAGAGAACTGTTCGAAGAAGTAGGAGTGATGGTAAAAGAAAAGATGGACTATGTAAGAAACACCTCATTCAAATTAGAGGATGGGAGCGAAGTAATTGATATCGTTTTCTTATGTGAGTTCAAAGAAGGTGAACCTTTTGCTAAAAGCCCAGATGAAGTTGATTCAGTATATTGGATGACGACTGAAGACATAGTTAACCATCCCAAAGCTCCGATTTGGTTAATTGATAGTATAAAGGAAGCTGAGGCACTTCTTATAGGATTATAAATTTAACTAACATTCATGTATCTAGATCTGTAATTTGGGAGGATTGATGTGAGCAGTAGTATTTTAAAAAATCGTTCATTTGTCTTTATTTGGGTTGGGAATGCGATTTCTGAATTAGGTGGCGCTTTTGGTACGTTTAGTAATTCTATTCTTATCTATCAGCTTACCAATTCCACAATGGCATTAGGAAGTATGTGGCTACTCTATTTTATACCTTCACTTATCCTTCAATTGTTCATAGGTCCATTTATTGATAGGTGGAGTAGAAAGTGGACCATGATATTTTCTCAATGGATGCGAGGGTTAATATTCCTAGTTCCGCTTGCTGCATTAGGATTAGGGAATCTCGAACCTTGGCATATTTATGCAGTTCAAATCATTGTTGGTTTAATTACTCCAATCTATACACCTGCTAATCAAGCAATAACACCAACTATTGTTTCCAAAGATCAATTAAGTACGGCGAATGCCTATAGAGATGGAACAGTTCGATTAATGACATTCCTTGCTCCGATAATGGGGGGATTTGTTGTTGAGTATTTAGGTGTCACCTATACACTCATTTTTGTTAGTGCCGTTCTTTTCATAAGTGGAATACTATTACTATTTATTCAAGAAACAAGGGTTTCTCACAATGTACGAAGGACGTGGGTTGAACAATTTGTAGATGGAATATCCTATTTTTTTAAACAACCAATTATCGTTTGGTTAGGTATTTTTTTAGCTTTTGTTCAGTTTGGAGTAGGAGTAACGATGGTCATTACACTTCCTTATGTAACAGATGAATTATCGGGGAGCATTACTGAGTATGGATATTTTATGGCAAGTTTCCCATTAGGGTATGTAATTGGTTCACTGATTGTTGGAAAATTCACCTATAAAAGTCGTAGAGTAATAATGTTAGGCGCTTTAGTAATAGGGGGTCTGACATTTATTTCGTTAGGTATGAATCACAGTATCATTTTTGCACTTTTTACCGAGGTTATTGCAGGAATCGCTATGGCATTTTTTAGTGTGCAAAATATAACGATATTTCAGCAAACGGTGCCAGACCACTTAATGGGAAAAGTGTCCTCAGTTCGGCTATTTATCATTAGAGGTGCAATGCCATTAGGAGTTTTCGTTGGTAGTTTTTTAGGCGAAATCTGGGGAATACGTCCTATGTACTTTTTGATAGGTTCAGTTATTTGTACGATGTCTTTATTAGGGATTTTTCTGCCATACTTCAGGTTTATTGATGCCAATATTGAGGAAAAATCCCTACCTAACTAAGGTTTCATACTTTCTTCCAGTATGGGTACGAATCTTTGATATTGGCTTAGTAAGGATAGCAATATGCACAAGGTATCCTCCTATTTTTATTGAATTATCTAATATGAATTTTAAGGACGGAGTTATCTATGAAATTCAAAAATATAAACATTATAAAGCTTATGGAACATTATCGTGTACCGGGTTTAAGCGTTTCATTAATTGAAAAAGGTCAAATCAGTGCCATAAAAAACTATGGCGTCCTAGAATCAGGGAGTGCCGAAAATGTGGCGGATAATACTATTTTTAGTGCTTGTTCAATCAGTAAGTTTGTAACTGGAATGTTGGTAATAAAACTAACTGAACTAGCCCTCCTTGATTTAGATGAGAATGTGAACATCAAATTACAATCTTGGAAAGTAGCTGAAAATAAATACACAAAAAAGAAAAAGGTTACTTTAAGAAACTTGCTCAGCCATCAATCCGGAATTATAGATCCTGATGGTAGTTTCGCAGAACTAAAAACAAGCAAAGATACACCTTCAATGGTTGCTCTTTTAGAGGGAAGAACACCTTATTGCAACGAACCAATTGAAGTAAAATATGAACCTGAAAGTGAATTTCATTATTCTGATGCAGGCTTTTGCATGATCCAGCAACTTATAGAAGACGTTACTAAAAAGCCATTCAAGCAGGTTGTGAACGAGCTTCTATTCAAACCATTGAAGATGGGAAATAGCTTTTTTGTTACACATACCTCAGATGTTGGTAGTGGAAACTTTTCTAGCGGACATAACAAAAATGGTCAAATAGTAAATGGAACCTATCCGGTCTATCCTTATCCAGCGGCTTCGGGATTATGGACAACCACTTCAGATCTTGCCCATTTAGTCTTGGAATTAATGAATGCTTTAAAAGGTGATTGTAAAGTTGGCATTTCTAGGGGCGCAGCAAAGGAAATGATAAGCCCTCAAAAAGATAAAAGTTGGAGCGGATTAGGAGTTTTTTTAAACGGGATAGAAACAGAACTTGAAATTTCCTCACTTGGATGGGGCGTAGGGTTCCAATGTATGATGGTGGCATTTCCTCAAAGAGAGATCGGTGTGGTGATAATGACAAACGCTGAATTAGGTGTTCACCAAATGGAAGGGATTATCGGTGATATATACCAATCCCTTGAAATATAACCTTATGGTTAAACTGGAGGTATGGAAAAAATGAAAATAATTTCGATTAAAGAAAATCCAACATATATGAAAAGGGCTATAATATATTTTCAAAGCAAATGGGCAAATGAACAAAGTATGAAGGTGTATGAAGACTGTATTGAACATTGTATAATGAGCCAGAATCCATTGCCTCAATGGTACCTCTTGATAGATAATGAAAAAATAATTGGCTGCGCAGGACTAATTACAAATGACTTTATTAGCAGGATGGATTTGTACCCTTGGGTGTGTGCTGTCTACATAGAAGAGGAATATCGAGGAAATGATTATGGGTCTCTTCTGTTAGAACAGGCAAAACGGGATGCTCAAGCAGGTGGCTTTTCTAACCTCTACCTATGTACAGATCATATTGGACTCTATGAAAAATACGGGTTTACCCATATTGGTACAGGTTATCACCCTTGGGGAGCGAGCTCTCGCATTTACGCAATAGATTTATAAATCTTCAGACTCACAAGAAGGGGCGAGTAGACTTTTTACTTTCTATGACCCAGATGATAATCCGTTAGGGTTTGCCAATAATAGACTAAATCCATTAAAACAAGGCCCTTTTGGTAAATTACAGAAGGGCCTGAATAGTTATGATTGATTCTTTTCTCTGATTAATTCATCACGATCGGATGCCATTGGGGGCTGTTCCATCCAGCTGTTTTTTATCATAATATTCGCCCCATCCTCAGAATACATTTGTACTTCTAAGGATAGCCTGTTATACATTGAAGCAAGATCCCCTCTCGGACTTTGACTGACAGCTGTACCATAATAACCAACACTCATCGCAATCAATCCGGATGTCATGAACATCATGAGTTTATCAGAAAAGGTTTTTGTGGTACTGTTTGTGACTTCGGAATCCCACCCCATCGGTGCAGGGAGTTTACTTTCCTCTAATTTTCCTCTAAATACTTTTATGTGTTTATTTCCAATTTCCAGACCCTTTAAAAAGAATTTTTTTACATCCTTATCCTGTGCAACCTGACTGAATCCAGTGAGTACAGCTACTCCGAGAGCATTTCTTTGCAGATTGGCAAATAAATTATCGACTTCGGCAGCAATTAACGGTCTTTTTTCTCCAAAAACATCTAACATAAACCATTGCTTTTTTACGAACTCAATCTTCTCTAAATTAGGCATGCTAGGAGATCTAATAAACAATCCTTTTGATAATAATAATTCTGTTGAACGTTTATATAATTCCATTGTTTCCGTAAGGCAGTCCATGTAATAAGCTCTGATGTCATTTCTTACAGATGCTGCTACAGCTGCCCCATATAAGGTAAGCCCGACCTTTGACATCTGGTTGATATAATTCAGTACAAAACCGTCAGAATATAATCTTGGAGCAGTTACATCCACATCCTCTTCAATGTTAAACCCGTAAGGAACTTTATTTTTTTCCTCCGTTAATATAGAAGTAACGATTTCTATGTGTGATGTAGATAACTCTAAAGCATATTCAATAATCGGTTTGATTTCGTCATCCTCTGCTTTTTCTAAGAAATATGTGAGGACACATTTACTACCGCTATCATTTAAATATTGCACCCAAAGTTGAGCGATCTCACCCGCAGTTAACCTTATCTGGGATCCCTTTTTCTCCATAAGTAACCTCCAAAATAGAAACTATAAATACCATCCCCATAAATTACCTCTTCTATGTATGAGTTGGTCATGGTTTTATTAAAAAATCCCATCAACCAATAAGGTCGTCGACATTTTTATCCTCTTTTTCTCCACAAACCGTAATTTTCTTTTTAAGACACGTTAACCTGTTTAACAAAAAAAGGGCACTTATCCTTTTAGCAGAATAGCACCCGTTTGTCTAATAGTAAAAAGCCATCTTTACTAAATATACCCAGAAAGCTATTAGAACTCATTTATATCAGAAATTACATTTTTTAATATTTCAATCGATTTTATTGGCTCTTTATCAAGCTCCAAACCGTGATTTCCACCATTCACTACCTTTAATACTAGATTATGATTGTTTTTCAATTTTTCAAAGCGCTCCTCAATAAAACAACGATCTTTATCACCTATAATACAAAGTCCCTTATTATCACTATGGAGCATTGCGTTAAATACGTCATCATTTTGTAGAATTGGGGTTAACCATACTAATTTTGCATTTTTGAACATTGTATTCTTTATCAAATAACTTAACGCTTTTGTTCCAATTGATTTTGCGACAACATAATAATTACTATATTCCTTGCTCTTTATGGCATGATCAATTGCAAGTTGTACATCTCTTGCGAAATCCTCTGAACTGAGAACAGATAACTCTTGACTATTAAATGAATAGTTAATATGTAAAACATCAAAACCTTTAGAGTAGAATAACCCGGTTGTAAAGTGTAACAATGGAGCTTGAGTTGTGTAACCACCTCCAGGTAAGACAATAACTACATTTTTCACTGCTTCTTTTTGTTCAATTAATCTAACAGGAATACTTTTAGAACCAACAATATCATTAGTAGTCACGATTTTCTCACACCTTAACGTTTTAGTATTTTAAAATCGAATAGGCTTTTGCCACAATAGCTTTAACTCTTGGAGTACCTCCTTGAAGGTTCCAAAACCATTCCAAATTTGAGGATTATGGTAATGGTCCATTTCCACACAACCCTTCTTCAAAAAACGTACCCATCTGTAACTTAGATCATTTAACAGTTACTTATCATTAAGGTGATAACATAGTTGAACTACACCAGAGGAAAACCGTTTTGTTTCAACTAGTTTTAAATTAAGCCTTTGCTTAATATCGATAAACAGTGGTTTTCCTTCACCCAAAACAATCGGGTGAACCGATAATCTAAATTCATCGACAAGTCCCGAGTTTACAAAGGTTGTAATTAGACTTGATCCACCATAAAGCCAAATATCTTTGCCTGGTTTATTCTTCAATTTGTTTATTTCAGCCACAATATTTTCATTTATGTATATAACGTTATTTTCGGACCTTTTATGTGTCTTTGAAAACACATATTTCTCTTTACTATGGACCAATTCCCAAATTTCTTTTTCTGTATCAGAAACTTCCATATCAGGTGTATACGTACCCCATAAATCATAACTTTTTCTTCCATACAAAATAGTATCTATTTGATTTAAGAATTCCTTGAAATTCATATCGGAATCCATAATGCACCAGTCTATTTCCCCTTTTGGACCTTCGATAAATCCATCTAAAGTAACTGCTAAGTCTAAAAGTACTTTTCTTGTTCTTCCGTACTGTGTCATAATACGTCCTCCTTTTGGCAAATAACATTGAAATGTTTTACTCGTTGCAGGAACCTGGTAAGTTTGAAAAGAAATTCCGCAGCTACTTAACGATTTCCTATTGGACTCCTACAAGTCCCCATTGGAACACCCTTTTGATTAAGGATTTTTTTAAGATTCACAATTGCATTTCCTTGATAAACTTGTTCCATCATCTTTTCGATTTGTTCGATTTCGGGTTTACTTATTTTTTGCTTCATAAGCATTTTTTGCAACCATTGACTAATTTCTGTCGGAAAAACGTTCCCAGCCATGGAGGAAAGTCGATTATATCCATATGATATTTTCTCTTCTAAATCTACTTCTCCACCAGCATAAAAGTAAAAATCATTCCTTCCCAAATCATGTTTTATTCGTGTCACTTTTTCTTTATTGCCAGCATCTTTTATTCCAACCACTGAGTCTATTTTACTTAATTGAATAATGCTTTGTTCTGATAAATCAAATCCAGTTCTTCTTGGATTGTTATATAGTATGGTAGGTTTATGACTAAGGTGGATAATTCGCCTTGTATAAACGAGTGCTTCTTCTTGTGTTGGAATAATATACGGTGGAAACCCAAGCATGATGCCTGCTATTTTTGTATGATGAATCTTTTTCGCTAATTCCTCTGCCTCTTTCTGTCTTACTGAAGATACACCAAATATGATTTCCATGTTCGTAACGAGTTCTTCTTCACGTTCTAGACCGTTTATTAATTCAATTTTCTCTGGGAGGCTTAGACTATGCTGTTCTCCAGTAGTTCCAGAGACAAGAACAGATCTTATTCCTTGTTTATATAAGTCTCTAATATGACCGATTGTCCCTTGAATATTCAAAGATTCATCTTCAAAAAAAGCGGTTGGTACCGCAATATGAATATTTTCAGTTAGCATGATGTTTTCACCCTTATCCTAGTTATTAAACGAAACTATCATTGTTAGATAAATAATTTCCACAAAAAAAGCATTAATCCTGCTTATATCTCTCCGAGTGTTAGACTTATATTACGGTTTCAAAATAGAAGGTTATGAGTCAAATACCAATGTTTTTTTAGAAGGCTTATTTGAAACCTTCTTTTGGTATATTCGTATAATAATTAAGATTTACAAAATGAGTAATGACTATTAGAGTATAGTAGAAAAGAGTTAGGAAAGGTTTGAGTTTTTTGGAAAGTGAACAAAGAATTAAGTTTTTTGAGGGCAATGCTTTAGGTTTATTAATTGGCCCTGTTATGTTTGGTTTCTTCGGAAGTGCAATTCCAGATTGGTCCTTTCGTATTTTTTTATTAATGATGGTGACTACATTCATCTTGCTTTGCATTGCTAGGTATTGGTATAAAACGATCCCCAATACAATTAGGTATAACTCTTTGGTTGCTTTTTTAATGTTGATATCCATGGGTTTATATATTGCAATCCCCATTTTACGAATTTCATTTCATACGATGGTTTTTTGGCCGTTATTAATTCTTTATTTGTTAGTTATGGGGTACTCATTACTTAAAAGAGAAATGATCTTTCAGGCTTTTCATATGCCGGGGAAATCTAAAATTGTTTTAGGATCGTATGTGTTTCTAATGATCCTTACCATCATCAGTGCATTTTCATTTCGAAATGGTCAGGAACTAGTCATCATGCAACTATTAAGTGAAAATCAAGGATTAATTTTCTTTTCATTTATCCTTTATTTAGGCGGATTGTTTTTATCCTTTATCGCATTTGCTCTTCTAAAAAAGCCGGAAGAAATTTAACAGAGTATGAATGGGTAAGTGGACATAGGAAAAATTATATGAAAATTGATATGTAAGTTCTCTTTATTTAAAGACTGACTAAAGAAGGACTTTTAGTTGGGTATGTTCAGAATAATGTTTATAATGATGATATCGGTTTTATAGGAGGAGAAAGCAATGTACATAACTGACGAAGCGAAGCAATTATTGGAAAAATCAGGCGCAGTGGGAATTCGTTTATACACAGTTCCAGGCAGCGATGCTGGACCTCAAATTGCTTTAGCGATAGAGGAACCACATGAATTTGACCGTGTTCAAACAATCAAAGGAATTAAGGTAGCCTTCGATCCAAGTGTAACAGGAACCGAAGTCTTGACGTTAGACAAAGAAGAGAATGACAATGGTGTAGGGTTAATTTTAACAGGCCCAGGAAGCTATTCCTAAGAGGAGGAATCACAATGCCCCTAAAAAAGATTACACCTGAAAAATTGTATCAAAAAATGAACGAACAAGAAAAGGTAGTTCTTTTAGATGTAAGAGCTAAGGACAAATACAACGACTACCATATTGAAGCTGAGAATATTGATAGTCACAACATACACAAAGCTGAAATTTTTACATTAGAGGAAAACAAAGACGTGTCGATTACATCTTTGCCAAAGGATAAAGAAATAATTGTGACATGTACAACCGGAAACTCCGCTACAAAATGTGCAAACATCCTTTCAAATCAGGATTACAATGTTACCGTTTTAGAGGGCGGGATAACGGCATGGAAAGAATTTATAAAGACGAAATAAAAAAGGCAATTGCTACTTCTTGTAAACGGTCCTTTTGAGGTGTTTTGGTGAACAAGTTGTATATTTAACATTTTAAAGTAAGAGCATTTCTTTGTAATGAGAAATGCTTTTTATTTTTGTTTAAAGTTAAAAGGATATCTCAATAACAACAATAATACAATAAAAATCAATAATAATTTATTGAAAATCGATAAATAATATGTTAAATTCGTTTTGTCATTAAATAAGTGAGGTGTTTTAAGTGAGATTTAAACCAGGTTCTACAACTTTCTTGGAGGGCATTATTATTCTGGTTGGAATTGCAGTGCTTGCCGTGTGTATATATTTTTTGCCTGAAGCAGCCAGAAGAGATGCAATAGAACGTTCAGGTGATTATTCGCTATATCCACTTTTGGTATGTGCATATGGAATATGTATTACGTTTTCTGTGGCGTTATATCAAATATTTAAACTTTTAACCTATATCGAAAAGAATAATGCTTTTTCTGAGTTATCTCTTCAATCTTTAAAGGTAATTAATAAATGCACTTTTACTGTCATTTTTTTCATTTTTTTAGCAATAGTTTATTTAAGGGTGCGTGTTCAATTTACAGGTGATGATGCAGCAGGTCCAATATCTCTAGGTCTAATGGGCATCTTAGCAACAGGTATCATCGCAGCCGGTGTGGACGTACTTCAAAAACCTATAAAGAATTTCTTGGATTCACAACCAAAAAACAATTAACATTTTGATATATACGCTGTTTTCGGTATATCATTTATCGTTTCTCGGTTTGGCGATATACCGATTAAGCTGTTTTCGGTATATCATTTATCGTTTGTCGGTATACCGTTTACGTCATTTGCGGTATACCATTTAATATTTCTCGGCTTTTGGAGTACAAAAGCGACAAAGACACTCAATATAAAAATAGACAACAAAATAATTAAGTAAAAGATCTAATAGTTAAGAAAGTTTCAATGTTAACTATGACATAATTAACGTAAAAATGGCGTGCCAAACCTGCTTTCAGTTCACACGCCATTTTTGTTGTCAATTATATAAAATACATCTCAAAACGGAACGGCTCATACTACTTGGCACTTTTTTGGTACCTGAATCTTTATCTAATTGGTGAAATCTACTTTTTTGATACAAACGCAAAGGATTTTTAAGATGGTGCAGCGAATCTTTTACCACTGAGTGAAAATTTACTACAAGGCAAAAGTTACGTGAAAAGTAGTCGGAATCCCTCATGATTATGAAATAGAAAACATATAGTACCTGTATTCAGCAGAAGATTGAATACAAGTAAGCCTCCGGTGGATGCCACAAATTTTTAATGGGAAGGTTTCGAGCAAACACGAAAAAGTCGAGGCGCAAACTCGCCGAGGTGTATTTGATTTACGATAAGTTCTCCTGTTATAAGTCGTGTATCAGAGGGGAGATGGGACGATGAGGTACGAGATGCGGATCGCGACAATGCTAGCACAACAGATTGATGGGTTTATTAAGTTCGTTCAGGAAAACTATGAGAATAAACATAAAAGTTACATAGAAAATCCCGATAAATTGTATCAGGTGAGACTACTAATCGAAGAATTTAAGTTCCAACTTAACGCAGCTGAACTTTGCAGAATCAACCGTTTTTCTTGGAATGAACGATACACAAATTTATTAGTTGATGATGTAAAAAAGGGCTTGGATGTAATTGAGGAATACGTTCATAGAAACTATGATGATTTATTTATCTTAACTGGTAGACTTCACACATTAAGGAGTCTTTGTTCTTCATTTCAATTTCAATTTGAGAAGAGTAGGGATTGTTGATGTTACGGAAGTAAGGGGAGGGCTAGATTATTGAAGGCTAAAACACTCTTCGTTATAACGACCATTTTATTTTTAAAACTTTATTTAGAGGCTTTTACACGTATTGCTAGTACATTTTTGTCAAGGGATGTTCTTCATTTACTGTTTTTAATAATTCCCGTTATTTTAATTGTTCTCTCAATATTATCAGCGAGAAAGACCTTCGACATAATTAGAAAACGGAACCAGTAGTGACGAGTCTAATAAAGAAGGAGATAAGTATATGGAACAAAAATGCGAGGAGATTATCAAAAAAATGCATGATTCCTATAAAATGACCGGAAATAAGGATGAAGTTGGTCAGCTTTGCCAAAAAGCCTATGCTGATTATAAAGCTGGAAGGTTATCGCAAGAATGCTATAATTCAATCTACTATCATGCGGTGACCATCGGGACAAATCGATAAACAAGAAAGAGTATTTGTTAGTAATTATAGAACATACTTAATCACTGTTGCCCTATATCTAAGGTTATGGTGATTTTAATATTTCGAGGAAATAGTTAAAGGGATTAACGCCGTTTCTGTTGAAATAATTACCTAAAGTCTTTACACGGAGGAATTTTAATGTATTCATATACAATCTGTTTTATAAAACAAGGAAACAAGATCTTATTATTAAATCGAGAGTCTCCCGAATGGATGGGAGTTTGGAATGGTGTTGGAGGTAAATTGGAGGCTGGTGAGACTCCATTTGAATGTGTCCTGCGAGAAATAAGAGAAGAAACAGGTATTGAGATGGAACCTCAAAACGTTATTCATAAAGGGAATATCACCTGGACAAATCCAACGCATTCTTATGTAGATGGAATGTACGTTTTTGTAGCAGAACTGTCAGAAGACTATGTGTACCCTACACCTCTGAAAACCGATGAAGGCATATTAGATTGGAAAGATCTATCTTGGGTTTTGCATCCAAAAAACGTGGGATTAGCGAACTTGAAATACTATTTATCTGAGATTTTATATGATGAGATAAATTATGAACATCGGTTTGTGTATGATGGGGACGATGTTGTGGATTTCTCAAGATTACCTTTGGTTGAACCTGTTTTAACTAAATAACAGCTAAAGCAGAGCGCTAATCTTAAAAACCGTGAACTTATAAGTGACTATGGAAAAGAAACCAATGTCATCATTTCATCCAACGGAGAATTGACAAAATGCAATGTCAGGCAGCTGCTGCCTGACAAGTATGGAACTGAACTTGAATAGTCGTGAACACAATGATGGGGTCGGTTAAATTAGCTGAAAAAAGTATAGTACGAAAAACGGATAATTTAGCAATATTGGCAAGGAACACCTTTCATTCATACAAGACTTTTGGTATAATATTTCTGAATATTACCAATTTTTAAATACAAATAATGGGGGGGTTAAGGGATGAAGAAGTTTAGTTTATTGTCTGTTCTTATTTTATTAGCATTGGTCGTCAGTGCATGTGGAGGAAGTTCAGAAACAGGAGGGGACGGAATAAGCGAGGATGGAACCTTAACATTAGGGGAAACGGGGCTTTTTAAAACCACAAAAGGCGATTTTGAGGTAACAATTGATAGTGTAAAAACTGAAGAAGGTGGAGACGGTGAAAAGTCTCTAAGGGGTACATACATTGTTGCGAGTATTACCGTAACAAGTAGATCATCGACTGTGGTAAATGTGGAGGATGTTTTACCATTCCAAATCTATGTTGATGACATCGTGAACTGGAATAATGTAACATATGGTAAAGAATTCAGTTTTGGTGGACAAATCTCTGGTGAAATCAGTGAAGGTGAATCACTATCTGGTAATATTATTTTTGATGCAAGGAAATCCGATACCTACACAATTTTACTAGGTGGAAAAGCCGAACCTAACAAACTTGAATGGAAATTAACCGCAGACGAAATTCAATAAGAATTAATCTTTTCATCCACTCTCTTATGGGAGTGGATTTTATTTTTTATAGGACTGAAACATTGATTCTAGTGCTTTTGTACTTTAAACTAGTAATAATGTCATAGTCTAATCGAATTATAGTTGGTTTTGTTGACTCAACGTTTGCGAAAACATCAAGGGAAGAGGGAAGATATGAAAATTAAAACAAAACTGAGACTCTCTTATTAACAATAATAACACTGCACTCGTTGTGGAAAATCAAAAAACTGAAAATGAATAAAAAATATGCTTGGGTTGCCAAGCATTTTTTTTGTGTAAAAGAAAATTGCATTTATAAATCAACAAGTTTTTATTGAAAAACGATAAAAAATATTCTATAATCAATAAAAGAATAATCGAGTGGAAGAATTTTTCCAAAAAAAGATGGAGGCTCAGATTATGAGAGCATTAAAACAACTTGCTCGTTTTGGGTGGGAGCAGGCCCTATCCTGTTTGTTTCCGGTCGTCATTTTTGCTTCTTTGGCACTTACAAAAATCATCCCACTACCAATCTTGTCAAGGTATGATTGGCTCCTAATCATATGCCTCCTCATGCAGTGGTGGATGGTGCGTTCAGGGTTGGAGACTCGGGATGAGCTTAAGGTTATCACGCTCTTTCACCTTATCGGACTCGCGCTTGAACTATTTAAGACACATATGGGCTCATGGTCTTATCCAGAGGAAGGCTATTTCAAAGTTTTTGGAGTACCTTTGTATAGTGGGTTCATGTATGCAAGTGTTGCGAGTTATCTTTGCCAGGCATGGAGGAGGCTTAATGTTGAACTAATTAATTGGCCGCCATTTTTGATAGTTGTTCCTTTAGCTGCTGCGATTTATTTGAACTTTTTTACACACCATTATTGGATTGATGTACGTTGGTGGTTAGCTGGTCTTGTAATAATTGTTTTTTGGAAAACATCGGTCACATACGAGATTAATGGAACCCATTACCGGATGCCACTTGCATTATCTTTTGTACTGATTGGATTTTTTATATGGATTGCCGAAAATATTGCAACGTTTTTTGGAGCGTGGGAATATCCAAACCAAACCTATGCATGGAGCCTTGTTCATCTAGGAAAGGTGAGTTCATGGGTCTTATTGGTGATTGTTAGCTTTTTGATTGTAGCAACGTTAAAGCAGGTTAAGGGAAAAAATGATATGAGGATGGATACTAACCAATATTTATAAAGAGGATGGGGAAAATGAAAAAATTTCTATTTATGATAGTTCTTCTTATATTATTATCAGCATGTACAACTAATTCAGGTACTCCAATTGAGCCGAATGAGAATAATATGATAATCCATATAAAAAACAACACTGATTTTAAATTGTTTGGGCTTGAAGTTGCAATATTGAATCACTCACAAGGTAGTGTTAACGCCGATGGATCTGCTATTAAAAAAGGTGATGAACTTACCTTTGAACTTTTGAAAGAAGACTTGGAATTAAACGGTGAAGTGGACATGGAAGTATTTATTTTAACAGACACCCACATAGAGGATAATGGTGATAGAATTCCATTAAAGGATACAGTTGCAGTTACGTTAGACAGTAACAAGGAAATATTTTTTGAACTGACTGGTGAAACGGTAAATGAGGCTGTTTTAAGAATGGTAAAATGAGTGTAGTGGATATGAAGGAGAAGGCAATGGGCATCACAATTAAAAGAATCGATAAGGAAAAAGCGTGGGAAGTAAGACATAAAGTCATGTGGCCTGATAAGGACTATGACTACATAAAGTTAGAAGATGATGATGTTGGGCTTCATTTTGGTCTTTATAAAGAAGATATGCTGACTTCGATTATTTCCCTTTTTATAAAGAATGATGAGGCTCAATTTCGAAAGTTTGCCACGTTTCAACAACAGCAAGGTAGGGGATACGGGAGTGCATTGTTAGACTTTGTTATAAAGGAAGCAAAGAATCACGAATTGAAAAGAATTTGGTGTAATGCCAGGAAGAATAAGGTTGATTTTTACAAAAAGTTTGGTTTGCAAGAAACCAAACAGAGCTTTAGTAAAGGTGGAAAATCCTACGTCATAATGGAGAAATACGTTTAGGTAAGGGGGAGAAGTGTATTGCGAATTAGAGAGATTACACCTTCAGATGCAGAACATTTTAGTAAGCTTACTCAGCAGATTGAAAATACCTCAGAATACATGCTTTGGGAAGCGGGAGAAAGGCAGGTAAATCCCGACCAACAACGAAAAATGATCGATAGAATTAGCTCTGATGAGAACTCAACTATTTTTGTCGCAGAAGAAGAAAGTCAATTAATTGGATTCTTAATGGCAATTGGTGGTAATGCGCGAAGAAACAAACATTCAGTGTACATAGTAATTGGTATTCTAGAGGGATGTAGAGGAAAAGGCGTTGGATCCAAATTATTTGAAGAACTGGAAAAATGGGCGTTCATTCACAAAATCCATCGATTGGAGTTATCCGTTGTTGTTCGCAATAAAGCGGGTTTATCTTTATACAAAAAGATGGGATTTGAAATTGAAGGAACAAAAAGAGATTCACTACTCATCAACGGTGAATATGTGGATGAATATTATATGTCAAAGCTTTTAAAGGTGTGATAATCCAAGCAGGATTCACACCTTTTTTGTTGAATTGTAACATACAAACAAAAAAGATCTGAAGGGGAGAATTGGTATGTTAAAAGTTGATGATCAATTAGCTGAATTTACACAAATGCATGATGAATTTATCATAGATTGGAACAGTGCGATGAAAACAGGGGACACCTCAGCATTAGAAAGAATGACGGAAGACTATTATGTTACTTTTTTTAATGATTCAAATGAAAAGCCAATGCTATTTAGCAGGGAAGAAGCAATTAGCGGCATGCGCGAATCAGTGAAACAATTGATAGGGGCACAAAAGGAATTTAAAAATCGTGTTATTCGGATGAAGGATGCCGAAAATGCTGCTGTCTTTTACGAACTGTTACTCGTACAAGATGAAAAAGTGCTAGCAAGACTTTTTACAATTGAGACCTGGCATCTTACAGATGGAAAGTGGATGCTTGTGAGGGAAGTAGAAGAACCGATTTAATCCTTTAACTTTAAATTGGAGTGGTATTTATGAAAAAGATCTATACTATTAGGCATTGTGAGGCTGAGGGGCAGTCACCGGATGCGCCATTAACAGAAAAAGGCCAATTACAAGCTATGGAGTTAGCTGCTTTTTTTGAAAACAGAAAAGTAGATCGTATCATTTCAAGTCCGTTCAAGCGGGCGATTCAAACAATCCAACCACTCGCAAATAAACGAAATATCGATATCGAAATGAATGTTCAACTAGCTGAACGAGTGCTTAGTACAAAGAATATGCCTGATTGGTATGAAAAATTGAAAGCTACATATGAGGATTTTGAGCTTAAATATGAAGGTGGAGAATCTAGCCGAGATGCTGCAAATAGAATCATTGAAGTGGCCGATGATGTTATAAAAAATGGTGGTGAACATACAATCATCGTTACACATGGAGGTTTAATGTCATTGCTTTTAAACCATTTTAATAAAAATTTTGGATTTGAGCAATGGTCAAAACTAAGCAACCCTGATGTTTACATTTTAAAAATGGGTAATCCGACTATTTTTGAGCGGATTTGGAGCATTGAGAAATAAAAACTGAAACTTCTTCCAATTCTATGCGTAAATGTAAATAGAATTTTAAAGCAAGGTGTACTTGATTGGGGGGAATGACCGTGACGCTTATCGAAAAAATAAATCACATAGTACCTAGAAAAATAATATCAGCATCCATTTCAGGCGCCCTTTTTGCAGTTTTACTTGGGTTATTTGTTCCGAGTCCATTTGGAAATGAAATAAATTCTATAAAGGACTATTTATGGAGGTTTACAACATCTGTGCCTTTTTACCTCATCTACAGTTTTCCGGTTATCTTTGTCTACGGAACGATAACATCAATCTTAAGCGACTTTTTATCCAGACTAATTTCGAGAAATAAAATGAACAAATTCAAACCGACTATTTCAGCAGTCTTTCATTTACTGTTCGGTTCTATTCTTAAATGGGTCAGTCTCAGCGCAGCCATCTTGTATTTTGTAACAGACCGCTATTTACTTAAAAGAAAGGATCGATACAAATGGATCCATGCTTTCAAAAGTCTAGCCATTCCACTCCTCATTTGGATTGTATTCATGGGAATTATTTGGATTGTGGATTTCTTTAAAGATGGTGGAAATTATATTGTGTATTAATTTTTTCTAAACCAATCAAATATGTAAATTAATGGTGGTGTGTTACTTCTACCAGAAAAGAATAGCTGTTTTTCAATGGGAAATTCTAATGTTAATGTGTTTTTGTAAGACATTCTTGAAAATGTTAGGAGCGACATGAATGGAGACAATTTGGCTAGAATACGCATGGGCATTATTAATATTGATCGGCCTAGAAGGATTGCTATCAGCCGATAATGCCCTTGTACTTGCAGTCATAGCCAGACATTTACCAGAGGATCAGAAAAAGAAAGCGATAAATTACGGAATATTAATGGCTTTTGTTTTCCGTTTTGTTGCCCTTTTTGCGATATCGTTTATCGCTAACGTATGGCAAATACAGGCGATTGGAGCACTTTATCTCCTATACCTAGGGTTAAAGCATGTCTTCCAGGCAAAGTTCGGAAAAAACAATAAGGATATTCATGAGGATGATAAAAAAGAATCCGCTGGTAAAGGGTTCTGGCCTACAGTTGGAAAAATTGCATTAGCTGACCTTGCTTTTGCAATCGATTCAATTTTAGCTGCGGTTGCACTAGCACTTGGACTTCCAGATTCCCCATTAGGCGATTTCGGTGGCATGGATGGAGGACAATTTATTGTGGTTGTTCTTGGGGGTATTGCTGGATTAATCTTAATCAAATTTGCAGCGACCTGGTTTGTTCAATTACTTGAAAAAAGACCAGCACTCGAAACCACAGCATATGCTATTGTAGCATGGGTCGGCGTCAAACTTGCTGTCATTACACTAGCACACGAGGATATCGGTATCTTAGATCACGATTTTCCTCATAGTACACTTTGGACAATTATTTTCTACGGGGTATTAGTTGCGATTGCTCTAATTGGTTGGTTTGCACCAAGTAATAAGCAACGACCTAAAGATAAAGCTTCATAGAAAGATGTAACAGGTACTTTTCTTTTAAAAGGAGAAGTACCTTTTTATTTAAAAAGATAATGGGAAAACTAGCCGAGAAAGGGGATGTAATAATGAATAAGAAAACATCACAAAAATTAAGTTATGAATCAGATGGAAAAATGGGAAAAGAAAATCATAAGAAAAAGTCAACAAAAAACGATGAAGGCAATTTTTTTAACATGACACAAAACAGTGAGTGATAGTATATATATCTAAGAGGTGTGAGTATCCAAGCAGGATTCGCACCTTTTTTTGTTGAATGTAACAAGCAGACGAGGAAGTTGTAGCCACAAAATTAGGAGTGTGAGTCAAATTGTTCGAAGTATATGAAAGAGAACATGTTACTTGTGTTGAAATAGAGGTTCCGAATCTGCCTAATTTGTTTTTCTTTGTAACGGATGGAATGCTTGTTGATACAGGAGCTCAAAAATTTGAAGCTAAAATTATCTCATATTTAAAAGAAGCATCATTTGATGTAGTTGCATTAACACATAGTCATGAAGACCACAGTGGCACAGCTCCATGGATTCAAGAAAACCTAAATATTCCAATTTATCTATCGCCGCTTGGTATCGACATATGTTCACAGCTAGCACCTTATCCAAAATATCGCAGAGAAATTTGGGGTATACGAAAGGAATTTGCCCCACTCCCTATTTCAGATAGAATTCAATCTAGGAAAAGGCAGTGGAAAGTAATGCATACTCCAGGCCATGCAGATGACCATATTGCTCTTTTGGATGATGACACAGGAACATTGTTTTCAGGTGATTTGTTTGTATCACCAAAAACAAAGGTCATCATGAAATCCGAATCGATTCCTCAAATCATAGATTCCATCCGAACTGTTCTCACCCACGATTTTGGCTCAATGTTTTGTTGTCATGCTGGATACATACAAGACGGAAAAGGGAGGATGAAACGAAAATTAGAGTATCTAGAAAATCTTTGTGGTGAAGTGAAACATCTTGAGCAAAATGGACTCTCCGTAGAAGAAATTGATCAAAAGATATTCCGAAAAAAATACCCGATTACTTTTGTATCAGAAGGTGAGTGGGACTCTTTGCATATTATTACGTCAATCATTGGTGCTGAAAATCGTTAAATGGCAGGAAAAAATCCTGCATATTGACAATTGTATCCAGAGTTGTATAATTTAAGTAATTAAGTAATTACTTAAATATTATGATGGAGGTATTTTAGTTGGCCATCAATGAACTATTTAAAGCTTTATCTGATGAAAATAGAAGGAAGATTTTAGACCTTTTACGAAATGGAGATTTGACGGCTGGAGAAATTGCTCAACATTTTGAAATGAGTAAAGCAGGTATATCCCAACACTTATCAGTATTAAAAAGTGCTGATTTAGTATTTGCGGTAAAAAGGGGGCAGTACGTTTACTATTCGTTAAATTCAACTGTATTTCAAGAAGTCCTTAAATGGATCATTCAGTTCCATTCGAATACAAAGGAGGAGAATGTATGATAAAGAAAAACTGTATCGGTATTTTAATTTTGTTTTCTTTTGGTTTGAGTTTTTATGTTATGACAAGAAATTCTCTAGAAGCTACGAGTTTTGGTCCACCAGAAGTGTTGTTATTTAGTATTCCTCTTACGATGATTATTGTAAATAGCAACCTGCTCATACTCCCTAAAATGATGAAATCAAAAGAGTCTTACTTACGTTATAAAAAAGGAATGGAAAATATATTTTTAGCATTATCACTCATCTTAACCATCCTTCACATAGGACTCATTTTAACCGTAACAGGTATTGAGTTTAATGTAATCCTGTTGGTTCCGTTAAGCGTCGGTATTGCCCTTATCACCACAGCAAATACACTTCCTAGATTCAGAATAGATCTGCATTCATCCTCAGACCTTACTACATCATCCCATCATATATGGAACATTGTCATACGTCCTTTTTCTTTCCCTTTGATAATTGGAGGATTACTCATGTTATTTTGTGTGCTACTTCCAGAGCATCTCATCTTAACTGGATTTTTAACGATCCTTTTTTGTACATTACTTATTTCCATCACCCTTTCTTTTAAAGCATATAAAGCACATTCTAATAAAATTGTATAGAGGAAATTAGTGATACAAGGGTTTGAGGAATAAATGATATAATAACTACTTTAAAGGAGTGATGAGATATGAAATTAAAAATAGTAGATTCAAATTATTCCGTTGTGAAATTATCTTCAACTGAAAAAATACCATCATGGGCATTAAATGCAGATGTATCTTCTATTACACGAACGGATGAAGAACTGTCAATTGTGTGTCCAACCGAATGTTTACCGATGAATGAAGCATTTAAGGATGTTGAAAACGATTGGATGTGTATAAAAGTAGAAGGAGTTTTAGATTTTAGCTTAACTGGAATATTATCAACATTAGCAAATCCATTAGCCGAAAATAAAATCAGTATCTTTGCTATTTCAACTTTTAATACTGATTACCTACTTGTTAAAAACCACTCAATTGAAAAAGCAAAAGTTGTATTAGAGAATGAGGGCCACATTTTTAGCAATATTTAAAACAGTTTATGGAAGGAAGGGTAGTTGAAAAAACAATTTCTCAGACTGATTAAAAAAGTGGCTGAAAAAAACTATGGTTATTGAATCCATAGTTTTTTCTTTCAATGAAGTATCTCTTAATTTTGAGATGGAGGTGTAAAACCAATAGGTATGCATACTTCAACTGTAGTGCCTTTATTTAACTGACTAGAAATGTTCATCATTCCACCGTGCTGTTCAATGATTCTAAAACAAACCATTAAACCTAAACCAGTTCCATTTTCTTTCGTTGTATAAAAGGGTTCTCCTAGTTTTGGGATTCTCTCCTCTTCTATCCCCACTCCTTGATCTATAATTTGAATACTTACCATCTTGTTATTGATTTTCTTAGCCTTTACAATAATCTCCCCACCATTTGGCATAGCCTCAATCGCATTTTTAATAAGATTAATAAAAACTTGTTTTAACTGATTTTGCTCACAATTAATGAACGGTATATTTAAATCATATTCTGAAATAAGTTGTATACCTTTTAATGTGGCCTGGGTTTCAAGAATTGACGTGATATTATTTAGGATAAGTTTTATATTTTGTGATTCATACTTTATTCCTTGCGGCTTTGAAAGAATTAGGAATTCACTCACTATCAGGTTAATTCGATCTATTTCCGATAACAAAATATCTGTATAATGTTTATCAATATCTGATGAAAGAAATTGAACAAAACCTTTAAGAGTTGTTAATGGATTTCGAATCTCATGAGCCACTCCGGCGGCTAATAGACCAACAGCCGCTAGCTTATCTGACCTTCTTATCCTTTCCTCTGCTAATATAGACTCAGTGATATCCTTTGTAATTTGATATATTCCAATACATTGAAAATCAATTATTATAGGTATCATTTTTAACTCAATTACTCTGTTACTACCATCTTTATGAATCATTGATAGGGTAGATTCCTTCCATTCTCCTTGGCTAACACGCGTAAAGTGCTCACTGTATAAATCTAGGTCTTCAGGAAGGATAATAGAATCCCACTCCTTTTGTTGGAGCTCTGTAATCGTATAACCAAGTATATTCTCTGCAGCTGGATTTGCCTCTATTAATTTCCCGTCTAAATTAAATGTAAAAATGGGGTCAGAATTATGTACAAATAATGACTCGAAGCGTTGTTCGCTTTCCTTAAGACGTTTTTCTAATAGTATTCGATTCTGTTCCTGGCTATGAGTAAGTAATTTTTCTACTTTTTTACGTTGATCGATATCGATATCAATTCCATTTATCTTTATAAGAGTTCCGTCAGAGTCAAAAATAGGTGTAATGCGTTTTTGAATCCACTTTATTTGACCATTCGGTAATAGTATCCGGTACTCTGCAATGCATTCTTCTCCTTTTTTTAACTCCTGCTCTACTTTGTTTACAATATCCATATCTTCCTTGATAACGACTTCTTTCCAGAACATGATGTTTTCTTTAAATTCATTAGGTGAATACCCATAAACATCACTAATTTTTGATGAAACCATCAATTTTTTAGAAAGGAAATCAAATGAGTAAATTGCAGCATCTACATTGTTAAAAAGTTCGTTTAATTCCATATCTTTTTTCTGCGCTACCTGAGCGTAATATTTAGCTTTATCATACTGTAAACCAGTCCACCATACGGGATAAACCATTATTGCGGAAATGATGTATTCGAATATAGGTACGTACCCCAATTCAACATAATCAAAAGTTTTAAAAGCGGCTGTTACAACGACATAAATCAATATCATTATTATTCTACCTGTATATTTCATTTCATCATTAATCTCCTTCTAACAAACCATTACAATAAATATCGCTTTCTAAACTTTTTCCTTATCGGGCATTTTTCTTTAATAAGAGAGCTTCTTTTTTAATGCCCTATCGCATTTAAGAAATTAGTCCTTGTATCGATGTTCATAGCAATGCTACCTGTCACCTATTATCTAGCCTCACAAAAAACCTTTAAACTAGTTAATACCAATTCTCCAGTTTGTTTTGTCGAGCTTTTAAATAGTTTATCAATCACATTCATAACGGTTCGATAATACTTGGTTTCAAACTCTTGCTCAACAACCGTAAGTTCGCCCTGTTGCTGCAAGTGGTACGAAAAAGCCATACGATAGGTCTGTGATTCAAGCTCGAACGCAAAGACCGAGGGTTGGATGAAGTCCTTATTCCTGCCATTTAACAAAACTTTCTCTTTTCCTTCTTCGGCCATCAATTGAAAGGATGCTCCCGTTTTCATGTCATCACTGGGGTTAGAATAACGAATAGAAGTGACATTCGGGAACCACTTTTCCCGCAAATTTGCCTTTGCAATCGTTTCAAATACAGCTGTAATAGGTGCCTTAATAACGACTGATTGTTTCATAGTCATACCTCGTTCTTTTTAATAGATTAAACATAGCAGAAAAGGGATTGTTTGTGGAGGCCATTTTTACCGTAGTACTTGCTATAATAAAAGATAGCTAGGGTAGAAAAAAAGACAACGAAAAAATAAAAAATTTACTACTAAACATCATTTGGAGGCGTGAATGAGATGAAAAAAGGTCTTTTTATTATGAATGAACATCTTTTTGAAAAGGTATACACACCGAAAGTACAACAGGAAATATCACAATATGTTGATATCATGGGTGAACCTTTAACAACGGATAATTATCAAAATCAACCTGATTTATTAAAGGAAGTAGAGGTTATATTTTCAGGATGGGGTGCTCCCGTATTCAATCAATCCTTTTTAGACAAGACACCTAATCTAAAAGCAATTTTTTACGCTGCTGGAACGATGAAAACATTATTGACAGATGAAGTATGGAGAAGGGGAATAAAAGTAACAACCGCTAATACGGCTAATGCCATTCCTGTAGCGGAATTCACCATAAGTGAAATTTTATTCTCCTTAAAAAATGGTTGGAAATTATCTAGACAACTTAAACAGGAAAAAACCTATACTAATGGCGTTTTTCAACCAATGATTGGTATCTATCAATCTACTGTTGGGATTATTTCCTTAAGTCAAGTTGGACGTAAAGTGGTCGACCTCTTGCATCATTTCGACATTGAAGTTTTGGCTTATGACCCATTTGTTGGGGAAGAAGAAGCTAGTCATTTACATGTTAAGCTTTGTTCTTTAGAAGATATTTTTAAGTTATCAGATGTGGTTTCTTTACATACCCCACTCTTACCTAGTACAAAGGGGATGATAACAGGGGACCATTTCCGCTCCATGAAGGAAAACGCAACATTTATTAATACGGCCAGAGGCGAAATTGTTCGAGAAAATGAAATGATAGAGGTTCTACAAGACCGTTCAGATATTATGGCGCTTTTAGATGTCACATTTCCAGAACCACCTACGGAAGATTCATTGCTGTATACTCTACCCAATGTTATGTTAACACCTCATATTGCAGGTAGTGCAGGTTCGGAAAGAGCTCGATTGGGCGCGTTTATGTTAGAAGAAGTGAAACGATACACCGCTGGTGAGGCTTTGCAATACGAAATAACCGAGCAATTATATAAAAATATGGCATAGTGGAGGTGGTTTCCGTGGTGAAAACAGGACTTTGTTCGGTAACGTTTAGAAAGAAGAACCCGGAGGATATTATTAAAATAGCTTCTGAGGCTGGTCTTCAAGTGATTGAGTGGGGTGGAGATGTGCACGTTCCACCTGGTGACTTAGCCTATGCAACAAAGGTTGGAGAATTAACAAGAAATGCTGGTTTGGAAGTCTCTTCTTATGGGTCCTACTATCGTGCTGGGGATAACGAGTCCATTCTTCCCATTATTCAAACGGCTCAAAGTCTAGGTACCACATCCATTCGAATTTGGGCTGGTGTGATGGATCGTTCAAAAGAAGTTGGAAAAATAAATGAAGAAGATTTTAATCGAATTGTAAAAGATGTGAAGGAATCCGCTCGAATTGCAAGAGAATATGAGATGTCGCTCCATCTGGAATATCATCGTTGGACATATACAGATACACCAGAGAGCTCAAAATTACTAATGGAAGCAATTAATGAACCGAATGTATTTTTATACTGGCAACCAGCTACGGGAATAACAAAGGAAGATAGGTTAAAGAGCATTGAACTCTTACAACCATGGCTTACAAACATTCATGTGTTTCAATGGGATGAAAATTTCAGACGCTATTCACTTGAAGATGGTAAGAATGAATGGAAATCCTATATAAACCATATTGAATCATTATCACCAGTGGAACGTTCTTATTTATTAGAATTTGTAAAAGACGAAGATGTAACTCAATTTAAGCAGGACGTTGAAACATTGAAACAATTCTTCCTTTAATTTGTTGGAAAGAGTAGGAGCATGTTTTGAACAATTATTTTTTCAAAACATGCTCTTACTATATTATCTATAACACCTTTTGAATGTCTTCCTCCATTTTAGCAGGCTCCGTTTGTGGAGCGTAGCGTTCCACAACCTGACCATTACGGTCTACTAAAAATTTTGTGAAGTTCCATTTAATCGCTTTTGATAATACTCCTTTTTGCTCGTCCTTTAAAAATTGAAACAGCGGGTCAGCATTTTCACCATTTACCTCAATTTTTCCAAAGATCGGGAACGTCACCCCATAATTAAGCTCACAAAAAGAGGTGGTCTCTTCAATTTTTTCGAATTCCTGATTCCCGAATTGTGCACATGGGAACCCAAGCACAACGAGTCCATCTTTTTGATATTTTTCATAAAGCTCCTGTAATCCCTTAAATTGAGGGGTGAATCCACATTTACTTGCTGTATTTACAATTAATAGTGGCATCCCCTCATAATCCTTCAACGACTTCATTTCTCCATTTGCCATTTTCACTTCAAAATCATACACACTTGCCATGATTCCCACTCCCTTATGTACGAATTAACACCATCGTAAAGGATGTCCGTTCGAGATTCAAGTTTGGACTACTTTTCTCATTGCTTTTCATGTACTATTTTGGAAGAGGGAAATTTTTCAAAGTGGGGGTACTGAATGAAGCAAATCATTGGAAAATGGAAGTTCCCAGCATTGCTTTTAACCGGGTTGGGATTATCATCTTTGGGAGATTTTGTTTATCTCGTAGCTATTAACCTACTTGTTTTAAAAATGACAGGTTCGGCCGCAGCAGTTGCTGCTTTATGGGTTGTCGGCCCCATCACGTCCATTCTTGTAAATGGCTGGTCCGGGAGCATCATCGACCGCTCGAATAAAAAGAAAATCATGATTGTAACCGATATCATTCGGGCCGTTGCGGTCGCCATCATTCCAATCCTTCCAAGTATCTGGATGATTTATGCGGTGTTATTTGTCATCAATGTTTCAAAATCCTTTTTCACACCGACATCAACTACGTACATAACCGTACTCATTCCAAAGGAACAGCGGAAGACCTTTAATTCAATTAGAAGTTTGGTCTCATCGGGTGCATTCATTACAGGCCCAGCTATTGCAGGTATGTTATTTGTAGTCGGTAGTTTGGAAATCGCAATCTATAGTAATGCAATCTTATTTGCCATTTCAGCAATCCTCATTGCATGTCTGCCTAATCTTGATAGCGGTCAAACCCAAACAACGGAAAAGCTTCAATTCAAAAAGTTAAAAGAAGATTGGAAAGAGGTCATTCGCTTTGGCAAGAAAGAAGTGTTCGTAATGACCATATATTTCAGCTTTATCGTGTTCGATATATTTACAATGGCGATGGATTCGCAAGAGGTTGTTTTTACACAACGAGTGATTGGCTTAACGGAAGTTGAGTATAGTCTTCTTATCAGTGTAACCGGGATTGGCTATGCCGCAGGCGGTTTACTGGTTATTTTTATTTCTAGGTTTCTATCGATTCGTACCCTTATCGGAACGGGACTCTTTATGCTTGCGACAGGTTATTTCATTTACTCGATTGCATCGAGCTTTACGATCGCAGCCACCGGATTTATCATTTTAGGATTCTTTTTTGCCTTTTCAAATACAGGCTTTACCACCTTTTATCAAAACAATGTCCCTGTTGAAATGATGGGGCGTGTCACCAGTATTATTAGTGTACTGCAAAGTGCAGTGTCTGTCGTTTTCCTATTATTTATTGGAATCATGGGCGACCTCTTACCGTTACGCTATACCATCGTAACATTATCCGTCATTAGCATGGTCTTAGCCATAATAGTGATCATTCTTGTGGCACAGAAATCGAGAAAAGTATATTTTGTGGAGAATCAGAGTCAAAAGATTATGGAAACGTAAAAATAGGACGTGAACTTTTCTATGACTATGGTAAAATATTCAAAAAGAAGTGAGGAAAGCCTATGAAATTTGTTCATATCTTTGGACCTCAAGCAGTTGGAAAAATGACGGTTGGACAGGAATTAGCAAAAATAACAGATTTGAAGTTATTTCACAACCATATGACCATTGACTTAGTGAGTCACTTTTTTGACTACAGTACGAAAGAGGGGAAACGATTAGTCAAATTGTTTCGTCAGGAGATTTTTGAAGAAGTATCAAAAAGTGATTTATATGGCATGATTTTCACGTATGTTTGGATGTTTAATTTAGAATCCGATTGGGAGTATGTAAAGGAGCTTTCGGAACTTTTCGAATCAAGAGGGGCCACTGTATACTATGTAGAGCTTGAAGCTGACCTGGAAGAAAGACTTGAAAGAAATAAAACCCCAAATCGACTCCAGCACAAACCAAAAAAACGAGATATCGCCTGGTCTGAAAATGATATAAAACAGACGATGGAAAAACATCGATTGAATTCATATGATGGAGAAATTACATTCGATCATTACATCAAAATAGACAATACAAACCTTAGTGCAGAAGAAGTAGCCAAAATGATAAAGGAAAAATTTCAATTATAAAACGCTTGGAATTTGACTCCAAGCGTTACTTTCGTACATTCTGTAACTCCTCACGAAGCAGCTCAAATCTTTTTTCCAGTTCATGAGTAAAATGGTCACGTGCTTGTTTTGCATCCATATCAGGTGATGCAATAAACATGGGCTCACCGAAGATAAGCTTAGCCTTTTTAAACTTCAATAATTCCTTAACCGTATTTGGTCCAAGATACACAGCTGGAACAACGGGAACCTTGCTTCGTTGCGCAATTGTGATTGCCCCTTGTTTTAAGGCAGTTTGCTCATTTGTACGTGTTCCGCTTGGGAAAATTCCAACAATCTCACCCTTTGAAAGCAATCTCGATGGAATTTTTAACACACTTGGACCAGGATTATCACGATCCACTGGGAAGGCGTTTAGCTTTGATAAAAAGCCGCCGACAAATTTGGAACCAAACAATTCTTTTTTTGCCATGTAGTGAATTTGTCGTGGTAATAATGAAACACCAAGCCATAAAATATCAATATAACCTGTATGTGTACAAGCAACAACATAAGCCCCGTCCTTTGGTAGTTGTTCCCTGTTAAAAACTTTGATCCCACCAGTAACGGTAAGTATGCCTTTTACAATCGATGCAATGAAATGATACACTTTGCCTTACTCCTTTTCGAAAACTAATAAACTATTAAATTATAGCATGAAATAATGGTACAAAAATACCAATAAAGCGAGGTATCCTATGAAAAAAATCATGGTAATCGGGATTTCGGCTGGGGTTGGGAAATCAACATTTGCTAAAAAATTAGGTAGAGAACTTGGAATCGACGTGTATCATCTAGACAGCTATTTTTGGAAACCTGATTGGGTTGAAGCATCACACGAAGAATTTAAAGCAGCCCAAGAGGAAATTGTTGCAAAAGAGTGTTGGATTATTGATGGAAATTATAGCAAAACGTTCGAACTACGTGCAAAAGAAGCTGACACCATCATCTATCTCGAACTTCCTAGATACCAGTGCCTCTACCGTGTAATTAAACGTTATTTTACATACATCGGAAAAAAACGTCCTGACCTCGGCTGCACAGAAAAATTAGATTGGAAGTTTATCAAATTCATCTGGACGACCTACAAACCACGTTTACATAAAATGCAGGAAAGACTTAACCGATTATCACAAGATAAAACAGTGATTATTCTAAAAGGGAAGAAAGAAATGAATGATTATATAAGTAATATGCAATGAAAGGTGAAAAAACACCCATCATTGGGTGCCTTTTATTTAGATAATTTTCGTTTCATCCTTTGGAGCTTCAAGCTTCATCTTTTCAAGTTCGACACGCATTTTTTCCGTTTCAAGCAAATAATTTTCGTTCTTTAGCTTCTCTAGCTCCAATTCATCTTTAATCATTTTGTGTTTATATTTTGATTGTGTTTGAAAGTGACTTGTAATAATCGCAACAAGAGGGATTGAAAAGATCATCACAACTGTAACAAGACCTGTCATTATTTGACCTCCTTACAAAGTAAATCCATTCTTCATATATATTCCATTATACCAAATATACGGAAAAGTAAGCGGTTAGGTTTCAAAATGTGTAACTTTTTTTAGAATCTTTCGTCAGTTTAGTAAAAGCGCATAATTGGAGGCTACAATATGAAAAAATGGATGCTTGTACTTATCATAGGATTTGTGATTACTCTTTCAGGTTGTGGAGGGAGTACGTCAAGTAAACTGACAGGTAGCAAACCACCTGAAACGAACATTCAAATTGAGAATGAAACATACCCAACGAAACTCGGCACCTATTGTTGGAGCTCAAAGTTTAAAGGTGAATGTATTGACACAGCAGGACCTGAAGCACTATTAGAAGGAAAAGATCCGATAGTTGTGCAGCCTGGTCAAGAAATTACGTTTGTGATGGATTATGAACCAAAGCCAAATGAGGTGCATGTCGCATATTACAATGGTGACAAGGAAACAGAAGTAACAGTAGAAAATCACCGTTTTACAGCACCAGAGGAAAAAGGAGTGTACTACTATTCCTATGGGGTTTGGTGGACTGAAGGTGATGTATCAAGTGGAGATGCATTTTACGCATTTGCGCTTGAAGTAAAGTAGGAGGAGTTTATGAAAATACGGAAAGCTATTTTATGTGATGCAAAAGGCATAGCCAAAGTACATGTAGACAGTTGGAAAACGACTTATTCTGGAATTGTCCCAGATGAATTTCTCCAACAATTGTCCTATGAGGCAAAAGAAAATATGTGGAAAAAGGGTATCCCAAACGGACATGTTTTTGTTGGGGAAAATGAACAAGGTGAAATCGTTGGGTTTGCCTGTGGTGGAAAAGAGCGCAGCGGGAGCTATGAAAATTATCATGGTGAGCTGTATGCCATCTACATTTTACAAGAATATCAACGACAAGGCTTGGGGAAAAGGTTAGTAGTCCCTGTCGTAAAGCAGCTTTTAAACAAGAATATAAATACCATGCTAGTATTTGTATTGGAAGAAAATAAATCCTGTCTCTTTTACGAAGGACTTGGAGCTTGCAAACTAGATACCGTGGAAGATGAAATCGGCGGGAAAAAGGTAAAAGAAGCAGTATATGGATGGGATGATTTGAAACAAAGTTTTAAAAAGTTTTTGTGAAATAGGAGGCAAAACCATGCTCGCAACTCTTACAAAAAGCGAACCAGATTACATAGCAACATTCGAACGCCATTATCCTCACTCAATTGATGAGGTTTGGGCGATGCTAACAGACAATGATAAACTACCAACATGGTTTCCAGAATTGAAAATCGATGAACTTCGAAAAGGTGGACACATCCTTTTTGATATGGGGAATGGAACCTTCGAGAAAATGACGATTACTGACTATCATGATCGCTCTGCTTTGGAATTCACTTGGGCAGACGACAGTGTCCGCTTTGAGCTAACTCCAGAACAGGATGGATGTGAGCTGCTTCTACTAGAGACGATTACAAAGCTTACCGACCATACTCCGAGAGACTTAGCAGGGTGGGACGTATGCTTGGAAGTTATAGGAGTATTGCTTGACGGAAAAAGGGTAGAAAATCGCAAACAACTTTGGGAGCCCTTATACGAACAATACGTCCAAGCTATCAATAGGTTAACTACATAAAGCTAACAAGAAGCCCATCTATTTTTAGGATGAGGCTTTTTTCTTGGTTGATAAAATTGGTAAACAATTCATAAAATTAAAGGAGAATGCAAACATAGCACGAATACACTACATGACGTATTCTCTTTTTAGAACGGAGAGTGACCCATGAAAATCGTAATTCTCGCCATCATAGTTGGTGCCGTGGGTGTAATCATTTTTAAAGCAGTCAGCAAGAAAAAACTGCCTAGTAATCACTACGCACCGTTTGACGATGTGACAATGGGGAAAAAGAATGAACCATAAGGAGGATCTTACAATGTCAGAAAAACTTATACGTGTTGGAACTACCTATCTACCCGTTAGCGACGTCCAGCGTTCAGCCACATGGTACACAGAAAAACTTGGGGCAACATTGAACTACTTGGATGGTGACAAAGCCATTCTCGATTTAGCCAATCAAAGCTTTTTTCTAGTAGCTGCGCAGGAGGGACAGTCTTCAAATTTCAGGGATGCAAAAGGGAATGAGCGTTTTTCATTAACCTTTGAGGTTGACGGTTTGCAAGCTCTAGAGAATCTACATAAAAAATTCAAAGATAGACATATAACCGTTGGTGAAATCGAAGACCGTGGCCATGCCGGTAATAATTTTGTGTTTAAAGACCCAGACGGCAACCAATTCGACGTTTGGAGCGAACTAAGTCCAACTTTTCAGAAGCGAGGGAACTAAGATGCAAGCATTATTAGTAATAGATGTGCAAAATGGAATTGTAAGTTTCAAAGATTTTAGTGAAGAACTTAACAAAATCCAACAAATCATTCAAGACTTCAAAGCGAAAAGGTTGCCAGTAATCATGGTGAGACATTTCGATGAATACGAAGAAAGTCCGTTATATAGAGGGTCTGAAGGTTCGGAACTTCATGAATCTGTCAAAGACCAGGCTGATTACGTAGTTGAAAAAACAACCCCAAGCTCATTTTTTAAAACCAATCTTTCGTCCCTTTTAGAGGAATTAGGTGTAAAACAGGTTTTCATCATTGGTTTTAATACAGAATTCTGTTGTATGTTTACGGCTATTTCTGCTTTTGACCGAGGGTACGAGGTTACTTTTATAGAAGATGCAACGGGTACAACAAACGATGGCGAAACATATGAGATGAAAGACCTTGATATTAGAGATTTTGTCGGAACAGCCCTACACTGGTCAGATGTGATTGAGGTGCTCGATTTTGAGGAATATCAGGAGACTTATCAAAAATGAAGCATGCTCTTCAACTTAGAAAAGAGGGTCGGCTTAAAGAATCAAATGAACGGCTTTTGACGTTGATCAAGGATGCTCCTGGAGACCCTCAGTTAAACTATCAAGTTGCTTGGAGTTTTGATGTGTTAGGATTGGAGTCAGAAGCAGTCCCATTTTATGAAAAAGCCATCGGATTAGGGTTAGAAGCTGAAGAATTAGAGGGGGCCTTGCTAGGTTTGGGTAGCACGTATCGAACACTCGGAGACTATGAAAAGTCTGCGGCGACTCTGATAAAGGGGACAGAGCTATTTCCTGAAAATCATGCCATGAAGGCTTTTTATGCAATGGCACTTTACAATCTTGGTCGACATCAGGAAGCGATGGAACTTCTTTTAAAGGGATTAGTGAACACTTCAAATGATACGTCCATTCAAACATACAAGCGTGCCATTGAATACTACGCAGATAAACTTGATCAAGTTTGGGACTAAAAAACCCTCCGATATCGGAGGGTTACACTTCAATTATAAACGGTAAAATCATTGGCTTTCGTTTTGTTTGCGCAAATAAATATTGTCCAACCGACTTTTTAATTTCCCTTTTCATCGCATTCCATTGGTAATTTCTTTCACTTTGAAGGTCAAGAATTGCTTTTTTTACACGTCGATTTGTTTCTTTTAAAAGTTCTTCCGAATCTCGATTGAACACAAATCCACGGGTAATTGTATCCGGCCCCGATAAGATTTTCTGATCTCTTTTACTCAATGTGACAACAATGACGACCATGCCGTCCTCAGAAAGCTGCTTTCGGTCACGTAAAATGATATCACCTACATCACCGACACCAATTCCGTCCACATAGGTATCTCCAGCTGGGATTTTTCGTGTTTGGCGCGCTTCCGAATTTTTAACGTCCACCACATCCCCATTTTGAATGATAAAAACATTTTCTGGATGAACGCCAACAGATACCGCGAGCGACTTATGCTGATGTAGCATCCGATACTCCCCATGAATTGGGATAAAATACGTCGGTTGCATCAACGTTAGCATCAGCTTGAGATCCTCTTGATAGCCGTGACCGGACACATGCATTCCAGTTGCACTGCCACCATATAAAACAACCGCACCAAGCTGGAACAAATTATCAATAATTCGAGATACATTTTTTTCATTACCTGGTATCGGTCCAGCTGCTAAAATGACCGTATCTTCGGGCAGTATTTGCACATCCCGGTAACTTGCAGTAGAAAGTCGCGAAAGTGCAGCCAGCGGTTCCCCCTGACTACCCGTACATAAAATACAAACCTTCTCAGGTGCTAAATTGTTCACCTCTTGTACATCAATCAGCATGCCATCCGGTATATGTAAATAGCCGCGCTCGACGGCAACATCCACGACATTCACCATACTTCTTCCTAGCAGTGCAAGCTTTCGGTTTGTCTTCATCGCAGCTTCAACAACCTGCTGAATACGACTAATATTCGAAGCGAATGTTGACACAAAAACCTTTCTGGTCGCTTTCATAAAAGCTTCCTCAATCACGTGCCCAACCTTTAACTCAGTCGGTGTCGAACCAGAGCGCTCGGCATTCGTACTTTCTGATAATAAAACAAGTACACCCTCACGCCCGATTTCAGCCATACGATGAATATCCGAATGCTGGTCATTCACAGGGGTCAAATCAAATTTGAAATCTCCAGTGTGAACAACCTTGCCTTCAGGTGTATCAAACACAATTCCAAGACAATCCGGAATACTATGATTTACCTTGAAAAAGGAAACCAACATTTTACCGAACGTAAGCGTAGAATCCGCGTCAATCGGGTGCAACTCTGAATCAGCGAGTAGTCGATGCTCTGTAAGCTTCAACTCAATTAAGCCAAGCGTAAACCGAGTCGCATAAATCGGTACATTGAGCTTTTTTAAAAAATAAGGAATCCCACCGATATGATCCTCATGCCCATGCGTAATCAGCAAACCACGAATCTTCTCCTGATTATCCTCCAAATAGGTTAGATCTGGAATAATTAAGTCAATTCCAAGTAAACTCTCATCGGGAAACTTTCCTCCACAATCAATCACCAAAATATCATCATCATACTGCACCACATACATGTTCTTCCCAATCTCATTAATTCCACCAAGTGCAAAAATGGACAAACCGTTCTCCACTAATCACGCCTCCTACATCTTAAATTGTGTCCTTAGTTTTACCTTGTTTTGCTGGATTTATTTATGTGATGTTCCAGAATATGTTAAAATGTGTTTACGAGGAGGAATGGAAATGAAACGACTACCATTTGAACGACCAAACGTACATTATGATGAAAGACTTTTTGAAATAGATGAGCAAATCTGTGCCCTGTTAAAGAAGAGAAAGGACCTCTCAAATGACAATCCAGGATTCCCAAAGGATGAAATGATATCTGGATGGTCAAAGAAATATGGGTTTTACGAGGAGTTTTTGAAGGCTGTTTTTGAATCATTTAGATCTGAAAAACACTTCAGGCCTAGGGTTGAGCCCAAAGGATTCAGGAAGCACCTACCGGTTTTAAAAGCTGTTGAAGTCAAAAATGTGTTTTATACAGTCAACTTTATTAGACAATACTCGAATGCAAGCGTCATTAATTTAAATATTAACTGGGATGCATCAGAAGAAGGTGATGAAACTTGGTTCCACGTGTTTTGGGAATTACTAGTGGGCGATAAGTATGACAGCAGAACAGAAGGCGGAAGTGGATCAGGTGGCCATGTATCCTATAATTTTGTCGTTTCGCCAGCCCTACCGGACGAACCCAAGGGGATAACCTTACAATTTAAAGGCGATCAAACACCACATAAGGAGGCACCCACCGGGATAGAGTTTGAAATAGAACTTTAAAATGAGCTATTTCCTGCTATGGCCATTTTCTATGCTTTTTTGAATATTTGTCAGAATAATAGACTCATAGTCTGCGAGAGAGGAAAAGGTGATTCTATGATTTATAAATTGATTATACTTGTTTTAGCGGTGGTTATATTTGGGTTAATAAGCGATGTTTTATTACGTAGAAAGTTCAATATTAAAAAAAGAAGAGGATTGAGGAGTCAATGGGTCAACAAAGGACAAGCTTCCATTGAATTAGTACTTTTGGTCATCTATTTAGTCGGAATTTATTTCGCAATAGATTCTATCTTTTTTTATATAATCGGTTTCTTCACCATCTTAAATCTATTCCGCGCATTCATGCACTGGAAATATGAACCCGAAAAGAAGCAGTACATCCTTTATCTGTATGAATTAGTGATGTTATTGATTTTTGCTGCAATTACTTATTGGTGGGTGTTTAGTTGAATTTCGGAAAAACCATAAAAATGAATTATTGGCCATAAATTGTTTATAACAGCCGTTTTTTTCTGCTTTCAGCCATAAAAGTTTTCTAACAGCCATAAATTGTCTTAAAGAAAAAATGTCACAATTTTATTTGAAGGAATTTAAAGAAATCTGTCGAAAAAAGTACTATCGAATGAAAAGGAGGCATGATTAATGAGAAAAAAGGAACTAGAGATCCCTTTACGAATCCGAAAGCTTGAAGCATTACTTAAAAGATTGTTAGAAACCCAGCCAAAATACCAACAAATTAGAGATGAATACGGAAGAAGAATGTCAGGCTATCGTGGAGAGCAATCTTTACAGTACTATTTGACATTTTTAAAAGAAAAAAACTACCTCATCTTCCATAACCTACGTCTCCCAGATACCTCCGGAGAGCATTTTTTTGAAATAGACTTACTTTTAGTTAGTCCCACATTCCTATTAATAATAGATGCAAAAAATTACCGCGGAGAGCTATATTTCGACGGCAAGTTTGACCAATTAATCCAAACCTATCAAGATAAGAGAAAATCGTATCATTGTCCTGTTGCCCAAATCAACAGACATCAACTACAACTTAAAAAACTTCTTGAAACCTTCAAAATTCCCCCAATTCCGATTGAGACCCTTGTAATCTTCACAAATCCTAATGCCATTATTGATGCGAGTACAGATTTTAAACACGCTCATAAGGTAATTAAAAGCCCAAGCTTCCTTACAAAAATGGAATTGTTTGAAAAGAGGAATCGGGATAAAGTGTTGGATCGTAAGCAAATGCTAAAGCTTAGTAAAATCCTATTAAAGCAGCATACACCTAACGATCACGATATTATAGCACAATTTAATATAAAAGCGGATGAGTTGATTTATGGAGTGAGCTGTCCAAATTGTGACAAGATTCCAATGGTAAGAACCGAAAGGTCATGGACGTGCACTAATTGTAATCACGTATCTAAGGCAGCTTATCTAAACTCATTAGTCGATTACTCTCTTTTATTTGGAAACACCATAACTAATCAGCAACTACGACATTTTTTGAAATTACCTTCTCGTACAGCAGCAAAAACTATATTTAATACACTAAATTTAGAACATAAAGGGGACTTGAAAAGCAGAATTTACATTTTACCAGAAGATATTGAGAGGATTCTAATAAAATATGAGTGATAATTAGAGCCAATTTATATTTTTAGCTAATAAAAATTTTTTATGGCTGATAAACGAAACCTATGGTCAATAAACAGAAAATATGGCTAATAAATAAAATTTATGGCCAATAGCTTTACTGAAGCAGGAATCTCCCCACAATGTCTTGAACTACTTAATAATGTCAATCCTACTACTATGACCAAGGAGGCCTCATAACCATGTACGAATTAAAAACAAAGGAAAACGATGCGAGTGTTATTGAATTCATTGAAAAAGTCGAAAACCTCAAAAAGAAAGAAGATGCATACAAGCTTTTAGACATCTTTACAGAAGCGACTGGTTACCCGGCAAAAATGTGGGGGCCAAGCATTATTGGGTTTGGTTCTTACCATTACAAATATGCCTCTGGCCATGAGGGCGATGCGCCGCTTGTTGGGTTTTCGCCACGTAAGGCAAAAATCAGTTTGTATTTTGCAACAGGCGATTCAAGGCGTGAGGAGTTACTCGAAAAATTTGGCAAACATACAACAGGTAAAGCCTGTGTCTATATCAACAAAGTTGCAGATATTGATGTTGAGGTGCTGAAAGAGCTAATAAACCAATCGATTCAATTTTTACAAGAAATGTATCCTTCGAAATAAGAAAATCTTATACATATACATAAAATCAATCGAATATTCTTATCCCCTAAAATGGTTTACGATTAATGTACCATATAAAAAAGAGGGGATTAAGATGACGTATACATTTAAAGCGATTGACCATATTCAGCTTGCTGCGCCAAAAGGAAGCGAAGACCTAGCGCGCCACTTTTATGCAGAAATTTTAGGCTGTAAAGAAGTCGATAAGCCGGAGACACTCCGGAAAAATGGGGGTGTTTGGTTTGCGTATGGAACTGTAAAAATTCATATTGGGATTGAGGATCCATTTTCACCTGCCAAAAAAGCGCATCCTGCTTTCGAAGTTGAGAACATTCAAGCCTTAAAACAGCACCTACAAAATAATGACGTGAACATAATAGATGATAACAATCTCCCGGGTGCGAATCGCTTTTACGCCCATGACCCGTTCGGTAACCGCTTGGAATTTTTACAATGGATATAGAAGAGAACCTATGATTAAAGCCTCAACCACTCATTCAATCACAAAGTGCATGAACATCAAGCTGATTGCCCACAATATGGCTAATGTAGAAAATTATCTATTGCCAGCGTGGAGGTGAACAGTTTGGAAAAGGATAAAAAAGAAGAAAGCATTGAAATTTTTTCGAATGATGCACTCCGTGGGAAGCCGTATCTCGACATCGATCGTGTCATAACTGAAGGGGTATCTGCATACGTAAACAAAGAAACGAATACAAAAGAAGTATAGAGGCGTTACGCCTCTTCAGACTGTTGACAAACGCTCGCATCCTGCGTTGCTTGCCTCGCTCGTCCGCTCATGAAGGCAACTTCTATTCGCGTCTTCACTCAGCTGCGCGCCTTATCTGACAAGCGCTTTCAAGACAGTCTGGGAATTGAGTTTAAATTTAGATATCCTTAAAAATTCATGTAGACAAAGTCAGTACTGACTTTGTCTACACTCTATAGAGGCGTTACGCCTCTTTTTTGATTGAAAAAATAAAAATAGCCCCTATCACTTAGGAGCTACTCGTAGCGTCCCAGATTGGAATCGAACCAACGACCTACAGCTTAGGAGGCTGTCGCTCTATCCTACTGAGCTACTGGGACATAATTAAAGGGAAGCCAAAATAATTATAAAATCAATTTACGACAAAGGTCAAGATATTTGAATCCCAAAATAAAAATCCACCCTCCAATTGGAAAATGGATTAGCATGAAATGGGAAAAGCCACAATTGCCGTAATACCCTAAGAAAGTTTAAAACCACCACTCCTCAAAGTGGGTGTTTGCAGAAACGTTCCTGTATGTCCTTCATGTCGCCATGGACGAAGGCCTGCCATTCCAATTTCAATGTTAAACTCCCTATTTCAGTTCAAAGGTTAAACTTTATTATGATTACGTACAATGTAGCTTGTATTTGTATACTACATGATTGAATCGATTAAATCAAATGTAAAAAAAATCCAAAATGTTGAACTTTGTCACGGAATTTTTTCTTTTAAAAATAGAAACGTCTTAAACATTGATGAATCAGGCATTAATGACTAATTAAAAAAAGGTTTTTGTCGAAAAATATTTTGAATGCTTGCATTTTTGAATACAACCACTCAACTTGCAAAATACTAGATAAAAAAGTGATGAGGGGTTTGGAAATGAATTCAACGAATGAAAAACTTACTTCAGCAGAAATGGGTAAGCTTTGGGCAGTTTATATGGGGAACTCGATGGCGATTTGTGTGTTAACGTATTATCAAAAACATTGTCAGGATCCTGACATCATGGAAATCTTGAAAAAAGGAAAAAGCATCAGTGAAAAAATCATTGCCGAAATAGTCAAGATTTTTCATAAAGAAAATTTCCCTATCCCAATTGGATTTGATGTAAAGAAAGATGCAAATTTGGATGCCCCACGATTGTTTGCGGATGAATTTTATCTTCATTATTTGAAATACACTGCGAAAGCTGGGCTGAGTCTTTACTCCACAGCAATTCCAATGATGATACGGAAAGACGTCAGAGAAATAGTAATAGGATTTAACCGCGATACCACCGACTTTTTAGTTGCATTAAATGAAACCTTAGAGAAAAAGGGAGTATTAACAAAGCCGCCGGTGATTCCAATCCCAAAAGAGGTAAGTTTTATTCAAAAACAGAGTTATTTAGCTGGGTTCTTTGGAGATGTTCGTCCGCTCCAAGCTTTAGAAATTGCACATCTTCAAGATAATTTGGAGAATAATGTGGCAAGTAAAGGACTTTTAATTGGATTTAGTCAGGTAGCAAAACATAAAAAAGTGAAGGAATTCATGCAACGAGGCAAGGAAATCACAATGGATCATATTAAGGAATGCACGGAAAAGCTAAACAGAGATAATTTACCAGGCCATCCCCTCCTTGATGATTTAGTGGAGCCATCAACCATTCCACCTTTTTCGGATAAGTTAATGACTTTTCATAAAATAGATATGTTTTCCATGAAAATAAGGTCTTACGCAAATGCGATATCCCTGAACGGTAGACGAGACATTGGGTTGATGTTTAGTAAGTTTATCCTTGACGTTGGAAAATATGTTGAAGACGGCGCTAATTTAATGATAGATGAGGGATGGTTTGAAAAACCGCCTCACGCCATCGACAGAGAAATGCTTGCAGATGATAAATAAAGTCAGGCCAACTAGTGCCTGACTTTTCCTATGTTATGGTAATGTAATTTTAAACGGTTCAAACATGCTAGGATTTGGTATTTGATAAGCTTTAAACACGATATCTTTCTTGTTTGTAGCCTTAAATTCCTGTTTAAATAAATTCCCTTTAACTCGCTTAGCAAATGGATTGTCTTGTATGGATAAATCTTTGCCATCTTCGGATTCTACCCATGTTCGATTCCTCGTTAAGTTATCGTCAAATGGAAAATCACTATCTACTTCAAAATAAACAATCGTTTTATCATCACGATATTCAACATCGGTCACTGTAATTTTTCCAACATCGCCCTGATCCATTTCAACTGGAAGTTCATTTAATGAAACAGATAGCTCTTTATAAGCACCTTCCCCGCTCGGAATCTTATATGGAAGAATTGTTAAGCTTTTTGCTCCTTCTTTGACTGGCGAATAAAGATAACGATGGTTCGCCACCTCGATTCCATTGATTGTATCGCCATATCCACTACCAGTAAGCATTCGTAATCCTCTACCTTGATCATCAATCATCGCAAATTCTAAATCCATATAAGGGTCAATTTTGGTGTTATTCGGGTCAGATTTAATTTGAATGGCCAAATCCGTTCCAGCTGGACCTAGCTTTACGGACTCTACGGTTACTTCCGCATCATAAATAACTTGCGATTTGTTTGGTCGGATAACTGTTACTTCATTTGATTGCTTTACTGGAAATTCAAATTCCCAATTACCAGGGATAAGCCCCACTGCATCAATAATAACCTTCATCTCAAACTCTTCCGGCAAATCTTCCGTTGGTGTAACATTCATAACGGACTCATATTTTGATGGAGTGATAAATTTTCCAGAGCTACTCGTGCTAAAATTAATTTCTTTTCCGTTTACAAGTATTGTGGGACGTTCAATATTTCCGATTGCAATGAGGGCCTCGTGTGTTAGGCCAAATGTCAAGCGAGTGCCGTCATAAAAAATTTCATTCATAGTAAGTGTTACACCGTTGTCCTTCGATTGTTGGTCAATCACTTGAGTTAGACCACTACGACCGGCGATTTGGAGTCCTTCATCATTCGATTCATTGAAAAAAGTGCCAACCAATGGAATTTCAGAAGCAACCTTTGCCATCGCAGGAGATAATGTTGCTGACCCGATAAAAAGGAAAAATCCTGCTGCAACTGTTCCAATCGTGGTAAGTACGAATTTTTTACGTTTTGGTTTTTGTTTTCGAGTTTCACTAATTGTCTGCTGAATAATTGAATCAAGTTTCTCTATCGGAACAGGAATGTTTTCAAGTTCTCGATGAAATTCAGGGAAATGTTTACTCATTCACAATGTCCTCCTTTAAGTGATTCCGTAATAGGGAAATTCCACGGTGAATATTTGTTTTCACAGTACCTTCCGGGCAACCTATGAATTCAGCAATTTGTTTGATTGAAAGATCTCTGTAAAACCGCAAAATCAAAACCGTTTTGTATTTTTCGTCTAACCCTTTAATGGCGTCCAATAAATCAGAGTCGTTCTCCTTATTTGTGTACGAAGGAGCCTTGCTCTCGAGGAAATCCCGTTCCATTGGAATCACTCTTTTTTCTTTCGGAGTTGGTCAATAGCGGTATTAATCAAAATTCGTGTAATCCAAGTTGAAAAATATGTATCATTTTTAAGCCCTTTAATCGAAGTCAAGGCTTTATAAATCGTTTCCTGAAACACCTCAAGTGCATCGTCCTCATTTTTCATATACAAGTATGCCATCTTATAAAGCTTCGTTTTTTCTGTATCTATTAATTCCTGAAAAGCACGGTTATTTCCCTTTTTTGCTTTTGCAACAAGTTTGTTTGTCGTCAAAACCCTTCCTCCTTTCTTCTATTAGTTAGAGAAACTAGACATAAAAAACGTTTCACGTTTTAAAAAGGATTTTGGTAGTTGGTACCGAAATACATATAAATCTTATCATTTTGGAAAGGGCTGAAGAGTAAAAATGTTAAAAATGGATTGTGGATGTGCATGAAGGACGAAAGTCGCTCGATTATGATTAGACAAGCAGTTGGGGCAATTGTAATGAAAGACAATCAATTTTTACTTGCCCATAAAACAAAAATAAACACTCTGACTGGTTCAGAAAAAATAAAGGGTGAGTGGGATTTTATTAAGGGCGGGATTGAAGACAGCGATGAATCGGTACAACATGCAATGCTCCGTGAACTGAAGGAAGAAACAGGCTGTACTGATTTTTTGATTAAAAAGCAGTTTCCTGATCAAATTTGCTTTGAGTTCCCTGAAAAAATGAAGATTGGATATGAACGCCAGGAAACTACCATGTTTTTGGTTGAATTCACAGGAGTTATAGCGGACTTATTGCCAATCGATGAAGAAATCGCAGAACTCCAGTTTTTTGCGAGAGAAGAGGTTATAGACAAACTCACTCATGAAGATACAAAAAGCTTTTTTATAAAAAATCTGTCTCAACTAAGCACAAAATGACAGGATGGAAAAAAGAATGGCAGATAGAATGAAGGTAAGGAGTGAGGGAAATGAGTTGGCTAGAATCATTACAGAACGCAATTGATTATATGGAGGACCATCTGCTTGAGGATGTCTCAATCGAAGAGATAGCACGTGTCGCGAGTGCGTCACCGTTTCATTTTCAACGCACATTTTCGATTTTAACAGACATTACAGTAGGCGACTACCTCCGCCGCCGCAGATTAACACTTGCAGGTGAAGAATTATCGAGAACGGATATGAAGATTATCGATCTAGCCTACAAATATGGCTACGACACTCCCGAGGCTTTTACAAAAGCTTTTCGGAAACAACATGGAGTAACGCCAAGTGATATCCGAAAAGGGATTGGAAAGCTGCAATCATATAGCCGCCTGGTCATTCAGGTGAGTCTGAAAGGAGCAGATCCAGTGAAGTATCGTATTGTTGAAAAGGAAGAATTTAAGGTGGTTGGAGTGAAGCGCAACTTTTCATGTGTGAATGATGAACAACTTCGTAGTATTCCGAAGTTATGGGACGAAGTGAATTCTGACGGGACCTGTGATGCTTTAATACCCTTAATAAACGGCGAAATTAATGGGATTCTAGGTGTCTGTGTAAGTGAGCCAAATGCAACAACAATCGACTATTGGGTGGCAGTGGAAAATACGGATGGCGCATCAGGAAAGTTTGATGTGTTAGACATTCCAGCATCAAAATGGGCCGTTTTCGAAGTTCATGGAGCGATGCCTCACGCAATGCAGGACGCGTGGAAAAAAATCTATTCAGAGTGGTTCCCATCAAGCGGGTATACGTATGCGGGAACAGCTGAGTTCGAAATGTATCCAGATGGAAATGCATATGAATCTGACTATTACTCTGAGATTTGGATTCCGGTGAAGTAGAGTGTGAGCCCCAAGGATATTCCTTGGGGCTTTGCTGGTAGTAAAATTGCTTAGCGGGGCAATGTGGCCGCTTTTGCTGTCGATACAACAGATTTATGGCCAATAATACAAAAATATGGCTGATAAATATAATTTATGGCCAATAAAAACTTTTTTCAGCCAATAGTTGAAGTTAATGGCTGATAGCAAGAAGATTCTTCGGGTGTTTAGAATAGGCAGAAATTTTTGATAAATGTATAATAGAAACATCATAATACAAAAAGTAATTAGGAAGGGATAACATGAACCTAACGCATATCCGATTATTAGTAGATAACTATAAAGAATGCTTTTTATTTTACCGAGACATACTAGGTTTTGAGGTTTCATGGGGGGACGAAACTTCCATGTATGCGGACTTTATTGGTATCGGTGGAGCAAAGATTGGTTTATTTGAAAGAAAACAAATGGTGGCAGCGATTGGCGCTGAATATACGCCAATTAAGGAAAAACAGGACAGAACGACATTGATTTTTAAAGTGGATAGTGTTAAGAATACATACGAACAATTGAAAGATAAACTTGAGTTCATCACTAAGCCACATGAACAAGCGGACTGGATGCTGAAGGTTGCACATTTTCGTGACCCAGCCGGCAACCTAATTGAAATCTACGAAAACCTTTAAAAAAAGGAGTGCTGACCATGCATTATGGCTGGGTTGTCGTTTGGATTACATTCATTGCGGTACTAATTGCAGCGGGAACTCGCTCCATTACAGGAGTCATTTTAATACCATTAGAGCAGGAGTTTGACTGGAGTCGTTCGTCCATTTCTTTTGCATTTGCCATAAATCTCATACTCTATGGAATTTCCGGACCATTCATCGCTGCTGGACTTGAGAGATTAGGTGTCCGTAAAATCATGGCTTATTCGATGGTCTTGTTAGTCATTGGGCTAGTCACAAGCCTCTTTATGGCACATATTTGGCAGCTCCACCTCATCTGGGGAGTTATTATTGGAATTGGTTCAGGCGTATTCTTATCTGTACTTTCTGCCAATATCGCAACAATTTGGTTTGAGGAAAAACGCGGAATGGTATTAGGATTACTCATGGCTGCAACCGCGGCAGGGCAAATGATCTTTTTACCGTTATTATCATTCCTAACAGAAGCATATTCCTGGAGAGTGGGAATGGCTGTATTCATCGGGCTTGGACTTCTGATTACTCCCATAATCTTCATCTGGATGAAAGATCATCCTCGTGATATAGGCCTTCTTCCATATGGGGCAACGAAGGAAGAACCAAAAAATGAAAACAAAAAGAATCCAATCACATCCGCTTTTGAGGTGCTTTGGATTGGGGTACGCTCCGGCCCGTTTTGGTTACTATCAGGAAGTTTCTTTATTTGCGGTTTATCAACTGCAGGACTTTTAGGCACACATTTTATTCCAGCCTCAACCCATCACGGAATACCAGAGGTTCATGCGGCTAGTATCTTCGCATTCATGGGAGTATTTAATATTATCGGAACCACGATAGCAGGTTGGTTATCTGATAGATTCGATAATCGATGGTTATTATTCTGGTTTTATGGCCTCCGCGGTATATCGTTACTTGTGTTGCCATACGCCCTGCATATGCAATCATACGTGATGCTCATCGCATTCGCCGTATTTTATGGACTGGACTGGATTGCCACGGTACCGCCAACAGTACGGCTTGCCGCTGACTTTTTCGGAAAAGAAAATGGACCAATCGTATACGGCTGGGTGTTTGCAGCACACCAAATCGGTTCAGGTGTTGCAGCATTTTTAGGTGGCTACTTCTACGAGGTCTTCCATAGTTACACCATCACGTTTATATCCGCGGGATTCCTTTGTATTGTGGCAACACTGTTTGTGTTAATTATTAAAAAACAAGCCACAATCGTCACACAGAGACAAGGGGTGACGGTTGGGAAATAAGAGGAAGGATTGTTCATTCATGAATGTTGAATTAACAAGATTTAAAGTGAAAGAGGGTAAATCTGATATAGTCACGGAATGGCTACAATTTTTAAATGAAAATATGAAGGATGTTTTGGTCACTTTAGAAGGTGAGAAGATGTACGTTGAGACCATTTTTAGAGAAAATCTTGATGGTCATGAGTATTTGTATTGGTATTCAGTCCAAGGCGAAGGTGGTCAAAACGTTGAAGAATCCAAGCATTGGATTGATAAAAAGCACCTAGAGTATTGGGACGAATGTATTGACCCGGAATTTCGTCCCGTTGATCTAACAACTGAGGTTGTGATGATTCCACAAAAGGTGAGAGAAGCAATGGATTAAGAGGAGAAACAAAAACAACGGAGGCTGTTTAAGTTACCCCCGTTGTTTTCTATTCTCCACGATCAATTGTTTAACCAACGCTTTACAGCACATGATAATCCCAGTCAGAAATGCCGTAATGGTATAACCAAAGGGTAAGTAAAAAAAGCAAAATAATGTGGAGAGAAACAACCAAATCACCCAAAAAAGTAACTCTTTACTCATTCGATGAGTTCACTTTCTGTGCTTCAAGAATATGATCACTAATCACTTTTGCAAGTGCCTCAACCGTATTTTTTAATTCTTTCATATCATTATCAACCCCGCCGACTTCGATAAGAATTGAATTTTTCGCTAAATCCTGGTTATACACTCCATTTCCTTGATCTAGTCCCTTTCCAATCACACCCCGACTGATTCCGGGATACTGAGACTCGATTGATTTGTTGAGAGACTCGGCTAGTGCATAACTTTGTTCAAAATTACGACTCGCTTTTCCGACGACAAAAAATACCCTTGCATATGGCTTATTGTTGATGGTGACTGTTGAACCATCTTTCCGAACACTGTCACGGTGGATATCAATTAAAAAGTCGATATCAGAGTCGCTTGCCATAGCAGATTGAACGATTCCACGTGAAACTGCATAAGATTTGGTCGTTCCCCAGCCTTTTTTCTGCAATTCTTGCCCGATATTCGTTTTATCGACAATTGCATTAATACCGTATTGTTCTAATTCTTTACCTAAGAGTTCTCCGACAAGCGTGATGTTTGTTTTTGAATCAACCGCTTTATCCTTATCAGGGTTGCCTGTGAGGCCAAGGAGAGGCAAATAGGATTCAAAACTATGAGAGTGATAGATTAACACTTTACTATCGGTAACAAATTGAACGGGCGGTGTCTTTGAATCATCATTATTTAGTTCTTCTAATTCCTTTTGAGCCATTTCTCTTTCCTGAAGTAAAACATCTAGAGGAGGTGCCGACTCGTAAGGAAGAGTCGTGAAATCTGTGCCTTCCCCTGAAATCAGGATTTCAGTATGGTACATCGATAATCCAGGAAGTTCATGACCGAAAAAACTTCGTAAATCACCATACTTAAATTGTAGAGTTGATTCGACAAGAAGTTTTGTGAACGATTCTTGTTCTTTGATTAAAGTCTGTCCGAAATAGGCATTTTCGAATTCAAGCAATTTTACAAAAAACTCAGCTGGAAAGGATTGAAGGTTGCTATCGAATTGTTGAAAATGAACCCATTCCTTTTTCATAGAGGATATGCTTGTGGCAGCTGCAAAACAAATGATTACGACAAAGAAACATAAAAAGATGATTCTTGAGATATAAATTTGCCCATATCCAGAACTTTTCATGATATCCGTCCTTTTTTGCTTTTGGACATATATATGAAAAATATTTCCAAATTAGAATGGTTTTCCTATCAATAGAAAAAGCATGGTCGCCCATGCTCTTACATATGTAGCTCCATTATTTATCTTCTCTTAACAAATACTCATTGCCGTCTTGATCAGAGAAAGAGAACATTGTGCCAAACGGCATTCTAAGCATTTCTCCAACCTTTACGTCGTTTTGCTTCATTTCCTCATAGGCTGCTTCAATGTCAGTTGTGCTGAAAAGAACGGATGGATGTGAAACCTTTGATGGGTCATGCTGTTCCATTGCTGCTTTAGAGTATAGCACAAGTGTAGTGAATTCATCTTCACTAGGTCCTACTTCAATCCAAAAAAAGTCAGGTCCCATTGGTTGCTCAAGCTTTAAAACAAAACCAAGTTTGTTGACCCAGAAATCCTTTGCTTGCTCTTGGTCTTCTACATAAACGGTTATTTTTCCAATTTTATTAATCATCTTTATCACTCATTTCTTTTAGTATCGATAAAAATTCTAACAAAGTTACAACTATTAAAGCAAAATTCGCTTCTTACCTGATTTTTTAAATAACCTAAAAATACAGAGGCACTCAAGCCTCTGTATTTGTTAATTAATGTCCTTCACCGTTTCCAAAATTACTTCCCGTCACATCTGCCATATTTTCAATCGCAATTAATGCACTTGGATCAATTTCATGCGCAATTTCCCTAAGTGTGGAAAGTTCAATCCGGCTGACAATTGTATATATAATTTTTCTAGGTTCATTTGTGTAGGCCCCTTCACCATGTATAAAGGTAATTCCACGACCCAATACCTTATTCAATTCAGTTGCAAGCTTATCAGGTGTATCGGAAATAATGGTTACCGATTTTAATTCTTCAATACCTTCAACCACAATATCAATCATTTTAAAGGCGATGTAATAAGTAATAATCGAGTACATAGCCGTTTCCCAACTAAATACAAGTAAGGCAGCAAGGATAAAAATAAACACGTTCATAATCATTACCGTTTGACCTACAGAGACTGGTCGTTTCTTGCTTACAATAATGGCCAAAATTTCAGTGCCATCCAATGCACCACCTGTTCGGATAACTAACCCGACACCTGTACCTAAAATAACCGCACCAATAACCGTTGCTAAAAATAAATCATTTGTTACTGGTTCAAAATGATGCAAATATGCAGTAAATGCTGATAATACCAAGACACCAAACAACGTATGTAAAGTAAATTTGACTCCCATTTTTCGATATCCAAAAATAAGGAACGGAATATTTAAAACGATGAGAAAGATACTCATTGGAACTGAAAAGATCTTTGAAGCAATGATGGAAAGACCGATAACCCCACCGTCCAAAATATTATTAGGCACTAAAAATAATTCCAACCCAAAGCCCGCGATTAGAGCCCCAATGGTAATCATAATAAGTTGTTTAATCTCTGTTAAAACACGTTTTTTCTTTGTTTTTACCACAAAAACCAAGCCTTTCAATTACAAGATAGATTTTCCTTTTTAATCTTACCATATTGTAGGGTTTGCTTACAGTTTTAGAAGGATATGACTACCTTTATGTGGAAAATAGTATAAGAACGAGTTTTACAAAGGGGAATGATATGGGAGACTATACGAGTGAAATCAGAAACCTAATTGGAACGAGACCTTTAATATTGGTTGGTTCTACTATAATAGTTGAAAATCAAGAAGGCAAAATACTGTTACAGCTTCGGTCAGATACCTTTGAATGGGGTTTACCAGGAGGCTCAATGGAACCTGGAGAAACTCTCGAGGAGACGGCAAAAAGAGAATTATTCGAAGAAACGGGACTAGTTGCAGAAAAATATATCCATATAGATACATTATCAGGTGGGGAACTTTACTTTAAATATCCAAATGGTGACGAGGTATACAATGTAATTGCAGTATTTATAGCGAATGAAATAAGTGGGAACTTACAAATGAATGATGGAGAAAGCGTAAACCTTCGTTTTTTTTCAAAAACAGAAATTCCAAACAATATGGATGAAAGAGCAAGGATCATAATAGAGAAACATGTAAAGTAGGAGATATACGACATGAACCAATTTAACAATTTTGAAGAATACAAAGATCCGGATCTTTATGATCAGGAGAACGAGCCATTCCAAGACGACGTGAAATTTTTAATGAAATGGGCTACAAAGGTTAACGGGCCAATCATTGATTTAGCATGTGGAACTGGCCGTGCAACAATTCCCCTAGCTCAAGCAGGACATACCCTATTTGGGGTGGACATACATAATGGCATGCTTACTCAAGCAAAAAAGAAAACGAAAAATACGAATCTTGAAATTGAGTGGATTGAACAGGACTGCACGAAACTCCAATTAGGTGAAAAGAGTCCACTCATTTTTATCGTAGGAAATTCTTTTCAGCATTTTCTCACGAATGAGGAACAGGACCAACTACTCGCATCCGTTTACAGTCACCTTGAAAAAGAGGGAATCTTCATCTTTGGTACGAGATTTCCTAGTGCGGATGAATTGCTTCAACCGGCCACTGAGGAATACTGGAGAAGCTACAAGGATGATACAGGAAATATGATAAATGTCTACACAATCAGTAGCTATGACACTATTCAACAGGTTCAGCATTACACGACAATTAGAAGGAAAATGGATGACACAGGAAAAACGATTGATGAAATGAAAACCAATATTAAATTGCGATATGTCTTCCCTCAGGAAATGAATAGACTTCTGAAAGAAAATGGATTTGAGATTTTAGCTGTTTACAAGGACTGGAACGAGTCACCCCTAACACAAGACAGCTACCAAATGATCTATGTGTGTCGGAAGGTTTCTAATTAATAGCAGTCGGCTATATCACAAGTTCTTCTGGTAAGTATGATTCTTTACCTAATCGACTTTTTAAAAGACTTGTGTTTATCATAGTTGCTAGTTTTATAAGATTATCAGTAAAGGAAGTGGAAAATGTGGTCGTAACGAAAAGATTTGCCCAAACCTTAGAAACATCTGAAATAGAGGTATTGCACTCTAGACTTAGGGCTATACAGGAAATTGAAGGAAATCCGATGGGTGTCGAAATCGAAAAGTTTGGAAACGCAACAGCCTTTTCAGTTATGAACATTCCAGGACCTTCTTATAACACTGTTAAGGGGTTATCGGATGGTGATGAAAAACACCTAGATGCTATCATCCAATTTTACAGACAAAAGGATATTCCTGTTCGTTTAGAACTAACCCCTGGACATGTTTCTTCTGAACTACTTTTGCACCTAGGTACCATTGGTTTTTATCAAAATGATTTTCACACAACCCTCTACTTAGACCTTTCTTCACATCAAGATAATTGGACTAATTCAAAAGTCACTGTTCGTGAGTTAGATAAAAATGAATTTGATGTATTCGCTGAAATTTATACAAAAGGCTTCGGGATGCCTGCTTTTTTAAAAGATGGGGTAGCCCAAAATAATAAAATTCTTTACGACAATGAAAATTGGAAATTCTATCTTGCATGTATTGAAAACGTACCTGTAGGAATTGGGGTTTTATTTGTTAAGAATGACATTGGAACTTTAGCAGCCGCAGCAACTTTACCAGAGTTTCGTAATAAAGGCATACAAACTACGCTAATCACTCAGCGTATGCATAAAGCGACTGAGCAAAATTGTAAGTTAATTGTCGGTCAAGCGAGATTTGGTTCAGTCAGCCAAAATAACATGGAACGTGCAGGTATGAGAATAGGATATACAAAAGTAATCTTGACAATGAAGTAAAGGAGAGATGACAATGGCAAGAATAGTAGGCTTTGAAATTAGTAGTCAAGATCCTGAGAAGGCAGTTAAGTTTTATTCAACGGTTTTTGGTTGGGAAATCGGAGAACCTAATTGGGGTTTTTGGCCAGTAAAAAGTTCCGGCCAAGCTGAGATTCAAGGTGGGATCAGCAAAGGGCCACATGATTACCCGCATGGAACAAGAATTCAAATCGAAGTTGACTCCATTGCTGAAACAATCACTGACGCTGTAGAAAACGGAGCGATGGTCGTTCGCGAAAAGATGGAATTTGATGAGTTTTATCTGGCGTATTTGGTTGACCCAACTGGAGTAGGATTTGGTCTTGTTGAGAGAAAATAAGAAGGATAATTGGCATGTTATTTTCAGCCAAAAGGCGGAGTCCATAAAACTAAGACAATTCATCTTAAATCTTATAGCTGGAACCGGAATCCTTATGGTCGTGAATGTTATTTTAAAAGGGGAGGTTGATTGGCAAATCGTTTTGCCAACAGTTTTAATCGCCACTTTTGTACATTTACTGGTTCTCTTTTTCAAATGGAACTGGAAAATCTAATGGTTTCCCATAAGTGAAAGCATTTTTAATTAAGCATATTCCGGGATTCTTTTTTAAAACAGTTAGGTTGTTAAAAACTAGTCCCGGAAATGTTTAATGTACATATTATAGTAGCAAATAGTGCTAATTACTATTTAACAAAGGACGTATAACTTACCTCATTTAATCCAAGACGTCCTTGCCGCTAAGTGAATTAGAGATCCCATTATTGTATATTTTTAAGAACGTAATCATTTTTTGGAAATCTTCATTTGTAAAATATCCTAGGTTCTTTAAATATTTGCCATACTCTTCTTTATCAAGATTCTTATGATATTCATAAACAATTTTACCTTTTGGCGTTAATTCAATGATTAATTCTCGAAAATTATGCGGATTCCTATATTTACTAGCTAATTCCTTTTTTATTAGTTTATCAACCATTTGAGAAACAGCGCTTTTCGTACGATTTGTAATTTCTGCAAGTTCTGAGGTATTTGTTTTTTTCATATCACCTATTAAGTTAAGTGTATGTACCTCAACCATATAGAGCTCGTCTTCCGTTCCATACTTTCTAGGTATACTTTCATATGTACTTATTAATCTAGAGGTTTCATAAAGTGTTTCCATCAGTTCGTTAAAAGTTTCAACTCTGTCCACCATGGTAACCTCTCCTTTCTAACTCCTCAATTAACAAATTATATTAACATTGTAACATAAAGGAAAAAACATATTCGTTCTTTTGTTTATTTATAAGATTTTTATAAATAGTCAAAATATTATTGACTGACATATAGTTAAGGTGCTAAACTGATAATACAGTTAAGGTACTTAACTCACGATGTATACTGAAATGAAACCGCTTAACTGCATAATTAAAAAATAATACAGAATGGAGGAAAAATGATGAGATATAACTTTGATCAGATCGTCAATCGTCGCAATACATATTCCCTAAAATGGGATGGCGGAGAATTAGTAAAAGCGATAGGTTATACAGAAAGGTTCGATAATGAAACGATTCCTTTATTTACTGCAGACATGGATTTGCCTGTACCTCAACCATTACTTGATGCACTTCATAAAACGGTCGATCATCGCATATTTGGATATTCTGTTTTTCCAGATGAATACTACGAATCAATTCAACATTGGTTTAAAAAGAGGCATGATTGGACAATCAAAAAAGAGGAAATTGTATTTAGTCCAGGAACCGTCCATGCTCTACATATAGCTGTAAGAGCACTAACCAATCAAGGAGACGGCGTCATTATCCAACGTCCTGTCTACCCACCGTTTACAGCTGCTATAGAAGGAAACGGACGAATCGTACGAAATAATGCATTGAAATGTGATTCAGACGGGTATTACACAATTGATTTTGAAGATTTTGAAGCTAAAGCTAAGGAAGAAAATACATCCATGTTTATTCTTTGTAATCCACATAATCCGACTGGCAGAATTTTTACACAGGAAGAATTGAAAAGGCTTTCAGATATTTGTGCAGAAAATAATGTTCTCATTGTAGCTGATGAAATCCACGGGGACTTAATCAGGAAAAACCAAACCTTTACTCCAATAGTAAAAGTCGCGAAAAATACAGATCATATAATCACTTGTACGGCCATCAACAAAACATTTAATGTCGCTGGTCTTCATTGTACGAATATCATTATTTCGAACCCTGAGATTAGGACAACCTTTAGTGAAGAAATGGGAATGCAACTCCCATCTCCATTTACGGTTGCAGCACTTATTGCAGTTTATAACGAAGGGGAAGAGTGGTTAGAGCAGTTAACTGAATATCTTGATGAAACAATGAACTATGTGAAAACCTTTCTTGCAGAGAATTTACCAACGGTTAAGGTAAGAATTCCGGAAGGCACATATGTCATGTGGTTGGACTTTAGAGGATATGGTCTTTCATCCAAAGAAGTTCATGATCGAATATATAAAAGGGCTAATGTTGCTCTTGAAGATGGAGAGATGTTTGGAGAAGAAGGAGAAGGTTATCAAAGAATTTGTATTCCATCACCTAGACCCCTTATAAAAGAGGCACTCGAAAGAATCGCGGCAGAATTTCAGGATATTGAATCTAAAAAACTATTAAATGCCTAAAAAGTTTGCATATCCCATTAATAAAGAATATAAATAGGGTCAATCGAGGGGGAAAAGAGGGTATGGAAGAAAGAGTAGCTCCAATTACACCTGAGGCAGAACATAAAAAGACTTCAACCAAGGATTTAAAAAGAGTTTTAGGTAGAGGAGATTTAATGTCTATTGCAGTTGGACAGATTATCGGGGCTGGGATTTTTGCACTAGCTGGGACTGCAATTGGAATGACAGGTAAGTCCGTTAACATTGCGTTTATGGTTGCTGCACTATTGGTTGTTTTAATGTCTTTAACTCAGATAATCGTAAGTGGAACCGTTCGGATGAGGGGGGGATTTTATACAGCAGGAGCATTGCTGGTTGGAAAGCGATTTGCAGGATTTTATACCATTATCTTTATTATTACTAATGTTGCCATAGCCATGTATGCCTTATCCTTTGCTGATTATTTTTTAGCACTTATTCCCGGACTAAATGCAACGTTAATCGCTGCCGTAGTTCTAACTATCTTTTATTTAGCCAATTTATTTGGGGTTAAGGAAGCAGCGAGAGTACAAAATGCAATGGTCATTGCTATGGCAGTCGCCTTAACTTTATTCATTGTATATGGTATGCCTCAAGTTAAGCCTGGTTATTTTTCTGGTGAAGATTTAATGCCTGGTGGAATGATGGGAATATTTACAGCCGCTGCTTTGTTAACATTTGCAACAGGTGGAGCGAATGTTATCGTAAACCTAGGAGCAGAAGCGAAAAATCCAACAAAAGACATTCCATTCGTAATCATTGTATCAACGGTTTCAGTAGCGCTAGTCTACGCCTTAATGGCAACAGTTGCAGCAGGTGTGTTGCCGGTTAGTCAGGTTGCCAATCAACCTTTAACGGTTGTAGCCCTAGAAATTTTACCTTATCCATTATATATATTCTTTGTCGTAGGTGGAGCAATGTTTGCCTTAAGTACCACTTTAAATGCAACATTAGGATGGGTAACAAAGCCGGTACTTCAAGCTAGTATTGATGGATGGCTTCCTAAACAACTCGGAGCCATTAATGATAAATTTAAGACCCCACATGTTTTGTTGACAATCTTTTATTTCATTGGTCTGGTACCGATTATTACTGGTTGGGATATAAGTGGAATTGCAAGCTTTGCTTTAATCCTGAACAATGTTTTATGGTTAATCATCGCATTAGCTACAGTTCGATTGCCAAGGGTTCTTCCTTCTATGTGGGAAAAATCAAAATTCAAAACCTCAAAAACAAATCTTTGGATTATTAGTCTTGTAGCAACTGGATCAAACGCTTTTCAAGTGTATTTATTATTAAAAGATCTAACTACACCATTGGTTATTGGAAACATTGTCCTCTTCATTTTGGCTATTTTATATGCCGTTTGGAGAGATAAATCTGGCAAGATTGATATGGAAATAAGCTATGAAGAAGCATAAGTAGAAGGTTTAAGGATTGTTCAATTGATTGTAAACGATTTCACAATAATTCAAAATAAACATTTGGAGGATATGAAGTGTCACAGAATAGTTTATATCAAAAATCATATAGTAGAAGATTGACAGAACTAGGAAAGCTTGTACCAGGTACATTCAAGGCATTTGTGGAGTTTGACAAGTTGGCTCTTTCTGACGGTTTGATTCCGAAGAAAACGAAAGAGTTAATAGCTGTGGCTGTTGCACATGTAACGGGTTGCCCATATTGTATCGATGCACACGTAACGGCATCAAAGAGATTAGAAGCATCAAAAGAAGAAATCGCGGAAGCCATTATGGTTGCTACAGCATTAAAAGCAGGTTCTGCTATGGCACATGGCTTGAATGCATTGGAAGCTTACGATGGAGAAAATAGTGGAGACCTTTATCAAAAATCAAGTATGGCAAGATTCAAAGAATTTGCAGAGTTAAGTCCAGAAGGATTCCGCTCATTTAATCAATTTGATAGAGAGGCAATGAAGCCTGGATTGATTAGTAGAAAGGACAAAGAATTAATTGCTATAGCCATTGCCCATGTAACAGGTTGTCCGTATTGTATAGAAATTCATACGAAAAATCTAAAAAAACTAGGGGCTTCACATGAAGAGTTAGCAGAAGCCATTTTCGTAGCTACCGCACTCAAAGCCGGATCAGCCCTTGCGCATAGCGTCAATGCACTGAATGCTTATGACTACTGAAAAAAAGAGAGGAAGTCTTCATATGACACAAGCTATTTTTACTGATAAGGCTCCAAAAGCAATTGGGCCATATTCACAAGGAGTTAAAGTTGGTAATTTGTTATTTTTATCAGGACAAATCCCCGTTGATCCTGACACAAATGAAGTAGTTCAGAACGATATTGTGATTCAAACAAAACAAGTAATGAAGAATATAAAGGCTATTTTAGAAGCACAACAACTTTCCGTTACGGATATCGTAAAAACAACAATTTTTCTTAAAGAAATGAGCCAATTTGCCGTTGTAAATGAAGAGTATGGCAAACAGTTAGGAGACCATCGTCCTGCTAGGTCAACGGTGGAAGTAAGCCGTTTACCAAAAGATGTACTCATTGAAATTGAGGTTGTGGCATCTTTTAATTAAGAAAAATAATAGGGTTACATACCAGATAAGCCGGCTTTCCTCCATAAGTAGGAGAGATCGGCTTATCTCTATTTATCAAGTTCTGTAAACAAGAAGTCCTGTACTATATCATTTCTGCTACTACCGGAAACAATCATTCCTAGAAAAATAGGGCCCCAACCACCCAGTTTCGTGCGTAATCACAAATGTCCACTGGAATTCTTTATCCACAACATATATATCTGTTTCGTCCCCTATATCGCTTATATGTAGTGATGCGGCATTTTCAACAAGGAGGGCATAGTCCCAATGCTGGTAAAACACATAGCATTTATTTTTTGGCTCCCGATGAAAAGCATCTATAGCCGGTTCGCCATCTAAACAGCCCTTTCTTTTATAACTAAACAGATGCCACAAATAACCGAATTCAGAAGTCAAAAGGATGTTTCTCTTTTCTTGTTCACTTAAATGACTGGCAAAATGGGATTCCCACTCGCTTCTTAAGTAAGTTCCCCATTTTGGAATTTCCCGTACCTTAATTTTTTTCCTTTTGAGTTTGTCTACTATGTCCATTTAAAAAGTGACTCCTTGAAGTTCGTCGTACTTATGCAACTTCCATAAAAACACAAGAAACATGATTTCCATGATAAGACCTATAGGGATTGTAAAGAACAGGTATCCTGCAATCACGTCGGTAGACAAATTCATCGCAAATGAATGGGAAAGCGTGATAAGGAGCATTACCGTCATATAGATTTTAAATGTTTGTGAGCTTTTTCTAAGTAAAAATTCATCTCCATGGGCAGTTACAGCCTCTATGATTAACTGGAAAATAAAGAACGCAACAATCAATTTGAAAATTTCAAGGATGCTTGTATAGATGCCCCATGGATAAATACCGGCAACAGTACCTAAATCATTTAGGTTACCATTTTGTTGAATAAACACCGTCGGGATGCTGATAATAATCAGCCCAATTAAAAGTTTTTTAAGTTTATTCCCAGTTCGATTTTCAATTGGTACCGTTGCTATTCCCGAAAAGATGAGATAATAACCTAAGGGTTCTGGTAAAATATCAACAACAAATAGTTGAATTTCTAGTAAAATAAAAAGATAGCCCCAGAATATTCGCTTAAAATTCATTAGCTCTCACCTCTTTTACTCTCGATGATTCGGTTAATCGCTTTTTGGTCTAAATAAGGATAATCATTAATTGGAAGCTTTCTCACAAACTCTTCACCTGATTTTGTTTTTCCGATAATCTTAATATTGAATTGGTAGTAACTGAATCGTGTTGGATTATACTGGAACATGATACGAATCCATTCATTTTGTTCCAAGGAAAACGGAAGTAAATTGTCACTAACCAAGTCACCCGGTAGTTCTTCCCATTCCTTATCACGATCTTCATCAAACCAATTAGGAGGGTTCGATCCAGACTTGAGTTTTTCTAATTCACGTAGCTTTTCCTGATCGAGTTCAACCTTAATCAGGATGTCATCAGACAAATCCTCTTCAAAGGGAATCTCAAAATTTTCTAGCGTAATTGGTTGTAATGCAACCATCGATTTCTCTTCTCGATGTAGATTACTGCTCGAGCTTATTTGTGTTTCTAACACATCATGATTATCCGTACTGCTAAGAAGAATAACTTTGCCGATATCGGCAAGAACGGTTTGGCCGTCAGAAAAATGGACCTCCATATCGGAAAAAATGAAAGGGCCATCACCCTCAAGTGCTGCAGGGAATGTAACGTTAACTGATTTTAAATAATGATGAGTAAATTCCTGTTCATACTGAGGTTCTTGCGGATTCCACATAAAAAAGTCATCATTTGCAACAGATAATGTTTCAATTCCGTTAATCCTTACAAAGTTTACTGTCGACGTGTCCGACTTATTCGTTACGTAATAGAAAGTGAGCATCGGCTCTTCCTGCTCATTTATTGCAAGCTCATAATAATGCTCCAAAAATATCGGTTCATCCAATTGCTTTGATTGGAAAAATAGATAATTTCCGATATAGCTTAGGACAATTACCGCTAGACTTACCCAAAATATTTTCTCCTTCAAATCAAATCCCCCAATTTATAAATCTCTAAACCTATTTTACCATCTGATATTGGAAATTTTTATATATATTATTATTAAACTGGAAATTAGTGTTAAGATGGTTAATGAGAACATCTAATGCTAGAAGGGACAATGGGGGAGGAGATTTAGGTGTATTACGATAGTGTCAGAGATGTCATTTTTATACTACTATTCTGTTGGGTTATCTTTCTTGTTTTTCAACGTGTAAATAACCGTTACCCAACGCGCAATTCATGGAAGAAGGATGTCCTTCTAACGTTTATACAAGCTTTCATAATTACCCTGCTTCTTCCATTTATCACATTGCTCATTTCTTACATAAAAGGTTGGGAATAAAAGACATTTTCTTCGAATAGACGTTACTTGATTAAAATGGGCATTTGGATACGAACCAAATGCCCGTAACATTTTCACAAACTCCACGTAAACCATTTTCCATGTCCTTCTGTTTCGCCGACGACATATTTGTACTCTTTCCCATTAAGATAATAATCCAGATGAAGGTAACGGTCTTGTATATTGTTATACAAATGAAAAATCTCGCGTTTGGTTCCGATACGTTGTACATGCTCTAGCAATTTTGCTTTCACTTCGATTGGCATTTGATTTGCGACATGTGTGTGAAATACACAAACTGCGTATTCTTTTGGGATGTCCTCAGACAACTCCTGAAGCCATTCAACACCATTGCCCTCAATCAACCGTAACTCATTTGCCTTCACATAATCAGCTGCTTTTTCCAGTAATTCTCGTCTTTCATGATGTTCTGGCCAAATGAGGGCCTTTAGCCATAGCGCATTCTCTTCATCTCGTAAATCAAGAGGATGAAGGTCGATTCCAATTCGTGTAGCCACTGGCGGAATGAAGTCTTGTAGAGTAGGAGACTTATCTCCTTGAATCTCAGCTGAAATACGTAAAGTGGACTGTTTATTTCCGAATACTTCACTCGTTCCATACGAGTAGCTGTATTGATCCCATAATAGCTGCAACCCTGCACTTGTCCCAATTTCAATCAAAGCTAGCGGTTTTTCAATAACACGATAAATATGTTGAAAAGAAGGAAAAAGATAGGAGCACCGTCTCACTTCATTTGTCTGAACCATTCTCTCTTGCAAAAGCTGAATAATCTCATTTGAAAATTGTCTACAGAAATCTTTAAAAGGGAAAAAGGATTCCTCAACATTCCGAGGATTCTTCGTCATACTTGGGTAATAGTCCTGAAGTGAATGTTGCTTTCCTTTTAATAAAAGGTAGTGTACAGCCCCAAACAGTAAGTTGGATGCTGGTTGACCTTCTCGAGCGTATGAAGCTAGCTCAAGAATTTCATCGTCATCGGCTATTTGTAAGGAAAGAAATTCATATAATTTACTTGAGCCCTTGCACTCCATAATGGCGAAGTTTTGAAACTTTTTTGAGAGTATGATTTTCATACGAGTCCCTCCCAGAAATTTTTTACAAACTTGACCGACAGATTCATAAAAGCCCATCCGAATCATCTAGTGAAAGGTTTGGTGGGCTACATGAATGAACGTACGAAACAGTTTAGTTATGATGAAATCGACCGACTTCTTGATTCAATTGATAAAGATATGTTTAAAGATATAAAATGGAAAACCATAACCGAAGAAGAAATGGAATCATTATTGAGAACTCCCTAGGGCTTAACCCTTGGGGGTTTATTTGTTTTTATGACTCTTCTACTTACTTCCATTCCCCTATTTACTTTTCCACTTGGTCAAATCAGTTCTCCTGCAATCTAGTAATCAATCATAGATGATTAGTTATTCAACAGTCTTTATAGTCAATTATGCTGACTATTACAAATATACACAAAAATAGGGCGCTGCAAAGCATAATTTTTGTACAAATGCCTCTAACATGTCAAAATAAAATCCAAATAGGTAAGAATACTAGAAAGAACCATACATGGGGTCACTAAGGGAGAGATGACTCTACTAGACCTTTTTGAAAATTCAAAGGAAGAGATTGTGAATTTCATGCAGGAAAATTTGGACCACTCGCAGAATAAAGGAGATGGAATATATGAATAAAAAGGTAATTGTTTATACCACATATGACTGTGTTGAATGTACCTTTGTCAAAAAGGTTCTCACTGAAAATGGGATTCCATTTGACGTACGGAATATTGGCGAAAGCGAAGTTTATCAAAAAGAAGTAGAACGCTATGGTTTCTTAGGTGTACCTGTTACAGTTGTAGGAGACCGAGCTGTTAAAGGTTTTAATCCTGAACTGATTGAATTATTGGATCCGTTGAAAAAAGGTTAAATGTGGTAATGATAGGGAAGACTATACGTAATTCACGTGTGAGAGATAAAGGAATAAAATATTGAATCAAAATCAATGGGTGAACCTATGGGAAAAATTAAAAGCTGGGCAAAGCGCCTAAAAAAACAAATATTCGTCTTATACTTTGCGTCCAAGGATGCAAGAGTTCCGTGGTATGCGAAACTTTTTACGGCCGGTGTGGTGGCTTACACATTCAGTCCGATTGACCTCATTCCAGATTTCATACCAATACTTGGATACCTTGACGAGGTTATTCTTGTCCCAATTGGAATCATGTTCGCGCTGAAAATGATACCAAGTGCAGTCATTGCAGATTGCGAAGTGAAAGCAGAGGAAATGATGAAAAACGGCAAGCCAAAAAACTGGGTTGTTGGGTCGTTAATCATTTTACTCTGGGTCCTTCTTTTTATCTGGATGGTGATAAAAGCGTATGAGTATTTATTGTAAACCTGTATTTCCGTGTGAAATGCAGGTTTTCTTTTGGGGAAAATGCGGATTCTGATAAAAAAGCATTTTCAATGGTAGAACAAAAATAACGAAGACAGAATAGAATTATTACGGGTGGATGGACAAAACTCTATAAAAAAGCGCTGTCACTTGTCAAATTATTATGATTAATTTTTCTTCAATCTGATGTTTATGTTTTTTTCCGTGTTATAATAATGAAAGTGAAATTGAAGATTCTAAGGTTCATAGAAGTGGCTCTAAGCAAAAACTTATCCGATAAAGAAAGGTGTTGCTGTTGGCCCATGAGACCTGTTGGATGAACTTCTCACTTTTATGTGGCTTTTAAATAGCTTATAATTATCTTATAATATTGAAATATAAATCTAATAAAAATTTTTAAAAACTGCCATCATTTGATGGCAAAGATTGAGATGAGAAAGATTGTCCGACAACGGTGATCTCAACTTTGTGACCGCCTTCATCTTTTTTGTCCAAATTTTTAAAAGAAAAGGTTGATAAATATGAGCAACATAGAAACTAAAACAGATGTCATTTTAATCGGTGCTGGTATCATGAGTGCGACATTAGGGACACTCTTGAAGGAACTTGTGCCTGAATGGAACATTAAAGTTTTTGAAAAGCTCGACAAACCGGGAGAGGAAAGCTCTCACGAATTGAATAACGCTGGAACAGGGCATGCTGCCCTGTGCGAACTAAATTATACTGTGGAAAAACCAGACGGAACAATCGATATTACAAAAGCGATTCGAGTGAATGAACAGTTCCAGGTTTCCAAGCAATTTTGGGCTTATCTCGTTAAGAAAAATCTAATCAGTAACCCACAAGATTTTATCATGCCGTTACCACACATGAGTATGGTGCAAGGTGAAAATGACGTTGCTTTTTTAAAGAAACGGTTTGAAGCGCTCTCAAACAATCCTTTGTTTAAAGGAATGAAATTTTCCGAGGATCCTAAAACATTAATGGAGTGGATTCCACTTATTATGAAGGAGCGTACATCTGCCGAGCCAATCGCGGCTACAAAAGCAGACGCTGGAACCGATGTAAACTTTGGAAATTTAACCCGGATGTTGTTTGAACACTTAAAGAACAAAAATGTCAGCATCCATTACAAACATAGCGTGAAAGATGTTAAGCGTACGAGTAACGGCTTATGGGATGTAAAGGTGAAAAATCTAGACAGTGGTGCAGTTGAACGCCATCAAGCGAAGTTTGTCTTCATTGGGGGCGGAGGTGGAAGTCTACACTTACTCCAAAAGTCTGGCATCCCAGAAGGCAGACATATTGGTGGATTCCCGGTAAGCGGTATCTTCATGGTATGTAATAATCCAGAAGTGATTGAAAACCATCATGCCAAAGTATACGGAAAGGCGAAGGTTGGTGCTCCACCAATGTCTGTTCCGCATCTTGACACAAGATATATCAACAATAAAAAATCATTGTTATTTGGACCATTTGCGGGATTCTCACCAAAATTCCTCAAAACAGGTTCAAACATGGATTTAATTTCTTCTGTCAAACATGACAACTTGTTAACGATGTTAGCTGCAGGTGTAAAAGAAATGGCCCTAACAAAGTACTTGATTCAACAAGTTATGTTAACAAAAGAACAACGCATGGAAGAATTGCGTGAATTCATCCCGAACGCTAAGAGCGAGGATTGGGATTTAATTGTTGCTGGCCAACGTGTTCAAGTTATCAAAGACACTGAAGCTGGAAAAGGTACCCTTCAGTTTGGGACGGAGGTAATCACGGCAGCAGATGGTTCAATTGCAGCCTTACTAGGTGCCTCACCAGGTGCATCAACTGCTGTTCATGTTATGCTTGAAGTCATCAAAAAGTGCTTCCCACAACATATGTTAGAATGGGAACAAAAAATCAAAGAAATGATTCCTTCATTTGGGGTATCTCTCATGGAACACCCAGATCTTCTAGAGGATATCAATGTTTCAACAGGTGAAGCTCTTGGCCTTATCGAAAAGGAAACAAAAGAGGAAAAGGAACTCGTCTTAAATTAATCTGTAAAGATTAAAAGAAATATAGATAAAAGAACCTTCAATCTTGAATGAGATTGAAGGTTTTTATCATTCAATTCATTACATTGTAACGAATTCAAAGGACAGGTGGGAGAGTCATTGTTACTTTTAAAAACGGAAAGATTGTATTTGAGACAATATGGACAAGAAGACATTTATTCTCTTCATTCTATTTTTTCTGATCCTGAAACAATGAAATATTACCCAGCCCCCTTTAGTGAAGAACAAACAAAAAACTGGATAATCAAAAACCAGAAGAGATACATAGAAGATGGCTTTGGTTTATGGGCAGTTTGTTTAAAAGAAACCAATGAATTGATAGGTGATTGCGGACTTGTTACGCAAAACGTAGATGGCCAATTCGAGGTGGAAATCGGCTACCATATCAATAAAAAATATTGGTCAAAGGGATATGCTTCCGAAGCAGCTGAAGGATGTAAGGAGTATGGCTTTTATCAACTGGGATTCACGAAGTTGATAAGTATCATTGACCCAAGAAATCTACCTTCTATCCGAGTCGCTGAGAAAATTGGGTTTACGAAAGAAAAAGAATCATTTCTTTTTGATAAAAACCACTATGTGTATTCGGGGAATAAAGAACCGTAAGAACCTTATTGGGATAGTTGAACAATAAAAATACAAAGAAGAACATTCCATTATCGCATAATTCATAACAGAATGAGAGGTAATAACATTGGGGCAAATAAAATTATGGACGAAAGACTTTATTATTATGTTTTTTACGTCCTTTTTCATTACATTAGTTTATTTCTTATTAGTCACAACAATGGCTGTTTATGCCATTCAACAATTTAACGCTTCAGAAAGTATGGCTGGTCTTGCTGCTAGTATTTTCGTTATTGGAGCTTTTATTTCTCGGCTTTTTACAGGTAGGTATTTAGAAACAATTGGACGTAAAAGGGTGCTAATGGTAGGGGCTCTGTTATTTTTTGTACCGACCCTGCTCTATTTTACCGTTTCGAATATGAATCTATTATTGTTGGTTCGCTTTATTCATGGGGCGGGATTCGGAATATCAACAACTGCCTTATCAACCATCGTAATCGATATCATCCCCAAGGAACGTCGAGGGGAAGGAATTAGTTACTTCTTTTTGAATCATACCTTAGCAACTTCGATTGGCCCATTCCTGGGATTATATCTTAATCAACATGCAGGCTTCTCGATGATTTTCATCGTGTGTACCATTCTGTCTAGTATTAGCGTAATCATTCCATTATTTCTAAAAATCCCAAGGCCAGTGATAACTGAGGACCAGAGCAATTCCTTGAAGGGGTTTAAACTATCAAATTTCTTTGAAAAAAAAGCCGTTCCGATGTCCTTAATGATTACAATCATGGGATTTGTTTACTCAGGAATCTTGTCTTTTCTTACTGCCTATGCAACTGAAATTAATTTAATAGAAGCCGCGAGCTTCTTCTTTCTAGTCTATTCAATTACTCTATTAATCTCACGACCATTCACTGGCAAATTACTAGATAAGAAAGGGGATAACTTTGTTACCTATCCATCGATTCTTTCATTTGCGATAGGTCTATTGATTCTTAGTCAATCTTATAATAGCTTTACCTTCCTCTTATCCAGTGTGTTCATTGCGCTTGGATTTGGAACAATGCAGTCTTGCTTTCAAGCTATCGCCATAAAAGAATCGCCAAAACACCGAGTTGGACTCGCCACCTCCACTTATCTTATTTGTATAGATTTTGGGGTTGGAGTTGGCCCGTTTGTATTAGGAGCCGTCATTCCGATGTTCGGCTTCCGGGGATTATATGTAACATTAGCGATTGTCATTTTTTTATGTATCTTTTTATACTTTGTTCTGCATGGGAAAAAAGCAGCAAATCAAAACTCGTATTCACAAGCAAGTTAACAATATTCCAAATAAGGGGTATTCCCCATTACTCTAAAAATGAGGCATCCATTACATGGGATTCTTCATTTTTAGTAATCAGTAGATTTATTTTCATACCAAGTGCGTTAATCTAAGATGGATTAATGCGCTTTTTTTATTGATTTAATTCAACTAAAAAACAGAGTTGTCAAATTAGAAAAATAGTAAAGACAGTAGTTCTATTAACTTATAAACCTCAGATTTATTTATAAAAAGGCCTTTATCTTCTACTATTCGTCCATTCATTTAAAAACATCTCAGAATAAATTATTAATATAGTACGGACAAGGAGGTGATTTTATGAATAGAAGAGAATCTGGCCACTTCGGACAATGGCTAGGATATTCACAAAATACTGATACAAATTCATCTAAAAGAAATACTCATATGTCTCGTGGTGAAGTAAGAGGTATAAATACATCTACATGCCAACAACTTGCCAATATTATAGGGGGGATGGTTGTTACAGCAGCTCCAGTTTGTGTCGTTCAACGTCTTCGAAATATTGATGCTACGATTTTGGGACTTAAAACTCAATCTCCTTTAGCCCTTCCTTTTGCTCTTTCCTTTGAAAATAACGGTTTAAACTTAGGAGAATCGGTCGTTCTACAAAAAGAAATTAACCCATTCCTGACAGAATTACGAAAAAGAGGATTAATAGTCACTGCCGTTCATAACCACTGGCTATTTGATAAACCACGGTTAATGTATATGCATTGGGAGAATGCTGAGGATAATTCGTTTGATTTTGCTACAAAAAGCTTTGAAGCAGCTAAAGCAGCAGGGCTTTTCAAAAAATAAGCAGTATAATAGACATTTGAATCTCCGTGTGTCATTAGGCGAAGTCTTATAAAAATTAGTTTATAAATGATGTAATTAAAACAAATGAGTACTGTCGTTCAAAAAACTTTCGACGACTGAAAAGGAACCCTAAATAAAAAGCTGATCTACATCGATCAGCTTTTTTGTGGTCTTTTGTTATTGAGAAGAAAACTACTTTTTAATATACCATTCTCAACTTCCCTGTGGCAATTCGCGCACAATAAATCACATTTATCAAGCTCTTTCTTTATTCTTTCCCACGAACGAGTTAATCCCTTGTTTGAAATGCTGAACTCTTTTTTTGATGGGTCACGATGATGAAATTCCAGGGCTCTAATGCATCTGTTGTATCCGCATCTTAAACACTTTCCACCTTTATATTGAATCGCCATCATCGTTAACTTTTTTCTTCGCTTGGTTGTGGCAATAACACGTTGCTTCTTTCTTTTCTCAATACTTTGTAGTTTTTCTTCTTCACTCCTGTTTCTTGAAACATAAGGAGAACATCTTAAGCAATATTTCCGGTTGGATTTAAGGCGAATGACCTTTCCATTTACTTCTGTTGTTTTTTCAATTAATCGATAGCAGTATTTGTTTTTGCAAAACTTGTCTCCAAGCAACTCTCGAGCTTTGTAAGGTGAGCAACTTAGGCAATACTTACGCCCGCCATTACTCAAGTAGATTTTCTCTCCATAGTGAATAACAAAACTTGGTATTTCATTGTTGCAGCCTTCTTTTTTACAAATCCTCATTCAAACACTTCCTTAAGTTAATAATGGTAATTTATCCAACAATTAGCATATTATACTTAGCTCTAAATGATATTTCGGAGTTATTAAGATAAGTCTAGTTCAACCTTTCCTGTTTTTATTAACGATTGTTACTGACGTCCTTTCATGGAACTTTTTTTAAAAACTGTCGTCTAAGTAAGAGAGGAGGGATAAGTATGAAATGGCAAAAGTATTTTATTGTTTTAATTACACTCTTGTTATTAGTAGGTAGTGGTTGTGCGAAAAACGAAGAACAAATAATAGATGTGCAGAAGCGTGTGGGTGAAGAAAATAACTATGAAGATTTCCATAAGATTTCTGACCATGAGCTAGTTCAAAAAGTGAAGGAAATAGTACGTGATGTTGATTGGGAAATGGCCAAAGTGGAAATGGCGCGTCCTGCTGATTACAGATTTGCATTTCAATTTAAGAATCCTAATGCAGAAGCTAAAGCTGTATTATATGAACTATGGATAAGTCCAAATAAAGATAAAGTAGAACTCGTTATAGAGGCCGAAAGTAAGTATGCTCAATTAAATGAGAAGGATTCTGCTGCTTTATTTGAAATAGTAACCGGGGAAAAATTATCAAATTAAAATTGTAGTGTTTCGTTTAATGGTTAATTGTAAGTATTGATAAACACCGCCTATATAAAAAAGGGGATGTCATGAGTAAATCACTTGTTACTTTATTTACGTTTGTATCTCTTATTTTTCTTGTTAGTTGTAGTGCTGATGGTGGTAAAGTAACCGCAAGAGATGTTTTAAACCAGGATGAAGATGCGGATGTCTTAAAATACAATGGTTTTATGTACAGTAATGTCACTAATCTTGAGTGGTTTGAAAAAGATAAGAGTAAATTTCAAAAAGGAAAAGAAATTGGGGAAATCAAAAATGTAACAGATTCATTTCTATTCTTTACTAATTTCTCAGCTACAAAGTTACCTAAGGGAACAATCCTGTATGATACGAATGACGGGGATACTGGAATGATTGTAGTAGAAACGGAAAATGGAAGTCTTTTATATTACATGCTATTGCTAGAAGGCTAATTTCTATCGGATGTGAAAGTTGTAGAATCATTTTTAGATATACTTTATAGGTGGGAAATAAGGATATCTTTAATGAGAGAAACATTGTGAAATTTTATGAGAGGTTATAAGGCAGTGATAATTAGATGATGCCTTTCTTAATAGAATTCGTACATAAAAAATCCGAACCATAAAATAGTCCGGATTTTTCAATATACCCTACTTCAAATCAATCGTTAACGCATCCAAATGTACTTCTTTGTTCCCAAGTTTATACGAAGGCTGCACCTGTATAAATTTCGGTGGTTTTTTACTATCTATTTCAAAAATAATAGTAGAATTTGAAACGGAATTTAAGGATAAATTTTCACCTTGCTCATCAACGATAGCAAAATGTAAGTTCTCACCCTCAACTCCAGCTGTTTCAATCTCTTCATAGGTTAAAATAGCGTTCGTCTTTCCAATGTTTATATCACGTAAAAGCAAGCTATAGTCATTGTTTGATGAATGTAGTGTTTGGTTTAGTTCTATTTCCCTTGAAGGTAATTTTTTGACAGAGAGGTTAAAAGACCATTCTCCGAATACCCCAGCCATATGCGTAAATGTAATCGGGAGCGTTAACTCTTCAGAATTTTTCACGTTACGGGTTTCTAATATCATCGCACCGACATAGTCGTTACCTTGTTTTGTTAATGTTCCCATCACGCCTCCCCATCCTGATTCATCCTTTCCGTCGAACATCTCATAGGCGTAACCTGGCTCAGGTCCTGTTTCTCCCCCAAATGTATCGGATAAGTTTTCACCAGATGCTTTAAAGGTTAAACCAACATATGATCCATCATAAAAAATGGATGTAATACTCATTTTGACCCCATTATCTTCAACGGTTTCATTGATCTCCGTAATAAGTTGCTCTTCAGCCAAATCCTGACCGATTGGCATTTGATAATTTTCATAAATCCCTCCAATAATCGGCACCTGCGCTAGAACCTGATTAATAGGTGAAAAAATAAATCCTGACACAAGGAGTACAGCAGCAGCCCCAGATGTAATTAGGGATGTTCTTTTTAATGGCTGTATGTATTTTCTTTTTTTGCGAAACTTATCCCCACGTTCAATACCTTTCTCAATTGCTGAACGTAGTTCGTGTGTTGGAATTTCCATCTCGTTAAATAAATCTTTTCCCATAATAATCAGCCCCTAACGTTTTTCTTAATTCAGCTTTTGCACGACGTAAGTATGTTTTAATCGTAGATTGTGGCTTATCTAGAACTGTAGAAATCGTTCGAATCGGTAAATCGTAATAATAGAAAAGTAGGATTGCATTTCGATAGTTCCCATTTAACGACTCAAGTGCCTCCGATAAATCGATTGACAGGTTCAACTCAGGTGTTTGACTCGAATCAATGAGATAATCTAATCCCTCTTCCGGTAGTTGTACCACCTTCTTTTTCCGTGCAAGTTCTTTGTAGGCGGTACGAATTAGGATTTTCACCAACCACGTACTAAAAAAAGCGGGCGATTTCAATTGGTGTATGGAAATATAGGCCTTGTAAGTAGCTTCCTGAATAATATCCAGTGAATCCTCTTTATTCCGCATATGAAGATACGCAATTTTATATAACTTTTCACTTTCAAATTTAATAAGTTGTTCAAATGCTTGTTTGTCACCAGCAATAGCCAACTCAGCTAATTTCGTAGAATTCGACATTAAGTAACCTCCTTTCAACTATTAGAGGCAGGATAAAGAGTAAAAGGTTTCAACAAATAAAATATGTATAATCTAATATAACATTTTGTTGTATAAAAAAGTTTCAAACGATAGTTTCCTATGAAGGAGGTAGACTTTAAATGTTGAATTTAATACTGTGGCAAAGAATAATAATAAAAAGGAGGTGCTCAAAGGTTCACACGTTCACACGTTCAAACCTTGAACATCCCTCCATTTTTTATAACCCAAATGCCTCTGAATATTTTACGACACGTTGAAAATGTTCAGGATAATTAAAGGAACGAGATGAAAAGTACATAAGCGGCTCTTTCTGAGATGAAGTTTTAATACATTTAGAAGATGTACATGAATGCTATAATGAGCCTATCATAATTTACAGAATGAGGACGTGGTTTACATCATTCATGCAATTTTCTTTTTTATACTAGCGGGACTCGCCGAAATAGGCGGAGGTTATTTAATTTGGCTTTGGTTGAGAGAAGGAAAACCCTATTATTGGGGAATTGGTGGCGGAATTGCTTTAGCTTTATACGGAGTAATTGCGACCTTTCAAACCTTTCCATCATTCGGAAGAGTATATGCTGCCTACGGTGGAGTTTTTATCGTTCTTTCAGTCCTATGGGGGTGGGGAATTGATAAAAAAACACCGGATTTATACGATTGGCTAGGTGCCGGTATCTGTATAATTGGTGTATCAGTCATGTTATTTGCACCGCGACAATAACAAGTAAGGCGATGATCTATGGAAGGATCAACGCCTTTTTTCGTTTATCGGCTTTACGTTTTTTAGAGACTGTTTTAATGAAAAATACACCTGCAATCAGGGCTAGCAAATTGAGAGAATCACCAAAGTTAATGGTGAATTGAATGTTGTTATTCACTCTTATATAATTTCTATTATCTGTCTTCGCTTGTGGAGCATTTTCATTCTTATCCAAAATAATCCCTCCCATTTGACTCCAAGACTGGTTGTCCTATTCAAATATATGAACACGTATAGTAGTGTATGCAATAAATATAAATGAAGAAGGACTAACTATTTCTTGAAGGAATATGGTGAGTTTTCCAGAATATATAGTAGGTAAATTAAATGAGTTTGATGGAGCTTCTTGTGTAGAGAAACGCCTTTATAATTTGATAGTTGGGGGCTAAAGTATGTCAAAGTTCGTGAGTATCTTTTTCTTAACCCTATTAATCTGTATCGTTTTCTTTTATGCATTGTTAAACGTATTTGATGGTGGGGACCACGTCGAATCAGCAGTTTATACATTCGGTACCATCATTCTTATACTTCAAGCATTTGTTATTGCCCTTCTTTACTACCTGATAGATTCGGTGAAAAAAAAGCATTAAGTAATCAGACTCCTAAAGACAATAATTTTATCAAAAAAACAAGAACATAAACGAGGTATGTTCTTGTTTTTGTGTGGTGTTGGTTTGAATGCTAACATTTAACTAACATTTAGGGAAGTAGCAAGCACCTATAATGATTAATAAAATAAACAACACAACGACTAATACAAAAGTATTGTGACAATGTACAGGACCAGCGTACCCATACCCATAACCATAGCTAGGCTCAATGTAATCATAGCTAGGTGCTGCAAAAGTTGGTTGTGGTGCTACATAAGTGGGTTGTGGTGGCAAGTACTGACTTTGTAACGCATTTACGTTAGAAATATTTAGATCCATATTCATTCTCCTTTTCTTTATTGTGTAGATTCCCTACAGTATACTCACCTAGGATTTATTTGCTACGATTCACCATGAAAATGGGTCATTGTCACGAAGGTAAAGTGCTCATACCTGTGATGCTCTTTCTTGGATAAAAAGCAACAAATAATGTCATATTTTCGTATGTATGTGTAGTGAAATGGATAAATGATTCAATTTTTTAGTCTATATCATACGAGATTAGGAGGTGGACCTGTTTGAAGAAAACAGTAATCATCACTATTCTTTTCCTATTGGCATCCATTGTTATATTCCTAAATGGTTTTCAGTATTTTAAAAGTACGATGAACGCTAATCTATTAGAGGATGTAGAAGGTACAATCTATTATACGAAAAGAGTAGATGGGGTACTTACGCTATTTAAATCAGATGCTTCATTGCAAAATGAGACATTGATTTATAGCCATAAAGGAAAGGGTAAGGATAACTACGGGGGTAATAATGATAATATTATCGACTTTCATTATGACAAAGCATATCAAACGATATCTTTCATCGCGATGCATGATGGTTCTTGGAGTATGTTTTCCCTAAAGGATGGAGAAACCAAGCCAACATTGAAACATAAGCAAGAAATGATGGAACATACAGAATATATTCAAAATCAATTTGAAAATCTCTCAGTTATCGATCAACAAGGTTCACTTTATTTATTGGAAGATGGGAATGAAAAAGTGATTAAAAAGTTCCACGGTATTTATGATGGGAACGAAAAATTTACTGGATATACTCCTATTGGATTTTCACCGGATGGAAAATATCTTGTTTATCATTCAATGGAGCATGTAACATCGTTAGGAACAATTTTAGAGGGGCTTTTTCAAGATTCAGTGGGTCACACGTATATTATGGATTTATCAACAATGAAAAGTACTAGATATATAGATGCATATACTATCCAATGGATAACAAAGACAGAGTAATATGAAACCATACATGAGTTCGTACGTATGATATACAAAAGAACATACCATCACTAGGGGGGAATGCTTTGGCAGATGCCATTTTGTATTTTATTTTCATGATTCCTGTGTATGCCGTGTTAATTTGGACCTATTTTAACCCTGAAGAGAGTATGCTGTTTGGGGAAAGATGGATGTATAAAGAAGAACCTGAGTTTTCGGATGATGCTATTCGTTATACGAAATTTATGGCAGGTGTATGTATATTCCTTATATCATTGATTTTTGTACTCCAAGTTACTGAACATTTTATCATTCGACTTTTCATCGTTTTAGGGTTCGCATCTTATGTCATAATCGGTGGTTATCGGCTGTTAAAAAAATACGTGGATTCCTAGACGAACCAAGAACAGGTTTGGAATCTGAGAATAAAGTTAAGAAATTTCTGTATAATGGGTTTATGTGGAAGTTTTAGATGAAAAATGGAGGGGACATATTCAATGGAGAATGAAATCATTGTTGATAAAGAAAAGCATGAAAAACCAAAAGTGAAAGTGGAGCGGAAAGAAGGAGAACCGACTGCAGCCTTTAAAGGAGCTTCCTGGGGAGCGTTATTGGTTGGTGTTTCCGCTTATCTTATCGGTTTATTTAATGCAGCAATGGAACTGAATGAAAAAGGATATTATTTTGCGATTTTAATATTCGGTCTGTATGCATCGGTTTCTTTACAAAAAGCAGTAAGGGATAAAGAAGAGGGAATTCCAGTTACAAGTATTTATTATGGAATTAGCTGGGTTGCTCTTATTGTATCGATTTCATTGATGGCTATCGGTTTATACAACGCTGGAAGTATAGTATTAAGCGAAAAAGGATTTTACGGGATGGCATTCGTGCTAAGTATTTTTGCGGCAATTACTGTTCAAAAGAACATTCGTGATACACAAAAGGCAAGAGAAAGAGATTAATGTAAAAAAGGACCATCCACTTCTAAAATGGATGGTCCTTTTGTGATTTGTGTTTTTTCCGTTTCCATAACAGAAATGGAAGCCAGCCTAATAAAATGATAAGAATGATGGACATGGCCGTGAGAAACATGGTATCTGTCAGAAGGATATCGGTGTAATCCTTAAAATCCATTTCTTTGGCATAGACTTGATACGGGTTATCCACATTATAAATAATCGGCATTTCCTTCGTATATTTGTTATATGTATGCCGTGTCACACCCTTAACGATAAAAATACTTTCATGATTCTTCGGTTTATACATCAAGGAAATGTAATACTCAGTTGTGTTATATCTTGATGTTCCTCTATCAAAACCACGATCTGTAACGATTGCTGTTGTTTCAGCGTGATTTTTTCCAATATATTTTTCATACCCATCTTCAATTGCTGATTTTGTATCAGTCGATAGAAAGAGAAGAATTGCGCCAATCACACCGCCAAAAATGAAAAAGGAAATAACAAAACCCGCAATTTTATCCAGGTATAAACGTTTTGAGAGGGTGGCGAACAATTCCCAAATGGCTCTAATTTTGAAAAGCCAATATAAAATATATCCGATTGGATACAGACTAAAAACGGATAAAAGGATATAAAACCAACGAACTTCCTCTTTTAACAGCGTATCTGTGTAAAATTTTCCGTCCACTTCATAACCTGGAATCGTATCTCCAACGTCCACTTGTTCAAATAAATCATGATCGATAATAACCATTGAATCATTATGCTTTGTGGGGATACTACTTTCAGGCAACGCTCCGATTTGAACAGTAAAGATTGGACCCTCTAATAAACCATTCACAATATACTTACGCCAAATTCTCTCTTCAACCTGATTTGCGTTCGCTTCCTTAAGAAACTCCTTATGCTCCTGAAGATTGTCGTAATTTGTATAAATGATAAAGATAAATGTTGCGAAAGCCAGCAGTTTCGACCAATTAATTTCCTTCATTGATTAACTCCCTTATATTTCCTTTTTCTATAAGTATAGGAAACTCCATCTCCATTGGAAATGGGACTAATGTACCACAGGACTTTTCGGCTGAAAATGCAATGGCGCGTATAAAAGTGTTTCTTTTCAAGACATAAAAATATATAGTGGAGTTGGATGAATCATGTTAAAAATGGATGAAACTGGAACTAGGTGGAGGGATTCTCTTGAGATGTGGTGCTAAATGCTTTCTTGTCGAAATCGAAATAGATGCTAAAACAAAAGTGATGCCAGTCAATGCAAGGACATCCGCAGAAGCGAGAAAAACCATTCGCAGAGAATACGGGACAGAAACTCAGATTCTAGCAGTAAAAGAAGAGAAGAGGAAATGATAATCATTGAGAGTATCGAGGGAGGTCAAGCATGGGGGAATTGATAGAGGGATTTTTATTCTATATGGTTGCTTTAAGCCCCGCAGTAGTGGGAATACCATTACAAATAAGAGCAACTCGAAAGAGCCAGAGATTAGATAAGTTTTTTGCAATCAATTGTATACTAGCATCTGGAGTCCAAATTGTTTTTATTGTACTCTATGTGTATTATGTAGCCAACAAGGGTGGACAACAAGCTGAAGCGATCGGGTGGTTATTAGTTGCATATGTGCTTTTCTCAATCGTAATTATAGGTCTTAATACGTTACTAGTGCTTTTAACTCACTTAATAACGAAGTGGATTATGAAAATCAAAGCTAATAAAGTAGCAAGGAAGATATAGTCCAAAGAATGTCATATAGACATTCTTTGGGCTTATTTTTATGTGAAAAAGGGCAACCGTAATTATTAATCTCTAATTTGTTAAAACCTGTAATTTTCCAAATGGTAGGAAAAATAGATGTAACATTTGGAAAAATGTGCTAATTTAGAAGAGTATATAAGAATTTGCTGGGGGTCTTTCATGCGAATAGCTCGAAATATACTATTTTTAATATCTAGCCTTGTATTAACAGCTTTTTTGATAGCAGTCATTTATCTGTTTGTAAATAACATAATAGGACTTATTATTCTAGTTGTCGGTTTAATAGCTTTGGTTACATTAATGATAATTGTGGCAGTTGGTTTAGGCAAAAGAAAATTCTTATTTATACAAAATAAGAGTTGCATTTTGTTGACGTACGTTTATTTAGTTGCCACAATTATATTACTATGCGGGATTTGTTTTTATCATTTTATCCTTCACTATAAATTTGGCGACATGTCGGTAGGAGATAAGTTGAAACTTCTGCAACAAATCACAGTAGTAAGAGAGATTTCAGAAACAATGATGACAAAGGACTACCCGGTTTTAGAACATCAACACATCACTTTTAAGTACCATCCTGAAACAGAAAAACAAGTATATAAACTCATTGAATCAATGGAGGAAATCAAAAGAGTAGAAGAGGAAATGTTTGGTCAGGCAATCGCCAAAAGAGACCCTTTAGAAGTCGTTGTCCTTCGTAATTCAAACGATTATTATGAGTTAATGCCGTTTTTACCTGAATTAATTGATGGAGCCTACGACAACAAAAATAAAACGGTGCTGATTTACCAGAACAGTAAAGATGAAACATTTATGGTGGGGGCTTTCGCACACGAGTACACCCATTATCTTTTAGATCTTTTTTCATTGAAAGTTGGACTACAACATGATGACGTACCACTCTGGTATAACGAAGGAATAAGCGAATACATCCATTATCAAATCATTGACACCCCCAGAACACCAGGAATTTTAGACACAAATTTATCCTTCTCAGACCTACATACATCAAAAGACTGGAACTCCGCATCTGAGAGCTCGGACACCTATTACTTAGCGAAAAAAGCAATTGATTATCTTGTGGGACAACATGGTAAGAAAATATTAGCTAGTATTCTTTTAGACCAAAAGGAAACTGATTCATTCGAGGTATCGTTCGAAAAGATAACAGGCTTACAATTGAGTACCTTGAACCAAACCATTTTCTCAGTAAATGAAGAATTAGATAAAGCATGGCGTGCTTGGCAGGAAGGTGACAATGAAACAGCAGAGAAAATGTATCTTGAAATTATTAGGAAATACCCTGATGAAAGTTTAGCATGGCATCAATTCGCACTCTTACTTGAAGAACAACAGCGGTGGGATGAGGCGCTTGAAGCTAGACGTAAAGTTTCCCAGTTAACACCGAACGATGGAGTTTCATTTCTAAATTTATCCTATCTTCTTATAATTTTCAACACTAAGGAATCTCTTGATATGGCAAACAAAGCTTTAGAATTATCAAAAATGGACTCATTTGGAAATGTTCCATTCTATCAAGAATGGGTGAATGAAATATCAATTTTTCATCAATTGAAAAATCAAGGGAAAGAAGTTGAAGCCTACCGATTTATTTTTCAAAGCGAACAATTATCAAACCAAACAACAATTATGGGTGAATTAAAACGGCAAGCAAAAGAGAAATATCCTGGAGAATTTTAATCTAACGAATAAGGAGGTCACGAATAATGAGTCACTTAATTCGAGACCAATACCCACTTAAAGGTAAAAAAGTATTGATAACTGGAGTTAGTCGTCGCCAAGGTATCGGGTATGCAATTGCTCGTCAAGTGGCAGCATGGGGAGCATCTGTGATTATTCATCATTTCCAGTCACATGATAAAGAACAAGCCTGGGGCGCAGACGATTTGAGCGAAGTAGTTAAAGGAATAAAAGCTGAGCTACGAGATGATGCATCTCTGTATGATAGTAGTGGAGATTTTTTAGACCCGGCAGAACCAAAAAGGCTGATGGATGAAATCAGTAAAAATTGTGGCCATATAGATGCTCTTGTTTGCAATCATGCAATGAGTGGAAGTGATGGTGCAATTGGCGAGTTAACTGTAGACATGCTAGATAAACACTGGGCAGTTAATGCACGCTCATCAATTTTACTATCACAATTTTTTGCGAAACAACACGACACTCATTCAGGCGGGGGCAGAATCATTTTCATGACTTCGGGACAAAGGTTAGGGCCAATGTTTGGTGAAATCGCATACGTTGCATCAAAAGGAGCACTAGCTGATCTTACGCTCACAATAGCTGATCAACTGGCTGATCAAAATATTACTGTCAATACCGTGAATCCAGGGCCGGTCGATACCGGGTATATGACGAAAGAATTGTGGGAAAGTCTGAAACCAATGTTTCCATTTGGTAGAATGGGACAACCTGAAGACCCTGCACGGCTTATTGCGTGGTTATTAACGGAAGAAGCATCCTGGATTACCGGACAAATCATTCATACAGAGGGTGGCTTTGGCCGTTGGCGTCCTCATTCATAAACATGGACTTTGATTAATGTGAATTAGGAATATTGGTATCGACTACAGAATAAACGTTATAATACAAGCCTTCCTACTTTATTTCGTTAAGGTGCTGATTTTTTGAATAGGAATAAGAATATTCATGTAGCAATCTTATTGCTTATGTTGATACTTGTTATCCTCATTGTCCATGTGATTCTTCATGTGAATGTGTATATTGTTTACAGTGCAAGCCTTGGTACGATTTTTATGATTGGGCTCATCATTTTCCTTATTGTCTTACTTATTTTAAAAACGTAATCAGTTTGAAAAAGTGTTAATCGATAGAGGATTAACACTTTTTATGTTGAATGTATTTATAAATGATTTAGTAAGGAGAGCCTTGATAATGGTTATAAAATTACTAATCTTACAAACAGATAGAATCAATGAAATGAAGAAGTTCTATGTGGACCTCTTTGGTTTTCCTTTGATAAAAGAAGATAAAGATTGCTTTCGAATTGCAGTGGGTTCAAGCCAGTTGGAATTCACATCGGAGAAAGTAAAAGGTCATCCCTATTATCACTTTGCCTTTAATATTCCGTCTAACCAATTCAATGAAGCGAAGTCATGGGTTAAAGAGAAAGTGAAATTAAATGTCGAGGATGGAGAAGATGAGGTCTATTTTTCCTTCTTTGAAGCAAATGCCCTATATTTCTATGATCCAGCTGGAAATATTGTAGAATTTATTTCAAGAAACACCTCAAAAACAGAAACGAAAACATTTTCGATAGAAAATGTTTTAAATATAAGCGAAATAGGTCTTACTGTAGATGATGCTGTTAAAGCAGGAAATAAGTTAATGGAGATTGGTATATATGAACGGGATAATGGCCCATTAAGCCAAACGTCACTCAATTTCATGGGGGAGAAATCAAAAGGAATCTTTATTATCCTTAATCAACCTGGGAGAAGATGGATTTTCTCTAATAAAATATCTGAAGTCTATCCTGTTGAAATCCTCACAGACGATAGCAGTAGAATTACGGTTCGCTCTGATAATCAAGTAGAAATCTATAAAGGAGGTGGAAGGTTATGATTTATATTGCACTTCTTCGCGGGATTAATGTTGGTGGGAAAAATAAAATTGATATGAAGTTGCTTAAACAAATGTTTGAACAAGTAGGTATGAATGATGTGGTAACATACATCAATACAGGTAATATTATTTTTACATCCAATGGCCAATCCAAAACGGAACTCTCACGTATTTTGGAAGAAGCAATACATAATGAGTTTGAATTACAAATAAAAGTGGTAGTTCGTAGTATCGATGATGTCAGAGGAATCATTGACGCAATTCCTGAATCATGGAAAAATGACAACAATATGAAAAGTGATGTCATGTTTTTATGGGATGAAATGGATGATGAATCTGTACTAGAGCAATTGGTCATCAAACCCAATATTGACACGGTGAAATATGTCCCGGGTGCGATTCTATGGTCCGTTGACAAGAAAAATGTCACCAAAAGCGGAATGTCAAAGATCATTGGAACAAAGTTATATAAGCAAGTTACCGTAAGAAATGTCAATACTGCTCGTAAGATATATGAACTGATGCAAGCACAAAACAGGTAGTCCTTCAGATAAATGTAAACAAGTAAATAGCTTAATTAAGAATTGAAAGGAGGTATAAAAACATTGGATAAATTATGGATCAGCTCTTCAAAATAATAAATTTTGAGGAGGAAAAAGAATAATGATAACTTTTAATAATAGAAAAATGATAGAAAGAGAACAATTAGAAAAACTATATAATGATGTAGAATGGTATGCTTATACACAGGATTTAGATGTTCTGCAACAGGCAGTTGAACAGTCATTAGAAATTGTATCAGCATGGAATGGCGAAGAATTGGTTGGGTTAATTCGTGTTGTAGGTGATGGATTAACAATTATTTATATTCAAGATATTCTTGTGTTACAAGCTTATCAAAACCAAGGAATTGCTACTCAACTAATGCAAAAAGTTCTTCAGAAATATAAAAATGTTCGTCAAAAGGTATTACTAACAGAAGAAGCCCCTGATGTAAGACATTTTTATGAAAAGAATGGCTTCGAATCATGTGATAAAGGTTCTTTAGTAGCTTTTGCTAAGTTAAGTTAGAGGATTTAAAAAAAAATTGTAAACCAGGTGCCAATCAACAAGAGCAATGTGACTTATCGCATTGCTCTTTGTCATTTTTTTAACCTGTTTAATTAAAAAAGGAATTGTTATAACTTATCTAAACTCAAAAAGCTGTTATTGTATTCTAAGATTTAGTTAACACTATAATAGTGATGAATAAACCCTTGACTATAAGAAAAATTTTTTGGTATAGTTACAAACAGACCGGTTGGTATGGTGGAGGTGCACGACGGGAATGGATACAAAATCGCTAATCATCGAAGTAGCTACAAAGCTTTTCCAGGAAAAAGGGTATATAGGTGTAGGCCTAAGTGAAATTTTAAAAGCATGCAATATTTCAAAAGGTTCGCTTTATCATCACTTTCCAGATGGAAAAGAAGAATTACTCATTGCTTGTCTGGATTCTTTGAATGAAGTGATTACACAAGATATTGAAGACATTTTTAATCAGTTTTCAACTACAAACGAAGCCATAGAAGCGATGATTGATAAATTAATTCTTAACTTTGAAACGGAAGGAACCATAACTGGATACACGTTTAGCAGCATTGTCAGCGAAATGGCTTCACTTAGTGAACCAGTCCGAAATGCGTGTTCCCTCTTATATTCAAAAATGCAACAAATTTATTCGAAGAAGTTAGTAGCAGATGGGTTTTCGACAGAGGTAGCTAATTCGCTTGCACTCACGATGGTAGCGACTGTAGAGGGTGGAATGATGCTTTGTTTAACACAAAAATCTAGCCATCCGCTAAAGATAATTTCACAGGTTATCCCGAACATTTTGAAGGACTATACGAAGTGAATTTTGCAGATAGCAACTAACCACCCCGAAAAGTGAATAATATGGTTTTTGAAAAACGGCTAATTCCAATTTTCATGAGCGCAGCTCTAGTAAAAATGGGATTGGCCTTTATTTTGCAAAAAATAGGGGAAACGAAAAAAATTAGACAAAAAACTGGTCAAATCAAAGAAAAAGGAGATTTTTATGAATACACAATTACAGGTCAAAAATCCTAAAACAATGGCCTTTATTTTAATGTTTGGTACCTTTATAGGATTATTTGGGGAAACAGCATTAAACATGGCTTTAACAAATATTATGAGTGAATTTTCAATAAAACCAGCTATTGCCCAATGGCTGACAACAGGATATTTATTAGTATTGGCGATATTGGTACCAATTTCTGCACTATTGATGAAGTGGTTCACTACGAGACAACTAGTTATTGGGGGACTTGTCATATCACTATTAGGAGCGGTATTGGCTGCTTTATCTCCTAATTTTGCAACACTCTTAGTAGGCCGTATCGTGCAAGCAATAGGAACCGGAGTGTTAATACCAGTTATGACGAGTGTTCTTTTAATTATTTTCCCTGTTCATAAACGTGGAGTGGTAATGGGGATTATGGGACTTGTTATTACATTAGGACCTGCATTAGGTCCAACACTTTCAGGGGTCATTATTAGTACGTTAGGTTGGCCATATATTTTCTGGATTAGCACTCTCTTATATGTATTATTGACACTTGTAGCTGTCGTCAAAATTCAAAATGTGTCAGAAATTACAAGGCCCAAAATTGATTATTCATCGGTTGCTTTATCATCAATCGGTTTTGGCGGAGTAATTTACGCACTTGCAACGATGGCCGAAGCAGCAATCTCATCCCCTAAAGTTTTGGCACCTTTAGTTGTTGGGGTAATTGCACTCCTATTATTTGGCGTTCGCCAAATGAAAATGGATCAGCCGATGGTTAATTTACAAGTATTTAAGTACCCAATGTTTACTTTAGGAACAGCTACAATGTTCCTCGGTATTTTAATGATTTTATCAGCTGGTATTCTTTTACCAATGTATCTAAAGGATGCTTTATTATATAGTGCAGCGGTGGCTGGTTTACTATTACTTCCTGGTAATGCTGTCAATGTTATTATGTCACCAATTGTTGGTACTCTATTTGATAAATTTGGACCACGTGTTTTTGTCATTATCGGTTCTATCATTATTTTGATTGCAAATTTCATGTTTGCATTCGTTATCTCAGAATCAACTCCGGGTTGGCAAATAATTGTTGCATTTATGATTTTCTTCTTTGGGATAACGATGGTAATGATGCCCTCACAAACAAACGCACTAAACCAGTTGCCACGTGAATTATATGGTGATGGTTCAGCTGCTATGAATACATTGAATCAAGTAGCTGGGGCAGCAGGTACAGCGATAGCGATTACGTTATTTACAGCTGGTCAAGGAAGTTATATGGCTGACGTCCCTGATGCATCAGATCCAGAAATTTTAGCCGCAGGTGTAAAATATGCATTCTCCTTTGTTACTGGAATTTCAGTTATTACATTCATTTTAGCTTTATTTGTAAAAAAGAGAACATGTGTCAAGGAAACATCTGCAGCAACAGTAAAAGCAACAGAACCTGTCCAGGGATAGTTAAATTTCAAGAAACCATTCGTAAGTGGTAACCAATGCGAATGGTTTCTTTTTTTGGAAAATAGGAAAAAGAAGCCATTAGTATGCTGCTTTCGTCTTATAAGGACTTTATCGGGAAGGATGGGATGTAATAAAAAGGTTTGGATAGAAATGTAGATTGATTTGTGGATATAGCCCTGTTACCATAAAATTGGGTGAGAGTCCCAAACGAAATCAAAGGAGTCATTTTTCATGATTATTCAATTCATTCGTTATAGATAGAAATGGGTATAGACGATTTGTTGGCCCCACTTTTTTTGAAAAGAATGGTGAGGGTTTATTTGTCTATGCCTTTTTCATTTTAAAAAACGAATGAATGAGGTGGCTTTTTTGTTACAACAGAATAAAAGATTAATGCAAAGTGCAAATTATGTGAGTAAATTTGAGTCAATGTTCGCCTGTCCTATTTGTCATTTGCCTATGAAGGTTAGGGAGTCTAAAAGCATAATCTGCTCCAAACATCATACGTTTGACTTTACAAAACAAGGCTACTTGAATTTTATGACTCGTCCAGTTAACACGAAATATAACAAGGAACTTTTTGAAGCAAGACGAAAACTTATTGTTGAAGGTGGTTTTTTCGAGCCCTTAAGCCGTAAAATTGCAGAGATAATCAATGATGCACAATTAGGACATACACTATCAATCCTTGACACGGGATGTGGGGAAGGTTCGCACTTATCGAGTATTTGTAGGAGTGTGAATAAAGATGTCGTCGGTGTAGGTATTGATATTTCGAAGGAAGGAATTCAATCTGCTGCCAAAAGTTACAACGATAAGATTTGGGCGGTGGCAGACCTTGCAAAAACACCATTCAAGGAGGCATCATTTGATGTCATACTCAATATGTTGTCTCCATCGAATTATACTGAATTTCATAGACTCTTGAAGATAAATGGAATTGTCATTAAAATTGTTCCTCAAAGTGGTTACCTAAAGGAGCTAAGAGAACAGATTTTTGAAAACCGTTCTTATTCTAATGAGGATACAACTAAAAGATTTCACGAGAATTTTCAATCTGTTGAGAGGATGAGGTTAACGTACAACAAGACCCTTGATAAGTCTGCTCTCGAATGGTTGGTTCAAATGACACCAATGACATGGTCGAAAAAAGAAAAAATAACGCCTTTTTTAAAGAAGGAATACGCCCAGATTACGGTTGACTTAGATATATTAATTGGGTTGAACAATTGTTAACTTTATCAAAAGAACCCCCTGCTTCTTGAAGCAGGAGTGCATTACTTTCGAATGATATTCAAAATAAGTGGACAATTTCCTGTTAAGCTGCAAAATAGAGCTCTGGTCGGGCGATATAAACGGAGATATTCCCATTAAGCTAAGAAAAAGTAGCAATTTACCCGTTTTTTTAGACAATAGTCGGAATCTCTCCGTCTATTAAAGCTATTTTAAGAGCTTTTTTCTAAATAACGGTAATTTCTCCACTTATTTATCACACCCACTTAGCATCTAATGAATTCTTACGCTTACGGGTGGTTTTCGTGAAAAAGATTCAAATAAGGCTTAGAGATATTTGAATCTCTAAGCCTTTTTAACAGTGAAATATTTTGTGAAGTTTTTGTGATTTGCGATTTACCGTTTTGCACCTCATAAGTAAACAAGTTATTCTAGAAGTAATGGGTTAAAGATTACCTATTTCCTTACTAAATCTCCCATATTCAGTTCAAATTCCGCATGGTCTCCAAGTGCATGTGGGACCTGAATGCTGATAAGGACTTTATCCTTTACATAGTATGAAAAAATTCCAAATAGATTTTCACTAGTGGTTGGATGATCTGCTTTTTTAAACGCTTCAATAAGATTCTGGGTATCAAGAGTGTTCAAGTATTCAATGATAGCATCCTGTTTTTCCTTATTTGGCTCTGGTGGATTCTCCCAATCAACATACTTCGCATTTTTAAGTATTTCAAGGAAGGTTTCGTCTATTGCAAATAAATCTGAAAATATGATTTTCTCTCCTTTTTTCCAGTCGATATTGGTAGTGAAAAAAAGGTTTGTTGGATACGCCCCACCATTATAATCACCAGTATAAAGAACACTTAAGATATCAGAATCAGGAAGTATGACTTCATAATCCGCTATGAGTGGAGCCTCGCTATCTTGATATTCGTTCAGAAACTGAATGGCTTCCTCTTTCATAAGATGATTACTTTTCTGCTCCATTTCTTTATTCTTCATTTTTGTAAGCTGAGGATAATGAATTGTAAGTTTGCCAATCTCATAGGTGGCAGAATCTATTTCAAAAGGGTCTTCATTTTCTTCTTCTTCAGCTTGTTGAGGTGCATCATTATCATCCACATTCGATGTAGTTTCCTCTTCATTTTCATCTGTTTCTGTTTGTTGTGTTGGTGTATTTTCGTCCCCGTCATTTTGTTGTGTTGGTACTGTTTGTTGGTTCCCGCATCCTGCTAACATCAAGCCAAAACAGAAAAAAACCAACGAAATAAATCGTTTCATTTAATTCTCTCCCCTTTACGTACTCCATTCTACTTTCTATTTTAGTACAATTATGATTGGAAATGAAAATCAGTTGACCGAATAAAACGTAGTTTGTTATCATTTGATTATCGTCTAGTGAACTTTGTTTCTTATTAGAAAACTTAATTTGCATCATACGATTACTATAGAAGGTGAAACCATGAATCTACAGACAGATGTTTGCATTGTTGGTGGAGGTCCTGCGGGTGCCTTACTTGGCTATCTTTTAGCGAAAAAAGGGATAGCTACACTTGTTGTTGAACGCACTTCAGGAAACGAACGTGAATTTAGAGGTGAGCACATCAACGCAGAAACTGAAGCCATTTTAAAAGAACATCATCTTTTCGGTAAAATAGAAGCACTTGGACTATTAAAAATGAAAAAAGTGGAATATTTATATGGCAGAAACATTGTAAAATCAATCACTCCAACAGGTGAAGATCACGTTGGAATCCATATTCCTCAGCCGCATTTTTTAAGAGCTGTTTCAAACGAAGCAGCTCAATTTCCGAATTACCAGCTACTTTTAAATACAACTGTCACTGGGTTAGTTCAAGACGAAAAAGGTCACTATACCGGTGTAAAAGCAAAACAGAATGGACAAGAAATCAATATCTCAAGCTCAATTGTTGTTGGGACAGATGGTCGATATTCAACTGTTCGAAAACTTGCGGGCATTTCAACTATGGAAGAAACACATGGTTATGATGTGCTTTGGGCGAAAATTCCAGCACCAGCTGATTGGGAGCCTTCAACCAAAATGGTGTTTGTCAATGGCCACCAACTGGCATTGTTCACTCAAACAGGTGGGATGATTCAAATCGGCTGGAATATTGAGGAAGGTACATTTGCCTCTTTACGCAAGCAGCCGCTTGAACCTTTTTTAGAGCCATTATTAACAAGTTTTCCTGAATTAGAATCAACCGTTCGGGAGCATATCCAAACCTGGAAAAACTTTGTTTGCTTAAAAGTATTCAGTTCAAAAGCAGAAACATGGGCGAAAGATGGCCTTGTTATTCTAGGAGATGCCGCACATACAATGACGCCAACAGCAGCAATCGGAATTAACTGTGCGATAAAAGATGCGTATGTTTTAGCGCCAATCCTTGAGCAGGCCTTGCTTGATAGCGACTTTAGCGAAACAAGATTAAAAGAGTTCGAGATAGCAAGAAGAGCCGAAATCGAACAGCAACAAGAAATGCAATTTGAAAAAGAAGAATCATTTAAAGACAACTTTTTAGAAGTTATCGGAAGGTAAGCATGCAGGAAAATAACTGCATGCTTTTTTTGCGCTGGAAAATAATCTACTTTTTCAAATTGAAGATTAAAATCAAGAAAGGATTTTCTCATTTCATACCGAATTAAAAATATATGAATAGGTAAAATGTTGGAAATAGGTGTATAGAGAAAATCAGGGGGATCAAGATGAATTTAGTCAAAATTAAAGGAGAAAAAGTTATTTTGCGCCAAGTTGAAAAAGAAGATCTGCCTAGAATTTGGGAGTTGCGTTATGCGGATCCAAATCCTGAATGGAAAAAATGGGATGCTCCCTACTTCACACACAAGTACATTGATAAAGAGACTTATTTGAGAAAGGCAGAGCATCAACTTAGCATGCAGCATCACCCATTAGATGAAATGATTATTGAGGCGGATGGTCAAATCATTGGAACGGTTATTTTTTATTGGGAAAGTGAAGTCACAAGATGGCTTGAGATGGGTATTGTTATTTACCTTCCTGAATATTGGGGTGATGGCTACGGTACAGAAACAATAAAATTATGGATTGACTATTTGTTTGAAACAATACCTTATATCGAAAGAGTCGGATACACCACTTGGTCTGGAAATCATCGCATGATTAAAGTCGGCCAAAAACTTGGGATGATACTCGAAGCACGTATGAGAAAATGCCGCTATTATAACGGTGTTTACTATGATTCGATTCGTATGGGGTTGCTTAGAGAAGAATGGGAAGAAACCAGATAATGTGTTGAACCTGCATTTCGGGGCAAAATGCAGGCTTTTTTATATGGCATGATTTACTCCCCTTCCAAATCCATTCTTGTTACCTCCAAATCTGCTTGCTTAAAATGTGGAAGTCTCTCAATATTTCGATAGGGCATATAGGGAGGAATATCAACATTTTTCATAGATAGTGGAACCTCAATTTGATCACCAATATCGGCGCGAAATGGTGGCATCATTTTATTGGCCCTTGCCAGTTCTTCAAGGGTATAACCATAATTAGAGGCTATTTCGTTTAAAGATACCTGATCCGTTACGGTTACTGTTTTTCGAAGTTTTTCAATCCGACAAGAAGATTGTTTAAATGTTGGTTGCTTCGACAACGGATCGGTATAATCCGCGGTTAATTCGTTAGCAGCTTGGTTATTCTCCCAGCTTCCGTAATGGAAAGGGACGAATACGAGTCCGGGCTGAACTGTGTCCACAATTCGGGCTGGGACTTGGATAGAACCACGTGGTGAGACAATCTTCACCATTTCTCCCGGGAGGAGCGCTAGTTTTTTCGCATCGACAATATTGATTTCTACGTAACCCTCAGGTGCAATCAACTGTAAATAAGGAGAGCGAGCTGTCTTAGTTCTGGTATGCCACTGCCACACAAGTCTACCAGTTGTTAACCAGAATGGATATTCAGGGCGTGGTACTTCAACAGGTGGTACATAGTAGGTTGGATACAATATGGCCTTCCCATTGGGATTTAAATCCTCATATTCTTTTTTCGTTCTCGGCCGTCCGGTAAATAAATCTTTCCCATAGGACTGTGTGTAATCACTTGCGGTATGAAACGTAAAATCCGAATAAAGTCGCGGTGTTCCAATCGGATTTTTTTCATTAACAGGCCAGCGTAGTCCATTATTTTTTCAAGTTTTTCATAGGTAATCCCTGTCATTTCAGTAGGACGATCCTTTGAAACTTTTTTCCATTCTTCAAAGCATTCCTCTGGAGTAGTATAGGAGATTAGTGGGTTTCCATCTTTATCTATAAATCCCATTCGTTTTGAAAAATCAAGTAGAATCTCAAAATCAGAGAGAACCCCATTCGGAGGGTCGACTGCTTTTCTCATCAGATTAATTCTACGGTCTGCATTTTCCATCGTTCCCTCTATTTCACCCCACATGGCAGGGGGAAGGACGATATCTGCAACCTCTGTTGTTTCCGTTAAAAAGGGATCTTGAACGACGACAAAAGTGTTTTCAAACGCTTTTCGTGCTTGATTCCGATTGGGCAAAGAAACCATTGGATTGGTGAAAATGTTCCAGAATAGCCCAATCTTTCCTTGCTCCATTAAATAAACAATCTCTTCAATCCCTTTTTCAGGACCAATCTCCAGCATCGATGGATCCACATTCCAAAGTCGTGCCATTTCGTCGATATGCTTGGGGTTATTTGGATTCCGTTGGCCGGGGTATGTTCCTACGCCGCCAACGGTTCGATTGGCAGATGAACTTGGCTGCCCTGCCATATGAAGCGGTCCAGATCCAGGCTTTCCAATGAGACCGCGGATGAGATGGAGATTATTAATAGCCACACATGCACTTGTCGCGTCAGCACTTTGAAAAGCACCTTGAAGACTAGTAGAAACGAGTGTCTTAGTTTTACCAAGGTGATTAGCGGCTTGAATAATTTGCTCAATCGGGATATTGGTTATTTTGGATGTTAATTCAGGTGTCCATTGTTTAACAGAATCTCTTAATTTTTCAAACCCAATTGTATAGGTGGAAATAAAGGAATGATCCACAACTCCGTTTTTTATAAGTAAATGAAGAATTCCTTGCATGAGAGCAAGGTTTGTTCCGGGGGCTATTTGTAGGAATAAATCTGCTTCCTTGGCCGTTACTGTTTTCCTGGGGTCAACGACAATTAAATAAGGTTTTCCAGTACTCCTTTTTCGTGCCATGATTCTTTCGAATAATACCGTTCCCGTTTCCGCGGGATTATGCCCAAGCATAAATACCGTATCCGTTACATCTAGGTCATCATATGATGCAGGAACACCATCAGAACCAAACGATTCGATTAAGCACCATTCGATGGTGGCAGTACAAAGTCGTGTATTTGCGTCAAGTAGGTGAGAACGTAAACCGGCACGTCCGACTTTCGCGATTGTATAATATGTTTCAAGCGTAGATTGTCCAGTAGAATAAATAGCAATCCCATTAGGTCCAATCGTTCGCAATGTTTCTTTTGCTTTTTCCACAAGAAGACCAATTGCCTCATCCCATGAGGTGGTTACTAGTTTACCAGATTTATTGCGAGTTAATGGAGTTAATAAACGATCGGGACTATTGTTTGCGTACCACTGATTTTCTGATTTTGGGTCAAGCCTGCCTCGATTGACAGGATGATTTGGATTCCCTTTGATTCCGACAATTTTATTGTCTTTTGTAGCAATATAACATCCGCAGCCAATCGAACAAATATTGCAAGTACTGTACACCCATTTTTCAACTTCCCCTTGTGTGTACACATTCATATCGGTACGGCTCCCATTCCATACCATATTTAATCCTCCTTTGAAACTTTTATAGGCTCTGACCTGTATAATGGTGGAATGATAAAGCGTGTATCTAGCTTCCCGTATATCTTTTGAATCATTGGAACAGCCTTTTCTAACTGACCATGCAGGCTTTTAGCTAGTGATTCTTTTTTATTTAAGACATCTGGGGGCGCAGTACTCATCCACCTGGATGCCCGAATCCAAGCACGATAAGCGGGATCAAAGGCTTCGTTGCTTCTATATAATACGGAAATAACTTCACGCAACTTATTTTGCTGAAGGGTAGAGTGTTGCAAAAGGTACATTGCTTCCCAAAGCTTTGCCTGTTGTTCGTGAAATAAAGGGGCAAGAATCATTTCCATAGGGTTACTATTCACCGGAAAGTCCTTCAGCAATTCCTGAATCAGCTGATAACTCTTATGAAAATGGCGATAAAGCTCTGAATACACACCATCATCCCCTTTCTATTCAAGTCAATTTATGCTAGCAGGAATGTGATTATTCATAGAGTAGGAACGGGGACAGAGGGACATGTTCATTGTTCTGAAAAAAACTTCCAATTGTAATTGACACCATTCATCCTTATTTGTAATATTATATATGAGCATATGTTCATATACTTTCTATGGGAAGCGGGTTTAATGAATGATGTATGATGTTGTGATAATCGGAGCAGGTCAAGCGGGTTTAGCGATGGGCTTCTATTTAAAAAAGACAAATCAATCGTTCCTTCTTTTAGATAAGGCAAAGGAAATCGGTGAAACGTGGCGGAACCGGTATGATTCCCTAACCCTTTTTACACCAAGAGCTTACAGTGAGCTTCCTAACCTTGAATTGAAGGGACCAAGACAGGGCTACCCGACAAAGGACGAGGTCGCCGATTATTTAGCACAGTTCGCATCACACCATTCTATACCGATTCAAATGAATACAACAGTAACAAAGGTTACAAAAGAAGAAAAGGAATTCAAAATTGAAACGACCGTAGAAACAATTCAGGCGAAAAATGTGGTAATTGCAACAGGTCCATTTCAAGAGGCTTTTATCCCAAGCTTTGCAAAAAACCTACCCAATCATATACGTCAAGTCCATTCGTCACAATACAAAAATCCAACTCAACTCAAAGACGGACCTGTATTAGTAGTAGGTGGAGGAAACTCTGGAGCACAAATTGCAGTTGAACTGGCAGAGGACCGGAGGGTGTACCTTTCCGTAGGTCAAAAACTCACCTTTATCCCACAAGATATTGGAGGCAAAAGCATTTTTTGGTGGTTTGAAAAATTGGGCATACTCAAAGCTAGTACCACATCGAAATTAGGTACTTTTATAAAAAGTCGACCAGATCCCATATTCGGATTTGAATTAAAGAAAGCCATTCAATCTGGAAAAGTTACGATAAAACCAAGAACGACAAACATAAAAGAAGATACTTTCTGTTTTGAAGATAAAAGTGAGGTCAAGGTCCCTAATATCGTTTGGGCCACAGGCTTTATATCCAATTATCCTTGGTTACAAATTCCAAATGTCTTCCATCAAAATGGCCGGCCACAACATACAAGAGGAGTTACAAATATAAAAGGTCTTTATTTTTTAGGTCTACCTTGGCAATACCGAAGAGGTTCAGCCTTATTGCAAGGGATCGCAGACGATGCAAAATACATTGTTCAGCATATCGAGGATACTAAACAACAGTAAGAAAGAAGGTGAAAAATTGGAACAAAAGGATCATTCTTTTTTATCCCAAGTAACAATTGACGAAGCGTCACGCATTTTTAAGGCATTAGCAGACCCAACGCGAATAAAAATTCTTTATTTATTATCTCAAGAGGAATGCTCGGTTACTCATATCGCAGAAGTTCTCGAAATGTCACAATCAGCCGTATCGCATCAGTTAAGTCTGCTTCGAAATCTTCGCCTGGTGACATACCGACGCGAAGGTAACTCATTCCTTTATACATATGATGATGAACATGTCATTACCTTGCTACACCAAGTGATTCATCATATTGAACATGAATAGGAGGGGAAAATGATGGGACATCATCATCACCATCACCATGGGCATGATCATCATGGTCATCACCATCACCACCATCATTTCGATGAGGTGCGAGAAGGAAATAAAAAAGGTTTACTGATTGCTTTATTGATTACAGCAGGTATTATGCTACTTGAATTTTTCGGTGGTCTTTTTACAAATAGTTTAGCTTTACTTTCTGATTCTGGTCATATGCTAAGTGACACCAGCTCTCTCTTTTTAAGTCTAGTAGCGTTTTGGTTTGCGACAAGACCGGCGTCTCCGAAGAAAACCTATGGATTTTACAGATTTGAGATTTTAGCCGCGCTTTTTAATGCGGTTACGTTATTTATCATTGCAGGATTTATCGTATACGAGGCGATTCAGCGGTTTTTCGAGCCGCCGACTGTTGCAAGCGGAACAATGATGATTATTGCCGGAATTGGGCTTTTGGCGAATTTGCTTAGTGCCTGGTCATTGATTAGTAAAGGTGATGTGAAAAATAACGTCAACTTACGAAGTGCGTACTTACATGTTCTTGGTGATGCACTGGGTTCGGTTGGTGCGATTATCGCAGGCCTCTTGATGCTACTTTTTGAGTGGTATATTGCAGATCCAATTATTTCAGTTGTAGTAGCTATCCTTATTTTAAAAAGTGCATGGGGAGTTTTAACACATTCGGTTCACATCCTCATGGAAGGCACACCTATTACGATTGATCAAAAAGAGGTAAAATCCACTCTTGAGGAGATTGACGGAGTTATCGATGTTCATGACCTTCATATTTGGACGATTACATCTGGAATGGATTCACTTACTTGTCATATTCTCATCAAGGACGAACATGACAGTCAGGAAATTTTACAGCAAGTGATTGATAAAATACGCGAGAAATTCAAAATCGAACACACGACAATTCAAATTGAGAAATCAGCAATTGAGCATGGGGAAATGCGCGTGTAGCAACAAATAGGGGCTACTAAAATAGCCCTGCCTATACATAGGAGGAATCTATGAACAAGAACCTGCAAAATTATATGAAAGCTCTTTCTGACCATGGCTATTTTAATGGAGCCGTACTTGTAGCAAATAAAGGGAGTATCTTGCTCTCAGAGGGCTATGGATATGCAAGCTTCCAATATGAAGTACCTGCCACTTCAACAACAAAGTTCCGGATTGGATCACTTTCAAAAGCATTTACAGCAGCAGCTATTTTAAAATTAGTTGAAGCAGGGAAACTGGAATTAACAGATACGATTGATATATTTTTACCAGATTTTAAGTATGGGAGCAAAATAACCATTCATCATTTATTATCTCACACATCTGGAATTGCTGACTTCACTTCCTCACCTGACTATTGGACTACTAATATGAGGCTTCCGTCCACCCTAGAAAAGGTACTGGATTCCATTAAGGATTTACCACTTCAGTTTGAGCCAGGTGAGAGAATGGAATATTGCAATACAGGTTATCTTGTATTAACGGCTCTTATCGAGAAAATTTCAGGTAATTCCTATTCTGATTTTATAGACAGAACCATTTTTCGGCACCTTGGAATGAAGGATACTGGTGTTGATGATGGAAGGACGATAATCCCTTATTTAGCAACAGGTCACACCCTACATGAAACAATCATTCATACAGAATATATTGATATGTCATTTCCTTTAGGAGCGTACGGAATATATTCCACGGTCGAGGATTTATTTAAGTGGGGACAGGCATTACACAATGGTGACATTTTAAGAAAAGACTATATAGACCTCATGTTTACCCCAAATCTTGATGGCTATGGATATGGCTGGTTTTTACTGGATTCACCTGAGAAAGTGGCATGCCATTCTGGGGATGTGAATGGTTTTGTAAGTGATTTTTATTTGTACTTAGAAAAAGATGTAACCATTATTGTATTATCAAATCTAAATATTACACCTGTCGAAAAAATCAGCAATGATCTTAAGAAGATAGTATTTGGTGAGAACCTTCATCCTCTTAAAATCCAACAAAAAATTAAAAGTGAGTTCGACACAACGGCAATAGTAGGGGAATATGAAAACGAGAATGTAAGGATAATAATTGAAAGCAACAGCAACGCTTCTTTATTTTTTACAGCTCCTAAAAAATATGGAGTGCCTTATACATATCCTATTAATCTTGTAAAAAAGGACGACAATCAACTAATTTACCAATCAGAATTCCTACACGAAACCTTGACATTTAAAGTAGAAAACACCAAAACGAGCCTGCATTATATAGATAGTTATGGGTGTGAACAACAGTTTACAAAAAAATAAGCACTTCTTTTTGTAATAGGGTTTTGTATAGTAAAATGGAAGTATCTACGGTTTTATATTAGGAGTTGGAAACATGAGAGTTCTTGTAATAGAGGATAATGAAAGTGTTTGTTCGATGATTGAGATGTTTTTCTCAAAGGAAGGCATCAAAGGCGAGTTTGTTCATGATGGACTTAAGGGATATAACCGCTTTAAAGAGGAAAATTGGGATTTACTAATTGTTGACTGGATGCTACCTGGAATGGATGGGGTAACCATCTGTCGAAAAATTCGTGAAGAGAAAAGCACCGTTCCTATTATCATGCTCACAGCAAAAGACAGTGAATCTGACCAAGTATTAGGTCTTGAGATGGGGGCCGATGACTATGTCACAAAGCCATTTAGCCCACTTGCCTTAATGGCACGGATAAAGGCAGTCACTCGTCGCTACAATAACACCGCTCAAGAGGTAGTTGATACTGAGACTCTTAAAACCGAACATTTTAAAATCAACAAGAATACAAGAGAAGTCATTCTTAATGGCACGCCTATTACGAATTTAACCCCTAAGGAATTTGATTTATTGTATTATTTTGCACAACACCCAAAACAGGTCTTTTCTAGGGAGCAGTTATTGGATCGTGTGTGGGGCTACCAGTTTTATGGGGACGAGCGTACAGTGGATGTCCATATTAAACGACTACGTAAAAAATTAGGTACAGCTAACCAGCCCTTTTTTCATACAGTATGGGGTGTAGGCTACAAATTTGATGAGTCCATTGAGGAAGAAAAATGAAATTTCGGTACATGTTTCAGCAGCTTGTTAGTCACATAAGTGTGATTGTGGTGGCATTTATTATTTTAAGTATTGTGTTCGCGCATTATGTTGGGAACCTTGTTTTTGAAGAAAAGGTAGAAGAATTAACTACATATGGTGAAAACATTATCAGTGATCTCGGTCGTTCATCGAATGTGGATTCATTGATTCGTCAATACTCAAACATGCTAGGCGAGCGAAACATTTTATTTATGGTATTTGATGAAAATGGTGTAAGCCTTAATACTGCCGGTGGTTTTGTACCGCAAGTGGAATTAAAAAAGAAGGAATGGGACAAGGTTCGCAGTGGGCATATCGTTTCAGTCAAACAGGATTATAAGCGTTTCGAACAGGAAGTGACGTTTATTGTAATGCCATATATGATTGGTAAAACCTTTGTTGGTGGAGTTCTACTTGCATCACCGATAAGCGGAACACAAGAAATGATACATGATATTAACCAATATTTGTTTTACACAATGTTTTTGGCACTGGGTGTGGCACTTTTAATGAGTTGGATTTTGTCGACAATCCATGTGAAGCGTATCAAGCGATTAAGGCTGGCAACATCGATGATTTCTGCTGGTGACTATTCCGTAAAATTGCCTTCATCTGATTTTGATGAAATTGGGGAGCTATCAAAGGATTTTAATAAAATGGCGCAGCGTTTACAGAAATCAATGGAGGAAATTGAGAATCTTGAAACTAGGAGACGAAAATTCATGGCGGATGTCTCTCATGAAATGCGGACACCTTTGACAACCATTAGTGGTGTAATTGAAGGGTTGAAAAATGACCTGATTCCTGTCGAGGAAAAAGCAAAAGGTGTTCAATTAGTCAGCGAAGAAACGAAGCGTCTTATTCGGCTTGTGAATGAAAATCTTGATTATGAAAAGATACGCTCGAATCAAGTGACCCTAAAAAAAGAGACAATTGAACTACTTGATGTGCTTGAAATCGTTCAAGATACACTTGAGCCACAAGCAGAGGAAAAAAACGACCAAATCATCGTTGAAGTTCCAGATTCGTTACCAATTACAGCAGATTACGATCGTCTCATTCAAATACTAATTAATATCACAAAAAACAGCATTCAGTTTACCGAAAACGGCACAATTTGGATTCGTGGAATAGCTGGTGAACAAGAAACAATCATTGAAATTGAAGATACAGGAATTGGTATTGACCCAGAAGAAATCGAGAAAATCTGGCACCGTTTTTACAAGGCAGATGTGTCGCGAACTGGAACACCATTCGGGCAATTTGGCCTAGGGCTTTCCATAGTAAAACAGCTTGTCCAACTTCATGACGGTAAAATTGAGGTAACAAGTGAAAAAGGAAAAGGCACGAAATTCGAAATCCGCATTCCGCATTCCGTTTGAATGAATCCACCACAATTACTGGTGGATTTTTAGTAGCTAGAATAGATTTCAATATGAAGGTAATTTTTGATGCCTAGTTCCAGCACTAGTGGGGGTTAACAAGGCGGTTGCGCTTTTCTAAAATTCCATGTCTTTTCAAGGTTTGTTAATATTTTGTTCATAATTTTTGACTATGATATATACAAGGAGTTAGTCAAGGAGGAATTCATAATGGAAAACGAAAAACGTTTTGATGAATTTAATCATACAGATGAGCAGTCCAGCAACCTAGAAGAAAACACTAAGGAAATTCATTCCGAACAGGAAGAAATGAAACTTGAGCGAGAGGAAGAGCAAGTGCCATCCGAGATAGTTGAAGAAGATACGATTCAGCAATCTGCAGTCAGTAATGAATCGACACTTCGCTCATCAAATCCAAAAGAAAAGAAATCAAAAGGAAAAATGAAAGGTTTTCTAGGTATGGTGTCAGCGGGTGTCCTTGGTTCGGCATTAACCCTGGGAGTTGCACCACATATTGACGGATTACAAGGGTATTTCAATTCCAGTGCACCTGCTAATGAGGGGCAATCAGAAGTGATTGAAGCATCTGGACCTGTAAAAATCCAACCTACTGCAGTAAACGACTCAACGTCATCTGTTGCAGATATGGTGGAAGATGCATCAAAAGGAATTGTTGGAATTACAAGCATGCAAGCACAGCAAAATCCTTTTAACAGAAGCAGTTCACAAAGTGTCCCAAGTGGAACAGGTTCTGGGGTTATTTTTCAAAAAGATGGCGATAAAGCGTATATCGTTACAAATAACCACGTAATTGAAAATGCAAATGAAGTGGAAATCTCACTATATAATGGCGAAAAAACAATGGCTAAGTTAATTGGAACAGACCCGTTAACAGATTTAGCTGTTTTAGAAATAGATTCTAAAAACGTAGAGGCAGTTCTTCAATTTGGTGATTCTGAGTCACTAAGACCTGGTGATCAGGTATTTGCGATTGGGAACCCGCTTGGATTAGATTTGTCAAGAACAGTAACCTCAGGTATTGTAAGTGCAAAGGATCGTAGCATTTCTGTTGATACCTCTGCCGGTAGCTGGGAATTAAACGTAATCCAAACCGATGCTGCCATTAACCCTGGTAATAGTGGTGGAGCTTTACTAAATTCGCAAGGGCAAGTCATTGGTATTAACAGCTTAAAAATTGCAAATAGCGGTGTGGAAGGATTAGGATTTGCCATTCCTAGTAATGATGTTGTGCCGATTATTAACAGTTTGATTGAAAATGGAAAAATTGAACGTCCATTTATCGGGATTGGCTTAGCGGATCTAGCGGAAATTCCAAGAATGTATTACGCCGACCTTCCTGAAGATATAAAAGAAGGAGTTATCGTTACAAGTGTTGCACAAAACTCCGCAGCAGAAAAAGCTGGCTTGAAAATGACCGATGTCATCGTGAAAATCAATGACACAGAGGTTAAAAGCTCAATGGACCTTCGTAAATATTTATATTCAAAGGTAAAAATAGGCGATGAAATCGAATTAACCTTCTATCGCGGTGACAAGCTCCAAACTGCAAAACTAACCTTAACCAGCAATAATACAGGAATTGAATAATCAACATAAAAGGACTCAAACCAAATATAGTTTGAGTCCTTTTATGTTGGAAATACTTCCGACAAATTTTTCTATCGCCGACAACATTTCCCGGGAAACGACAGCAAGTTTTTGTTCATGACAGCAATTTAAATGTATTGACGACATGTCTAATATAACGACAGAATCTTAAAAAACGGGAAATTTCAAATTTCTTTTAATTTCAAAATATGTTAATATTTCCATAAATAAAACATTTAAAAAATGGGTGAAATATGAAATTTACAATCATATGTGTATTTCTTCTTTTTATTGTGATTGGAATTTGTAAAAACAAACATAAGAATTATGCCAAACAAGCGGGTGTGTCACTGATGCTTCTTGGGACTCTAAATGCATTAGCACTCCACAATAATAACTACTACTCAGGCGGGGATTCAGTTCAGTACTTAGATGTTTTTTTCATCAATCCAGAAAGAGTTGAGCTTTATGGGAATTTATCGATTGGGGTTGCACTAATTGGACTCATTATCTATCTATTTTCAGAGATTAAAAGATAGGAGGGTTTTATAATGGGCTATATTGAGGATTTAAGAAAAATTGTTGGTAGCCGTCCACTTAATTTAGTTGGTACGGCAGTTGGAGTTCTGAATCAAAAAGGCGAGATCCTGCTTCAGCAACGGTTGAATGGAGTTTGGGGTGTTCCAGGTGGATTTTTAGAGTTAGGGGAATCGACTGAAGATGCTGGTAGGAGAGAAGTACTAGAGGAAACAGGGCTTCAAATTGGAAAGTTGGAACTGGTAGGTGTATTTTCTGGTAAAGAGCACTTCGTTACGCTACCAAATGGTGATGAATTTTATCCAATCACAATTGCCTATGTCACAAAAGAGATTCTTGGGGGAGAACTTGAAGTGAACAAAGAAGAAGGTCTGGATGCACAATTTTTTGGTCTATATCAACTTCCAGAAAACATAAATCCACTTATTCCAAATGTGCTACATACATACCTTCAAACTAGAAAAGTATAAAAAGCACTTGACAATTCTTGCAAAATTAAAAATACCGGTGTTTTTTTAGTACAATAGTATGATATGATTAGTATGTCATCAAAAGGCCTTTCATTCTTAGTACGATTAAGAATGAAAAGGGGATTTTTGATTTGAAAAGAAGAACATGGACGTATGAGGAAATAGAGTTTTTGAAGGATAATGTTGGTCGTATGAAAATCTCTACTATTGCTAATCAGCTACATAGAACCGAAACAGCGGTAGAGTTGAAGATTAAAAGATTAGGGATTTCAAATACGAAATCCTTCACTGGCCAGTTGACGATGCATGAATTGGCAACTCTATTAAAAATTGATCCGAAATCTGTAAAGCTTTGGATTGATAACCATGGATTAAAGTACACTAAAAAGGCAACACGAAATACACGAAAATTTTATTTTATTAAACCTGAGGATTTTTGGGAATGGGCAAGGTGTAATAAAGACAGAATTGACTTTTCAAAAATCGAGAAAAATGCAATCGTCCCTGAGCCAAGTTGGGTAGAAGGGGAACGCTCTAAGCAAAAAAGGGTTAATTATCGAGCATGGACAACTGTTGAAATTCACTCGATGATTGAGCTTGTGGCAACTGGTACAACCTTTTCCGACATTGGAAAAAGACTAAATCGTAGCCCGATTAGCATTCAACGAAAATATCAACGTATGAGTAAAGCCGCAAAATAAAAAACCATCATAGATAAAAGCCAAACTATACAAAAGGCAAAATTGTTGAAAGACAATGACGCAAAGCCACGGGCCTAAGGAGGATTCTCTAAGGTGGCCGGGTTGCTATAGAATGGAAGGGTACCTTTATTTGATGACGAAAAAATGGGAGAGTCTAGTGAAAACTAGTTCTCCCCTTTTCTTTTTCTATTCTATTTGTTTAGTGATTTACGATCTATTTCTTTAACACCGTTCATTATTTGTACTGTAAAACCTACGCAAATCAAAACAAGACTGAAAACTATAAAATATGCTGCAAACATGTACCTTCACCTCGTTATTGATTTTCTATTTCTACATTTAGTATAGTGTGCACCTACATGCGAGGCTGTGATTTGTATCACAGATTTCCCCTTTTTTCAAAAAAATCCGTTGCGAAATTGGAATCAATTCACGTTGTAGTTCTTTTTTTAATATGATATATTTTTTTAGATAGAAACTGTGATAACGGAAGGATAATTTGCATGAGCTATATAGATGAAGTTCAAAAACGAAGAACATTTGCCATCATTTCTCACCCGGATGCCGGTAAAACGACGATGACTGAGAAATTATTATATTTTGGAAATGTAATTCGTGAAACAGGTACGGTAAAAGGAAAAAAAACAGGGAAATTTGCTGCATCAGACTGGATGGAGATTGAAAAGCAACGTGGAATTTCGGTTACATCAAGTGTCATGAGTTTTCCTTATGAGGACTACTATGTCAATATTCTTGATACACCAGGACACGAGGATTTCAGTGAGGACACCTATCGTACGTTAACAGCTGTGGACAGTGTTGTAATGATAATCGACTCCACAAAGGGTGTTGAGCCGCAAACGATTAAGTTGTTTAAGGTTTGTCGAATGAGAGGAATCCCGATTTTTACATTCATTAATAAGCTTGACCGTGAAGGTAAGGATCCATTAGATCTTTTAGCCGAAATCGAAGAAGTCCTTGGAATCGAGTCATATCCAATGAATTGGCCTGTCGGAATGGGGAAACGTTTTTTAGGTATTGTTGATCGATATAACAATCAATTTGTTCATTTTACCGGAAACGAAGATGAAAAAATTATTCCATTACAGGAATTAGAGGATGGAAAACATCCAGCAATTACAGATACCCCTGTTTATGACAGTACACAAGATGAATTACTTTTACTAGACGAGGCCGGAAACGATTTTGATGTGGAGCGTGTAGTAAATGGTGAACTTACACCTGTGTTCTTCGGGAGTGCGCTCGCTAACTTTGGAGTGGAAACCTTTTTTACCACATTTTTACGATTTGCTTCAGAACCGAAGCCTCGTAAAACAAATGTTGGCTTAATTCCACCAGAAGATGAAACATTCTCAGGCTATATTTTTAAAATCCAAGCAAACATGAATACGAAACATCGTGACCGAATTGCGTTCCTACGTGTCTGCTCTGGAAAGTTTGAGCGTGGAATGAGTGTTACTATCACTCGTACAGGTAAATCAATAAAATTGAATCAGACCCAGCAATTTATGGCAGCAAGCCGCGAAACAGTTGATGAGGCTTATCCAGGTGATATAATTGGGATTTATGACCCGAACGTGTACCAAATTGGTGATACATTAACGGCAGGTAAAGCAGATATGCATTATCAGGAGCTTCCAGTGTTCCCACCTGAAATGTATCGTAAAGTTCGCGTTAAGAACGTTATGAAGGCGAAGCAATTTAGAAAAGGGATTGAGCAACTCGTCCAAGAGGGTGCGATTCAATTATTCAGACAGGAAACCAATGATGATTTCATTCTTGGGGCGGTTGGTCAGCTTCAATATGATGTGTTTGAATACCGATTAGAGGCAGAGTATAATGTTACTGTCGAGTTCACGTCACTTGGAAGTCGTATCCCAAGATGGATTGCAAACAAGGATGTGGATACACGTCAATTTGATTCAAGAAGTCTACTTGTTCGTGACCGTAATGACCGTTTTGTTGTATTATTTGAAAATGACTTTACGTATCGTTATTTCCAAGATAAGCATAAAGATATCGAACTTATCGATTTATATGAAAGCAATGACTATAAAAGTGTGTAAAACAAAACGCTCAGAACACGTATCTGGGCGTTCGTGTTTTTGTAGAAAGGATTAGGTATGATCAGGAATTCGATTCGAAAAATTTTTAATCAAGACGAACCGAATATGAAGGTTATCACATTGCTTCTGCTTATGGTAAGCATTTTGTCCATCCTATTGGCAATTGGCATCGGGCCTGTCTCTGTTCATCCGTTAACAGTTATCAAAATCCTACTCGCAAAACTTCCATTTCTTACGATTGAACATAACTGGACACAGATTGAGGTTAATGTTGTTTGGGGCTTGCGCCTACCTAGGGTGTTATTAGGGATCATTGTTGGTGCTTCCTTAGCGATAACAGGTGTTGTCATGCAGGCATTGGTTCGAAACCACTTGGCAGATCCGTTCATTCTCGGTGTCTCATCAGGTGCGTCCGCAACGGCAACATTAGGAATGTTATTTGGTGTCTTTTCAATTTTTGGGACATACTCTCTTTCCATCAGCGCTTTTCTTGGAGCGGCTGTGACCATTATTTTAGTCTATATTCTTTCAAGGGTTAACGGAAGAATTAATGTCACTCATCTATTACTTTCAGGTGTTGCGCTTGCAATGATGATGGATGCCCTCACTAGGTTTATCACATTAAGTGCTCCGAATGCGTTGGGATTACATAATGCCACTTTTTGGATGTCAGGAAGCTTGGCGGGAGCAAAATGGGGCTATTTAACTCTTCCACTTATTGTGGCTATCATTTGTATGATTGCATTAATGAGTCAATATCGTGCTCTGAATGCCTTGCTTTTTGGCGATGAAACTGCGGGGACATTGGGCTTTAATGTCCGTAGATTGCATAACATGTTAATCCTCGTTGCTTCACTTCTAGCAGGTGTCACAATCGCGGTTAGTGGCACAATTGGGTTTATCGGATTAATGGTTCCACATATCACACGACTTCTCGTTGGTTCGGACCATAAACGAGTTCTTCCTATAAGTGCATTACTGGGTGGAATTTTTGTCGTATGGGCCGATGTTGCTGCAAGAATGATCATTGCGCCAGAAGAGCTTCCTATTGGAATTTTAACCGCATTAATCGGTGGTCCCTTTTTTATTTGGTTATTAAAAACAAAAAAACAATGAGGTGAAAAATTGAAACTTCAGGTTGAGAATTTGAACTATTCATTGAATGAGAAAAGTATTATTGAAGATATGAATCTACATGTCTCAGAGGGCGAATTTATTGGAATCATCGGGCCAAATGGAAGCGGGAAATCAACCCTTCTAAAAAATATATATCGTGCGCGTAAACCAGACTCCGGGGTAGTTTTTATAGATGGGGATAATATTGATAAAATGAATTCCAAAAAGGTCGCGATGAAAATCGGGGTCGTCGGACAAGAACAAGTCATTCCATTTGATTTTAAGGTCGAAGAAATCATTGCGATGGGGAGAAGCCCATACAAAGGATTTTTCACTGGAGACAGTGCGAAAGATAAAGAGATTGTCGCAAATGCGATAAAACATATTGGGATGACCGATATGGAAAAACGAAATTATAGTAATCTATCAGGTGGAGAAAAACAGCGTGTATTGCTAGGCAGAGTGCTTGCACAGCAAACCGATTTGCTGCTTTTAGACGAACCTACGAATCATTTAGATATTCAACACCAGTTGCAAATCTTTGATTTAATTAAAGGGTTGGGAGTTACCGTAATCTCCGCTATCCATGATTTAAATCTGGCTGCTCTTTACTGTGACAGGCTATACGTCGTTAAGGATGGCCGAATGTTGAGAGCAGGAACTCCTGAAGAGGTTTTAACCCCTGAATCGATTTATGAGATTTACGGAGTCAGAACTGATGTAAATATTCATCCAGCAACAAAAAAAGTAACTGTGACCTATTTACCAGTAAGTTTGCTTTATCCAGATGAAGCTGAATAAAGTTATGGCGGATGCCTCAGATTTTCAAAGGAAACTTATCGAGCGTACGATAAAAGATTAAAAACGCAGTTTCCTGTGGTACCGTCTTTTGAGACCCACCTGTGTAGGCACAAAGAACCGTGCGTACATACGCCGAGGTGTATTTGATCTGAAGGAGAAAAATAAATGAAAAAACTAGTTTTGCTTTTCACTGGTATTCTTATATTAGTATTAACAGGATGTGGTGCAGAGGAAGAAGCTGCTACCCCTCAAAAGCAATCTGAGCAATCTCTACTTATTGATAATTATGGGAGAAACGTAGAAATCACAGAAAAGCCTTCAAAGGCTTTAACATTGGGACCAAATGCGACCGAGTTATTTATCGCATTAGGGCTAGCTGATTATGTAATTGGAAATAGCTTGGACAATCACAGTCGTGGTGCCTTACCTGAATATGCGGATGATTATGATAAGATTCCTGAGCTCACTTACGGTTCTGCTACTAGGGAAGCTGTTTTAACAAGCGGAGCTGATTTTATCTACGGTATCGATTGGGAATTCGGAAGCGAAGGCCTTGATGTCGATGAGTTAGAAAGTTATGGAATCAAGGTGTATATGAATAAAGCGACAACGCTGGAAGAAATCTATCAGGAAATTCGTGATATCGGTAAGGTTTTTGAAATCGAAGACCGGGCTGAGGCATTTGTCGCCGGGCAAAAGGAACGAATTGCTAAAGTGCAGGATAAATTGTCAGGTCAGGATCCAGTTGATGTTTTAGTGTATGATAGTGGTGGAAATGGAGTATTCACTGCAGGGGGTACAAATTTTGAAACACTATTGATTGAACTTGCTGGCGGCCGAAACATTTTTGACGATATTACAGATAAACAATGGACAACTGTTAGCTACGAGGAAGTACTCTCAAGGCAACCAGATGTCATACTCATTCACGACTATGATGCTCCGTCGATTGAGCAAAAAATAAAGGATATTAAAAATGATCCAGCCCTCTCGCAACTGGAGAGTGTCAAAAATGAAAACTTTCTCGTCATTTCGTTAGAGAGCGTATTGCCAGGAAATCGCATGGCATATGCAGTAGAGACAATGGCGAAAGGGTTTTATCCGGACTTGTTTAAATAGAAGTGTTAATAACGTGTTTTACTTTCATAGTTTTGTTATATTTAAACTATGAAAATGTTGAAAGGAATCGAATTTGATGCTATTGAAATTATTGCTGGCGATCATTCTTCCGGGTGTACTCGTCGTTTTTTTTACAAGGGTGACCTATAATTATTATGTAGGTTTATTACTAGCTTTTGCCCTTATTGCTGCGTCTATTTATAAAGGATACGCGGAATTCACTATTGTAATCATTGCGGATATCATTTCGCTCGGAGCAGGTTTCCTCTACGCGAGAAATATGGGAAAAAGAGCGAAAAAATAAAAGGTCCTTCATCGAGTTATGAAGGATTTTTTTCTTTGGTTTTGCTCTGAATAATCATTTTAGAGTGGAACTTTTCACATTAATAATCTTCTCAAACTTCGATTATGACTCTCTTAATGTCTACGTTTCCAGTTGCTCCACTACTAGTTCAAACTCCTTTTTCCTAATTATCCCGAATTCAAAGAAAATGATTTTAAAAAAATCGAATATCAGTTCGTATTTTTGTTTGTTTTAGGTCAGTTTGTGGTACAATGTTTCTATCGAGAAATAGTCAACGAAAATTACACAAAACAGTTCAGATAGATAGCGAAAAATAGATGGGAGGAAGGCAAATGAAGGATCAATTTGAATTAGTCTCCAAGTATTCACCTCAAGGTGATCAACCGAAAGCAATCAAAGAACTTATTGATGGAATTAAGGTGGGAAAAAAATATCAGACCTTGTTAGGTGCGACTGGAACAGGAAAAACATTTACGATTTCAAATGTCATCAAAGAAGTTAATCGGCCAACACTTATAATCGCACACAATAAAACGTTGGCAGGGCAGCTTTATAGTGAGTTTAAAGAATTCTTTCCTAATAATGCTGTTGAATACTTTGTCAGCTATTATGATTACTTCCAGCCGGAAGCGTATGTTCCATCCTCTGATACATATATCGAAAAAGACTCAAGCGTCAATGATGAAATTGATAAACTACGCCACTCTGCAACATCTTCGCTTTTTGAACGACGTGATGTCATCATCATTGCCAGTGTATCGTGCATCTATGGATTGGGTTCTCCGGAGGAATATCGGGAACTCGTTGTTTCCCTCCGTACAGGAATGGAAATCGAACGAAATGAACTTTTACATAAATTAGTGGACGTTCAGTATGAACGAAACGACATTGATTTCCGGCGCGGAACCTTCCGTGTTAGAGGGGACGTAGTAGAGATTTTTCCAGCCTCACGTGATGAGCACTGTATTCGTGTGGAGTTTTTTGGCGATGAAATCGACCGGATTCGTGAGGTCGATGCTCTAACCGGGGAAATACTTGGTGAACGAGAGCATGTTGCAATTTTCCCAGCATCCCACTTCGTAACACGTGAAGAAAAAATGCAAATTGCGATTAAAAATATAGAAGCAGAGCTTGAAGAACGGTTGGCAGAACTTCGAGAAAATGGTCAACTTCTACAAGCACAACGACTAGAGCAACGGACAAATTATGATCTTGAAATGATGCGTGAGATGGGCTTTTGTTCAGGAATCGAAAACTATTCACGTCATCTAACATTGCGACCACCTGGATCAACACCATATACATTGTTGGATTATTTTCCTGAAGACTTGTTAATTGTTGTGGATGAGTCCCATGTTACATTACCGCAAATTCGAGGTATGTTTAATGGTGACCAAGCAAGGAAACAAGTATTGGTCGATCACGGTTTCCGTCTTCCTTCAGCATTGGATAACCGACCTTTACGTTTTGAGGAATTCGAAAAGCATATTAACCAAATTATTAATGTTTCCGCAACACCTGGACCATTCGAAATTGAACATACGGATGAGATGGTGGAACAAATCATTCGTCCAACTGGATTACTTGATCCAATCATTGATGTCCGACCAATTCAAGGCCAAATTGATGATTTATTAGGTGAAATCCAAGATCGTGTGAGCAAGAATGAACGAGTTCTTATTACAACATTAACGAAAAAAATGTCAGAGGATTTAACGGATTACCTGAAGGAAATCGGAATCAAAGTAACTTATTTACACTCAGAAATCAAGACCCTTGAGCGGATTGAAATAATTCGCGATCTTCGGATGGGGAAACATGATGCTTTAATAGGAATTAACCTTCTCCGTGAAGGTTTGGATATTCCAGAAGTGTCACTTGTTGCGATTCTTGATGCGGATAAGGAAGGATTCCTGCGCTCTGAACGGTCACTTATCCAGACCATTGGTCGTGCGGCAAGAAATGCGAACGGAAGAGTCATCATGTATGCGGATAAGATGACAAAATCTATGGAAATTGCGATTAATGAAACAAAACGTCGTCGTGAAATCCAAGAGGAATACAATAAAAAGCATGGAATTACCCCGCAAACCATCAAAAAAGATATTCGAGATGTCATTCGTGCTACTGTTGCGGCCGAGGAAACGGAAAACTACGAAGCAGCACCTAAGTTAACCGGATTATCGAAGAAAGAGCGCGATAAAGTGATTGCTGATATGGAAGTAGAAATGAAAGAAGCAGCAAAAGCACTTAATTTTGAACGAGCAGCTGAATTACGTGATTTAATTTTGGAGTTAAAAGCGGAAGGATGACGTAAAACATGGCATTAGAAAAGATAGTTGTCAAAGGTGCAAGGGCACACAACCTAAAAAATATTGATGTGACGATTCCAAGAGATAAATTAGTTGTTGTAACAGGTCTATCTGGCTCAGGAAAGTCATCCCTTGCATTTGACACCATTTATGCGGAAGGGCAGCGTCGTTATGTCGAGTCCCTCTCTGCATACGCACGTCAATTTTTAGGACAAATGGATAAACCAGACGTCGATTCAATCGAAGGCCTTTCCCCTGCGATATCTATTGACCAAAAAACAACAAGTCGGAACCCAAGGTCAACCGTTGGAACAGTCACGGAGATTTATGATTACTTACGACTGTTGTTTGCACGTGTCGGAAAACCAGTTTGTCCGAATCATGGAATCGAAATCACTTCTCAAACCGTTGAGCAAATGGTGGATCGAATTTTAGAATATCCTGAACGAACAAAGTTGCAAGTACTTGCTCCTGTTGTTTCAGGTCGTAAGGGTGCCCATGTGAAAGTTTTAGAGGATATTAAAAAGCAGGGGTATGTTAGGGTTCGCGTTGATGGGGAAATGCTTGAGCTATCTGAAGAGATTGAACTTGAAAAAAATAAAAAACATTCAATAGAGGTTGTTATTGACCGAATTGTAGTAAAAGAGGGAGTTACAGCAAGACTTTCAGATTCCCTTGAAGCAGCCCTTCGTCTCGGGGAAGGTAAAGTAATCATAGATGTGATTGGGGAAGAAGAGCTATTGTTCAGTGAGCTACATTCATGTCCATTATGTGGCTTTTCAATTGGGGAACTTGAGCCAAGAATGTTCTCCTTCAACAGTCCATTTGGAGCATGTCCCGATTGTGATGGGTTAGGTAGTAAACTTGAGGTGGATCCTGATCTTGTAATTCCGAACTGGGATTTATCACTTCGAAAGCATGCCATTGCCCCATGGGAACCAACAAGCTCACAATATTATCCGCAATTGCTTGAAGCGGTTTGTAATCATTACGGAATTGATATGGATGTTCCTGTAAAGGATATACCGAAACATCTTATGGATAAGGTTTTATATGGTAGTGACGGTGAGGAAATCTTTTTTCATTATGAAAATGATTTCGGCCAAGTTCGTGAAAACTTTATTCAGTTTGAGGGAGTCCTCAATAATGTGGCAAGACGCTATAAAGAAACAAGTTCAGACTATATTCGTGAACAAATGGAGAAATACATGGCAGAACGGCCTTGTCCAACCTGTAAAGGTCACCGTTTAAAAAAGGAAAGCCTGGCTGTTCTTATTTCGGGTAAGCATATCTCCAATGTTACCGATTTTTCAATTAATGAAGCGTATGAGTTTTTTGCAAATGTAGAGCTTTCTGAAAAAGATATGAAGATTGCTAATCTCATTTTTCGAGAAATCAAAGAAAGACTTGGTTTCTTAGTTAATGTCGGGTTGGATTATCTAACATTAAGTCGGGCAGCTGGAACCTTGTCTGGTGGTGAAGCACAACGAATTCGTCTTGCTACTCAAATCGGTTCACGCTTAACCGGTGTTCTCTATATTTTAGACGAACCATCAATTGGTTTACATCAACGGGATAACGATCGACTTATCGGGACATTAAGAACAATGCGGGATATTGGAAATACGTTAATCGTGGTTGAACATGATGAAGATACAATGCTTGCTGCTGATTACTTAATTGATATCGGGCCGGGCGCTGGAATTCACGGTGGAGAGGTTATTGCAGCGGGTACACCAAAAGAAGTAATGGAGGACCCAGATTCCTTAACCGGTCAATATCTTTCTGGAAGAAAATTCATTCCACTTCCAGTTGAAAGAAGGAAGCCAGATGGACGTTATATTGAAGTTGTTGGAGCGAAAGAAAACAACTTAAAAAATGTATCGGTGAAGTTTCCGCTTGGTATGTTCGTTGCGGTAACTGGTGTGTCAGGCTCTGGAAAAAGTACATTAGTAAATGAAATTCTCCAGAAGGCACTAGCACAGAAACTAAACCGTGCCAAAGTTAAACCTGGAGAACATAAAGCGATTAAAGGGATTGAGCAATTAGAAAAGGTAATCGATATTGATCAATCACCGATTGGACGAACACCTCGTTCAAATCCAGCTACTTACACTGGTGTTTTTGACGATATCCGTGACCTATTCGCTAATACAAATGAAGCGAAGGTAAGAGGTTACAAGAAGGGACGCTTCAGCTTCAATGTAAAAGGTGGACGCTGTGAAGCTTGCCGTGGTGATGGGATTATTAAAATTGAAATGCACTTCCTACCCGATGTGTATGTGCCATGTGAAGTTTGTCATGGGAAACGCTATAACCGTGAAACATTAGAAGTAAAATATAAGGACAAAAATATCTCAGATATTTTAGACATGACAGTTGAGAATGCACTATCCTTTTTTGAAAATATCCCACGTATCAAGCGTAAAATTGAAACGCTCTATGATGTTGGGTTAGGCTATGTCAAATTGGGACAACCTGCAACAACCTTGTCTGGTGGAGAAGCGCAACGTGTGAAACTCGCTTCAGAATTACATCGTCGTTCCACTGGTAAATCATTTTATATTTTAGACGAGCCAACAACAGGCCTACATGTGGATGACATTTCAAGACTGCTTAAGGTATTGCAACGACTTGTAGAAAATGGTGATACGGTCTTAGTCATTGAACATAATCTCGATGTCATCAAAGCTGCCGACTACATCATTGATCTAGGACCAGAAGGCGGTGACAAAGGTGGAACCATCCTAGGAACTGGTACACCAGAAGACATCACAAAAATCGAAGCATCCCACACCGGACATTACCTAAAACCAGTCCTAGAACGCGACCGCCAGCGCATGAAAGAACTAATCAAAGAAAAAGAAACCGTTTAGGAACCAGGGGGACGGTTCTCTTGGTCCCAATGTGGAACCACAGGGACGGTTCTTGTGGCTCCTCGCATCAAAATAATCCCGATTCTTGCGAAAGAGGCAGAACGGGATTTTTTAATTAATTCTTTCGTTTCAGGGAAAATATGGTATTCTGTTAAGAGAATCTAACTGATAGGTGATACCCATGAAAGAAAAAGCCCAGAAAAAGTTATTTAGTCTTTGGACCGGAGAATTATCAGCTGCCGTTCTATTCCCAATCTTATGGATGATATATATCCCAACGTTTGATTGGTCTAATCATTATCTAACCACATTTCCCCATATATTTGTTTTTTGTATTTTAGAATACATCTTACTCCAGGGGAGTTTATATTGGTGCCTTAAGTGGAAACAGGTCAAACAAGGCAAAAGTTCTTCATTAACTGATAAACATCTTGCACGTTTTCGTTTCTTTAAGGTTAGTAATCTCGTATTAATTATGATTGGCATACCTGTACTTGTCTACCAAACCACGTTTTCGAAAGGACTTTATTGGTATCTTTTCTTATATGGATTTGCCATCATCGAACATATCAATTATTATCACATTCGCCTTTCTTATATGATCGTAGAGGAAATAAAAGAGTTCATCCATCAAAAAGGCTTTCGCCGGTCGATTTTGGCGCGGGAGTTGAGGAATTACCGCAGTTAAATTTTAAGCGAACAGGTTTTGGATCTTTATAGCAATTTCCTTTGGCTTTACGTCGAGTAATGGAAGTTGTTCTAGTTCTATCCAAACGGGAGTATATGAGCCCCTGTTTCTATTCGTATCAGAGTACTCATCTCCAGTGCCTGTTCCGAACTCGCCTAGAATGATCTCTGCTAAGAAAAAATATTGGGTTCCTTTATATTCGACAGTTCCAATGCATTCATGAATCCTGACTTTGACCCCTATTTCTTCATAGGCCTCTCTTACCGCACATTCTTTGGGGGATTCTCCATCCTTCATGCCACCGCCAGGAAATACATAATAAACAAGATTATTCCAAACCCTTTTGATAAGACCAACTTTATTGTTTTCAATTAATACCACTGAACCTCTGTCCCTCATTTAAATTCTCCTTTACTACGATTCTACTCCTATGGTAGGGAGCAGGGGATATTGGAATGTCATTCCCAAAAAGAACTGAACCACGAGAACCGTCCCTGTGGTTCCCCATGGTTTTCTCAGGGATAGCCATAAAATTATCTAACGTTTTTTCTTGTAAATTATGATACTATATATTTGGTAAGTTTCTCCATTATACTCTTCTTTTAATTCTTTTCTATTTTCCGCTATTCCTTCCTTGATTGTTTCAAATTCCCAACGTATAAAAAATAGTATGAGGTGATGTTTATGCCCTAGGACGGCAAGGAAAAAAAGTCGCACAAATGTTTATCATGTCATTTTACGAAGTATTAATCGTCAAACAATATTTGAGGAAAAAGAGGATGCTATAAAATTTTTGGAGACTCTTAGGAGAGTTAAAGAGAAAAGTTGCTTTGAAATCTACGCGTATTGTTTAATGGGGAATCATGTTCATCTTCTCTTAAAGGAGGGGGATGAAGAGATTGGCAGTATAATGAGGCGTGTTGGTACAAGCTTTGTCTATTGGTATAACTCAAAGTATGAGCGAAACGGGCATTTGTTTCAAGATAGATTTAAAAGTGAGGTGGTTGAGGATCTTTCATATTTATTAAATGTACTTAGATATGTCCACCAAAATCCATTAAAAGCTGGAATTGTTGAGAATCTTTTAAGCTACCCATGGAGTAGCTATGGTGAATATATCGGAAAGTCTAGAATCATAGAAAAGGACTTTATTCTGAAATTGTTTCATAAAGATATAAATATAGCACTGGTTCATTTCAAAAAATTCCACATGCAAGAATCTGAAGTGGATTACCTTGAAATCAATGAAAATACCAAACTTACCGACAAACAAGCAATAGAAATCATCAAAAATATCTGCGAAGTAGACCACTGCATAGACCTTCAAAAAATAACAAATCCAGACACTCGAGATACACATATCAAAAAACTAAAATCAAAAGGACTCTCCTCAAGACAGCTAGCACGACTTACCGGAATTAGCCGCAAAGTAATATCAAAAATATAACCACGGGACAAGGGAACCAGGGACCACGGGGACGGTTCTCCTGGCACCATCTTGCACAATTTTCGGAATAGTTAAAAATAAGGGAACCACAAGAACCGTCCCTATGGTTCACCAAAAGGAGGGAGAAAATGAAAATCACGATTCGAGTTATTGAGATTTTGTTAGGAGCTATTTTTT
>NZ_HE610986.1:243597-275245 GCF_000285535.1 Bacillus timonensis | reverse complement strand
TTTGTTAGGAGCTATTTTTTTAGGGGCAGGATTGAATGGGTATGCTGTGTTATTTGGTTTTGATCCGTTTGCTCCAACTAGTCCAGCAGCAATGCAATTTTTAGGAGATGGCTATTTATTAGCAATGGAAAAAGGTGTTGAAATCATTGGAGGAATCCTCTTAATCATTCGTAGGTATGTCCCATTGACCTTAGTCGTTTTAGCGGGTTTAATTGTCAATATTTTAGCATTTCATATTTTTGTAGATTCAGAGCTATTACCCTTGGCCATTTTAATAACAATTTTCGAAGGAATTTTAACTTGGCACTATCGTGATAACTTTAAAGGCCTATTAGAAAGAACCCCCAAAAAATAACCCCTTTTGTGGGACCGGGGGGACGGTTCTCCTGGTACCGGATTACTAAATATTCACAAAAGTGGAAAATAAGGGAACCGCAAGAACCGTCCCCATGGCCCCCATGGTTCACTCCACCCCTGGTGCCATGCCTTTCTAAGTCTGGAGGCGTATTTTTGTGAAATGTTGAAACCATTGTTGTTTTGGTATCGTATATAGTGGTGTAAAGGGGAGATGTAGAGTGAATACGGATAAATTGATTGCAGCGTTGTGTTACTTCAGTATTTTCTTTGCGGGGTTTATTTTACCAGTCGTTGTTTATATTCTTGTACAAAATCCGGCAGTTAAAAGGCATGCATTGCATGCGTTGATTTCACATATTATACCGGCAGCAACAATCGTTTTTATCATCATTCCGTTTTCTTTTTTGGTCGGTGGAGGTATTTGCAGTAGCCATGGTGCTAGTGTTTATCCTGTTAGCGATCATTAATATCGGAATCGTGATTTGGAACATTGTAAAAGGAATTCAAGTATTAGCCCACGATGAATTTTAAAGGAGGAATTACATTATGAAAGAAGAGCAAAAACGAATTTTAAAGATGGTAGAAGAAGGGAAGTTGACAGCAGAGGAGGCCATTATTCTGATTGAAAAACTTTATTCCGGAGAAGAAAGTACGGCTCAAGACACAGCACAGCAAATTAAAACAGAACTGTCGACTCAAGTCCAGTACGAGCAATCAAAGCAACATCAGCAACACACATATGAAAGCAAAGGCTCAGCGAAGCATAAATTTATGGACTTTATTGATACAGCATTGAAAAAAATTAAGGACCTTGACCTCGACTTTAATTTTGGTAATGCCGTTGAGGTAAAACATATTTTTCAACACAAGGACGTAAACATTACCAAGCTAGACCTTGACGTCTCAAACGGAAGTGTAACGATTATTCCATGGGAAGAGCAAGATGTTCGCGTAGAATGCGAAGCAAAAGTATACAATATCGAAAACCAAGAACGTGCACGTAACGTATTTTTAGAGGATGTATTGTTCTCAATCGAAAATGGTACGCTTCGACTTTCAATCCAGAAAAAACAAATGAAGGTCCATGCGAAACTCTACGTCCCTCAGGAAAACTATGAAAGCATTAAAGCCCGTATGTTTAATGGACCAATTTCTGGGGAAAATTTACGAGTGAAGGAATTCCGCGCGAAAACGGCGAACGGAGCCATTACAATCTCGAATTTTGATACAGATTCTGTAGAAATTGAAACTGCGAATGGCCATATTAAAGCAAATCAAATTACTAGCAAAGACTTTGAAGCCGAAACGATTAATGGTACAGTTACAGTAACGGGTCTATTTGAAAAAGTAGATTTGCAAAGCTTTAATGGAAATATCACCTGTGACCTTCAGGGCGATATCTGCCACACTGCATATGTAAAAACAACTACTGGTAGTATTGATATGTTCATCGCAAAAGACTATCAAGTTGATGGAGAATTAAAATCAAATCTCGGTAGTTTCAAGTCAGAGCTTCCGATGATGTCAATCATTGAAGAGAAAAACGAGGTTGTTCAGAAATCGCTTCGCTTTAAGGCAAATGAAGATAATGCCCAAAAGCTTCATCTTTTTGCCGAAACGAAAACAGGTTCTATTAATATAAAACCACTTTGAGGTGTTCACTATGAAAAAGAAATTATACCGTTCCACCCGCAATAGGATGCTTGGAGGGGTGCTTGGTGGCCTAGCGGATTACACTGGAATTGATGCATCTCTTTTGCGTATTCTTGCGGTAGTTGGATTCATTTTAGGAGTCGGTTCACTAGGTCTCATTTACCTCATTTGGCTATTTATTGTCCCAAATGAAGGAGATGTCTATAAATAATGAAATGGCTCGCTAGCATAATAGTTAATAGTATCGTACTAATGGTTGTCGCCGGCTATGTCGATACCTTTCATCTTGAAGGCATTGGCGCAGCAGTAATGGCAAGTGTCGTTCTGTCGATTTTAAACATCATCGTAAAGCCAATTCTCATTCTCTTAACCTTGCCTGTAACAGTTCTATCATTAGGTTTGTTTTTATTCGTCATCAATGCCATCACCTTAATGTTGACACAATCGATAATGGGTGACTCATTCGTCATTGAAGGCTTTGGTACGGCATTACTGGCCGCCATTATTATTTCAATTCTAAACCTACTCATTCAAAAAGTAATCATTGAACCACTTCAAGAGAAAAAGAAATAATTGTGAATGCCTATCAAATTTGATAGGCATTTTCACGTATTTATGGAAAAAAGTAAAACATTTTTAATAAACCAATCACGATGTGTAAATGGCTGCACTTGATAAAAAAACATAACCTTCTATTAATTCCTAGATTCCTCATCTTTTATTTCATCTTTAATATACACTACTGACTGTTGTTTCTTTTCATTAACAGTTAAATTAAAAACATCATTTCTTGTATAATGACCTATTACATCAAAATCATAGCGGCTCTTTGTAAGTTGTGATAAATCAAGTTCTGAGATTAAAATTTTCTCTTCACCCAATAAAGGCTGTTCTATAAAACTACCAAATGGACTAACTATACAGCTTCCTCCTCTACATAATTCATCCTCTAGATCTAAAAAGAATGGGCGATTCCTAATGTCTTCAGGATAATCACTTTTAGTCGTATATTGATTACAGGACAGTACAAAACAACGTCCCTCAAGAGCAATATGCTGCATGGAAGCAAACCAACCGTCTCGTGCATCAGCTGTTGGAGCTAAATATAAATCAACACCTTTTCCATACATTGCTGCTCGTGCAAGTGGCATATAATTTTCCCAACAAATTAATACTCCTATACGTCCAAACGGTGTTTCAACTACAGGTAGTGTACTACCGTCTCCTTCTGCCCAAACTAATCGTTCAGATCCAGTTGGTTTTAGTTTCCGATGTTTAGCTAAAATTTTTCCATCTGGGCCAAAAATAACTGCTGTACAATATAAACTAGCACCTCGGAAATTCTTTTCTTTTTCAATCACCCCTATTACTACATAAGCTCCAGCTTTTTTTACTGCTTCTGAGATTTGCTCTGTTTCTCTTCCAGGGATTTCAATTGCACTATCTGCATATCTAAAAAAGTCTTCTCGGCCGCTATCTGTTCTTATACCCACATAAGTATCAAAATGTAGCCCGCGTGGGTAACCACCAACAAAAGCCTCTGGGAATAAAATTAAATCTACTTGTTTGTTACCTGCTTCTTCAATAAGTTCGATAGTTTTTGTAACTGTAGCCTCTGTATCAAATAATTTTGCACCTGCTTGAACGACAGCGACCTTACAATTTTGCTTCATTTCCATGTGTAATTCCTTCCTTGTATATATTTATTTGTTCACTTTGTGTTTTTTTACCATATAATACTTCGATTAATTCATCATGTATTGCATCCTTTTCGGCTTGATGTGCATCTTTCGTAACCATACTACCCACAAAGAACGTGATTAGGCCAAGTATGAATCCTGCTGTTGCCGCACCAACAGGAAGGGAAATTGAGAATATCGTAATAGTTGCCAAAGTTGCCTCTCCTACGATGATAGAAGCAATTGCAGCTACTCTTGTACCTTTTCTCCATAATAAAGCTCCGAAGGCTGCAGGTACCAATTGCAATACAATACCATAACCTAAAGCTGCAATTGGAATGAGGAAACCTTGTGCAATTGGTAGAAACGCAATAAACATTGTAAATATTGTCATAATTAATATAGTAATTTTGGCTACCTTTGTGGCTTCCTCATTTGATAGATTTTTTGCAAAAAAGCGTATATATATATCATTTACTAATAAACTTGCTGACGACAAAAGAGCACTATTAATGGTTGAAATACCAGCTGCAATTATGGCAGCTACAATGATTGCTCCAAAAATAGCGGGATAACCCGAAAAGAAAAGTGGGATAATACGGTCACTATTTTCTGCGGTCAATCCTGGTACAAGGCCCGGGTAATGAGCTAAGATTCCAATAAATAATGCACCAAGGGCCATTAACCACGAGTTCCAAAAGGGTGTAATAATTGACGTTTTTGCTAATATTAATGGTGACTTAGCAGAGTAAAATTTTTGCCACATGTGAGGCATAATCCAAAATCCAAAAGCTAGTCCTAGTGCTGTTTCCAATACACCCCAAAAGTTTCCTTTATTGGTTAAGACTTTAGGGGCTATTTCAGCGATATTTTTAAAGGCATTGAAGCCACCAGCCTTAAATAAAAATGTGAGAGTTACAAATAATAGTACAAATCCAAAAAAGAAACCCATGAAAGTATCTCCCCAAGCAGCACCTCTTCCACCACTTAAGAAAACAATAATTCCAACAAATAATCCCATAATTAATACGCCAACCCAATATGGGATAGCCTCAGCTGTTAAACTATTTAATGACTGGGCGCCACCCGTAATCTGAATTAACATATATGGAACTAAGCCAATAATACCAACAACCGCAAATAATAATTTTAGTCCTGGACTTTTATAGTATTTCTCCATCATGTCACCAGGAGTTATATATTTATGTTTCTGACCGAAATACCAAATTCTTGCTCCAAAAATCCATATAAAAAGTGCATGTAATACTGCCCATGCAGCAAATGCAACAAACCACACGCCATCTCGGTAATGTTGGCCGATAGATCCTAATAATGTCCATGTACTAAAATAACTCGCACCTGTAGTCATTGTCATGACAATTGTCCCTAAACCACGGCCTGCCAAATAAAAATCATTTGGAGTAGCAACATTCGACCTAGATGCATAGTTACTGATAATTAGTAATATCCCTAAAAAAATTGCTAAGATAATTATTGTAACTAAGGCTTGACTCATTTAATCCCTCTCCTCTAATATCCTTTTTTCCATCCGAAGAGCAAATGGTTTAAACACTTTAAAATAAATAACAAAAATAATGATAGTATTAATGACATTAATGATCAGAGTAAATGCTAAAGGTTCAGGTAATAACCCCCAAAAATTCAAATCATTAAATAAACCTATATTTGGCAAAAATGTTGCCGCATACAAAATAAAAAATACCCCTAATAAAATACCGTTTGTTTTTCTCATAAATCTCCCTCCTTGTTTACATATTAAGAAAGTTTGGACTATTATGTATATAGCATATTTTTCATAACAATATTCCACAAGGGAATAGTTAGGAGGTAGCAAAATGGATAATATTACAATAGAGGAATTGAAAATTCTAAAAAGAGTTATGGAAACGAATAATATTACACAAACAGCTACTGAGTTATATATCAATCAATCGACTATAAGTAAAATGATTAAGAGAGTTGAAAATCAAAATAATATCCAGATATTTAATAGAAAAAGAGGGTTTTCTCTAACAAATGAGGGAGAAATATTCTATTCCTACATTATGGATCTTTTAAAAACATGGAAATCTCTTGAACATCATATTTCAGAACAAAATACTAACTATATCTCTAAAATACATATTGGATTACCACCTATTATTGGCTCATTTTTGTTTCCAAAAATTATTACTTCATTTATTGATACCTATCCATTTATTGAAAATATCATATATGAAAGTGGAGGATTAAAAATAGAAGAAGACTTACTAAAGGGAGATATCGATGTTGGTTTTGCGGTACTTCCAACTAAAAATTCATCGTTAAAATCGCATATCATTTATCAAGATGTATTTGTCATTTGTGTAAGTGAAAAGCATGTTCTAGCTAAATACGATGAAATAGATTTTGTAGATTTAAAAAATGAGCGATTTATTTGTTTTAGTAATGATTTTATGATTCATCAATATTTTTTAAAAATGTGTGAAATAAGTGCTTTTGAACCAAATATCATATTAAACAGCTCACAGTGGGATTTAATTATAGAACTTGTTGGAGTAAATTTTGGAATCTCTATCATCCCTAGAATCTTAATCTCAAAGTTCGAGGGGAAAAATATCAAGGAAATAAAAATTAGCAAACCAAAACTTCCGTGGGAAATCGGTATTATATATAGTGATGCAAACTATTTATCGATTGCCGCCAAAAACTTCATTGAAATCGCTAAGAAAACCTATTACCCTTTAATATAAATTTAAATTTAACTAAGTTATTAAACCTAAATAAATTGAATATATTAATCCCGTTCAGGTTCTAAGCTAACACCAAGCTTTTAATAAAATGCTCAATCTTAATTATTAATCTACTAAAGGAGCCAAAAAATGTTTCCAATACTAGAAACGGAGAGACTTGGATTAAGAGAAATCGTACATAGCGATGCTCAAGGGATATATAGCTGTTTTTCAAACAAAGATGTCACACGCTATTATGGGCAGGATCCTATCACTGAAATCGAACAAGCTGAGCAGTTTGTTGAGTTCTTTGCAAAAAATTATAGAGAAAAACGTGGTATCAGGTGGGCAATTGAAATAAAAGAGGAAGATGGGCTCATTGGAACGATTGGTTTTAATGCTTGGTCACCAAAGCATAAGCGCGCAGAGATTGGCTATGAGCTTCATCCCGAACACTGGCGAAAAGGCTTCGCGACCGAGGCAATTCAAAAAGTCGTCTCATACGGATTTAATGAACTTGGGTTAGCCCGCATTGGTGCGATTGTTTTTCTCGAGAATGAAGCATCCAATGATTTACTATCAAAGCTTGGTTTTGAAAAAGAAGGCATCTTAAGAAATTATATGTACCAAAATGGCGCCTCATATGATACGAATGTTTACTCGTTATTGAAATAATGGTACTCAAAGACATTCTCTTGTGGGAATGTCTTTTTACAATTTAAATCAGAAAAGTTTTGGCGTTACACAGAAAAATGCTAAAATAGGAGAATGAGTTTAAATAATTAGAATAGTAAACGGTGTATTCTAAGATAAACCGGGTATTTTTAATAAGTTACAGTAAGTAGATCAACCATAAACTACATGAATGACAATCAAGGAGGAACGGATGTGGCAAAAGTTAGCACAAAGGATTTAATAGAGAAATTTAAATTTGAGTTGGTTAGTGGGGAAGAGGGAATCAATCGTCCAATTACCACGAGTGATATATCTAGACCAGGTATTGAATTAGCTGGATTTTTTGATTACTACCCAGCAGAACGCATTCAGCTTCTAGGAAAAACGGAACTTACCTTTTTTGACAAATTGTCACGTGACGAAAAAATGTATCGCATGGAGAAGCTTTGTACTGATATCACACCAGTGATTATTATTTCTCGTGGTATGGATGTACCTCCAGAGCTGATTGAGGCTTCCGAACGCGAATCCGTTCCCGTGATTAAGTCACCTAGTAAAACAACAAGACTATCGAGTCGAATTACAAACTTTTTAGAAAGCAAGCTTGCACCAACAACTGCAGTACATGGTGTTCTTGTGGACATCTACGGTGTTGGAGTTCTCATCATTGGTAAAAGTGGTGTTGGTAAAAGTGAAACGGCGCTTGAGCTTGTAAAACGTGGTCACCGTCTTGTTGCCGATGACTGTGTAGAAATCAGACAGGAAGATGAGGACACGCTTGTTGGAAGTGCACCTGAATTAATTGAGCATCTTCTTGAAATCCGCGGTCTCGGAATCATCAACGTAATGACCCTATTTGGTGCAGGAGCAATCCGTAATTTTAAACGAATTACGTTAGTTATCAACCTTGAACTTTGGGATCAAACAAAACAATATGATCGACTCGGGCTTGAAGAAGATAAAATGAAAATCATTGATACTGAATTAACGAAATACACCGTTCCGGTTCGACCAGGGCGAAACCTTGCCGTTATCATTGAAGTGGCTGCAATGAATTACCGTTTAAAACGAATGGGCGTAAACGCAGCTGAAGACTTTACAAAGCGCCTCTCAAATGCGATTGAATATGGAGAACATGAAGATATTTAATAGACGACATTTGATAAATATAGGAAAAGGGAGTTGAGAAAGTGGACCGAAACATACAACCATTAGACCCAACATTTTTAGAACTAGGCGCATTGCGTATTCAATGGTATGGACTTATTATTGGGCTTGGAACAATGCTTGCCCTTTATCTTGCCATCAAGGAATCAGAACGCAGAGGACTGCATAAGGATACATTTATGGACCTCATGTTATTTGCAGTGCCAATTGCTATCATCTGTGCGCGAATTTATTACGTGATTTTTAAATGGGATTATTACTCTCAAAACCCTTCAAAAATCATTGCGATTTGGGAGGGTGGAATTGCGATTCACGGTGCCTTAATTGGAGCCGTTGTGACAACAATCATTTTTGCAAAAGTAAAAGGTTTGTCCTTCTGGAAAATTGCTGATATTGCAGCGCCAAGTATTATTTTAGGTCAAGCGATTGGTCGTTGGGGAAATTTTATGAACCAAGAAGCACATGGCGGCCCGATTGCTGAAGAAAATATCCAAACTTTTTATAATGTTTTACCAGATTTCATTATGGACCAAATGTATATTAATGGTGTGTACTATCACCCAACTTTTTTATATGAATCCATCTGGAGTTTAGTTGGTTTTGTGATTTTATTAATGTTACGAAAAGTAAATTTAAAACGCGGGGAAATGTTTCTTACGTATGTCATCTGGTACTCAATTGGACGCTTTTTTGTCGAAGGCTTACGTACAGATAGCTTAATGCTTGGGGATTTACGAATGGCACAAGTGATATCAATTGCCCTTATTGTAGGTGCCATTATTCTACTTATATTTAGAAGGGTAAAAGGGTATTCAAACGAGAGATATTTAGAACAATAATCGAAAAAGGGAGAGGGGAAACTTGCTAAAAACGATCAAGAGAGGATTCATAGTAGGATTAAAGACTACTTGGACATTAGGAAAAGTAATTTTTCCTGTAACCCTGCTGGTCACATTGCTTCAGCATACACCTGTACTTGATTGGGTGATAAAATGGATTGCCCCAATTATGGGCTGGTTTGGTTTATCGGGTGATGCTGCGATTCCATTAGTATTAGGGAACTTCTTGAACCTTTATGCAGGAATTGGCGCCATCCTTACACTTGATTTAACTGTAAAAGAAGTGTTTATTTTAGCTGTCATGCTATCATTCTCACATAATATGATTATCGAATCTACGGTGGCAGCAAAAGTAGGAATGAAGATTTGGATCATCGTGTTAGTGAGACTTGGACTTGCGTTTATCTCTGCCTTTATTATCAATCTAGTTTGGAATGGTGGTAGTGAACTAGCGAAATATGGATTTGTTTCAGGCACAGAGGAACAAATTTCAGGTTGGGGTAACATCGTATTAAATGGTATTGAAAAAGCATCATTAGGGATATTACAATTAGCAATCATTGTTATCCCACTTATGATTGCCATTCAAATTTTAAAAGATTTAAAATGGTTGGATATATTTTCTAGATGGATGGCTCCGGTCACAAAAGCATTAGGTATGAAAGAAAATACATCAACAACCTTGGCATCAGGTATTTTGTTCGGTCTTGCGCTAGGAGCAGGTGTAATGATTCAGGCTGTAAAAGAGGATAATGTAAGTAAGAAGGATGTAACACTGGCGTTAATTTTCTTAGTGTCGTGTCATGCGGTTGTTGAGGATACGCTAATCTTCATCCCATTAGGAATCCCAGTTTTACCTCTTCTGTTAATACGTTTATTTACAGCTACCATTTTAACGATGGTGATCGCATTTGTCTGGAACCGAGTCGAGCAAAATAATAGAAAGGAACCTATTTATGGCAATTAAAACACTTTTATTCGATTTAGATGGAACTTTAATTGATACGAACGAACTCATCTTACAATCCTTTTTACACACTTTTAAAACATACTTTCCAGATCGTCATTTCACGCGGGAGGAAATTCTGCCATTCAATGGTCCAACGTTACACGAATCATTTTCTTCAGTAGATCCAGACCGTGCAGAGGAAATGATTGTGGAATACCGAAAATTCAACCATGAAAAACATGATGAATTAGTAACCGAGTTTCCAGGTGTGTTTGACACCATTAAGACACTTAAGGAAAAAGGCTATAAAATTGGTGTTGTTACAACAAAATTGAGAAATACAGTAAATATGGGATTAAAACTAACAAAGCTGGATCAATTTTTTGACGTCGTGGTAACCTTGGATGATGTGAAAAATCCAAAGCCAGACCCAGAACCTGTTCTGCTTGCATTGCGTCTATTGGAATCTACTCCTGAAGAAACCATTATGATTGGCGATAATTATCAGGACATAGTAGCTGGTAAAAATGCCGGCACAAAGACTGCAGGAGTTGCTTGGTCTCATAAAGGAAAAGACTTCTTACTGGAATACAAGCCTGATTTTATGCTCGAAAACATGAGTGACTTATTAGATATTGTTAAAGGATGAAAAAAGTGAAACGACGAACCACACGATATTATGTTTCAGGTGCAAATTCGCTTTGGCAAATCTATAAAACCGTATCCTTTTGGAAGGTAGTAAAAAACTTTATCATTATTCAAATTGCTCGGTATACGCCATTTTTAGGAATGAAAAATTGGCTATATCGCACCTTTTTAAAAATGAAGGTTGGGGAAAAAACAGCATTTGCACTCATGGTAGTGCCAGACATTATGTTCCCGGAAAAAATCAGTGTTGGGAGCAACACAGTAATTGGTTTCAATACAACAATCTTAGCTCATGAATATTTGATTAAAGAATACAGACTTGGCGATGTTAAAATTGGTAGCGAGGTTATGATTGGTGCCAATTCAACGATATTACCAGGTGTGGAAATCGGGGATGGTGCCATTGTGTCAGCCGGGACACTGGTCCATAGAGACGTCCCTGCCGGTAGCTTTGTCGGCGGGAACCCGATGCAAGTGATTTATACAAAAGAACAACGTGAGAAACGGGAATCTGACCATTGATTTGGTTTGGTTCCTTTTTTTGTTGCAAACCTTGCATCTTCTCCAGAATCATTCTTCTTCCCCTTTCTCTCCTAGGCAAATTCAATTTCCAACATCTGTCTCCTTTCTTCCTCTCTTGCTTACAAATTCGTAGCTTTTTTATCCACACTGCCCACAACATCCACGCCGCATTCACTCTTTTATCCACAGCATCCACATTATCCACAAATGCCCCATTATCTCCAACAAACAAATCAGTAGCTAAATTCTGACTTTTTCATTGACGTATGTGAAGGTTAGGTGTAATATATACTTTATCTTGGTAGTATATTAGCGAACTAAAGTAAAAATATTTCAAGACAAATATGAGAAAAATAAGCTTATACAAACTTTGGTGGTGACGAAAATCGTGTTTATGTTTGAAAAACCGTTAGGGATGAGAGATACATTGCCTGCTTTATATGAAGCAAAGAAGAAAATTCGCGATGCAATGTCAACTCAAATTGAAAGTTGGGGCTATCAATTTATTGAAACTCCAACCCTTGAATACTATGAAACAATCGGTGAGGCATCAGCGATCCTTGACCGTCAATTATTTAAATTATTGGATTCACAGGGTCACACACTTGTGCTAAGACCTGATATGACTGCTCCCATTGCTCGCGTTGCAGCGTCTCGTTTATATAAGGGAGAATACCCACTGCGCATCGCGTATTCTGCAAATGTGTTCCGTGCTCAACAACATGAAGGTGGAAGACCTGCTGAATTTGAGCAAATTGGAATTGAGTTTATCGGGGATGCAACAACAAGTGCTGACGCAGAGGTTATATCCTTAATGATTGCTTCCCTTAAACAAGTTGGTTTAACCAATTTTACGGTGCCAATTGGACATATTGGGTATGTAAAGGCACTGTTTATGGAAATTGTCGGAAATGAAGCAAGAGCCGATGTTTTGCAACGTTATTTATATGAAAAAAATTATGTTGGCTACAGAGAGCATGTCAAAAGCTTGCCACTCTCTTCGATTGATAAACAGCGTTTATTATCTCTTTTACAATTAAGAGGAAATGAAGCAAAGATAGCAAAAGCAAAAGAATTAGTTGAATGTGAGGAAGGAAAAAAGGCAGCCGAAGAGCTTGAAATGCTGTGGAAAAAGTTAGAGACATTCGGTGTAACAGAGCATATTAAGATTGACTTCAATCTCGTTAGCCATATGAGCTACTACACAGGTATTCTTTTTGAAATTTACGCAGAAAATGTCGGCTTTTTAGTTGGAAACGGAGGCCGCTACGATCATTTATTTGAAAAGTTCGAGCGCCCTGCACCAGCAACAGGTTTTGGCATTCGGATTGACCGACTTCTTGAAGCCCTTGATTTACCTCAAGAAGAGCCTGAAATCCATTGTGTGATTTTTAGTTCTGAACAACGGGAAGACGCAATTCGTTTTGCAATGAGTAAACGGGAACAGGGTGAGCGAGTCATCCTTCAAGATATCGCCGGAATTAAGGATGTGGATGCATGCACCAGTGCTTTTGCAAAAAACACCTTTTTCTTAGGAAACACAAGGAAGGAGGAAGCGTAAATGAACGACAAATTAACAATTGCGATGCCAAAGGGACGAATCTTTGAAGAGGCTGCAAAGCTTTTAAAAGATGCGGGTTACAATCTTCCTCCCGAATTTGAAGATTCAAGAAAACTGATTATTGACGTTCCTGAAGAGCCATTTCGTTTCATGCTCGCAAAGCCAATGGATGTGACTACATATGTAGAACATGGCGTGGCGGACCTTGGGATTGCTGGAAAAGACGTAATGCTTGAGGAAGAGCGCGACGTCTATGAGGTGCTGGATTTGCAAATCAGTAAATGCTATCTTGCAGTTGCTGGTTTACCAGATGTGAAAATTAAAGGTGTTGCGCCTAAAATAGCAACAAAATATCCAAACGTTGCATCAAGCTATTTTCGTGAAAATGGGGAACAGGTTGAAATTATTAAATTGAACGGCTCCATCGAGCTTGCCCCATTAATTGGATTAGCTGATCGAATTGTGGACATCGTTTCAACCGGACGCACTTTAAAGGAAAATGGGTTAGTTGAACTTGAGCATATTGCAGACATCACTTCTCGTCTCATCGTAAATCCTGTAAGTTATCGTTTAAAGGATCAGCAAATCGATGAAATCGTAGAACGATTATCTAAAGTTGTATCCCAGTAGAAAGGACCGACACATCATGAAAATAGAACGTGTAACCAATACTGTTTCATTGAAACGGACAATTGATAGTGGGACAGAAGAACAACGAAAAGCAGTCTTAGAGATACTCACAAACGTACAAAAGGAAGGGGATAACGCCCTTCGTTATTACACTGAAAAATTTGATGGGGTTTTGCTTGATAACATAAAAGTTACCGAGTCAGATATCAAAGAAGCTTATCAAAAATTAGAAGATAATCTTGTTCCAATTATCAAAGAAGCGGCTGAAAATATTCGAGATTACCATAGTCGGCAGGTAAAGCAATCATGGATGACATTGAAGGACAATGGTACCATTCTTGGTCAAAAAATTACTCCACTTGATGCAGTTGGTGTTTATGTACCAGGTGGAAAAGCAGCTTATCCATCTTCCGTCTTAATGAATGTCATACCTGCACAGGTAGCAGGTGTTGAGCGAATTGTCATGGTATCGCCGCCTGGAAGAGACGGTACAATTCCAGCGGGTGTATTAGTCGCAGCTGATATCCTCGGTGTAGAAGAAATTTATAAGGTTGGCGGTGCCCAAGCAGTTGGGGCATTAGCATTTGGAACGAAAACCATCAAGCCTGTTGATAAAATTGTCGGTCCAGGTAATATTTTTGTTGCATTAGCAAAACGCGAAGTCTACGGAAATGTGGATATCGACATGATTGCAGGACCAAGTGAAATCGTCGTGTTGGCAGATGATACAGCCTTACCAAATGAAGTTGCAGCAGATTTATTATCTCAGGCAGAGCATGACGAGCGGGCATCAAGCCTTCTCGTTACACCTTCAATGGAACTTGCCGAAGCGGTGTCTGTAGAGGTTGAAAAACAATTGGCTATTCTTCCACGTGAAGATATCGCGAGAGCATCTATTAATGACTTTGGTGCAATCTATGTTACGGGTGACCTAGAAGAAGCTATCAAAACGGTTAACGAGCTTGCACCCGAGCATCTTGAGATTGTGACGAAGGAACCGATGGAGCAGGTAGGAAAAATCAAGCATGCAGGGGCAATCTTTATTGGTCGATACAGTTCTGAGCCAGTTGGTGACTATTTTGCAGGTCCGAATCATGTCCTTCCGACTAACGGAACCGCACGCTTCTCAAGTCCACTAAGTGTGGATGATTTTGTGAAAAAATCAAGTATCATCTCATATAGCAAACAAGCAATTGAGGAAAATGGTCCGAAAATTGCAGCCTTCGCAAGACTGGAAGGGTTGGAGGCCCACGCAAGAGCAGTTGAGGAACGATTAAAATAGGTAGTTTAAAAAATCCGGTGAAAATGGCAAGTCAAGTGACTTAGCCTTTCATCTTCATTTGAACAATTATATTATAATTCACAAAATTCACATCTTACTGTGGATTATGTGGATAGCGTGGAAAATAATCCACAATTCTACAGTTAACAAAGAAATATTTACCTTTTTAGGTGTCGATAAGAATACTGATGGTAGGTGTAATTCATGACAAGACAAGCAAAAGTTGAACGTAAAACAAATGAAACAGATATAAAATTGGATTTTTCAGTTGATGGAGAAGGAATTTCTAAGTTAGATACAGGCGTCCCATTTATGAGTCATATGCTCGACCTTTTTACAAAGCACGGTCATTTTAACCTAACAGTTGATGCGAAAGGTGATACAGAAATTGATGATCACCACACAACTGAAGATATTGGAATTTGTTTAGGACAGGCATTGCGTGAAGCATTGGGCGATAAAAAAGGCATCAAGCGTTACGGTAATGCATTTGTCCCAATGGATGAAGCACTTGCACAGGTTGTTATTGACTTAGGAAATCGCCCTCATTTTGAATTGAAAGCTGATTTTCCAAGCTCCCGTGTTGGCACATTCGATACAGAACTCGTACACGAATTTTTATGGAAACTTGCATTAGAAGCAAGAATCAATCTCCATGTAATTGTTCATTACGGTCATAACACACATCACATGATCGAGGCTGTTTTTAAAGCGTTAGGTCGTGCATTAGATGAGGCAACAATGGTTGACCCACGAGTTAAGGGGGTCCCATCAACGAAAGGGATGTTGTAGATGATAGGAATAATCGATTATGGTATGGGGAATTTATATAGCGTTTCTAAAGCGCTCGAACGGATGAATTACGATTACTTTATTTCAAGTTCACCAGACGAACTCAGTAAAGCAGACGGGCTGATTTTACCCGGTGTTGGTTCTTTTAAAGACGCAATGGGGATTTTACATGAAAAAGGGTTAGTCAACTTTATTAAGGAATCGGTTGAAAATGGGATACCCATTTTAGGAATTTGTCTTGGAATGCAGCTTTTGTTTGAAGAAAGTGAAGAAAATGGTCTTACACAAGGCTTAGGATTTTTAAAAGGAAAAATAACAAGGATTCCTGGCATTACAGCAGATGGTGAAACGTATAAGGTGCCACATATGGGCTGGAACGACCTTGAACTTAAAAATCCATCTCCACTCTTAAAGAATATTGATGGTGGACATGTGTATTTTGTTCACTCTTATTATGCAGCAGCCAACAACGAAAATGTGATTGCGAGCAGTATCTATGATGTAGAAGTACCTGCTGTTGTGGGAAAAGGGAATGTATTTGGAACTCAGTTTCATCCGGAGAAAAGCAGTGCATTAGGATTACAAATTCTCCAAAATTATGCTGCAATCGTGGAAAAGAAGGTGACAATATGAGTAATTTTACCATTTACCCAGCAATCGATATGCGAGGCGGCAAATGTGTTCGATTGCTTCAAGGGGACTATAATAAAGAAACAGTCTATGGAGATTCTCCTTTTGACATGGCGAAAGCTTTCGCTAATGCTGGTGCTGAATGGATTCACATGGTGGATTTAGATGGAGCAAAAGCAGGCAAGCGTGTAAATGATCAATATGTGCTTGAGGTTGCGAAAAAGCTTACTGCAAAAGTTCAAATTGGGGGCGGCATTCGAACGGAAGATGATGTAGCCTACTATATTGAAAATGGTGTTGACCGAGTGATTTTAGGTAGTGCCGCGATATCGCACCCCGATTTTGTTAAGGATATGCTTGCAAAATACAAAGAAAAAATCGCGATTGGCATTGATGCAAAGGACGGTTATGTAGCAACAGAGGGTTGGTTAAATACTTCCTCTATAAAAGCAACAGACTTGGGTGTTGAGCTTGCAAATGCAGGTGCACAAACGTTTATCTTTACTGATATTGCGACAGACGGCATGCTGAGCGGTCCTAATATTGATGCAGTTGCAACCTTAGCCTCTGCTACTGGAAAACAAGTTATCGCATCAGGTGGGGTTAGCTCCATTGAAGATTTAAAAGAACTCAGCAAGCTTGCAAACCAAGGTGTTTCCGGTGCGATTGTTGGTAAAGCCATCTACACCAACCAGTTTACCGTACAAGAGGCGTTGGAAGAGGTGAAAGGCTGATGATCACAAAACGAATCATTCCATGTCTTGATGTAAAAGATGGTCGGGTTGTAAAAGGAATTCAATTTGTCGGGCTTCGTGATGCAGGCGATCCAGTAGAGCTCGCAAAATTCTATGATTCTGAAGGTGCCGATGAACTCGTATTCCTTGATATTTCAGCCTCTCATGAAGGTCGTAAAACAATGGTTGAGGTTGTGGAAAAGGTAGCAGCAGAGCTTGCAATTCCTTTCACAGTGGGAGGAGGAATAAATTCATTAGAAGATATGAAAAGAATCCTTCGTGCGGGTGCTGATAAGGTTTCCCTAAATACTGCAGCTGTTACAAATCCAGACTTAATTAAAGAAGGTGCGGACTTCTTTGGCTCGCAATGTATCGTTGTTGCCATTGATGCAAAATTTGACGATACCTTAGGTAGCTGGAGAGTATTTACGCATGGTGGTCGTAAAGCAACCGATTGGGAAGTTGTCGCGTGGGCCCAGGAAGCAGTCAAACTGGGTGCTGGTGAAATACTATTAACAAGCATGGACGATGATGGTAGCAAAGATGGCTTCAATCTTGAATTAACAAGACGAGTTAGTGAGGCTGTTACCGTACCTGTTATTGCTTCAGGTGGTGCCGGAAACGCCGAGCATTTTGTCCGTGCTTTCAATGAAGGTAAGGCAGATGCTGCTTTAGCGGCAAGTATTTTTCATTACAAAGAAACATCCGTAAAAGAAGTAAAAAACTTTTTAAAAGAGAAAGGGGTCAATGTCCGATGAACACACCAGACATTAAATTCGATGAAAAGGGACTTGCTCCAGCTATTGTTCAAGATGCTGTAAGCAAGGAGGTTTTAACACTTGCTTATATGAATGAGGAATCTCTACGCAAATCTATTGAAACACGTGAAACATGGTTTTATAGCCGCTCACGCCAGGAACTTTGGCACAAAGGTGAAACATCAGGTAATACACAAAGAATCGTTGATATGAAATATGATTGTGATAAGGACGCTATCCTTATTTTAGTTGAACCGGCAGGACCAGCTTGCCATACAGGCAGTTATTCTTGCTTTACCGAATCTGTTCTTGGGGAAGCAAAAGAAGGTACGAGCGACCGCTTTGCCATTCTAAATGAGCTTGAACAAGTCATTGCACAACGTGAAGCTGAAATGCCAGAAGGAGCTTACACTACATACCTATTTGATAAAGGGGTAGACAAGATCCTGAAAAAAGTGGGTGAAGAAGCTTCTGAAGTAATCATTGCAGCGAAAAATCGCAGCCACGAAGAGCTTAAATGGGAAGCAGCAGACCTCATTTACCACTTACTCGTCTTACTTCGAGAACAAAAGCTTCCGCTTGATGACGTTTTATCTGTTTTAGAAAAGAGAAGATAACAATATCCAGGGATGCTTATCCACATATAAGCATCCTTTTTCAATCCCTGGTATGACTAGAATGATGAATATTTATCCACGTTATCCACAGTATCCACAATCAAAGCACTATTATTGTGCATATGTCTGCTAATATCAGTAATCGTGCTAGACTATTCACATCACGAACTAAAGTTGTCCACATTATTCACACTACCCACAAAATACCATCGAATCTTTCTTGAAAAATTCTAGTCTTTTAAACAAGCACCCCTATATGCATAGTGTTTTATGTGTTATACTACGTTGGGAAATAATTTTATACATTATGGGTCTATACCCCTAATGAATGTATTTGATATAAGTGGAGGATCCCCGATGGAAAAACAAAACATAAATGATAGACAGCATGGTTCAAAGGTAATTCCGTTTATCCAGACGGGAGAATATTATTTTAAAAAAGGATTAAAGGCATATCGCCAACATGATATATATAAGTCCATTAAACATTTTAAACGAGCAATTCAGCTTGAGCCGAAAGAGCCAATGTTTTTATGCCAATTATCAGTTGCACTAACCGAAATAGGTGATTATGTCCTATCGAATCAATATCTCACAAAAATAATTGATGATCCGAATTTTGAAATGCCTGAGTGTTTTTATTTTATGGCGAATAATTATGCGCATTTGGGCTTGTTCCAAGAGGCTGGTAAACATGCCCAAACTTACTTAGAACGTGAACCGGATGGAGACTTTGCTGAGGATGCTGAGGATTTGCTTGATTTATTGCTTCTTGAAGAAGTAGACTTCGACGACTCTGCAAACCAACAGGACGAACTCATCGTAAAGCAAGAACAAGCGCGTGAATTTCTTGAAACAGGGAGATTGGATGAAGCAGTGACCCTTTTAAAGGAAATCATTCGTGAATATCCGGAATTTTGGTCTGCTTATAATAACTTAGCACTTGCCTATTTTTATTCTGGAGATGTGGAAAATGCATCGAAGATTCTTGATGAGGTTTTAAGTAAAAATCCTGGTAATCTTCATGCGCTCTGTAATTCTCTTGTGTTTTTATATTATCAACGAAAAAATCAACAAGTAAAAGAGTTAACAAAACGATTAGCGCTGATTCATCCAATTCTTTTTGAGCATCGCTATAAGTTAGGTGCAACATTTGGGTTAATTGGACGACATGATCTTGCATATAAATGGCTACGGAGTTTACAACGAAGCGGGTTTGAAGGAGATGAAACCTTCTACTATTGGCTTTCACATTCTGCTTATTTTACAGACCATCATGATGTTGCCGAGAATGCATGGAAGCGAGTGCTTGAGGAAAACCCTGCTAAAAAAGGTTCAGCTCCATGGGAATCTGACCGTACAAAACCAATTAGTGACGTACTTGATCGGTGGTTGACAGGCGATTTTATTGAAGAACGTTTATACGGCTTATTTTTAGCGAGTAAGACAAATTCTTCACTTGCCCGTAAGGATTTAAAGCATATTCAATTTCATGCGACACTTGAACAGGAATTTGCCAACTACGTACTATGTAAAAAGAAAAAAACAGAAAAAATTCCGTCCTATATTATCGATGGCTATAAAATCGCTGATACTTTATTTGCTAAAAATAAACATGATGATTCAGCAAATGAGGAACTCTATTTAACATGGTTAATGATTTACGACGAGGCGGTTAAGCGTCAGTTCAATGTCTCAAACTGGCACGCATGGGCTGCAGCGACGGAATATATTTGGCGCAATCATAGCTCAAAGACCGTCACTCAAAAACAAGTTGCAGAGAAATATAAAATTTCCAAAGCAACTGTCATGAAATATGTAAAATTTGTTAAAGACCTTCTACAATGAGCATATTAATAGCGGATTTTGTCAGGATTTTATAGGATAGGGGTAGGAGATACTAAACGATATATCAAATTTTACCCATTGAAATAAGGAGAGACGTGAAAATGACTGAAGAAAAAATTTATGATGTCATTATTATCGGCGCCGGTCCTGCAGGAATGACTGCTGCTGTGTATACATCTCGTGCAAATCTATCAACATTAATGCTTGAGCGCGGGATTCCAGGTGGCCAAATGGCAAACACAGAGGAAGTTGAAAACTACCCAGGCTTTGACCACATTTTAGGACCAGAATTATCTACAAAAATGTTTGAGCATGCGAAGAAATTCGGTGCAGAATATGCGTATGGCGATATTAAAGAAGTCATTAATGGTGAAGAATTCAAGACTATCGTTGCCGGAGGCAAGGAATATAAAGCTCGTGCTGTGATTATTGCAACGGGTGCAGAATACAAGAAAATTGGCGTACCTGGTGAACAAGAACTTGGTGGCCGTGGCGTTTCTTACTGTGCAGTATGTGACGGCGCATTCTTTAAAAACAAAGAGCTTGTTGTCGTAGGTGGAGGAGACTCAGCAGTAGAAGAGGGTGTGTACTTAACTCGTTTCGCTTCAAAAGTAACAATCATTCACCGACGCGATGAGTTACGTGCACAAAAGATTCTACAACAACGTGCATTTGATAACGAAAAAGTGGAGTTTATCTGGAATCACACTGTTAAAGAAATTCACGAAAAAGACGGCAAGGTTGGTAGCTTAACTCTTGTGAATACACAAACAGGTGAGGAAACAGAATTTGGTGCAGATGGCGTATTCGTATACGTTGGAATGCTTCCACTTTCAAAACCATTCCAAAACTTAGGTATTACGAATGAAAATGGCTATATTGAAACAAATGAAAATATGGAAACAAAAGTACCAGGCATTTTCGCTGCAGGTGACATTCGTGAAAAACAACTTCGTCAAATTGTCACAGCAACTGGCGACGGCAGCATCGCAGCCCAAGCAGCACAGCACTATGTCGAAGAACTTGCAGAAAAAATGAAAGCATAAAAACGAAAACACCTCCAAAACAGAGGTGTTTTTTTGATGAATATTAGTTTGCAACACGAGCCTTCACTTTGTTAATTGATTTTGATTTCGATTGTTGCTTCCAGAATAACGTTAAAACAATCCCTAAAGCTAGAACGACAGTAGCAAAATAGTAAGGATAATCAATATCTATATCAAATAATATCCCTCCAAGAATTGGCCCACTAATATTCGCCAAACTTGTAAACATGGAGTTCATCCCACCGACGAAACCTTGTTCGTCTCCTGCAATATTCGAAAGATACGTAGTCACAGCTGGACGGAATAAATCGAAACCTACAAAAACAATAAACGTTACAAGTAAAATATAGAAATACGAATGAACCACGGTCATTAAAAAGACTAGAACAGCCGATAATAGTAAGCTATACCGAATCAATTTAATTTCACCCCAAAGTTTTGTAAGCCTGTCGAACAAAATAACTTGTGACACTGCACCAAAAATCGCCCCACCTGTGATGACAATTGCAATATCGGATGGTGTAAACTTGAATTTCTGATCCACAAATAAACTAAAGAATGATTCAAAAGCTGCCAGACCAAACGAAGCAATAAAAATTAAAATAAATGCAACAAAATACTGGGGTTCAAGAATACGCTTGAATCCATTTTTACTTTCTGTGGTCTGTTCACTCGTTTCTGGTGTGCGCTCTGGCTCAGATATTAAAATAATAGTAAGGATTGCTGCTATTGTACCTAATGCACCTGCAAAGAAAAATGGGGTACGTGTTCCAAACTCCGCCAAGAATCCACCAATCCCTGGTCCAATGATAAATCCTGTACTAATTGCAGCTGACATATAACCGAGTGCTTTCGGACGAGTTTCTAAGTTTGTAATATCTGCAATATAAGCAGTAACACCTGGCATAATGAATGCCGCACTTACGCCACCTAAAATACGAGAAATAAATAATACTTCGAGATGTTTGCCAAGTCCAAATAATAATTCTGCTAGGCCGAAAATAAATAAACCAAGCACAATCATAATTTTTCTTCCCCATTTGTCCACAGCTTTCCCTGCAAATGGCGACACAATCAATTGGGCAATAGCAAAGGCCGCTGTTAAATAACCAACTGTTGTGCCGTTTATATCTAATTCATTCATCAACGTCGGAAAGACGGGAATGACAAGACCAATTCCCAAAAAGGCTATGAACAAATTCATTAATAATAATCCAAGGGTAAGTTTATTTGTCTTCATATTATCCATTCTCCTTAACACAATGAATTACCTGATACGAAATGGTAATGAATGTGATATCTTTACAACATTTATCCTAGTGTATATAGTAACTATATAGTCAAGGGTGGTGCTGTAAAAAATGAATGAAAAAAATGTTAAATACTTAACAACAGGAGAATTCGCGAAGCTTTGTAAAGTGAACAAACAGACCCTTTTTTATTACGATCAAATTGGTCTCCTATCTCCTGTCTTTAAAAATGAAAAAGGCTACCGATTTTACTCCATTAACCAAATAGAGCTTTTTTATGTGATTGATTTATTAAAGGATCTTGATATGTCGTTACATGATATTCAACAATACACTCAAAATAAATCTCCAGAAAGCTTTTTATCGTTAATGTATCAGAAAAAAGATGAGATTGTGAAAAAGCGACAGGAAATTGAAATGAAGGAAAAACTTATTGATACAAAAATAGCTTTAATGGAAGAGGCCACACAACTGGATTTTCTTCAAATTACGCTTGAACATTTTCCGGATGCCACGCTATATTTAAGCAGAAACATTGAGAATAGTACGGATGATGAATTTATGGAGGTCTTATCAGAATTTATTGGTGAATTGAGTGAATTACAGCTTGATACGGGATTTCCGATTGGTGGAATCACAAAGCGGGAGCACGTTTTAAAAGGAGAATACTCTAAATATAGTCACTTATACATAGAGCAACCACATCCAAAGGACGGATATCCATATTTCAGGGCAGTTAAGGGTGATTTTCTCATTGGATATCATATTGGCGAAGATAAAACGATCCATCATACCTATCAGAAACTCTTAGCTGAAATGGAGCGTTTAGAATTGACCTTAGGGGATTATGTTTTCGAAGAATATATTTATGATACAGTTGTAAAAAATCAAAAGGAACAGTACGTTACCAAAATTATGATGCAAGTAACTAAAAATAAATGACCCTTTAAAAGCTTGGGAAAATGGAACCCAAGCTTTGTTATTTATATAAAGGTAACAGTTAAAGGTTGAACTGGCAGTCTAATTGCTATTTCAACAAGAGCAAAAAAGGATAAAACAAATAAGCATCATCGATATAAACAACCATAATATACGCAGTGATAACGCCAATTCCTAATGCAAGTAAGCTTTGAGTTTTCGTACGAATCCATTTAAACGTGTACCCAATCGCAAGGGTTAAACAAATGACGACAATCCCCACAGTCAGTTGACCTACTGAAAAGCCTCCAACGAAACTAAACACATAGATGGAAATCGCAGCTACCCAATAATATCGATGGTCCCCCTTTATTGCAAAAATGACAGTTATAAAAAATAGAAATAAAGATAAAATGGCAATCAGTGAATAAACCATCCTAACTGCTCTCCTTTCTTAGCCAAGATCCTCTATGTCTAGTATATGTGAAAAATTACCACACTTCACTATTGTTACTACCAATTTATGCGATAACAGAAATATAAAAGCCTGGCCAATAATATATTGATATAAAAGGGTTGAAAAGGATACCATTCGATGAATTTCAGGTGATTCATATGTTCGTCGAATACTCAGAAAGGGAGATAATTGTGTCAAGGATTGATCTTTCAAAGTTTGAAAAGAGGATTGTGTTACGAAATATTAGGCATGAGGATATTGAGGAAATCATTGAGCTTTCTAAAATTTGTTTTCCAAATATGGAACCGTGGGAGCGGGATCAACTTGAAAGCCATCTATCCATTTTTCCAGAAGGACAATTTTGCGTTGAGTATGATGGGAAAATTATTGGTTCCTGCTCAAGTTTAATTGTCGATTTTGATGAATATGAAGATAAGCATACGTTTGACGAAATAAGTGATAATTCCTATATTCGCAACCATGACCCGGAAGGGAAAAATTTATATGGTATAGACGTGATGGTCCATCCTGAGTATCGGCGTATGAAAATTGGGCGTCGGCTTTATGAAGCCAGAAAAAAACTAACACAGGAATTAAATTTAGAAAGCATCATCATTGGTGGGCGAATCTCAAACTATCATAAATATGCAAATGAAATGTCTGCTAGAGAGTATGTGGAACAGGTTATTCAGCAAAATCTCTATGATCCAGCACTTACTTTTCAAATGATAAATGGCTTCGTGCTGAAGCGAGTCAATGCCAATTATCTAACCGACAAGGATTCCTTAGGCTATGCCACCTTAATGGAATGGAATAACCCTGATTACCTACCTAAGAAATCGAGACGAATTTACACTCGGGCGCTTCCTGTAAGAATCTCAGTCATTCAATATATGATGAAAAAAATTAATTCCTTTGAAGACTTTGCCACACAATGTGAATACTTCATTGATGCGAGTTCTAATTTCCGTTCTGATTTTGCAGTGTTCCCTGAAACGTTCACGATGCAACTATTGTCTTTTATCAACGAGCAAGTACCAAGTAAACAAATCAAAAAGGTCGCGGAGTATACAGAGGAGTATATTAATCTCTTTTCAAAGCTTGCAGTTACGTACAATATTAATATTGTTGGTGGCTCACATTTTGTGGAAGAGGATCATTGTATCTATAATGTTGCGTACCTATTTAGACGAGATGGAACGATTGATAAGCAATATAAACTCCATATTACCCCTGATGAGAGAAAATGGTGGGGAGTACAACCAGGTCACGGTGTACATGTGTTTGATACAGACTGTGGAAAAATCTCGATTCTCTTAAGCTACGATATCCAATTTCCAGAGTTGTCTCGGATTGCTGTTGATAAAGGTGCACAAATCATTTTTACACCATTTAGCGCGGAGGATCAGCAAGGCTACTTACGTGTGCGTTATTGTTCACAAGCTCGTGCTGTTGAAAATCAAGTGTATACCGTCATTGCAGGGACAGTCGGAAACCTGAGCCATGTTCCCCATATGGACGTCCAGTACGCACAATCAGGTATATTTTCACCATCTGATTTTACCTTTTCAAGCAATGGGATTGTTGGGGAATGCAACCCAAATATTGAAACAATTGTGGTTGGTGAGGTAGACCTTGAAAGCCTACGCCGTAACCGCAACATCGGTACAGAAACGCCACTAAAAGACCGCCGAACAGATTATTATCAAATCATAACTAAGAAACCGAAACATAGGTAAAAGAGTATTCCACTTTATAAAACTTATCCACATGTGGATAACGCTAGAAAAAAATCAACCGCCAATTCCAAAAGGAAAAGGCGGTCAGGGTGTAGACAAAGTCAATACTGACTTTGTCTACAGGAATTTTTAAGGATATCTAAATATTAATTCAATTTCCAGACTGTCTTGAAAACGCTTGTCAGACAAGGCGCGCAGATGAGCGAAGACGCGAATAGAAGTTGCCTTCATGAGCGGACGAGAGAGGCAAGCAACGCAGTATGCGAGCGTTTGTCAACAGTCTGACCGCCAATTCCAACAGGATAAGGCGGTTTTTGTCAGGTCATCACACACTCCGTTCAACTCTAAATATCGCATGATGCAACATTTCAATCATAAGCTCCATTTCCTCTTTGTTAATGCATAGTGGGGGGGCGAAGACAAGAGTATCCATCCCGTCAAAAACGACCGACCTACAGATTAACCCAATCTTAGCGGCCTCATTTACAATTCTTGGTGCCAGTGGTCCTTTTACATGCTGAGGTGTATTCATTTCAATAGCTCCCATTAGGCCTAATCCACGAACATGGCTGACGAGACTTGCCTCACCTTGAATCCATGAAAAGCCATCGAGCATTTTTGCTCCCATTTTGGCGGAATTCTCAATTAAGCCCTCATTTTCAATAATGTCTATATTCTTTAACGCCACTGCACATGCCATTGGATGGCCACTGTACGTATATCCGTGTAAAAGTGTACCAGATGACAATTCCTTTAGATCCTCAAAAATCGCTTCAGAAAGTACTACACCTCCTAATTGGGCATATCCGCTCGTTACCCCTTTTGCAAAACACATCATGTCAGGTGCAACTTCATAGTGATTAACTCCAAAATATTCGCCAGTCCGCCCAAATCCGGTAATTACTTCATCGGTAATCCATAAAATATTGTTTGCGTCACATATTTCCCGAACTTCTTTAAAATAACCATCTGGTGCAATATGAACACCGCCAGCACCTTGTACTGGTTCAGCAACAAACGCTGCAATTGTTTCAGGTCCCTCGGCTTCAATTGTCCTTCGTAAATCCTCAGCAGACAGATTATCTGTATAATAAAAATCCGGAGCCAAAGAGTTTGTGAAATCCCGGAATGGTTTTAGGCCAGTTGCGCTTGTTGACCCCATCGCAACACCATGATAAGACCTTTTCCGTGAGATAATTTTCTTTTTCTCTGGCATGCCGCGTAATATCCAATAATGCCGTGCTAATTTATATGCCGTGTCATTTGCTTCTGATCCACCTGACGTAAAAAAGGTTGTTGATAAACTTCCAGGTGTAATGTCCGCGAGTTTTGCCGCTAACCGAATCGCAGGTTCATTACTGAATGTTGCAAAGCAAGAACTAAACGCTAGCTTGTTCATTTGCTCCATTGCCGCATGTCCCAATTCCTTCCGACCGTGTCCGATATTGACATTCCATAAAGAGGACATGCCATCAAGCACGCGTTTTCCATTTACATCTTCCAGAAAAACACCTTCCCCTTTTGTAAAAATAAAGGCAGGTCCCAAATCCTGCTGTTGCTGAATCGGAGAGGTGGGATGTAGAAAATGTTTCTGATCAAGCTCCATCAGTTCCTGGCGAATCATCAATTTTTCATTCATACACATTCCTCCTTCGTTCATTAGCTAAAAAAAACAAATAAATGTTCTGGCGTTTATTTTGAATATATGCATAAAGTGCAAGCTTTTGAACTAGGAATCATGAAAATACTAGTCCCACCAGGCTATTGTAAACTCAAAACTTTAAAATCGTAATTTCGTTTTAACTCTCCTGTAACACGGGTGAAATATATTTTGAGTATGATAATAGTAGTAATTGACCCCCTTTTTATAAAATAGATTTTTTTGGGCACAGGTAACATCCACTGTGCCCCCTTTTTTTAGTCAGCCGAAAATGACGCATCGAATTTCTACGTTGGCTTGCTTCTCCGTTTCCTCACGTATTAACTACATACGCTCCGGTACTCAAAGCTGCGCCGCCTTGAAATTTCCACGCACAGGATGTGCTAGTGTCGACAATGCCACAGGACGTGGCGTTCTTGTCGAGGCGTCCTTTTCACCCTCCTCTTTGAATATTTTCTATAAAGCAAAAATCAACATGTAAATCTTGTTCGTTGTGACTACCTGTTAGAAATAGTATAATAATAACCATAAGATTGCTTACAAACGGTCTGCTTAAATGTGGATCGACTTGGGGTGAAAGATAGTGCAAAGAGTAACAAATTGCGTAGTACGCAAAGATAATAAAGTATTGCTTTTACAAAAGCCTCGGCGCGGATGGTGGGTTGCTCCTGGTGGAAAAATGGAACCGGGTGAATCTATTCGTGATTCTTGTATTCGTGAATACCGTGAGGAAACTGGATTATACTTAAAAAATCCAGATATCAAAGGAATTTTTACATTTATCATCAAAGAAGGTGACAAGGTAACCTCTGAATGGATGATGTTTTCGTTCTTGGCAAACGACTTTGAAGGGGAAAACGTCGATGAATCCGAAGAGGGAATCCTGAAGTGGCAGGATATTCAAGACATACCCAATTTGCCAATGGCCCCTGGTGATTATCATATTTTAGATTATGTACTTAAAGGTTCTGGGGTCATTTATGGAACATTTACATATACACCAGATTTTCAATTACTTTCATATCGATTGGATCCAAGCTAACTTAATTCTTCCGGGATTCAAGCACCGATTGAATAAAGGGAGTGCCTCAGATTTTTAGAGGGAAATTTTCGAGCATAGGGTCAAAGACTAAGTACGCCACTTCCTGTGGCAACGTCTTTGTGACCCACCTCGTGTGGGCCAAAAAAATCTGGGAGCAAATACGCCAAGGCGCAATTGATTTTAGGGAGGCAAAATAATGAGTGTTGGTTCAACAAGTGAAATACAATTAGTGATTATTACAGGAATGTCAGGTGCCGGAAAAACAGTGGCGATCCAAAGCTTTGAAGATTTAGGGTATTTTTGCGTGGATAACCTTCCTCCAACTTTGCTTCCGAAGTTTCTAGAGTTAATGAAGGAATCTGGCGGGAAAATGAATAAGGTTGCACTTGTCATGGACCTTCGAGGTCGTGAATTTTTTGATAGCTTATTTGCATCACTAGACGAACTCTCTGAAGTATCATGGATTGCACCGCAAATTCTTTTCCTTGATGCAAAGGATCCAACTCTTGTTACACGTTATAAAAAACAAGGCGTTCGCATCCGCTAGCTCCAACGGGTTCCCCACTAGAAGGAATTCAGGCTGAGCGGGAAATCCTTGATGAGCTAAAGGGAAGAGCACAATACATTTATGACACATCTGAATTGAAGCCAAGGGAATTACGCGAGAAAATTTTAAAACAATTTGCATCTGAATCAAGGCCAACCTTTACAGTTAACGTCATGTCGTTTGGATTTAAATATGGTATCCCTATCGACGCTGACCTTGTATTTGATGTGCGATTCCTACCAAATCCACATTATATTGAAGCAATGAGACCAAGGACCGGACTCGATGAGGATGTTTCAAGCTATGTTTTAAAATGGTCTGAAACACAGAAGTTTATTGAAAAGGTAACCGACCTACTTGCATTTATGCTTCCTCAATACAAACGGGAAGGGAAGAGTCAGCTTGTCATTGCAATTGGTTGTACAGGTGGTCAGCACCGTTCCGTTACACTTGCCGAATATATCGCAAATTATTTCAAAGGGGAATATCAAACCCATGTTTCTCACCGCGATATTGAGAGAAGAAAGGAAAGAAAGTAATGACCAAACCAAAACAGCCTAAGATTGTCATCATTGGTGGTGGAACTGGCCTTTCCGTCCTTTTAAGAGGGTTAAAATATCTTCCTGTTGATATTACCGCGATTGTAACGGTAGCGGATGACGGAGGATCTTCTGGTCGCCTTCGTGATGAGATGGATATTCCACCACCTGGTGATATTCGAAATGTTTTAGCTGCGTTATCTGATGTTGAACCTTTGATTGAGGATTTGTTCCAGCATCGTTTTGCTGGTGGGAATGGATTATCAGGTCATTCATTAGGAAACTTGATTCTTGCAGCGATGACAACAATAACCGGTGATTTTGTCCATGCAGTTAGTGAAATGAGCAAGGTTTTAAAAGTAAGAGGCAAGGTTCTTCCAGCAGCGAATAAAAGTGTGATACTACATGCTGAAATGGAAGATGGTACAGTTGTTTCAGGTGAATCGAAAATCCCATACTCGGGTAAAAAGATTAAACGTGTCTTTTTATCACCTGATGACATCGAACCACTAAACGAATCGATTGAAAACATTCAACAGGCTGATATGATTATCCTTGGTCCTGGTAGCCTATACACAAGTATTTTGCCGAACTTGCTCGTTCCTAAAATTGGTGACGAGGTAATTAAGGCGAAAGCTAAAAAGGTCTATATCTGCAATGTGATGACACAAGCAGGAGAAACCTTGAATTTCTCAGCAAGTGATCATGTGCAGGCCCTGTATGACCATATGGGTACAAAATTCATTGATACCATTCTTGTCAATAATGGTGAAATTCCTGAACATATTAAGGAAAAATATGCAAAAGAGCTAGCAAAGCCAGTTGTTTATGACACAGAAAGGCTTTCTGCTTTAGGTTTAACTATCATCCATGATAAAATCATCTCGTATGATAAAGACGTAATCAGACACGACACAACAAAAGTGGCAAGTCTTTTATATGAAATACTCGTTCAAACTAAACAGTGATTGTGTAATGATTTATTAAAAAGGAGGTGGAATTCTGTGTCATTTGCATCAGAGACAAAAAAAGAACTTACAAACCTAGAAATCAAAGATTGCTGTGCAAAAGCCGAGCTTTCTGCTTTGATTCGAATGAATGGCGCACTTTCCTTCTCCAACAAAAAAATAGTGGTTGATATCCAAACGGAAAATGCCGCCATTGCGAGAAGAATTTATATATTACTGAAAAAATGCTATAATGTTGGTGTTGAGCTCCTCGTTAGAAAAAAGATGAGACTTAAGAAGAACAACGTATACATTGTACGCCTTATTGAGGATGCAAAGGACATTTTGGAAGATTTGAAGATCTTCGAAGGTTTTTCCTTACGACAAGAAATATCTTCTGAATTAGTTGCGAAGAAATGCTGCAAACGCTCCTATTTACGTGGGGCTTTTTTAGCGGGAGGTTCCGTGAATAATCCTGAAACATCGTCATACCATCTTGAGATTTTTTCATTGTACAAAGAACATAATGACTCACTTTGTGAATTAATGAACGTTTTTGAACTCAATGCCAAAACATTGGAACGAAAAAAGGGGTTTATTACTTATTTAAAAGAAGCCGAAAAAATCACCGAATTCCTTAATGTTATTGGAGCCCATCAAGCATTGCTTCGGTTTGAGGATGTCCGCATTGTTCGTGACATGCGAAATTCAGTGAACCGTCTCGTAAATTGTGAAACAGCTAATTTGAATAAAACAATTGGTGCTTCGATTCGTCAGGTCGAGAATATCCGATACATTGATGAAACAGTTGGTCTTGGGATTTTGCCAGATAAATTAAGAGAAATTGCTGAACTTCGGATTGCCTACCAGGATGTCACACTTAAAGAACTCGGTGAAATGGTATCCTCTGGTCAAATCAGTAAGTCGGGCATAAACCACCGTCTACGAAAAATCGATGAAATTGCTGACAAGCTACGCGCTGGCCAATTCATCAAGTGAGCGATTTGCTCACCAGCTAGAAAATAAAGCGCTATCATTTTTGGGGTAAAATGAAACCTTTTCGGTTCAATTTACGTAAGAATAGGAAATTACTAAAAAAAATAAAGTCAACTTAAGAATGTACACAAATTTGAGGAGGAAGAAAAAATGGTTGAAAGACAGGTTGAGGTTGCATTAAGAACAGGATTACAAGCACGTCCTGCTGCAATGTTTGTCCAGGAAGCAAATAAATTTTCTGCGGACATATTTTTAGAAAAGGATGGCAAAAAGGTAAACGCAAAAAGTATCATGGGGTTAATGAGTTTAGCGGTTGGCTCTGGTTCCACGATTACATTGTTTGCGGAAGGAAACGATGAAGAAGCTGCAGTTGAGGCATTAACGGAATTTATTCAGAAAGAAGCATAAAAAATCCTCTCACGTTATAATGTGAG
>NZ_HE610986.1:232146-243383 GCF_000285535.1 Bacillus timonensis | reverse complement strand
GGATTTTTTGTTTTTATTTAGTGTTATCTTGTGGATACATAACCTTGTCGATAAGACCATACTCCATTGCTCTTTCAGCAGTCATGAAGTTGTCACGGTCTGTATCTCTTTGAAGAACCTCTAATGGTTGGCCAGTACGCTCTGATAAAATTTGGTTAAGCTTTTCGCGTAAGAAAAGAATACGCTTAGCCGCGATTTCAATTTCAGTTGCTTGACCTTGTGCACCACCAAGTGGTTGGTGAATCATAACTTCACTATTAGGAAGTGCAAAACGCTTGCCTTTTTCACCTGCAGCAAGTAAGAAAGCACCCATTGATGCAGCCATACCGATACAGATTGTTGAGACATTTGGCTTTATGAACTGCATAGTGTCATAGATAGCCATTCCAGCCGTAATCGAACCACCAGGGCTGTTAATGTATAAAGAAATATCTTTTTCAGGATCCTCAGCTGCTAAGAACAATAACTGAGACACGATTGAGTTTGCAACATTATCATCAATCGCACTTCCAAGCATGATAATACGGTCTTTTAATAAACGTGAATAAATGTCATAGGCGCGCTCTCCACGGTTAGTTTGTTCAATAACTGTAGGGATTAAATTCATTTTAACTTCCTCCTTTAAAACAAAATTGAAAAACTTTGCTATGTATTTCCATCATACAATTAAGGTCAGTAAAGGTCAAACAATTCGCTTTACTATCTTATCTTATTCTACAAACAATATCCACATACCTTTTCAAACATGGAAAAAAACAAAAAATCATACGTAATCCATCTTACCCGTTTTGCCATATTTTAAACATAGAACCAAAGAACCGGGGGGCCAGGGGGACGGTTCTCATGGTTCCACATGAATTCAGGGCCAAGGGGACGGTTCTCGTGGTTCCACATGAATTCAGGGCCAAGGGGACGGTTCATGGTTCCACATAAAATCAGTTGAACCAAAGGGACGGTTCCACTGGCTCCGGATCAAAACTGGGAAAATAGAAAAACCTGTCTCTATAAAATAGAAACAGGTTTAATGTAGCGCCCTCGGCAGGATTCGAACCCACGATAAGAGAACCGGAATCTCTTGTGCTATCCACTACACTACGAGGGCATGTTTTGTTAGAAACTGCACTCATCATTATAGGATAGAACCTAAATGAATGCAAGAATTTAATTCCGAAAAAGGCTTGATGTAAGGATTGTAGTTTCTCAGTATCGGATAAATTGAGAATTGAACCAGGTTGTAGCTTTCAATTCAAATATGAAAGGCGGTTTGGACGAAAATGGGATATGTCATGGCATAAAATCCATATAACCTAGCACTTTTGGTTGAAAGTGGAAAAAGTACTAGCATAACCCCAAAATATCATATTGCTTTTGGATGGAAATGGAAAAATCCATAGCATAAACACAAAATAACCTAGCACTTTTGGAAAAATACAGAAAAGGCCACGACAAATACGAAAAATAAGATTACGCTTTGTGATAATATTGGTAAACATAAACCAAATAAACCCACATCGCCCTGAAAAACAAAAAAGTGGTATACCGAAACCCATAACCCGGCATACCACTAATCTAAATCTCTTCTAGTTATCCTTATACCCCAATGTCCCATCATACACAGTCTCATCAACAGGATTCACAGCCCACATCGTTTGGATTGGATCAAACTCAGATGCAAACTCTTCTTTGTTTTTCGCCTCGTCTAATGTCCCGGTAACTGGCCCTGTATATATGATTTCATTCTTTTTCAACAATAATCACCTCTTTAAAGTAGATTCTTTCAAAAAATGATTAAAAATGCGTGCTAAATTTTAACTTTTTCGATACCATAGAAGTAAGATGATAATAACCGTATAAACCCTTCGGTCACACGAAAGTATCCATAATTATAAATAAAAAAGTAAACGCTTCCATTTTTTAACTAAGGGGAAAGGGGGAACATACGTGAATATGCAAACTGGACTTTTTCAACAGCAATCTTTAAAAGTAGTCATGACAAGGGAGCTAACACAGGCTATCACCTTATTACAATATTCCTCTTTGGATTTGACTAAATTTTTAGAAGAGCAAACACTAGAAAATCCCCTAATTGAAGTAAAGACAACAGAATTTAATCGTCCAACAAAATCAAAGGTCTCTAAAGACACCTATACCAATCCAATTGACTACATTGGGAAAAATGAAACCACACTTTATGACCATCTGCTTACACAACTTTCATATACGAAACTAAACATCAATAAAAAAGAACCATAGAATATATCATCCATCTCTTAGATGGCAACGGATACTTGTATTTTCCTACCGAAGAAATTGCAAAGGATCTAAATACTAATCCTGAAACAATCGAAAATGCCATTGGATTCATTCAAAGTTTAGATCCGATAGGGGTGGGAGCAAGGTCCCTACAAGAATGTCTTCTATTGCAATTAAAGGCACTTCCAAAACGGAATAGCCTGGCGGAAACAATTATTCAAGACTTTTTTGAACTTTTTGCTGAAAGGTCTTGGAAGGAAATTGCGACTAAACTTGATATAAAGCCATTTGACATTCAACAAGTTTTTGATTTTATTCAAACGCTAAACCCAAGGCCAGGTGCTGCTTTTCAAGGTGGCGAAGCCCATTACATTGTTCCAGACTTTGATATCCAGGTTGAAAACGGCGTGGTGTCAATGAGTATGCAGGACTCATATTTGCCAAAGGTTTCGTTGAACCTGCAATATTATCACTATTTTTTAGAAGAAAAAGACTCAAAAACAAAATCTTATCTCCAGCAAAAAGTGGACCAGTGCCAATGGATTATTAGAAGTTTGGAGCAACGCAAACAGACTCTACAAAATGTAATGAACGAAATTATTAATCGGCAACTAGACTTTTTTATAAAGGGACCTGCCCATTTAAAGCCTCTAATTATGAGTGAGATAGCGGAAGCCTTAGAAATTCACGAATCGACTGTAAGCCGTGCGGTGAAAGATAAATTTGTGCAGACCCCATTTGGTATTTTTGAATTGAAGTATTTCTTTAGCAGAAATATCCAAACGACAGGTGATGTCGACACGTCATCAACACAAGTAAAAAATGTAATGAAACAGATGATTGATGAGGAAAATAAACAAAAGCCTTTGTCAGACCAGGAGATTGTCAGTATACTTAAGAAGGAACACGGTATACTTGTATCTAGACGGACAATTGCAAAGTACCGTGACCAATTAAATATACCTTCTTCATCGAAACGAAAACGGTATAGCAAGTAGATTGGAAGTGTAACAATGAACCGTATTCAAGTTACTATGTATTCAAAAGATAATTGCTCACTTTGTGTAAAAGCGAAAAAGGCATTGGAGGAATTAAGTGAAGAATACCCACTAGACCTTCATGAAATAGATATTTATAAAGACGATGAGCTTCTTGAAAAATATCAAATTATGATTCCGGTGATTGAAATCGACGGAATTGAAGTAGAATATGGGATTATCCATAAAGAAACAATCCAAGATTACTTAAGCAAAATTCAGAAAATATAAAAGCTAATGAGTGGCTGCCTAAAAAATAGGCAGTTTATTTATTGCATTCTTTTAAAAGTATTGTTAATATATTAGTGTAACACGATGATATTTAGTTTTTGATGTTGTTTTTTTTACTGTAAGCGGGACATAATATGTCACACCGGGACAAAAAAAGTCCCTTATGGTAAAAAAGGGGAAATGAAAAGAATGAGTTCAATCATTGAGGTCCAACAAAAATTATTACCTGATTTACTCGAGGTTATGCAAAAACGCCATGAGATTCTCAAATACATACGACTAATGCAGCCGATTGGAAGACGGAATCTTTCTACGAGTCTCGGACATAGCGAGCGTGTCCTTCGTGGTGAAGTACAATTTTTAAAAGAACAAAACCTTGTAGAATTTAGTTCTGCAGGCATGAGCCTAACGACAGAGGGCGCGGACCTTTTAAAAGACCTTGAGGAAGTAATGAAGGAAGTTTTAGGATTACAGGTTTTAGAATCAAAGCTTAAGGAGAAGTTAAATATTAAAGAAGTGATTGTTGTTTCAGGCGACAGTGACACGACTCCTTGGGTGAAAAAAGAAATGGGAAGAGCTTGCGTTTCAAGAATAAAACAAAGGCTTTTTGGAGAAAATATCGTCGCAGTTACTGGTGGTACAACCCTTGTTGAGGTGGCTGAAATGATGACCCCGGATTCAAAAGGGCGAAGCATTTTATTTGTTCCGGCAAGAGGTGGGTTAGGAGAACGGGTGGAAAATCAAGCAAACACGATTTGCGCAAAGATGGCTGAAAAAGCTTCTGGAGATTACCGACTTCTACATGTACCAGATGTTGTTAGCAATGAAGCGTACCACTCTTTTGTGGCTGAACCATCGATTCGAGACGTCCTGAATTTAATAAAGTCTTCAAGTATGGTTGTTCACGGAATAGGAGACGCTATTACAATGGCAAAGCGTCGCAAGACAGATGAAGAAGATATGAAAAAAATCATTGAATCTCATGCGGTTGCAGAAGCCTTTGGGTATTATTTTGACGAAGATGGGAAAGTGGTCCATCGCGTTCAAACAATTGGCATTCAGCTAAAAGATCTTCCCGCAATTCACGATGTGATTGCAGTAGCTGGTGGAGCTTCGAAGGCAAAAGCCATTCAAGCGTACTTAAAGCAAGCACCAAAGACTCTGCTAATAACAGATGAGGGTGCAGCAAAAGAGTTAGTAAAGGGGTAAAAAACTTCCCCTAATATATTTTTATAGGTTTCACATACAAAAGGAGGAAATCAAAAATGGCAGTAAAAGTTGGTATTAATGGTTTTGGACGTATTGGTCGTAACGTATTTCGTGCGGCACTAGAAAATCCAAATGTTGAAGTAGTAGCAGTAAACGATTTAACAGATGCAAACATGCTTGCACATCTATTAAAGTATGATTCTGTTCACGGTAAACTTAATGCAGAAGTATCTGTAAATGGAAACAATCTTGTTGTTGATGGTAAAGAAATTCTTGTTAAAGCAGAGCGCGACCCAGCTCAACTTGCTTGGGGAGACCTAGGTGTAGAAGTTGTTGTTGAATCTACTGGTCGTTTCACAAAGCGTGCTGACGCTGCGAAACACTTAGAAGCTGGTGCAAAGAAAGTTATCATTTCTGCTCCTGCAACTGATGAAGATATCACAATCGTTATGGGTGTTAACAACGACAAATATGATCCAGCAAGTCATAACGTTATTTCTAATGCTTCTTGTACTACAAACTGCTTAGCTCCATTTGCGAAAGTTTTACACGAAAACTTTGGAATTAAGCGTGGTATGATGACAACTGTTCACTCTTATACAAACGACCAACAAATCCTTGACTTACCACATAAGGACTACCGTCGTGCTCGTGCAGCAGCTGAAAACATCATTCCTACTACAACTGGTGCAGCAAAAGCTGTTTCTCTAGTATTACCTGAACTAAAAGGTAAACTAAATGGTGGAGCTATGCGTGTTCCAACTCCAAACGTGTCACTTGTTGACCTAGTTGCTGAATTAGATAAAGAAGTAACTGTAGAAGAAGTAAATGCAGCACTTCGTAAGGCTTCTGAAAATGAATTAAACGGAGTTATGGGTTACAGTGAAGAGCCACTAGTATCTGGTGACTACAACGGAAATCCAAATTCTTCAACTATCGATGCTCTTTCAACAATGGTTATGGAAGGCAACATGGTTAAAGTTATCTCTTGGTATGATAATGAAACTGGTTACTCTCACCGTGTAGTTGACCTAGTTGATTACATCGCATCAAAAGGTCTATAATTTCAACTTTACATTTACTGTTCGATTAGTATGTCATATTAGTCGATTAGTAAAGCACATTGTTCTTGGAAACCAAAGCAATACTTACTATAATAGAACTTGTGAAGGGAAGGGAGTGTTCCCTTCCCTTTTTGATGTCCATCAGACAAGTGCCTGTTAAGCATTGCTTAGTGTATAGGGCAAGTTTTTAAACTCACTATTACATAGAACGGAGGCCTTCTGAAGTGAATAAAAAATCAGTAAGAGATATTGATGTAAAAGGCAAGCGAGTTTTTTGTCGAGTTGATTTTAATGTTCCAATGCAAGAGGGTCAGGTTACTGACGAGACACGTATTCGTGCAGCATTACCAACAATCGAGTACCTTCGTAAAGAAGGAGCAAAAGTTATTTTAGCAAGCCACCTTGGTCGTCCAAAAGGAAAAGCAGTTGACGAACTTCGCTTAGATCCAGTTGCAAAACGTTTAGGTGAACACTTAGGTATTGAAGTTCACAAAACAAACGAAGCTTACGGTCCAGAAGTTGAACAAGCAATCTCAGAAATGAACGAAGGCGATGTTCTTTTACTAGAAAACGTTCGTTTTTACCCTGGAGAAGAGAAGAACGATCCAGAGCTTGCTAAACAATTCGCTGCATTAGCTGATGTATATGTAAACGATGCATTTGGAGCAGCTCACCGAGCACATGCTTCAACAGCTGGTATCGCAGAACACCTACCTGCAGTTGCTGGTTTCTTAATGGAAAAGGAACTTGAAGTTCTAGGAAAAGCACTTTCTAATCCAGAGCGTCCGTTCACAGCAATTGTCGGAGGAGCAAAAGTTAAGGATAAGATTGGTGTTATTGAAAATCTCTTAGATAAAGTAGATAACTTAATTATCGGTGGCGGTCTTGCTTATACTTTCGTAAAAGCACAAGGCCATGAAATTGGTAAGTCTCTTTTAGAAGAAGATAAAATGGATCTTGCTAACGAGTTTGTTAAAAAAGCAAAAGAAAAAGGCGTCAACTTCTATATGCCTGTCGATGTAAGGGTTGCTGACGATTTCTCAAATGATGCCAACATTAAAATCGTTCCTATCAACGAAATCCCAAGTGATTGGGAAGCACTTGATATCGGTCCAAAGACAGCTGAAATTTACAGAGATGTAATTCAGAAATCTAAACTTGTGATTTGGAATGGACCTATGGGTGTGTTCGAATTAGACGCTTTCTCAAACGGAACGAAAGCCGTTGCTCAAGCATTAGCTGATGCTACTGATACATACTCTGTTATCGGAGGCGGTGACTCTGCAGCGGCCGTTGAAAAATTCGGTCTTGCTGATAAAATGAGCCATATCTCAACTGGTGGTGGCGCATCACTAGAATTCATGGAAGGAAAAGAACTTCCAGGAGTCGTATTACTTAACGATAAATAAAAGTGGGTGCAACATTGCACCTTGCCATAAAGATCAACAACGAAAGGGATGGTGAAACATGAGAAAGCCAATCATTGCAGGAAACTGGAAAATGAATAAGGTTCTTTCAGAAGCAGTACAATTTGTTGAAGAAGTTAATGGTCAAATTCCATCACCAGAAAAGGTTGAATCTGTCGTTTGTGCACCAGCACTATTTTTAGAGCGTCTTGTTGCAAACGTAAAAGAAGGAAACTCTGACCTTAAAATTGGTGCACAAAACATGCATCATAAAGAGAGCGGAGCATTTACAGGTGAAATCAGCCCTGTTGCATTAAAAGATCTAGGTGTCGACTATGTTATCCTTGGTCACTCTGAACGTCGTGAAATGTTCGCTGAAACTGATGAAACAGTTAACCAAAAAACACTTGCAGCTTTTGCTCATGGATTAATTCCAATCGTGTGCTGTGGTGAAACATTAGAGCAGCGTGAAGCAGGTCAAACTAATGACCTAGTAGGAACACAAATTCAAAAAGCGTTAGCAGGTTTAACAGCTGAACAAGCGAAAGAAGTTGTCATTGCTTATGAACCAATCTGGGCAATCGGAACAGGAAAATCTTCTTCTGCTGAAGATGCTAATGAAGTTTGTGCACATATTCGTAAAGTGATTGCAGAACAATTCTCCGGTGACGTGGCAGAAGCAGTTCGCATCCAATACGGTGGTAGTGTAAAACCTGAGAACATTAAAGAATATATGGCACAACCTGATATAGATGGTGCTCTAGTTGGTGGAGCAAGTCTTGATGCTTCTTCTTTTGTAAAGCTATTGGAGGCACAGAAGTAATGAGTAAATCACCAGTTGCACTTATCATTTTAGACGGATTCGCATTTCGCGATGAAGTAAAAGGAAACGCAGTAGCGCAAGCAAATAAACCAAATTTTGATCGCTATTGGAACAAATACCCGCACGCTACTTTACAAGCAAGCGGTGAGGCTGTTGGTTTACCAGAAGGCCAAATGGGTAATTCAGAGGTAGGACACTTAAATATCGGTGCAGGCCGTATTGTCTACCAAAGCTTAACCCGTGTAAATGTTGCAATCCGCGATCACGAATTTGAAAAAAATGAAACCTTCCTTGCTGCAATGCAACATGTAAAGGAAAATGGAACGGCTTTACATCTATTCGGACTATTATCTGATGGTGGTGTACATAGTCACATTGATCACCTTTTTGCATTGTTAAAGCTGGCTGCAACAGAAGGTATTGAAAAAGTGTATATTCACGGATTTTTGGATGGAAGAGACGTTGGTCCACAGACGGCAAAAAGCTATCTAGAACAGCTTGACGAAAAAATAAAAGAATACGGTGTTGGTGAAATCGCAACGTTGTCTGGTCGTTATTATTCAATGGACAGAGACAAACGTTGGGAGCGCGTAGAAAAGTCATACCGTTCCATGGTGTACGGAGAAGGTCCTACATATAAAAATGCATTCGAGCTAGTGGATGACTCCTATGCAAACGGAATTTATGACGAATTCGTTTTACCATCTGTCATTGTAAAAGAAGACGGTTCACCTGTTGCAACGATTCAAGATAATGACGCTGTGATTTTTTATAATTTCAGACCTGACCGTGCAATTCAAATTTCAAACACATTCACAAATGACGATTTCCGTTCATTTGACCGTGGTCCTAAGCATCCGAAAGATTTATTCTTTGTGTGCTTAACTCACTTCAGTGAAAGTGTGGATGGATATGTGGCGTTCAAACCAACAAATCTTGATAACACACTAGGTGAGGTTCTTTCACAAAATGGATTAAAACAGCTCCGTATTGCGGAAACTGAAAAATATCCACATGTGACATTCTTTATGAGCGGTGGTCGTGAACAGGAATTTCCTGGAGAAACTCGAATTTTAATTAATTCACCAAAAGTTGCAACATATGACCTTAAGCCTGAAATGAGTGCTTACGAAGTGAAAGATGCACTTTTAAAAGAAATCGCTGAAGATAACCATGATGCGATTATCTTAAATTTTGCCAACCCAGATATGGTCGGTCACTCAGGCATGCTTGAGCCAACGATTAAAGCCATTGAAACAGTTGATGAGTGTCTAGGTGAAATCGTTGATGCAATTCTAGCAAAAGGCGGAAAAGCAATCATTACAGCTGACCATGGTAACTCTGACGAAGTTGTTACCATTGAAGGTAACCCAATGACTGCACATACTACAAACCCAGTTCCAGTCATCGTCACAAAAGAAGGATTAACATTAAGGGAAGACGGAAAACTAGGAGACCTAGCACCAACGATGCTCGATCTTTTAAATGTCCAAAAATCCGCAGAAATGACTGGAAACTCTTTAATCAAATAAATCATTTGAACGACAATAAACTTATTAGAAAAAGGAGAGATTTTTAATGTCAATTATCGTAGATGTTTACGCTCGTGAAGTATTAGATTCTCGTGGAAATCCTACAGTTGAGGTTGAAGTATATACGGAGTCAGGTGCATTCGGCCGTGCGTTAGTACCAAGTGGTGCTTCAACTGGTGAATATGAAGCAGTTGAGCTTCGTGATGGCGACAAGAGCCGTTACCTTGGAAAAGGTGTTCAAACAGCAGTTAACAATGTAAATGAAATCATTGCAGCTGAAATCATCGGCTTCGATGTAACTGACCAAGTTGCTATCGACAAAGCGTTAATCGAGCTTGATGGAACTGACAACAAAGGTAAATTAGGTGCAAACGCAATTCTTGGTGTTTCTATGGCAGTAGCTCGCGCAGCAGCTGACTTCTTAGAAGTTCCTTTATACCAATACCTAGGTGGATTCAACTCAAAAACTCTTCCAGTACCAATGATGAACATCATCAACGGTGGAGAGCACGCTGACAACAACGTTGACATCCAAGAGTTCATGATCATGCCTGTTGGTGCTGAAAACTTTAAAGAAGCACTTCGTATGGGTGCTGAAATTTTCCACAACCTTAAAGCAGTTTTACATGCAAAAGGCTTAAACACAGCAGTAGGTGACGAAGGTGGATTCGCTCCAAACCTTGGTTCAAACGAAGAAGCTCTACAAACAATCGTAGAAGCAATTGAAAAAGCAGGTTACAAGCCTGGTGAGCAAGTACGTCTTGCAATGGATGCTGCATCTTCTGAGTTCTACAACAAAGAAGACGGTAAATACCATCTTAAAGGAGAAGGAAAAGTTCTTACTTCTGAAGAAATGGTTGCATTCTACGAAGACCTTGTTTCAAAATACCCAATCATCTCAATTGAAGATGGTTTAGACGAAAACGACTGGGAAGGCCACAAGCTTTTAACTGAGCGTCTTGGTAGAAAAGTTCAATTAGTTGGAGACGATTTATTCGTTACAAACACTAAGAAACTTGCTGAAGGTATTGAAAGAGGAATTGCAAACTCAATCCTTATCAAAGTAAACCAAATCGGTACATTAACTGAAACATTTGATGCAATTGAAATGGCAAAACGCGCTGGTTACACTGCAGTAATCTCTCACCGTTCTGGTGAAACAGAAGACAGCACAATCGCTGACATCGCAGTTGCAACAAACGCTGGCCAAATCAAGACTGGTGCTCCATCACGTACTGACCGTGTTGCAAAATACAACCAATTACTACGTATTGAAGACAATCTTGGCGAAACAGCTCAATACAACGGCTTAGCTTCTTTCTATAACTTAAGAGGTTAATCAAGATAAAAGGAAAACGACAAGCGAGGCTGCTTGTCGTTTTTTTGTGTTGTCAGGGATCTAACGCAATATAAGTTGGTTAAGGTTCCAAATCAAATATATGCAGATCAACGCAAATATCTGAATTCCGACGCAAAAACCCTATTGGTAGACGCAAATATTTGGATACAGACGTAAATATTCTAATTTCGACGCAAAAACCCTAGTGGTAGACGCAAATATCTGGATATCGACGCAAATATTCTAATTTCGACGCAAAAACCCTAGTGGTAGACGCAAATATCTGGATATCGACGCAAATATTCTAATTTCGACGCAAAAAACCTGGCAGAGACGCAAATAT
>NZ_HE610986.1:137203-231852 GCF_000285535.1 Bacillus timonensis | reverse complement strand
ATATTCTAATTTCGACGCAAAAAACCTGGCAGAGACGCAAATATTTGGATACAGACGTAAATATTCTAATTTCGACGCAAAAAACCTGGCAGAGACGCAAATATTTGGATATCGACGTAAATATTCTAATTTCGACGCAAAAACCCTAGTGGTAGACGCAAATACATAGATATCGACGCAAATATTTGAATTCCGACGCAAAAAACCTAGTGGTAGACGCAAATATCTGGATACAGACGTAAATATTCTAATTTCGACGCAAAAACCCTAGTGGTAGACGCAAATACATAGATATCGACGCAAATATTTGAATTCCGACGCAAAAAACCTGGTATAGACGCAAATATTTGGATATCGACGCAAATACCAGAATTCCGACGCAAAAAACCGAATGGAGACGCAAATATCTGGATACAGACGTAAATTATTCTAATTTCGACGCAAAAAACCTGGCAGAGACGCAAATATTTGGATATCGACGCAAATACCAGAATTTCGACGCAAAAAACCTAGTGGTAGACGCAAATATCTGGATACAGACGTAAATATTTTAATTCCGACGCAAAAAACCTAGTGGTAGACGCAAATATTTGGATACAGACGTAAATATTCTAATTTCGACGCAAAAACCCTAGTGGAGACGCAAATACATAGATATCGACGCAAAAAACCTATTTCAGAAGCAAATACCTAGATAACAATGCAAATCCACTAACCTATACGCGACCCAAAGGTGCAAATTCATTCAATACTTACTTCTCTTTTTTCTGCGGTTGCTTCTTTTCTTTATTTTGCTGAGTGTTCTCGCCTAAATAAGTCGTTTTATGTTTCTTTTGCTCTTTTATAAAAGAATCAAAGTCCCAATTAATCACTCATATCATTCCTTTCAAGATGGTCAATCTTAATATTGACGTTTCCAAGGAAAATCATGAAGTGAATCGTTGGAAATTATGGGTTGAACAATGGATGAAGACTTGGAAAGATGGAACAGTCCCGGGGAAAGGACTTCATAAGGTTGAAGCGCGAGCTTGTGCCGGCGAAAGTGACTTCATAAGCGGAATGAAGTCTCGAACCGATGGCTCTGACCCGTGAAAAGTCCTTCATTAACAGAATGAAGACCCGAAGCGCGAGCACATGCCCGTGAAAAAGCCTTCATGATCAGGATGAAGATTCGGACCGCAAGCACATGCCCGTGAAAACCTTCATAATCAGGATGAAGACTCCAACCACGAGCTCGTGCCGGCGAAAAAGCCTTCATAAGCGGAATGAAGACACGAACTGCGAGCACATGCCCGTGAAAAAGCCTTCATGATCAGGATGAAGATTCGGACCGCAAGCTCAAGCCCGCGATAAGGTCTTCATAAACAGGATGAAGACTCGAAGCGCGAGCACATGCCCATGAAAAAGCCTTCATAATCGGGATGTAGACTCAAACCGGAGGAACAGGCCAACGAAAAAGTCTTCATATGTAAAATGAAGAGTGCAAGCTATAATACCTGTAGCAATGCTCTTTTATATAATTGACCAATGTCAGAAAATGCAGTATTGTCCACGTGGTATTTTTATGGTACATTTAACTTACCGTCATATGCGTTCTTGTTCAGGAGGTGTCGTTTTATATGTTGCATGGAATTCTTGTTACATTATTAGTAATCGTATGTATAGGGTTAATCGTAGTTGTTTTATTACAATCTGGTAAAAGCGCAGGTTTATCTGGGGCTATTTCAGGTGGTGCCGAACAATTATTCGGAAAACAAAAGGCTCGTGGCCTTGATGCGGTATTACACCGAATCACAGTAGTCCTAGCGGTATTATTCTTTGTTCTTACAGTTGCTGTATCATACTTTGAGTTATAAAATTAGTCGAAAAGCGGTTAGACAGATAGATGTCTAGCCTTTTTTATTGCGCAGAAAACACACTTTCCGGTACGATAGTAGAATACCGAAAAAAGTGCAAAATAAGCATAATAGAAGTCAGCATAAAGGAGTTATACATAATGAAAATCAAATTACCTCAACCTTTCTTTTTTGAAGGTGGAGAAAAGGCAGTCTTATTACTACATGGTTTTACCGGGAATTCAGCAGATGTAAGGATGCTAGGTAGATTCCTTGAGAAAAAAGGATACACCTGTCATGCACCAATCTATAAAGGGCATGGTGTACCACCGGAAGAATTGGTCCATACCGGTCCTGAAGACTGGTGGGAGGACGTTATGAATGCCTATCAATTTTTAAAAAATAAAGGATACAATGATATTGCAGTCGCTGGATTATCACTTGGCGGGGTATTTTCGTTAAAATTGGGATACACTGTACCTATAAAAGGGATTGTGACGATGTGTGCCCCAATGTATTTGAAGAGTGAACAAGTCATGTATGAGGGGGTTGTTGAATATGCACGAGAGTACAAGCGATTTGAAGGGAAATCACCTGAGCAAATTGAACAAGAAATCGAAGAATTTAAGAAAACCCCAATGGATACTCTGAAAGCATTGCAGAACCTGATTGCAGAAGTTCGGGAAAATGTTGATATGATTTATTCGCCAACATTTGTAGCACAAGCTCGTCATGACAAAATGATCAATCCTGATAGTGCAAATATTATATATGAAGCCGTTGAAAATGATTTTAAAAAGATCAAATGGTACGAGGAATCAGGACATGTCATTACCCTAGATAAAGAACGTGACCAACTGCATGAGGATGTGTACGCATTTTTAGAGCAGTTAGATTGGTAACGGGAGGGATAGATAAATGGAACAGGAAATCCAAAATCATATTAATAAATTATTGGACTTTATGAAAGAAGAAGCTTACAAACCTCTAACTGTCCAGGAACTTGAGGAAGCCTTCGGAATCTCAGGATCAGAGGATTTTAAGGATTTTGTAAAAGCACTTGTGGTGATGGAAGAACAAGGCTTGGTCGTTCGAACACGTAGTAATCGATACGGGCTTCCAGAAAAAATGAACCTTGTCCGTGGTACAATCACGGGTCATGCGAAAGGTTTTGCATTTGTTGTACCTGAAGATAAAACAATGGACGATGTGTTCATTCCACCAAATGAATTAAAAAATGCCATGCATGGGGATACCGTGCTTGTCCGGATAAGCTCCGAATCTACTGGTCAACGTAAAGAAGGAACAGTTGTCCGGATTATTGAACGTGGCGTAAAAACGATTGTTGGTACATATACTGAAAGCAAAAACTTTGGCTTTGTTATTCCCGATGATAAAAAAATCGCCAACGATATTTTTATTCCAAAACAAGCATCAAATGGTGCAGTTGAGGGACATAAAGTTGTTGTTAAACTTGTCACTTATCCTGAAGGTCGGATGAGTGCAGAGGGGGAAGTTGTCCAAATTCTTGGACATAAAAATGACCCTGGAATTGATATACTATCTGTCATTCATAAGCACAGCCTTCCACAGGAATTTCCGGGGGAAGTGCTTGATCAAGCGAACAATACTCCTGATACAATCAATCCTAGCGAGATCGAAAATCGACGTGATTTACGAAATGAAGTCATCGTAACGATTGATGGTGCTGATGCAAAAGACTTGGATGATGCAGTAACAGTTACTAAGCTTGAAAATGGTAATTATAAGCTTGGAGTTCACATTGCCGACGTTACTCATTATGTTACAGAAGGCTCACCGATTGATAAAGAAGCTAGTGACCGTGGAACAAGTATTTATCTCGTCGACCGCGTAATCCCGATGATTCCACATCGCCTATCAAACGGTATTTGCTCCTTAAATCCTAAGGTTGACCGTTTAACCCTTTCTTGCGAGATGGAGGTCGACCAAAACGGTGTCGTGGTAAAACATGATATTTTCCAAAGTGTCATTAAGACAACTGAACGAATGACCTATTCTGATGTGAACAGCATACTTGTCGACAAAGACGAAGAACTTAGAAAACGCTATGAGCCACTTGTTCCAATGTTTGAAGATATGGAACAACTTGCTGCAATCCTTCGTGAAAAACGAATGAAGCGTGGCGCAATTGATTTTGATTTTAAAGAAGCAAAAGTTCTCGTGAATGAAGAGGGTGCCCCATATGATATCGTCTTACGGGAGCGATCAGTTGGTGAACGATTAATCGAAGAATTTATGTTGCTTGCAAACGAAACGGTGGCAGAGCATTTCCATTGGATGAACGTACCGTTTATTTACCGGATTCACGAGGATCCAAATGAAGAAAAACTAAGACGTTTCTTAGAGTTCATCACGAACTTTGGTTACATTGTGAGAGGATCGGGAAATTCGATTCATCCACGTGCGTTACAGGAAGTAATTGAAGCAGTTCAAGGCAAGCCTGAGGAGATGGTTGTTTCAACCGTCATGCTCCGTTCAATGAAGCAGGCAAAGTATGATCCAGAAAGCGTTGGACACTTTGGATTATCAACCGACTTCTATACGCATTTTACGTCACCAATTCGACGTTATCCAGACTTGATTGTTCATCGATTAATCCGAACATATTTAATCCAAGGAAAACTTGATAATGCGACCCAGGATAAGTGGAAGGAAAAACTTCCAGAAATTGCGGAGCATTCCTCTAATATGGAACGTCGTGCAGTTGAAGCTGAGCGTGAAACAGATAGCATGAAGAAAGCTGAGTATATGATAGATAAAATCGGTGAAGAATACGATGGCATCATTAGCTCCGTGACAAACTTTGGAATGTTTGTGGAACTTCCGAATACAATTGAAGGACTTGTTCACGTAAGTTATCTCACTGATGATTACTATCATTATGACGAGCGTAGCTACGCAATGATTGGTGAACGCACAGGCAATGTGTTCAGAATTGGAGACGAAATTACGGTACGGGTCATCAATGTGAATAAAGATGAACGCTCGATTGACTTTGAAGTTGTCGGCATGAAAGGAAGCCGCCGAAAGTTTTCGAAGGAACAACCTACAATCATAAAATCCGAAAAAAGAAGAAGCCGAACTAAATCGAATGATGAGAACAAGAAGAGCGACCGTAACAACGATGGCGAATGGTCTACACGAAAGCCACGTAAGAAAAAGAAGAAGTATGATAATGTACCACCACAGAAAAGTAAGAAAAAGAAAAAGAGAAGATAAGCGAGAGTACTCCATTAGTGGGGTACTTTTTTGATTTCTTTCAACTGAATAGTTACATTACATGAACATATACTAACTGATGTTATGTTAATGGCATTATTGGATTTTATTGGAGGTTAAAATATATGAACATGAATATTGAAGATCGCGTAAGTCGTGTAGCGTTGATAGGGACCGGTTTAGTTGGTTCCAGTTATGCATTTGCCTTAATGAACCAGGGGATTGTCAATGAATTAATCATGATTGACGTAAATGAGGAGAAAGCCAAAGGGGATGTACTCGATCTCAATCACGGAAAAGCATTTACCGGAAACCCTACACTTATAAAGTTTGGTAATTACAAAGATTGCAGAATGGTTGATTTAGTTGTCATTTGTGCAGGAGCCAATCAAAAGCCTGGAGAAACTAGACTAGATTTGGTAGAAAAGAACCTTAAAATTTTTAAAGAAATTCTAGATAACGTTATGGATAGTGGATTTGATGGAATTATATTAGTCGCCACAAATCCAGTTGATATATTAACATATGCGACTTGGAAATTTAGCGGTCTGCCGAAAGAACGTGTTATAGGTTCAGGCACGATTTTAGACACTGCGAGGTTTAGGTACTTATTAGGGGATTATTTTAATGTTGCCCCGAAAAATATCCATGCCTATATTATTGGAGAACATGGTGATAGTGAATTGCCAGTGTATAGCTCCGCGTACATAGGAGCACTCCCGATAAAAAAATATATGGAGCAACATGATAAATATAGAAAAGAAGATTTAGATGAAATTTTTAGTCGGGTACGAGATGCGGCCTACGAGATTATTAAAAGCAAAGGAGCAACCTATTACGGAATTGCGATGGGACTAGCGCGAATCACGAAAGCGATATTCTCGAATGAAAATGCGGTACTAACGGTTTCCGCTCATATGGACGGACAATATGGACAAGAAAATGTGTATATTGGGGTGCCCTGCGTGATAAACCGAAATGGAATCCGAGAAATCATGGAATTGGAGTTAGATGAAGAGGAACAACAAAAATTTGAGAACAGTGCAAATTTGTTAAAAACGATACTTGCACCATATTTTTGATGAGGTGAAACCAAGAGATTAGCTTGGTGAAAATGTTATGGAAGCAAAACCTCTTCGAGTATTGAGAAACTAAAATTGTCTCGTCGTGATACATTTAAAAGAGTCATCCACAATTTAATCCCAGTCACTATCGGTAACGATTCATGGCATGGATGTATTTCTATGCGAATAAAGCAAATATTGAATGATTCTTAAAAGATCCAGATGGCGTACTGGGTCTTTTTATATGAAAAATATTCCAATTGCGTTCCAAATGAATTATACTTGTGTAAATTTATAAGGGGGTAAATTGGGATGGAGGATTGCTTTATTTGTAAAAAACACAACGGTCTGATTCAAACGGCAGGGGAAACGATTTATGAAGACGAGTATGTGTTTGTAGGACACATTGATCATAATGGCGAAGATAGTTACCTTGGTCATATCATGATTGATTTAAAGAGACATGCACCAAGTCTTGCAGATATGACAATGGAGGAAGCTAAGGCATTTGGCATGATTATGGCAAGAGTGAGTCAAGCATTAAGGGAATCTGAACAAGCTGAACATATTTATTCTCATGTATCGGGCAATGCAGTCCCACATCTTCACATGCATATCGTCCCGAGATATCCGGATACACCAAAGGAGTTTTGGGGTCCAGGGGCTGTGTATGATTGGCCTGAAGCACCAATGGGGAATAATGAACAGATTGTTCAAGTTTGTAGAAGACTAAAGGATTACTTGGAGAATACGAGTCATGAGTAACTTTGAATGGGTTGGCTCGCAGGATAGTTTTGTTGATACATTATCTGTTCAAAAACATGGGAACCTAATCATAGGTCGGTTCGGAGGTAATTCTTCAGCGGGGCAAACTAAAAATGAAGATGGCTGTTTAGTGTGGCAAAATGAATTAGAGGATTGGGAATTCGTCATACTCCTTGATGCTCACAAAACTGCAGAAAGTGCCGAATTAATTCTAAAAGAATTCAGCAAGAGAAAACGGTTGATCAAAACTTTGTTATCAGGAGCAATCGATGAAACCTTTAAGCGCATTGAAGAAACCACCTTACAAATTTTTCAGAACCCCGAATTCCAAACATTGTGTCGGAAAGTTAATGGGTCAACATCATGTCTAATTGTGCTTAGAAAAGACAAATATATTTGGTGGTTTTCAGTTGGCGATTGTATCTTGTACTTGTTCCATCCAGAGTTAGCAAAACTCGGACAATATCAAGTGAATCAACGACATTTTTTTGAATGGATTGGCGAAGTGAATACCTTTGAACTGGCTGTTCCATGCTATAGCACTGGACGGAAGGAATTAAGAAAAGGGTTGAACCATTTATTCTTAACTACCGATGGCTTACTTGAATGTCCAGGTTTACCTTATGATTATCCTCAAAAGATACAGAAGGAATTTGTAGACCATCCAAATGAAGATGCCGTTGGAGCTTTATTAAAGAAAATTCAATCGCTAAGCGTTAGAGATAGTACAACAATCATCTCTTGGTTTGTGAGTTGTGGTCAAGATGCAAGTTTACCTTGCAATCAATAGCCCCACCTTGTGATATTGTCCAATTTTTGCTAAAATAAAAGGTACCGTGTTAAGGGGGAAATCAATATGCCAAAAGGTGTAGGCAAGGTAATCGCACAAAACAAAAAAGCAAATCATGATTATTTCATTGAAGAAACCTATGAAACAGGAATTGTTCTTCAAGGGACTGAGATTAAATCCCTTCGCAATGGCCGTGCAAATTTAAAGGATTCGTACGCACGTGTTCATAACGGTGAAATGTTTCTCTATAACCTGCATATTAGCCCTTATGAACAGGGTAACCGACATAATCATGATCCACTTCGGACAAGAAAATTACTTCTTCATCGAAAAGAAATTAATAAACTAATTGGTTTAACAAAAGAAGAAGGATATGCTCTTGTTCCAATCAAGATTTACTTGAAAAACGGCTATGCTAAGCTATTATTAGGTCTTGGTAGAGGTAAGAAAAAATATGACAAGCGTGAAGACCTGAAGAAGAAGGAAGCAAAACGTGATATTGAACGTGCCTTCCGTGAAAGACAAAAGATGTGATTTTACAAAAACTTACAATTGAAATTGTAAGCACATGTGCTATAATAAGACTTGTGGTTGACAATTGAATAGTCAACGAAAGCACAAACACTTCTTCCGAAACACCCAGATAACTGGTGATTAAGTTCATCATTATCTTTTAGAATGAATGGCGAAGTTTCGCCGCTTATCATTCGACATTTGGGGACGCTACGGATTCGACAGGGGTAGTTTGAGCTTAAGTTGCGAGTCGAGGGGATCGGCCTCGTTAAAACGTCAAAGCCAATAACTGGCAAAACAAACAACAATTTCGCTTTAGCTGCTTAATAACAGTCTATAGCGGTTCCTCCCTCCATCGCCCATGTGGTAGGGTCAGGGACTCACTTTAAGTGGGCTACGCCGGAGTTCGCCGTCTGAGGACGAAGGAAGAGAACAACCAGACTAGCTGCTTGGAAGCCTGTCGATAGGCTGAAAAGTTAGCGAAGCGCTAATATATCGACTACACTCGTAGATGCTTAAGTGCCAATATCTTTGGACGTGGGTTCGACTCCCACCGTCTCCACCAAATACATATACTTGGTGGTTACATACGACTTAGATACGGACTCACCGATTATGGTGAGTCCGTTTTACATTTTGAAGAATTATTCTTCAAATGTAACTTTCTTTTGTAATAATTCTGGGCTGTACTTTCCATTTCGGGGAGTAACATAACATTATCATAGTTTTCAAGGATCCAAATACTATGATTTCTTTTTCTATCGACTCTTAGAAAAGATGTAATACACTCTAATGTATAAAACACATCTTCCTTGTTCTTTATTGTTAGAGTGTGAGAGTCTTTGTGTTTATCGGGTTTGTAATTCTTTTTATTTATTAACATATTGACAGCTTAGTAAGAGTAGGCTTATATTCAGATTAAATATTCTATATTTTTGGAATATTAAATACCTTGATAGTGTATAAAAAAGATAGAGGAGAGGGGACTGAGATTAATTTGAGAACAAGCACTGTAGCCGAAGCCGTCCGTCGTACGGCCGCACGGGTACCACATAGTACCGCCATTGTGTTCGATGACAGGAAGTGGACTTACCGTGAACTTGACATGGCGGTCACGCGTATCGCGCGCAAATTGCGTGAACAGGGGGTGGAAAAGGGAAACCGAGTCGCCTCATACGGTAAAAACTCCGATCTGTATGTTCTACTGTTTTTGGCTACGGCACGTTTAGGGGCCATTCACGTTCCTGTGAACTTTCAGCTCCGAGCCGGGGAACTCGACTACATACTCGGTGATTCCGATCCAACGTTCGTAATTGCTGACCGGGACCTTGCCAACGCAATCTCTCAGACTAGGTCGAACAGCCATCGACAGGTACTAAAATTCGAGGACGAAATCCTGGAGTGGGCTTGCCGTAAAGACATCCGTCCTGTGGAAGATGATGAGTTCAATGTCACGGACACGGATGTCGCTCAGTTACTCTACACCTCGGGCACCACATCGGACCCAAAGGGTGCAATCATGACGCATCGTGCTCTTATGCACCATTACATGAGTTGCATCCAAGGTCTTGATATCAAGGAGTCAGATCGTGCGCTCCACTGTTTGCCCCTTTACCACTCTGCGCAAATGCATGTATTCATGCTGCCGGCATTGTTGGTGGGTGGCTGGAACAAAGTGCTTCCTGCTCCCGAGGCCGGTGCTGTGCTTGAAACCATTGAACGTGACGCAATCACGTCGTTCTTCGCCGCTCCAACTGTTTGGGTTTCAATCGCGAATCACTTTGACCTGACAACCCGGGACCTCGGGAATCTTCGGAAGGCTTACTATGGAGCTTCGATTATGCCTGGACCAATACTCGAACGACTGCAAAAGTGTCTGCCAAAGCTCGGTTTTTACAATGTGTTTGGCCAGTCAGAGATGGGTCCTGCCTGTACGGTCCTACGTCCCGAGGAACATGCGGACCATCCTGGTTCTGCAGGAAGACCACTTCTCTTCGTCGAGGCGCGCGTCGTGGATGACGAAGGTAATTGTGTGCCTGCTGGTGAACTCGGCGAAATTGTGTACCGTTCGCCACAGCTATGTCTAGGCTACTGGAATAAAAGTGAAGCAACAGCCAAGGCGTTCGCAGGTGGTTGGTTCCACTCCGGAGACCTCGTGAGGCAGGACGAGAATGGATACATTGAAGTAATTGATCGGGTGAAGGATGTGATCAACACTGGTGGTGTGCTGGTGGCTTCTCGCCAGGTAGAGGACTGCATCTACGAGTTGCCCCAAGTCAGCGAAGTCGCAGTTGTCGGTATACCAGATGAAAAGTGGATAGAGGCAGTTACTGCCTTCGTTGTCACCAAAGCTCCGGTGTCTGAGGAGGAAATCCTCCAGCATGTCAGGAATAATTTAGCCAGTTACAAGGTGCCAAAGAGAGTAGAGTTCGTGGACGAATTGCCGCGAAACGCCAGCGGTAAAATTCTCAAACGTCAGCTGAGGCATGTCGGAGATTCAAAGAGCACTACATGAGTCTGTCTAACATTTTTAGTTATTCAGGATTGGAAGAAAGGATTTCTAAATGTTCCTCCATTACTGCTTTCCACAAAACAATAATAAAGTAAAAAGGAGGAGATATGATGGAAGAGTTCGTTTTACAAGCGATTCAAGATGAATATCCAGATGAGTTTGCATGGTGCTATGGGTGTGGGAGGTTAAATGAACACGGTCACCATTTCCGAACCGGCTGGCACGGGGAAGATACGATAACCATTTACAAGCCAAAGCAGGAGCATATTGCTATTCCAGGTTATGTTTATGGCGGCTTAATCGCGTCGTTCATTGATTGTCACGGAACAGGTTCAGCTTCATTAGCACTACACCGTAAGAATGGACACGAAGTTGGAGCGGGTGTTGAACCACCTCGGTTTGTAACGGCTTCATTAACAGTAGATTTTATCAAACCGACACCTCAAAACGTACCATTAAAAGCGATTGGTAAAGTGACAGAAATCCATCCAAAGAAATGGAAAGTGGCTACAGAAGTATTTGCAGGGGATACAATGTGCGCACGTGGGGAAGTGGTTGCTGTGGTCATGCCAGCAAATTTCGCAAAAAATGATTGAGATTCTACAACTACAAAATGCAAACGAATGTAAGTATTATTTGATGAATGAACAGTTACGAGAACTAGAAGAACATCTAATCGTACATTGAGAAGTTTATCCAGTAGACTTCCAAAAATGGAATGTTCATTAACCGAGCATGGAATAAGAATTGTAGAGGAAAAGGAAACTGAGGACAAAAAAAGCCGTTAAGTACGAAAAAGCTATAGACTCGCATCTATAGCTTTTTCCATTGTTCTATTATTAGTTCTTTGCTCCATAACTAATCAAGTTAGCAAAAATTCGATATCCGCCAGGTACTTGGGCACCAATTTGGCGGTAGAATACAAGGTTTGTGTAAAGGTAAGTACCTTCACCGTATTCAGCCATTAAGATTCCGCTTGTGAATGGGTCCTCGTTAGGGTCTGCCATAGAAACGAATGTTTCATAGCGGTCATCCCATTTCATTGGGAAGTAGAGACCTCTTTCTTGTACCCAGTTATCCCAGTCTTTGTCAGTAATCTTGTTAGGGAAATTAAAGAGAGCATGTTCTGGTTGAGTTACGGTAACCTTTGCATTTTCATCCGTTACGCGCCAACGTATGGATGGATTTCCTATTTCTAAATGGTATGGTGGTGTTAGGTCAGCATCCCATGGGTCTGCAGAAGTTACGTATTGCATCACTAGATGTCCACCATTTCTTACGTATTCTTTTAGTCTTTCATTATTAGCTAATAGATCTTCTCTGCCAAGTGTCGCTCTAATGCCAGTTACGATTGTGTCGTACTGTGAAAGATCTCCACTTGCTAAATCTTCTGGAGTTAGCTTTGTAATATCAAACCCTGCATTAATGAAAGAATCAGCAATTGTGTCAAAGCCGCTATCGATGTATCCAACCTTTAAATTATCAGGTTTTAATAATTCGAAAGCAACGCCGTTAATCGCAGCTGGATACAGGTAGTATGAATCATTGATATGCTCATATTTAATTTCCTGTACAGTTGTGTTAAATGACTTTCCGTCTGCTTCCGCAATGGCTTCAATTGTAAAATTACCTTCAGCAATTGTTGCAGGTGGGACTAATTTAAATGATACTACTTTTTCCTCGAATCTTTCTGTGAAATTTATATCCCCTACTGCAGGCTCACTCGTCCAGCCTTCTGGTAGGTTTAAAGATACTTTTGCTGTTTTAGCTCCATTGGCATAGTTTTTCACCTTAACTGAAACTGGAATTTCATCTTGGATATTGGCTGTATTGACTGTAATGTTCACAGGATCAGGTGTCACACTTAATTCAGGAAGCACACTTACTGTGTTATCTAAGTCGATAACGGATGTCGTTTCAACACCATTTTCCTTAAATGTAAGCTCTGCTTGAATCACAGCATGATCATATGGTTGGAAATACTCTGCATCTGCAGGAACCGTAACATTAAAGCTTACAGTCTTTGCTTCACCTGGCTTTAAATGCTTTAACTGGCTAGTACCTTCATGCTTCCAGTTTTCAGGAGTAAGTAACGCCGCTTCAATATGTTGGATTTTTTGCTTTCCGTTATTTGTAACAGTAACGTTTACTTGCGTTTGTTCACCTTGTGTTAATACATAAGAACCAATTTCGATATCAACATCAAGGTTTGACGAAACCAAGCTCACTTGCTTAAGTTGTTCTTCCTTTAGTGTAAGCTTATGAAGAAGGTCGTTTTTAACTGCTTCATCAAGGTTAGCTGATTTTGTACTTGAAATTAACTTTTGAACAGCACGTAAAGCTTTTTGAGACTCTGGTAAAATGGACTCGCGATTTGGGTATAGTTCAATAATTTTTTCTAAATTATTTTGCAATGTATCTAATTGCTCACTTAGATTTTTAGCTGGAATAATATCTGCCCACGCATGGAAATCATAAGGAATTCCTGCAAATAGATCATTTGATTCTGCTTCAACTGCTGACTTTTCTAATTTCAGATGTTGTTGCCTTGGTTCAACTGGAATATCACGTCCCATTCCTTGGCTCTTATGTAGATATCTTGATGCTTCACCAAGTTGTGGGTAACTCATTCCATAGATTGGATCATAGTCACCAATTTCAATGGATGTTGTAGCATCAGCTTTTGAAACTGGTAAGTAAAGCTTTTTAATCTGCCAAGGCTCCAAACCGTTTTCTAATTGCTCTGGGAAAACAGAAGGATCTGCAGCGTCTTCAAATGCTTTAACTGATAGGATATTAATTAATCTGTGATGTCCATGTTGGCTGTCGACATTTAGGAAGGAAGGCATGACAATATCTGGTTGATACGTTCTGATAAATTTGATTAAACGCTCATACGTTACGTCTTCTCCCCATTTTTCAAGCGTTTCATCTGGCGATTTTGAAAAACCAAAATCATAGATAGCATCAGAAGTGGTCTCACTTAAGTGATAAGCTTTAACACCATTTACCTTTGCTGCTTCAATCATTTCGTTGGAACGGATAATTCCAAGTGCGTTTCCTAACTCATTTCCGATGGCATTTTGGCCACCTTCACCGCGGTTGGCTATCAAACTAGCTGTTTTAACTCCGAGCCCACGGGATAAATAGGCAAGAAAGTCACTACGTTCATCATCTGGATGTGCTCCTGAGTTTAAGAATGTGACAGTGGTGTCTAGAGGCTTAACTACATTCCAAAGTTCAACATCTGCTTCACTTTGTTCTTGTGCAAAACTGAGTGGTGGGAATAAGGAAGCAAGTAAGAGAATGGACAACAGTAAATAGAGAATTTTTTTCAATTTGTAACCCCTTTCATTTTTTTAGATTCAAAAAAGTAACAAAAATCTCCTTTCCCTTAGGATTTTTTAGTTAGTAATTGAAATTAACTAACTAAAGATAATACCTTTCAATTTGAATTATAGTATCTATCTGAATATTGTAAATATTACCAAATAACTATTTGCTATTTTTTTATAGGTGAAAAGTAGGAGGTATATAGTTTTAGGACAAAGTGTTGATATAGTTGAAACAATGCACTTTTCTTCATATTCAACTAGTTAAAAAGTTTTTTAAAATTTAGTATTGTAAACGATTGCATTTTATTATATAGTGTAGTTGAATTAGTTAAATTTACTAACTAACTAAAAGAAATAAGGCCGTGATTCTATGAATAAGCAACCATCTCATCTACAAGTGAGGACGAATAATAAAAAAATGGTCCTACAATGTGTAAGGGCGTATCAACCAATTTCAAGGGCAGAAATATCGGAAAAACTAAATATAAGTAAGCCAACTGTTTCTTTATTGGTTGATGAACTAGTTCGAGAGAATTGGATTCATGAAAAGGGAAATGGTGAATCCTCCTCACAAGGTGGAAGAAGGCCAATTCATCTCTATTTTAATGAAAACGCTGCCTATGTAATTGGCACAGATATTGGAGGTACGAAAGTAAGAATCGTCATTTCCGACCTTAATGGACATATTATCTGTTCAACAAGCTTTATTACAAAAAAGTATATAGAAACTGGCTTAGTGAAGCAAATACATAAAGAGGTACAAGAGTTGATTCAAAGCAGCAAGGTAGATCCAAAGATGATATTGGGAATGGGAATAGGTGTGCCAGGTATTACAGAAACAGCGTCAGGCGTGGTTGTGGAAGCACCTAGTTTAAATTGGGTTCGCTATCCGCTTTTGATGGAAGCAGAACAATATTTTTCGTTCCCGGTGTTTGTGGATAATGATGTGAATGTAGCGGTTCTTGGAGAACAATGGCTGGGGAACGCGAAACATAAAGAAAATGTTCTATTTATAGCTGTTGGTACAGGTATTGGAAGTGGAATCATTATACAAAATCAGTTATATCGAGGATCTTCAAATGCGGCTGGGGAGTTCGGATATATTGTCACTGATAAAAATGATATGAAAAATGAATTTAAACCTACTTTTCACCGTTATGGGTATCTTGAAAGTGTTGCTGGGGGAAAAGCAATTGGACAAAAGGTAACGAAAGGAATCCTGCAAAATGAGGGGCATCCAATGTATCATGAGGCGATGAAGTCTGAGATTACAGGAGAACAGGCCTTTTCCATGGCAAAAGCAGGTGATGAAATCGCCCAAACGATTGTTGATGAAGCGATTGAACATCTTGCATATGGAATCATTAATGCTGCGACTTTGTTAAATCCTGAAATTATCATATTAGATGGTGGAGTCATGAAGTCGGCTGATTACATACTTCCTAAATTACGTCTTATTGTTCAAAGATATCTTCCAAGTTCAGTTGAATTACAATTGTCGCAATTAGGTGAGTATGCAGGAGTGCTTGGAGCAATATCGCTATTCCTTAGAGAGCATGAAAGCATTTTAAATTAACTGGATTAGCAGAATACAAAGAACTTATCTGCATATTTTATAGCAAGCTATTATTCTATTCGATTCTTTAGTAGGACAATTTGTCCTGCTTTTGAATAAATAAAAACACGTTAAGGGGGATTCTTATGTTTAAAAAGAAACATTTTTTCGTTCTTTTGATTGCTGCATTGATGCTCTTTGTGTCAGCATGCTCTGGTAGTTCTTCTACTGAAGAAGAAAAACCAAGTGGTGGAACTGACGAAGGCAAGACTGAAGAAAAAGCTGAAGCAAGTGGTAACTTAGTAATCTATACAGCACGTGACCAAACAATTGTGGATCAAGTTGTTGAGATGTTTAATGAAAAATACCCAGATGTTAAGGTTGATGTATTAACAATGGGTGCTCAACAAGTTCTTGAACGTATTCGTGGAGAAAAAGCAAATCCACAAGCTGACTTCTGGTGGGGTGGAACGCAATCTGCATTCATGACAGCAGCAGATGAAGATTTACTTGAACCATTTAAGCCAAGTTTTGATGCTAGCATTCTACCAGAACATAAAGATGCTGAAGGTCGTTGGTATGGTGAAATGCTTTTACCAGAGGTAATCATGATTAACTCTGACATGCTATCGAAAGAAGAAGCTCCACAGGATTGGGATGATCTTCTAGATTCAAAATGGAAGGATGAAATCATTATCCGTGGTGTATTAGCATCAGGAACAATGAGAACGATTTACTCTGCAATGATTCACGAGCAAGGTGCAGATAATCCAGATGCTGGTTACGAATGGCTTGCTAAGTTAGATGCGAATACAAAAGAATATGCACAAGATCCTACTAATCTATACTTAAAGCTTGCTCGTCAAGAAGGATCTATTTCTCTTTGGAACCTTCAAGACATTTTAATTCAAAAAAACCAGCACAACCAACCATTTGATTTTGTGTATCCAGAAAGTGGAGCGCCAATTCTAGTTGATGCTGTTGGTCTTGTGAAAGATGCAAAGAACCTTGAAAATGCAAAATTATTCTATGAGTTCTTGTTTGAACCAGAAACACGTACAACGTTAGCGGAAGATTTATATCAAATTCCAACACGTACCGATATTGACAAGTCTACAATGCCTGATTGGTATCAAGATCTTGAATTGAAGTCATTAGACCTTGATTGGGGAGTAATGGCTGAAAAAGAAGCTGAGTGGATGCAATATTGGGATGAGAACATTAAAGGTAAAAATTAATAGTTTTTAACTTTATTCACTGAATAAAGTTAATACCTCCGGCGGATGCCACCGATTTTTTAGAGGAAGTTTTCGAGCGTAGGATTAAAGACTAAGAACGTCACGTCCTGTGGCAACGTCTTTGTGACCCACCTCGTGTGGGCCTAAAAAAGTCTGGGCGCAAATACGCCAAGGCACAATTGATAAAAGGGGTGAAGAGTTGTTTTCACCCCCTTTTTAAGGTTAGGAAGTTTCACAAAATTTAGTGTCTAGCTCCAGCGCCTAGCCCCTCGAGGTCGCTTCACCTCTTCTGCGGCGGCAATAGCCTCCTCGTCAGGGCTGAGCAAGGCGCTTGCACTTTTCTAATTCACAGCGAGGTGTTTGATTTGAAAAATGTAAGACTTGATCATGTTAGTAAGCTGTTTGGAAAAGCAAGAGGGGTAGAAAACGTAAATATCGACGTAAAACCTGGTGAGTTTTTCACATTTTTAGGTCCATCAGGATGTGGAAAAACAACGACATTACGGATGATTGCGGGATTCTATTTTCCTACTCAAGGGAAAATTTTGTTCGACAATAAAGATGTAACAACCCTCCAACCAAACAAGCGTAACATTGGAATGGTGTTCCAAAACTACGCGTTATTCCCTCATATGACCGTTTTTGAAAATATTGCATTTGGTCTAGAAGTACGTAAATTACCAAAATCCGTAATTAAAGAAAAGGTAGAAAAAGCACAAAAACTTGTTCACCTTGATCAATATGGTACTCGTAAAATCAATGAATTATCTGGTGGTCAGCAGCAGCGTGTAGCTTTAGCTCGTGCGCTTGTAATTGAGCCGGATATTCTTCTTCTTGACGAGCCGCTATCAAACTTAGATGCAAAGCTTCGTGAGGAAACCAGAATTGAGATTAAGAGACTTCAAGTTGAGTTAGGAGTGACAACGATTTATGTTACACATGACCAAACGGAAGCAATGACGATGTCTGATCGAATTATGGTTATGAAAGATGGCGTTGTTCAGCAAATAGGAACTCCTCAAGAAATCTACAATCGTCCTTCTAACCACTTTGTTGCCTCCTTTATTGGAGAAGCCAATATTGTGGATGGAGAAGTTGTTGAAATAAATGGTGACACAGTGAAAGTGAAACTAGAAGAAGATGTATTTGTAGTAGGTTCAATGACTCAATCTGCAAATGGGAAAAAGCTTGTTGTTGGTGATAAAATCAAATGCTCAATTCGTCCAGAAGCAGTACATGAAGGACCAGGTGTGAACCAACTAACAGGTACAATTCAGTTGGTTGAATTTACAGGGGTTAGCATCAATTATGTTGTAAAAGTAGGATCCAATATTATTAAGGTCATGATAATTAACAAAGGAAACAAAATTTTAAGTCGCGGTGATTCTATAACCCTTCACATACCTGAAAATGGAATTTACTTAATTGGCGAATAGGAGGTGAAAGAATGAGTGCGAATCAAAGTACTGTCGTGCAAGAAAACTGGTGGGCACGTCTTACCCGTTCAAAATATTTTGTATATGTTTTAATTTCTCCCTTATTTTTAGTGCTTTTAGCATATGTTATTTATCCGTTTTACCAAACGTTTATTCAATCAGTAGTCGGTGAAGAAGGCGCAAATCTCGAAAATTACCAACGCTTCTTTGGTTTAACAAGTACAGCAAACCTAGAGGCGCTTTGGACAAGTATATATATATCCGTAATCAGTGTGATTACGTGTGCAATTGTTGGTGTAACAATGGCATTTTTAATGGAACGCTACGAATTCCCAGGAAGAAAAATTCTTTCTGTATTAATTCTTGTTCCGATGGCATTGCCACCTCTTGTTGGGGTTTTGTCATTTACTTTCCTTTATGGGGAAAGTGGAATTATTCCAAGGGCTTTTCAAGCACTATTTAATCTGGAAGAGGTTCCATTTGCCTTAAAAGGTGTTGTTGGGGTAATCGTAGTACATACATTCACGATGTATACGTACTTTTATTTAACTGCTGCAGCAGCAATAAAAGGGTTAGATCCTTCATTGGAAGAAGCAGCAACAAGCCTTGGATCTGGAAGGATTCGAATTTGGAGAAAGGTAATCTTACCAATGCTGACTCCAGCACTCGTAGCTTCTTCGTTACTTGTATTTATGATTTCAATGGCTTCATATACAGCGCCATTAATGTTCGGTGTAGAAAGAACCATGACGATGCAAATCTATCTATCTCGTACAAATGGGGATTTAGATATGGCGGCAACACAGTCAACAATCCTATCCGTTGTTTCTATTTCTTTCTTAATTTTAATGAGATGGTATCAAGGAAGACGGAACTTCCAAAACCAAAGTAAAGGGATTAGTGTTCACAGAACCGAACTACGTTCCCCTTTTGTAAAATACGTATCGATGTTCCTTTCTTTTGTTGGGGTTATTATCTTGATGCTTCCAATTCTTGTCCTTGTACTTATTTCGTTTTCTGTGGACGGGGAGTGGACGGTACAAATTATCCCAACTGCTTACACCTTGCAGCACTATATTGACCTGTTTACAGATGAGCGTACATGGCGCCCAATTTGGAACAGTTTACAGATGAGTTTTGTTGCAACAGCAGGAAATATCCTATTTGGTGTGGCAGCAGCTTATGCAATGGTTCGGACAAAATTTAAAGGGAAAGCCTTACTCGATATCTTAATCATGGTTCCTTGGGCCTTGCCTGGAACCGTTGTAGCGGTTAACTTAATTGCTGCATTTAGTGAACCAACTGTTTTCAGTTTTAACCAAGTTTTAATCGGTACTTTCTGGATTTTACCGTTAGCTTATTTTGTTCGTCATTTGCCACTGATTTTCCGGTCTACTTCCGCAGCATTAATGCAAATGGATGAATCAGTAGAGGAAGCAGCACGTAGCTTAGGCGCTAACTGGTGGTACACATTTAGAAGGGTCGTTGTTCCAATGGCCTTCTCTGGTATTCTAGCGGGTACATTGCTTGCGTTAGTTCAAGGATTAGGAGAATTCGTTGCTTCCATCCTTATCTATAGCACGTCAACGATGCCGCTATCCGTTGCGATATTCCAAAAAATGTACGCCTTCCAATTTGGAACGGCTTGTGCGTACGGCGTTCTTCAAATCATTTTAATTATTACAGTTCTGTTTATTTCACAAAAGATTACGGATGGTAAAGCAGGATCCGCAATCTAAGAAGGGAGAACATATAAATGAAGGCTAGTGACATTCACGGAAGAGACCTGAAGACATTGGAACAGGCTACGTTTGCGGTTGTTCCACTTGGGAGCTTTGAATACCATGGGCCGCACTCTCCTTTAGGAACGGATATTATTCTTGCTGATGGTTTTGCAGATTTAATTGATGATAGTTTAGGTGGAGCCGTTTACCCAACGGTTCCTTACACAGCTTGTCCTGGAAAAACATCTAAATATCAAGGGACAATTCCAATCCGTCCTAGTATTATCACAGAATATGTAATTGATATTACGATGGGAATTATTAATCAAGGTATCAAAAAGATCATTCTTTTAAATGCTCATGATGCGAATATGGGCGTTTCTCGAACAGTTGCTGAATATGTAACTGGTAAACATACGGACGCAAGCTTCATGTTAATTAACTGGTGGCAAATGGTAGCTGTCGATGCTGCTGAAGAAATTGGGTTTGTCGGGACAAAAGGCAGAGGTCATGGTGGCCCATATGAAATGTCGGCAGTAAAAGCATTTCGTCCAGATTTAGTACATGTACAAAAAGAGGACCAAGAATTCAAGGAGGTGCCTCCACTTTCTTCTATGCCCTATGTTCTTGTGGAAGGAACCCCAAAGGCATGGGATGGATATACAGGGTTAATTCAACAGACCTCCTATGAAAAAGGAACAAAAATAGTGGAAAAGGCAGCCTCCAACATGAATGAATTAATCAAAAACTGGCTCGCATAACTTTATTCAGCAGTGCTGAACAAAGTTAAAGCTTTCGGCGGAGACATGCGATTTTTAACGGAAACTTTTCGAGCAAGCTCGAAGAAGTCTGGGCGCAATACGCCGATGTGTATTTGAAGAAGACAGAAGGGATTGACTAGATTGAAAACCTCACTTAGAGAGAAGATTATTCAAACAGAAGGCACAGTTTTTCCTTCTAAAACATATACGTCAATGGTGCTTGAACCAGCCTATAATGAAGCAAAGAATGAATTGCTTGATTCAATGATTGAAATCCATAATGCCCATTTGATTATGTTAGTTGAACAAGGACTTGTCGGGAAAGAAGAGGCTGAAAAGATAGCAAAGGCTGTTTCTCATCTTAATCCGGACGAATTTCAAACAAGAAGCTACACTGGAGAATTTGAGGATTTATTTTTTGAAGTGGAGCATGCGTTGATTGAAAATGCCGGAGACATTGCTGGAAACCTTCATATTGCAAGGAGCCGTAATGATATGGGAATTGCTATTTACCGGATGACATTACGTAAAAAGCTTCTTCCGTTAATCGAAAAAGCATTGGGGCTTCGTGAGGCTCTTATCGAAATGACCGACGAACATAAGGAAACGATCATGATTGGTTATACTCACACACAACAGGCGCAACCAACAACTTTGGCTCATTATTTAAATGCGATGACAGATATGTTAACTCGTGATATTGTTCGACTTCAAGCTGCTTATAAAACTGTAAACCGCAGTAGTATGGGGGCAGCAGCACTAACAACTTCAGGTTTTGCGATTAATCGAGATCGCATGAAGGACTTACTTGGTTTCGAGGACATGATTGATAATGCCTGGGACGCTGTGGCAGGTGCCGACTATATCGCAGAAACAGCAACAGCTGTTCAATTATCAGCATTGAATCTAGGTAGATCCATGCAAGACTTTTTATTATGGGGTACACAGGAATATGGAGCATTCCTTCTTTCCGCACCATATGTACAAATCAGTTCCATCATGCCCCAGAAGCGTAACCCTGTTTCAATTGAACATATGAGAGCACTATTATCAAGTGTAGCGGGTGATTGCCAAACCGTTTTATTGATGGTCCATAACACTCCATTCGGAGATATTGTCGATACTGAGGATGACATGCAGCCATACATTTGGAAAGCCATCGAGAAATTAGGCGGCATTTATGAGCTATTGACTTCAGTCTTGCTTACAATGGAAGTGAATAAAGAAACACTTCTAAAAAGAGCAAAAGAAAGCTTCGCGAATGTAACGGAATTAGCTGATACAATCGTACGTAAAGATGGTCTATCCTTTCGCCAGGCACATCATGTAGTGAGCTCAACAGTTAAAGCACTTACAAATCACGGCAAAACGTCATTGGAATCATTAACATTAGGACTTTTAAATGAGCAGTCTCAAAAGACAGTTGGCAAGGAATCTACTTTAACAGAAGAAGAATTACAGCAAGCTTTAAGTCCAGAGTATTTTGTTAAAATCCGTGATCTAGAGGGCGGACCAAGCCCGAGTCGAATGGAAAAAACAATCAATACACGCCTCATCGAGCAAGACGAACTTTCAGGTTGGTTACATGACAAACGAGAGCATCTTACCAAATCGCAAGCAAAAGTTTTAAGCATCATCACAGAATGGGTTGGAACCAATGAATAAGGACACCATCGAACTGCTTGCAGTTGACGGTGGTGGAACAAAAACACTCGCGGTTATTACGGATGCAAATGGAAACATTCTTGGAGAAGGGAAAGCTGGAGCCACGAATTATCACGTAGTTGGGGCTGTCAGAGCTAAAGAATCTTTAGTAAAAGCCGTTCTTGCTGCTTTTGAGAATGCAGGGATTGATTTTGGTAATGTAGGCAACGTGAAAAAAGCCGTAGTTGCCTTGGCGGGAATTGATACCGAAAATGATGAAAAAGAAGTTAATAGAGTTGTGCTTGAAGCAGTTAAGGAATTGTCGATAAAGATTGACAGATTACAAGTAGAAAATGATTGCCTTTCCGCTTTATTAGGCTCGACTCAATACAAAGCTGGTGTCCTATTAATTGCAGGAACAGGCTCTATCGTGTTTGCTCATGATGCCAACAATCGAATTGTCCGTTCTGGTGGATGGGGACACCGATTTGGAGATGAAGGTAGCGGGTATTGGATTGGAAAACAAGCCATAAAATCTGTTCTCAAAATGCAGGATGGTCGTGGCGAGGACACACTGTTAGCAAAGCTAATTTTGCGGAAATTTAATTTTAATAAAATTGAAGATCTTTATAATTGGGCCTACAGTGAATCTTATTCTGTTGATGATGTCGGTGCACTTGCAACCACAGTAGATGAGGCATTTCGATTGGGGGATCCAGTAAGTAAACGGATACTAGAGCGTGCAGTAGAGGAACTGCTACTTCTAGTAAATACTGCAGTTAATAGTGCGGGCATCCATCAGAATGAATTTGATTTGATTTTACAAGGTGGCGTTTTTCAACACAACCACTACATAAAAAATCAAGTTCGTAGCAGGATTCAGCTTAGTTTTCCAAAAGTAAACATGATAACCACAACTGAAGAGCCCATTCAAAGTATAATCAAGCGTGGTTTGAAGTTACTTTAGTGGTTACCACATTCAAATTAGAAAGAGTCTACTGATTACAGTAAAGGGTTCCGATTTCGGGTGCTTTATTTAATAAATGACATAAAACTGACGTGTGAATTGGTACACGTCAGTTTCTTTATTTGCTAAGGTATAAAAACTGTTTCTTCGTTTTTGACATACAATTGACACTCATTAGTATGATAGACAACATGGGGTAGAACATTGAAAAAAGCGGGTCAAAACTTCTGTCAATCGCAATGCCATTTCGAGGGCTTACCTTATCGGTTGTGGGGACTGGCTAGGCACCAGGCGGTTGAATAAACGGAAAAATTTCGCCTAATTAGTAAAAAGCACTGATAATAGCGTAAATAGACGGAGAGATTCCCCTTATTGGCTCTAAAAATATGAAAAAAAGGGTTTTTGCTCTGGATAACAGGAAAACCTCCGCTTATTTAGATCTAAACGAACTCGATTCGGAATTTAAACGAAAAACCTCCGCTTAGTTTCTTCAGTTCCTCATAAATGGCAAGACAACACAGCAATTGCTGGGACAACTTAAAACAATTATGATGCCAAATCAACTGTTATTTCGGCACTTATTTTAAGAAAAGTACCTCAAAGCAAAAATCCTTTAGAATACAGTAAACCCTTTTTGGGTTAGAACCTATCTAATCGTTTGTTTGCTACTCTTGTCCATTCAATTTCCATGTAACCACACTTGTAGTTATTCCGCCAGCTAATATGGTTATAGCTGAAAGGAAGAATGTATCACTAGAAACGAATAAACCTCCAAGACATATGACAAAAACATCTATAATCAGGATGATGATGCCTACATTTATTTTCACTATCTCTGAAAGGAACTGGGCTAATAAATCTGTCCCACCGGTGCTTGTTTCAAAGCGAAGCATAAAACCAATACCAAAACCAATCAAGATCCCACCAGTAAACGAGCTAACCATTGGCGAAATATGTAAACGGAATTGATTTAAGTTATGAAAAAGGTCAATGAAAAATGAAGATAGAAGCATACCGTGCAAACTATTAAAAAAATAGGAACGATATTTAAGCCAAGAGATAATAAAGATAGGAATACTTAATATCATGATTGTGACACCAGCATTGGTATGAAATAAATAACTAATAATTAAACCTAAACCAATAATCCCACCATCTAAAACTTTGTTAGGTATTAAAAAAATATTTATGCCTATTGCGATTGTTACGCTACCTATAAGGATAGCAACTGCTTTTATGAAAACGTGCATTGATTCAGAACTCTCCTGTCTATGTGGACGTGTTCTATATATATGCTAATCACGTGACATATTGGACAACTTTTTCTTGATTATATAACCAGTAAACTGGTTGAAAATAACAATCAAAGGGCTCAGGTGAAACTCAGTTTGATAGGAAAATACTCCTATTCCACCCGTTTCTAGGTATTTTTTTCCTTACACTACACAGAATAGGATAGAGAGAGATATTCTATTGAGGAGGGGTTTTCTTGTGAAAAAAATTATATGTTATATTGCTATTTTAAGCATCGCGATTTTCTTAGCCTCATGTAATCAAAACGATCAAACACAAAAAGAAGATAATGAGCATGTAAACGAAACGGAACAGCCAGCTGAAAACAATAACAATGATACAACGAATGAAGAAAACAATGATGAAGCCACTCAGGAAGAAGAAAAGAATGGAGTGGGTGAAAACGAACAAAGTACGGAAAATGATGTAACACCAACAAGTGAAGATAAGGTATACCAAAACAAAATTTTCAAAGACGTAAAGGTTTCTGAGAAGGATAATCAACTTGTTATAACTGGTAAAGCTCAAGTTTTTGAAGGTGTTTTTGACTATGCTGTTTATGATGGTGAGGAAAAGCTTCTTGAAAAAAACTATCAAACAGTTGGTGCGCCTTCGTGGGGTGACTTTGAAATCCAAATTGAAAAAAATTTAATAGCAAATGCAAAAAATGAAGCCAGATTCGAACTGTTTGTTTATTCCGCAAAAGATGGTTCGAAAGAGAATGTTTTACCTATTCCACTGACAACTAAATAATATAACTTTAAAAACTGACTCGACTGAGTCAGTTTTTTATTTAAATGCTCAATCTCGCGGACATTACTTAACCCTTTCCTCTAATTTCCGAAATCAGTACCTTCCGATTCCTCAAATTTAAGGTGAAAAATTTTCACTAAAAACACTATAATTAATATGAAAATTGTAAAAATTATGATTTCTATACGAAAAATATATACATAACGGAGGGTTTACCATGGAATTTAACCAAATTGGAGTGATTGGTTCAGGAACAATGGGAGGCGCAATCGCTCATCAAGCTGCAATTTGTGGATTTAACGTAGTGCTTGTAGATGTCGACCAACGATTTTTAGATAGTGCACAAGCACGTATGGAAAAATTGATGGATCGATCAATTAGCAAAGGGAAATTAACTGAGGATGATAAATCAGCGATTCTTTCAAGAATAAAACTAACAACTAGCATGGCTGACGTAGGAGATTGTGATGCTGTTATCGAAGCTATCATTGAAGATTTAGATGCGAAAAAAGAGATTTTTCAGCAATTAGATGAAATTTTAAAACCAGGTGCACTAATTGCGTCAAATACATCATCCATGTCAATTACCGTACTTGCCAGCAGCACAAACAGGCCAGAACAAGTTGCGGGCATGCATTTTTTCAATCCGCCACAGGTGATGAAATTAGTAGAAGTCATTAGAGGATATAAAACGAGCGATGAAACTGTAAGCGCATTCAAAGAATTGGCAATTGCGATGAAAAAAGAACCAATTGAAGTAAAGAAAGATGTTCCAGGATTTATTGTAAATCGGATTCTGATTCCTCAATTCATTGAAGCTATCCGATTAGTGGAAGAAGGCGTTGCGACACCGGAAGATATTGACAAGGCGGTTACGTTAGGACTGAACTATCCAATGGGCCCTTTCACTCTCCAAGATTATGCAGGGGTAGATATTGGATTACACGTTATGGATTATTTTTATGAGGAATTCAAGGATCAACGATTTGCAGCACCTCTTACACTACGAAATTTAGTTCGCGCAGGCCGTGTCGGTAAGAAGGCAGGAGCAGGCTGGTACGACTATAACAACTAATAAAAAGAAAGGTTGTGTTTATGAAACATGGATACAATCCAATACATTTCTAATGATCAACATATCGGAATTGTTTATTTAAATCGACCTCCATACAATCCGTTAAGTAGCCAAGTATACAATGAATTATTCACATTGTTTGAGGAACTTGAAAAGGATTCAGAGGTTCGCGCCATCATTCTTACTGGAAAAGGTGACCGTGCTTTTGCAGCAGGTGCTGATATTAATGAAATGGTCAACCTAGATGGTGTTGACATGATGGAAATGTCGAGAATCTCACGACTTGCCTATGACAAAATTGAATCCATTTCAAAGCCAGTGATTGCCGCGGTAAACGGGCTTGCTCTAGGTGGTGGCTGTGAATTAGCACTTGCATGTGACTTCCGAATCGGTTCACCAACAACAAAATTCGGATTACCTGAAATAAATTTAGGCATTATCCCAGGTGGCGGTGGCACGCAGCGTCTTCCACGTTTAATCGGTCAAGCAAAAGCAAAAGAACTGCTCTATTTTGGTGAAATGATTGATGCTGAGAAAGCACTTGAAGTGGGCTTAGTTAATAAGGTGGTAGAGTCCGAAAACGTACTGGATGAAGCAATTGAATGGGCGGAAAAATTAGCTCAAAAACCAAGGGTAGCGATGAAAATGTTAAAAACCTCGATTAATCGAGGTAAAGAGGTAGATCTACAGGCTGCTTTAGACCTTGAAACAGCTTGTTTTGGAAATGCGTTTGCAAGTCAGGATCGTGTAGAAGGAATGAGATCTTTTGTAGAAAAGAGAAAACCACAATTTGTAGGAAAGTAGGGTGAAGACTATTGAGTAAAGAAATTGTAGTCATTGATGGTGCACGTACTGCTTTTACAGAATTCGGAGGGTCCTTTCGTGATGTATCTGCAATCGATCTTGCTGTACATACAACGAAGGAAGCGATGCGCAGGTCATCAATTCAACCAGAAGAAGTGGATCAAGTAGTAATCGGAAATGTCATTCAATCCAGTACTGACGCAATTTATATGGCAAGGCATGTCGGGTTAAAATCAGGTATACCTGAACATGTTCCAGGATTAACGGTTAATCGACTTTGTGGCTCAGGCTTACAAGCCATCATAAATGCTGCGCAATCTATTAAACTAGGAGAATCCAATGTTAGCATTGCGGGTGGTACAGAAAATATGAGCCAGGTTCCACATGTTGTTCGTGGAGCTAGATGGGGCTTACCGCTCGGAAAAGCACCCATGGAGGATTACCTCTGGGAAGCACTCTACGATCCATATGGGAAATGCTCAATGGCGATTACAGCGGAAAACCTTGCCGAGAAATATGAGATTTCAAGAGAACAAATTGATGAGTTTGCCTCACAAAGTCATAAGCGTGCATTAGCAGCTCAAGAAAATGGAATTTTTGCTAAGGAAATTGTACCGGTAACTGTGAAAGTAAGAAAAAGCGAGAAGGTAATCGATCAGGATGAACATCCACGTGATACACCAGTTGATGTGTTAAATACCTTACCAGCGAGATTTAAAGAAAACGGTGTGGTAACTGCCGGAAATGCCAGTGGTATCAATGATGGCGCAGCAACAATGGTCGTCACTTCTAGTGAATATGCCGAAAAGCGAAATCTAAAGCCATTAGCAAGATTAGTGTCATGGGGAATTGTTGGGGTCGAACCGAAGTACATGGGAATTGGACCAGCACCTGCAATTTGTCAGGCATTAGATCGTGCCAATATGAAGGTAGAGGATCTAGATTTAATCGAAATCAATGAAGCCTTTGCTGCTCAATATCTTGCGTGCCAAAAGGAATTAGGCTTTGACCCAAGTATTGGGAATGTCAATGGCGGTGCAGTTGCATTAGGTCATCCGCTCGGAGCAAGTGGTGCGAGAATCAGCCTCTCATTACTATATGAGCTTAAGAGAAGGAATAAAAAATTTGGTGCTTCTGCCTTATGTATCGGAGGAGGCCAAGGAATCGCGGCAATTTGGGAAGTCTTGTAGTTTTAATCAATCGGGGCTTCAGCCCTGACTGATTAAGGAAATTTTAGTTATTGGGGTGAATTATATGAAAAAAAATTAAGCAAACATAGTGTTTCGGAGCTTTTAGAAAAAGTTTGCAAAAAGGATCCTCATCATGAAGTTTCATACGATGGTTATACACGGCTGTCCTATCAAGAATTATGGGATAAGTCTCTTAATCTAGCAGCCTCACTACAAGAGATTGGCATAACAAAGGGAGATAAAATTGCGGTATGTCTACCAAATTGGAATGAATTTGTTGTCATTTATATGGCAACCAGCCACCTCGGGGCAGTAATTGTTCCTTTCAATACTCGTTATCGACAAGATGAAGTTGAGTACATTTTACGTAATTCGGAAAGCAAGATTGCCTTTTTTGCTGAAGAATTTGGTGGAGTAAAACATTATGAACAATTTTCTGTAGCTAGCCAACGAGTGCCAAGTTTAGAAAAACTTGTTACGGTTCGCTGCATGAAAGATGGCCATATGAGCTATGAACAATTACTTGAAAGAGTTGACGACAAGCCTTTTTCCCCTGTCACAATCGATTCGGAAAATGATATATTCTGTATTCTGTATACTTCTGGTTCAACAGGCGCGCCAAAAGGAGCAATGCTTACCCATAGTAATTTTGTGAACACCGCCATCATTACCGCTGAAGGGATGAGATGTACTGAGGACGATGTTTTTTATGTAGCTGTTCCTGTATTTCACGTATTTGGTATGGTTCCGAGCATTTTAAGTACGGTAGCGGTTGGTGCGCGGATGGTCTTGGCGGAAAAATATAATGCGAAGGAAGCATTGGAAACGACTCAAAACGAAAAAATCACAGTTAAGCATGGTGTACCAACGATGTTTATTTTAGAGCTTAATCATGCTGAGTTCAAAAATTATGATCTGTCTTCCCTAAGAACTGGTATTATCGCAGCGGCCCCATGTCCAGTTGAAATTGTGAAGCGAATTCGTACTGATATGGGCTGTGATATCGTCGTTTGCTATGGATTGAGCGAAACATCCCCAACCCTGACAATGACGGCTTTTGATGATGACGACCAAATTCGTGCCGAAACAGTTGGGAAGGTACTACCAGGTGCCGAAGTGAAAATTGTTAACGAATTTAAGGAGGATGTAGGTCTTAATGAGGTTGGAGAAATAGCTTGTCGTGGTTTCGGGATCATGAAGGGCTACTACAATATGCCTGAAAAAACGAGGGAAGCATTAGATGACGATGGTTGGTTTTATAGTGGTGACCTCGGCACATTAGACGTGCAAGGAAACCTAAGAATCGTTGGACGTAAAAAAGAAATGATCATTCGAGGTGGCTACAATATTTACCCAAGAGAAATAGAAGAAGTTTTCTATACACACCCGGATGTAATGGAAGTGGCAATAGTTGGACTCCCTGACACGGTTTTAGGAGAAATCTCTTGTGCTTGCATAAAAATCAAGCCAAATACTTCACCAAGTGTCGAGGAACTTATGGAGTTCGTAAGACCGAAAGTTGCTGACTATAAAGTCCCGGATAAATTACTGATCATGGATGAGTTTCCGATGACAGCCAGCGGGAAAATTAGAAAAGTATCACTTCAGGATCAATTAAAAGAAAAGTTGGAGGCCGAATTACGATAGCAAAAAGAGATGGAATAAAAGGGTGATAAAAGTGAGCTTTATCGTAACAGATGAACAGCAAACAATTAGAAGCTTTGCACGTGATATCGCAAGGAATGAAATTACACCTTTTGCACGCCAATATGATGAAGAAGAAGCATTCCCACTGGAGATTATAAAACGACTCCATGAGGTTGGGTTATCAAACCTAGCCATACCAGAAGAATATGGCGGACCAGGGATTGATAAGCTTTCCCATGCTTTAATAGTTGAAGAAATTGCAAAAGCATGTGCGAGTGTTGCAACAAGTATGGAGGCAAATTCGCTTTCTTCCTATCCTATCCTGGTAGGTGGAAGTGAAGAACTTAAGAAAAAATATTTAACCCAACTTACAAGAGAAGGAAAGCTAGCTTCGTTTGCCCTTACCGAACCAGGCGCTGGCAGTGACGTTAGTTCATTAAACACAACGGCCATACGAAGTGGCGATGAGTATATTTTGAATGGGGAGAAATGTTTTATTACAAATGCGAGCTATGCTGATTTTTTTGTTGTGCTAGCGAATGTAAAAGACAGTGGTTTCACAGCTTTCGTTGTTGAGAGAGATTCCGAAGGGTTACAGGTTGGAGGAAAGGAGAAAAAGCTAGGGTTACGTGCCTCAAACACAGCATCTGTTATTTTCGAAGATGTTTGCGTCCCAGCTTCGAACCGAATCGGTGCGGAAGGTGCCGGTTTAAAAATTTTTTTACAAGGGCTAATGAATGCTAGACCAATGGTAGGAGCTCAGGCTGTAGGGATTGCTCAAGCAGCCTATGAAGATGCGCTTGCTTATTCAAAGGATAGAATCCAGTTTGGTAAACCAATCTCAAATCTGCAAGCAATCCAATTCATGCTTGCAGACATGGCCATGAATATAGAGGCAGCAAGGCTTCTTGTTCATCAAGCTGTTCACTTATTTCAATCCGGCACTCCATCTATTAAACATGCATCCTTTGCAAAATGCTTTGCATCTGATACTGCGATGAAGGTTGCAACAGATGCCGTACAAATTTTTGGAGGTTATGGATTCATCCGTGATTACCCGGTCGAGAAGTATTTTAGAGATGCAAAAATCATGCAAATTTATGAAGGGACAAACCAAATTCAACGAGTTGTCATTGCAAAAGAAATCCTTAAATAGGTCTTTCTATACATAATTACCACTAAAGGAAGGAATTCAATGCCTTGAGTGGAATTAATATAGAAAATAGAGTATATGGGTGGTGATTCTTTGGAATTAACGCAAAAACGTGAGAAGTTAATGAAAAAAATTGATAATCATTTACGAACGATGGCGCGCCACCTTGTTACCTTTGACACAATTGAAGAAACGTTAAATTACCTCTTAGAAGGATTTTATAAGGAATATGCATGTGATTTGGTGGGGGTTGTCCTTTATGAAAAAGGGAGACTTGTCCCAAAAGTTTGGAAGGGAGATCAGTTTACAATCGACCAAACACTCCACTTAGATGTTAGAGACTGCTCTCCTAAACTACTGAAAAACGCAATATGGTGGCAGAAAGACAAGCGTGAAGAAACGAACTGCGCCTTTCATACTGCGATAAAGAATGAAAATCTTTCAACATGGTTTACAGTCCCCTTACACAACTTGAATGAAAGCTTTGGTCTTTGCATAATTGGCTTTCATGAGTTTGTTCCACTAATTACAGAAGCAGAACAAATATTTACAGAGTTCGGGCATGATGTTGCATCCTCCCTTATCCTCGCCCGTGAAAAGGAAAATCAAAAGAGAAAAATGAAGGGAATTGAGTGGATTAAAGAAAATATCCTCCCAAACTCTTCAATTGATTACATCATCGAAAAGGTTGTTGAACGAGCATGTAAAGGAACGAAAGCAAATGGTGCTTGCGTTTATTTATATGATGAAGAAAATACATACTTTGATCTCCATCCCCCATGGTATGGTTTGGTTGGACATCCAATAAAAATAAAAATTAACTCAAACAAATCACTAGATTCCTATTTTCCTTATGTCGAAGCATCTGGAGGAACGGAATTAACAGTCCCGTTATTGGTAAATTTAAAAGCCATTGGTGTTCTCTATGTTACGACAGGTGGGGAGACTAATTTTACAGAGGAAGACCTTGAATTTTTGAAATTTTTATCTGATTTCGTGTCCATGCAAATTGAAAATGCAAGGCTGTATAAATTTGAATATGAAAGTAAAAAAAGTTTAGAGACCATTCTAGAATATCAGCAGGAATTAGTTACAAAGACAGTAAAAGGTGCAGATTTAATCGAAATTACAAATACGATTAGTCCTATGATTGATAGTACAGTATTTTTGTATGATCGATTTATGAATCCAATTACATCAAAGGTAAAAGGAGAAGAAAAGCACCTTCAAACTGACTATCAAAGTGAAATCATGAAGATGAAAAATGAAATCATACAGCTTCGTACCGAAGACATGCAACTAACAGTAAATGACACAGTCTTGCATGTACTGCCCATTTTACAGGGAAATAAAGCTTTAGGATATTTGGTTGTTAGCTTATATCAGAAAAGAATGCACCGTCTTATTCGCTTAACGATTGACTATGTCTTAAATGTGTATGCGATTGAATTTATCAAACAAAAACTCGTTCTTGATACAAAAGAACAAATTCAAGAAGGATTTATTAATCAATTGTTCGAGGAGACGATTGAGTATCCAGAAAAAATCATTCAATATGCCACATTAACAAATTGGAATATACTCGAACCTCATACAGTTGTAGTCGGTTCCTTTTATATAGAGGACGATGGTGGAGATAATGTAGTGGCGATTGAATCAAAAAAATCAAGAGTATGGGATCAAATGAAGTCTGATTTATCCTTTCATTTAAAGGGGATTATCTTCAGTCGTAAAGGTGATGAATTTATCATCATTGTTCAAACACCGAGCGAAAAAGACTTTTGGAGCCGGATATATAAACTCTTAGCGGAATCCACAAAAAAAGAAAAGGTTACCGCCTATGTTGGAATCGGTGGGAGTACATCAACACTTGATGACTACTATGATAGTTTCATGAAAGCTTCAAAGGCCAAAAACGTCATTGCAAACCGCAATCCGGACGGTGGCTATGCCGTATATGATGACCTTGGAGCTTATACCATACTTAGCAACACGAGTGATATCCAATCAGCCCGAATCTACATCAAGAAAAACCTCGGTGCTTTACTACAATACTCCGAAAAAAATAATGTTGATCTTTTCGGGACATTGAAGGTCTTCCTCCTCCATAACGGAAATGTAAGGGAAGCCTCAAATGCATTATACATTCATCGAAGCACCTTAGAATATCGAATTGACCGCATCGCCGAGTTATTAAAGGTAGATCTAAATGATGCGGAAGTAAGATTCGAGCTTTTAATGGCTTATAAATTGTACAGTCTTTTTGATTTTGAACCAACCGATTTATCGTAAAAAATGTGAAAGTATAAAAACAAAATAAAAGTACTCAAGCCAGTAATATATTGCTGGCTTCTTTTTTATGACGTAAACCATGTGAATGAGAATGAGTGAACTTGTAAAATCTACTACTAAGAAAAAAATACGCATTCATTTACAGGGGGCATTTATCATGAAAAAACAAGTTTTTCTTATTTCTTTATTACTTACGATGGCTTTCATCCTAGCAGGATGCGGAGGAAATAATCAAGATAATAATGCAGGAAAGGAAGAAAATAAAGATATAGAACAAACTGGCTCGTCATTTGATGCCATCAAGGAAAAGGGCGTTTTAACTGTGGGAACAGAAGGAACATATGCACCTTACACTTTCCACAATGAAGCTGGAGATTTAACTGGCTACGACGTGGAAGTGATAAAAGAAGTTGCAAAGCGTATGGACCTTAAAGTCGAATTTATGGAAACACAATGGGATTCTATGTTTGCTGGACTAAATTCAAAGCGTTTTGATTTAATCGCAAACCAAGTCGGCATTAATGAAGATCGACAAGCCAATTATGATTTCTCGGAACCGTATACCTATTCTTCTGCTGTTCTTGTCGTTCCAAAGGATAATAATGATATTGCATCATTTGAGGATTTAAAAGGAAGGAAAGCAGCACAATCGTTGACGAGTAATTACGGTGCTATCGCCGAGAAAAATGGTGCTGAAATTGTAGGTGTAGAAGGGCTTGCACAGTCCATTGAATTGATTAAGCAAGGACGTGCTGAAGCTACAGTTAATGATAAACTCGCTGTTCTTGATTATATAAAGTCGCAAGGTGATAAGAGCATTAAAATTGCAGCTAGTTCAGACGATGTTTCAGAGATGGCTTTTACGTTTAATAAAGGAAATGATGAATTGGTTGCAGCCATTAATGAACAATTAGCGGCTATGAAAGAAGACGGGACGTTAGCAAAAATCTCACAAGAATGGTTTGGTGAAGATGTTTCTACTAAATAGCGTCATTTTCATGATTACTGCTAATATGGAGGGATGGGAGTTATTTAAAAACTCCCTTTCTCCCATGCTTTCAGGAGCGATTCAATATACGATTCCATTGACACTTATTTCTTTTATCGGCGGACTTATACTCGCATTGCTCACAGCGATGATGCGATTGTCAAAATCAAAACTCATCCAGGCTCCAGCCATAATCTATGTATCAGCGATTCGCGGAACGCCATTGCTTGTGCAATTATTTATTATATTTTACGGACTACCCAATATCGGAATCAATATTGACCCTTTCCCAAGTGCAGCGATTGCTTTTATTTTAAATGTTGGCGCCTACGCATCTGAAATCATTCGTGCTTCTATTTTGTCCATTCCAAAGGGACAATGGGAAGCCGCCTTTACCATTGGAATGACAAGATGGACAGCACTGAGGCGGATTATTCTTCCACAAGCAGCAAGAGTATCCGTTCCTCCATTGTCCAATTCATTTATTAGCCTTGTTAAGGATACATCCCTTGCTTCCTTGGTTTTGGTCGCTGAATTATTCCGTAAGGCACAGGAAATTGCTGCAAGGACATATGATTTCCTTTTATTATATATAGAAGCTGCACTGGTTTATTGGGTGATTTGTTTTCTACTATCACTTGTACAAGAGATATTGGAACGGAGATTAAACCGCTATGTTGCAAGGTAAAGAGGTGAGGGTATGTTTTTATCAGTAAGGGGTTTGGCGAAATCGTTTGGTGAAAATGAAGTGTTAAAAAATATCGATATCGACGTAGGAAAAGGAGAGGTCGTATCCATTATTGGACCGTCTGGCTCAGGAAAAACAACAATGCTTCGGTGTTTTAATGGACTAGAACAACCAGATAAAGGAATCTTCCAGTTTGAAAATGGTTTTTCCCTTAACTTTACTGAAAAAATGAGTAAACAGGACTTAATTCGGTTAAGTAGAAAATCAGGGATGGTTTTTCAATCGTATAACCTTTTTCCACATAAAACAGCCTTGCAAAATGTGATGGAAGGTCCAGTCATTGTTCAAAAACGAAAGAAAAGCGAGGCAAGGACAGAAGCGGAAGAATTACTAGAAAAGGTCGGTTTGAAGGAGAAAATGGATTTATATCCCCACCAACTTTCAGGCGGGCAGCAGCAGCGGGTGGGAATTGCTAGAGCGTTAGCGCTGAAGCCAGAATTGCTCTTATTTGATGAGCCAACCTCCGCATTAGATCCTGAATTAATCGGAGAGGTGTTAAAGGTCATGAAGGATTTGGCTCATGAAAACTGGACGATGATCATTGTCACCCATGAAATCCAATTTGCAGGTGAAATTTCTGATAAGGTTCTTTTTATGGATGGGGGGTATATCGTCGAGCAGGGTAACCCTGACGAAGTATTGAAAAATCCTAAAGAAGAGAGGACGAAACAGTTTTTACAACGAATTCTTAACCCGACATAAAAGTTATTTGAATAATGTATTTTCGATATTGGGAAATTATAATTGTAATGCTTTTCTTACTTACATAGGTGGTGTTACGGATGGGCTTTTTAGACAAATTGTTTGGGAAAAATAAAGCAACGGAGGAACCTAAATTGACAGAAGAAAAGTTAAACATTGGGATTATTTTAGGAAGCACTCGTGAGGGACGCGTGAGTCCACAGGTTGGTGAATGGGTAAAAGGGATTGCTGACCAACATGGAAATGCAAATTATGAGATTGTGGATATTAAGGATTATGATTTGCCATTTTTAGGTGTAGCAGATGCACCGGGAATTGCGAAATGGAATGAGAAGCTAGCGAGTCTTGACGGGTTTGTCTTTATTGTACAAGAGTACAATCATAGCATGACAGGCGCGCTAAAGAATGCATTTGACTTAGCACGTGAGGCTTGGAATAACAAATCAGCTGGAATTGTTAGCTATGGTTCTACTGGTGGTGCACGTGCAGCAGAACATGTACGTGGAGTTTGCGGAGAATTAATGATAGCAGATGTTCGAACACATCCTACCTTATCATTATTTACTGATTTTGAAAATGGTACTGATTTCAAACCACAAGATTTACACCTTGATAATGTGAAATTAATGTTAAGCCAAGTGGAGTCTTGGGCTAAGGCATTAAAAACTGTTCGATAAAAACACTAAAAATCATCTACAGCATGAACTCCATAAATGTTGGATATCAATCTAACATTTATGGGGCTTTTTATTTTTTAAGAGGTTGCAACATAAATCCTAAAATTTATGAAAGTGTGTTTCTATTTCGATATTCTAAAGGAGTAATTCCAGTAAATCTTTTAAAGACTTTTGTAAAATAGCTCTGATCTGTAAAGTTAAGCGAAGTATATATTTCTGTAATCGAATAGTCTGTCAAGGTTAATAAATTTTTAGCTTCTTCAATTTTTTCTTGTTGAATAAAAGTGCTTACCGGAATACCAACCTCCTTTTTAAATAGGAAGGATAAATAACTAGGATTGATGTTCACTTCTTTTGCAAGATGAGATAATGTTAACTCTTGATATAGATGCTTTAAAATATAATGATGACATGACGCAACTGTTTTGGAGTAATATTGGACCCTTACCTGGCTAACTCGTTCTGCAAACGTTGCTATCGCATTTTGGAAAAGTTGCAGTATCTCTGTTACATCTGTCAATTCTTCAAGAGTTTGAATGAAAAGATCACTAAGGGTGAAGGCAATCTCTGAATCTAATCCGCCTTCTATAGATGCTCTAGTAGCGAGAGTAATCCCAGCAATGGTTAAGTTTTTTTGGTTTCGAATGATACTTTTTTAGATAATACCCCATATTCTCCCTCTGCAGGGGGAAGGTTCAATATTTTTACGACCTCATCCTTTCTCCCATCTTTTACTGCTTGGAATAACCTTTTCTCATAGGAAAGATTATGATGAAATAAGATATTTTTGCGACGTTCAAGTAAAGTAATTTGTTCACTTTTTATTGAAATCGGTGTAGAAACAAATGAATGATTTTTTTCGACTATCTCGTCTTCATCCAATTTTTCGTACGTTAATACGTAGATAAAGTGAATACTAGCATGTATTAATCTTTTTTTAGGGACAACAGGTAAAGATTTATAATAAGACAAAAGCTTGCTGCTATTTATAAATAGATTTAAATCTTGTTTAATACTCTGAATAGTATCTTCTGTAACAATTGATTGCAGGGATGGGCCGACAATGATGATGTATTTCTTACTAGCTTCTGCCACAAGTTGAATACTAAAGTAATTCTCAAGAAAATTAGTAGATGTGAAAATTGGAAAATTAGGTACTTGTATGGATTTATTAAGTAGGTTGTAGACTTCTAGATGGTTATTGAAAATGGGATTTTGAACCATAGCAGAAGGAAGATTAAACAGAACACCACTGTTCTCATCAATAATTTGAATAGGTATACGATATGTTTCATACATAAGGCTGCAAATGTATTCTAACTCTGAATAATTTATGTTACGTTCCATCATCTCACTGCCTTTTAGTAAAATTAATCAACAACTAAAAATAATTATAAATTACTAAATATAATACCAAAATTAGTTTAAAAATACGATTATAATGAAAAAGATTACGAATAGTAGAAAGGAGAATTTCTTTGAGTAGAGATATAAAAGCTTTAATTTCACAAATGACTTTAGAAGAAAAAGCAGGCATGTGCTCAGGGTTAGACTTTTGGCATTTGAAGGGAGTAGAAAGATTGGGAATCCCTTCAATTATGGTAACTGATGGGCCACATGGTTTACGAAAACAAAAACAAGGTGCAGATCATTTAGGTCTTTTTGATAGTGTTCCAGCAACTTGTTTCCCATCAGCTGCCGGTTTAGCAAGTTCATGGAACCGCGATTTAGTCACGAAAGTTGGAGTTGCCCTAGGAGAAGAATGTCAAGCTGAAGATGTAGCAGTTATTCTAGGACCGGGTGCAAATATTAAACGTTCTCCACTTTGCGGAAGAAACTTTGAGTATTTCTCTGAAGACCCTTATTTATCTTCTGAAATGGCGGCTAGTCATATTAACGGGGTACAAAGCCAAGGTGTAGGAACATCATTAAAACACTTTGCTGTAAATAACCAAGAGGACAGAAGAATGTCTGTCGATGCAATTGTTGACGAAAGAACCCTACGCGAAATTTATCTTGCTAGTTTCGAAGGTGCGGTAAAAAAAGCACAACCATGGACAGTCATGTGTTCGTATAATCGAGTAAATGGTCCTTATGCATCGGAAGATCCATATCTATTAACAGATATTTTAAAAGAAGAATGGGGCCACGAAGGTTTTGTAGTATCTGACTGGGGTGCTGTTAACGAACGTGCTGATGGCCTAAATGCAGGGCTTGAGCTTGAAATGCCTTCAAGTAATGGTATTGGTGATGCAAAAATCGTTGCAGCTGTTAAGAGTGGCAAATTAAGCGAAGAGAGAGTAGACGCAGCGGTTGAAAGATTATTACGGATCATTTTCATGGCTGTTGATAATAAGAAAGAAAATGCATCTTACGATATTGAAGCTCACCATCAGTTTGCAAGAGAAGTTGCAACTGAGAGTATGGTTCTCTTAAAAAATGAGACTAATATTTTACCGCTTTCGAAGGATGCTAAAATTTCAGTTATCGGTGCTTTTGCGCAAACACCAAGATACCAAGGTGGTGGAAGCTCACATATTAAACCAACTAAATTAGATAATATTTTAGAAGAAATTAAAAATGTCGCAGGAGAGTCTGCACAAATTCAGTTTGCTAATGGCTATAATCTTGCAAATGATGACATCGATGAAACTCTTGTAACAGAAGCAAGAGCTATTGCTCAGAATTCGGATGTAACTGTTTTATTTATCGGATTACCTGATCGTTATGAATCTGAAGGATATGATAGAGCACATTTACGTATACCTTTGAACCAACAGCATATAATTGACGCTTTGGCTGAAGTTCAAGACAATATTGTTGTTGTATTAAGTAACGGGGCCCCAATTGAAATGCCATGGTTAGGCAAGGTTAAAGGGGTTATTGAAGGTTACCTAGCTGGTCAAGCAATAGGTGGAGCAATTGCAGATTTATTATTTGGCGAAGCAAACCCGAGCGGTAAGTTAGCTGAGACCTTCCCAGTTGCATTAGAGCACAACCCCTCTTATCTGAATTTCCCTGGTGAGGGTGATAAGGTAGAATACAAAGAAGGCTTATTTGTTGGATACCGTTATTACGATAAGAAAAACCTAGCTCCGCTTTTCCCATTTGGATTTGGCTTAAGCTATACGAAGTTTGAATATACAAATATCCAAGTTGATAAAACAACTCTTAAAGATACTGAAACTGTAAAAGTTACTGTAACTGTAAAAAATATTGGAAAAGTTGCCGGTAAAGAAATTGTTCAATTATACGTACGTGACGTTAAAAGCACAATGATTCGTCCTGAAAAAGAACTAAAAGGATTTGAAAAGATAGAGCTTCAACCAGGTGAAGAAAAAAGAGTATCTTTTGAATTAGATAAGAGAGCATTTGCTTACTATAATGTTGATATGAAAGATTGGCATGTAGAAGGTGGGGAATTTGATATTCTAGTTGGAAAGTCTTCTGTTGGAATTGAATTAAAACAGACTATTACAGTGGAGCAAACTGTTTTTGTTAAAAAAACATATCATAGAAATTCAACGATTGGAGACTTAATGAGCGACTCTTCAGTGGCTCCATTAGTAAATGAATTTTTTACAAAGATAAAGGAATCAAGCCCTCTATTTAGCTCAGTAGATGAAGATGCTGAGGGGGCAGAAATGATGGCAGCCATGATGAAATTCATGCCGCTTCGGGCATTGGTTTCATTTAGCGGTGGTAGTTTTACAGAGGAACACCTTGCAGGGTTCTTGGCTCGGGTAAATGGACAAGGCGTTTTTCAATAATAACGCTAATGAATAAATAAAGATCAGGACTATGTCTAAAGATAAAAAATCTATAGATGTAGTCTTTTTCTTTGTTTATAATCAGACCATATTAAACTTTCAATCACCCCCCCTCAAAAAACTATCCCGAACCCCAAAAAACTTGATACAATAGGGATAGAGGGACAGGTTCAGCGTCCCACACCCCTATGATTGGGCAGGGAACCTGTCCCAAAAAAAGGAGCATGTCTATGTTCGTACTTTTAATGACGATGTTAGAGCGGTTAGGAATCATTGTTGCAATCGCTTTTATTTTAACGAGATTAAAATTTTTCAGAGGGATGATGTATCAGGAAGAGTTGAATCGGTGGCAGAAGTTAGTGGCAATTGTCTTCTTTGGTTTCTTTGGAATCATTGGTACGTATACCGGCTTAAGTCTCAATACCGAGAGTCTACAATTTGACCGGTGGGTTTCTGGATTAACCACAGATGAAGCTTTAGCGAACTCAAGGGTAATTGGTGTTGTCCTTGCAGGTCTACTTGGTGGTTACAAGGTTGGTTTAGGAGCGGGTCTAATTGCTGGCATACATCGATTTACCCTTGGCGGATTTACTGCGTTTTCCTGTGGCTTTGCATCTATTATTGCAGGGTTAATCTCGGGATACTTTTATAAGAAGAACAAGCATGTGAAACTAAGTACAGCATTTATCATTGCTGCCTCGGCAGAAGCACTTCAAATGCTAGTCATTCTTCTTATTTCTCGTCCATTTGAAAAGGCGTGGGCGTTAGTTGAAATTATTGGGATACCGATGATTGTCGCAAATGGATTAGGGTGTGCAGTGTTCCTTATGATCATTAAAAGTGTGATCAATGAAGGAGAACGAGTAGGTGCTGTTCAAGCTCAAAAAACACTTCGTATTGCAGACAAGACACTTGCGTATTTACGGAACGGGTTAAATCGTGAAACAGCACAGGCTGTTTGCCATATTATTCAAGATGAGATTCAAGCAACAGCTGTAGCAATGACAAACACACACGAAATACTGGCGCATGTAGGTCTTGGGCATGACCATCATCGTTCTCAGTCGCCAATCCAAACGCAAATTACAATGGATGTTCTTCATAATGGAAAGGTTGTAATCGCTAACAAAAAAATGATTCAATGCCGAGATAAGGATTGTCCACTTGGAGCGGTTGTGATTGCTCCACTAAAAAGAAGAGATGAAACGATTGGAACGTTAAAATTCTATTTTCGTTCTGAAAAAGAAATTACACCTGTTGTGACAGAGCTTATTTCAGGTTTGAGTTCTCTTTTAAGTAATCAGCTTGAAATTGCGGAAGCAGATAAGGCAATCCAGCTTGCAAAGGAAGCAGAAATCAAAGTACTTCAAGCTCAAATTAGTCCGCATTTTCTTTTTAATACCCTTAATACGATACTCTCACTAGTAAGAAGAGATCCAACAAAGGCGAGGAAATTACTCGTTTCTCTGTCACATTTTTTACGACAAAACCTATCTGTAACAACACAAAATGTGACAACGCTAGAACAGGAACTTCGCCAGGTGAAAGCGTATTTAGAAATCGAGGAAACAAGGTTTGTTGATAAGTTAAAAGTAGATTACAAGATTGAGGCAGGGGCTCTTGCTCAACAAATACCCCCTTTAACGCTACAACCAATTGTGGAAAATGCAATCAAGCATGGAATGAAGAATCAAGATGGGGATTTCTATGTAGGTATATCGATTCATAAAGGAACTGACTGTGTTTACGTTAAGGTTGAGGACAATGGAGTGGGGATGAGTGAAAACCGTGCAAAACAAATTTCGATTGCCCCAATAAAGTCAGAAAAAGGTAGTGGTGTTGCTTTATATAATGTTAACCGTAGACTCACAATGCTATTTGGTGAAAAATCAGCATTAGTCATTAAAAGCGAAGTGAATAAAGGAACGGAAATTGCTTTTTCAATACCACTAACGGAGGCTATTTAATATGGAAACAAAAATTAAAACATTAATTGTTGATGATGAATTATATAGCCGTGATGAACTGTCTCATTTATTAGAGGCCTATCCATCCATTCAAATAGTTGGAGAAGCAGATTCAGGAGAGGCTGCGATATTGAAAGCCATTCAGCTTCAACCAGATGTTGTTTTTTTAGATGTTGAAATGCCAAAGGTAAATGGCATGGACGCAGCAAAGGCCCTTTTAGAGTTGAAAAAGGCGCCACTTATCGTGTTTGCCACTGCTTATCCGGAATTCGCTGTTGAGGCGTTTCGTTATAATGCCATTGACTATTTGTTAAAACCATTTGATGAGGAACAGCTAGAAGAAACGGTGAAACGAATTGAAAAGCAGTTCCACACTTCTGAGGAAAAAGAAAATGCAAAACAAAATGGGAAGTTAGCGATTGATACAAGCGGGGAGATTATCTACCTTGACCCTAAGGATATTTTATATATTGTGAGAGATGAAAAAGTAACAAAGCTTATTACAAAGCTGGATGAATATGAATCGAAAACACAGCTTAAAGAATTTGAAAGCAGACTCGATTCATTCGGATTCTTTCGCATTCATAAAAGCTTCCTAGTTAATTTAAAATATGTCACACGCCTCACACCTTGGTTTAATGGTGCTTATCAATTAGAAATTGAAGGAAGAAAAGAACAGCTTTCAGTTAGTCGAAATTATGTAAAAGCATTACGAGCGAAATTAGAAATCTAAAAATGAAGAGGTAGAAATTTTGCATTTTAGTTCACAATTTTGACACGTTATTGTCGAATTTCTACCTTTTAATCATAAACCCTCCTATAATCCTATTAAAATACTATAATAAATGTAAACGCATTCATACTTTTCAATAAAGGGAATAAGGGGGAAATAAAATGATTACATTTTTAGCGAGTATTGTTTTGTTAATCATTGGATACTTTACGTATGGTAAATACGTGGAAAAAGTATTTGGGGTTAAGGAAGAACGAGCGACTCCAGCTTATGTAGATGCTGATGGAGTAGATTACATTCCAATGAGCACAAAGAAAAACTCATTGATTCAGCTACTAAATATTGCGGGTACTGGACCTGTATTCGGCCCAATTATGGGAGCGCTTTACGGACCAGTCGCATTCATTTGGATCGTTGTGGGATGTATTTTTGCTGGTGCGGTCCATGATTATTTAACAGGAATGATATCCATTCGTAATAAAGGGGCTCACTTACCAGAGCTTGCCACTAAGTTTTTAGGTAAGGCAATGAAACACGTCGTTAACGCTTTTGCTGTTTTACTACTATTATTAGTTGGTACTGTATTCGTTTCAACACCAGCAGCTCTTTTAAACTTATTGTTGGACGGAAAAGTTGCATTAGGAATTCTTATCGCTGTTATTTTCCTATATTATATTTTGGCTACTTTATTGCCAGTTGATAAAATTATCGGTCGTCTGTATCCATATTTCGGTGCAATCCTTCTAATCAGTGCTGTAGGTATTGGAGTTGGATTAATAGTGAAAGGTGCACCAATTCCAGAAATTTCATTATCAAATTTCCATCCTGATAATGCACCAATCTTCCCATTATTGTTCTTTACAATCACTTGTGGTGCTTTATCTGGATTCCATGCTACACAAACACCAATTATTTCACGTACTACACAGAAGGAAAGTCAAGGACGTAAAATTTTCTACGGTATGATGATTGCTGAAGGTATCATTGCAATGATCTGGGCAGCAGCAGCAATGAGCTTATTTGATGGTTACGGTGGATTACAAGAACTTCTTGCAGCTGGTGGACCAGGAGCAATTGTAAGTGAAGTTTCAACATTAATGTTAGGAGCAATTGGTGGAACACTAGCCGTATTAGGGGTTATCGTCTTACCAATTACTTCTGGGGATACTGCATTCCGTAGTGCGCGTATGATTATTGCTGAATATCTAAATATGGCTCAAAAGAAAATGTCAAGCCGTCTATGGATTGCTGTTCCATTATTCGCAATTTCTGTTGTTCTTACTCAAATCGATTTCAACATCCTATGGAGATATTTTAGCTGGGCGAACCAAGCTACAGCAGTAATTGCTCTTTTCGTAGGTGCTATGTATTTATACATTGCGAAAAAGAACTACTGGATCTCATTAATACCAGGTACATTCATGCTTTGTATGGTTATCACTTATATCTTGAATGCTCAAATCGGGTTCCGTTTACCAATGGATATTTCATGGTACGGTGGATTTGCAGGCACTGCATTGTTGTTGGTGTTATTCTTCCGTCAAGCCAATAAAGCCCGTGCTGCAAATATTCCATTAGAAATCGATATTTCTCACTACAAGAAGGTATCCTAATGGGATGCTGCGGTCCTGAATATCGGAAGGTAGTCGAGGATCAAGAGAAAAAGGTAAATCAAAATCCGAAAGAAACATTTCCCATTTGGGGAAAAATTGTGAGCGTAGCTATTATTGTTAGTGCTACAATCGCGTTTATTCTCTTATAGAATTAGTAAAATGTGCACGTAATCGTAAGGGATTGCGTGCACTATTTTTTTGTTTGAGAAAGATTTCACAAATTCGTTGTTTTCCTATCTATGAAAACTTTAGTACTATAAAGTTAATAAAGTCCGTAATTCTGCGTAAAATATCGCAAAGGGACATCAAGGAGGTTCATACATATGGAAATGACAATAAGTGAAGCTGCTTTAAAATGGTTTAAGGAAGATATAGGCGTGAAAGAAGGGGATACAGTACGTTTCTATCCGATGTTTTACGGAAGTAGCCCGGTACAAGAAAAATATTCACTTGCCTTTTCAACACACGACGAACCCATCCAAATTCATGCCAGTCAAAAAGTTGATAATATTGAATTTTATGTAGAAGAAGATGATATCTGGTTTTTCAATGGTCATAACCTCATCGTTGATTATAATCCAGATAAAGATGAATTGGAGTACCAATATCCAAAACCATAGGCTCACAGATGTGAGCCTTTAGACTGTTGACAAACGCTCGCATACTGCGTTGCTTGCCTCGCTCGTTGCGCTCATTCGGCAACTTCTATTCGCGTCTTCGCTCAGCTGCGCGCCTTGTCTGACAAGCGTTCGCAAGACAGTCTGGGAATAGAATTAATAGTTAGATATCCTTAATAATTCGTGTAGACAAAGTCAGCACTGACTTTGTCTACACTCTGTAGGCTCACAGATGTGAGCCTTTTCTATTGTCGATGTGATTGGTATCACAAATTTTTACCTGGAACTATGCTATTTTCAAACATAACAAGTATAGTTTGAAAGGAGAAATTTGTGTGAGTGAGCTTATTAATAATCGAGAACAACATAAAATCAGTCATTTAGAGAGAGAGGCCATTATAAAACAAAGCTTTTTAGATTTGCATCAAGGAAAATCGGTAGAAGAGGTAAAATCCAAATTAGCAGATAAAGTAGGAACGATTACAATTGAGGAAGTTACCAAATTGCAACATGTGTTAATGGAAGAAGAGAATATGCAGGCACATGAGGCAACGGAAATTTGTTCAAAGCATCGGGAAATTTTTAAAGATGTAATTGAAGAAAATAGGGTGTCTCGTCTTGAAGAGCAACCTGGACATCCGGTGCATACATTTAAGCTAGAAAATAGAGAATTAGAAAAGCTAGTAAACGAAAGAATTAAGCCACATTTGGAGCTATTTGAACTCGATGATCACCTAGAAACTCGATTGAATTTACTTGAGGATTGTAATCTTTTATTGGATATCGGAAAGCATTATGAACGAAAAGAACAGCTTCTCTTTCCATACTTAGAAAAGTACGGAATTTATGGACCAACGAATATGATGTGGAAAATTGATGATTTTATTCGTGATGCAATAAAAGATGCGAAAACGATGCTCTCCCATTACGATGGAGATAAACAGTCGGTCGTTGAAGTTGTGAACTTTTTCAGTAATCAAGTAGATGAAATGATTTATCGAGAGGAAAATATCCTTTTCCCTATGTCATTAACTCATTTAACCGAAGATGAATGGCTTAAAATTGCCCATGAAAGTGATGAAATTGGATTTTGTTTAATTTCGCCTGAAGATTGGAAACCAGAGCGAAGCGTGATCAATACGGAAGAGATTGCAACGAAAGGCTATATTAAAATGGAAACAGGCATCTTATCCTTAAAACAACTTGAATTACTATTAAACCATTTACCCGTTGATATTACATTTATTGATAAGGATGATGTTGTTCGGTACTTTTCTAAAGGAAGAGAACGCATTTTTGCAAGGACAAAAGCTGTAATTGGTAGAACTGTTCAAAACTGTCATCCGCCAAGAAGCGTTCACGTAGTTGAAGAATTACTGGAAGACTTCAAATTAGGTAAAAAAGATGTCGAGGATTTTTGGATTAAAGCGAAAGGTAAATATGTGTATATCAGATACTTTGCTGTCCGTGATGAGGCTGGAGAATATGTAGGGACTTTAGAGTTTACCCAAAACATCGCACCAATTAAGGAACTTGAGGGAGAAAAAAGGATTTTATCATAGGGGATACAAAGATGCTGACATTTTGGTTGTCAGCATTTTTTATGGTACTTTTATAGTCACTGTCTCAAAAAAACAAATAAAAAAGAACCATCATTTCCATCTGTGAATGATTGGTTCTTATGTTTAGTGCGGTATAAGTGATCTTTTTTCGTTTTTGTTAGCCTTGATTGCATGTCAAACAGTGCAAATGGGCTTCTCCCGTTCTCTGGATTTCGCTTTCCTTCGCGAACAAGCTTCTCTCGTTTTTTACGAGCGTTTGATTTTGCCATCTGTAAATCACCTCTTCAAAATATTTACATTTACAGTATACAAGTTCCTCCACCTTCCGTCCATCTAGAAATTCCATTTAAAATAGGCAGATTTGAAAAACATTACGCACCCTCCTGAATAGGATAATACGACAACTGAATTGGGGAGGTGTTGGTTTTGGCTGATAAGAAAGAAAACGCAAACCGTGAAGAGCAGGAGTTCCGACCAGTTGATGCATGGGAATTCTTTTGGGGTAGAAGACCAAGGTCCGAAGAGGAAGAAATTGAAGAAGAATAAGTAGTGTTTAAGTTCGCATGGATTCTTTTCATCCATGCGGTCTTTTTTAGAACGAATAATATGGCATAATAAGAACAAGTACATTACGGAGGATATCCATGCAGGAGAGAATAGTAGAAATTCTTATACATAACGAGGCATATGCAGTTATCATAAGCTTGTTACTAAATATTGTTGTTAGCATTTTTGGTGTACTTCCTAGCGTCTTTATTACAGCTGCAAATCTTCTCGTTTTTGGTATTTGGAAAGGGACACTCATCTCCTTTAGCGGAGAAGCTTTAGGAGCGATTTTGTCATTTTGGTTATACCGTAAAGGGTTTAAGAGGTTCATTGATAAGAGGAAACACAAATCTTTGCTTATTCGAAAACTGCTTTCCGCTAAGGGAAAGGATGCGTTCATGATTATTCTGCTATTACGATTGTTCCCTTTTATTCCTTCAGGGGTAGTTACCTTTACAGCTGCAATTGGTGAAGTGAGTTTCATCGTCTTTCTAATAGCAAGCTCACTTGGAAAGATTCCTTCCTTACTAATCGAGGTTTACTCGGTGCACCATGTCACATCAGGAACGATGGAAGGGAAAATCGTACTAACAATCGTTTCGATTGTTGGAATCCTTTATATTTTGGCTAAACTAGTAAAAAAGGAACACACATAGAAATAGTTATAGTTACATAGAAATGAGGGTGGATTGGAGATGGAGAAACAACGAATTTTAATTGTAGAAGATGAAGAGAAGATCGCGCGCGTATTGGAGCTTGAATTAACATATGAAGGCTATGAAACCGGAAAAGCCTTTGATGGCAATACAGGTCTGCAGATGTTCCAAGAGGAAAATTGGGATTTACTCCTTCTTGATGTCATGTTACCTGGCATCAGCGGAATCGAGGTGCTTAGGCGGATCCGCGCTGCAAACTCTGCCACACCCGTTATCCTATTGACTGCAAAAGACTCTGTTGAGGACAAAGTGTCTGGCCTCGATTTGGGAGCAAATGATTATGTGACAAAGCCGTTCAAAATTGAAGAACTACTTGCACGTATTCGAGTGGCACTACGCAATAATCGTAACCAGGAAACATCTAAAGAAGATCATACAGATGACTGGATTGTTATTGGGGATTTAAAACTGAGTGAAAGTACACATGAAGTGATTCGTAAGAATAATCCAATTGAGCTAACCCCTCGTGAATTTGACTTACTTGCCTATTTAATGAAACACCCACGTCAGGTTTTAAATAGGGAGCAACTATTAAATGCTGTATGGGGTTATGACTACTACGGAGATACAAATATAGTCGATGTGTATATCCGCTATTTACGAAATAAGATGGATAAACCATATGGCGAGCCATTGATTCATACAGTGCGTGGAGTCGGCTATGTGATGAAGGAATCGAAATGAAACTGCGAAAAAAGATTAATTTGTTCACTGCTGTAGTTTTTATCATTTTGCTTATTATAATCAATATTACTTCTTATTTTACCTTTAGCCACATCATGCTAAAAAGCGAATTGGATCGAACGGAGGCTGAGGCAGAACGTGCGATAAATGGTATATCTCAAACAGGTCATTCTGTTTCAGCACAAGCTTTACTGCGTACATATCTTCCTATTGATGGAATGCTGCAGGTAGTGCGACCAGATGGGAGTATTGCTGCAAGAGCACTTGTTCCTGAACAACAGGAGTTAGAGAAAGTTTCAACTGCATACTATAAAACGAAACAACGACAAATTATTAAATATAACGGAGCTCCACATGCCTTCGTGTCATTTCCTATTATTTGGGTAGATGGGGAAGTAGCCGAGCTTCAAGTGATTGAAAATCTCTCGGCTACAGCAAATAACTTACAAACATTAAGCCTGGTTTTACTAGTAGTGACTTTGATTGCAACCATTCCAGTTCTAGTGTCAACAAGGCTGCTTAGTAATGTCATCACTCAGCCAATTACGACAATGATTCAGACGATGCGAGAAATTCGAAAAAGCGGAGAATACAAACGAATTGAATTATCAAAGGAATCAAAAGATGAACTGTATGAAATGGGTCAAACATTTAATGAAATGATGGATTTACTTGAAGTGAACTATGAGAAGCAGGAGAATTTCGTCTCTAACGCATCACACGAGTTAAAAACACCATTAACTGTTATTGATTCATATGCAAGCCTATTAGAACGGAGAGGACAATCGGACCCGAAGCTTTTTCATGAAGCGGTCGATGCAATTCAGTCTGAAGCCATCCATATGCGGGAATTAACTCAACAACTTTTACTACTAGCAAAACATGATGAACAATGGAAGCTTCACATCGAAACTATACGACTTTCTCAGCTTGTGGATGAGTCTGTGAATTCCTTCCGAAAGGGCTACAAACGAGAGATTTCTATTATTGTTGAAGAGGAATGCAATGTAAAAACGGACAAACAAAAGCTTAAACAAATTTTTTATATTTTAATGGAAAATGCCCTGAAATATAGTGAAAAACCTGTGATAGTTGTTATTGGACGAGAACGGAAAAGGCCAAGTATTAAGATCATTGATCAGGGAGTTGGAATTCCTGCACATGATGTAGAAAAGGTGTTTGACCGTTTTTACCGTGTGGATAAGGCAAGAGCAAGGAAGACTGGGGGATATGGCCTAGGACTTTCACTTGCAAAAGAATTAGCAGATGTGATTGGTGTAAAAATCCTTTTAGAGAGTATAGAAGGAAAAGGAACTACAGCTAATATTGTGCTTTCGCATGACGATTCTCATTAATTTCTCATAAAAATTGTATATAGTGGATACAAAAGGATGATGGAGTGAACGCAATGAGAAACAAAACCCTTCGGAATAGTTTGTTGGCAATAACAGGCATCTTGATTGCAGCCTTTGTCATTTGGCAACTAACCAAGACTTATACGTCTGCAGAACCTTTGTCAGAAAGTGATGCCATCGATATTGTAGAAAAAATGTATAGCGGGAAAAATCCAGAAGTGAGTCTGGAAGGGGACGTTTATAAAATTACATTTGAAAATAAACAGGGCAATTATGAAATAGACGTTCATCGGAAGACAGGTGATATTATAAATTTAACAAAGATTTCCGAGAAGTCTCAGGAAAAAACAGAGGCTGAAATTCGGGAAATTTTAGCAAAAGAGCAAGCGGGAGAAATTAAAACAATCGATAAGAAAATCGAGCAAGATGAAGTATATTATTATGCAACAGTGGTAGAGGGTGAAACAGGATCAACTTATAAATTACAAGCAATAACAGGTGAGATTGTGGATGTTGTTCAAAATGGGAAGGAGCCACAGAACGCATCCGAACAAGTGCCTAGCACACCTGAGCCCCCAGTACAACAAATTTCAGAGCAACAGGCTATTGAGCTAGCATTACAACATGTAAAAGGTGTTGTTGATGAGGTTGAGCTTGAAGAAGAAGAGGGGCAGTACTCTTATTTTGTAGAGGTGGAAACAGACCAAGGAGAAGAAAAAATCGTGCAGGTTCACGCAATATCAGGTGAAGTCATCTCGATTGTTTTGGAGGACTAATTCTTAGAAACACTCATATGTTTCTCATCAATTTCTCATTTTATTATCTGAGCTTCCTCATTTTCATTGTCTATGATAAAGATAGTTCAAACAAAGGAGGAAACAAAAATGAAGAAAAAACTTGTAATACTAGGAATTGTAGGGACGGTTGTATTAGGAGGGGCAGTCGGTGTCAGTGCGATTGCAAAGGAAGCGCAAGTACCTTTTACAAAAGCAAAAGAAATCGCGACTCAAGAGGTTAATGGAGCACAAGTTGAGGAACTGGAACTTGATCGTGAGAATGGAGAACTTGTTTATGAAGTTGAACTTACAGGTGCACATGATGATGCAGAAGTAGTCATAAATGCAACTACTGGAAAAGTTGTAAAAGTGGATGATGACCGTGATGATGAGCGAATTACTTCTCAAGCATCTGGAGCTACGGTGAAAATTTCAAAAGAGCAAGCCATTTCAATTGCAACAAAGGATACCCCAGGTAAAATTACAGAAATCGAGTTAGATGATGACGGCTACTATGAAATTGAAATGAAGCATGAGGGTAAAGAAGTCGAAATGAAGATCTCTGTAGTAGACGGAACGATTTTGAAAAAGGAAATCGATGACGATGATGATTACAACGATGACCAAATCTAATAGGTAAAAAAATAAATGAGACCAGGACGAAATCCTAAAAGGTTCCGTTTTCGGATGCATTCTTAATAAATAGCACAAAAATTGACGTATGGATTGGCATACGTCTTTTTCTTTATTTATCAAAGGTTCTACGAAATTTTATCAACTTTGACATAGTAATTGACAACATCGGTAGGGGAATAGGTTAGGTTAAGCACCTGGGCTTATAAATAGACGGAAAAATTTCGTTTATTAAGTGATTTTTATTAAAAAATGCTTAAATAGACGGAGAGATTTCGCCTATTGACTTGAAAAGCGTGGAAATGGAGGATTTTGTTTTCCATAACCGGAAAACCTCCCCTTATATACCCCGAAACGAGTTCAATTATGATTTTAACCGGAAAATCTCCGCATATAATACTTTTACTAATTATTCGATTGGATAAAGTCCATATAATTGTGTAAAAAAAAGAGTCACATTAATCCCTTCAATGTTAACAGGCGACGAAAACAAAGTGGAGGAATTAATTATGACTCAATTTCAGTTAACCTAAATATCGAAGATTTAAAAGACGCTGTGATAAATTCAGAAATAGACGCTGTTGTTAAGGCTTCTGTGATTTTGGTACTAAACTAGGTGGTTTTGGGAATTGCACCTCAAATCGGAGCAGTTTAACGAAATCCTGGCCTCTTTTTTTTTACTTATTTTCCTCAAAAATATCCGTTACATCATGTGGCCCATATGATTGATTTGATGGAATGACAAGGGTAATGCCGGTATCAGGGTAATAGGATGAAGCAAAACTTACCCCCGGGTCGTACCCCATAACATGATATTTATAAATCTCGGATTCTCTTTTACTAATCCAAATGCCGAATCCGTAATATTCATCATCTTCAGCTTGTGCGTGAGGCGTTACTAGTAGTTTAGTCATTTCCTTGCTTAGTAATTTACCATCTAGGAGTCCGTCCCATAGCTTCAACATATCAGTTGCAGTGACAAATGCTCCTCCATCAGACCCACCTTTAACGGGAATTGAATACATATTTGTTCGCCATGTACCATCTTCTTCGTTATCAATATACCCAAGTGCTGTATTTTTAGGAAGACTATCGAGGGAAAAATATCCAGAATCCTCCATTTCACAAGGCTTGAAAATATTCTCCATCACATAATTAGTAAAAGTTTTTCCGGTTTTTTCCTCAATGATTAGTCCTAATAAAATGTAACCGGCATTGTTATAATGAAACTTTTCACCAGGCTGAAACATCATTTTTTGATCCTGGAATAAAGGGAGGAAATCCTTCAGGCCTCTAATTAGGTACATCGGGTTTTCTTTCCAAAGCTCCTCGAAATCATCCATAACCTCTTCATCAAAGTAATCAGGGACACCTGAAGTATGAGTTAACAAGTGTTGGACGGTAATCCTTTCATCAAAGTTGGGGAGCTCAATTTCCAAGCAATCTTTTAGTTTTGTATCTACTGTTACTAAACCCTTTTCAACCAACTGGCATATTGCGATAGCGGTAAAAAGTTTGCAACCTGATGCAATTCCAAACCGGGTATCAATTTTATTAGTTACTTCTTCCGCTCTATTTGAATACCCATAAGCGAATTCTATTAATTTGTCATTTTTTTGTTTTGCAAGTACCACTCCAGAGAAATTACTTTCTTTACAAAATTCATCTATTCGATCATGTATTTTAACATTTAGCATCATTGATTTAACTCCTTATTCCATATTCCAATTGGCGTTAGAAACAAACATCTATTATATTCAGGGACTCTACAAGAGAATACCATATTTTTCCGGTAGGTCGATAGTTTTGTTTTTAATAAATGATAAGATAAAATATATGTAAACTTCATATGAAATTAAGTTGACAAAAAATACAGGGGGATTAGTATGTACAAACTGCGAGGTCATCATTTATTTTGCCTTTTGGGTTACCGAGGAATGGGCTATTCTCAGGAATATGTGGAAAATATGACGATTGTCCATCAAACCCTTAGAAAGAATCCGAAGACACTTGTTCAAATTGTAAAAGGACCCGATCACTTATGCGAAAAGTACCCAAACAATGGCAAATACCATTGTGAAGACGGCTCCATCTTTGAAAGGGATACTCTCATTCTAGAAAAAGTCGGCATCCGAATAGGGAATATTTTAAGATGGGAAGACATTGAATTAAGAATCAAAAAGTATGTCATTCCATCTGATATTCAAACAGTCTGCGAATCTTGTTCGTGGCGCTCCTATGGTGTTTGCGAAGAAGGGATACAAGAAATCCTTGATGGAAAAGGATTACGAGAAGTCAATTAGAAAATGCCTAATAAACGGCACCAAAATTGTTATCTTGTGTCTAACAAATTTTTGGTGCTGTTCAGTCAGGCATTTTTTTTTATGCGAAATAGATAATGAAAAAGTAACCGAGCATGATGCATAGTCCTAGTGGGACCCCAAACTTTGCCCATTCTTTACTGGTAATATCTAATTTTCCCGCGGCAATGATATTCGGAATATTCCCGGGAATTAGCATACCGCCACTAATCAATAAGCCTAGTAAAATGGATTGGATTGTAAAATGGTCCATCGCTGGACTGATTTCAGCAGCAGCTAAAGTGGCATTATCAAGAATTGCAGAAATCATATTTAACCAATAGAGAAGGAGCGGATCAAGACCGATGAAATAACGATTAATCATTGGCTCAAAGCCTGCGCCTAATAAGGTTAATCCCATCACAAAGAAGTAAATCTTTAAAGCTCGTACGAAAATTTCCTCATATGCTTCTATATTTGATTCTTTTTCTACTAGCCCTTTATTCCGTTTTGGTGGTTCTACAACTAGGGCAGCCAATATACCAAAAATAAGAAAGGAAGCAAAAATCTGAGGGCCAATTAACCCAGTTAAAAAGAAAAACGTTTCATTTAGTTTACTGATTGCAATTGTCGATAACGGTTCTCCAATTGGTGTTAACGCAGCACCTAATCCAATTGAAAAACAGGCAATCACAACAAAACGAATCGCAGAACCACGCTCAAGTCTTAGTGATGTCACGATTAACACAAGGACAAGTGCCGCTATGATTGCTGTAATAATACTGGAAATGAGCCCGAGAAAAATAACGACCCATCCAATAAACAATCGAAATGGAATTTTTCTACTTAGCCCAACGATAGATTTTTGTAGTGGAGAATGGAACCACTTAAATAAAAGCCCAGCCACAAAAACAGCCAGTGTAATTTTAATTGGATCCACAGATGCTCTCACAAATAGTTGACTGTTGAACACACCACTTACTACTGCGGCAAGTAGCCCCATGAAAAACAAAAACACTTCTAAATTCTTCTCAACAAGCTTTACCGAAAATGGCAAAAACAGAACAAGGACGAGAATCACTAACAATCCGATAATCATTCACATTACCTCAACTTTATTATATAGTCCCAGATGCAAGTACTATATTCATATGCGCTAATCGGACAAACTTTCCAACCTTTTTTCATTCGAAATATCAAGTGAAAATGGGAATTATGTAGGATACATATAATTTCATTGACAATTACCAACGTAATTAATATAGTTAACTATGTTAATAGTTAAACAGTTTAACTATTGGATGTGTGAATTTTTATTTTGTGAGGTGAGTAGTAATTGGAAAAAACGAATATAAAGGAATTGGTTGATCAATACCTAGATGTTTCTTTTTCAGTGAATACAATTGCGGAATCGCTTGTAAAGGAACAAATTGGAAGTGACCTTACAAATGAACAACATTATACACTTCGCTACATAAATAAGGTAGGTTCATGTACATCAACAGAACTTGCAGAAGTATTCGAAGTGAAAAAGAGTGCGATTACTGCGATTATTAATCGCCTTTTTGAAAGAGGCTTTATTCAAAGAACGCGTGATGAAAACGACCGTAGACTTGTTTATTTAACATTATCGGACGAAGGTAAAGCACTATTTTCAAAAACAGAAGAACGAGTATGTAAGCTTGTCGAATCAATTATTGGTGAATTTTCAGAAGTAGAGATTGTTCAATTCTTAACAACCTATGAAAAACTGAATGGAATCTTAAAACAACTAAAGAATAACAAGGTGGTGGAATAAATGAATTTTATTATTAAACGGAAATGGTTTGTGCTAATCGCCTGGATTGTTGTCGTAGCTGGATTGTTTATGGCAGCTCCGAATATGGCGGACCTAGTTCGTGAAAAAGGCCAGATTACGGTTCCAGATGAATACTCATCCTCCATTGCAGGAAAAATATTAAACGATGTCCAGTCCCAAGAGGGTGGTGGGAATGAAACGCAGGTTGCCCTTGTGTTTCATGAAGATAAGAAACTAACGGCTGACGAAGTTAAGGAAGCTGAAAGAGCAATCCGGATCCTAGAAGAAAAGAAAGACGAAATCGGAATTACCGATATCCTTACTCATTTTAATGAGGAGACATTAGAGGAACAGCTTGTTTCAGAAGACGGAAAATCAATCCTTGCTTCTGTAACCGTAAGTTGGAATGATCGTGAACCAAAAGAAGTAAGCGATGCTTTATATCAAGCAATTGAAGATGTGAAGGTCGATCATTATTACACTAGTGAATGGCTAATAAGTGAAGACCTTGTAACAAGTTCTCAAGAAGGCTTAAAAAAGACAGAAGGTATTACTGTTGTCTTTATTCTTGTCGTTCTTTTACTTGTGTTTCGATCACTAATAGCACCTATTATTCCACTTGTAACAGTAGGATTTGCTTATCTTGCGTCACAATCCATTGTTGCGATGCTGGTTGACAAGTTTGACTTTCCGATATCAACTTATTCACAGATTTTCTTAGTAGCCGTCTTGTTTGGAATTGGAACGGACTACTGTATTCTGCTACTAAGTCGTTTTAAAGAGGAGCTTGCACAACGAGAGAGTTTAACAGAGGCGATTATTGAAACCTATAAAAATGCAGGGCGAACTGTCCTTTTTAGTGGTATTGCTGTTATGATTGGTTTTGCTGCAATCGGGTTTTCACAATTTATTTTATACCAATCTGCAGTTGCAGTAGCTGTAGGTGTTGCACTTTTATTAGGGGCATTATTCACAGTTGTTCCATTCTTTATGGCAGTCTTAGGGAAAAAATTATTCTGGCCATCTAAGAAGAATTTGGATCATGGGGACAGTAAGATTTGGGAAATTGCGGGACGATTTTCATTGCGTCGTCCACTCTTATCTCTATTAGTTGTGGCGGCAATTGTTGCTCCGTTTCTATTTGTATATGATGGTGAGCTATCTTATAACTCATTAGAGGAACTAAATGGAGATGTGAATTCAATCAAGGCTTTCAATGCCATTGCAGGAAGCTTTGGACCTGGTGAATCCATGCCAACCCAAATCGTTGTGAAAAACGACGAAGCCATGGACTCCACCGAATATATTGAACTGGCAGAAAGAATCAGCCATGAAGTAGAAAAAGTGGACCTAGTTGATACAGTGCGCTCAGTTACAAGGCCAACCGGTGAACCAATCGAGGATTTATTTGTTGCTAACCAAGCAAAAACACTTGAGGAAGGTCTCGGAGAAGGAAAAGATGGACTCACTCAAATTAAGGATGGTCTACAAGAAGCAGGCAGTGAGCTTGCGAAATCTGAGCCAGATCTAAAAAGTGCAACCGACGGTATTGGTGAACTAATTACTGGTACAAATCAGGTGAAATCTGGCCTTACTGAAATCCAAACCAACCTTTCAAAAATTGAATCTGGCATTCGCAGTGGAACAGCTGGAATTGATACGATGATTGCTAAGGTTGAAGAAGCAAAAGTCGGTGCGGAAGAACTATTGAAATACTATAATACGAATCTATTAGTTGGGTATAAAGATGCCCAAACTGGAATTGCTGGTTTACAAACTGGTTATCAAGGAATCGCAGATGCGCTAAACGCAATGTCTGAAGGTGTAAATCAGTTAAACAATGGTGGATTTGCCTATTTAGAAGGCTACTATAAAAATATTGAAACGGAAGAAAGTATTGCTGAAGATGAAGTATACCAAGGAATGAAGAAATCCTTACAAGGAATTCCACAGCTATCAGCAGGAATACAAGAATTAAACGGTCACCTTTCAGCTGTTAATTCTGGAATGATCCAAGCTAACGCAGGATTTGAAAAATTACTTGCTGAACAGGCGGCATTACCGGCAGGTCTTGAACAATTAATCGCTGGTCTCCAAGAGCTTAAGGGAGGGCTTGTCCAAGCAGCCAATGGCCAGGGTCAAATCGTTAAAGGAATGCCACAAGTGACAAACGGCTTAACGGGAATAAACGATGGACAAAAGCAGTTATTGGATGGTTTTGGAAGCTTAGGTGGCCAAATCACCCAATTAACAGATGGACTTACACAAAGTGCAGATGGTCTCGAACAAGTTTCTGATGGATTAGGTTCTGCTCAAGATTACTTATCAAATCTATCTAAATCAGAACAATTGAATGCTTTTTACATGCCTGAAGAAGTACTTGAAAGTGATGACTTTGCACAAGTACTGGATGTGTACATGTCAGAAGATCGCAAAGTCATGACATTCGATGTCATTTTTGAAGCGAACCCATATTCCAACGAGGCGATGGGGCAAATCAATGAAATCGAAGACGCTGTTGCGAGAGCAACGAAAGATACAAAGCTTGAGAATGCAGATGTTGCATTAGGTGGTATCACAAGCACGAATACTGATTTAAGTAAAATGTCTGAGCAGGATTATTCTCGAACGATTGTACTCATGTTTATCGGGATTGCGCTTATTTTAATTTTCTTGTTCCGTTCATTGATCATGCCAATTTATCTCATCGGTTCATTGATATTAACGTATTACACTTCAATGGCAATTAATGAAGTGATATTTGTTAATATTCTAGGATATACCGGTATTAGCTGGGCGGTACCGTTCTTTGGATTTGTAATTCTCGTCGCACTTGGAGTCGATTACAGTATCTTCTTAATGGACCGCTTTAACGAATTTCGTGATATCCCAGTGGCAGAAGCAATGCTTCTTTCTATGAAGAAGATGGGAACTGTTATTATTTCAGCAGCCATTATTCTTGGAGGAACATTTGCTGCCATGATGCCATCTGGAATGTTATCATTGCTCCAGATTGCATCAATCACACTCGTCGGCCTCATGCTGTACGCGTTTGTGATTCTGCCATTATTTATCCCAGTGATGGTTAAAAACTTTGGTATTGCTAACTGGTGGCCGTTCAAACGACCAACAAATGAATAAAAAAAGAGGCTCCTTTTGCAAAGGGAGCCTCTTTTTAAAAACATCATCCAATGTAATTCTGATAAATCTTCTCAATCTTTTCTTTAAAAGACTCCATCGGAACAAATCGGGCATCTCTAACATATTCCTTTCCTTCTACAAACAAAATCAATACAGGAACTGTAAAAATAGAAAGATAACCGGCAATCTCCTCAACATCATCTGCATTCACAAAACCGAGCTGAATTTCTGGAAAATCAATCATTACCTCTTTAACCTGTGGCAACAAAGCATGACAGACACTGCAATTCGTTCTTGAAATGTAAATAAAAGAAAGAGAATGTTGCTCTATAAAAGCCTTCACTGCATCAAGTGATGTTAATTCTTCAAAATCTCTCATCTTGTCCACCTACTATCATAAATTACAAAAGTAGTATCACTGTTAAGATTAATCCTAACATTAAATTTATGCATCGACTCTATGGTAAAATGTTAGTAATTTACATGAAATTCACAAACAGTGGAGGTACAGTATGGATTTCATCCAAATTGGCTCTTTAACTATCATGGTGAAGTGGGTCATCCTAGCAATAGGCATAACTGCAGGACTTTTCCTCGTACGAGTCTGGTTAGCTAAAACACAATCAAAAGAAATGACCAAAAATATAATCAATCTCCTTACGAATGGAGTTTTCATTGGCTTTTTGGCGTGGAAAGGGAGTTTGTTACTCCTAGAACCAAAACTTGTCATAAAAAGTCCAATGTCATTATTGTATTTTACCGGTGGAACGAAAGGATTAATGATTGCAGCTTACCTTACGCTCTTTTATCTTCTCTATCACATTAAAAAGAGGACGGTTGCGTCATCACTTTTCATCCGCGCAATACTAATCACAAGTTTCGTAACCATTATGCTCGGTAATTTACTCTCCTTATTTTGGCTAAAGGCACACATAGTCTTTCACTTTATTACATCAATGAGTGCATTCTTTCTTTTATTGTTGACATTCTATAGTAAAGGACAACAAAAAAAGGAAGTGTTACATGTGATTAAAAAGGTAGCATTAATTGTAGGTTTAGTTGGACTAATTGTATGGACAATCAATAGTAATCTCTCATCTGCCAACCCAGCAGAAGAAGCAAAAACAGATGAACGTAAAGTAGGAATTTCTGAAGGCCAACTGGCACCCGATTTTACGTTAAAAACAATAAATGGTGAAGAAATGAAGCTTTCTGCCTTTAGAGGAAAAAAGGTCATCTTAAATTTTTGGGCAAGTTGGTGCCCACCTTGTAAAGCCGAAATGCCACATATGCAGGAGTTTTATATGGAAAATAAAGAAAATAATTTTGAACTTCTGTCCGTTAATCTAACAACAGCAGAGAAGAAGAGTTCAGATGTTGCAAGGTTTGTAGACGAATATGAGCTAACGTTCCCTGTGATGCTTGATGAGCACGGGGAAATTGGCCAAATTTATCAAGCTTACGCTATTCCAACAAGCTATATGATTGACTCTAAGGGTATTGTCCGGAAAAAAGTCGTAGGGCCAATGGATAAGGAAATGATGAATGATTTACTAAATAGTGTGGAGTAGTAAAAAAAGAAAAGTAAACCAATCTAAGTTTGCGATTGTGTAGTCGAAAAACCGAATTCATAAGGTCAATATCAAGCTAAATCGCATATGGTTAGCCAATATAATGTCACATAAAAATGTAGAGGTTGGTTTTGCATCTCTGCTTCTCTAGTTTATGAGGAAAGTCAGCAATAGTAAGTTAAGCGGAGGTTTTTCGGTTAAATGCAGACTGAAGCTCTTTTTGGGGAAAATAAGTGGAAGTTTTCCGATTATGCAATGAAAAGTCCCCCATTTTTAAATTTTTCGAATCAATAGGCGTAATCTCTCCGTTTATTTAAGTGCTTTTTTATTAATTATTACAAATAAGAGGAATTTATCCGTCAATTTATCTGCTCGAGTGCTCAACCTAATCCCTCAATCAACCTTCTTGAATCAGACACGGGAATCAGGACAAGAAAATTATTATTTATTACACAATTTCATCGTTTTTGACATGCTTTTAACACATATTTAGCTGTTGGCCATGAATTAAATCCTATGCTAAATACATTGCATTTTTGATAGTGAAATTTAACAAAAAAGCAAGCAAATATATAGGCTAATTCGCTTGCTTAGACACTGTATTTTTTTTCCCTACCTCTGAACCGAACTACTAAGAACCAATCACTTTTCTTTTTTTCACTCTGCTCATCAATTAATTCATCTACCAATGCTTCCGCTGCACGACGATAGAATTGACTAGCTGTAATAAAGGATAATATTAAGAGCACCTTTTTCAGTTGTTTATCATTGTCGGAGCCCAATTCCTCCTCGACATCCTTTACTTTCGTCTCAATATCCTGTTTGAATTCGGCGGCATTTTTTTTATATAAATCTAGATAGTTCTTATAAAATGCCTCTAGGTTGAATTCTTCATTATTCATAATCCGTTGATTTATACCATCAAGTGTCGCCTTAATATCATTGATTGATAGCCCACTCTTAAGTTGGTAAATCAAGCTTAATAAAATCAAATGCTCTTTTGAATACTTTTTATTTTTTATCGGGAATAGTAGTTTCCCTTTTGCGTAATTGTTGATCATTGTTTTCGTTAGGACTTTTTCATCTTCATTTCTTTTAGCAGACGTAAACGTATTTTCAAACAATTGAATTACCTGGTCCATATATAAATCAATTTGAGGAATATCCTCTATAAAAATATTGTTATCAATGTCTATGTTCACAGTATTAACCTCATTTTTTTCGATATTATTTGTTACCTAGTTTACTCTATAACTACCAATAAGTAAATCTTGACTAGATGATGTAATATGTATATTATTATAAGTAGTATTAAAAACTACATGTTATAGTAATGCAAATAAAAATAAGCGGTGATAAATATGAAAATTGTTTGTTTTGGAGATAGCTTAACTAGAGGTGTTTCTTTTGTTAAAGGCCGCATGCGTATATTAAAAGAGAATTATCCAGCATTTTTGCAGGAATTTGTTTCAGATCATTTTACAGTCGTAAATAAAGGTGTTTTTAATGATAATTCCGATTTACTATTGTCTCGTGTTGACAAGGATGTAATTTCCGAGCATCCTGATTACGTCATCATTAATATTGGTGGCAATGATTGTAACTTTAAATGGGATGAAGTGGCGAAAAACCCTGAAAAAGAGCATCAACCAATTGTACCGATTGACCGATATATTGAAAATCTAAAACAATTAATTGAACGAATTAAAGAATCCAATAGTATCCCTGTTTTAATGACATTACCACCACTTGACCCGGTTCGATATTACAAGATGCTCGCTAAAACGTATGGTAGTTCAATTAGTCATTGGATTAGCCTTCAAGGTGGTATTGAACATTGGCATGGCCTTTATAACCGCAGTTTAAACAGCTTAGCGGAACAATTAAATGTCCAAAAAATCGATGTCCGTACTGCCATGAAACATTCAGGTGACTTACAAGACTTCATTAGTGATGATGGTATTCATTTGACAGGCAAGGGCTATAAAACAATGAGCAGTGAAATCTTTTCTTCATTTGAAAAATATGCATTGGTTTGATGTGCCTCCATTTTTGGTGGCATTTTTTCTTTTATTATGAATACAACGGAAGTAATGCGAAAAACTGTATATCAATGGACATAACATATAGAGAAGGATAAGATAATTACATGAAAAAGAGAAAAGGGTAGATGAAAAGAATGAATTACTATCAATCAGATTACATCATTACGATGAAGGATATTGTTCGTGAGGGGCATCCAATTTTAGCTCAAAGAACGGAAGAGGTTCCTGTGCCCCTTTCTGAAGGGGATAAGGAATCACTCATTAGCATGATGAATTATTTAAAAAACAGTCAGGATCCTGCGCTTGCGAAAAAGTATGGTTTACGGCCTGGAGTGGGTCTATCCGCAAACCAGGTGGGTCTCAATAAGAGGATGTTTGTCGCATTTTTCACAGATTTCGATGACAAATTATATGAATATCATCTTGTGAATCCGAAAATTATCAGCCATTCTATATCCATGACGTATTTACCGGAAGGAGAAGGTTGTCTGTCTGTTGATCGTCCGGTTGAGGGCTATGTGCCAAGATATGAAAAAATTAAAATAAAAGCATTCGATATCAATGGGCAAGAAATTACGTTACGTTTAAAAGGTTATGCTTCTATCGTGTTCCAACATGAAATCGATCACCTAAATGGAATCATGTTTTATGACCATATTAACAAGGAGAATCCATTTAAGCTTCCCGAAAATGTTGAGATTAAAAGTCTTTACTAACAATCAATGGAGGGGTTGGCGTGATAAAAGAAAAGCTTGAAGGTGATTAGAACCTTCAAGCTTTTTGTAGTTAATATTCCGGATTAAAAGATTCTTTTTGCTTTCGAACCAGGCAAAGGATTCCTGCAATTAAGTAAAGAATACTTGCAATAATGGAGATTAGGAATGTAGCAAGTGTACTTAATACAGCAATAACAATTAACAGGATACCGGCAGCCTTTGGATGCTTATCACCTTTTAAAAGGACGAGCGATACAATTCCAAGAATAATAGCAAGAATCCCCACGATAATGAAATACCAGCCACCAGCTGCTACCATATCAGTAAGGAACCCCATTTCCACTCCTTCAAGTGATGGATCTTCAGCTGCAATATTCTCCATTTCCTGTGTAAAAGCACTATCCTCACTAAGTCCTAAAAACATAAAACCAAATACACTAATTAAAGCAAAAAAGCATGCTCCAATAATCGTTAAGACAATTTCGCCAGTACGTTTCATAAAATATTTCCCCCTCGTAAAAAATGTTTCTTTTTGATTGTACTATACAGTATATAGTATGCAATCCGATTTTTTGCCTAATCCTCTCCAAATTTGGAATTACTGTATTTACGGAAAGAGTCGGAAAAAGGTTTCAAAAAAGATGGTAAAAAATAATCAATATATTTCAAGATCATCTCATAAGATTTTAAAAGAATTATTTCAAGTATGTTAAGAGAATATTAAAAAAATTTTGCAAACCGCAAACGAATTATGTTAACCTATAATTATAGGTTCTTAATTGGCAAATATACCAAAATAAACCATATAATAGTTTGGTAGTAAACCTCTATTTTGAGGGTCTACATAAAAAATAAATAAAGTAGGGGGAATGCAAATGCTAAAGAAGTACTCTTTTTTAACTTTGCTATTAGCATTGGTTTTAGTCATTGCTGCATGTAGTAGTGATAACACGAATGGTAACGACAAGGGCGAAGGAGGAGAGGGTAGTAGCGGTAATTCCGATACAGTCGATCTTCTCATGGGTACTGGAAGTCAAGGAGGGACCTATTTTCCACTTGGTGCAGAAATGGCGAATGTTTGGAACAAGAATATTGAAAGCGTTAACGTAACATCAACAGAATCAGGAGCTTCTGTTGAAAACCTTGCGAAAATTTCAAATGGTGAATTTGACCTTGGAATGACTGTTAATCTACCTGCTTATGATGCTCTTAATGGAAAAGGGGACTTTGAAGGTAAGAAGGTAGAGAACTTTGCGTTTATTGGACATATTTATCCAGAAGTTCTTCAAATTATTACACGTGAAAGTACGGGCGTTGAAACAATTGCCGACCTAAAAGGAAAGAGAATCGCAATTGGGCCTCCAGGAAGCGGAACGCAAACTGCAACGAAAGCTGTTTTAGCCGCTTATGGTATTAATGATGGTGATTATGAGGCATACCAAGAAGGATTTGGTGATGCAAAATCAAAGCTACAGGATGGTACAATTGATGCATCATTTGGACTTTTAGGCTTACCTGATGCAGGTATTGATGAGCTTCAAGCTTCAGTTGGAGATGTAAAGTTTTTAGAAGTAACAGGTGATGAATTAAAGACGGTAGAAGAAACAAGTGGCTACACTGGTTATACAATTAAAGCAGGATCTTACGAATGGTTAAAAGAGGATGCGAATGTTGTATCGGCATTTGCTGTTCTAGTTGCGAATACAGATACAGTTAATGATGATCTCGCTTACCAGCTTGCAAAAGTAATGCTAGAAAAAGCAAGTGAAAATACACATGCACAAGCTGCTCACATGACCAAGGAAAATGCACTTAGTGGGTTAGGTGATTTACCAATCCATCCAGGTGCAGAGAAGTATTATAAAGAAGTCGGAATACTAGATTAATAGCTTCAAAGGGTAGATGAAGGGCTTGACACAATGTGTTCTAGCCCTTTTTTCCAAAAGGATTTTATGTGATTAGCTAATCTGAACCGGTTAAAGGACCGACTCAGATTTTTTTCTTTCATGATTGAGTGTAGATAAAACAGAATTCACAGGTGGTGAGAAGAATGAAATGGTGGAAGAAGAAGGAGATGAGGGATTCAAACGAGCCTACTCAACTTAATGAAAATGTGTCGACAGAAGAGATTCTAGAAAAATACGATCGAGAAAGTACGTACCGAAGGAATCTAGGAAAGTGGAAGTGGGTTATACTCATTTTGGCTGTTGGCCTAACGATATTCCATCTATTTACTGGTTATCGTGGTGCCTTCGAAGCTCGCATCCAAGGTCCAATTCATTTAGGGACGGCATTAGGCTTAATTTTCCTATTGTATCCAGTAAAAAAAGGGCTGCATCGTAAACAAAAGGGAATACCTTGGTATGATGTACTCTTAGCAATCATTTCATTAGGTGTCGGGTATTATAATGTACTATTCTATGAGGAACTTGTAACAGAGCGGATTGTCTTTGGTTATACAACCCCAGATTTTATTGTGGCAACTTTAGGGGTTTTATTAGTACTAGAAGCAGCTAGACGATGTGTTGGACTTCCGATTGTTATTGTATCGAGTGTGGCAATTCTTTATGCATTGTATGGTAACTTGATTCCTACGAAACTATTTGCCCACCGTGGCTTTTCATGGAATACCTTAGTTACGGATTTGTATTTAACAACGAAAGGAATTTATAGTACGCCAATTCAAGTTTCCTCGACCTTCATTTTTCTATTCTTATTATTTGGTGTTATGTTAATTCGTACAGGTGTCGGGCAATTTTTTAATGACATTGCTTTCGCCATTACTGGGAGGTTTACGGGTGGTCAAGCGAAGGCGGCTGTTGTTGCTAGTGCATTACAAGGGATGGTATCAGGAAGTTCTGTAGCAAATACCGTCGGTTCTGGTTCTTTTACGATTCCAATGATGAAAAAGGCTGGCTATAAGCCAGAGTTCGCGGCAGCGGCAGAAGCATCGGCATCGACGGGTGGTCAAATCATGCCACCAATCATGGGGGCAGCCGCATTTATTATGGCTTCTTATACGAATATCCCATATAGCCAAATTATGTTAATCGCGATTATTCCAGCCGTCTTATATTTTCTTGGTGTTTTTTTGGGGGTTCATTTTGAATCGAAAAAAATCGGGATTGTAGGAGCACCAAAGGAGACTCTGCCACAAGCGAAGAAGTTAATGCTTGAACGCGGATACCTATTGTTACCTCTGATCGTTATTTTTTATACATTACTAACCGGAAAGACGCCAATGCGTGCTGCATTGGTTGCAATTCTTGTTTCATTCTTGGTAAGTCTCGTTCGAAAAGATACAAGGATGTCCTTGAAAAGTATTATTCAAACACTTGAGGAAGGTGCAAGGGTTGCATTACCAGTAATTGCAGCCTGTGCGTCTGCAGGGATCATTGTTGGCGTTGTTGTTCAAACTGGACTTGGTGGTCGTATTGCTGATGGCATCATTGCACTAGGTTCTGGAAGCTTAATTCTAACGTTGTTCTTCACAATGATTGCTTGTTTAATCCTCGGGATGGGGTTACCAACAACAGCAAACTATGTTGTTACGGCTACAATGGCTGCTCCTGCGTTAATCCTGGGATTAGATGTTCCAGTTCTTGCCGCTCATATGTTTGTATTCTACTTCGGTATTGTAGCAGACATTACGCCTCCGGTTTGTTTAGCCGCGTATGCGGGAGCGGGTCTAGCAAGGGCCAATCCATTTATGACAGGTGTTACTGCAACAAAGCTTGCAACAGCTGCATACATTATTCCATTCATCTTTGTAATCAATCCACAAATGCTTTTAATAGATTATGAGATTCCATTCTTGGTCATCTCAGTGGTAACTGCGATTATTGGGATGATTGGCATCAGTACTGCAATGGTTGGTTTTTTCATTCGCAAAACATTTATCTGGGAGAGAATCATTCTATTTGCAGCAGGCTTAAGCCTAGTTTCTCCGAGCATTTACTTCGGAGCTGCAGGAGTCATTGCGTTATTGGCTATACTATATATCCAATCACGCCGCCCAAAAGAACATATCCAGGCACCTACGATGTCACTCAACTAATTTTTACCACCCTTTTTAAAAGGGTGGTTTTTATTTTTCAGAACGATATTTTTTAGGAAATTGCCTATTTACTCTCAAACTTGTCCTCTTCTATAATGAAGTAAATCTTTCACCGTTCATGATTTTGAAATTTAAATTTCAAAGGAGTGCTTCCGATTGACAATGTTTCAATCAAACCATGAGCTTGTATCTGATAAAATGATTGGATCTGCGAATTTATTTTCGAAGGCTAAATCTGTTATACCTGGAGGAGTTTCCGCGAACATTAAGTATTTTTCACCTCATCCCATTTTTATGGAGAAAGGAAAAGGAAGTCGCTTAATTGATGTAGATGGGAATGAATATATCGATTATTTATTATGCTACGGAGCACTACTTCTAGGTCACGGTCACCCTGACATTGCCTCTGCTGTTAATAATCAATTTTCATTAGCAGGAACACATGTATTCGGCTCTCCACATCGATTAGAAATCGAGATGGCAAATAAACTTATTTTGTATTTTCCTGGTATTGAGATGGTACGTTTTACGAATTCGGGATTAGAAGCTACTTTACTAGCGATTCGGATAGCGCAAGCCTATACAGGGAAAACAACAATTGCTAAATTTGAGGGGCATTATCATGGAGGCTATAATGAGGTTTTGTTAAGTGTAAACCCTGATATAAATGAAGCAGGTAACGAAAAGAAACCAAATCCTATACCAGAATCGAAAGGGATATCGCCGTATCACGTTGAAAATACAATTATTCTACCTTTTAACGACATAGAGTCAACAGGAGAAATACTACGGCAACACAAAGACGACATTGCAGCGGTTATTATTGAACCTGTTCAAGGTGGATTTATACCAGCTGAAAAGGAGTTTATGGATGGACTTCGGAAGGTAACCAAAGAACTGGGCATTATTTTGATTTTTGACGAGGTAAAAACAGGATTTCGCCTGACACTTGGTGGAGCTCAATCTATTTATGGAATCGAGCCAGATTTAACAGCACTCGGAAAGGTGCTGGGAGGAGGTTTTCCGATTGGAGCGATAGGTGGACTTCGAGATTTAATGGAGACAATGGACCCTTCAAAAGGCGGAGATATTTTATCTGCAGGTGGAAATGCTCCAAAGAAAGAAGATGTTCTATTTCATAGTGGAACTTATAACGGACATCCAATTGTTTTAGCAGCAGGATTAGCGACGATTCGAGTTTTAGAGGGAGAAAATGTGTACCCTGAATTATTACAAAAAACGCAAGCACTCCGATTAAACCTTGAAAAACTGTATGATTCGTATGATATACCTATGCAGACTGTAGGAAGGGGAAGTATTTTTAATATTGTCCATACTAATCATAGGATTAGAAATTACCGTGATTTGTTAAAAGCAGATATGACTCTACGCAGAAAAATAGATGATGTACTTTTAAAACTAGGAATCTATACAAAGCCACTAAATCGGTATTCCATGTCTATTGTGCATACAGAGGAAGATTGTAAAGAAACAGTTAGAATGCATGAAAAGGCGATTCGGATTGTGAAAGGAATACAATAAGAGAATGCAAGAGGTATACCAAAATATAATGAATAAATTATCAGAAATGAGTAAATCACAACGTAAAATTGCAAAGTATGTAATAGAAAACACGGAATCTGTACCATTTTTTACAGTGGGACAGCTAGCTAAGATGGCTGGTGTTAGTGAGGCCACCGTTGTTCGTTTTGCTACATTTCTTGGGTATACTGGGTATCCGGAGTGGCAAAAAGCCATGCAGGATTCTGTTAAAAGACAGCTTACCACAGTTGAACGACTAAAAATTTCAGAGGATATGTATGAGTCAGAGGATAAAGCAGTTTATGAAATGTTTCAGGCAGAAATTAATCGTATTCAAAAGATGGCAGACCAATTTGATATGTCGGCATTTTGTCAAGCTGTTCAAGCAATTATCGGAGCAAAAAGAATCTTCATAGTTGCAAATCGTAGTGCTACTTCACTCGGTTCATTTTTTGAGTTTTATTTAGATTTATTATTCGAAAATACGGAGTTAATAAGGAATCCGAATGGAATTTCCGAAAAATTATTTCGAATCAATGAAGAGGATATTGTAATTGGACTAAGTTTTGCAAGATATACGAGAAACACCATTGAAGCGGTGTCATTTGCCAAAGATAGAGGTGCAACAGTCATTGCGATTACAGATACGAGGCTTTCTCCCTTGATTCCTTATGCGAATATTGTTCTTTGTTCACCAAGTGAGATGCCATCATATATTGATTCATTTGTTGCACCGTTAAGTTTAGTAAATGCATTATTAACAGCAGTTGGTCGTGAAAAGCGGAAAGAAGTCGAAAAGCATCTTACGGATTTAGAGGAAGTGTGGGAGAGGTTTCAAATTTTTCATAAATAAAACGATGTGCTCAAGTTGCGCATCGTTTATTTATGTGTGCTTCTGTAATTTAATCCTATCAAGCGTGTGTGGCGGTTCTTGCATCCACCCTCGATCGACGAGTAAATTAAACCCTTTTGCAGCATATATAAAAATTTCACCAATCGTTTTTGTGTAAAAAGCAACTAAATCAGTCCTCATTGATAAGGACTGGGCGTGTCCAATTAGAGTAATGTCGATGCCGTTGAGAGCATGGAATAGGAAGAGTATAAGTTTATCTGAAAAAGGCGAAACGGTGGACCCTGTTACCTCCATCGGAATAGAAATATTACCCATCAGGTTTTCTTCTTTTAATAAATCATTAATGAAGGTAATTTGTTTTTCAGAAATTTTTTTCCCTTCTTTGATAAATTCGGAAATTTCCTTATCTTTTACGACCTGCAGGAACCCTATGCAAAGAACAATCGCAAAGTAATTACGTTCTATATTAAAAAATAGCTCCGTGATTTCAATGACATTCAATGGTCTTTTTTCACCGATTAATTTCGTTAAATATGACGTTTTCTCTACATAGTGATTTTCAGTAGGATAAACGACTAACGGTGGGCGGTCGTAAATCCCCTTTTCAAGCATTAACTGGGTGGACTCATTATATTGATCCAGTGCGTCTGATAGGCATTTTGAAAAAAATGACCGCACATCTTCCCTAGCAATATTTGACGTAATAAAACTAAAATTGATCATGTTCATTCGACTCATTGAATAAACAAATGTCAAGGAAAATGGATCGTAAAACAAAGGAGGTGCTGATAAATCAATATCCTTATCTGAAAACTCATCTGGTATTGGAATTCTCTCTTCAGAGAAAATCCGCTTAATCTCTTTCATTTGCCCACTATATATATGAAAAGATTTGTTCAATATCGGTTTAATCTCCTCATCCTTTAAATGGTGAAGAAAGTATTTGATCAAACAAACTGTCATACTATCTTGAATAAATGTCGTCCATAATCCACTAATTTCAGCGCTAGATAGACGGATATTTTTTTGTTCCACGAAGCCCCCTCCTCAAAACATCATATAAAGGTAGTATGAATTAAATTCCATTTTCTATTCTTTATCAAAGAGGGTAAGAAACTTTATCCTTTCATGGAAGATAGCAAATCATTAAATTCTTCATTAATCGTATTGATTTCCTCAAAGCCTTTATCCGTTTTGTTTGGATCTCCTGTGGTAATCCCCTCGAGCTGTGTGTTCATGGCTTCCATGTATTTTTCAATGGATGCTTGTACATAACTCCTTAGTTCTTGCAAACTTTCACTACTTGGTTGGTCATCAAGCTCAATTAAGTTATAAATGTACATTGCCTCTTCGTTTGCGATTTGCATCGTTTCAATAGCAGCCTCTAATTCATCATCTTTTTTCATTTCCTCCAAAACCATACCAAGTTCTTCATTCAGTTTGATAAATTTTTGTACATGACTTTGTAAACTTTCTAATAATGCCTGATCTTTCTGTGAAAGATTTTGATCAAGTGTATGATAAAGATCTGATGCAGTATTAGAAGGCGAGGTGCAACCTGCTAAAAATGCTATAAAAAATAGAGATAAAATGATTTTCCGACTCATACTGGACCCCCTAATTACGTATAGTAAAGGATATGAAACTTGTCCAAGTGATATGACTTACGTTTGACAAAGAGGGTCTCTTATATTATCTTGAACTTAAGATATTTTATTTTAGACTATTTTTAATCTGGAAAAAAGCAATATTGGAGGAAATCATAATGAAGCACATTTTCCACGAAGGTAAAGATAAAACAAAACCTACACTTTTGTTATTGCATGGGACAGGAGGAACAGAATCAGATTTATTGCCACTAGCACCACATATTGATGAAAATGCTTCGGTATTAAGTGTACGTGGGAATGTATCTGAAAATGGGATGCCACGCTTTTTCCGCCGCTTAGCTGAAGGTGTTTTTGATATAGAGGATCTTATTTTTCGTACGAAAGAATTAAATGAGTTTCTCGATGAGGCTGCAGCAACCTACTCATTTGAACGAAAGAATATCGTAGCGATTGGATATTCAAATGGTGCTAATATAGCCGCCAGTTTATTGTTCCATTACAAGGATGCTTTAAAAGGGGCTATTCTTCACCATCCAATGGTACCTAGACGAGGAATTGAACTACCAGAGTTAACGGATACACCTGTATTTATTACTGCAGGTAAAAATGACCCAATTTGTCCTGCCCAGGAAACAATTGATCTCCAAGGCCTTTTACAACATGCAAATGCGAATGTCGAGGTCCACTGGGAGAATAATGGACATATGCTAACCGGTACAGAGGTCGCAGCCGCAGCCCAATGGTATCAAAAAAATTTTTCATAAAGATATATCCAAAAGACAGTTCATATTATAGGAACTGTCTTTTTTCGTGCAACAAGAAAAATACCTTTTTGAGGAGTAGATTTAGTTAAATATATCAATCGCGATTTTGTAACACTATAAATTTGGGTTTATCAGAAGACGTTTTGGTGTATGTTTGCTTGTAAAAAAGCCCCTATAATTAGTATTCTAAGGGCTTTCTCTACTAAATTTCCAACGGTCTCAAGTTTGCTTCAATTTCGCTACGCTTTGGCTCTAAAAATGGTGGAAGTGCAAGTCTTTCACCTAATGTTTCCAATGGTTCATCGACATCAAAACCTGGGGTGTCAGTTGAAAGCTCAAATAATATGCCGTTTGGTTCCCTAAAGTACAATGCTTTGAAATAATAGCGATCCACCTTACCAGAGTTTGGTAGCCGAGTTTGTTTAATTTTAGTAAACCATTGCTCATATTCATCTTCATTTGGGATACGAAATGCAACATGGTGCACGCCACCTCGTCCTAAACGTTCCTTTGGTAGATCTGGACGTGTTTCAATGTGAAGCTCAGCGCCGGTTCCACCTTCACCGGTTGCAAACACTAACACATCAGGAAAGTCGCCCGTAAGTGATGGATAGGAGCCAACTTTTCGAAAGCCCATTACATCGGTTATTATTTTTATGGTTGGATCTGCAGTTGAAACGGTTAATGTAACAGGTCCAAGCCCAAGTATGGCGTGTTCTGTTGGAATGCCTTCAATCACCCATGGCTCATTAGCAGCAATACCAGCCTCTCCGTTATCCCCAACAAGAATAAGCCTTGTACCTTCAAAATCTTGAAAGGCTAGAGTATCACGCCCAGCTCGTTTTGTAATTTCTTCTGAAGATATCCCAAAATCGGCCAATCGCTGCTTCCAAAAATGTAAGGAATCAGTAGTCTTTACCCTTAATGAAGTAGATGAAATACTTGATACTCCTGGATGGGTTCTTCCTAACCCAGGTATATCAAAAAAGGTGATTTCCGTTCCCGGATTTCCTTTCGCATCCCCATAAAATAAATGGTAGGATTGGGTATTATCTTGGTTAACAGTTTTCTTGATAAGGCGCAACCCTAAAATTTTTGTATAAAACTCAAAATTCCGCTCAGCTTTCCCTGTTAAAAGCGAAACATGATGTAAACCTATTAATTGCATGATAGTTTCCCCCTTTGAAAATACACTACTTTCAATTATCTTGAATTCAAGATAATTATAACACAAAAAATATGATATCGAAAAGGTCAAGGTAAAACCTTGACCCGATTATTATTTCTTTTTCTTCTTTTGGACGTTTTGCTTTTCTGCTTCTACTTCTGTATAGGAAGCAAATTCAACGAGTTCTTCGCTGATTCTGTTCCCTTTTTTTACATTATTGTTTCGCTGTGCATTTGCATTCCCACGTTTTGTTCTGCCCAATACGTTCATCTCCCTTTGAGAAAATCGTGGCGTCAGCCAGAGGCTTAAACTTTCATTTTGTAGTATGAGTAGTTTGATTTCTTTTCATGTAAAGAGTGGAGTAGGAAAATTAGCCAAAAAATACCCCCCAATTGTATGGGGGTATTTTGAGGTAGAAGAAAACTAGCGATTTTTGTTAGCTTGGGATTGTTGGTTCTGTTTACGAACCTCAGCAACATCCGTTTCGCTAGCAAATTCAGTACTGAAAGAGGAACCGGTTGAAGTGAATTGTTGTTGCCCAACAGATTGTTGGACTTGCTGTGCGGTCTGCTCTATCTGATTTAACTGCTGAGCAGCATTCAATTCACGTCCTGCAAATCCAGGGGAAGACTGCTGCACTTGTGATGAGCTTTGTTGGAATTGCTGAGCATTCATTTGCTCAGTTTGTGCCAACTGCTTGGCAGTTTGTCTTATTTGGTTTAATGCAGCTTGAGCCTGTGCTGGAATTTGCTGATTGTTGTTGTTTTGCATTCGGAACCCTCCCAGACGAATTTTTTTGGATCTTTAAATGGATGACTCTCCTTTAAAAATCCTTTCTTAATTTGTGTAAAAATGCGAGCTCCTATGAGTTGAAAAAAATGCAATAGATGTGATTTTTTACAATGACTCGGAATTGCGCATTTGTGCGAACAAAGAAATTGCACGAGACTGAGGGATTTTTGTTGATGCTCTTTAAAAAAGGTGTTTGCGCTTTTTTTGTTGTTCATTTCAACCTCCCCATTATATAATTCAAATAGTGGGGAGAGGTGATTTGAATGAAACGAATCGATTTTTGGGGTCGAGACGAGTATGACGAAAGACTACTTGAAGAAGTTTTAAGAGGTGTGAAAACGGTCACCTGTACTCCAAAGGTTTGGTATGATCAATTGCCAGACGAGGAAAAGGCAGAAATAGGCGATATCATACAAGTTTTTACAAAGCGGAATGAACATAAAGCAAATATCCAAATTACCGATTTTTACGAAATTCGATTTGGTGAAATTCAAGGTGAAGTTGGAAATAGAATCGCAAAAGGCGAAAATTCTACTTTGGATGAGTTTATAGAGGACCATATCTTTAGCTGGGAAAAACCGTTAAAAATAGATGGTTATGAACTTAACGAAGATACTCTTATTATAGTCGAACATTTTAAAATTACGGACATCTTTACGGATGTTAAAATAGATTTACACCTTGTCCCAATGTCAGAATCTGAACGATATAAGGTAGCCAATTGGACGGATTTTGAATTATTTGGAGAGGCGACAGATTACTTTTACTCCGTATATAAAGAAAAGGAATTTGTGGCATTTGTCCGTTTTCGCCAAAATGGTTTAGGCACCTATATGTATTATAAAGTGAATCCTGTTTTTGAAGGCCAGATTGACGAAAAACTCTTGATTTTAAAAGCGGAAAAGTATGCCAAGGAAAATTTATTGGCAACAAATCTGATTCATGAATGGAGTAGCATTTACACATACCATAAATAGAACTTTTAGACGTTTTGCAAAAAATAAACTTGCAAGCGTCTTTTTTCTTGTCCCGTCAGAAAATCGATTTGACATTCGAATACCTGTAATTGTAAAATCGGGAGACGTGGGTACAGGATCCATATTCCGCGTAATCGAGAAAACAGCCGGGACGCAAGGGATTGTTTCTCAAGTCCCAAAAGGGAGAAGTGTAATGAAACAGGTTTATTTCGTTCTAATTCTAGTATTTCTGATGACAACACTTTCACCTTTTCAAGCTTTTGCTGAAAACTCTCAGTCAAACGAGGCACCTGTGATAAAGAGTGATGCTGTCATATTACTAGACGCAAATACAGGTTCAATTTTATACGAAAAAAATAGTCATACACAAATGTATCCAGCAAGTTTAACGAAAATGGCAACGGCCATTTATGCGATAGAAAAAGGAAATCTAGACGATATAGTGACAGTTAGTGCGCATGCCTATGAAACCGAAGGAACTCGCGTTTACCTGGAAGAAGGAGAAAAAGTTACCTTAAAACACTTAATTCAAGGTTTACTCATCAATTCTGGGAACGATGCTGGTGTTGCTATCGCGGAACATCTAGATGGGAGTATAGAAGCTTTTTCTGATTCAATTAATACGTATTTAAAAAAAGAAATTGGCGTAGAACAAACCCGTTTTTCAAATCCTCATGGTCTTTTTGATGAAAACCATTATACAACAGCATATGACCTCGCTTTAATTACAAAATATGCGTTAAAGAATCCCGTTTTCTGTGAAATTTTTGGAACGAAAGAGTTAGCCTGGGATGGTGAGACTTGGGATACAACCCTTTATAGCCATCATTTATTGCTAAGAGGTGAAATCCCATATGAAGGAATCACTGGTGGAAAAACAGGTTTTGTCCAGGAATCCCGTTACACGCTTTCAACTTCTGCCAAACAAGGCGAAATGTCTTTAATTGCAATTGTCTTAAAAGCAGATCAAAATGAAGTTGCGTATGAGGATACAGTTGAACTATTAGATTACGGCTTTGATAATTTTGAGGTAAAAGAAGTAGCAGCAGAAAAAGCTTTTATTAATGAGCAAAACGAAAGCTACCATCTGAATAAGCCACTTAAGTACACAAAAAAGAAAACGAAGATGTTCAAATAGCGTTGAATGATGGCGGTGTCCTACAGGTAGTAGGGGATGACGGGCGACAACTTGCATCGAAGCAACTCAAGATGGACATTCCAAAGGAAGCAATGGGTACCCGATCTGAAATCAATCCCGCTGATTTAGAAAAAAAGAATCCATTACCTGCAATTCTTATTGTTGCTTTTTTTAGTGTAGGTCTTATCTACCTTCGAAAAACAATAAAAAACATGAAAAGAAGCACTTAGACAATATAAGTAGTTCGGTTGTGAAATAGAATTACGGAATTCATGGTCAATATCAAGCTAAATCACATACGTATAGACAATAAAATGACACAGACAAACGCAGAGGTTTTTCAACCTCTGCGTTTTTATCATCTAATGTCATGATGCAAAACAACTAAGTAAGTTAAGCGGAAATTTTTTGGTTAAAAGCAGAAAGAAGCTTTTTTGGGGGAGAAATAAGCGGAGGCTTTCCGACTACATAATTCAAAATCCCCCGCTTTTGAATTTTTCGAGTCAATAGGCGGAATCTATCCGCTTATTTAAGACTATTTAGTGATAATTACAAATTAAGAGGAATTTAGCCGTTTATTTATCGGCTCGGTTTCTTAACCTAAGCTTTTCTATGAAAACACAATATGTTTTTGACCTAGATAATTTGTAATCGTGTAGAGCCCTGTTCCTAGCAAAACAGCGACCTCATTTGTGTGTGTGGTGAAAAGGAATTCCGCCGCCAACTTACTTATTGAAAAAGATAGAAAGTAGCAAGAGAAAATGACCGCTATAAACAAAGGGATACTTCTCGCAAACGAGGTTTTGCTACCAAAGGTAAAACGTCTGTTTAGGACGTAGCTTACGGTTGCGCCAATGGAATTTCCAAGAAACGTTGAAAGCCAATAGGAGAGGCCAACTACGTGTAGCAACAAAAAAATGCTCAGAAGCCCGACAAACGTGTTCATGAGACCCACCAGCAAAAAACGAAAAAACGCATTAGTTGGTTTCAGATAATGGGTTGTAATCAATCAATATTCCACCTTCTTCCGGTGTAACAGGCTCTTCTTTTGGTACCCCCAGATTATAGGTATCCACATCCACTACGAACTTTGGTCGCCGTTTTGTTTCCTTATAAATTTTCCCAATGTATTCACCGATAAATCCTAAAGCAATCAACTGAAGGCCACCGATTAACCAAATCGATGTAATCATAGACGTCCAGCCTGTCTGGGTTTGTCCACTAAACTTCAAATAAAAAAAGTACCCACCAAACAGAAGACTGACAAAAAAGGAGAGAAAGCCCATCAACGAGATTAGGCGAATCGGTGTGACACTAAAGGATGTAATCCCGTCAAGGGCAAACGAAAGCATTTTCCGTAATGGGTATTTCGTGACTCCTGCCATCCGTTCCTTTCTGTCATAAAAAACGGATGTTGAGTGAAACCCAACAAGAGGAACAACCCCTCTTAAAAACAAATTGCTTTCATCAAATTGCTCAAGAGCTTCAACGGCACGTCTACTCATTAAGCGGAAATCAGCATGATTATAAACAAGGTTTACCCCCATGATTTTCATTAACCTGTAAAATGCTTGTGCAGTATGCTTCTTAAAAAAAGTATCGGTCTTTCTTTCTCTTCGTACTCCATATACAACTTCATAACCTTCAGAATAACGGATTAAAAATTCACGGATTACTTCAATATCGTCCTGTAAATCGGCATCAATCGAGACGAGACAGTCTGATTGATCTTTTGCTGTAAACAAACCAGCAAGCAAGGCATTTTGGTGACCTACATTTCTGGCGAGTTTAAGCCCTTTGATTTTACTGTCTTTAAGGCTTTGTTTATAAATAATCGACCATGTTTGGTCCTTGCTTCCATCATCGACAAATAAGAGTTTACTTTTTTCAGAAATGAGATTGTTCGAGACAAGTTCATCCAGAAGAATACTTAATTGCTTCATCGTTTCAGGAAGAACTTCTTCTTCATTGTAGCAAGGGACAACTATGGTAAGTAATGGTGCATTCATGATGAATCCCCCTAGAAAGATTTTTTAATGAAAGTAAGGAAACTCGAATGAGTAATGTAACAGTTTATAGCTTGCTCACATTTTTAATGCTCAAAAGATACCCGATAAAGATAAATCCTCCATGCGGATTCCGGTGAATCAAAAGTGTCTTCTAGTACAAGGTCATTCTTTGCGGCATTTTTAATAGGCACAGATGAAATAATATATCTTCCTCCCATTTCGTAAAATGCCTGCATATTTAGTTCCATATTCTTAATTTCTTTTTTCGAGGTCTTTTTAAACATATAATGCTTTCCAAGTTCATCTAAAAAGATGTAGCATCTGCCGCCCCATTCATCAAAATATTCTCTGAGTTTTTTATCCTTTTTCAATTCCTTGGTGATAATTTCACGAAACTGATGTTTATAGGAAAGTGGATAAAAATTATTATACGTATCGAGTGTATAGAACCCATTAAACTGAGCAATAGCCGGATGTAGGCCAATACTAGCAACACGATAATCCTCTTGGGGCAAACCAATGTACGTTTTGATTTCCGCGAATTGTTTTTCTGCAAAAAACTGTTGGAAAGAGGGTTTCTTTTTATACACAATTTCCTCATTAAAGGAGGCGACCATGACTAATTGTGCTACCAGGAAAATTAAGCTTGCCCGCTTCCAACCAGGTTTGTATTCCCATAGGATTTTTAAGGATAGAGCAAATAATGCGTAAATGACCATCGGCCTAAGAAAGTGGTATCTTGCAAAATTAAAGGTATTTAGAAAGTGGAACCGCTCGGTTAAAGGTGCCCATCCCTTATAAAACCAAAATGCATACCAAATCGATAAACCAGCATTTAATAAATGTAAAAAAAGAAAGACCTTTTCTTGTCTCCATTGTTTGTGGAAAATTACAATGTTCAGGGCTAGTAGGCTGACAGGCAAAATAATTAAGCCATGTACACTCATTACATGGGTATGGCCGAGAACATAATTTTTTAAGGATAGTCGCAGTGCACGTAGAAAAGATAATCGTGCATGAAAATATTCATCACGACTATTCGGTTCATCCATGAAGAGAAAGGAGTAAACAAGTCTGTATTCAACGGCCATAAAAATAAATGTGAAATAGATGAGTGCCCATAAAAAGCGAAGGTTCCACCCCTTGCCACGTAGACAATCAATGATCCATACAATACCCATTGCACTGATAAAAAAGAAAAAACCAAGGACAATGCTAGCATAGAGTGGGAGTAAGGTCAGTGTAATCCAATTCCACCATGACCTTTCACCAGCACGAATGTTGAGAAGTGCCCAAAGTGCTAATGGCATTCCAAGCGTACTTAGCATTCCCGATGGCCAGAATGGTGTAAGTGCAAATGCCAACGAAACTCCGACACGAATCCAAGCCCATTCATTTCGTGTAAGTAAATGCTTTTTTAACAATAAAAACATGCCAAGGAATGCAAAGATTCTTGTAAGAAATTGGCTTATACCATAGGCAATCATCGGTGGAAAAAAGACATGTAACCATACAATCAGACTAAATTCTGTACCAAACGCACCTCTTTGGAGATTGCCATTCATAATTTGGGGGATGGTTGCATCGACTGAACCAAGCATTTGATTACTTTGTGCAAGAACCCGATACCATGCGAGATTTGAATCCAAGTTGTCATGAACTCGTATATGAGCATCTTCTCCTAGAATAAAGTAGGGAGATACAAAAATGATAATGAGTAGGAGGGCTGCTACGATAAGACGATACTCGCTTCGATGTAGAGTTCTAGTTTGAGACAATGTCCTCCCTCCAATAACAAACTTCCATTTTTGGAATTCCATTTTTTATCGTATCCATTAACGTATGTAATATGAATGGAAAAAGAAAAAAGTGGGAGAATCCCCACTTTTTAATCAAGAAGCCTTCCCTTGTTTTGCTTGTTGGAGGGCTTGAACAATATCAATTAACCCTTCTCCAAAATAAATATCTTTACCAGCCTTTCCAAGGTCAAGGCTTGTTCCTTTGATAATATCCATAATTTCTTTATTTGAAAGGTTTGGGTTGATGGAACGCATTAAGGCTGCAAGAGCGGCAACATGTGGTGCTGCCATTGAAGTCCCTGATAATGCTGCATATTGCTCATCAATATAGGTACTTGGTATCGTCACACCAGGTGCCGCTATGTCGATATAGTCGCCATAATTCGAAAAATCAGCTTTTTCTCCATTTAAGTCAACGGCGGCAACACTTAATACTTGTGGATATGCCGACGGGTAACTTGGTTGGCTTGAATTGTCATTGCCAGATGCAGCGACCATAACAACGTCATGTCTGTATGCATAATCAACGGCTTGTTTTAATAATTTTGAGCCTTGGTAGTTGCCAAGACTTAGGTTTATGACATCGGCACCATGATCAGTTGCCCAAATGATGCCTCGAGCAATGTCAAAGGTTGACCCATAACCATCAGCACCCATTACTTTAACTGGCATAATGGGATTAAACCATGTGAGTCCTGCAGTCCCTTGATGATTGTTCGTTTGCGAAGCAATAATCCCTGCCACATGTGTACCATGTCCGTTGTCATCATCCGGGACATTATTATCCTTTAGAATGTTATATCCACCTGAAATTCGATTAACAAGGTCAGGATGATCAAGGTCTACTCCAGTATCAACAATCGCAATTTTTACCTTATCAGAACCTTGAGTTATTCCCCAGCCATTTTCTGAGTCAATCATACGTAAATTCCACTGAAAGTCATTGTATAGAAGGTCATTCGGGTGTTGTTGATTTTGCATTAAAATGTAATTTGGTTCTGCAAACTCAACATCCTTCCTTTTATCGAAATACGAAATCATCTCAGGTGTCTTCATGTTATCTGATTCAAAAATGTAAGTTGAATCAAGCTTACGTAAAAGTTTTCCATCTATATCTTTTTCAATTTGGTTTATTTCCGCTTGTGTTAAATGTTTTTTAAAATCAACGATGACCTGATGGTGATGGTAATGGCTTTTGTCCTTTCCATTATGGTCAATAACGTCGATTTCTTCATGAGTATCTAATTGCTTTTGGACTTTATTATATAAGTGAATCGAGTCCACATTCATAATTTGGGGAGAGGTATCAATCGTTTCGTTTCCTAATTGGATGGGAGCATTAGGAGTAGAAGACATTTTTGATTTATCTTGAGCCCCATTATCGAATAGTGAAAAAGAAACAAATAGGGTTAGTCCAATTGTAATGGCTAATGCGACAATCGCAATCCTCTTTTTATTCCACATTAATATCACCTCAATCACACTTTTCTTTTAGTATCTTGCCTTACACTTCATTTCATGCCTCACCTTTATTCCAATTTTGCATTTAAATAGAAATTGCATGCATAAATTCCATACATTTCAAGGAATAACTAACAAGAGGAAGAAGTGGAAAAAATGGCCTTTTGAATATCCACAAGTAAGGAAAAAGGAGATAAAAATGGCGAATTGGTTTAAAAAAGAACATAAAAAACCTCGATTAACTGAAGAAACCTATCAAACCTTTCGAAAATCAGAAGACTTTATTTGTCAATTCAATAGCCAAGCGATTCGCCCATACTGGATTTGTTATCAGCGCAATATCATTGATACCAAAACCCTTAATGAACAAATTTTGCCTTATTTGCTCTATGCTAAAATCTATTCCATTCGAGAACTTCAAGGAATTATCCCAAATAAAGAGATAATCATTACGAAAAAGACGGGAGAAATCGAGAATAAGCTATTACAAGGTAGTATCATGATTCAATTTCATAAAAATGATAGTGAATGTGCCTTAATAGACGCTGTGAAATTTGAAAAAAGATCTGTCAACTCGCCTGAAGTGGAATTCAGTGTGAATGGTCCAAAAGAGGCATTCGTTGAGTCCCTTGATACGAATTTAAACCTCATTCGAAAACGATTGCCAGTTCCTGAATTACGTGTGAAGGAACTAACTGTAGGTAAGCTTTCAAAGACAAAAGTAGCAGTACTTTATATAGAAGATATTGTTGAAAAGGAAAATGTACAAACGGTTTTACAAAGGATTAGTGATGTTGAATTTGATTCAATTAGTGATAGCTCCTTTATTTCACAAATGATTATTGATAATACGTACTCACCGTTTCCACAAATGCTAGAAACGGAAAGACCTGACCGTGTTGCATCTGTATTAGTAGAGGGGAAAATTGCCATTCTATCTGAGGGTTCACCACAAGCTGTTATATCACCAACAACCCTTGTTGAATTTTTCTCATCGTTTGAAGACTATTTCATGAATTGGTACATTGCTTCATTTGTTCGGATGCTTCGACTTTTTTCAGTTATCTTTTCGATATTGATTACACCAATCTATGTAGCGGTTCTTACCTATCATCATGAATTAATTCCGCGGGATTTATTGGCAACCTTAGTAATCTCAAGACGTGAGGTTCCATTACCCCCGATTTTAGAGGCTTTGTTTTTGGAAATAACCATTGAGTTACTACGGGAGGCTGGGGCAAGATTGCCTGCCAAGGTTGGACAAACAATCGGTATCGTGGGTGGTATCGTAATTGGAACGGCATCCGTTGAAGCAGGACTAACGAGTAATGTTTTATTGATTATGATTGCACTTGCTGCACTCGCATCATTTACAACACCTGTTTATACAATGGGTAACACAATCCGTATCATTCGGTTTCCTTTTCTACTTTTTGCGCAGCTATGGGGATTATTAGGAATTGTTTTATGTTTTTGTTTTTTAATGACCCATTTAATTCGCTTAACATCCTTAGGTCGGCCATTTCTAGAACCGATTTATCCAATCCGTGTAAGAGATTTAAGGGATGCTTTTGTTCGATTACCATATTCTCAACTAGCAAAGCGTCCGGTATATGTTCGTCCTGAAGACACAAACCGTTTTAATCGCAAAAAAGCGGAGGCGAAAAAAGATATTGACGAGTAATCCGAGGAGTTGCAGCTATGGAAAGGATCAAGGAATCATTTTTAGTTTCTCCTTTTTTTGTATTTTTTTTAATACATTCCATGCAAGTGGGGGTGGGAATGCTAGGATTCCAGCGAATCATTGCAAAATCAGCGGGGTATGACAGTTGGATTTCCGTGATTTTATCTGGAATAGCAGTCCATATCATTGTGTGGATGATGTATAAAATACTTAATCATTCAAAAGGGGACATTATTGAAGTTCATAAAGAGGTTTTTGGAAAGTGGATAGGGGGTTTTTTTAGCCTCTTATTTATTGTTTATCTTATGGCTTTAGCGGTAACCGTTTTGCGGACCTATATTGAGGTTGTTCAGGTTTGGATGTTTCCCGAATTTAATGGTTGGGTTTTTGGTTTTTATACAATGATACTAACTTATTATATTATTTCAGGTGGTTTTCGAGCAGTAACAGGCATTAGTTTTTTTAGCATTGTCCTACCTGGATATATTATTCTTTTGGTATTTTTTCCATTGGATTATGCACATGTGCGAAATCTGGTACCAATCATGAATCATTCACTAACTGAGATTGCACAAGGCACAAAGGACATGACCTTAAGTATTATGGGATTTGAGACACTTTTGCTCTTTTATCCATTTATTAAGAATCCAGAAAAGTCTCAAAAATGGGCCCACCTAGGAGTCTTAGCAACTACTGGTTTATATCTAGTTGCCGCAGTTACTGCGATTATGTATTTTAGTGCGGATCAAATGGATAAGATCATTTGGGCAACTTTAACAATGTTTAAAAGTATCAACATGCCATTTGTAGAACGCTTTGAATATGTTGGAATCGCATCATGGTTCCTTGTGATTCTTCCTAATATTTGTATTGCACTCTGGGGAGCCAGTAGAGGAATGAAAAGAATGTTTTCAATTCAACAACGAAAAGCGTTACTATTTATTTTACCAATGGTTTTGATAGCAAGCGTTTTTATAAAAACACGTCAAAATATAGATATGGTTAGTAACTACTTATCAAAATTTGGATTTTATTATATTTTTGTTTTTATTCCTATCCTCTTTGTAATCACATTAGTCATTCGAAAACTGAGGGAGAAAAAATGAAAAAGTTTCTAATCGTAATAGCGCTTTGTGTCATTATTATAGTAACCATTATTTATGGAAGGATATCAGAAGAGATTATCGATGAAATTAATATGGTGGCTGCAATTGGAATCGACAAAGCAGAGGGTCAAAAGATTAAAGGAACAGCCGTCATCCCCGTTTTTCATGCGGATAAAAGTATTGACAATGCAAGCTTCACTGGCGAATCTTTATTAGCTAAGGAGATTATTACCGTTTTACAAAAAAAATCAGCAGACCCGTTAGTGACAGGTGCTGTTCGCGTTGTTCTGTACGAGGATGAGTTAGCGAAAGATGGAATTATTCGCTATATTGATGCACTTCAACGTGATGCAAGTATAGGATCTAAAATAAATTTAGCTGTTATTGAAGGAAAAACAAGAGACGTATTAGAAAAAACGTTAGGCAACAGGGGTACTGGGGAGTACTTGTCAATCATGCTACAACATAATATTAAACATCGTGACATGCCAAAGTCCGACCTTCATACATTTATGTATAGATTTTATATGGAGGGGATGGATCCCTATTTGCCTATGTTAAAATTGCTTTCTGATAAAATGGAAATTACAGGGCTTGGGGTTTTTCAAGAAGGGAAATTAGTGTATAAAATTGATGAAAAAGATTTATTCTTCTTTAAAGCAATGGTGCAAAATTATGGTGAAGGTGCCTACACAATACCATTAAAAGGTTCCGATGAGTTTGCGTCGATTATGCGTATCAAAACGAATAGGAAAATAAAAGTCGAGCAAGTAAATGGGAAGCCGAAGGTAAACATTACAATTAAGTTTCAAGGGATATTAAGTGAGTTTACTGGACAAAAAACAACTCCAAAAGTTGTTCAAAAGATCATCAACGAACTCGAGAGCGCTATTGAGGAAAAATCCGAAGAAATGTTAAAAGATTTTCAAGAAAAAAATATTGATCCGGTTGGAATTGGATACATGGCCAGACATTCAACTCGTGGTTTAGATTTTGAAAAATGGAAGCTTGAGTATCCTAATATCGAAATAGCGGTTCATGCAAAGGTGGAGCTGACCGAGACAGGAATTATCGAATAATATTTACAATAAAAAAGGACAATTTGCTTGCTTTTATCCTATCAATCAGTGTTCAATAGGGTATGATATACTTATTGAAAATGGTGGAAAAGATAAAAGCATAATAGGAGTGTCTTATTTGAAATATTTTATTATTACTGGAACATCTAGGGGATTAGGAGAGTCCATCGTAAAACAAATTATGGACAAAAATCATACTTTATTTTGTATATCAAGAAAGCAGAATAATGAGTTAAAAGAAATTGCGTTTGAAAAGGGAATTAATCTTTATTATTTTTCTTGTGATCTCCAAAAGACAGAGGAAATTGAAAAAGTAATGGAACGCATTTTTTCCTCCATCGACTTTTCAAATGCAGAAGGAATTTATTTAGTGAACAATGCTGGATTAATTGATCCGATTAAGCCGATTGGAAAGGCAAGTCCAAGAGAACTAACGGAGAGTATCCATGTTAATCTCTTAGCTCCAATGCTGTTAAGTTCCTATTTCATTCGCCATACGGCATCGTTTGCAACGAAAAAAGTAATTGTGAACATTTCATCAGGTGCTGCAAACCGTGCCAGATACGGATGGACAGCATACTCTACGTCTAAAGCAGGAATCGATATGTTTACAAAATCAGTGGGATTTGAGCAGGAAACAGCTGAACATCCAGTAACTATAATTTCATTTTCTCCTGGTGTAATGGACACGGAAATGCAAGAGGTAATCAGAAAAACAAAGAAAGAAGATTTCACAGAAGTTGAGCAATTCATTGAATTCAATGACAAAGGAATGCTTAGATCGCCTGACTTCGTTGCAGGTGTCATCCTCGACCTTATCTTTAACAAAGAATTAATCAATGGTCATGTATATGATATAAAATCATTTTTGTAGGACAATCCCCTCCCTAATCATAGTAGGAGGGGTATTTTTTTATTGATAGACGATTTTAAGAGCTGGAATTATAATGGGGGAATGGGGAGGAGAGATGAATATGGAATATATAAAGGTAGGAGTAATTGGTCTTGGGGCAATTGGGGAGAGGTTAATCCAAGGTTTTAACGCAAATAGCCATACTAAAGTTACAGCAGTCGTTGATACGAATATAGAGCGTGCTACAAATATGGCGGAAAAGCTTGGGGGAATCAATTGGTATGATAACCACAAGGATATGCTTGCAGAAGAAAAGTTGGACCTTGTTTATGTAGCGGTTCCACCAAAATATCACCATGTTGTTACAATGGATGTTATTGAAAAAGGAATCCATGTTTTATGCGAAAAACCTCTAGCAAACTCACTTGAAGAGGCTAAGGAAATGTATGAAAAAGTAGAAAACAAAGCTATCATTCATGCTATGAATTTTCCGCTTAACTACAGTAGCCCAGCCAATACCTTTGAGCGGTTGATGAAAGAAGGATACATAGGAAAGCTACGTAAACTAGAACTTTCATTGAATTTCCCAAACTGGCCACGTTTATGGCAACAGAATGAATGGGTTGCTGGTCGAGAACAAGGTGGCTTTGTGTTGGAAGTTGGGGTCCATTTTATTCAATTAACACAACGGATTTTTGGATCCATCACATATCAACATAGCCAGTTGGAACTTCCTGAGGATCAGTCTAAATGCGAAACGGGGGTTATTGCTTCATTAGAGTTAGAGGATGGTACACCATTTTTACTAAATGGAATCAGCCAAATTGCTGGTGCGGAACGAATCACTTATACGGCTTATGGAACAGAAGGGACACTATCCCTTGTCGATTGGGGAAGACTTGAAGGTGGCAAATTAGGTGAGGAAATTAAGCCGATTGAAGTTGAAACGGAAGAATCAGTTACCCTTATTGATAATCTTGTTGCAGCCATAGCAGGAAAAGAAAGTCAGTTATATACATTTAAAGATGGGTATGAGGCACAGGTCATTTTAGAAAAGCTACGAGCAAAATAAACAAAAAGCTCCCACGAAAAAATGTGGGAGCTAATTTAATGTTAAGTTTTTAGCATTTCGACTTACTTTGCTAAGTATTCTTCAATATCATCTAGCATGAGGTTAGCTGCTAGAACGCCACCCGCGGTGTTCCAAATTGGATCACTTACTTTGTAAGCATTTCCTGCATTAACCGCATTTAACCCTTTCCATAACGGATTATTTATCCATTCTTTTTCAACTTTAGTTGCTTCACCATTTCCTGTTTCATAGGTGAAGTAGAAAATAACGTCTCCATCCATTAATGGAATCTTTTCTTGGTCAACTTCTCGAGTAAATTGATCATTTTGATCCTGTGCAAATAAATCAACCTGCTGCTGTGGACGCTTCAAGCCCAATTGTTCGAAAATAACCCCTGAAAAGGAATCAGTATAATAAATCCGAGTGCGTCCTTCCATAAAACGGACAACGGACACTTCTGTATCAGTATTGATATTCTCTTTTACTTTATTTAAATGGTCTTTAAATTCATCAAGAACTTTTTTTCCTTCTTCTTCTTTGTTGATTGCTTTTGAATAAAGAGTAAAGTTCTTTTGCCAATCTCCTCGTAAATCCTCGGCAAAAACAGTTGGAGCAATCGCTTTTAATTGCTCATAAATTTTTTCTTGTCGCATTTTATTTCCGATAATTAAATCAGGTTCAAGCGCAGCTATTGCTTCAATATTAACATTGCTTTCTTCACCAACAACTTCTACACCTTCCATTTGTTTCTCAATATGTTCATACCATGGATCGCCAATCCAAGAACGAACTGCACCTACTGGGGTAACTCCCATTGCTAATAAGGCTTCCGTTCCCTCATTTGTTAAAACGACAATTCTTTCTGGATTTTTACTGATTTTGGTTGAACCCATTGCATGATCAACCGTGTATGTATTTTCTCCTTCAGTTTTTGCTGCATTGTTGCCTTTGTCGGTATTATCTGCAGCTCCACAAGCAGCTAATAGTAATGAACATATAGCCAGCGTCAGAAATCCGAGATATACTTTCTTTTTAAAGTTCATCTTGTATCCTCCTCTAATTGATAATGATTTTCATTTATTTAAAATGATAAAGTGATTTAAATCTTTAGTCAATACTAAATTGAGAATGATTTTCATTTCATTGACAATCATTCTCATTTCAAATAGACTAAAAGAGAAATAAAATACTAATTTTCTTTGTCTTTCTACAATGAAATAGGGAGACTGGGAAAATGTATAACATAACAAAAAACACCTAATATTAACATAAACATGTTTATCCAAAGTCATACATTTCTTTCTTATTACCGAGGGGCTCTATTATAATGGTTTTGAAATCAACTCAAGCTAAATTTACCGGACTAATTATCGGGATTTTATTGTTACTGTTTTCAATGTGTGCAAGCATTGTTTATGGATACACAGATACATCCTGGAAAATGGCTTATCAAACATTCACTGCTTTTAATGGTTCTAACGAACATATCATTATTGAAACAATTCGCTTGCCGCGCTCTTTAATTGCTACAGCTGTTGGAGCGAGTTTAGGAATTGCGGGAGCACTCATGCAAGCTTTAACGAAAAATCCATTAGCATCACCTGGAATCTTTGGTGTCAACGCTGGAGCGGGTTTTTTTATTGTGGCTGCTGTCTCCATTTTCTCGATTAATTCGTTACAAGCCTTTACCTGGGTTGCCTTTGCAGGTGCAGCTATTGCTGCATGTATTGTATATTTTATTGGATCACTTGGGCGCGAAGGCCTCACACCGATGAAATTGACATTGGCAGGAGCGGCAATTGCTGCAATGTTCTCCTCCTTCACACAAGGATTACTTGTCATTGATGAAATGGCATTAGACCAAGTACTATTCTGGCTTGCAGGATCAATCCAAGGAAGAAAGCTTGAGATGCTAACAAGTGTTCTTCCATATTTAGTCGTTGCCTGGGTAGCATCCCTTCTCTTAGCTAATAAAATTAATATTCTAACTATGGGAGAAGATGTTGCAAAAGGGCTAGGACAGAGAACGGGGACAGTTAAACTTATAACCGCTATTACAATTATACTGTTAGCGGGTAGTGCAGTTGCAGTTGCTGGGCCAATTGGGTTTATCGGAATCGTAATTCCTCACCTTGCTAGGGCATTGGTTGGAATTGATCATCGTTGGATTCTTCCGTTTAGTGGGATTCTTGGTGGCGTGTTACTTCTAGTTGCCGATATTGCAGCAAGATATATTGTCATGCCAGAAGAGGTACCAGTAGGTGTAATGACAGCATTAATCGGAACACCTTTCTTTATTTATGTGGCGAGAAAGGGGTTTCGTTAAGCATGAATAAATATCGAGCATTTCGAATGGGGAAAAAGGGAACTATATCCTTTTTAATTGATAAAAAAGCACTTGTTACGTTTTTTACTCTAGTAGCAGTAGCTATAGTTTTGTTTTTAGTAAGTACAGGGTTGGGAGAAATGAAAATAGACCCTGTTACGGTTGTAAAAACATTGTTTGGCTATGGTTCACGGATGGAGCAATTGGTTGTCACATCTTTTCGTTTACCAAGAATACTTATAGCCTTTTTAGTAGGCATGGCATTGGCTGCTGCGGGTAGTATCTTACAAGGAATTATTCGTAATCCTCTTGCATCTCCAGATATTCTAGGAATTACAGGTGGTGCGTCTGTTGCAGTTGTTGCATTTTTAGCCACTTTTTCGAATTCTAGTAATGCTTTGACTGTTAGTATAAAATGGCTACCTGTTGCTGCATTTATCGGCGCTACGGTTGTTGCGTTTTTAGTATATATTTTAGCTTGGAAAAATGGAGTTTCACCAATTCGGCTTGTGTTAATAGGAATTGGTGTTTCTGCCCTCACACAAGCGTTGACAACAACATTTATGGTAATGGGACCAATTTATCAAGCAAGCCAGGCAAATATTTGGATAACTGGAACGGTAAATGGGTCAACTTGGGCAAATGTACAAATACTCAGTCCTGTTGTCATCATCTTATTAATCCTTTGCTTTATGCTCGCAAGAAACTTAAACATTCAAGAACTTGGAGAAGAGTTAGCAACTGGGGTCGGAAGTTCCGTACAGAAACAAAGATTTTTATTACTATTAATAAGTACAGCATTAACTGGTAGTGCAGTTGCTTTTGCTGGTGGAATTGGATTTGTTGGCTTAATGGCGCCACATATGGCACGGAGATTAGTGGGTTCCGCATTTGGAGCGCTGCTACCAACAGCTGCGTTACTAGGAGGTATCCTTGTAATGGTAGCAGATTTAATAGGTAGAATTGTCTTCTCACCAACCGAGGTTCCAGCTGGCGTATTCACCGCTGCAATTGGAGCGCCTTATTTTATCTACTTGCTTTATAAGAGTAGAAATAGCTAAGACCGTGTAATATAAGGGGGAGTACTTGAATGAATGCATTGGAAACAGAAGGTTTAACATTATCGTACGGGGACTCCATTATTATAGAAGACCTCCAACTTGAAATACCAAAGGGTGAAATCACTGTTTTCATTGGAGGAAACGGATGTGGAAAATCAACTTTGTTGCGTTCATTAGCAAGACTACTTAAACCAAAACAAGGTTCAATCCTTCTTGAAGGGGAAAAAATTGCAAAGCTTCCGACTAAAGAAGTTGCGAGAAAGCTTGCCATTCTTCCTCAAGGACCAACTGCTCCAGAAGGTTTAACTGTTCTCCAGTTAGTCAAACAAGGCCGTTACCCTTACCAAAACTGGCTAAAGCAATGGTCAGAAGAGGATGAGAAAATGGTAATCCATGCATTAGAGGCTACCAATATGACAGACTTCGCTGAACGGACTGTTGATTCCCTTTCAGGTGGTCAGCGCCAACGTGCTTGGATTGCAATGACACTTGCCCAGCAAACCGACATTATTTTACTTGATGAACCAACAACCTATCTTGATATGACACACCAAATCGAAATTTTAGACCTTTTATTTGAATTGAACGAAACAGAAAAACGTACAATCATCATGGTTTTACATGACTTAAATTTAGCTTGTCGCTACGCACATCATATTGTTGCGATTAAAAACAAACAAATATATGGCCAGGGTAAACCGGAATCTGTTGTCAATTGTAGTTTAGTAAAAGATGTGTTTGGCATGGATTGTGAAGTAACCGTCGATCCACTGTTTGGTACACCATTATGCATTCCTCACGGCAAGGGAAGACGTATACTAAACAAGGTAGGAGTATAAAAATGTCAAACCTTCTTTTGAATACGGAAATCGAGCAATTAAAGGAATTTCGTCTGAGTGACAGGCAATTTCGTTCAAGTTTATCAAGTCCTATTTCTACGCTTTTTAAGGATGAAAATATAAACCTGTATTTGGAAAAAATTCAGCAGAAAATTTCAGCACCTGATAAACGAGTAGCGGCGTCGATGTTCATGAAACGTTATGGATTTTTCGCGGTTCTCAATTTGTATGCGATGACGATACTAAATAAAAGATTAAATGTTTCATTGTCAAATATCTCATTAGAAACGAATGATTCAGAAGAACTGTGGTATTGGAATCCGAAATTCTATTTTGCAGACCTTCAAACGGTGCCTGCTCCATCACAGTTTCGAGAAAAATGGCGTGATGATACAGTACGGACTATTTTTCGTGAGAATATCAATGAAGTTTTACAAACTCTTTCTACAAACTCTGGCCTATCAAAAAAAGTTCTGTGGGAAAACATCTCGATTTATGTGTATTGGCTTTATGAATCAGTATTGGCAAAACCAAAGTTTGATGGACAACGAGAGAGGATACTGGATGACTTTGAATACCTGATAAAGAAAGCGGAAGGGGAACTATTTGGTCCGATTACATGGAATCCTTTAGCTCGTTATTTTGGTGTAAAGGTATACCGTCCAGAATATGACCAAAACATCCGAACTAGGAAAACATGTTGTCTTTATTATAAAACGACGAGTACGAAAGAACGCTGCAAAACATGTCCGCTAAATTGTAAACTAGGAGATAAAAAATGAATAAAAAAATTGAGGAACAAGTTGATGGATTGCTAGAAAAGTACACAGAGCTTTTACTTGGTGAAAGTTCACCAGAATTAAAAGAAAAAGTAAAGCTTTGGTCCCTTTACATGCATATTTCAAAATCAATGCCACCACTTGCTAAGCATTGGAACGAAACATACCCTGATGCAAAGGAAGGCATCAAAGAGGTTATTGCAGAGATTAAGAAATTAAATGAAGAGCATCGGTCAAACAACAAGTAAGAGATGAGGCACAATGAAGAGTGCTTCATCTCTTTTATTTTATTGCATGGTGTTATGGTTTGGAAACTGTGTGGTTGTATAGTTATAAAACTGTTGTAACTTTTGTTGAACCTTTTGGGTTTCCTCTTCCTCAAGTTTATACCAACCATTTTTAAACATAAGATTATAGAGCTCTCTTTGACAATCCTGTGTTTCATTGAAGATGGAGCGAATATCTTGATATAATGCATCATGACTCATTTCATTTAAGGCTGTACTGTAGGCAGCTGTCATATACTTTTCAGTTGCCAACATGTCATTTATGAAATCACGATCATTCATTTGTGGTGTTTTTGGAACACTCGTTTTTGGATTTTTTACTTGATTTTGATTCATTTGCTGATTCATTTGATTCATTATGTAGCCCCCTTTTATTGCATTTGCTGGCCTTGTATTTGGCCTTGACTTGGCTGCTGTGGTTGTTGACCTGTATGCTTTTGCATGTGGTCTAAAATTTGTTGATAATGGCGCTGATGCATTTGACACGCTTTCTCAAGCGCTTGGGAGATTTCAGGCATTTGACATTGACTTGCAAAGAAATGTGCTTTCTTCACTGCTAAAAGGTTCCAGGACATCATATCGGTTAAATATAACAAGTCCTTTGATGTAATAACTGCAGGTGCTTCTGACAGCTGTTCCCCCTTTGGTGTATAAAAAGGTTGCTGTTGCTGCTGTTGTGATTGCTGTTGTTGCATATAAAAGCCTCCTTATCCTATCTATTCGATATTAGGTTTCCAAGAAAACGTTTTTGTATGCAGTGCATAGAATAAAACATGGCAGGATTCCACATGTAAGCGTTCGACAAAAATTTCTTGGGATATATTCAAAGCGTTTTAAACGTGATAGAATTTAGTAGATTAAAAGAAATTCTAGAAAGAGTGCGTTACGAGGGGGAACACGACATGGAACAAATTTTACGTAACTTCTTTTTATTTTTATCGAAAAATAAAGCGTTTACAAAACTAGCGCGGAAATATGGTTTACGCTTTGGCGCAGCCAGATTTGTCGCGGGTGAAACAATAAATTTAGCTGTAAAAAAAATTAAAGAGCTTAATGCGAAAGGCCTTGCTGTCACCATCGATTATTTAGGGGAATTCGTCGATAGTATAGAAGAAGCAAATCTTATGGCAGATGGGTCAATCGATGCAATTAAAGCAATTGGTAGAGAAAAATTAAATGCACAGCTTTCTTTAAAAATGACTTCAATGGGGTTGGATATCTCAGATGAGGTTGTTATGAATAATATGCGCAGAATTCTTGATGTTGCAAAAGAAAACAATGTCTTCGTTACAATTGACATGGAGGACTACTCAAGATGTGGGAAGACCATTGAGATTTTTAAAGAACTGCGAAAAGAATTTGATAATGTAGGAACGGTTATTCAGGCCTATCTCTATCGGACTGTAAAGGATATAGAGGACTTAGATGAATATCATCCAAATCTTCGCCTAGTAAAAGGTGCCTATAAGGAATCGCCAGAAGTGGCATTCCCCGAGAAAAAAGATGTGGATGAGAACTTTAAGAAAATCATAAAGATGCATATGTTAAATGGTAACTATACAGCAGTTGCTTCACATGATGAGGCAATCATTCAATATACGAAAGAATTAGTGAAAGAGCATAATATCAGCCACAATCAATTTGAGTTCCAAATGCTATACGGGATTCGGACAGAGCGCCAGGAGGAACTTGTAAAAGAAGGCTATACGATGCGAGTGTATGTGCCATACGGAACCGACTGGTATGGTTATTTTATGAGACGTCTCGCTGAACGCCCAGCAAATGTTGCATTTGTTCTAAAAGGGGTATTTGGGAAGTAGATTGTTTGAAAAGGTGTAAAAGTTGTAAAGCAGTGCGAGCAAAACAAAATGTTTTACTCGCGCTGCTTTTTATTTTGATTTGAAAGTGGAACATCTTTTAGATGATGAAGTCACTTCCGGCCAAGACATTGCCTGTGAAAGTCCTTCATAGTGGTTATGAAGTCACTTTCAGCCAAGAATTTGCTGCGGAAAGTCCTTCATGGTAGTAATGAAGAGGACTCCGCCCGAGTGAAAGTTACAAAATCCCCTTCATGAGAGCTATGAAGGGGATTCGCCATGAATGAAATCGACGAAGTCCCTTTCATGAG
>NZ_HE610986.1:37659-136312 GCF_000285535.1 Bacillus timonensis | reverse complement strand
GAAATCCCCTTCATCAAAATTAATAGTCCCCTAACCGCTCCCAGCTGAGTACTTCATACCTAGTCCACTAAAAACCTACTTATTCTTCTCCACCAGTATTTTGCGCTCCATACTGTTGGTTAGTTGATTGTGTTTTACCACTTCTAGCTCTTGTATCAGGGCCTGCATTTCCTTTTACACTCGCCGCACCAACTGCGCGTTTTGACGGATTTTTATCAACTTTAGCCATCTCATTGTCACCTCCATTCATAGAATCACCTGATTACCCATTTTCAATTCGAAAAGAAAGAAATAGAAAATTTGTTTCTTGAATATATTGCGAAAATTTAAAAATTGTTTTATATTAAGTTATAAAGAAACTCATTCTTTTGGATGTGCAAACATCGATGAGGTGAAACCGAGTAAGGAATATTTTTTTTTGACAGTAAAATGAATGAGTATTCATTCAAATACTCAAATTGAGTAAAAGGAGGAAACTGTGAATGATCCAAAGCATTAAAAGAGCTGCAGTCCTTGGTTCGGGAGTTATGGGATCGGGAATTGCTGCGCATCTAGCAAACATCGGAATACCTACATTATTATTAGATATTGTTCCTCGGGAACTTTTAGAAGTAGAAAAAAAGAAAGGGCTTACACTTGGAGATAAGGAAGTAAGAAATCGTTTTAGTAGTGGGGCAGTCCAAAAGTTGTTGAAACAAAAGCCTGCACCCCTTACTTCTAAGGAAAACATCGCTCTTATTACAACTGGGAACTTTGAAGATGATATGGAAAAGCTTTCAGAGGTTGACTGGATTATTGAAGTGGTTGTTGAAAACCTTGATATTAAGAAAAAGGTTTTTAGTCAAATCGATAAGGTACGAAAGCCAGGTAGCATTGTTAGTTCTAACACATCCGGTATTTCGGTTGAAGCCATGGCTGAGGGTCGTTCAGAGGACTTTCAAAAACACTTTTTAGGCACACACTTTTTCAACCCACCACGTTATTTGAAATTGCTCGAAGTAATTCCTACAAAGAACACAAGCCCAGATGTACTTTCTTTTATGAAAACATTTGGTGAAGATGTACTGGGTAAAGGAGTCGTTGAAGCAAAGGATACACCAAACTTTATCGCAAACCGGATTGGAACATATGGGTTGCTTGTTACCGTTCGTGAAATGCTTAAAGGTGGTTACAGTATCGGAGAAGTAGACTCTGTTACAGGTCCAATGATTGGTCGTCCTAAGAGCGCAACCTTCCGTACACTAGATGTTGTGGGACTAGATACATTTATTCATGTTGCAAACAATGTTTATGAACAGGTTGAGGGAGAAGAAAAAGTGGTATTCAATGTTCCTGATTTCATGAAAGCAATGCTGGAAAAAGGATGGCTTGGAAGTAAAACAGGTCAAGGTTTCTTCTTGAAAAAAGGCAAGGAAATTCTTGAATTAAATCCTGACACACTCCAATACGAAGAGCGCAAAAAGTTACAAACACCAGTCACAGCATCCATTAAACAAGTAAAAGGGACAGCAAATAAGCTTAAGACCCTTTTCTATGCAGAAGATCGTGCTGGAAAGCTATTATGGAATATTACATCCCCAGCTCTTATCTATTCTGCCACTCTTTTAGGAGAAATAGCAGATGATATTGTTGCGATAGACGAGGCAATGAAATGGGGCTTCGGCTGGCAATTAGGTCCATTCGAAATGTGGGATGCAATCGGACTTGAACACTCTGTGAAGAAGATGGAAGCAGAAGGAGCTGTAATTCCGGCATGGATAAAGGAGATGCTTGCGAACGGGAATACTTCATTCTATAAAAAAGATAATGGCTCAGTCTCTTATTATCATAACGGTGAATACAAAGCAGTTAAGGTAAATCCAAAAAATATTAATATTAAGTCTTTAAAAGAAACAAATGGCGTCATTAAGAAAAATAGTGGTGCTAGTTTAATAGATTTAGGTGATGATGTTGCATTATTAGAATTCACATCGCCAAATAATGCAATTGGTTTTGATATCATTCAAATGATCAATTACTCACTTGAAGAAGTGGCGAAAAACTACAAAGGTTTAGTTATCGGAAATCAGGCGAAAAACTTCTGTGTCGGTGCAAATCTTGCGATGATTTTAATGGAAGCACAGGATGACAATTTCTATGACATCGAATTAGTAGTTCGTCAGTTCCAACAAGCGATGATGAACATTAAGTATAGTGAAAAACCAGTGGTTGTAGCTCCATTTGGTATGACCCTTGGTGGAGGAGCAGAGCTCTGTCTGCCAGCTGCCAAGATTCAAGCCTCAAGTGAAACCTACATGGGACTAGTAGAAGTAGGTGTTGGTGTAATCCCTGGTGGCGGTGGAAATAAAGAATTATATATTAACCATCTACAAGGAATGCCAACAGGGGTAGAAGTGAATCTTCAAAATGTCGCAAATAAGGTATTTGAAACAATTGCCATGGCGAAGGTCTCAACATCAGCTGAAGAGGCGCGAACAAATAACTTCTTAACAAAAGAAGATGGTATAAGTTTCAATGGTGATCATCTCATTCATGATGCAAAAGAATCCGTATTGGCATTGTCTGCACAAGGTTATAAAGCACCTGTTCGAAAAAAAGTACCAGTTGTTGGTGAATCAGGTTATGCAACTTTACTATTAGGTGCACAAGCAATGAAGTATTCTGGTTACATTTCAGACCATGATCTTAAGATTGCGAAAAAACTTGCGTGGGTACTTGCAGGTGGAAATATCCCATACGGCACCGAAGTGGATGAACAATACTTACTAGACTTGGAGCGTGAGGCATTCCTAAGCCTTGTCGGTGAACCAAAGACACAGCAGAGAATGCAGCACATGCTTGTAAAAGGAAAACCATTACGTAACTAAAAACAAAATAAAAAAGGTAAAAGGTGGATGAAAAGATTCCCGTCCGCAAAGGTGCCACGTCCTGTTGCGATGCCGACACTAGCACATTTTATGCGTCGAAAGGTCTAGGAACGACGTACCGAGGACCGGAATATTTAGGATTAACGTGTGAACCGGACGGGCAGAGAAACGAAGAGTTTCGACAGAGATTTTTATCCGTACTTTTACCTTCAAAAAAGTTTGGGGGGAATATTGTGAGAGAAGCAGTCATCGTTGCCGGTGCGAGAACCCCGGTTGGAAAAGCAAAAAAAGGTACACTTGCCAATGTAAGACCAGATGACTTAGGGGCATTGGTTGTAAAAGAAACGTTAAAGCGTGCAGGAAATTATGATGGAAATATTGATGATTTAATTATTGGATGTGCCATGCCTGAGGCAGAACAAGGTCTAAATATGGCACGAAATATAGGAGCGTTAGCTGGATTATCACATACCGTTCCGGCTATTACAATCAATCGTTATTGTTCATCAGGTCTTCAATCAATTGCCTATGCAGCAGAAAAAATCATGTTAGGTCATTCTGACACTGCAATTGCGGGTGGAGCAGAATCTATGAGTTTAGTACCAATGATGGGTCATGTGGTTCGGCCAAATGCAAAACTCGCAGAAACAGCACCTGAATATTACATGGGCATGGGCCATACTGCAGAGCAAGTTGCGGTAAAGTATGCTGTCAGTCGTGAAGATCAAGATGCTTTTGCAGTAAGAAGTCATCAAAAAGCAGCAGCAGCAATTAAAGCTGGAAAGTTTGTGGATGAGATTGTACCTGTGGATGTAACACTTCGTCATGTTGATGCTAAAAATCAATTGGTAGAAAAGCACGTCCAGTTCTCCCAAGATGAAGGCGTGCGTGAAGATACAAATCTAGATATATTAGCAAAGTTAAGACCAGCTTTTTCAGTAACTGGTTCTGTAACTGCAGGAAATGCTTCTCAAACTAGTGACGGAGCAGCAGCTGTTATGGTGATGGACCGTGAAAAAGCAGTTAGCTTAGGCTTAACACCATTCGTGAAATTCAGATCGTTTGCAGTTGCGGGGGTACCACCAGAGGTTATGGGTATCGGACCTGTTGCGGCAATACCAAAAGCTCTTAAAATGGCAGGCCTGGAGCTTTCAGATATTGGATTATTTGAGTTAAACGAAGCATTTGCTTCGCAATCTCTTCAAGTCATCCGTGAATTAGGACTTGATGAAGAAAAGGTCAACGTGAACGGTGGTGCTATCGCATTAGGACATCCACTTGGATGTACAGGTGCAAAATTAACACTTACATTGATGCATGAAATGAAGCGACGTAACGTACAATTTGGTGTCGTGACAATGTGTATCGGTGGCGGAATGGGAGCTGCCGGAGTATTTGAACTATTAGCTTAAATCGGAAAAGCGAAAGCGCCTTGAACAGCCCCGACAAGCGCTGGAACCCTAACGAGGAGCAGGATGGGGGAAGCGACCTCGAGGGGCTAGGCGCTGGAGCTAGACAATATAGGGCTAACCTAAATGGTTAGCCTCAGAATAAAACTTTTAGGGGGAAACCAAATGTCAAATGCAACTGATAAAGTCGTTTTAGGTGGGGGCTTTTTAATCGAAGATCTTGAAGCAGATCGTGTCTTCACTCCTGAAGATTACACAGATGAACATAAAATGATTGCAAAAACAACAGAGGACTATGTAGCAAATGAAGTGCTTCCGCAAGTAGAACATCTTGAAAACCATGAATTTGATCGATCTGTAAAATTACTTAAAAGTGCAGGAGAACTTGGGTTGTTAGGGGTAGATGTACCAGAAGAGTATGGTGGATTAGGTCTAGATAAAGTAAGTTCGGCCTTAATTGCTGAAAAAATGGCAAGAGCTGGTGGGTTTTCAATTTCCCACGGGGCACATGTTGGGATAGGATCACTTCCAATTGTTCTTTTTGGAAACGAAGAACAAAAACAAAAATACCTTCCAAAATTAGCAACTGGTGAACTGCTTGCTGCATACGCATTAACTGAGCCAGGTTCAGGTTCTGACGCATTAGGAGCAAAAACAACAGCAAAATTAAACGCAGAAGGAACTCACTATATCCTAAATGGTGAAAAACAATGGATTACAAATGCAGGCTTTGCTGATGTGTTTGTAGTTTATGCGAAAATTGATGGTGATAAATTCTCTGCATTTATTGTGGAACGTGAATTTCCGGGTGTGTCTACAGGTGCTGAAGAAAAGAAAATGGGAATTAAAAGCTCCTCAACACGTACATTAATTCTTGAAGATGCCGAGGTGCCTGTAGAAAACCTACTAGGTGAAGTTGGAAGAGGTCACGTGATTGCATTTAATATTTTAAATATTGGTCGTTATAAACTAGGTGTAGGTGCAGTAGGTGGAGCAAAGAGTGCATTTGAACTGGCTGTAAAATATGCTAACCAACGTCAGCAATTTAAAACACCAATTTCAAAGTTTGGCTTAATTCAAGAAAAATTAGCGAATATGGCATCAAAGATATATGCAGCTGAATCTAGTGTTTATCGTACAGTTGGATATTTTGAGGACCGTATGGGTCAATTAACTGAAGAAGAAGTTAACAATGGTAAAGAAGTGGCAAAGTCAATCGCTGAATATGCAATTGAGTGCTCCATCAATAAGTTCTTCAACACAGAAGTATTAGACTATGTAGTCGATGAAGGTGTTCAAATCCATGGTGGATATGGATTTATGCAAGAATATGAAATTGAAAGAGCATACCGTGATTCCCGTATTAACCGTATTTTTGAAGGAACGAACGAAATTAACCGGTTATTAGTTCCGGGAACATTCCTTCGAAAGGCATTAAAAGGAGAATTACCATTACTTGAAAAAGCAACACAACTTCAAGAAGAACTTATGATGCTAATGCCTGAAGAAGTTGGAGAAGGCGTTCTAGAACAAGAGAAATACCTTGTTCGCAATGCGAAGAAAGTAGGCCTTATGATTGCCGGACTTGCTGCTCAAAAATTTGGTCCAAAACTAGAAAAAGAACAAGAAATCCTTGCAAATATTGCAGATATCGCAGCAAATATTTATGCAATGGAATCTGTAGTCCTACGTACTGAAAAAGCAATCAAAAAGTCTGGTGAGGACAAGAATCAGCAAAAAATTCTTTATACACAAGTATTTGTACAAGAAGCATTCAATGAAATTGAAGCACATGCAAAAGAAACACTTGTTGCTACAGAAGAAGGCGATGTACTACGCATGATGACTTCTGCATTACGTAAATTGACACGCTTTACACCAGTAAACGTAATTGCAAAAAAACGCGAAATAGCTGCAACCTTAATCGAAGCCGAAAAATATACGGTGTAAAATAGATCATTAGAAGAGGCTCCTTTTTAATAGGGAGCTTTTTCTTTTGAAAAAGGACTGGTTTTTTCATTTTCTATGCAGGATAAACTGGAAATAAGTCGAAATTAATCCAAGGGGTACGTTGCGAATGGTTTTTAATTAAAATTTGTATATGCTAAAATATGTATTAGTAATAAGTTTTAAGGTGGTGAGAAAATGGCATTAACATTTTATTGGTACCCGAAGTGTGGAACCTGTCGAAAAGCAAAAAAATGGCTTGAGGAACATCAGGTTGCATTTGAGGAAATTCATATTGTTGAAAATCCACCATCAAAAGAGAAATTAAAAGAAATGTACCAAAATAGTGGATTGGAAATAAAGAAATTCTTTAATACAAGTGGGCAAAAATACCGTGAACTTGGGCTTAAGGACAAAGTAAGTTCTGCATCAGAGGACGAATTGTTAGACCTACTTGCATCAGACGGAATGCTAATCAAGCGCCCTCTCACTACAGATGGGAAAAAAGTAACAGTTGGATTTAATGAGGCGAAGTTTGAAGAAACCTGGGCATGAAAGTATTTGGATGAAAGACCTTATAAAGGGCTTTTACATAAATCATTTTGTTGAGTTTACTCATCAAAATGGGTACAAACTTATTTCATAAAATCGTATTAATGGAGGGTACAGGATGAACACACCTAAAGAATTACGTTATTCTGAAGAACACGAGTGGGTGAAAGTTGAAGGGGATAAAGTACGTATTGGAATTACAGATTTCGCACAATCTGAATTAGGTGATATCGTATTCGTTGAACTTCCAGAGGTTGGCGACGAAATCCAAGCAGACGAGCCATTCGGAAGTGTTGAGTCTGTTAAAACCGTGTCTGAGCTTTATGCACCAATCAGCGGTAAAGTTGTTGAAATTAACGAAGAACTTGATGACAGCCCAGAGTTCGTAAACGAATCTCCATATGAAAAAGCATGGATGATTGTTGTTGAACCTGCAAATGCTGGAGATGTTGAGAAGCTAATGACTGCTGAGCAGTACGAAGAAATGATAAAAGAAGACTAATTTAAAGCAAGAGCCAATTAAGGAGAAATCCTAATTTGGCTCTTTTTTATATTTTATTTCCATCTCTTTGGAGAGTTGCGACAGACCGAATGAAGTTTCTCTTAATGGACAATCTAAACTTAAATACCGTAGGAAGGGTGTTCATAATGGTATTGAAACATACTCGAATTGAAGTGACTGACCGAGTTGTTGGAAAACTAGGTAATAACGAAATGAATTTATTTGTTGAAAAAGAACCTATCGGAAAAATTTCATTTACAAATAATGGTCCCCAATATGAATTAAAGCAAGGATATGAGCAGGAATCCAATAAAATTTTCACCTATGCAGATGTACCTACTGACCCAGATATGAAGTATGTAGATTGTGATGATGAAAATGGTTGGTGCTAAAGACAGTGGATACCCACTGTCTTTTTTTCCATAATCTTTCCGATCGATTCACCAAAAGATAATCTTTGTTATAAAATGAAGGAAAAGCAGTTGTACACATCGAATACAGTGATGTAAGCAAAAATGCTGAATAATGTACACTTGAAACAAGGTGATGAAATGGTGGCTTTTGACGATATCGATAAGGTAATCATTGTTGAGGGAAGAACAGACAAGAAGAAAGTCGAGACGGTTGTGAATGAACCGGTTGAAATTATTTGTACAAATGGAACGATTAGTATAGCAAAGCTTGATGAATTAATTGAACATTTATTTAATAAAGATGTTTATATCTTGGTGGATGCTGACAGTGCGGGTGATAAGTTACGAAAACAGTTCAAACGTGAATTTCCTGAAGCACGTCATTTGTTTATTGATAAAATGTATCGCGAGGTAGCAACAGCACCCGAACAGCATATCGCAACTGTCCTTCTATCAGCGAATATTGATGTTCACGCAGAATTTTTACTATAGTAGGCTTAAAGCATAAATGAAAAACGATTTATAAATTCATGGTACAATAAAAAGCAATTCATAATATAAAGGTTGTAGTTGAGATGAAAGAATGGAATGCAAATGATATTAATACCCAACTCATTACTGAGGATGAGTTTTGGCTTTATTTATACACACCTATGTGCGGAACCTGCCAAGTAGCATCTAAAATGATCATGGTAGTAGACGAACTACTTCCAAACGTACTAATAGGAAAGAGTGACCTTAATTATCTACCTCAAAAGGCAATTGAATGGCAAATTGAAAGTGTCCCTTGTTTACTGCATGTAAAAGACGGAAAAGTGTCCCAAAAATTTTATGCATTTCACTCGGTTCCATACTTAGTTGAAGTGCTGACGAAGCAATAAAAATAACGCCTAAATCGGCGTTATTTTTATTGCTTTTTTTAGGAAAAGATGTATGATATTTAGGAAGTCGAAATATTAATTTTTTTCAGTCGGAGCGAACATGAGCATAGTCACAGGATGGAAAACACATTACAAATCATACAATCAAAATATTAAGCTATTTATTTTAGCGACCATTTTTACACAGTTAGGCATGGGTATGTTCACCATCATGTATAACTTTTATGTGCGGGAACTTGGCTATTCAGAGCAAACAAACGGAACCATTATTGCAATGACAGCTTTGGCATCCGCTATCATTCTCGTTCCTGCAGGGCTAATGAGTGACAAATTTGGACGAAAGAAAGTTATGGTCATTGGGATTGCAGTTTCAACATTTTCCTTCTTTGCTAGAAGCGTTTTGGATGTTGAGCAACTACTTGTAGCAACAGCATTTTTAACAGGCTTATCAACTGCTTTTATTCAAGTTTCAGGTGTTCCTTGGTTAGCAGAAAACTCCACAGCGTCGCAAAGGGTCCATCTCTTTAGTTTTCATTCGGCGATTATGATGGTAGCACAAGTTATTGGGAACATTGCAGGTGGTGCATTTTCCGATGCATTTCAATATTTATTTCATTTGAGCGGACTTTGGAGTGTAAGGATCACGCTTCTAATTGCAACAGTAATCTATATTGTAGGTATTTTACCTATCATTAAGATGAACGAACAACAAAGAAAACAACCTACGAGTAAACCGATTGAACCCTTTAGGGAAAAATTAAAAACTAATAGATCACAAATTAAGTTAATTGCGATGTTTGCTATTGCTCAAATGATAATAGGGTTCGGTTCTGGATTAGTGATTCCATATTTAAATTTATATTTTGCAGATCGCTTTTTAGCAAGCAATACGATAATTGGAATCATTTTATCCTTAGGGCAAGCGGCAACAGCGATAGCGATGATTATTGGACCAGCAATTGTTAATAAGGTTGGAGAGGTTCGTGCTGTGGTTTATTTGCAGTTATCATCATTACCATTTCTATTGTTAACAGGATATACTGAAAATCTTTACATCGCAGCAATTGGGTTTTTATTTAGACAGGCACTAATGAATGCAGGTAATCCGATTCAAGCATCCCTTGTTATGGGGCGAGTAAATAATTCAATGAAGGGGCTAGCTAATTCCGTTAATCAGATGGTATTTTCGTTAGGATGGGCATTGATGGGGCCAGTATCTACCTCAATCGTAATGATGTATGGTGCTTATTGGGGTTATGCTTATGTGTTTTCAATAACGTCTGTCTTGTATCTAATCGGATCTCTTTATTTCCTACTTGTATTTACTAGAAAATCATTTCAAAATGAAGAAAAAACACTTGCTAAAATATCGTAATATGTCATATTTCCCGGGAAAAAGGTACGAATTTTGTAGCAATGACATGAATAAGTTCCTTTTTTGCGTCAAAATATTATAAAAATGCGAAATTTTGAATTTCTCATTTTTTCTAAAAATTCTTATTGACTTGTATGAGCAGAAGAGTTACCATTATCTTAACCTATTAAAGTATTAAAAAATTTTATATCGATAATCTTATCAAGAGTGGTGGAGGGATTGGCCCTATGAAGCCCGGCAACCGGTAATTTACACGGTGCTAAATCCAACAGACGTTTTTTGTCTGAAAGATAAGAAGAGAAACCATACATACACCTCTTCTTATCGAAGAGGTTTTTTATTTGCATAAAAAAAGGAGAGATTTAAATGAGTGAAAAGCAAAAAAACTATCGACCAGAAACAATTGCAGTTCATGGAGGACTTGAGGCAGATCCAGTAACTGGGGCAAGAGCAGTACCAATCTATCAATCCAATGCATTTAAATTTAATACAACTGAACATGCAGCAAATCTATTTGGGTTAAAAGAAAACGGATATATTTATACTCGAATTCACAATCCAACGACAACTGTTTTTGAAGAAAGAGTAGCGCAATTAGAGGGTGGAGTTGGTGCGTTAGCTGTTTCAAGTGGGATGGCTGCAATTACAACAGCAATATTAAATATTGCGGGTGCTGGAGATGAGATTGTATCTGCTTCAACACTTTATGGTGGAACTTATAACTTATTCGCTAATACACTTCCTAAATATGGAATCAAAGCACACTTGGTAGAACCAACAAATCCGGAAAACTTCCGACAAGCGATTACCCCAAATACAAAAGCTATTTTTGCTGAAACGATTGGAAACCCAAGCTTAGATATCCTTGATATTGAAGCTGTTGCTGATATCGCTCATGAAGCTGGTATTCCACTGATTATTGACAATACATTTGCAACACCTTACTTATGTAAACCTATTGAACATGGTGCAGATATTGTTATTCATTCTGCTACAAAATGGTTACTTGGAAATGGAACGACAATGGGTGGAATAATTGTAGATGGTGGTAAATTTGATTGGAATTCACCAAAATTCCCTGGATTTACAACACCAGACCCTAGTTACCATGATTTGGTCTATGCTGATGCATTAGGGCCTGTAGCTTATATCATTAAAGCTAGAGTTCAACTCCTACGTGATTTAGGGCCAGCTTTAAGCCCATATAATGCATTTCAATTTACCTTAGGACTTGAAACACTACATGTACGTATGAAAGAACATATTGCAAATACGAAAAAAGTTGTTTCTTATCTTAAAAAGCACCCTGGGGTTGAATGGGTACTGTATCCAGGAGAAGACGATAACCCTCAAAAACATTTAGTAGACAAATATCTACCAAAAGGGGCAGGAGCAGTAGTTGTGTTCGGAATTAAAGGTGGAAGAGAAGCTGGTGAAAAGCTAATCAATAATGTTGAACTTTGGTCACATGTTGCAAATGTTGGGGATGCAAAGAGTCTAATTATTCACCCAGCTAGTACAACACACCAGCAATTAAGTCCAGAAGATTTAAAAGCATCAGGTGTTACAGAGGACCTAGTTCGCTTATCTGTTGGTATTGAAAATATTGAAGATATTTTAGAGGATCTAGAACAAGCGATTAAGGCAGCAAACGGAACAAGCTCAGGCTTATCAGTTCCAACTGTTTAATTTTTAGATAACCTAAGTCTAAAAAGGTAGAAATAGTCACATTTTTTCCATTGACACTTAACAATGTAAGGTGATAAGATAACTTTCGTGTTGTTAGTATGATAATAATAATTAAATAAATAAATTTGATGACTCTTATTTAGAGAGGTGGAGGGATGTGCCCGATGAAACCCAGCAACCGTCAACTTATGTTGAAAAGGTGCCAAATCACACAAAGCAAGAGCTTTGGAAGATGAGAGGAAGGAATCACATATGTGCCTTTCTGCTCTTTTTGCAGAAAGGCTTTTCCAATTTATTTTTATTTATTTACTTTATCGCATAAACTAAGCATAGTTTTCTTGGAATAAAGGGTGTGACAACGTGATAACATTAAAAAATGTTAAAAAAATTTATCAAACAAAAACGAATTCCGTTACAGCCGTTAACAATGTTGACTTGCAAATCAATGAAGGTGAAATCTTTGGGATTATTGGATACAGTGGAGCTGGGAAAAGCTCACTCATCCGTCTACTGAATGGACTTGAAACGCCAACGGAAGGAACTGTTTCAGTTGCAGGTCATGATATTACCTCCATTAAAGGAAAGGCATTACGTGATGCGCGAAAAGAAATTAGTATGATTTTTCAGCACTTTAACCTTTTGTGGTCACGAACTGTAAGGGAAAATATTTCGTTTCCGCTTGAAATTGCAAATGTACCAAAGACAAAACGCGATCAAAGGGTAACAGAGCTCATTAAGCTTGTTGGTCTTGAAGGAAGAGAAGATGCTTATCCATCACAACTAAGTGGAGGTCAAAAACAAAGGGTAGGAATTGCAAGGGCACTTGCAAATAATCCAAAGGTCTTACTTTGTGATGAAGCGACCTCTGCGCTAGATCCGCAAACAACTGATTCCATTTTGGACTTGCTTGTTGATATAAATGAACGTTTAGGTTTAACGATTGTATTAATTACTCATGAAATGCATGTTATTCGTAAAATCTGTCATCGAGTTGCCGTTATGGAAAATGGCAAGTTTGTAGAACAAGGACGAGTGCTTGATGTATTTAAAAAGCCTCAAGCTAATATTACAAAACGTTTTGTACAGCAAGTTACAGAGCCTGAAGAAACAAAGGAAACAATTGAGCATTTACTTGATCGTTTTCCAAATGGAAAAGTGGTGCAACTTACTTTTGTTGGGGAAGATGCTGAGAAACCATTAATCACTCATTTAATCCGAGACTTTAAGGTGGAAGTGAATATTCTACAAGGAAAGATTTCACAAACCCAAAATGGATCTTATGGAACATTGTTTATTCATCTTGCTGGTGATATCAATGAAGTCACTTCAGCCATTGAATTTATTCGACAACAACGAGTAGAAGCTGAGGTGATTGAAAATGCTTGAACAATTCCAGGAACTACTTAAATGGGAAAAGCAGGTTAATGATTATCAAGCATTAGATTGGGGAAATCTTTGGGAAGCAACTCTAGAGACATTATACATGACCGCGATTTCAGTACTTGCGACTTTTATTATAGGTCTATTCTTAGGATTGGTTCTCTTTTTGACAGATAAAGGGAATGCGTGGGAAAATTCAGTGGTCAATCGAATTGTATCGGCACTTGTAAATATTTTTCGATCTATACCATTTATTATTCTAATTGTATTATTAATTCCTTTTACGAAAATTGTAATGGGTTCAATGCTAGGGCCAAATGCCGCGCTGCCATCTTTGATTATCGGGTCAGCACCGTTCTACGCAAGAATGGTTGAAATTGCTTTACGTGAAATTGATAAAGGTGTGATTGAGGCTTCTCATTCAATGGGGGCTACGAACTCAACAATCATTTTTAAAGTACTAATACCTGAGTCCCTTCCCGCTTTAATATCAGGGATTACAGTAACTGCGATTTCATTGGTTAGCTTCACAGCTATGGCAGGTGTAATTGGTGCCGGTGGATTAGGACACTTTGCTTATCTATATGGTTTCCAAAGTAACAAACCGGTTATTACATTTATCGCCACTGTTGCGATATTAATTTTGGTATTTATCATTCAATTTGTGGGTGATTATTTTACAAAACATACAGACAAGAGATAACAGGAGGAACACAAATGAAAAAACTACTTTATGTACTACTAATTGGATTACTAGCCTTTACATTAGCTGCATGTGGGTCAAATGATAATGCAGACAAGGGTACTGACACTAAAGAAGCTGAAGGAAATAAAGAACTTATCGTAGGCGCTTCAGCAGTACCACATGCTCAAGTATTAGAGCAAGCAAAACCTTTATTAAAGGAAAAAGGCATTGACCTAAAAATAGAAGTATTTACAGATTACATTTTACCGAACGTAGCACTTCATGAAAAAGAATTAGATGCAAACTACTTCCAAACTCCAGGTTATTTAGATTTACAATTAAAGGACAATCCTGATTTTGATTTTGTAAGTATTGCAGAAATTCACAAAGAGCCAATTGGAATTTATTCTAAGAAATATAAAAATTTAAATGAACTTCCAGATGGTGCAAAAATCATTATGAGCAATTCCTTCAGTGATCACGGACGTATTTTACCAATTTTTGAAAGAGAAGGACTCATCAAACTTAAAGAAGGTGTTGGTGACCAAGCTAGAGTAGAAGATATCGTTGAAAATCCAAAAAATCTCGACTTCTCTAATTTGATTGAAGCAAAGCTACTTGCATCAGCATTTCAAAATGGTGAAGGCGATGCAGTAGTAATCAACACAAACTATGCACTTGAGGGTGGCGTAAATATTGAAGAGGATGGCATTGCCTTTGAAGGTGAAGATGTCGTACCTGCAAATTTAGTCGTCGTTAACAAAGGTGATGAAGATCGTGAAGAAATTAAGGCATTGGTTGAAGTATTGAAATCTGAAGAAATTCAAAAATTCATTGAAGAAGAATATGCTGGTGCCGTTATTTCAGTAAAATAAAGATTAACAGAAGCTTGCCAAATGGTAAGCTTCTTTTCAATTTTTGAATATTTACGAGTAAAACAAAGGAATCTGCCTTAATTGTTTATCTCGTGTTTATTTTAATACCCATACAGCGAAATAAGAATAAGCAGCATTAAATACTGCAAGATACCGTCATTGAGCTAAAAAGAAGAAGATGCTACGATTAATACTGTGTTAATTAAATTGAAGGGATTGGTTCATTATCAATCGAATCCGTTTAAATTATACGGGCGAAATGGAAAAGGCAATGCATCAGGCGCATGGGATTGGCTATGAAGATTACTGTCGAAAGTTCAGGGAGCGTTTGCGGGTTGAGAAAAACCGCGAACAGGAATACAAACAAGGCAGGATGATTGTTTCACAAATAGACCGAAGAGTTCATATATAAAATAGAGATGTTGAGTACAAACCCAGTGTTTAGAGCACTGGGTTTTTACCATGGATACTATATTATAGAATGAATTAACCTAATGTGTGAAAAATAAACGGAGGACTAGGGGCGTTAACAAAACACTAACCTTTCTTCCTTACATATCTTATAAATTTATGTTATCTTAATGATGGACAAGACTTAAAGGAATGCAATTTATTTAGGTCTTATTCTCATACTCAAAAAATGACCGAAATTCACAGTTAATATACCTTCTTCTCGTTGTAAAAATGTATCTTCATTAGCAATGTGTAAAGGTTGATATCACTTTGAATTTGTTATAAGATTGTAATGAGAATAAAATGAGAATAGAGTTTTGACTTAATTTGTCAAAACTATACAAAATATTTTTTGTCTAATGGAGGTAGTAGTTATGGCAGGATCAACTTTAGTTGTTAAGGATCTTCATGTCGAAATCGAAGGCAAGGAGATTTTAAAAGGAGTAAATCTCGAAATAAAAGGTGGAGAAATTCACGCAATTATGGGACCAAATGGTACAGGTAAATCAACATTATCATCTGCAATCATGGGTCATCCAAAATATGAAGTTACTAGTGGAAGCATCACATTAGATGGTGAAGACGTATTAGAAATGGAAGTAGATGAGCGTGCACGTGCTGGTCTTTTCTTAGCAATGCAATATCCAAGTGAAATTAGTGGCGTTACAAATGCTGACTTCCTTCGTTCCGCAGTTAATGCACGTCGTGAAGAAGGTGATGAAATTTCTTTAATGAAGTTCATCCGCACTATGGATAAAAACATGGAATTCTTAGAAATGGACCCTGACATGGCTCAACGTTACCTAAACGAAGGCTTCTCAGGTGGAGAAAAGAAACGTAACGAAATCCTACAATTAATGATGATTCAGCCTAAGATTGCTATTCTTGATGAAATTGACTCAGGTCTTGACATCGACGCATTGAAGGTTGTTTCAAAAGGGATTAATGAAATGCGCGGAGAAGAGTTTGGTTGCTTAATCATCACTCACTACCAACGCTTACTTAACTATATTACACCAGATAAAGTACATGTAATGATGCAAGGTCGTGTTGTGAAATCTGGTGGTCCTGAGCTTGCACAACGTCTAGAAGCAGAAGGATATGATTGGATTAAGAAAGAATTAGGAATTGAAGATGAAACTGTAGATCAAGAAGCGTAAGCGTTAGGAGGATTATTATGACAATCGATACGAAATTACCATTTGATAAAGATTATGTCAGAGGTTTTTCGTCTACTCTTGGTGAACCAAGCTGGCTACAGGAACTTCGTTTACAAGCTCTTGAAAAAGCAGAAGACCTTCCAATGCCAAGACCAGATAAAACGAAAATAGATAAATGGAACTTTACACAGTTTGCAAAACATGTTGTGGAAAGTGCTCCATATAATTCAATCGATGAATTACCTGATGAAATTAAATCATTAATTCATGTTGAAGAAGAAAAGAATATATACATTCAACGTAACAACACACCAGCCTTTATTTCTCTTTCTGAAGAAGTAAAGAAGAGTGGCGTTATTTTTACAGATATTCATACCGCTGCCCGTGAACATAGTGACCTTCTACAAAAGTATTTCATGACAGAAGCTGTTAAGGTCGACGAACACCGTCTAACTGCATTACATGCTGCATTAATAAACGGTGGAGCATTCGTATATGTTCCAAAAAATGTGGAAGTTACAGTTCCACTTCATGCTGTATTTATTCAAGAAAATGGTGAAGCGTCTATTTTTAACCATGTAATTGTTGTTGCTGAAGATAATAGTTCTGTTACGTATGTTGAAAACTATATTTCAACAACTGACTCTGTAAATACAGTTGTCAATATTGTTTCAGAAGTTATTACTGGGGCAAATGCGAAGGTTACCTATGGTGCTGTGGATTCCTTAGCAGCAGGAAATACAACCTATGTAACTCGTCGTGGTGTAATTGGCCGAGATAGTAAAATCGAGTGGGCACTTGGACTAATGAATGATGGAGATACAATCTCTGAAAACATCACAAATTTAGTCGGTGATGGGTCGTTTGCAGATTCCAAAACAGTCGTTGTAGGACGTGGGGAACAAAAGCAAAACTTCACTACAAGAATTACTCACCATGGTAAAAATTCAGAAGGATTTATCTTAAAACATGGTGTTATGAAAGACAGCGCAAGCTCAATCTTTAATGGTATCGGGCATATTGAACATGGCGCTTCTAAATCAAACGCAGAACAAGAATCAAGAGTATTGATGCTTAGCGAAAAAGCTCGTGGAGATGCAAATCCAATTTTACTAATTGACGAAGATGATGTAACAGCAGGTCACGCTGCATCTGTTGGTAGGGTTGACCCAGTTCAATTATATTATTTAATGAGCCGTGGTATTCCAAGAACGGAAGCAGAGCGTTTAGTTATTCACGGATTCCTTGCACCAGTTGTAAATCAACTTCCAATTGAAGGAGTTAAAAAGCAACTTGTTGAGGTTATCGAAAGGAAAGTAAGATAATGAATATCCAAGATATTCGTTCCATGTTCCCGATTTTAGATCAAGAGGTAAATGGAAAAAAACTTGTCTATCTTGACAGTGCTGCTACATCTCAAAAACCTGTTACTGTTATCGAAACGGTTGATCGCTACTATCGAGAAATTAACTCTAATGTACACCGTGGGGTTCATACCCTTGGAACAAAAGCAACTGATGCCTATGAAAATGCTCGTGAAAAGGTTCGTAAATTTATCAATGCTTCCTCGATTCAAGAGATTATTTTTACCCGTGGCACAACAACTGGAATTAATACAATTGCAGAAAGTTATGGGCGAGAAAATCTGAAAGAAGGCGATGAAATTGTCATCACCTACATGGAGCACCATGCCAATATTATCCCTTGGCAACAAATTGCAAAACGCACTGGTGCGAAATTAAAATATATTCCTCTTCAAGAGGATGGGTCAATTGATTTGAAGGATGTAGAAGCTACTATCACGAATCAAACAAAAATTGTTTCCGTAGTAATGGTTTCTAACGTTTTAGGTGCAATCAACCCTATTAAAGAAATTACTGAAATAGCACACCGGAATGGCGCAATCATGGTCGTCGATGGTGCACAAGCTGCTCCTCATATGAAAATTGACGTAAAAGACTTAGATTGTGACTTCCTTGCTTTTTCTGGTCATAAAATGTGCGGCCCAACAGGTATCGGTGTATTATATGGTAAGAAGGCATTACTTGAAAAAATGGAACCAGTTGAAACTGGTGGTGAAATGATAGACTTCGTAGATTTATACGAATCTACATGGAAAGAGCTTCCTTGGAAATTTGAAGCTGGTACACCAATTATTGCTGGAGCTATTGGATTAGGTGCTGCAATTGACTTTTTAGAGGATGTTGGTCTAGATAATATTCTTGAGTACGAGCACAAGTTAGCAAATTATGCAATGGAACGCTTATCTCAGGTAGAGGGCCTAACCATATATGGACCTAAACATCGTGCTGGACTTGTAACCTTCAATATTGAAGATGTTCATCCACATGATGTTGCGACAGTCTTGGATGCAGATGGTATCGCTGTAAGGGCCGGTCATCACTGTGCACAGCCGTTAATGAAATGGTTGAAGGTATCAGCTACTGCTCGTGCAAGTTTTTACCTCTATAATACTGAAGAAGAAATTGATAAACTAGTTGAAGGACTCATTAAAACAAAGGAGTATTTCAGCAATGGATTCTAACATAAACCTTGATACCTTATACCGACAAGTAATAATGGATCATTATAAAAAGCCTAGAAATCGAGGAGTTATTCAAGAAGGTGCGTTAACAATCGATATGAATAACCCAACCTGTGGAGATCGTATCCATCTAACTTTAAAAGTTGAAGATGGCGTTGTGCAAGATGCAAAATACGACGGTGAGGGATGTTCCATCTCAATGTCATCTGCTTCGATGATGACTCAAGCGATTAAAGGCAAAAAGATTGAAGATGCACTCAAAATGTCACAAATCTTCTCAGAAATGATGCTTGGGAATGAATATGATGATAGCATTGATTTAGGAGACATTGAAGCACTTCAGGGCGTTTCAAAATTCCCAGCGCGTATAAAATGTGCGACATTAGCTTGGAAAGCAATGGAAAAGGGATTTAAGAGCGAACAAAATGAATCGTGAGTGATTTCTCATAACATTACGTTAGAGGGTTGCTTGCTAAGAATGGAGTGAAGTAGAATGGCAAAGAAAATGCCTGAAATTGGCGATTATAAATATGGCTTTGCAGATAAAGACGTTTCCATCTTCCGTTCAAAACGTGGTTTAACAAAAGAGATTGTTGAAGAAATTTCTCGTATGAAAGAAGAGCCGCAATGGATGTTAGACTTCCGTCTTAAATCCTTAGAGCATTTCTACAGCAAACCAATGCCACAATGGGGTGGAGACCTAAATAGCTTAAACTTTGATGAGATTACGTACTATGTAAAACCATCTGAGAAATCAGAGAAATCTTGGGATGAGGTACCTGAAGAAATCAAAGCAACTTTTGATAAGTTAGGTATTCCTGAAGCTGAACAAAAATATCTTGCTGGTGTTTCTGCTCAGTACGAGTCAGAGGTTGTTTATCACAACATGAAGGAAGACCTAGAAGCTCTTGGAATCGTATTTAAGGATACAGATTCAGCTCTAAAAGAAAATGAAGATATTTTCCGTGAGCATTGGGCAAAAGTAATTCCTCCAACTGATAACAAGTTCGCCGCATTGAACTCAGCAGTATGGTCTGGTGGATCATTCATCTATGTACCACCTGGCGTTAAAGTGGATACACCACTTCAAGCATACTTCCGTATCAACTCTGAAAACATGGGGCAATTCGAGCGTACATTAATTATTGTTGATGAAGGTGCGAGTGTTCACTATGTTGAAGGATGTACAGCGCCTGTTTATACAACAAACTCACTTCATAGTGCGGTTGTAGAAATCATCATTAAAAAAGATGCGTATTGCCGTTATACAACGATCCAAAACTGGGCAAACAATGTTTATAACTTAGTTACAAAACGTGCTGTTTGTGATGAAAATGCTACAATGGAATGGATCGATGGTAACATTGGATCTAAATTAACGATGAAATACCCTGCAGTTATCCTTCGTGGTGAAGGAGCTCGTGGTATGACACTTTCTATTGCGATTGCTGGTAAAGGTCAACACCAAGATGCAGGTGCAAAAATGACTCACCTTGCTCCAAATACGTCTTCAACTATCGTGTCGAAGTCAATTTCTAAACACGGTGGTAAAGTAACATATCGTGGTATTGTACACTTCGGACGTAGAGCACACGGAGCTCGTGCAAATATCGAATGTGATACATTAATTATGGATAATCAATCAACATCTGATACAATTCCTTATAATGAAATCTTAAATGATAATATTTCATTAGAGCACGAAGCAAAGGTATCTAAAGTATCTGAAGAACAATTATTCTATCTAATGAGCCGTGGTATTTCTGAACAAGAAGCAACTGAAATGATTGTAATGGGCTTTATCGAGCCATTTACAAAAGAGCTTCCAATGGAATACGCAGTTGAGATGAACCGCCTTATCAAGTTCGAGATGGAAGGCAGTATCGGATAATATCCAAAAAACCTTTATATATTGCGGGTTTGAGGGAATTTTATATCGTGCCAACTTGGTGGCGTGCCAAATTCGTGCCAAGTTGAAATCATCTTTTAGTATAGGAGGCGAACTTTTGAAGTTCGTCTTCTTCTATTTTTTCGGTAATATCAAGATAAGTATCCGCTGTTGTTTTGATGGTTTTATGCCCCAAGCGATTTGATACATATTTAAGGCTTGCTCCTGATTCAAGCAGCAGAACCGCATGTGTGTGTCTAAAGCCATGGGTGCCCTTATAATCAACACCTGCTTTTTTGCAGTAATCTTGCATGGTTTCACGAATAGTAGAAGGCGTTAAATAATGCCCGTTATAATTTTGAAAGATAATGCCATCTTCATTTTTGCGAAATCTCGGATTTCCTAAAATCAATTCATTTTGCTTCATCCTGAACTTCTTCAATTCACGAACTAAATCATTATCAATTTTGATAGTACGATATGATGAAGAATTTTTTAATGTTATCAATGTTACAGTGTTATTATCATCACGACTTGTTTGTTTATTGATCGTTACCTTATCGCCATTAATATCTTCCCATCTTAAGGCTAATGCTTCACTTATCCTTAAACCAGTCTTGCTTAAAAAAAGCATGAGCATATGATAAAGCTGGTAATCAGGAAAGCGTTGATGCTTATATGTTTTCATGAAATCCAATAACTGATTTAATTCTCCAAGGCTGAAATATTTTACTTTTTCTTTCTTTATAGCAACAGAATCTTGAACAGAAACCTTTAATTTATCAGCCGGATTTTTTTCAAGCACTTCTAATTCGTGAACAGCATAATGCAAAATGCTTTTCATATATGATAGATATTTTAATCTTGAACCAAAAGAATATTTATCTTTACCGTTTTCATCTAGCTCACCAAATGTAGCAATCCATCTTTTTATTTCAGGTCTATGAATTGTCATGATTTTTTTATGTCCAAAAGTGGGCAAAACGTGATTCCTTATAATTACTTCAATTTGTTTAAATGTCGTTGGCTTTACATTTGCCTTTTTATGCTCAAGCCAATCTTCCACAACTTCATCAAAAAGCATGTTTCTATCATTTATTGTTTGTCCATAATATTTTCTTTCTTCAACTTTTGCAGCTTCAATTTCTGCTTCCTTTTTTGTTCTGAATGTGCCAAGGCTTACTAATTTTCCATCCTTGTGAATACGTGCTTGCCATTTTCCACTGGCTAACTTTCTGAAGTTTGCCATCTTTCCTTTTCCCCTTTCAATCCTTTAAAACGATTTCGATAAGGCTTTTTATTTTTGTTTTTTCTTCTTTTGACAGAAGTCTGTCTTTAAAAAATATGTGATGATCGGAAGCTAATAAAGAATCGAGTTCAAATTGTTTTTCATCATATATTTCGTCAACTTTTTCAGAGTATTCTTGTGTTTTGTCTGAAAATACGTTTGCAAATGTAGATATATATCCTGTGGCTTTTATTAAATCAATACTTGGGATATTTAGCCCCGTCGCAATCTTTTCAAGCGTTTCGACTTTTGGAATCCCCCGTTTTCCTGTTTCTACTTGAGAGAGATAAGAGTGTGCAACTCCTGATAATTCACTAAGTTTTCTAATAGAAAATCCTTTTTCTTTTCTTAGTTTCCGTAATTTTTCTCCAAATTCGTTCACTATTTCATCTCCTCTTCCTATTTGAATTCTCTTTCATTTTAATTCAATTGGTTGCAAAAGTAAACCGTTTTTTAGATATGTTTGCAAATGAATAACAAAAAATGTTATTATGTGAGCGTGGTTGCAAATAGTAAATAATTAACTGAAAGGGGTTCACTAATGTTTAACATCAGCTTAAATGAAGATGAATTAAAAACGATTTATATTGAAGAAGTTCAGAAACGTTTAGAAGATTGGGAACAACAAACGCTGCTTATGGATATGAAAGAACTTTGTAAAATGCTTTCGTTAAGCAGACCAACGGTAGAAAAACTATTTATATACAATTCAGATTTTCCTTCTATGCGTGTGGGTAAGAAGTGGTTGTTTCCTCGTAAAGAAGTAGAGGAATATATCAAACGTTGGTCAATAGATGTAAGAAAAAAAGGCGGAAGTGTGGATTGCGACTAAATCGGAATGAGATAAAAGGAGAACTTCTAGATGCGAGCAAGAGAAGCAGCAGGCGAATATGAAGTAATGGTGGATATATCAGATGCCGACCTTGATCTTATTGATGATATGATTTATACGTTTAATATTGAAACTGAAATGTGTTGGACAGATGACGGCATTCGTATGTGGTTCAAAAAACCTATTTTTTATAAACATGTATCAGAAGGAATATGTGCATTAGGTTTCAAGGTTAAATGGGAGATAGTCAAATGTACTGAAAATGAAATAGTAGAAAAAGAAGATATTGACAATGATGGTGTTCGTCAAGAATTACCCGAATTTTTAACTTGCATTAAAGATGCAAAGGAGTTTTATGAAGAGACAAGCGATTCAGATGAGAGGTTCTATGATGAGGAAACAAAAGAAATAGACAAAAGAAGGAATATGTTATTCACTCATAAATTCAAAATAAGGCATTTAATAAATTTTGAGAAAATATTGAAATTTATTAATACCAATTCACCTACCTTTGCATTACATCAAAAAGATTTAGACCTTATTATTCAAGATGACAAGATTAAAGTTGAAAAAATAATGAATATGAAGTTGCTAGATTATTGATAGATAAATTAAGAATTGTAAAATTTCATGATTCCCTATATTCCTATGACCAAATTCATTATCGTAATGGGGACTATGTTAAACGTAGTGTCGCTCAAGAACTTGAAGGTCAAAAAATTCGGTATGTAAACGAAGTCATAAGACAAATAGAAATTTGTGCGCCATCAGTCGAAGCACCACCGTTTGGATGGGTTATAAAATTTAAAAATGGGTGTTTGTATAACGGGCAGTGGTTGGATATTGACTATACAGATTTTACACCTTATTACATTGATATTTTATATGATCCAGAGGCTGCACCTGTGCCAGTGGTGGACGAGTTCCTTAGAACTTTCACTGGCAATGATGAAGCCTACATTCAATTCATCCCGGAAGTCATGGCTCATTCTCTGATTACAGACATCCATGTAAAGCGTGGAAAGAAGCACACGAAGCCTTTCTAACAGCAATTAAGGAATTACGTGAAATAGCTCCAACACCTGAAGGAATAGACATAGAGAGCTTAGGACCAGCACAATTAAAGAAATTTGCGAAAGCCTATCAAGCTTTAGATAAAGCCTTTGCGAATATTCAGGTATACACCGAATATAGTGAAGCGCAGCTTGGTTCAGTATATCCAATCCAACTGGACCAGATTGAAGAATATCATGGCAAATATGTCAATGTATTAGAGAAACTTCGGAAGGAAAAAGAAGATAAAGACAATGTGGACGTTAATATTGAGTATGAGCTGGAATCTGTAAAAACAGAAGAAATCAATTACGAATATATTTTACTTCTAATCCAAGCCTATTTACAGAATACGCACGATGAATCAGAAAAACAACCACCAGCTGAAAAGACAGTGGAAGAAATTAATCAATATTTAGCAAGATTGAAAAAAGGTAATCCAACACTTGCTGGACTAATGGAAACATTATGGTCGAACATTCAAGCGAATCCAGAAGCTTATCGTGATCAACATGTATCCTCTTTATTAGAACAAATGATTCAGCAAACGATTAACACACTCGTTGATGACTTTGCAAAAACATGGTGGGTTCAGAATGATGAATTAGCATTTATGGTCGCTAATTATAATCCAGCTCGTAAGAAACAAAATGGGGAAGCCGAATTAAAAGAAACAAGTGATTACGAAGGTTATAAAGAGCATACTGAAAATCCCGTAAAGCGTTTAATTTATTGGAAATCTGTCAAACAAGCTTTTGAAGAAATGATGATACATGATATTTTACCTTTGCAAAAGATATAGATAAAACAAGGTTAGATTTAAAAAATAAGCAAATGAAAGAGAACCCCACAGATTGTGAGTTCTCTTTTCACCCTCTTTCACCGTGCCAACACCGTGCCAAGTCCGTGCCAAGTTGAAATTATAATCGATTTTAAACCATTTGAAGGAATGGCTTTATATCAAAGGTTTGACTGGATTTATTGTTAATCAGTTCGTGCCATTTCAAGCAAAATTAATCAAGTTCGAAATGGAAGGTTCAATCGGATAAGAGAGTACCCACAATAACTCGTTTGAGAATTTCTCAAACGGGTTATTTTTATACATACATGTAGAATCTTGTTCTCTTAGGCAAAGGAATTCGGACAAAGAAATGAAACGGAGGTGACTCTTTGATTTATATCGGTGTTACTGGTTGGGGAGACCATGACAGTCTTTATGCTACAGGAACCTCATCAGGTGATAAACTAAAGGAATATGCTGGTCATTTTCCAATTGTTGAAGTTGATGCGTCTTTCTATGCGATTCAACCAAAACGGAACGTGGAAAAATGGGTGAAAGACACACCCGAATCCTTTCAATTCATTGTCAAAGCCTATCAGGGGATGACTGGTCATCAGCGCGGTGAAATTCCTTTTGAATCAAAAAAAGACATGTTTGAGGCCTTTCGTTTGTCACTTCAGCCTTATCAACAAGCAAACAAGCTTGCTATGGTTTTATTTCAATTTCCACCGTGGTATGATTGTAAACGTGAAAATGTAACCTATCTAAGGTGGTGTAAGGAGCAAATGGGGGATGTCCCCGTTGCTCTAGAATTTCGTCACCAATCATGGTTTTCGCCACAATTAAAAGAACAAACACTACAGTTTATGGAAAATGAAGGTTGGATTCATAGTATCTGTGATGAGCCGCAGGCAGGGTCAGGGTCTATTCCGACAGTCCTTCAGCCAACTAATCAAAAGAAGACACTCGTAAGATTCCATGGCCGTAATGTTCATGGATGGACCAAACCAAAAGAGGGTAACTGGCGTGATGTACGATACTTATACAAGTATAATAAAGAAGAGCTAAGAGAATGGGTGAATCACGTCAATAACCTCCATCAATCGAGTGAAATCATTTACGTGTTATTTAATAATAACTCAGGCGGAGATGCAGCAGGCAATGCGAGACAATTTATTGAAATGCTTGGTATTGAATACCAAGGTTTAGCCCCAAGGCAATTAGACTTTTTTAGTTAATCCATAAAAAGTAGAGTTTATATATAGGTGATGAAACTTGTTGATTGGAGCGGAAGGCGAGAGATGCTCGAAAATGCAGGCATTTTCTTCGTGCGGTGATATTTCGAAGAAGTATATTTAACGCCCTTGCAGCAAAAGTGTGGACAGGGGAGACTCGGCAGGAATGGAGCGACGGGAGGCTCCCGGAACGCTCGCAACGGAAATCAACAACTATTTAATTTGGTATAAGGAGTTAAGGCATTGATTGAAACAGTACATATTTACCACACAAACGATCTCCATAGCCATTTTGACCGCTGGCCTAAAATAACAAACTATATAACAAAAATGCGACAGCTTCACCAACAAGATAATGAAGAAATGCTATTAATCGATATCGGAGATCATATCGATCGTTTTCACCCAATCTCTGAAGCTTCCTATGGAAAAATAAATGTTAAGCTCTTAAATCAGCTACAATACGATTACGTAACAATTGGAAACAACGAGGGAATTACGATGTCCTATGACCACCTCGATTCCTTATACGAGGAAGCAGAGTTTAAGGTATTGCTTGCAAATCTTTTTGATCGGGAAGAAAAGTTGCCAAACTGGGCACAACCTTATGATATACATGTATTGCCAAGCGGCTTTAAAATTGGAATTATTGGTTTAACCGTCCATTACATTGGGCTATATAAGCTCCTTGGATGGAACATCAAAGACCCGCTCGTTATCTTAAGGGAAACACTTGATGAATTAAAAAATAAAACAGATATGATTATATTGATGTCGCATTTAGGAATTAATGAAGATGAACAAATTGCAAGAGATTTCCCTGAAGTAGATGTACTGCTTGGAGGGCATACACACCATCTTCTAGAAAAAGGGAAGCGTATTAACAATACGTTACTGTGCTGCGCTCAAAAATATGGAAATTATCTTGGTCATGTTGTCCTTAAAATCGATTCAGAACAAAAGAAACTTATTGAAAGTACGGCCAATGTAATTCCGACAAATTCACTACCTGAGAGTAAGGAAATGAACCAAACCCTTTCTCAGTATCTGTTAGAAAGTACGCACACTTTACAAAATGATGTGATTGCGGAAATTAATAAACCACTACAAAGTGATTGGTTTGCTGAAACTCCATTTTCTAAACTTTTAGCAGAGGTCTTACGAGAATGGTGTGATGGAGACCTTTCAATGGTTAATGCAGGGGTGTTGCTTGATTCTCTTCCAAAAGGAAAAGTAACAAGAGAAGACTTGCATCGTATTTGCCCACATCCCATAAATCCTTGTAAGGTTTGGGTAAAAGGTGATGAACTAAAGGAGATTATCTTGCAGGCAAACACGAAGGAAATGGAAAATCTCAAAATCAAGGGTCTTGGCTTCCGTGGAAAAGTAATGGGTAAAATGGTATATAACGGAGTAGAGCTTACAATGACAAAGCTTTCTGATGGAGTAGACCATATCACAGAAATTAACATTAATGGTGAGGAACTTGATCCTGAGAAAACTTATTCCATTGCAACCATTGATATGTTCACGTTCGGATTGCTTTTTCCTGTCATTCGAGATGCAAAAGATAAAAAATATTATATGCCTGAATTTTTACGAGACCTTTTAGCTTATAAACTAAAAGCAATTGGTAAAACGGTCTAATATTCATAGTCAAAAGTAGTATACAAAGATAGGTCTATGATGGATACCCATTTCTAACACAATTCATTTCCGTTAAACATAAATTGGTAAGGAAAGGAGTGTGCTAGGAATGGTCTCAATGACACCACTATTGATTGATAACCATCAATTTACAGCCATTACCGTTAAACTACCGAAGACGAATTTTATGGCAGTCACAAATGAAAATGGCTATATTATGTGTGGAGCACTTGATGTTGCACTATTAAATGAAAAACTTAAAGATCGTGGCATTATTGCCGGTAGGGCAGTTGGTGTTCGGACAATCGAGCAATTGCTGGATGCCCCTCTTGAATCAATCACATATGAAGCCGAAAAACGAGGCATAACTGTAGGAATGAAGGGCAAAGATGCCTTATTAAAAATGATCTAACCTGAGAAGGTATTCAATATAAATAAGCACGTGTCACCAACGAATTTTTGTCGAATAAAATAATTATCGTACATCCCCTCTTGCTTGCATACAATTAGCTTGTAAGGGGGGATTTTCGTTTGGCAAAATACAAACGTCGCCTGCAACCAAGAAGGAAGGGGCCTTTACCTTTTCAATACGTCTTTTTACTAACATTTGTATTTTTTATCTTCTCGACAGCCATAGGCTTATTTATTATTAACAAAGCGATAGAGCCAGCACTTATGGCATATGCTGAAAATGAAACCAAAAAGGTAGCTGCAACTGTTATCAAAAATGCAATAAACCAGCAAATAAATGAGGAAGAATTGGTGCAGGAGGATTTAAGCATTGTACAAACAGATGAGACTGGAAAAGTAATTAGTTACAATACTCAAGTCGTTAACAAAATGGCAACAAAAACACTCGGTAATATTGAAAGATACTTAAAGTATGTAAATGAAGGTGAAATTAATAAACTGGAGTACCCTGATTTAGAAATTGAAACCGACGAGTCTACAGGTCAGACTGGTTTTGTATTTGAAGTGCCACTTGGAGAGGCAACTAACAATGCTCTTTTAGGAAATTTGGGACCACAAATTCCGATTCGCTTCCATATGATTGGGTTTGGAGAAACAACGCCTCAAGGTAGGATAGATGAATGGGGTATTAATAATGGATGGTTCCAGTATAATGTTTTAGCAACAGTGACGATGCAGGTTATTTTACCATTCTCAACAGGAGAAGTAGAAATTGAAACCATTATCCCTGTTATCAATCAAAACATTTTGCATGATGTTCCTGATTTCTATAACGATGGTGGGGAGTCTTCTCCTTCAATTGAATTTCCAACAAATTAAGAACAAGGCACTGAGCTGGATGTAAAAAAATACTATACTAGAATAGTTGATTTGCAGGGTGAAATGAATTATACTACATGAGGATTAAAAGTGAATAAACCACCTTATCGGATCGATGAGGTAGAGGTGCGGTAAATAAGAGTATACTATGTGAGGATGACAACGGTGATCATAGTTGAAAGGATTTTCCGCCGAAGCAAAAATTGACAGGTCAATGTTATTTTTGTTGGGGTTGCCTTGAAAAAGGGTAACACTGTCATTATAGAATTTATTTCTATAATGGAGGGCTACTGATCGTGATGGAGGATAACAAAACATTACCGAGAGTAATGATAGTTATTTTCTATCATTACTCTCTTTTTATTTGCAAAAGATATCTTCTTTCACACATATAATAGCCCTACATGAAAATTCAATTTTGGAGGAACACATCATGTCTGGAACTATCTATTCGATAATCCCACCAATCATTGCACTTTTGATGGTTGTTTTAACCCGCAGAGTCCTACTGTCACTTGGAGTGGGAATTGTCTCGGCTGCAGTCGTTTTACACGGAAAGGTTTTAAAAAGTGAAGGAGTCGGAGCTTGGCTGCAAGACGTCATTTTTACAATCTGGAAAAGTGTAAAAGCGATTTTTGTTTCTGAAGATGGACTGAACTCTTGGAATGTTTCTATCATTTTATTTCTATTTATTTTAGGGATTATTACAGCGTTTATTTCCATATCAGGAGGCAGTCGTGCTTTTGGAGACTGGGCTCAAACAAAGGTGAAGACGAGAACAGGTGCACAGCTGTTAGCCGCTGTACTAGGAATCATTATTTTTATTGACGATTATTTTAATGCGTTAGCAGTTGGTCAGGTGAGCAAACCGATAACAGATCGTAATAAAGTATCACGTGCTAAGCTTGCCTATATTATTGATTCTACATCAGCACCAATCTGTGTTATTTCGCCAATTTCAAGCTGGGGTGCATATATTATCGCAATTCTTGCACCAATCCTGGCAACACATGGCGTTATGGAATACTCTCCTTTATCAGCTTTCATTCAAATAATTCCAATGAATCTATATGTATTGACTGCTGTTTTAATGGTAATTGCAGTTGCTGTTTTTAATTTAAATCTTGGAAGTATGAAAGAACATGAAAAGCGAGCAATGACAACAGGAGAGGTTACCGACCCAACGAAACCGGTTCTTGGTGAGTTGAAACAAGAATTACCTCAAAGTGAAAAAGGCTCAGTGGGGGATTTAGTATGGCCGATTATTGCATTAGTGGTGGGGACAGTTGGTTCATTATTTTGGACAGGTTATAGAGCTTCTGAAGGGCAAATCACAATCTTTACAATTTTTGAAAATACCGATGTTACCGGATCGCTTCTATATGGGGGAATACTTGGAATCATTGTCACACTCATTTTATTCTTTGTTCAAGTATATGCAAAACGTGCGTTAACTATCGAACTTCTTCCAAAGGGAGTTATCGAAGGCGTCAAATCTATGCTCCCAGCTGTATACATTTTGATATTTGCTTGGGTGATTGTTGATTTAATTAGTCAACTTGAAACAGGAAAATATCTCGCTGGTCTTGTAGAAAAGTCCGATTTAAATATTGCGTTTTTACCAGTTATTCTTTTTATTGTTGCAGGTTTTATGGCTTTTGCGACTGGAACGTCTTGGGGAACTTTTGGGATGATGCTTCCAATTGCAGGGGATATCGTTGCAGCTTCCGATATAAATTTGTTGCTTCCAGCGTTAGCAGCCGTATTAGCTGGTTCTGTTTTTGGTGACCACTGTTCACCAATTTCAGATACAACCATTCTTTCATCAACAGGGGCAGGAAGTCACCACATCGATCACGTTATGACACAGTTACCATATGCCATAACTTCTGCAGTTCTCGCTGGAATTGGTTATGTCGTATTAGGTCTAACTGGTAGTACTATGCTAGGGTTGGTGACGACTTTATTACTATTTGTTGTTTTTGTTATCACTGTGAAAAACTGGGGAAAAGCATAAAATTACTATTCAATATTTACTAATTAAATCTTATATAGTATGCATGAGACAAGGGTTTTAGAACCTTTGCCTCTTTTTTAAGAAAAGTAATTTAAATTTTAAAATAACTTTTGACATGGGGATAAAGACTAGCTATACTAATAAATAGATTATAGAAAATAATCTGAAAATATAAAAGTTTCTAACTTCGGTCTAGTGCTAAAAGACTACCACGGCAATGGACTAAAGTGGAAAAGGGGAGGTTTCATTTATGGATAATCGTCCACAGTGGGGGACACGGGCAGGATTCGTATTAGCTGCAATCGGTTCTGCGGTTGGTTTGGGTAATATTTGGAGATTTCCATATGTCGCTTATGACAATGGAGGGGGAGCATTCTTTCTTCCATACCTGTTTGCCATTTTAACTGCCGGTATTCCAATCCTCATTCTCGAGTTTACCATCGGACAAAAGTTCAGAGGATCAGCGCCTTTGTCATTTTTTCGATTAAATAAAAAAATGGAATGGCTTGGTTGGTGGCAAGTACTCATTTCATTTGTCATTGCCACCTATTATGCAGTTATTATCGCATGGGCAATTTCGTATACGTTCTTTTCGTTTAACAAAGCATGGGGAGAAGATACGGGAGGTTTTCTATTCTCTAACTATTTGCATTTGGCGGAAACACCAGGGGATATTGGAACACCAGTGCTAGGAGTTTTTGGACCTTTAGTAGTTGTTTGGGCGATTACTTTATTTATTTTATTTAAAGGTGTTAAAAAAGGTATTGAAAAAGCCAATAAAATCTTTATTCCTACACTACTAGTAATTTTTACAATCATTGTCATACGTGCAGTTACACTTGAAGGTGCAAGCGCGGGATTAAATGCATTCTTCCAACCAAACTGGGATGCAATTATGGATGGTAAGGTCTGGGTTGCAGCATACGGACATATTTTCTTCAGTTTATCAATTGGTTTTGCAATTATGATTACTTATGCAAGTTACTTACCGAAGAAGTCCGATGTAGTGAACAACGCATTTATTACTGGTTTTGCAAACTCTGGATTCGAATTATTAGCGGGTATTGGTGTGTTCGCAGCCTTAGGTTTTATGGCTACCCAAGCTGGTGTACCTGTAAACGAAGTAGCAAGTGCAGGTGTTGGTCTTGCGTTTGCGGTCTTCCCGCAGATTATCAATCAAATGCCTTTCGGTGAATTTTTTGGAGCTCTATTCTTTTTATCCTTAGTATTTGCTGGGTTAACTTCCCTTATTTCAATCTGTGAAGTATTTATCGCAGCTGTTCAGGATAAATTTAAGATTAGTCGTAACAAATCTGTATTATATGGTGCTGGTTTAGCATCTCTTGTTTCTATCCTTTATTCAACAAATGGAGGTTTATACTTCCTAGATGTTGTCGATTACTTCATTAACCAATTTGGTATTGCTGTTGCAGGACTTGTTGAGGTAATTCTAATTGCATGGGTCTTCAAGCAAATGAATCCATTGCAATCGCATGCCAATGCAGTTTCGGATATTCGAGCAGGTGGTTGGTGGAAGTTCTGTCTTGGAGTCGTAACACCTATCGTTTTAGGATACATGATGTTTGACCTATTAAAGCAAAATATCCTACAACAATTTGATAATGCAACAGGAAACTATGAAGGGTATGCAACCTCATTTATCCTCTTCCCAGGTGTATTTATTGCAGTTGCGGTAATTGTTCTTGGAATTGTATTTTCACTCAAAAAGTGGAGTAGAGCAGCATTAAATGAAAATTACTCTTCAAGTAGTGACAAGGAGGTAGGACTATGACCGGTGGCGCAATTACGATGATGATCATTGGAATGGTTATTTTGTGGGGTGGACTGATAGCCAGTATTGGATATGCAGCAAAAAAGGCCAAACAGGCGAAATAAAAAAATATAAAAAGAGGGTCACTTAGAACGGAAGAAAGGCTGTGGTAGTTACTTACCGCAGCCTTTTACTTTATCGTTTCTTCGATTTTCTTTCTTCTCTTTCCCAAGAACGTAAATGCGGATAAGGATCAAAGGACCATTCTGTATATCCATTGTCTTTGTACATGCCATAATGAAGATGAGGAGGAAATTTTCCGGCTGTTCCTGGTGGTCCATAACCTGAACTTCCAACCGATCCAATGATTGTACCTGGCTTAACAACTTGTCCAATTGCAATATCCTTTGCAAATCCATTTAAGTGGGCAAAATAGTGATACGTATTATTAACATCACGAATTCCGATCCGCCATCCACCAAAACGATTCCAGCCCTTCATTTCAATAACCCCATATGAGGTTGCACGAACAGGGGTACCGTAACTTGCAAAAATATCTGTCCCTTCATGCATTCTTCGACCACCCCAACCTCGTGCGTCCCCCCATGTGTTTTTATAGCTATGATTATACCCAAGTGGAACAGGAAAGGCATGGCTATCTAAATCAAGAGTGTTATATGTTGAGTAGACTTTGGCAATTCCCATAATTAAGGAAACTGATTTGTCCCGTTTGTAATAATTCCATAAACCAATCTTTAAATTATCGGGGTCAGTTCCGTAGGCTAAAATTTGCTCGGATATTGTGAATAAAATATCTTCATCATTTGTTTGATCGGCAACACCATCCCCATTGCCATCTAAACCAATTCCCCCAAAAAGCTGGATACTATATGGACTTGTATCATTCGGATTTGGATTTAATGCCCCCGCCCATACTTCAGGTTTAATGTAGATTCCAATTAATCCACTTTCCTTCGGGATGTCCTTGCGGGCACGACGAATACTTCGTTCATACTGGTCAATTGCTGCGTAATAGTACCAAGGAATCTGGGTCACTGTTTCCATTTTCGTATAGAGGTTCATTCGTTCCTGAAAGATTTTTTGCTGATCGTCGTTAGCGTTAGCTATCAAAGGCATTCCTGAAAGAAATAAACAAATAATAACTACTATTCCAAGTTTTCTGTTCACGCACGCAAATCTCCTTTCTCTTAATAGCCTAAAGGATATTTATATTTCTATGTTGCTTATCATTTCGGTACCAATTAGCGATGTAGGATAGTTTTGAATAAAGAAATAAAGTACTCTTCCCTTGTTAGTTTGTTAAATCATCCAATTTTCATAATAACTAATTGTTGGAAGCCGTGAATAATGCCTAATACTTGGATTCTTTTAAACGTTAGGAGTATAATAGGGATAGCCTTTGCAATGGAGTGATGAAGTATGTCAAAAAAACAAGAATATCTTCGAAAGCCTGAATGGCTAAAAATAAAGCTAAATACTAATGAAAATTACACAGGCTTAAAGAAAATGATGAGAGAAAAACAATTACATACCGTTTGTGAGGAAGCAAAATGTCCTAATATTCATGAATGTTGGGCTGTTCGTAAGACAGCAACTTTCATGATTCTAGGTGATACTTGTACCCGTGCCTGCCGTTTTTGTGCGGTAAAAACTGGTCTTCCAAATGAATTAGATTGGGCAGAACCTGAACGTGTAGCAGATTCTGTTGCAACCATGGGATTAAAGCACGTAGTTATTACTACTGTAGCCCGTGACGATTTAAAGGACGGAGGAGCAGCAGTTTTTGCTGAAACGGTTCGTGCAATACGTAGAAAGAGTCCATTTACATCTATTGAAGTGTTACCATCAGATATGGGTGGGGTATACGAAAACTTAAAAACATTAATGGATGCGAAGCCCGACATTATGAACCATAATATTGAAACCGTTCGACGTTTATCTGACCGCGTTCGTGCACGTGCAAAATATGACCGTTCCCTTGAATTTTTACGCCGTGCAAAAGAAATGAACCCAGATATCCCAACAAAATCGAGTATCATGATTGGTCTTGGTGAAACGAAGGAAGAAATTATTGAAACGATGGATGACCTTCGTGCAAATAATGTTGACATCATGACAATCGGACAATATCTACAACCATCGAAAAAGCATTTAAAGGTTGAAAAGTACTATCATCCAGATGAATTTGCAGAATTAAAGGAGATTGCTTTAAGCAAAGGCTTTAGCCATTGTGAAGCTGGTCCACTCGTTCGTTCTTCTTACCATGCAGACGAACAAGTAAATGCTGCAAAATCAAATCAACTTAAGGAAGCATAAAAAGGGGGAAATTCCCCCTTTTTTTAATGTGTTCCTTTTTGTAATATACGATTATATTTCTGCTGTTCTTCTCGGTTTGTATTAACGTTTTCGCCCATTTTATCTATATTTAAATTGATTTTTTCATTATCTTGATTTAGTGTACGGCCGCTCCCGGTATCATGTACATCCCCACCCTTGTTATTAGAACTTGGGTTTTTAAGGAAATCTTGATTCTCCTTTGCCCTTCGTTCATATTCAGGGTTAAGCCCACCTTCCATTTCCCCGTTTTCATTTTCTCCATCACTTACTTTATATCCTTGTGGAGACTTAATCATTTGTTGAATGGTAGAGGTAATGATTTGGTCGACATTTCGACTGTCTGAATCAAGTGTACCGAATCGTTCTATTTGTTTGATCATATCCGGATCGTCAGAAACGTACACATGATAGAACCTTGGGACAACAGATAAAGCGGAGCGTTTTACCTGGTCAGCGGTTAACATCCGGTCCTTTGAATCGGTATCATAAGCAACTAACACTTCTTCATCAGTAACGAGAGTACCAACATCATTTACATTTGGGATGGTTGTACAGATTTTACTAATCAAATCCGCAACTTTTTCCCTATCCATCGTTGGGATGTTGCTATAAACATTCGCACGGCCAGGGACTGGATTTTTTTGGTGACGAACATAGCCAAAGTTCGTCATTTCCTTCCCATTATTTTTAACACCTTTTGCATTATAAAGCTCATTTTGGTCAATGCGATAGATTGAATTTCCATTTTCGTGATAAACTCCTGCGTTGTCGTCAGAAGCACCACACCCTGATAAAGCAGTTAACGCAAGTAAGCCTGAAATGATTGTGTATTTTTTCAATCTTGACACCCCCTCAGTTGTAGGTTGACCAATTCATCAAAAATTTCGCATAGTAATTGATGGGTTGATTGGCTATAATGGAAATATAGAAATGTTGAACATCTCTAGTAAGGGGTACGAGGTGAAATAAAGTGATTAGCATTAACAATAGTACATATGAGCTTGTAGATGAGCTGAAAGATGGATTTAATGAAGAGGCCTTTCGGGCAAGATATAGTGATATCCTTGCAAAATATGACTATATTGTCGGAGATTGGGGATATGAACAGCTTCGATTAAAAGGTTTCTTTGATGATAAGAACCAAAAAGCGTCCTTCGATACAAAAATAAGTACCCTTTCCGAGTATTTATACGAATATTGCAATTTCGGTTGCGCTTATTTTGTCCTAAAAAAGGTAAAGAAATAAAGTACAGGCTGCGCCTGTACTTTTATTTTTTGTCGTATATCATCTTTAGTCATAAGGAGGTTCGGCATTTTCATTCTTGTCATCATGTGTAGGATGAGCGCCAGGGAATTGTCTTGGTAGGTCTTGGTGAAGTGATTTGAACTCATAGTTAAAGTTACTATACGTTCGCTGTCCCTCTTCCCATGGAGTGCTTTTATTTTCAACAGGTGTATCTTTGCCACGTGGGGTACCATATGGGCCTTCTGGGTATTCCTCAAAGGTTAAAAAATTTCTCATCGTCTCTACATTTGAAAAATCTGTATACTTTATTTCTTCCTTGTCTTTTTCATTTTCTGCCACCTGTAAAACACCTCACTTCTTACTCTATAGTGTTTTCCGGGTTTTCCGAGAATATGTTAGACAATTTCATACAGGAAAGAGCGTAATTCCTCTGCTTCATCCTCAGGCAGCTGATAAGCATGTTCAATATAACCTGGTTCATCAAGATCATCTCTACCAATAATTGCAAAGCGATTGCTTAAAATATTTAACACAATCTGCTTTCCATAATATCGGTCAGATCTAATTATTGCTAAGTCGTAACGCTGGTGTTCGCCCATAAAGCTTACAAATCGAGTTTGTGTGTCAATCGTATCATCATATAAGAAAAAACGTTCTGACATAATGGATTCTCCTTTTTAAAACAATCATTTACAATTATCATAACAAAGGTATAGGAAATAGAAAACGAAATTATCATACAATAAGGCTTACCATGAATGATTATAAACTTTATGGTAAAATAATGAGGGACGTAAAGATATTGATAAATAGAGGGTGATACTGTGTATTTTGTTGACCGAGAAAAGATTGAGAAAACCCTTCTTTTTTACGAAGAGAATTTAGAATTGTTAAAAACGGAAACAAATTGGACAAGCATTCTTGATAAGAAAGCATTAGAACGCATTTCTCAACTATTAATTGAAGCGATTTTAGATGTAGGGAATTCAATGATTGATGGCTTTATAATGCGTGATCCGGGGAGTTATGAGGATATCATTGACATTCTTGAAGATGAAAAAGTGGTATCAACAGAAACTGCAAATGAGCTAAAAGAGATCATTCGTTTCCGCAAGGTGATTGTTCAAGATTATCTGGAAATCAATCATGATGAAATTCTTTCAAGTTTAGAAAAAAATAATGAAAGTCTAAAAAGCTTTCCAGACGCTGTCAGATCCTATCTTGAAAATGAATTAGGACCTGTGTCAGCATTTAAAAATTAACTAAAATATAAGTTCAAAAAGGTGATTTCACTAGTGAAAACGTATAAAGGCTACTTAATTGACTTAGATGGTACGATGTACCGTGGAACTGAGCGCATTAATGAAGCGTGTGATTTTGTAAATGCCCTAAATGAAAAGCAAATTCCCTATTTATTTGTTACTAATAATTCATCAAGAACACCGGAACAGGTTGCTGCAAAGCTGCGCGATTTTGACATTGCATGTACGGAAGAACAAGTATTCACAACAAGCCAGGCGACTGCAAACTATATGTACGAACAAAAGCAAGGTGGCACAGTTTTTGTCATTGGTGAAGAGGGGATTCGTCAAGCGCTACAAGAAAAAGGTTTTACAATTCAAGAGGAAAACCCAGATTTTGTTGTTGTCGGAATTGACCGCTCCGTTACATATGAAAAATTTGCACTAGCTTGTCTTGCAGTCCGCAATGGGGCAACGTTTATTTCAACAAATGGTGATATTTCGATTCCGACAGAAAGAGGACTTTTACCAGGAAATGGTTCACTAACATCAGTTGTAACAGTCTCCACTACTGTTCAACCGATTTTTATCGGAAAGCCCGAAAAAGTAATCATGGAGCAAGCCCAAAAGAAGTTAGGAATCGCGAAGGAAGATACATTAATGATTGGTGATTATTACGACACTGATATCATGGCAGGAATGAAAGCTGGTATCGATACACTTCTAGTCCATACAGGTGTTACGACTGCGGAACTTTTAAAGGGCTATGACCGACAGCCTACCTATGCGATTGACAGCTTAAAGGAATGGATGGATAGAATTTAAAAACAATCTAGCGTACCAGAGTGTAGCCAAAGTCTAACTGACTTTGGCTACAGGAACTTTTTAAAGAATAATATGTACTTTCTCAGCCTGTCTTGAAAAGCCCTGTCACGAAAGCTACGCAGAATGCAAGCTTTTTTATAGGGACAAAATAAGTCCAATTATTGTGAAAATGCAACCAATCCCCATCAAAATGGTTGATGTTTTGGAGCGTCTCGTCCATCGATTGGCAATACTCTTATCTAACACGGGGCCACTAAGGCTTTTAACTTCTTTTTTTAATGTAAAGGTTATAACTATCGCAATCACAATAAAAATAAGGCCGGCAATTTTAAATAAAAGGTCCATTTCACATCCACCTCGGATATAATAGTTTGTAAATTCAGTATACTACTATTATCCAATAAAAAAGACCAAATCGCACCGATTTGATCTTTTATCCTTTAATTCGTATTTGCTGCTCTGTGTGCAAGTCGACTAGATGCGGCAGCTGCAATTGCCCCCACAATATCATCTAAAAATGTGTGACATTCTCCAGTGGATTTGTCATTTAACCGTTCTAAAATTCCAGGCTTTTTCTTATCTATATAACCGTAATTTGTAAAACCGATTGAACCATACACGTTTACAATTGAAAATGCAAGAATCTCATCAACACCGTACAGTCCTTCATCAACCTTTATTGTAGAAAGAAGTGGCTCTTCAAGCAAGCCTTTTTCTGCAAGCTTATCTAATTGAATCCCTGTCAATATAGCATTTTGAATTTCACGTTTCGTTAATACACGATCAACATTGTGAACACATTCCTCCATTTTTAAATCTGGATGATATTTGCTTTGTAAAAAGTACACCAAATCCGCAATGTCTTGAATGGTTACACCTCTTTCCTCTAACCATCTTCTAGCAGTTCGCTCAATCTCACTCATTTTATTTTCAGTCATTTTTTTCACCTAATTTCTTATGATTTCGGAATAATTTTACTAATATTTACTAGTTTATCACAAGTAATGGGGTTTTGTTTCATATAGATGTATTAACTTCATTTTAGTGGAAAAGTCATCAATTTTTGCAGGTGCAAAAATTGATGTGGGTAGTTACATAGTATGTGCGAGGGGTGATGATTTATGAAAGAAGTGCTCTTTAAAGAATACAAATTAAAAGTAGATCGTTCCATAAAGGCATTTGGCTATGAAGCGTTCATCTATCGAAATATAGTATATTGTATTGTGCCAATACCAAATTTGGAACATGAAGAGTTAAACGAAATAAAATATCTTAGCGACTATATGGTTCAAAAAGGGGATATTCGAGTAGGATCGATTTTACCTACAACAGATGGGAAATTAAGCGCCAACATTAATGATGAAGAAGTTGCTATCATTAGATGTCCAGTATACAACCACAGAGTTTCTAATTCTTTGGGATATGAATTAGCTCGATTTCATAAAAGAGGCAGAAGTTTCCCTTACCGTGTAAATAAACTCAATCGAATTGGACAATGGAAATATTTATGGGAAAAAAGAGTAGATCAAATGGAATTATTTTGGAAAGAAAAAGTGAAGCAGCATCCTGAAACCCGTTTTGAAACATTATTTGTTGAAGCTTTTCCGTATTATATAGGTTTAACCGAAAATGCCATCCAATACCTTGTCGATACAGAAATGGATGTGCAACCCACTGCAATTGATTCAGCTACTATTTGCCATCATCGTTTTACGGAAGTGTCATGGGACGGGGACTCATATACAAAGCTTCCTACCGAGTGGGTGTTTGACCATTATTCTCGGGACTTAGCAGAATATATTCGTGATCAATATGTAGGTGGTGATTATAGACCAAATGGAAAAATCACTCAATTTTTGAGAGAGTATGAGCAAGTCAGCCCTCTTTCCACTTTTTCCTGGAGGCTTCTGTATGCACGATTATTATTCCCGGTTCATTTTTTCGAATGTATTGAAGGGTATTATATGACAGAATCGGAGAACCAAAAGGAAAACCAACTTCAAAAATTAGAATCAATCTTAAGCCAATCTAGTAAACACGAACGTCTGTTGGCCACCTTTTTTTCAAGCGTAGGAATTAATGAAAAAAGACTAACAATTCCAAACATTAACTGGCTCCAAAGATAGAAATATATGGTACTATAATAATATCCTACTAACAAATTTTACTAAGAGGTGGAACAATGACAAAGCCATATGTTTTTATTACCAGAAAACTTACTGAAGAAGCAATGAAACCACTAATGGAAGTAGCAGATGTACATATTTGGAATGAAGAAGAAAAAGCAGTTCCAAGAGAGATTCTCCTTGAAGAGGTAAAAAAGGCCGATGCACTTTTAACCATGCTCTCTGATAAAATTGATAAAGAGCTTCTTGATGCAGCACCGAAATTAAAAGTTATTGCAAACTTAGCAGTTGGTTTTGATAATATTGATGTAGGATATGCGAATCAAAAGGGAATTGCGGTATGCAACACACCAGATGTCTTAACAGATACAACTGCTGATTTGACCTTTGCGTTGTTACTAGCAACAGCAAGACGAATTGTTGAAGCAGCTGAATTTGTTAAAAATGGCGAATGGAAAAGTTGGAGCCCACTATTGCTTGCAGGTCATGATGTTCATCATAAAACAATTGGAATCGTTGGAATGGGCAAAATTGGGGAAGCGGTTGCAAAGCGTGCGACCGGTTTTGATATGGATGTTTTGTACCATAACCGTTCTCGCAATGTTGCAGCCGAGGAACGTATTGGTGCTTCCTATACCTCTCTAGATGAGTTAGTTGAAACATCTGATTTTATTGTGTGCTTAACGCCTCTTACAGAGGAGACAAGAGGCTTATTTAATCAGGAAAGCTTTAAGAAAATGAAAAAATCCGCAATTTTTATAAATGTATCAAGAGGACCAGTCGTTGATGAAGACGCTTTATATCAAGCATTAGCAAGTGGTGAGATTGCTGGAGCTGGATTAGACGTATTTGCAAAAGAGCCGGTAGATGTCGATCATCCTTTACTAACACTTCCTAATGTCGTTGCTTTACCTCATATCGGAAGCTCAAGTACAGAAACTCGTGGAACCATGATGGAATTATGCTGTAAGAACATTCAGCTTGTTCTTAACAATCAACAACCAAAGACACTGGTTAATAAAGAGTGGGGACTGTCAGTAAAATAGATTTTCCTAAGGCACCTTCGCAAGGAAGGTGCTCTTTTTTTTATAGCTGAAGTTTTTATAAAAAAATTTTTTATAAAAAAATGTCCTTTTACAACAGGGTGTTAAGCGTTTTCAACGGAAAATACAGAAAAATAATACTTGTAAAAATACAGTATCACTACTATAATGTCTTTTATAGAAGGACAAATGTATTTCTAGGAAATACAGAGGAGGCGGCAAATAATGAAAAGTATTTCAGTTGGATTATTAGGATTAGGTACGGTTGGTAGTGGCGTTGTTACGATATTAAAGAATCATCAAGATAAATTAATGCACCAAGTAGGTTGCCCAATAGAAGTAAAGAAGATATTAGTCCAAGATATACATAAACATCGTTCAGTTGAAATTGAACCTTCACTTTTGACAACAAATGTAAACGAGGTAATTGAAGATCCAGAAATTGATGTTGTCATTGAGGTGATGGGTGGAGTAGATAATACAAGGCAGCTAGTGCTTCAAGCTTTACGTAATAAAAAACATGTTGTAACAGCTAATAAAGACTTAATGGCATTATACGGTCCAGAACTATTAAATGTTGCAAGTGAAAATGGTTGTGACTTATTCTATGAAGCAAGTGTTGCTGGTGGGATTCCAATCCTTCGCGGTTTAGTGGACGGTTTCGCATCAGACCGGATCATTAAAATGATGGGAATCGTTAACGGAACAACTAACTTTATTTTAACAAAAATGAGCAAATTCGGCAGTGATTATGAAGAGGTGTTAAAGGAAGCACAAGAACTTGGTTATGCAGAAGCAGATCCAACTGCAGATGTTGAGGGGCTAGATGCAGCAAGAAAGATGGCAATCCTTGCTTCATTAGGTTACTCAATGAATATCGACCTTAAGGACGTTCGTGTTCAAGGAATTTCTTCGGTAACAAGTGAAGACATTGAATATAGTAAACGATTGGGTTATGTTCTGAAGTTAATTGGGAATGCACACCGTAAGGGAGAAAAGGTTGAGGTGAGTGTTCAACCAACACTTCTTCCAGAATCACATCCACTTGCTGGAGTAAATGATGAATATAATGCAGTTTATGTGTACGGAGAAGCAGTTGGAGAAACAATGTTTTATGGTCCGGGGGCTGGTAGTTTACCAACTGCAACATCAATTGTTTCAGATTTAGTTGCTGTTATGAAAAATATGAGACTTGGAGTTAATGGACTTAGTGCAGTATCCCCTCAATATGAGAAAAAGTTAAAAGCGGAATCTGAAATTTTCTCAAAATACTTCTTACGTATTCATGTAAAGGATCAAGTTGGTGCTTTTGCAAACATTACATCTCTTTTCTCTGAACGTGGTGTAAGCTTTGAGAAAATTCTTCAATTACCGTTAAAGAATAAAGATTTAGCTGAAATTGTTCTTATTACACATCAGGCATCATTACAAGACTATGAAGAAATTTTAGTACAGCTTAGAGATTTACAAATAATTCAAGAAGTAAAAAGCTCTTATCGAGTTGAAGGAGGAAATTTAGCATGAGATGGCAGGGTCTATTACAACAATTTCGCGAATATTTACCGGTAAACACAAATACTCCGATGCTTTCATTAAATGAAGGAAATACACCATTAATTCCGCTTCATTCTCTTTCAGAGGATCTTGGTGTTGAATTATATGTAAAAGTAGAAGGTGCAAACCCGACTGGTTCTTTTAAGGACCGTGGGATGGTGATGGCAGTAGCTAAAGCCGTTGAGGAAGGCAGTGACACAATCATTTGTGCATCTACTGGTAATACGTCTGCTGCAGCGGCGGCATATGCAGCACGTGCAGGACTTCGCTGTATCGTCGTTATTCCTGAAGGTAAAATTGCAATGGGAAAATTAGCGCAAGCCGTCATGTATGGTGCTGAGATTATTTCTATTGAAGGAAACTTTGATCATGCCCTTCAAATGGTACGTAATATTAGTAAAACTGCACCTATAACTCTTGTAAACTCTGTAAATCCATATCGAATTGAAGGTCAAAAAACAGCAGCATTTGAAATTTGTGTACAGTTAGACGGAGCTCCTGATGTCTTAGCAATTCCAGTCGGAAATGCTGGTAATATCACAGCTTACTGGAAAGGATTTAAGGAATATAACGAACGTCATAAAACTGGCCTACCTGAGATGCGAGGATTTGAAGCAGAAGGTGCAGCAGCAATAGTTAAAAATAAAGTCATTGAAGATCCTGAAACAGTTGCAACAGCGATTCGTATCGGAAACCCTGCAAGCTGGGATAAAGCTGTCCTAGCTGCAAATGAATCGAATGGTAAAATTGACGAGGTATCAGATGATGAAATCCTTGAAGCATATCGATTATTAGCGAGAAAAGAAGGTGTGTTTGCAGAACCAGGTTCTTGCGCATCTATCGCTGGTGTAATCAAGCAAGTTCGTAGTGGTGAAATTAAAAAAGGAAGCCGAGTGGTTGCTGTCTTAACTGGTAATGGATTAAAAGACCCGAATATTGCAATTGAAGCAACATCAATCAAGCCTGTTGTATTGCCTAACGATGAAAAGCTAGTTTATGATCATATCAGAGGGGCCGTTTTACATGAGGTCTAATCAACCTTTTCAAATAAAAGTACCAGCAAGCTCAGCTAATCTTGGACCTGGTTTTGATTCATTAGGGTTGGCAGTGAATCGCTATTTAACCCTACAGGTCGAACCAAGTGAAGAGTGGGAGTTTGTCCTACAATCAGAAGAAATTATAGATACTCCAACTGATAAAGCTAATTTTATTTATCAAATAGCAGCAAAGGTAGCCCACATTTTTTCATGTGAGCTACCTCCATGCAAAGTCTATGTTCATAGTAATATTCCGCTAGCAAGAGGACTTGGAAGTAGTGCGGCAGCTATTATCGCAGCAATTGAGCTTGTTAATGAACTATGTAATCTCCAATTAACTAATAAACAAAAGCTTGATTTAGCCTGTGAATTCGAGGGGCATCCCGATAATGTAGGGGCGTCATTATATGGTGGCTTAGTTATTGGAAGTCATCGTGGAAGTGAGGAAACTGATCTCATCCATGTGAATGATTTATCTTTTGACATGGCGGTTGTCATCCCACCTTACGAGTTAAAAACAAAAGATGCTCGTAATGTACTTCCGAAAGAATTATCCTACCAAGAGGCAGTAAAAGCTAGTTCCATAAGCAATGTGATGGTCGCAGCTCTATTAACAAAGAATTTTGAGTTGATGGGGAAAATGATGGAACTTGATTTATTCCATCAAACATATCGTGCTAAGCTTATTCCTGAATTCAACAGTATTTGTAGGGTTGCTAAAAGAGCGGGGGCATTTGGGGTAGCGATAAGTGGTGCGGGTCCAACAGTCATTTGCTTCACAGAAAGTGGACGAGGAAGACAGCTACAAACCGACCTTTCTCTTGTATTTGAAGGATATCAAGTAGAAGAAGTATCAATTGAGAAAAACGGTAGTAGGTTAACTTCATTATCACTACATGAATAAAAAGCGAAACCTAGGGGTTTCGCTTCAGACTGTAGACAAACGCTCGCATACTGCGTTGCTTGCCTCGCTCGTCCGCTCATGAAGGCAACTTCTATTCGCGTTTTCGCTCAGCTGCGCGCCTTGTCTGACGAGCGCTTTCAAGACAGTCTGGGACTTGAGTTGAAATTTAGATAACCTTAAAAATTCGTGTAGACAAAGTCAGCACTGACTTTGTCTACACTCTAAAGCGAAAATAGGGTTTCGCTTTTTTTTGATGAGATTCTGCAGCTATGTGTAAAATACTGCCACTACTACATATGAAAACATAAAAAAATGCCTCAAAAACTTGAGGCACTGTTATTATCATTTAATTATTAGAATACTTGTTCAACCTCAACTACTCCTGGAACTTCTTCTAATAATGCACGTTCAATTCCAGCCTTTAGTGTGATTGTAGAGCTTGGGCAGCTTCCGCAAGCACCTAATAAACGAAGCTTAACAACGCCATCTTCTACATCAACTAAATCACAGTCTCCGCCATCACGAAGTAAGAATGGACGAAGTTTGTCTAATACTTCTTGAACTTGGTCTTTAATATCTAATTCAGCCATTGCGATTGACTCCTTTCCTCATACCTTTATAATTATTATAATCTGTTTACTGGAAAAAATCTATTAAAACCGAAAGCATCATTTTTCCAACTTTTAATTACATATGCTTATTGAGAAAATCTGTGATGATGCATTGAAATCTTTCAGTGTCTATTTTACCAGATTTTTAGTACAATGAAAAAAGAAATGATTGAAACTTAATCAGGAGGAGATCCCACTTCGGATAAGTAGGGATAAGTACAAAATAATTCCAAAATTGCCTAGAGGGAAAAGGAGAACATGAGATGGAAAAGCAAAAGGTCGAAATCTGTGTGTATGGTGCAGAAGTACTTTGCCCAAGCTGTGTGAATCTTCCTTCATCTAAGGAAACGTATGAGTGGCTTGAAGCAGCATTAAGCAGAAAGTTTCCAAATCAACCCTTCGAAATTACACATATTGATATTTTTGACCCACCTGAGGATGAAAAGAAAAAGACATTTGCCACACGTGTAATTGAAGAAGATATGTTTTACCCTGTGGTGGTCCTAGAAGGTACGATTGTCGGAGAAGGAAGTCCAAAACTAAAAACGATTTATGCTGAAATGGAGAAATACGGATACAAAGCAGCAAATTAAAAAAGAAGCACGGAAGTCTTTAGTGAGACAACTGTGCTTCTTTTTCTCATCCATTATGATACTTGTACATCCATAATACTCCGGACTTTAACATACGGGGCACGCGACCAGTTAGTGGACGTTCTGCTACTAAACCGAAGCCTTCTTTTTTGCCAAGAGAACCAAGTACACCTTTTAGTTTAATCTTAGGAAACTCGGCTGGTGGTTCTTCACCCTTCCAACGCTTTTGAAGTACCTGTACAATTTGTTCTGCCTGGCCTTCTGCAAGTTGTGCACTAGGTGCATGTGGCAAGCTTGCACAATCCCCAACAACATATACATGTTCATCATTTGGAAGGTTATGTTGTTTTGTTAAGACAACACGACCACTTCCATCTTTTTCAACATCTAAGTCGCGAACAATTTTGTTTGGTTGGATACCAGCTGTCCATACAACAACATCACTTTGAACAGGTTGGTCATTATTGAATAGGACGTTTTCTTCGACTCTTGTAATATTTGAATTATTGATGATTTCAACATTATTTTTATCAAACCAGTTTTCAACATACATACTTAATTTTTCTGGGAATGCTGAAAGGATATGGTTTCCTCTATCGAATATCTTGATTTGTAAATCTGGTCTGCTTTCGTGCAATTCACTTGCAAGTTCTACCCCACTTAGCCCTGCACCCACGATGGAAACAGTAGCTCCAGCAGGAAGATTATTAAGTTTTTGATAAGTTTCTCTTGCACTATCAATGGACTGAATGCTATGGGTGAATTCCTTTGCACCCGGGACATTGTGATATTTATCCTCACACCCCAAACCAATGACCAAATCATCATACTTTATTGACTCAAGATCCTTGATATGAACTAGTCTTTCATTTAAATCAATTCCCTTGATTTCTCCAAATTTCACATGCAAACGTGGATGTTCCGGAAAGGTTACACGAACATGCGAATCAGAAATTGTTCCTGCTGCAAGCGCGTAAAATTCAGTTTTTAAACTATGATAAGGCGCACGGTCAATTAAGGTAATTTGAATATCTTCGGGTAAGTGATTAGGTAAGAGTCGATGTAAAATTCGCATTCCACCATACCCACCACCTAATATGACAAGATTTTTCATGATGATTTATCCCCTTTTTGTTCCTCTCTATAGTTGAACCGTATTCACTATTTTTTATTGCAATTTTTATATCTGCTATTCTTGACAAAGTCACTAAAAGTATAGCGAATTTGTGACAAAATAACAACTTATATTCTAAAAATTGACGAGACGCAAAAAAGAGAGTACGATAAGTAGTTGTAGTGAGGTGAAGAACCAGTGAACCCTATCATTGAATTTTGTGTTAGTAATTTGGCTAGTGGCTCACAAAAAGCAAAGGAAATCCTTGAACAGGATCCAAATCTTGATGTGATTGAATATGGATGTCTAAGTTATTGTGGCCAATGCTTTGAGTCGCTATATGCTCTTGTAAATGGGGATGTAGTTACTGGTGAAACAGCTGAAGAGCTAGTTGAAAACATCTATGCCTATTTAGAAGAAAACCCAATGTTCTAATACAATTTTATATAAATTTAGAAAAGCAGGTATTGTCCTGCTTTTTTTGTAAACAAAAAAACCCTCCATTAAATAATGAAGAGTTTCTAAAAAAAACGGGGGATATTCTTATTGTGCACAAAAGAATACCAATTTATACTAAAAATATAAAAATAATGGAATAAAACGGATTGATTGTAACAAATGCAATTAAACATTATACTTATAGTAATAACCTATTTTGAAAGCTTAAAAGAAGGAGGTTACAAATATGACTGAGCGTGTACTGACTATTTCCGAAGCAGCTGCTTTTCAAATTAAAGATATGATGAAACAGAATGAGGAAGAAGGAGCATTTTTACGTGTTGCCGTTAAAGGTGGCGGTTGTAGTGGACTTTCTTATGGCATGGGCTTTGAACAGGAAGTAAATGAAGCCGATGTACAAGATGAACAACATGGAATTAAGATTATCATCAATAAAGAAGATGCTCCAATCTTAAACGGTGTAAAAATAGACTTCAAACAATCCCTCATGGGTGGCGGATTTACCATCGATAATCCAAACGCCATTGCATCTTGCGGATGTGGTTCATCCTTCCGTACGGCAAAAGTAGCAGGAACACCTGAGAATTGTTAATTCAAAAGTTGGGCTACTATAATGAGCCCAACTTTTTTAAAACCAAAGATACAAAATATGGCACTTTTTTGTCGCGAAAACAACATTTTTTCAACAATTGTTAAAAAATGTTGTTTTTTTAATATCATTAACATTCAAAAGGGCCTTTAAGTACTTGAAAAATCAATGTAAAAGGCATATTATGATATGTAGATATTTATATTGTACATTTTTATGTCAAATTCCGTAAATTTTTTTGTCCAACTATGGTATCTTACGTGAAAGATATCACAAACTATTTTATCAATAAAATCAGAGATTGCAGTTGAAAATAGGAGTAATTGATTTTTATTTAATGCAAAAAAGAAAAGGTGGGCGTGATTAAAGTGAGAAAGCCAAAAATCGTAGTTTTAGGTGCAGGATACGGTGGATTAACAACCGTTGTTAACCTACAAAAAACATTAGGTGTAAATGAAGCTGATATTACACTAGTTAATAAAAATGACTATCATTATGAGACCACTTGGTTACACGAAGCATCTGCGGGTACTTTACCAGCTGACCGTGTACGTTATCAAGTTGAAGATGTTATTAGTGGACATAAAGTAAAATTTGTTAAGGGATCTGTAGTTAAGATTGACCGTGAAGGTAAGCGTGTAATCCTAGAAGACGATTCACAGATTGAATATGATTATTTAGTGGTTGCATTGGGCGGAGAATCCGAGACATTTGGAATCAAAGGATTAAAAGAACATGCATTTTCAATTTCTAATGTAAATACAGCTCGTCAAATTAAAGAACATATTGAGTATCAATTTGCAACTTATAATACTGAAGAAGAAAAAGATGATACAAGATTAACAATCGTTGTAGGTGGAGCAGGATTTACTGGTATTGAGTTCTTAGGAGAACTTGTTAATAGAGTACCTGAGCTTTGCCGTGACTATGATGTTGATCAAAATAAAGTAAGAATCATCTGTGTTGAAGCGGCACCAACTGCCCTACCTGGTTTTGACGCTGAATTAGTTGAATATGCGGTTAACCACTTAGAGAAAAAAGGTGTAGAATTCAAGATTGGCACTGCTATTAAAGAAGGTACACCAGAAGGAATCATCGTAGGGAAAGACGATGTAACTGAAGAAATTAAAGCAGGCACTGTTGTATGGGCAGCGGGTATACGCGGTAACAGCGTAATCGAAGCTTCTGGTTTTGAAGCAATGCGTGGACGTGTGAAGGTTGATAAACATCTTCGTGCCCCAGGACATGATGAGATTTTCTTTGTTGGAGATAGCTCATTAGTCATTAATGAAGAAATTAATCGTCCATACCCTCCAACTGCACAAATCGCAATGCAACAAGGTGCAGTGGTAGCGAAAAATATTTCCGTCCTTGTTCGTGGCCAAGGTGAACTTAGTGCCTTTACGTTTGATAACAAAGGAACTGTATGTTCACTTGGTGAGCATGATGGAATAGGTGTTGTTTTTGGAAGAAAAATTTGGGGTTCAAAAGCAGCATTTATGAAGAAAGTAATAGATAATCGTGCACTATTGATTGTGGGCGGACCATCACTTGTTCTTAAAAAAGGTAAATTAAAATTCTTATAAGAAATAATGGAAAGGAATGCTGCAATGGCATTCCTTTTTTTACACGTATAGCAAGCAAAATCAATTGACTCAAGCCACACCCCTTTAGTACACTAGGAAGGGATTTGTACGTCCAGCTCAAGCGCCTAGCAAGTTTTCACCTTGGATAGGCTTCAGTGAGTATCTTGCGAAAAGCTACGTTTTGAGCAGCTCTAGGTCACAATCAATCTGTCAAGAAGGTTAAGTATAAGAACAACCTTCTAGCCAGCTCGTCTTGTGCTTGTCGGGGCTATTAAGGCGCTTGCGCATTTGTGTCTAGGAGGTGAATGCCATGTCACTCAGTTTTTTACCGATTTTATTAATTTCAATGCTATTGTTTTTTGTTTTATTTTTCGGAATTGGATTTATTCTTAACATGCTTTTACGGATGTCGTGGATCATGGCCGTAATTTATCCAATAATTGCCTTAGCAATTATTCAAGATGTTTCTTTTCTTGATTATTTCACTTCTCCAGCAAGTGCATTTCGCTCTTTAGGTGAAAGCATCATGACGTTAGCTCCTATCGATATTACGATTTTACTAAGTGGTCTTGCAGGGGCAATATTATCTGGGGTGGTCATTAAGCTGCTTCGAAAAAAAGGATACAGAATGTTTTAGGGGAAAATTTCATAAAAAAGGTACAAGAAGAAACGTGGGGAATCCTTATGTTTCTTTTTTGTTTAGAATTAATTTCCACCCTTAAACGAATATTTTCTAACCAAATTGGAAAGAAATAGAGTCGTGAGAGGAGTGGAAAAATGTGTTTCATTTAAACACAATTCTAAGAAGAAGTGCAATGACTTTTTTATTTGCATTAGCACTATTTACGACGTTCCAATCATTTTCGGGAGTGCAGACGAAAGATCTTACAAACTGGTTAGGCGACCATATAAAAGAAAAGTCGCAAACAATGGCAATTAAAAGTGTAGAATTGGCATCAAAATTTTTATATCTTATAAATGGAAATAAAGTGGTTTTGGCTTCTAGTGTAGAAAGCACATTACCGATTGAAGAAGCTATAGATTTTTCTAAATATCCGACGAAAACAGTTGTCGCAACTGGATACACGGCAGGAGTTGAATCAACAGGTAAAGATGCAGATCATCCATCGTACGGGATTACCTATTCAGGTGTAAAAGTAAAGCGCGACCTGTATTCTACAATTGCAGCCGATTTAACTGTCTTTCCAATCGGAACAATCCTTTTTATCCCTGATTATGGGTATGGTGTTGTGGCTGACAAAGGTGGCGCCATTAAAGGCAATAAAATTGATTTGTATTATGACACGGTTCATGATGTTTATAACAAATGGGGGAAGAAAACCCTAGATGTGTATGTAATTAAAATGGGTGACGGTAAAATATCTGAAGAAGAAATTGCTGCAATGAATGAGGATAAGTCGATGCAGGTTTTCCGTCAACAAATATTAGGACAGAAAAGTTAAACGTGCTAATGAATGATCTTTTTGGATTAAGAATGTCATACTGATTGGTTTGGGGATAGGTTGTGCACCCGGGCTGATTAATAGACGGACAAATTCCTCTTAATTCGTAATTAGTAATAAAAAAGCTAAAAATAAACGGAGAGATTCTGCCTATTGACCCGAAAAATTCCAAAATGGGGGATTTTGCATTGCATAATCGGAAAAACTCCCCTTATGTCCCAAGAAAGAGCTTCAGACTGCATGTAACTGGAAAATCTCCGCTTATTATACTATTGCTGATTTACCTCATTAACTAAAGAATAGTAGTTAAATCACTTTCGTTAGATAAGAAAAACGCAGAGGATACTAAACCTCTGCGTTTTTCTGTGTCATTATATTGTGTAAACGTATGCGATTTAACTTGATATTGACCTTCTGAGGTCACAACCGACAAACTTAATTCATAATTAGCCTGTTTTTATTACAGAATATGAAGTAAGAGTGTTAATAAGATTCCGGTTAATCCACCAAAAAATACTTCGATTGGCTTATGACCCAATAATTCCTTTAGTTCGCTTCTTTTTTTCTCTTCATCAAGTTTTGGCCATAGTTTTGCATCTTCCGCAAATTTCTGAAAATCTGCAACAAGTCTATTTAACACTGTTGCTTGTTCACCTGCATGTCTACGAACACCAGAAGCATCGAACATGACAATCACAGCAAACACTGTTGAGATAGCGAATAAAGGAGAATCTAATCCTTGCTCAATGGCAATTCCTGTAGTTAATGCAGTTACTGCGGCTGAATGTGAGCTTGGCATCCCACCAGTGCTTGTAATCAGCGACCAATCCACTTTTTTTGTCACAATAAAATGCAGGGGGACTTTTACAAACTGCGCAAATCCAATTGCAGCAAGGGCAGCCCAAAGGGGGAAATTAGTAAAAAGCTCCATGTAAAATACTTCCTCTCGTCAAAATCCACTACTGTTTTGTATTTAGTTGTATGTGTAACTTTAGGAATAGTAAGAATGATAGTATTGAAACTTGGCTAAGAAAGTGCCATCTTAGTTAGTATTATAAAAGAAATTGCAGAAGCCTGCAAAAAGAAATCTTCATCAGATGATTGTTAGATGAAATTTAGTGCCTCGAAGTTTATAATAAAATGGTGAAAATAAGTTGGAGGTGCTGCGCAAATGTTTACCGTTAAAAATGAAGTAAAACTAAAAGAAGTGCATGAAGCATTACTTATTGGTATATTTTCTAAAAATCAAAAGCTAACTGGATTTACGCATGAATTAGATACACAGTTAGACGGCCAAATCACAGAGCTTTTAAAAGAAGGGGATATTTCAACGAAGCAACAGACTGTTTCGAAGCTACATACATTAGGAAAAACTCCTATTAAACGTGTTTATTTTTTAGGGCTTGGAAAGGAAATTAAGCAAACTTTTGAATCACTTAGAGAAGCTTTTGGAAAAGCTATAAAAACAATCTCTGAAGCGAAAGTTGAAAGTTTTGCAATTGAACTAGATTCATTTAAATCAGATGGACTGAATACATATGATGTCGCCCATGCATTTGGAGAAGCCCTGGCACTCTCATCCTATAGATTTGCAGATTATAGGCAAAAGTCAAATGAACCAGAAAAGAAAATTGAAGAAATTGTTGTTTATACGGAAGAAAGTCCCGAAGAGGTAAAAGCAAGTTTAACTGTCGGTTTTGCATATGGCCAAGGCACTAACTCTGCAAGAACGCTTGTAAATCTTCCAGGAAATATGCTGACAGCTTCGGATTTAGCAAACTATGCAACTGAACTGGGCAAAAAATACGAATTTGAAGTCGAAATTCTAGAAAAAGAGGATATGGAAAAGCTAGGAATGGGGGCTCTATTGGCTGTAAATAAAGGTTCTGCTGAACCACCTAAAATGATTGTCCTTAAATACCAAGGAAGAGAGGACTGGGAGGATGTCATCGGATTGGTAGGGAAAGGAATTACCTTTGATACAGGTGGTTATTCTATTAAGCCAAAGGACGGCATTGTTGGTATGAAATCCGATATGGGAGGTGCGGCTGCTGTTTTGGGAGCAATGGAGATTATTGGTGAATTACGACCTGAAAAAAATGTAGTGGCCGTAATTCCATCTACTGACAATATGATTAGTGGTGATGCCTTTAAGCCAGATGATGTTGTCACATCCATGAATGGAAAAACGATCGAAATCCTAAACACAGACGCAGAGGGTCGCCTAGCTTTAGCAGATGGAATTACCTATGCTAAATTCCACGGTGCTTCTTATTTAGTAGATGTAGCAACATTAACAGGTGGAGTGATTGTTGCGCTTGGAAATGATATTACAGGTGCTATGACAAATAACGAACTCTTCTTTGAACAGGTGTTAGAAGCATCCTTAGAAGCTGGTGAACCTATTTGGCGTCTTCCAATCACAGAAAACCATAAGAAGCGTGTTCGTAAAAGCCTGGTTGCTGACTTGAACAATTCACCAGGACGTGATGGTCACGCGATTTTCGCAGGTACCTTCATAGGTGAATTTGCGGAAAATACCCCATGGGTACACCTTGATATTGCAGGTACTGCAACAACAACCTCTTCCCATAATCTAGGCCCTGCCGGTGCAACTGGAGTGATGGTTCGCACACTCGCAACACTAGTAGAACGATTTGGAGAAACAAATGAATAATATATTTTAAAGTCTACCTTTTGGTAGGCTTTTTTATGAGAAACATCCCTTCCGCTCTGTGAAAAACATTCCATTGACGACCAATCACAACATATGATATTGTAGTTTGGTATTTTAATTCTCTACCAATTTAACAAACTAAAGTATAGAGTATCAAAAGTATCAAACTAAGAGGAGTTTACATCATGAACGCAGTTGTTTTAGCAGTTCTTATCATGCTTATTTTAAGTTTATTTCGTATAAATGTTGTAGTTGCTCTTGCAATTGGTGCAATTGTTGGGGGACTTTCAGGTGGTTTAGATGTCACAACGACAGTGTCCACTTTTACAGAAGGTCTAGGCGGTAATGCTACAGTCGCATTGAGTTATGCACTATTAGGTAGTTTTGCAGTTGCTATTTCTAAAACAGGATTACCAGATGCAATGGTGGACCTCGCCATCAAAATGGTAGGGAAGGAAGGGGACAGTAAACGTAAAACCTACTCAAAGGTTTTGATCATATTTATTATTTTAGCAATTTCGATTTCATCACAGAACCTTGTACCTGTTCATATTGCATTTATTCCTATTTTGATTCCACCACTATTAAAAGTGTTTAACGAGTTAGGAATTGATCGACGATTAATTGCAACAGTTATTACGTTTGGTTTAACAGCACCATATATTGCACTTCCTGTAGGGTTCGGAGAAATCTTCCACGGACTCTTACAGCAATATATGCTAGACAGTGGGCTAGATGTTGCTAAAAGAGATATTCCAGTTGCCATGTTGATTCCAACTGCAGGTATGATTGTTGGTTTACTGTTCGCCATCTTTATTTCTTATCGGAAATCAAGACAATATCAAGTTATCGAAAGCGCTAATGAGTCAGAATCAAAGGTAAATTATACTAAAAAGAGTATTACTTTTGCTCTTCTTGCTGTGCTTGCTACATTAGGTGTACAATTAACACTTTCTCAAGTGTTTGATGTAGATGGCATGATTTTTGGGGCCTTAACCGGTATCGCGGTTCTATATGTAAGCGGCTCTATGAAAATTAATCAGGCAGACGAAGTGATTACTGGCGGAATGAAAATGATGGCATTTATAGGTTTTGTAATGATCACAGCATCCGGATTTGCAGCTGTTATTAGTGCAACGGGAGATGTAGAAGAGCTTGTTAAGCAATCGGCAGCCTTAATGAGTGGAAATCAGGCATTTGCTGCATTAATAATGTTAATTGTTGGTCTATTGATTACATTAGGGATTGGTTCATCGTTTTCAACGATTCCAATTATTGCAACGATTTTTGTTCCATTATGTCTAGAACTTGGATTTAGTCCAATGGCTACTATAGCCATTGTAGGTACTGCAGCTGCTTTAGGTGACGCTGGGTCACCAGCTTCTGATAGTACACTTGGTCCAACTGCTGGACTTAACGTGGATGGTCAGCATAATCATATTTGGGATACATGTGTACCGACATTTTTACACTATAATATTCCACTTATCATTTTCGGCTGGATTGCAGCAATCATCCTTTAAAAAGACATCCCCCACGAAAAAATCGTGGGGGAATTTTTTTATGAAGCCTTTGTTGAAATTTGATTCATTGCATTTTTTGTTACTGCACGATAAACTCTTGGAGAAATAATTGCTGCGAAAATAGTGAAAGCAAGGTCTTTTATGATAAACCATGCCATGACGCCCCATGCTGCTCCATAGCCCATTTTAACTTCTAGCCAAAAATTTAACGCAAAGTACATATAGTTTGTTCCAATGAAATAGTTCATGAACAGACCTACAAAAGCAGCTAATATGAATGTTTTTAAGGTTGGGTTACCTTTAGCATGCTCAACAACCTTTCCGGAAAAATAAGCTGTTGCGATGAATGATAAGATAAATCCGCCTGTACTTCCAATTATAGGAGCAATTCCTGCTTCAAATCCTGAAAAAACAGGTGCTCCAGCAATCCCAATTAACATATACACCGTCATTGAAACTGCACCTAAACGACTTCCGAGGAGAAGCCCTGCTAATACTGCAAAAAAGGTTTGCATGGTTAATGGAACCCCAGCAATTTGTAAAAAAGGTGCCATTGATGTAATGTTTGCACCTATCGCCATTAACGCTGCGAACATTCCAACATATGTAATTTCAATTGCGCGAATTCGTGGTTTCGAAACTGTTGTCATTTTTTCTGTTAACCTCCGTGTTTTTGTAGTTAACAAAATCGTAAAACAAGAATAATTATATGTCAACACAAAAATAAAACAAGTTAACAAATAAAGTGTTTAAAAAAGTCTTGTCTCAACCATACTTTTACAAGGAGGTTGAGATATATGACACCATACCAGCTTGAAGAAACATTTGAAACGTTTGGACTTCACCGCCTTTACGAAAAACTTTATTATCCTTTATGGATAAAAGGTACAATGGATGATGAAGAAATAGAAGTGCTTGAAACATTTTTTGAGTCATATGATTTTGAAAACGTAGATAAAATATTTGTAGATGAATTCCTTTTTCAGTATCAATGCTTCAAAATAGCATACCGAAACTTCAATTAATTGTTATAGCTAAAAAATAATTTTATTGTCCAATGTAAGAAAAATGTGTCAAAAGGGATGTCCTGTAAATATAATGCCCATATCCGAAAATGTTGGGAGCGGTCGGAAATGAGTATTGGAATTGTATTGATGGGCCTTTTTGTCGGTTTTTTGGTCGGACTAACAGGTGTAGGTGGAGCGGCATTATTAACCCCATTTTTAATTTTAATTGGAATCAATCCCCTAATTGCAGTTGGAACAGACTTTGTCTATAACTCAATCACAAAATTTTTTGGATCTTTGCAGCATTTTCGGCAAAAAACCATTAATTTTAAGCTCGTAAAGTATTTGGCTATAGGTAGTGTACCTAGTGCAATTATAGCTGTAACGACATTGCATTTTGCTGGAGGAGATAAATTTCTACAGGGGGAAATTGTTAAGCACGCCCTGGGATATGTACTCATGATGGTGGCTGTTGCAACTGTGATAAAAACATTGTTTAGCTCTCGTTTTTCGAGTAGCTCCTATAGTGCAAAACCCATTGAAGATAAAACAAAGACAACTATTCTTTTAGGTGCTTTGCTTGGATTTATTGTCGGATTAACATCAGTTGGTTCAGGGTCTCTATTTGCTTTAGCAATGCTGTTATTTTACCAATTACGAGCATCTGAACTAGTTGGAACAGATATCGCACATGCATTTATCTTAGTCACGGTAAGTAGCTTTTTCCACGTGGGCTTTGGAAATGTTGACTTTTTGTTAGTTGCAAATTTACTTTGCGGTTCGATTCCTGGAGTAATCATCGGAAGCTCTCTGTCAGCAAAGGTTCCGATGAAACCATTGCAAACTGCAATTGGCGTTATCATTTTTATAAGTGGTTTAAAACTTATCTATTAATTGCGTTACATCGATACCTTAGTGTAAAATTACACTAAGGTTTTTGCCTTTTTCAAAGAGAACGTCAATTTAAGATAGGTGAGATAAATGGATAAGGAACAAATAACAAAAATGCTCTCTGGAAAAATGAAGCTAATTCGAATTGAAAAGGGATATACACAAGATAGAATGGCTGAAATTTTGGGAATTTCGAAAAAGACCCTGGTGCAAATAGAAAAAGGGCGGATAACCGCGGGTTGGACTTGTATAGTAGCTATTTGTGCATTATTTCGGGATAGTGAGATTCTCCAATCAGCATTGGGGGAAGACCCTATTGATGTAATTGAAATCATCGGACGCAACGGAATTGACCGTGCAAAAGAACGTACTATGGGTGGTAAGGTTTGGTGGAAAGATCTTCAGAAGATAGGAAAGTTTCGCCTTCAACAAAATTTAATTAGCCAGCATTTTCGCATTTTAGACGATGCTCATTTCAGGTGGTATTCTTCGTTTGATAAAGAGGAAGCCTATAATAGGCTAAAAGAAATTTCAATGGATTCCAAATAAAAATGGGGCACAAACTTTACTTGGCCCCATTTTTCTTCTTTCTAGTTGTTTTGCTTTTTGAATACGAAGATGAAGTTAAGTTATTATTCATAGCCGCTTCTTCATTAAGTTGTTCCTTTTTTGCCATATAACTTCCTCCAGTTTTCAATTAGTGATCGATAGAAAAATCGTCATAACGTTCATTAAGGTATTCATTTTCGCCAGTTGCGAAATTTATATTTCGAAGGTCAAGCTCTGGATCAAGTTGATTCACAAGCTGTTCTTCTTTACTTTGTGTTAGTCTAAGTGTGTCTCTGTCTCTGTATTCCATTGATATTACCTCCTCGTGTTTTTATAATGTCCTAAACCTTATAATTTTCATTCTATTATTCAAAAAAAGAACGATAGGCAAATTTTTACCTTCGCTCCTCTACACTTTTTTTATCGCCATCTCAATGCCAATGTTAACTGACTAGATTTAGTCCCACCTACACTCGCCATTAGTTTAAAATTAATGCCATCTGGATTAAAAGTAGTAATAACATCTGACTTAATTCCTGTAGTTTTAAGTAGACGTTCTACTTCCTTATTATTTGAGGCTTGTGCAGCAGCCATTACCTCTTTTGCGAAAGCCTTTGATTCAGCTAACTTAGTAAGTATTAGACTAGCATCCTTCATAAGAATTTTCATTTCTATTGCTGATTCATTAAATAAAGATGGATCGACATCAGGGTATTTTCTATAATTTGGGTATGGGTAATAAAACTCATGGTCAGGAAAGACGGAATGTCTTGTAATATTTGAATAATAGCCGGGATACAAAACAGTCCTTGGTGGTCCTTGACGTCCATAGATAAAAGGATGATGATACAACGGTAGACCTCCCTTGTGAAAATTCCCTTACAATATATGTTAATTTTCAGATAAGGTGAATTTTGTCTGTATGGTGGCCTCACTTTTTGCCAATGCTTAACATCTTAAAAACGATCTTTTCCCACATCTTCCATGGCAGTAAATTTTTCAATAAAATGGATGTCTTACTTCCTTTTCCCACGGGATAACGAAGCTTGGTTAAGGAGGGCTTTATGGAAAGCTGTACAATGCATTTCGCAACCTCAATTGGGTCTCCGTATGATGTTTGCCCCTTTTCAAGTCTAGCTTTAATCTTTTTCATCATATCGTAATATGGAGATGAAGAACGCAACGACTTATCTGAAATCTTTGTTCCACTACTCCAAATATTCGTTTGAAATGAGCCAGGTTCGATTAATGCGACATCTATACCAAATGGCCTTACTTCAAGTTGTAGTGACTCAGACCACCCTTCTACTGCATATTTAGACGCAACATATGGCGAGAGGCCAGGAAATCCAATTTGGCCACTAATACTGCTCAGATTAATAATTTTTCCGGATTTTTGTTGTCTCATATAAGGAAGGATTAGCTTCGTCACTTCTATTAACCCGAAAAAGTTCGTTTCAAATTGAGCTCTGTATTCATCAAGTGAAATTTCCTCAGCAAATCCACCTGTAGCAAACCCAGCATTATTAATTAGAATGTCAACTCTACCAAGCTTTTGAAGCGTTGTTTGAAAAGCTAGTAAGGAATTAATATCAGTGACATCCAATCTACAAAAAAGAAGGCTCTTTTCTAACGTTTGATTTTGAAGTTGTTGTAATAAATGTTCCTTTTTTTTCATATCTCTCATTGTCGCGACAACTAAAAATCCTCTTTTTAAAAATTCAATGGCAGTTAAAAGCCCAAATCCACTAGATGCACCAGTAATAATTACAATCGGTTTGTCCATGTTTTGTTTCCCCTTTTATCATTCAAAAATAGTTTCTATTATTATCCATTTAATCTTATAATAGAACATGATATCTATCTAGAATTACGTACATCGACCCAAAAAAGGCAGGGATATGATGGATATAAATGATGTAGTGACAATCATTCAGGAACATGGTTATAGTGGACTTTTTTTATGGTTATGGGTTGGTGCATTTATAATCCCTATACCAAATGAGGTTATCGTGTCAACAATTGGATTTTTTGCTTCGGAGGAGGTTTTCATACCTTGGAAGGTTTTCATTGTTACGTACGGGGGAATCATCACAGCTGTCACAACTAGCTATGTATTTGGACGTTTTGCAGGACGCGCGATGGTTTTACTCCTCAGTAAACAAAATAAAATGAGAAGAAAAATCTCACGTGCTATATCCATTATTGAAAAATACAATACATTTGCGTTGGCATTTTGCTATTTCGTTCCAGGCTTTCGGGTACTGTTTCCATTCTTATTTGGTTTTAGTAAATTGTCCTTTGTAAAATTTGCAACTACCCTGTATACAGCCATTTTTATTTGGGTTTCTTTCATTTTTTCAGTTGGGTATTTTGCTGGCGAGGAATTCATTGAAATATTTATAAAATATTACGATATTGTCATTACCACAGGAGTTGCGGCATTGGTGATATATATATTGGTTAAGATAAAGAAGACTAGAAAATTGAGAAAGCTTTCACATTAGGAGGAAGTGGACATTGAAAAAGATTTCTTTACTTCTTTTATTTTTTATAGTTGTCGGTTGTTCCAATAAACAGCAACTTGATGAACCTGTGCAGGAAACGATTTCAAATCCGACTATTATTGCAACAAATTTAACAATTCCATGGATGATAACAAAAACAGACGGTATGTTTCTTATACCTGAACGAGTAGGAAAGTTATCTGAAATAGAGGAGGCAACCGGCAAAGTAATCCCTCAGCAGCTATTGCTGAAAAGAAGAATTTTGCACGAAGGAGAAGGAGGCTTTTTAGGGTTTACACTTGCACCCAATTTTTCAGATTCAAACCAAGCATTTATGTATCATACATATGAAGAGGATGGGGAAATAGTAAATCGCGTCATCCTTGTTGAGAGAAATGGTGATACTTGGGAAGAAAAGAGGGTGTTGTTGGATGGTATTCCAGGAGGAAGAATTCATAACGGGGGCCGGATTAAAGTTGGCCCTGACCAGAAGCTTTACGTCACAGCAGGAGATGCAGGGGTTCCAGAAAATGCACAAGACCTAACAAAACTTGCTGGGAAAATATTGCGAATGAATCTAGATGGTTCAATTCCAAGTGACAATCCATTTACTAATACTTATATCTATTCTTATGGTCATCGCAATCCACAGGGGCTGGCATGGGATGAAAAAGGAACATTTTATAGCACAGAACATGGACAAAGTGCACATGATGAGATTAATGTAATTGAACCAGGTAAGAATTATGGCTGGCCAATAATTGAAGGGAACGAAACAAAGACAAACATGGTGACACCCATTTTTCAAACAGGTGAAGAAACTTGGGCCCCATCGGGCATTGATTATGCTAATGGGAAGCTTTATATTGCCACATTAAGAGGTTCAAAAGTAAGAAGCTATGATATTGAGACTGGTAGGATTGATGTTGTGCTCGATATTAAGAGCAGAATGAGAGATGTCTACATAGAAGAGAGCAAGTTATTTACGATTACAAACAACCGTGATGGACGGGGAAATCCGAAGGAAGATGATGACAAACTTCTTTCACTTCCATTGACAGGGATTCGGAAATAGGACGAGAGTAGAGGGAGAAGAATGGTAGAAGATACGTTAATCGGGGCTTTAGGGATAATGATTGAAGAAGTGACTCCTAATCGAGTAACAGCGACCATGCCAGTCAATGATCGCACACGCCAGCCATTTGGCGTTCTACACGGAGGTGCATCTGTTGCCTTAGCGGAAACTGTTGCAAGTGTAGGGACATACAACCTTGTTGATCAAGAGACAGAAGGTTGTGCAGGACTCGAAATCAACGCCAATCATATTCGAGCAAAAAGAAACGGCATTGTAAAAGCAATCGGAACCCCGCTTCATAAAGGAAAAACAACGATGGTTTGGGATATCAAAATTGTCGATGAAGAAGAAAACCTCATATGTGTATCGCGTTGCACAATGGCGATTATAAAATTGAAAAAGTGACTCTAAAAAAGCGAGGACCCAAAAGTCCTCGCTTATCTTTATTGACTTACCTTTTCCTTTTCATGACTTACCTTGTCTTTTAAGTCATCTTGGGAGCTTTCTTCCCATAATGGAACCTTAGAATTATAGGCGGCACGGCTAATTAAATGTCCGGCAACTGGTGACGTTAGAAAAAGAAAGACAAATCCTAAAATGACCCTAAAGTTCATATAGCCTTCAATGATCCAAAAGTATAAAAATGTTCCAAGTAGGATTGCTAGAACTCCTAATGTCGCACTTTTTGATACCGCATGATTCCGTGTGTACACATCAGGTAATCGAACAATGCCAATCGCACTTATTATGCTTAGAAGCGCTCCGAACAAGATTATAACAGCAAAGAAAATCTTAAGCATCTCGGTCATGTTCAATTACGACTCCTTTCTCAAGGAACTTTGAAAAGGCGACAGTACCAACAAAAGCTACAATTGCAATTAATAAAATAACTTCTAGGAACGAATTGGAGCGTAGGATAATGGAAACAATTGCAGTAATTCCCACTAAATTGACCCCTATTGCATCAAGTGCTATAACTTTGTCAGGGATTGATGGCCCTTTTATCACACGGTATATATAAGCAATCGTTGAAACCGATAAGAAGACTAGTGCGAGATTAAGTAAAATTTCAAACATTATCGGCTCACCTCCATAATTGCTTTTTCAAATGAATTTTTAATCGAATCAATGGCTTCATCTACGTCTTGTATGTCCATTGCATGGATATACAGTATTTTTTTATCATCTGAAATATCAACAACGAGTGTTCCAGGTGTTAATGTGATCAGATTTGAAAGCGTTAGGATTTCCCAATCTTTTGTGAGTTCCGTTGGCATTGCGAAAATCCCAGGTTTTACATCGAGCTTGGGTTTAATAACCACTTTCATAATGGCATAGTTTGAAAGAATTAGCTCTCTAAAGAAAATCAAGATTAGCTTTATCACAGCCCACACATTATGAAGGTAAAAACGTTGAGAGAAAAAACGACGTAAAACAAAAATAAGTAAAAGACCAATCAAATATCCGCCAAAAAACGCGCTAAACTCATAGGAGTTTGAGATAAACATCCACGAAAAGGCAATAAAAATATTTAAAACTAATTGCAACAACATAAGATCTACTCCTTTAAAACAGCTTGGATATAGATGGATGGGTCTGTCAAGTCTTGCGCTGCTTGAGAGATATACGGATAGAACCATTCAGCACCAAATCCAAGTGCAATTGAGAGTGAAAGTAGAAGAGTAATCGGGAATAGCAGTCCTTTTGTCGATCCTTTTTCTTCTTCTTTCCTAAGCTTTGCTTCACCCCAGAATCCGTTAATAAAGATTTTCATTACCGAATATAGGACAAGAAGACTTGAAATTAAAATTGCTGCAACCAGTACGTAATGCTCTGCAGCAAGGCTTCCTTTGACAATTAGAAGCTTCCCTATGAATCCACTAAATGGAGGGATTCCTGCAAGTGAAATAGTAGCAATGAAGAACATCCAGCCTAAATATGGATGATGGTTAATTAAGCCACCCATTTTCTTTAAATTGCTCGTACCAGTTATTACAACCATGGCTCCAACTAATAAGAAGAGGGAAGCCTTGATAATCATGTCATGTATTAAATAATAAATAGATCCTGTAAGTGATGTCGGTGTTAGGGTTGCAACACCAACTAATATAACACCAACCGCTGTTAAAATATTATAAATGATAATTTGTTTAACATCCCAATAAGCAACTGCGCCAACGACTCCTACAACAATTGTAAAACCTGCAAGTATGCCAATTAGGGTATGGGTAAAACCGGTGTCATGGTAGAAAATAATTGTAAACGTACGAATGATTGAATAAACCCCAACCTTCGTTAACAAAGCTCCAAATAGTGCTGTTATCGGCGTTGGGGGAGCATTATAGGAACCTGGTAACCAGAAAAATAACGGGAAGATAGCTCCTTTTAATCCAAATACCACTAAAAATAAGATGGAGATAACAGTTACAATGCCGGGTTGTCCTAGTTCACTTATTTTTGCAGATAAATCTGCCATGTTAACCGTTCCCGTCACTGCGTATAAATAAGCAACCGCAATAACAAATAGGGCAGATGAGATTACGTTTACTAAGATATACTTAATCGACTCACGTAATTGTGGCTTTGTTCCACCATGTACAATTAGAACATAGGAAGCCATCAGCATGACCTCAAAAAATACGAACAGGTTAAAAATGTCCCCTGTTAAAAATGCACCTAGTACCCCAACCATTAAGAATTGAACAGCAGCATAATAAAAGAATTTTTCTCTTTCTTGTCCGATATTCTTAAACGAATATAGAATACATGCTAAGACAACAATGCTACCTGTTGTCACAAGTAAAGAAGCAAGCAAATCTGCTACTAGTACAATACCGAAAGGAGCATCCCAGTCCCCGAGGTTAAGGGTTTGAATGCCATTCTGATAGACCTGATTGACAAGTATTAATGACAGGATGACGGTCAAAAGTGTAGATAATAAGCTTATCACTCTTGATGCTTTCGTATATTTGTTTACAAATATGAGTATGATCCCCGTCAGGAGAGGAATCAGTATTGGAAGGATTACAAAATTATTCATTACTATCATTTCCCCTTAATTTATCCATGTTATCCGTTCCCAGCTCTTGATAGGATCGATACGCGAGCACTAGGATAAACGATGTTACCCCAAAGCTGATTACGATCGCAGTTAAGATAAGGGCTTGGGGAAGTGGATCAACATAAGCCTTCGTACCTTCTACTAAAATGGGAGCCGCCCCCTGCTTTAACCCACCCATTGTTAAAATCAATAAATGAGCTCCATGACTAAGCAAACCTGTCCCAATAATCACTCGAATTAGGCTTTTCGAAAGCATCATATATGTCGCTGCCGTAAAAAGAATCCCGATGACAATTGCCATTAAAATCTCCATTAATCATCATCCTCCCCGATTGTTTGAATAATGGTCAAGGTTACTCCAACAACAACTAGATACACACCGGTATCGAATAATACAGCAGTGGCAAGTTCTGTATGTCCGAAAATTGGTAGATCAAAGTAACCAAATGTATGGGATAAAAAGGGTACATCGAATAGGAATGAACCAATCCCTGTTAATGCTGCAATTAATAAACCAAGAGCCGCCACCTTTTTAAAGTCAAAAGGTAAGGCTTTTTTTACTGTTTTCATATCAAATGCTAAAAGGAGAAGGACGATTGCCGCAGCTGAAATGAGTCCACCGATAAATCCTCCTCCAGGAGTATTATGACCTGCAAAAAAGAGATTCAAAGAATAGGCAAGAATGATGAAAACAGTTATTTTGGTTGCTGTTTGCAGGATTAAATCATTTGTCTTCATCCTTCTTTCCTCCTTGTTAATCGTAATTTAATCATTGTGAATATACCTAGAGCGGCGATACCAAGTACAGTAATTTCAAACAATGTATCGAAACCACGGAAATCAACTAAAATCACGTTAACGATATTTGTACCTCCGCCTTCTTTGTAGCTATTTTCTACAAAGTAACTAGAGATAGAATCAATGAGTCTTGTACTATTTGCTGAGATTGCAAGAAGCGTGACAATTAATCCAACTCCAATTGAAATGAGTAAATTCGTTAATCGAAAACGCATTGGCTTTTCCTTTTTTTGAAGCTTTGGCAAGTGATAAAAACACAGTAGGAATAAGGCTACAGATACAGTTTCAATCACAAGCTGAGTCAAAGCCAGATCAGGTGCACGGAATAACACAAAGAATAACGAAACCGTATAACCTACAGAACCAAGTGCAATAATGGCTGTGAGCCTTGACTTGGCAAAAATCGTTGTTGCAACTCCACCAACAAGAACAAATGCAAGCACAGCTTCATAGAAACGAATCGGTGCAACATGAGTTACATCAAACGCAAATCCATTTTTAATGATGAGTGTACTTCCAATCGCCAAGATAAAGAATGCAAACATAATCACTAAATAATCGCGAATAACTCCGGTCATATAGAAACGATTTAGTTTTGAAGCAGATCTTTCCATCGACAAAATTCCATTGTCATAAAGATTGTTTAAGGTTAAACGCTTGGAAAAGACATTATAAATGCCTGTCCACTTTGCAAGTGAGAGAAACATAAGTGTTCCTAACACAATGACGCCAATTGACATAAAGAGTGGTGTATTCCATCCGTGAAAATATTCAAATTTAACATGAAAGCTTGAACCGCCATCAAGTAAGCTTGGAAGGATGGATGCCACAGCAGGCTCAATTACACTTGGTGCTAATATGTTTGAAAAGAACCCGAATATAATCACAAGTGAAGCCAGGATAATAGGAGAAATTAACATCCCAATCGGTGCTTCATGTGGCTTTTTATCGAGCTTTTCAAACTGAGCTTTTCCAGTAAAGGTCTTAAAAACAAGAATCATGCTGTAAATGAATGTGAATACACTTGCTACCCAACCGATAATTGGGAAAAGAACCCCGAACGTTTCCATATTGAATACATCAAGAGTTGTTGCATTAACCAGTGCAGTAAAGAACGCTTCTTTACTTAAGAAACCATTAAATGGTGGTAATCCAGCCATTGAAAATGCACCGATTGCAGCCAATGTAAAGCTAATTGGCATAACGGTCATTAATCCACCGAGCTTGCGAATGTCACGCGTACCTGTTTCATGGTCGATAATCCCAACAACCATGAATAAGCTTCCTTTGAAAGTTGCGTGGTTAATTAAGTGGAAAATGGCAGCGACGATTGCTGCAAGATAAATATTATTATTACTACCATAGTGTAGTGCAGCTGAGCCAATTCCGAGTAACGACATAATCATTCCCAGCTGACTGACCGTTGAAAATGCAAGGATTCCTTTTAAATCGGTTTGTTTAACCGCACTAAATGATCCCCAGAACAAGGTAACAATTCCAAAGGTTGAAATAATCCAAAACCATTCACTTGATCCTGCAAAAATAGGGCTCAGTCGCGCAACTAAATAGATACCTGCTTTTACCATTGTTGCAGAGTGTAGATATGCACTGACTGGTGTCGGTGCTTCCATCGCATCTGGCAACCAAATATGGAATGGAAATTGTGCTGATTTTGTAAAAGCACCTAATAGAATTAAAAGCATCGCAGGGACAAAGAGCGGATTTGACGGTAATGTATCCACTTGTGCAATCATTTCTCGAATACTAAATGTATTGGTCATGATTGATAGTAAAACAAATCCAGCTAGCATGGCTAATCCACCGAAGACCGTGATTAACATTGATTTTTGTGCACCATATCTTGATTTTTCTCGATTATGCCAATACCCGATTAATAGAAATGAAGAAAGACTTGTTAATTCCCAGAATGTATAAAGCACAATCACATTATCTGAAAGAACAACCCCGAGCATAGCACCCATGAAACAAAGTAAGTACACATAAAAATTATGTAAGGATTCCTTTTCCTTCGAAAGGTAATAAATTGAGTAGAGGACAACTAATGCCCCAATGCCTGTAATCAGTAAAGCAAATAAGAGTCCTAATCCATCAATATACGCTGTGAAATTTACGCCAATGGAAGGCATCCATTCTGCAGTACGGATTATCGGGTTTCCATTCATCGTTTCCTTCATGAATGGAAAGAAATAAGAGAATAGGACTACAGGTAGAATTAGTACAAACCACCCTGTATGAATCCCTCGCAAATATTTGCGGAAGAAAGGAATAAAGATAGCCATTATGAATGGAGATAAAATGGCCCAATGTACAATTGACAAAACAGTACCCCCTTAATCATTTTTGTATCTTTTAAAATTATATAACAATTAGATAGAACTTGCATGCCTTGCAACTTCTAGTGTCACCAAGATTTTCATTTGGTATTAAATATGTAGGGAGGCGTCTTTTTGAACGAAAAAATTTTTCTGAAAAAGTCCCTAATGTATAAAAAACTAAGTCGAATTATGTAAAAACATTAAATTAATTGTATAAAAATTCCTGTTGGAATGAATGCTAGTAGCAAGAGGTGAAGTTTTGTGAACGCAAAAAAGGGAATTGTCGCAATCGCCATTTTTGTTTTCCTTTTTAGTGGAGCATGGTGGATTCATGAACAGACGAAGAGGGAATATGGAGACATCCAGGTGGAAAATCGGCAACAATTTCAAATTCAAACAATCAATTCTACACATACAGAGGAAACAATGGTTTTTCCAAAATTCAAGCCGCGTGAATATATTCGAATTGAGTATCGGGATTAAAAAAAGGATGAGACAAAAAACGTCTCATCCTACATTACGCTGTTATTTCTTACCATTGGAACTGGAATGGATTTATTATGGAACATCATGACTAATATTGGACCTACAAGAATGGCCATAATGACGAATAAACTGAATAACAAGTTTGATGTTAAAGTAATCCCGGCTGTATGACCCGCATCCATAAAATCATTGTAAAAAGTGGCGATTTCCTGGTCGTCAGGGAAATTTCCGAGCATAAGGAACTCCTTGTTGTCGACATCATAAAAAAAGAATTCATGCTTTTGAATATAAAAAATACTGTCGCGTTTTAATTTGTATGCTATATGTCCCACAACTACATTCGCTGTATACGTATCAATTTCTTCTTCATTTTCCTTCGTGTTTGGATCGTCAGGTGTGATAATCTTTGTAATTTCGGCTTCCTTTGAAATGGAATTAACTACTGTAGCGGAGCCATTAGCATAATAGTTGATTTCCTTCAGTTTCCCATTAACCGCTTTTGTAAAATCTGATTCCCCAGAAGCACTTACTGCACTTAAGAAGGTAAAAAATGCTAAACCACATACAAGCACCATAAATAAGAATCCTTTTTTCATAGAACCCCTCTTTTCCTAAAGTTGTCTTTAATCTATGTGTATTTATGAAAAAGAGATTTACTACAAAAAAATGTATGTTAAAATCGTAAAGAATACCGAAGTACATTATTCATGAGGTTTTTATAATGAAAAATACATATTTTACAAGCTACTTTCCGCTAATCTCTATCATTCTATTTAGTGTCTCTTTTGCGATTTTAACTGAATTGAAAACATTAGAGCTGTTAAAACAAATTGGCATCTACCGTGGTATGCAAGAGTTTTTCTCACCAACTTGGATTAACTTCGCAATCTTTTTTGTGTTTTTCTTGATTTATTTTATGGTATTTGCAGCATTAAAGTTAATAGCCAACACTTTACTTGAGCTTTCCCTTTTGTTTTTTACGAAGGATAGCAGTGGAGAAAGTTTACCGAAAATACGAGCGGGTTCCTTTTTCTATCTTGGTGGAGGAACACTTTCAATGGCCTTTGTTCAATCTTTTTACGGTATCATTATTGTGCTTTTATTAGCGACTCTGGGGTACTTTATATTTTTCGTTTATAAGATTCAAGACACATTAACCTTTAGAGGCTTAATTAGTTTGGTGCTATTTCATACACTGTGTTGGTTCACTTTTTTTATGACTGTGACTTATGTGTGTTTACGGCTCTACAATAGTATCATTGCAAGTCTTCCCATTTAACTTTATTCAGTGGGGTTGGAACCCCGGCTGAATAAAGTTAAAGCCTCCGGCGGATGCCACGATTTTTTTTCGAGCAAGCCAGAAAAAAATCGGGCGCAAATAACGCCAAGGCATATTTGATAAAATTGAGCCTACCTTTGGCTCGCTTTCATTATTTCCTTCCAAATATACATTTGAGGTTTTCGTGCTTCCATATATTGAATACTTTTGTTTTCGTCATTTCCTACCCACACACCAGCGGTATATTTTTCGGTTAGACCCATAAACCAGAGGTCTTTTACATCATTCGTTGTCCCTGTCTTCCCACCAATATACCCCGTTGAAAAATTCGCTGCTTTACCGGTTCCTGATTTTACAACATCTGTAAGTAACGACCTAACCTTTTGATTAGCTGAATCACTCCAAACCTGTGTAGGCTGCTCATTCCATTCATATAAAGTATTTCCTTGTAAGTCTGTTACTTTTGTAATCCCACGTGCTTGAATAAATTGACCATGATTTGCAAATGTCGCAAAAGCGTTAGTCATTTCCAAGGGTGACATTCCGTAAGTAAAACCGCCAATTGCTGCCGGTAAACTCTGGTCCTCTTTTATCACATTCGAAAATTGCAGCTTATCTAAATAAGAAAATGCATTATTAATCCCGATTTTTTCTAATAATCGAATAGCTGGTGTATTATATGAATACTTAAAAGCGGTTCGTAAGCTAACATTTCCATACTGTGCACCCCCGTAATTTCGCGGGCAATATCCATTTTTACAATAATTGTTTGCATTTACTGTTTGTGAGATGGAAGCGCCCGTTTGATCAAAATAAGGTGCATAAACAAGCAATGGTTTAATCGCAGAACCTGGCTGACGGAAAGCTTGGAAAGCCCGATGAAATGACAACTTTTCAAACTTCTTCCCACCTACAATGGCGACAAGGCGATTCGTTGAATTGTCTAAAACTGCAGCAGCACCTTGAACATTGGAATATGGTAAAAATTTTTCCATCGATTGTTCGGCTTTTTCTTGAATAGTTTGGTTTAGCGCCGTTTCAATGATTATCCCTGACTCTTTAACCTCATTTACTTTCTTATCAAGTTCCTTTTGCAATTTTTCCTTTTCGCTGTCTGAAGTCGCTGAATCAATTTTTTTCGTAAATCCTTCTTTTTCAGAGATTAAGTCCTTAAACTCATGATAAATATAGGTCGTATAATTGGGATACAAATCAACTGATTCCTTCATGGTAAGCGTAATCGGCTCTTGAATGGCCTTCTCATATTCCTCAGCTGAGATTTTCTCTGTCTCTAGTAAACTTTGTAAAATTCGCTCCTGTCTTTCCTTTGTATGTGAAAATTGGGTAACTGGGTTATACAAAGAAGGATTATTTGGTATTGCACATAGAAATGCGATTTTTGCCAATGACGCATCTTTAATGGACTGGTTAAAATAAAGCTGGGAAGCTGTTTCTAGCCCATATGCCCCATTTTGAAAATAGATGGCATTGATATACAATGTTAAAATTTCCTCTTTCGAAAAAGTTCTTTCCAGTTGATAGGAATGAAGGAGCTCACTTAATTTACGGTTATAGGTTTTTTCATTTGATAAATAAAGATTTCTCGCAAGCTGCTGTGTGATTGTGCTACCACCTTGTTCAATAGAATCATTTTGTAGATTTGTCAAAGCTGCTCTTCCGATGCCAGCAATATCAAAGCCCAAATGCTCATAAAAATGCTGATCCTCAATCGTAATAAACAAATCTTTCACTATTTGTGGAATCTCGTCCGCCGAAAGGGTGATTCGATTCACATTCTGGTTAATCTCGGAAATTACATTACCTTTCCCATCCTTAATATAGCTCGTTTGTGATAACACAACCTTGTCAATCGGTATTTTTTCATCCAAAACAGCAGGAAAGGTTTTGGTAGTCTTTAATTCCCCATTTACTTGAATTAATACAAAGATAAACAACAGAAAAAGTAAAAAGGTGATGAAATACCCGGTTTTTCTTCTCATATAAACACTCTCTCAAAATTACTATTCTCTTATTATATAAAAAAACAGATGGCAATCGCCATCTGTTTATGCTGCATGTTGGTGAGATTTTTCTGAACGTCGCGCTACACTAAGCCATAAAATAATTGCTCCACTTAAAAAGAGACCACTTGTTACGAAAAAGACAGTTGAGATTCCAAAAAATCCACTCAGGATTCCACCTGTTATCGGGCCAATTACGTTCCCTAAAAAGCGAAAACTGACATTATACCCTTGAACCTCACCTTGCATGGAAAGAGGTGCAACTTGACGAATATAAGCTGTCATACATGGAATCAGCCCTCCAACTGCCATCCCAAATAAAAATCTACAAATCACAAGCTGCCACAATTCGGTTACAAGTCCTTGAGGGATAAATAAAATCGAGGAAGCCAGCAAAAGAATTGTTACTATTTTGTCATGGCCAATTCGATCACCAAATTTTCCCCACTGCCTAGTAAGTAGTAAATTTCCAAATCCAGTCGCGGAAAAAGCCATTCCAGCTAAAAATACAATATTACTACTGTCTGTTAATTGCGTAACATATATTGCAAGTAGGGGTTGAATGCTAAAATTAGCCACTTGGATAAGCGTTGAGATAAGCATGATGGTTAATAACACAGGATGTTTGATGATATGGTAGAAAACCTCTTTACGAGAATACTTTTTGATGGTGCTACTTGTTTCGTTTCCACGTACTTCTTTAATACCAACACCAACTAAACCAACTGCACCTAAAATGACGACTGCTGTAAGAACAAACGTATATTGGAATCCGACCGCATCTGCCAACATACCACCTAATAATGGACCAAATAATGCACCAGATACATTCCCCATTTGAAGAGTTCCTAATGTTTTTCCTGCAATTTCCTTTGGTGTTTGTGCAGAAATAAGGGCGAGTGAGGTTGGGATAAATCCCGTGACGGCACCCATGAAAAGCCTTAGGAAAAATAATTGCTCAACAGTGTTCACATACCCCATTAAAAAGATGCTGACAGCGATACCAGTTCCCGTAATTAAAAGAATCTTTTTGTAACCATTTCGGTCACCAAAACGTCCCCAAATCGGAGAAATAAAAAAAGCCGTGATAAAGGTAGCTGCAAACACCAACCCAGCCCATCTTTGCACAAAGCTATCTGAGTATTCTCCGAATGTTTCAATGTATAACGAGAGAAATGGCATGATCATTGTTGCACTTGCAGCAACAAAGAAATTGGCAAACCACATAATCAAGAGATTTCGCTTTGCTGTTTGAATGGGTAACACCTTCTCAATCCGAATATTTCGATTTACTAAATATTATAGAATATTATCCTGCTTAATTAAAGGGTAAAAAGCATATATATTATAAATATATTCTGAAAAATGCAAAGAACCGTGCTATAATATTTTAAAAGATGTTCGTTTACCTTTTGATTGTCCTTACAAAAATTTTAAGTTGATGCTTTTGGAAAAGGCCAGCATTTCACTTTAATAGAGTAATATGACAAAGGAGGTTTAGGAGTGGATAATCAGCATCAATATTTGTTCATTGATTTTGAATTTACAATGCCAGAGGGAAAAGGAAACCCACAAGGATTTTACCCCGAAATTATCGAAGTTGGTCTAGTTTCTGTAAAGAACCAAAAAATAATTGAAAAATACTCATCTTTTGTGCAACCAATAAAATTTCCTACGTTAACAGAAAGATGCAAATCGTTTTTAAACATTTCTCAAGAACAAGTCGATAGTGGAATCACATTTAATGAGTTAATCAGTAAGCTTTCAGGGTATGAAAATTTATCATCAAGCACAATCGTTACATGGGGAAATATGGATATGAAAGTCCTGCGTCATAATTCTCAAAAAGCCGGATTACCGTTTCCTTTCAAAGGAAAGCAAAGAGACTTGTCCATGGAGTATAAACGCTTTTTTGGGGATCAAAATCAGACAGGTCTTTGGAAGGCAGTTCAAGAGTATGGCAAAGAAGGAACTGGTAAACACCACTGTGCACTTGATGACGCACTGACAACGTTTAATATATTCAAGTTAGTGGAAAATGATAAACGCTATTTAGCAAAACCAGAGCCAACTACAATTGGAGATCGTGTTGATTTTTCAAAAGTATTAAACAAATTCGCATTATAAAAACCAATTCGCTCAAAAAGTGAATTGGTTTTTTATTTTTATGTAAGAAACATTTTACAGGTGAATCAAAAAATAATCGCATCCCGATAGGATATCCTAATTGGAAAAGGAGGGATGCTCAATGTTTATTGGCCATAAGATAGAAAATCCTCAAATAGTTACTTTATATATGGACCCTGGGTTACAGGAGTTTTCCAGTGAATTTGCTACACAAGAGCAAGGGAAAAAACTTCATTTTAACGAAAGTATTCGAGTGTATCTAAAAGAAAAAGTTCCAAACCTAAATCCAAATCTCGTAAAAGTTGTAATGGGGACGATGGTAATCGCTACAGTCTCTTTAGTGGGAGGACACCATTCCTCAGTAAAAGCTGCAAGCACCGAGAGTACCCAATCTGTAGCAACACATACAGTTGCAAATGGAGACACGCTTTATGGAATCGCAAAACAATATAATCTAACCGTGTCTCAGTTAAAACAACTTAACCATTTAACCGGTGATATGATCTACCCTGGCCAAACACTCGTGATAAGTGAGGCGCCTCCTCCACAGACAACCGCGACGTATACGGTAACCCGTGGTGACACCCTCTATTCCATTGCCAACTCATATAACATGAGTGTTGATCAATTAAAGCAATTAAATAATCTTACTTCAAACACCATTCAAGTAGGGCAAACCTTACAGGTGATTGGTTCTGCACCGCAATCAAGTCAAATTCAAGACCAAACCTATACGGTTCAAGCTGGCGATTCTTTATATTCGATAGCCCAGCGAGCCAATACAACAGTTGACCAAATCATGAAAAATAATAACTTGACCTCATCAATGTTATATGTTGGTCAAACATTAAAGCTTGGAAGCACACCGTCAACCCCACAGCAAAATGTAGCTAGTGCAACTTATACAGTAAAAGCTGGAGATACATTATATGGAATTGCTCGAACTTATAACATGAGTGTTACTGACCTTAAAAATGCAAATAATCTTACAAGCAACACCCTTTCAGTTGGACAAGTCTTAAAAGTTAGTGGAAATGCTCAACCAGAATCAGATGTGCAAAAACGAGAACAGGTCCTTCAAGATTTAGTGAGTGACTCGTATAACTTTGTCGGAATTCCCTACTTGTGGGGAGGAACAACAACTGCTGGATTTGATTGTTCGGGGTTCGTTTCCTTCATGCATGCAAGACACGGAATTGACATCTCTAGAAACACATCAGCGGGTTATTATTCAATGGGGACAGCCGTTTCGAAAGCAAATTTACAGCCAGGTGACCTTGTGTTTTTTGCGGTGAATGATACTGGCCGTATATCACATGTTGGTTTTTATGTAGGCAATAACAATTTTATCTCGGCTACATCCTCAAAAGGAATTGCTGTTGTTTCTATGGATAATTCTTATTGGTCTAAGTACTATGTAGGAGCAAAGCGAGTTTATTAACAGGAAAAACCTACGGAACGACAACTTCCGTAGGTTTTTTAAGCTTTAAAGTGGCTTATGGCCAATAATTATGAGTTATGAATGATACCGAGAAAATACGGCCAATAAAATCAATTTATAGCCAATAAATAATTTTTATGGCTATTAGCCAAAATTTGAGAATAAGGTTTATTTAAAATAATCCTTTTCCAACACTTTCATGTTTTCGAGACTACGGTGAGCCCACTCTGTTCCTTCCGCTTCTAATTCATTTTTTGTTTTCTCTACAGCTTCTTTTAAAGAAGCTTTATACTCTGGTACCTCATCATGAAATGCGCGGACCATCTTTTTCGGAACATTTGTCTGCTCATTAAAAGCAAGCGCTCTTCGCTCTTGGAAAAACGGCACATTTGCATCCTTGGGAGAATGTATATCTCCTTGCATGGGATGTCTTAAAACAGCCTTTACTTTTACAAGATAATGATCAGGTTTGATTGCGGTAATTTCTCCAATATATTTTCCTGTTTTATAAATCCCTGTTACAATGTCACCCACTTTGAATTCATCAGACACTTCAAACACTCCTTTTGGTTTCTCTTATTTCAACTCATTCCATTATAACCGACGACAATCGAACAGGCATCTATAACACGTCATAAGCTTTGTGTTATAATGGTACAGGTAATCATTAACGGTTGAAAGGTGTGTAGGAATGCTGCTTTTACAAGTGTTAAACCTGTTTCTATATTTTCCTGAAGATAAATCTGAATACATTCCAGCTGGAATAACTACTATCATTTTCTTAATTGTTGCGTTTATCGTGTTCCGCTTATTTATCAAGCATTCGAAAAAAGAGCAAGCGAAAGCTGAGGAGCTTGAAAAGCAACTTTTAAAACAAGAAAAGAACAATTTAACGAAGTAATGATTAGGTGATTGAATGGAAAATCAACAAGCTAATTTACAAATTATGATTACGCTTCAAGAATGGGATCCACTTGGTTATGGTGCTGGATCTTATGAAACCGAAGCGGTAGATGTCTTGGAGGCAGCCCATCAATTTGATGACCCAGCTAAACTAGCAAGAAAAATACAGTCCATTTTTGAATTCTCCTTCGAGGAAATCATCCCACTAAAAGAATGTGAGAACATGGCGCAAAAACTTATTACCATAATAAATAATGCAACATGTGAACTTTAAAAAGATGGGGCGACCCATCTTTTTTTTCGCGCATGCTCTGTAAAGGTACAGTCTAAAACGGAAAACCCCAACAAACGAGCCGACTCTGACAGAAACCTCACAAAACGCCTCAAGTGAGTCCTGAATTTTTACAAGACCCACACAAAAACCCCTCAACTAGTCTGAATGATTCAGTTACCAATAGTTCTTTCTAGCTATATAAACTCCGAAATATACTTGTACACTTTCTCCGGACATTCTTCAGGTACTAAATGACCGGTATTCTTCATCGAAACAAAAGTTGAATTAGGTAAGTCCTCGTGCAGCTTTTTACCTATGGAAATTGGAACAACCCGATCTTTTTCACCCCAGACTAACAGAATAGGATGTTTGATTCTTTTCAATTCCTCAGATGGTAAGTCACCCTCGCGATGACGTATCATCCTTGTTAAGCCCATAAAAATACGATTATTTAAGAAAGGCCCTGTGTATCCATCAATCATTTCTTGGTCGATTAGGTCATGATTGTGAACGACATTTCGTAAATTATGTAGTACACCTTGCTTTGCTAGCTTTCTCTTCACAATGAAATGAAAATAGGGAAGATAGGAAGAGTAGATTAAATGTTTCGGCATTCTTTTTAAATACCCTGAACTGCATAATAAAACCAATTTATTAACCAAGTCTGGATTCTGTTTGGCAATGTATAAACAAATTTGACCTCCCATTGAATGTCCAACCAGATTGATTTTCGAAAATTGAAAAGAACGAATTAAATCACTTATTACAAATGCTATATTTGAATAAGAATATATGAATTTTGTTGATTTTTCACTCTTCCCAAATGGTGGGAGGTCAACTGATAGGATTGTATAATCTTCTTTTAAAAATGGTATTAGTCTTCGAAAGCTAAATGAAGAAGATAAGAAGCCGTGAAGTAATACTAAAACAGGCTTCTCTTCATTGTGTTGGTATAACTCGTAATGTAGGTTAATTCCCTTTATTTGTATTGTATCCATCTGTAAAAAATCCACATCCTATGTGATAGACTTATCCCTATTTTTTCCAAATAGAGAAGAAACACTCATTAAGTATTGAAACAATAAAAAATTTTTCAATATACTGTTCATTTATCTGATATAATAAGTGACAAAATTCATTTCAAAAAATACTAGGGGTGACCTTTATGCAGTTACAGGAAAATGAAATTGAAATTCTTGAGATTATTGAAAATAATGGAAGACTTCCTGTAGAAACAATCGCAAAATTAGTTGGAAAAAATGTCGATGAAGTCGATAGTATTATTCGTAAACTTGAAGAACTAAAGATTATTGTAGAATATAACACAATCGTTGACTGGAAGAAAGTAGCAGGTCACGAAGGTGTAACTGCTATGATAGATGTCAAGGTAACCCCGAAAAAAGGTGTGGGCTTTGATGAAATTGCCAAGCGTATCTATCATTTTAAAGAAGTAAAATCAGTTTATTTAATGTCTGGTGCATATGACTTATCAGTTGTTATCGAAGGAAAGACAATGTCAGAAGTTGGTTCCTTTGTATCCGAAAAGCTTTCAACACTTGATTCTGTGTTATCAACTACAACTCATTTTATTTTAAAAAAATATAAGCATGATGGGACCATTTTTGACCAAGGCGAAGATGATAAACGGATTGTGGTGACACCATGACATGCCAATACCTTTCTAAAAAAGTACAAGAACTAAAGCCGTCTGGAATCCGCAGGTTCTTCGACTTAGCGGTAACGATGGAAGGGGTCATTTCGCTTGGTGTAGGTGAACCTGACTTTGTAACACCTTGGTCAATTAGAGAAGCAAGTATTCAATCGATTGAAGCAGGAATTACATCTTACACTGGAAATGCAGGACTACTTGAATTAAGACAGGAAATCTCGGCATATCTACATCATTCTTTTGATGTGGAATATTCGCCTGAAAAAGAGATCATTGTAACCGTTGGTGGAAGCCAGGCAATTGATTTGGCAATACGAGCAATTGTTGACCCAGGTGATGAAGTAATTATTGTGGAACCAACCTTCGTTGCCTATAGTCCAATCGTTTCATTAGCAGGTGGAATTCCGATACCTGTCCATACAAAGCCTGAAAATGAATTCAAGCTACAGCCTGAAGAAATTGAAAAGGTGGTAACTGATCGTACAAAAGCAATCATTATTTGTTCTCCAAATAACCCAACAGGTACGATGCTTAATAAGGAAGAACTTGAAGCAATTGCGAAAATCGTGGAAAAACATGATTTATTAGTAATTTCAGATGAAATTTATGCGGAGCTTTCCTATGAAGGCAAGTATACGAGCTTTTCAAGCCTACCAGGAATGTTTGGACGGACAATCCTAGTTTCAGGATTTTCAAAAGGGTTTGCAATGACCGGATGGAGGTTAGGATATTCAGCTGCTCCAAAAGAAATTTCTGAAGCTATGTTAAAAATTCATCAATATACGATGATGTGTGCTTCAACTATGGCTCAGTATGGAGCAATTGAGGCTCTTCGAAATGGATTTTCTGATGTTGAATATATGAGAAAAAGCTATCGTCAGCGTAGAAACTTTTTTGTATCTTCTTTACTAGAGATTGGTCTATCCTGCCATGTGCCAGGTGGGGCTTTTTATGCTTTTCCGTCTATTAAAGAAACGGGTCTATCGTCTGAGGAATTTGCTCACCGTTTATTAATGGAAGAAAAAGTAGCAGTTGTACCAGGGAATGTTTTTGGTGAAAGTGGAGAAGGATTTATCCGTTGCTCCTATGCATCATCATTAGAACAATTGCAGGAAGCAGTAAAACGAATGGGAAGGTTTCTGAAAAATAATAATCTCGTTTAAGCTGCAAAAAAATGGACAAAACCTATTTTGGTTTTGTCCTACATACAAAAGGGGGAATACTAGAAAGCCTTTGAAACTAGTTTACCCACTACTCTCCTTTTTTAAACAGGACTTTAAACCGCTTTAATCCTCACTTTTGATAATTATTACCTCTTCATAATTTCGATGAGTTATGGTAATTCTAATAAATGCGATTTAGTTCCCTTTTGAATATCTGGATATTTTGTGTTATAATTATTTATTGCGTATATAAAAGATGAATAAACTAAAGTTTTAGGAGTTGGGTATTATGGCAGAAAAATTTGAAGTAGGAAGTGTTGTTAAAGGTAAAGTTACCGGAGTACAACCTTATGGAGCATTTGTTGCTTTAGACGAAAATACACAAGGTTTAGTTCATATTTCAGAAGTAACTCATGGCTTTGTTAAAGATATTAACGAGCATGTGAAGGTTGGCGATGAAGTAGAAGTAAAGATTTTATCAATTGATGAAGAAGCTGGCAAAATTGGCCTTTCCATTCGTGCAACTCAGGAAGCGCCAGAAAAGCCAGCACAGCGATCAGCTAAACCAAAAAAACGTCCAGCGCAAGCACAACAAGCTAATTCTGAATCACCACAAGGATTCAATACTTTAAAGGATAAGCTTGAAGAGTGGATTGAACAATCTAATTTTAACTAAGAATAATGAAGAAAGAGGCGATTACTGAAAATTGCCTCTTTTTTTGCATGTATGGGGAAAAAACAGGGGATATTAAAATGCGCATTGGGCGTAGTGAACTTCTGCTTAATAAAGGTAAAAAGCAAACGACTTTACAACGAGTAATAACATTGCCATAATTTTTTCTAGGAGGCGATTTTAATGGAAAACTTTACATATTTTAACCCGACAAAACTAATCTTTGGTAAAGGGCAAGTCCAAGAACTGAAAAACGAAATACCGCAATATGGAAAAAAGGTATTGCTTGTGTATGGTGGTGGAAGTATAAAAAGAAATGGTCTGTATGACCAGGTAATCGCCCTACTAAGTGAAATGGGTGCGGAAGTTCATGAGCTATCTGGGGTAGAACCGAATCCACGATTATCTACGGTTCGTAAAGGAATCGAAATTTGCCGTAAGGAAGGAATTGAGTTTTTACTTGCAGTTGGTGGTGGAAGTGTCATCGACTGTACGAAAGCAATTGCCGCCGGAGCAAAATACGATGGCGATGTCTGGGATTTCATGACTCGAAAAGCAGTGGCTACAGACGCTCTACCTTTGGGAACAGTGTTAACAATTGCAGCAACTGGTTCAGAAATGAATTCTGGATCAGTTATTACAAACTGGGAAACAAATGAAAAATACGGATGGGGAAGTCCAGCAGTATTTCCTAAATTCTCAATTCTTGATCCAGTGAATACATTCACCTTACCAAAAGACCAAACTGTATATGGTATGGTTGATATGATGTCACATGTGTTTGAACACTATTTCCATCATGAACCAAACACGTTAACCCAAGACCAGTGGTGTGAATCTGTCCTACGTACGGTAATTGAAACAGCTCCAAAACTAATTAATGACCTTGAAAACTATGATTATCGCGCAACCATTATGCTTAATGGAACGCTTGCCTTAAATAAAATGTTGAACATGGGATTTAATGGAGACTGGGCTACCCATAATATTGAACATGCGGTGTCAGCTGTATACGATATCCCGCATGGTGGCGGACTTGCCATTCTATTCCCAAATTGGATGAAGCATGTCTTGGATGAAAATGTAGACCGCTTCAAGCAAATGGCTGTTCGTGTGTTTAATGTTAATACAGAAGGGAAAACCGATCGAGAAGTTGCTCTCGAAGGAATCGAGAAGCTTCGAGAGTTCTGGAACAGCATTGGTGCTCCATCACGATTAGCAGATTACGGCATTGGTGAAGAAAACCTTGAACTTATGGCTGAAAAAACCATTGCATACGGTGAATTTGGCCGTTTCAAAGTACTCAATAAACAAGATTCACTTGAAATTCTAAAAGCATCTTTATAAAAAAAGATTCTTATAATCCATGAAAAAGGCTCATACTACCGGTATGGGTCTTTTTCTTTATTTTTACCGCGACAAAATAAAGGGAAAAATCCATGCCGATTCCTCAGATTTTTAAGAGGAAATTCGAGCAAGTTCCAAAAAATATGGGTGCAAATACGCCAACGTTAAAAAAGTTTCACATGGTTACGCTTACAGTAAGTCAATGGTCTTGATTTAACAGAAAAGTTTGGTTACAGTGAATAGAGGTTTTGAAAATACAAGGATGGAGGTATTGAAAATGACACATGTTCGTTTCGATTATTCAAAAGCATTATCCTTTTTTGGAGAACATGAAATTACATATTTACGCGATGCAGTAAAGGTCGCTCACCATTCTATACATGAAAAAACAGGTGCAGGTAGTGACTTCTTAGGATGGGTGGATTTACCTTCTGAATACGACAAAGAGGAATTTTCACGTATTCAAAAAAGCGCTGAAAAAATCAAATCAGATTCTGATATTTTACTTGTTATTGGAATTGGTGGCTCTTACCTAGGAGCAAAAGCGGCTATTGATTGGTTAAATCATTCCTTCTATAACTCCTTAACGAAGGAGCAACGGAAAACACCTCAAATCGTATTTGTTGGAAATAACATCAGTTCTTCTTATATGAAGGACCTTATGGATTTACTAGAAGGAAAAGACTACTCAATTAACGTCATTTCTAAATCTGGTACAACGACTGAACCCGCACTAGCATTCCGTATCTTTAGAAAAATGTTAATTGAAAAATACGGAAAAGAAGAAGCACGTGGCCGTATCTTTGCAACTACTGATAAAGCTCGTGGCGCATTAAAAACATTAGCAACAGAAGAAGGCTATGAATCCTTTGTGATTCCAGATGATGTGGGTGGCCGTTATTCTGTCTTAACTGCTGTTGGTTTACTTCCAATTGCTGTTACCGGTGCAAATATTGAAGAAATGATGAAGGGTGCACAAGCAGCAAGTGTTGATTTCTCTAAGTCAGAACTTGAAGAAAACGCAGCTTACCAATATGCAGCGGTTCGTAATGCTCTTTACAACAAAGGGAAAACAATCGAGATGCTCATCAACTATGAGCCAGGACTTCAATATTTCTCTGAATGGTGGAAGCAATTATTCGGTGAAAGTGAAGGGAAAGACCAAAAAGGAATTTACCCATCATCTGCAAACTTCTCAACAGATTTACACTCCCTTGGTCAATATGTCCAGGAAGGTCGACGTGATTTATTTGAAACAGTTATCAACATTGAAAAATCTCGTCATGAATTAATCGTTGAGGCGGAAGACAATGACTTAGATGGTTTAAATTACTTAGCAGGAAAATCGGTGGATTTTGTAAATAAAAAAGCATTTGAAGGTACAATGTTGGCTCATACTGATGGCGGAGTACCAAATCTAATTGTGCATGTACCTGAAATGGACGAGTATTCATTTGGATACCTAGTGTATTTCTTTGAAAAGGCTTGTGCGATGAGTGGTTATTTACTCGGTGTAAATCCATTCGACCAACCAGGTGTTGAGGCATACAAAGTAAATATGTTTGCATTGCTAGGCAAACCTGGTTACGAAGAGAAGAAGGCTGAATTAGAAAAACGCTTATAATAGTAGAAAAGGATTCCATTTTAGGAATCCTTTTTTAACTTTTTAATATAAGGATTTGATCATGTTTTCGTATTTCAAGTGAAAGTGGTGGATTTATCGTTATCCCCTCATTTCGCTTTATCCCGATTAAGATTTTCCCCTCTTTTAATAGCGTTTCACTCGCTTTTTGAAACGTCATTCCAATCAAATCAAAGGTTGTATCCAAGAACTGCAGTTTTCCACCTTTTAAATCTACCAACATGGAGAGTAATGCATCAGACACGCCATGTGATAAAATAGTATTGACCATCACTAAACTTGAAATCCTGTTTGTTTGAATGATTTCATCAGCACCACCACGCTTTGCATTTTGTATCTGATGGGTAGTAAGGATTTCAACAATGGTATACACGTCAGGATTTAGCCCTTTTATAGCCAATAACGTAAGAATCGAAAGCATATCAGCATGTACTTCATCTTTTCCTTGATCTGCCGTTACTAACACCAATTCCGCATCATGAATATTAGCCTGTTTTAATGTCTCATCACGGGTCGGATCGCCTTTAATAAAATGAAAATGATAACCTGGCATCGGATTTTTGTCCAATGAATCATCAATTAATAGAATTTCCATTACCGAACCGGGAGCTTTTAGAAACGAAATAGTTTCTCTTACACGTTCATTCCAACCAATGATAATAATATGTCTTTTACCATGAAAACCAGATGTTCCTTCCAGATAAGCATTTTGTGTAACAAAGGTTGAGGTCGAAATCGCGGCAAAATATCTTGTTACAATACCAGCGCCAATAAAGATAAGTAACATACCGACAATTCTTCCTATAAAGGAGGTTGGGGCATAATCACCATACCCTACTGTTGCGGCGGTAACAATCGCCCACCATACACCATCAAAAATAGTTGGAAAATTTTCTGGTTCAATTAAGTGTATAATCGCACCAAAAATAATGATAACCAATAAAACAATTCCAATCAGCTTTGCAATCAAAAAGCGTTTAAAAAAAGAAGATATGATATCAGATAACAAAAAATATGCCACTCCTTTCTATGACTACTTTTCTTCTTTTGCATCTTTAGGTAGAAAGGCAAAGATTTCTTTGATAATGGTATTGATTCTTCGAGTAATCTCTTCTTCCCCAAAAGTTTCCTTGGCTTTTTCAATGGCCACGACGACCTCTTGATCAAATTCGATTAGTGGCTTATCTTCTTCCGCCTCATTGTATAGCTGAATCACAACATCTAAGCCCTCATTTAATTTATCTATAGAGTCACTAAGTGATTTTTTCTCATTATCGTTAAGTTTCATCCTTTTACTCCTCTTCCTTTGTACTTTCCTTTATAGTGTGTTCAAAACCTTGGTATTTTTGCATAAAATTCCTATATCTTCGGAAACTATTGGAAGGTAAGAAAAATAATTTTGGGAGTGAATAGAATGGATATTCGTAGAGCAAAGCAAATTTTATCTTCTTCGAATGATGTAACCGTTCATTATCAAGGAACCTCAGTATGGATTGACAGTTGCGATGAAGTAGGGAATATGTGCACTGTGCACTTAAGAGGTCGGGAGCATGAAAAAAATGATGTTCCCGTGGCTGAATTAGAGGAATTATAAAAAGATAAGTCCCTATGTATATAACTAAAGGGTTCCATTTTGTGTGCTTTTATAATAAATGACACAAGAATTGGCGTATGCATTCGCGTACGTCTTTTATTTTTTTATCAAGTTTTATACGGAATATATTTAACTATGACATTTGAATTGACATCTTTACGAATGAATTGATTAATTTATTATTCCTCGAAAAATAGTAATTTATGGTAAGGTATATAAGGAGGAGAGTGTAATAAAACTTGGATTAATATGGAGTCTAAGAAAATGGAGTGATATATATGAAAAAAGATAAAATTCTTATCGCAGCAACTTTATTAGTCATTTTATTAGTCGGAATGTCTGCGTGTAGCAAGTCATCTGATGATGTTACAGCTAAGAAAAGTCAGTCTGAATATGACAAAACATCACAGAGTACAGATGTTTCGTCACAAGCAAATGAGAATAGCAACTCCCGAGTAGAAGATGGTCCGGAGCAAGCTGAAAATACAGATAATAAAGTTACGACAGATACAAATATTCAGGAAGATACTACAATAAATGCAGTAACAGTAATAGAGGGAAGAAGAAACGAGTTTTTAAAAAAGTTAGACAACATCCAAAAAGAAGTGGATGCTTTACCAGATAAGAAGGGCTCCGATAAAGGAGCAACGAACGCCATGAAAAACTATTATGGAATTTCTTACGAAAAATACGACGAAGCATTAAATGAGATTTATGCTTTACTAAAAAAAGAGTTATCTTCAGACACAATGCAAGATTTAAAAACTGAACAAATTAAATGGATAGAACAGAAAGAAGAAAAAGCAAACGAAGAAAGGCTAAAGTATGAAGGAGGAACCTTTGAAAACGTTGCATTTTATATATCCTTATACGAATCAACGAAGGAAAGATGTTATGAATTAGTTAATGAATATATGACAGATTAAAAGATTAACATAAATCATATTCAATCATTATTGGAACAAAGCACATTGGAATTCCAATGTGTTTTAATTGTTTTCTCCTCTAAAGTAAGTCCGTGATAAACAAACAGCAAAGAAGTTTTTTTAATCCCAAAATCCACTAATAAATTTGGCAAAAATATCAGAACTAAAGTAAAAGAATGAGCAAAGAAAAAAAGCGATGACGAAAGATGTTATGACCCAACTTATTGTCACTTTATTCATTTAATCACTCCTTTTTTGGTTACTATTTACTAACAGAGAAAGTTTATACAAAAAAATCCTCTAGGAACACTCCTAAAGGGTTTTTTCTTATATGTAAATGATAGGGGGAACAAGGAAAAACGCCCCTAATTATGAGAGAGTAATTAGAGGCAATGAGAGAAATGAAAACTTCATAGAATTAGACGGAAGGTTTTTCAAAAGGTTGCAGATATTTTGAAAAAAATTTATAAATGATTCATAGTCATTCTTTTCCTCTTTTACGCATACATTTAGGACAAGCGAAATAAAGAGGGGGAATTGAAAATGGCTTATCCTGGATCAAAGGGTTGGTATATCAAACAATTAAAAGAAAAAGGAATTCTTCAGCATCCAGTTGAACGCAAAAAGCTTGAAACATACAAAACATATATTCTACGAAAATTATATTTTGAACTAGTTGTTGATAAAGAAGCAAAAGAATAATTCCTACAAAAAAGCAGCCTTCTCGTATCGGGTTCGATTGTTGAAACCGAATTGTAAATACAATTACATGAGCATTCAGCATAAAAACGCTCAGAGACAAAAAAGTCTCTGAGCGTTATTTTATTGTCGGAGAAAGTAATCGTAATCGCCTTCATTTGCCATCAACAATTTTTGCAAAGTCATCAAGGGTAGTTGAATACTTGATATAAATCCGTGGTAAAAGATAGAGTTCGTCGTTTATACCCTTCTTAGTAAAGAGTTCGGGAGTTGTTGTAAGACCAAACAGATAGTATTTTTTCGTTTCTGCTACGACTTTGTTATTGAAATTTCCGTATGGATACGCAAGAGCAATAACTGGTTTGCCCGTTATTTTTTGAATGATATCTTTAGACCCTTTCAGTTCATATTCATAATTGTTCATTTTCGTTAAATCAGGATGTGTAGCAGTATGAGACTGAATTGAGAAGACCCCAGAATCAGCCATCAGTTTTAAATCCGATTTCGATAATCGGTTGGATTGACCGATAAAATCAGAAATCACAAAAATAGTACCAGTTGGTATAAAACGTTCGTTTCTTAGTTTTTGAAAGATACTAAATGCATGCAGATTGTTTTTGTAGCCATCATCAAAGGTGATGAAAATGGGTTTGTTGACTTTATTAATATCTTGCCATCGATCAAAAGTTAATAATGTGTAGCCATGATCTCTTAAATACATCATTTGTTTCTCAAAATTTTTCGGTGTTACATATAACTCTTTAGAACCATGCCCTTTATATTCGTCAATCGAATGATAGACTAAAATAGGTACTTTACGTTGAGAAAAAACTTGTGATGGTAGATTTAATATAAGAAGGCATAGGAAAAGCATGACAACTTTTTTCATAAAACTCCTCGCTTTATATCCTTTTATTCCTTTTCAAATTATTGTTCCTCAAAAACATAGGACTATTATATGAATTCTTCAATTTTACATTTCACGTACTATTGGTTAATTGTGACTAGTAAAATTGCTGCTTTTTTTATGCAAATTTACCTCCAACTCTCCTCGTTTTTTAAATATAATAATAGAAGAGTAGGAGGGTTATGAAATGGAAACAATTGAAATTGATTTATCAGAACGTTTTGAAGTAGCTTTCAATCGAATTCATAAAGCATTAAGTAAAATGGTCAAGAATGTACATGGGGATATTTTTAGTCAATTGGTTGCGTATGGTGCAAAGAGACATGCGATAATCCGTTCTTATAAGGATGAACTCTTACAGTTCGCAAGGCTCCGAAATGCAATTGTCCATGAAAAACTACGTGCTGATTTTTACATCGCAGAGCCCCATCAAGAAGTAGTTGAAAGAATTGAAGAAATAGCAGCGATTTTGGAAAAACCGGTTACTGCATTATCGATTTCGAATAACCCTGTCCTATATTTTAATTTTCATTCCTCTATTAAAGATGTAATTTTAGCGATTCATAATCACTCTTATACAAAGTTTCCTGTTTATAAAGATGGTATCTGCATTGGAATGTTAACGTCTGGGGCCATTATGAAGTGGATGGCAAAGCAATTGTCGAATGATACGATTGAATTAGTAAATATTCGAGTAGGGGAAGTAATTCCTTACGAAACAAAACATCTAATCGATTTTGTTAATCAAGATTGTGATATATTTGCTGTAGAAGAGATGTTTGAAAAACGGCATGCACATGGTAGAAAATTAGAGGCCGTCATCATTACCGAAAATGGACAAACCGAAGAAAAGCCATTAGGGATCATCACATCATGGGACTTAATTGAAATAGATTAAAAAAGGCACTTACTTGTGCCTTTTTTGCTAGTAGGATTAAACAGTATATAAGAATGTCGCTTCAATTCTAGCTGTAATGGTTAATTCACCAGGCTGAATCGGAGTTGACGCTTCAGTTTTGGCGAACATTGCGGTTTGATATGGAACAGGTGGACTCTGCTTAGATAGTTCATTTATCTTAAGGGGAATATCCTGAAGTTGAACGCCTAACTTTTTCGCAATCGCCCTTGCTTTTTCTTGCGCATTTTGAACGGCATTCTGAAGTGCCTTTTCATAATAAGCCTGTGGATTACGAACAGTAAAATCAATATTTGTAACTGTATTTGCCCCATTCTGAACGGCTGTGTCGATGATCATACCAACTGACTGAACTTCCACATCTGATACTTGTAACATGTGAATCACCCGGTAACCCCGCAATGTCTGTTTCGAATCTTCATAGTCATAAAGGATTTCAATTCGATAATCAACCGTTTTGATATGTTCTTTTGGTATCCCGAGTCCTCGTAAAGAATCAATCACCTTGTTTGTAGCTTGATTGTTTTCCTTTTGTGCTTCAGTAACTGTGCTACTTTCCGTGATTATTCCTAAGGTAATCGTGGCAGAATTCGGGGTTGTTGTTACAATGCCTTCACCACTAACTTTCATTCTATACGAATCAGAATTATTGTGTCGTATAGGCTGCGCGCGCCATGGTTCATAATAATACATTGTAGAGCTCCTTCCAAAAAAGTCTTTTTTTATTGTATTAAGTAGGGCAAATTTCGGTGTGTAAAACAAAAAGCCCACGAACAATCGTGAGCTTAATTTCCCATTCTTTTTCTAAAAATTGGACCAAAAATGACGTGTAAAAAAATATCTCCAGTAAAATGAGCAATCATCGCTATTTCAATGCCATACTTCCAGTACAAATACCCAAATAAAATACCAGGGATGGCATTAAGCAATATCGTACGGTAGATAACAATTTTTGTTTTGCCAAAAAGTCCAAAAGCAGCTGGTAAATGCCCTACACCAAATAAAATGGCAGCAAAGATAATTCCTAACCAATATGATGCCTCTTCTAGACCTAGTAGATTTGTTAGATAAACCACTACTGTCATTACAAATAAACGAGTTAAAACTTCCTCTGAAATACCACCATAAAAGGAAGCCAAGAACGCTTGGAATTTTGAAGGTTCATCCATATGGACTTTTGGTATTCTTTTCATGAACATAAAGTCCAACCAGATGATTACGATTGAAGCAATAACCCCAAAAGCAATACTCAGGAATATTGTCCCAGCAATGGGATATGGAACTGTTGTAGCATTTAACCAGTTGTCAATTAACCACCAATGTAAATCGACTTTTGGTGCAAGCCATGTTCCAATAAAAGCTGATACTCCTAACAAAATAACACTCTGAATAATGCTGATTACAGCAAGAACAGGAGTGGGGGGAACCTTTTTAGTCGGATTCTTTTTCCCTTCTTCTTCAATTCGACCTTTTAGCATTTTAAATTGATATGGCATAACGGCGATGGCTCCAATGGATGCGGCAATCCAAAAAATAAAGAACTCTGTCATCTTTAGCACCTCATTCAAATTCGTTATCATTTATATTCCGTAGATAATACGAATGAGATGAAAAGAAAGTTCATTTCATTTTTAAATAAAAACCAAAAAGGCGCCTTAATGGCACCTTCCATTATGCTTGTTCATCTTTAACATCGTTCATGATGGATACAATATTTTTAACCCAGTGATTATTTAACCCAGTCGCATCATTGGTGGCTTCACTCGGAGCATATGCTGTTTGAATTTCACCAATTGTCTCTTTCCCATTGTCTACATAGTATTTCTTTAAATAGATAGCCTTAAATCGAATACTATCTTCAATCGAAAGGAATTTTTGCCAATTCGTTCCACCGTCTACTAACTCCTGGCACCCAGGGTTTGGATAGTCCTCTCCAAAAATATCCGAATAAATATCTGGCATGCAAGTGATACCTCCAATATTATTCCAAGGAGATTCCGAAATGTCTGAGTTTCCCCAGCCCGTTTCCTGTGCGGCTAGAGCAGCTAGAAATATTGGATCAATATTATGTTCTTCACCTGATTTTACAAAATTAGTTCCTAATCCTTTTAAGTTACCCTTTAAATGCTTGTCCAATTCTGAACTAGAAATTGTATTGTTCTGCTCAATATTATAATTTTTTGAAGCCATTTCAACGGGTTTACCTTGAGGTTCTGGATTTTTTATTTTTTCTTTCTTTAGTTCTTGTACTGGATTGATTGCTGGGGTGTTATTCTTTTCGAGTGTTTCAGCATTCGAATGATGAATTGTTGCAAAAACACTAATTCCTATAATGAATAGAATACCAACTAAATAAAGAATGGCCGGTTTTTTAATTATTAGAGTTGAGATTTTCAAAGTATCCTACCTCCTTCATAAGACCTTTTTCCTACTTAGAAAACTATCCTAACATAATAAAATGACAATCGTATTACAAAGGTGTTATGAGGACTTTATAAAAATATGACAGACTCCAAGTGTAATTTGCAATTATGCTATAAATCTAGTATAATTCGAAACTGTATGTTCGTTGTCAAAAACGTAAACATTTTCCATTTTTATCAATAAAATGGAAGTAATTTGCTGTTCAGGCAAAAAATATACAATGAAAGGTGTTTATAATGTATTTTCAAAGTTTACTTATGAAAGAGGATCTGAATAAGAGCCCGTCAGAGGTTAAACAGGATTTAGAGGAATTGCAGTTCCAGATGTATCGAATGCAAGATAACATCAAAGAAATCTCCAAAAGACACCAAATTATCGGTATTGATCAGTCGAAGGATGAAAAGTGGGTAATCGTCTCAGCTTTTGATGACGGATATCGATGCCAAATCATGGTGAATGATTGTGAATCAGCTTATAAAGGTAATTGGGATTTTTCTCTTCAAGCCCAGTACAAGGAAGATGATAATGCAATTCATATTGGCGATATAAAAGGACCTGCTAATCAAGGTTATGGTTCAATTTGTATGAATCATTTAAAAGATATCGCACGTAAACAAAACATTCCTGTTATTACAGGTGATATCGCAACTAGAGATTGGGATCATGTAGATCGTCTTGTCTATTTTTATGAAAAACACGATTTCGAAGTCGAAATCGATCCTACAACAAAATCGGGTGAAATTGTTTGGAAAGATTAATCAAAAAGAAAAAGGTCTGCTTACCATTATAATGGGGTAAAGCAGACCTTGTTTTATGTAGAAAAATAATGGTAACATTGTAGTAAAATTAGAGGATCCATCTTAGGAGTTTACGTCATGAAAATAATGTACAAAGGTGTTTTACTAGGAATTGCAGCGATTATTCAAGGCTTCGCAATGGCAACTTTTCTATTTCCTCATTTTATTCCTACAGGAGGTGCGGCAAGTGTCGCGGTCTTGTTCAATTATGTAGCGGGAACTCCTTTCGATATCACACTATGGGTATTAAATGCAGGACTTCTATTTGCAGCCATAAAATGGTTAGGAAAGGGAACTGCGATTTGGACATTGTATTGTGTGACCATAACAGCGATTACGATTCGGATGATTACTCCATTTATTACAAACCCTTTATCAAATGTGATTGTCGATTTAATTGTAGGATCCGTTATCTTTGGAATCGGTATTGGGATACTATTTCGAATGGGAGCTTCCTCAGGTGGAATGGATATTTTAGCATTAATTATTTCAAAACTAAAAGGATTTTCACCAGGAAAAACTTTGTTTGCCATCAATGGTACGATTTTGCTTATGACAGGAATTGTAGTGGATTGGAGAATTATTATTTATGCTATTGTAGGTCAATTTATTAGCACCAGAATATTAGATCTCGTATGTAAGGTGCAATTTTCACAAAATGGACAAAAACAAAACGCAACGACTTATTAACCAAAAAAGGCGAGAACTTAAACAAGTTCTCGCCTTCTGCTTGCTGGCGCACTTTCGCATTTCTTATTAATTCATTGCAATCCAAACACTCTTAACTTCTGTGTAGTTATTTAAAGCATAGGACCCCATTTCACGGCCGATTCCGGATTGCTTATATCCACCAAATGGAGAAGCTGCATCAAATGCATTATAGCAGTTCACCCATACTGTTCCTGCACGTAGATTGTTCGCAATATAATGAGCTTTCGCTACATCTTGTGTCCAAACACCAGCTGCAAGACCATACTCAGAATTATTAGCTCGTGCAATTAACTCATCAAGGTCATCATATGGCATTGCTGAAATAACAGGACCAAAGATTTCCTCTTTCGCGATTGTCATCTCATCTTTTACGTTTGCAAAGATTGTTGGAGACACAAAGTAGCCTTCTTCAAATGGTTTTTGACCACCAACTACAAGTTCTGCCCCTTCATTTAATCCTTTTTCGATATATCCTAAAACACGATTTTGCTGTTCAATTGAAACAAGAGGTCCAATTTCTGTATCGGAATGTAAACCTGCCCCTTGTTTAATCTTTTCAGCATGACTTGCCATGTCCGCCACAACATTATCGAATTGTTTCTTTTGAATAAAGACACGTGATCCAGCACAACAAACCTGACCTTGGTTAAACATAACCCCATTTAATGCACCAGGAATGGCCTTTGAAAGATCAGCATCTGGTAGGATAATATTTGGAGATTTTCCTCCTAATTCTAATGTGACACGTTTTAATGATTTAGACGCTCTTTCCATGATTCCTTTTCCTACTTCTGTTGAACCAGTGAACGCAATCTTATTAACAAGTGGGTGGTCTACAAGTGGCTGACCAGCTGTTTCACCAAAGCCTGGTACAATATTAACAACCCCTGCTGGGAATCCAGCCTCTTCCATAAGTTCAGCTAAATATAAAGCTGATAGTGGAGTTTGTTCAGCTGGTTTTAATACAACTGTACACCCAGTGGCTAAAGCTGCACCAAGCTTCCACATTGCCATTAACAATGGGAAGTTCCATGGGATGATTTGTCCAACAACCCCAACTGCTTCATGACGAGTATAGTTAAAAAATGGTCCATTCACAGGAATTGTTTGTCCCACAATTTTTGTAGACCATCCCGCATAATAACGCATATGTTCAATTGCTAGAGGAATATCTGCATTTGATGTTTCACGAATCGGTTTTCCATTATCTAATGTTTCCAACTGTGCTAGCTCATCCTTATGTAGCTCCATCAAATCTGCCAGTTTATACATGATACGGCTTCTTTGGGCTGCTGTCATTTTTGACCATGGGCCTTCATCAAAAGCTTTTCTTGCGGCTTTTACTGCACGATCAATATCCTCAGGACCTGCCTCACTAACAGTAGCTAATACTTCTCCTGTCGCTGGATTGTAGGATTCGAAGGTTTTCCCAGACGCACTTTCAACAAATTCGCCGTTGATGTAAAGCTTCTTTGTGCCTTGTAAAAATGATTCAACCTTTTCTCGTAATGCAAAAATTAATTGGCTCATTTTCTTCCTCCTTTTAATATGAAACTAGTAAAACAGCATTGTAAAAAAATGCCTTCAATATAATGGTAACATGTAAGAACTAGTAATCAACCAAGTTTTAACGAAAAATTCCGACTATTGACGACAGGTTTTTTCGACAAAACTTACGTCTGATTGAATTCTAGCTTCAAATCGTTTAGTATGAACTATGATAACTGTTCAAAAGTAGGTTGATGAACATGAATGAACGAAAACAATATGTTTTAACGAAAGCTCACCAACTTTTTATGGAAAAAGGGTTCCAGGCCACATCAATTCAAGATATTCTTGATTCTAGTGGAATTTCTAAAGGGACTTTTTATAATTATTTTTCTTCAAAAAGTGAATTATTCAAAGCCGTTTTTAATTCAATCCAAATTAAAAATGAGGAAGAACGAAATAAATTATTAATGGGTGAAAATCTTTCAAACATTGATATATTTATTAAACAATTAGATCTCTTTTTCCAATTAAATAAGCGAAACAAACTTTATGCTTTGATTGAAGAAGTTCTTGTTTCAAATGATCCGGATTTAACGCAATTTATTAAACGATTTCAATTAATGCAAATTAAATGGCTGTATTCTCGTTTTCTTGATTTATTTGGAGAAGATAAACGTCAATATTTATTAGATTGTGCCATTTTATTTTCTGGAATGCTACAGCAGTCCTTTCAATATCACTTCTTTACATATGGACCGAAAGTTAATCATGAGGCGATCATTGAATATTGTGTTGACCGTTTGATCACATTAGTTGAAGATGTTGATAAAACAAACAGTACGCTGTTAAATCCTGAATTACTAAAGACGTGGCTACCTGAAAAAAGTGAAGGGGAGAAGAACTTTCAAAGTGAATTTTTACTTCAATCTAATGCCCTCAAGAAGGCGATAATGAAAATTCATCAAAATGAGCCTGAAAAAGTGAAGTACCAACAATTAGTTGATTTTATTCAGGATGAAGTCATGAATAATAAACTCCCTCGTCTTTTTCTCATCGAGAGTTTGCTTCTATCATTAGGGATGTGCCCAGAGCTGCAACAAACAGATGAGCTAATACACTTTTCTCAATTTTTAAGGGAATGCGTTTTAAAACAGGAGAAGACCCAATCTAATTGATTGGGTCTTAATCTTTTATGCTGACTTTTCACATGCCCAATTATCTTTATCGCGGTCATGTTTAGAGTCGTATGCTGGATGTGTGGATGGAACGCCTTCTGGATATATCGTTCGAAGCTCCGTACAATTTTTATACGTTTCTTTTTCTTCACTTTTACTACTAATAGTGTCTACTTCATCTTTGGATGAGTTATTCTTTTTTGTATCTGGTTCCGAGCTACTCTTATCAAGGTCTCCTTTTGTAGTCCCATTTTCCCCGTATGCCCACAGTCCTGTATTGTTTGAACGAGCTTCACGCGCAAATTTTACAAAATAGTCACTATACGTAACGTCCGGTTGATATGTTGAGGGCTCAGCATATCCATTTAGGACGAGTTGTGCATTGAACATTTTCAAACGTATTTCGGATTCATTCATGACATTTGATGGGACAGAAATCCAGATAAGTCGCAAGTAACGACCATAGCGATCCTTGTTAGAGACATCCTTTTGAAGCCACACTTTCTTTCCCTCTAACTCGGAAGTCGTGTAGTTACTTGCTTCTTTTCCGTACACTTCATGTCTAGTAGTAGACTCAGGTGTATTTACACCTACCAAGCGAATCTTCCGGCCATCAGAAAGTTCAACCGTGTCACCATCTTATCGCTATAAAGTTTAATGCACATATATATATAATTTATATCCTAATTATTGATACCACTATATATAATGGGTTAACTGAAATTGTACATATTTTTTTAGTGTACATATTTGGTAGATAGTATATTTAATATTGTACATAATTATTGAATATAAGATTCAGTAGATTGCTGCGATAGACAAATTATGCTACGGATATATGATCGACAGGATTTGCTTCTAGAATTCTGGGAAACAATGTTTCAGATCCTCCTCAATCCCCAGTTTCTTTCCGACTGCATCAAAAAGGTATGTTTTCCGTAGAAACAGCGTTTATGTACAAAGGATGGAACAGGTCCTAGTTGTCTATAAAAAATTATGGATATTACAGGTAAAATTTTCTAAATGCTGTGAACATGGTTAAATACAATACAGAATTGAATTAATAATTGGTCCATTTTAAAGCAAGAAATTTTTTAATTTTTTTCATTTATCTTTAGGTATTTAGCCTTATTTATTAACTGCTTAAATATCAAAATGTTGGAAACCTATGCAAGGTATTAACAGTAACATGGAGATATTGTTTAATACAAAGTTGTGAAATAGAAACGAGTTCATCAACACTAGTACCTTATACTTAACTTTGTGTATATCGGTATTAGAATATTTAAAATATGATACAATCGGAAAAGTAACAATTATTCACAAATTTTAAATTAATAGGTGGGAAAAACATGTTAAAATTGTTGCGGGGAGCTAGTATTTTGTTTATGGTCTTTTTTTTCAGTTTTTCACTAACAGCATTTGCAAATGGTGATGATCAAAGATTTATAATTGAGGGTGATAGAGTTCATGACACAGAAACTGATAAAGAATATGGTTCAGCAACTAAATATAATGACAAAGGAGAATTAGAAGAAGTCAGCTTGGATGCATTAAAAAAATTATTAGAAAATGAAGGTAAAGTTGATATACTGAATGAATTTCAGGAGAAAATATTTCTTTAGATAGAAAGATAAACGAGACAAATCCAATTCAACCATATTATTTATGGTATCAGTATATTGAAAGTGGTCGGACTACATCAATAGGAAATCGTATTGCTGTCAGCGCCTGGGTATCATGCCCAAGTGGAGGTAGTAATTGTTCTATTACTAGCTCTACTGGGTGGTCTGTAAGTGCGAGTTATAGTGCTGGCATTAGTACTTCCGCTGCAAAGTCTGCTGTACAAGGAAGTGCCTCTTTTACTTGGAATACAACCGCCAGCAGAAGTACAAGTTATACAATTCCGATTCAACCAGGAAAAAGAGGGAGAATGATGTTCTTCCCAGAATTTAATTATACTTACGGTACTTTGAGAACTTGGAGTGGATCTACAATACTAGAAACAAAGTCTGTAAATGCTCAATCACCTAAAAAAGTAGTAGGAACAGGTGATCCAGATGGAACTTTCTTTATTGAATACAGTAATTAAATAAATCTAGATAATTTGTAGGTGATTTTATGACACATCGAGGCGCAGGTATGTCCTTTATTGCCATTGCTGCATTTTTAATTAGTACAAGATATATAGTGGCTGCTATTTTTGGCTCTAACATGGAAAGTTGGAATAAAGTTATGTTTAAATCCGCTTTGGAAGGTACTGGTTATGTACTTTTGATTTTAAGCATAATCTCGTTCGTAATTGGAGCTGTATATTTAGTAAACGCTGAAGTTAGAAAATAATCACTAAATGTTTTTGAGAGGGAGGATAAATACAGCCTCCTTCTCGGTTATTTATAACTCGAATGGCTAAATTCCACTGCGATTAATCTGCCTTTCATTCTTTATACACAACCCCCCTCTTTTAATTTCAATGTGTAATTTCTTCTTCCTCACTAATTCTTAGTATTCACGAATGACAATCAATGTTGGTTTTAGCAAATTGCAGCTACTATAGTGTTCTAGAAATAAACGAAACTATCTTTAGTAGTAAATAATAGCTAATAAAAATTAGCAAATTTCTACAACAAACACCTTTATATAAGGGGTCGCGGCAGAAAAACGCGGAAAATATACGCTAAGCAAAAATCGACATGAAAAAAGCCGATTTTCCTTACTCTAAGAGGAATCGGCTTTAAATACCTTATCGAAGAGACCGTAAATTAGTGTTCTGCTTTAGATTAAATTTGTACTCCCCTAAGAAATTAATATGTTCCCATGCTAATGGTGAAATATGTTGAATTAATTCCTCATGATGCAACTCATTTTCGTTTAAAACTTTAATGGCTTCTGTTAAATAAACTGTATTCCATACACTAATTGCATTAATCAAAATATCTAAGGCACTAGCGCGTTGAAGTTGATCTTGCAATCCACGTTCCCGTAATTCCCCACGTTTTCCAAAAAACAATGCCCGAGCCAGTCCGTTCATGGCTTCTCCTTTATTCAAACCACGCTGAACACGCCGTCGCAAGGCTTTATTTGAAATGTAGTCCAGAATAAATATGGTTTTTTCGATTCTTCCCATTTCACGTAATGCAGTCGCTAATTTATTTTGCCTTGCGTAAGACCCTAATTTCCCCATGATAAGTGAACCGGTGATTACCTTCACGAATAGAATGGGCCACTCGCAATACATCATCATAATTTTCCTTAATAATTTGTGTATTAATTCTCCCTCGAAGAATACTCGTTTATACCCCCCAGTTTCATCAATATTAACTTGCAATTAAATATTCGTAAAATTAGTGCAGAGTTGGAGCTTATTTATACCATACGGGCATGTGACCCAGGAAAGGAGCATATCCAACCCTCATGGATACGCAGGACGAAGGAATGTATGGATTACAATCCGGAGAGACACGGGAGGGTTAGCGACCGTGATTTGAGTGGAGATTTCCTAGCACGGTTAAATCACTATTACCAAATAAAGTTGATTTGGTTGATAGGATGTCCCCCAACCTGTAAATCATTTAAAGAAATACAATTAATATCCATTAATTTTGGTGTGTCAACTTTTAAAGGTGGTTATGAAATTTTGAGAAAACGAGAGTATTCGTGAGATAAACTAACTTTATAGAGGGAGGTAGCGATATAGAAGAAATTTTCTTTTCTCTGGTAGAACACCCAATGAGATTGAAAGGTTACTTAATTCTATCGGAGCAACAAATAGTATTAAATTCATTCAAAGTGTCCCAGCATATGTGGATTTAATCATAATAATTAGAGTAAAAAGAACCACTCCTCCCAACTGGATAAGTGATTCTCTTTTAGTAGAATTTACTTTTATAGTTACCTTCTAAACTCATGTGTAATATCGTTGACTTCATGTAAACTCTACAACAAAATATATCTATTCATCTTAAAGCTACTTTATTTCTGTAATACTTACTCCATCCTTTTTTAATTCTTCAATATCAATAAAATTCTCAACTTTTATCGACTTTTCTTGTTTTTGTATATTTTTAATTTCAATAAAAGATTCTTGAGTTCCGTTAACTAACATTGTGTACTTCTTTGGATGGTTTATATCATCACTAAATTCAATTTTTTCCAATACTTGAGATCCGCTATCGGCTTTAAATTCCTTTTTATATTCAGGCTTTAAAAATACTTTCTTTAATGTACCCTTATTTAAATCCTTTGATATTTGTTCATTCAGTACTTCACTTAAAAATGGA
>NZ_HE610986.1:6046-37100 GCF_000285535.1 Bacillus timonensis | reverse complement strand
TTTCCATCTTCCTTCGGACTATTAACAACCATTAAGTCATTGTATTCTTTAATATAACGATAAAAGTACTGACCATCCCACAACTCAAAATTACCTATATCTGAACCATTTTTTACTTCTTTAAAGAAATAACCATTTTTATCTATAGTTATCTCGAGAGTTTGTAGGCCTTCATTGTCGTATTGTGTTAATTCAAAACTATGACTTTCCATAGGATATAATTTACCGGCAAAGCTTGTAGAAGAATTATAGCCTATTACCCCTAATAGTATTCCAAGTGATATACCCAGACAAATAAATATTTTTTTCAAAATATTAAACCCTCCTATTTGTGTTCTAGAACTATTTTTAAAGTTTCATAGATCTTTTAAATGTTATTTTAGTAAATATTCTGACTTCTCCTTATAGGAAACCATCTTTCTTTAATTGTTCCACTAGGGTCTCTTAGAATATACGCAAAATTAAAATCAACTCTATTGTCCCCTTTTGTCAGCTTAACTGATGCATTAATATTTTGCCAATATGTTGAATTCCCTTCTGTCCTATAGTTAGTTGATGTAGAGGTAGTGCTATAAGCGAGACTTCCAGAAGAATAAACAACTAGCCGAACTATGGTCCATTGATCTTGCATTTGGTTGGAAGCATTTAAAGTTGCTTGAAAATTACTTGTAGTATAGTACCCAGCCCCACTAGTGGCATTAAATCTAGCAGTAAAGTGATTCGCATAATAGCCATGACATTTACCACCACAACCTGTATCAACTCCAGCAGTTCCAAAAGTAGCTGCAGACGCTTGGTAGGAACTCAATGGATTAAATGACACCATTGTTAATAAAACAACCGTACAAAAAATGAGTTTCCTAATAATTTGATTTTTTAACATTTCTCCAAACCCCACCTATATTCCATATTTTTGTATAAAAGTAAATGAATTTACAATTAAATGATAGACTTATTGTATAATATTGTCAATTCAGAAATTTGAAAAGTCGAATAATTACGAACCTAAACCGCGACATTATCGAATTAAAATAACCACAAGTCATATTCAAAGGTTAGCAGCCAACATAGCAAAAAAAGACATCGATTATCGATGCCTTTCAAGTTACATTATTATTTAACGTATCCAACTACTCTTCCAATGAATTTCTCTTCTTTTAGTACCATCATTTTGCCTCTTAACCAATCATCGCTGATTAAATAGTATTCATCATCCGAGAGTTTAATTTCTTTCATACTCGTTTCGAAAACTTCAGCCATACCTTTTTTATCGTATTCATTTCCCTGGTTATCCATCATTTCAAAATAACTTTTTTCATCTAATCCAAACCTATGTGCTTTACCGTAAAATGCATCTAACTTTTGACCGTTAATGTAAATCTGTCCTTTAGTTATTTCAATTTTTTCACCTGGCAAAGCAACAACTCTGGATATGTCTTTATCTCCATCCTCATTATCGAAAAAAACAACATCTCCTCTTGAAAGGTCAGACGCATTGATGCTTTTCTCAATCGCTAGGGTTTTATCAAAATAATCGTGATTACCTCTGTCCATATTATCGTACATATGGTGATAAGTTATCGTTTCGGAGCTAGGACTTTCAATAACCTTAACATCCGGCTTTGTATTTTCATCTTTAAGTGTTTCTGACGATGCATTAAAGGAACAACCTAAAATAATTAAGACTGTAAATACCATTAAAATGAACACAAGAATTTTTTTCACTTGGACTCTCCTTTTTAATTATATTCAATATCGCCATTAACAAATAATACCATATATTCTTTAATATAGGACAATAAAAGCCAAGTATTACTTATTTTTTATTCGGCGAATGGATCAAACTCTTCGAATAATGTTAATTGAACCGCCATAATAATCTTCTCTTAACTGATTTCTAATTAATGAATAAAATGCCAATATCTATTACCCAAAAAGAAAGGGGGGGGTGGGACTTGATACAACATACTCGAAGTTTGACAAAACTAGCCGTAGGAGCAGCAAAATCACTAGAAGAGATGTATGGTATAACGGTTAATTATTGTATTGATTACTGCAACTCTTCTCTATGATGTCAGCAAACTGGTCGAATATCTGGACAAACCTTATACGGAATTTGGTTCAAAGATCCAGCAGTGTACACGCAGTACACAAAGCGTTTAAATATTACCTGCCTTTGGAGATTTCCCATATTATTAATACTCATACACATGTTTCTAATAAAATACCAATGACTATTGAAGCAATTATAATCAATTTGTTTTATTTGGATTCAGATGTCCTGTTGCATTTGCTTAACAAAAACCTTTTTCTCCAAAAATAAAACTTATAAACAATCAAAATGAAGGGATTATCAATGAAAAAGAAATTGATATTCATGTTTGTGATGTTTTCAGGGTTGCTACTCGCTGCTGTAGTTTTATAAAAAGATTGATTATAAATCCAGTATTGTTATGCAGGATTTTTTTCTTGTTCCACAATTGGCCCGATTGCGGAACAAATTAATATATTTTAATTTTAAATGACTTTATTATCACGTAACAAAAAGACTTTCGCATTAAAGTCCTTAAGGTCTTGTTGAATAAGGGGCAGGATTGAAGTATTTAGGGTTAATTTGCTTACAACGATTTCAATAATATTTTTGTATTTTTCACAATGTTTGTGTACCTAATAGATTCAACCTTAGCCATTTTTTTACCGCTTTGGAGGACGAAAACCGGCTTTCACGGCTTCCTTCTCAGTACAAAACATAACTTCTGGTTTAGTTTGTTCATACCAAGGTGAATCTGTTGTATGATAAATCTTCCCACTTGAACCAATATTACCCTTTATAAGACAACCCTCATTTTCTTGATTATTCTTTGTTTCTTTCGAATCTATTACATCGGGATGAAATCCGTCTTCTTGAGCATAATTTTCAATTTCCCAAATCCCAACACCTTGTTTTTGTGCCTTTTTCTGAATTGCATCGAATTGATCAACATATCGAGTATTTGGTGGATAAATATATGCAACTCTAGCAAGACCATTCCTTAACAATCCTTCCTGAATCATTTTGCCATCAACATACACATATGCTAACAATCGTCCATATTTATCTCTTTGAGGCCCAATATCAAATTCTAATTCGATCTTACGTGCATTTTCTACTGAATTTCTAGTGAATTCTTTAGCTTCCTTACCATAGGGTTGCTCACCAAGACGTGGATGGGAGGTCTCAGGACTATCTACCAGTAAAAATCTTACGCTTTCACAATTGCCCTTATATTTTACGGCAATTGTATCTCCGTCAGATGGTTGTACTAATTCAACTTCAATTCTTTTATAATCTGTATTGTTTTCTTGATTTATATGTTCATTTTGTGTACTTAACTCTTTCTCGGTAGTTAGATTGGAACATCCCGCAATAATCAAGGTTAAAACGCATAAGTACAATAGTAATCTAATCAAAATACTCAATTCATCTTACTTTCAAAATAAGTTATTAAATTGATTTTTTAATTCTTCCATATTTTTATCTCTTATAGTTTCATTTTTGTCCCTATCATTCTCCCGAATTCCTGGGAATTGTTGTTGAAAATTACCTAACGAGGCATTTTTCTCAATATGGCTGTTGAAATCTAGTAGATTATCTTTTAAACCAAATTCATTTCTAAGATGAGGTTCAACACTAGATACCATTATTTGCTCGTATAGGGTTTTATAGTGCTTAACCTCTTGCTGTAAATCGCCTATAGCCTTTGTGTACTCTTCAATTTTATCCTTAAAACTTTCTAACGTGTTCAATTTTTCTTTTAGGTCATTTCTTTCTTCATATAACTCTTGAAATAATAATTCAAAATGATGCAATTCATTTATAATTCGTTGTTTATTACTTCCATATGCTTCGAAGATGCTTTCAATATTTGGAAAGTAAATTTCATCACTGTCAGTATAGCCAAAGTCTCTTAATATTGGTTTATTTAACTCTTGAATAAAGTCTTCCAATCTTCGTTTCCAAGTGTTTCTACCAATACCTGTTTCTTTTTCAAGCATTGAATATGTTAATTGTTGATGTTTAGATTTTTTCTTAACTTGCAAAGCAAGTTCTTTCATTTGTGCATCGCTAACCTTTTCTTTTGGACCACGTTTTTTGCCTATTTGTGTCTTAGTAGTTTTATCACTCATTTAAATGATCCTCCAATAATTTATATTCCACCAATGCCTTATGATCCATTAATTGCTGCAATTGACGGGATTTTGACTTTAAGGATTCATCTAGATCAGGGCGATATGAACTGGACAATGCTTGACTCGTTGAAATCATCGTTTGAACTACACTTTTTATTTCAGTACCAATATCTTTTGAATAACTTTCAAGCCACTTAATTGCCTTATCATACTCATTTATACTCGGTTTAAAAATATAGAAGTTACAAGGACGGCAATCTTCACCGCAGTTATTTGGAAAACCATTTATATCCTCACAAAAGCCATAATCTATTTTTAAGAATTGAGCTTTAGCTTCCTCAAATGAATATTTTTTTCCTTTATCTATGGTTTCACGCCTCCAGCCAATAAATCCATCACCCATTTTGCTTCCGATTCTATCAGAAAGGCCAGACTTTACAAGATTATAAACAAATGAATCTACAAAATTTTCAGCATGACTATAATAATTACTTTGTGAGTTAAGTTCATCATGCCCAGCCATTTTTGCAATTGAAAGCATATTGAATCCTTGCATGAATAAATTTATTATTGCCAAGTGTCTTGTATGGGAGGGTAAGATCTCCATTGTATAATCTTCTTGATATAGCTCTTTAACTATTTTAGTGTGGAAATGCTTTAAAATTGAGCCAAACTGACCAAGTTGCCAACGATCTTCTACAACAATTCTAGTTCTATCAGTGTTGCTAAAATTAACTAACTTGTAAAAGGTTTGGGGCAAAAGATAGTCTGAATCTATGTCATTATGAAATAAATATAATTTAAAATTATTAATCAAATCAAAAACATATTTATTAATTTGAATGGTTTGGAGGGGAGGGGTATCCCTTACAGACTGTTTTACTTTTTTAGAACGAGAAAGAGTAATCCAGTATTTCCCCTTATTATCCATCCAAGCACAATCGCTTTTTAATTTTAAGAAATCAGTGGGCCTCATGGGAATAATGTTCGTTATGGCCCACCATAGCCGAATTGGCTTGTATCGAAAATGATCTTCTATACTCGTTTTTCTAAAATAGTCATTTACTATCTCATCAAAAATGAAAATATCTAAAAAAGGTGGAAGTTCTCTATTTCTACGCTCCTCTGATTGTACACCTTCACATTTTGTCCTAATTTCTACATTGTTAGAAACTGAATAAAAATCAATAAAACTTAGTATGGTTCTTGCAGCAAAATATGATCTATCCTCGTTTGAAAGAAATTTTTCTAACTGTGAAGTTTGCTGAAATCCATTTGTTTCTAATACAGCTTTTTTTAATATATCGACAACACTTCTTATCCAACCGGTAGATTTACCTTTCGCTATTAATATAAGAGAATAAATTTTTAAAGCAAGTTTTATTTCTTTATACAAATCAATATCGAATTTTAAAGGAATGTATTCATTTGTTGCTTTACAGGGGAGTCTCCATATTACATCATTAAAAGATGAAGCGATAATGAATCCGTCATCCCTTAACTCATTGAAGATGTCAATATATCTATTAATATCATCTTCATTAAAAAATACTTTTTCTTTTACATATACCTTACTAATTCCCCGTCTATCTATATCTCTAATTAATTCCAAATTATTCAACTCCATACTTTAAGTGTTAACAGTTGGTAACTTTAATTTGTTTGCAATACTATAAATGGAATTTTTTCTTTCCTCGGACGGGAGAAATCCATTAACAGTATCGGTTCCAAATGTTTCCACAGCTTCATTAAATAAAAGCAATATATTAAATAGAAACACTGTATCACGTTTTAGAATTGCATCTGTATAACAATTTTTTATTGAATCAATTAGTCTATAAAACTCTTCTTTGGCTTCAATTAAGACCTGTTGAAGTAGAGGGATAAAATTAATACATCCAATGCATGTTTTTCTGTTTGCAAAGTGACAATCAGGAAAACTCAAGCATTGACCACACCCATCAAGAGATGGCATTTGCCCTTTATATATTTTTATAACCATTTCTTTTAATTCTTCAGTATTCATTTTATATAATCTTTTAACAACAGATTCTTTTCTATTCTTATAATCCAATAAAGTTTTAGCCCATGCTTCAAGTTGTATAGGAGTATATTCCTTTTTTAATTCTTCTATCGTTTTCGTTCTTTGCTCAAATGATTGATGGATTCCTGTATTTGAAAACGCAAGTTGTACCATATAGTTATATAGCCACCCAAAATGTCCTCTTTTGAACAAGTTTATTGAAACACGATCAAGAGTACCGTCCTTATTTGTAAGTTTTATATATCCTGCTGTAACATTTATATCCTCATGAGACCTTGCCCATTGTACAACTTCGAGAGCTAATTCAGATTCTTCTTCGTCTTCGGAAATATCGAGAAATAAATAAGTCATGGTACTATTGTGTAGTTTTTTACTGCTAAAAGGGATTAATTTTGGTTTACCTTCAAAAAACTTCTGGTGAGTCGTTGTACCTGAAGTGTTGGGGTTTTCTGTAATTCCCGGAACAAATGAACCTAGTAGTAACCGTTCTTTTTCAAAAAGCGTAACATCACCTTTTAATAACCGGCAATGTAATTCAGAAATGACACAAGCATATGCGAGACTTTTAACCATATCAGGAGCGACTAGGAAGTGAAGATTAGCATTAGTTTTGCTTACTTCGGCATTGTTAAGTTTTAGATATAATTGGTTTACTATCAACTGACATTGTTCTGGAGATAATCGGTTGCTTTTAAACCAATCGAATTCCTTTACATTTATTACCTCAATATCAATGTAGGGCATTTCAAAAATTACGTCACTAGGTCTCCAAGCGTTAGTTAGTAACATCGTTGTTAAAACCCACATATTTGCATATTGTCTACTTTCAATTGCGGGGGAAATGTGTTTTTCTAAATCTTTTACATGCTGCTCAAACATATAATAAACTTCAGGAGAATACCTCTCTGAATCTATATCTTTATCTGATTTTTTTTCTTTCCTTGACAGAACATACTCTGTATCTAATTTTATTCCTTTAATTAAAAATGTCTCTTTCAAAAATTTTAAAAAAAGCTCTCTAATGGGGTTAGAATAGGAGCTACTCTTCATTACCGCTTCAATGTCTTTATTTTGCAGCTGGTAAATTTCAACCTCTAGATTGATTATAATATCGGAAAAGAGCTTCTTAAGATGATTAAAAACCCTGCGGACATTATTGATTCTGCCATTTGTCGCATTTAGTTTAGTTGTTGAAAAATCAGTGTACAACTTCATTGTTTCTTTGATGTGTTTTTTATCTTGAGCTCTATTGATAAATTGTTGTAGTTCATAAATCATGTCGGGCTTAGTTATACTAATTTTATTTTTTCTTTTTGAGTTTTATATTCAGTTAAACTTGATTCAGGAATTAGCCATGTTTTGCCGTGTTTTATTGCATCTCTTAATTTCCCATTTTTTATTAGAACTTTAACTCCTGCAGGGGTAATATTTAGTTTTTTTGCAACCTCATTTGTTGTTAAATGGTCTTGAAATGTATTTAGTCTTAAAGAGGAAATAGAAATACTATGTTTAGACTCATTCTCAACATTTTTTGTATGTTCGTATAAAAAACTAAGGCTTTCCTCAGGAATATTCCACTGACCACTTACTTTTTTCGCATCTGGAAGAAAACCTTCTCTAATAAGTGTTCTAATATTAGAGTGACTTAAATTAAAGGTTTTTGCCACTTTAGAAATCGTTAAATGACCTTGAAGTATTTTTGATTTTATGGCAGAAGAATTTATTTGTTTAGAATCTTTTTCTTTATTTTTTCTTTGTTCAAAATAATAGCTTAGACTTTCTTCAGGAATATTCCACTTACCATTCACTTTTTTAGTATTTGGAAGGAGGTCCTCTTTTATTAGTGTCCTAACTTTAGATCGGCTTAATTTTAGGATTTTCGCTGCTTTTGATGTCGATATATGACCTGGCAATTGTTGTACCTTTATAGGATAAGGGGGGTAATTCTTTTTTCTGTATTTCTTTCTCATTCTTTTTCAGCAGTATCTTATTCATATGCTCATTCTTTTTCTTTTCTTGTAACTCCTTCTTTTTTTGTTTCACTTCAGTGTAGTGTAAAAAATCTTCTTCTGGAATAAACCACTTCCCATTTATCTTTTTCGCATTTGGAAATATTCCTTTATTTATTTGTATTGTAATCCAGGATTTACTTAAATTACTTCGTTTTGTTATTTCTGGTATTGTTAAGTATCCATCAAGAGATGAATCACTGCCACTAGAATCTCTCCGGTTTTTGTAGGAGGTAATATCTCCTTCAGGAATATACCATTTGTTTTTAATTTTAAATGCTGAAGGAAATTTACCTTTTTTTAAAAATGCATAAAGACTATTATTTTTAATTCCAAGAAGTTTAGCCGCATCTTTTGCCTCAAGTGATTGACCTAAGGGTAGAGAAGCTATGTCACCTTGTTTATTCCGCTTGTTGTTCTTTTTTATTTCAACTTTTTCGGATATTGCCTCAATATCAACATGTGCAAAATTTTTCAGCATATTTATACGCTTTTTCATTTTTACATTTTGAAGTGAATCCTTATTGACGATAGTTCTCCAGTAATTATCTACTATTATATGTTTGTATTCGATTTCACCTTCCATGGCCCATTGTCTTATGGTTTGAGGGTGCCTTTCCAAAATATTTCCTGCTTCTTCAAGAGTACAAAATCCTTTTGGAATAGCTCGTTCATTTATTGTATTTTCGATAAAATGATCCAAATCATTTTCATGAATATATCGATAGCCCATATGTTGAATGGTCTTAACTTTGCCTTTTTGAATCCAATTACTAACATCATTTCTTTTTACTTTAAGACCCTTTTCATTGAATTTTTGGGTTACTTCAGCAGTAGAATAAAATGTCCCTTTGTCAAATTCCTCATTATAATTAAGTGCATTTTTTAATTCTGGTAAGGAAGATAAAGAAATCCAAACCCTCTTATTTTCTTTCACAATTCCATTTACTGAAAATAAATGAAGTTTTTTTGATAATGTACTTTCTCCCATACCTAATAGTTCAGCAGTTTCCTTGATTGATAACATTTGATTTTGATTCCCGGACAATGTGTTTACCTACTATTCAATTTCATTTTGTCGATTGATAAGAAGGGGAATATAATCCGTATGCATATGATTTACTCTTTCTTCAACTTTCTTTCGAACACGTTCTGTTTTTGCTAAGTAGGGAAGACTAGACAATAAATCACTATCTCCGCGAAGAAACATTAGCTCCGCGGGATTTTCAATTTCCTCTGCTATTAAGTTTGTAAAGGTTCCACGCCCGATATGTGTACCCCAATCAGCAAGACGTAAATCTGCAGCTATAACCTTATCTTCTACAGTTCCATAATCCATTAAAAATCTTATGAACTTTTGTTTAACTTTATAAAAATACTGACTATAGCTTTTTCCTGTCATAGGCTTTCCGTCTCTATTAATAAACAATGCTCCTGTACCATGTATATCCTTGTCTTTATAAAACTCAACATGGTCTTTGAACACGATATTTCCCCAATCCTTAATTTGAAGGATTTGCTGTTTTCTAATTTTTTTCACATAGTTAGAACCAGAACTATCTTTTATATCCGTCCTAAATTGTTGTTCTTTTATGTTCAATAAAAAATCCCCACTATTAAGTCTTTTTCTAAATTGGGTTCTTTTTAAATTAACGACTTCTCCGGCTCGTAATCCCCCGAAAATTTGTAGATAAAGGCCTAGAACTATAGGGTGAGCACATAATATACTGATTTCTATTAACAATGGAATATATTTAACTGGCAATAAATGCTTGCGATTCGACCTAGTGCGTTGAGGTAATATCGGATTAAAAAGCGACTCATAATATGTACGACCACTATAGGGGTTCTTTTTCTTCTTACTTTCAATATAATTATCTCCTACATTGGGTAAACAATCATTTTGACTCAACCATACATAAAATGAAGTTAATGTTCTTCCGGCATCAGTAATTGTTTCTCTCTTTCTATGATCGTTAGTTAGACTGTTAAGGTAAGCAGTACCTATTGCTATGTCAAGATCAGCAAGACTTTTTATAGAATGTTTTTTATCTTGCAACAAATAGTTTAGAAATTTAACGATGTTTGTTGCATTTTTTCTTTTTGTGTTATATTCCCTTGCCCTCCATCTCCAACTCAGAATAAAGCTACTGATTGGATGGATAATATGAGATCCTGTGTTATTATCACGAAGTCCAATAGCCATTGTTTGCTTTTTCAATATCTTATTGTCCTTTGTTTTCCCCCAATCAATCCATATAGGAATAGTGATGAACTCATAGTTCTTTTCCACATTGATATTTACAACATTATTTTTGTTAGAAGTATTAATTGTTTTCCCCCCCTAAACCAGTAAATATGTACAACAAAGAATCATGTGAAAATATTCAGATATATTATAATTCTATATTATCAATGCGAATAATTATGTACAAGTTATTTCACATAAAAAAGAGCCGTGTGGCTCCAAATCAGCAATAATGATATTTAATTATGTACAATATAAATTGGTGCGTATTTATGGTGATAAACTGTCAACAACCCTAGAAATAAGTACAGCCTCTAAGCCAATTGCTTGAGCCAGTTCGTCCGTTTTTTGATTGACATGTTCATTCTGTTCAAGCTCTTCTGCTTCCTGTTGGTCGGCTGTTTCTTTTTGTCTTTGTTCTTCAGCCACTTTTTGTTCTTCTTCATCTGCATTTCCCTTAGCAGCCTGTTCTGTTTCAGCTACTTGATCTGATTTTTGTTCTTTTGCCGCTTCATCATCATTTGTAGCGAAGCCAATAATTGCAATGATAGCCCCTAATGCTATTAGGATACTTAGAAGTTTTACTTTCATAATGTTCTCCAACCCCTTATAAGTTGAGCTATTGTTATTTTATTTACCGAAAGAAAATATAAACAAAAGTTCTTCTTCGAATACAAGAAAAAAGCCACCCTAGGTGAACTAGAAGTGACTTTTGATGGAGTTGATGGGAATCGAACCCACGACCCTTTGCCTGCCAGGCAAATTTTGCTTTTTTCCTCTAGTCATTTTAAGTAATTTAAATTGCTTTATAGCAAGGGTTTATTCATTATTTTTAATAATATTTTTTCCCCTATTCTTTTTTAATTCTTTCTATTCTGTGACCAATGCGTGACCACATATGTCTTAATATAAATTGAATTTTAGTTAAGAATTCTTAAAGGTTTTTCATTATTATAAAAACCCATCCAAGTATATATTTTTATTTTTTGTTTATTTTCGGAGTATACAAATACATACTTTGCATTTACTAAATTACCAAACTTCTTAAATATTTCCTGAGGGATGTTATTAAATTGTTTTTGATAGAATGTCATACCATCATCTTTTGGAACGTAATCTATATCACAGGCGTCATCGGGAATTAAAATTCCATAAGAAAGTTTACCCTGAAATTTTGAACGGATGTGCGTGTTCTTCCCTGTTTCTTTTAATAACTCACCAAACAACTTGTGATATGTATTGTGTGCATCTCTGGTATGATGGGTTTTTGCTTCTAGAACAATATATTCTCCTTCCTTACTTACAAATTCAACATCTGCAAAATCTTTTGTATTCCTACCAAAATTCACCCTAAACTTAGTATCAATATAATCATGCTTTAACAATGTCATTTTAAAATTTTCAATGAGTTTCTGCTCTTTTTGTTCCCTTACCAACTATAACTCCCCTGACCATTTTGATTACGATACATCTATCGTATTGGACTCTTCACTAAGTTTCTGATTAACTTCTATCATTTTCTTATCGTCTTTTTTTCTTCTCATCCAATATAACTTATTTGGAATAAGTACTGCATTTTTCCTATTATAAACAAATACCGCATCTTGATATTGTCTACAAAGGTACATATCAATATTACGTTCTCCTAAAGCAAACTTTTCACAATCAACTCTTACTTCTTCACCAAGTTCACGAATTTTCATACTTTGCTTAGTCAGTTCCCACCAGGTACTAACGGCATACAACAAAATTGATGTTGACGGAAATAAAAATACTAACAAGTAGATTTGTAAAGGCATATCTAACATACTTGCAAAAAATACTGTTAGGACTAAGTAAATCAATGATACTATCAAAATAAAATATGAAAAATTCTGTTTTAAAGAGACTGCCCACATCAAATTACTTCTTTGTGATAATAGGATATTTATAAAATAATGCTTGGATTTCAATCCGCCATACCAATTGTATAAGTACGTTTCGTCTTCATGAAAATTATTGGCAGCCTCCTGTATTTCTTCAGGAGTAACTCTATTACCTACTAGTGCTTTATTCCATGGAAGATTGAATACATTAGTATCAAACTCTTCTTGTATTTTCGCACCTTTCTCAATATAGTTCAGCTCTTTTTGTTGAAGGTAATAAAAAATTGGTAGCCAAATGAAACCTAGGACCGAAAAAATAGAAGATAAGTCTGTTGTAATACCGTATCGGTTAAACAATGTAAATACTATAGATGCTATAGGCAGAAGAATGGCTACCACCATTCTTGCTGCATAATACTTCTTGGCCACATTATATATGTGCCTCATCGATTTTAACAAAAGTATATTTTTATCCATGTTTTGTCTTTCAAGCATTGAATCTCCCCTAATCCTCATATTCAGGAAAATCATCACCAAATATTTTACGCCATTCCTCAACTGCTTCTTTATGCATACCTTGACTTTCAAACTCTATTGCTTCACTTGCATAATCATAACAATTGCCTGCTAGATTACTTATTTTCCATTTTGTATCGAAATCTAAATTGTTCAAATCACCTTGAATTCCTTTTGGGTCATAATGCGAATTATAAATTGATGATTTCAAATCCCAGAAAAAATCTCTTATTTCCTCTTTTCTGCCCAACCAAGTATATTTACTATCAAAATAATCTAGAACTATATTTTCCATTAAATACGAAGAGATTTTTGGGACACTAGAATTACAATTCCAGTATTTTATTAACCTGATAAATCCTAAGACATTACTATCAAAACGCTGATTCGTATTTTTTACTCTTTCGTTGTCAACTCTAGGGTCAGTTTTTTTCCATTTTCCATTACCATTAGGAATTATATAGTAGCTTCTTCCTTGATTATCTTCAGCAGTAATAAAAGCTGGTACTATATCAAAATTCCAATCATATGAAGTCATCTTCAACGTAACTGCTTCTTGCCTTCTATGAATTTCTGCTTTTTGATATTGGGGAATATTAGATAGAGATTTTTTTATTTTTTCTATAACTTTTATTGAATTTAGTTTACCTTCATCATTACATAGACTTCTAAGTTTTTCTGTTGATTCGGGTACATTTAATACTACCTCATCAACGGAATATTCGGTATAAGTAGTACCATCACCTGAAAAAACAAGAAGAAAATCGATATCATCTAAAGGACGTATTTTAGTTCTACGTCTAAATGAACCAAATCCTTTAATTTCGTTTCCACTATATAGTTTTGGGAAATCCTCAACATTAACTGGAAAACCCTTTAATTGGTCATATAACCATTCTCTACTGGAACGTGCTTTCGTGGTTTCATCCTTATCTAAATCAACAAACTCTCTTACAAAAGTGTCAAACCCTACATTAACAGTTTTTACAGCCATTTTTTTCCCCTCCCAAAAATAAAGACAGAAGTATATTTTATAATTACTTCTGTCCAATTGATAATGTTTAATATTTGATTAAAAGTTGTTTCATACGATAAGTGGTTTTACTAGAGTACTCAGTTATCACCACCCACGTGTAAAATGTTACCATATTATATTGTAATTTAAAACTATTAACTTTTTAGTGTCCCTCAGATAATCTGTATTAAATTTCAAGAAACATAAATCTAAATCCATTGTATTCACTTTTATTAAGTATTGGTTCAATTTCCTTACCTATAGCAAACTTTAGTTCACTAAAAACTTGCTTTTCATCTAATGTGATTGCAGGAATTACATAATATTCATCACTATAAGGCTCGAGATTATGAAGATAATCCATAACCCATTCATTTTCTTCCATTTCTAAAATTACCTTAGATTCGTCAGATAAGTCATCAATAATAACATTATCAGTTGAAGTATCTAGAGTTATTCTCATTTGAAAGGGAATAGAACGCCCGTTAAATTGCATGCGATTACCATCAATATTAGCGAAAAAAGTTACAGTTATATCTGCATATTGAATTTCATCATCTAAATACTCTTCAACGCAAACCACGTCCAATAATAATTCAATTTCGAAAATTAGTGCTTTAAACATTTATTAAGCCCTTCTTTCTAGATTCTCATTCATTTATGTTGCTATTCTACAACACTAGTAAAATTATGTATATTTACTCACATATGTTAGTGAACTAATATAAAAGTATCTGAAACAGAGTTTACTTCAAACAACAAAAAGGCCAAACCTGGCTTTTTAATTTTATTATTTTGTTCATTAAATCACCCTCCCAATTTATTAAGTATTACCCAATTTAGGTTATGATAGTGTAAAGAGGACGAGCGATTAAATCAATATTGATAATAAAATGCATCTTGAAAATAAAACAACAGAAGACAGAGCAAAAATAACTAAATCAAAAGCAAAACAAATTGAAATACTGGAGGAAATATGGAATTAAACATTAACTTAAAAAAATTAGAGAAAAAAACCCAGATAAATACGACAAATGGCGATTTCCTCTATTATTTGTGGACCCAAACATTGAGGAGAGGGATGAAGTGCGAATGAGTGAATTAAATAGAGGTTTAGGAACGGATGAAGCAGCCTGGTTCCTAGTAGATTGTGGATTCAGAATTACTGCAAAGTTAAAAGAAGAATAAGGGTTATGTACGGGTAGTGAGATTATGGAAAAAATCAAAAAGTCTTTTGCTAGTCTTCAAAGAATATAAATAATTACTTGTAGAGTAGAGGAAATAGACAAGCCTGAAAGGAGTACTCTAAAGAATTTTTCAGTCAATGGTAATCAGGAAGAAAAAGATTTGTTGCTTCGAAAATACTGTAGTCAGTTAGTTTTTCTTGATAAATAATATACGTTTAAAGTGGTTCCAGAAGAAATATAGCCACTTTTTTTTATGCCCCAGATGTATACAGTAACTTCATAAATTTTATTTAAAAAAAGAAAAGAGGGTTATAATCTAAAAAACATTATGCATAGGAGGTGTTGGTGTGAAAATCAAGGATAACTCAGAACTTTATATTGGTGATTTTAGGCATTCGTTAGAAAATACGGTATTTGATGTATTGGAAGCAGCAAATTTCTATTTTGCTGAGGATTTTTGTGAGTTTGATGACAACATTGTGGAGATTGTACGACATGAATTATTAAATGACTATTCTTTTCGAAAAAATTGGGCTGATTTTGCTAGAAAAATGACTACAAATGAGTTCAGAGGTGTGTTAGAAGATGTAATTGAAAAAATGAGGCAAAAACGGCCGTCTAAAGCGCAACTTAAGTTCTTTCTTACGATGAAATATGAGACGGACGACGAAATGGTTCCAGATGATGATTATTTGGTTTTTTGTCATCAAATTGAAAGGTTAAAATCAAAATCATTTCATTTCGGATTGGCTAGTGATGCTCAAGTTCAAACATATGCAAAAGTAGCCGAAAAACAGGGAATAGAAATTGATTGTAAATTACCGTGGACTAAAATTCAGGTTAAAAATGGATTGATGATGTTAAAAGAGAAATGACCAAGTTTTTGGTCATTTCTTTCTTTAGGTATGTCTTTAAATTACTTTGATAATTTTCAGATGTTTTTTGAGAATCTTTTACTAATTTTTTATAAATGCATTACAATCTTTAAGAACTGGGAGGGACGCGGTTTCCGAAGGAAAACGCAACCTCCATTATGGAATATGGCTTTAGCCAGTGTTTTTGACCTTTGCTTTTGAATTTCACGTCGCTTGCGACGTGCTGCGAAGCAGGGTAAAAGAGACTGGCTCGCCAAGCCTGTCTCTTTTATTCCTTAGAATTTTTGAGATATGGCAGCCACCATATTTCGTAGAACTATATATGCCAAAGTTGCAGCGCCAACTGTAACTATAAAAATTTGCATTACCAAACAAACTATTCTTGTGCAGGTGAGGATGTTGAACATAGTTCAGCAGACCGAGCTATTCTTGGGGGACTACGCTACCAACGTATAAACCGGGGATACCTGAAGCTACATGCATGGAGACATGCCTGTGTAGCTACAACGGGGGCTGCGGGTAAAACCGCTTCTACCCACTGGACCTATTGGTTCAGGGTGATATGGGCGACACTGAAATGATGGGTACCCAGCGATGTGGGATTGCCTGTCCGTCATATTTTCTAGTTTGCTAGATTAAACAAAGTGGTGAAAATCCACCCAGCGGGGATGTCCAGTAATGGCTCAACGTTTGGCTCGGCGGGGGAGGAAAAGTCTGTCTGTTTTGCAGGCTTGCCAAGCATTAACTTGGTCTCAGAAATGGGATACACGAATAGCTCAACCCGTAAAGGCTCTAGAACTTGCTCTAGAGTAAAGGAATCCTGCGTTTAGTAGGAACCAACCGAGTAAGAAAACAAGAAGAGGATGCCGAAGTGTTTTTGACTCAACGTAATCGACCGAAAGCTACTAATGTAGTAAGTAAGGGGAAGCTTCCATATTCTGTCCCTAGACAGATGCGTTGACGAGACGACCTGAGCTTGTTTTTGATGTGTATGACTAATGTGGGAAATCTGACCAGGCAAGTGTGGTGCTTGTGCTGAAGATTGCAGAAGAGGTGATAGGCTTTTATCGAAGCTGCAAGGCAGTGGCTGAGATAGTCTCGAACAGGTGGTGCTGCGTTATGAGACGGCTGAAGACCGAAAGGATATGCAGTAAGAATAGTTTGGATTGAACTGTGGCAGGTTCAATTGTCTTGGCGGACAATGATTTGTACTTTTGTAGTTGTTTTTTTCTCCATATAGGAGGTGGTTTTATGGTGCAAAATCAAGTTGTAGCAAGCTCTTGGCGGGGATTGCTGCAATACATTACTAACAACTTAATTGGAAATGGTTATTATTATTGGCATTTAACAGAACTTCCAGTTCACAAGGAATCAAAATGGGGGGGGATTGACAAGAAATTTGTAAAAAAATATAAGACAGATAAAAGTAAATTTCAACGAGCTAGGAGAAAAAAAGATGGCCTTGCCAACTTTATTTATATTAGGTGGCAACAATTTGCCTTCGTTTTTCACACACACGGTACAGTTCCTAGCGACGTTGAATACACTGATGTATTTTATGATATTAGAGAAAAACCAGACGAAGTTAAATTACATAATGGTAAAAAAATACGTCTACGCCATAAGATGATATTTTTAAAAATCGGTTTGGAGACGGGTTTTGACATACAATTATCGAATAATGGGAAAGCCCATGTTAAATTATCAAAAGATACCTATCTCGGCTTGAAAGCAATATTTCACAATACAGCAATAAGACGTAATACTAATTCACTGAAAGGAGTTTTTGCTATGGTGAATGGTTTACCGAATTACGCTGGGGTTGTTAAACAAAAGAAGATGTTACGTGAATATATAGTTAAACAAGCCGAGAAAAATGAATTGCGAGTAATAGATAAAAAGACAAAGAAAAAGCGAAAAATGCAATATAAAGATTTTTATATTTATACGAAAAAAGATACAGTTAAGGTATTTGATGAAACTAAATAAAGTAGAGTCTTTATAAAAGCAGTGACACTTAAGCTAGCCAAACTACAACTGGTAGAAAACAAAGTCGTATTAGAATACGACAATAGTAACATTAGGGCAATTCCTTTTCACTTATTCCATTAGGGGTATATTTAGTGAAAGGAATTGCTTTTTTCTTTTTTATGGATTTAGGAATATTAAAAAAATTAGAAAAAGGTTGTGACAACATATTATCGAGTATTGCCGAAAAGCGATGTTTATTAAGGCCTTTCGGTATGAATCGGAGGGGTTTCTACTATTTGTACATATTCTAAAAAAACGAGTTATTCACAAAACTATAGACAGAAAGTGAGTTTCGAAATGTTTCAGAAAAATCTTTGATTTTTTAAGAACGGTGATAGAATAGTAAAAATTTGAAAAGGGGAGATTCAAATGAAATTGGAAACTGCTTATCAGGTGTTTAATGAAATTAAAAGAAGTATAAAAAATCTAGAAAATAGTAACGGTTATTTGTCTGATGAATTTGAATATAACTGTAACGATGCTGAAGAAAAATACATGTATAACATTTCTCGTTCTATCGTTGATAGGCTTGATGCTGTTCAAACATTGCTTAATTGGATAGAAAAACCTGTTATTGCAATAGGAAGATTGACAAGTAATCAAAATAAACGATACGAAGTAGGAGGAAAAGAATTAACAAGTGGACATCCTATTGATGTATGGGATGATGAATGGGATGAATGGGTATATTCTAGAGTAGAACATAACGGTCATGATTATTATATTGTATCATTTGGTCGAGATGAAAAAATTGAAGGTATGTCGGTAAGATTAAGACAGTGAACTTTTAGGACTGAGATTTCTCAGTCTGTTTTTTATTTTTTCAGATTTAACATTTGTAATCATTTGTTTTGTTTTGAAGTTTATATTATACTGATTTTACACTTACCGCCCAAAGTACAGGAGTGAAAAAGAGTGGTTCCAGTAGAGATGGAACCACTCTTTTACTTTTTTAAGGGAGAGGGATATACGCACAATCCATTATTTGCAATTTTCTAATTTCAATAGAAGGGGATACTTAAAATGGTCTGTTAGATATTCCGTAAATTCATTACTAATTAAATGATTAGGAAATGGGTAACTATTTTCAGCATTTGACAGGCTTAATTCCACATTAAATTCAAATCCATTAGATTTATTATTAACAAAATAAAAATCGGCTTGGTAATGAGGGTAAGGATAAATATCGCTACCTTTAATTTCTGGTCCACTCCAAGAAGCAATCAAATCGAGATAGCCGTAAAAAAGCTTACGATATTCATTTTCTTTTGGAGAAGTTTCATCGAAAATTATGCTAACACAACCAATTTCTGGGTTACTTTTTTCCAACATAATTATACTTTCTATTATTTTAAAATGTTCCAAAAGGAAGAACACCACCTAAGATTTGAATTATATCTATTATTATATCAAAACTAAATCGGGAGTTGCTAGATTTTGTCATATGGATGAAAGTATTTGAATAGGTTAAAAGAAAGAATAAAAAAGGTGGGGGATTTATGTTTGGGGTTAAAAAGAAAAAAGCAAAAGATAAACTATCAAAAAAAGATGAAGCAAAAATATTTAAGAGGGCTAAAAAAGAAACTGCGGTCAAACTGATAAAAGTAATTAAAGATTGAAGAAATAACAAAACGTATAAGGAATAAAAATAAGAAAAACAGTCTCTCTTGATTTTCATCATAAGAGACTGTTTTTATATGCGCAAATAAATTAAAATTATGCAACTCCACTACCAATAGTAATATAAGTAGGGTAAAAATACCTATAATTTGCTACAATAATAATAGTATATATTTGTAAAACACTTAAAGGGTGAGGAGCTATGGGTTATTCTGAAGCTGATACACGAAGTAAGTTAATTGACCCCATGATGAAGGCTGCTGGATGGAAAGAAACGCAAATACAGAGAGAATATAAAGTTACTGATGGTCGTATCACGTTTGATGGGAAAAAGGGTGTTCGTGGTACACCGAGTTATGCGGATTATTTGTTACGATATAAATCGTCTGTAAGATTGGCAGTTGTAGAGGCTAAAAAGGAAGAACTATCCCATTTGGAGGGTTTAAAACAAGTGAAGGATTATGCAAAAAAGCTTGGTCTCCGTTTTGCATATACAACAAATGGACATGAAATAGAATTTATTGATTTGAAGAACAATAATCAAAAAACTGTAGATGCATTTCATTCACCAGAAGAATTATGGGCAATGTACCGAGAGGAACTACATGTTGAGAGAACAGATTGGTTGAAAGCATTGCTTCAAGATTATTACGAAGAAACAGGAATTGGCCAAAAAAGAAGTCCTCGTTACTATCAAGAAAAAGCTGTAACGAATATCATCGAAGCAGTTGTTGCAGGTCAGAAAAAGGTTCTTGTTAATATGGCGACTGGAACAGGGAAGACATTTACCTCTGTTCAAACTATTTATAAGTTGAAAGAAAGTGGCGTAGTTAATCGGGTGCTTTTCATAGTTGACCGAAATATTCTAGCTGACCAAGCGTTTAAAGATTTTGATTTGGTCTTCGAAAAAGATGCTTGCTGGAGATTAAAACCATCCGAAAAAAGCTTTAAGAAAGGCCGCAGTATATACTTTGGAATCTACCAAACCTTAGTAGGTACTGAAGATGAAGAGGGAAATCCAACTGGAAAAAGGCAAGACAGATTTAAAGAATTTCCACCAGACTTTTTTGACCTGATTGTAATTGATGAATGTCACCGCGGTGGAGCTAATGAGGAAGGGAACTGGTTCCGATTGCTTGAGTATTTTGACTCTGCCATTCAGGTCGGTCTTACAGCTACTCCTAAAAGGGATGAATCAGTAGATACTTATGCTTACTTTGGTGAGCCAGTAATGACATATAGCCTTAAAGAAGGGATAAACGACGGATATTTATCGCCTTATGTTATAAAACGGGTGCGTTCGGATATAGATACATTTGGATTCCAACCACAAGGTGTCATTATTGATAAATATGGTAATGAAATTAAAGAAAAGAACTTTGAAATGAAGGATTTTGAACGTAAATTGTCTTTTCCAGAACGAACACGGTTCTATGCAAAACACTTAGTAAATCACCTATATAAAACTGATATTTTTGGCAAAACAATCGTTTTTTGTGTGGACCAACGCCATGCTGCTGATATGGCTAAGTATGTCAATGAGGCTTATAAAGCACTAGCGGAAGAAAAAGGTTTGGACGACCTACCAGAATTCGCTTTAAGAATTACTAGCAACGATAAAAGCGCAAATGGTCGTTATTTGGACTTGGAACGATTCGAAGAACTTGAAAATCCATTACCTGTTGTTGTTACTACATCAAAACTGTTAACTACAGGAGTAGATATTAGAAACATCAAAAACATTGTTATTTTCACTCAAATCGGTTCAATTACGGAATTTAAACAGGTTATCGGAAGAGGAACACGCATTTATGAAACAAACAACCCACAGACTGAAAAACTTGGATTTACAATTTTAGAATATGGTAATACATCAACAAGCCTTTTTTATGACCCTGATTTTGATGGTGAACCAGAAAAAATTGATGATGATGACGAAGACCAAGAAAATAAGGGGAAAAAGGGAAAAAAGATGATGACGATGATGATTTAGGCATAAATGGTGATGACGATGATGATGTAGCAAAACGTATTCGTTATCGATTATCTGATGACTTTATGCGTGACCAAGTAAAGTCTTCGATGGAAGTCTTAAATCTATTGGATGATGATGGGGAAACATTGTCTCCAACTGAATTCATTCAATATCAATCAAACAAAATTAGAACAATGTATGCTGATGCTAATGCTTTCAAGGAAGCTTGGGAAAACCCAAAAACACGCAATCAAATTTTCAAAAAAGTTGAAGAAATGGGAATCCAAGTTGATACATTAGCAGAGTTATTCTGCATTGAACATGATAGGCATGATGTTGATTTATTCGATATCATCATGAACCTGGCTTTCGGTTATCAGTTCAAGTCAAAATCTGACCGAATTAAAGAATTCAAGAGAAAGCATAAAGAGTTCTTTGCTCAGTACAGAGAGCAAGCACTTGAAGTTCTGGAAGCAATATTAAGTATTTACGAGCAGGAGGAATACAGACCTCTTAAGATAGTACCAGATACATTTAAAACTAATAAATTCCAAGAGTTAAATATTAGTTCAATGATTGATGTTCAAGAGGTATTTGGTTCTAAAGAAAAAATGTTGGAAGCATTTAAATACGTTCAATCGCACATCTATGAGGGAGAGTTAGCTTAATGACACGTGATAGTTTAGAAAATCTTATAAAAAAATGTACAGATATACTTCGTACTGATGATGGTATTTCTGGCTCTATGCACTATACCGAGGCACTTTCATGGATTCTTTTTCTTAAATTTTTAGATGACAGAGAAAAAGAAGCTGCTCTAAATGCTGAAGTTAATTTTGAAGACTATGAGCACATTATTGATGAAGAATATCGCTGGGATAAATGGGCTAAAAATACTAAATTGACAGGTTCCGACTTAATTGAATTTGTAAATGATGATTTAATTCCTTATCTTGCAGGATTGAAAGGTGAAAAAACTGCTGACCGACGTGATGTAATTTCATCAATTTTTAGTGAAGTAACAAATCGCGTTCAATCAGGGTACCTTTTGAAAGATGTCTTATTGGAAATTGACCTAATTAAATTTAATAGTTCAGATGATATTCATACTCTTTCGGTTCTTTATGAAACATTACTTCAAAAAATGGGTGATGACGGCGGTAATAGTGGAGAATTCTATACACCACGTCCTGTTGTTCGCTTTATTGTCGAGTGTGTTGAGCCTAAAATCGGAGATACAATACTAGACCCTGCTACGGGTTCAGCAGGCTTCTTGTCCGAAGCATATGAATATTTGAAAGAAAAAGCTGCTACAGCATCTCAAATAAAAATCTTATCTGAAGAAACATTTTATGGAAAAGAAAAAACCTCTTTAGCGTATTTGTTGGGATTGATGAATATGCTATTGCATGGCGTTGATTATCCTCAAATAGAAAAAACTAATACATTAAGTAAAAATATACGTCAAATAGATGAGTCGGAAAAATTTGATGTCATTTTAACTAATCCACCTTTTGGTGGAAAGGAACAAAAGATTATTCAACAGAACTTTCCGCACCAAACTCAAGCAACAGAGATGTTATTTTTACAATATATAATGAAATCACTTAAGTTTGATGGAAAGGCTGCTGTGGTAGTTCCAGAGGGTGTATTATTCCAAACTGGCAACGTTTATCAAGCTGTAAAAAAAGAGCTTATAGAGGGTTTTAACCTTCACAGTGTAGTTAGTTTACCTGCGGGTGTATTTCTGCCTTATTCTGGGGTGAAAACATCGATTCTGTTCTTTGATAAAACTGAAAAAACAAAAGATATTTGGTTTTATGATGTTCCGTTGATAGATAACAGAAAACTTACTAAAAATAATGGAATTTCAGCAAAACACTTTGACTCGGCAAAAGAATTGTTTAAAACTAGAAAAGAAACGGAGCATAGTTGGGTTGTTCCAGTCGAAAAAATTATTGAAAATGAAATGAACATTTCTGCTAGTAAATATAATCCTCATGTTGCTGATGAGGAAGAATTACTAGAGCCTGAAGTTTATGTTGATGAAATTAAAACTCTTTTAGAAGAGTCTTTAATCCTTGTTTCGTCAGTTTTAAAGAGTGGTGAAGACAAGTGACTAACAGAGAAAATATTACTACTCTCCCAGAAGAAGAGCATTTATACAATACTCCTAGTTCATGGGTATGGACCAGATTGGGTTCTGTAATCCAAATAACTGGTGGTAGTCAGCCACCCAAAAAGGTATTTATAAATGAGCCAAGGGAAAATTACACTCGATTAGTTCAAATTAGGGATTTTAAGAGTGATAATTTTTTAACGTACATTCCAAATGAGTATGCGAATCGCCCCTTTAAAGAAGATGATATTATGATTGGTAGATATGGTCCTCCAGTTTTTCAAATCTTAAGAGGATTAAGTGGGAGTTATAATGTGGCTCTTATGAAGGCCGAGCCAATTGGGGGAGTATTAACAAAAGATTTTTTGTTTCACCTTCTTCAAGCATCATTTATTCAGAATCCTGTTATTAAGGATTCCCAACGTTCGGCAGGACAAAGTGGGGTAAGAAGAGATTTGTTAGAATCTTTACCTATCCCAATTCCCCCAAGGGCTGAACAGAAAAGAATAATAAAGCAACTTGAATATTCATATGAAATGATAGCTGAAGTAAAACAGAAATTGTCCAAGGCAAAAGAGCTAATAAGGTTGAAGCATGAATCACTATTACGAAAGGCACTTAGAGGTAAATTAGTCTCCCAAATTGAAAGTGACGGAATAGTAGCAGAATTCCTAATGGAAATTGAAAAAGAATTTAATAAAGGTAAAAAGAAAAAGGTGAAGATTTCAACAATTGAAGAAAAACCCTATCAACTCCCAAAAAATTGGGAGTGGGTAAGTCTAGGTGATATTACAAATTTTATAAATGGAGATAGAGGCAAAAACTATCCTTCAAAAAGTGACTTGGTTATAGAAGGGATTCCATTTATAAATGCAGGACATTTAGTTGATGGAAAAGTAGATGTATCAAATTTGAATTATGTTACGGAAGAAAAATATAGTATGTTACGAAGTGGGAAAATTGAGGAAAATGATGTTTTGTACTGTATTAGAGGTACACTAGGAAAAACGGCAATCGTTGATAATGTTGATAAAGGAGCAATAGCTTCATCTCTTGTGATTATAAGACCTAGCAAATTTCTACTCTCAAAATTTTTGTATTTTTATCTAATTAGCGATATTGGTAAAAAGATGATAAAAATTCATGATAATGGTTCGGCCCAACCTAATTTATCTGTAAATAATTTAACAAAATATGCTTTTCCTCTGCCTCCAATAAATGAGCAAAAACGAATTGTAGAACAATTAGAAAAAGAATTCGAAATAGAGGTGGAAACCTTAAAGCACATTGAAAAAGCAGAGATTTATTTAGAGAAACTTCGAAATAGTTTATCACTAAAAGCATTTCGTGGTGAATTGGTTGAACAAATACCAGAAGAAGGTACAGGTTTAGATTTAATAAAAGGTATAATTGAATAACTAAGTGCAAAAGAAGTTCCTATCCTAAAAGTAGAGAGGAACTTCTTTTTTTTTTGATAAAAAGTTAGCTTAAAGGTAAAGATTCCTTAAATAAATAATACTTCGATATTATCTCATGAAAAGTTCCAGTATCTTTAACACCAAACAACCCTGGTCCACATTTTTTATGTGTAATTGTATTCAATTCATCTAAATATACCTCATCATGAAAATCCACAGGTATATGACAGTTTCCGCAATGGAGCTTTGTATCACTCATTTCGCAACCTCTCCTTCTTCAATTGATTTTGAAAATAGGATAATGGATTGAATCAGTTTTAACAAATAGCCAAAATCCTATTTTTTACATTCCAACGCCTACAAAATTGAGATTTTAATCAGGAGAAAATTTTATTTTTTGAATCAAAGTTGATACTGAAATACATTTTTTAACCGTTTACAAGAAAATTCGGTTCGATAGTATTAAAGTCATCAATTTATACAATCACATACCCCAATTTTCAATTAGTTATTATTCTCCCGAAACGGAATAAAGTTGGTTCCCAGCCTTGCTTAATTCTTATTGTCATCCATTACCATATATTCACTCTTGAAAATTCTATGAGAAACTGACTTTTAATTTTGCATTGGATAAATAACGACCGTTAAAAGAACTAACTCCTCAAAAAAAATTGTGATTTTTAATTTATTGATTTAAAAAGGTGTTATTTTAATGAAGGAGTTTATAAACCCATTTAGAAATCTACGTACGTAAAAGCAACATTTTTTAGACGGATTGGAGTTACGATTATGAATAAAACTTTTGGGTATTCTCGTGTTTCTACACTTGAACAAAATTTAGATATGCAAGTAGATGCATTATTAAAAGAAGGCTGTAAAAAGGAAGATATTTTTACTGAAAAAGCTTCAGGGAAAAACACAACAAGGCCACAATTAGAAAAACTAAAAGAATTGGTTCGAGCAGGTGATACCGTAGTTGTTTGGAAATTGGACCGTATTTCAAGAAGTACAAAGCATTTGTTGGAACTTTCGCAGTTCTTTGAGGATAAAGAAGTAAATCTTATTTCTATTAAAGATAAAATAGATACAAGTACAGCAATGGGGAAATTCTATTTCACAATGATAGCTGCAATCGCACAATTAGAGGCAGATATTATTTCGGAGAGAACTCTGGCAGGATTAGCATCCGCACGTTCTCGTGGAAAACTTGGTGGACGAAAAAGAATAAATCCATCAAAGGTTAAAAATGCAATTGAGCTTTATGATACTCAAAAATATACAATTGCAGAAATTACCGAAATGACAGGTGTAAAAAAGCCAACTCTATATAAATATTTGAATGAGAGAAAAGAAGATGAAAGTAATAAAGCCTAAATTATTACACATTTTCTTCAAAAGAACGTGGAAGTGTTGTAAAAATAACTATGTTAATCCATCAAATTACATTTATTTTATAGGGGAGGGTTTTTGGTGGGTAAAAAAGAAAAATTATTTATTTCAAATAGTACGGGACAGGTGTTGGATGTATTAGAACCAGGAGATTCAATAATAAAAGCGGTAGAAAGAGAAAGAAGAAAACAAGCGTTCAAACAGATTGTTGAAAATATAAAAAAACAGAATGAAATGCAAAAATATTTTCACCAAAAAAGATGGATTGCTAGTTATAATAACGAGATACTTGAACTTACAAAAAAATTAAATCTTGAAACTGCTGGTGCTGCATTAAAAGCGACACTCTACATGAATATGAATTCTAATGGAAGACTCGATACAAATGGTAGACCAATAAAAAGATTAGAACTACATAATATTTTCGCTGTAAAGAAGTCACAGGCACAAAATTACATACGTATTTTAAGTTCGGATGAAGTTAAGTTTCTAGTAGTAGATAAGGCAACAAAACCATATACATATTACATAAACAAGAAATATCATACGATGGGAACAGAAATTAAGGATGGAAGACATTTTGTGAAAATTTTTAAAGAAAAAACAAAAGAATTACTCGATGGTGTAAAATTAAGACATTTAGGTATGCTATACATACTTTTACCGTATTTCCATTTCCAAAGCGGATATTTATGTTTAAATCCAAGTGAAGATGTTAGATTAGATGGTGAAAAAAGCTTTTTTAGAAACTGGATTGAAGAAACTATTAAAGAAATTGAACATTTTACTGAAGAAGAATTATCCAAAGTATTGGGAAGAGACATTGAAACAATTGTTTGTTATCTGAAGGAATTGAGTAATGCGGGATTTTTGATGTATAGTCATTCAAATGGTGTATTTACAATCAAAATAAGACCAGATATTATGATTAGTGTTAACAGTGAAAAAGTTGATTTTGAATATTATTCTTTTGTCATGGCTGAGTTTAACCAAAATATTAAGAAGAAAAATCAGGTTAAAAATAAAGTCAATTACAAAGTGAACAACAAGGTAGAAGAAAAAGTTGAAAATAATCTTAACCTATTAAAACAATTACTTAAGAATAATCCCAATGCTAAAAAAACTGAACTAGCAAAAGCAATCGGTGTATCTAGAGGTCACATATACCGATTATTAAAAAAAATATAAGATTAAACAAAGTGTCTCGTTTTGTTTTCCGAAAATATCGGAACAAAAAAGAGACACTTTTTTAAAGTTATAAAGGGAAATATAAATATTTCTAAATTGAAACTGTTGAAAATATTGGAACAAAAAGGAGACACTTTTTATAAAAAAGACCACAAAAAATGCAATTATATCAACGTGTGTATTTCCTTTATTCATACCAGGAAATAGTGGAACAACAATTTTTTAAGATAAAAAAGGTTAAGGCTAGCGGATACTTTCTTCTGTAGTATTTTTAAAAGTGTCTCATTTATACGACCTTTCTTTTCTTTAATTACATCTAAAAAAAACTAAATTTATTCATAGGTTTTGTTTAGAAAAACTTGTTTTTATTTGAGTGATTCATTTAATAAAAAAATAACCAGGTTCTTCTCTGGAAGAGAAGGTTCTGGAGCAAGGAATTTCTCGCCTGCGAGAAAGGGCGGGCTACCGCCTGAAACTAAGAGACTGTTTTTTTTCGTACCAAGTTATTTTTGAGTCATTAAATAATGATTTTTTTTGTAATGGCGCAAAACCCTAAAGGGCCTTACGCCTAGGTTCTTTCATTAACGAAGATTCTGGTATGTTTCTTAAATTGATAAAAGATATCAATTTTGATTTATAATACCTCAAAATTCAATAAGTTCTTTTGAAATAAGTAGATATTTCATGCAAGCTTTCCAACTTTCAAAAATGGACTCTTTTTGATAATCTTAAAGCCTTCATTTAAGTAATTTTCCTTCGACTGTTTTCTTATAAAAAAAACTTAAATTGCGATAATAATTAAAACTCATATTCATGTGTCAAAACCTATCCAATCGGCCATAAAGGCATAAGTAACCAATAAAATAATTTTTTTAGAATCCTTTTTAAACAATAAAATAAAATGAACATTAAATGATTTTAATATCAAACATTATGAGTGAGGTACCGCTGTCTCTCCTGGAACCACTTCAACTTTCTATAGAATTTTATACATTAAATTTTATACCGTGCTAAAATAATTCAAATTAAGCATCAGAATATAGTGTAGTTAAATTCGGTTTCTATACCCTTTAACAATATTTTATTCCCTTTATTCATTACTAAATATCTCTTCCTTCAACCACTCTAAAGAACCAATCAAACCACCATAAATAACCAATAGTTTACATTTATTTAATATTCAGAAAATAAAAACTTTTAATTTCTGAAAAAGTTTTTTTGATTTTTTTACTTTCACCTTTTTTAAATTGCTAGGATAAAAATGCGCAAAGGAAATTTAACTCAGTTAACTGTGTAAGGGACTCCCGAAACAATTTTTAAACGTGTGGAGGTCATTAAGTTGAAATCAATCATTGAGTATCCAGAAACACTTCAAGTTAAAGATATCAAAGAAATTCTTAGAATTGGTCAAAGACAAGCATACGAACTTGTTAAATCAAAATCATTTGAAAACATTAGAATTAACCAAAGTAGATACTATTCCAAAAAAAGATTCATACATTGGCTTGAAGGAAAAGAGCTAGCTTAAATGGAGGGGAAAATAAATGAGGAGCTTAAAAGAATATCCAGATGTATTAAAAGTAGAGGATGTTAAGGGGTACTTGGGAATTGGGAAAGAACAAGCATACAATCTTGTGAATTCAGGAGTGTTTCATACAGTGCGAGCTGGTAGAAGAATACTAATTTACAAGAAAGTCTTTGAAAATTGGTTACAAGGACAGAACTAAAAACAATCTTAAGGGAGAGAGTGATTGAAGTGGCAAAAATCGTAAAAAGAGGTAAAACGTGGTCGTTTAGAGTTGATTTAGGTAAAAAAGCAAATGGGGAAAGGAATCAAGTAAGAAAAGGTGGTTTCAAGTCCCAAAAAGAGGCAAAAAAAGCTCTTGCAGACATCATGAATTCTTATTACAAAGGGGAATATGTTGAGCCTTCTAAAATGTTGTATAAGGACTTATTATCTGATTGGTTTAAAACGAGGCAATATAGAATTTCTGAACAAACCTTTAAAACTGAGGAATTATATGTAAATAAAGTTCTTATTCCAGAGCTAGGAAATATGGTATTAGCAGAATTTAAGAAAGTAAGCATTCAAAATCTTATTAACAAACTTAATGATGATTATTCTCCAAGAACAATTAAACTTATTTATGATTTGATTAAAAAATCATTTTCTTATGCAGTTGATTTTGATTTAATTGCTAAGAACCCAGCAGAAAAGATATCTTTACCTAAAATGACGAAGGTGTCAGAAATTGATGTGTGGAATGAACAAGAGATGCATTCCTTCTTAAATACCGCTAAAGAAAATAGATATTATATAGTTTATCTTTTAGCATTAACAACTGGTATGCGACGTGGTGAGATTCTAGGGTTACGCTGGAAAGATATCAGCTTTAATAATAAAACTTTAACTGTACATCAGACTTTAAAAATTGATGGAAAAGGTTTTTTAAAAGCTCCAAAAACTAAAGCAGGTCGACGAACAATACATTTACCTGACAGTTTACTCGAGGAATTAGTAAAGCAAAAGGAATTTATTGAAAATGAGAGAAAAGTAGCTGGCACCTCCTACATTGATAATAATTTAGTTGCATGTACTGTTCACGGTACACCTTTAAATCCTTCCAATCTAAGAAGAAGCTTCATTCGTTTAAAAAAGTTAGCCAATGTTAAAGATATTCGGTTCCATGACCTAAGACACACACATGCAACTCTTTTACTTGCTAAAGATGTGAATGTAAAGGTAATTGCTGAGCGACTTGGACATGCCGATACTCGAATGACATTGGACACTTATTCTCACCTTTTACCAACAATGCAAGAAACAGCAGTTATATCTTTAAACAATATATTTAGTTAATTTAGAACAAGACACTATGTGACTTGTTCTTTTTTTAATAGAATTTTAATGTTTAATTCTACGATAGACACTCCAATAAAATATTTATCACATTATTTTAAAATTACATAAAGAGGAAGTCTTTTCACAAAAATTATAGTCGAAACGGAGCAGGTTAGTTACAGTAGAAGTGAATGTAATTAGTTTTAATAACATCTGTTTTAACAAAGGGGAGAGATTGTTAAATGATTAGTAGGGATGAAGGGATAATTGAAAAACTTACCGAAATAAAAAATTACACCGAAATGTACAATACACGTGCAACAACTTACCAAATAAAACTCGTAAATCAATATAGAGATGTATTGGAAAGAAATGGGCTTTTAAATGAATTTAAAGCACTTTTAGACGATTATGAAAAACGTAAAGAAAATTTAAAATCAGGATTTGATTCTGTTATTCCTGGAGGGTTCGGTAGAGGTAGTACATATGTGCAGGGACATTTAAGAAGAAATAGAGATGGAAGTATATCATCGGTTAGAGGCC
>NZ_HE610986.1:0-5715 GCF_000285535.1 Bacillus timonensis | reverse complement strand
TATATCATCGGTTAGAGGCCACTTAAGAAGAACTTAACTTTTTAAAATTTTAGTTAATTTAAAATGCTTGATATAACATTAAACTAAATTGTGCTTACATATAATAAGCACTATACTCATTAAAATCAAAAAGCTAAGGTTTTGAAATTTGCCTCAAGTTTTTTGTGTGCTTATTACAATATTACTTATTTTTACTACTCATTCTTTTGACCAAGTTTACTGTGTGACCAAAATGTGACCAGTAAGAGTCCAAAAAGATTTAGAATTATAAATTTAGGAAATAAAAAATCCCTCAAACCCTTTTATATTAAAGGATTTGAGGGATTTAACTTTTGATGGAGTTGATGGGAATCGAACCCACGACCCTTTGCCTGCCAGGCAAATGCTCTCCCCCTGAGCTACAACCCCGTGTGAATTTTGGAAAATTATATCATGAGATTATTAGGAAAATTATATCATGAGATTATTTAATAGACAATCATCTTTTTGCATGATGATGCACTGAAGTTCATATATTTCTACTAAAAAAGTAGTAAGACAATCCTCTTTTTTAATATTATCAGCAAGAAAAAAATGGTAAAATTTGATTAAACCTAAACTGGTGGTGAGCTCGTGATTTATTTTTATGTGCTGATATCTTATTTTATTGGAACAATTATGACTGCCTATATGGTGATGAGGTTAATGAAGGGTGAGGACATACGCAAACGTGGAAGCGGGAATGTAGGTGCAAGAAATGCTGGAAGATTACTAGGAAAGAAGGGATTTTTGGTAACAGCCATTGGTGATGTTTTAAAAGGGATGGTTGTAGTTGCCGGTGCAAAATACCTTGATTTCTCTTTTGAGGTTCAGATTCTTTCATTGATTGCAGTTATCGTCGGACATATTTGGCCGATTACCCTCAAATTCAAAGGAGGAAAAGGAATTGCAACCGCAGCTGGTGGACTGGTTGTTTTAGCTTATCAACCGTTTCTAGTGTTCGCCGGAATCTTTCTTCTTTTGTTAGCGACATTGAGAAGTTTTACGTTAGCAGGTATGACAGCTTTTGTAACGGTACCATTTATTTATTGGTTTATGGATTATTCCAATCGTGAATGTATTCTTATTTTTATTGTGATTGCTTTATTACTTTATGCACATAGAGATAATCTGAAAGAAAAACTAGTGAAAAAAAACAAATAGGTGGAGTGATTCCAACGTGACATTTGTCTATAAAATAGCTCGTACAAAACAAGAATTTTCTCAAATTCATCGTTTAAATTACAAAACATTTGTTGAAGAAATACCACAACATGATAAAAATGAAGAAAAAATGTTAGTTGATAAATTTCATAATGAAAATACTTATCTAATTTGCGTGAAGGATTCCAAGTTAATAGGGATGATTGCCGTAAGAGCAAATAGGCCATTTTCATTAGATTATAAGCTTCCTAATCTTGATGAACAATTGCCGGTAAAACCGAATAATCCTTGTGAAATTCGTCTGTTGTCTGTTGAAGAAAAATATCGTAACAATGGTAAAGTGTTTTTCGGTCTTGCGCAGCTTATGTCCAATTTTTGTTTAAAGAAAGGCTATGATGTTGCTTTAATTTCGGGAACAACAAGACAAGAAAAATTATATCGACAATTAGGATTTAAACCTTTTGGATCACAAACAGGAACTGCGGATGCATCGTTTTGGCCGATGTATTTAACAAAACAAACCTTTGATGAATCCCTTGCAGGAAGAATTTTGAAAGAACCTGTCAGCTTTTTACCTGGGCCAATAAAAATCAAGGAAAGTGTAAAAACAGCACTTGGAGAGGAACCTACTTCACATCGTTCAAATGAATTTTCATTGACAATGAGTTCTGTTAGGAAGAAGCTTTGTAAAATGACAAACTCAAAGCATGTAGAAATTTTAGTAGGTTCAGGGACTCTAGCAAATGATGTGATAGCTGCTCAGTTAAGTTTAGTAGGGGGAAAGGGTTTAATCATAAGTAATGGTGAGTTTGGTTCAAGGCTTGTTGACCATGCCAATCGAGCAGGCTTACTTTTTTCTAAAATAGAAAGGGAATGGGGAGTACCTATTTCAAAAACTGAGATTCAAAAAAAACTTGAAACGCGAGAGTATTCCTGGCTTTGGGCTGTTCACAGTGAAACTTCCACTGGTATGCTTACTAACCTTGAAGAACTAAAAGAAATTTGCCTAACTTATAATGTAAAGCTATGCCTTGATTGTATCAGCACAATGGGTGTCGTTAAATTAAATTTCAAGGATATCTATTTTACATCAGGGGTTAGTGGAAAGGCAATTGGTGGTTACACGGGACTGTCATTTGTTTTCCATAATCATGAAGTGATACCAAATCAATCGATTCCAAGATATATTGATTTAGGAATGTACGCCCATAATGGCAGTATCCCATATTCGCATTCTTCAAATTTGCTTGGTGCATTGGATACAGCTTTACAAAAATATGAAAATGATGACTATTATCTTGAAATGAAATCAAGATACCAATTAATTCGTAAGTACATAGAAAGTATTGGACTAAAGATTTTAACACCTCTTGAACATTCATCACCTGCCATCATGACCGTTTTACTGCCAGAACATATTTCCTCGAAGAATTTTGGGGATGACATGGCATTGCAGGGATATTTTCTCCACTATGAGAGCAAATATTTACAAGATAAGAAATGGATCCAAATCTCTTGTCTAAGCAACCACGAAGAAAAGAAAATAGTAAAAATGCTTCATGTTTTTGAGCAATTATTAAAGCATTACATGAAAGTAGGAAAGCCTACGATTTAGAGGGCTTTCTTTTTTTATTTCAAGTTCTGCTTGTTGATTTAATAACTAAATTATCTCACTAGAAAGGTCCATACGAAACAAGGGAAGGAGAAGTTCAATTTGTCCTTACCATCGGTGATACATTATACGCCATTTAACTAACGAAGGTTTCTGCGTACAATATAAAAAATTATCAACTAATCGCTGATCCATCCTTGCGGTAAAAAGGATGGAATTTCTTCTATCCTTTTTATCCATTTTTCTTATATACTAGATTAGATTATATAAGAAATGAAGGGACATACATGAATCAACCAAAAATAAATCCTTACTTCGTATTGGCAATTGGTGCTGTAGCCGTTTCAACGTCAGCTATTTTTGTAAAATTAGCAAATGCACCCGCGCCAGTTATAGCATTCTACCGCCTATTTTTAACAGTCCTTCTGATGCTTCCTATATTTTTATGGAAATATAGGAATGAACTGCGGGTTATAACAAAAAGAGATTGGCTTTTTTCAACAATATCAGGTGTATTTTTAGCACTCCATTTTATCCTTTGGTTTGAATCACTTAACTACACATCTGTAACAAGTTCTACCGTATTAGTGACAATGCAGCCTGTATTTGCTTTTATAGGAACGTATTTTTTGTTTAAAGAAAAAATTGGTCTAGGGGCCATCTTAAGCACCTGCCTAGCTTTAGGTGGAAGTATAATTATTAGCTGGGGTGATTTCCGAGTTAGCGGGAGTGCTTTATTTGGTGACTTCTTAGCGATTATTTCCTGTATAATGGTTACTGCGTATCTTCTATTTGGGCAATCTGTAAGGAAACGACTTACACTAGTCACATATACATTTGTTGTATATAGCATTAGCACGATAACCTTGTTGTTATATGTCATTATCTTAAAATATCCACTTGGAGGATACGCTAATCAGGATTGGATGTACTTTTTACTGCTAGCAATCGTACCAACCCTACTAGGTCACAACCTTTTCAATTGGTCATTAAAATGGGTAAGTACATCTACGATTTCAGTAAGTATTCTATTTGAGCCAGTTGGTGCAGCCATTTTAGCCTATTTTGTACTGGCGGAAAATATTATTCATACACAGTTTATCGGAGGAATCATAATTGTAGTCGGTATATGGCTATACTCCGTAGGTGAAAGAAAGAAAAAACAGCAGGTTCAACTAACAGAACAAAGTATAGGATAAAGAAAAGCCATGTCTTAAATGTAGACATGGCATAATTTTTATACATATTTTCGTGTAATATAAATGGTACATAAACCGACAACAATAAGTAATGCTCCTGACAATAGTAGGTTTGTATATGGACTGGCCGTAACAGGTAACTTATTTCCTTGAACTTTTACACTCATTTCCGTAGCAAGGGTTGCAACAGTAAGTAACTTTTCTCCGCGTTCAATGATAAAATCAGAAGCAAGCATTTCTTCTGTAACCTTAAGATCAAGTAGGTACTCATCATTTGCCCGGTATAGCTCTACAAGCAGTTCCGCACCATTAAGCGAATCCTTTTCAAGAAGATTTTCATACGAGACAGCTTCCTTTACATTATCTTTCAATAGAAAGTATCGAGGCTGTAGCTCAAAGATGTCAATCATCTTATCATACATGACAAGCAAATCTTTTTGTTGTTCAGTTGATAAACCTTTTGAATTATTATAGGAAAAGTACTGCTCTAAATTAGAGCTGATAGATTTCATCTTCTCCTCGAGATTTAAATCATTAAGACTTAAAAAATGAAGGAATAGTCCATCAATCTCATCTTCTGTTAATCCTATCTCGGAAAGCATTCGCTCCGCTTCCACCAAAACCTCAGCATGATTTAAATAGAAATCAACCGTTGTTTCTAGATCTTTTATGAATAAGTAATCCTGTACAGACTCCCCGAAACCACCTAGAATATGATGTAATTCATCCTCGTTTATATTATGTTTTGTTAATAGAGTTTGAATTGACTCCGAATTAACCGGCTCTCCTAAATAAGAAACCAATTCATTTACACTCTCAAAATCCTTTAACGACAAATCATAAACTGCCAAGTAATCCTCAAGATCACTTTCAGTAAAACCAGTCGTTGCTGTGTATTTTTTTAATTCTTCAGGGGATACTTCAGCAAACACTCCTGTAGACAAAAATGAGAGCTGAAATAGAAATATAACCCCTACTAGCAAATACTTCTTCATTCCTCTTCCTCCAAGCCATTATATTCATAGGTGTAGTATTTTCAACTTTTACCAAATAATGCATGGAATTAAAACAAAAAAACTGACATCCATTCAGGATTGTCAGTAAGTTAGTGTAAATTAATAATAAAAGGAACTAGCAAAAAAGCTAAAAACGAACGCCATAATGATAGAGGACACAAAGGTAATAAAAGTGCTAACTTCGATTCTTCCCTCATTATTGCTAATTCTCAAACCTTCAATATAAACAAATGAAAATAAAAATAAACACATTGCTAATGAAAAAAACATGCCAACTGCTTGCAAAAAATCAAAAATCAAAACTTCTCCCCCTTCCTAAACAACTTTTAATAAAAATATATGAGTAAATCTAGTAAATATGCTTACAATAGTAGAGGCATGTATGGAATGATATATATTGAAATTAGAATGTAAAATAAATTATAAAAGTATTTCATCAGAAAACTATTTCTTGTATAATAATTACTATCTTTTCAAATGAAGAAATAATAGAGAAAAGAGAATAGTTTGCTGCTCTTTTTATTGTTTTAAACTTTTTTTGAAAAAAGTCTTGATAAAGAATAAAAGAGATGGTATATTATTTCTTGTCGCTAAAACGAGCGACGAAATGAAAGAGTGAGAAAAAACTTTTTTTAAAAAAGAAGTTGACACTCGAAAGTGAAAATGTTATATTGGAAAAGTCGCTTCGGGCGATGAAAGTTCTTTG
>NZ_HE610985.1:1591228-1623042 GCF_000285535.1 Bacillus timonensis | reverse complement strand
AAGAGGCTAGGAGCCGGAGCTAGACAAATAACTTTATGAATGTTGGAGCGTTATCTAGTTTTGAAGGAATGAAAATTTCTTCTTGAAATATTTACTAAAGATAGTATAATAATACTTGTCTTTACTTTATCTAGTGACGATGGCGAGAAGGTCACACCCGTTCCCATACCGAACACGGAAGTTAAGCTTCTCAGCGCCGATGGTAGTTGGGACTTTGTCCCTGTGAGAGTAGGACGTCGCTAGGTTTTGTATCGTTCCGCAGTAGCTCAGTGGTAGAGCTATCGGCTGTTAACCGATCGGTCGTAGGTTCGAATCCTACCTGCGGAGCCATTTGGAGAGCTGTCCGAGTGGTCGAAGGAGCACGATTGGAAATCGTGTAGGCGGTCAACACTGTCTCAAGGGTTCGAATCCCTTGCTCTCCGCCACTACGTTTTAAATATATTTTTCGAAAGCAAGTTGGCCCGTTGGTCAAGCGGTTAAGACACCGCCCTTTCACGGCGGTAACACGGGTTCGAATCCCGTACGGGTCACCAATTGGAGGATTAGCTCAGCTGGGAGAGCACCTGCCTTACAAGCAGGGGGTCGGCGGTTCGATCCCGTCATCCTCCACCATTTAAATAGTTTTTATATTATCGCGGGGTGGAGCAACGAGCGCGTTGCATCATCGGAATACTGCGAGTTGTCTCGACGGATATTGCTTCTAGAATAAGCTAGCAGAGGAAGGGACAGTATTGCGCAAGCTATGCGCATAATAAAACATTATATTTTCTATTATCGCGGGGTGGAGCAGTCTGGTAGCTCGTCGGGCTCATAACCCGAAGGTCGTAGGTTCAAATCCTGCCCCCGCAACCAAAAAAAAGTTGTTGACTAGTGTATAATAATATAGTAAAATAATATTTATCTTGAAACAAAAGACGAAATATTCAATGAATATATTAAATATTTGGTCCCGTGGTGTAGCGGTTAACATGCCTGCCTGTCACGCAGGAGATCGCCGGTTCGATCCCGGTCGGGACCGCCATTATTTTACATATGTGGCTCAGTAGCTCAGTCGGTAGAGCAAAGGACTGAAAATCCTTGTGTCGGCGGTTCGATTCCGTCCTGAGCCACCATATTTTTTGCCGGTTTAGCTCAATTGGTAGAGCAACTGACTTGTAATCAGTAGGTTGGGGGTTCAAGTCCTCTAGCCGGCACCATTTAGTTTAATATGTGGAGGGGTAGCGAAGTGGCTAAACGCGGCGGACTGTAAATCCGCTCCCTCAGGGTTCGGCGGTTCGAATCCGTCCCCCTCCACCATTTATTTTTTTGTAACATTTTATATATTAGGGGCATAGTTTAACGGTAGAACAGAGGTCTCCAAAACCTCCAGTGTGGGTTCGATTCCTACTGCCCCTGCCATAATCATTGTGGCGGCTGTGGCGAAGTGGTTAACGCATCGGATTGTGGTTCCGACATTCGTGGGTTCGATTCCCATCAGCCGCCCTTTTGTTTTTAAAATGTTTTAATGAACACTCAGCTATGAGGATTCAATAGCTTCTTTATTGGGCTATAGCCAAGCGGTAAGGCAACGGACTTTGACTCCGTCATTCGTAGGTTCGAATCCTGCTAGCCCAGCCATTTTTTCATTTTAATAATTTACTTTGCGGAAGTAGTTCAGTGGTAGAACACCACCTTGCCAAGGTGGGGGTCGCGGGTTCGAATCCCGTCTTCCGCTCCAATGGCGGCATAGCCAAGTGGTAAGGCAGAGGTCTGCAAAACCTTTACCACCGGTTCGAATCCGGTTGCCGCCTCCATTAATTTAAACTGAATGTAAGTGTTTTATTATAACTTGCCGGGGTGGCGGAACTGGCAGACGCACAGGACTTAAAATCCTGCGGTAGGTGACTACCGTACCGGTTCGATTCCGGTCCTCGGCATCTTCAGATGTCTTTTTCTTTCTATATATGCCGGTGTGGCGGAATTGGCAGACGCGCACGACTCAAAATCGTGTTCCTTCTGGAGTGTCGGTTCGACCCCGACCACCGGTATCAAAGAAATAGTAAAAACGACGTTTCTTAACAGAAACGTCGTTTTTTTACGTTTAACCTGGCATTTTATATCGTAATAGCCACTCATCCAATTATGAGTATCCAATGATAATTTATAAGTTCATATCCAGTCAGAGCTATACTGCACTTTGAACGATTCCGCTTCTTGCATATAAACGTACAGCATTTGGAAGGATAAGCAAAAAGAGATAAAAGGAGACATATGCATCGTGATTTCTGAATCTGATCAATCAACGAATGAAACAGTTGCTACACTTATCCTAAAGCAACTTGAGAAGTGGGGAGTTAAAAGGATTTATGGGGTTGTTGGTGATGCCATTATTGGGTTTATGGATGAGCTAGCACGGCAAGATACCATCCAATTTATTGCAGTGAAACATGAATCGGTTGCAGCTATGATGGCTTCAGCTGAGGCAAAGGTAACGGGAAGACTTGGTGTTTGTCTTGCAACAATGGGGCCAGGTTTGGGTAATTTACTGAATGGTCTTGGAGATGCCTATTTGGATAAAGCACCTGTACTTGCCATAACTGGACAGGCTCCTACACCCAAAATAGGAACGGACTATAAGCAGTATATTGACCAACAAGAACTGATAAAACCACTTGCGGAATATACGTCTCTCCTTGCCCATCCCGACGCAATTACAGATTTACTATCAAAAGCAATGAAGACATCCCTTGTAAAAGGTGCTGTTTCACATTTATCTGTTCCCAAGGATCTATTTACAATGAACTCAGCAGCAAAAATTTACCCAGAACCTAAAATGATTCAGGGCAATACCCTCATTGATGAAAAGGAGATCATAAAGGTTGTTGAGGTATTGAAAACAGCTAACAAACCGATGATTTTAGCAGGTCTTGGGGCAAAACAAGCTGTAAGTGAAATAGAGAAGTTAGCGGACATATGGGGAGCTGGAATCCTTGTTAGTTTAGGTGCGAAAGGGGTTTTCCACGACTCATGTAAAAGCCTATTAGGTGGGATTGGCCAAGGAGGAAATCCTTATGCTAAGCAGCTATTTCAGCAATCAGACGTTGTTTTACTAATAGGAAATTTGTGGTGGCCAGAAGGGTATGTACCTCAACATGCTAAAGTAATCCAAATTGATATAGAAAAAGAGAATGTTGGTAACGGTATACCTGTTGAGCTAGGGATAATAGGTTCAGCTGAAAGGCTTGTTCCACTCTTAACAGAAAGTCTCGGGACTTATACACAAAATCAAACATGGGTAACAAATATTCTAACCGTAAAAGACAAATGGGAAAAACAGAACGAGCAAGAAGGGTTACAAACTGAACAACCTATCCATCCATCGAGAATCGTTCGAGCAATTGAAAATAGTGTAAAACAGGATGCTGTTATTACTCTTGACACAGGTGATGTAACAGTTTGGTTTAATCGGAATTTCCGTTCAACAAAACAACAGATTATCTTTTCCGGAGAATGGCGAACAATGGGATTTGGTTTACCTGCCGCACTTGCTGCTAAATTATGCTTACCAGAAAAACAAGTGGTTGCGATTGTTGGAGATGGTGGGTTAGAAATGACGCTAGCTGATTTGCTAACTGCTGTGCGATACAACATAAATATCACAGTAGTTATATTCAATAACCATGCATTACAAATGGAACGGGATAAAATGATTGCCAGCGGAAGTATTCAAAAGGATGTGGACTTAACAAACCCTGATTTCGCAAAAATAGCTGAGGCCTGCTCGTGGAAAGGCTATTCTATTACAGAAGAGAGTGCATTAGAAGAAACACTGAATAAGGCACTTTTACATAATGGACCCACACTGGTAGTGGTTGAAACTGCTCCGATAGTCCATCCCGAAACAAAGGGGTAACGGGTCTTAGGCAACTAGTTTTGCCTGTTCTCAATTAATGTATTAGTTAATCGGGAACAGGCCCTTCTTATTGGAAATAATCAATAGTTTACTAATATAGTATTTAGATGATAAAATTTAAATAGTGTTATTTTGCTTAATCTTATTTTAAGAGCGGGGGACCCAAATTATTCATGCGGAGATATCCGCTATTGGTGAATTCTATTAAAGAAGGGGCTCAGTGTTTCCCATAGTCCTAACCTGAAAGCTAACCTCGTAAGCAATTAAGTGGAAACAGTATAATAGAATAGTATTTCGATAATGATCGAAATTATATTATATCGGACTATTTGTTTCCCTTGCCTAGAATTTCTTTTATTAAAAACATCAAGAAGGTGAGGAAATTTATGAAAAAGTTTAAATTAAGTTTAGCAACTCAAATTTTTATCGGTCTTGTATTAGGGATTATCGTCGGTGGAATCTTCTATGGGAGTGCAACGGCACAGAGTGTTCTACAGCCGTTCGGTGACCTTTTTATCCGATTAATTAAAATGATTGTCGTACCAATTGTACTTTCTAGTATCATCGTTGCCATTGCTGGTGTTGGTGATTTGAAATCGGTTGGTAAATTAGGTGCTAAGTCCCTTACTTATTTTATAAGTATGACATTAGTTGCGATTGCGGTTGGCCTTATTGCTGCCAATCTTATTCAGCCTGGTACTGGTCTAAATATGGACAAGTTAGAACAAAGTGACATATCTAATTATGTACACACATCAGAGGAACAAGAAGGCAAATCGATTACCGATACACTGCTTCATATTGTTCCGACAAATCCAATTCAAGCAATGGTTGAAGGCGATATGTTAGCCATCATTTTCTTTGCTGTTGTATTTGGTCTAGGAATTGCTGCGATTGGCGAAAAAGGAAAACCTGTTTTACGTTTCTTTGAAGGTATGGCAAATGCCATGTTTTACGTGACGAACTTATTTATGAAATATGCTCCAATTGGTGTTTTTGCATTAATCGGTGTCACGATTTCGAAATATGGTTTTGCATCACTTATTCCATTAGGTAAGTTAGCTCTTACTGTTTATGGAACGATGATTTTCTTTGTTATTGTAGTTTTAGGCTTGTTAGCAAAATTTGTTGGGTTCAGTATTTTTAAATTGCTAAGGCTGATTAAGGAAGAGTTAATTTTAGCTTTTTCAACAGCAAGCTCAGAAACGGTACTTCCGAGAATTATGGACAAAATGGAGCAAGCAGGAAGTCCTAAGCATATAGCGACTTTCGTTATTCCAACAGGTTATTCCTTTAATCTGGATGGATCTGTTTTATATCAAGCAATAGCCTCTTTATTTATTGCCCAAATGTACGGGATTGACTTAAGTATTGGGCAACAAATAACACTCATGTTAGTGTTAATGGTAACATCTAAAGGGATGGCAGGAGTACCTGGTGTATCCTTTGTGGTACTTTTAGCAACATTTAGTACAATGGGTTTACCTGCTGAAGGTTTAGCTTTTATTGCGGGTATTGATCGTATTTTAGATATGGGTCGTACGGCGGTTAACGTGGTAGGTAATTCATTAGCAGCTCTCGTTGTCGCAAAATGGGAAGGGAAATTTAATCCTCCTGTAGAAGTTGATACTATGAGAGAAGCTGAAGCATCATAAAAAATAAGCGCATTTCTATTGTATAGAAACGCGCTTATTTTTTTATGAATGTAACATCTTCAAAATATGGATAACAGCCTGCATGAGTATTGCATAAGATAAAAGAACATGAAGGGGGAGGAAATCAATATGCCAACACATATCAATATTTACAGCATGAAAGTAAATAGTATTTCGAACAACGGTTCAGTGAATATTGGTGAATCCTTTCATAATGCTCACACAGCAAATTCCAAGTCGCAAGGGGAAAATTCATCCTATGGTGATCTTTCACCAACATCTTCAGGGATGGAGAATGTGTTTATTGATCCAGATTTAAATGATCAAGGAGATATCGGAAACCCAGCAGTTGTGAAAAATATTGCTCAGGATTGAGAACTATCCATTTCTTGGCAAAATTTCCTTACGCATAGACGTATGCTGAATGATAATGTCAAAGAGAAAGGAATAAATAAGATGCCTTACATGATTAATATCTTTAATATAAGAACGAATAATATGAGTCAAAATGCGAATTTTGGTATTGGCGGTACTGTTCATAACAGCCACACAGCTAATTCAAAAAATGTAGGATTAAGCTTTTCTTTAGGGGATTTATCACCCAATTCATCTTTAATTGCAGAAGGTTATTTTGATACAGATGTTACAGATCAAGACCAAATCTTCAATCCATCTTTCCCGGTTTCAAATCAATTTTAATTTTAGTATTAGGAGGTTATCAGATGTTCCCCTTTCAATCTCTCTTTCCGTTTAAGGATATTATGCAGCAGTTGATGAAACATTCGGGACATTCTTCGAGCATTGAAAAATTTGTTCAAGAGTCCATCTCGAAATCTATGTCAAGTTCCCTAGATCTCTTTCAAAATAATGCGTCTGTTATACAACGTGCCTTTCATGAGAACCAGGTGAGTGAAGATGGAGAAGTTTCTTTACCTGAACAAACGAAAGCAAGTGAACTAACTCCAACCATATTTGATTCTCATGATCACGTGTATGTGAAATTTAGAATAAAGGATTCGACCAAATTATCAAACGTCAAAATTTTTCATACATCTAATACCATCATTATTGAAGGCTATCCGAATGAGGAAAGTTATCATGAGTTCGCACTGCCTGAGATTGTAAAGAAAAAAGGAGCAACTACCAGTTATAAAGATGAATATCTTCAAATCAAACTACCAAAGGCAACAGATATGCAATATACACAAATAGATGTCCCTCCCATTGATTGAACAGATGGGCGTCTTATTTCATTAGTTAAATAACACATTGGGGCCATTGTGACGAAATTACAGGAATGAAACGTCAATCGAACAATATGATTAGTAATAGAAGGAAGTACTATTTTACTTGTCATGTGGAATATGGGAGGGAAGCATCGTGGATTTTGAAAAGCTTAAGCAGTGGATGGAAGTTGCCCAAAAATATCAAGCGGGTGATTTTTGGAATCATATCTTTGATAAAGAAACCGCGAGAAAATTTATGCAGGATATGAAATCCGAACAAGATGTACAGCAAGCTAGCCGGACAACTGAATCGGTTGAATTCCCTCCAATTGATATCTTCATGCTTGACACTCAGATTGTCATCTTAATAGAAATCCCTGGTATTGATAAAAGAGACATCCAGCTAAAAGTCATTGGTACAAAATTAACAATTAGGGGTATTTCAAGATTACCATTTAAACCAGATACAACCTTAAAAAATGAGCGTGTGTACGGAGAATTTGAGCGTACAATCGAACTTCCAGAACCAACTGACGGTAATCCGATAAGAGCCAGATACAATCATGGGCTTCTCGTTATTACCTATCAAAGAAAAATAGAGCCAGAGGAGCTTGTCATAATCGAATAAACTACTTCTCCAAAAAATATCGAATCCATAAATAAGCTATTAGCAATTGAGTGAAAAAAGAGTGGTGATGATAAAGATGCCCTTTAAAAGAAATGTTCATAAGGAAAATAACCAGGTGGCTTTAGAAAAGAGGATTGAAAAGCTTGAAAGGGAGTTTAAGAGAATCAATACTCTTGAAGTGACAATGAAACGATTCTTAAAAATGGAAAGCAACTTTCTTGCCTTTTCCACCATGAGTGCATTAGAAGAATCAGCAGCCAAAGGGAAGAAGGAAAAGCAATATCATAGTATACCTGATGATTTTGAAGCGAAAATCATTGCCACTGTGGAAAAAAGACTGAGGGCTCAGTGGTTTCACGATTTGGACAAACTAAAGGAACAGCTAGATTCAATTACTCATGACATATCTAGCTTAAGAGAGCAGATCAAGCAGTGTGAATCTGAGAATAACCATATCCTTAAGGAATTTCACGAAATAAAAGGTGCATTGGATAATCAAAAGAAATCAAACGAACTCCCAGTCGTTTATCAAGATATAAAGATTGAACGTGTGCTAATTGACAATTATGAACTGAATAATAATATCGCTCACCTTGGAGTAAGAGATTTAAGTGGTAGTTTAAACGTTGGAGCTACATATGGAACGGGAATTATCCCGTCAGACTTGGCGGAGGATTTTTTATCTACTATGAATGATTTTAAGAAAGAAAAGAACAATGAACAAAATAGTGGAGGTACATCGGAACAATCTGACGCAAATAAAGAGGAAAATGTAGGAGAAACTGTCGATATGAATGAAGAAGGAGAAGAGATTAATATAGAAGATTAGAAATCTTTTTTATTCCTATGCAGGAGACCTGAACTTAAGAATTACTAGTGGTATTAACAAAAAATCCTCACAAAAGATGGTGAGGATTTCAGACTGTTGACAAACGCTCGCATACTGCGTTGCTTGCTCGCTCGTTCCGCTCATTCGGCAACTTCTATTCGCGTCTTCGCTCAGCATCGCGCCTTGTCTGAAAAGTGCTTTTAAGACAGTCTGGGACTTGAGTTAAAATTTAAATATCCTTAAAAATTCGTGTAGACAAAGTTAGCACCGACTTTGTCTACACTCAAAAATCCCCACAAATGATTGTGAGGATTTTTGATTTTGTCAGGATTTATTCGGAAAAAATACTCTCTTGTTTACTTGATTCAATTGTTTCAATAAATTTCTCAATTGTTGGTGTTAAGTATGAATCTGATCTTCTTATAAAGACAGTTTTTATTTTACTATATTGCTCTGGAAGTTTATGAAATTGGATGAGTCCATCCTTTTCCATTTGCTTCACTTCTGATTTTGGAACGAATGCAATACCAAGTCCCATTGCAGTACTACGCAAGATGGTTTCTAATGTGCCGAATTCCATTATTTTTTGAGGGGCTATGTTTTGATCCCGATACCATTCTGCGAGGCGTGCCCGGTATCCACACCCTTTACTAAAACATAAAATAGGTTCTTCCACTACCTCGTTAAGCGTGGAAACACGTTTATCAGAAATAAGGACTAGTTCTTCTTGAAACACCTCATAGGATACAAGGTCGGGATGTAAATCTGATTCAGTGATAAATGCACCATCCAATCTATGATTTAAGACTTCCTCCACTAGTGAACTAGTCACACCGGTAAATACAGATAAATCAACGTCTTTATATTTTTTTACATAGCTAGACAAGATCCTAGGTAAATGAATTACAGTTTCTACTGTCCCAATTTCTAATTTTCCTGATGGTTCCTTATTGGTTTGAACAGCCTGTTTCATTTCTCCTGTTAAGGATAAGATTTTTTGACTATAGGTTAATAGTTTTTTCCTTCTGGAGTTAAACTCATCCCACGACGATGACGATTAAACAACGGAGTATTCATTTCCGCTTCTAACTTTCGGATTCGAGATGTAATATTTGATTGCACGTATTTCAAGTCTTTTGCTGCTTCAGTAATGGTTCCTTTTTCCGCAACTAACTGAAAAATCTCTAAGTCTTTAAATTCCATTACTAATCTCCTCCTGTAATGAATTGATATTCTTATGATATCACGAAAAATGATGGTAGTTAATCATTATTATTCATTTTACAAGATATCAAAAAAGATAGATAATCAGTCTATTAGTAATTCAGGGAGGCAGAAGAAAGTGAGAAATAATGTATTATTGGGAGCTGTTTTGTGTTTTATTGCGGCGGTTTCTTGGGGAGCCATGTTTCCTGTTGCACATGCAGCCTTTTCACATATTGATCCATTTTATTTTACAATCATACGGTATGGGGCAGTAACGATTATTTTGGTAGCCATGCTGTTCTGGAAAGAAGGAAAACAAGCGTTTCGATTTGAGGGTAAAGGCAAACAATTGTGGTTCTTTGGAACAATGGCCTTTACGGTCTATAATCTATTTATCTTCTGGGGAGAGGATTTATTGGGTGAGCCTGGAGTGATGGTTGCATCCATTAATGAGTCACTAATGCCAATGATATCGATTGTGATCATCTGGATGTTTTTGAAAAAACGTCCTCATTTATTCACATTAGCATGTGTAGTCGTGTCATTGATTGGTGCAGTATTCGTAATTACAAAAGGTGATATTCAATCATTTCTAACTGCGACAGACAATATTATTCCTTCTATTCTTATCTTTCTTGCAGTTGTTGGATGGGTGATATATACAATGGGAGGAAGTAAGTTTAGCGATTGGTCTGTTTTGCGATATTCAACATTAAGCTGTTTACTCGGAACGATAACAGCAGGAGTGGTTGTAGCAGGAGCGACTTTGATTGGATATGTATCTGTTCCAACTGAAGAAGAGATTACGGCAACAGCGCCGCATTTACTGTTTATGATTGTATTTCCTGGATTGATTGCTTTGCTCGGTTGGAATATTGGGGTGAGTATTTTATCAGCAATTAATGCATTGTTATTCATTAACTTTGTTCCTGTTACCACACTTTTAGTTTCGATTTATCAAGGCTATGATGTTACACTGTTTGATATTCTAGGTACGGTCTTTATTATCCTTTCACTCGTGGCAAACAATCTTTTTGTTAGGTGGCAAAAGAAAGAGCGCAAGCCGATGGTTCAACCAAATTTGCAACAGCGGGCATCCTAACGAATACTACTAATTGAAAAAATTAAGAAAAGAAGCCAATCCTGTCATTGGCTTCTTTTTTATTGACAAATGACACCGTGTCATTTATTATTTTTTTTGGAGTGACACGATGTCATATTAATGAACTGGAGTGTCGTTTATTGTATATGATTGGAAGAAGTAGTAAATAATTATCGTTAATAGAAAAAGAGAGATTAGTTGGAAAGAGGCTTCAAAAATGAGTGAAATTACAAAGCAGAAAAAAACTAAAGTACTAAAAAAGATTACGCGGGCATTAGCAGTTATTATTGGGGCATTTATAACAGCATATGGACTGGAGGCGATATTAATCCCAAACTACGTGTCTGATGGCGGAGTGACAGGTCTTAGTATCGTTGGTTCGCAATTAATCGGGTTACCTCTGGGGCTCCTAATTGGAATTCTAAATATCCCATTTATATTTTTAGGTTATAAACAAATTGGGAAAAGTTTTGCGATTTATTCGGTAATTGGTATTGCTTCATTAGCATATGGGACAAGCATTATGCACCATGTTCCAACCATTATTCAAGGAGATACGTTGTTAGTAACCGTTGTTGGTGGTATTATCATCGGCTTCGGTATGGGTGTGGCATTACGTAATGGCGGTGCATTAGATGGAATTGATATGTTAGCCGTATTACTTTCCCGAAAATTACCTTTTGGAACAAGTGACCTTATTTTATTTTTAAACTTATTTGTTTTTATTGTGGTTTCAACGGTTTTTGGATTACAAGGCGCATTTTTGTCGGGAATTGCTTATTTTATAGCATCTAAGGTGATTCATACTGTAGAAGAAGGTTTAAGTGGTTCGAAAACCTATAAAGTTATAACTAGTCAACCGGAATTAATGGTAGAAACGATACGTGATCGTTTAGGTCGTAGTGCAACATACAATATAGTTGAAGGCGGTTATACAAACGAACAATTCAAAGAAATTACTTGTATTATTAACCGTTTAGAGGACAGTAAAATGAAAGAAATTATTAGTGAAATTGACAAACATGCCTTTGTTGCTGTATATGATGTTGCAGAAGTCAAGGGAGGTAGCTTTAAGAAAAAGGACATTCATTAAAAATATAGCTAATTCAGTTATGTTATCAATTGATTTTGTTCATTTCTGGATCTTTGATGAAAAAAGGGTTTGTCCCCGATGTTTTAAAACGGAGGACTAACCCTTTTTATATAAAATGATTTATCCCTTTATAGAAACATCTTTTCTAATTCTAGTGGTTCGATGTATTCTCCATTTTTATAGGCGCGCATGTTTCCGCCGGAGATTTCATCTATCAAAACGATTTGTTTATTTTCACCTGTACGTCCGAATTCGAATTTAATATCATAGAGTTCGATACCCTTTTTCGCCAGTTCGTCCTTGACGATACCAGCAATTTGTTGGGTAAGGCCTTTTAATACTTGATATTCTTCTTTAGACAAGATACCAAGCATGTCCAAAGCGTCTTCACTGATTGGAGGATCTTCGCGGCCATCATCTTTTATTGTTACTTCAACAAAGGCATCCAAGGCTTGTCCTTCTTCCGCATACAAGCCATATCGACGTAGAAAGCTACCTACAGCACGGTATCTACAAATGACTTCAAGCCCATTACCGAATACTTCAGCCGGTTTTACTGTCATAGTTGCTTGTTCGATATTAGCGTCAATATAGTGAGTAGGAACTCCTTCTTCATTTAATCGTTCGAAAAAGTATTTGGTTAGTTTTAATCCAGCACGACCAGCACCTTCAATAGTCAAACCAACTGTATTTGCACCTGGATCAAAAACACCATCAACGCCTGTGACATCGTCTTTAAATTGTAATAAGTAATTTCCGTCCGGTAATTCATAGACATCTTTTGTTTTACCTGTGTACTTTAACTCCATGTCAATCCCCCTATGCAATTTCAATAACATACTAATCATAAGTATAAAATTATTGTTGTACAAGAAAAAATTTTAAAAAAACTCAGTCATAGCGCTTACAATTGGAAACAAGAGTTTTTTAATAAATGGTAAACCGTTAACAAGATAAACGGTATACCAGCGTACGTAAAGAATGTGAAAATATACTACTAATCTAGTAGTGTTTCTCTTTTAATTCCTGTTAATTTTTGAATCAAAACAAATAGTTTACTGAATTTTCTATAAAATAATGCGTTTTAGAAGGATATAAAGAACGTCCATAGAATATATGTGATAATGGGAGGGGATTAGTTGAATCAATTTACTGAGATGGTGGATAAAAAAACATTTGCAAGCTATCCACAAAAACCACATGGTGGAAAATTGGTAAATCGTGTTCTTACGGGGGAAAATCTTGATGAATCAATGGAAAGAGCAAAACAGCTGCCTATGATCATGGTCGATCTGGAGGCTGTCATTACACTTGAAATGATTGCAACAGGTGTTTTATCTCCTAATGAAGGTTTCATGGATGAGGAGGATTACAAGTCTGTACTGACGAAAGGCCGTTTGAAAAATGGAGTAGTTTGGCCGGTGCCGCTAAGTTTCGCACCAATTGGTGATCGAAATCAGCAGGTTATAAAGACATTATCAGTTGGAGATGAGGTAGCTCTAGCGGATGAAACAAGAGAGCCTGTTGCTATTCTAACATTAACTGATATCTTCCACTATGATCGTGAATTTCGTGCAAAACATCTTTTTGGTACAACTGACCGCAACCACCCTGGAGTAGATTCGATTTACCGACGGATGGGGGACACGGCATTAGCTGGACCAATTACATTGCTTCGACGGGTTCATTGGGGTCCATTTGAAGACATAAGAATGGAGCCGAAAGAAACGTGGGAACTCTTTTATGAAAAGAAGAAATTTAAATCGGTGGGCGGATTTATTACGGGAGCAAATCCTTTACACCGCGGACATGAGTATATTCATCGAAATGCATTAGAAGAGTTGGAAGGTTTGTTTGTTCAGCCATTAGTTGAGATGGCAAAGCGTGAGTATACACGACATGAATTCCGGATGCTATCTTACCGTAGTGTATTGGATACATATTATCCTAAGGAAAGAACGATTCTAGCACCACTACGAGTTACCTATATTTTTGCAGGTCCACGTGAAGCAGTTCTTCATGCTTTAATTATGAAAAATTATGGGTGTACCCATGCCTTAATTGGACGAGATCACGCGGGTATTGGTGATTATTATGAAAAATATGCGAGCCATACAATTTTTGACGAATTTACACCGGATGAATTAGGGATTGATATTCGCCTTTTCCATGAAGTGTTTTATTGTACGCGTTGTAGTACACAAGCAACAGACCAAACATGTCCACATGATGAGCAATATCGTATTAATATTTCGGGGACAGGTATCCGTGAGTTGCTTCGTTACGGGGTATTACCACCGAAGGAGATTGTAAGACCAGAATCAGCGCGAATTGCCATGCAAGGTGTGCAACCTAAAGGTGTGGATGAAAATGAAATGGCAATTTCACCGGTTGGCAAAACGATAAAAAGCATCTTCCCATATTATCTAACGAGGGTCGGCATAGGTGGACCAAAACGTAGAAAACCACTTCGGGTTGAGGAACTTACGATTGAAGATTTAGAAAATGTTATCATCGACGCGCGTGAAAATGCGGATAAGATTTATAAAGATATATTCGAAGAGTTTAGCTATGTTTCTGATACACTTCGTACTGCACAGCCTGATTGGGTGGCTTCCGCCAGAGAGTCGATTCATAAGCAACAAGAAATGGTAGTTTCATATTTAGAAGAAAAAGTGAATAAAGCATTGGATAAAGCTTCCGATGAATTTATGTATCAGGATAAGTCGGAGGCTGAGCGTGAATTAGAAGTTGCAAGGAAAATTTTCGATGATATTCCATCACCACTTCGAGCAGAAGACTTAAAATATCGAATTTGGAACCAACTGCCATATAAACGATATCGTGGTAGTGATGAGGAGTAGGTAGGAAAACAAAAAATCACTCACAAAAAAATGTGAGTGATTTTTTGTATGGAAAGAATCTTATAAATAATCTTTTCTTAATTGTTCTGGTGTTTTTGGTGTAATATAGCATGGAGCTACATCAAATACTGTTTTCGCACCATATTGTTTTTCTTGGCTTAGTCGATATGCTGCTCTTGCATATGCGACTAAAACGCTCGCAGTAAATTCTGGGTTGCTATCTAGTTTTAGTGAGAATTCGTAAATCTGTGTAATATCTTCACTTGTTTTTCCACCACGAATCACAAATCCGCCATGTGGTGCTTTAGAGTGGTCGCGTTTTAATTCTTCTTCAGAAATAAAGTTTACTTCTGTATCATAATCAGCGAAATAATTTGGCATTGTTTTGATTTCATTTTCAATCGCAGCTTTATCTGCACCTTCTTCAACAACAATATAGCAGACACGACGGTGCTTTTCCGCAGTTGTTAATTCTGGATTTGAACCACTACGAACTTTTTCCATGGCATCTTCAGAAGGAATTGTATATTGAACGCCATTTTTTACACCGTTCACACGTCTAATTGCATCAGAATGCCCTTGACTTAGACCTTTGCCCCAGAATGTATAATTTTCACCATTTGGTAAAATGGCATCCGCCATTACACGGTTAATAGAGAAAAGACCTGGATCCCAACCTACTGAAATAATGGCAGTTGTATTTTTTGCTGCTTCGTTTACAGCTTGATAAAATTCTGGGATTTTTGCGTGTGTATCGAAGCTATCTACAGTATTGAACATGCTAGCAAATTGAGGGGTTTGTTCAGGTAGGTCTGTAGCTGATCCACCACAAAGTAGCATTACATCAATTTTTCCTTGATAATCACTTGCATTTGAAATATGTTCAGCTTTTACATTCGCGTCCTCAAGCTTTAAGCTTTCTGGATCTCTTCTAGTAAAAACTGCTACTAATTCCATGTCAGGAGATTGTTTAATAGCCTTAACTGCACCTTTTCCAAGATTACCGTAACCTACGATACCTAGTTTAATTTTGTTGCTCATATACATTTCTCCTTTACTTCAATTACTATCAAAAAAATGTTGTCAAAGCTAAAGTACCCATTTATCTACCGGATAAAACCAATTTTTCAGGTTACTTTTTCCGTATTTTTTTGATAATACTAATAATAATAGAATCTTGTCGAAATGCCAATAATTTTCTTCGGAGTTCGAAAAACTTTTCCCCTTTAGTAAACAAAATAAAAATTTCAAAAAAATTGATAGCATCCTTTTTGTTTGGGAGCTATACTAAATATAAATTGATATAAATAAGTAAATTTTATGGGGGAAATCAGATGTTTCTATTAAATAGAAAAAAAGAGGAAACAACAAAGGAAGAAGTTTTTACAAAATACCTGGTAGAAGAATTGAAAACGGTTTATAAACAAAATGAACACTATGATGGTTTATCAAAAGATGTTCCATATTTATCAGGAGATAGCGAAGTTGAAGTATGGATAAATAAATTGCTTGAGTTAAAAAACGCTCAAATTCGAGAGCAATTTCTACGAAATATAGAAATTATGGAATTTGTGACGCAAATGGATTATGTGAAGGATATGGTTGATTATATATCCTTGCAGAAATCATCGATGGATGAGGTAGCTGCTAGCAGTGAGGAAATGAGTAGTTCTATCGAACAAATATCTGATTTCGTCCAAACCTCTTTAGTTACAACGAATGAGACAATATCCATTTCAACGAATTCCCTTGAAACGATTAATGAATCTTTTAAATATATTAATCTATCTTTCGGGGAGATCCAAGCAGTTCAAGAAAAAATGCAAAACGTAGTAGAAGTCACAAAAGAAATAGAAAATGTCGTGAACATCATTAATAATGTTGCAGGACAAACAAACCTACTTGCATTAAACGCGAGTATTGAAGCCGCAAGATCAGGAGAAGCCGGACGTGGATTTTCTGTTGTAGCAGAAGAAATAAAAAAATTAGCAGATAACACAAAACAATCAGCGAATTATATCAAAGATATGGTAACGAAGCTTCGGGGAGAAATTGGAGCATCCGAAGAGACGATTACTGGAGCGGTGACAGTGTTTGCGAAAGGAAAAGAACAAATAAATCATGCTGTTCAATCAATGAATCAATTAGAGACCTCTTTAGGAAATATTTCATCTGTCTTTGAGGAAATATCAGCTAATGTGGAGGAACAGTCAGCAACTACCCAGGAAATTACAGGAAGACTTTCCGAAATGAACATTCAAACGCAAGCTTTAAATGATGTTTGTATCAAAACAGGACAAGGAATCTATGACGTAAGCAGTATGCTGCAAGATTGTAAACAGATGGCTCTCCCTTATTTTAAAGATTTGAAAGGTGAACATATTCAAAAGGTAACGACTGTGGATCATTTGCTTTTTAAATGGAAAGCATATAACGTTGCTTGCGGTTTTGTAAAGCTAAATGAAGATAGTTTAGGTGAATATACTAGCTGTAATGTGGGAAGATTTCTTGAGAATAGAAAACAATTGAATCCTTCAGATGAACAAGTACGGGCTATGTATGCTCCACATAAAGAAATTCATGACCTTACGAAAGAGGTTATTCATGCTGTTAATAGCGGGAACAGAAATAATATAAATCATCTTCTAAAAGAATTGGATCAAGCTACAAATGAATTTTTAGACGGATTGCAACTGATGAAATTGTAAATGAAAACAACCTATTTGATGATGAAATAAAAAGGAGCGAATGTAATGATTAAAGTAGTATGTAAAATCAAACTAAAACCAGAAGTAAGTGTTGAGGAATATATAAGTATAGCTAGTGAAGTAATAACAGAAACTCGAAAAGAAAAAGGATGTATTACGTATACACTAAATCAAGATATCAATGATCCATCTATCATTTCCATGCTTGAGGAATGGGAAGATGAAGAAACATTAAATCAGCACAATCAAAGTAAACATGTATTGGAAATCGTTCCAGAACTAAAGAAATTACGAGAGAGTACAGAACTCAATCTTTATAAAGAATTAATTTGATTTCCTCAAAAAGATAGCTTCATCATCGTGACATTGGGATAGAAACTGACCCATCGTCTAAATGATGAAGCTATTTTTTACAAAAACACTAAAATGTAATGATTAACCTCCAACTCGACTGCTTAATTCCTCTTGTTTTCTTGCTATTTTTTTATATGCTAGATTTGCCGAAGAAAGGATTACAAGACCTAATAGGCTTACACTAAAAAAGAATCCTAAACCAGATATATTCGTAACCGCAAAATAGACTGCAGCAAATCCAAAAATAATGAGTAGACTAGGTATCGGACTGTAGATCGTAATGAGAAGCGCATTTTTTAAATGAGTTCCTAATGTTTGTTCAAATTCAACATAGGATGCCAATGTATAGCAAATGATTAGAATATAAATACAACTCATCATCAGACTTGAATAAAAAAGAAAAGATGCTACTTCATTAGATGTAGTTTGTAAAAAGTTTATATTCATATATAAAATAAAACCAATCACTACAATGATTACTCCTAATTTATTACTACTAATAAACTCTTTTTTGTAATAGTGCCAAAAGGTTTTAAAGACAGGTGGGTGATTCTTGATAAGAAATTGTCTTAATGTAGCTAACATTGCTATTGTAGCTGGAAAGAATCCAAAAACTACGAGTCCACTTAAAGTAAAAAAAATCCATAATAGATTTAAATAAGCTAATCTTGCGATCCAATTACATAAGCTGTAAATACCACTTGAAAATGAACCTAGTTGCATAGTACTCCCTCCTTATCAATAATATATCACGCAGAGAATTTAAACGTTTCTTTTTTTGTAATGAAGTAAAAATATTTTCTGAAAAGTAAAAATAAAACCAGAAGCAGGCTGGATTATTACAATAGAATTAAATATAGTAAAAATTTTGTCAATAATGTAAAAATTCTTCATTGTTGAAAGCGATTTCAAAGACTATACTTAGTCTACAAATAAAGATTATTAAATCTTCAACAAAGAAGAAGAGGTGAAAAATTATGAGTAGTGAAGTAAAGCTCGAAACAGAACTTGTACAAAAAACGAAAAGCAAAGTGCAAAGACGAGCAAAAAGAAGTAGGGGTCCTTTTAGTGGCTGGAAAGAGAATTTATCAGGTTACGCATTTATAGCACCCATGTTTATTGGGACTTCAGTATTAGTATTATTCCCCATTCTCTCATCATTTGTTTTAAGTTTTACAGATTGGAATTTTGTGTCTGGTTATCAAAATGCTAAATTTGTAGGATTTGAGAATTTTTCGAAGTTACTTACTAACGCATTATTTATTAAGGGATTAATCAATAATATTATCTTAATTTTAGCAGTACCTGTTACGTTAATTTTATCGCTAGGATTAGCTGTTATCATTAATAAACATGTATATCTGAAAGATATGTTTAAAGTGATCTATTTTATGCCTTTTATTTCGAGCGTAGTTGCCGTTGCGGTTGTCTTTCAAGTGCTTTTCCATCCAACACAAGGTCCTATCAACCAATTGCTAATGACGCTTGGAATTGATAATCCCCCAGGTTGGATTGCAGACGTTACCTTTGCCCTTCCATCCGTTATGTTAATTATGGTTTGGACGGGAATCGGGTTTAATTTAATCATTTACTTGGCAGGTTTGCAGAACATCCCTAAAGAACTATACGAAGCAGCGCAAATGGATGGTGCTAATGCTTGGACCCAATTTAGAAAGATTACGATTCCATTAGTGTCTCCAACAACTTTCTTATTGTTTGTGACAGGTGTTATCTCAAGCTTTAAAGTGTTCGATTTAATCATCGTTTTAACGAATGGTGGACCAGCAAATTCGACCATAACACCAGTGGTTTATTTATACCAGCAAGCATTTATTGAATTAAAAACAGGCTATGCCTCTGCCATTTCGTTAGTAATGTTTATCATTATTTTAATCATTACCTATATACAATTTATCGGTCAGAAAAAATGGGTGAATTATTAATAGAAAGGAGCAGTACAGATGGTAAAAAAATTAGATATGCGAAAGTTAATCACGACAGTCATTATGGTACTAATAGGAATTGCCTTTCTAATGCCATTTTTGTGGATGATTTCTGCTTCTTTAAAAGTAGAGGAGGATGTATTAACATTTCCAATTCAATGGATACCCCAAACGTGGAATGCGGTTGAAAACTATAAAGAGGTTTGGACAGGCTCTATGCCGTTTTTACTCTTATACTGGAATTCGATTAAGGTAACAGTTCTAACTACTTTAATTTCATGTACAGTTTCATGTTTGGCAGCATATGGATTTGCCAAAATCAATTTTAAAGGAAGAGATTTACTATTCTTAATCGTATTGGCCACATTTATGATTCCACCTCAAACTTTGTTAGTTACACAGTTTCTATTATATAGATGGATAGGTCTTTACGATACTCACACAGGTCTCATTTTATTAAATAGTTTCAGTGTATTTGGAACCTTTATGTTACGCCAATTCTATCTCGGTATTAGTAATGAAATCATTGAATCAGCAAGAATGGATGGAGCGGGTCATTTTAAAATTTTTGCCTCAATTGCTTTACCATTAGTACGACCTGCAATTGCAACCTATGCGATATTACGTTTTATTTGGACATGGAATGACTTCCAAAATCCATTAATCTTTTTAAGATCGAAAGAACTATATACGATTCAACTAGGTGTACAAAGCTTTTCAGATCAGCACGGGAGCGTATACTCGTTAATGATGGCAGCGTCTGTATCCGCGATTTTACCATTACTCATTATCTTCATTATCGGGCAGAAAAACGTTATTGAAGGTATTCAGCTTGGTGGAGTTAAAGGATAAAAAGGGTATTTACCTTCACTATATTTGGAGAGGGTTTATATAAAAAGCAAAATCAAAGGGAGGTTATTTTTAATGAAAAGATGGGGGTTAATGTTACTAGTAGGGATATTAGCAATATTTACATTAGTTGCTTGTTCCGGTAAAGATGAAGCTTCATCAGATGATAAAGGTAGTGGATCATCTGATGGTGAAGTTACGTTAAAATTTGTACACTGGGTAAATGAGGATGTAGGAAAATGGGAAAGTGTTATAGCAAAATATGAGGAAGCAAATCCGGGAATAAAAGTGGAGTCCATACCACTTGTAGAAAATATGAATTCTCGGGATTATTTCAAACAATTGGACTTAATGGCCTCCGCAGGGGATGAAATGGATTTAATATTGTTCTCCAATGTGAGTGATTTAGTAAAGCGTATTGATGCTGGGTTAGTTGAACCAATTAATGAATACCTTGATGCAGAGGGAATTGATATTAATAAAGTTTACAATAACACTTATCCATCTGTTGATGGTAAGTACTATGGTTTGCCAATGAAAAATGTAACAATGCTTGTGATGATGAATAAAGCACATCTTGATGAAGCCGGCTTAGAAATTCCGACAGATTGGACATGGGACGACTATGCGGAATATGCTAAAAAATTAACTACTGACAAACACTATGGTTCTTATTTACACACATGGCATAATGTATTTTCGTCATTAAAATTAATGAGTAAAGCTGAAGATACGATGATCTTAAACGAGGATGGTACATCTAATGCAGATGATCCAATGCTACGTGCATCACTCGAATTACGTAATCAATTAGAAAATGTTGATAAATCCTCTGTTCCATTTACTGAAATTTTATCGCAAAAAATGGATTATCGTCAGCAATTCTTTAGTCAATCTGCATCTATGATTCCTATCGGAAGTTATATGGTAACAGAATGGGGTCAATTTACACCAGAATTTGAAATTGCTTGGGCACCATGGCCAAAAAATAATGCAAGTGACGAATCTGTTGTACCGATGAATGGAGATTTAATTTCGATTGCAAAATCTTCAAAACATAAGCAAGAGGCGTATGATTTCATGCGTTGGTTGTCAACTGAGGGTCTTTTAGAACAAGGAATTTGGGTACCGTCATGGGCGGAAGCAGATTTTGATAATATGATAGAAACAGTGGTAAACGGAAGTGCGAAACCAGAAGCAATTCATCTGGAATCGTTGAAGTATACCCTTTCTACAGCTAAGCCATCTAAACCAATTGCACCACCACCGTATATTACTGAGGCAGATACTGAATATACTGCAGAAGTGGAATTATATCTCCTTGGTGAGCAGGATCTTGATACAACGATGAAAAATACCGAAGAAAGAATACAAGCTCTTGTAGATGCTAATCAATAATTAGAATATTCATGCTATAATAGAGAGAAAACAATCGTTTTCTCTCTATTTTTTTTTGGAGCGGTGATCAACAGTGAAGTTTATATGGAAAAAGATAAATCAAATGTCATTAAGAAATAGATTAATCATTTCAGTTATTCTCTGTATTCTATTTCCATGGGTTAGTACCTATATCGTTTCAAATTATTTTACGAAGGATGTGTTAGAACAACGTGCTGCAGAACAATCAGAAGATGATTTAAGGATGATTGAATTAGCTATAAATAATATTTTAGATGATATTATGTATACCTCTAATTATATTCAATTTGATTCAAATATGAGTCAGTTACTAAAAACGCATGAATTAATTGAGACAGATTCACCCACCAAAAGAGAAGAAATCGCTCTGAACTATATTCAAATTTCGAATGAATTGTCGAGTATTACTGATTTACTGATGCCTTTGTATATTACGATCTTATTTGAAAATGATCTTTATTACACAAATTACTCATTAATAAATTTTAATCCTTTAGAATTCAAAGAAAAACCTTGGTTTGAAAAATTGGATAGCCTAAGTTTTTACCAAACCTTTTGGCTAGGTGCACACCCCACTTACATTCAATCAGAAAAAGATTCCAATCCATATCTGATTACGATTGGTAGAAGAATTCAAAAAGCAAATTCCTCAGATATCTATTTAATTATTAGTTTAAGAGAGGATGAGATAAAGCTACTATTAAGCCAATATCAAAGTGATAAACGAGCGAAATTTTATTTAACTAACACTGCAGGGGAGATCTATTCAAGCTTGAAAACGAATGATATAGGAGAGAAATTATCATACGATGTAACGAGTTCCGATTATCAAATTGTCGATTATGAAGGAGAGGAACATTTACTGGTGTCATATCCAGTTTCCTATTCGAATTGGAGATTGGTTAGTCTTGTACCGTATAAAGACACAATTGGATCAATCAATACGATGACAAGAACGACTATTTTAATTCAAGGCGCATTTCTGGCTCTATTTTTAATTGGCCTAATCTTGCTTGTACGTGAATTTACGAAACCAATTATCCGATTAAATGATGTTACAAAAGCAATTAAACGAGGAGATCTATCAGCAAGGATATATACCTCAGGAAGTAATGACGTTGCACAGCTAGGTCAATCTTTTAATCATATGCTAGATACGATTGAGGAAATGATAGAGCAGATTAAGATAAAGGAAGAAGCAAAACGTAATGCAGAATTAGACATGCTACAAGCTCAAATCAACCCGCATTTCTTATTCAATGTATTAAATGCCATTCGTTTAAAAATAAAAATGGAGGGTGATCATGCAAGTAGCTCGCTCATTTATTCTTTATCAGCATTACTGAGAATGACGATAAATCGCAATAATGCTTTTATACCATTAGAAGAAGAGATAACCATTGTTAGGCATTACGTAGATTTGATGAATTTTCGTCATCAGCACGATGTAGTGTTGAAAATTGATGCCATGGAGACAGTTTCGAGTATGGAAGTACCAAGATTTTTCTTGCAACCGGTTATAGAAAACGCTATCATACATGGTGATAATAATGGAAAACAAACGATTGAAATTGTTGCCAATCAACAAGAGACATATTTAAACATATCAATTACTGACAAGGGCAAAGGCATGGATGAACTCACATTAGAACGACTAAAAGAGAAAGTATATCAATCAACAAGTACTAACTATGTTAAAAATAATCAATCGTCGTTTAATGGAATTGGATTACAAAATGTTTATCAAAGAATGAAATTGATTTATGGAGAAGAATTTCATATGAATATAGACAGTAAAGAAGGAGAAGGAACAACTGTAAACTTTCAAATTCCAGTGCATAAGGAGTGAGTAGAATGTTTGAGGTCGTCTTGGTAGATGATGATGTAATCGTTATTGAGTTTTTGAAGAGATTCATTCCGTGGGAGGACTATGGTTTCCGAGTTGTCGCAAGTTTTCAAGATAGTAATCTTGCACTTGCCTATCTGCAGGAAAATGATTATGATGTGTTGATTACCGATATTGGGATGCCGAAATTAAATGGAATTGAACTCATTGAGCAACTGAAAAAATCAAAAACAAGTTCATATAACGTTATCCTATCATGCCAAGATGATTTTCATTTTGCCCAACAAGCTCTAAAATTACAAGTTTTTGATTATATTTTAAAAGAAACAATGGAAGAAACGAATATCATAGCCTTACTTGATAGATTAAAGAATAAGTTGGAGCAAGAACACTATAAAAGGAATCAGCATTTAAAAGTCACTAAGTTTATAGAAAGAAATAATATGACATTAAAATCAAAGTTCATTGAAAAAGTAATGAAAGAACAGCATATTGAAAAAACAATTTGGTTCCAAGAGCAAGAGGAACTTCTAGGACTGGACTTTACACAGAAGCAATATACACCAATATTATGTTTTATTGATCAGTATCAGGAAGCAATTAAACATTATGAAAATGAAACGTGGCTTCAATTTGCTATCAATAATATGCTAGAAGAAACACTGATAAAAGTACAATCAGAGATACAGATTTTCTTTGTACATGGTGAATTTTTCATGCTTTTTCAGAGTGATAAAACAATAGACTCGCATTATATTCTTGAGTCTATCGTAAAAGAAATACACAATAAAATACGTAGCTTCTTATCAATTTCGATTACTTCTGTCATTGGAGAAAAGAATGTTAAGGGGCAAGAGTTAATAGAAAACATGAGATTATTACTTTCTCATAAAGAACATCGTTTATATTATCATTATGACAGTATTAACTTTTTTCAACCTATCCATTATACATGTGATTCAATTTTTCAAGATTATGTAGAAATATCACAAAAAATTAAAGAGATGATTTTAAAAGGTGAAAAAAATGAACTGTTAGAGTGTATCAGCCAACAATTACATCGAATAAGAGAGAAAAACTTTTCTCCTGGTACAATCAAAAATTGGGTTATTAAATTAGTTTATGATGTTAAATTATCTTTAAATGCATTAAAGCATTTTGAAACCCAATTGACTGAAATAACAGATCATGAGATTCAGTATGTCGAGACTTTTGAACATTTAGAAAGTGTTCTAGAAAACATATTCAATCAGATGCTAGAACAAACTCGAACAATTAATTTGACGAGTAGAAATGAAGATATTTTAAAAGCACAAAAATATGTACAAATTCATCTTGGCGACAAGATTTCTTTGAAGGAAGTTGCAGATCATTTACATTTAAATCCTAGTTATTTTAGTAGAATGTATAAAAAAGAAACTGGAGAGGGCTTTGTTGAGTATGTAACAAAGGTGAAAATGGCAAAAGCAATAGAATTACTTGATCATTCAACAAAGTCAGTAGAGCAAATCGCATTTGCGTTAGGCTTTGAAAGTAAAAGTTATTTTTTGAAAACGTTTAAAAAGTATTATGGAATATCTCCAAAGTCTTATCGGTTTAAAGATAAAGAAGCAGAATAAAGCATCCACAATACTTTGTTAAGTGAACAAATAAATTAATCATATCGATGCACCCCACAGCTACCACCTTAGACGCCATTTTTAAAAAGATTCTGAAGAAAATTCATAAAGTAAGGATGAAATTGGAGGAATGAATAAGTGGTAGTAAATAGAAATGTCCCAGAACTTATTTTACAAAATGAAAAATGGGATGAGGAGAGAAGGAAAAGCATACTACAAGCTTTTGAAGAAGAAGTATATGGGTGTAGCCCCAAAGACGGATTTTCTGTTAGTTGGAACATTGTAAAGGAAGAACCTTTTAAAAATATAGGTACAAAAAGAGTTGTGGAAATCTATATTGATGCACCAAAAGGAAGACACTCTTTTTTGTTATACGTATTTATTCCAAAAACTGCCTCCCAACATAATCCAGTACCGGTAATGCTGTCTATATCCATTACACCTAGATTTCCTCAACCAAGTGGTATGGTGAATGGTAAAGAATTAGATGAATTACTAAAAGTAGTAGGAGACAGAGTAGAAACATTGCCAACTCCTTCTGAATTACCGAAGCCGGAGCCTTATGATTTAGAAAATAATACAAATGATGAAAAGTGGCCTGTAGAAGTTTTGCTAAGTAAGGGCTATGCTACTGCTGCTTTTTATGCTGAAGATATTGGGCCTGATAATGAAACAAAGTATCAAGAAGGAATTATCAGTTATTTTGAAGACAATAAAGAAGCGCCAAATAGTTGGGGAACAATTGCAGCATGGGCGTTCGGCGCCAGCCGCGCAATTGATTATCTTACAACAGATTCACTGTTAGACAAAAGTAAAATTTCTGTTATCGGACATTCGAGGGGTGGGAAAACAGCATTATGGTGTGCAGCCAATGACCCGCGAGTTTATTGCTGCTATGCCAATAATTCCGGGTGCACAGGCGCCGCACTTTCAAGAGGAAAGAAAGGCGAAGATGTTTTTTGTATTAACACCATTTTTCCATATTGGTTTTGTGAGAACTATAAAAAGTATAATAATCGGGAAGATACACTTCCAGTAGACCAACATATGCTTTTGGCATCAATTGCTCCAAGACTCCTTTATTTAGCTAGTGCCAGTGAAGATTTATGGGCGGATCCAGAATCGGAATTTTATTCAGCTGTGTTGGCGAGTGAGGTCTATGAATATTATGGGCTACGTGGTTTAGAAAAGAAGAGTCCACTGAAGCCTGGTCAAAAAACACATAAAGGGCGAATCGGATATCATGTTCGAAAGGGTCGACATGAACTTACCTTACATGATTGGGAGTTATTTTGTGAGTTTTTGGAAAGCAAACGTTAAAATGAAAAAGTCACCTACACAAAAGTGTGTATAGGTGATTTTTTCTTAGTTTGACTGTTGATTTTAGAAATTCTTCGAAATGTCGATTTGCATGTTTTGAAGGTGTTTTTTCATAATCAGGCAGGTTTTTCAAAGGTATGATATCCTATAAAACATACAATTAAGATAAATAGGGAGTGTTTTTGTTTTGACGCAACAGGATTTTACGCAAGGGTCAGTTCGTAAGCAATTGATTTTCTTCGCAGGTCCAATAATGTTAACCAATTTGCTTCAAGTATCCTATCAATTTATCGATAGTTTGTGGGTAGGAAATTTACTAGGTGCGAATGCGCTTGGGGCGGTTACGATTTCATCTACAGTTGTGGTTACAATTTTGGCGTTTATTATTGGAATCAACAATGCCACATTAACGATTCTTTCCCAACAAAAGGGAATGAATGATAAGCAAGGATTAAAAAAGTATGTGAATGCCTTTGTCGTTTTACTAACTGGTCTTTCCATTGTGGTCGGCTTGTTTGGTTACTTTTTTTCAAAACCTCTATTACTGTTTTTGAATACACCTGCAGAAATGCTGGATGAAGCAAGCGCTTATTTAAAAATAAACTTCCTTGGTATTTTATTTATCATGGGATATAACTTTATCGGCACTGTACTTAGGGCGTTAGGAGATAGCAAGACGCCATTACGGTTTGTATTTGTGGCAGTTATACTGAATGCTATTTTCGATCCATTATTCATTTCTATTTTTGGTTGGGGTATACATGGAGCTGCGTGGGCAACTGTGTTTGCACAAGGAATTTCATTTTTACTGGCATTGGCTTATTCATTTCGACACGGGCTTGTGCCATTTACAATACCATACTTACCAAGTAAGGAAGAAGTATGGTTAATATTAAAATTAGGTGTTCCCGCAGGACTGCAGATGATGGTCATTTTCGCAGGTGTTACGGCAATTTTATCAGTGGTCAATTCATTTGACGGGGCTGTCGTAGCAGGATTTGGCGCATCTCAACGAATTGATAGTTTAATAACCATTCCAGCGATGGCATTAGGAACCGCTGTGAATAGTATGGCTGGTCAAAATATTGGAGCAAACCAATGGGACCGGGTTCGTCAAATTGCACTGTACGGCACGATTATCAATATCTCTATCATGTTATCCATTGCGTTAGTAGTATTTTTATTTGCTGGTGGGTTAACGAAGTTGTTTATCCGAGACAATGAAGCCCTCACTTTCGGTACGGACTATTTAAAAATTATTGCTTTCTTTTATCCATTCATTGGCGTAAATTTTATTTTAAATGGAGTTGTAAGAGGAGCAGGTGCCATGTATCAAGTCTTGGTATTGAACATCCTTTCCTTTTGGCTTCTACGGTATCCGCTCACTTATGTTTGCTCAAATTTTATCGGACCGAATGGAATTGCAGTAGGTATCGGAATTAGTTTTATCATAAGTAGCATCTTTGCGTTTTCATATTTTAAATGGGGTGGATGGAAGAAGAAGGAGTTATTCAGTTCAGGTACGGCAATAGGTCAATAATTATTTTTAAACAATGCTCATAAGTATGATAGGGCATTGTTTTTTTAGCTTTTCATTCACGGTTTGTCCTGTTTCTTTTGGTAAATTGGACAACTTTATGTCGAAATTCATGGTTATTTTGCGCAATACTTCAACATAAGAATAGCTTGAAAGGGCAAAAGTTACGATTTCGTTGTTTATTATAGACTTGCTAATGTAAAGGGGGTGAATAGCATGTGGGTCATTCCTGAATATGAAGTCATTAATACTGCCGCTGAGGTGACGATGTATTCCTACATCCGCGAGTAGTAAACACTACTTGCCTTACATGCTTTTTTATGAAAGTTCAATTACGACGATTTGAAGGGATTGAAGCAAAATTCGAATCAGAGTCTTAGGAGTAGCAGCGGGAGGAGGTTTTCCACAATGGAACTGTGCATGTCCCAATTGTCGAAGTGTTCGCGACGGGGACAATGCACTTAAACCAATGTTACAATCTTCTCTCGTAATAAGCGCAAATGATAACGACTGGTATCTCGTCAATGCGGGACCGGATGTTAGTAGACAAATTGAAACATTTGCTGCACTTCATGCGGGTCCTGGAATTAGAGAAACACCATTAGCGGGTGTTATTTTAACCGATGCAGAGCTTGATCACTCAATCGGTTTATTGTCGTTAAGAGAAGGTTCGCAGTTAACGATTTATGGGACGGAAACAGTAAAGAACTGTTTGCACACCTCTTTTCCGGTATTCCCCATGCTAAAGAACTATTGTTCTTGGGAGTGGCAGACGCTTACTCCACAACGAAAAGTACGGATTGGGGAATCCAGTGAAAGCTCAATTTTGATTGAGACTGTCCTTGTATCAAGAAAACCACCACTTTATGCCAAAACCGCTAGTGATAAAACGGAGGGTATTTGGGAGGTTGGTTTTCTTTTTCAAAATGAATGGTCTGGAAAATGTGTTGCCTATTTTCCGACTTTAGATACTATAACCCCTGAAATCGAGTCTGCTTTACATAAAGCGGATATTTTGTTTGTGGATGGAACATTTTGGTCTGAGGATGAATTAGTTTCGTTGGGTGCAACGAACAGAAATGCAAGGGATATGGGGCACCTGCCAATTAGTGGCTCATCTGGTATCATCGAAAAATTAGCATCATTTTCAGCGGAACGGAAAATTTTGATACACATCAACAATAGTAACCCTATCTTGAAAAAAGATTCTAATGAAGCGAAAGAATTGAAACAACATGGTATTGAGATTGCCTACGAAGGTATGGAATTGGAGGTTTGACTATGCCACAACAAGGAGGGTTAGAACGGGTAATTCATGAAGAGGGAAAAACATGGTCACGGGAGGAATTTAAAGAAAGATTAATAGATGTTGGACGGTCTTCTTATCATGACAAACATCCCTTTCATGTGGCGATGCACGAGGGTACTTTAAGTCGGGAGCAAATCCGGGGCTGGGTGGCCAACAGATATTATTATCAGAAGTCTGTTCCGATTAAGGATGCGGTTATTTTATCCAAACTCCCAACGAGGGAGTACAGACGTGAATGGATCCAGCGCATTATCGATCATGATGGAAATCATGAACAAGAAGGTGGAATTGAGGCTTGGTTAAGGCTTGGTGAAGTTGTGGGGTTGTCCCGCGAAGAGGTGTTGAGTGAGGAACATGTGGTACCGGCAGTTCGTTTTTCTGTGGATGCTTATGTGAATTTTGCTAAGGAAAAGCCGTGGCTCGAGGCAGTCGCTTCATCGCTAACAGAACTCTTTTCACCGATTCTGATTTCAGAGCGGATAAAAATACTTGAACGGTTATATCCGTGGATTGACCGTTCTGGACTTGGGTATTTCAGAAATCGTTTAACACAGGCACCTCGGGACACACAATTCGCTTTGAATGTCGTATTGGATACCTGCAAGACATTGGAACAACAACAACTTGCAGTAGATGCTTTACAGTTTAAATGTGATGTGCTTTGGGCACAACTGGATGCCATCGAAAAAGCATATCAAAATAAATGACGAAATGGTGGTGGAGAATTTTGAATAGTAGCTATCCAAAACTGGCACAAAAAGGGCGGCTCAAATTTGATAAAGTTAGAGAAAAGCATCTCCTTTTGTTGCCTGAAAAGGTGGTGGTTTTGAACGAAACTGCCGCTTCGATTCTTGCTCTATGTAACGGAAATGACTCCATTTTCACCATCACCGAGAAAATGAGAAGTTCGCTAGTGTCTGAAACCAATAGAAATGAGTTACCAAACTTTGAAACCATGAAGGCGGATATCACGAAGTTTGTTCTCGATATGGTTGATCAGGGATGGGTGGTGATGGAAGATGAAAGAGTCAAAGAATTATAGGGTACAGCCACCATTCTCGTTACTTGCGGAACTGACACATCGTTGCCCATTGCATTGCCCATATTGTTCAAATCCGATTGAAATGACATTAAAGGAAAAAGAATTATCTACAAATGACTGGCTCCGAGTGTTAACTGAAGCGGCAGAGCTTGGAATAGTTGAGGTTCATTTTTCAGGCGGTGAGCCGCTTTTATGGAAGGATCTTGATAAGCTTATTAAACATGCGAATTCATTAGAAATGTATACAAATTTGATTACGAGTGGGATTGGATTGACGGAGGAAAAGGCAGCGAACCTGAAAGAAGCGGGCTTAGCTAATGTCCAGATTAGCTTTCAAGCAGGTGAAGAAGAGCTTTCGAATCAGATTGGTGGATATAAAGCATTTGAAAAGAAACGTTTGGCTGTTGAAGCGGTAAAAAGTACCGGAATGCACTTAGCTTTAAATGTCGTGTTGCATCGGTTGAATATTGATACATTGCATGAAATAATTACGTTTGCCCATGAAATAGGGGCAGAGCGGTTGGAATTAGCAAATACACAGTTCTATAACTGGGCATTACTTAATAGGGAGAGACTCTTGCCGAGTAAGGAGCAGATTGAGAGAGCAAGTGTAGTATATGAGGCAGCAAGAGCACACCTCGGCAAAGAAATGGAAATCATATGGGTTATTCCTGATTATTATGAATCAACGCCCAAGCCTTGTATGGGTGGCTGGGGGGCGATTGCTTTAACTGTTGCACCGAACGGAGATGTCCTTCCATGTCCGACAGCCGGGATGATTGAAGGAATCTCATTTGAAAATGTTCGTGAAAACTCATTACATCAAATTTGGTATGAATCGGATTCGTTTAACCGATTTCGTGGGAGCGAATGGCTCCCTGAAACTTGTCGTTCATGTGATTTAGTACATCAAGATGGGGGAGGCTGCCGATGTCAGGCCTTTGCTTTAACTGGGGATGCTAATGCAACGGATCCAGTATGTCACCTGGCGCCAGACCACCATTTGGTTAAAAAAGCAGTACAGGATGCGAATAGTACGTCAGTGGAAGATACTTCACCTATAATTTATCGAAGAATCACTTCATCAAAAATAAGGTTGTAACTAACCTGCTAGAGGTGGTCGCCTCTAGCAACTTTTTTATATGAAAGGGATGTAACTAATAAATGTTTTGGAGGGGGAATGAAAGACCGAAAGCGGTGAGAATTCCTGGGAAAGGTTCTTTATCGAAAAGGAGTATCAGATTCTGGAGCAATCCAGTTCATTGGGGATATGAAGAGGAAAAGGCGTATTAGATTTTGGCGCAATCCAGTTCATTTGGGGTATGAAGAGGAAAAGGGGTATCAGATTTTAGCAAAATCCAGTTCATTGGGGG
>NZ_HE610985.1:1540726-1590554 GCF_000285535.1 Bacillus timonensis | reverse complement strand
TTTGGGCAAATTCCACTTCATTTAGAATATGAAGAGGAATGTGAGTATGAGTAGAGGTGATGAAAGCCCGAACGCGGCAAGGACCCTATCGGAAAGTCCTTCATCGAGGTAATGAAAGCCCGAATGCGGCAAGCCCCCGCGCGGAAAGTCCTTCATCGAGGTGATGAAAGCCCGAATGCGGCAAGCCCCCGCCTGGAAAGTCCTTCATCAGGTTGATGACCGCCCGAACGCCACCAAATAACCACCAAAATCTCCACATCATCGTATAAAATCAATTCCACATACATCACCTGTGAATAATTGCCACTTTTGTTTGGAACGCTTTTAATTAGAACTTTTAATTTAGAACCTTTAATTCAAACAAAAGTTATACTTCAAAGTGGTGAAAATATGTTAATCAGAGAAGACAATCCAGAAAAAATACATCCAGTGGTTAAAAAGCTGATGTTAGTTAACACGATACGAAGCATCGGACAAGGTATGATGGTTGTAGTACTAGCTTTGTACCTTGATGCTTTGGGGTGGAGTTCGGTGACAATCGGAACGGTGCTAGCAGCTGGTGGATTGCTTGGTGTATTCCTAGCACCGTTTATCGGTGTTTGTAGTGACCGGGTGGGACGGAAACCCTTCATTCTTTTTTCGGAGCTTTTGACAGCGGGGTGTGCATTGATTGGAATCCTCTCGACAAATCCAGCGCTCTTATTTATTGCAATTTCTCTGTCAGGTTTTGGTAAGGCAGATGCTGGTTCGGCGAGCCCATTTGCCCCTGCAGAACAGGCATGGCTGGCAACTTTTATCCAACCATCTGAACGTGGAAAAATGTATAGCTTGAATAATGCGCTTAGTTTTTTTGGAATGGCGACAGGGGCAATGCTAGTTGGAACGATGAACATTGATGAAATCGTAGCAGGAATCTTTTCCTATCAACTTGCTTTTTATATTACGTTCATATTCTCTCTTGTTACAACGTCGATTATTTTAACGATTCGAGATGAAACTGTTCCAAGGAGTACGCGATCTTTGGACAAGCAGTCCGTAGTAGAAGATAAGAAAATTGTCAAAGTAGAAAATCATGCAATGTTAAAACTAGCAGGAATTAATGTATTGAATGGGATTGCAATTGGTTTGACGGGTCCAATGATGGCTTACTGGTTTTCGGTTAAATTTGGAGTTAGCAGTGCGCAAATTGGTAGCACGTTAGCCCTAACTTTTTTTGCAACAGGAATCACATCCTTTTTTCAAGCTAGGATTTCACATAAGTATGGAACGGTTCAATCAATTGTAATGGTTCGTTTCATTGCATGCCTACTGTTGATTTTCATGCCGTTGTTGTCTTCATATGCTCTCGTTTCAATTATTTATATTCTACGAACAGCTTTAAATCGAGGGTCTCAAGGAGCTCAGCAAGCACTGAGTGTAAGCCTAACACGAGGCAATCGTAGTGGTTTTGCATCTAGTATTAATCTACTTTCAATGCGACTACCGATTTCAATCGGTCCATATATAACTGGCTACTTCTTTGGAGTAGGAGCATTGGCATTGCCTTTTTATATCGCGGCTGGTTTACAAGGTAGTTTTGCCTATTTCTATGGCAAGGCTTTCCGGGCTTACGATACAAAAATGAAGCTAAAACCTTCATCAAGCTAAAAAAAACGACAAGCCCGCGCTTGTCGATTCAGACTGTTGACAAACGCTCGCATACTGCGTTGCTTGCCTCGCTCGTTGCGCTCATTCGGCAACTTCTATTCGCGTCTTCGCTCAGCTGCGCGCCTTGTCTGACAAGCGTCTTAGACAGTCTGAGACTTGAGTTAAAATTTAGATATCTTTAAAAATTCGTGTAGAGAAAGTCAGCACTGACTTTCTCTACACTCTGAATCGACAAGCCTTCGCTTGTCGATTTTTAAAGAAAACTAAACAGGATGATGAGTGCTAGTGGGACTAAGATGATAAAATATCCGATAGGGTTTCCGAAATTGATTGACCAGCCAACACCAAATCGTTTTTCAACAAAGATGGATGGATCGTTTTTGTTGACATAAAAGAGTCCACCGACCCAATGTTTATCATCGTCATAATCTCTTATTCCTGCATTGGTTTCGTCAATGTTTCCTTTATCTGAGCTTCCCACTTTTATGGCAAAAGCAATTGTAGAGACTAAAGTAAGAATTAGGAAAATAATCGGAACTGCCATTACAATCGTTCCGTCCACGATATCAGGGTGTATCGTTCTAAATTGAAAGAAACTAAACATCCCTGTTAATAATATGGTCGTAAAAAATAGTAACCAGCTTGTATATTTACGTAAAGTGAGTTGTCGTAATCGGGAAGCATTGGTTGCTGTTGCACTCAATTTTATTCCAGACTTTTTTGTGCTTACGATAATGGCTAAAAACATTACTTGCATCACGAACATCGTAAGTGGGCCAGAGATAGCAGAAGCTAGTGTTTTTTCAGTAAAGGCATCAGGCTCACCATTTATTCCCCAGTGAGTCGGAATTTGATCTGGAAGAAGATCGTATTGTGCAATTGTATACCCAATCACACCAACTGTAATGAGAATTGGTACTAAAAATACGTACCATGGCAACATTTCATCTTGAGCTCGAGCTGACAAGTCTGCGATTTGAACCTGTTTTGTATTTTCTCCCCATTTCATTTTCTTTTTTAACTGAAGTGTTTTTCCGTGAAAATAAAAGTAAAGGGTAAAGCTGAACAAAATAATCGCAAATTGAATAATTGTTCCGATTAGAACTGTCTGTTCCTCAGAAGCATTGCTTGAGAATACCCATATTGCGTAACCTGCCAACGCGATAATTGATAAAAGGGATACGAGTAGGGCATATTTCTTTTTATAAGAAGAAAGTTTTTCATTTTTGATGTGGTTTTCAGGAACTGTTATTCCAAAGATAACCGTTCGCTTCACAAGAAAAGGAACTGCGGTTTGAATTCCAGCTAGAATAACCGCGATAATGAGAAAGATAGCCAACGTCATAATTATGCCTCCTTATTTGATGAACTTTTAAAATGAGTGATAATAGTAGAAACTAATTCTTGAATTTGTTCATTGGACATACCGACAACGAGAGATTCCGCGATAAGTAATTTATAGTCTTCCTTTAACCTGTCAAACGAAGATTCGTTGAAATCCTGTGGGGAAGAGATCACCGCTCCAGATTTAGGCACAATTTTGATGATTCCTTTTTTCTCTAATTGGTGATAACTTTTGTTAACAGTGTGCATGTTGATACCAAGGTCTGCAGCAAATGTTCTCACGGAAGGTAGGGATTCACCGGGATGAATTAACCCTCTCGCGATTCCTTTAATGATTTGATTGGTCATTTGTTGGTAAATGGGAATATCGGATTCAGGTTCAATTTGAATTATCATTTTTGATCCCTCCTATCTTTGGGACAGAGGGACAGGTTTACTGTCCCAACTGGGACAAGGAACCTGTCCTCATGTCCCTTTTAATCTGTTCTATATTTATTATAACAAATCTGTTCTATAATTTGTATAACAAATTAAAAATTTAATAAAAAGAGGAATATACACATATGAAAAATTATTTTGATTTCAATACACGTCAAACTTCATTTAAGCAGGAATTTATTGGTGGATTAACCACTTTTCTATCAATGGCTTACATTCTTGTGGTAAATCCAATCGTTTTAGGTGAATCTGGGATGGACAAAGGCGCCGTTTTTACTGCAACCGCGATAACCATTATTCTTGGTTCACTGTTAATCGGTATACTTTCTAACTATCCAATCGGGATTGCTCCTAGCATGGGTCTAAATTCATTTTTTACGTATTCCGTTGTAATTGGGATGGGAATTCCTTGGCAAACAGCATTAACGGGCGTTTTCGTGGCAGGTATTTTATTTGTGATTTTAAGTGTGTTAAAAGTACGTGAAAAAATTATTAATGTGATACCACAGGATTTGAAGTATGCCATTGCTGGTGGGATTGGTTTCTTTGTCGCATTTATTGGTTTGAAAAATGCGAAAATTATTATAGGAAACGAGGCTACATTTGTATCACTTGGGGATTTCACATCGGGCGCGACTTTGCTAGCCTTATTCGGATTCGTTATTACTTCCATAATGCTAGTTAGGGGAATTCGTGGTGGTATTTTCTATGGAATGGTTATTGCCTCCATTGTAGGGATGATCTTTGGGATTATTCAAAAGCCAACAGGTATTATAGGAAAAATACCAAGTCTTGAACCAACATTTGGTGTTGTTTTTACTGAGCTTCCAAATGTATTTACACCAGATATCATTATTGTCATTTTTACATTCTTATTTGTTGGATTTTTTGATACAGCAGGTACATTGATTGCAGTTGCGAGTCAGGCTGGAATCTTAAAGGATAATAAAATTCCAAACGCTGGTCCTGCATTATTATCGGATGCCTCAGCAACTGTGATCGGTTCTATTCTAGGAACGTCTCCGACTGCTTCCCTAATTGAATCAACTGCAGGAATTGCTGCAGGTGCACGTACTGGATTTTCGTCGATAGTCATCTCAGGCTTTTTCTTTTTAGCACTCTTTTTCTCGCCATTGTTAGCGGTTGTTACGTCTGAAATAACAGCTCCAGCCCTCATTATCGTGGGCGCGATGATGGTAGCAGAAGTTCGCCATATTGACTGGACGAAGCTGGATATTGCTATACCAGCATTTACAACAATTATTATGATGCCTTTAACATTTAGCGTCGCAACAGGTATTGCTTTAGGATTCATCATGTATCCTATTACAATGCTTGCATTGGGAAGACATAAAGAAGTCCATCCGATTATGTATGTTCTTTTTATAACGTTTATTGTCTATTTTATATATGTATAATAGTGAAAACCCCTGATGATGGAGAAATTCAACATGTCCAGGGGTTTTTGTTTTTGATAAAATAGCCTAGAACAGATTAAATACAGTGGGAGGTGTTGGGACAAAGGGTAGTCTTTGTCTCGTCACTATGAAAATATTACTTGTAGAAGATGATAAGACAATTGCAACGGGATTGAATTATTCGTTGACCCAGGATGGGTATGAGACATTCATTTGCCATAATGCGGATGATGCAAAGAGGGTAATAAACGAAAAAATAAATGAAATCGATTTATGTCTCTTTGATTTATCTTTACCAGATGGAAGTGGTTACGAATTATGTGAATTAGTAAAAAAGCAAATGGATAAACCGGTTATTTTTTTAACTGCACTGGATGATGAAGTGAACGTGGTAATGGGACTGGATATGGGTGCGGATGATTATATTACAAAGCCTTTTCGCATACGTGAGCTTTTGTCACGCATTAAATCCGTACTTCGTCGGTATAACAAGCAAACAATAGCACAGCCCAAAACGATAATAGATATCGAAAATATCCGGGTCAACACATTGGAGGGAAAGGTGTATAAGAATGGAGAAGAGATCCTCCTGACTGCATTGGAGTACCGTCTATTCTTGATATTCGCAAATCATATTGGCCAAGTCCTTACGAGAACACAGCTGCTAGATCGAATTTGGGATGTAGCGGGGGATTTCGTGAATGACAATACACTGACCGTCTACATCAAGAGATTACGAGAAAAGCTTGAGGATGAGCCGCAAAGTCCCAAAATCATCAAGACAGTCCGCGGTATGGGCTATAAGGTTGGTGACTGAGATGGTCCGTAACCGTGAAATACAGGTCTTGCTACTAGCGCTAGTAACAATCTCACTCGTTGCACTACTAATCGCGTATTTTCTATTCTCTGGAACGGTTGCTCTACTTGTACTGATTACCTCTATTTTGCTGATTGGGTGTTTTTTGGTCTTTACGAAGTGGAGGTATCGAGAAATTGAAAACCTTTCTGGCTATTTACGGAAAATAACGAGTGGTGATTATAGTTTAGACGTTAGAGACAACCATGAAGGTGAACTAAGTATTTTAAAAAGTGACATCTATAAAGTGACATTAAAACTCTCAGAGCATAGTTCACTCCTGCAACAGGATAAACTGAAATTAACGAATGCCATTTCGGATATTTCCCATCAATTAAAAACACCACTAACCTCTATGATGGTCATGGCTGATTTATTGGGTGAAGCCAAACTTGATGTTGAGAAGCGCGTTGAATTTACAAATAACATCCGCGTGCAGCTAGAAAGAATAGAATGGCTTGTGTCGTCATTGTTAAAGCTCTCAAAAATTGATGCGGGAACTGTTCCTTTTAAAAAGGATACCGTGTATGTATCTGAATTAGTGGAACGTGCTGTACATCCGATCCTAGTACCAATGGATGTAAAACAGCAAAAGTTAATTGTTGAAGGAGAAAAAGAGGTTTCTATTATTGGAGATTTCAATTGGACGGCGGAGGCACTTATCAACATTTTGAAAAACTGTGTCGAACATACACAGGAGGGTGGAAGCATCTCGATTTTATTCTCCGAAAACGCCTTATATACCGAAATCATCATATCAGATAATGGAAAAGGTATAGCTAAAGAAGATCTCCCCTATATTTTTAAGCGTTTTTACAAGGGGAAAAATGCCGGCGAGGATAGTATAGGAATTGGCCTTGCAATGGCATATAGCATTATTAAAAGTCAACAAGGTGATATCGAGGTAAGAAGTGCAGAGGGAAAAGGGACAACATTTATTATAAAATTTTATAAGCAGGTAATCTAGTTGGTCTGACTTTTTAGAAAGTGAATAAAATGTCACTTTAGGAGTCACTTTAGAGTCATCTTAGGCAGATATACTAAACACAACATCGAAAATATGGAGGTTTACGGATGAATATTTTACAAATTGAAAATCTGTCTAAGGTATATGGAAAAGGCGAAACAGCTGTTAAAGCACTTGATAATGTGTCATTTTCAGTGAAAAAGGGAGAGTTTGTGGCAATCATCGGGCCATCTGGTTCTGGAAAATCAACACTTTTACATCTGCTTGGTGGAGTTGATCGGCCAACTAGTGGAAAGGTTCTCATTGATAACACGGATATTTATGATTTAAATGAAACTCAATTGGCGATTTTTAGAAGAAGACAAATTGGATTAATCTATCAGTTTTATAATTTAATTCCTATTTTAACGGTAGAAGAAAATATTACATTACCTATGTTATTAGATGAGCATAAGGTTGACCCGAAGCAATTAACAGATGTAGTAAGGATACTCGGTTTAGAAAAACGTTTAAATCATTTGCCAAACCAGCTTTCTGGTGGCCAACAGCAACGTGTATCAATCGGTCGTGCCCTTATTAGTAATCCAGCAATTATGCTAGCGGATGAACCGACCGGTAATCTAGATAGTAAGAATAGTAGCGAGATCATTGAGCTTTTAAAAATGTTTAACAAAACCTATAATCAAACACTACTTGTGATTACCCATGATGAGCGAATTGCCCTTCAAGCTGACCGTGTCATTTCCATTGAGGACGGTAGGATTGCAAAGGATGAGGTGATTCGTCCATGAACATCATCAACAAATTAACGATTCGCCATTTGAAAGAAAATAAACGAAGGACGCTAGTCACAATCATTGGTGTAATCATTTCGGTAGCCATGATATCAGCGGTAGCAACACTTGGCGTTTCGTTTTTAAACTTAATGATTCGGGATAATATTGCTTCAAATGGAGAATGGCATGTTAAATATAATGCCGTTAATGAAGAGCAAATACAGGCGATTGAAAAAGACGATCAAACCAAAAAGTTGATTCTCTCAAATGACCTCGGCTATGCAAAGCTAGAAGGGTCAGAAAATAAAGGGAAACCCTATTTATTTTTTAAAGAATATAACACAGCTGGATTTAAGCATTTTCCAATCGAGTTAGCAGACGGACGACTCCCATTCTCTGAAAATGAAATTGTCATATCCGAAGAAATTGCAAAGAACGCTAAAGTGGCATATAAAATTGGCGACAAGCTAACAGCGGATATCGGTCAAAGGATACTAGCAGGAGAAGAGAATCCACTCGGCCAGAATTACCCCTTGCAATCAGATGAAAATGGGGCCAAGGAAAGCCTTAAGATAGATAAAAATGAAACATTTACAATAGTAGGGATAATCAAACGTCCAACTTGGGAGCAAACATGGTCTCCAGGATATACAGTGATTAAATACGTGGACGAAAAATCTATGAACTCAACTCGTAAAATAGATGCGCTGGTTGTTTTAGAAAAAGTGAAAAGTTCATTGTTTAAACACTCAGAAGAAATTGCTAAAAATAATGGAATCACATCTGTTTCTTATAACGATGATTTATTACGCTTTTATGGGGTAACAGATAATGATAGCCTCCGCCTCACATTATTCTCATTGGCAGGAATTATCATGACAGTCATTATTATTGGTTCAGTTGCGTTAATTTACAATGCTTTTGCAATCAGTGTTTCTGAACGTTCTAGACACTTAGGAATGCTATCGAGCGTAGGAGCTACCAAAAAACAAAAGCGGAATTCTGTCTTTTTTGAAGGAGCTGTGATTGGTGCAATTAGTATTCCAATTGGAATACTTTCAGGTCTAGCGGGGATAGGGGTAACCTTCTCATTTATAAATTCTTATCTTGAAGGAGCACTAAATGTCTCTGAAAAACTAAAGGTAATCGTTACACCAGCTTCAATATTAGTGGCGTGTGTCGTTTCGATTGTCACTATTTTTATTTCAACCTATATCCCTGCGAAGAGAGCCTCCAAGGTATCGGCGATTGATGCCATTCGGCAAACGCAGGATATCAAATTATCTAAGAAAACAGTAAAGACGTCAAAAATGGTTCGCAAACTGTTTGGTATGGAAGCTGAAATTGGTTTAAAGAACTTGAAGAGAAATAAAAAGAGATATCAAGCAACTGTATTCTCACTTGTCATAAGTATTGTTCTCTTTTTAACTGTTTCCTTTTTTACAGATAATCTAAAAAAATCCCTTGAACTATCCCAAGAGGATATAGATTATGATATTCAAGTGATTAATGATCAAATGGACAAAGATGATTTATTGCAATTTACGAAGCTTGATCATGTAACTGAATCGAGTATCGTTCAAACAGTTTATTTAACTACATTAATAGAGAAGGAGCAACTTCCAAACGAATTGTTAAAAACTGTAGAAAGGGACCCCTCCGTTTTGCAAGATGGTAAATTTACTTTTTACGTAAGTTTACATGGTTTAGATCGTGATAGCTTCAAGGCCTACGCAGCAAAAATAGGAACGGATTCTGCAAAGTTTGATAATGAGAATTCACTTAATGCTATTATTATTGATAACATCACCTATCAAGATAATGAGACGGGGAAATTTATTGAAACAAAGTCAATTCATACAAACGTAGAAGATACAATTAAACTAAATACAATGAATTATGAGACCGATGAGCAGCACTTTTTAGCTAATATAGAAGTTGCAGCATTAACCGACCAGTTACCGATGGGAATTTCAACTTCTGCACTTGGTGGATTAAATATCATCGTTTCAGAGGATCAATTAGAAAATATTGTTTCCGGTAACGAGATGGCAAAAAGTGAAATCCAAGCTGAATTATATATGAATAGTTCAGATCCAATGGCCACACAAGACGAATTGGATAAAGTTACAGACTCTGGTACGCATGTGTATAATGTCTATCAAAGAAGACAGGAACAAGAGCAAATGGTTGTTATGATGGCGATTTTCACGTATGGATTTATCGCCTTGATTTCATTAATTTCGATTGCAAATATCTTTAATACCATTTCAACAAGCATCTCACTTCGTAAACGTGAATTTGCAATGTTACGATCTGTGGGAATGACTCCAAAAGGTTTCAACAAAATGATCAATTATGAAAGTATATTTTACGGCATGAATGCTTTATTATATGGACTTCCAATCAGCCTGGTAGTCATGTATCTTATCTATTGGTCACTTGGAAATACATTTGAATACGGATTTAATCTTCCATGGATGAGTATCTTATTTGTTATAATCATTATCTTTGTCATCGTGGGTGCAGCCATGCTGTATTCCATCCAAAAAATTAAAAAAGAAAATATTATCGATGGATTAAAGCAGGAGAGTATTTAAAGGGTAAATCCCTGCATCTTCATTAATTAGGGCCAGACTATTCAGTAGTTAGGCCCTGTTTTATTCGGTAGATGTATAACTTTCCTTCCGTGGTGATGCAAAAGCTGGAAAAACAATGTAAAGAACCGTACGAGACACAAAACTGTTTGAAGTCACGTACTATTTATATGGCAATTGTTTGCAGGGACTCCCGTAAATATTAATGAATGCAACCCAAACCATCTGCAAAACAACACAAAACCCTGAAGCGCATACGCAAACCTTTGGACTGATGGTAATGTATATATCAAGAAGAAGGTCTATTTATTTTGTTATAATAGGAAATAAGCTCATTACACGCGTATGGAAACACGCAGTACATACATGGAGGAGAAATATGAAGTTAATACAGAAGCAACTTTTAGAATATGGAATGGACCCAACGTGGGCTCATTATCTTTCCATTGTTTTGATGATTCTTTTTATTGCACTCATTTGTATAGTGGCAAATTTTATCACCAAAAGAGTGATAATTAATATCATTACTCGAATTGTTAATAAAACCAAATATCAATGGGATAATATGCTATTAGAGAGGAAAGTATTTAGAAGACTATCTCATATAGTACCGGCGATTATCATTCATTATTTTTCGGGAACCTTTCCAACTTATAAGCATTTGATTCAACTGGGGGCCAACGTCTATATTATCATCGTGGCATTAATGGTTCTTAGTAGCATATTAAATGCCGTGAATGATATTTATCAAACCTATGAGATATCTAAGACTCGACCGATAAAAGGATATATTCAGGTTGTAAAAATTATTGTCGTCATCTTGGGGATTATATTAGTCATTGCAAATCTAATGGGGAAGAGTCCACTTTTACTTTTAAGTGGAATCGGTGCTCTCTCGGCCGTATTCTTGTTGATTTTTAAAGACTCATTACTGGGACTTGTTGCAGGTGTTCAGTTGACAACGAATGATATGGTTCGGGTTGGCGATTGGATTGAAATGCCTAAGTATGGGGCGGATGGAGATGTAATTGATATCTCATTGGTCACAGTTAAGGTGCAAAATTGGGACAAAACAATAACGACGATTCCAAGCTATGCTCTTGTTTCCGATTCATTTATCAATTGGAGAGGTATGCAAACATCAGGTGGTCGAAGGATCAAACGCTCTTTATATATTGACAAGAATAGTATTTCATTTTGTACGGAGGAAATGATTGCGAAATTTAAACAAATCCAGCTTCTCTCAGACTACATAACCAATCGGGAACTAGAAATCGAAGAATATAATATCAAACACGAGATTAACCGGGATAATCCGGTTAATGGAAGAGCTCTCACTAATATTGGTGTATTTAGGGCATATGTTAGTAATTATCTTCAAATGCATTCAGGTATTAATCAAGAGATGACATTGATGGTTCGGCAACTAGCACCAACTGAACATGGTTTACCACTAGAGATTTATGCCTTTACAAATGATGTAAGGTGGGCCGTGTATGAAACTACCCAAGCTGATATTTTTGACCACCTTTTTGCTGTTGCAGGGGAATTTGGATTACGTTTATTCCAAAATCCATCAGGGCATGATTTGAAAACGATGATGGTGGAAACGAAAGAGGATGGAATGGTAAGAGGTACAGAAAACTAAAACATTGATGAACACTCACAAAGGCTGGTTACTCAGCTCTTGTGAGTGTTTTTGTCTCTATTTGAAATTTTTATTATCCAGCACCACGATATTTTCATTAGATGATTTTGCTGTTTGCTTCGTGTGTTGAACTAGACGATGGATTGTGTTACAAGCTTGTTTGGAACCTATTACAAGGAGTGGAACGCCAATGAAATCAATGTGAATACCCCTTGAGAAAAATCCTCCCATTGTCATCGCAAAAGGAACGGTTGGAGATGTGTTTGAGAAAATAATTTTTTCCTTTCGTTCATATCGTTCTTGTAGGATTGTACTTAGTTGTTTAAGTGCAGGAACGACTAATTTACTCCTCTTTCGTCCAATCGAATAGACGGGATTACCATCTTCATCAATTCCATGGAATATGAACTTTCCAAAATCCTTTTTTGTGAGTTTATTAAAATAATCAACATGTAAAATCTCTTCTTTTGTGAGTTTTCGTTCAGTAGGAAGTTGATTTAAATGATAGGCTGCCGCTAATGCTGTGCTATGTGTTCCAGCATAATCATTGTAAATGTAAATCATAGTGGTCCTCCTAATTTTACGAGCAATACCCTATATTATCTCCAATTAATAACAACCTAAATCATTTTAGATACCGGTTAAAGGGATTCATGGTAGAATAGTTGATATATATTTTGGGACATGTCCATTAGGAGAAGAGATATGAAGGCAAAGTTTATTTTTATTGTAGTTATGCTGATATTTGGTAGTATTGGTTTGTTTGTGAAAAATATTAATCTTTCTTCGAGCGAAATTGCTTTATTTCGCGGAACAATTGGAAGTTTGTTTTTAATTGGTGCTAGTTTCCTGGTAAAGCAGAAATTTTCATTTAAAACATCAAAACGCAATCTTGTTTTGCTTCTAGTTTCAGGTGCTGCGATGGGCTTTAACTGGATTTTTTTATTTGAATCTTATCGCTATACCACTATTTCGAATGCAACTCTTAGTTATTATTTTGCCCCAGTGTTTGTCATGATTTTGGCTCCATTTTTATTGAAGGAAAGATGGACATGGTTGAAAGGGCTTAGCATTGCTCTCGCATTTTTGGGGCTACTGTTAGTTGTCAATCCTGGTGTTGATGCAGGTATTGGGACTTATAATCATCCGGTTGGGATTATGTATGGCTTATTGGCTGCTGCTCTTTATGCGAGTGTGATTTTGATAAATAAATTTATCAAAAATCTATCAGATTTTAATACAACAATCATGCAGCTGTTGACAGCATCAATTGTATTATTTCCGTATGTTCTAGTTACACAAGAATTGAATTATTCAGGGCTCGGTCTACAATCAATCACTCTATTACTTATAGTAGGAATTGTTCATACAGGTTTCGCCTACCTTTTCTATTTTTCCGTTATGAAAAAATTGAAGGGACAAACGATTGCTGTGTTAAGTTATATTGACCCAATTTCCGCAGTATTAATGGCAGCTATCATTTTGAGTGAAAGTATGAACTTTGTCCAAATTGTGGGTGGAATTTTCATTTTGGGGTCTACTTTCATTAGTGAGATAAACTGGAGAAAAATAAGAAAACATTGATTATCGAACTAAGGATGTTGTGGCAGGTGAAATTTGAGTGTGACAGGCGTTTTTTTTATATTAAAATAGTAAAAGAAGATCACTTTTTTGTGGTCTTTTTTGTGGTCTAATTCAGAAACATTTTGGGAAGTGACCTTATGTGCATCGCATAAAATATATTGAACCACTAGTTATGTTGGCAACGCTTAGTCGCTGGTTGGTGTTAGCTACCATAACAGGTGGAATTGTAGGGACAGGGACTAGCTTGTTTTTGCTAGCTTTGCAATTTTCATTAAATCATACTGAAAATATACCGCTGTATCTGAAAATGATATTTTTACCACTTGGCGGAATCATGAATGGTTTGATTTTATATTATGGATATCGCCATTATACCGGATTGAAAGATTCAACCATTGCTGCCGTACATGAGCAGTCGGGCAAGATGCCTTATAAAACCTTACCGATAAAGCCTATTGCGGCCATTATTACCTTAGCATCGGGTGGTTCGGCCGGAAAAGAGGGGCCATGTGCACATATTGGTGGAACAATCGCTTCATTACTTGGAAGAGTTTTTCGGTTACGTCCAGAACTTCAGAAAAGGATTGTTGCATGTGGGGTAAGCGCAGGATTTGCCAGTGTATTCGGTACTCCACTAGCCGGAGCCATTTATGGAGTGGAAGTATTAACAATTGGTAGAATACGTCAGGATATTATTTTTCCTTCTTTTATTTCCGGGATTGTTTCCTTTGAAGTTAGTAAACTATGGGGAATTGAGTATTCTTATTTTCCAATGACATCACTTTTCGATTTTTCAGGTATTTTCTTTTTTAAAATGATCATTATTGGGATTCTATGTGGTCTTGTTGCATGGTTATTTATTGAGCTATTTGAACAAAGTCGATTACTTTTTCGGCTTATACAGTTGAAGTATCGTATATGGCCACCCCTTATGCCTTTCATGGGTGGAGTTATCGTGGCTATCCTTATTTTATGGATTCCAACGGATTATTTAGGACTTAGTCTCCCTATAATGGACAGGGCATTGGATGGGGAACAGGTTTCATATTTTGGTTTCTTTTGGAAGATGTTGTTAGTCGCAATCACACTAGGTTCAGGCTTTTACGGTGGAATTGTAACTCCACAGTTTGTAATAGGTGCTTTAGCAGGAAATGTGTTTGCAACGATGTTTCATATGGATCCAGCTTTAGGTGCTGCTGTCGGGATGGTGGCGGTAGTAGCCTCAGCATCGAACACACCAATTGCTGCGATTTTTATGGGAATCGAGTTGTTTGGAATGAATATGGGGATATATGTAGTAGCAGCTTGCCTTTCAGCCTTTATTGTGATTGGGCATCGGAGCGTATATCCAGAGCAATTGGTTGCTTACTCGAAATCAATCTGGATGATCCTTCATCCAAATATTGCATTGGAAAAAGAGGATATTCATATCTCATATGATTTATTACGAAAAATCAGGCGTATGCAGTATTTTAGGAAACATCGATATTCGAAAATAAAATAGACATTTTGTCACGATCCAGAGGGAAACGCCCCGTGGATTTTAAATTATAGATTATATTAAAATTAAGTATTGACAATTTATTTTTTTGATGTAATGTTATATCATAATTAAATATTTTGAAACTTTCTTATCCAGAGAGGTGGAGGGACTGGCCCTTTGAAACCTCGGCAGCAGACTTTTAGAGTACTGTGCCAATTCCAGTAGCATGATGCTAGAAGATAAGAAGAGCAGGACGTTTTATTTGTCTATTCAACCCTCTTCTTATTTTCAAGAAGAGGGTTTTTATGTATTCAATAAAAAAATTGGGGGAGGAATTTAAAATGACGAAAACAGTAGTAAAGGCTCCATTTCGAGCAGACCATGTAGGAAGTTTATTACGTCCAGAAAGAATTCATCAAGCAAGAAAGGATTTTCAAGCAGGAAACATTACTGCAAAGGAACTCCATACAATTGAAACAGAAGAAATTAAAAAAGTAGTTGATAAGCAAATTGAAATTGGATTAAAGGCTGTAACAGATGGGGAGTTTCGCCGTAGATTTTGGCATACCGATTTCTTAGAGCATTTAAATGGTGTTGAGGGCTATGTTCCCGACTATGGTTTTACGTTCAAAGGAGAAGAGACAGAAAGATATGATGTGCGGGTTATTGGAAAAATTTCATTCAATCCAGATCATCCTCATATTAAAGATTTCGTGCTCTTTAAAGAAATTGTGGGTGATCGTGCGGTTGCAAAACAAACCATTCCAAGTCCCAACCAACTATTTAATGCAGGTATTCGTAATAAAGAAATCTATCCAGATATTGAGGAATATGCAAATGATATTATTCAGACATATCGTGACGCTATTAAAGCATTCTATGAGGCAGGATGCCGTTACTTACAGTTAGATGATGTGTACATAGCAGGTTTGAATGCACCTGAAATTCCTTTTAATGATAGTGGTTCTACGCGTGAGGAATTAATACAATTAGCGTTAAAAGTTGCAAACGGTGTGCTTGAGGGGAAACCTGAAGATTTAACAATCACAACTCATCTTTGCCGCGGAAATTATCGTTCAAATTGGGCGTTTGAAGGAAGCTATGCAAAAATTGCCCCTACCTTGTTTGCAAAAGAGAAAGTGAGTGGCTTTTTCCTAGAATATGATGACGATCGTTCAGGAGATTTCACACCACTCGAGTATATTCCAAATAACGGGCCTCGCGTTGTCCTTGGTTTATTTACATCAAAGCGTGGAGAACTGGAATCAAAAGATAATATAATTGCACGCGTAAAAGAAGCGTCTCAATATGTACCGCTCGATAATTTATGCATCAGCCCACAATGTGGTTTTGCTTCAACACACCATGGAAATATTTTAACTGAAGAAGAACAATGGGCAAAATTGAAATATATTGTTGATATCTCAAAAGAAATTTGGGGATAGGTGGGAGGATGGGAAAGGTCCCTCCCTCATAAGAGAACGAGGGACTGTGTTCCGGTCCCTCGTTCACACCTGTTATTTTTTTACAAAATATTTTTCACCAAGAACTTCTTTTTCTTCGTAATTCTCGGGTTTTAATTGTTTTTCAACAAATGATTGAAGTTCAGATGGTTCCAAGTCGTACATGACTTCGATTTCTTTTGCGAAAAGAGTGTCTTTTTCGAGCAATGTAGATAATGCAGGTTGCTGCTTTGCTTGTGGCTCTTTTTCATCCATCATTTTAGATAGACCGGAAACGTAGTAGTCTAGTGAACGGCTGCCAACTATTTTGACACCTTTATTTTCTTCATTAACCATAATAATTGTAGGAAAGCCTCGAGCGCCAAGTTTTGCTGCAAGTGCAAAATCCTCGTTTAATAATTGCTGTCCGATTTCTGATTCAGCTTCGCTTACAATTTCTTCACCATTAAGTCCTATAGTATTTACATTTTCAATCATCACCGATTTTTCAGCAATATTTTGATTGAATGCAAATAGTTCTTCCCTTGCATAGCGTAAATATTCATTAGCTTTTTCATCACCGTGATTTTTTTGAATCACCTTGTATACACGTGATGGTGGGAAAGATGACTGAACGGGATTGTCAATCATCAATGTTCCATCAATTGGCATACGTGAATACTCTCCAACTTCTCTCCAGTGGCCAGCTACATCTGCAGGTCCATGGATACCATTTGCGGGATCAACCGGTCCACCATTCCATTTTTCAAGCAACCCACCTAATACAGTATGAAAATTAAAATAATGGCCGTACTGCTCTTTGAAACGGCGGAATGTTGGCTCAAGTGCCCAGCAGTGAGAGCAGATTGGGTCTGTTACATAATATAAATCGATGGTTTTCTTTGGTTGGTTAAAATCAATCATCTCCATTTCTTCGTCGCCAGCTACTCCGCATACGCCTGTTTCTAAATCGCACATTAAATTTTGACTAGTTGTCATTTTTTTCCCTCACTTTTATTGTTTGATTAGTGCTACTTGTTTGCTTTGTAATTCCATTTTAGTGGATAATGGAAAGCATAAATACCAATAGATTGTTTGATATGTTGGATATCCAACACTTTAAAGAAAATGTTGAAAAAGTGGGAGGGACGAACGAATTGGAACAAGAAAAAACAGACCCTCGTGTACTAAGGACACGAAAATTAATTATGGATTCTTTCATTGAGCTTTCGGGGAAAAAAGAATTTAAAGACATAACAATAAAAGACATCACAACAGAAGCGATGATTAATCGGGCAACGTTTTATTATCATTTTGAAGACATTTATGACCTACTGGAAAAGGTTCTTTCTGAGGTTTTATTAATTAACTTGAACAGTGAACCCTATCAACATAGTGAGTTGAATGAAGAAACCTTTGTAGGCATTTTTAAAGCAATCACAAATTTTCAGCTTTCTTTATCAAATCGATGCCATCGCGGATATGAAGATACAATTGCTAAAATTATTCGAGACCAACTTGAAGTCATTTTTTATAAAATATTAGTAAAACAACATCCTACAGATGAGGAAAATGCTCTGAAGATTACAGCTACCATGTTAAGTTGGGGAATGTACGGAGCTTCTGTTGAATGGAGAAGAAATCCTGGTAAAGTAAGTCCTGAGGAAATGATTAAGTTGGCGATCCCTTATATGACAAATGGAATTGATTTTGCCAACGAAAAATAGTGAGCTTACTTATTATTTTTTATGTATATTTTGATTTCTACATGTAAAACCTAAAATTACTAATATAAGGAGCGATGACTATGAATGGATTACAACGTTTAGCGCTAGCTTTAGTAATTATAGGTGCAATTAATTGGGGGTTAATCGGTTTCTTTCAATTCGATTTAGTAGCTGCAATTTTTGGAGGCCAGGATTCCCTTTTGTCTAGGATTATATATAGTTTAGTGGGGTTAAGTGGTTTATACAGTCTTATGCTTCTGTTTAAACCTGACAGAGAAACTGTCCCAGAGACAAGTAGAACCTAAATCATGTAGTGAATAATCATTTTTGATGAATAGATCAGGCCTTCGGGTTTGATCTATTTTACGTTTTGGGGGAAAAATGAGAAGATATCTTTAGTACACATATTGGGAATAAGGAAAAGGAATAAGGGTTTTTACAATTTTTCTAAGGGGACAATGAACCTGTCCCTGCGTCCCTAGGAGGATGTATTGATGAAGAGGATTTTTGCTGATGTGATTCAGTTTCGGGGAAGTCATTATGAATTCGGTTTTAAGCAAGGCAAACTTCTTAAGGATTCATTTTTGGTGAAGAATCGGGAGCAACAATGGAAGATAAGGAGACCACTGTTTAAAATCGATACGGGAGAGACGAAACAAGTATATGAAAGATTGGCACCGTTTATATGGGAGGAATTTTTGGGTCTACAGGATGCTTTAGAATGGACAATGGAAAAAGTATTGATGGAATTTGGAGGATATAGGGTGAATATTAAGCCCTCAGGCTGTTCGATTTTAGTAGGTGAAAATTACATGATTCGAAACTATGACTATCATCCAAAGACCTATGATGGCCGTTTTGTTGTTTTTCAACCTTTAGATGGTGGAAATGCGACGATTGGTTTAACACAAAAAATTACTGGACGGTCTGATGGGATGAACGATAAGGGATTATCGATGGGATATACGTTTATGAATCGAAGACGCCCGGGGAACGGATTTGTTTGTCATATGATTGGAAGACTTATTCTCGAATTATGTGCAAGTGTAGAGGAAGCTGCCCAGTTGTTAAGGGAAATTCCACATCGAGGTTCCTTCAGTTATGTTTTATTTGATTCAAGCTGTGAAATTCCTTTTATTGTAGAAACATCACCGAGAAGAGTTGAGGTTCGTCAAGGATATACATGTACGAATCATTTTAAAATTTTAACCGAGGAAAATCGCCGCGTCCTTGACGATTCGAATAAAAGACTCCAAGCTATTGAACAAAAAGAAAGTTTAAGCGGACTTGAGGCATTTCGACTTTTAAATGACAGTGATAAAGGAGTTTTCTCTAAACTCTATGGGAGTTGGGCAGGAACCATTCATACCTCTGCTTACTTTCCTAAAAATCTAGAAGCTTGGTGTGCACTTGGTGGTGACAAGGAACCCATTATTTTTAACTTTGATGAATGGTTGAAGGGAACCGATTTTCCAAATTCGAAAATCGTAGGGGATGTTGATACGGATATCCCATTTGTGAATATGGAAAAGGCAGATTGGTTTAAATAAAGGCTGTTTTCGCAACCTTTGTTGCTTTATTCGTAGGAATATTTGAAGAGATATGGTGATTAATGGTAATCTATTGATACTAGCGGGAGGTAGGAGACTCCTGCGGGAAGCGAGTACCAGGAGTGGAAATCAATCCATTTGAAACTTCTTTGTAGAAAACTTGTTTGTTTATGGCAACAAAACAAGGTCAACCTTTCTACAAGGAAGTTTTTTTGACTGTAAATACATATTTTTAAAGGAACACCCAAACCTTACTAGTCTCTCTAAAATATTGAGAATTTATGGAAGAGTTGCGCTATAATAGGCATATAAAGAAAGCGTTTCTACTTTTCTATTATTTTGAAAGGGGTTTCATGTTTGAAAAAACTACTTTTCGTTTATTTGTTGCTTATCTGTTTGTTTGTGCTTTATATATATAACTACCAAGTTGAGAGATCGACGAAACATGCGTGGAGTGACAATGAACTTGTTGGGAATATGGATGAAACATACGTAATGGTTACGTTTATGGTTGGTATTGATTATTGGAAACGAGCATTAAAAGGTTTTGAAGATGCAGCAGAAGCGCTAAATGTAGCGATTGAATATCGAGGGTCGACACAATATGATATCCACGAGGAAATGACGGTCTTGGAGCAGGTAATTGCCAAAAATCCTGCGGGAATCGCCATCTCTACGATGGATCCAGAAAGACTAAATCCGGTTATTAATAAAGCAGTTGAAGCAGGAATTCCAGTCGTTATGTTTGATGCCGATGCCCCAGAAAGCAAGGCGTATTCATTTCTAGGAACGGATAATTATAAAGCGGGTGTAGAGGCAGCTCACAAAATGGCGGAATTAGTAGGTGAGAAAGGGGAGGTTGGTGTCATTACACTTCCTCATCAATTAAACCATAAGGAACGAACAAAGGGTTTTCAGGATACGATTTTTATGGAATACCCGGATATAGAGGTTGTTGCCGTTAAGGATGGAAGAGGCGATCAAGTAATATCAAAAGAGGTAGCTGAAACAATGATTAAGGAGAATCCGAATCTAGCAGGAATCTTTGTTACAGAAGCGAATGGCGGGGTCGGAGTTGGACAAGCCATCGTTGCAAACAACCTCAAAGACTCTATTAAAATCATTAGTTTTGATACAGATAAGGGCACCCTTGATATGATTAAGGATGATGTGATTTCTGCAACAATTGCACAGGGAACATGGGAAATGGGATATTGGTCCTTACAATTTTTGTTTCACCTGCAGCATGGCATTTTTGAACAAGATAATAAAAATGCACCGTTACCTCGTTACGTAGATACAGGTGTGACCATTGTTACAAAGGAAAATGTGAATTCCTATTATCCGCAATAAACCTATTGGAATGGATTGGTCGTATTGAAAAATTTTATCCAAATTAATAATTTACCAATTCGATATAAGCTAATCTCTCATTTCTTAATTATTAGTATCATACCGATTATTTGTCTTGGATTTTTAATTAATTGGACAGTTGAGCGTGTGGTGGAAGAGCAAGTAAATAAGAACACCTTACAGCTTATTAGTAAGGTGAACGAGACACTTGAATTTTATATCAATAATATGCAGCGGGTTACTTACTTTATTTCATATAACGACCAGATCCAAGACTTTTTTAACCATCAAGTTCAAGTACCAGGTCAATATGAAACAAATGAATATGAAATACAACGCTATCTTCGTAATTTTACAACTTTATTACCAGAAGTAGCAGGTGTTTTAGTTGTGAACAGCTCAGGGGAATATGTCAGTAATGAACTTTATGCGCCCGCAACAAAGGATTTGACAGAAGAGTACTGGTATAAAGAAGCGGTTGAAAATAAAGGGATATTTAAGATGATTGGTCAATTGAAAGACCGTCAGCTTTCATCGATGGTAAGCTACAAAAATGATGAAGTAGTTTCAGGTGTTCGCGCCGTAATAGACCCAATTACACAGGAAGTAGTTGGAGTTATTTTAATAGATTTAAAGGTACGGACGGTGGCAGAGACGTTAGTGGATGTACGACTAGGAAAATCAGGATATTTGACAGTTATTGACGAACAGAGCAGACCTATTTATCAACCCAAAGACCCTTTAGTCGAAACAATTCCAAACGAATGGTTGGAAGGAAAAAGATCAGGTACGTTTTCAAAAAGAGTAGATTCACAGAAACTGCAATTCATCTACCAAAAGTCTCCATATTCGAACTGGACCATTGTTGGTGTCTTTCCAACAGAGGAAACAATTTTTGAAATTAGAGAAATTCAGTTTTATTTAGTCATCTTTGTTTTCATTATTCTCCTATTTGGTATTCCGGTTTCGTATTTTTTATCAAATTCAATTTCAAAACCGATTGTGCAGTTAATGAAGTTTATGCGTAAAGCGGAGAGTGGAGAGCTAGGGGTCCGCTATATTGAAAAACGTGATGATGAAATCGGGATGTTAGGTCGAAGTTTTAATAAAATGCTAAAACAAATTAATGAGTTACTACGATTGACAGAACGTCATGAAAGACAGAAGCGTGAAGCGGAATTTAGAAGTTTACAAGCTAATATTAATCCGCATTTTCTCTACAATACCCTTGATACCATTCAGTGGATGGCCAGAAAGCAAAAGGCTAATGATGTTGCGGAAGTGGTAGAGTCATTAGCGAAATTGTTTCGAATTGGCCTAAGCAAAGGGAGGGATATGATTACACTTGATAAGGAAATCGATCATATCGAAAGTTATTTGATGATCCAAAAAACGAGATATCGAGAAAAGTTGCGGTACCAGATTCAGGTGGATGAGAATGTTCGCTCGTTATATGTATTAAAATTTATTTTACAACCGATTGTTGAGAATGCCATCTACCATGGAATAAAAGAACGACGGGGTCCTGGTCAAATTCTTGTTTCGGCACAAAAAAGGAATGAAAAATTGCTAATCGTTATCCAAGATGACGGTGTCGGAATGTCAGATTCACTGCTACAAGAGATACGCTTCGCTCTTCGTGAGGCTGTTAAACGGACTGAGAGTCAAGGTGAGACGAAAAGTAAAAAAGGATATGGAATATTAAATGTACAAGCACGAATCTTACTGGCTTTTGGAGAAGAATATGGAATTACAATCAAGAGTGAAGAAAAAGTTGGCACAACAATCGAAATGTTATTACCAATTTTGGACGAGGACATAGGCATGGAAGAGGAGTGGAAACGTAATGCGTAGGTGGAAGGTTTTAATTGCAGATGACGAATTTATTATTCGTGACGGGATCCATTTTTCTATTGATTGGGAGAATTATAATATGGAGGTTATTGGTGAAGCGGAGGACGGTGAGGAAGCAATTGAATTGGCTACTTTGCATCAAATTGATATTTTATTAATTGATTTAAACATGCCAATCATGAATGGCATTGAGGCAATGAAACGGATAAAGGAACAATTACCTCATTGTAAAATGGTTGTTATCTCGGGTCATGATGAATTTCGGTATGCACAAGAGGCCCTCCGCTTGAAGGTAGAGGATTACTTGTTAAAACCTGTGAATCCTGTGAAACTGCAGGCGATAATAATGGATCTCAAACGAAAACTGGACAATGAAGAGAACCAGAAAGAATTCTTAAAACAAGCAACAAACCAAATAAGAAGGAACCATGTACAACTAAAGGTAAGGTTCTTTCAGGATTGGATTGAGGGACAACTGACAAATGAAGAAATTAAAGAACAATTACATTTTTTACATTTGCCTGAAACAAATCCTGTTCAACACCTAGTGATTAAATGGCCAGAATTTCATTTGCATCAAACGTTTATGCAAGAAAATGATCGCCAAATATACTTATTTGCAATCGAGAACATTGTCAAGGAAACCATTGGATCTAAAGGGACGGCCATCTTTTGGGATCAATCTACACTGCTCAATGTCTGCTTATGGAAGCATGTAAAAAGAGAGCAAATGACGAAAATAGAAGAGACGATTCTAGATTACTATAATATAAAAATCTACTATCAGATTGAAGATGTAAATAATCAGGAATTATATAAAGTTTATGAAAGGTGTAAAAGAGAAGTTGAACGGCAAATCAAAATTTCTCCGATTGTTAAACAGGCCATAACATATATTCAACAGCATTATCAGGATTCTTCCCTTACCTTGGAAAGGACGGCTGAGGAATTACATATTACAAGTGTCTATTTAAGCAGGATGATAAAACACGAGTTGGGGGTTACCTATGTAAATCTGTTAACCCAAATGCGAATTAACAAAGCGGTAGATTTATTGAAAACGACGGATTTATCAATACGTGATATTGCAGAAACAGTTGGTTATGATTCCCAACACTATTTTAGTACCACTTTTAAAAAAGTAGTCGGTGTATCACCGCTGCAGTTTAAAAATGATGAAGAAAATGTGCACTTTCAGTAGAAGGTGCTTTTTTTATGTTCAAATGAAGAACATTACGAATTGTTAAATTTTTATAAAAAGTGTTTAAATTTATGTAAAGCCCTTACATGAACGAAGATGATATTTTATTAACAGTTAGATAATAAAGAATTGAAAGGGGTTTCAGTTATGAGAAAATTAGGTTTTATTATGCTAATCGTTAGTTTGTTTTTTCTTTAGTGGCCTGTAGTGGAAATAGCAAGTCAACAGGTTCTGGGTCCGATTCAAAAGATACGTTAATTGGGGTTGCAATGCCTACGAAGTCATCACAACGCTGGGTTGATGATGGGAATAATATGGTGAAGCAATTAGAAGATCTTGGTTACAAGACAGATTTACAATATGCAGAAGATGATGTCGACAAGCAAATTGAACAAATTGAAAATATGATTGTAAAAGGTGCAAAAATATTAGTTGTAGCATCTATTGATGGTACTGCCTTAACAAATGTATTACAAAAAGCTGCAGATCAAGACATTCAAGTCATTGCGTATGACCGTTTAATTATGGAAACACCAAATGTAAGTTATTACGCAACATTTGACAATTTCCAAGTTGGTGTCTTACAGGCTTCCTATATAGAAGAAGCACTTAAGCTTAAAGAAGAGGATGGACCATTTAATATTGAGTTATTTGGTGGTTCACCAGATGACAATAATGCTTACTTCTTCTGGGATGGCGCAATGTCCGTCTTAAAACCATATATTGACAGTGGAAAATTAGTTGTTCAAAGTGGTCAAACGGAATTTGAACAAGGAGCAACCATGCGCTGGGATGGAAACACAGCGAAATCACGTATGGAAAACATTTTAAGTAAAGCATATTCGGGCGGTGAGCAGGTAGATGCTGTTTTATCACCTTATGATGGGATTAGCCGTGGGGTTATTCAAGCATTAAAAGGAGTAGGTTACGGTTCTGGTAATCTTCCTCTTCCAATTGTAACTGGACAAGATGCTGAGTCTGCTTCCGTGAAATCAATTATTGCTGGCGAACAAACACAAACTGTTTTCAAAGATACACGTGATCTTGCTGCTGTCGTGGTAAAAATGATTGAAGCAATTGAAGCTGGTGAAGAAGCAGAAGTCAATGATTCAGAAACATATGACAATGGCCAAAAAGTAGTCCCTTCTTACTTAGTTGAACCTGTTTCAGTCGATATCAACAATTACAAAGAAATACTAATTGATAGCGGTTATTACACAGAAGACGATGTAAAATAAGTAATCTGCGATTTAGTGGTGATTTTAAGTCACCACTAAATTACTTCATTCTGTGATTTTAACGAGGTGGTGAGGAGATGTCTGAGTATATTTTAGAAATGCGTAACATCATAAAAACTTTTCCAGGTGTAAAAGCACTAGACAACGTAAATTTGAAAGTGAAAAAAGGAGAAATTCATGCATTAGTGGGTGAGAACGGTGCTGGAAAATCAACGTTGATGAAAGTATTAAGTGGTGTTTATCCAAGTGGAACCTATGAAGGTGGTATTTTCTTTGAAGGCGAAGAATGTCATTTTAAAGACATTAAACAAAGTGAACAAATAGGGATTGTCATCATTCATCAAGAGTTGGCGCTGAGCCCATTTTTATCAATTGCTGAAAATATCTTCCTGGGGAACGAGAGACAATCCAATAACATTATTGATTGGCAGGAAACATTCCTAGAAGCAAAAAAACTGTTAGAACGAGTAGGATTAAAAGAATCTCCGAACACAGCTGTTATGGATATTGGGGTAGGAAAACAACAATTAGTAGAAATTGCAAAAGCTTTATCAAAAAATGTAAAACTATTAATTCTTGATGAACCGACAGCAGCACTTAATGAAACCGACAGCGAAAACTTATTAAAGCTATTACTCGAACTAAAAAATCAAGGAATTACCTCTATTCTTATTTCTCATAAATTAAATGAAGTATCTAGTATTTCAGATAATATTACGATTTTACGAGATGGACAAACAATCGAAACGTTTGAAGCAAAGGATGGAAAGGCATCAGAGGATCGAATTATTAAAGGTATGGTAGGGCGTGAGTTGACAAGTCGTTTTCCTGATCGTGTCCCGAACATTGGGGAAACCATTTTTGAAGTAAAAAATTGGAATGTATACCATCCTTTGCAGCGTGAACGGAAAGTTATTGATAATGTGAACATTCATATTCGTCGAGGTGAAATTGTCGGGCTAGCAGGCTTAATGGGAGCAGGTAGAACCGAATTTGCGATGAGTATCTTTGGTAAGACGTATGGAAAAAAAATTACCGGGTCACTATTCAAAAATGGCGGGGAGATACAAGCAAATACAGTTAGTGAAGCAATTCAGCATGGAATTGCTTATGTCTCAGAAGACCGGAAAACGTACGGATTAAATTTAATTGAAGACATCAAGCGAAATATAACCCTTGCTAATCTCAAACGAATTTCCAAAAGTACGGTTATTGATGAAAATAAGGAATTCCAAGAAGCTCAACTGTTGAGGGAAAGATTAAACATCAAAACCCCAACACTTGCTCAACTTGCTGGAAATTTAAGTGGTGGAAATCAACAAAAAATTGTATTAAGTAAGTGGATTTTTACAGAGCCAGATATCTTAATTTTAGATGAACCTACTCGTGGAATTGATGTAGGTGCAAAGTTTGAAATTTATTCACTCATTAATGAATTAGCGGCGGAAGGCATGGGGGTACTAGTAATCTCATCTGAACTGCCAGAGGTATTGGGCCTTTCAGATCGTATTTATGTCATGAATGAGGGGCGTATAACTGGCGAGCTCGATTGTGAAGAAGCAAATCAGGAAAGTGTGATGCGTTATATGACGGGAACAGGAGGTACGAAACGTGCAAACACTAACTAATTTATTTCGCAACAATATCCGTGAATATGGAATGATAATTGCACTGGTGTTCATTGCTGGATTATTTTGGATTTTAACGGATGGTATATCCTTTAGCTCATTAAATTTGACCAATCTAATCTTGCAAAATGGTTTTATTCTCGTTTTGGCGGTTGGTATGGTCTTAGTCATTATTACCGGTAATATTGACTTGTCTGTTGGTTCTGTAGTTGCAATCGTGGGAGCCATTGCAGGAGTACTAATGATTAATCATAATGTACCTGTATGGTTAGCTATTATTCTATCACTCATTGTCGGTGCATTAATCGGAATTTGGCAAGGATTTTGGATAGCATATGTTGGGATACCATCATTTATTGTTACATTAGCCAGTATGTTAATCTTCCGAGGATTGACCTTATATTTACTAGATGGGAAATCACTGGCGCCTTTTCCTGAATCTTTTGGAATGCTTAGCGGGGGATTTTTACCAGCGATAGGGTCAGGAGAGTTGCACATACTGACCATTCTATTATCTGTCATTCTATCAATCATCTTAATTTATTTGGAATTTAGAAACCGTAAAAACCAAATAGCATATAGCTTTGATGTAAGTCCTTTATGGCTGTCCATTACAAAGTTGGTATTGTTAATCATTGTCATTAACTGGTTTGCGTATCAATTGGCATTAAATAAAGGAATCCCAACGGTGTTAATCATTGTTGCTATTCTGATTGTGATTTACACCTTCGTTATGAAAAACACAGTGATGGGCCGTCACATCTATGCAACCGGAGGAAACCAGAAGGCAGCTGATTTATCAGGGATTAAAACAAAACGTGTTGTATTCTGGGTATTTGTGAATAACGGAGTGATTGCAGCATTAGCTGGATTAATGTTTGCATCACGCCTTAATTCTGCGACACCTGCAGCAGGTAACATGCTTGAATTAGACGCAATTGCTGCTGTATTTATAGGTGGCGCCTCAATGGCTGGAGGAGTAGGAACAGTTATCGGTGCCATCGTCGGAGGACTTGTCATGGGCATTATGAATAACGGTATGTCACTAATTGGTGTCGGTATTGATTGGCAACAAGCTATCAAAGGATTAGTACTCTTACTTGCGGTAGGCTTTGACATTTACAACAAAAACCGTGCAGGAAAATAAGGGGAAGAGATGGGGGTGGTTTGAGGGACTAATCTGTTATTTCAGAAACAAAATGGGGGGGCAGACATCTGTCCCCAACTTCTCACCCCTGCACCAATTAAGGGATTTATCGAATTTACACGAAACTCTATGCAAAACTCTATCTTTGTTAAAAGTTAAAGAGATTGTGTGTACGTTGTCGCTTTGTACCGACTATTAACCTATTGACATAATTTAGAATAGTGTTTAAATTAATAATTAACACAATTTTCTCTATTACACCTCGTACATATTATGGGCTACTCAATACATGCCAGGAGGTGGTTTATTATTTCAATGAAAAATAACTCTCTAAATGAAAATCAGATTGAATTACTGCAAAAAGGAATTGAAAATCTCCATAGCATCCAAGAATGGAAGCAATTAACTCAGGCCATTGTGTTAGAAGGGTTAAAATTAGTTGGTGGTGGCAAGGGGCTTTTTTTGGTTTTTGACCAAAGTTTAAAACAATTGATCCCGCAGTCAAGTCAGAATCTGAATAAATTGGAGAAAAAGGATGTAATTGAACGGACACAAAAAAAATTTCAGCAAGTAGAACTTCAAAACCAAAGAAATATAAAGGAACATTCCACCTATTTTTTCCCCATTACAAGACAACAGGCTTTTTCCGGAGTCTTGGTCATTATCCCACAACAAGAAGAGGAACTTTCTGAGAAACAGGTAAGTATGGTCAATTTCTTTATGCAATCTGTTCCAATTATTCTAGAAAACTCTCGGTTATTTTTGATTATGCAAAGGAAATCAGAAAGTCTTAACTTTATGACTCAATTACAGAGACTTGTTAACCAATATTCTTTTCAAGAAATTTTGGCCGAAATTGTTCAAAAAGTAGGAGAACTATTACATTCGGAAATGGCAGGCATCATGTTATACAATCCAGTACATAAGGAATTGAGATTACAAAAACCAGCTTTTGGATCATGGCAAGACTCAATTATTGAACAGTACCGTGTTTCCATATCAGAAAAAAGCAATGCAAGAGATGTTTTTTTAACCGGTGTTCCGGCTATTACATCCGATGCACTTTCAGATAAACGTTTTAACAAAAATTACGTAAAGCTTTTTAATGCAACATCCATTATTACCGTACCTTTAGTAGTCGATAATAATAGAATTGGAATTATTCATGCGATAAACAAAAACGATGGATATTTTACTCAAGATGATTTAAATTTGCTGATGGATTTATCAGAACAATTAGGACTGACCATAAATGCAGCCCTTGAGATGTCTCATACAAAAGCGCCCATCAATAAGCGTTTAGAGATTGAAAGATACCTTATTGATCAGCTATTTGATTGTTTACTATTCAGTAATAAGGATAAGGTAGAGGAAGCCTATAGTATATTGAAGACCTTGGAAATCAATTTTAAACAACGGATTTCCGTTTTAAGAATTGCTGCATATGAAAACGGCGAATGGGTCGACTTACGTTCCAAAAGTGTACCAAAAGAATTTGGAGCAAAGATAGTAGAAATAATAGGTACTCCATGTATGATATTCAGAGATGGATCTGTTATTGCTCTCGTTTCGCATGATTCAGAAAATGAAATGCTTGATTTATGCCACAAACTACAAAATGTTTTGCAAGAAAAACTTGATTTACGAGCTAAGGCTAAGAATCGAAGGATAGAGATATTTATAGGTGTAGGTGAATCCGTAGAGTCAATCGAATTAATTGAACATTCCTATCAACAGGCAAGTCAAATAGTAAACGCACTTCCTAGAATTAGGCATCTAGGAAATGTTGGCTATTTTCCTGCCTGTGGAAGTTGGACGTTGCTTTCAAGTATGGTAATGTTTGATGAAAGAAACGTAAGCGCATACACCGATCTATTCTTAAGGAAAATTAATGAATTGAAAAACTCGAAAGAAATTAAAGAAACGTTAGAAGTCTATTTAAAGCATAATGGTCAAATTAAGAAGACGGCTGAAGAATTGTATGTCCATCAAAATACACTCAAGTATCGAATTGAAAAAATTACAGATATGACTGGGTTTGATCTTGGAGATTCAGAAGTAAGACTTAGTCTATCTCTAGCATTGCGGCTAGAACATTTAATGTATAGAAAAGTTTAGGAAAAATGACTATTTTAGTAATGGTCATTTTTTTCTTTTTCAATTAGCCTTTTACTTTTTTGTGACTAGAAGACAAAGTTTTAAAAATTTTTAACTGTATTTTTGTGGGTAAACAACGTGGTTATAGTGTTATCTATCCTGTAAAATGGACACATAATATTCAAAATTTAATAAAAATTGAGAGAGGAGGCTAATCTTGTTCTCATATCAAAAGTCAGTTGAGGAACAAATATCGCCACAGAAACTTAAGCTTTTACAGGAAGAAAAGTTACGAAAACAAGTCCAGTATATGTATCAAAACTCCCCATTATATGCTTCTAAATTAGATGAAGCAGGAATCCACCCTATGGAAATTGAGACACTTGAAGATTTACAAAAGCTCCCTTTTACGGAGAAATTTGAAATTCGTAAAAGCCAAGAAAACGCCACTGATTTAGGTTCACACCAATGTACCGATTCAGACAAAATAATAAGAATTCATTCATCATCTGGTACAACAGGAAGGCCGACATATGTCGGGGTCACCAAAAAGGATAGCGCTGTGTGGACAGATATCGTTTCAAGGGTATATTACACTGCGGGTATAAGATCACATCATAAAGTGATCTTTGCAATGGGTCTGTCCTTTTTTGTTGGTGGACTCCCCTTAAAAGATGGAATTGAGAATTTAGGAGCTACTTTTATTCCAATAGGAACAGGTGCTTCTGAGAGACTAGTTACAACATCTTTGCATTTGAAACCGGATGTGCTTTTATGTACTCCTTCGTATGCGAATTATCTTGCAGACTATATCCGTTCAATTGGTATGAATCCAAGAGATTTAGGATTTAAGTTAATTGGTACAGGTGGTGAACCAGGTGGTGGTTTACCAGAAGTTAAGCAAAGGATTGAACAGGATTGGGGTGCGCACGTTTTTGAAGCAATGGGAAATGCAGACATGGCACCTGTATTGTTCTCTGAATGTCCAGCAGGGGCCGGCATGCATTTTGTTGCACCTGACTATGTAATCTGTGAACTAATTGATCCAGATACTGGTAAAGTTAAACCTTTTGAGAATGGAAGTGAAGGGGAATTGGTCTATTCCGCAATTGATAGAGAATGTGTTCCTTTACTTAGATTCCGAACGAGAGATTTAATATCAGTAAAAACTGGTAAGTGTTCGTGTGGCAGCACGAGTTTTCGAATTCGGTGCATTGGTCGAACGGATGATATGTTAATCATTCGTGGTGTGAACGTCTTCCCAACAGCAATTAAAGATGTTGTGAGCAGTTTTTATCCAAGAACCACAGGAGATATCCAAATTCTATTAGAACAACCAGGCCCTGCAATCGACCCACCATTGCAAATTAAAGTGGAGCATGGGTTGAACTCAGAAATGGATGTACCAATGTTGAAAAAAGAATTGGAGGAAACCTTACGAGCAAAACTCATGTTTCGTGCAAATGTTCAATTAGTTCCAGAAGGTACCTTACCACGCTTTGAAATGAAAACAAAGTATGTGAAGGAAATCTACTAATATAAAAATATGTATTTAGGGAGGGTTTTACATGGCACAATACACTGTTGATATTGATACTGGAGGAACTTTTACTGATGGATTTTTTTCCTTTGGGGACCGTTTTGAGGTGGTAAAAGTAGAAACGACGCCACACGATTTAACAGTTTGTTTTAATAATTGCATTACCGAGGGTGCAAAACGATTTGGTCTTGAAAATGTAAGCGATTTCTTAAAAGAAACGAAAACGATTAGACTTTCAACAACGGTTGGAACAAACTCCATCATTCAAAGAACCGGACCGAAACTAGGGTTGATTGTAACAAAAGGGTTCGAAGAATCGCTGTACCAAGATGGCAAAAACCCCATTTTAAATTTTCTAGTACAAGAAGATTTAATAGTATCCATTGATGAAGAGGTATCCGAAAGTGGTGAAGTGCTGAAATCAATCGATGAGGCAGAAGTTAAACGAGTAACGAAAAAATTATTAGAGCTTGGAACAAGAGTTATTGTTGTTAGCTTAAAAAATGCACATGCAAATAATCAGAATGAGAAACTAGTTCGAAAGATTATCCAGGAAGACTTTCCAAAACATTATCTTGGTACTAAACCAATTCAACTTGGAAGCGATATTAGTTCACGATCAGATAATGGGGTTCGAACAAATGCTGCGGTTGTTAACGCTTACTTACATCGTGATATGGTGAAGTATTTGTATAAAGCGGATGAGGGCTTAAGACAAAAGGGATATACAAAGCCATTATTGATTGCACACTCTAATGGTGGGGTTGCACGTGTAGCAAAAACGAAAGCGTTGGACACGTACAATTCAGGTCCTGCAGCAGGATTAATGGGAACAAGGTACATCGGTGATATGTACGGACTCGATAATATCATGTCTGTTGATGTGGGAGGAACGAGTACAGATGTTGGATTAATTTCAAATGGGGAGCTTACATTTGATACTGAATCAAGTATTGCAGAGATTCCTGTCCATGCACCTTTAATCCATGTCTTATCAGTTGGCGGTGGCGGTGGAACAATCGCTAAAGTCTCACCGGATGGAAAAATTGAATTAGGCCCGGAAAGTGCGGGAGCAGTTCCTGGACCAGCATGTTTTGGATTAGGCGGGACAAAACCAACAGTGACAGATGCATGTGTAGTTCTAGGTATTGTTGACCCGGATTATTTCTTAGGAGGAACAAAGAAAATATCAAAGGAAAAAGCAATCGACGCCATTCAAAAATGGATTGCAAGACCTTTAAATATTTCAAATGAAGAAGCGGCAACACTTATTGTTGATAAAATCGAACAAATTGGTGCTGATACGCTAAAACAGCTTTCGAACGAAAGAGGAAAAAATATCAACGATTTCCAACTGTTTTCATTTGGCGGTGGTGGAGGCTTATTCTCTGCAGGAATGGCTAAGAAAAGTGGAATCAAAAAGATATTTACATTCCCATTTAGTTCTGTTTTTAGCGCATTCGGATTATCAACAGCTGACATTTCCCATACGTATCAGGAACGTGTGGATTTCCAATTTAGTCCAAGCCGAAATGTTGGACAATTCATTACAAATGCAAAAGTCAGTCTCGAAAATATGAAAAAAAGCTCACATCGTGATATGCGTGGAGAAGGGTTTACTCCTGAATCCATACGATATGAAGTTTCCTTAGAGGTAGCTTCAGAGGATGAAAAGGTGAGAGATATTTTCTTCTTACCTAGTGATGTATTTCATAGTAAAAACGAACAGTACCTAAAAGAAAAATTACAATCGATTGCTAATCAATTAGGTTCAAACGGAATTACAATCGAATTTATTCGATTAAATAGTTATGTGAGCGTTTCTCACTTTGCGTTGCCTTCCTTAGAGTTAGTTACTACCATTCCTGAACCGAAATCGGTTAGATCGATTTACTGGAAAGGAAATGTCATTGATACAAACATTTATGACATTGAAGGATTAAAGCCTGGTCATCAAATTAATGGACCTGCTGTTTTAGAAAGCTCGAATACAACCATTGTCGTTCCAATCGGTGCAAAGTTTAGAATGGATCAACATTTAAACGGAATTATGGAGGTGTAAGGATGAGAAAAAAGATAACTGAATATATTGCTGTTGATTTAGATAAAGAAGTATGGGTTTGTGAGAAATGTGATCATGAATTAAATTCAGCACATGAGAATTACAAGAAAGGCTGCCTTATTTATGACCGTGATCCAAGTGAAATTCATCAACCACATGTAGAGGGAGATTACACGTTCTCTCCAGATGCAAATTGGGTTCGTTTAGTTGAATTTTATTGCCCAGGCTGCGGTACATTGGTGGAAACAGAGGTTCTTGCACCAGGACATCCAATTACACATGACATTCAAGTTGATTTAGAAGCATTGAAACAAAAAGCTGTTGAAGAAGAAAAACAACAGTTGAAAGTATTTAAAAATGTGTAAAGGAGGAAGAATTCATGACAAAAAAAAGTAGGGCGACAATCGATATTGATATCGGGGGAACGTTTACAGATTGCTTTATCCGATACGGAAATCAATCTGTTATATCTAAAAGTCCAACAACTGGTTATGACTTATCAGTAGGTTTCATTAAAGCTATAGAAAATGGAGCAGATCTTCTTGATTTAGCTATTGATGAATTATTGGAAGAGACAGATATGATTCGGTATTCCACAACAGTTGCGATGAACAAATTAATCGAACGAAAAGGACCCAAGCTTGGTTTTATTACTACTGAAGGTTATGAGGATATGCTCTATATCGGAAAGGGAAGCCAATGGCAAGATGGCATTAGTTCACTAGAAAGCCGGAAAATTGCCGAAGTAAGCAAACCGATTCCATTAATTCCGAGAGAAAATGTAGTAGGCGTTAAAGAGCGAATTGATTATACAGGAGAAGTACTACGTCCACTTGATGAAGAAGATTTTAAAGATAAACTTCAATACTTAGTCGACCAAGGAGTAATGGGGTTTGTCGTATCTACTTTATGGTCCTTTAAAAACCCTATACACGAAAAGAGAATAAAGGAACTTATCGAAGAGGAATACCCTGAATATTATCTCGGGAACATGCCAGTCGTTCTTTCGAGCGAGGTCATGCCGAAGAGATATGAATATACTCGCTCTAATATGGCAATTTTAAATGCTTATCTTCACCAAGCTATGGCAGAAGAGTTATCTAATATTGGGGACGAATTACGTGATTTGGGGTACAGGAATCCACTATTGATGGTTCACAATACTGGAGGAATGGCAGAGGTTTTCCGTACATCAGCCGTTAACACATATAATGGTGGTCCTGTGGCTGGAATTATAGGAAGTAATCAAATTGGTAAACTTTATGATTACCCTAATATCGTAGTTACGGATATGGGTGGCACAAGCTTTGACATCGGGCTTGTTGTAGACGGTGAAACCAATAATTATCAATTTAAACCAGTTATAGACCGTTGGCTTGTTGATATGACAATGCTTGAGAGTAAATCAATTGGAACTGGTGGGGGCTCAATTGCATGGATTAACGATGTACTGGGCGGAAGGCTAGAGGTTGGTCCTCGAAGTGCAGGAAGTTTTCCAGGTCCAGTAGCTTATGATCAAGGAGGAACCGAGCCAACAGTTACAGACGCAGACCTTGTGTTAGGTTATCTAAATCCGGATTATTTTCATGGAGGCAATTTAACATTAAATATTGAAAAAGCAAAACAAGTGATAGAAGAAAAGATTGCTAAGCCATTAGGTGTAGACGTTTATGAAGCTGCTTATCTCATTAAAAAAGTTTGCGATGGAAATATGGCAAATATTATTCAGAAAGAAACGTCACTTCAAGGAAATGACCCAAAAGATTTCGTGCTATTTGCTTTAGGTGGTGGCGGTCCTGTACATGGAGCTGGTTTTGGGTTTGATGCAGATATTCCAAAAACAATTGTTCTACAACAATCACCTGTTTTCTGTGCCTTTTCATCTTCCATGATGGACGTCATGCACATTTATGAGCAATCAAAACACATCATTCTACTAGAGCCTGGAACTAAGAAGTTTTTAACCGATTATGAAACTCTTAATTCGGTTGTACGTAGTTTACAGGAAAAAGCAATTCGGGATATTACGGGCGAAGGATTTAATGCAGAAGATATTCACTATCAATTGGAGCTAGATATGAAATATGGTGGACAGCTAAATATTAAGAGAGCTGTTTCACCTACACTCTTCTTAAATAGCCCTGAGGATGTACAAAATCTTTGGGATAATTTTACAGAAGAATACTCGAATGCATATAGTTCTATTGCAGTTTACCCTGAAGGTGGAGTAGAAATTGAAAATATTGTATTAAAAGCAATCGTTCCACAGGAGAAATTTCAGTTTATTCAACATGAATCAGTGAGTGAAGATGGAAGCCATGCCATCAAAGGAACTCGAAAAGCGTACTGGCCAGAACTTGGAGGGTTTGTCGACACGAACATTTATCAACTTGAAGACTTAAGAAGCGGCAATAAAATTGAAGGTCCTGCTTTAATAGAATCACCACATACAACGGTTGTAATACCACCGAATGTGGTTTATTCAGTTGATCAATATTTAAATGGTGTCATTGAAAAGAAAATGGTTGAGGGGGTAACGGCATGATTGATTTTGGAATTAATGAACGAATCCATCCAGAACCAATAGATGAATTTGAACAGATGTCCCTTGAAGGGTTAAAGCCTGGCGAATATGAAATTTATAGTGAAAAATTAAACCAATTAGTGCTCGAAGCTAAAGAAGTGTTAACGAAAATAGGAGTGTCCTCCATGCTTCACTCAGGGGATATTGTTGTAGGCTTATATACAGCAAAAGGAGATCTTGTTGCTGCCTATTGTGGGGTATATCTACATGCTGTTACGACTCAAATTGGAATTAAATACATTCTTAAGCATTATAAGGATGACCCTACAATTGGTATTAAAGAAGGAGATATTTTCTATGCAAACGAGGCGCTCTATGGGGGAGTTCATAACCCAGACCAAGTTGCGGTTATGCCAATTTTCCATAATGGTGAACTGGTTGCTTGGTCCGCAGCAGCGGTGCATCAGCCAGAAACAGGTGCTATTGAACCAGGTGGTATGCCGCTAACAGCAAAGTCTCGAGCAGATGAAGGAATGAAATTACCGCCAATTAAAATTGGTGAAAACTATGAAATTAGAAATGATATGTTGAATATGATGGCAAATATGGTATCTAGAGCTCCAAGAATGCAGATTATTGATACAAAAGCTCGTGTAGCCGCATGTGATCGTTTGCGGGTTCGTGTCCAACAATTAATAGAAAAAAAGGGAGTAGATTTAGTTGTTGGCGTGATGAGAAAAATGTTAATCGTTGCTGAAGAAGGGGCTCGTAAACGCATTTCAAGCTGGCAGGATGGCGTTTACCGTTCGGTTTCATTCATGGATACAATGGGAACAACAGACTCATTGATGCGTTGTGCCCTCACGTTAACAAAAAAGGGGGACTCCCTTACATTTGATTTCACAGGTTCATCACCTGAAAATGATGGCTCATTTAATAGTTTTATGCACATCGTTCGTGCACATATTGCAATCTATTTATTTGGTGTCCCTTTTGCAGACTTACCAACATCATCTGGTATATTTTCTTCCATAAAGGTAATTGTTCCACAAGGTACGTTTTTAAATGCGAGTGTAGATGCTTCGGTTGCGAACTCACCGATTACCAACAGCTGTGTATTATCAACAACATCGAATGCTTTTGCAAAAATGCTTTATGCAAGTGGTGTAAACGAACTTTCAACAAGTGGCTACGGTGCAGGTGGTTGTGCAGTAGTAATCGCGGGTCAAAACCAATGGGGAGTTCCATTTGCTGATATGCTTGCAAACGTACTGAATAGTGAAGGCAGTGGAGCTAGAACAAATCGAGATGGAGATAACTCCTTTGGTTTCCCTTGGGGCTGGTGGGGGAAAGCTCCGGATGTAGAAGATATGGAGAATGAGCAGCCACATGTACATTTGTACTTTAAGCATTGGAAGGATTCAGGTGGTTTTGGAAAATATCGTGGTGGGGCAGGAACGAATGTGGCATGGGCTGTAAAAGGCGTCCCATTCTTAGTTTATCAATCTATTATTAAACATCATAAAGTTCCAATCACACAGGGTTTATTTGGCGGATATCCACCTCCGTCACATCCAGGTATTAAGATTGTGAATGCAAATTACTTTGAGAAAATGAAAAATGGTGATGCTGATATTCCTGTCGATACGACGGACCTTGTAAAAAATCGTTCAATTGAGGGAGATTACATGGTAGAGCGTGCACCACGTCCGGCAGCACCAGTCATTGATGGAGATATCTATGTAGCAAATTCAACCGGTGGTGGTGGATATGGTGATGTGCTTGATCGTGATCCGGAAAATGTAATCAAGGACTTAAAGGATGAGCTTATTTCGGATTGGGTAGCTGAGAATGTATATAAAGTGTCCTATGACCGTGAAAAGCTTACTTTAGATGAGGAAAAAACAGAAAAACTAAGAGAAGCGGAAAAACAGAATCGACTAGCGCGAGGAAAAAGCTACGATGAATTTATGGTTGAATGGTCCACAAAGCAACCACCAGAAGAAGCACTTATCTACTATGGCAGCTGGCCGGATGCAAAGCCTACACGCCAAATTGTCCGTATGTAAAATCTGTAAAAATGAAGGAGTTCTTTTATGGATAAAAAAGAATTAGTTCAAAAGTTTTTTAAAGGTCGGGCTGTCACTCGACCTCCTTTTCTCCCATTGGTAGGTACGTATTTAACAAAAGTAGATCAAGTATCCATCCCTTCGATATTACAAGATGCCAACACCTTTTATTCGGCATTGGTGAATACTCAAAAACTTCTAGGCTATGATGCGCTTATTTTACCAGCAGATTGTTCATTGGAAGCAGAAGCGTTTGGTGGAACTGTTGAATGGAAGGATCAAGAAATGCCTAGTGTAATTAAAGTACCAATCTCTCAGGAATTATTAGTAGGCGACTTTTTGGAAAGAGGAAGAATACCAGTTGTAAAAGAAGTGGTGGAGCGATTGGTCAAAGTTCAAGGGAAAGATTTACCGATTATCGCAACTATAACTGGTCCTGTTACCATTCTCAAAACTCTTTATGGGTCAGAAATCAATTCAGATCTAGCATTAAAGAAAAAGCGGGCTGAAGAAATAATACAAGCCATGATAGGACTTTGTAAGGCATTCGGCGATGCAAAGGTGGACGGAATTCTTATTAATGAAGATTTGTTAGATCCCGCATTATGGGAAGAATGTAAGGACGTTTATAAACCACTATTCAATGTCATTAAATATTACAATATTTTTGGCATTTTGCGCTTATCGTCCAGTGTTGATGCATTTGAATCCTCAAGCTATTTACCAGATGTTGTCTTAGGATCAAGGAAATTCATTGCGATTACTCCTTCAGTGAAAACAAAAGGCATTGCACTCCCAACTTCAATATGGGAAGAAAATTTAGAACTTACTCAGTTCGTTTCTTTGTGGAAAGAAAACAAAAAAAGAAGAATGTTTTTATCTTCTAGCCAACCACTTGATTTAGAACTAAATTTAAACAATCTTCAAGAAAAAATTGCAATGATTTGTAATGAGGAAAACTGGCTTTAATCGTGGGTAGGAAGGGGAATCCATCGTCGTATCATATTTCTCATGGGATAGGATGCTTTTCCCAACGACCTAAATATATGAGTAAGATGGGGGTGAAGTGAAAAACTTCAGCCCTTTTTTGCGAATATAAACAGAGTTCAAAGAGCTAAAATACACAAATACTACAAAATATTGTGGTTGCAATATAGAAACGGTTCTGTTAGTATTTAGGTGCCTAATAGTTAGATGTCTAATTATTAAATAGCAAACAATTTTATTTGAAAGGGGCTTCACAAATGGGAAGAGTAATGGACAAAGTTGCGCTAGTAACAGGTGGCGCTTCAGGTATTGGATTATCTTCTGCACTATTATTAGCAAAAGAGGGTGCCAAAGTAGTCATTGCTGATTTTAATGTTGATGGAGCAAAGGCAGCTGCACAGGATATAAAGTCTCGTGGTGGTGAAGCTGTTGGGATTTTCCTTGATGCTGGGGACGAAAACTCTATCAAGGAGGCAATTAAATTTACAGTAAAACAGTTTGGGACTATCAATGTTTTATACAACAACGTTGGCAGTACAAATCTAAAGAAAGATTTGGATGTTGTTAACATGGATCTCGATGAATGGGATCGCCTCATGAATTTGAATTTAAAGAGCGTATTGCTTGGAACTAGATTTGCGATTCCGCATATGATTAAAGCTGGTGGTGGCTCTATTATTAATACAGCATCGATGGCAGGCTTTTTCAGTGACTCCATTCGTTCAGCATATGGAGCATCAAAAGCCGGTGTAGTAATTCTTACAAAATATATTGCTACTCAATATGGAAAAAATAAAATTCGCTGTAACGCGGTTGCACCAGGCTTAATTTTAACACCTGCTGCTAAAAATAATATGACACCTGAGGTATTGGATATTTTTGCGAAATTTAATGCGCTACCATACCATGGAGAGCCTGAGGATATTGGGAACACTGTTGTATTTTTAGCATCAGATGAATCAAAATTTATTACTGGACAAACCATTCAGGTTGAAGGAGGGCATTATATTGCAAATCCGAGTATTGCTGATTTCGAAGATTATATGAAAAAATAGTTAAACTTATCGTGGTGTTAGCGATTCAATTAAAACATTTAGGGAGTGTATGAACATGGGAAGATTGGATAACAAGGTAGCAATTATTACAGGTGGAGCTTCTGGAATTGGTGCAGGGATGGTTCAACTATTCAGTCAAGAAGGTGCAATCGTCATCGCAGCAGACATTAATGAGGCAGCACTTGAAAAGGTTAGTCAACTCGAAAATGTTTATGGAATGAAGCTAAATGTTGCTTCCGACGATGATTGGGCAGCATTAGCAAAAGAAGTGAATGAACGTTTTGGTAAAATTGATATTCTAGTAAATAACGCAGGAATATCCTCAGAGAAACCATATAATGAAATCAATATTGATGATTGGCAAAAAATGCTTTCTATCAATGGTTTTGGTCCTTTTGCTGGGATGAAGCATGTTGCTCCATACATGGTTGTTAGTGGCCAAGGATCGATTATCAACATTTCTTCTTATACAGCACAAATCGGTCAAGGATTTAACCATTATTCGGCCTCCAAGGGTGCAGTTCGTGCTATATCTAAAGCTGCAGCTACAACCTTTGGGCGCAATGGAGTCCGTGTAAATGCCCTATTCCCGGGTATTATTGAAACCCCCATGACTCAAGCTTTAAGTGCATCAAAGGAACTTCTTGGTCATTTAATCCAGGCAACACCGTTACAACGATTAGGCGCTCCTCGGGATATTGCAAATGCAGCATTATTCTTAGCTTCAGATGAATCATCTTTCATTACAGGTGCAGAAATTGTGATTGACGGTGGATTCTCTGCTCAATAATGTGTATGCTAAAAATGAGCCCTTACCTTGATTAAGGGCTCTTATATTTCGAAAGTGGGGAACTACCATTATGAGAGAGCAGACAATTTTTGAAATTTTACATAATATGGATAAGGTCACGAATAATTTAATCATTCAATGGAATAAATTTTTTGAGGGAGATTTAGGTGTCTCTCATATCCTTGTACTTGGTCACTTAAAGTCTCATGGAAAAAGCCGTCCTTCTGATATTGCAAAAGCACTTGGACTTACTCCCCCTACATTAACCCATCTATCAAATAAACTCGTAAAAAGAGGCTTAGTGGTACGAAAACCAGATGATGCCAACCGGAGAGTTATCTTTTTAGAAATTACCGAACACGGAATTGAAGTGTTAACGAAAGCGAATGAAGAAGGAAAGATACTTCGTAGAAAGCTATTCGAAAGGCTGACTGATGAAGAAAGAAAACAATTATTAAGTATATATGAAAAATTAACGAAATTTTTGTGATGAAACATGATAAAGGGCCATGAAATTTACTTTCTGGCTCTATTTTTAGGGTGCAAAATACCATGAAAATATCAAATTTGGCTCTAATTTATCTACTGAATTAGAGCCTTTGTTTTTCAATGCTTAGAAACTATTAAACATCAATTTAGATAAAGTTATGACATCGGTTTTTTGAGCCGGAATCTCTCCGTCTATATAACCCTTTTTCAATAAAAATTACTAGTTAAGCGGAATTGTCCCGTCTATTTATCTGCTAGGGTGCTTAACCTTATCCCCTAACCGTTAAATTCGGACCGTTTTAATACTAGTTGCGGGAATCTCCAACTTGTTATCAACCAGCTTATAAAAATAAATAAAATTGGAACTCAAATTGTCACTGCAAATGCCAGAAGTTTTGACCATCTTTTTTAACTCTACATTATTGTTCATGCCCACTTAACGATGTTTTAGAAAGAGAAGAACATTATTTCTATTCACGTATGCTATAATATACGCAAAAAAACGAGATACAGGTGATAATATATGAGTAATTATACAAGAGTATTTCATGGGACTGCTTTTACGAGCCGTTCGAATAAGGAAGTTGAAATTTTAAAGGACCATCTTTTTTGTGTAAATGAAGATGGGATGATTAAAAAAGTGATTGGTCCAGAGCACAGTGAATATCAACCACTGGTAGAAGCCTATCAAGATACTAGTAACTATCATCGGTTAGCAGAAGGACAATATTTTTTACCTGGTTTTATTGATTTGCATGTTCATGCGCCACAATGGGCACAAGCGGGGACAGCATTGGATATTCCACTTTATGATTGGTTGAATACATATACATTTCCGATTGAAGCAAAATTTGAAGATATTGACTTTGCGAAAAAGGTATACAACGAAGTGGTAACTACCTTGATTGCAAATGGTACGACAACGGCACTTTATTTTGCGACGGTTCATAAAGAAGCAAGCTTCCTTTTGGCTCAAATCTGTGCTGAAAAAGGTCAACGCGGGTTAGTTGGTAAAGTGGTGATGGATAATCCAGACCAAACAGAGGAATGTTATCGTGACCATGATACAAAAACAGCATTGGTCGAAACGGAAGATTTTATTTTAGCTGTAAAGGAATTGGCAAAATCAACAAAGCAGGGAGTATACCCGGTGGTAACGCCTCGATTTATCCCAAGTTGTACGGATGAAGCGCTAAAAGGGTTAGGGGAATTAGCAGCAAAATACAATACACATATCCAATCGCATTGCAGTGAAAGTGATTGGGAACATGGATATGTCAAAGAGCGTTTTGATAAAAACGATGCGTTTGCACTTAATGACTTTGGGTTATTACGCGAAAAGTCAGTAATGGCGCATTGCAACTTTTTAACTGACCAAGATGCAGAATTATTTGCTGAAAAAGGTACTGCTGTCTGCCATTGCCCTATATCCAATGCCTATTTTGCCAATAGCGTAATTCCAATCGCCCGCCTTCAATCTAAAGGAGTAGAAATCGGCTTGGGTTCTGATATATCTGGTGGATTTTCACCAAGTTTATTTGATAATGTAAAACAGGCCGTTATTTCTTCAAGGATGTTGGAGGATGGAGTGGATTCGACTCTACCAGCAAATGAGCGAGGTGTTCCTAATTCACGAATTACCCTTGATGAGGCATTCTATTTGGCAACGGCTGGAGGTGGGGAAAGTTTAAGCTTACCAATCGGCCGATTAGCAGAAAATTATGTGTGGGATGCACAGATTATTGATACCACAGTGGAAACAGCGAAACTTCCTCTTTACGATACAGCAGAAAAGTTACATGATATCTTTCAAAAAATCATCTACCTCTCCCGACCAGAAAATATTCGGGAAGTATGGGTGCAAGGCCAAAAGGTCTGGGACAGAGGTACGTATTAAATAGGCCTTCTAAAAACAATAGAGCAGATAGGAACTTTTCAACCAGGTAATAAAAACTTGTCTTTGAAAATGTAGGCAAGCGGTTTTATAAGAATAAAAACCATTTTTCAATGCAATCTATTAAGGATGATAATTCAGGGCAGTAATTTTACTAGATATTTTCGAATGGATGTGAGGCTTTGAAAGACAAAGAAATAGTAGTTGAAGAACTTAATACTTTATTAAGAGGTACATATATGGGGATTCGTGCTTTTGAACACCATATTCAGAAGCTGGATGATCCTCAAATGAAACAAACAATCCAATCGATTCAACAAGAAGCTAAAATCAATGCACAGAAGCTTTCAGAACGAATTCAAAATTTAAATGGTATGCCTGCGAATAGTGAAGGCGTAACGGGAACAATGCATGGTTATATGCATAAAGTCATGCTTTCTGATAATCCAGACGAAATTTTAAAAGATGCTATAGAGGGATTAGAAAAATATGGTGTGGAATATTCAGAAGAACTGGTGAAAGGTGACCTTGATCCGGAAAGTAGGAAAGTGGCAGAAGAAGTAATAGATACAAGTCGCAAACATGCAGACATTATAAAAAAACTTTTGAAGTAAACGAAAGGTGAAAGTGACACACCTATCCTTGGATAGTGTGTTTTTTTGGTGGGAAAAAGACAGCCGTAAAGAGGCTGTCTTCGGATACCAGGGTTTATTGCTTTAATTGATTCAATTCCTCAATACTTTCCTGAACAAGAGTAACAGCTTGGCTCATAGCTGCTCCCCCACCAAAAGCGGCAGTTACACCGACAGCTTCAAGAATCTCTTGTTCAGAACAACCTTGATCCAAACAGCCTTTAGTATGATAGATGATACAATATTCATCCTGCGAATATAGGCTTATTCCTAACGCAATTAGCTGTTTTTGTTTTTGGGATAAGACTCCTTCTTTAAAGCACTCTTCGGTAAAAGCGTTATATAATTCAGCAAGCTTTGGCATTTTTTTTGTGAAAATACCTACACCGGTCTTATAATCAAGAAGTGCAGCCTCTGTTGAATTCCTAGCTTCAATTTCCATAAAGGTTACCTCATTTCTATAGCGATCTATTTATTTCTTTTTGCATTTGGATCCATGCTATTTGCTCCATAGTCTGGAACATGGCTCGCGTGTTCTTCATGGTATCTGGAACCTGAACCAACTTCACTATTTCGTTGTTTGTTCTTTTTTTGTTTTGCCATGATTCTCACCTCTGAACTTTTTTAGACAAAAGGAAAAGGTTCTTTGATGCAACGATTGAGACAAGGAACCTGTCCCATGTCCCACAGTATTGTTACCTTGATTTATGTGAAGTATTCTAATTTAGCGTTCGGAAAAAATTTTTCCATGTACGAGTACAGGTGTTTTTTAATATCTTCTTCTTCGTCTTTTTGATAAATATATTTTCCGATTCCGTATTTACCCCATTTATATCTTCGCTTTTCTTCATCTAATTCTAATTTGGTCATTGGGTAATTTTTTTCGATGACTCTTTTTGCCGGTTTTGTAAACCGGTGTTGAATAAATTCAAACGTTAAGTCCTTTTTTGCTTCTGGTGGTAATTCTGCTTCTAGGCGCTCAAACATCTTATAGTACCCATCTTGCCAGCCTTCATGAAGATAGATGGGAGCTATAATAAATCCAAGTGGATATCCAGCTCTTGCGACTTTGCCTGCAGCCTCGATTCTTTTTTCTAATGGAGAAGTCCCAGGTTCAAAGTTTTTCACAACATAATCAGCATTCATACTAAAACGAAACCGAGTCTTCCCGTTGTGTTTCGCATCCAGTAAGTGATCAACATGATGAAATTTCGTTACAAACCGTAATTTTCCATATTCCGATTTTCCGAAGTGCTCAATCGCTCTTTTGAGAGTATGTGTGAGGTGATCAATCCCTACTATATCCGATGTACAAGATGCTTCAAATCTGGTGATTTCTGGGGCACGCTCTTCCATATACTTATCAGCCGCATCAAGGATTTCGTCGACATTTACATATGTACGAATATATGGCTTCGACCCCATCGTTGTTTGGAGATAGCAATAATGACAATGCCCCATACAGCCTGTCGCAAAGGGAATCGCGTACTCTGCAGACGGTTTTGAGGTGTCAAATTTTAGGGTTTTACGAATCCCCACTACAAGTGTTGACTTCGCTACTCGGTATTTTTGGAAGTCGTTATCACCAGGTAAGTTTCTCACTTGATTGTGTGAGGTTGTATATCGAATTTCTACATCCATCTTTTCAAACTTTTCAAGGAGCTGTTTTCCTAACGGATAGTCTAATGCTTTTGGCTCGAAATAGATGAGTTTTGGATTAAATGGCTTATTCATTCTAATGTCCCTTCTGAAGTATCCCCATAGTAATATTGATAAGCTTGGTTCGCTTCTTCTTCTGTCGCGTATACGGCAACCTCGTCGGATAATGGGTAATACGTTTCGTACAGAAACAAGGCTAATTCATTCGGTTTTTCAGGATTGTTTACGACGGCAGCAGCTTGGATATTTGCTACATCCTGGGTATGAGGATTCCGATAAAAAACATAGACTACATCTCCAGCTTGATACATTGTTTCCATGACATCACCTTCTCTATGGGACAAAGGGACAGGTCCCTAGTCCCAATATTCAACTGGACTGGGACAATGAACCTGTCCCTGTGTCCCTAAAAAAGGTTAGGATCCTTTTTACTCATTTTTGCAATTTGTTCCTTAAGTTATGACTACTTTATTATGGAAAAAGCATGAGTTTGTTGTATCTATGTATGTCCAGTCACTCTTTTGAAAATAATACCAATAGTAACTATGAATTTTTGAGGTGAAAAAGTGTGATTGCGTTAAATTCAGTAATCGATGGGAAAAAGGCAAATTTTGGTGCAGTTCGTGATGTTTTTGATTCTCACGGATGTAGTTTTTGCAGTAATTTTGAATATGATCAAGGGAAATTTGATGCTGTATTGTGGCGTGAAAATGGAGAAACAATTTATTTACGAGTCCCGTTTTTTGTAGTAGATGGGATGCTCGATCATTCAAGCGCACAAATCCAATTTGGAACACCGTATGTTATTAAGCACATCGTGAATTATGGACTTGACTATGATCAAAACTCATTTGTCACTGCAACAACTGGACTTGATCAATTTCAAGAGCCGCTAGACAAAGACGGTTCAATATCAGATAAAAGTAGATGGGAACAAGCCGGTGTTGAGACAGTCGAGAAAATCTATAACTCCATAAGAGATTTAGTATCGTAGAGGGACGAAGTTTTTTCGTCCCATTTCTAATTAGGTTGATAGACCTGTTTCACCTTATTTCAAATAAAAAGACGAACCGTCGATTATCTCCACGTCATCCCTCATCTTAATTTCCTCAATTAGTTTAAAAAGTGCAGCATCTTTTTTCTTTGCCTCTATCATGCAGTCGATTTGTGGAACACTACCATTTATTTCTTTTAAAAACGTAAAAAACATCTCGATATCTACATAATCAGAATGATGACGAAAGGTTTCAGCACTTTTTGGACTTGATATGTGCATTTTAATCGGGAGTGTGGAATTCTTCCACGTCTGAACCACTCGAGCCCAGTGGATTTCCCAATTAGGATTCTCATGGTGGGCTAGATGGTGATGATAATCAAACACAAGTGGAATCCCAAGTTTTTCGCATAGGTAAAGAGTGTCCTCTAACGTAAATGATGTGTCATCATTTTCGAGCATAATCATTTTTTGAATTTTTGCCGGGACGTCCATCCAATTGGTAACGAAGCGTTCGAGTGACACATCGGTTTCTTTATAATTTCCCCCGACATGCATAACACAGCGATGTTTAGGGTCGATCCCCATCGCTTTTAAAAGAAGATAGTGGAGCTTTAGTGTGCGTACTGAGTTTTTAAAAATTTCCTGTTTTGGGGAATTGATTAAAACAAAATGGTCAGGATGAAAATCAACCCTCATCTTGTGTTCCTTCACGAAATCCCCAATTTCGCGAAGGCTGGCTTTTAATGGTTTAATATAATTCCAATCAGGAAGCTCTTCATGATTGGCTAAGGGGATAAGACGAGAGGTAAGTCGGTAAAAATGAATCTCAGATGCTGCATTATGCTTTAATAGCCTGAGGGTGTTATGTAGATTTGTTAACGCGATACGCTCTAATTTACGAATCGCTGCCTCCCGGTCTTCTATTTTTTGAAATTGAGCAAACGTCATTGTTTTTGACGGAGAAGCATTTTTTAGTTCAGTACTCATTGCCACATAACCAAGTCGAACCATTGTCACCTGCAGTCACCTCACCTATTTTTCCTTCATCCTTTACTCATAGAAATCATGGGACAGTGGACTTGTCCCTTGGTCACTACCATTCCACTGATGAACTAGACATTCGTTTTACACCTCTAATTGAAGAGATTTCTTCTACGAGTTTGTGCATAGCAAGATTTTTTTGTTTTGCCTCGATCATGATATCAAAGTCTTGATTAAGGTCTTTCGCCATTTTTAAAAACGGCATGATGAAGTCTAAGGACACAAAATCGGCATGTGAACGGTATGCTTTATCTGATTTTGGCGAAGAGATATGTACTTTTGGAACAGTAGGCCTTTCCTTCCAAGTATTGAAAATGCGCTCCAAATAAAGGGGGAGGTCAACTTCTCCAATGTTCGCCATATAATGATGATAATCAAGAATCATCGGAATGTTTTCTTTTTCACAGGCGATAAGTGTTTCCTCGACATTATAGGTCTTGTCATCATTTTCAAGCGTCATTTGTTTCTTAACTTCTTTTGGTAGTTTTTTTAGGTTTTTATGGAAACGTATTAAAGAGTTTTCTTTATCACCATAGGCACCGCCAATATGAATATTAAGGATTCCTTTTTCAAGTGCATTCATTGCTTTAAGCATCTTGTAATGAAATTCCATGTCGGCTACTGCATTCGTTGTTACTTCATCTCTCGGACTTGTGAAAAGAGTGAACTGATTAGGGTGAAAGCTAACTCTCATGTTTGATTGTTGGATAAGCTGCCCAAGTTCGTCCCATTCTTGTCTAAAAGGGGTTATGAAATCCCACAACACTTCAGGATGAGTAGCTAGTGGGACAATTGAGCTCGAAAGTCGGTACACCTCTATTTCATGAGCGATATTATAATGTAAAATCCTTTTTGTATGCAGTAAATTTTGGGCGGTAACAAATTTGAGTTTTTCCATGCGTTCTTCTTTCGGAAGTGCAGCATACCGAGTGAAAGTTAATGATTTAGAAGGGCTCGCATCCCATAAATCTAATGCATTCGCGACATAACCAAATCGAATCTTCATCTTTACCCTCTCTTGGGATGTAGGTTCTCGTCCTGGGACGGAGGGACAGGTACCTCGACCCAACATAAATTTGCTGTGGGACAATGAACCTGTCCCTCTGACCCACAGTTTTTGTTATATTTAATGTAAGGAGAATAGGATGTTATTATACAGTTTGTTTTGATTTTTAATGGGGAGTGGGTTTGTATCGAAAAGTATTTTAAGATTTTTGTGGTTTTAGCTTTGGCGGGGAGTTTGATTTTGAATTTTAGTTTCTTATCGAAAGTAAATCAGCTTGAGCAACGTGTAGGGAATATTTCTGACTCTCAACATGACCTTGTGCAACAAATGGATAACCAAGCAAGTCAGGTGAACGCTGAGTTACAAGAGTTTATTGATAAGCAGAGTTGGATGAGTAGAGTAACGATGCAGATTGATAATAATGAGACAAAGAATGGTGAAGCGAAAGCTACTTTTCAATGGCAGGTGAAAGAGCTTCAAAATAATTCTGAAGTAATGTTTCATTACTCTTTTGGTAAGAGCGAGAAATACACGGCTATTCCGGCAGTTAAGTTGGAGGAGGGCCTTTTCCAGGCAAAGATTCCATTTACGTTTGATAAGGAACCACAGTGGAGGATTGGTCTGATTACTCCTGATTCGTATCATAGCGAAGAGGCATCAGAGAAAGAAGCATTGGATGGAGATCAAGATATGATTTCCTTTTATGTAACTGTCTCTTATGATGATAGTGTGAAAAGCAGTGAGCTTCAAAATGAATACTTAAAAGATTATCGATCTAGTTACTATGGCATTATCCAGACCGATGTTCATGTGTTTCGGTCAAAATTAGATATTACCTTAATCAACTATCAAATTGATGAAAAATCGGTTTCTGTACAAAGGGCGATCCTTCTAAAGTATAAAGGAAATACATTAATCGGAGAAGAAGAACTGGAAATGGTGAAAGAGAGTCCACAAGAATATGGTGAGCGTTTTTTTAACCTAAACCAGGTAGAAAAATATGACGACATTAAGCTCGTACTAAAAGTCGTTTATAACAACGGCGATAACTTTGAAAAGGAAATCTATTAAGGGACGGAGGGACAGTG
>NZ_HE610985.1:1503046-1539896 GCF_000285535.1 Bacillus timonensis | reverse complement strand
AGTAACCTGTCCCTGTGTCCCTTTAAACTAAGAAAAAAACAATTATCGATAATGCTACGGAGGATATCGTCATTACGACAAGTGGACGTAATGCTTTATTACGTAATTCTTTTAGGCTAACATTTAGCCCGAGTCCGACCATTGCTGCGGTCAACAGCCATGTTGTTAATGTAAAGAGTCCTTCCATTACATACTCTGGTACAGGTATCGAGCGTCCAAATACGAAAGTCCCGAGTATACTAAAAATAATAAATCCTATTAAAAACCAAGGGAATTCAATCTTGGAATCAACAGTGTTTTTATTTTTGAATTTCATGACTCCGATTAGAAGAAAGCATAGCGGAATTAATAAAAAGACACGTCCTAATTTTGCTAACATCCCGATTGCTAATGCGTCTTCACCAGCAGGTGCTGTGGCAAGTGCCACATGTGCAACCTCATGAAGGGTAGTCCCTGACCATACCCCGTATTGAAGGGCGTCTAAAGGCAACAATGGGAGAAGAATGATATAAAAAATTGAAAAAACAGTTCCCATTAACGCAATAATTCCTACACTAATTGCAGTATCCTCCTCTTTTGATTTGACAATTGGAGCAACGGCCGCAATCGCTGCTGCACCACATACCCCTGTTCCAACACCTAGTAATAAAGAAATCTTTTTATCTGCTTTTAATAGTTTTGCAAGTCCCAACGTTGTTATAATGGCAAAAATGATTACACCTGCATCACGAAGTAAAAGACAAATACCATCTTCAATGACAACTGCAATATTCAATTTTAATCCATACAAAATAATCGCGGCTCGAAGTAAACGTTTTGACGAAAAGACAATTCCGTTTTTTAACTTTTCGGGATAACCAAATATTTGTCTGTACACCACAGCGATGGTAATTGCACATGCTAACTGTCCAACTTGATTAAACCCGGGTGCCAATGCTAGTAAATATCCCAAAAAAGCAATTAAAAATGTAAAAGTAATCCCCGCAATCCATGTGGTTTTCGAAGATAGAGTAGGTTGTATGCTGAATTTATTTAATTCCATTTGAAACACCTCCCAAATTTACTATAAATGGGATTGGTGTATAAGAAAAATAATTATATATAATACTCATGATAAGTAAAATGTTATAATAGGATAAAGGAGGAATATAAGGATGGACCAGCAGTTACAGGTTTTTATTACTGTAGTTGAAAATAAGAATTTTTCACGTGCAGCCGATAAGTTACATATGACTCAGCCTGCAGTAAGTCAATATATCCGTACATTTGAAGAAAATCTTGGAGTCCGGCTTCTTGACCGGACCAATAAATATGTACATGTCACCAAAGCAGGCGAAATTGTCTACCACCATGCGAAAGAAATTGTGGGTTTGTATACAAAAATGGGAAGCTTGCTTGATGACTTAACAAATCAAGTAAAAGGCCCGCTATCGATTGGGGCAAGCTATACATTTGGTGAATATGTACTCCCACATTTACTAGCAAAAATGAAAAATAAATACGCCGATATTCAGCCTACAGTGACGATTGCAAATACCGATACAATTGCTGAACTAGTGAAAAGTCATCAAATTGACATTGGGATTATTGAAGGTCAGTTAAAAAATGAAAAGCGAATCGGAATTCAAGATTTTGCTGAGGATCATATGGTGATCATTGCATCATTAAACCATCCATTGATTCAAAAAAATAGAAAAGTGACTAATAAAGACTTAGAAAATGAGACATGGGTTTTACGTGAAGAGGGCTCCGGTACTCGAGCTGCGGGGGAAAATGTTTTTAACAAACTGGGTATTTCACCAAAAAACATCATGAGCTTCGGAAGTACTCAAGCAATAAAAGAAGCAGTGGGGGCAGGCCTAGGAATTAGCATATTATCTCAACTTGCAGTTCAAAAGGAATTACAACATGGTAACCTGAAAATTATCCAACTCCTAGAACTGCCTTACAAAAGACAATTCTCATACATCACAAATTCCCCGTTCCAAACAAAAGCCCTCCAAGAATTCATCGACATCCTCCGGGATTGGGACCAGAGGGACGGTTCCTTTGGTTCCCTTTAAAGAAATCCCGCCACGTAATTAGGGATGGGCATGGTGGTAACGGTTGGTACCGTAAGAACCGTCCCCAGTTGCGCAACAAAAACCTTAGGTACCACCAGAACCGTACCTATGGTTCACCTGTAGTTCATGGGAGAAAGGAGAAGTTGGTATGCCATTAGAGATTGTTCGGAATGATATAACGAAGATGAAGGTTGATGTGGTGGTGAATGCAGCGAATGAGGGGCTTAGGATGGGGGGAGGAGTGTGTGGAGCGATTTTTCGTGCTGCAGGCGCTGAAAATCTCCAAGCCGCATGTGATGAAATTGGTAGCTGCTTGGTAGGACATGCAGTACTCACGGACGGTTTTAACCTACCGGCAAAATACATTATACATACTCCAGGCCCAGTATGGCAGGGCGGTTCAAAGAATGAAGCAAAACTATTACAATCATCCTACTTTCATTCTTTAGAGCTAGCAAAGCTCCATAACTGCGAGTCAATTGCCTTTCCACTTATTTCAACAGGAATCTATGGGTATCCAAAGGAGGAAGCCTTACAGATCGCTGTTTTAACGATTAGCTCTTTTTTAATGGAGCATGATATGCTCGTCTATCTAGTTGTTTTTGATAAAGCATCTTTTGGGGTAAGTAAGAAATTGTTTAGTTCCATTCATCAATATATTGACGAACATTATGTGGATGAAATGGAAACGACATTCAGCCCTGTCAGAAACATAGAATTTTATCACGCAGAGCCTATACAGGATTTGCATGAGGAACTGTATGATATCAAAGAGAGCAATCAGGTTCAAAAAAATTTAGCTAATCTAGTAAGCCAACTCGATGAATCATTTTCAGAAAGACTTCTTCGTTTAATAGATGAAAGAGAAATGACCGATGTAGAAACATATAAAAGAGCAAATATTGATCGTCGCTTATTTTCAAAAATCCGTAATGAAGCGGGCTACACCCCTAAAAAGAAAACAGCGATCGCTTTTGCAATTGCATTACAATTAAATGTCGATGAAACCATTCACTTATTGTCTGCTGCTGGGTACACATTGAGCCATAGCAGCAAATTTGATGTCATCATTGAATTTTTTATTAATCAAGCAAACTACAATATTCATGAAATTAATGAAGCATTATTTATGTTTGACCAACCTTTATTAGGAGCATAAAAATGTCGCTTTTAATGCGACCACTTTTATAGCAGCTCTTGTTATCCTATCTTTAAATAAAAAACAAACGGAGGATAACAAGATGAAAACAGAATTAGTGTTTATTTTGGATAAAAGTGGTTCAATGGCAGGGCTTGAAGCAGATACGATTGGTGGCTACAATTCAATGCTCAAGAAACAAAAGAAAGAAGACGGGGAAGCTTTTGTCACCACTGTTTTATTTAATCACCATTATGAACTTTTACATGATCGCATAAATGTTAAAGGAATTTCGCCAATTACAGATGAAGATTATGAGGTTAGTGGAACGACTGCATTATTAGACGCAATCGGTTTTACGATTCAAAAAATAAACAATGTCCAAAAACATACCAGGAAGGAAGAAAGAGCCGAAAAAGTTCTGTTTGTGATCACAACGGACGGAATGGAAAATGCGAGCCGTGAATTTACATCAGAAAAAATCAAAAAAATGGTGCAGTACCAAAAACAGAAATACGGCTGGGAATTTATGTTTTTAGGTGCGAATATTGATGCGGTTTCAACCGCAGCGGAATTCGGAATTGATGAGGATTTTGCGGTGGATTACCACGCCGATGAACAAGGAACGCAATTGAACTATCAAATGGTCAGTGAGGTAGTCACAAATATACGAAGTGGAAAGAAAATTGATCGAAGCTGGAAGGAAGAAATTGAACGTGACTATACCAGACGTTCGAGATAATAAGAATTGTTTAGGAGGGTCCCGTGGAAATAGTAAAAGCTACCGATAATGATATAAAAATAATTGTGAGACTTGCATTGCTATTATGGCCTGACAATGTTGAAAGTGAACTGAAAATGGAGTTCTCTGAATTAATTCAAAATAAAAATGCGGTATTCTTCTTAGCTAAAGAAGAGAGTGAAGCAATTGGTTTTGCCCAATGTCAACTACGTACGGATTACGTTGAGGGAACTGAAAGTAGTCCAGTTGGGTATCTTGAAGGAATTTTTGTAACAAAAGAGTTCAGGGGAAATGGTGTAGCTAAGCAACTATTATCCGCTTGTGAAAAGTGGGCAAAGAGTAATGGCTCTAAAGAGTTTGCAAGCGATGTTGAACTCGAAAATAATGTTAGTTTACGATTTCATTTAAATAATGGGTTTCAAGAAGCCAATCGAATTATATGTTTAACGAAAAAATTATAAAATTTCTCCTGTCCACCTATTTTTTATGGGGACAGGAGATTCTGATATTGGGATTTCTGCTTCTACCGAAGCATGGGTTTTTCTTTCCTATGTGAAAGGTCTTTGATTTTTTTATCTGCAAACCTTACAAACAGATAGCCAAGGTAGAAGGTTAGAAAGCTTAAAAAGGAATCAAGTATAGAATGCTTAGCAGATACTACGCCGACATATTTTAATACTAAATCGTATGCGATATAACAAACAACGATGAAATGAAACCAGCCATTCCTTGCTTGAACAATACATAAATAGGCAAGTAAAATTGCAAAAATTAGAGCAGTAGGCGTTGTAATGGCAGAACTACCACGATTCAATTGTTCAATCCACTCAATATGGTAGGTTCTTATTTTTAAAACAGCATGAAGCAGAAAATGAAAAGGTATAAAAATTCCATAAAATGATAGTAGTAACGTTCCAAAGTGAATCCATTTCTTTGTTAGATGATTCCACCATAACCTTGCTACAGGAAAATAAATGGTTAAACCAATAACAGTATAAAAGGGGTTCCACCAATTGGTTTTAAAAATCCCCCATTTCGTAAAAATGAGTTCAATAAGTGTGAAGAATAACGCTAACGGAATACTCCAGTACCATTTACATCTCTTAAACACAAATAATACAGCAAACGAAGGAAGTACAAGACCGTTAACCATTGCACCTAAATGGGAGTCTAACTCATTATGCAATACACCTACTTTATAAACATAAGCTTTACCCCACAGATAGATGATGTAATCGAACAAAAGGGTAGTGCCAGTGACAGTAAAATAAAGGATAAAAAGACTGCTTGACCTTATTTTTCGATATGCAATACGTAACACTATTACACCAATAGCGAATAATATAAGATAAGCCCATGCACCAAGACTCAATCAAAAATACCTCCGACTTGTTTATAGGTATTTTTACCTAATTTTATTATTCCCATACTTAACCAAACAAAAGACACCATATAACGATTTATTTTATGCTAAGATGTAAAATGGATACATCATACTAAAAAGTAAGAATTTAGTAAAAATTCTAGGGGGGGAACTATGAAAACCTGGATAATTATTTTTGTACTTTTAATTGGTGCTACAATAGGGCTCATATTTGGAGTATATAAAATGTTAGATGGCGGTGATGCACAAAAAACAGTCACTTCTTCAGAACAAGCAACCGGAAATGAGAGAGAGTCTAAAGAGCAAACTAAGAAAATTGGTGGAGTTACATATGATTTGAAATTAAGCCAATCACCAGAAGAACATGAAGTGGTTCAAGTGATGCATCATATGACCCATCAAAAGGTTAAAGCGGATAAAAAATGGGGCGCAAAGCCAATGATTCCTAAAACCATTAATGAAATTTATGACGTCATTTCAAATAGTAACTTTGCTAGAAAAGAAGACCTCTTGGCAATAGCGGAACGCTGGAAAAATGGAGATTTCAGTCGAGTGGATGACGATCATAACTATTTTTGGGACTATCAAAACGGAACCATTGGAAAAGCATATGGGTTATTGAGTGAGTCAGAAGAAAGAAGATTTATCATCAATAATTTTGGAGACGAATATTTACCAAATTAAAGGTTAGTTCAATGTGAACTTGCCTTTTTTTTGAATTAGTCCTATTTACCCTGACTTTTCTACAATAAAAAGCGTTCTTTTGAATCAATAAAGATTGGAGAATTTCCGTTATAATCAAAGTGCAGAAAATTGAAAAAAGGGGTGGTGATCTTACTAAGCATTAAGATGTTTTTTCCTGCCAATCTCTCTTCTAACATTTTCAGTCTATTTTTAATAAGGATTATCGAAACTGACTCCATTCATTATCTACATAAATAGAAATGAGGGATGTTTTTGAAATCAATTTCAAAGATTGTATCAGTTTTCCTTATTGCATCCATGTTTTACTCTCTTTTAGCAATTGGAGTGTTTGCTGCTCCAGAACAGGGTTCATCCTCAGACCAAGATCTACGCGTATTAATTCAACCACTAAATAAAAACGACAAATCAAGTCTAAAGTCCGCATATGGTGCACGATGGGATTTTGAATCCAAAGGTTTTTCAACAACGGTTAATGTAAAGCAGTACAAAGCCTTATTAAAAAACAAAAATGTAAAGATAGAGCTTGTTGATCAAGTTTCAATTGCTGCAAAACCAAAAGCGGGTGGAGAAGCAGTTCCTTCCGACCGCACCCCATGGGGGATCGAAGCAATTTATAATGATCCGTTTATCTCCGCGACGGATGGTGGAGACAATATTAGAGTAGCGGTATTGGATACGGGTACAAATATTAATCACCCTGACTTACAAGCGAATGTTGAACAATGTAAAGACTTTAGTCAAAACAAATCCCCAATCATTAATGGATCATGTACTGATAAGAATGGTCACGGAACACATGTAGCGGGAACTGTATTAGCAAATGGTGGAAATGGAAATGGTATTTATGGGGTTGCACCGGATGCAAAATTATGGGCATATCGTGTACTAGGAAACAGTGGTTTCGGCTATTCTGATGATATAGCTGCAGCTATCCGTCATGCAGCAGACGAAGGTAAGAAAAACGGAGTGAAAGTCGTAATCTCAATGTCATTAGGTTCAAGTTCAAAGGATTCTTTAATTGCGGATGCTGTAACATATGCCGTTAATAACGGGGCTTTAGTAGTCGCAGCTGCAGGAAATGAGGGCCCAGCACCTAACACGATTGGATTCCCAGGTGGGCTTAATGATGCGATTGCAGTAGCTGCATTAGAGAACGTGTTGCAGAATGGTTCATATCGAATTGCTGACTTTTCTTCTAGAGGCAATCCATCAACTGCTGGTGATTTTGTGATTGGAGAAAGAGATGTAGAATTATCAGCACCTGGACGCGCAATTGAATCAACTTGGAGTGACGGTACGTACAACACAATCAGCGGTACATCAATGGCAACACCTCATATTTCAGGTTTAGCAGCAAAAATTTGGGCAGAAAATCCAAATATGACAAATCAACAACTAAGAGCTGAACTACAAAATCGGGCAAAGAGTAATGATATTACAACTGGACAATATGCTGGAATTGGTGATGACATTGCTTCAGGATTTGGCTTCCCACTAGTGAAGTAAACAAAAAACACGGCTAAAAATGGTTGCAACTGTTTTAGCCGTTTTTCTATTAGTTGTCCTCTTCCCCAAATTTATCAAGAAGAGATATCGTATCAACAAGATGGTTATTAAAAATTTGTTTTGCCACAGAAAGAAGCTCAACAATCATTGGATCTCTTAGTGAGTAGATGACACGATTGCCATCTTTCGTTCCATACACAATATTTTTTGCGCGTAGTACAGTTAGTTGCTGGGACACGGCTGATCCTTCACTTCCGATAAGAGTTTGAATTTCATTCACATTTTTATCTCCTTCGGCAAGTAGCTCCAGGATACGAATTCGCAGCGGGTGTGCGAGAGCTTTAAAAAAATCAGCCTTGAATTGTTGCATTTCTAGATTCACTGTCTTACCTCACTTCCTGTTAACTTAAGGATACACTTTTCCTTTTAACTACATTTTTCTCGACTCCTGATAGAGCCTGACATTCTTTAAATACAAAATGTCTGCAACCTAAACATTTATTGTGATGAATCTGTGTTAGTGCATAATCAATGGCATCGCCAGTATGCTCAAAGAAATGCTCTTCCCCAATTTGTTCATATAATCCCGTTTTTTGAAGTACGCTTTTAGGCTGTGGTTTAATTCCTGAGATTAAAATAATACCTTGCTTAGAAAAATCCTTAACAATGCTAGCCAGTCGTGCCTCTCCTGTTGTATCCATAAAAGGGACCTTGCCTAGCCGTAGGAGTAAAACGTTAGGTTTGTAATTGATTGAGTTCATAATCTGTTGTTCAAAAGCCTGTGCAGCTCCAAAAAATAAAGGTCCTTCAACATTATAAATACTAATTTGTGGACAATCATGAGAATCTGTTACAACCCGACTATCTACTTTTTCGTGCTTCGAATCCGGGTTGGGTAACGCTTTTTCTGTTACTATTATATCACTCATTCGTTTTGTAAAAAGGACAACTGCTAAAATCAGACCAACCTCGACTGCGACAGTTAAATTCATAAATACTGTAAGTAAAAAGGTGACAACCAATACAAGGGAGTCTTCCGTTTTTGTTTTTAAAACATGATAAAAAACACGACGCTCACTCATATTCCAAGCAACCAACATAATAATCGGCGCCATACTAGCTAATGGAATTTTTGACGCATAAGGAGCGAACAAAAGTAAGACGAGAAGAACAACGACGCCATGTATGACACCAGAAAAAGGTGAAACGGCACCAGTCTTAATATTGGTTGCTGTTCTTGCGATTGCACCTGTTGCAGTAATACCACCAAACAAAGGAGTTACCATATTTGCAAGTCCTTGACCGACCAATTCACGGTTACTATTATGCTTGCTGTTTGTCATTCCGTCGGCTACAACCGCAGATAAAAGAGATTCAATCGCTCCTAACATCGCAATTACAAATGCCGGTTGTATGAGTTGTTTGATTCGTTCGAACGTTATATCAGGAAATTGAAAACTTGGTAGTTTACTAGGAATGTCACCAAATGTTGAACCGATTGTAGCAACGTGAGTCGGGAAAAAAATTGTTGCAATACCTGTTGAAATAAGTAAAGCAATTAATGACCCAGGTATTTTTGGAAAGAACTTTGGTGTTAATAAAAGTACGACTAAACAAATAGAAGCTGTTAATATGCTATAAACATTAATTTCTCTAATATGTAGAATAATTTCTCTCATATTATCCAAAAACAATTCGTGCTTTTCAATTTTATCGAGTCCAAGAAAATTTGGTACTTGCCCCACAAAAATAATAATCGCTATACCGGATGTAAAACCGATTGTTACGGGACGAGGGATAAATTTAATTAATGATCCCAGTTTGAAAATTCCCATTAAGAACAGAATAATCCCTGCCATAAAACCTGCAATTAATAGATTTTCAAATCCATAGGTTGCTACAACCCCAAATAGTATCGGAATAAACGCACCAGTTGGCCCACCGATTTGATACTTTGAGCCTCCAAAGAGTGAAATAAGAATCCCTGCAATAATGGTTGTATAGATCCCATATTCAGGTTTTACACCTGATGCAATCGCAAACGCCATTCCTAGAGGAATCGCAATAATACCAACAACGACACCAGAAATTAGATCCTTTTGAAAAGATTGAAACGAATACCCTTTATATCTCCCTGAAAAAGCCCATTTTTGTAGCATGTTTATCCTTCCTTTTGAATAATAGAATATCTGATTATTTGAATATACATATATAGAAATCTACTCCTATTATTCTATAAAGTCAAAATAATTTTTGGAAAAATAAAAAGGACTGCCAGTGAATTCGACAATCCGAAAAAGATATTATTATCCCTATAAAGTTTAAATCTGACTTGTTTCCCCCAAACCACTTAATCACTGTAAAAAAATATTTTAATTACTATTGCAATATAATTTTAATATGTATATAATAACTCAAGTAGTCAGTTGATAAAAAACTTCGACAAAAAGTAACAAAACATCTTGCATTGCATTTACAAACTTGTTATAATGTTCACATAATTCATTAACAAACTTAATATTCTTTTTAATATGCGGGTGTAGTTTAATGGTAAAACCTCAGCCACGAGCAAAGCATCTGTGAAATAGCTACGAGTTGCCTCGACGGATTCACATCATGAACGAGCTGGCAGAGGAAGAGGCATGTAAGGCCTATAATCGTATTACAAACTTTATGAACTTAATATTTCTGTGCGGGTGTAGTTTAATGGTAAAACCTCAGCCTTCCAAGCTGATGTCGTGAGTTCGATTCTCATCACCCGCTCCATACATATATAACGCAGTGTTTCGTTTCTCAGATAAACGAAGTGTTGCGTTTTTTCCTTTTAGTAAGCTTTTTATTACAAAACTAGAAATGACTCCGCTGATCCCCCGTGTACTTGCGTAAACATAGAAGCGAGGGATTTCATTAATTTCTCACAGCTTTCATTTCCAAGAGATGGTTTCAAATACGCAATTTGAAGTGCATAGTTCGTTTCAACTGTAACAGCTGTTCTCTCGGAATCCACATAAGGACTACCAAATGCTCCAGTTTCATCACTCGATAAAATTTTATCTTGCATTGAAATTAATCTTCCGTTTATCCCTTGGTATTCATCATCGGTTTGTCCGACTCGAAATTCAATATTCCCGTCAAGTTTATCTGCGTCATAAATCCCCATCGGAATCTCATATTGCATTGAAAAGAAATTAGTAAGGTCAACAGCAGAATGAATGGAATTCAAAAAGTTTTGCTTTTGTATCCGACGAAAGATTGATTCAACGGAAGGACGATAGCGATTAGGATCTGTTCCAACTAGTTTGAAAATCCTTCTCCATTCTGCTATCCCTTCAACATCTGTCACAGATTTATCCTCTAAGTCAAAAAAGAGCGATTCTTGAAAGGTATGTAGTCTACCACGTATCATTTGTGGAGATTCTCCAACTTCGATATCATCGTATCGAATGATTCCTACTTTAAAATCGGGAACAAGTTCCTTTAAATGTGACGAAATCCTAATTTCCATCATTTATCCCTCCAAAATTTATTGTAAATAGTGTACCATAAATCCTAGCGCTTCTATCAATAGGACGGTCTCATTTTATACGAAAGGAGGATTCTAAATTGGACATACAGCAGTTTCAACAAGAAATTGTTGAATATAGTAAAACAATTGGAATCGATAAGATTGGTTTTGCGAGTGCTTCGCCATTCGAAGAACTAAAGTCGCGATTATTACGACAACAGGAATTAGGTTATCAATCAGGTTTTGAGCCGAAGGATATTGAAAAAAGAACAAATCCAGAGCTTCTTTTACCTGGTGCTAAATCAATTATTGCGATTGCTCTGGCCTATCCTGCAAAGCTAAAGGATGCACCGAGAAGTACACGTAGTGAACGTCGTGGTATGTTTGCACGGGCATCTTGGGGAGAAGATTACCATCATGTTTTAAGGAATCGACTACAAAGGCTGGAATCGTTTATTTTAGAAAAATTACCTGATGCCAAGATCCAATCAATGGTTGATACAGGAGAGCTATCTGACCGTGCGGTAGCAGAAAGAGCTGGAATCGGATGGAGCGGAAAAAATTGTGCAATCATAACACCTGAGTTCGGTTCCTATGTCTATTTAGGGGAAATGATAACGAATATCCCATTTATTCCTGACACACCCATTGAGGATCAATGTGGCTCCTGTAGAGCTTGTCTGGATGCATGTCCAACTGGGGCCTTGGTACAAGGCGGACAAATTAACGCGGGGCGATGTGTGAGCTTCTTAACACAAACGAAGGACTTTTTACCGGAAGAGTTTCGTACGAAAATTGGAAATAGACTTTATGGTTGTGATTCCTGTCAAACGGCTTGTCCGAAAAATAAAGGCATTGACTTTCACTTCCATAAAGAAATGGAGCCAAACCCAGAGGTTGTTAAGCCATTGTTAAAACCGATTTTATCGATTAGCAATCGTGAATTTAAAGAAACCTTTGGTTCATTATCAGGGTCTTGGAGGGGAAAAAAGCCAATCCAACGAAATGCGATCCTTGCACTTGCCCATTTCAAGGATAGGGGTGCAATTCCTGAGTTAACAAAAGTACTAAAAGAGGACCCAAGGCCAGTTCTACGGGGAACTGCAGCATGGGCACTTGGGAAAATTGGTGATGAAAGTGCTATTGAGATTTTAAAAGAAGCAAGTATGAAAGAAAAGGATGAACAAGTTTTACAAGAAATTGAAAAAGGATTAAATATGTTAGCCAATTAAAAAGGATGCGATAGCATCCTTTTTAAATATTTTATCAGCAACTTTCATATTGTGTAATATCACAGCTTGAAGGTGGTGTTGGTTGATGAAGTCGACTTTAACTAAAGTACTTGAGGCAAAAGCACAATTATTAGTGGGAAACAGTAGAGGTGAATCTTCAGTTAGATTGCCTGATAAAGACCTTGAGTTCATACAACGGAAAAAAGAGCTAATGAAAAAACGTTCAGCGGAGATTGTTAAATGTAACACAAATGGACAAATCATCAGTAAAAACGAAGTGGAAGGAAAAACACATCTCAACTATCTCGTTCATTTTCAATATTTAATTCGTCAAAATAAAAATCTTTATGTAGAAGAGCATTGTGAAGAAAGAAAAGCAGTATTTACATTGAATAAGCTGATATATGATGAAGAGGTTCAGAAGCAAGTCGATTCTTTTAATGAACCTATTGAACGTGAAATTGGTGAGGAGACGAACCGAAATTTTAAATATAACCGACTTGCTGCTGTTCAATATGCTGAACGTTGGTGGAATGACTACAACCCCAAATATAAAAAATTTACAGATAACTGTACGAACTTTATTTCGCAATGCCTTCACGCGGGAGGAGCTCCCATGCATGGGTACCCTAATCGTGGGAATGGTTGGTGGATGCAAAATAATAATTGGAGCTATAGCTGGTCTGTGGCAAATGCATTGAGATTATATTTAAGTAATTCAAAAAAAGGTCTACAGGCAAGAGAAGTATCATCACCGAGGGAGCTTTTATTGGGAGATTTGATTTGCTATGACTTTGAAGGAGACGGTCGGTTTAATCACAACACGATTGTCGTAGCAAAGGATATAGCAGGTTATCCTCTTGTCAACGCCCAGACGCAAAACAGTCGAATGAGATATTGGTCGTATTATGATTCAACGGCTTATACGCCGAATATTAAGTATAAGTTTTTTCACATTATCAATAACTGAAATTTTTTTTGGTATAATAGCGATTGAGGTGAAAGAAAGTGGGATTACATGTCGTATTATACCAACCAGAACTCCCTGCGAATACAGGGAATATCGCACGTACATGTGCAGCAACGGACACAACCTTACATTTGATTCGGCCACTTGGCTTTTCAACAGATGATAAAATGCTCAAACGTGCAGGATTAGATTATTGGGAATTTGTAAAGATTCATTCTTATGGTTCCATACAGGATCTTTTTGATAAATATCAGGATGGAGAATTTTATCTAATTACGAATTACGGAAAAAGAACATATTCATCCGCGGATTTTCGCGATTTAAGAAAGGATCATTTCTTGATATTTGGAAGTGAAACAACAGGGCTACCGATGGATTTGATTGAAAATAACATAGATCGTACTTTTCGTCTCCCGATGACAGAAAATGTAGGCTCTTTAAACCTTTCGAATACTGCAGCAATCCTTGTATACGAGGCATTAAGACAACAAAATTACCCTGAACTTACGTAAAATAAAAATGACCTTTATCCGTCTTGGTAAAGGTCATTTTTATTATTATTTTTTGTTTACGCTTGGCTTATCTTCGTAACCACCAGTAAAGATAGCTGTTAAAAATGTAACAATTACACCTAAAATTAGGATTAATTTCATGTGCTTTTCCTCCTTTATGTATGAAGTTCAAAAAAGTATTGAACTATCAAATATACTTCCTAAAAACACATCTACGTGTATTATAACCCAATTTCATTTTTGTGTGAATGTTATCTATGGACAAATTGTAAACATTTTCGAACCTTTTAAAAACTAGGCACATAGATTAGAGGTAACCCTTGAAACATCGTATACCTTTAGTTTTTCTAAAAGTAAATAAATTATTTTTTAATTTTGTCCAATCTAGAAAACTAAGGGGATTATTCTTACAATTCAGAATAGGACATGTTGAAATTTGTAAGATTAAAGCATGTTAAAGGACATCCTCGCATACATTTTAGTAAACCGTGTAAGTGACATCAAAAGATGGAGGAGGCCCCTAATTTGGATATCTTAAAAAAGATAGAACAGTTTCGTGAAGAGGAACAACGTTTGAAGTGGGAAGGAACCTTCGCTGATTATTTGGAAATATTAAAGGAAAAGCCATGGGTTGCTCAGTCTGCTCATTCCAGAGTTTATAATATGATTAAGGACGCAGGAATTGAAGAGGAAAATGGTAAACGCACTTATAAATTCTTCGACCACCAACTATTTGGTCTAGAAGAAGCACTTGAGCGACTAGTTGAAGAATATTTTCATCCAGCAGCAAAACGACTAGATGTTCGTAAGCGAATCTTATTATTAATGGGCCCTGTAAGCGGCGGGAAATCAACATTGGTTTCCATGTTAAAAAGAGGATTGGAAACATACTCACATACCGAACGCGGTGCAGTTTATGCAATTAAAGGCTGTCCAATGCATGAAGATCCATTGCACCTCATACCACATCACCTAAGAGAAGATTTTTTCGATGAGTATGGGGTACGTATTGAAGGCAATCTGTCCCCGTTAAATATGATGAGACTACAGGAAGAATACGGTGGTCGAATTGAGGATGTTAGAGTAGAACGTATTTTCTTATCCGAAGATAAGCGTGTAGGAATTGGAACATTTAGTCCATCAGATCCAAAATCTCAAGACATCGCAGATTTAACGGGAAGTATTGATTTTTCAACAATTGCTGAATTTGGTTCAGAATCAGACCCACGAGCCTACCGTTTCGATGGAGAATTAAACAAGGCAAACCGTGGGATGATGGAGTTTCAGGAGATGTTAAAGTGTGATGAAAAATTCCTGTGGCATTTACTATCTTTGACGCAAGAGGGGAATTTTAAAGCAGGAAGATTTGCACTAATTTCAGCCGATGAGCTTATTGTCGCTCACACGAACGAAACAGAGTATCGTTCGTTTATTTCAAATAAGAAAAATGAGGCATTGCATTCACGTATTATTGTTATGCCTGTACCATATAATTTACGAGTCTCTGAAGAAGAACGTATTTATGAAAAGATGATTAAAGAAAGTGATGTCCGAGATGTTCATATTGCACCACATACCTTCAGAGTGGCGGCAATGTTTACTATTTTAACAAGACTAAAAGCACCTAAAAAAGGTGATGTCGATATTATTAAAAAAATGAGATTGTATGATGGTGAAAGTGTGGAAGGGTTCAATGCAGTTGATGTAGAGGAGCTTAAAAAAGAATATCAAGATGAGGGTATGAGTGGAATTGATCCGCGTTATGTAATTAACCGGATTTCATCCACAATTATTCGAAAAGAAATCCCATCTATCAATGCATTGGATGTATTACGTTCATTAAAGGATGGACTCGAGCATCATCCATCAATTTCGAATGAAGATCGTGAGCGTTATCTGAATTTTATTTCCATTGCTAGACGTGAATATGATGAAATTGCGAAAAAAGAAGTCCAAAAAGCGTTTGTTTATTCATACGAAGAGTCTGCGAAGACATTAATGGATAACTATTTAGATAATGTTGAAGCATACTGCAATAAAAACAAACTTCGCGATCCGCTAACTGGCGAGGAAATGAATCCAGATGAAAAGCTTATGCGTTCGATTGAGGAGCAAATTGGTATCTCTGAAAATGCGAAGAAAGCATTTAGAGAAGAAATCCTCATTCGCATTTCAGCTTATGCACGAAAAGGAAAAAGATTTGATTACAATTCACATGAGCGTCTACGTGAAGCAATCCAGAAGAAGCTGTTTGCTGACCTTAAAGACGTCGTGAAAATCACAACTTCTACAAAAACACCAGATGAACAACAACTGAAAAAGGTTAATGAAGTTGTCGCAAGATTAATTGATGAGCATGGCTACAATTCAACATCAGCCAATGAACTGCTGCGTTATGTTGGAAGCTTATTGAATCGATAATAAAATGAAAAGAGGGGTTAGGCCAATAGGGTGGTCTAATCCCTTATTTTTCAAATAAGGCACGGAGTATCGTTCTACCCTTCATCGAGTTTATGAAGAGGATTTCGGGCAGGAAATTCATCGGTATTTCTCTTCATCGAGTTTATGAAGAGGATTGCAGGCGGGAAAAGCATCTGTTTTCCCCTTCATCGCAGGTATGAAGAGGATTGCAGGCGGGAAAAGCATCGGTTTTCCCTTTCATCGCAAATCTGAAGAGGATTTCGAGCAAGTAATCCATCGGTAATCCCCTTCACCGTGCTAACGAGTTTATGTAGCAGGCATTCGATCTTTTCAAGGAAGATGTACAATAACTTGTCCATTTATAGAAAAACGTTGGTGCACTATTTAAATAGCATACAGGTAGAACTTGTCTATTTTTGAGACATAATGCCTAATTTGCGAAATTTTTTGTCAATAATACGATTGTTTTGCATAGTATAGAGTAATCTACTATTGGTTTATTTGTGGTTGCCAAGTAGTAAGAAGTTGGTCTCTTTTTTATTTCCAAACAGGTATAGTTTAGTAAAGTTCTTACGTTCAACGAAATACTTTCGCAAACCGTCAAGATAATGTATGAAGGTCAGAGTAAAAATGTGAATAGTTCATAAAAAAAATTAAAATTGGGAGGGGAAAAATTATGTCAAAAGGTAACTCAAAGAGTTTTGTTATTTCCCAAGAAGATTGGTCCCTCCATCGCAAAGGCCATGATGATCAAACAAGACACCAAGAAAAAGTACAGGATGCAATTAAAAATAATTTACCTGATTTGATAACAGAAGAAAGTATAATCATGTCAAACGGAAAAGATGTTGTTAAAATCCCAATTCGATCATTAGATGAATATAAAATTCGTTATAACTATGACAAAAATAAACATGTTGGCCAAGGAGATGGAGATAGCCAAGTTGGAGACGTTATTGCAAGAGATGGCTCAGGACAAAGCGGAGGGAAAGCAGGCCCTGGAAAAGGGCAAGGTGCAGGTGATAAGGCCGGTGAAGATTATTATGAAGCTGAAGTTTCTCTAATGGAACTTGAAGAAGCGTTATTTAAAGAATTAGAGCTCCCAAATCTAAAGCGGAAAGAACAAGATCAAAATATTGTGGAAAACATTGAATTTAACGATATCCGCCGTACAGGGTTAATGGGGAATATTGATAAGAAACGGACAATGATGTCTGCCTACAAACGGAATGCAATGGCTGGTAAGCCTAGCTTCCATCCAATTTATCGTGAGGATTTGAAGTTTAAAACATGGAATGAGATTGTAAAACCAGACTCAAAAGCTGTCGTGCTTGCAATGATGGATACGAGTGGATCGATGGGGATATGGGAGAAGTATATGGCAAGAAGCTTTTTCTTCTGGATGACTCGATTCTTACGCACGAAATACGAAACGGTGGAAATTGAATTTATTGCGCACCACACGGAAGCGAAGGTTGTATCCGAAGAGGATTTCTTTTCAAAAGGAGAGAGTGGAGGTACAATTTGTTCTTCCGTATATCGGAAAGCATTAGAGATTATTGATGATAAATATCCTGCAACACGCTATAATATTTACCCATTCCATTTCTCTGATGGAGACAATCTAACCTCTGATAATGCGAGATGTGTAAAATTAGTTAACGAGTTAATGAGTGTATCAAACATGTTTGGTTATGGTGAGGTAAACCAGTATAACCGACATAGTACGCTCATGTCAGCCTATAAAAACATTGAGGATGACCGATTTAAGTATTATATTTTAAAACAAAAAGCAGATGTATTCCATGCCATGAAGAGCTTCTTTAAGAAGGATGAAGAGAATAAGATGTACGCCTAAAAAAGAGAGGGGAGACCCTTTCTTTTCTATGAAAAGTCATGGATGAATTTATATTTTAATAGAATCTTAATTCTTTATTCATAGTTTGTTCATATTTACGGGGTAATATAAAGACATGGAAAAGATAAGCTTTTTCATACCCCCCTTTTAAATGATCATATCATTACAGTGTCCGGCTACCAGAGCCGGATATTTTTTTGTCCATTAATAAAATCTATATAAAATGCATAGAATCCCGCGATTCAACCAATATAAAAATATGGAAAAAATATAGAAAAAGGGGACAATTAAATGAAGCTTTCTCCAAATCAGATAACAGAGCTACATGGTTTCAATAATTTAACGAAATCATTAAGCTTTAACATGTACGATATCTGTTATACAAGGTCTTTAAAAGAACGTAATGCGTATCTTGAATATATTGACGATGTGTATAATGCAGACAGGTTGACTGAAATATTAACCAATGTTGCAGATATTATCGGCGCAAATATTTTGAATGTCGCTAAGCAGGATTATGTTCCGCAAGGGGCTAGTGTTACGATTTTAGTATCAGAGGGACCTGTTAATGAATCACCTGATGAAGCGTTTGAAGAGTCCCCAGGACCGATTCCAGGATCTGTTGTTGCACAAATGGACAAAAGCCATATTACTGTACATACTTATCCGGAATCACATCCAGATGAAGGCATTAGTACATTTCGTGCAGATATTGATGTGTCAACCTGCGGGGAAATATCTCCTCTAAAAGCATTGAACTATATGATTCAGTCATTTGAGACTGATGTAATGACAATTGATTATCGCGTTCGTGGATTCACAAGAGACGTGACAGGGCATAAACTATTTATAGACCATGAAATAAACTCTATTCAAAACTATATACCTGAAGATATTCAAGAAATGTATCACATGATTGATGTGAATGTGTATCAAGAAAATATCTTTCACACGAAATGCAAGCTAAAAGAATTTGACCTTGAGCATTACTTGTTTTTCAGTAATACGAAAGAAAAACTTACACCTGAAGATGAAATAATCATAGCTGAAAAGTTAATAACGGAAATGGATGAAATCTTTTACGGGAAAAATATGATCTAAAGGGTTGACAATAGGATTAAACCCATGTAATATTATTTATATAATAAATATTGTGAATATTGTTCTCCTAAAGGGGAGTAGCTTTTACAGCAAAGTCGTCAATTCAGAGTGTAACCACTCTCGGCTTTGTTGGCAACTATAACGTTGTTAGCAAGACCTTTACCAAGCTTACGGTAGAGGTCTTTATTTATGACCTTTACCAAATACGGTAAAGGTCATTTTTGTTTTTACGCAAAGATTGAGAGGTGAGAAGAGGTATGCTTAAGAGAAAGATAGAAACGGCATCATTTGAGGAATTGATTAAAAAGAATAAAGAAGAGATTTTAAGAGACAAAGAAGAGCTTGAAAAGATTGAAAAACGTTTAGATGATAAGCGTTTGGCAACAATGAAGTAGTTTATTCTAGTGAAAGGCACTTTTGTTTTTCCTATATTTATAAAATGAAATTTTCTTAGAAAAAGAAGGGAGACTTTTGATGGAATTTTTAAGCGTAGAGTTTTTTACCGCACTTTTAGTTATTATTGGGATTGATTTGGTGTTAGCAGGTGATAATGCAATCGTAATCGGATTGGCAGCGAGAAAATTACCTAAGCAACAACAAAAGAAAGCAATTATCTGGGGGACTGTAGGAGCAATTGCGATTAGGATTGCAGCAACTTTAGCAGTTGTATGGCTTCTTGAAATCCCAGGGCTACGACTTGTTGGTGGAATCCTTCTAATATGGATTGCCTACAATCTATTATCGGATGACAAAGGTCATGAAATAAAAGCAGTCGGGAGCTTCTGGGCAGCAATCCGAACGATTATTATTGCGGACGCATTAATGGGTCTAGATAATGTATTAGCGGTTGCTGGTGCTGCTCAAGGTAACTTCTTACTCGTTGTATTAGGACTTATTATTTCAGTTCCAATTATGATTTGGGGAAGTACAATGTTCATTAAATTAGTCGAACGTTTCCCAATAATTATAACCCTTGGTGCAGCAATTTTAGCTTGGACTGCATCAAAGATGATTGTTGGAGAACCATTCCTAAGCTCAGTATTTAGTAACGGCTTTGTGAAGTATGGCTTTGAGATACTCGTAGTTGCTGTAGTTGTAGCAATTGGTTATATGAAGCAGAAAAAAGCTGCAATTGAAGCTGCCGAACAACAAGAGCAGCAAGTGTTAAGTAAAGCTGAATAGTCATGTAGGCGGACTCGCAAAAGGGTCCGCTTTTATATTGTATAGTCCTATTTCATAATATGTGCATGTTTAAGATTGACATCTGGTTTAATCTGGAATATATTTATTATTGAACAGTGGTTAATTTTATTTAGTTTGGTGGAAATACGCCAAGAAGGATCTGATTAACAAGAAGGATCTGATTAAAAGGAGATACATGTTTTATGTCACCAAGGAAACAAGTGCAAGAGGAATTATCACGAGAAAAAATTATGGATGTTGCCCACGAATTGTTTATTCAAAAAGGTTATCAACATGTTTCCATGCGTCAAATCGCAAAGGAATTAAATTACAGTCATGGCGCAATTTATTACCATTTTACCAATAAAGCTGATCTATTTTATGCAATGGTTGTACAGGATTTTGCAATGCTTAACGATGTTTTACATCATATCATTCATCAAGACTTACCTCCAGATGAAAAACTGAAAAAGATTTTATTAGGATATATCGAATTTGGGCTTACACATAAAAGCCAATATGAATTAATGTTTTTAATCAATGATGATGAGGTAAAAAATTATATTCAACAGGAACCACATGAAAGCTATGGAATGTTTGCGAATGCAATCGCAACCTTAAGCAACCAAAAAGCAAACATCCAGGATATTTGGTCAATTTTCCTATCGATACATGGTTTTGTAACACATTATTGTAGAAGTAACCAAACCTATGAAGATGTTAAAAGTTTAGCTCAGTCTCATGTTGAATTTATCGTAAAGCCTATTTTTAATGGGAAAGTGTAAAATGCTTTCCCGGTAATTTAAGATGTTAATATTTTTTTGTGTTTTTATTGACCGTTGGTTAAAAAAGAGTGATTAAAAGGAGTGGATTGTATGAAAAGAGCTTTAGTATTAGGTGCTTCTGGTGGAATGGGATATGCAATTGTTGAAGAGTTGATTGGAAGAGGGGTTGAAGTAATTGCTTTCGCACGAACGAAAGAAAAATTAGAAAAGCTTTTTAACACAAGAGAAAAAGTAAAAATTGTTGCGGGCGACGTATTTAATAAAACAGATCTTTTACATGCAGCACAAGGGATTGATGTTATTTTTCATGCAATTAATTTGCCATATAGTGAATGGTATGCAAAGCAATCCATTTTAATGAGAAATATTGTTCAGGTTGCTGAATTAACGAATTGTAGACTTGCGATTGTTGATAACATATACGCTTACGGCCGTGGAAAAGGAAGTAAAATTAATGAAGAGTATCCAAAAAATCCTCATACTAAAAAGGGGAAAATCAGGGTGGAGCTTGGGAAGATAGCTTTACAAGCAAATATCCCTGTTTTAATAGCCCACTTTCCTGATTTTTATGGACCGAATGCAGTAAATGCAATGTTACATTACACATTTGAGAATATGATAAATAACAAAAAGACAATGTTTGTTGGAAAGAAAGATAATGCTCGGGAATATATTTATACGCCAGATGGTGCAAAAGCAATCGTAGAGCTTGCCTTCCATGAAAATACGTATGGGCAAAGTTGGAATATCCCAGCGTCAGGAGTGATTTCTGGTGTAGAAATAATAGATATTGCAAGGAGTCACTTACAATACCAAAAGTCCGTTTCAACAGTAACAAAGGGAATGATTAGAATGTTGGGTATTTTTGATAAACAAATGCGGGAGGTTGTTGAAATGTTATATTTAACAGAGGAACCGGTGGTTTTAGATGGATCAAAATATGAGAATGTAATCGGACCTTTACCAGCAACACCTTATGAAGAAGGAATTAAAAGAACCTTAGATTTTATGGTAAAAAACAGGTGAAATACATTGAAAAAGACAGAACGACATGGTATGATGTCATTGTTCTGTCTTTTTTTGTGAATTTATTCATAAACGCGTCTATTATACCCTATTATAATTTTATAACAATATTCTTTGATTGTCAACTATAAATTATTTTAGCGCGTTAAGACAGAAGTTCACTATACGAGGAGTGGTGTTCATGGAGAAGCAAAATACAGACTGGATTCAGGAACAAGACAGACTTAAAGATGTGTTGGAGGTCATCGAAAGTAAGCAAACAGCTATAGAATCGAAAGTAGGAAGCGCTAAAAGTGAAGTTGTCGACCTTCGAAAAACGTTTTGGGAAGATGTAACGGTTAATCTTGATGAACCTGATGATGTCATTGAAACATTTCAAAGTATCAAACAGCAATCCGAACTAATAGGTGAACGAGAAAGAAACCATCAACAGATTCATAAACAAATTAAAGTTCTTGAAAGGCTCAAGGATTCTCCGTATTTTGGCCGGTTTGATTTTGTTGAAGATGGGGAAGGCAAAGAAGAGAACATTTATATTGGAATTGCATCCTTACTAGATAAGGACGAAGAAGAATTTTTAATATATGATTGGAGAGCGCCAATTTCAAGCATGTATTATGATTATTATCCAGGTCATGCAAAATATGATACACATTTTGAAACAATCGAAGGGGAAATGACGTTAAAACGACAATACATTATTAAAAATAGCCGTTTAAAAAGCATGTTTGATACGGGAGTTACCATCGGAGATGAAATGCTCCAAAAGGTTCTTGGAAATAATGCGAACACACAAATGAAGAGCATTGTTGCGACAATCCAACGTGAGCAAAACCAAATTATTCGCAATGAAAAAAGTCGTTATTTACTTGTTCAAGGTGTGGCAGGATCAGGTAAAACGTCGGCTGCTTTACAACGAGTTGCATACTTACTGTACCGTTACCGTGAACAGCTTAACTCAAATAATATTATGTTATTTTCGCCAAATCCCCTTTTTAATAGCTATGTTGCAACCGTTCTACCCGAGCTCGGGGAGGATAATATGCAACAATCCACTTTCCAAAGCTATGTTGAACATCGATTAGGAAACCTTTTTGATGTGGAAGATCCATTTTCCCAAATGGAATATATGTTAACTGCGATGAATCAGCCAAATTATGAGAAAAGACTACAAGCAATAACTGCTAAGGCAAGCATTGGATTTAAGGAACTTATTGATTCATATGTAAAAAAACTAGGAGAAACAGGTCTACTTTTTAAAAATATTGTTTTTAAACGTAAAACAATTATTCCAAAAGATGTTATTCAGGAGTATTTTTATTCATTGCATCCTTCTATTTCAATACCAAATCGATTAACCAAAGTGACGGAATGGCTAACGAAGGAAGTTATCAAATTCGAACGGCAAGAACGGAAAAAAGACTGGGTACTTCAGGAAGCTGAACTAATGGATAAGGAAGATCACCTTGAAATATTTAAGCAATTACAGAAAAAACGGGAGTTCTCCAAAGACACCTTTGATGATTATGACCGTGAGGAAAAATTAATCGCGAAGGAGATTGTACGTAAGCATTTTAAACCAATAAAAGTTGCGATTAAGAAACTTGAATATTTAAACATAAAAGGAATCTACAAACAATTATTCGAGTATTTAAAAGAAGAAAAGGAAGGCGATAAATGGAATGAAATCTGTTTGTACACAATCGAACAATTGGAACAAAATCGGTTGAATTATGAGGATGCAACTCCTTTTCTATATTTACAGGATTTGATTGAAGGGAAGAAATCAAATACAGGAATTCGTCATTTATTCATCGATGAAGCACAAGATTACTCACCCTTCCAATTTGAATATTTGAAACAGCTGTTTCCTAACTCTCGCATGACAATACTTGGGGACTACAACCAAGCCATTTATGCACATTCCATTCATGCCTTAACACTGTTGTCTCCTGAGCTTTACGAGAAGGAGAACTATGAAGTCATTGATTTGAAAAAAAGTTACCGTTCAACAAGAGAAATTGTTGAGTTTTCGAAAGGGATTGTCCCTGGAGGTGAAGAAATTCAAGCGTTTAACCGCTCTGGCTCACTTCCTTTATGTAAGAGAGTAGAAACAAAAGAAAGTCTTCATAAAGAGATAATTACCAATATAGAAGCTCTTCAAGAAAAAGGACATGAAACAATTGCAGTTATTTGTAAAACTGCAGCGGAGAGCAAGGAAGCTTTTGAGGCGTTGAAGGACAAAATCCATGTCCGACTTATGGATCAGGAGACCTATCAGTTTGATAAGGGTGTTTTAATTTTACCAACGTACTTAGCAAAAGGCATCGAGTTTGATGCAGTGGTTCTTTATAATGCATCAAATGAGGTTTATGGAAGAGAATATGAAAGAAAACTTTTTTACACAGCTTGTACCCGTGCTATGCATGAGCTTCAGTTATATTCAATTGGCGAAAAAAGCTTCTTTTTTGATGGAATTGATCAGGATAAGTATATTGAAATGTAAGAAAGAGTCAGCAAAAAGCTGACTCTTTCTTTGTCTAGCTGCAGAACCTATCCTTTTAGGTCAAATAACCTGAGGCAAGAAAAGTCAAAAAGCGACTTTTTTTACAGAACTTTTACTTGTCGGCAAAACAAGGCGCTACGCATTTCAGATTTGGATATTATTAACGCGAAAATACAAGGGTTGGATAGATAAAAATAAGAAAAAGAATTATTCATGAGGAGGTAAGAAAATGACGACAAACTGCTTTTATTGCCAAGATCCTTTTGAAAATGAAAGATTTCATTATGTTGCATTTGTGAATATTGACGGTGAACGAGAAGAAACACTATGTAAGGACTGCTACCAGGAGTGGCTCGCGGGAATTAAAGAATAAACAAAAATACTGGGAATAAAGATGGGCCGGTCTTTATTCCTATTCTCTGTTATAATTTTGTTAAAAGAAAAGGTGGGAGAGTTTTGAAAAGATGCGGCTGGGTGAATGAAGATTCCCTTTATATTAACTACCACGATCATGAATGGGGTGTACCCGTTTATGATGATCGCATGCTCTTTGAATATTTGAATTTAGAGGGAGCACAGGCTGGTCTTAGCTGGTATACCATTTTGAAAAAAAGAGAAAATTACCGCAAAGCCTTTGACAACTTTGAACCTGAAAAGATTATTACATATGATGAAAAGAAAATTGAAGAACTGCTATCGAATGAAGGTATCGTCCGTAATCGACTAAAAATAAATGCGGTCATCACAAATGCAAAAGCATTTTTTAAGGTAGTAGAGGAATTTGGAAGCTTTCATACATACATTTGGTCATTTGTTGATATTAAACCAATTAAAAATCATTTTCAAACCTTAGATGAAGTACCAGCCACAACAGAAATTAGTGATAGATTAAGCAAGGACTTAAAAAAACGTGGCTTTAAATTTGTTGGTTCAACGATTTGCTATGCCTTTATGCAAGCAACCGGGATGGTCAATGACCATATCGCTAGTTGTTATTGTTATAGCCGTACTTAAAAGGGACCCTTACTTCTTGTAGGGCCCCTTGATTAGCATCTAGATTTTTGACATTTACATGAGTGGATCATCATCTTCTTCGTCATCATACAAATAACGTAGTTCTTGTTCACTGTGAATCATTGTATTTGTAAGGTCATGCCATCCTGTATACCCCAAGACTGTATCAAGAACCCTTTCAAATCGAAACATTCTATTCACCTCTTTTTTAGAATTAGTTTCCCCGTAGTTTAAAACAATATGTATAAACCTCCAATATTTTTTTATCACTCAAGTTTCTCTATAATAAAAAGCAAAAGGAGGTTCAACATGGACAAACATATTGGTTTTATAGGATGCGGAAAAATGGCTCAAGCAATGATTCAGGGAATGGTAAATTCCAATGTTGTCAGCCCACAGCAAATTATCGCGAGTGCAAGAACAGAAGAAACTCTACATTTTGTCGAGCAAACATACGAAATTAGAACATCAATAAAAAATAAAGAGGTAGCAATAAATGCTGATTATTTGTTTTTAGCAGTCCATCCTGATTCGTATGTTGATATAATCAACGAAGTTAAGGAGGTTGTCAATGATGAAACCATCATCATTACAATAGCAGCTGGAATAACTCTTGATTTTATCGAGAAACAGTTTGAAAGACCAATCAAGACAGTTCGCTCAATGCCAAATACTCCTTCTTTAGTTGGCGAAGGGATGAGTGCAATCTCTGTTAACTCATATGTAACTACAGAGGATTTATCTGGTATTGTTCAGCTGTTTGAAGGATTTGGGAAGGTGGAAATCATTGAAGAACAACACATGGATGCCATTCCAGCAGTGAGCGGTTCATCGCCTGCATATGCCTATCTGTTTATCGAAGCCTTGGCAGATGGTGCAGTCATGCAAGGAATTCCGAGAAAACAAGCCTATAAACTTGCGGCACAAGCACTTTTAGGTGCTGCAAAAATGGTACTCGAAACTGAAAAACACCCAGGAGAACTCAAAGATGACGTATGCACACCTGGCGGAACAACCATCAAAGCAGTCGCAACCCTCGAAAAACATGGTTTCCGTGCAAGCATAATCGCAGCCATGGAAAACTGTAAGTAACCGGGGTGCCAGTGTAACCATAGGGACGGTTCTTGTGGTTCCGTCTAACCTTAAAATCTGCAATCATTTCCTGTGATTGCAGATTTTTTAGTTGATTTGTTCGCTAGAAAGAACGTATAATAAAAATATGTCAAATATTACAAAAGTTAGTAACAAATACAAGCTATCCGACGTCTAATGAGGTGAAGCGGGTTTCCTTCTACTTTCGCTAAACTACAGCTCTCACTAACAAATTTACTTCAATTATCCAATCATCTAAGTCTATTCCCATGTATAAGAAGGCAAATGTAAAATCTGCAGTAAATAGGAATATATTCTTTTTTGTTTAATAAAATTCCTATGTAAGTTCTTTTGTTAATCATTTTTAACATTTGTAATATTGTCCAAAAAAACTATGGGAGAGAGTAATTTGAAGAAAACAACTTTGCCATTATTATTAGGTGTTTTATTAATGAGTGGGTGTAGTCTTATTGAGAAAAAAGAACCGGTAAGTGTAGAACTACATCAAGTTGCGCCTGTTGAAACAATTGAAATAAAGCATGGAGTTGAGCAACGCGAAATCTCCGTAATTGACCCACGAGATAATAGCGTAATTGAAGTGCTTAACATGAGCGATTTTCAAAATGAAGAAGAATTAAAAGCCAAGGCTGCACAGTTAGCCAGTGATTTAGCAGCAACGATTGATCGACCTATGATACCAGCAAAACTCAATGCTAGTGGTGAACTGCAGGCAGGTCAAAGTCGAATGGTTTTAAATGAAGATGAGCTTGTTACTAGTTTACTAGATAATTCTGTTTTTAATAAACAAGTCGTTCTGCCTATTGAAGAAACGAATCCAAATGTTTCACAAGAACAAGTTCAAGGTATTAATGAAGTTGTTTTAGGAAGCTTTACAACTTATTTTGATGCCTCTGTAACTGGAAGAAGCTTCAATATTAAAAAATCCGCAGATGAAATAAATAATACTGTGTTGGGGCCAGGGGACCGTTTTTATTTCAATACAGTTGTTGGAAATGCCTCAAAAGATAACGGGTATGCGCTTGCGACTGTAATCGTGAATAAGGAATTTGTTCCGGGATATGGAGGAGGAGTATGTCAAACTTCAAGTACTCTTTATAATGCTGTTGCAAAGGCGGGACTTGAAATGATTGAGGTCCATCACCACTCCAAACCAGTCGGTTATGTTCCAATTGGGCATGATGCGACAGTTGCTTATCCGTATTTAGACTTTAAGTTTGCAAACAATCGTCCCTATCCAGTTGTTCTGAAAACATCTGTTAACGGCGGCTCACTTCAAATTGAAGTTCGTTCCGCTGCAAACTATGTATCAAATTAACCAATCGTTGAAGAGGCCGGCGCTGCGGGCCTTTTTTTCTGTTATACTATTAATAGATTTTCAATGAAAGGGGTTGCAAGATTGTGAGAATATTAGTTGTAGGAGCAGGAGCTGTCGGGGGCTATTTTGGGGGGCGTCTCCTCGAAAAAGGAGAAGATGTAACCTTTTTAGTTCGTGAAAATAGACGAAGACAATTACAAGAACATGGACTTCAAATCGAGAGTATTCATGGTAATGTAACCCTTCAACCGAAGACAATCGAATCGGGTGAAGAAGCAGAGCCATTTGATGTCATCATTCTTTCAACGAAACAATACCATCTCGAAGGTGCTTTACATAGTATCAAGCCATATGTGGATGAAGAAACCATGATTCTTCCCTTATTAAATGGATACAGTCATGTCGATGTGATTAAAACTATATTTAACCCTCAAAATGTAATAGGTGGTTTATGCTTTATTGAGTCAACATTAGATTCTGAGGGGAAAATTATACAGACAAGCCCGAATCACCGTGCATTATTTGGGGAATTTTCAGGAGAAAGAACGGAACGTATCGAAAGATTAGCAGATGCGATGTCTGGTACAAAAACAACCATTCAATTGAGCAATACCATCAATCGCGAAATGTGGCATAAATATATGTTCATCACTGGTTTTTCAGGTATTACAACTTTAATGAGATCACCCATTGGTCCAATCCGTGAAGAGCAGAATGGTCAAAAGCTTATTTTAAATTTATATAAAGAAATCGGGTCTGTGATGAGGGCGATTGGTGCACCAATCGATGACGATATTGAGGAAAAACATTTAGAAACAACGAATCAAATGACGTATACCATGAAATCGTCGATGCAGCGTGATATGGAAAAAGGTCTAGATGTCGAAGCAGAACAAATACAAGGCTATTTGTATAAAATTGCTCAGGAAAAAGGAATAGAAACCCCCTTTTTAGAGATCATTTATTCAAACTTAAAGGTTTATCAATCGCAAAGAGGGTAAATCTTTAAGAAAGGTAGTGTGCTGACACACTGCCTTTTGATTTTTCCGGGGGAAAAGTGGGTCCCGATGCCTGTTATGGCTAATAATTTTAATTTATAGCTGATAAATTGGTTTTATAGCTAATAAATTGGATTTATAGGCTAATATTTAGGATTTATGGCCAATAGAAAAAACACCCCCTATTGAGATTGTCGCCGTATGGTTGCAACCCAAACACGAGGTATTCATAAAACATATTAGCCAACGATTTTTATAACAGGTTCAACGGTTACCTCAACATTCCCTTTAAGCGTTTGAGAGATGAAGCAGGCTGTTTCGGCCCGGTGAGCAAGTTTAAGGATTTTGTCTTGAAGTTCATCGTCTGCTTCTTTTATGAAAATAACGGGTTTATGAACGATTTTTTCGAAGATTAAGCGCTTTCCTTCTTTTCCTACTGTGCCTTCCGTTTCAACTTCAAGATGAGTGTATTCAATATCGCGATTTGAAAGGATAGCAGAAAGAGTAAGCATATAGCAATTTGTAGCAGCAGCAATTAATAATTCTTCAGGATTTGCACCAATACCAGGGCCATCTAGTTGCTTTGGAGCAGAGACCGCCGTATGAAATCCATCTGTGGTAATCGTACCTTCCCCATTTCTATTTCCAGTCCATGTGCCTTTAACTGTAAAAGTACTCATTTTGATCATTCCCCTCTATTCTTTTTCTCTAATGCTACTTCTATTATATGCACAAAAAATGGAAACACGAAAGTGGAAAACTGAAAAACAAAAAGCTGATTCCGTAAAAACGGAACCAGCTTAGAATACGAAGGGAATGCCACAAATGCCGTCCCCATATTGTTTCACAACCTGCACTCTCACAGGTGGGAATTTGCATAAAGTGCGTCACCTTCCATGAAATGAAATGGCCTGGTGTTGCAAGTTAATCTCTTAAACTCCCTAAATATTAGTATTCGGTTGAAACAATACTAGGAAACTAACATCACAGCATTTACTATGTATTTATTGTACCAACCCGAATTCTAAAAGAAAATAGGTGGTTATTCCCAATTCTATTCCTATTATTTCTAACCAAAGAATATAATAGACATAAAAGGAGGCTATAGACATGTGTTATACCGAATTTACCTTTTTGACTGATGATGGTGTCACGATATTCAGTAAAAAGTGGGCAAAAGAAGGACAAGAAAAAACAAAAGGTATCATTCAAATTGCTCATGGGATGGCTGAACATATAGAACGCTATGATTTATTTGCGAAAGCGTTAATAGATGCTGGTTATATCGTCTATGGGAATGACCATAGAGGACATGGAAAAACAGGTGTGAACGCCAACCTGATTGGCTTTTTTGCTGATGAAAATGGGTTTGATCGAGTTGTGGAAGATATGATTCAATTAACCAACCTTATTAAAAAGAATCATCCCGGTGTCCCCATTTTTCTATTCGGACATAGCATGGGTTCCTTTTTAGCACGGAGATACATACAAACACATGGTGATCAATTAGCAGGTGTTATCCTTTCAGGAACAGGTGGGGACCCAGGCCTGATTGGAAAAATCGGAATCGGTATTGCGAAGCTTGAGAGTACACGAAAAGGAAAAAAATCACCAAGTCCCCTTATGAATAAGCTTACTTTTGGTAGCTATAATAAAGATTTTCGTCCGTCCAGAACTGAATTTGATTGGCTTTCCAGAGATAACAAGGAAGTAGATAAGTATATTGAGGATCCTCTATGTGGTGGAGTTTTTACGGCGGGTTTTTTCTATGACCTTGTTAGTGGAGTAGCGAAAGTCAATAACCATAATGCGAATAAAACTATTCCGATAGAATTACCGATGTACTTTATTGCAGGCGATAAGGATCCGGTTGGTCATTTTTCAAAGGGAGTTATCAAAGCTGCAAAAATGTATAAACAGGTAGGAATGAAGGATGTAACGATTCAACTATACGAAAATAGTCGTCATGAAATATTAAATGAGCTTAATAAAGAGGAAGTTTTTAAAGATGTTATTAATTGGGTAGAAATACACAGATAGAAAAAAAGGTGTTTCAAAAGGCTTTGCCTTTGAAACACCTTACAAGGAGATAGTATGGGGATACGCGGTGGATACGCTAAAGACCCAATCGACTAGTAGCTTACAAATGATACACCGACAATGACTAATAGGACAAATAATACTACAATTAACGCAAAGCTGTTGTTGTGTCCGCCTCCATCATAGCCCATAAATAGCACCTCCTTTATCAAGAGATACTACATCGTATGATAGAGCAAAGAATGTGAAATGGACAAACATGGAGAAATCGAAAAAAAAGGTTCTAACCTAGATGTATAGGAAAAAACCTTTTTTTGAAATCATAAATTCCCTAATCGATAGATTGCATGTGCATAAATAGCAGTCGCTTTTAATAAATCATCTATTTCAATATATTCGTTCTTTTGGTGGGCAGTCATTGGTTTGCCTGGGAATACAGCCCCAAAGGCAACCCCATTTTTGATAAAACGGGCATAAGTCGCCCCGCCTGTAGTTAACAAAGTAGGTTCCTCACCTGTTTCCGTCTGATATACCTCTTGAAGAGCCTTAATCATTGGGGAATCCTTTGGAACATGATGTGGTTCTTTGGTAGTAAGAGATGTAACCTTAAAGCTATAGGATTCTACCGTTTTTGTTAGGTTTTCGATAGTAGCATCATAATTTGTTTCAACAGGGCAACGAATATTTAAATGAATTTCGGCAATATCATCCTTCACAAATCTAAAAATCCCAGCATTCACGGTAAGTGGACCAGTAATATCGTCTGCAAAATCAATCCCAAGTCCTTCCCCTTTAAATTGGTTATAAAGGGTCTTGGAAATGAATTGAATGTAGTCATTCGAACTACCCTCAAACGAAAATGGCTGTAGAAACGAAGCTAAAATGAGTGCAGCATTAACTCCTTTATGAGGCTCCATACCATGGGCTGAGGTGCCAACTATTTTAAGCATGGTTTGATTTCCTTCTAGGGAGTATGAATACTCCACTCCTTTTTCCTTACAATATTTTAAAAATTGCGGAACAAGTGTATCATTCTGACCACCGATAATGGCTTCAGCAACGTCTGGAACCATATTCCCTTTTTCACCAGCAACAAAGGAGAGAAGAGATAAATCTTGCCTATCATTAGTAGAGATTTTTTGAAGCCCCAGTTTTACATTGATTTGCCCCTTTTCAGCATGAATGATGGGAAAATCCGCATCAGGTGCAAATCCAGCTAATGGCATTTTTTCGACTTCAGCATATTTTTTCATACAACTCATGCCACTTTCTTCGTCTGTGCCAAAGATAATACGAATATTATGCTTTAAAGGAAGTCCGAGTTCTTTCACGATTTTGAGTCCGTAATAGGCTGCTATCGTTGGTCCTTTATCATCAATCGCACCCCTCGCATATAATTTTCCATCTCGAATAGTTGGTTCGAAAGGTGGTGTTGACCAATCACCAGTTGCAGGAACAACATCCAAGTGACAAAGGATCCCAATATAATCCTCTGCTTTAGCAGGACTGTATTCCGCATAACCTACCATTCCCTCAATATTTGTTGGCTGGAATCCAGCAAACTCAGTAATTGATAGCATTGTTTCCAATGCCTCACCAATTTTTTCACCCATTGGACGTTTTTTTGTTTGTCTTTCAAGGTCTTTTACACTTTCGATTCGTAATAGTGTTTCTAAATCACGAAGTAGATCATCTTTTCTTTTCAATACTTCTTCATAAAAGTTCATCATGTCACCTCACTAAGATATTTCACTATCCCAATCTTATCAAAAACACAAGGGTGAAAATATACCTATTCCAAAAATAACCAGTAGGACTCAAAGGTCTGACGAAGAATGCATCAAAAGTAATATACCCATTTGATGTAAATCTAGTGATATATAACTGTTTTATAGTTTTACACTAAATTCATATTGTCTAAACAATTCGCCTATATCATTAATAGAGTGTAACCAAAATTTGTTATAGGAGGATTAAAATGAAAAAACGTACGGCTCGAAGTTTTATTAGTTTACTAGCGGCTATTGCTATTATTCTATCTAGTTTTACTCCAATGCTGACATCTACCGTACAGGCAGAGGAGAATGTTATCACAGTGGCAGAAGCCATTGCGAATAACAGTGGAAGTGCTACGGTTGAGGGGTATGTTGTAGGTTATGCGAATGGGGTGAAAAGCTATGATTTTGAAGCTCCTTTTAGGGATGATACCAATCTACTATTAGCAGATGCCTCAACAGAAAACGAAGTAAGTAAAATACTTACAGTGCAAGTTACAAAAAATTTCAGAAGTGAATTTGGTCTATTTACGAATCCAAATAACATTGGTAAAAAGATTCGTATTACAGGAAATTTAGAACCATATTTTAGTGTTTCTGGCCTAAAAAACCCAACAGCAATTGAATTTACTGATGGAAGTTCTGAGCCTGAACCAGAGCCAGTGCCACAAGAAACCATTTCTATTAAAGATGCAAAAACAAAACTAGGACAAAAAGTCCAAGTTGAAGGAATTGTTACGGCTGACAACAGTGCGATTGGTGGCGGCAAGCTCTCTACTTATATACAGGATGAAACGGCAGGGGTAAATATTTTTGCATATGACCCTGCAACTTTCCCTGAATTACATGAGGGCGATCGTATCAAAGTTATTGGAAAGAGTACTTCATATAAAGGCTTATCTGAAATTGAACCAGAAATAATTGAGGTTTTAGAGAATGGACAAGTACTGCCAGAATCTATTAATCTATCAATCTCTGACATGCAGGATGCATCAATTGCTGAACCTTTTGAGGGTTCATTAATAAATGTAAATGGATTTATAAAAGATATTCCAAGTACACCAGCAGGTGGAGGCTATAATATTACTTTTATTGATAGCGAATTTAATACTACGACTCTTCGTGTGATGGAGGATTCATTAGATGTTACCAAGCTTGAAGCAGGAAAGTGGTATGATGTGACAGGTATATTAAGTCAATATGATTCATATCAATTGATTCCAAGAAACAAGCTGATCTTCAGTTAGCCGCAGAACAACCAGAACCTCCATCTTCAGTTGGAGAATATATTTCAACTGTTAAAAGTGTGGTGGATGGAGATACAATCCATTTAGATACTCCGGTTTTAGGAGCGACAAAGGTTCGTTATGTCAACATTGATACTCCGGAGACCTATCACAGTCCTAAAAATGAGCTTGATCAAAATCAATTGGATCATGGAAATGCTGCAAAAGTATATTTAAACTCTCTATTACAACCTGGTGATGAGGTAATAGTGAAGGTTGGAGAAGAGGCGACTGACGATTACGGTCGTTTATTAGCACAAATTATTCGTAAATCAGACGGTTTAAATACGAATTTGGAGATGGTTCAACAAGGTTATGCTTCTACATACTTTTTATGGCCGATTGGAGATGAATCTGATTACGAAATGTACCAATCTGCTGTGAAGAAAGCGAAAGATGCTGGGATAGGAATCTGGAATCCAGAAAATCCACTTTTGGAATTACCGTTTGAATTTCGTGCACGTGAACAAGGTAAAGGTTTGCTTCGTTATGTGGGAAATTCACAGACGAAGGAATATGTGGCACCTAAAAACTTTGAAGAGGTACCAGTTGAAAAACGCATCTTCTTTGCAAGTGCACAAGAAGCAGAAGCAAATGGTTACACAGCAGCTGATGGACAGGAAGAAGGTAATCTGAAAGTTCAGCTACTAGGAGTTAATGATTTACATGGAAAAATTGATGTAACAGGAACGATAGATGGAACAAACTTTGGAAGAATGGATTATCTAGCAACCTATTTACGTGAACGAGAAGCAACAAATCCAAATACTCTTCTTGTACATGCTGGGGACATGGTTGGTGGAAGTTCACCAGTATCAGCGCTTTTACAGGATGAGCCTACAGTCGAAATGATGGAATCACTTGGATTTGATGTTGGTACAGTTGGAAATCATGAGTTTGATGAAGGAGTGGATGAGATGGTCCGCCTAATAAACGGTGGCGATCATCCAAATGGCACAGATAAGTATGATGGTATCAACTTTCCAATGGTTGCAGCTAACGTAAAGTATAAGGATTCGAACGAATTAGTACTTGATCCATACACAGTTCAGGAGGTGGATGGAGAGAAAATTGGATTTATCGGAGTAGCAACTGTAGATACCCCGAATATGATTATTGCAAAAGGCAATGAAAATGTTGTGTTTACAGATGAAGCAGAAGCAATCAACGAATATGTACCTGAATTACAGGAACTAGGAGTAGAAGCAATTGTTGTGTTAGCACATGTTCCTGGAAATCAATCAGGTCAGAGTGCAACAGGAGATATTACTGAAATTGCAACGAAAATTAATGATGCTGTAGACGTTATTTTTGCAGCTCATAATCATGTGAAACTAAATGCAGTTGTAGATGGAAAGTTAATTGTTCAAGCTTGGGAATACGGAAAAGCCTTTGCTGATGTGGATCTGGAAATTGATCGAAACACAGGTGACATTGTGAAAAAATCAGCAGAAATAGTTGATGTCGTTCAAGAAGGAGTAACACCAGATCCTGAAGTTTCTAGTATACTTGAAAAATATTTAGAAAAAGTTGGCCCTAAACTTAATGAAGTAATTGGGTATGCAGCGATAGATATGACAGGTGGTTATGCTGTTAAAGGGGAAACCGGTGACAATGCATTAGGAAATTTAATCGCCGACGGTATGATTGCTGCGATGGATAGTGATTTTGCATTAATGAATGGTGGAGGAATCCGTGATGACTTGAATGCAGGGGATATCACTTGGAATGAACTATTCAATATCCAGCCATTCGGCAATACATTAGTGAAGCTAGAGATCACAGGTGATGATTTAATAAAAGTACTAAACACTCAATTTAGTAGTTATGGTCCTGATGTAAGTATCGGTGGTTTCAACTATACATGGGATAGTACTTTAGGTGAATTTGGTGAGGTCGTGGAGATTACATGGCCAAACGGCGATCCTATAGATCTGACTCAAACCTATACGGTAACTGTAAATAATTATATGTATCCACATAGTAGTGACAAATATCGCTTATTAGAGCTAGGTAAGAATCCAGTTCAAGGACCAGACGATCTTCAGGCTACTGTTGATTTTATCAGAAGTAAAAATATGGAGCCGATTGAGTATTATGCAGAAGGCCGAATCTCTGAAGGTAAAAAGGATTCTTTAGCTCCAGTAACAATTGCAACATTAAGTGAACCTGATTTTTCAAATGGTGATTATTTAGAAGACGTTCAAGTCGAACTAGCTGCAACAGATGAAGGTACTGGTGTTAAAGAAATACAGTACAGCCTTAATGGAAGTGAATGGACTGAATACAAGCAGCCAATCACAATCACAGGAGAAGGAACACATACACTTCTTTATCGAGCAATCGATAAGAATAACAATCTTGAAATTGATCAGACTCTTGAAGTTGTTATTCGTAATGCAACCCTTGATAATGCAATAAAAGTTATCGAGGCAGCAGAAGGGAATAAAGGGACAAAGACTTCAATCATTGCTCAATTGAGAAATGCTAAAAAGTTACTAAAGAACGATCAAAAGGCATATAAACAAATCAGTAAGCTTAGCAGTAAAATTAAAGACTATGATGAAAAGCATTTAAGTGATGCAGGTAAAAAAGATACTACACTAATTCTTGATTACCTTGTCAAGGAAAATAACTAAACAAAAAACATCCCCTATTTGTTGTAGGGGATGT
>NZ_HE610985.1:1384323-1502550 GCF_000285535.1 Bacillus timonensis | reverse complement strand
TACACTCTGACATCCCCTATTTGTTGTAGGGGATGTTTTTCTTTACCCAACTTCTTTCTCCTTGAGACGATCTTTAAGGGAATGTAAAAGGAAATGTATTAACATGTAAAGGCAATAGGTAAACAAGATGAGCATACCTATAAAGTCGAGATGGAATAGCTTAAATGTTAAGCTCACCCCAGTCGCGATGTATAGCCCAGCTAAGAAGTGACGAACTTGTTTATCTTCGTATACATTTGTAACTCTTGCACCAAGCTGACCACCTATTAGTGCGCCGACAATTAGACTTCCGATGACTCCATAATCAAGTTGGACGGTGGATGCATAGGTTGTAAAACCTACCATCACGATCATTAATACACTTAGTAGGCTTGTACCAACTGCATATTTTGGTTGAAATCCGAGCACTCCCATTAATAATGGAACAATAATGAAGCCTCCACCTACTCCCAATGCTGTTGAAATAAACCCGGCGAATAACCCGATCAATACAATTTTTAGATAAGAATAGTTGGTTTTACTAATAGCTTGTTCCTTGCTTGCAGGTTTGCTCACAAGAATTGAAATTGAAAAATATAAGATGAGTACGATATACATCAAAGGAATTACAGTATTTTCTAGGTTGTATTGTCCTAGGAAAATAACAAAAGGGTGTGCAAATTGAGTGGCAATAATCCCACTTATACCAATAATAATGGAATTCTCCCATTTTATATGCTTAAGACGAAAATGCGCAACCACTCCAGAAAGTGATGTAGCAACTGTATACAATAAACTTGTTGCGATTGCAATAATTGGAGAAAATCCCATAAGGATTAGCGTTGGTGTAAGTATAAATCCACCGCCAATGCCAAAGAAGCCGGACATTACTCCAATACAAAGGCCTAGTATGACGTAAATAAGTAAGTCCTGCAAATGATAAGCTCCTTTCCTTATTCACTTGTATTTCATTTGTATTATATAAGAAAAGAGTGAAACCCGCATGAATACAAGACCCATCCTAGTGAGATTTAGACAAATAAATCTTCAAAAATTGGAGGGGTATCTAAAAATGGTGCCTCACAGATTATTTTCTCGTTGGTAAGCGGGTGTAGCAAACGTATTTTTGCGGCGTGTAGTGCTTGTCGGGAAACGGTTGGTTTACCACCATACAATGTATCACCCACCAGCGGATAACCAAGATGGCTCATATGAACACGTATTTGGTGAGTACGACCTGTTAATAGCTCGAGCTCCACCAAGGTTATTTTTTTCTTTTCGAGGGTTTGAACGACCCTAAATTTCGTAATTGCTTTTTGTCCTGTCGGAGATATCCTTCTTCTAGTTGGATGATGCCTGTCACGACCAATGGCAGCATCAATGGTTCCTTTTTTTGTTTAATGATTCCATGCACTAGTGCAACATAGGTGCGCTTGATTTCTCTTTTTTCAAGTCTGCGGTCCAAAATTGCTGATGCAAGTTTATGCTTCGCGAAAATAACAGCACCTGTTGTATCGCGATCGAGGCGATGAATATGGCGAACTTTTGTGTAAACTCCATTTGCTTGAAAATGATAGGCTACAGCATTTGCTAAAGTTCCGAGTTGATTTTCTTCGTTTGGATGTGTCTCCATTCCGGATGGCTTATTCGCGATAAGTAGATGGTCGTCCTCAAATAAAATTTGAAGATCTTCAATAAATTCTGGTTGAACACCAAAATCATCCTCTACAAATAGGCGAACTTGAAGTTTATCATTCTGTTTAAGTGGAGTGTTCCAACTTTTGGTTTCTCCATTAAACTTTACGGCTTTGTCCATGCGAAAGTGGTGTAGCATTTGCTTAGGCACTGCCCATACATTTTTAAGAACGTCTTCAATGGTCATCGTTTCCCAATCACTAGGAACTAACACCTCGAACCATTCTCCAAATCTCTTAGTCAACATTCAATCATCCTTGCTTTTTAATAACTATCTTTTCCAAGTATAATCAATTCATGAAATGAAAGAAAGAGAATGGTGGGTTTGGAGGAAAGACTTACCGTACCAAAAACAAAGAATCCTATGTTATTCTATTCTTAACTTTATTGAGCATTAATCCTGTATTTCTGTAAGTGTGGATAAATGCAAATGGTATAAAATTCGGTGGGGGTTCTAACCTCGACTGATTAAAGTTAAAGCCTCCGGCGGATGCCATAGATATTCAAAGGAAGATTTTCGAGCAAACTCGAAAACATCTGGGCGCAAATACGCCAAGGCACATTTGATTATATTGGAGATATAAGGGTGGGTTTTACATTGAAAATTGTAGTAGCATCAACTCCGGAGCAAGAACATCACATTACGGAGCTAATTGATTACATGTATTCTTCCATTTTTCCGACTTACTTTGAAGATGAGTATATTGGAAAACTTGAGAAATGGAATGTATTAGCGCCAAAAGAGGAAGACGTCTACTATAATCGAACATTGGATAAGGCTTTTAATGTCATTTCAAGCCTTCAAGCGATTATAGCGGTTCTGGAAACAATTCGAGAGGAAGGCTACCAGGAATACCATGGGGAAATTTTTGAAAAGAATGTACAAAAGTTAAATGATTATGGTTATTTGTTTCCCTTTACTATTGAAGAATTTCAAAATGTGAATAGTCCGGATGGATTAAGTAAATATTCAAAGCCAGCTAACCAATATTTAGCTTAATACATAAAGGCATCGGCAGCCTTTAATAGAAAAAGCGTAAGGCACCTGTCTATCGTCGATAAGTATAAACGAAGCGCTGACAGTAGGTGCAATTTCCCTTTTGAAGCGATTGGCTAGACCAGAGAGACGATGGTGCCTGAAGCTAGACAAGGACAAAAAATCCCTGCTCATCATTTTGAGCAGGGATTTCCTTTTATTTGGAACTGGCCATCGCAGCTTCGAACCAGGTTTTATATTCATTATGGTCTGGGTGATACCCAACAAGGCGTGAAACTTCTTCGCCATTTTCGAAGTGGATAAGTGTCGGTGTAGATTCTATTCCGTATTTATTCCACCCGTCCCTAAATTCAAGAAGATTAAATTTTTTCAAATCAAGACCCATTTCATCTACCATTGGTACGATGACCGGGGTAGTTTCTTGACAGTGTGGACATTTTGGATCGTAAAAGTAAACAGTAATAGATTCACCATTGTCCAATTTCGATTCCAATTCGTCTGGTAGAATTTGATTTCCATAGTTTGGATCCTCAAGCTGTTTTATTGTCGCAGGATCGAGTGTATCCTTTCCATATGGATTTCCTTCTGCTTGTTGTTTATTTTGTGTGGTTGTTATAAAAGCAAGTGCTCCAAAAATAGCAACGATAATAACTGTAAAAATGATAACTTTTTTCAAATTTATTTCCCTTCTTTCAACTTCTTTATTGTAATAAAGCTAGTAATTGCAATGATTGCAAAACCTATTAGGGCTAAAAAAGGAATCGTAACAAAACCAAACCAGTTTATGTATTGGCTTGTACAAGGCACAACTCCACATGATAGTGAGTTCTCACCAATTGTAGGCACCTTTTGAACAAGATAGTGGTAGATTGAAATTGAGCCACCAATTAAAGATAATATAAATGTGTAGAGTGCAATCGAGTAATTCTTTTTAAAAATTGCAATTCCTAAAATAATGACGAGAGGATACATAAATATGCGTTGGTACCAGCATAATTCACAGGGTACGAATTTTTGGATTTCTGAAAAATAAAGACTACCAAGCGTGGATATTAATGCTGCAGCAAATGCGATAAATAAATATGTTTCCATCACCTTTTCATTTAACTTAGCGTTCATCGTCTCCCTCATTCCACATAAGTATACTCAAAATTATAGTATCACAGTACGTGATTGTAAAATGTAAAATCTTGAAATGAAGATACTTTTTGAACATTTTGTGTCATAAAGGAAAATGGACTTTACTACATATTTCTTTATAATAGTAGGTGGATTAGAAAGACAGGAGGATGATGTGTTGATAAAGGCAGTTATTTTTGATTTTGATGGTTTAATTTACGATACAGAAACGAATGAATACAATGTCTTAAATGAAATCTTTCAAGAGCATGGTTCTGAACTTCCGATGTCCGTCTGGGGCAAAGTGATTGGAACGCAAGCGGGATTTAATGCCCTTACATACTTAGAAGAGCAAATTGGGAAAAAGGTTGACCATGAAGAATTAACCAAAATTAGAAAGGCCCGGTTTAATGAGCGAATGAAGAATGAAGGGGCATTGCCTGGAGTTGAGGAGTACCTAACAGCTGCAAAGAAGGCAGGATTAAAAATTGGGCTAGCATCGAGCTCAAATTATGAGTGGGTGTCTACTCATTTGAAAAATCTTTGCTTATTTGATTATTTTGAGTGTATCCGCACCTCAGACGATGTTGAAAAAGTGAAACCAGAGCCTACCTTGTATTTAGAAGCAGCAAAATGCTTAGGGGTATCACCAGAGGAATGTTTAGTCTTTGAAGATTCTGCAAATGGAGCACTAGCAGCGAAACGTGCTGGAATGTATTGTGTGATTATACCGAACCAGGTTACAAAAGATTTAGATTTCTGTGAAGTCGATGATCGATTGGAATCGATGGCTTCAGTTCAATTAAACGAACTAATTACGAAAATAGAAAACAGATAATAAACGCACCACTCCTAAAAGAGTGGTGTTTTTTAAACCTAGCAAAAATAATGTAAGCGTGTTAATTTTAATGTAGGATCGTTTAAAAGGGGGCTAACCGGTGGAGAAATACATACTTTCATTAGACCAAGGAACAACAAGTTCACGCGCAATTTTGTTTAATCAAATTGGCGAAATTGTCCATATGGCGCAAAAGGAATTTACACAAATTTTTCCGAAGCCAGGCTGGGTCGAGCATAATGCAAATGAGATTTGGGGTTCGATTTTATCGGTGATGGCATCTGTTTTATCAGAAGCAAATGTGAAAGCAGAGCAAATTGCTGGAATTGGGATTACAAATCAACGTGAAACCACGGTTGTTTGGGATAAAGAAACAGGACAGCCTGTTTACAATGCAATTGTGTGGCAATCACGTCAAACAGCTGGAATATGTGAAAAGTTAAAAACTGACGGTTTAAATGATACATTTCGTGAAAAAACAGGCCTTTTAATTGATGCTTATTTTTCAGGCACAAAAGTAAAATGGATTCTAGACAATGTTGAAGGTGTGCGAGAAAATGCTGAAAAAGGTAAACTCCTATTTGGAACAATCGATACATGGATTATTTGGAAGCTCTCGGGTGGAAAAGCACATGTAACAGATTATTCGAATGCTTCCCGAACATTAATGTATAACATTTATGAGTTAAAATGGGATGACGAATTATTAGAATACTTAACCGTACCTAAATCAATGCTTCCTAAGGTTCGACCATCATCAGAAATTTATGCAACAACAACACGTTATCATTTCTTTGGCCAAGAGGTTCCGATTGCAGGTGTTGCTGGTGATCAACAGGCGGCCCTTTTTGGGCAGGCATGCTATGAAAAGGGGATGGTCAAAAACACATATGGCACAGGGTGCTTTATGCTGATGAATACTGGGGAAAAGGCTGTACGTTCTAAACATGGGTTATTAACCACGATTGCATGGGGATTGAATGGTAAAGTCGAATACGCTTTAGAGGGAAGTATATTTGTCGCAGGTTCAGCGATTCAATGGCTGCGTGATGGACTTCGAATGTTTAAAGATGCCAAGGATAGCGAAGGCTATGCATTGAAGGTCGAATCAACCGATGGCGTTTATGTCGTTCCAGCATTTGTGGGACTTGGAGCACCTTATTGGGATAGTGATGTTCGCGGAGCTGTGTTTGGTCTTACGCGTGGAACCTCAAAGGAGCATTTTATACGGGCAACATTAGAATCATTGGCATATCAAACAAAGGATGTCTTGACTGCAATGGAAGCCGATTCCGGTATTTCTTTGAAGAAATTACGTGTAGATGGCGGGGCTGTAAAGAACAACTTCCTTATGGATTTCCAATCTGGTCTTTTAGGTGTACCAGTTGAACGTCCAGTAATTAATGAAACAACTGCTTTGGGTGCAGCCTATCTAGCAGGTATTGCCGTAGGTTATTGGAAGGATCAATCTGAAATCTCGAGTAAATGGGCAATTGATCATACCTTTGAACCAAAAATGAGTCAAGAAAAGCGTGAAACATTATATAATGGCTGGAGAAAGGCAGTACAGGCAGCTATGGTCTTCAAATAATAAATGTGCTACTATAGAAATAAGTTAATAATTCGGTAGGGAGATTAGGGAGAGACCGCAGGAGCATTGTCACTATTGGTGCAATGTCTTTTGTGGTCTTTTTTTCTACCATTTTAAGGAGAGGTATTATGACACAGTTTTCAAGTTTAGATAGAAGCTCAATTTTAGCGGAAATGGGGCAGGACGTTCACGATTTACTTATTATCGGTGGTGGAATTACAGGGGCTGGTATTGCACTTGATGCTTCGACTCGTGGCCTAAAAACGGCTCTTGTTGAGATGCAGGATTTTGCAGCCGGAACTTCTAGTCGTTCAACAAAGCTTGTACATGGTGGTCTACGTTATTTAAAACAATTTGAAGTCGGCTTAGTAGCTGAAGTAGGAAAAGAACGAGCAATTGTATATGAAAATGGTCCACATGTTACAACCCCTGAATGGATGCTATTGCCCCTTCATAAGGGAGGTACGTTTGGAAAATTTTCAACATCAATCGGACTCCGTGTCTATGACTTTTTAGCCGGAGTGAAAAAGGCCGAAAGAAGATCGATGCTAACTGCTGAAGAAACATTGGCAAAAGAGCCCCTCATTAAAAAAGACGGACTTAAAGGTGGCGGCTATTATGTTGAATATCGAACAGATGATGCTCGCCTAACGATTGAAGTTATGAAAAAGGCTATCGAAAAAGGGGCAAATGCTGTTAACTATGCCAAGGTAGAATCTTTCATTTATGAAAATAAGAAGGTAAAGGGAGCTAAAGTAGTCGATCAATTGACCGGAAAAGAGTACAACATTTTTGCAAGGAAAATTGTGAATGCAACAGGACCATGGGTTGATCAAATGCGTGAAGCAGACCGTTCAAAAAAAGGCAAGGTATTGCGTTTAACTAAGGGCGTTCATATTGTAATTGATCAATCCAAGTTTCCGTTAAAACAAGCGGTTTACTATGATACACCAGACGGACGAATGGTGTTTGCAATTCCTCGTGATGGAAAAGCATATGTCGGAACAACCGATACATTTTATGACAAAGATACGGCACACCCAACTGTTACCGAGGATGATAGATCATATTTGATTAATACGATTAACTATATGTTCCCGACTGTAAAGGCAAAGAATTCCGATATCGAATCAAGCTGGGCAGGGTTACGTCCACTCATTTATGAAGAAGGAAAAGACCCATCCGAAATTTCACGCAAAGATGAAATTTGGGTTTCTGATTCAGGATTAATCACAATTGCAGGTGGGAAATTAACAGGCTACCGTAAAATGGCTGAAACAGTGGTAGACAAAGTCGGGAAACTTTTACAGGAGGACGGATTTGTTGGATTGAAACCTTGTCAAACAAAGAATATCCCCATATCCGGAGGAAACGTGGGCGGTTCAAAAAATTATCCTCGATTTGTAGCTGAAAATTCGGAGCAATTAGTTAAAGAGTTTGAACTTACTCATGAAGATGCAAAGAAACTTACTCGATTATATGGAGCGAACATCGAAATTGTAAAAGGTATTATGTCAGAATCAAGGGATAAAGCGAATGAAACAGGGCTTCCACTTCCTATACTTGCATCACTGGAGTATGGTATACAGTACGAAATGGTCTCAAAACCAATCGATTTCCTCATTCGTCGTACAGGTGGGATGTTCTTCAATATTGAGTGGGTAAACCAATGGAGGCAACAAATTGTTTCATACATGGCTGATCGCTTTAGCTGGAATGAGGTTGAAAAACAAAGCTACGAAGCAGAAGTAGAATCTTCCATCATTGAAGCATCTAAACCAAATGAAGAAGGATTATAGTGTGTGACGACAGACGGAGAAATCCGTCTATTTTTTAATTTACTAGTTCTTTTCTACTTTTTCATAATAAATTGGACAATCTATTGGAAATTTACAGGATTTTATATAGAATAGATAGAAGATAAAACATGACATACATATTACAACTGAAAATGGGGGTTCATGAACATGAGCTGGATGGAAAAGTATAACCTGTGGCTTAACACGCCTGAGTTAGATGAAGAAATCAAAAATGCGTTACTTGAAAAAAAGGACAATCAAAAAGAACTTGAAGATTGTTTTTATAAAAATCTCGAGTTTGGAACTGGTGGAATGCGTGGAGAAATTGGACCAGGGACAAACCGCATGAATATATATACGATTCGCAAGGCATCTGCAGGGCTTGCTGCTTTTATTGAATCCTTTGGTGAAGAAGCAATGCGACGTGGGGTTGCGATTGCATACGATTCTCGCCACAAATCACCTGAGTTTGCCATGGAGGCTGCGAAAACACTTGCTACACATGGAATTCAAACCTACGTATTTGATGAACTTAGACCAACACCAGAACTTTCATATGCTGTTCGTCATTTAAATGCATTTTCAGGAATTGTGGTGACAGCAAGCCATAATCCACCGGAATATAATGGCTATAAGGTGTATGGTTCAGATGGTGGACAACTACCACCTGAAGCTGCTGATACAGTGATTGAAAAAGTGAATGCGATTGAAAATGAGCTTGAATTAAAAGTAGGCAGTGAAGCTGAATTAAAAGCTTCAGGTCTTATTAATATGATTGGTGTAGAAATTGATAATGCTTATACAGAAAAGCTAAAAACAATTTCCATTAATCCTGAGCTTTCACAAGTTGGAGTAAAAGTAGTGTTCACTCCACTACACGGGACTGCCAACAAGCCCGTTCGAAATGGTTTAAAAGCATTTGGTTACGAAAATGTGACTGTCGTAAAGGAACAAGAACTTCCAGATCCAAATTTCTCAACCGTAAAATCACCAAATCCAGAAGAACATGCTGCATTTGAATTAGCGATCAAAGAAGGTAAGAAAATCGACGCGGACGTTTTAATTGGGACAGACCCTGATGCGGACCGCTTAGGGGTAGCAGTCAAGAATGACAAAGGTGAATATGTGGTATTAACAGGGAACCAAACCGGTGCTATTTTACTTCACTATATTTTGTCTGAAAAGAAAAAGCGAGCTATGCTTCCTGAAAATGGAGTCGTTCTTAAGACAATCGTTACATCTGAAATTGGACGTGAAATTGCTAGTTCATTTGGCTTAGATACAATCGACACACTAACTGGTTTTAAATTTATCGGTGAGAAAATCAAGGAATTTGAACAAACAGGGGAATATAAATTCCAATTTGGGTATGAAGAAAGTTATGGTTACTTAATTGGAGATTTTGCTCGTGACAAAGACGCTGTTCAAGCTGCATTGTTAGCTGTTGAAGTTTGTGCTTATTATAAAAATAAAGGCATGACAATGTACGAAGGCTTAATGGAGATTTTTGAAAAGTATGGTTACTATCGCGAAGGACTAGAATCTTTAACGTTAAAAGGAAAAGAAGGTGCTGAGCAAATCAATAATCTTCTTGCGAACTTCCGTAATGAGCCACCAACCGTGATTGCAGGTCGCAATGTAACCCGAATTGAGGACTATAAAGAGAGTGTTCGTACAAACGTAATAGAAGGGCAAAAAGAGGAAATCAAGCTTCCTACATCAAATGTGTTAAAATACTTTTTAGAAGATGGATCATGGTTCTGTTTACGTCCATCTGGCACAGAACCGAAAGTGAAATTCTATTTTGGTGTTAAAGGTACTTCGCTTGAGGATAGTCAAAACGTATTACATGATATTTCTTCAGATGTAATGGAACAAGTTCATAGCAAATTAAACTAAAAACAAGGCCATTTGGCCTTGTTTTTTTGTGAGGGAATTATCCCCCACTTACATATGTGCTGCTAGATCTTCCATGCTTTCTGAAGATGCATGGTCTATATATCGTAGTAAAGAATATAACTGTCGCTCAATAATGGAATAGTCTTTCTCGAAATTATATGCATGTAAGAAATGTTCAATTTTTTTTGAAAGGAAATCATCCTTTGTCCGAACCATTAAAATAAGTAGGTTGTCCCACTGTGAACGATGCGTGTAATAAAGCGCTTTGTCATAATCTACAGTATTCACTGCTTTCCCTCCCTTTTAGGAGTTGATTATAGTTTGTGGAGAAATGAAGATTTTTCTCGCTGTAAATCTTGGACAACCATCCAAAACAATTTCCGAATATGAAAAATGATGGAGACAGTATTTATTGGAAAAAATAAAAATGACTAATTTCTCTTGAAAAAGCGCAAAATACAATTGATTTTTTACATAGGAGGTAATCAGTTTGACAACACGTTTATTGATTCCAATATTTTGTAGTTTCTTTCTTTTAATAGGTGGTGGTTTAGGAAGTGCTCAACAAAAACCACCTCAGAAGCCGCCACAACAGGGACAGCAGCTCCCAACGGATTATGAAAAGTGGGGGAAAATAGCAGTTGAAGTTGCAAAATTAAATTACCCAGATAGTAAGATTAGTGATTATCAATATAAGGGGCGGGAGGAGATTACGGATAAACAATCAAAAGATACATTTGAATTGAGAATACAATCGAAAGATCGTACGTTTACCGCCAAAGTAATGATTTTGTTTAATCCACAAACGGAGTCCCTTTTATCTTTTAGCATTGAAGAAGTAAAATAATGGATATGAAAATTGGCCACAATTTCTCGAAAAATGTGGCCTTTTTAGATTAAAAACAAATCCCTTTTCATCATTTTGACCAATTACTCATAAATTGTGATAAGGACGAAAAGGGGGAGATCAACTGTGAGAGATTCTGACCGTCAGGCACTCGAGTATGCGATTGATGAAATTACTGAGATTGCAGAAGGCTTTGGGCTTGATTTTTATCCAATGAGATACGAAATTTGTCCTGCAGATATCATTTATACATTTGGTGCCTACGGGATGCCAACTCGTTTTTCACATTGGAGCTTTGGAAAGCAATTCTATCGAATGAAGCTACAGTATGATTTAGGATTAAGTAAGATTTACGAGCTCGTTATCAATTCTGATCCATGTTACGCATTTTTGCTTGATTCAAATTCCCTCATCCAAAACAAATTAATCGTCGCTCACGTTCTTGCTCACTGTGATTTTTTCAAAAATAATGTTCGTTTTAGTAATACAAAAAGGGACATGGTTGAAAGTATGGCTGCCACAGCGGAGCGGGTAAAGCATTATGAGCATTTATACGGAAAACTTGAAGTGGAAACATTTTTAGATGCTGTATTGGCAATTCAGGAGCATATTGACCCATCTCTAATGAGACCGAAGCTTGCATGGAGTCTTGAGGATGAAGAAGAGGAAGAAATAAAAAGAAAACCGTCTCCATATGATGATTTATGGAACCTAGATAGAAAGTCGAAAAATGAGAAGCCACTTACTCGTAAGAAAAAGAAATTTCCACCACAGCCTGAAAAAGATATCCTTTTATTTATTGAACAATATAGTCGAGAACTAGAGGATTGGCAACGTGATATATTAACAATGATGCGTGAGGAAATGCTCTATTTCTGGCCGCAACTTGAAACAAAAATCATGAACGAAGGCTGGGCATCGTATTGGCATCAGCGCATTATTCGTGAAATGGACCTCACATCTGATGAAGCAATTGAATTTGCAAAGCTAAATGCAGGTGTTGTTCAGCCTTCAAAAACAAGCATTAATCCCTATTATTTAGGTTTGAAAATCTTTGAGGACATTGAAGAACGTTATAATAATCCTACTCAAGAAATGATAGAACGTGGCGTAAAACCAGGGTCTGGTCGGGAAAAAATCTTTGAGGTTCGTGAAGTGGAATCTGATATTTCATTCATTCGAAATTATTTAACAAAGGATTTAGTGTTACGAGAAGATATGTACCTGTTTCAAAAGCAAGGTCGTGATTATAAAATCATAGATAAACAGTGGGAGCAAGTTCGAGATCAACTTGTTAATATGCGTGTCAATGGTGGCTTTCCATATATTACCGTAAATGACGGTGACTATTTAAAAAGCGGAGAGCTTTATTTGAAACATTGGTATGAAGATATTGAACTTGATTTAAAGTACCTTGAAAAAGTACTCCCCTACATTTACCAGCTTTGGGGCAGACCTGTCCACATGGAATCTGTGTTGGAGAATAAGACGGTTGTGTTTACATTTGATGGAAAAACAGTGCATAGGAAATATGTCTAATCATTTTGAAGCTGCCTTTATTTGGCGGCTTCTTTTGTTGTGGGAAATTTCTGAGAAAGTGAGGTTTTTCACAGAATTTAACTGTGAAATAAATTAGAATGGACCTTAAATAAAATCGAGAGGGGATTGAAAGTGGAAAAAATAAATTTACCATTAGTGTACTCATGTTCTGGTTGTTCGTCTGCTGCTCAAACTGCAAATGCGATTGCGATAAAAATGGACCGAGAAAATGCTGCGGAAATGTCTTGTATTGCTGGCGTTGGGGGGGACGTAAAACCCCTTGTTAAAACCGCAAAATCAGGTCGCGATATCATTGCAATTGACGGTTGTCCTTTAGCGTGTTGCAAGCATATTTTAGCTAGACATGATCTTGAGGCTAAACATCATTTTGTACTAACAAATTTTGATGTTCCAAAAAAACAGCATCAAGATCCAGACCCCGAGCTTACCCAAAAAGCATATCATCAGATTTTTGAGCTTACGCGATAGTTTCATTCTCTTACGGCCTGTCCGATTTGTATATTTTCGCAATCAGCTTAAAATAAAAATATAACGTAGGAAAAGGAAAAAAGTATCTTTTACAGAATTTATTATATAAATCGGGAGGTCATTATGTACAATAAAATTCTGTTAGCGGCAGATGGTTCCGACCATTCTATACGAGCAGCTGAAAATGCAATTTTGATCGCAAATAGCTCACATACCAAAATTGAAGTTGTATATGTAGTTGACCATAATAAAGTAAAATCCGATGTCTTAGAAAATTGGAATTCACCAGATATTGGCGACAAACGAAGATTTCGTTTAAGAGATATTGAAAAAATAGTGAAGAATTCAGGGGTTGTTTATGAAATAACATTTCTACATGGGGAACCAGGACCTACGATTGTAAATTATGCGAATAAAAATCAGTTTGACCTGGTTATCATTGGAAGTAGAGGCCTAAATGCTCTACAAGAGTTTGTCCTCGGAAGTGTAAGTCATAAAGTAGCAAAGCGAGCAAATTGTCCGGTTTTAATTGTGAAATAAAGCAGTCAGTTTCTAAGGAACTGACTGCTTCTTGTTTTTCTTTGAGGATAGATAATGAGACTTAAAAACACCATAAAAAATCTCTTTTATATGGGTGTATGTACGACAATTGACGTAAATGTAAGGAAAAGTAAGATAAGCGGGGTTGTGCGCGTTTACATGCTGGTTTCACAGAATAACAATAATCCGCTATACTATGTTTTGTTCATGACGGACTCGACTTTCATGAGAGTTGAAAGTCAAACAATCCAAAGGCATCAGCCGGCGTACTAACAAATAAGTAATCAAAGTAGAAAGAGGTGCAGATTTGAAATTATCAACATTTAAAACTGAATGGTTTGGAAATGTACGAGGAGATATCTTGGCGGGGATTGTTGTTGCACTTGCGTTAATTCCTGAGGCGATAGCCTTTTCACTAATTGCTGGCGTTGACCCGAAGATAGGGTTATACGCTTCGTTTTGTATTGCCGTAACAATTGCGTTTGTTGGGGGAAGACCCGGCATGATATCTGCTGCCACAGGTGCGACTGCGCTGCTAATGGTTACATTGGTTGCGGATCACGGCCTTCAATATTTACTTGCTGCAACGATTTTAACTGGGATTATTCAAATTATCATGGGTGTTTTAAAGTTAGGAAGACTCATGAAGTTTGTTCCACGTTCAGTTATGACAGGTTTTGTGAACTCACTTGCAATTTTAATCTTTGCGGCACAATTACCTCATTTTGTAGGTGAATCCTGGGAAATGTATGCAATGGTAGCAGGGGCATTAGCCATTATTTATATCTTCCCGCGTTTTACAAAAGCTGTTCCATCGCCATTAGTTGCGATTATTGTGATGACAATAATTGCAGTTATGACAAATAGTGATGTACGTACTATCGGGGATATGGGTGAACTCCCATCAACATTGCCAATCTTTTTACTTCCTGATATACCTTTGAATTTTGAAACATTAAAAACTATTTTTCCTTACTCTTTATCAATTGCTATCGTTGGTTTAGTTGAATCATTATTAACGGCTTCGATTGTTGATGATATGACAGATACGGAAAGTGATAAAAATAAAGAGGCACGTGGTCAGGGAATTGCAAATATTGTCTCTGGATTCTTCGGAGCCATGGCTGGTTGTGCGATGATTGGTCAATCCGTTATCAACGTTAAGTCAGGTGGTCGTAAAAGACTTTCTACCCTAGTGGCTGGTATATTCTTGATGGTGTTAATTATTTTATTACAGGACTTCTTAGTTAAAATTCCAATGGCAGCTCTGGTTGGAGTCATGTTTATGGTATCTATTGGTACGTTTGACTGGTCTTCATTGCGTACACTCCACAAGGTTCCCATCACAGATACAATTGTTATGATAGTAACGGTTATCACGGTTTTACAAACACATGATCTTTCAAAAGGTGTTTTAGTTGGAATCATTTTAGGTGCAATTTTCTTTGCTTCTAAGATATCAAAAGTAAAGGTGACAAGTCTTTCTGCAAAAGATTCACAAAAGAAAGTGTACCATGTTTCAGGACAGCTATTCTTTGCATCCGTTACAGACTTTGTCAATAGCTTTGATTTTAAGGAAGATGTAAAAGAAGTTGATTTAGATTTATCAAATGCACACCTCTGGGATGATTCAGCCGTGGGTGCGATTGATAAAGTCGTAATTAAATACCATCAAAATGGTAGTAAAGTAAATATTAAAGGTTTGAATACAGAAAGTAATAAATTAGTTGAGAAGCTCTCAGTATACAAAACACCTGATGGTCTTGATAAAGCGGTGAATCACTAAGAGTGGAACACGTTGTTTTAACAACGTGTCAGACTGTTGACAAACGCTCGCATACTGCGTTGCTTGCCTCCCTCGTCCGCTCATGAAGGCAACTTCTATTCGCGTCTTCGCTCAGCTGCGCGCCTTGTCTGACAAGCGTTTGCAAGACAGTCTGGGAATTTAATTTATATTTAGATATCCTAAATAATTCGTGTAGACAAAGTCAGCGGCACTGACTTTGTCTACACTTTGACACGTTGTTTTAACAACGTGTTTTTTTTGTCTACTAAATTTATGATTAGGATACAATATATGGTAACTTGAAATTTTTTACAATTGGAGTATTGAGGTGCCTTTTTGTGAATGCAATTTATGGTTTAGCTTGGCTTGTCGCATTATTTATTTGGGGGGATTGGAGAAATTTCAAAAAATACTATCCAACCTTCCTTTTTTTCCTATTGGGAGATTTTCTATATTTATATTTGTTATCTGACCGGTTTCCGATGTGGACATATACCCCACAAGGTGTTGACCAGGAAATAGGGTTAACAAATACTCATATTTCCATGTCGGTAATGTTAATTAAATATCCAGCCACGGTACTCATCTTCTTAGGAAAATATCCTGGAGAACGAACATGGGTTAAACAATCGTTCTATATATTAATGTGGGACGCAATATATACTGTTAATGAAGCATTAGACTTATTTTTTGGACTTATAAAATATGACAATGGCTGGAGTCTTTGGTGGTCAGTATTATTTAATCTTGTCATGTTTTCTATTCTTAGGTTGCATGATGTGCGACCATTTCGCGCCTGGGTTGCTTCACTCCTATTTGTCCTATTTCTTTGGCATATCTTTAATGTACCTTCAACGGTATTTAGATAGAATCTACTAGTAAACAATAACCTAACACTTTCTTTATCCTGCAAAAACGATTATTTAAATTTGACTACCATCAGATCGTTTTCTGAAGAAATAAGGCTGAAGGGAAAACCTTTATTCTTCCTGGTAATTAGGACACAATACTGAATGGAAATGAATCTTTTTGGTTGGTTGTATTCCTATTCGAAAAGAGGGGTATTTGTGAGTCTAAGTAAAGCAGAAAAAACACCTTACGGAAATCGTTTGGTGTTTTTTTGTGTAGCGGCTTCCTTGGTAGTTTGTGTATTTCTAACATTCCTTTTTTTGTTGCGCTAATTTACTTTTATCTAAAGTCCCAGGCGGTTGCTCAAGCCATTCATTTTGAATCATTAAATAGGCTATGTCTTTAGCATATTGTGCAATTTCAACTGAAAGCCTTTCATAATTTAATATTAAATCACTTCTTTGACTAACTGCGGCAGCGGTAGCATAATTGCCAGTTCCCGCTGCAGTTAACATCCCCATATGGAACATGATTAGCTTATCGGAAAATACTTCCGCTGTTGAGTTAGTTATCGCTACATCTGGAGAGGAAGGTGCCTGTGTATTATTATCAATTAAAGTAGAAGTAAATAGTTTAAAATGTTTTTCAGAAATGTCTTTCCCCCGTAGCAAAAGTTTTTGGACTTCTTTATTTGGTGAGCATTGTGCAAAACTTATTGCTAGTTTTGCACCAATCTGGTTCGTTTGAATGTTCATATTCAAGTGAGATATTTCTACAGAATTTAATGGCCGTTTATTAGAAAAAGGATTTAAACCACTTAAATACTTCTTGCTATCCACAAAATCCTTTTGTTTTGGATAATCAATATATGGTGAACGAACGAATAATCCTTTATCTAGTAGTACCTCCGAACTCTCATCATATAAATCTGAAGTTTTATACAATACACCCTTAAAAAATTTCCGAATATCTTTTCTTGCAACCATCGATAAGAAACCACTAGTACCTATCATACCCGCCTTAGACATATGGTTAAGATAGGTAAGCATGAACGAATCCGTATATAGACGTGGGGCATTTAGGTTTACATCGCTTTCCGAAAAACCATTAGGAATGGGGATATCTTCTTCCTTAAAAACCTCCGAAATGTTTGAAAGAACCTCATCTGCTAAGCCATGCCCTTTTTCAATAATTGACCTTACTTCAGAATCTTCAACTGTTTTTATGAAGTAATTCATCAACTGAATTGACATACTATTTTGCATATACGTTGTCCATAATGAAGCTATTTCTGAAGATGTAAGTTTTATGATTGTCTCATTCTTGTCCGGCATTATTTACAGTCACTTCCTATTACTGCAATTTGTACCTATTATTTGACAAACATAATCATAATATGCAGAAACAGATAGGAATACCTTCCTAGTAGAAAATAAGAATAGTTTCCTATATGAATGAGAATGCAGGGTGATACAAACTTTCGGCAATTTCCAGCAAAATAGGTGTAAAGGTATAAATAGTAAATAAGTAATAGATAATTTTTATTTTTATTAGTAAGAATATGGAGAATGTGAAAATGAATATGAACGTTATTAAAATATTTGAGCAAAAAAGTTTTAGTGACCTAATGAATCTCGTAGCTACAGCATTTAATAGTTTAAAAGATATCCTATTTATTCTTCATGTAGAGGATTCTGAATTCACATATATGTACGCAAATCAAGCAGGTCTTTCCATTCTAAATACGAATCAATCACTTTTCGGTAAAACGATGGAGGAGTGCTTGCCAATGGAAAAAGTACAGTATTTGAAAAGGTACTATGAAAAAGCTGCATATTCAAAACAAGTAGTTACATTTGAAGATGAGACTATACTTCCAGATGGACAAATTATGATAAATGAAACCATAGTAACCCCAATTATTGATGGAGAGAATATATTTCTCATTGCAATCGTACGTGATGTAACTGATAAATCAATGAGAATAAAAGAACTCCAACAATACAAGAAAGCTGAACAAGCAAGGAGGGAAAGTGAAGAAACTTTCCGAATCATAGCTGAAAATTCTGTTGACATTATAAAGGTATTAACCCCAGATGGGAAAATTACATATGTTTCTCCGTCGGTTGAGGATATTCTTGGTTACCCTGCTCATAAGAGAGTAGATGAAACACTTTTTGGAACCATACATCCTGATGACTTAGAAAGGATGAACGACGTTTTTACAAAGCTACTTGAGACAAAGGAACATGTCGATATTGAAGTAAGGCGTAAACACCATGATGGTCATTCAGTTTGGTTACACTCTGATTTTATTCCAGTGCTAAGTTCAGAAGGGGAGCTTGAAAAAATCGTAGTTATTTCAGGTGATATTACTGAATACAAAAGAAAAGTGAATAAGCTAGAGAAGCTAGCCTTTTATGATTATTTGACAGGTTTGCCGAATAGACGAATTTTTGAAGAGCGACTTCTGCAGTCTATGTATACTACAGATCGTACAGGAAAATTAACGGCATTACTTGTACTTGACTGTGACAACTTTAAACAAATAAATGATCGCCTCGGGCATGATATCGGAGATGAGGTTATTAAAGAATTTTCTAAAGTAGTACGAAGAACGATTCGCGAAAAAGACACCCTTTCACGCGTCGGAGGGGATGAATTTACGGTAGTAATTCCAGAAATAATGGACAAGCACCAAGTAATTGCAATATCAAATCGAATTTTAACTGCAGTACATCAGCCTATTGAAATAAAAGAACATGTAATAAACATTACTACTAGCATAGGTATTTCCTTTTATCCATTGGTAGAGAACGCGGAAGAATTATTTAAAAGGGCAGATGACAATCTTTATAAATCCAAATCCCTTGGGGGAAATACATTTTCGTTATAGAAAGATAAGCCATGATTAAAAGGGGGATAACAATGGCAAGACTATCTTTTTTAAAACAGCTTACAAGATTTTCGAATGAGGATATGAATGTTTCTAGAATAACAAATAATGAGAGCGAAAATGAATTATTTTTATTAAAAGCGCTTATTGATAATCATCCTAATGCTGTTCTAGCATTTGACACGAAAGGGAATCTATTACATTACAACACTTCAGTTATGAAGACATTTGGATACAATGAGAAGGAATTACTAAATAGGCTACAAAAATATTTATGCGGAAATGACAAATACAAAAGAAACAAATATTTTCAACTAGCATTACAGGGAAAAACACAAAATTACCAAACATCTGTATCACATGTAAATGGAGGAAAAGTCTTTATTGATGTGACTCTAATACCAGTCAAAAATAGTGAAGATGAAACAACCATTATTTATGCAGTTGCAAAAGATATAACAATCTACGTACAACATGAAAAAGAATTAGTCAAAATAAAAGGCAGTCTTGAATTAGCACAAAAAGTAGGTGCGATTGGTAGCTATGATTATGACATTATTGAGGATGAAGCTTATTGGTCAAATCAGATGTATGTTCTCTTTGGATTAGAAAACACCGAGCATTTTGTACCAACATTCGAGAGCATTTCAGAACTTGCTCATCCGGATGATCGGGAAAAGTTTAAAAAGGCTATTCTATCTGCCATTGATAATAGAAGAAACTTAAGTTTTGAATTCAGAATTCTTCGCAATGATGGAACTGTCATTTATGTAAACAACCAGGCTGATGTCATTTTAGACGAAAATAAGCAACCTGTTCGATTTATTGGGACCGTTCAGGATATCACCAAAAGAAAGCAGGCAGAATTGAAGCTGAAAGAAAGCGAAAATCAAATTGAACATATCTTTGATAATTTAGAAGTAGGGATTTGGTCCTTAGATACTAAAAAAACAAATACCATTTGATTTCAAAAGGGTTTGAAGCGATTACGGGATATTCTCCAGATGAATTTGGAAATCGGCTTACGTGGGATTCTCTAATCCATCCAGAAGATTATCCAGAATATCATCGTAAACAGCAAAAAAAATGCCAAGGTGAAAATCTTCATCATCAGTATAGGATCATTCATAGAAATGGTGAGGTTGTGTGGGTTCATGATCAAACATTACCTGTTCTAAACCATAATGGTGAAGTGATTAGAGTTGATGGGATTATTTCAAATATCACCGAGCAGAAAGAATATGAAAAAAGAATTCAGCATGTAGCTTTTCATGATTATTTGACAAAACTACCAAATCGAATGCTTTTTGAAAATAAAATTCATGAATTAATTTCAGTACCAGATTATGTAAAGGATAACTTCTCCATTCTTTATTTAGATTTAGACAGGTTTCGAAATATCAATGAATCACTTGGACATCAAATTGGAGACAAATTGCTTTACGAATTTAGTCAAAGAGTGAGTATGTTATTAAACAAAAACTCATTATTCGCAAGACTTGGTGGCGATGAATTTGGGATTGTTTTATGGGACTATGAAGAATCAAATTACCCTATTACGGTCGCCAAAGTAATCATTGATTGCCTCGAAGTACCTTTTCTAATTGAAGATTTTGAATTACTCATCACAACTAGTGTTGGAATCAGTAGCTATCCGGATAATGGGAAAACAATTGAAGAATTAGTGAAAAATGCGGATGCAGCACTGTATCGAGCTAAGGCAAACGGTAAAAATATGTATCATATCTATTCCTCTTCAATGAGTATTAACTCTTTTAAACAATTCTATCTTGAAAGGGATTTGAGAAAATCAATCGAAAATAATCAATTGGTTGTGTATCTCCAACCAAGAGTCGACGCCGATACAGGAAGAATTGTGAGCGCTGAGGCATTAGTTCGATGGGAACATCCTGTTTGGGGCCTTGTTTCTCCACTTGAATTTATTCCGCTGGCGGAAGAAACAGGGTTTATAAATGAAATCGGGGATTGGGTTTTAAGTAAGGTGTGTGAGAGCCTAAATGAATGGAAGCAGCAAAATTTCGAATTGGTTCCTATCTCGGTAAACATATCTGCGCAACGTTTCTTAAAAAGCGATTGGAAATCAAAATTGAGCACCACTTTAGAAAATAATCATACAGACCCTACATTCATTGAGTTTGAGATAACGGAAACAACAGTAATTAAGCATGAAGAAGCGGTTGAACTCGCTTTACAATATATCAAAAGTCTGGGGATTAAAATTGCCTTAGATGATTTTGGTACAGGCTATTCATCTATCACCTATTTAAAAGAATATCCAATTGATACGATTAAAATTGATCAGTCTTTTGTAGGACATATAGCTAAAGACACTAATGTAGAAACAATTATTAAATCTTTAATCTTTATGGCTAAAGGTTTAAATATGAATGTAGTTGCAGAAGGTGTAGAAACGATAGAGCAATTATCCTTTTTGAGGCAGCAGGAATGCCATGAAATTCAAGGGTATATCTTTAGTAAACCAGTTCCAAAGGAGACATTCCAAGGTTTACTGCAGAAAGGTATTTTAAAACCGGTTTTCAATCATGAGACAGCAACATTTTCAAATAGAAGACGTTACTACAGAATTAATTTATTATTCCCGTTAAGCTCTCAAATGACCTTAACATCAATACTCGGAAATATGGTTAAATTGGGTAGTACAGAAGTGTTAATTGAGGATATTGGACCAGGTGGGCTAAGGCTTTTATCAACTATCCATTTGCCTGTACGTCCTGATATTAATTATCAATTCACAACAAAAATCATGAATGAAGTCGTTACCTTAAATGGATATGTAGTTTGGAAAGAGGAGATAAAGGGAATATTCCAGTACGGTCTTAAGTTCAAAATTGATGAGAGTCAAAGAGACGAGCTGGTAAAGTTTTTAAATAATTTTTCCCTTCAGTTGCGCAACAACCCATTCGTTCCGGGTTGCACTTTTATAAAAGAAGAAAAGGTAGGTTATTTAAAAAAGTTAGTTTCTAATGAATGAATTAAAATTAACATGAAGGTGGGGTGTGAGACGATGATATATGATAACATTCAAGCTAATGAAACAAATCTTACAATGGAAATTTTGAATTTAAGACAAGTTTTAAGTGATAGTTACGATCAAAATCATCCCCATAATCTTGAATATATAATGTTGGTAAATAAACTTGATTCCCTTTTAAAAGAATATTATGTAGACATATTAGTAAATTTAATTACCGTTTCAAGGAAAAACCTATTAAAAATCACGGAGCAAAAAGGGTTCCAACATCAGGATACGATAATGGAAAGTCAAAGACTTGATGAACTTATCATCCAATATCAAAGACTACAACAACTTTAACAACTATTGTATGAAAGGGGATGACAAGTAATGAGAAAAACTGTATTGATTGCTGATGATTCCTTGTTTATGAGAACTTATTTAAAAAGTCTATTAAATAGAGAGCAGTATATAGTCATTTCAGAGGCACGTGATGGAGAAGAAGCTGTCAATAAATATAAAGAACACTTACCTGATATCGTTTTGCTAGATATAACAATGCCCAAAGTAAGCGGTGTAGATGCCTTAATAGAAATAAAAAAATATAATCCAAAAGCAACAGTTATTATGTGTTCAGCAATGGGGCAAAAATCAATTATTATTGACTCAATAAGAAAGGGAGCTAAGGATTTTATTATAAAACCTTATTTCAATAATCTCGTAAGAATATTGAATAATATTGAAGCCGACTGGGATTCGGCTAAAATTAAAGCGTAGTAGTATAGAGGGATCATCACTATTCGAAAAATCCACCACTCTATAATCTAAGTGTTTGTAACTATATGGATAATTTGCACCTTTATTACATTCCTTATTGAATACTATCATGCTATTCTATATATAATTGTGTCTAAAATTTGTATAGAATATAGTAGAGTAGGACTATAAATAGGAGGCAATAATGGGAGCAAAGGAAAAAGTAAATATTCTCTTAGTAGATGACCGGCCTGAAAATCTACTAGCTTTAGAAGCTATTATTGAAAGAGATAATTATCATTTAGTCAAAGCCTTTTCTGGAGAAGAGGCTTTGAAATATTTATTGAAATATGAGTTTGCGGTAATTTTATTAGATGTACAAATGCCTGGAATTGACGGTATAGAAACTGCGAAAATTATAAAAGCACGTGAAAAACAAAAATATTCCACTTTTATTCATTACAGCCAATAATATGGATTCCGATCATATTTTTAAGGGGTATTCTGCTGGTGCCATTGATTATATCCTAAAGCCAGTCGATCCAATTGTATTGAAGGCCAAAGTAGATGGTTTTGTTGAAATTCATACAATAAAAAAGCAGCTAATGATGCAAACAGAATTACTTGCACAAAAGAATAAGGAAATTGAATATATTGCTTTACATGATTACTTAACAGGTTTGCCTAACAGAAAAATGTTTCAAGAACAAATGACGAATTGGTTACATGGTGCTAAGAGAAATAATCAAGCGTTTGGTGTTATAAATTTAGATATTGATCACTTTAAATATGTAAATGATTCACTTGACTTAACTACAGGAGATCAAGTGCTAAAAGAAATAGCGAAGCGGTTAATAGAAACGTTACGAAATAGTGATTTTGTTGCAAGGACTGGTGGAGATGAATTTTCAATCATTTTACCACAAACGGATCGGGAAGAAGCACTTGAAATCGCATCGAATATTCAACATGCTTTAAGTAAGCCATTTTTTATTGATAACTATGAATTTTATTTTACAGTGAGCATCGGATTAAGTATTTTTCCTTATGATGGAGAAGATGCGGTAACCCTTGTGAAGAACGCCGGGAGGGCTTTGTTCCGTGCAAAAGAAAAAGGGAAAAATAACTATAAAGTGTATCACTCTGGAATGAATCTTCAATCGTATCGGACATTTATTATGCAAAATGATTTACGCAAAGCAACTGAACGAAATGAACTTACAGTTGTCTACCAACCAAGGATGGAAATTGAGACAGGCAAGATTAAGAGCGCCGAAGCTTTATTGCGATGGAATCATCCTAACTGGGGAACAATACTACCTCAAGAATTTATTCCATTAGCAGAAGAATCAGGTCAAATCATTGAATTAGGAGAATGGGTTCTTTCGGCGGTTTGCAAACAAATAAAAGAATGGAAAGATATGGGGTTATCTCCTAAGAGGGTTGCTATTAATCTATCAGCACAGCATTTTCTACAAAAGGATTTAGTAGATAAAATGAACAGCAATTTATCTGAATATGGTATTGATCCTGAGTTGCTTGAAATTGAAATCACTGAAACAGTTATCTTAGGTAACGAAAATCTAGTATCCAAAACACTTAATCAACTCAATGAGATGGGTGTGAGGGTAAGTATTGATGATTTTGGGACAGGGTATTCGTCACTAAGCTATTTAAGACGTTTCCCAATTCACACATTAAAAATTGATAAGACGTTTATTCAGGAAATTACCGGAAATTCTCCGGAAGAAACTGTATTAACGGAAACAATCATTTCACTAGCTCATAATTTAAATATGACGGTTATCGCAGAAGGTGTAGAAACAGAGAAACAAATGGATATTTTACAAAAGCTTAAGTGTGAAGAAATGCAAGGTTACCTCCTAAGTCCTCCTTTGGCACCAGATGAATTCAGAGAGTTTCTTTCAAATCATGATGAAACGGCGAGTAAGATTGAGATTACGAATACTCTACAAAATGAAATATCTCCAATAGATAATCTTAGTGAGCTTGGGGCTATTCAAAATCCCAAAATGGTCGTTGCTGCTATTAATATCACAAGAGAAACCTTCTCGATTACAGCTAGAGAAATGGACGTGTTTGAGTTACTTTTATCAGGGTTAACCAATAAGGAAATTTCTGAAAAACTATTTATAAGTGAACATACTGTGAAAAATCATATAACAAGGATTTTTCAAAAACTAAATGTTACTGATCGTGTCCAGGCTATTGCGTTAGTATATCAAACATGCTTTGAAGTTGGAGAACTTCAATATAGTAAAAAATAATTTTCACATGAAAGGAGCCCGTTAATGAAAATTAGAACGAAATTATTATTAGGGCTTAGTACTTTACCAATCCTTCTCATCGTTCTTATCGTGGTTGGACTTTCTCAAATTTCTAGTCTTGATAAAATGAATGATAAAATGCAGGCAAACTATGAATTAACGATTATAGCAGAAGAAACTCACCGTGAAATAAAGGATGAGGGAATCCGTCTGCGGAATTTAGTTTTATTTAATGATGAAGAAACCATTCAAAAAGAAATAGCAAAATTGCAGGAAACCAATCAATCCATCTTAGGAAATATCGCATTACTCGAAGAGAAAATTGAAACAGAAGAACAACATGATTTAATCCAAAAACTGAAAAATATCAATACTGATTTTAATGTTTATCAAAACGAGGTAATCGATTTAGTGAAAGATGGGAAAAAAAGTGAAGCTCTGGATTTAATCGATGAAAGTTCAGTTGAGCTTCATGAGGATTTCTTTACCGTCTTATCAGAGATAACAGATTCTTTGGAGATAAACATGGAATCCTCATTAAATGATATTGTTTCAGAATTTAAGAGTGAAATTATCATTAGTGCACTTATTTTATTTATTTGCGTACTTATAATCATGGGTCTTCTTTCAAAGAGTATATTGACACTTTCTTCTAAGTTAAATAAGGTCTCAACTGTGATGAAAAAGGTAGCAAATGGTCAGGCAGACCTTAGTACAAAAGTAGAAGTAGTGGCAAATGACGAAATTGATGAAGTGGCAAGTGCATTTAATAGAATGACAGATTCATTAGAAGACCAAATGAAAAAAGAACAAGAGTTGACTTGGGCGAAATCAAATATTGCAGAAATTACAACAAGTTTGACTGGAAAAAAAGATTTAGAGTCGTTAGCACAGACTTTCCTTTCAAAAACGGTTCCATTAGTAGAATCTAGCCATGCTGTTTTTTATGTCAAGGATATGGATATTTCTGAGGATGAGCGAGTTCGGTTTAAACTACTCGCATCATATGCGTTTAAGGAACGAAAGAACTTCTCTAATATTATTCATTTGGGTGAAGGACTAATTGGACAAGCCGCCCTTGAAAAATCTCCAATTATTTTATCAGAAGTACCATCTGATTATGTTCGAATTGCCTCTGGTTTAGGTGAGGCATCACCTCTATATCTATACGTATTACCAATTGTTTTTGAGGGGGATGTAAAAGCAGTCCTCGAAATTGCTTCCTTCAAAACATTTAATGAGACTCAACAGGAGTTTTTAGAAGAACTAATGGATGGTCTCGGCATCATAATCGAAAGTGTAATGGGAAGAATCAGGCTGGCGAAATTATTAGAGGAATCACAAACATTAATGGAAGAGATTCAAGCCCAATCTGAAGAACTGCAAGCGCAACAAGAGGAACTAAGGGCTACCAATGAGGAACTTGAGGAACAAACTCAAGCACTTCGTCAATCAGAAGAAAAGCTACAGGTTCAACAAGAAGAGCTGGAACAAACAAATGCAGATCTTGAAGAAAAGGCAAAGAACTTAGTGGAACAAAATAAAAGATTTGAACAAACCAATAGGGAAGTTGAGGCAGCAAGAGTTGAACTTGAAGAAAAGGCAAAGCAACTTGCATTGAGTTCTAAATATAAGTCTGAGTTTCTAGCAAATATGTCACATGAATTGAGAACTCCATTAAATAGTTTATTAATATTATCGAAGCTTTTATCAGACAATAGCGAAGGGAATCTATCTGGAAAACAGGTGGAATATTCAAAGACCATCTACTCAGCAGGTACTGATTTATTAGCACTTATTAACGATATTTTAGATTTAGCAAAAATTGAATCTGGAAAAATGGAAGTGAACCCGAGTCAAGTTGTAATTGAGGATTTAGCCGATTTTGCGGAAAGAGGTTTTAGACCAATTGCAGATGAAAAAGGGCTACAGTTTACGATTCATGTAAAGAATGGCGTTCCTCCTTATTTTTATAATGATGAACAAAGGATTCAACAGGTAATAAGAAATCTATTATCAAATGCTTTTAAATTCACTCAGGTAGGGGAAGTGAGATTAGAAATTTCCTCTTATCAAGAAATCAATGGAAAACCATCTATTGCTTTTTCGGTAATTGATAGTGGTATCGGAATTCCTACTGAAAAGCAGGGGCTTATTTTTGAAGCATTCCAGCAAGCAGATGGTACAACTAGTCGTAAATATGGTGGAACGGGATTAGGCTTATCGATAAGCAGGGAAATTGCGTCACTCCTAGGTGGCAAAATTCTACTACAAAGTAAAGAAGGGAAAGGAAGCAACTTTACATTCATCGTTGGTGAATTTCATCCTGATACTAAAAATCAAGAAGCATTAAATGAAGTTGCAGTAGCAACTGAAGAGCCGGTAGTAATGCTTCCTAGAAAGGAAGAAACATTTGTAACAAGGGAAGAAACTCCAACTGCAGATGATAATAGCTATATCAAACGGCTTTTACTCATTGATGATGATGTCTTACAACGAAATAGCCTTATGGAATTTATCGGTGATATGGATGTCATTATCAAGGCGGTTTCATCAGGACATGAAGCAATTGAGGAATTAAAGGTTAATTCCTTTGACATTCTAATTTTAGACTTAGGCTTACGAGATACAAATGGGTTTGATCTATTAGAAAAAATCAAAAATTCACATCATCATGAGGATGTGAAAGTGTTAGTCTATACAGGACGTGATTTAACCTCTAAAGAGGAAAATTTCCTTACTAAATATGTGCATCGAATTATTATTAAGGATGAACACTCCCCACAAAGATTGAAGGAAGAAATTGCATTGCTAGTAGATGGAAATATAGCAGCAACGGTAGAAGAAACAGAAATACTATCCATTAGTCCCGTTAAGGACTCAACTGGCCTTCTTGGAAAGAAAATTCTTCTTGTGGATGACGATGTAAGGAATGTATATGCCATCTCAAGTATTCTTGAAATGTATGGGATGAATGTTGTTTTTGCTGAAAATGGAATTGAAGGAATTGAATCATTACAGCAACAACCAGACATTGACCTTGTGTTAATGGATATTATGATGCCTGAAATGGATGGATATGAAGCAATTAAAAGGATTAGAGAGAATACTGAATTTACTTCTCTACCGATTATTGCATTGACTGCAAAGGCGATGAAAGAAGATCGGGAGAAGTGTATGAAGGTAGGAGCATCTGATTATATTGTAAAACCAATTAACCCTGATCAATTGATTTCTTTAATGAAGGTTTGGTTGTATCAATAGGAGGGACTTCTGCTACCATGAAAACATCATATAATGAAGAGGACATTATTGAAACGACAGACAGCTCAAAACTTGAAAAAATTGAAATCGAGTTATTGTTGCAGGGCCTATATAAATGGTGTGGCTATGACTTTCGTAGTTATGCATACAATTCGATTAGAAGGAGAATTCAACATCGAGTAGAGGCTGAGAAACTATCGAGTATCACTGGCCTACTTGAGAAAATTTTACATGACCCAGCTTGTTTGCGGAGATTAATTGCAGATTTTTCGATTAATGTCACGGAGATGTTTCGTGATCCTTTATTCTTTTTAGACTTCCGGGAAAAGGTTATTCCAATGTTGCGAACATATCCATCTATTCGAATTTGGCACGCAGGATGTTCAACAGGAGAAGAGGTCTATTCAATGGCTATTCTTCTCCTTGAAGAGGGACTTTATGAGAAGACCAAAATTTATGCCACTGATATTAATGCAGATGTATTAAAAGTGGCGAAATCTGGAAGATACTCGTTAGAAAATATGAAAAAGTATACGAAAAACTATTTGCATGCAGGTGGAAATAATGCTTTTTCAGATTACTATACGGTAATAGACAATGGGGTAAAGTTCCACTCACACTTATCCAAAAATGTTGTTTTTGCACAGCATAATTTAGTTACAGACCAATCTTTTAATGAGTTCCATGTCATTTTGTGCAGAAATGTACTGATCTATTTTAATAAAGAATTGCAAAAGCGGGTTCACAATTTATTTTATGAAAGCTTAGCGATGTTTGGCATTCTTGGTCTTGGTGATAAAGAAACCATTTATTATACCGATAAAGATGATTATTATGAGGAAATTAGTACGAAACAAAAATTGTATAAAAAGGTGAAGTAAATGAAAAAGGTTGCTATCAATATTCCAGCAACCTTTTTTGGATTGATTATGTATTCACACCATTGCATCCTCTTTACCAAAGGCTAGGATAATTTTTCTTATGAGAAAGCCAACTATTAGCCCAGGAATTACACAAATCATGGGGAAGAAAACAGGTCCAAAGGTTATTCCAAAAAAAATAGCTTTTGGTGCTACCATTAAACCGACCGTTACAAAATAAGCACAGAAAGCAAATGGTAAAAAAGAATATGGTGCCTTTCCACCGCCGGCTTCTTTAAAAGCATCCCACATGGCAAAGAAATACAAACAGGGATAAAACATAAGCCACCCATAGTTTGTGGATGAGAGTGCTTGCCCAGTTTCACCTAAAAAGCTAAGCATGATGACTTCATTGAAATTCCCAAGGGTATTGACCAAGAACTCTAAGAAAATAAAGGTTAGGCCCTTCACATATTGTTTATTTAATAATTGTCCGAACCCTGGTAATGCAATACTCCAAAAGATACGTTCTACAGCCTTCACATTCGTTTTATCCACCACACTTCTGTTTCTATACTCCTATTTTCTTATATTTCCAGTTAATTATTCATACAATTTCCATGAAAAAGCACCTGACGGACAGGTGCTTGATTAAAATACTACATATATTCATTTGGTGGTACTGGCATTCCGTGGATGGAATTTCTGTCATAAGTTGAATTGTTTGGCGCTTGTTCTTGAGTTGTATCATATTCCTCGGACTCTACATTCATTTCAGGTTGAACTTGAGACAGCTCGATATTTTGTGGAGAAGAAGGTTGATTATGAGATGAATTGTTTTGTTGGTTTGGCTGTACAGCATTTTGTTGAGCTTGGTATTCTTGATAACCATTTTGTTCAATATTTTGTTGATTCTGGAATCCTTGATGTTCATTTTGTTCAACATTTGTTTGGGCTGGATATTCTTGTTTTACATTTTGATACTGCTGAGTTTGTGGTTGATTGACCATAGGCTGCTGCGGAAATTCAGGATATTGCTGAACATTTCCTGGATTTTGTGATGAAGATTTTTGTTGATTGTTAGTGGGTTGATCTTGGTTTGTTAGTTGTTCGGTGACTTGTGCAATAGCCTCTGCAGGTGTATCTGGAATCTTGTCAAAAAAGCCTCTACCTTTATCAGGATTTGAAATAATCCCCAATGTGGCAAGAAAACCTAAAATTGCTGTTACATACGTTTCCCATGTTGTTAAATCTATTTGCATACCAAAGTCTTTAAACACCATATATAAAATTGATGCAAGAGAGACCCATAATCCGTAATTTTTCCATTTCATAAGCTGATTACTCCTTTTGGTAGTCTCTTTGTATCTTATTCGATATTTTGAAAAAATGTGACCAATGGGTTATGTTGTAAAATTAAATTAATAAAGCCCCTATAAAAGGGGCGGTAAGGATTCTGTGGGTTCATCTTGAAGTCTTTCTAAAATTCTTCTTTTTCGGTACAACATATTACCTGTCTCAGTTAAATCCTGAATCATGGAGCGATTTGATATGGCTCCAAAAATAATACCCGCGATTGGTATCATTTGAAGCAGTTTTTTCCATCCAAATTGATCGCGATATGTATACACAACTTCACGCCAGCCTTGAAGTTGTGACATCATTTCGTTTGAAGAATTTCTACCTTGATAATAGGAGGAAAGTTCCTTCAAAATGGCCTGTTTTCCAACGATATCAGCAGATGAAAACTGCAAACATTTAATGATAAATATTCGTTCATTTTTATCTTTCGGGTCATATCCATGAATAATTGCAATTTCTTGAAGTGTTTTTAGTGACATTCCAAGCAATGCTGGAATATCAACTGCGAGCGTGAATATTCCACCAATCCCCGTAGTTGCACCCTGCAGTGTAGCAACGGTAGCCCATTTTTCCGCATGTTCATTACTCGCTTCAATCATCGACTGAAGTGGAATTTGCTCAATATCAAAGATGCTTTCAATGGTTGTCTTTGCTTTTTTTCAATAAGATGAAAAACTGCTTTTTCCTGAACCAAGTATTTGCCACCTGTTTGGACGTAGGAACCAATTTCATCAAGTAAAATTCCGATTTTTTCGTGAATAAACTTTGGAGTTAACTTATCTAAGATTTTAAAAGGGAGTCGGCCAATTCGTTCCCAGAACCATAACCCACTTTGGTCCTTCTCCCATACTTCTATCTTTTTTAATTCATCTTCAAGTATTTGTTTGGATTCCATTTGCATTCCTCTTTCTTTTTTCCTTAGTGTATATTACGGACGTATGGATAAATAGTTTCAGAAAAAATGCGTTGTGCAAGTTTAACCCTGGTTATTAACATGCTTCCTCTATGGTATAATAATTAAACTATAATAAGGACAGTGATTGGATGAATGTGCTTTTTGTTATGATTGGTGGATTTCTTGGTGCTTGTTGTCGCTATTTACTTGGAGAATTTACACCGACACCACATGGTTTTCCAGTTGGAACCTTGACAGTAAATCTAATTGGGTGTTTATGTTTAGGATGGTTACTATCCTTTTTAGCTAATCAAAAAAATCGGAATCTGAAAATATCACTGTTGTTCGGAACAGGTTTTATAGGGTCCTTTACAACATTCTCTACTTTTTCAGTAGAGGTAGTTCAATTGTTGCAAGAAGGGAAGTTCGGGATATCCGTCTTATATGTTTTAACAAGTCTCTTTGTGGGACTTGTATTATCGTATGCTGGCTATCGTTTGGCTAATTTCCGAAAATTAGGTGAAGAATCTTGATAATACTAGTTGGAGTCGGGGGAGCAGTGGGAGCTGCATGTAGATACCTAGCGGGAATATGGATTGGAAGGAAAACCGGAAACTCATTTCCATTTCCTACATTTTTTATTAATATTATGGGCTCATTATTATTAGGGATTTTAACAGGCCTAAAGATTACCGAACACATACCTGAATGGGTCTGGTTAATGTTAGGAGTGGGCTTTTGTGGAGCCTTCACAACGTTTTCTACATTTGGATATGAAGCCATCCAATTATTTCTTTCTGGGCGCTCAAAGAAAGCTTATCTATACATAGTTGCGTCTACCGTGATTTGTACCATTTCAGCCTTCACTGGGATACTAATCAGTACGTAAAAAGCCAGATGAACCTTAAAAGGGCATCTGGCTTTTTTAGTAACATTATTATTTTTTTAACACGTCATGGTCAACATAACGCTCGCCATTCATTTCACTGATGATGTTAATTGCAACTTTCGCACCGTCGCCAGCAGTAATGATTGTATGAACACTTACGCCAGCACATGTACCTGCTGCCCAAATGCCATCTACATTAGTTTTACCAGTTGCATCAACATCAAGAACTGTTTTAATACGTGGCTCAGTGCCTTCCTTCGTTGCAACACCTGCTGCCGCAGCAACGTCAGTGAGAGCTCCTGTTGCAAAGATAACATATTTCCCTTCGTATTCTCCATTATCAGTTACAACTTTAAAACCGTTTTCAGTTTTCTCAACAGAACTAACGGCTTGTTGAACAACCTCTGCACCAAACTTTGCAGCTTGTTTTTGCCCGATTTCCACTAACTCTGGACCTTCAATTTCCAACACGCCATAATGGTTTTCAACCCAAGCACGTTTAGTCATACCTTTATCACTATCTAAAAGTAATGTTTTCTTACCAGCCTTAGCAGTAAATAAAGCTGCACTAGCACCTGCAGGACCAGCTCCGACAATCACAACATCAAACATTGTACAAACACTCCTTATGTAATTAGTTTTCAATCATAATTATACCCATTAATATAATGCCAATCTAATTATTTGCTTAAGCTCAAATGAGAGTAGGATGATGAAAGTGGAAAATTCTGTGGCAAATCTGCTGATATACGATGTGTGTAGTTACTATGGAATTGAGGTTGCGGTAATACAAGATATAAAGCATCCCATTTGGAATAAGGTGGAAAAGGATATAGTATAAACATAGGTTATAACAGGGGTTTTGGGTATAAGTGGAAAATATTATTTCATAAACAAGAGATATAACATAGGTTTTGGATAAAGATGGAAAAGATTTAGTGTAAACAAAGGTTTTGGATATAAGTGAAAATAATATAGTATAGATAACCTACACCATTTGGTCAAAAATGGATATTGAAATAACATAAAACAGAGAATATAGTATCTTCTAGAAAAAATAAAAAGGATAAAAAGGAAAACCTTTTTACCCTACATTGTTTCAGATGTTTTATTATAGGTTTGCTTTGTTTTTAAAGCAAACTTAGTTTTTCGATCATGAAGAAAATAATAAAGAACAATTCCGATTAATACATAAAAAGCACTAAAGAAATAAAATGTGCCTAGTCCAATTTTTGCACTAAGAAGACCGACAATGGATGAACCTAAGGCAATCCCAGTGTCATAAATGGATAAGAATGTAGCAGTTGCTGTACCTCTTCTTGTTGGTGCCGCTGCTTGAACAGCAATCGTTTGGAAGCTCGGAAATAACGTACCCCATCCTAAACCGATTAATGCTGCAGCTACTAAAAACACAAGGGAAGTCGTTGATATTCCTAGCAACAGCATTCCAATTGCAAATAGAACAATTGATGGATAGATGATTTTATTTGCTCCATACTGATCAAACCATCTTCCTGTAAATGGCCTTGATAGGATAAGTACAACTGCATATACCACGAAGAAGAAGCTTGAAACCTCAAATAACCCAATTTCCTGCGCATATACAGAAACGAAGGATAATAGTGAAGAGTAAACAATCCCTAATAAACCACCAACAATTGAAATTTTTATAGCTGGAACTTCAAACAAATCTGCAAATGACATTTTTGTTGAGGCTTGTTGTTCTGAATTTTCTTGCATTCTTGCTGGTACTTTTGTGAAATACCCTGTTGCTAACGCGAGAATTGAACAAATCGCTCCAAGTAAGAAGACGCTATTCATTCCTGACTTGTTCATCAATGATAACCCTAAGAATGGACCGATAACCATAGCAAGGTTGTTAGACATAATAAAATACCCCATACCTTCTCCTTTTCGAGAATCTGGGATGATATCTGCAACAATTCCTCCAGCGGCAGTTGTCGCCATACCGAATCCGATTCCATGAATTAAACGTAATAGTAAGACTGAATAAATGGAAGGTGTGAAAAAGTAAAAGAGCGATGAAATCATAAAAATGAGTAAGGAAAGTGAAAGGACTTTCTTTCTTCCGATGGTGTTCAGCCATTTTCCTGCAAATGGACGGATGATGATGGCTGAGAATAAAAATACGGTAACCATGAGTCCAGCTTCTAATTCATTTCCACCTAAATCATTCAAAGTGTATACCGGTAATGAAACTAATAAATAATAAAATGTTAAAAAGACAAAGAAATTACTTAAAGAAAGATTAATAAAATCTTTTGTCCAAAGCTTTTGTTTAGCCATGATTTTCCTCCTGTTGTTATTTTTTAATCTGATGGAACCAATGGTTTAAAAGCTCATTAAGCTGGTCCTGTAATTCTTTTGGGAAATTCTCCACTAGCCTTTGGTTCATATCAACCATTGCTTGTTCCCATTTTGGATACTCTGCTAATGCCTTTTCCGTTAATTCGATCTGTTTTGTGCGTTTGTCTGCCCCTTGGACTTGCTTTACAAGACCAAGTTTCACAAGTTTTTGAATGTTTCTTGTCATTGGTGGGGCTTCTACAGTTAAATAGTCACAAAGCTCTGATTGTGTTAATATCCCTTTTGTTTTTAAAACAAACAAAACGGACCATTGCGCATTAAATAGTCCGAAGGGTTCCAACGTTTCATTCACATGTTTTGAAAGCTGACGTGACAACTGATGCACTGCGTGAAAAAGGTCATGACCTGTTTGCATAAAATCACCTCAATGCATTTTTCCACAAATTAATTACCTAGGTAACTATATCATGTTTTTTCATTAATACGCAAGTGGAAAGAAAAAGCTGCGTAATCCGACAGAAAATAAATATTTTGACAACATCATTTTTAGAAGAAATCTAAGAAGGTTAGAATATAGGGAAAGTTAGAAGTAATACCGCTCACTTATTCAAATGCTGGTTTTAAGTCGATTATTTCACTTAACGATGGTGGTAAGATGTGGGCAAATGTTGGAATACTCTTCATTTACTTCATTATTTTTGTTGCGCTCGCTTTAAGCGTATTTTTAGTAAGTGGTAAAAAAGATGAAAAAGAAATGAGTATTTCTGGCTAAACTCTATAGACCCGATTTCTCTTATAAAGGGAAAATCGGGTTTAATTATTCTAATAGGGTATCATGGTTCGTTATCTCTGGATAATCCTTTCTTAAATATAGAATACTACATGTATCTTAATGTCTAGGGGGATTTCTATGATATCAAAAGAAATCGTTTCAATCTTAGAAAAGAAAATCCAACTTATCGAAAGAGGAGATAAGGCGATTTACTTAGTTGGTCCAATTAATCTCCCAGTAAATTTAGACGGGGAAACAGTCCTTTTTCAGTGGTATTGTTGGCTTCTTTGTGATGAGGTAACAGTTGATGCAAATCGGATCATTGAAAAACTTTCATCAGCCAATCTTGCTGAAATGCAGCAATCAAGTGTGTTAGTATATGGAGATTTCGAAAATGCAGACGAGGCACTGATTCGTATGCATAGCATCTGTCATACAGGTGATATTTTTGGAAGCAAACGTTGTGATTGTGGGTATCAACTAAAACAATCCATGCGAATTATTGTCGACCATGGAGTTGGGGCATTATTTTATTTAGCAAATCACGAAGGACGTGGAATTGGTTTGTTTAGTAAGGCCATGGCTTATATTCTTCAGGAAAATGGCTTAGATACAGTAGAAGCAAATATTCAGCTAGGGTTTCAGGATGATGCACGAAATTATGATGACGCAATTCGTGTACTTAAGGCATTACGTACGAAACCTGTTTCGTTAATAACGAATAATCCAAGAAAAATTAACGCCTTAAAAGATGCAGGAATGAATGTGTCGGAGAGGATGCCAATTTGGGGAGACGTTTCTGACTTTAATCGAAAATATTTAAGAACAAAAGTGGAAAAAGCTGGTCACTTAGTCGAAATGGCCCAGGATGAACAACCTTTCTAATAATTACGAGCTAACCTGTAAAAGAGGCTAGCTCGCTTTATTCATACGGAAAATTATCTCCTTCTGTATTCCTAAAAGGTGGAAGAAATTGAATGACAATGACCACAGGTAACAAATAACCGATTAACGCCTCTACAATTGCTACTGCCCTTGAAATTCCAAATGGAGTTACATCCCCGTACCCAACTGATAACAGCGTAATTGCACTAAAATACAAGGACCTTGTCACGATATCGAGTGATTGCTCCTGATGAGAATCAGATGCATAATGGTCATGAACGGCCCCAAGGTCAAGTAAGTCTAACAAAATATATAGGATTGCAAATGTTAAGAGTGTATTAAGATACACTACAATAAAAATCAGCGCTCGATACAGCGTCTTCCGTCGATGAATGAACGACTTCATCATTCTCACATCCTTAAAGCCAGTTTTTCTATATGTATATTAACAAAACAGTAGAATAGACTAGCCTTACGTTAAGGCTCCCCTCTAAAAAAGAAAACTCAGCAGGATGTGTCGACTTAAGAGATGTTCAATCTTCATGAATGGTATTTTGGTCCTCAATAAATTTACTTATTTCCTGTAAAAATTGCTCTTTGTCATCTACAGTTATATAAAGCTTTGTCATTTCCTTTTTAATCCCAAAAGGAAAATAGGCTAAGGTTGGTTCGTTTAACTCAATTTCGTATTGTGGATTCTCTTCAAAGAAGTCTGGCAATGTAATTGCAAAACTATGTTTTTCCTTGGATCTTTCTTTTTTATCCGTAGTCGTGGGCTGTAAGGATTTGATTGTATTTAAATCAACTACAATTTCTCGTCTGATTCCAACCTGAGCAAAAAGCTTATCATCTTTCACTACAATTGGAGAAAGTCGTATAGCATGGTAGTCTGCAATAATCCATAGAAGAGCATATAAATCCAATGCCGTAAAAAACCAAGCAGCAGTTGGACTCCAAAAATGGGCAATTAAAAAGTGGACCCCAATCACCTCAATAACCATCGCATGAACAAGCATGAGAAAAAGTCCGAAATATCCTGAATTTTTGTGTATGGAAAATGCACGAGTATGTTCTCTGTCCACCCATTTTTTCTTCCACGCGAAGAAGCCATAATAGAAAATTGTAAAATCGTAGACAAGAATATCAATTAACTTTTTCTTTCCAAAAGTCCGCTTCATGGCATTACGCATTGTAGCTTGATAATGAAAATCAATTCCTTTTTGATGGTTGTAATGTCTATTTAGCACTGGGATTTCACGTAATAGTAGGATAGCAAGATATATTTCGATCGCAATAAAGAGTCCTTCAATTAGAAAGATTCCATACTTTGCATAATCAAATATTGCTAGATTATGATGTGGGACAATGAAGTAGGCAAACCAAAAGCCGCCAATTATAACTGGGAGTAGTGTAATCATAGAGAGTCTGTTACGTACAACAAAAATATAGTAAAAAAGAGGTAAAACAATTGTTAAGTCAAATAAGCTTGCCAGTATCAATGTGTCTGAAACAGGCTCAAAAGGTTGAATGACCATCACTGTATAATTCGAAGCAAGAATTAAAAGTGCCAGGAAAACAAAAATATAAATGGACCTGTTCGCTTTTAGTGAATACGCCATAAAAGTTCCCCCTTTATATCGTTACTCATTATTTGAATTTGTAATAATCGAATGAAGTTTTCCTACAATTGTTTGGAATTGTATCATTTCCTCTTTTGTTAGCTTCGAGTAATACTTTTCCATTATTTTTTGATCAATCTTTTCACTTTCCTCATATAATTCTTTTCCTTTAGAACCAAGAGAAATGAGGATTTCACGTCGATTGTTCGGATTAATTTCCCGCTTAATATACTGTTCACTTTCTAGTTTGTTTAGTAATTGACTGACAGCACTTGCCGAAATATTCATTAGCTGTGCCAATTCATTGACAGTAATTGTTCCGGCTTGATTAACGTGATGAAGGACAATGGATTGTTTGGTTGTGATGTCATAGTGGAAGATTGATTCAAATTCCTTGAGTAATAAGGAATTAACTTCATCTAATAACGTGAAGGTTTCTTTCATATATGCCTTGATATCCATGGTTAATTCCCCTTTAAATTTAATGTAAGTAAATATTTAAGGCACCTTAAATATATTATAAACTTAATCATTTTTTCAGGCAACAAAAAAAGGTAGCTTTTGCTACCTTTTTAAAAAAGTAAGTTAATAATTTGGTAAATGATTGCTGCTAATACGGCAGAGATTGGAAGGGTGATAATCCAAGTAAAAACAATTTTTCGAGCAACTCCCCATTTCACACCTTTTACACGTTGGGCTGAACCAACTCCCATAATTGCAGATGAAATAACATGAGTTGTACTAACCGGCAAATGAATGAATGTTGCACCGAAAATAATAAGAGCGGAAGATAAATCTGCGGCTGCTCCATTAATTGGACGGATTTTCATAATTTTTCCACCGACAGTTTTAATAATCTTCCAACCACCGATAGAGGTACCAATACCCATTGATGTTGCTGAAGCAATTCTAACCCATAATGGAATATCGGTTGAAGTTGTAAATTCTCCAGCAATTAATGCCATTGTGATAATTCCCATCGCTTTTTGAGCGTCATTTGTTCCATGTGTAAAGGATTGAAGTGCTGCTGTGAAAATTTGAAAGGTTCTAAAGCCTCTATTTGTTTTATAAAGATTAGAATTTCGAAAAAGTACCTTAAACAGGCTCATCATGAGAAAACCAACTGCTAACGCAAGAAATGGGGAAAGAATAAGTGCCTCTAAAATCTTTAAGAATCCACCGTAATTTAGTATGCCAAATCCTGCAGCTGATATCGCAGCACCAGCAATGGAACCAATTAGCGCATGAGAAGAACTACTTGGAATTCCGTAATACCAAGTAATTAAATTCCATGCAATCGCCGAAAGGAGTGCTGCCAATATAACCACCGTTCCATTTTCAATTGCAAACGGATCAACAATATCTTTTGTGATTGTTTTGGCAACCCCTGTAAATGTTATTGCGCCTATAAAGTTCATCGATGCCGCCATGATTATTGCCACTTTTGGCGGAAGTGCTTTTGTTGAAACACTAGTTGCAATCGCATTCGCTGTATCATGAAAGCCGTTGATAAAGTCAAATGCTAATGCAAAGATAACAACTAAAACTGTTAATAAAAATAAAGTATCCATTATAAGATTCTCCCTTATGCATTTCTCATAATAATCGTCTCTAACGTATCCGCAACATCCTCGCAGTAGTCTGAAATGCCTTCAAGAATCTCATAAATTTCTTTTACTTGAATAATTTTAATTGGGTCCTTCTCAATTTGGAATAATTGTTTAATTGAAATTCGTAAGATTTCATCACATTGTGATTCATAATCATTGATTTTTATCGCATGTTTACGCATATCTAATAGTTTCTTATTTGAAAGAAGTTCGATTGCTTGGAAGATTTCAATTGTACTTTTATGAATCAAATCAGCATACGAAGTCATATATTCATCCGTATCTGTTAATGAATACATTTCAAAACGAGCCGCGCATTGCTCCATACCGTCTAATACATCATCCATTTTCATTGCTAATTGAAGGATATCTTCACGTTCTATTGGGGTTATGAAGGATTTATTAAGTTCAGTAATTAATCCGTGTATGACATCATCGCCTTTTTTTTCAAAGTTCTTCATTTCACTTGAAAATTCTTTTAAGTCACTTACATTCTTAATTTTAAACTGTACAAAATAATCTGCTGCTTCTTTGACATTTGTAGAGATAGACGTAAGTGCATCAAAAAATATATCTTTTTTCTTGTTAGCGAACATAGTTTGTTCCTCCAAATAAAAAAATTTAAAAAGCCATTGTTTATTTTTATCTAAATTTGTCGAATTTACAATGATAAATTAATAAAGTTTACAAAAATGTAACATAAAATTTAAATTTGTTTTTCTCACGTGTACAACTGTATTCCAAAGGATAAAGATTTTCTCTTTATTATCTATAGAAAATTAAGGAAATATACTTGTAATTTATCTTAAATGGTGTAAAATTACACTATGAGTATTTGGTGTAATTTTACACTATAGGAATTGTGTGGTGGAATAAGTGTCAAATATCGAAATAATTGGTACAAGAGTATTACATGAAAAAATAAAAGAAGAAATGATTACGCTAACAAAACGAGTAAGCAAGGCAGAAGGGATGTACCTTCTTACGAGACTTGAAATATACGATCAGATAATTTGCCTAAAACGAAATCAAAAGCTTTTTGCTTTTCAACTTATTCAAACCTTTGAACAGGGAGATGACAAGTTTGTATATTTTGGCCCTTTGTTTTCGAGGATGAGCTGTTTTCTAGAACTTTTTATGACGTATCTTCAAGTTTTGATGGAAGAGACTGTAGGAAGAAAGGTTCATCTTCTTGCAGAAATTGAGAATCCGGAGGTGTTATTGCTTTTTAAAGCATTGTTTGATGATTGTGCCTATCCAAAATTCCAAGAAGAACAGGTTCCAGAAGGGGTAAAGAATCATGTTCAAACTTTTAAAAAAAGCTTAGCCATATTCGTAACCTTGATGTAGAAAGAATGACTTCTACTTCAAAGGAATCACTTTATCATTTTCGTCCCACACATTCAACAATAGAGAAGTGGCTTTGCTCAAGAAAAATTTATCTTTCAGAGGGAATGAATATTGTACTTTATTCCACTATTCCATCTGACTTGAACGGTCGCGCGAACTTTACGCATCAGTTGGAACGAGGAAGAAAAAGAATGGGAAATTGGAAGCAAGGTAAACAAGAGGTATTGGCTTTATTTGAAGGGGGGATTGTGAACAATGTCTAACATTTATTTTTCACAGATTAGAGAAGATAGTCTGGTAGAAAGAGAGATTTCAAGAATGGCAAAGCCCAAAAAAGTACTTGTAATTGGCTCTGGAGGATGTACTGCCTTCTCTATTCTGAATGATTCAGTTAAACAGGTTCTCTGTGTAGATGTAAATCCTGCTCAATGTGCTTTAATTGAATTAAAAAAGGCTGCCCTCTCCCATTTTTCGCTGAAAGAATTTCTTGCTTTTATTGGAGAAGCCACTAGTCAAAACCGAGTTCAAATGTATGAAATGGTAGCAAATGCCTTACCTAATTATGCGAGGGAATTTTGGCAGCACCATCAACGTGAGATTGAACTGGGTGTTAATCACTGTGGTGTAAATGAACGCTTTTATCGATTCATAGGGGAAAATATTTGCCGAAATATTTACGACGAATCTGTTTGGAAGGAATTATTTTCAGCAAAAAGCATAGAGGTGCAGCAGGAATTTTATGAAAAATATCTAACTTCAGCTGAATGGAAAACAGCAGTAAAAATTTTGTTAAGCAAGACAACTCATCTGCACTTTTTTCCTAGCTTTATGTTTGCAAATGCCAGTGAAAATGATTTTGGAAATTTCTTTTTAAATCAGTTTGAGAACGAAGTGAAAACGAAGCCTATTCACAACAATTATTTTTTAAGTCAGATTTTGTTTTCTTCCTATTTGTATGAGGAAGGAGAGGGAGTCCCATTTTATTTATCTGAGGATGGATATGAAGCAGCAAAAAGAAATATCGGCAAACTTTCCATTCATCCTGTGAGTATTGAAGAGCTTTTACGTAAGGAACAATCCATTGATGCTTTCTATTTATCCAATATATTTGATTGGGCAAATGGAAAGGGAAAGGAATCGATTTGCAACGGAATTTTACAAGCGAAATCAGACCAAGCTGCTGTTGTACTGTTTCGAAATATGCTTAATACAAGTCATTTATCTGATGCCTTTATGAAGCATTTTATTTGTGATGTGGGTCTCTCAAATCATTGTAAGGATTTGGAGCGTTCGATGTTATATCAAAAAATAACAGTGGGGCAGAGTGTATGACCTACAAATTTTTAGAGCTAGATGAAACTCACCACCAACAATTACTTCTATTATCAAAAGAGACAAATACCGGTAGCAATCTTTTTTATGTTGACCGTTCACCGAACTTTTTTAGACTGTCAGAGGTATTTGGGTTAACAAGGCATTTCGGATTGTTTAAAGAGAATGAATTAATTGGGTGTGTGGCAGTGAGTGAGCAAATGCGGGTACTTAATCAAACCTGTGAAAAAGTGTATTACTTAAATGATCTAAGAATTCATCCTGACTATCATCGCACCTTTGCTTTTTACCGTCTTGCAGAAAGTCTAATGTCTCTATATCAAAATGAAGGAAATATCAAATGGATGGTTTCCACCGTTCTTGATAGCAACACCAACAAAGCCTCAATGATAAAAGGAAATGGACTTCTTCCTGGTGGAATTGAAATTGGTAGAACCATTCATCTTGGTGTACCGATGTTTTTGGAATATCGAAATGCTCGTCTGAAAATAAGTGAAATTGAGGGAGAAGAAGCATGGATGATATATAAAAAAATGGCGAGGACAGACCCCTTTGCTCCGTGTGGAAAACAAATGTTTTTAAAAGAAAATGGAGTGTATTTAGTGATAAAGGATGATAACAAGGAGTGCCAAGCCGTTTGTAAGCTTGTGGACCAATCTCATGCACGGAAGCTTAGGCTGTCTAGGAAACTTCCCTTTTCGTTTCAACTAGTAAATTTGTTTTGTAGGTTTGCAGATTGTCCACCACTCCCAAAGGAAGGGGAAGAATTTAAGCATGGATATATGGCATTTTTCGCAGCAAAAGAAAAACGACAAAACTATCAAAAAGAATTTATCTCATATATTCAAAGCAAGTATAAGGAAAAGTACAGTTATTTATTTTTGGGATTATCGACAAAGGAAGCACAGTATTTCAGAAACAATCCATTTCATATAAAGCTGTCATCAACAACGTTTGCCTACGGAGATATTCCTGTAAACCTTTCGATGGATTTTCATGAATTAACAATTATTTAGGGGGATTATGTCATGGAGAAATTTGTAGAGTTAAAGAAAGTGACAGATTGTATGTTTCAAGAAAAGAAAATTGAAGAGCACCCACTGTTTGTAGCTTTAAATAACGGTGTATTGTCTTATGTACAACGAAAGGAAATTGCCCTTCAAATTTATCACGTAGTCCTGTACTTTCCACGGTTTCTTTCAGCGATTTTAACGAATATGTCAGATTACCGGATGAGAATGCCACTAGTTGAAAACCTGTTTGAAGAGCATGGAAAAATGAATGAAAAATATGTTCATAGCGAGACATATAAACAGTTTTTAAAAGGAATTGGTATTTCGGAGGAAGAAATAAACGAAAGCGAACCAAGTATCTCAGTTATTGCCTATAACCGTGGATTGACCGACTTATGTCTTCATTACCACTATTTAGAGGGACTTTCCGCACTAGGTGTTATTGAAGAAATTGTTGCTCGAGTGTCTCCGATGGTTGGTCAATTTGCCAAAAGTAACTACGGAAGTGAAAATAAATCATTGGTCCATTTCACTGACCATGAAGTACTTGATGTTCAGCATGCAAATGAAATTTATGAAGTCGTTGCTCTAAGCTATGAAGGAGAACAAAGGCAAATCATTGAACGTGGCTTAAAACTTGGCTTTTATTACCATTCTAGAATGTATACTGACATCCTAGAATCAGTTCGCTAATCAACTGTACTTCCTGTTGTACCCATCACCGCCCAATTTTCTTGTACGACCAAACCTTTCACAGGTTTCTATTTTAAAATGGTCTCACATGTTGATAGGACGGAGCATATTTTAGGTTAGTAGCCTGTGGAGGTGTTGAAAATTGGGGTAATATCTGGCAAAGAGTATATTGATAGAATTAATAAACTTCATTCTGATATATGGATTGATGGAGAGAAAGTGAAGGGGAATATTTCTGAGCATCCTGCCTTTCGTGGAGTTATGGAGAGTCAGGCAAAGCTCTATGACCTTCAATGTGATCCGACAATCCAAGACATCATGACCTTTACCTCTTCTAAAACTGGTAATCAAATAGGTACTTCCTATTTAGAACCAAAAACCAAAGAAGATTTAGAAAAAAGACGCCTCATGATTCAAATGTGGGCAAAAAGCACACTTGGAATGATGGGACGTTCCCCGGATTATATGAATACGTCCTTAATGGCGATTAGTGCTGCTGCCGATTTATTTTCTTCTAATAATCCTGAGTTTGTGAAAAATATCCGTAGGTTTTATGAGGAAGCATGTGAAAGAGATTATTCATTTACACACACCTTTATTAATCCACAAACCAACCGCTCTCTTTTTCATATGGAGGACGACGATAATATTATTGCAGCCAAGGTTATAGATGAAAAAACAGATGGGATTATTATACATGGAGCAAGATTGTTAGCTACTCAAGGTGGCATTACGGATGAATTAATCGTCTTTCCATCAGGTGGTCAATTGTTTAATAAAGACTATGCTTTTGCTTTTTCTATTCCGAGTAACACGAAAGGATTAACTTTTCTTTGCAGAGAATCATTTGCATATCGAGAATCGAAATTTGATCATCCACTTAGCTCGAAGTTTGAAGAAATGGATACAATCATCGTTTTCAACAATGTTCATGTCCCAAGGGAACGAATCTTTATGAATGGATGTATTGATTGTGCTAATAAAATGTATGCCGAAACAAGCTTTTTTCCATTGGTTTTACATCAGGTAATTTCTAGACAGGTTGTAAAAACAGAAAATCTACTAGGGGTTGCTCAAGCTTTAGTAGATACCATTAACATTGGCGGATACCAGCATGTTCAAGAAAAAATCAGTGAAATTATTATTGGGCTAGAGACTATGAAAGCATTATTGTTAACATCGGAAATTCAAGCGAAAATGGATAAATGGGGTACAATGGCCCCAGCAATTTACCCTCTTTATAGTGCAATAAATTTATACCCTCGCCTATACCCGCGTTTTACAGAGATTTTACAGCTATTAGGTGCGAGTGGCCTAGTATCAATTCCAACTGAAAAAGATTTTGCAAGTGAGAAAAGAGCTGAACTTGATCAATACTTACAGGCCGCAAACGCTAATTCATTTGATAGAGTAAAGCTCTTTAGACTTGCGTGGGACCTTTGTATGAGTGCATTCGGATCAAGACAAACCCTATATGAGCGCTTTTTTTTCGGTGACCCGGTACGTCTTGCAAGTAATCTATACCGCAATTATGACAGAACTGAACTAACAAACCGAATCAATAAATTTTTAAAAAATTAGTTCGACTACCTTTATCCATTCCACTTTGTTGAAATAAAATCCGTTTGTATACTCATAAATTTTTTTCTTGTTCGAATAAATATATGTAGCGCTATTTTGCGATATTTTAGTACGTGCACATCTGGAGGCGTTCGAATGGGAAAAAACTTCAAGAAGTCTTTGTCCGAAGTGGGAAGAGGTAAAATCATACTATTGATAGGGTTGCTTTTTATTCTATTCGTTGCTGTTGGACTCAACATGTATATCAATTCTCAGGATGTTAGTGCTTTAAATAATCCATTACCGGAACCTACCCTTATTTATGATAAAAATGGCGAGATTGCGAGTAAGGTTCCCGGACCTAAAATTGAAGGTGTTCGTTATGAAAAAATTCCGCCACACGTCATTAATGCTGTAATTGCCATTGAAGATCGTAGATTCTATAATCACCCTGGCGTGGATTATATCGGGATTTTTCGTGCACTATTCCGAAATTTAAAAGCGGGTGGAATCGTCGAAGGTGGAAGTACGATTACCCAACAATTAACAAAGAATGTCTTTCTAACTCATGAACAAACATTGACGAGAAAAATAGATGAATTCTTCCTTGCTCAAAAAATTGAGCGTACATTTTCAAAAGAGAAAATCATGGAAATGTACCTGAATCAAATTTATTTTGGTGAAGGTGCATGGGGAATAAAAAATGCTGCTAGAACGTATTTTGGCAAAGAGGTTCAGGACTTAACAGTTAGTGAAGGTGCAATTCTTGCAGGTTTAATCAAAGCACCTTCTTCGATGAATCCATTAATAAATAAGGAAAAATCGTTTAACCGAAGGGATCTTGTTTTACAAATGATGGAGGACCAGGGATACCTTACATCTAAACAAGTGAAGGAAGCCAAGTCACAGGAAATCGTGTTCAAAGGTAGACAACTTGATCCGTATGAAGGAAAGTATCCATATTATGTTGATTATATTATCGAAGAAGCCATTGAAAGGTATGGTCTCACCCAAAACGAGGTTATGTCCGGCGGCTTGGAAATCTACACAGAGCTTGATCCTCATATGCAGGAATCTGTAGAAAATGTATTCAAAAATGACAGCCTATTTCCTGAGAGCTCTGAAGACCAATTGTTACAAAGTGGTGCAATTTTAGTGGATCCTAAGACTGGGGGAATAAGTGCACTAGTTGGAGGGCGTGGGGAGCATGTGTTTCGAGGTTTCAACCATGCGACCCAATTAAGAAGGCAGCCAGGATCAACGATTAAACCGCTCGCTGTGTACACACCAGCACTTGAACATGGATATAGCATCTATGATGTCTTGCCAGATAAACCAATGAGTTTCAATGGTTATCAGCCATCAAATGTTTCCGGGAACTTCAAAGGCAGTGTGACGATGTATGATGCAGTAAGGAATTCTGATAATGTTCCAGCCGTGTGGCTTTTAAACGAGATTGGGCTTAAAACTGGGATTGATTCAGCAAAAGAATTTGGCCTTCCGATTACTGAAAATGACCAAAACTTAAGTATTGCTCTAGGAGGCCTTTATAAGGGTGTTGCTCCGATTCATATGGCAGAAGCATTTACAACTTTTCCGAATGAAGGAAAAAAGACGAAAGCACATTCTATTTCAAAAATCGTCGACTCCAATGGCGAAACGATTGCAGAATGGAAGGAAGAGCCTGAACAAATTACGACCCCTGAGGTTGCGAAAAGAATGACCTTTATGTTGAAGGGTGTTGTTGAAAACGGATCAGGTCGTAATGCAAAAATCGAAGGACGAGAAGTAGCTGGAAAGACTGGTTCTACCCAGGTATCCATTGACGGCATAAATGGTGCTAAAGATATTTGGATGGTCGGCTACACACCTGAACTTGTCGGTGCAATTTGGCTTGGATATGACAAGACAGATGCGAACCATTATGTAACAACGACAAGTTCGACAGCCGCTACTATTTTTAGAGAAATGATGCAGCAGTCATTGAGTAATATACCGCCTAGCTCATTTAATCTCCCAGCCTATCAGCCTCCTGTAAAGAAGAAGGAGAATGAATGGAAGGAAGATAATGGGAAGGGCAATAATAAAGACAAGTGGAAGGTAGAAGAGAAAAAGAAGAAAGAAGAAAAGAAAAAAATAAAGAAGAAGAGAAAAAACGGAAAAAGGAAGAAAAAAAACACAAGAAAGACAAACATAATGACTAAAGAGCAAGTTCCAAAAAAAAGGGCTTGCTCTTTTTTGATTGAACCTGTATTGAATGTCACATAAGAAATACTTATGAATTTCTATAATGAAAAAATCATTTATTCAAGAACGGTTGTAGAGTATTGTAAGATTAGGAATAATTTGTATGTTTTTTTAAAAAAGAGGGTTATGAATCTACTTTATGAAAATTGAAAGAGTGGGTGCGCATGAAAAAAGGAGTACTATTCGGGATGGCGTATGTTTATTCATTCTTTTGGCAGTTGGAATCGGATTATATTATTCCCAATTTGAAGTGCCAAGTAATAAAATAATCTCCAACGCTGAGCAATCAGAGGTTAATCAAAGTTTTAAGGAAGCCTTTGAGGCGGACAAGGAGAGAGTTGAAAAGAAAAAGGAGGTAGAAAGCAACAATAGTTGGAAACCGTCACCAACTTTTGTATTAGTAGCCATCTCGATAGGAGCAGAGCAATCGCCGATATCATGATTGTGATTGTTTGGGCACGTCACGAAAATAAGAAGCGGGAAAGTGAGGTGAAAGAAATCGGCAACTAAAACAACGAATCACTGATTACTCCGTCTTTTGGTGGATTATTGGGTTAGGGATTGTCCAAAAAAAAGAATGAAAAATTAGTTATATACTGGAGATATGTGGTTGCATATATTGTGTTTGGTTTTATTTTAAAAGCTTGGATTACAAAAGAATTCATGTAAATCTATACTTAGAAAAGACTAGAAAATTTTTTTGGAAAAGTGAAACCTTCTTCATCTCTATTCCGTAAATAACAATGTATAGAAAATTTCAAATTGATGTTAAATATGGAGGTGAAGCTATGGAAATATTCGGATATGACATTCAAACCATCTATCTGGCTGGTCTAGTTATAAGTGGAATAGGTACTCTTCTATTTATCCTATTTGGTGATTTTTTAGAAGGAATCTTCCCTGACAGCTTTCTGAGCCCTACACTCATTTTTTCATTCCTCACGTTTTTAAGCGCATCTGGTTATATTTTTGAAAAAATACTTTCCTTTCATAGTTTCTTAATTTTTGTTATTTCACTCGTATTAGCACTTATTTTAGTTACATTATTGAATGTTTTCGTATTAATTCCATTGTCTTCTGCAGAAGAGTCAATGGTGTACAGAGAAGAGGATTTGAAAGGACGAATTGGAAAAGTCATTACTTCAATCCCTGTTGATGGTTTCGGTGAAGTAGTGATTGAAGGAATTAGTGGAACAATCGCAAAATCAGCAAAAAGCTTTAATAACGAACCAATTCCTTATGATGAAAAGGTTCTTATTATAGATAGTAAAGAAGGCGTTGTCTACGTCTTACCTTACCAAAATATGACGATAAAAGGGGGAAATCAACTATGACAACAGGAATATGGATTGTTATAGGAGTTGTCGCATTTTTACTTCTTGCACTTATTGGGGTTTTTGTTACAAAGTATAGAACAGCAGGTCCCGATGAAGCTTTAATTGTTACTGGAAGCTATTTAGGTGGAAAAAATGTTCACGTGGATGAATCAGGAAATCGGATCAAAATTGTTCGTGGTGGCGGTACATTCGTACTTCCTGTTTTCCAACAGGCTGAGCCATTAAGTCTCTTATCTAGTAAACTTGATGTTCAAACACCTGAAGTATATACAGAGCAAGGTGTACCAGTAATGGCCGATGGAACAGCAATCATTAAAATCGGCGGATCTATTTCTGAAATTGCAACGGCTGCAGAGCAATTTTTAGGTAAACGAAAAGAAGATAGAGAAAATGAAGCAAGAGAAGTATTAGAAGGTCATCTTCGTTCAATTCTTGGGTCAATGACCGTTGAAGAAATCTATAAAAATCGTGATAAGTTCTCTCAAGAGGTACAACGAGTTGCATCACAGGACTTAGCAAAAATGGGTCTTATCATTGTCTCATTTACTATCAAGGATGTTCGTGATAAGAACGGTTACCTTGATTCATTAGGTAAGCCAAGAATTGCTCAAGTTAAACGTGATGCAGACATTGCAACTGCAGAAGCTGAAAAAGAAACAAGAATCAAACGTGCCGAAGCAGAGAAAGAAGCACAGAAGTCAGAGCTAGAGCGTGCTACAGAGGTTGCGGAAGCAGAAAAGATTAACCAATTGAAAATTGCCGAGTTCCGAAGAGAGCAGGATATCGCAAAAGCGCGTGCTGACCAAGCCTACCACTTAGAAGAAGCTAGAGCAAAACAAGAGGTTACTGAGCAGCAAATGCAAATACAGATTATTGAAAGACAGAAACAAATTGAGCTCGAAGAAAAAGAAATTTTACGTCGTGAAAAGCAATATGATTCAGAGGTTAAGAAGAAAGCGGATGCTGATCGTTATGCAGTTGTTCAAGCGGCAGAAGCAGAAAAGGCGAAACAATTGGCAGAAGCAGATGCAAATAAATATCGAATCGAAGCCATGGCAAAAGCCGAAGCCGAGAAGATTCGTATCGATGGTTTAGCAAAAGCAGAAGCCCAGCGTGCACAAGGGGAATCTGAAGCAGATATTATTCGCTTAAAAGGTCTTGCTGAAGCGGAAGCAAAACAAAAAATTGCCGAAGCATTCGAACAGTATGGAAAAGCAGCTATCCTAGATATGGTTATTAAAATGCTACCTCAATATGCAAAAGAAGTCGCTGCACCATTATCAAATATTGATAAGATTACGGTTGTGGATACTGGCAGTAGCGGGGAAAATAGTGGTGCAAACAAAGTAACCGGTTATGCGACAAACCTAATGTCAACTCTTCAAGAATCGTTAAAAGCATCATCAGGTATTGATGTAAAAGAAATTATTGAAAACCTATCGGGTAAAGGAAATGTGAGAAACAGCATCGATAATTTAACTGATGAACTAGTCCAATCTAGAAAAAATGAAGCAACAGATAATCAATGATTTTTTGAAAAAGAAGCCAGACCTACCTATGGTTCTGGCTTCTTTTTTTGGGTGTCTAGCTCCACGGTCCATCGGCTCTCTGGCAAGCCAAGCGCTTTCAGTTAGCGCTTTACTTATGATTGCCGCCGATTAGCGAACGCCTTGTGCTTTTCTTTGTTAAACTGGGGAAAATGAACTTAATAAAAAAATTTTAGCTGAAGTGAACTTTTTGATTGGTTTATTCGTATTATTAACAAAATAAAGATGACCAAATCTTCTTGGGGGAGAATTCATTGCATGGATGAAAAGGAACTAATTCGCAGTGCAAAGCGTGGTGATTCACTCGCGTTTGCGATGCTTTTTAAGGAGCATTATCCTTTTTTAGTAAAATACTTAATAAAAGTTACAATGAAGCCTGATACGGCTGAAGACTTAGCACAGGAAGCGATGATGAAGAGTATGGAAAAAATCAAAATGTATAACGGTAAAGCAAAATTCTCCTCATGGCTTATAACAATTGCGACAAACTTATACATTGACGATCTCCGTAAAAAGAAACGCGAACAAAATTTTCAGCAACAAGAACAGGCATTACGTAAAATGAAGTGGCAATTTGAAAATCAGTCAGAGGATTGGAATGATGTCCTTAATGCACTTGGTAGACTTTCTGATGAAATTCGGATTCCAATTGTTCTAAAACATTATTATGGCTATTCGTATGAAGAAATTGCAGAAATGCTTCATATCGCCATTGGTACTGTTAAATCAAGAATACATAATGGAATCCAAACAGTAAGAAAGGAGTTGAGGCCCAATGAGGAAAAACAAACTAATCCTACTAAAGAACGAACAACGACATGAAGAGGATCCAGAAACGATTCAAGAAATAAATGAGGCACTGGCTAAAATAGATCACCATTATTCGGTTTTCACTCCTGATCTACAGGTATTTGAACAAATGGTCGCGGTAGAACAACAAAAACAAAAGAAGAAATTTAGGCGAGATCTATCTAGATTTATTTTAATTGCTTTGTTCATTATGACTGGCCTAATCACGGCATTTTTTCAATTGCCGACTGCCTTTATCATCATTCAGGGTATTGCAACAATCAGCTTTCCTATTTATAGCTTTTACCGTTATCGGAAACGGGTGATGGGTACATGAAGACGTATGATATCAAGTTTTGGATAGTAATCGTAGTCATACTTCTCATTCAAAGTTTTTGGCTGTTTTTAGACGCAAGAAAGCGGGGACATAATTACTGGTTTTGGGGAATTTGGGGATTAATTCAAACTCCAATGCCTATTGTTTTTTATCTTATATTTGCAAGAAAAATCTATCGACGTAGAGCAGGTAGGGAATGATGAGGAATATTGCGAAATATATTGTATTGATGATAGCCATTGTAGGACAAATCGTAGGCATTGTATTTTTGTTTATTGATATTTCAAAGGCGCTGACGTTTTATGCATTTTACATGGTTGCCATTGTTCTATTATTTGCCCTATTAGTTTGGGAACGAAAACGTGAGAAAGAGGAGGATGACGAAAATGATTATCGTGACTACTGATTTTGTACCCGGTAAAGAGATTAAAGAATTAAAGGGATTTGTAAGAGGAGGTACAGTTCAATCCAAGCACATTGGCAAAGATATCATGGCAGGATTGAAGACAATTGTTGGAGGAGAAATTTCCGATTACACAGAAATGTTAAAAGAAGCTCGTCAGAAAGCAATTGGCAGAATGGTAGATGATGCGAAAACAAAGGGTGCAAATGCAATTATTGGGATGCGTCTACAAACCTCATCGGTCATGCAAAATGCCTCTGAAATTATTGCTTATGGTACTGCTGTTTATGTAGAAGAATAGTTGAACGTAAAAAAAGGTCTTGATTAACTTTTACAGCATGTTATGATTAGAAATGAGAAAATTGCATAAATAATTGTAATTCCACTAGGGGAGCCTTTAAGAAAGGTAAATGATACAGAGTCGTTTTCTTGAATCATTTACAAAAGGCTGAGATTGAGGATTGATTTTTCATAACCTCGAGACCCTTAGAACCTGATCTGGTTTGTACCAGCGTAGGGAAGTGGGGAAATAGTCTATTTGTATTTTTTATGTCTACTTCTAAACCACTTTCTTTACACTACGCTGTGTAGAGAAGGTGGTTTTTTATTTTGCAAATAACATGTGGGAGGTAAAGTAAAGATGTTATTTTCAGAGGAAATTCGCAAAGAGGCAAACGACATTTGGGAGGCAAGTTTTAATCATCCTTTTGTCAAAGGAATTGGGAACGGGACATTGCCCATTAAGTGCTTCCGGTACTATGTTATGCAAGACGCCTATTATTTAACTCATTTTGCAAAGGTGCAGGCATTAGGTGCAGCAAAAGCAGATGATTTACACACGACAAACCGGCTTGCAATTCATACACAAGGTACATATGAAGCTGAATTAGCGTTGCATAAAAGTTTTTCAGAGAGACTAGGGATTACAGAAGAAGAGAGAACTACCTTCAAACCTGCGCCGACAGCTTACGCGTATACATCACACTTGTATAGAGCCGCATATTCTGGGCATTTAGGTGATGTAATTGCTGCTTTATTGCCCTGTTACTGGTTATATTATGAAATTGGAGAAAAGCTTAAAAGTTGTAAACCAGAGGAACCTATCTACCAGGAATGGATTGCAGCCTACGGAGGGGATTGGTTCAAAGAGCTAGTAGAAGAACAGATTGATAGAATAAATGAAGTAGCGGATAAAAAAACGCAAGCTGACCGGGACCGTATGAAGGAACATTTTATCATTAGTAGTCAATATGAATACTCCTTTTGGGAAATGGCCTACCGTTTGGAGGGTTGGCCAGTTCATAATCAAATAATTGTATGATCACTTAAGATGAAAGGGAGTGTTATTTTTGAACAAAGGGTTAAAATTAACCGATATTTTGGTCACAATTGTGATTGCAATAGCATTCGGAATTGTTTATATAGTTTGGGGCTCCTTATATTATATTGTAAAGCCAATGGGGATTCATGCTGATCAATTTCTATATGGAATGTGGTTTATTGCCGCAACTGTTTCGTATCTCGTGATTCGTAAGCCAGGAGTTGCATTATTAGCGGAAATTGCCGCTGCTTCAGGTGAATTTATATTAGGTTCTCCATGGGGCCTAACGGTTCTTCTTTATGGTGTTGTACAGGGGCTGTTTGCTGAAATAGTATTTATGATAGTTCGGTATAAAAGCTATAACCTGTTTGTGGTTGTGTTAGCAGCTTTAGCTTCATGCTTGGGATCTGTAATGATGGATTTGGCCTATGGAGAAATAGGGGATTTAGTTGCGTGGAATCTACTTTTATTTCTAATTGCTAGATTTGTTGGGTCTATCCTATTTGCCGGTTTATTTGCATACTACCTTGTAAGAGTGTTAGAGATGACGGGAGTTACGAATCTAGTACGCCCACTATCGAAAAATGACTTTGATGCACTTGATCAAAAATAAAAGGGTGTCGAAAATGGAATCAATTGCCTATGTAGAAAAACTACGATTAAAGTTTCCGGGAGATGAGTCCTTACTTTTTAAGGACTTATCTTGTCATGTCAAAAAGGGAGAAAAGATTTTACTTCTCGGCCCATCCGGGTGTGGGAAATCAACACTCCTTCAAGTACTAAGTGGGATTATTCCGAACTCAATTGAAGTACCAATGAAACTGAACAAATTACAGGTGCCATTACAATGGGGCTATGTTTTTCAAGATCCAGACTCTCAGTTTTGTATGCCATTTGTTGATGAGGAAATTGCATTTGTCCTGGAAAATTTACAAATTCCTAGGGAGCAAATGGAAGAGTGTATTAAAAGTCATTTAAACCAGGTTGGGTTGAACTTAGAAAATATCCATACAAATATTCAGACTTTGTCTGGGGGAAACAAACAACGTTTAGCCTTAGCTGCAGTTTTGGCGCTAAATCCCGATGTTTTGTTTTTAGATGAGCCGACAGCCATGCTTGATCAAGTTGGAACAAAAGAGATTTGGGAGGTAATTAAGGGAATCGGGGACGATAAAACATTAGTAATTGTGGAGCATAAGCTGGACCATGTTCTTGAACTTGTGGACCGAATCATCCTTTTTAATGATACTGGAGAAATCGTTGCTGATGGTAATAAGATAGAGATTTTATCAAATTATAAAACGTTCATGAAAGAATATGGTATTTGGTATCCTGGGGCATGGAATCACTTCGTAGAAGATTTTGAATGGGGGCAACAAGGTAGTCCAAATCTAGAAAATCCTCCAGTTATTAGCCTTACACAATTTAAGGGATTTAGGCAGTCGAAGGAAAAAATTTGTGTAAATGATGTCAAGGTTCACACAGGGGAGTGGATTGTGATAAAAGGGAAGAATGGTGCTGGAAAAAGTACTTTACTACACTCACTCATGCAGTTCATTAAGACAACAGGGCATTATTCGCTATATGGAAAGACAATTACAAATGGTAAAGTGCTGAACAGATTGATGACCTTTGTTTTTCAAAACCCTGAGCTTCAATTTATCACAAACTCTGTTTTTGAGGAAATTGCATTTTCATTAAGAATTGAAAAACAGGACGAACAAGAAATAGCAGAAACGGTAGAGGAACTACTACAAACCTTTCACCTCACGAAGCATAAAGATAAACATCCTTATCAGTTATCAATGGGGCAAAAAAGAAGATTAAGTGTAGCAGCCTCAATCGTGAGGGGTCAGCAAATTCTTTTGTTAGATGAGCCTACATTTGGACTTGATTCAAAAAATACATTTGCACTCCTTACATTATTAGAATATTACAGACAAAAGAATAAGACGATTATTATGGTTACACATGACATGAAAATTGAAGAGTACTTTGCGACAAGGGTTTGGACAATAGACAATGGAGAATTGATAAAAGATGAAATGGTAAAAAAGTCAAAGGTTCACCATACCATCGTGTCTGTTTAAAGGGAGAAAGGAAACTATTTATGGAGCTGTTAAGTAAAGAAACATGGCTACATAGAATTAATCCCAGTATAAAGCTGTTGGTAGTAGTCAGTTTATGTATAGTTATATTATTTATTGATAATCTTTATCTACTCATTCACACCTCGCTAGTTGTATTTATTTTATTTTTTTGTTTCACGGGACATTCTTTTAAAAAAATCTTATTACTAACGTTGCCATTTTTCATCATATTTCTCTCAACCTCATCCTCTATGATTCTATTTGGGAAAGGAGAGAATGTACTGTTTAAGTGGGGCTTGATTATAATATCAGAGGAAAGCATATATAAAGGGCTTATTGTCGGGTTTAGAGGAATTATTTTTGCGGGGATAGGCTTAACATTTGCTTTAACTACAAGGCCGGTTTTTCTTTTTTATTCATTGATGCAGCAATTAAAGATGCCTCCCAAATACGCATATAGTTTTATGGCGGGGTTACGATTAATTCCTATTATGATTGAAGAGTTTCAAACCATACAAAATGCGATGCGTGTTCGTGGGGTTGAGCGTCAAAAAGGGTTGAATTCTATCTTTTTTAGACTACAAGCTTATTCTATTCCCTTATTATCACAAAGTATTAGACGTGCCCATCGAATTGCAGTAGCAATGGAAGCAAAACGATTTACAAACCAAAAGAAACGAACGTTTTACTATGTACTCGCTTTATCCAAATTCGATATCATTTTTATCCTTTATTTTGTGATTATGCTCTGGCTTGGGCACTATGCCATGCAAATCCTTTCGATTTTATAGTATGGGAGGCATGACACTTCATTAAAAGGAATAAGATGTGTTACGATATTTTCAAGATTAAGGATAATAGATTTTGAATTGGGATATGTAGTTGTAAGGAAGGAATGATACGTGTTGACTGAACGCTATTCTCGGCAAGAGTTATTTACTCCCATTGGAATCAGTGGTCAAAAGAAGATTAGAAATAAACATGTTCTGATAGTAGGTGCTGGTGCACTTGGAACAGGAAGTGCCGAGGGACTTGTTCGTGCCGGCATCGGAAAACTGACGATAGTAGACCGTGATTATGTGGAATGGACGAATTTACAAAGACAACAGTTGTATAGTGAAGAAGATGCTGCCAATCGTTTGCCAAAGGCAGTTGCTGCTAAGGAACGCTTGAAAAAAATAAATTCTGAGGTTGATATCCACGCACATGTAATGGATGTTTCCATTCAAGAGATTGAAGATATCATTGATAGTGTCGATTTAATAATTGATGCCACGGACAATTTTGACACAAGGATGCTCCTTAATGATGCTTCACAAAAATATAAGATACCATGGATTTACGGAGCATGTGTCGGAAGTTATGGAATTAGCTACTGCATTTTGCCTGGGGAGACACCTTGTCTACATTGCCTTTTAGAAACAGTCCCAATGGGAGGACTCACATGTGATACGGTTGGGATTATTAGTCCGGCAGTACAAATGGTGGTTGCCTATCAAGTAACGGAGGCACTCAAAATATTAGTTGAGGATTACGATGCACTTCGGAACAAACTTGTTTCATTTGATTTATGGAAAAATCAACACACCGCAATTAAGGTTGATAAGGTGAAGAAGGAAGGCTGTCTTTCCTGTGGAACAGATCCAACCTATCCTTTTTTATCTTTTGAAAATCAAACAAAGTCTGCAGTTTTATGTGGAAGAGATTCTGTTCAAATACGACCAAGTGAAAAAATTGAAAGAGATTTAGATTCTCTTGCAGAACTTTTCATCGCACAAGGTGGAAAAGTCGATAAGAACCCTTATTTAGTATCCTTTACACAAGGTCCAAACAGAATGGTTGTATTTAAAGACGGACGTGTTCTCATCCACGGAACAAAAGATATATCAGTAGCAAAGAGTCTGTATCATCGATATTTGGGATAATTTCAAATTTAAAATTTATCAAAAAAATTCTGATTGACAATAACTTGTCCATGGTGTTAATCTAACAAAGTATTAAGATTACTATAAAATGGAAGGGAGGGTTACGAAATGAAAAAGCTACATATTTTTCCTATTAACTTTATACAATTCGTGACCTTTCCTATTGTAGCTAACATTTGATAAACCAGAATGGTTAATTACACTAGAAGACACAGGTCACGCTATGCTGACGTGTGTTTTTATGCTTTTAAGGGCATATCGCTTTTGCGCGCGGTATGCCCTTTTTGTGTCTTTTTTGGTACAGCAACCAGAGGTTGTTTACTATAAAAATCTTTTTAGGGAGGAAGTTGAAATGAATGTGATTATTAGCTTGAAATATGTTGGAGATCCAGAAAGTGGCTAGTAAGTGGAAGTTGAAGGGAGAGGACAACTATGTTTTCAGTTTTAGGTAAATTAGGTTGGTTTTTTAAACAATATTGGAAAAGATACACCGTTGCAATCCTGTTGCTAACGTTAGTAGGAATCTTAGAAGTCATTCCTCCAAAACTAATTGGGGTAGCAATCGATGAAATTCATATAGGTACACTAACATCTGAAAAAATCATCCAATATTTATTATTTCTAGTAGGTTTAGCCATTGTCATTTATGGAATTACGTATGTTTGGATGTATCAATTATTTGGTGGTGCCTTCCTCGTTGAAAGGATACTACGTGGTCGTTACATGAGGCATTTATTAAAAATGAAACCTAGCTTTTACGAGAAAAACCGTACGGGAGACTTAATGGCACGTGCAACCAATGATTTGAAATCGGTTTCTCAAACAGCAGGGTTTGGGATATTGACTTTAGTGGATTCAAGTATTTTTATGCTTACAATCCTCTTTACCATGGGATTTTTAATTAGCTGGAAGCTTACATTAGCAGCATTGATTCCACTTCCAATTATGGCGATTGTCATGAATATTTACGGAAAGAAAATTCATGAGCGATTTATGGAAGCGCAAGAATCGTTTGGAACATTGAATGACCAGGTTCTTGAATCAATCGCAGGGATTCGTGTTATTCGTGCGTATGTCCAAGAAAAAGCGGATGAGCAACGATTCCATAATTTGACGGAAGATGTTTTTCGAAAAAATATAAACGTCGCAAAAATTGATGCTTTATTCGATCCAACGATGAAAATTTTAGTGGGCATAAGTTATTTAATCGGCTTAGGATATGGAGCCTATCTAGTCTTTCATAATGATATAACATTAGGTGAACTTGTTTCATTTAACGTTTATCTTGGGATGATGATTTGGCCGATGTTTGCAATCGGTGAACTCATTAACATTATGCAACGTGGAAATGCTTCTCTTGACCGTGTAAATGAAACACTCGCATATCAACCAGATGTCGAAAATCATGAAAGTACAAGGAAAGTGGAGTTGCCTGAACAAATAGATTTTCGTCATGTTACTTTTCAGTATCCAACTTCTACAGTGAAGAACCTAAAGGATGTTACTGTAACGATTAATAGAGGTGATACTTTAGGTGTTGTCGGAAAGACAGGAAGTGGAAAAACAACATTTGTGAAGCAGTTGCTTCGTGAGTATCCAGTTGGTGAAGGGGAACTTCTGATTTCAGGTACACGCATCGAACATATTGCAATGGAGGATCTCCACGGCTGGATTGGCTATGTACCACAGGATCATGTTTTATTTTCACGGTCTGTTCGTGAAAACATTCTGTTTGGTAAAAAGGACGCAACCGATGTTGAGCTTGAAAAAGCAATTGAGCTTGCTGCCTTCCGAAAGGATTTAACAATGCTTCCTGAAGGGTTACGGACACTTGTAGGTGAAAAAGGAGTTGCATTATCAGGTGGGCAAAAGCAACGAATTTCAATTGCACGTGCCTTATTGGTTAACCCAGAGATTCTGATTTTAGATGATTCATTGTCAGCAGTTGATGCGAAAACAGAAACAAAGATTATAGAAAACATCAGAAAAGAGCGCTCAGAAAAAACAACAATTATTACGACACATCGATTATCTGCCGTGGAGCATGCTGACTGGATTATTGTACTTGAGGATGGTCGAATTGTTGAAGAGGGTACACATGAACAGTTGTTGGCCCTAAAAGGTTGGTATAAAGAACAATATGACCGCCAACAGGTAGAAGAATTAACAGAAAGTGGGGTGACGGCATGAACGTAGGAAAACGACTTATTTCTTATGCACTCCTTTATAAAAAAATCATCATTTCAGCGTTACTTATGCTTTCTATTGCAGTTGCCGCTGAATTGACAGGTCCATTTATTGCAAAGACGATGATAGACGATCATATTTTGGGAATTGAGAACACCTGGTATGAATCCACTGAAAGTAAGGATGCTGTAGAATACAAGGGCAGTTGGTATAAACGCTCCGATAATTTTTTACAGGGTGAAGAAAAAGGTGATGAGGCTCGTATTTTACAAGTTGGCCGTGCTTATTATTTTGTAAATGGAGCAATCCAATTTGATGGAGAACGAGCAATAACAAACGGAAACCTTGAAATTACCAGAAATGGTGAAACGGTGGAGTACCCTACAACAAAAGTAACTGTTGATGAGTTACTAGCTTTTTATCGTCCGGAAATTCCGAAGCTAATCAAACTTATTGTAGCTTACTTTGGTTTACTAGTCGTTGCCGCTCTTTTTCATTTCGGCCAACGTTTCTTGTTGCAGACATCCTCAAATCGTATTATTCAAAAAATGCGTGAAGATGTATTTGCGCAAATACAGAGGTTACCCATACAATATTTTGATAATCTGCCCGCAGGTAAGGTGGTTTCACGAATCACCAATGATACGGAGGCAATTCGTGAGTTGTATGTAACGGTTTTAGCAAACTTTTTCTCTAGTATCATTTACATCACAGGAATCTTTATTGCATTATTCCTATTAGATGTGAAGCTTGCTCTTATTTGCTTAATTTTGGTGCCAATTTTAGTTATTTGGATTAAAGTCTATCGATCATATGCTTCAAAGTATAATCATAAGATTCGCTCCCTTTTAAGCGAAATTAACGGGATGATTAATGAGTCCATTCAAGGAATGAGTATTATTCAGGCCTTCAAGCGTCAGGAAGAATCACGAAAGGAATTTGAAGCTCTTAATGAAAAGCATTTTTCTTACCAAAATAAGATGTTGAGTTTAAATGCACTGACATCCCATAACCTTGTGGGAGTACTACGAAATGCTTCATTCGTTGCATTGATCTGGTATTTTGGAGGTGCATCCTTGTCAGCAAATAGCATCATTTCTCTTGGGGTCCTTTATGCGTTTGTTGATTATTTAAATCGGTTATTCCAGCCAATCACGGGTATGGTTAACCAGTTAGCGATATTAGAACAATCCTTGGTTGCGGGGGAACGAGTTTTTACACTACTTGATTCAGAGGGTGTTGCTGTCAATCAGGAGGAAATGCCTCGCTATAAAGGAAATGTAGTATTCGACCATGTTAACTTTGGATACAAAGAAGGGGAGTACGTCTTAAAAGATATTTCCTTTGAAGCAAAACAAGGAGAAACCGTAGCACTTGTTGGGCATACTGGCTCTGGAAAAAGCTCAATCATGAATTTATTATTCCGTTTTTATGATTGTAAGGAAGGACAAATTTCGATTGACGGGAAAAATGTCAATGATATCCCAAAGCAACAACTTCGTAAACATATGGGAATTGTCTTACAGGACCCCTATCTTTTTACTGGAACGATTGCTTCAAACGTAAGCTTAGATGACCCTTTCATATCGAGAGAAAAGGTAGAGAAAGCTTTACTGGACGTTGGCGCAGATCAGTTGTTAAAAAACTTACCAAAAGGTTATGATGAGCCAGTAATTGAAAAAGGAAGTACATTGTCATCAGGTCAAAGGCAATTAATCTCCTTTGCACGTGCACTTGCATATGATCCAGCCATTCTTATTTTAGATGAAGCTACGGCAAGTATTGATACAGAAACAGAGGCAATCATCCAAGAGGCGTTAGAAGTCTTGAAAAAAGGAAGAACGACCTTCATTATTGCACATCGTTTATCAACGATTAAAAATGCAGATCAGATTCTCGTCCTTGACCGAGGTCGAATTGTTGAGCAAGGAAATCATGATCAGCTGATGCAGAAAAAAGGAAAGTATTATCAAATGTATCAGCTTCAACAAGGAAAAAGTTCGAGGGCAGGCTAAGGGTAGGAGTCACAAAAAGTTCATTCCTTTGACAAAATACTGCCTTAAAATAAACCTAATTTTTCCACATTAGATGATACTCTAAAATCATAGAAAGTTAATGGGGGAGTCAATGTGGAAGAATTAACCATTACATTTAATATCGCTGCAGCTTTAGTTTTAGTATTCTTTATAGGTGCGATTGTTATCGAATCATAAGAAAAATCCACGATTATTTCGTGGATTTTTTGATATCTAGCTTCATACGCTATCGGTTCTCGGGTCTAAGCCAATCGCTACGTAAGGTTACATGCACCTTAGTCATCGCTTGTCTTATGTGCTTGTCGCCGATAGGCTGACGCCTTACGCTTATCTCTTAATCAGGCGTATTTACCATAATCCCTGCCACTTGTTGAAGACGAGCATAGAAGGCTTCGGCCCCTTCACCAGTTAGCCCAGTTTCCTCGAATGCTTCTTTCATACAACGAAGCCAAGCTCTTGCACGTGTTGGTGTAACTTCAAATGGCATATGACGATGTCTCATGGCTGGAGGTCCAAATTCGTTGCTATATAATGTAGGTCCACCTAAAAACTGAGTTAAAAACATATATTGTTTTCTTTTAATTTCCTCGATATCTCCTTCGAATAATGGAGCTAAATCAGGATCTTCATAAACTTTCGGATAAAAAGTATTCACTAAATTTTGAATAGATTCTGCGCCGCCAATTTCTTCATATAATGTATTAAGTTTAAAGTCCATAAAATCACCACCACTTTATTTTTATTAGTACTATATCAATACTAAAAACAATATGGTGTGATTTGAATCACACCTCAGGTGCAAATACGCCAAGGCGCATTGTAATAGATAATCATTCCCATATAAAAGAATGTTTGCTATTATAAAAATAATCAATAACTTGATTTTTAAGTTTTGGTAATACCTTTATTGTTACCATCTTAAACAAAAACAAAGTCAATTTCAATTTAGGAGTGTGAAAAACACGTGGACGATTTGCCACTGAGTACGATTATTTTGTTACTCGTTTTAATCATGTTATCAGCGTTCTTCTCTGCAAGTGAAACAGCCTATTCGAGTGTTAACCGAATACGACTAAAGAATTATGTGGATGAAAAGAGACGTGGAAGTAAGAAAGCATTTTATATTACAGAGAATTTTGATAACGCCCTTTCAACAATACTTGTTGGAAATAATATCGTAAATATAGCTGCAGCATCAATAGCATCAAAGCTTGCTTCAGATCTTGTTGGTGGGAATGCTGGACTTGTAATAAGTACATTTGTGATGACATTGCTCATTTTAATATTTGGGGAGGTCCTTCCAAAATCATTCGCAAAGGAAAATGCGGAAAGTTTCTCATTACGGGTCTCAGGGATATTATTTTCATTAATGAAGATACTGACACCAATTACATATCTATTTGGACTACTTAAAGCATTAGCAGCTAAGATTATTAAAAGCAATAATGATAACCCTTCTTTTACTGAAGAAGAAATCAAAGTAATGGTTGATTTAAGTGAGGAAGAAGGGGTCATTGATAATAAAGAAAAAGAACTAGTACACCGATCTCTTGATTTCAACGATATTCTAGTTGGTGAAATACTAACCCCACGTATCGATATGGTCGCTGTTGAAGTCAATGATTCGATTGAAAAAATTCGCGATATGTTCTTAGAGGAGCGCTTTTCACGTGTCCCTGTGTATGAAGACAATATCGATAATATCATTGGAATATTATCAGAACGTGAATTTTTAAGCCTACTCGTACAACAAAAGAAAATAAATGTTCGCTCAATTCTTCGTAAACCATTTTTCGTTGTTGAATCAATGAAAATTTCAACTCTATTACCAGAGCTACAAAAAAGTAAAACACATTTGGCAATTGTAGTAGACGAATTTGGTGGAACTTCAGGTTTGATTACGTTAGAGGATATCATCGAAGAAATCGTGGGAGAGATTTGGGATGAACATGATGAGAAAATAAAATATATTACACAAATAGATGAAAATACGTATGAAATAAATGCAGATATGCCACTTGATGATTTTGCGGAAATTATTGGCATTGAAGAACCAGAAAGCTCACACCATTTAGTTGGCGGCTGGATGTTTGAATCATTTGAAAAAATTCCGGTTCCAGGTGACACCTTCGATTACATGCATCTCACCTTAACAGTCAAAGAGGTAGAAAACCGCCGCATCCGAAAAGTCACCGTAGAAGTAAACCAACCAATATTCGAAATCGAAAATTAAATAAGAACTTTTGGGTCCAGGGGGACGGTTCTAGTGGTTTTCAAATAAATGGAAAACCGGTAGAACCGTCCCCTTGGTTCCTTATTGAATAATATTGGCCAATGCTGGTGGGATAGGTACTTTATCGTCTACTCCGTATTTCTTTTCAAAAGAGTGGTATTCAAATAGTATTCCTTCTGGTGAGGATACTGAAACGTCTAGAATATAGTCGCCGTGATTGCCTTTTGTTTCTAGATAAAAGGTCGTATCCTCAACCTTTAAGTGATAGAAATGATACTGAAATCCAAGAAATTCCTTTGTATCGAAACTGGTACCGGGATGGGTTGAAATATATTGAGCAAGGTCATCTATTGTGGCCATTGGTCTTTGTAGAACTGTGTTAATTTTTTCTTTTACCATTTGGGATGTAGTTGTTAAAGTATCTTTTGCCTTTGTTGTAATATCCTGTATAAATTGATTTACTTCACTCAATTCGGATCTCTCCTAAAAGGGATTCTGGAGTTAAGAATAATAATCCTGGTATCCTTCATTTTCTAAATCAGTATCTTTTATATTCTTGTTATTGAAGGGTGCTTGAATTTCACCTTCCATGTAAGAATCACTTACTTGCTCATGAGTGGTAGCAAGTCCTGAAGATAATTGGTCATTTTTTCCATAATCTTCTGGTTGGTAATGTCTAGCTGCTAAATCTTCCGTACTATTTTGTAATTTATCTTTCAAAGCAAACTCCTCCTAAAAGTAATATCTTCTAACTTAGTATCCCAACAACAATATCTAATAAAACAAGTCAAAAGTTGGAACATTAGTTTATAGTCCATTGGTAAGCCGAGAATGAAAAGGACACATAATACAAGAGGCACCCGTGAAGGATGCCTCTTAAGCCAAAATATTTAATTGTTATTAACCTTGACGACCACTCATAGATTGTTGAGCGAAAGATACTAAACGCTTTGTAATTTCTCCACCAACTGATCCGTTTGCGCGAGATGTAGTGTCAGCACCTAAGTTAACACCAAATTCTTGAGCAATTTCATACTTCATTTGGTCGATAGCTTGTTCTGCACCTGGTACTAATAATTGGTTACTGTTGTTGCTATTGTTGTTTGCCATTTTCCTTCATCTCCTTAAACTGATTTTTTTTGGTGGGTTACTCCGGAATTGCACCAGATATAAGGGTTTCCTTAGCCTCTAGGCTAACCCATATAAAAATGTTTTTTGAAGATGCTTTGTTGCTTGGTGAGTTGTGTTTTGCTGTGTTTGTACTAAGTATTATGTGACGAAGAGAAGATTATATTCGAAATTCTATCTACCAATTAATTCCTATGAAAAAGAAAGCATAACAGGTTTGTTTCTTCGAAAACTACTATAGTAATTATGAATATGAGTAGGAGAGAAGACCATGCCTATTTGTCCATTATGTAATGGCTTTAAAAATGCAAGCTTCTCATGTGCACAATGTGGGAATTTGTTAGAGGATTCAGGTCGTATTATAGATTATTTTGATGATTACAGTGCCTATATGCAAATTGATGACATGAAGAAAATAGATGGTATCCAAACAACTTTTCAAAACAACGAATGTGGTCATCTATTCTATTGCCCAAACTGCCACAACCAAGAAATGAAGATCATAAAAGAATAGGGACCAAGGGGACGGTTCTTGCGGTTCTCCATTTATTGGAGAACCAGTAGAACCGTCCCTCTGGCCCCTTTGTTTTTTATTATCGAATTCTTCTTTCTGAATCAGCGTCGAAGAAGTGGCATTTGTTCATGTCAAATGCAAGTTCGATTGTTTCACCTGGTTTTGCTTGTGTACGTGAATCAACACGTGCAACAAAGTCAGTACCAGCAAGCTGTGAATAAAGCATTGTTTCAGCACCAGTTAATTCTGATACTTCAATAAGAGCATTAATTTTTGAATCTTGAGCAGATTCAATAAATACAGGCTCATCATGGATGTCTTCAGGACGGATACCAAGGATGATATCTTTATTAACATATCCTTGTTCACGGAGAACTTTCATTTTTCCTTCTGGTACAGCAACTTTTACATTACCAGTTGTGAAAGTACCATCCTGTAATTTACCTGGGAAGAAGTTCATTGCAGGTGATCCAATGAAACCAGCAACGAATACATTCTCTGGATTATCATAAACATCTTTAGGTGCACCAACTTGTTGAATAATACCATCTTTCATAACAACAAGACGAGTTGCCATCGTCATAGCTTCTGTTTGGTCATGTGTTACGTAAATAGTTGTTGTTTGTAGACGTTGGTGAAGTTTAGAAATCTCAGCACGCATTTGTACACGAAGCTTTGCATCAAGGTTTGATAAAGGTTCGTCCATTAAGAATACCTTAGCGTCACGAACAATCGCACGTCCTAAAGCAACACGCTGACGTTGACCACCTGATAAAGCTTTTGGCTTACGAGTTAAGTATTCTTCTAGGCCAAGAATCTTTGCAGCTTCTTTAACACGGCGATCGATTTCATCTTTCGGGAATTTACGAAGTTTTAATCCGAAAGCCATGTTATCATATACACTCATATGTGGGTATAACGCATAGTTTTGGAATACCATTGCGATGTCGCGGTCTTTAGGGGCAACATCATTTACACGTTTTTCATCAATGAAGAAATCCCCTTGAGAAATTTCTTCTAATCCAGCAATCATACGTAATGTAGTTGATTTACCACAACCAGATGGACCTACGAATACGATGAATTCCTTATCTTGAATATGAAGGTTAAAATCTTCTACCGCAGTAACTTTATTGTCATATACTTTATAAATATGATCTAGAACTAATTCTGCCATTTTTTTCTCCTCCTAGTGTAAACGTTTTCTATAAATAAAGTTTACTCCAGGTAGGACAAATTCGTAAATGTGTATATTGCACAAAACGATATAAGGGTTTTCGTGCAAGTCTACGAATTGGGAAAATGCTCTAATTCCAAAATGGCCAAGTAGGTTGTAAAGGCACCATGAAAATGTTTTATATCAATTCCGGTCTTCTCAATAAATTTTTCTATTCTATATTGTAGACTATTGCGATGCATATACAGTCGTTTAGCTGCATTGGATACATTCAAATCACTTTCAAAGAAAACCTTAATGGTTTCAAGTAATTCCTGGTCATTTTGAAGATCCTCTGGAATCACATTTTTTAGTTGCTTTCGAAAATCAATGTCCATTCTTTCAAGCAATAAAAACGGCATAATATCATGTAGTCGATAGACCTTCTGTTTATGTAAAAAATGCATTCCCTTTTGGAACCACACTCTTTCATTTTTATAAAAAGAACTGAGATTGTCAGACAGGGGATGGGTTTGTCCGATGAATAAACTCATGTCAGTGTAAAAATCACTCGTTAGTGTAACTGTAATTTCTTCGTAAATCACATCCTCAATCATATCCTCATTTCTTGTTTCAATTAGAACACCACTTGTATCACTTTCCCATAGAAAAATCGTGTCACCGGGTAAAAGAGCCTGAAAAGCCTCCTGGAATTCAAGTTGATCAGTAATGGGTTGGTCGATATGAAATTGAATAAACCGACAATGTGTAAACGAAAATTGATTAGGTGATAGGCTTCCTTGCTGTAAAAACAAAAGGTTATACCAAAAAGCCTCGTTATCGGACATGTCATTGTCAAACGTACTATAAGGTGTGAAGAGTGAAGATAAGAGGGAAGCCTCTTGTGTTGAAATGCGTTCTTTTCTTATCCCAAAAAAGGTTCCTGAATCTGTTATGAACCACAAAAACTGATCTGTTTTAAATGGAGACTTGGCTGTAATAAAAGCATCTTTATAATGTAACTTTAAATTTTCAATCATTTGAAATACTCCTTACATGCATCTGCATAAAAAATCTCCTTCTATTATAACAGAAGGAGAGTGAGTCGTTATCTTGTTATTCCACTATATTGGGTGGTTCTTCTTCCTCAAGTTCGCGTGCTTCTTCTATATTTGTTTGGCCATGAAAACGATAAACACTTCCACCAGCCATTCCCTCATTAATAAAGCGGTCGACGTCCATAAATACTTCATCTTTTCCTTCATATTGAAGGTCTTCGCGTTCTTTCCCTTTTTTAGTCATAATAAAACCTCCTTTGTTGAATTAGTATGTGAAGGAGGCAAAAAATTAAACAAAAGTGCAGTATATTTGTTAGGTTAAACTAATTGTCATAAACATGAAACAGCATTAACTCATGAATTTGTTTTGTTATCTCATCTAAGGATTTCAAATCAGGGTGATTGCCATGCCAATCAATGCTTCCATCTTTATTATAATTTCCATTATATTTTGTTCCGTGATAGTAGAAGGAAAAGCTCCAGCCAGGAATTTGATTACTATTATATAACGGTTTCCATTGAAAATGTGAAATCATCGGTTAACTCCCCTAGGTTGTATTTGTACGTCTAGCTTCTTAAGCTTTTGTTCCTTTCATTATAAGGAGTTTGGTTAAATTTTCAAGCCCTTTTTTTTGTATGTCTTCTTCATCAAATACCATTGGCTTTGAATTAATTTCATAAATAAAAATGGCCCCATCTAGTGAGCGACCAAGGTCAATTGAGAATTCTCCGATAAATTCACCTGTTTGCTCCTCAAGTTCTTTTCCAATCTCATATACAAGTTGCTGCAGAATCGTTTCGTTAAATCGTGGACGAACAGATTTATATGGAATAATCGTTCCACCATTTGGAACATGTGTGATAACTTTATGATCACCAGCAACACGTACTCCGATGCCGCTAATGAAATGTCCACTTTCATTATAATGACATAAAAGCCGTAAATCATAGCGTCTCCCATTAAATTTGTCAGATTGAATGGCTTTTTGCAAAATAAACTCCTCTTGAACAAAGACTTTTTCGTTCTTCTCCCAGAATGAGGAAAGGGAAGGATAGATTTGTTTTTCGTTTGCTGTCTCTACGACAAAGGTAGTTTTATCTTTTTTTATCCGGTAAAGTCCCAGTCCTTTATGTCCTGCCGTATTTTTTAAATAAAGGTCGTGATGTTTTATAACCATTTGTTCAAGGTCCCTTTTTTGCTTAAGGAGAACGGTTTCCGGAAGAAAGGAGGAAATAAATTTATTTTTCTTTAAGATTTGATAAACCTTCCATTTTGAAAAAAAGTAAGGATTAAAAAAAGGGATTCCATTTGCTTTAAATAAAGAAGAAATTTCAATAAATGGTTGACTTTTCTCCAGAAGACGGTAGGGAACGCGATTATATACTACATTAGGGAGAGGGGTGCGCAGTTTAATCCATTTTTGCAAAGGTTGATAAAAAGTAAACCCTTCAACTGCTTGAAAATCCCTAATGGAATTTGGCGTTATGACAATTCCAAGTGCTCCACTGTCTTTCAAGGACTTTAGGATGTTTTTTAAAACAGAAAAATTTCCAATAAAGGTATTATCTTTTGAAGATCCAGTTAGAATCCCAACCAAAGGTCCGACCTGTTTCCCCACTCTTTTAACAGAAAAAGGGAGCGAATGATCTTGTTTGCTCCCCACATAAGAAATTCTCGTATTTACCTTTCCGAAGAAAAGGCTATTTGTCTCCTCACATTGGTACCATTCTCGTTTTTTGGTGTGATAATAAATGGTGCTCATCTGAAAACTTCCTCAGGTGCCTTAATTGTCGCCTCAGTTAAATAAACGGCGTATTGTAAAGGAAGCCTGCTTGAGAGCTTATCATATTTCCTTAACTTTGGATGTGAAAAAATGGAGCGACCAGGTTTTGAGTTGGCTTCGAAAAGCCAAACACTACCATTTTTATCAACGCCTAAATCAAATCCAAGTTCTCCAATGTTTCCTTTTTGTCTGGTATCAATGACCTCACTTAACAAAAGAGCTGCCTGTGTTAGTGAATCAGTTACCTTCTTACATTCTTCTACATCGGGAAAAACTTCATTGAGTGTCCGTACGACGCCACCATTATTTAGATGGGTTGTAACACTGCCACGTCCAGCAATTTTTCCGGCCATCACACTTACCTGCCATTTCCCATTTTCATCCTTGTTCGTATGGATTCGAAAATCAATTGTTTTGTGATCAATTCGAAGTAAATGAATCCCTTGTTGGACAATATAATGTTCCAACCGCTTGTTTCGGAAATGTGTATTAATAAAAGTTTCAATGGATGAAAAACGCTGTAAACGGTTTTTTCCATCCTCGTCGCGGAAACGGCAATAATAATCTTCCGTTTCGCGATCAAATAGAATTTGATAAATCCCTAAACCAAGGCTTCCATTAGCAGGTTTAATGTAAACATGCTGATATTTCGAAAGCATACGTTCAATTAGAGAAAATGTCGGGCTTTTATGGGTTTCAGGTAAATACGTAGCGACTCGACGGTCCGCCTCTAACAGTTGGTGAATTTCCCATTTATTAAAAAATCCTGGATTAAACCACGGAATTAAGTATTCATGATGCAAACGTTGCTTTATTTCACTTAATGTTTTATGTTTTTCTGTACGACGGTTTGGTAGGCGGTCATAAACAACATTAGGAAACGGAACTTCAAACGTTTCCCAACCATTATGGTTATGAAATAGTCCGTGAATTGTACCTTTTTCCCAATCAATATGTTTTGCTCCAAAAATAAAAACATATGCTCCAACTGCTTTTTCTTGCGCTAAAAGTTTTGAAAAAAACAAAGTCCGATCTCCAATTGGACGAATCATTGACTCACTAAACCCAGCAGTGAAAATTCCAATCAGTGGACCTATATGGAGATTTTCTTCATGAATAATAACCTGTGTTGTACCTGAGTATGGGATATTTAAAGTTGTAAAAATATCCTCGGAGATTTTGATTTCTTCCTTATCGGTTTGGGTAACCTCACATTCACAGGAGGACGTTCCAAAAAAGATATGTTTAATAGGTGTTGTTATTTGGAACGATTTTGGTATATACACTTTTCCGTTTTCTTGTTTCATTATTGTAAGTGGAAGTGGTGTTCGCATTCTTTTAGCTCCTTTTTTAGGTAGAATGAAGGTGGAGGCAGTATTGTAATGGTGTTGTATAAAGGGATTCTTCTTGTGTCGGACTAGTTTCTAAAATGACCTTTCTACCTGGTTTTGAGTTTGTATCTAAAATCCAGATGGCACCATCCCTTGTAAGGCCTAAATCAACTCCTAGTTCGAACAGGGGACTAAATTTCTCTTCTAACACATCAGGCAACTTATTAATAATTGTATGAATATTATCCTCAAGTAATTTCTTTTGATTGAAGGGTAAATTTTCAGTCCAGCTTTCAAAAGAGTGAGTTTTACCGCCACCTCCTAAATTTGAAATGAGATGATCCTTCAATCCTAGTCGTATCCCTCGACCTTGCTCAAACCATTTTCCATTTTCACCTTTTTGAAGTAAAATTCGAATATCAAAAGGCCGATTTTCTTCATCATGTAATGGTAAATAAATTTGGGACAAATATGGTTGGGTGGTAATAACAGCGTCAATCCACTTTTTTAAATCCCCTCGTGTGGTGAATTGTTTCTTTTTTAAAAGGTTTGCCTCTTTATAAGCTACCTCTACATGATTCTGATGAAGAAATAGGCCAATAATGCCTTTGCCCATTGATCCTTTCTCCGGCTTTAACATAATTTGATGCTGCTTCATTAGGGCTCGTAGGATGGCAGAAGAGGAAAGAGCTTGCTCAGTAGAAGGGATATATGGTGATAATTTCTCATCTTGACTTAAAACATTATAAATCTCCCATTTACTAGGAAGACCTTGCCCTAGAAACATATTTCCTGGTCTCATTTTTAACCAGTTCATAATCGGTTGACTCTTCTTAGAGACTTCATCATTAGAGTAAAAACAACGATCATATAAATACATGGGAATCTCATATAAGTTTCTTTCCCATGTATTCGAAGCATGATTGTATTTTTCTCCACGAATCATTTCAGTGCCTGGTTCGATTGATGTTGGAGAAAATCGATAAACTTGAATACCAAATTGGGGGGCACGTTTTGCAAGCTCCGTTGCATAACCTAATTCTTGGTTGGGATAAAGAGTAACAAAACCTAGTGAAATCATAAACCCACTCCTTTCTATGCATCATTATTTTTAAATCAGGTTGGAAAGGAAGACACAATGATGGATGAGTGCTTTTGCGCTTGGGCGAATTTTGGTGGATAATTTTTCTTGATCCAGATTTTTTGATGGTTTTGTATTGACCTCAATAATACTTGGCTTACCGTTTTGATCTAGTGCTAGGTCAATACCTAATTCTGCGAAAATCCCATCAGCTGATCCATCAATAATTTCGGCAACTTCAAGTGCTAAATCCTTTATTAACCTTTTAATATGAGGAATCTCTTTAACATCAAAGTTCTCTAATAGAACATGATTGACCTTTTGAATTTCCCCACCTCTTGCAAGATTTGAAACGAAATCTTCGTTTGACGATACACGGGCAATTATAGAGGTTAATTGCCACTTTTCACTTGATTGCTTTTGACATAGCACCCGAAAGTCCAATGGTTTTTCTTTAAACAATAATAGCGGGATACACTGTTGAACGATGAAAGTATGCTGTTTTAGCCTTGAAAATAAGGATTGAAATAGGGAAGCAAAGCTTTGATGGATAGTCTCAATGTCGCCTGAAAAGGTAGTATAATCTAAGTAATAAGTGGCTTCATCGGTTTTTTGAATACGAAAAATATTTCTCCCTTGACTCCCATGAACTGGTTTAACAAATACACATTTATATTTCTCTAGCATTTCAAATAGGACATCTTTACTTGTTAGAAGCATGGTATCTGGCATGTAGGAATGTAGATGGTTATTGTCCCTAAGAATTTCATGAACTTCCCATTTATTTAAAAAATGATCGTTAAAATATGGAACATTGTTCATCTGCAACTCAGTTGTAAAATCAATAAAACGTAATGATTGCTCACGTTTACGCGAGTGAATTCGATTGTGAACCACATGGGGATAAGGCACATTGGATTTCTTCCATATCCCATCTATATAGATGTATCCTTTCTGTTCATAAAATGTATTTAAAGAAAATACATAAAAGAGTACTCCAATTTCATTTGCATACAGCGATAATTCCTCGCAAAACTCAGCAATTGTGCCAAGTCCAACCCGATTGTTTTTCTCAACTACCTCTGTTAAAAGACCTACAACCGGACCAATTTCAAGTTCGCCTTTTTCTTTTTTAAATAGCATGATTGAAAAGTTTTCAGTAGGGAGTTGTAATTCACGTAAGACAAGGTTAGTACATTGCATTACAGGCTCGCTTTCATTAATAGATACGATATCAACGATGATACTATTCCTACTGCAGTATAATTCAATTTTCTGTTGATTTTCTAAGCCAAGTTTCTTGAAGATGCTATCACTCATTTTTATTTGAAAAGTAGATTCCTGCTCGTCAGGAACAGGAATCACCTCGATAAGAATTTTTTCTGTCATAATGATAACCCCATTTGCTGACTTGACGTTCAAACACTATAATTGATTAGGTGGTGCATCAATCTCAGAAATCCTCTTTTAGCCACATATATAGGCGAATGTCTGATATCGTATCGTATGAAAAAGTAGTAAAAACTGTGACTACATCAAATGCGCCTAAGCGTATTTGTGCTCAGATTTTTTCGAGCTTGCTCGAATATTTCCTCTGAAAATCTGTGGCATCTTCCGGAGGATTAACTTATTCAGCCGTATTTTGCTGAATAAAGGTAAAAGTTTATTTTTAAAGGGTGATTGTATGAATGTATTTTTAATGATTGTATTGATGATGGTGATTGGAGCGATTATTGGGGGAGTAACAAATTCATTGGCAATTAAAATGCTGTTTCGACCCTATAAAGCCATCTATATTGGGGGAAAGCGACTTCCGTTTACACCTGGATTAATTCCGAAAAGAAGAGATGAACTGGCATATCAAATGGGTAGGACTGTAGTAGAACATCTATTAACTCCTGAAAGCCTGAAGAAAAAGCTAAAGGATGAAAACTTTGTCAGAACAATTGAGGGCTGGGCGAAGGAAGAAGTCGGAAAATTCCTTGATACGGAAAAAAACTTTATCGAGCTTGCGCAACAACTAGGGATACATAATCTTGATGAAGTGGCAGAGGAGAAAGTAATTCGCTTTATAGAAAAAAATATATGAGTCTTATAGACGAATTCGGTTCAAAGGAAATTGGACATGTCATTCCTGAGGAACTACTAGCAAAAATTGAGGTGACGTTTCCCAAGGTTGCTGAATATATTACGGCAAAAGGTATAGAGTATTTCGAAAGTGATGAAGGAAAACAACGATTAAAAAGAATGGTGGATGACTTCTTAGCGACTCGGGGCATGCTCGGAAATATGTTGCAAATGTTTTTAGGAAATTCGAGCTTAATGGATAAAATTCAGCCAGAAATTATTAAATTCCTTAGAAACCCAGGAACGAAGGAACTTTTACATTCTTTAATTAGTCGAGAATGGAATAAGGTAAAAGCATGGGAGTTTAACAGAGTTGTTGAACAAATAGGATCAGAAAAAATCCTTTCCTTCCTAAATGAACAAACTCTAAACTTCATTCCAGTTAAGAAATATCTCGCGACCCCAGCAAATGTGATGCTGATTCCTTATAAAGAGCGAATTCTTGAGACACTAGTCCCTAAAGGAATTGAAGTGGCAGGCGAATTTGTAGCGAATCGTATTGAAAAATTGATGAAAAGCCTCAAGATAGAGGAGATTGTAAAAGATCAGGTTGGAACATTTTCAGTTGAACGTCTAGAGGAAATGGTGTTAGGAATTTCGAAACGGGAATTTAAGATGATTACCTACTTAGGAGCGTTGCTTGGTGGGATTATCGGGATATTTCAAGGGATTATTGCACAATTTCTTCAGTAGGTCTAGGAAAAAGCCCTATTGTTAAGACAATATCCTAGCTTCTGAATAAAGATGAATTGTGTGGCAATGTTTGTTATAGTGGAAAGGAACCATTTTCCTAGTATTAAGTCTGGAAAAGGAGGTAGGTAAAATGGGTGTAAATTTATATGATGTTGCGTATGGAGTAGAAAAGGCGATTCGTGAAAGTGATGAGTTTAAGCAACTAAAACAGTTATATGATCAAGTTAACAATGACCAAGGTGCAAAAAAATTATTTGAAAGCTTTCGAAACATTCAGTTATCCCTTCAACAAAAACAAATGATGGGTGAAGATATTTCACAAGAAGAAGTCATGCAAGCTCAAAAACAAGTAGCACTTGTTCAACAACATGCTACAATTGCAAAACTTATGGAAGCTGAGCAACGGATGAGCGTTGTTATTGGCGAACTAAACCAAATCATGCTAAAGCCACTTGAAGAATTATACGGCAGCATGGACCAACAATAATCATTCAAGGAGCCCTACGCGAAATTGGCGAGGGCTCTTTTTTTATCCACAATACACTGAAATAATTAGAGCAAGCTTGATTGCTCAAGAGCTTCAGTGTATTGTGCCTCCTTTCAGCCATAAAGCACCAAAGGTATGTGAAGCCAAGAGCTTAAATGAATGAGAAAAAAATTCCTTGTATATCTACTTAAGAAAAATCTTCCCGTTTCCCATTTTTCTATAATAGTCTTTTGTTCTAATCAGTTTTATTTTTTCATAACCATATGTATAGGGACAGTAACATCGAGAAGGAGGACCTGCTATATGTATAGGTTACTAGCAATAAATGTTGATGGCACATTACTGCGTCCGAATGGTCGGCTTCAAAGTGGTTCAAAGGAAGCCATTGAATATGTCCGAGCAAAGGAAGTTTATGTGACACTTGTAACAAGACGTCACTTTCCATCGACAAAAAAAATAGCAAAAGCATTAAAGCTTGATACTTTGCTAATCACGCATAATGGAGGATTCATCAGTGACAATCTAGATGATCCAATTTATGTAAAACGAATCTCAGAAGAAAAAACATTTAACATTGTCCAGGTATTAGAAAACTTTAAGTGCAGCATTCGCCTCCAACACGAGAAGTTTTCTATTGGAAATCGTATGAGGTTCCCAGGAAATCTTATCGCAAAAGCGATGTTTGGCTCCGGAGACCCACTCTTTTATCCAATGCAGTTTGTCGATTCACTTGGGGACTATTTAACGGATAATCCTGTTGCACCACCTAAAATTGAGGTCTATTCACAAAGTGATGATGAGCTTAAGTCAATAAAGAAGACAATGAATGAGCACTTCCAGGACGTTCAAGTCGCTTTAACAGAACCACATAAGTTAGAAATCACACCTTTAGGAGTTTCAAAACTTAATGGTTTAAAAGCTTTAGCCAATCACCTAGATATTCCATTGCATGAAACAGTGGTCATCGGTGATTCTCTAGATGATATCGAAATGATTGGATCTGCTGGTTTAGGAGTGGCGATGTGGAATGCACCGAAGGAAGTAAAATTTGCTGCCGATTGGGTAACCCGTTCTAATAATATGAATGGCGTCTCTTACATGATTAAAGAGCATTTCAGAAAGCAACAACGAATTGAGTTTTTAAAACAAATTAAGATTGAAAAATAGAATTGAGTTTTACGCCTCCACAGTTGTGGGGGTTTTTTATTGGGAAAGCTGCTAAAATTAATAGAACTAAAATAAAATCGATAAAATCCAACGCCAACTCAATAACCATCCAATATTCTTATATTGATTAAAAAACGGACATTCTGTACACTTATAGGAGCTAATTTTTTGAAAAGGTGAGACAAACTATGCGTATTTTGTTCAAAGGGCTAGAGGATGAGCGGTTTATTCGACCTTTACAGCTCATCACGAATCTATATTACGAGGAAAGTGAAGTTTCAATTACAAATCTTGAAAATCCAGACCTTATTATAGACTTCCAATATAAATATAACAATCCTTCAATTACCACATATGCAAAGCTGACTGATATGAAGTTCAGCCAAGAATACGAGGGAAGCTATCATAAGGAGTATCCTCCATTTGAAAATGAAAAAGAGTTATTTAAAAAAATGAAACATACAGTTTCACATGTATATGTCATGATCATGGAAGATTATACAGGAATAATTCAACCATGGGGAATGCTTACAGGTGTCCGCCCAACAAAGCTTTTACATAAGAAAATTCAAGAGGGTATTTCTTCAGAATTAGCACACAAACAGCTAAAAGAAGAGTATTTAATTACCGACGAAAAAATTGAATTAATGAAGCAAATCGTTGACCGTCAACTGACAATGGTACCTGATTTATATGAACTTCAAAATGAAGTTAGTATTTATATCGGGATTCCATTCTGCCCAACCAAATGTGCCTATTGTACATTCCCGGCTTATGCCATTAATGGAAGACAAGGTTCCGTTAATTCATTTCTTGGTGGGCTCCATTATGAGATGCGTGAGATAGGTCGCTGGTTAAAGGAAAATGACATTAAAATTACAACCGTCTATTATGGTGGTGGAACACCAACAAGCATCTCAGCTGAGGAGATGGACATGTTATATGAAGAAATGTATCAGTCCTTCCCTGATGTTAAAAACATACGTGAAATCACTGTTGAAGCAGGTAGACCTGACACGATTACACCAGAAAAATTAGAAGTACTCAAGAAGTGGAATATTGACCGCATAAGTATTAATCCACAGTCCTATATACAGGAAACGTTAAAGGCGATTGGACGTCATCACACTGTTGAAGAAACCATTGAAAAGTTCCATCTTGCCCGCAATATGGGAATGAACAATATTAATATGGACTTAATCATTGGTCTTCCAGGTGAGGGAGTGGAAGAGTTTGCTTACACACTTTCAGAAACAGAAAAGCTTATGCCTGAGTCATTAACTGTTCATACCCTATCTTTTAAACGTGCATCTGAAATGACGAGAAACAAAGAGAAATATAAGGTTGCAGGCCGTGAAGAAATAACTGAAATGATGGACAATGCCTCATCTTGGACGAAGGAACATGGCTATGTGCCCTATTATTTGTATCGAATGAAAAATATCCTCGGAAACCTAGAGAATGTAGGCTATTCAATTCCAGGGCAAGAGAGTATCTACAATATTATGATTATGGAAGAAATGCAAACAATAATTGGCCTAGGCTGCGGAGCAGCTAGTAAATTTGTAGATCCGGTAACAGGAAAGATTACTCAGTTTGCAAACCCAAAGGATCCAAAATCCTATAATGATCATTTTATTGAATACACAACTAAAAAAATCAATATCTTAAACGAACTATTTGGAGTTCCAAAAGGGGTATAGGAAACTATGCCTCTTTTTTTAACTGAAAATAGAGGATTTTTCGTCTTAATGAGGAATTATTCAAGTACGAGACCTCATAAAGTTTAACAGACTCCTTTTTTATAAAATGAAAACGCTTTCCTTTTTAATGGACCTTCATTTACATACCGCCATTATTTTTACCCAACAAGACACATACAATTTACTTAAAACAAACCCTTAAATAAGGAGGGATAGTATGACAGCACGTTATTTACAAGATGAGCATCATATTTTTCGAGATGCCTTTCGGAAGTTCCTTGAAAAAGAAGCATACCCCTTTTATAACAATTGGGAAAAAAACGGGATTATCCCACGTTCCTTTTGGACAAAAATGGGGGAAAATGGATTCCTTTGCCCTTGGGTTGATGAAAAATACGGAGGTCTTGAAGCTGACTTTGGCTACTCAGTGGTGATTAACGAAGAGCTCGAAAAGGTTGGCGCAAGCATGATTGGAATTGGGCTTCATAGTGACATTGTCGTTCCGTATTTAAGTGAATATGGGACTGAGGAACAAAAACAAAAATGGCTGTCAAAATGTATCTCTGGCGAAATAATAACCGCAATCGCAATGACAGAACCTGGTGCTGGTTCTGATTTGGCAGGAATTAAAACAACTGCAATTAAGAAAGATGACCATTACATTGTCAATGGTCAGAAAACATTTATTACAAACGGTATCCATGCGGATTTGGTCCTTGTTGTATGTAAGACAGATCCTAAAGAAAAACATAAAGGGATTAGTTTATTAGCGATTGAAAAAGATACACCGGGATTTTCAAGAGGCAGGAAGCTGGATAAAGTTGGTCTTCATGCCCAAGATACAGCTGAACTTATTTTCGAAGATGCAAAGGTACCATCGGAAAATCTCATTGGAATCGAGGGGAGAGGTTTTTATTATTTAATGCAGCAGCTCCAACAGGAAAGATTGATCGTTGCGATTTCAGCTCAAATTGCAGCGGAAACAATGCTAACACTGACGCTAAAATATGTGAAAGAGCGTGAAGCCTTTGGACGGTCAATTAGTAAATTCCAACATATTCAATTTAAACTAGCTGAAATGGCTACAGAAATTGAAATCGGGCGTACGTTTTTAGATGATTTGATTGAACAGCATATGGCAGGAAAGGATGTGGTGACAAAGGTTTCAATGGCAAAATGGTGGTTAACTGATATGGCGAAAAAAGTGGCCGCCGAATGCATGCATCTTCATGGAGGCTATGGATATATGGAAGAGTACGAGATTGCTAGAAGGTATCGTGACACTCCAGTATCAGCGATATATGCAGGTACAAATGAAATTATGAAATCCATCATTGTAAAGAATATGGGGTTATAAGGGTATCAATAAAAATTTTAGAAGTGGAGGAATAAGTTATGATGAATGTACCATTGCTAGTTTCTTCAATGATAGAACGCGCAGAAAAGTATTTTCCAAAGAAAACAGTTATTTCGAGAACTTCTTCTGGGATTGTAACTCATACTTATAAGGAGATAGGTGACCGAACAAGAAGATTATCAAGTGCACTGGAAAAAATAGGCGTGTCTAAAGGGGACCGTGTTGGAACACTTGCATGGAATCATCATCGCCATTTAGAAGCGTACTTTGCAATTCCAGGGATCGGAGCAATCTTGCATACAATCAATATACGCCTTTCACCTGCTCATATTACCTATATCATCAACCATGCTGAAGATAAGGTTTTGCTTTTTGACGAAGATCTGCTCCCACTTTTAGAAAAAGTAAAAGATCAATTAAAATCCGTTGAGGCCTTTGTTGTCATGACAGATAAGGATGAGTTGCCTAAATCAAACTTAGAACCACTTTATCATTACGAGAAGCTTGTAAGTGAGGGAAATCCAACATTTCAATTTAAGAAAGATTTAGATGAGAATGACCCAATGGGAATGTGCTATACATCTGCAACAACAGGAAATCCTAAAGGGGTTATTTATTCCAACAGAGGAGTTGTGTTGCATAGTATGGCGCTCGGGCTTGCTGATAGCTCTGGATTATCAGAAAGTGATATCGCCATGCCAGTTGTTCCCATGTTCCATGTGAATGCTTGGGGGTTACCATTTGCTGCAGTGTGGTTTGGAACAACACTCGTCATGCCAGGACCATATTTTACTCCAAAGATTTTAGCACAATTAATCGATACTGAGAAGGTAACAATGACAGCGGGGGTACCGACAATCTGGCTCGGGCTTCTCAATGAATTAGAACAAGGAAACTACGATACGAGCAGTTTAACCCGCATTTTATGTGGAGGATCTGCGGCTCCAAAAGGACTCATTAAAGCGTTCGAATCAAAATATAAAATCCCGTTTATCCATGCTTATGGGATGACAGAAACTACACCATTAGTTGTTTTATCTCGTCTTAAAAGCTATCAAACTAACCTTTCAGAAGAGGAAAAATTAGAAATACGTTCAAAACAAGGATCCATTGTGCCTTTAGTTGAAATGAAGGTAGTTGGGGCAAATGGAGAGGTTGCAAATGACGGAAAAGAAATGGGAGAACTGTTGTTAAGAGGAAATTGGATTGCTGATGAATATTACAAGGATGAGCGGACAAATGAAGCATTCCGTGATGGGTGGCTCCATACAGGAGATGTTGTCACAATCGATGAAGAGGGGATTGTAAAAATTGTTGATCGAACAAAGGATTTAATCAAGAGTGGTGGGGAATGGATTTCCTCTGTTGATATTGAAAATGCACTTATGGCACATGAAGCGGTGTTTGAAGCAGCGGTTATAGCGGTTCCGCATGAAAGATGGCAAGAACGACCTGTGGCATGTGTGGTTTTAAAAGATGCCGTGAAGGGCCAAACCACAAAGGAAGAGCTGGACGAGTTTCTAAAGCCACAATTTGCAAAATGGTGGTTACCAGATGATATTATCTTCATGGATGAAATTCCAAAAACATCGGTAGGTAAGTTTCTAAAGAGAGCACTAAGGGACCAATTAAAGGAACATCTTTCACAAGTAAAATAATGATTAAAAGGTTTATGAGGAGTGCACCTGGATAACATGAGAGAAAAGTATATTATAAAATGGTCATCCAAATAATTTAGGATGACCTTAGACTGTTGACAAACGCTCGCATACTGCGTTGCTTGCCTCCCTCGTCCGCTCATGAAGGCAACTTCTATTCGCGTCTTCGCTCAGCTGCGCGCCTTGTCTGACAAGCGTTCGCAAGACAGTCTGGGAATAGAATTAATAGTTAGATATCCTTAATAATTCGTGTAGACAAAGTCAGCACTGACTTTGTCTACACTCTGTGGTCATCCAAATAATTTTGGATGACCTTATTTTTTTGAAAACGGTTTCTTTTATTTTAATATAATTGTATAATATTAGAAACACCACTTAAGGGGGCTTAATAATGGCAACTGAACAAGTAGAAAAAGTGTTTCTTCATATGGATGAGCGAGTAGCATATCTTACTCTAAATCGCCCGGAGGCACTGAATTCAATGGATGTTGAAATGTTAAACCAAATTTTACATAGTTTAAAAGAGGTAGCTGCCAATGATGAAGTGGATATCCTTGTATTAGCAGGAAGTGGACGCGGATTCTCAGCTGGTGGGGACATTAAAACAATGTTAAACACCACTGATGATACTGCCTTTGCACCTGTAATGGAGCTTATTTCTGAAATAGTGAAAACGCTCTACACAATACCGAAATTAGTTATCAGCGCAATCCATGGACCAGCTGCCGGTCTAGGATTAAGCTTTGCGCTTGGTGCAGATTATATTGTTGCTGATGTACATTCTAGGCTTGCCATGAATTTTATCGGGATCGGCCTAATACCTGATGGAGGTGCACATTTCTTCCTTGAAAAAAGGCTTGGCGAAGCAAGAGCCAAGCATCTGATTTGGGAAGGGAAGCAACTCTCACCAGGGGAAGCATTACACATTGGGTTAATTGATGAAGTTGCAGAAGAAGAATTGCAAACAGCTGTGATTCATAAGTTGAAAAAGTGGAAAAAGAAACCTATTCTTGCCATGATTCAATCGAAATCCATCTATAATCAAATGCACTTACCAGAACTTGAACAAATATTAGAATTAGAAAAACAAGGACAGTATGCAATGAGAAATACACAGGATCACCGTGAAGGAATTCAAGCATTTTTAGAAAAAAGAAAACCGATATTTACTGGAAAATAATGAAGAAAATCCTGCTGAGAAGTCAGCGGGATTTTTTATATCGAAAAAATTAATTACAGTCGATGCTGTCCTATATGCCGTATATGCCTTTTTTGGTTTATCATATATCGTATGTCGATTTGACGATATAGCGTTTATGTCATTTGCGGTATAACATTTATTGTTTCTTGACTTTCCGAAATACCGATTAAGCCGTTTCCGGTATATCATATATCGTATGTCGATTTAACGATATAGCGTTTATGTCATTTGCGGGTATATCATTTATTGTTTTTTGGTTTCGCGATATACCGATTAAGCTGTTTCCGGTATATCATTTGTGTGCCTCAGAATCTAAAAAAGGCACTCTAAGAAAGAGCACCTACCTAACGATGAAACAACACTAATTTTCCTGCAGAACTTGTACAGCGATGTGTCGTTTCTAGATATTTTTTTTCCTTAAGGATTCTTTCACCAGTTGTCTTTGCTTCTTTCTCAGTAGATGCTTCAAATGTTTCTTCAAGTAATTTTTCTCCCGTTTTATCAAAGACAGTTAACACATAATTCATTGATGAACTCCCCCATGAAAAAAGTTAAAAATTCTGATACCTAAAGTGTAGTTGATTCCTAAATTGTACGCAAGAAAAATCATTTTCTTACGTGTTATCATAAAAAATGAAACTTTTTCCTACCTTAATCGTAAAAACAACTGGAGAGAAGGAGGAGTCGATATGGCATTACAGCTAGAAAATGTAACGAAACGATTTGGTAGCTTTACTGCAGTTGACAATCTATCAATCGAAATTCCTGAGCGTGAAATGTTTGGATTTTTAGGAGCGAATGGCGCAGGAAAAACAACAACATTTCGAATGATTCTAGGACTATTAGATGTTAGTGAAGGCCGAATTAGTTGGGATGGGAAAAAAATAAATTATGACACAAGTCATATGATTGGATACCTACCGGAGGAAAGAGGTTTGTATCCAAAAATGAAGGTGCGCGATCAGCTTGTTTACTTAGCCAGATTACGAGGTATGCAAAAACAAGAGATTTTAAAACAAATTGATTACTGGCTAGAGAGATTTAAAGTACCTGAATATGCAACGAAAAAAGTCGAGGAATTATCAAAAGGGAATCAGCAAAAAATACAATTCATTGCTTCTGTCATTCATAATCCAAAGCTACTTATTCTTGATGAACCGTTTAGTGGACTGGATCCTGTGAATGTTGAACTTTTAAAGGACGCAGTGGTGGATTTAAAAAATGCAGGGACATCTATTGTGTTTTCAAGTCACCGAATGGAGCATGTAGAGGAACTATGTGAGCATTTATGTATTATGCATCATGGGAGACCAGTTGTACATGGCTCATTAAAGGAGATTAAGCGGTCCTTTGGAAAGAAAAATGTGATTGTACATGCTGATTTTGATATCAGTCATTTAAAAACCTTAGCAGGAGTAACAAAGGCAAAAGAAACAGCGGAGGGCCTCCATTTACAGGTAGAAAGTGAAGAAATTTCACAAAAAATCCTTGATTCTATTGCGGGAAAAGGGTTTATTCGAAAGTTCGTATTAGAGGAACCTTCCTTAAATGATATATTCATCGAAAAGGTAGGTGCTTCCTATGAATAAGTTTTGGATTATCTTATTTCACACATATGTCAGTAAATTAAAAACGAAATCCTTTATTATCACAACACTTATTACAGCACTCCTTATTGTTGGTCTAGCTAATATTCAATCAATCATTGAAAAATTTGATAAAGATGAAACAAGTCATGTCGCAGTCTTAACTGAGTCTGATGGACTATATCAGGCATATGAACAGGCATTTATAGCCATGTCTAGTGATATCGTCCTCGAAAAAATAGGAGGAACAGAAGAACAAGCACAAGAGCAGGTTAAAGCAGAAGAATTGGATGGATATCTCATTTTGACAGAAACTCCGGAAGGACTTCCACAAGGGGTGTATAAAGCTCCATCCATTACTGATTCTGAAATTACTGGACAACTTGAACAAGCATTACAGCAATTGAAGGTGACAATTGCGACAACAAAAGCAGGGTTATCTGCTGATCAAATTAATGAATTGTATGCTCCTGTTCAATTTGATAGTGTTGCCCTAGAGGAAAATGCAAAATCGGAAGAGGAACTTAATCAAGCTCGTGGTCTGGTTTATGTTCTGTTGTTTGTTATCTATTTTGCGGTTATCATGTACGCAAATATGATTGCGATGGAGGTTGCTACTGAAAAGTCATCCCGTGTTATGGAAATTCTAATTTCAAGTGTTTCTCCAATTAAGCAAATGTTCGGGAAGATTCTCGGAATTGCTTTACTAAGTTTAACTCAATTTGGTGTCATTTTAGCAATTGGATATGCTTCCTTAAAGCAAAGCATGAGTGGAATGGAAGGTGGCTTTTTCGAAGTATTTGGGTTTGGTGACCTACCAGTTTCAACCTTTGTTTACGCTGGGATTTTCTTCATTTTAGGATATTTCCTTTTTGCAACACTAGCTGCTTTCTTAGGTTCACTGGTGAGTCGAATTGAAGATGTTCAACAAATGATTACACCGATGACATTATTAATTGTTGCAGCCTTTATGATTGCAATGTTTGGCCTAACAAAACCTGAATCAACTGTAATTACTATTACTTCATATATTCCGTTTTTTGCACCAATGATCATGTTCTTGCGCGTTGGTATGCTAACCCTCCCAACTTGGGAAATTGCACTATCAATCGGTATCCTAATTCTAACAATCACTCTACTAGCAATATTTGGTGCACGAGTCTACCGTGGAGGAGTCCTTATGTACGGCAAATCATCCTCCTTCAAAGACATCAAAAAAGCCCTGCAATTAACGAAAAATGATAAATAAGGTACCAGAGGGACGGTTCTTCTGGTTCCAATTTAACCGAGGGATATTTTCCCTCGGTTTTTTACCTTTAAAGACTCCTCATATTATGTACAAAAGAACCTGATAAGTTAATCAAAAAAGTTCATAAAATAAGAACGTGCATTCGTATAATGGAGATGTTAGAATAAAGGTAAATAATCAATAGGAGTGTTGAAATGGATTCACTCACTTTTTTACATATCGCCGATTTACATTTGGATAGCCCTTTTTCAGGGCTAACAAATCTACCATCAAATATTTTTAAGCGTGCACAAAATAGTACTTTTACATCCTTTACTAGACTAATAAACATTGCGATTGAACAAAAGGTTGATTTTGTTATCATCGCTGGTGATTTATTCGACGGAGAAGACCGGAGTCTCCGTGCCCAATCACGGTTCCGAAGGGAAATGGAACGACTTCATGAACATGAAATAGAAGCATTTGTCATCCACGGAAATCATGATCATCTTGGGGGGAACTGGCCATATTTTGAATGGCCAAGCAATGTCCATGTGTTTCAAAATGAAGATGTAGATGTCATTACTTATCTAAAAAATGGAGATACAGTTGCAAACATATACGGGTTTAGCTACACGAAAAAGGCCGTCATCGAAAATAAAACCACATCCTATGAAAAAAAAGGAGAAGCCCCGTTTCACATAGGTATTTTACATGGTAGTAAGGAAGGAGAAAGTGCTCATAGTCGTTATGCTCCTTTCTTGTTATCCGAGCTCCAGCAAAAAGGATTTGACTACTGGGCTCTAGGACATATTCACACAAGAGAAGTCCTTTCTGAAGACCCTCCTATTATTTATCCTGGTAATATTCAAGGTCGACATAAAAAGGAAACAGGGGAAAAAGGAGGATATTTAGTAAAGCTTTCAAAAGCCCAAGCAAACTATACTTTTTTTCCTACAGCGGACCTTATCTGGGAAAACACAACTATCGACATATCCGAGCTTACTAGTTTTGACCAACTCGTCGACATATCACTTTCCCATCTCAATCTCCTCCGTAAGGAAAACCAAGGGTTATTTGTAACAATTGAGTATTCAGGAACTGGGCCACTTCACAACCAGCTACAGGAAAACGCAATAAAAGAAGATCTCCTATCTGTTTTAAATGATGATTTAGACAGGAATAACTTTGTTTATGTTGTTGGATTTAAACAAAATATACAATTCGAAATCAATCGAGAAAAGTTAAAGGAAGATTCTCATTTTATAGGTGATTTATTAGAAAAAATGGAGACTTATGGGGACTTTGAACAAGCACTACTCCCATTACGGAACCATCAAAGTTTTCGAAGATATATAGACAGTTTTACAAAAGAAGAATTAAAGGAAATTCTTCATGATGCGGAAAGCATCATCCTTCGGGAACTCTATTATTCCAACAGGAGGTGAAAATTATGAGAATCATTGGCATTCAGATTTACGGATATGGAAAACTAGAAAATTTAGAGCTAGTACATCTGTCTCCAACTCTTCAGGTGTTTTTTGGTCAAAATGAAGCCGGGAAATCAACACTTATGTCATTTATCCATAGCATTTTGTTTGGGTTTCCTACGAAACAACAAAATGAACAACGCTATATCCCTAAAATAGGTGCAAAATATGGTGGTAAGCTCATTCTCCAAACAAATGAATGTGAAACAATTATGATTGAAAGATTGCCAGGAAAAGCGACAGGCGATGTATCTGTTTATATGCCAGATGGCACAGTCAAAGGGGAAGAGTTTATTTCAGAGCTTTTCCAAGGGATGGATAAAAATCTATACCAAAATATATACTCCTTTAATATTCATGGTCTTCAAGGCGTACATAATTTAAAGAGTGAGGATGTAGGAAGATATTTATTTTCTGCAGGAACCGTTGGAACAGACGCTTTATTAGAACTTCAAAATAAATTAACAAAGGAAATGGACAGCTTATTTAAACCAAAAGGAAAGAATCCTCTCCTAAATACCGAGCTCATTCGACTTAAGGATGATCATACAAAAGTTGTAAAATGGCAGGAAAAAAACAACGAATATGAGGAATTGTTAGATGAAAGGCATCGAATTGAAAATGAACTGTGGAACCTTGATTCAAGAAAACAATACCTAAAGGACAAAATTCAAGAATCAGAAAAACTTCAATCGATTCAGCCACTTTTAGATGAATATCAAACCCAAAGAAATCTCTTAAATGGGCTACCTGTATTTGAGCCATTCCCAGAGAATGGATTGAGACGTTACGAACAACTACAAGCACAGCTTAAGCCATATGAAGCACAAGTAGCAGCCCTAGGAGAACAAGTGAAAAAATTGGATAAAGAAAAGAACGAAATCCAATTATCAACCCCATATCTAGAAAATGAACAACAAATACTTGAATTAATTGAAAATAATAGCCTTTATATTGAAAAACAGGACAGAATACAATTCGTAGCAAGAGAACTTCAACAGGTGGAAGATGAACTAAAACAACTTAAGGATCGAATAAATTTTGCCTTACCTGAATCAGAGTTTTATAAATTAAACCTTAGTATTGCTGTAAAAGATATATTTTCCGAAATTGTATCTGATACCGCACGGCATAAACAACAGAAGAATTTCTTAGATGATAGCTTTACCCAAGCAAAAGAAGCATTAGAAAATACAGAACAAAAGATAAAAGACTTAAGGAAACAAGTTCTTTCAGAAGATGAACGAAAACAATTTGAAAAATAAAAGGCGATTATACTGCGAAAGAAAGTAAAGAAAAAGAAAAGAGAATGATTGAGGAAGAGGTAAAAAGAATCAATCAAAAAATCCAAAGGGTTAAAGCAAAGGAATCGGAAAATCAGGCTAAGCTTACTCGTTTATTTTATGGAATTACCCTGGCGTTACTTATTACTTCAATTTATTTTTATATTACAAAAGAATGGATAACTGGTGGAATAGTTACAATTATAGCCCTTTTTCTTCTTCCTATTGGAAAAAGGACGGCCTCTCAGATATCTTCCTCAATCATGAAGGAACTTCAGGAAGATAAAGAAAGATTACTGAAAAAGCTAGAGGTTATACAAGAGCAAATTATGGAAAGCCACAGCTCGGATGATGAAGATATAACTAAAAAGCTATTACGTGATCAACATGTAAGGCAACAGATTGAGATTGAAACTGCCACACTTCTTCAAAATGAACGGGCATATGAAAAAGTTCTCATGGGCTTTGAGGAATGGGAAAAGTCGGGGGTTTCTATAGAGGAAAGAGCTGTAAACATAAAAAAAACATATGGACTGCCATTTCAAATTTCCAATGAACGATTATTGGATGCATTTCAAATTCTTGAGGCTATCAAGGATAGAGCACTAAATAAACAAAAACTTTCCGAAATAAAAGAGGAACTTCTAAATGAAGTTTCCAACTTCAATACGAAAGTCAATACAGTTGCAAAACAGGTGAATTTTTTAAATGAAGGACCCAATAAAATTAACCAAATCGCTTTCCGTTTAAAGGAAGAAAAAAAGAAATACGAACAGCTTTTACAAATTGAAGCAAAATTAAAGGATTCAAATGAACAAATTTCAAAGCTTTCGTTTGAGATAGACTATCTTCAAAAAGAATGCAGGGTACTATGGCAAATCGCAGAAGTTTCGAATGAAGAGGCTTTTAGGGCAAAGGGACAAGCGAATGCTACTGCAAAAGAACTTTTGGAACGAATGAATCTTCTTAATGCACAACTTGAGCGTTTTGGAGAGTTGGTCAATAATTGTAATCTTGAAAGGAATTATGTAAATCATATTGAGGAAATGTCGGGTGAAATCACTAAACTTAATGCAACTGAAAAAGAGAGGCTAAGTCAGCTGTCGGCTATCAACCACCGCCTACATGAACTTGAAGAAGGTGGAAGTTATGCGGATGCCCTCCATACCTATGAGGCAGGTAAATCTATAATAAAAACCATGCAAAAAACTGGGCAACACTTGCAGTCGCGAAAGATATCTTATCTAAGACAGTTGAGCAGTATCGTAAGCTCCGACTTCCAAAAGTAGTCGAGAGAGCTGAACATTATTTTTCGGTACTCACGGATGAGAGGTACAAAAGAATCTACCTCGACAAAGAAGAAGATGGTTTTATTGTTGAAGATGAAAATGGGGTTCGTTTTAAGCCGAATGAACTTAGCCAGGCGACCTCTGAACAATTGTATATTTCGTTACGATTTTCACTTGCTAAAACGATGCACCCAAATCAATCCTATCCATTTATCATTGATGATAGCTTTGTAAATTTTGATTCATACCGATTATCAAGTGTAATTTCATTAATCAAAGAATTATCTAAGGAAAATCAGGTTCTATTATTCACCTGTCATCAACATGTTGTGGAAGGATTTGGAGAGGTCGAACTCGTTAATTTAGGGAAAGAAGTAATAAAAGAAAGTCACAAAAGTGTGCTATAATTTTTGATAGAAATTGAGAACTTTTAATAGATACATTAGCAAATAGTCACACAGGGGGAGAAAATATGGTAAAGGGTATCGTTCATTATGATGTCGGACAGCAAGTTGATGTGTATTTGTTTATTAAATCATCAACCAAGGGGATAGCAAGTAATGGAAAACCATTCTTAACTATCGTTTTTCAGGATAAGAGCGGAGAAATTGAGGCAAAACTTTGGGATGCGACTTCTGAAGATGAAGCTAATTATGCTGCTCAAAAAATTGTAAGACTTGCAGGCGAAATTAATAGTTATCGTGGTCGAAACCAGCTTAAAATTCGAAATATCCGCCCTGTTACAGATTTAGATGGGGTTACAATATCAGATTTTCTCGAAGTTGCACCTATACCTCAGGATGAAATGTCATCAAAAATTACACAATATATTTTTGAAATGAAAAATTCAAATATCCAGCGAATTACTAGGCATTTATTGAAAAAGCATCAAGCTGCCTTTTTCGAATATCCGGCTGCAACTAAAAACCATCATGAATTCGTTTCTGGCCTTGCCTATCATGTTGTCTCAATGTTGGATTTAGCAAAAGCAATCTCCAACCTTTATCCGTCTCTTGATACGGATTTATTATACTCAGGAATCATTCTACATGATCTAGGGAAGGTAAAAGAGTTATCAGGTCCTATTTCAACAACATATACAATAGAAGGGAACTTATTAGGCCATATTTCTATCATGGTTAATGAAATTGGACAAGCAGCGAAAGAACTTGGTATCGAGGGAGAAGAAGTTACCGTATTGCAGCATATCATTCTTAGCCATCATGGTAAGGCTGAATGGGGTAGCCCTAAACCCCCAATGATTAAAGAAGCAGAAATTCTTCATTATATCGATAATCTTGATGCTAAAATGAACATGTTAGATCGTGCATTGGAACGCGTGAAACCAGGTGAATTTTCAGAACGCGTCTTTGCATTGGATAATCGAAGCTTTTATAAGCCAAACTTTCAAAGTTAAATTCATGATAAACTCGACTCTTTTTTTATTAGAGTCGAGTTTTTTTTATTAATAGAATCTCTATATTATTGGAAAGCTATGTAAAAAAAAGAGGTACTGAAAAATGGTAAGAATAATACTTCTACTTTTTCTTTTTTTATATTCCACAAACCTTGCAACCGTCGAGGCAACAACTCAATATGATGAGAAAGATAGCCCATTAAGTTTTAAAGTTGAAATGGTTCCATGGGATATCGTCAATGAGATTCTTCCGCGAAAATCCTTCTTTACAATTATAGATGTTGAAACGGGTCTTCAATTTCGTGTACAAAGAAGGGCAGGTAGCAGACATGCAGATGTTCAACCACTTACAATTGAGGATACGAAAGTCATGAAAAAAATCTACAATGGAAAGTGGAGCTGGAAGCGGAGAGCAATCATCGTGAAATATGGTGATCAAATGATAGCTGCCTCCATGCATGGAATGCCACATGGCGCTGGTGCATTAAAGAATGGTTTTCCTGGTCATTTTTGTGTGCATTTTTTAGGTAGCACCACCCACCGTTCAAACGAACCTGATTTAGCTCATAAACTGATGTTACTAAAGGCTGGTGGTAAGTTAGATGAATATGTTAGCAATGCAGACCCGTACCACCTGATTGAAATATTTGCAACGGGAGTTAATCAAAAGGACAGGAAGATAATAAAACTAACTTTTCTCCCACAATCAAAAAATAAGAAGCTGTACAAAACATTGGACCAAATAACGATATTTTCGATTACAAATATCTCTTATTTACCATTAAGTGATTTAAAAGGTCTCTTAAGTATGGAAATTCCAGTAGAAGTTGAAATATATCGAGAGAAACAAGGGAGAGAGCGGAAACAGCTTGTTTTTATTCTTGTACGTAACAGTATGGTTGACCGTTGGTATATCCAACAAAAAGAATTGCAAAAAGAGCTTTAATATTGTAAAAAATATGAAATTGTAAAAAGGAATTTTTTAGTTTTTGTTGAATTCTGTAAATAATGGTTTTGATTTGGAGTGATTAAATAAGATGTCAACAAAATCTCTATTTTATGGTGTATTAATTGGTAGTGTAATCGTTGGTATGTCTGTCCTTTTAACTGCGCCTACCTCTGGCAAAGATTTTAGAAGGACTTTAAAAAATAATCAAAAAATGCTTTCAAGTACCTTGTCTCAAGTTGTTACTGAAGGGAAGTTACTAACAAATCAGGTTTCAAAGTCAACTAGTCTTGCGATGAATACAATCACAAAAGTATCTAGCGATGTTAAACAATCACTGAATCAGTGGAAACACGAAATAGAAAATAATCAAAAAAATATACAAAAAGAGCTTTTAACAATTGAAAACGCTTTAGAAAAGTTAGAAAAAGCGGTTACAACCAAGTGATATCAAAATTTTTTCACCTAATTTAAAAATTTTGTAAATTTACATCTTTATTAATTTTTATTTTATTGGCATAATAGTAATAAGAGAAAATAGAAAAGTGGGTGAATCTATGAAACATGAAGAAAAAATGGCCTCCATCAAAGAAGCGCTCCTTTTTAGTCAAAGAATCGCACAACTTAGTAAGGCATTATGGAAATCTATTGAAAAGGACTGGCAACAATGGATCAAGCCTTATGACTTAAATATTAATGAACATCATATTATTTGGATAGCTTATCATTTGAAAGGTGCTTCTATTTCAGAGATTGCTAAGTTTGGAGTTATGCATGTTTCGACTGCATTTAACTTTTCTAAAAAGTTAGAAGAACGTGGACTACTACAATTTTCAAAAAAAGGAAAACGATAAGCGTAACACGTATATCGAATTGACTCCAAAAGGAGAAGAAATCTTTTTAAAAATAGTTGAAGCCTACAATCCTAGTAAAAATGGAGTATTGGAAGGGGCACTACCACTAAAAAACCTTTATGGAAAGTTTCCGGAGATTGTTGAAGTAATGAGCATTGTCCGCAATATTTATGGTGATGATTATATGGAAATTTTTGAAAAGTCCTTTAAGAATATCGAAGAAGATTTTATAGAGGTAGATGGCAAGCTTTACAAACGAGTGGAAGAGAAAATTGAGATGTAATGAACGTGCCTTATTTAATTATGTCAATAATCCCTTTAAACTCGTTCATTAAAGGGGTATATTTTCTTTCTTTTGCTAAAGCGTTAATGGTTGTTCTTGGATCTAAACTTGGATGAAGCATTCCTACAAATTGAGTTAAAAGCGGTGTGAAACTAATTAATCCCTCCGCTTTTTGTATTTTGTATTCTTTGCTCAGTTCTTCACAAGTGTTAAACAATTGTTCAACCTCTCTTTTCGTTAATTTTGCTTCCATAATTAACTTATAAAAAGGGGAGAGCTTATCATCCAAGAGTTTCAGAATTAACGTCTGATAGTACTCCAGCCTCTCTAAACGCTCTTCAATGGTTTCCATTTTTAACACTCCAAATTTTTAAAGATGTGCAAACTTCTTCTTATATATAACATGCCCCAAAAACTCGAAAAAAGTCGAAAAAGCATGTATTTTATCGTTCTTTTGGATACCTATTGCAATTTTTTTAGAAACACAGTAAAGTAGTTTAGTAAGTTTAGAGTATCTAAATTACAAATGAATTTTTTACTTCAGTTTGGATATGACTTCCAATAATTTACTTCTAATGATTGCGGATGGTGATTTTGTATGACTTGCTGGAAAACCATTAATCTTTCAAAGGATTATGGATTCCATCGAATTCTTTTGATATCCTTGATATCAATGTTCATAGCATTTATTCTCTTTTACTTACCAATGAATTTAATGTATTCTTCAATTGAATTAAAAGAAAATGGATCAATTTACTTTTTATTAGCATTATTGCTGATTTATCCACTACATGCAACACTGCATGTTTTACCGTTCTGGTTGACTGGAAAGAAGCTAAAAGTAACATTTAAATGGGTTTCAGGAATCATTCCGGTCATTACTACTCGTTCGAAAAGTTCACTTTCAAAACCATTTATTATCCTGGTTATGGGTACACCATTTTTATTTGTTACGGCTCTTATGCTAGTTGCTTGTATTGTTTTTCCAGGATATATTCATTATTTTTCGATAATTGCTGCGGTGAATTTTGGATTATGTGTACCCGATTTGATACATTTAGGACAGTTTATAAAGGCACCAAGGTCCTGTACAGTTGAAGAAATAGAGGATGGCTATGATATCTTAATTCATAAGTAAACTTCATAGTTGATTTTAGATGGGGGGATTAGGATTGATCTTATTTTATATTCCGTTTGCTGCTTTTATTTTGTTTTATATTAATCAAATGACTTACCGGCTTTGTGAGCAAAAAGAAATTCCTGATGACCGCCAGCCAAAAGTATATCGGACAATCAATATATTAATTACAATTTTACTAATTTCCTCCTATGTGGAGGTCCTGTTTACGTAAAAAAGGATGACCGGAATAGGTCATCCTTTTTCTTGTTGGTAAACATGATTTCATGTTTACACGTAATGCTATGCAAGAGCATTTTTTAGAACCAAGCAGCACCAACGATAACTAATAGGATGAATAACACAACGATTAGCGCAAATCCACCTGCGTATCCGCTCATACTAACACCTCCATTTTTCTTCATACGGTATTTTATGCGAGATCATTTGTGAACGAATAGGCGTTTGTCTCGCCTATTGGAAATCTTTTTCACAACTAACTGAAGTTTTGAACCTTTAAAGGCAATAGCCTTTTATTCAGTTCACTATATCCTATTCGCAAAAAGCCTATATGACTGTGCGAATGTCCCATTTTTTAAATAACTTTAAAGAAAATGTTTTCTTTCTTTTTTAAAAGTATGTTATAGTAATTTTTGTAGCCTTGGACAAACCATAGATAAAAAATGTATACAGTAGGAGAGTGTGTTATGAAGAAATCAATAATTGCTCTAACGGCAGCTGTAGGAATTTTTGGCCTAAGTGCATGTAACAATGCCAATGATTCAACAGTGCTAGTTGAAACAAAAGCAGGAAATGTGACAAAAGATGAATTATATAATGCCATGAAGGATCAAGCGGGTGCTGTCATCCTAAAAGATTTAGTTTATACAAAAGTGTTGTCTGAGAAATATGAAGTAACTGATAAAGAATTAGATGCAAAATACGATGAAATGCAAGCAAGTTTAGGTGCTCAATTTGATGCAATTGTTGAGCAAAATGGTGAAGATTTCGTTCGTGAACTTCTTAAATCTGACATGCTAAAGGAAAAAGCAGCAATGGATGAAATTGAAGTAAAAGAAGGCGAAGTTATTAAGGCTAGCCATATTTTAGTACAAGTTCCACAAGAGGCAACAGAAGAACAAAAAGCAGAAGCTAAAAAGAAAATTGATGAAGCTAAGAAAAAGCTTGATAACGGAGAAAAGTTTGAAGATGTTGCAAAAGAATACTCTGACGATGGTTCCGCTCAAAATGGTGGGGACTTAGGCTGGTTTGGAAAAGGACGTATGGTGCCTGAATTTGAAGAAGCAGCATTTGCTCTTAAAGAAGGCGAAGTAAGTGATATTGTTGAATCACAATATGGTTATCATATTATTAAAGTAACAGGTACAGTAGAAAACTTCGATAAGAAGAAGCAAGAAGAAAAAGATGAAATACGTAGAGCGTTGCTTCAAGCAGATCAAACAGCTCTTCAAAATGCTTTAGATAAAGCAATCGATAATGCAGATGTAAAAGTAAAAGATAAAGAATTTAAAGACTTATTTAAAACTGAAGCTGCAGCAGAATAATGGAAAAGGACCGTTTTTTGACGAAACGGTCCTTTTATTATGTGCTTTTTTACATAGCCTCTGGCTTATTCACATGCTTTGAGCGTTTTTCTCTTTCGCTGTTCATGCGTTCGATATATACATTACCTTCCTGCTCAATATAAGAGTCTTCAATTTTCTTTTCCTCTTTAGTTGTTCGAATCACCATATATGCACTAAAAAGGACTCCAAATAATGCTACATATACAAACCAAGGTACAGATAACATCGCATTCACTCCTTGTCCACTCTTTTACTTCTACTATATGATGAAAAGTAACTAGATATCACTTAAATTCATAGATTTTTGATGGAGAAGGGGGGAGCAAAACTGTAATCACGTGATTCTGTAGTCGTTACTTTGGTTCTATCAACTTTACTTTGGATTCTATCGATTTTCTTTTCTAACTTTCCGTTTTATTTCATGTCTATCGATGATAGCTAAATTCACAAAAAACGGACAGAAAAAAGGGTGCCCGACACATGGTTGGACACCCCGTAAATCTTGATTATGCACTAACTGTAAAATTTGTACGTCTAATAATTTGTTGTGCAACTGGATAAATAATCGCCATTGCAATTGTACCCATTACAGTTGCTGGGATTACTACAGTAACGAACAATCCGATGAATGTTCCAGGTAGCCCAGCTATGATAAGTGCAGTGTTTAAGAAAACAAATCCAGAAACTAAAATTCCTACTGCAGTAATAGCACATACCATTACTAGTGATTGAGTCTTCTTTCTAACAACCACGAACATGCCATAAAATACAAATGCTGATACTAATTTATCGACAGGGTTTGCAATTTGACCACCTGGGAAAGTCGTTGTCAATGCAGAAATCAGACCGCCGACAATCGCAACAAGCAAAACGTATTTCTTTTCAGGAAATAACATAATTCCTAAAAACATGAAGATCAACAACAAGTCGGGCTTCATTCCTAGGTAAATTCCCGGCATAACTGTGTGCAGAACAGCACCCATTCCAACTAATAATGCTAAAAATACTAAAACCTTTGTATTCATTTCTCATCTCTCCTCAGCTTTTCTAAGCTATATTTTTGGATTTTCCAATAGTGCACTCATTGCCTATTGCAAAAATCTTACCTTTTATTATATCAGACTATTAACCTACTTTAAAGTTTTTAATTTTCTGATTTAAAGACTTCCATAAATGAAGCTAGTGCTTCAACAGACTCATAAGGAACTGCATTGTAGATAGATGCACGGCAGCCACCGATTGAGCGATGTCCATTTAAGCCAATAAATCCTTTTTCTTTTGCTTGTGTTAAAAACTTTTTCGTTAACTCTTCATTAGGAAGTGTGTACGATACGTTCATAATAGAACGGCTGCCTGTCTTGGCATGTGCTTTATAGAAACCATCTGAATCATCGATTGTATTGTATAAAAGTGCAGCTTTTTCGTTGTTCTTCGCTTCAATCGCAGGCACACCACCTTGTTGCTTCACCCAATCAAGAACTAGTGAAAGCATGTAAATTGAAAAAGTTGGCGGTGTATTATAAAGAGAATTTGATTTTACATGGGTATTGTAATCCAACATGGTTGGTAAATTACTATTTCCTTGTTTTAACAGGGAATCTTTTATAATCGCAACTGTTACCCCAGATGGTCCAAGATTTTTTTGAGCACCTGCATATATCATATCAAATTGATTAATATTTATTTCTCTGCTTAAAATGTCACTAGACATATCTGCGATTAATGGAACATTCTCATATGTTGGGTATGTTTCCCATTGTGTACCATAAATTGTATTGTTAGAAGTAATGTGAACATATGCAGAGTTAATAGAGTGATTGGTAACATCTATTTCAGGGATATAACTGTATTTTTCCTCTTTACTTGTTGCGAGTACATGTGTCTCTCCATGTTTATTTGCTTCATCAAGTGCTTTTTGGGACCAAGAACCCGTTAAAATGTAATCTGCAGTTTTTCCTGGCGTTAAGAAATTCATTGGAATCATTGAAAATTGTAGACTTGCGCCACCTTGTAAAAATAATACATGATAGTCATCAGGAATGCGTAATAGGGATCGTAAATCAGATATAGCTTGTTGATGGACTTGATCATATTCTTTACTGCGATGGCTTAGTTCCATTACAGACATGCCTGTTCCTTTAAAATTGAGTAGTTCGGCTTGTGCACGGTTCAGTACTTCAAGTGGTAGTGCAGAAGGACCGGCATTAAAGTTGTAAGCTCGTTGCATAGTAACTCCTCCTATTTTATCGCTTTACATGGTTAAAATTTTGTATGTCTTATCTTATCATGTTTTCCCGAAAAATAGCGTGAAATTTTTCGAAAAAAAGCGAAAAAACAAATTTAAAAAGAAAAAAGGCAAGACGTATAGTCATGCCTAGATAAATCAGTTTTGAATTGCTTTTGATATACTTGAAGCGATATTTTGTAAATCCTCGCCTGAATATTGATTTTCGTGTGACTTCCAAACAATTCCAAATCCGTCGCCTTTTCCGTAACGTGGAATCAGGTGAAGGTGGAAGTGGAAGACCGATTGTCCAGCTTGTTCTCCATTGTTTTGTAAAAGGTTCAATCCAATAGGATTGAATTCTTTTTTTATTGCATTTGCAATAGATGGCACAGCTTCAAAAATATTTTGGGCAATTTCAGGAGTAAGCTCAAATACGTTTTCTTTATGTACTTTTGGAATTACGAGAGTATGTCCTTTGGAAACTTGGCTAATGTCTAAGAAGGCAAATACGTGTTCATTTTCAAAGACTTTTGCACTTGGAATTTCTCCATTAATGATTTTACAAAAAATACAATCACTCATTTTGTCCATTCCTTTCAAAATCACTATTTAAAATTATTTTATCATATGTTGTAAAGATGTAAAAATTTTCATATTTCATTTACGTCTTGGTGGGTCGTGATAAATGGTATACCGAAAACGCCATAAATGGAATATCGCTAAGCTGAGAAAACGATAAATGGTATACCGGAAAAAAAGTACATAAACGGAACATCCTGTATTAGCGTGGTGTAAACAAGAAACAGGATGCAATCGCAAAGGATGCATCCTGTTCTTGAAGAAGGCTTTTGTTATAGGTTAAGGGTATCTTTGATAAACACCTCATTTTTTTAGGAATGAATGTCTTTATCTAATGGAGTGAGTCTATTCCGTGGTTCAAGCGGACCATCCCCTTGTCTGTTGTTTATAAGTTAATACAACTTATAAAGCGACTAGGTAGCCTTTAACAAACACCTCATTTGCAAAATAATGTTATTTTGTTAGCGGTAATTTGTTTAGAACTCACATTCTCTCACATTTCCCAAAGTAACCATCCCCTTATAACAGTTTAAAAAGCTGTCGTCTAAAACAAGGATATTGTCTTTAACAAACACCTCATCTCAGGTAGATGATTAACATCAAGGCTTTTTTCTTGCCCTCTTCAAAAATTAGTATGGCCGTTTCAAATGGTTATATACAATCTTTTTAACTATGTAAAATTGGCAATTTTTGATATGATAAAAAGAAAAGCAAAAGGCGTCCTCAAATCGGCGACAGCTTAAGAGTAGCAAGCTGATGGCACCTGGAGCTAGATTTCAAAAAATACGTAAAATCTTTGAATGGGTAAGAAGGGAGCTTTACATGGCACTATTAGAGATACAAAATCTAACAGGTGGATATACAAAAAATCCAGTTTTAAAGGATGTTTCCTTCCAAGTCAAGCAAAATGAAATCGTAGGCTTAATCGGCTTAAATGGTGCTGGGAAAAGTACAACCATAAAGCATATCATCGGACTGATGGATCCGAAAAATGGGTCTATTCGAATCAATGGGAAGACGATTCAGGAGGACATGGAAGCCTATCGCTCGATGTTTAGTTTAATCCCTGAAACACCGATTCTTTATGATGAACTAACTCTTTATGAACATTTGGAATTAACAGCAATGGCCTATGGACTTGATAAAAGAGTGTTTGAAGAAAGGGTTCAACCATTATTGAAGGAATTTCGTATGGAAAAAAAGGTAAAATTCTTCCCGTCTCATTTCTCAAAGGGAATGAAGCAAAAAGTTATGATTATGTGTGCCTTCCTTGTTGAGCCTGACCTATACATCATTGATGAGCCTTTTGTAGGACTTGATCCACTGGGAATCCAATCTTTACTTGAATTAATGAACAAAATGAAAAATCAAGGTGCTGGCATTTTAATGTCGACACATATTTTAGCAACAGCTGAAAGATATTGTGATTCCTTTATTATTTTACATAACGGAAAGGTAAAGGCTTCAGGAACTTTGGAGGATCTCCGTGACCAATTCAAAATGGAGAATGCTACACTGGATGATATTTATATCAGCCTGACAAAGGAAGAAGAAAATGATTGATATCAAAGAATTATGGAGTAAGCGCCAAGCCCAACATTTTAAGGAAATTAATCGTTATTTACGTTATATGTTAAATGACCATCTGCTGATTGCACTTCTATTTCTAGGAGGGGGAGGGGCGTACTACTACAATTATTGGCTACAAGATGTGCCAAAAGATTTTCCATACGCTATTATTATTGGGCTTGTTTTAGGAATCATTTTAACTGGTAGTCGTGTCCAAACTTTGTTAAAAGAAGCTGACCTTGTTTTCTTATTACCAATTGAAAAAAACTAACATCTTATTTTCAGAAGGCTTTTTGGTATAGTCTTTTCTCACAGATTTATTTGTTATTAATCGTTTTTGCAGTTGCAGCTCCTTTGTATCTTGCTGTAACAGATAAAACCTTCTCATCTTTATTTGCAATCTTTGTGATTGTTCTTTTTTGTAAAGCATGGAATCTTCTAATGACCTGGTTTACACAACATTATTCGGAAAGCTCAACCTATCACACAGATATCGCAATTCGGCTTGTATTGAATGTCATATTAATGTATTTATTGTTTTCAGGTGCATCCATTCTTTTTATCAGCTGTATAGTTGTAATCATGATTGGGTTACTTCTTTATTTTCATAAAGCAGTCGAGAATAAGGGGCTAAAATGGAATTTGTTAATTGAGTTAGAAGCGAAAAGAATGCTGACATTTTACCGGATAGCAAATTTATTTACTGATGTTCCAAAGCTAAAAGAACGAGTGAAGAAACGTCCATGGCTTAATTGGGTTACGGGTTTTATTTCATACTCGAAAAAAAATACATTCCGCTATCTGTACATGCGCACCTTTTTGCGAACTAGTGATTACCTAGGAATGTATGTGAGGTTAACTATCATAGGCGGATTGCTGATTTATTTTGTACCTTTTCTTTATGGAAAAGCGTTTGTGATGATTTTATTTTTATACTTAACTGGCTACCAGCTCATTACACTATGGAGGCATCATAGCCTGAAAATATGGGTTCGTATGTATCCAATCAGCGAAGCTACAAAGCTTTCATCTTATTTACAGTTATTATTTCAATTGCTTGTTGTCCAATGTGTTGTCTTTACGGTCATCGTACTAGCTGCTGAAATGTTGACTTCAGTCATCTTATTAGTAGCAAGTCTAGTGTTCATCTATCTATTTGTGTTTGTTTATACAAAGGGGAAAGTACAAAAGCTTGAAAGGATGTATGGCTGAACAATGAAACCTTTCCCTCCTTTTTTCCGTATTACTTTTACTTAGTGGATAAAAACCTTCTGAGTAAAGGTAAAGCCTTTGGTGGATGCCACAGCTTTTTTAATGAAACGTTTTCGAGCAAACTCAAAAAAACTGGGCGAAAATACGCCAAGGCGCATTTGATTCAAATAAACAAAAGGAAGGGGAGAGGTCCATGAACGATCCGTATTTGGTAACGGTGGAAGAGGAATTATTTCAATGGCGTAAAAAGCTAATCAAGAAGTCAAATATGCTTCAACGTGTATCCAAAAAAGCGCAAACTAAAGTAAATGAAATGATACCTGAGAAGGCCCACTCTGTGATTACAGAAAGCATTAAAAAAATGGTTCAGGCTACATTGGTTGGATCGGAATATACAACCAAAGGAAACTATCCGAATGGTATGACGTTACAGGTTAAGGAAAAATTAATTGAAGATAAGTTAACAGTTTATCGACGAACTGCAGCCGCAGAAGGAGCAGGAACAGGTGCAGGTGGTTTTCTTTTGTCCTTAGCTGATTTTCCACTGCTTCTCTCGATAAAGATGAAGTTTTTATTTGATGTTGCTGCGATTCATGGATTTGATACGAAAAAATATGAAGAACGGCTTTTCTTGTTATATGTGTTTCAATTAGCATTTTCAAGTGATGAACAAAAAAAGAAAACATTTGAGATAATTGAGAATTGGGAAGAAAAGAAACAAAAGCTTGTGGAATTAGATTGGAAAGTGTTTCAGCAAGAATACCGTGATTATATTGATTTCGTAAAAATGCTTCAATTACTTCCGGGTGTAGGAGCAGTTGTTGGTGCCTATGCAAATTGTAATTTGCTTGACCATTTAGGTGAAGTTGCAAAAAATTGTTATCGAATACGAATCTTAAGAAGTGAAAAAGGAAGGATGCTGTGAGAACAACATCCTTCTTTTTTTATACAGCTGCTTCTTCAGATTTTTGTACGGATAGATATTCTAAGGTTGCAGTGCCTAGTGTTTTAGCGGCAATGAGCATTGCTTTTTCATCAATATCGAATTTGGGATGATGATGTGGGTAGGCATTCGCCTCATTAGCTGGCATTGCACCTGTAAAGAAAAAGCTTCCCGGTACGTACTGTAAATAATAAGCGAAATCTTCACCACCCATTTGTGGAGCAGCTTCTGTTACCTTTGATAAATCAGTTACGTTTTCAGCTGCTTTTACAAGAAAATCAGTCTCTTGCTTATGATTGACCACAGCAGGGTATCCTCGGTGGTAAGCATAGGTATATGTTGAATCAGTTGCTATACATGTACCTTTCACGATCCGTTCAATTTCTGTTTCAATTTGACTTCTAACATCTTCACTAAAAGTTCGAACTGTACCTTGAAGTTTTGCAGTGTTTGCGATGACATTAAATGGGTTTTCCGCAATAAAAGAACCAAGTGAAACAACTGCTGATTCAATTGGATCAACTCGTCTGCTCACAATTTGCTGTAAATTCATAACAAGCTGAGATCCAATTACAATGGCATCTTTTGTTGTATGTGGATGTGCTCCATGTCCCCCTGAACCCTGAATGTTAATTTCGAACCGGTCAGCAGCAGCCATGATTGGTCCTACACGGTATTCAATTGTACCAGTAGGCGTTGTAGCCCATAAATGTGTACCGAAAATAACGTCTACACCTTCAAGACAGCCATCTTCAATCATAGCTATTGCACCACCAGGAGCGAACTCCTCGGCGTGTTGGTGAATGAGGACTACAGTTCCTGTGAGTTTATCCTTCATTTCATGTAGGGCTTTTGCTAATACAAGTAAGGTAGCTGTATGCCCGTCATGCCCACAAGCATGCATGACACCTGGGACAGTTGATTTATAAGGAACATCCTTTTCATCTTGAATTGGTAAGGCATCGAAATCGGCACGTAATGCTACTGTCGGACCTGGTGCGCTACCGTAGATTTTTGCTACGATACCATTTCCACCTACATTTGTGCGTACTTCGATTCCTAACTTTTTATAGTAATTTGCGATGTATTCAGCTGTTTTATATTCTTTGAAAGAAACTTCTGGATGTTGATGTAAGTAACGCCGAATATCAACCATTTCAGGGTACTTTTTATCTAACGATTCATATAGATTATGTAACATTTCCTGTTCTCCCCTTTACTTTGTAATACGAATAAATTATATCATGAATATTTGGATTATATTGTTTTTTTGCATGAAAAAAGGAGCCATGTGGCTCCTTAATGTATAGATTTGAGTAATGCATTTCCGTTTATCGAAACGATTACCTTTGCATATTTGGCATCACGTTGTAAATCTTGACCTGTTCCTTCTTTTACAAAATAACTTTCAATCCCAAGTATTACTCCATTATAGCCATTGTATTTACCTGCAATGAGCACCTCGTCATTGGCGAGTTGATATTCATCAGGATTGATTGAAGTGAGGATATTCTCACGTTGATATACCCCATTTTTATCTTTTTTTGCAATGATATAGACTCTATTTCCTGAACGCATATTCTCTAGTTCATTGATTTCTGCAATTTCATATCTCAAAATGACATAGTCCCCTTGAAGCATGGAACGTGGGTCAACGGGAGCTAATTCAAGCTTGATTTCTCTTCCGCTTTTTAATTGTGATTCATTGCTACCAATTTGATAACCAATAAATCCTAACTGTAAAAGGAGTATGAGTCCAACTAGACTCCATTGTTTTTTCTTAAATTGCTTTTCTTTTTTTATCTCTTTTATTCCTAATCTGCGTTCAAAGAATTGGGTGATAATAAAAAACACAAGCCCGATAATAAGGAGTGAAAGTGATTTGTGGACAAGTGACCAAACAAAATCATAATATGTCGAAACCAATAAAGCTATCCAGAACAACAAAGTCATGCGATAAAGAAATACATCATCCTGGCGTGAGAAGTAAAGGATAAGTAGTGTTGTGATGATGAAAAACAATAGGCTATATAAAATTTCCTGCCAAAGCATATCATTTAAAAAGGTAAGCATATAGAAAAAGAGTAAGGCATAAAAAGAACAGATTCGTTTAAGCGCAGCATGTGATTGAACAAAATAATAAATAAGCACATTTAATAGTGCGACACCAATCAAAACTACCTCTACATGTTCCCATAGGCCTAATTCATCAAATAAAAGGTTAACTAAACAGCCAATGATAGTTGTGTAACTTAAGAAGCGAATCAAACCATCTTTCATAACAACAGTTACGATAACTGATACGATGATAAAGAAAATCGTAATAGGAGTTGAAAGGAAAAATGCTTCAAATAAACCCGAGAAGAATCCAATAAATAGCAAGGTATTTCTGACATATGGCCCAAGCCTTTTTACAAATAGCCCAACACTAATAAATAAAAGACTTAACACAACTGTTGCATAATAACTCGAAAATAGCAGGAAGAGTACTCCTCCAAAACTAATTGAAAACATGAAGGAACCTATAAGGGTGACAATTACAATTAATGTTCCTTTTATTGCTTGACCTATTATGGTTTCAGAATGTTTTGATGACAAATGTTTTGCTAACATGACGCCACCGATAATTAAGGCGATAGAGGCAATTGAGCCAATTATTTGTAATCCAAGATATCCGAGTGCATCTCCAAATAAAAACGGAATTTCGATGATTTTGGTACAAACATATATGCTGACCATTGTAAATAAAATAATGGAAAGATATTTATCAATTTTTTTCGTAACAAGATAAAAATAAGAGAGAACTGCAAATAAAATATATAAGATGTTTGTCCAGCCGCTATATGGTTCATATAATTCAAAAATACTCATTCCAATTAACATAAGATGGGCCATGGTATAAGACATATACCTAATAGCTTTATTACTCAGTAGATGTGTAAATGAAATGATAAACACGATTAAATTAAGCACTGCGATGATAAGAAATATGAGCCACTCTTGAAAATCTGTGCGAACAATGCTGTATGATGAGGGATTCATATAGAACCAATATGCAAGATGAAATAGGACAAAGCTAAGAATTGCGACAGGGGAGTAACGTGTGCTTAGCGCGAGTAGTAATGTCGGTATTAACCAAACAAGAAAAAGTACATAACTATCTGCATGTGAATTGTAAATTTGACCAATTAATGCGACACATAAACCAAAAGATATCGCACCTGCAACTAAGAACCATTTTCCTAAAAAAAGTTGATAAGATAGAAATTTTGTGGATATCATCGATAAAATATAAAATAGCAACATCCCGAACACTGCAAGAATCAGTTTTTCAAATCGAGTAAATTCTGGCCAATTGGCAGCAAAAAAGTAAAGAATTCCAGATAAAAACAAACTAATCGAAGCAAAGTAACCAAAAGGAATCAGCCTCTTCATTTAATACTCCCCATTTCCCTAGGAAAAATAAAAATTTTCTACTAGTACTATATGTTGTAATAACAAATCGTTGTAACGATTATAATATATTTTTCCAATTATGATACCTTTATTTTCATAAAAGTTACATGTAATTTGGGGAAACCTATTCTCGAGGTGAATTACGTATGGAATTGTTTTCAGCAGAGTTCTTTTCAACTCTACTTGCAATTGTAGTAATTGATCTCGTCTTAGCAGGCGATAATGCGATAGTAATCGGTTTAGCCGCAAGAAATTTACCAAAGGAACAGCAAAAAAGAGCAATCATTTGGGGAACCGTTGGAGCAATTATCATACGTGCTGCCGCAACATTAGCTGTAGTATGGCTTCTCAAACTTCCCGGATTGCACCTTCTTGGGGGAATTCTCCTCATCTGGATAGCCTATAAGCTTCTCACCGATGAACAAGATGATCATGAAATAGAGGCTAAAGGATCCTTTGTGTCAGCAGTAAGAACCATTATTGTTGCTGATGCATTGATGGGTCTTGATAATGTTCTTGGTGTAGCGGGGGCAGCCCATGGTAGCTTTTTATTAGTTATTCTGGGGCTAATTATTTCCGTTCCAATCATGGTTTGGGGAAGTACGTTGTTTATCAAATTAATCGATCGATTTCCAATCATTGTTACAATAGGTTCAGCAATACTTGCATGGACAGCTGCAAAAATGATTGTGGGTGAACCATTCCTTCAGGATGTCTTTGACAATCCCTGGTTCAAATACACATTTGAAGTTCTGGTTATTATAGCTGTTGTATTGATTGGAACAAAGATGAAGAAAACGAAAGCACAATCAATTAAAGAAAAACAAAAAGCTTCATAAAAGATGGCAGCCTATAGGGCTGCCTCAGAGTGTAGACAAAGTCAGTGCTGACTTTGTCTACACTACACGAATTATTAGGGATATCTAAATATAAATTTAATTCCCGGACTGTCTTGAAAACGTTTGTCAGACAAGGCGCGCAGCTGAGCGAAGACGCGAATAGAAGTTATCCTTCATGAGCGGACGAGGGAGGCAAGCAACGCAGTATGCGAGCGTTTGTCAACAGTCTGTGGCAGCCTATAGGGCTGCCTTTTTGGTATTTCAAAAAACAATGTATATTCCTTGGATAATAATGGATACTAAACACGAAAATTTTCACATAACGAAGAAAGGATGTATTTTGATGAAAAGAATTATTCAGTCAGGAATCATTTTAATGTTAAGCTTTTTCCTTTTAGGGGGAATTCAAGCATCTGCAGAGATGGGGAAAGATGTAGAAAGTCCAAAAGTTGAATTAACTGATAAGCAAAAGCAAGAGCTTGATAAGTTATATCTTGATCTTCTTAAAACGAAAAAGGAGATACTTAATAAGTATGTTGAATTTGGCGTTCTGTCAAAAGAAAAAGCCGATAAAAAACGTAACTGGCTAGATGAACATTACGAAAAAGTGAAAGAACATGGATACATACCATTGCATCGTCATAAAAAGCATAAAGATGATGAGGATAAAACTGACCAAGATTAAAGCACATTTTCAATAATAAGGAATCTCCACCTGATTTGGGAAAGCACCCAAACCATTAGGTGGAGTTTCTTTTTTTATTTCTTGTATTCCTAGTAGTATAATAAGAATAATGAATTTCATAAAACATTGACAATAGGGAGGAGAGGTGAAAATGCCCATTTCATTTATTAAAACAGAGAAACAAGAACGTTTATATAAACTTGTTAGTGAATTAGCAGATAAGTTCAATGAAAGAGCTGCAAAGTATGATGAAGCAGGTGAATTCCCTCTATTAAATTTCGAGGAATTGAGAACATCAGGCTATACTAGCCTTTCTATACCAAAGGAACATGGTGGAGAAGAAGGACTTTCCTTATATGATCTTGTATTACTACAAGAACGACTTGCGCAAGGAGATGGATCAACAGCGTTATCTATAGGTTGGCACCTAGGGGCAACCATGGATTTGTTTGATAAAAAGCGTTGGAACGATGAAAAGCGACTATGGTATGCAAAACAGGTATTACAAGGTGCATTATTTAACAGAGCGGCGACTGAGCCTCAAACAGGAAGTCCGACTAGAGGGGGGAAACCTCAAACAACAGCTAAGAAGGAAGGAAATAAGTGGATTCTATCCGGACGAAAAACCTTTACAACAATGGCGCCTGTCCTTGATTACATTGGAGTTATTGCTTCTATAGATGGAACGGATCAAGTAGGTGAATTTTTAGTTGAACGCACAAAACCAGGAGTCACAATTGAGGAAACTTGGGACACGATTTCCATGAGAGGTACAGGAAGTCATGATTTAGTTCTTAGTAATGTAGTACTTGAAGAAGATGATTTAGTCGAAATGTCAACACCTGAGCTAAAAGTCCAGCCAAACGGCTGGTTGCTTCATATCCCAGCATGTTATCTTGGAATTGCAATTGCAGCTAGAAATTACGCGGTTACGTTTGCAAATGAATATTCACCAAATAGCATTATTGGACCAATTAAAACGATACCAAATGTAGCGCGAACAGTAGGAGAGATGGAGGCAGAACTCTTACAAGCACGTCACGTTCTCTATTCAATTGCTGATAAATGGGATCGTTTAGATGATCGAAGTCAGCTTGGTCCTGAGCTCGGCTTAGCAAAATATATTGCAACAAATAGCGCCATATCTGTTGTTGACAAGGCAATGCGAATTGTCGGAGCGAGGAGCCTTCAAAAATCGAATCCGTTACAACGATATTATCGTGATGTCAGAGCAGGGCTTCATAACCCACCAATGGATGATATGACAATTGCGAAGTTAGCAAATTTGGCATTTAAAGAAATGGAATAATAAGTGGGTTGTCGCAAAGTTTTCATTTGTGACAACCTTTTAAAACACCTTCCTATCAGCTATACTAGCTTAGGGAAGGTGTTTTATGTACAGATTTATTTTATTACTCATTTTTTTCCTATTTATAAGCGGATGTAGCTCACCCAAGACAAATCAAGAATCTGAAAAGGTAGAGTTAACAGTTTCTGCAGCAGCAAGCATGCAGAACGTACTAGAGGAATTAACAAAGAGCTTTGAAAAAGAATATCCTACAATCAAGATTAGTTTTAATTTTGGAGCATCTGGTACACTAAGTCAGCAAATTTCACAAGGAGCCCCTGTCGATTTATTTTTATCAGCTTCAATGGAGAAATTTAATGTTTTAGTGGACGAGGGACTTATTCATAATGAACTTAATCAACACTTAATTGGAAATGAAATTGTTTTAATCGTTCCGAAAGAAAATGAAAAAAACATTACGTCACTCACCGATGTAAATACGAAGGCTGAACAAATTTCAATAGGCATTCCAGAAATAGTTCCTGCAGGAAAATATGCTAAAGAAAGTCTTGTAAAATTGAAGTTGTGGGATGTACTTGAAAATAAGATTGTCCCGGCAAAAGACGTACGTCAAGTACTTACATATGTAGAAACAGGAAATGTCGATGCTGGGATTGTCTATCAAACAGATGCTGAAATTTCTAACCAAATTCAAAGCATAACGATTGACCCTAGCACCCATTCTGCAATCATCTATCCGATTGGGGTAATAAAATCGTCGAACCATATTAGTGAAGCAACATTGTTTTATCAGTTTTTATCAAGTGAAGAGGCTTTAGCCATTTTCGAGAAATATGGATTTTTAAGATTACACTAAAAAAAGCAATTGGAGCACATGTCCAATTGCTTTTTTTAATCACATATACGGATGTACACCCTTTGCAACTTCTTGAACGATAGATGCAAGCGCTGAAATTTGCTGGTCGTCTAAGTTGAATGACTCCTTAATCTTTGTTTCAAGATTGTTTGTAATTCTGCGTTTGCCCACTTCTACAAGGGCAATAAGTGCAAAGCTGCAATTGACAGCTTTTGCAAAATCACGTTGAGTCATGTTGTTTCTTTTGCGTAAAAATTTAACGATATCTTTGTCAATCCTAGGCATTTTTACACACTCCTTACCTATGGCTATTACCAGTGGACAGATCAATGAAAAATCTATCATTCTATGATATCCACAATATTACCATCATATATAAAATTCGTCTAGGCAGGTTTTTAAATACCTAAAGAATTGGAAAAGCTGTGGCACTTGTCTACAGCTATCCAATCAATGTCAAGCTACAGCTGTGCAATCGCTACTTATTTATCTCCGTATAAACGACGTGCAGCATGGTTTGTCGGACCAACATATTTATTTAATTGGAAGGAATGACGAATAGCTGCTGTAATGAACTTCTTCGCTTCATATACAGCTTCTTTCACATGTAATCCTTTTGCAAGTCCAGCTGCAATTGCTGCTGAATATGTGCAGCCAGCTCCGTGTGTAAAAGATGTTTCAAAACGATCGCCTTCAAGTACTTCTAACTCATTACCATCATATAAAACATCCACTGCTTTATCATGTTTTAACTTTCCGCCACCTTTAACGAGTACATATTTTGCACCAAGGTCATGAATCTTAACAGCAGCGTCTTTCATTTGGTCGACAGTTGTGATTGAACCAATTCCACTTAATTGTCCAGCTTCAAATAAATTTGGAGTAATGACTGTTGCAAGAGGTGTAAGAATTTCCCTTAATGCAACAGCATGGTCTGGGAAGAGGACTTCGTCTTCACCCTTACAGACCATTACAGGGTCTACTACAAATTTTTGTAGATTATGCCTTTTCGCAGCATCAGCTGCAATTTCGATAATATCAACAGTAGGAAGCATACCTGTTTTTGCAGCATCTACACCAACTCCATCAAGGATTGTGGCTAATTGTGCCTTGATAATATCATGGTCAACTGGAAACACCTGGTGATTCCATCTATTTTTTGGGTCCATCGCCACAATTACAGTTAATGCAGACATTCCGAAAACTCCATATTCTTGAAAGGTTTTTATGTCTGCTTGAAGTCCAGCACCGCCGCTGCTATCGGAACCTGCAATTGTTAACGCTTTTGGTAAACTCATATTTGAAACCCCCATCTCTTAAGTTTGACATTTAATATTATATAACAATTGTCACAAATAGATATAATATGATAAAAAAAGAGCTTTTACAATAAAAGGAAGGTATAAAAAATTGATTTTCTAGTATAGAGTTTGATACAATACACTATTGTAAGAGAAAAGTGTAATTCGATCCTAAACACATTCATATCTTGCAAATATTAATGATAGGCGGTCGAAAATTATGACAGAAACAAAACCTTATAGAGTATTACTTTACTATCAGTATGTAACAATTGAAAACCCAGCGGAATTTGCAGCTGAGCATCTTGCTTTCTGTAAAGAAATCGGTCTGAAAGGCCGTATTTTAGTAGCGACAGAGGGGATCAACGGAACAGTTTCCGGTACAATTGAACAAACTGATAAGTACATGGAAGAAATGAGAAAAGATCCACGCTTCGCAAACACTGTATTTAAAATTGATGAAGCAGATGGACATGCATTTAAGAAAATGCATGTTAGACCACGTCCTGAGCTTGTAAATTTAAGCCTTGAAGACGATATTAATCCACTTGAATTAACGGGAAAATATTTAAGTCCAAAAGAATTTTATGAAAAAATGCAGGATCAAAATACAATTATTCTAGATGCCCGAAATACCTATGAATATGATTTAGGACATTTCAGAGGTGCAATTAGACCAGATGTTGAAACTTTCCGTGACCTTCCAGATTGGGTGCGTGAAAACAAAGAGTTGCTAGAGGGTAAAAAGATTTTAACCTATTGCACGGGTGGAATTCGTTGTGAAAAGTTCTCTGGTTGGTTAGTTAGAGAAGGTTTTGAAGAAGTTGGACAACTACATGGTGGTATTGCAACTTACGGAAAAGATCCTGAAGTACAAGGTGACCTTTGGGATGGTCAGCTTTATGTATTTGATGAAAGAATTGCTGTTCCAGTAAACCATAAGGAACACGTAATTGTCGGTAAAGACCATTTTACTGGTGAACCATGTGAACGCTATGTAAACTGTGCAAACCCTGAATGTAATAAGCAAATTCTATGTTCTGAAGAAAATGAGCATAAATATTTAAGAGGCTGCACACATGAATGCCGTGTACACCCACGCAACCGCTATGTAGCGGAGAATGGTTTAACTGAAGAAGAAGTAGCAGAGCGTTTAGAAGCTCTTGAAAAAGAACCCGTACAACAATAATGATGAAAACCACAGTGAATTGAGGTCACTGTGGTTTTTTATATCATGCACTTATAACCCAAACTAGAAATTCTGGTACAATAGAGTAAAAGGAAAGGAGCGAATCGTGAATTTTATTACATCCCATCCTTACATAGTTATCCAAAGAAAAATAGAGTGGAATGAACAAAAGTATATTGAAACACAACATCAGTTACGATTGTTCGATGACCGAATTCTTTCTTCTGTTAATGAATTTCAACTAGAACATGTATATGATGTTTCCTACAGAACAAGCTTTTTATACCTCCACACAAATCAGGGAGTATTCTCCTATAATATAAAAGAAGATCCAGATGCATTTATTAAAGCTTTCAAAGAGTTAAAACAATAACAATTTGAGGTGAATTATGGAAATCGATAACATTATATCTATAGTAAAAGACCGAACACCTTCTATATTGGGCCGTGGGAATTTTACACACTTTTCCATACTTCTTCCTTTAATTAAAAAAGAGGATGAGGTTCATATCTTATTTGAGGTTCGTTCCAATCAATTGAGAAGGCAGCCAGGGGAAATTTGCTTTCCAGGTGGGAAAATGGATTCAACTGATAAAAATGAACAGCATACTGCCATAAGGGAAACGATGGAAGAATTAGGAGTGAATGAAAAGCAGATAACCGATGTATCCCCACTGGATTATTTTGTATCGCCATTCGGTACGATTATTTATCCATTTGTCGGTGTGATTAACAAACCCGAACAAATCAGGCCGAATTCCGCAGAAGTTGGAGAAGTGTTTACAGTACCTTTATCTTTTTTTAAAACAAATCCCCCGAAAAACTTTAAAATTAAGTTTCATGTCGAACCGGAAGAAAATTTTCCATTTAACGATATCATTGGAGGAGAAAATTACAAATGGCAGATAAGGGGAATGAATGAGTACTTCTATTATTACGAGGACCGTGTCATTTGGGGGTTAACTGCTGAAATACTTAGACATTTTATTGAAGTCATAGAAAAAAACCCTAAATAAGGGCTTTCAGACTGTTGTCAAACGCTCGCATACTGCGTTGCTTGCCTCGCTCGTTGAGCTCATTCGGCAACTTCTATTCGCGTCTTCGTTCAGCTGCGCGCCTTGTCTGACGAGCGCTTTCAAGACAGTCTGGGACTTGAGTTAAAATTTAGATATCCTTAAAAATTCATGTAGACAAAATCAGTACTGACTTTGTCTACACCTTGATAGCCCTAAATAAGGGCTTTTCGTTTATCATTATGTAAATTTAACCATATTTAAATCATCACGAAAAAGAGTATTGCTCGATCGAGCAATACTCTACTTATATCCATCTAGTTATCAAATAAACCTCTAAGTTTCTCTTTAACCTTTTGATTAACATCTTTAAGATCTTTTTTTGCTTCTTCTAATACTAACTTCCATTTTGCACTTTCTTCTTTTAATGATTCTTCGATTTTTTCAGCTTGTTCTTTTATTTCTTCTTTTGTGATTGTTTTTCGATTTTCTTGTCCTGAAAGCTTCGCATTAACAGAGACGACTTCAAATGGTTCCACTTCTACGGTCGGGAGTACTTCTTCCATGATTGCTTTAAATAAAGGAACGACATAATCTGAACTGCTACCAGGGACATAATGTGTTTTGTCTGTTTTATCATAGCCTAACCAAACGGCCCCAACGAAATTTGGCGTATATCCAACAAACCATTGATCCTTTGTGCCGTTAATACCTTTATATGGAAGTTGAGTTGAACCAGTTTTGCCGGCTAACTCAACCCCAGCGATTTTTGTTCCTTTACCTGAACCTGTTTCAACAACATTTAGTAGCATTGATGTCATATCATCGGCTACCTTTTTAGAAGTTACACGAGTTGATTTGACCTTATGTTCGGCAATCACATTCCCAGTCGGACCTACTATTTTAGAAATGAGATGCCCATCTGTACGCTTTCCATCATTTGCAAAAACCGAATAGCCTTCAGCCAATTTTAAAGGAGAAATACCTTTATGCATTCCACCAAGTCCAATGCCAAGATATTCATCTTCTTTTTCAATCGGGATGCCAAATCTTCGCAAGGAATCAAGTCCTTTTTCCAGGCCAATCTGGTCTAATAGCCAAACAGTTGGCGCATTTAATGAATCTTCAAGCGCCTCGTACATTTTAACTTCTCCTTGGTACGTCCTTGAGAAATTCTCAGGTGTGTAATCTCCATATGTTTTCAACTCATCTACTAACACCGAAGTTACTTCATAGCCTTCTTCTAGTGCAGGAGTATATACTGCTAATGGCTTCAACGTTGACCCTGGCTGTGCTTTCAAATGTGTTGCACGATTGAAACCACGGAACACATAATCACCACGGCCTCCGACTAAACCAAGTACTCCTCCAGTTTCAGGGTGTAACATTACAGCACCACTTTGCACGAGTACGTCCCGGCTTTTTGGAAAAAGGTAGTCCTTTTTATAGACTGCTTCAAGAGCGGATTGTATATTTTGGTCCATTTCTGTATAGATGCGATATCCACGCGTGAGAATTTCTTCTTGTGTTAGTCCATACTTGTTAATTGCTTCATCAAGCACGGCATCTACATAATAAGGATAGTTTCTTTCGATATAGCTTCCACCGCCATCCTCAAGCTTAATTTCCTCATCTTTTGCTTGTGCATATTCATTATCAGAGATCATTTTTAATTCATGCATTTTTAATAATACGGTATTTCTTCTTTTGATTGCTCCATCGTAATTTCGAAAAGGATCTAAGGCAGAAGGAGCTTGAAGGAGACCGGCTAACATGGCAGCCTCACTAATCGATACATTTTCAATATCTTTATTAAAGTATTTTTTTGAAGCTTGGCTTATTCCCCATGAACCATTTCCGAAAAAGACTTGGTTTAAGTACATTTGCAAAATCTCGTCCTTGGAATAATGCTTCTCAATTTCTAATGCTAGAAAGAGCTCCTCAATTTTTCGCTTATAGGTCTGTTCAGGAGAAAGTAGAGCATTTTTAGTAAGCTGCTGCGTAATCGTACTTCCACCACCAGTGATCCTTCTGGCAAACAGATTATTAAAAAAGGCGCGCATAATCCCTTTAATGTCGAATCCATTGTGGGAATAAAAGCGTTCATCTTCAATTGCGATTACTGCATTTTTTACATGGTCAGGCAGGTCTTCAACTAATACACCTTCAGTTCGATTTGTCAAAATATTGGATGCAACCTCACCGTCTTTATCATAAATAACAGTTGATTGACGCAAACCGTCCTTCAATGATTGAACGTTGGCCTGACTAGCCATAAAGGCAAAGAAGAGCATAGACACTAAAATAAAAACTAACATTATCAGCAATAAAATTTTTGTAAGATGCTTTTCACGCCAAAATCGTTTAATAGATTGCCAGACACGTTTTATATACGGCATTATTTTTTCAAATAAACCTCTCATATTTGTTTCTCCATTCATTAGATAGCTTGAACTTATATTTTAATACAGTTATTTGGTTATGAGAAATATAATATAATTTAAGTATAGTTTAAAGCCATTTTAAATAGTAGTATGATTAAATTAAAAAGTGTTACGGGAGGGATAAATAGATGGAAAAACAAAAATTATTTATCAACGGAAATTGGGAAGAAGGCGTAGAGTACGAAGAATTACGCTCACCCTATAATCAAGAAGTAGTTGCGATGATACCACTTGCCACAATAGAACAAGTAGAAAATTCGATTGCAAGTGCACAAGAAGCAACTAAAATAATGCGAGATTTAACATCATTTGAACGTGCGGAAATACTGGAGAAAGTGTCCAATCTTTTCACCGAAAGACTTGAAGAATGTGCTCTTATCCTCGCTGCTGAAAATGCAAAACCATTAAAAGCAGCAAGGACAGAAATCATGAGAACAGCCGAAACCTATAAATTCGCAGCAGAAGAAGCAAAACGACTTCATGGAGAAACAGTACCGCTAGATGCTGCAAAAAGCGGAAAAGGTAGATTCGGATACACAAAAAGAGAACCACTGGGTGTTATCGCGGCTATTACACCCTTCAACTTTCCTTTTAATCTTGTAGCGCATAAGCTTGGACCAGCGTTTGCTGCGGGAAATACAGTTGTCTTAAAGCCTGCATCACAAACACCATTAAGCGCAATTATGACTGCAAAACTATTTGAAGAAGCTGGTCTTCCAGAAGGGGCACTAAATGTTGTAACAGGTAAAGGTAGTGTTGTTGGAGACCTGCTTGTTCAGGATGCGCGTGTGAAAATGATTACTTTTACAGGTAGTGTACCAGTTGGCACGCGAATTAAAGAAAAAGCAGGACTAAAACGTGTTACCCTAGAATTAGGCTCAAATGCTGCTGTTATTATAGATAGTACGGATAATCTTGACGCGGTAGCTGCTCGCTGTGCAGAAGGTGCCTTCAATTTTGCAGGGCAGGTATGTATTTCGGTACAACGGATTTATGTCCATGAAAATTTATTTGAAGAGTTCGTTGAAAAAATGAAGTACTATACTAGTCAATTCGTTCTCGGTGACCCGAATTTAGAAACCACAGATGTATCAGCCCTCATTAATCCGACCGAAACGGATCGAATTGAAAAATGGGTAAAAGAAGCTGAACAAGCTGGGACAAATGTCGTTATTGGTGGGAAACGAGAAGGAGCTGTTTTTCAACCAACTATTCTAGTTAATACTGGTGAAAATCTATCCATTTCCTGTAATGAAGCATTTGGTCCAGTTGTGTCTGTTAATTCTTACAAAACATGGGATGAGGCGATCGAGCTCGTAAATAACTCAGAATATGGATTACAGGCAGGGGTTTACACCACAAGTATAAAAAAAGCATTTGAGGCTGCAGACCGTTTGGAAGTTGGTGGAGTAATTATTAATGATATTCCAACCTTTAGAGTAGATAATATGCCATATGGTGGTGTGAAAAACAGCGGTGTTGGAAAAGAAGGAATAAAATATTCTACAGAAGAAATGACAGAATTAAAATTTGTATCATTTAAACTCTAATAAAGGAAGCCTACAGCACACATGCTGTAGGCTTTTACCGTTTTTTTACGTCTAGTTCCAGCGCCTAGCCCCTCGAGGTCACAACCTGTTCCGTCAAGAAGGTCAAAGAACAACCTTCTAGCCAGACCATCTTGTGCTTGTCGGACTTGCACAGGAAGTGCTGACATCGACGTTTGCCACAGGACGTGGCAGTATTTAGTCGATGTTCATCTTTCAAGGCGCTTGCACATTTGTTATGAAGCTAGTTTCCTTTTCCTTTCAGGTTTAATGGCGAATAATCCGCCCAGTAAAAATGTTCCACTGATAAAGAACACTGAAAAAATGCCAGCCCATGATCCCACCACACCAAAAAAGACGGGTGCAATTAACTGAGAAAGTCGATTTGAGGCAAGACGTAATCCTAAAACTTCCCCAGTCCTGGACTTTGGTGAGGCATTATAGGTAGTAGTCATCGAAAGTGGTTGACCGCATCCCAAACCAAGTCCCATAAGGGCACTTAATGCTCCTAATAAAATCACACTTCCAGTAAACGGAACTAATAAAAACGATATTCCTGCCATAAAAACGGAAGCAATTAAAACGCTGTCTCTTCCTAGCTTTTCAGTCAAAGCAGGTAATAAGAATCGAACGAGGATAATCGCTAGACCCTGAATTGAGATAATCCATCCGATTGTCGATGTTGAAATTCCATACTGTTTTGCAAACAGCGGAAAATATGCGATGAAAATATCTTTTGAATAAAGGACAAGCGCACTTGAAATTAGTGCTTTTCGTAATAAAGGCATTTTTAATAAACCGATTGAAGCACCAATGCTCGCTTTTTGTTTGGCCTTTTGTTTACGTAAAACAGGAATGAAAAATGAAATCAAAATAGGAATGATATTGATGAAAATCGAAGCAAGAAAAACAGAAGAATAAGAAATATGCTCCCCTAAATAGCCCCCGATGATAGGACCAATCATTGCACCCATAGCAGTCGCAATTCCAAATAAACTGTAATATTGATCTCGTTTTTCCTCTGTTGCAATATTTCCAAGTATGTTTTGCAAAGAAACCGTAATAAACACTGCTGCAGTTCCTACAATGAGTTGCGAAATAAACAAACTCAGCATAGAAGGAAAATAGTATGGGATAACCATTCCTGCTGTAATCCCAACTAAACCAAGAAGTACAGGTAATCGATCCCCAATTTTATCAGCAATTCTCCCTGCATGTATTGCAAATAGTAACGGAAAAAAGGCATAGGCTGCTGTCAAAATTCCGATATCAAACGTATTCGCTCCCATTTCGGAAGCATACAACGTGATGATAGGTCTAGTTGTGTTTAAAATTGTCTGAAACCCAGTACAGATGATGATGACTATCCAAAGAATCATGTTTTTCCCCTCACCTATTAACTCATTCTTTCTTATGTATTGATAAATATAGTATATTGATAGATATAAGTAAAATATTGTATTTGAATTAACAGTCATAAGATTTATGAATATCTAAAATGAAGTTTAGATAGGAGTGTTCGATATGCGCAGTCAGGATTGGGAAATCCTTAAAGTACTCTATGAAAATAAAAATATTACAAAAACAGGGAAGCAACTATTTATTTCACAACCGGCCTTAACAAATCGGATCAAACAAATTGAAAAGGAATTTGGAATTAAAATGATTAATAGGGATAGGCGCGGTGTCAAATTTACACCACAGGGAGAATACCTGGCTAAAAGTGCCGAAGAAATGATTTTAAAATT
>NZ_HE610985.1:1246762-1383149 GCF_000285535.1 Bacillus timonensis | reverse complement strand
AAAATTAAGACAAATAAAAGATAATTTGACCAATATGGAAAGTAAAGTGGTCGGAACTATTAATCTGGGCGTTTCAAGCTTTTTCACAAAATATAAGCTGCCACAATTATTAAGGGCATTTAAAGACCAATATCCGAATGTTGAGTTCAAAGTAACAACAGGGTGGAGTCAAGACCTTTTCCATTCCTTATATAAAAAAGATATTCATATTGCCTTTGTTCGTGGTGAATATACATGGATGGAACAAAAACGATTACTTTTTGAAGACCAGCTGTGTGTAGCCTCGAAAGAAGACATTGACTTAAAAAACTTACCAGATTTGCCGAGAATAAACTATAAAACTGACAATTTTTTAAAGTCTATTGTTGACCACTGGTGGATGGAGAACTATACAAAACCTTCTATGATTACAATGGAAGTTGACCAAGTCGATACATGTAAAGAAATGGTCGTAAATGGACTTGGATATGCAATATTACCTGGAATGATTTTAAAAGGAAATGAAGATATTCATAAAGTGTTTATTACCGATAAAGAAAAGAAACCGCTAATACGTAATACATGGATGCTCTATCATAATGAGTCATTAGAGGTAAACGTAATTCATGCATTTGTGACGTTTATTGAATCATTAAATCTGCAAGATTTGTAATATCTGTGAACTTAATGAACAAAATGATGTTTTTGTTGTTAAATTCTTTTAAATTGAAAACGATTACATTATTCTTGATTAAAAGTAATATAAGGTTGTGAAAATTAAGAAAGATAAAAGGGGTGGAACAATGAAAAAACTATTTTCATTACTCGCAATTTTTACTTTAGTATTTGTTGCAACAGCATGTTCTTCAGGTGCTTCAGGCAAGAAAGATTCATTTCCAACAGGAAATATCGAGCTTATTGCTCCTGCAACTCCAGGGGGAGGTTGGGATGCAACTGCTAGAGCTATCCAAAAGATTTTTAAAGATGAAGGCATTGTAGACCAAAACATCAATGTTGTGAACAAGCCAGGGGGAAGTGGTGAAGTTGGTTGGCAATACCTTTCTACAAAGGATGCTCATCACCTTGCAATTAACTCAAGTCTTGTGATTACAAACAACTTACTAGGACAAAGTGAATTAACGTATAAAGATTTTACTCCACTAGCGATTTTAACAACTGAGTGGATTTCAATTGCAGTAGGAAATGATTCAAAATTTAAAACTGCGAAAGATGTAATGGAACAATTGAAAAAGGATCCTACTTCTTTAACAATCGCAGTTGCACCAGGATTAGGTAACAATGATCACCTTTCATTCGTGCAAGCAGCAAAAACATACGGTGTTGACGTATCAAAATTAAACTTCATGATTTATGAGAGTGGCGGAGATGTAGTAACAGCTCTTTTAGGTGGTCACGTAGATGTAGCTACAATGGCAGTTTCTGAATCGAAGGATCAGCATATTGCAGGGAACTTCCGAGTAATTAGCGTTTCTTCTGATGAAAGAATAGAAGGTTTAGAGGATGTTCCTACTTGGAAAGAACAAGGAGTAGATATGGTATTCCCGCACTGGAGAGGTATCATGGGACCTCCTGATATGACTGAAGAAGAAATTGCATACTGGGACAAGGTAATCGGGGAAATGGTTGAAACGGATGCATGGAAAGACCTTGTGAAAAATAATGACTGGTCTCCATTCTATAAAAATAGCGGTGAAGCAGCTAAATTCTTAGAAGAACAAACTAAAATGTATGAAGATTTAATTAGTGAATCTGGATTAGCTGAATAATAATAGGGCCCTATTTCAATAGGGTCCTTCGTTCTTTCATTACATCAAAGAAAAGAGGGAATTTCATGACATGGCTTGTTGAACAGCAAAAAAGTCAAAAGGAATTAGCAGAAGAATTTAAAAGTTATATATCGGCTGGACCAATCTTGAAAATTATGGGTACTCATGACGGAATGGCTGCTTTAATGGCAAAGAAAGTTGGTTTTAAAGCCTTGTATTTATCTGGTGGTGCCTACACAGCTAGTAGAGGTTTACCTGATTTAGGAGTTTTACACTCCCAAGAAGTTGCAGAAAGAGCACGCGATATTATTCGTGCTTCCAATTTGCCACTACTTGCTGACATTGACACAGGTTTCGGTGGAATTTTAAATGTTGCAAGAACAGCAAAGGAAATGGTGGAAGCTGGTGTTGCTGCAGTTCAAATTGAGGACCAAGACCTTCCGAAAAAATGTGGTCATCTAAATGGAAAAAAATTAGTCTCAGCAGATGAAATGGTGCAAAAAATTAAGATAATTAAAGAAGTGGCACCTTCACTGGTCGTTGTTGCTAGAACGGATGCACTTGCTGTAGAAGGTAGAGATGCTGCAGTTGAGAGATTAAGAAAATATGTGGAAGCTGGTGCTGATGCTTTATTCCCAGAAGCACTTATTACTGAAGAAGATTTTAGAGCTTTCAGTAAAGAATTTGATGTTCCTTTATTAGCAAATATGACAGAGTTTGGTAAGACTCCATATTTTACAGCAGATGAATTTGAGTCATTTGGTTACTCAATGGTCATATATCCGGTTACATCTTTACGAGCAGCAGCAAAAGCATATGAAATTGTGTTCTCACAAGTATTTGAAAAGGGAACACAGCGTGATGTATTAGATAAGATGCAAACACGTAAAGAACTTTATGAAACTATTAAACTTCATGATTATGAAGATTTAGATCAAGAAATTGCCAAGACCATCGTTCCTGAACTGAAGTAGGGAGGTATTTAGATGTCACAATTCTCTGTTCGTTGTGTTGTTTATAGAGGTGGAACAAGTAGGGGCATCTTTTTCCATGAAAAGGACTTGCCGACAAATAAAGAATTACAGCACAGAATTTTCTTAGAAGGTATCGACGCATATAATCCCTCACAAATTAATGGCTTAGGAAGCGGTACATCGCATACAAGTAAGGTGATGGTCATTTCAGAGCCATCTGTGAAAGATGCTGACCTTGATTATACATTCTATCAGATTGGAATTGGTGAGGTAGTAGTCGATGATGAAGGAACATGTGGAAATCTAATGGCTGCCATTGGGGCTTTTGCTGTTGATGAAGGGCTTGTTAAAACAAATCCAAATGCAGATTTTATTACAGTTTCTGCTTTTAATAAAAATATTAATAAAATGATTAAAATGCGAGTACCCTTATCAAATGGTAAAGCAAAGGTATCCGGTGATTATTTGATGCCAGGAATTGTAACGCCTGGCGCAAAAATTATCGTGAACATCCTCTCACCTGGTGGAGGGAAGACTGGAAAGACAATACCTATTGGTCTAAAAACATATGTGGCAACTGAAAAGAGAAATATTGGAGCATCATTTATTGATATTGTGAATCCTTTTGTGTATCTTGCTGCAAGTGATTTTGGATTAACAGGTTCTGAGTTAAATAGTGTAGTAGGAGCGGACATGGAATTAATGTCTGAGCTCGAAGAAATTCGGTTAAAGATGGCAGTTGCTGGTGGTGTGGCAAAGAATGAAGAGGAAGCGAAAAACATACCTTCAATTCCGAAACTAGCACTAGTTGCAAGTCCACATGATTATGTGACTTCAGGGGGAAAAGTGATAAAAGCCGATGAAATTGATATTGTTGCAAAAATGATATCAATGAAAAGGTTCCATCGAACGTTTGCTGGAAGTGGATTATATAACTTAGCTGCAACTGCTTTACTTGAGGGCTCAATTCCGAACCTACATTCTAGAAAGAAAGATGGAAGCATGGAGCAAATCATACGAATTGGCCATCCAGAAGGAATTGCAGAGGTACGTGTGAAATTAACAGATGATCAAAAAGATGTAGCTTCTGTTGGTCTGGACAGAACGGCACGAAGAATTGTTAAAGGTGATTTATACATTCCAGAGGGGTAATTACGTACATCCCCAATAGCCTAGCTGATTTTCATCAACTAGGCTATTTTTTCAATTAGAAGAAACAACAAGGGAGGGCGAAGGAATGAGTGTAACGGATGTTTTATCAACATTAAAAAGAACATTGCATGTTGATGGAAAAGAATATCGCTATTTTCGAATAAATGACCTTGAAACGAATGGCTACCCGGTCACATCACTACCTTTCTCAATTAAAATGCTTTTAGAGGCAGCGATAAGGCATGTAGACGGAAAACATATCACTACAACTCATATTGAACAACTCGCAAATTGGAAGTATATGCAATGGGAGAAAAAAGAGGTTCCTTTCAAGCCAGCTAGAATTGTCTTTCAGGACTTTACAGGAATCCCTGCAATCGTTGATTTAGCTGCGATGAGAGATGCAGTAAAACGAAGAGGCGGAGATGTTTCCCGCATTAATCCACAAATTCCTGTGGATCTAGTTATTGATCATTCAATGATTGTTGATCACTTTGGAAATACAGAATCCTTATCAGATAATCTAAAACTGGAATACGAGCGAAATCTAGAAAGATACCGTTTCGTTAGATGGGCACAAAATAGCTTTTCTAATTTTAGAGCCGTACCACCTTCAAACGGGATTGTTCACCAAGTTAACTTAGAGTATTTGGCTTCTTCGATTGTTACAAAAATTGAAAATGGTGAAACCATTGTCTATCCAGATTCTCTAGTAGGAACAGATTCCCATACCCCAATGATAAATGGTCTTGGAACAATTGGATGGGGAGTTGGAGGAATTGAAGCAGAAGCAGCGATGCTTGGACAACCTTTATATTTTGTTATTCCTGAGGTAGTTGGAATAAAGCTTATTGGAAAACTAAGGGAGGGTGTTACTGCGACTGATCTTGCCTTAACAATAACAGGCTTACTTCGTAAAAAGGGAGTTGTCGGGAAATTCGTTGAATTCTTTGGGAAAGGATTAACAAATATATCCCTAACAGACAGAGCGACCATAGCAAATATGGCACCAGAATATGGAGCAACAATGGGCTATTTCCCGATTGATGAAGTGACATTAGATTATCTTCAACTTACAGGTAGAGGAACTAACTTGTCATTAATTAAGGCGTATTATAAAGCACAAGGGTTATTTAGAACAGATGAAACCCCTGATCCAAATTTTACTGAAACAATCGAATTGGATTTAGCCTCAATCAAACCAACTATTGCAGGACCAAAAAGACCACAGGATAGTATTGAATTACGTTCGATGAAAGATGGATTTACTAGAATCGTCACAATGCCGGTTGCGAGTGGTGGATATGGATTAAACGAAGCAGAATTAAATAAACATGTGGAGTTAGAAAGCGGAGATAGCATCAGCACCGGGTCACTTGTCCTCGCCGCTATTACAAGCTGTACGAATACTTCAAATCCAAGTGTGATGATAGCAGCAGGACTAGTGGCAAAAAAAGCATTGGAACAAGGGCTACAAAAGCCTGCTTATGTAAAAACAAGCTTAACACCAGGCTCACGCGTAGTTACAAAATATCTTGAAGCATCAGGCCTTCTACCTGCTTTAGAAGAGATTGGATTTTATGTTGATGGTTATGGATGTGCAACATGCTGTGGAAACAGTGGAGCCCTCCTTGAATCCGTCGAAGAGGCCATTACGGACAACAATCTCCTTGTCGCTTCTATTTTAAGTGGAAATCGGAACTTTGAAGGTCGTGTCCATCCACTTATAAAAGCGAATTATTTAAGTTCACCTCCATTAGTTGTTGCGTATGCTTTAGCTGGGTCAGTTACTATTGATTTGTATGCCGAACCGATTGGCAGAGGAAGAGATGGCAAGGCAGTTTATTTAAAAGATATTTGGCCAACAACAGAAGAAATAAATGAAGTAATCAGCTCTACGATAACGCAGGAACTATTTATAGAAGAGTATGAACATATTTTTGAAAATGAACTTTGGTCATCGATTGAGTCATCAAAAGGGCAACTCTATAGGTGGGATAATCAGTCAACGTACATACAGGAAGCGCCTTATTTCCTTGAAGAAATCTCAAAGGATAAGTCGGACTGGGATTTTAAAAATATGAAGACTTTATTGATGCTAGGGGATTCTATTACTACAGATCACATATCCCCAGTAGGACAAATCCCAGTAAATAGTCCAGCAGGTATATTTTTAATGGAAAAAGGCATCCCAGTTCGACAATTCAATGCTTATGGATCAAGACGTGGTAACCATCATGTCATGGTTCGTGGTACATTTGCAAATATTCGAATTCGAAATAAACTAGCTGATGGAAAAGAAGGGGGCTACACAAAATACTTACCAACTGGTGAAATCATGTCAGTTTATGATGCCGCAATGAAATACAAAGAAGACAATCAGAGCCTTCTAATTATTGCAGGGAAGGAGTATGGAACAGGAAGTTCACGTGATTGGGCTGCAAAAGGAACAGCTCTATTGGGTGTCAAAGTGATTCTTGCTGAAAGCTTTGAGCGAATCCATCGTAGCAATCTTGTGGGAATGGGAGTATTACCGCTTCAATTTTGCGATGGAGAAAATGCAGGCAACCTGAACTTAGACGGAACGGAAGATTTTGAATTAAAAGGTCTAAATGAACAAATTACACCGGGCCAAAAAATTCATGTAATCGCAATGAAACCTAACCAATTAAAACCGATTGAATTCACTGCAATCGTAAGGCTAGATAGTGTAGTTGAAATAGAATATTACCAAAATGGTGGTATTTTACAAACTGTTCTTGAAAATCTTCTATAACCTATTAAAACCCTTAGCGAAACTGCTAAGGGTTTTAAAATACAATATATTAATCATTTACTTTTTTTAAAGGGAGCTATTTTCGTTTAACGCTGCCTTTTTCTTTTTCCGGCTGTTCATGAATAATGGGTAAGTAAGTGATAAAATTGTTAAGATTAAGAGTGTAATTGAGATAGGTGAACTAACAAAGATATCTAGATTACCATGACCAGCTACAATACTTTTTCTGAAATTTTGTTCCATATCTGTTCCAACAATTAATGCTAGAATCATTGGAGCAATTGGGAAGTCGTACAGTTTTAAGAATAAACCGATGACTCCGAAAATAATTAAGATATAGAAGTCTAATATTGTGTAATTCATTGTATATGCTCCAATAAATGCAAGCACTAAAATAATTGGATATAGAACTTTTGCAGGTACATCTAAGATTTTAATAAATACACCGACCATTAATACATTGATTAGGAATAAGAAAATATTACCCAAGAAAAGACTATCGATTAAGCTCCAAACCATATTCGGGTCACTTTCAAATAGAAGAGGACCTGGTTTAACACCTAGCATGACGAGAGCTCCTAACATTACAGCGGTTGTTCCAGAACCTGGGATACCCATTGTTAATAGTGGAACGAAAGCACCAACAGCTGCAGAGTTGTTTGCTGTTTCAGGTGCGGCTAAACCTTCAATTGCCCCTTTACCAAACTCTTCGGGACGTTTTGATAGTTGCTTTTCCGTACTGTAGGCCATTAATGATGCAATCGCTCCACCAGCCCCTGGTAAAATTCCAACTATGAAGCCAAGTGGGGAACTACGGAACATTGGCCACTTCGAACGTTTCCAGTCATCTTTTGTAATCCAAACTCGTCCGAGCTTATTTTTCTTACCAAGTGGATTATCAATGGTTAAGTAGTTATAAAGAATTTCTCCAACAGCATAAATACCAATAATAATAACTAAGAAATTAATCCCATCACTTAAATGAACATTGCCAAATGTAAAACGGTGTACTCCTGTTTGTAGGTCAATTCCAACAGTACTTAGTACTAAACCAATGCCCATTGAAATAAACCCTTTTGTCATATTTCCAATCGATAAGGAAACAACAGCTGATAAAGTAAAAAGCATTAATAAAAAGTATTCCGCCGGACCAAATTGTAAGGCGAAATTTGACAAAGGTTTTGCTAAAAACATAAATCCTATAACAGCGACAAAACCACCAATAAGTGATCCAATTGCCGTAATCGCAATCGCTGGGCCTGCACGACCTGCTTTTGCCATTTGGTAACCATCAAATGTTGCAGCAACAGCAGATCCATCACCAGGTGTGTTAATTAAGATGGAACTTAACGATCCACCATACATTGCCCCATAGTAAATAGTTGCCATTAAAATTAATGCACTCGTTGGATCCATGCCGAATGTAACTGGGATTAAAACCGCAATTGCTGTTGCCGGTCCTAAACCTGGAAGCATTCCAACAATGGTTCCTAAAAATCCACCAAATACAACGAAAAGTATATTTTCTGGTCTTAGTACCGTCGCAAATCCTTCAAGAATTCCTTGTATATCCATATTAACCCCCCTTAATCTACGGTAAGCTGACGTCTAGAAGTTGAGAAAAGGCGTACCATGATCCCAAACTAAATAAAACAGCTACACTAATGTTAACTTTCCATTTTTCTTTTCCATTCACGATAAATAAAACTGCAGCCATAAAGAACATTGTAGAAATTAAGAATCCTACTCTTTCAAAAATGAGTGTATAAATCAATGATAATACTAATGTCGAAATGATAAGAAAGGGAACTCTGCCTTTAAACAATAGCTTCACTTCATCATTTTTTGGATAGTGATTTCTTAATTCTTTTATGAAATAAATAACACTCACTACAAAAAGAAAAATACTGACCATTAGTGGAAAATAGAGAGGACCATTTGGGTCTCCTAATTTGGCTTTTGGTAGATTAATAGTTGATATAAAGTAGATAATGCTAATTAGAATTGAAATAATCGGTAAGATTAATCTAGTTGCCCCCATTTATATAACCATCCTTTCTATAAAACATTTTTATTTTTGACATTAAATATACTCTGTTATGCACCCCTTAGATGATAATAATAAGTTCTTCTACTCATATTTTAAAAGTTTAGACACAGTTCTGTAACCGTTTTCAAAATAAATAATATAAAGAACGAAAAAATCTTTTTGTTCATTTTGTTCACAAAAAAGCATCTTGAGTCCACTTCAAGATGCTTTGCTCTTACTTTAATTTTACATATTTTCGCTCTGGCCTACCTACAATTCCATATTCAAGTTCTGCAATCACCTCATTTGTTGATGCGAGGTATTCTAAATATCGCCTTGCGGTAGTACGGGATGCCCCCATGCGTTCACCCATTTCTTCAGCAGTAATACCTGTCTCTAATTGACTCATAATTTCTTTTACTTTTTCAAGGGAAAGGGGATCTATACCTTTTGGATAATATATTTTCTTCTCAACAGTATGGATTGGCTTGCCTCCAAAATACTGATCTGCAAAGGTTTGGTCGACTTCATTCATGTTCTGAAGTAATTCTTTCTTCTCAATATATTTTTTGATTGTTTCCGTAAACTTTTCGACTGTAACCGGTTTTATAAGGTAATGAAAGACACCGCTTCGGAGAGATTCCTCTAAATGCTTTTTTTCTGTTGCGGCAGTAATCATAATGATGTCTACTTCGGGATACCGATTTCGAATGATTGGCAACATTTCAGTACCCATTTTATCAGGCATATAAACATCCAATAAGAGAAGATCGATATTTTCATGTTTTTCTAGCATATCAAGCGTTTCTTTTGCGTTCGATGATTTTCCTATCAAGTGTACATCGTCAATTTTTTGAAGAAACTGTTCATGAATCGACGCTACTCTAAAGTCATCCTCGGCAATAAGTACATTGATCATCAGTCTACCTCCTTATCAATCTGATTTTTCATTGGTAGAAACACCGTAAAAATCGCTCCGCTATTTTTTCCATTTGTCACTTCAATTGAACCGTTTAGTTTGTCGACAACGGTCTTAACGTTCCACAACCCAAAGCCTCTGTTTTTCTCGGCTTTTGAGGATACTCCTTTTTCAAAGAGATGAGTCATTTTTTCGTTTGGGATACCTTTGCCGTTATCACTTACTTCGAAAACAATGTCGTTTCCGATATCAGTTACGAAGAAGGTGACTTTTCCTTCATCTTGCATAACCTCGTCAATCGCATTGTCAATTAGGTTACCAATAATGATGATGCAATCTGTAATTGAAATATGAGTAGGTAATACTGATAAATAGCTATTTTCATCAATTTCCAAACATACCTTTTTTTCTGAGGCCTTTCCAATTTTTCCAAGTAGAATAGCTTGGAGTTTAGGATCTTTTATTTGATTAAATAAAAGATCGTTTTGAAAGTTAAGTTGATTTGTTTCTTCTTGAATCATCGCAATTGCTTGTTCGTATTGTTCTAACTGCAGTAACCCAGATAAAACATATAATTTATTGGTGAATTCATGTGTTTGTGCCCTTAAATCTTCGGAGTAATTTTTAATTTCAGTTAAGGTATCAACCATTTTCTTAATTTCTGTTTTATCCCTGAAGCTTGAAACGACTCCAACTGTTTTGCCATTTTCGATGATTGGCATACGGTTGACGATTAGAACACGGTTATTCATAATCATCTCATCATCGGTTTCAACCATATTGGTTTCCAAGACCCGAAGCATTCTTGTGTTAGGTAGGAGTTCTTTGATTGGTTTGTTAATACTGTCATTCGAAATTCCAAGCATTTGTTTTGCAGATTTATTAAGTAATGTAATAGATCCCTTATTATCGATTGCGATAATTCCTTCTTTAACTGATTTTAAGATTGCATTCCTTTCTCTGTATAAAGAAGCAATTTCATGTGGCTCTAGCCCCATAATGTCATTTCGAATACTTTTTGCTAATAAGACTCCACCAAATAAACCAACTATTAAAACAATAATTGCGATAAGAAGCGTTTTTAATAACTTCTGATTAATATTTTGTTGTATCTCGCTTTTTAAAAAGCCAACGCTTACAACACCTACGATCTGGTGACCATGTTCGTCAGCAATAATAGGCGCCTTTCCCCATAAAATAGTACCAAGTTCATTATCTGTTTCAATCGTGTAAAAACCACCAAAAACAATTGCTTTGTAGTTTTCTAGATCAAAAGCGGAATGGCTAGCTTCATAAGTAGGGTATGACATACTCAGCCCGTCCTTATAGTCAATGAGGACATAATTCGCACCGGCCTGGTTACCAATTTGTTGTGTAATAGCTTGCATCGAACCTGATTGCAGGTTTTCTTGAGAAACATCCTTCATGATGGGTATTAATGAGAGTGTGCGGGACGCCTGTAAAGCAAGTTTTTGCATTTCTGCATTTGTGTCCTTTGCTTCATAATAAATAAACATCCCTGTTAGGATTGAAATAACAAAAACGATTAATGAAATAATTAATGTGATAATTTTAGTTTGCAAAGTAATGTTAAAAAGCTTTAACATGTTATTCTCTCCGGCGTTATTAATATAGGAAGAATTGTAGAATCTTCTATTATTATATCGAAAAATGTCATAGATTCATAACATTTCGTAATTTTTTGTTATAGAAAAAGAAGCTCTATCAGTAAGAGCTTCTTTCAGGGGATTATATTAAAAACATTGCAACAATCGTTGTTACTACTAAACCGATTGTAACTGGTAGCAAGTTTTTCCTCGCAAGTTCAAACGGGTCAACTCCACAAATGGCAGCAGCAGGAATGAGCGCCCAAGGTACGAGTGTTCCTCCACCTACCCAAATTCCGGCAATTTGCCCCAGTGCTGTTAGTGTGGCGGCACCTGCTCCAATCGCTGATGAGAATAAACCTGCAAGCGATCCGGCTAGCGATATTCCAGAAAAGCCTGAACCATCTAAACCAGTAATTGCCCCAACAACTGATAATGTAATAGCTCCAATTGGTGCATTTAATGGTACAACGGAAGCAAGACTTACCCCTAGGTCGTTTACAATCCCTTGTGAATGTGCAGGTAAGAAATCGCCAATGATTTTTACAAATGCTGAGTCACCAAGATAGAAGAATGCTGCAATTGGAATAACTGGACCAAATACTTTAAATCCAAATTGAAAACCTTCAATTAAATATGTTGTTGTTTTTTCTAATCCAGCATTTTTGTGGGCCACAAGTGAAATGAGTAGAAGAATAAAGATTGAGGTTCCGCCGACCAGTGCTGTTGCATCACCTCCGGAAAGATGTAATACGGACATCGCAACGACATCTAAGACAAAGAGGATTGGGATGAAAATGGCAAAGAAACGTTTTGCAGGTATAGATAACAAACTCCTTAATCGTTGTTCCTCTTTGTCCGTCAGATTCTCTGTTAACGGATTTGTATAGTCCGTTTTACCATTCACGGTGAGGGTGCCTTTGCGCATATCACGACGAAGGAGAATATAGGCAACAACAGTTGTAACAAGACCCATTACAAATACTAGAGGAATACTTGCTTTTACAACCTCAAGCACTTCAAGGCCAGCTGCATCTGCCGTAAGCTTTGGGGCTGCTTGAATAATAAAATCACTCGACAATGCAATACCATGACCGAACAAGTTCATTGCCATTGCAGCGCCTAGAGCAGGTAAGCCCACTCTCATTGCAACCGGTAAAAGTACCGCACCAATTAAGGCAACTGCTGGAGATGGCCAGAAAAACCATGAAATCACCATCATGACAATTCCGATTGTCCAATATGCCAGAGCTGGAGAACGTATTAGTTTAGCAAAAGGAGTAATCATGATATCATTGATACCCGTTACTGTTAATGCTTTACTCATCGAAACAATTATTGAAATAACGAGTATTGTTGAGAGTAACTCGGTTATTGCATAAATAAAGCTATTAAAGACACCACTTACAGAAGCGCTAATTGATCCCGTTGCAGTAATAGCAAGTAAAAAGATGCCAATGATACAAATAAGTGATGTGTCCCGCTTCATCACCATAAAGCCGATGATGAAGAGGATAAAAGAAACATATATCCAATGCAGGGCTGTTAATTCCACTAACATTGTAAAACCCCCATTCAATCATTCCGATTCAAGCAAAGGTAACTACACGTTTACCTATGTTTGTATTACAGAATATGTAAAGGGGGATAGGGTGTGAGAAGTCACAAAAAGTTTTTAGTGATGTTTAATCATCTTGTAAAGAGTGAAAAGTTTTTGTGTATACAGGACCCGAAAAGACAGCTTGATTGATACCAGCTTTTGTTTTATCAATCATTTGTTCAAGCTGTAGAAATGCTGGGGAACGGGTCCAATCCAAATAATAGGATTCCTTCATCCAAAAGCTTGCAATGACAAATGTATCACTTTTTATGGGCCGAAGAGCACGGAAAGCAACAAGTCCTGATGTGTTTTGAGTCATTGAATTCGTTTGAGTAATGTTGTATTCAAATAGTGGTTTACCTTCTTCTGTTACAGGTACATAGGTCAATGCAGCAAATCTTGCACTATCAATGTCACCAGTGCCAGCAAGGACTTCATATCTTCTTGGTGCTGCAAAAACAGATTTATTCGTTGTTTCGTGTAATAAAATGGCAGTTTCGTTATTATAAAACGTGGCCATATTTTCTTTTTTATGTTTTTCACGAAGTTTTTCTAAAAAATCAACTGTACCTAACGCAATATAAAAATTCACATTAATCCTCCTTTATTTATAGGACATACATAGTGAGAAACTTTTACAGTTATACTAAAAGATAACATAATCAAATGAACGTTTCATTATATCTAGCTCCAGCGTCTATCCCTACTCTGGTCTGGCCAATCCGTCAAGAAGGATAAACTGCATCCTTCTAGCCGGCTTTCCTTATGCTGGTCTGACTAGTACAGGATGTGCTGACCTTATGTTTGCTACAGGACGTGGCAGTAGTTTGTAGAAGTTCCATACAAGTCGCTTTCGCTTTTAATTTTTCCAAGGAGGTCATTTTATGAAAAAGAAATTATTTCTCTCATTATTAGCTATTGTTGGTTCTTTTGTCCTTGGATTGTGTGGCTATTTGCTTATCATTTATGCAGGTGACTATGTCATTGATGACAAAAAGCTTGTAATGAATTCCGCAACAAAACTTGTTGATGAAGATGGTAAATTTATTACAAAACTTTATTTTGAGAATCGCGATATTGTACCGATTAAGGAAATTCCGGAATATGTCCAGCAAGCATTTATCGCGGTTGAAGATACTCGTTTTTATAAACATCATGGAATAGACCCTCAGGCTATTGGCAGAGCAATCTACAAAGATATTATTGCAGGTGGGAAGGTAGAAGGTGGTAGTACAATTACACAGCAACTCGCAAAAAATGTTTTCCTCACGAACGAAAAAACATTCCTTCGTAAAACAAAAGAACTAATTATATCTATTAATTTGGAAGAAGAATACAGCAAACAAGAACTCCTTGAAATGTATTTGAATCAAATCTATTTTGGACATGGTGCATATGGAATACAATCGGCAGCAAAATTTTATTTTAATAAAAATGCAAGTGAGTTGACGGTTGAGGAGGGAGCGCTTCTTGCAGGAATACCGAAAGCACCCTCCACTTATTCCCCAATCTTAAATCCTGAAAAAAGCAAACAAAGACGGGATTTGGTCATTAATTTAATGGAAAAAAAGGGGTTTTTACAACCAGAGGAAGCTGTAAGAGTCCAAGGTAAGACACTTTCATTAAATGTTCACGAGGTAGAAAGAGACCCTGCTTTATTAACCTATATTGATATGGTTTTTGACGAAGCGAAGACACGCTATCATTTATCAAATGAAGAATTACTAAGAGGTGGCTATACTATCACTGTTCCACTTCACATGGAAATTCAAAAAAAAGCATACGAGCTTTTTAAGGATCAAAAGAATTTCCCAGGCGTTGATGAAAATGTCGAAGGTGCTTTCGTTTTACTAGATAACGATACAGGTGGTGTCTTAGCAAGCGTTGGCGGAAGACGTTACGTAAGTCGAGGGATTAATCGAGTCTTTATTAAGCGACAACCTGGATCGACGATTAAACCTCTAGCAGTATATGGCCCTGCATTAGATGAAAATGAATTTGAACCTTATTCCATGTTGGTTGATAAAAAGCTTTCTTATGGTGAGTATGAACCAAGCAATTACTCTGGAATTTATAAAGGTAAAATCTCCATGTATGATGCATTAATCGAATCTGCTAATGCACCAGCTGTCTGGATGCTTGACAGACTCGGAATTGATACAGCAAAAAAATATTTAACAAAGACAGGTATCACAATTCCAGACCAAGGCTTATCGATCGCATTAGGAGGACTTAAAGAGGGAATTTCACCGATTGCAATGGCAAAGGCATATCGTGCCTTTGCACGTGATGGAAAAGTAATTGAACCACACGTAATTAGTAAAATAGAAAATCGTGATGGGAAGGTAATTGGTGAAGCATCTACCCATGAAACCGAAGCATTTTCAAAACAAACGGCTTGGTATATGACGAGAATGCTCGAAGGAGTAGTAGATAATGGAACTGCAAGAGCGGGGACCTTTTCGGGTGCGCTTGCAGGGAAAACGGGGACAACCAATTTACCTGGGGTCGAAAATGGAATTAAGGATGCATGGTTTGTCGGGTTTACTCCCTCAGTAGTCGGGGCAATATGGATGGGGTATGATACAACAGATGCTGCCCACTATCTAAAAGGTGGAAGTGCATCTCCTACCAAATTGTTTAAGAAGATTCTCGACCATTCGGAACTGAACAAAGCTACCGCTTTTTCTGCTCCAAAAGGTGTCGAAGAGCTCGAACCACCGATTCGTATATCCAAAATAGATGATATGACAGCTGATTTGACTTTTAAACCGCTAGGGCTGTTTACGGTTTCTTTAAAATGGACACCTTCAGAAGATGAGAGGGTAGAGTATCGGATTTATGAAGAGAATTCTAAGTCTGTTAAATATGTGGGTTCTGTTAGAGGGATAGGCAGCTTTGAAATTGAAAATGTAAATATCTTTTCAATGCCATCCTATTTTGTAGTTCCGTATAACTCACAGACAAAAGAAGAAGGTACACATTCGCAATCTGTAAAGCCTAGCTTTTTTCAAAAAAATAAGATAGACAGGGTGGTGTTCTCAGTTTCACCACCCTTTTGATTATCGTCAAATTTTTGACATTTACCCCTGTTTTGTATACAAGGATAGTAGAAACAATTATAGTGGTAGAGTGAGGATAAATGAATAAACGAAACTTACTTATGCTATTATGATAACTATTGTGTGAAGATGTTGAAAGGCAGGTATATACAAATGAAAAAGGGTTTTAATGATACATTATTAAGGGCGGCAAGAGGTGAAAAAACCGACCATGTTCCAGTATGGTATATGCGCCAAGCTGGCCGATCTCAGCCAGAATACCGAAAAATAAAAGAAAAATACAGCTTGTTTGAAATAACTCATCAACCAGAGTTATGTGCGTATGTGACAAGACTTCCAGTTGAACAATATGATGTAGATGCTGCAATTCTGTACAAAGACATCATGTCTCCACTACCAGCACTTGGGGTAGACGTTGAAATTAAAGCCGGTGTTGGCCCTGTCATTAGTAACCCAATCCGCTCTCTTAAAGACGTAGAGAAGCTTGGAGAAATACATCCAGAAGTAGATGTTCCATATGTTCTGGACACAATTAAACTGTTAACAACAGAACAGCTCTCTGTTCCATTGATTGGATTTGCTGGAGCACCATTTACTCTAGCAAGCTATATGATTGAAGGTGGGCCTTCAAAAAACTATAATAAAACGAAGGCATTTATGTACGCTGAACCTGAAGCTTGGTTTGCCCTAATGGATAAATTAGCTGATATGACGATTACATATGTGAAGTCACAAATAACTGCAGGTGTAAAAGCTGTACAAATTTTTGACTCTTGGGTAGGGGCACTAAATGTGGCAGATTACCGCCATTTTATCAAGCCAGTTATGCATCGTATTTTCTCGGAACTACGTGAGGAGAATGTACCCCTTATTATGTTCGGGGTAGGAGCAAGTCACTTAGCTTTAGAATGGAATGACCTACCACTTGATGTTGTTGGACTTGATTGGCGCCTTCCTGTTATGAAAGCAAGAGAACTTGGAGTCACTAAAGCAGTTCAAGGAAATCTAGATCCAGCTATTCTTTTAGCTCCATGGGAAGTAATTGAAGCAAGAGCAAAAGAAATTTTGGACCAAGGTATGCAAAAACCTGGTTATATCTTTAACCTTGGACACGGCGTTTTCCCTGATGTAAAACCAGAGACTCTAAAGCGTCTAACTACATTGATCCACGAATATTCAAAAAATAACTAACCTAGAACTATTCTAGCTTTTGAGGTGTTGTAAATGACAAAAAAGAAAATGGGATTACTCGTAATGGCTTATGGTACTCCTTATAAAGAAGAAGATATTGAAAGGTATTATACTCATATTCGTCATGGCCGAAAGCCTACACCAGAAATGCTTGAGGATCTTCGCAGTCGATATGAGGCGATTGGAGGAATATCTCCACTCGCCAAAATTACGACTGATCAAGGTAAAAAGCTTGAGGAACATTTAAATCAAATTCAGGATGAAATCGAATTTAAAATGTATCAAGGATTAAAGCATATCGAACCATTTATTGAAGACGCCGTTGCGCAAATGAGTCAAGATGGAATTGAGGAAGCGGTAAGTATCGTACTTGCACCTCACTTCTCCACCTTTAGTGTAAAAGCCTATAATGGTCGTGCAAAAGAAGAAGCGGAAAAACTTGGCGGGCCTACCATAACTTCTGTTGAAAGCTGGTATAAAGAACCTAAATTTATTGAATACTGGGCAAATCAGGTGAAGCAAGTATATGCTTCAATGCCTGAGGATGAGCGGGAGAATGCAGTGTTAATTGTTTCGGCACATAGTCTACCTGAAAAAATCATTGCAGCTGGTGACCCATATCCAGGTCAATTACAAGAGACTGCTGATTTGATTGCAAATGCTGCAGGCGTAAAAAATTATGAGATTGGTTGGCAAAGTGCAGGTAATACACCTGAACCATGGTTAGGTCCAGACGTTCAAGATTTAACAAGAGACCTTTATAATGAAAAAGGGTACAAGGCTTTCGTTTATATTCCAGTTGGATTTGTTGCTGACCATTTAGAGGTGCTTTACGACAATGACTATGAGTGTAAAGTCGTAACAGAGGACCTAGGTGTAAGCTATTACCGTCCAGAAATGCCGAATGCCAAGCCTGAGTTTATCGATTGTTTGGCAACTGTGGTTTTAAAAGAAGTAAAACAATAGAAGATTGAATTAAAAGCAAAGAGGCGATGTTAAGTGAGTAATCAAAAGGTAGTTGTTATAGGTGGTGGGATTACTGGGTTAACAGTAGCTTATTATCTCCAAAAAGAGGCAAGGGAAAAGAATTTAGATATGAAATGCATGCTTCTTGAGGCAAGCCATCGACTAGGAGGAAAAGTACAAACTGTCGAACGCGATGGTTTTGTCATCGAAAGAGGACCAGATTCTTTTCTTGCTCGGAAAAAAAGTGCCTCCCGACTTGTCAATGAAGTTGGTTTAGGGGATAAATTGGTCAACAATACTGCTGGAAAATCATATGTTCTTGTTAATGGAAAACTCCATCCAATGCCTGGTGGATCTATTATGGGGATACCTACTCAAATCGGACCGTTTATCACAACTGGCCTATTCACTCCACTTGGTAAACTGCGTGCTGCAATGGACTTTGTATTGCCACGTACACCTGGGGGAGCAGATCAGTCACTTGGTCAATTTTTTAGAAGAAGACTTGGGGATGAGGTTGTTGAAAATCTTATCGAACCACTACTTTCAGGGATATATGCCGGGGATATTGATCAATTAAGCTTAATGTCGACTTTCCCTCAATTTTATCAAGTTGAGCAAAAATACCGGAGCTTAATCGTGGGCATGAAACAAACAACACCACCAAAACCAAAGCCAAGTGGGGATACAAAATCAGCACCTAAGGGTCAGTTTTTAACAGTTACAACTGGGCTTCAATCATTTATTGATGCAATAGAAGCAAAGCTTGAACCAGGTACTGTATTTAAGGGAATCAAGGTTGAAAGTATTGAAAAGCAAGATAACCAATATGTTATTATGCTTAACAGTGGAGAAAAAATTACCGCTGATAGTATAGTTGTAGCGACACCGCATCATGTTACACAATCTATTTTTAATCAATATTCATTTTTCGATGCCTTTAAGGAAATGCCGTCAACATCAGTGGCAACTGTAGCAATGGCTTTCCCTGAAGAAGCAATTAAAAAGGATATAGATGGAACTGGTTTTGTTGTATCTAGGAATAATGACTATATTATTACTGCTGTTACATGGACCCATAAAAAGTGGCCGCATACTACTCCAAAGGGGAAAGTTCTACTTCGTTGCTATGTTGGAAAAGCAGGAGACGAAGCAATAGTAGATCAATCAGATGAAGAAATCATCAAAGTTGTTCTTGATGATTTGAACAAAACGATGAACATCACGGATCAACCAGAATTTTCAATTGTGACTCGATGGAAAGATGCGATGCCACAATATACAGTCGGTCATAAGGATCGGATTGAATTTGTAAAGAAAAATGTTGCTGAGAACCTACCTGGCGTCTTTTTAGCAGGAAGCTCTTATGAAGGTCTGGGGTTACCTGACTGTATAGACCAAGGGGAAGAAGCCGTTAAACATGTTCTTGAATATTTAAAAGAAAATACACCAGTACTTGTCAAATAAGAAAAGGAAGGCCTCGGCCTTCCTTTCTTATTTAATTTCATTGCAGTGGTCACATTTGTTACCGTAGCACTCATGCTGTTCATCAATATCGTGGCCACACTCAACACATTTTTTTGGTGGTAGGTTTTTGAAAAATTCTGTACTTTTTACTAACATTTATAACCCCTCCGTTTCTTTTCTTGTTTATAGTGTACTATAACAGATAAAAATATGTCAATAACTGTTTTGTAACAAAAACACTAAAAAAATGAAAAAAATTTTCGTATCGATTATAGTGGTATTGGATAGGGTAAACCATGGAAGAGTTGTTATTTTTAGAGACGGATAATATAAGGAGAAAGGTGATTGTATGAAGGTAACGGTAGTTGGATTTTGGGGTGGCTTTCCTGCAGCGAATGAAGCAACATCTGGGTACTTATTTGAACATGACGATTTTCGTTTGCTCGTTGATTGTGGCAGTGGTGTACTAGCACAGCTTCAAAACTACATAAAAATTGATGAGCTTGATGCGATTATTTTAACTCATTATCATCATGACCATGTAGCAGATATTGGTCCAATGCAGTATGCTAGATTAGTGACAAGCGCGATACAAAATCAACAAAAAGAACTACCTATATATGGACATACTGGTGATCAAGAAGGATTCTCAAGATTGGAGCTTAAGGGACATACAAAAGCAATAGCTTACAATCCAGATGAATCAATTGAAATTGGCCCATTTTCAATAACTTTTATGAAAACAAAGCACCCTGTCGCATGCTATGCCATGAGATTGACAGCAGGTGGAAAAACGGTTGTTTTTTCAGCAGATTCCAGCTACATAGAAGAGTTTATTCCATTTACACAAGATGCAGACCTGTTTATTTGTGAATGTAATTTATATGCGGACCAAGAGGGTTCGAATATGGGGCATATGAATAGTACAGAAGTTGGGAAAATTGCATCTGCAGCAAAGGTAAAAGAGCTTTGGATTACACATCTGCCTCATTACGGCAAACATGAGGATTTAGTCAATCAAGCATCAATCCAATTTAATGGACATATCAAATTAGCAAAATCAGGACTAACTTGGGAGTGAAAAACGATGTTATTTATCGATAATAAAGGAATTACAGACCCACAAATTAATTTAGCAATTGAGGAATATGCACTTAAGAATTTAAACATCAATGAAACGTATTTATTGTTTTATATTAATGCTCCATCCATCATCATTGGGAAAAACCAAAACACTATCGAAGAAATTAATACTCAGTACGTAGAAGACAATGGCATTAAAGTAGTGCGACGCTTGTCTGGTGGCGGGGCAGTTTATCATGATTTAGGAAATTTAAATTTTAGCTTCATCACGAAGGACGACGGGGAAAGCTTTCACAATTATAAAAAATTCACAGAGCCCGTAATCGAAGCACTTCATAAGCTTGGTGTAAATGCGCAGCTTAGCGGACGCAATGATATCGAAGTAGATGGAAGAAAAATCTCAGGAAATGCCCAATTTTCAACGAGAGGTAGAATGTTCAGTCACGGAACACTCATGTTTGATTCTGAAATTGACCATGTTGTTTCAGCCCTCAACGTAAAGAAGGAAAAAATTGAATCAAAAGGAATTAAATCTGTTAGAAGCAGGGTTGCAAATATTAGTGAGTTCCTTAATGAAAAAATCAAAATTGAGGAATTTAGACAAATGCTGCTACGCTACATTTTTAAAACAGATAGTGATATTCCAGAATATAAATTAACAGAGCAGGATTGGGACAAGATTCACGAAATTTCAAAAGAACGCTATCAAAATTGGGATTGGAACTACGGAAAATCACCAAAATTCAATTACCAACATACACATCGTTTTCCGGTTGGTTCAATCGATGTACGTCTCGAAGTTCAAAAGGGAACAATTGAAAACTGTAAAATTTATGGTGACTTCTTTGGGGTTGGTGATGTTGGTGAAATCGAAGAGTTATTAATCGGAACAAAATATGAAAAAGCTGAGCTAGAGAAAGCCTTAGAAAATGTTGACATTCAGCATTATTTCGGAAAAATTACCAAAGAAGATTTTATCAATTTAATTTATTAAAATGAAATTGAATAAAACGGGCTAGATGTTTTAGAATCTAGTCCGTTTTTTTATATAAAGACCATTTCACTCTTGATAGTAAAACTTTCTTTCAATATAATATATTTAGAATTTTATTTTTATCATTTAATGAATTACTATTTATTCATTTAGTGATTAAGGGAGGGAGAAATTTGAATTTATCAACACGACTAGGGGAAACAGCAAGGAATTACTCCGACAAACCAGCATATATTTTTCAAGGTAATGTAAGTACATATGCTGAATTAGATGGTGCAGTAACAAAATTTGCAAACGGTTTAGAAAAGCTAGGAATTAAAAAGGGCGATCACATTGCTCTAGTTTTGGGGAATACCCCGCATTTTGTTATTGGATTTTATGGCGCACTTCGTTTAGGGGCAACTGTTATTCCGATAAACCCGATTTATACATCTGATGAAATTGGGTATATTTTGGGCAATGGAGATGTAAGGGCTGTCATTACGTTAGACTTGCTTGTTCCACTATTTGAAAAGATGAATGAACACCTTCCTAAAGTTGAACATCTCGTTGTATGCGAAACACCACAAGGGGCAAATAGTGGAGTAGATGTATCACAGCTTTCCATCTATCCAAAAATGAAATCGTTTACAGGTATTGTTGGCTCTGGTGATTTATCATTTGTAGGGCCTGCTTTGGATGATGATGATGTCGCAGTTATTTTGTATACATCTGGTACAACTGGAAAACCAAAAGGGGCAATGTTAACCCATAAGAATTTGTATAGTAATGCAAGGGATGTTGCGGAATATCTAAAAATTTCCGAGCAGGATCGAGTGATTACAACTTTGCCGATGTTCCATGTTTTCTGTTTAACAGTTGCGTTAAATGCACCATTAATGAATGGGGGAACAATGCTTATTGTTCCCAAATTTAGCCCAATGGAAATTTTCAAAATTGCAAGGGAACACAAAGCAACTGTTTTTGCAGGAGTTCCAACAATGTATAATTTCCTCCTTCAATATCCGGAAGGAAATCCTGAGGACCTATCCACGCTACGATTGTGTATTTCAGGTGGTGCAGCAATGCCTGTTGCTCTGTTAAAAGGCTTTGAACAGAAATTTAATGTTCTTGTATCTGAGGGGTATGGTTTATCTGAAGCATCACCTGTAACATGCTTTAATCCATTAGATCGTCCTCGAAAACCAGGTTCAATTGGAACAAGTATTCTGAATGTCAAGAATAAAGTTGTGGACGAAAATGGTGATGAAGTTCCTGTTAATCAGGTTGGTGAGTTGATAGTTCGCGGTCCAAATGTCATGAAGGGCTATTATAAAATGCCTGAAGAAAGTGACGCTACATTGCGAAATGGCTGGCTTTATACAGGTGATTTAGCACGAATGGATGAAGAAGGCTACTTTTATATCGTGGATCGCAAGAAAGATATGATTATTGTTGGTGGATACAATGTTTACCCAAGAGAGGTAGAAGAAGTGCTTTACAATCATCCTGATATCGTTGAAGCTGCTGTTGTGGGAGTACCAGACCCAAATCTGGGTGAGGTTGTTCACTGTTATGTCGTGAAGAAAAGTGCTAGTTTAACTGAAGAGAATCTACTTGATTACTGTCGTGAGCATTTAGCCAAATACAAGCTTCCTAGTAAATTAGAATTCATTGAAGAACTTCCTAAAAACACAACAGGAAAAATTCTACGTCGCGCATTAAAGGATTTAGTGACTAAATAAGATGTAAAGAGCAGATCTACTTGGCCTATCAGACTGTTGACAAACGCCCGCATTATACGTTTCTTGCATCGCTCCTTCGCTCATGAAGGCAATTTCTATTCGCATCTTCGCTCGGTGCGCGCGCCTTGTTTGGCAAGTGTTATCAAGTCAGTCTGGGTAAGATACTTCTAATTAGATACTCTAAATAAATTTGTGTAGACAAAGACAATATTGACTTTGTCTACACTCTGGCAGGTCTATTAGGCCTGTTTTTTGTTTGTGTCTTATTCTAAAATTTGTTAGAGGAATTTTTTAATTTGAAGCGAAATAGGATGTAAACGATATCAAATTTTGTTGAAGAGGTGGAACCATGACTACAGTTTTATACCGAGTTGAAAACCATGTAGCAACTGTCACACTGAATCGTCCAGATGCACTGAACTGTTTTAATTATGAGATGCTCAAATCACTTGATGAAGTTGTTGAGCATATTCGTACAAATGCGGATGTTCGAGTTGTTATCATTACTAGTACAGGTGAAAAAGCATTTAGTGTAGGTGCTGATTTAAAGGAGCGAAAAACATTAAATGAAGAACAAGTTAGAAGAAATGTTTATAAAATAGGTGAAGTTTTTGCGAATATAGGTGATTTGCCACAGCCGACAATTGCAGCGATTAATGGCTATGCATTCGGTGGAGGAATGGAACTTGCGTTAGCCTGTGACTTCCGAATTTCAGTTGAAGACACTCAGATGGGACTGACGGAAACAAGTTTAGCCATTATTCCAGGAGCAGGGGGTACGCAAAGACTCCCACGTCTCATTGGTGAAACAAAAGCAATGGAACTCATTTTAACTGCAAAACGAATAAGTGCCCAAGAGGCGAAAGAATATGGGATTGTTTCAAGTGTTGTGCCACGAGATGAACTAATGGAAGCATCTATGAACCTAGCAAATGATATGCTAAAAAACGGCCCACTCGCCCTACAGCAAGCCAAATTCGCCATTAAGCAAGGGATGAATACAGATTTACATACAGGCTTTAAGATTGAGAGAAAAGCGTATGAAGTGATCATTCCAACTGAGGATAGGGTAGAAGCGCTAGCCGCTTTTAACGAAAAAAGAAAACCGAATTATAAAGGGAAATAATTTCGTGTGGCGTCTCGTGTGTGAGGCGCTTTTTTTATGTGGTGATTTTGCTAAAGAAGATGGAAATGGAATAATAGCACTAGAACCAAAATAAAATCGATAGACTCAAAATAAATTGATCCAAAACAAAATCGATAGATTCAATATAAAACCGATAGAACTTAATCGAAAGTCCCAATTTCTCAAAAGTTTTCAGACAAAATGATTGAAAAAGTATCCTAAATTTAAGACAATTAGTAATAAAAAAGTATTAAAGGAGAATATCGGAGGAATGACAACTACAGTATTAACAAAAAAACAGTCCGAATTTAGGAACGGCCTTCAAGCAGGTATTAGTATTGCACTTGGCTATGCACCTGTTGCATTAACATTTGGCTTGTTAGCAAAATCGACAGGTCTTACGGTGATTGAAACCGTCATGATGAGCCTTATCGTTTTTGCGGGAGCAGCACAATACATCGCCTTACAATTAATAGCGGTTGGGACAGGCGTTTTTGAAATTATCTTGACTACGTTTATATTAAATATTCGACACTTTCTAATGTGCGCATCTCTTAATGAAAAAGTGGAGGACGACCATCCAATAAAAAAAGCACTATATTCATTTGGTATTACAGATGAGACCTTTTCTGTGGCTGCTGTAAAGGAAGGGAGAGTTTCAACAGGATATTTATTCGGGGTCATCTCCATTTCGTATGGAAGTTGGGTCATATTTTCTGGGATTGGGCACGTCATTGGGGCAAGCCTTCCGCAAGTACTTCAGCAAAGTATGTCAGTTGCTCTGTATGCGATGTTTATTGGTCTTCTCGTACCATCCTTGAAGAAACAAAGAAAAGTTATTGTTCTTGCCGGAAGTGCAGCAATCTTAAATACCATTTTATCTTTTTTCTTAGAGCCTGGCTGGTCGATTGTTGTAGCATCACTTATGGCAGCCATTGGCGTAGAAGTGGTCATGAGTTTAATCGGAAATAAGAAGGAGGAGGCCGAGCAGCGTGGATAAAACAATTTTAATGATAATTATTGGAATGGGAATAGTGACATATATCCCGAGGATGCTTCCCTTTGTTGTATTTAACACAGTTAAATTACCTCCATTTCTCCAAAATGTGTTAAAGAATGTTCCTTTTGCCATTCTTGGAGCACTGATTATTCCAGGGGTTTTTATGATAAATGAAGATATTTGGTTTGGAGTAATTGGTGCAGCAGTTGCCTTTTTTGCTGCCTATTTAGGAGCAAATGTAATAGTTGTCGTTTTAAGTTCTATTCTTGCACTAAGCATTTACTCCTTTTTTATGTAAGGAACAATCGAATGCAAACATTTACCGAAAATGTTATCCAGATTATTAAACAAATACCACCTGGAAAAGTTATGACGTATGGACAGATTGCTAGACTTGCTGGAAGCCCTCGGGGTGCAAGACAAGTTGTCCGAGTCCTTCATTCAATGAGTAAAAAATACAATCTCCCATGGTATCGGGTTATTAATTCCAAGGGTGAAATTGCAATCCTTGATGAAGAAACGCATGCTGCACAAGTCATTTTTCTTGAGAATGAGGGTGTAGAGGTAAAGAATCATTCAATTGATTTAAAAAATTATCAGTTTTATCCAGAGTGAATGCCCAGGGTCTCTCCTGGGCTTTTTACATCTACATTTCCTCTGGAGCTTTTATTCCTAGTAATCTTAATCCCTCTTTTAAAACGATGGTAACCGAACGGACCAATGCGACCCGATCATTCATTTCTACATCTTCATGTAAGACCTTTACATGACTATAGTATTTATTGAATTCTTGGGCAAGTTCCATGATATATTTTGCAATGACAGAGGGTTCGTACAACTGCATACTTCTTTTAATGATGGCTGGGAATTCCATTAGCAGCTTTACAACAGACCAGCTATATGAATCAGAAAGTCCTATTGGTGAAGTATCTGTTACTGTTGCTTTCCGTAAAATAGAACAAGCTCTCGCATGAGTGTATTGAACATATGGTCCGGTAGTTCCTTCAAATGTAAGCATTTCCTCTAATGAGAATTCAATATTATTCAATCTTTCATTTTTTAAATCATGGAAAATGATTGCCCCAACACCCACCATTTCCGCAATTTCCTCTTTGTTTGCAAGGCTTGGATTCTTCAGTTCAATATTTTGCTTGGCAAGCTTGATTGCTTCCTTGATAACCTCCTCCAAAAGAACAATTTTTCCTTTTCGAGTCGACATTCTCTTTCCGTCTTTTAGGATAAAGCCGAATGGGACATGAACCATGTCTTTCCCCCACACATATCCCATTTTTTCTAAGACAAGGAAAATTTGTTTAAAATGCAAGCTTTGTTCATGGCCTACTACATAAATTGCTTTCTTAAAATGGTAGTTTTCTTGACGATAGATGGCTGCAGTTACATCTCTTGTAGCATAAAGAGTAGCACCATCTGATTTTTTTATTAAGCAAGGAGGGAGGTTTTCATGTGATAAATCAACTACCTCTGCACCATCTGACTTGGTCAAAAGATTTTTGCCTTTTAACATATCAACGGTCGCATCCATTTTGTCGTTGTAAAAAGCTTCTCCATGAAAGGAGACAAAGTCAACATGGAGTAAGGAATAAATCCTTGAGAATTCCTGTAATGATTCCTCTCTAAACCAACGCCAAAGGGCTATGGCTTCTTCGTTTCCATCCTCCAGTTTTTTAAACCATAGTCTAGCTTCTTCTTCAAGTTCAGGTTTAGTCTCAACTTCAGAGTGAAAGCGGACATAAAGCTGAAGTAGCTCTTTGATTGGATTCGTTTTAACGTCCAGCTCGTTGCCCCATAACTTATATGCGACAATGAGTTTTCCAAATTGTGTACCCCAGTCCCCAAGGTGGTTGATTCGAATCGGTTGATAGCCACATTTTTTTACAATATTTGCAAGGGAGTTACCGATTACAGTTGAACGCAAATGTCCCATTGAAAATGGCTTCGCAATGTTTGGTGAGGAAAAGTCGATAGTAATAGCAGCATCTTCACCAAAGTGATGGCTTCCGTAATTTGTTCCCTCAGTAAGAATTGACTGAAGGATATCCTTACTTATTTCGTTTTTATTTAGGAAACAGTTAACATAGGGTCCCGTTGCAACAACCTTTTCAAATAGCGACCCCTGAATGGAAGTTGCTATTTCCTCTGCAATAACAGCCGGGGCTTTTCTATATTGCTTCGCGAGTGTAAAGCATGGAAAAGCAAGATCACCTTGTTCTCGGAATTTTGGTTTTTCGATTAGCTTTAAAACCTCGTCGTAAGTTAAAACATCCTGAAATTGTTTCGATATTTCTTCTGCATACACTTCCTTGATATTCATTTCTAAAACCTCCTTTAAAAAAATAAAAAAATCCCGTCTCTTAAAAGAGACGAGATTTACCCGCGGTACCACTCTGATTGTTCAAGATGAACCAAGCTTAATAAGTAACGGGTCCCCCCGGCACACCCTACTTATTGTTCAGGTGTGCTTCTCAGAAGTGCGGTTCATCTTGATTTCACCATTGGGCTTCCACCATCCCCAACTCGCTATTGGTCCACATCAGGATTACTCTCTTCATCATAGAAATTCCAATATTTTTCATTTATAATACCTAAATCGATTAAAGAAATCAATGGGTTTTTACAAGGATTAGATTGACCAAAATAAAACTAGAGAAAAGTCATTGTTCTAACTGGCCCCACTTTTAACTAAAATACTAGTAAGAGGGGTTGTACATAAAGGGGGACATCTTAGTGAGAAAAGTAATCGGTTGGTCACTTGGAATTTATCTCGTTTTTGGATTATTTATAGCATGGTATTTGTTTTTTGGGGCAAATACGGAAATTCCTACCCAGTTAAAAGGAAGTCCTGCAGATCCACAGACGTTCATGAATGATCGTGAGCTTTTATTAAGTGAAGAGTATTCACAAATTAAAAATCTACTGTTTTTCTTATCAGTGCCTTTTGAATGGCTGATTTATATACTGGTTCTCGTAATCGGTATTTCAGCAAAATTTCGGGACTGGTCAAAAGTTTCAGCTAAAGTATCAATTCTTCAGACCGCTATTTACCTTTTTTGGCTTTCGTTGTTGGTGGAACTTTTATCTTTTCCGCTTTCATGGATAAGCTATAATGTTTCCAAAACGTATAATATTACCGTTCAATCTACTCAGAGCTGGATGAAGGATTTACTGATTGATTTTTGGGTGAATTATGCTTTAATGATTGTCATCGTAGGTGTCTTGTTCTGGTTGATTCGAAGAAATGAAAAGAGATGGTGGTTCCATGCATGGCTTCTATCAATTCCATTCTCAATGTTTCTCATGTTTGTTCAACCAGTCATTATCGATCCACTATATAACGACTTTTTCCCATTAACAAATAAAGAGTTAGAAACAAAAATTCTTGAAATGGCAGATCGCGCAGATATCCCGGCCGATCATGTATTTGAAGTAAATATGTCAGAAAAAACGAATTCCTTAAATGCATATGTAACTGGAATCGGTTCCAATTCTCGGATTGTTCTTTGGGATACAACACTCAAGCGTTTAAATGAAGATGAAATTTTATTCATTATGGCCCACGAGATGGGGCATTACGTGATGAAGCATATTTACTTCGGAATTGCAGGATATTTGGTATTAACCTTAGTGGGACTATTTATCATTAGTAAACTCATGAACTTTATGATTCGAAAATGGGGTCATATGTTTAAAATCTCAAGTGTAAAAGATATTGCGGTTCTGCCTGTGTTTTTGTTGTTAATTTCTTTATTAAGCTTTGTTTCAGATCCAGTCTCAAATGCTGTTTCAAGACATCAGGAGAAGTCAGCTGACTTGTATGCACTTGAAATGACGGAGGATAACAAAGCAGCCGTTTCGTCATTCCAGGAATTATCAAAGGCAGGTTTAAGTCAGGTGAACCCACCTTTTCTCGTCAAGATATTTAGATATGGGCATCCAACAATGCTTGAAAGGATTACGTACACAAACGAATTTGAGAAAAGTGAGAAATAATTTAAAAAGCCTTGTATCCAGAGAGAGCTCTGTATACAAGGCTTTTTTTTAGAAAATATGTTATAGTACAGAATTACTATTTTTAAGTTGTTTTATAAAACTTTACAGAAAAATGTTCCGTTTATGAAAACACTGTTATATAATACTTTTAGTATTAATAATCTGTATTATAACAATAAAAGGAAGGTGTTGGGGACAAAATGACGACACAAACCACAGGAATTCAAGTCATAGGAATTATGAATGAGCAGTATGAAGAAATTTTGACACCTCAGGCATTGAACTTCATTGAAAAACTAGAGCGAAACTTCGGAGAAAGAAGAAAACAACTTGTAGAAAAGAGACAACAAAGGCAAAAAGAAATTGATAATGGAATCATGCCAAGATTTTTATCTGAAACGGAACATATCCGAAACGGAAATTGGACAGTTGCCCCTATTCCAAAGGATTTACGGGATCGGAGAGTTGAAATTACTGGTCCAGTTGATCGGAAAATGATCATTAATGCATTGAACTCAGGAGCAAAAGTGTTTATGGCTGATTTCGAAGATGCCAATGCTCCAACCTGGAAGAACGTAATTGAGGGACAAATTAATTTACGAGATGCTGTAAGAAAGACTATAGATTTTAAAAATTCAAACGGTAAAAAATATCAGTTGAATGATGAAATTGCAACACTTGTTGTTCGCCCACGCGGCTGGCATTTAGAAGAGAAACATATCCAACTAGATGGAAACAGAATATCAGCAAGCTTACTAGACTTTGGACTTTATTTTTATCATAATGCGAAACATTTGATTAAGAATGGTAGTGGGCCCTATTTTTATTTACCTAAGATGGAAAGTCATCTTGAAGCAAGGTTGTGGAATGATGTTTTTGTTTTTTCACAAAATGAATTAGGAATTCCTCAAGGTACGATAAAGGCAACCGTCTTAATTGAAACAATCCTAGCAACCTTTGAAGTAGATGAAATTTTATACGAACTAAAAGAGCATTCAGCAGGCCTGAATTGTGGGAGATGGGATTATATTTTTAGCTATGTAAAAAGGTTCCGAAATGTTGAAAATGTGATACTTCCAGATCGCTCAATGGTGACGATGACAGTACCGTTTATGAGCGCTTACTCACAGCATGTTATTAAAACTTGTCACAAACGGAATGTTCACGCAATTGGGGGAATGGCAGCTCAGATTCCGGTTAAAAACAATCCAAAAGCAAATGAGGAAGCATTTAAAAAAGTGCGTGCAGATAAAGAACGTGAAGCGAATAATGGTCATGATGGTACTTGGGTAGCACACCCTGGGCTTGTACCAATTGCGAGGCAGGTCTTTAATACAGTTATGCTAGGTCCTAACCAAATTGATAAAAAACGTGAGGATGTTCAAGTGACAGCTGAGGAACTCATAGCCGTACCAGACGGAAGTATTACTGAGCAGGGGGTTCGTACAAATATCAACGTCGGCATTCAATACATCGAATCATGGCTTCGTGGACATGGTGCTGCACCGATTCATAACCTTATGGAGGATGCGGCGACAGCAGAAATCTCTAGAGCCCAACTTTGGCAGTGGATTCGCCATCCAAAGGGTATCCTAGAGGATGGAAGAAAGGTAACATTAGAGCTTATTGAACAATTTAAGGAAGAAGAACTGAAGAAAATAAAACAAGAAATTGGAAACGAAATGTTTGAAGCAGGTCGTTTTTCGGAAGCAACACGTCTGTTTGAGGATTTGGTGACGAATGATGAGTTTGTAGAATTTTTAACGATACCAGGTTATGAACTTTTATAGATTACAAGATTTAATAGATAAAAGGGAGGAAAAGAAAATGACAAATGAAAGAGTTCAAAAATTACAAGAAAGCTGGGAAATGGATTCAAGATGGAGTGGAATAAAAAGACCATATAGTGCTGAAGATGTCATTCGCTTACGTGGGTCAATTGATATAGAACATACATTAGCAAAAAGAGGTTCAGAAAAGCTTTGGAATCTGCTTCAGTCAGAGGATTATATTCATGCATTAGGAGCACTAACTGGGAATCAAGCTGTTCAACAGGTTAAAGCAGGATTAAAGGCAATCTATTTGAGTGGTTGGCAAGTAGCTGCAGATGCAAACCTTTCAGGGCATATGTATCCGGATCAAAGCTTGTATCCAGCTAATAGTGTACCAAGTGTTGTAAAGCGAATTAACCAAGCACTGCAGCGTGCTGATCAAATTCAATATCTTGAGGGAGAAGGAGATATAGACTGGTTTGCCCCAATTGTGGCAGATGCAGAAGCAGGATTTGGTGGCCAGTTGAATGTATTTGAGTTAATGAAAGGCATGATTGAAGCAGGAGCTGCTGGCGTGCATTTTGAAGACCAACTTTCATCTGAAAAGAAATGTGGACATTTAGGTGGAAAGGTATTATTACCAACACAAACAGCAGTACGTAATTTAATTTCTGCACGTTTAGCAGCAGATGTAATGGGTGTTCCAACCATTTTAGTAGCGCGAACAGATGCAGATGCTGCGGACCTTATTACGAGCGATATTGACCCTGTTGATCAAGAATTTATTACGGGGGAACGAACTCCAGAAGGCTTTTTCAGAACGAAAGCGGGGATTGAGCAGGCAATTGCACGCGGTTTAGCGTATGCACCTTATGCAGATTTAATTTGGTGTGAAACATCAGAACCAGACTTAGAACAGGCCAAGCGGTTTGCGGATGCAATCCACGAGAAATACCCTGGTAAACTATTAGCCTATAATTGTTCTCCTTCATTTAACTGGAAGAAAAAGCTTGATGATGACACAATTAAAAATTTCCAAAAGGAAATCGGAAGGATGGGCTACAGGTTCCAGTTTGTTACATTAGCAGGGTTCCATGCCTTGAACCATAGTATGTTTGAATTGGCTAGAGGTTATAAGGAAAGAGGAATGGGTGCATATTCTGAGCTTCAGCAGGCAGAATTTGCGAGTGAAAAGCATGGGTACACAGCAACAAGACATCAGCGCGAGGTAGGCACAGGTTACTTTGATGAAGTGGCACAGGTTATTACAGGTGGAACGTCATCGACAACGGCTTTGAGAGGATCAACAGAAGAAGCGCAATTTACAAAATAATAAGCTCGTGAAAAAACTGGCTAACATTCCGTTAGTCAGTTTTTTGGTCAACAGGTTAACTCTAAATCCGAGACTTGTCACTGTCTACATTGTTTTACTAAAAAGTTTCCGGTATTCTGCCGATACTTTCATAAACAATCCTTCATTTCCTGAATCAATTGCTTCATTAACCTTCGTTTCCAAAAGCTCTTTTTTTCGTTTGAATAGGCTCTCATCTATTACCATTTGAATATATATGTCTAATACCGATTCTCTAGGTGCTTTGTATTTGTTTGTATCCCGTGACTTCATGATTTCAGCGTATGTCTTTCTTTTTTTCATGAAAGCTCACCCCTAAGTTCTTTTTAATAGTATATTTAGGTGGATACATAAAATCAACTGAATTTTTTGACTTTTTAAAAATTTAATTGGAATACTTCAAATGATTGTATGATAATTACGTTTTACATGCATGATAGTAATGGAGGTGGAAAAAAATGAAAAAACCAAATGAGCGTTCAAATCATGATATCCCATTGAATACTCCGTTAAATCCAGTCTTCGGAATGTCAAATGCCCTTGATACAAATAATCCTTTTCTTTCTGAATCAGTTTATGCGGGTAATTCCATTGACGAGCATACGACATTAGAACAAGCTAACGCCTATCTTGCAGATAAGGAAATTGGCCAAATTAACGAAAATTCATAGGAAAAAACTGGTGGTTTTCTTTTAAAAACGTTCTTTTGAGCTACATCTAAAAAAGAGCTTTTTAAAAAGAATGCCACTTTTTTTGTGAACATTTTGTGAACCATATAGTTATAGAAAAGTAGAAGTGGTAGTATGGAAGTGCTTCCAATAGTTAAAATATTAGAATAATTTAAAAGGGGATGAATAGATGGGAGTAGAAAAAACGAATTATTTAATGGAATATGAAATTAACCCGGACACAATGGCAGTACTTCCTATTGAAATGGGAAAAAATACCTGCTCAAGAGTACTAGAGGTAGAAGGTGAGTATGTGGTAGCAATGAAGCCAACCGAGATTGTTGACCGAAGCTGCCGTTATTTTGGAAGCTCCCTTAAGGGTAGGCAAGAAGGGACTCGTGAAATCATGGGAGTTACCCATAAAGCACCTATTATTGTGGAAGCATCAAATAAGATTTTTCTATTTCCGACTACCTCTCCAACGAAGCAAGATTGTGCATGGCTTTCTCACAATTTTGTGTCTGATTGGAGATATAGTGTTCATGAGAAAACCACCGTCATCTTCACAAATAAGCAAGCAATTGAATTACAAATTTCGAAAGGCTCCTTCCAAAATCAACTCCATAGAACTGCACAGCTGCGGACAATCGTCTCAAATAGAATGGATAAACAAAACAAACGCATTAATTTTGTCATAAATCCTCAAAACAATGTAAGTATACCCGATAAATTTGATCCGAAAATATAAAAGCAACGTAATTTCGTTTTCCAGCCTTAGTTTTCCGGTTTCTGCTTACAGGGACTTTTTTCAATGAAATACGACTCGAGTAAAAGTTGAACCTCATTTCGAATCCTTGGGTTAAAGTAGTTATGTTCCTCTTCATAGCCTCGATACATGAATGAAAATAGAGTAAATGCCTCGTCTCTTTGTTTTTCCCACACCTTCATATTTTTCTTTTTCATTTGTTGTTTAATTGTGTAGAGGTCTTTTTGAACTTTTTTCATTGTATGTTCAAGTAAATGGAGATATGGCTTTTTTAACTTAAAGCCAGCCGTTTCTATCGCTGAAAGATCACGATTAAGGATGGTAAGAACCATTGGCAAAAAGATGGCTTTTTCAAAAATATCACGGTCATCCTCAGGAATTCTTGTCATGATTATCCCTCTTTCAAGAACATATGTTTGTGTATATAATAAGATATTTTTTAGAAGAATCAAGAAAAGTGAAGGAAAATTTATTTCTAGTGTCGAAGTACTTTTAATTGTAGTGCATAATGGAAGAGAAGCTACTTTAGTTTGACAATTCTGTAATAAAGGACGGGAGAAGGATGACAGAGAAAAAGCGTAGAGGAATCGTTGCAGAAGATTTGTATGAATTAAAAACAGTTAACGATCCACAGTTTTCTCCAGATGGGGAGCGCTATGTGTATGTAGAGACTGAAATTAATAAAGAGAAACATGAGTATAACTCACATTTATATGTAGGTACAGTTGATGGAAATGTCAAACAGTGGACTTTTGGGGATGTTCGAGATGGGTCGCCCCGCTGGTCTCCAAATGGGGAAACAATTGCATTTGTATCAAATCGCTCAGGAATACAGCAAATTTTTTGTATGAATGTAAATGGTGGTGAGCCAAAGCAAATTACATTTTGTGTGAATGGTGCACGAAATCCAATCTGGTCACCAGATGGTTCAAAAATCTTATTCACAACTTCTCTAGCCCCGGATGAAAATATAACTGATAAAGAAAAGAAGAAAAAAGAGGAAGAAGAGAATAAGCTTGAACCAATGGTAGTCGAGAGAATTCGTTACAAATCTGATGCAGCGGGCTTTTTAGATAATAAAAATCAACATCTTGCAGTACTCGATCTTAGTTCTGGTGAAGTAGAGCAGCTGACAACAGGAGAATTTGATTATACAGCAGGCTGCTGGTCACCGGATGGAACGAACATTACATTCGTAGGTGATATAAGCGAGGATTCAGATTATAACTTAATTTCTGATGTATATGTCATGTCATTATCAGATAAAAGCTATAAAAAAATTACGGGCAGTACCGGCAATTTTGGTAGCCCATCTTGGTCACCAGATGGAAAATATATTGCATTAATCGGTCATGAACAGGAATTTGCTGGGGCAACTTTACCAAAGATTTGGTTATATACATTGGAAAACTCTGAACTAGCTTGTTTAACAAGTGAGTTAGATGCTTATGTTGGTGATTGTGTCGCTGCAGACTTCCAATTAGGTGGTTCAAATCCTGGTGTCATATGGAACGACGATAGTAGAAGTTTTTACTTCTTATTAAGCAATCATGGAAACACCGGAGTTTATTATGGATCCATTGATGGCGAAGTATATCCATCTTTATTTGAAGATCAGCATGTTTTTGCTTTAACAGTGAATGACCATAAGGCAGTGGTTGGAATCAGCAAACCAACAGAACCCGGAGATCTTTATCATCTGGATTTAAGTACTGGCGAATTAAAGCGACTCACAAATGTGAATGCAACATTTTTACAGGGTGTTGAATTATCAAACGCAGAGCCATTTACCTTCAATGCACCTGATGGATGGGAAATTAATGGTTGGGTAATGAAGCCATTTGGTTATGAGGAAGGTAAAAAGTATCCGACCATTGTTGAAGTACATGGTGGTCCACATGCAATGTATGCAAATACTTATTTCCATGAGTTTCAAGTGTTAACAGGTAAGGGATTTGCTGTCGTCTTCACAAATCCTCGTGGAAGCCATGGCTATGGGCAGCAATTTGTTGATGCTGTACGGGGTGATTACGGCGGGAAGGACTATTTAGATGTGATGGCAGCAACGGATTATGCTGTACAACATTTTAATTTTGTTGATGAAACAAAGCTGGGTGTAACAGGTGGAAGCTATGGCGGTTTCATGACAAATTGGATTGTTGGTCACACTAATCGATTTAAAGCTGCGGTTACACAGCGTTCTATCTCAAACTGGCTCAGCTTTTATGGAGTAAGCGACATTGGGTATTTCTTTACGGAATGGGAGCTAAAAGGGAATCTTCTCGAAGACGCAGAGAAGCTTTGGAATCACTCACCGCTGAAATATGTTGGAAATGTGGAAACTCCTTTGTTGATTATCCATGGTGAACGTGATTTCCGCTGTCCGATAGAACAAGGCGAACAATTTTATGTAGCATTGAAACATCAAAAGAAACCAACAAAATTTGTTCGGTTCCCAGGCGCTAATCATGAGTTATCAAGAAGCGGAAATCCAAAACTAAGGGTATCTCGTCTCAATCATATTAAAGACTGGTTTGTAGAATATCTCATATAAGATTGAAAAGACACTAGGGCTGTGGCTAGTGTCTTTTTCTATACCTTTTAAGTAAAATTTTTTGGTAGGAATGCCCAAACGGGTGTACAATAATAGGTATAACATCATTCAGCTGAATGATGTTAAGCCTCCGGCGGATGCCTTAGATTTTTTAAATGAAGTTATCGTTTGTAAGATTAAGGACTAAGAACGCCACATCCTGTGGCAACGTCTTTGTGACCCACCTCGTGTGGGCCTAAAAATCTGGGCGTAAATCCTCCAACTTGATTCGAAATTGTTACCTGAGGAGATTTCCATGGACATAGAAGCAATTAAAGAACTCATCACATTGAAAAATATTGAAGAATTGTTAGGGGAATACCGGTCTTTTGGTCCATTACCAGGAATTGTTCTTCCAATGTTGGAAGCGTTTCTCCCGTTTCTTCCACTAGTTGCATTTGTCGTAGCGAATGCAAATGCTTTTGGACTTTGGCTTGGTTTTTTATATTCGTGGGTGGGAGCAATAGGTGGATCTCTTCTTGTTTTTTTCCTAGTTCGTAAGTACGGTCAAAAAAGATTCTTCTCTTTTGTCAGTCGTCATAAGAAAGTAAAAGCTCTGATAAACTGGGTGGAAAGGCACGGATTTGGTCCTTTATTTCTTCTCTTATGTTTTCCTTTCACCCCGTCTGCAGCGATTAATCTCGTAGCTGGGCTCTCAAGGGTAAGTACACCTCAATTTGTTTTAGCCGTTTTAAGTGGAAAATTAGTAATGATATTCACTATTAGCTTCATAGGCTATGATATACGAGCTCTTTTTCAACAGCCAGTCCGAACCGTTATTGTGGTTATTATTATTTTTGTACTTTGGATAGTAGGAAAAAGAGTGGAAACATGGTTAAAAGTAAAGCCGAATCTTCTAAAAGAAGACAAGGGATAAAACGCTAAATTGAAGGGTGGAGTTTGAATGGAGGAAATCCCTGCGAAGAATAAACAAAATTTTTCTTTTATTAAATCTTTGGGGATCAGTCTTATCATCGTTGTTTTTTTTCGGACCTTCTTTTTTACAAACTACATAGTCGATGGTGAATCAATGATGCCGACTTTAGAAGATGGAAACCTCTTAATGGTAAACAAGATTGGGATGAAAATTGGGGAGCTTGACCGATTTGATATCATAGTATTTCACAAAAACAAAGAAGAGGATTTTGTAAAACGGGTCATTGGATTGCCTGGTGATCACATCGAATATAAAAATGATGTGCTCTATGTAAATGGAAAAAGTGTCCCCGAACCATTTTTGGATGCGTTTAAAAAAGAAATATTTGTAGGTCAACTAACAGGCGATTTCACTCTTGAAGAAGTGGCAGGAAAATCAACTGTTCCCGAAAACCATATTTTCGTAATTGGTGATAATCGTCTCGATAGCTGGGATAGTCGCCATTTTGGCTTTGTAAGTATGGAGCAGGTTGTTGGTAAAGTAAATATTAAATACTGGCCATTCGATAAAATGAAATTATTATATTAATGAAGAATCTACACAATTTAATAACATCATTAAAGAACTCAGCCTAATTTCGAGTTCTTTTTTAGCTTGTATATGATAAAATAGTACCAAAATTATGAATTTATATATTTTTATTTAACGGAAGGGAGGTTTCGAAAATGGCCAGTAAAATTCATGTTCTACAAACTAAAATAACTCCACCAAATGTAAAGGATATGATTTTACGAAGACCTTCATTAATGAAGAAAATGAAAGCGATTCCACGATATCCACTAACGATCCTACATTCTGGAGCGGGATATGGGAAAACAACAGCCCTTGCATCCTTTATTCATGATCAGAAGAAAATATCGTGCTGGTATAGTGTTGGAGTTAATGATGATGATATTATCCCGTTTTTGATTTATATAGTCTACGCCATTCGAAAAAATCACCAAGGTTTCGGAACTGAACTCCTTCTATATGTTGAAAATATTGAACGGTATGTAAGAGATGAAGAAATTAGAACGCTTTGCTCATTATTTATTAATGAAATAACTAAGCTTGAAAATGATGTAATGCTCGTAATTGATGATTATCATTTAATTCAGCACTCCTCCTCCATTGACCAGTGGATGACATGGTTGATAAAGCATCTTCCAATGAACTTACACCTTATCATCTCAAGTAGAATAAAACCTTCCTGGGACTTTTTAACCCCAATGTTGGTCAAGGGTGAACTATTTGAGATTAAGCAGCACGACCTCGTGTTTTCGTTTGATGAGGTTGAAGTTCTTTTAAGTGATTTGTACGAAGGTGAAATAGCTGAAAGAGATATCGAGAAAATCTTCTCCTTAACTGAAGGCTGGATTATTGCAATAGGAATGATTCGTCAGCAACTTTCTTCCAATGGGGGATTAGAGGTGATTCTTAATAACAAATCGAGATCACTTGATGAGTTGTTTCGGTTCCTTGCGATGGAAGTGTTTATGAAGCAACCTCCAATGATACAGCAATTTCTTGAGAATACTTGTATTTTCGAAGAATTGAATGGAAACGTATGTGATGAAGTATTAGGAATTAGAGGCTCAGCTGAGATGTTAAAAGAGCTTTCCGATCATAATCTCTTTTTACTTTCAATAGGGGAAGGACAGTATCGCTACCATGCATTGTTTAAAGAGTTTCTAGAGCAGCGTCTAAACTCCACAAATCAACGACATTTTTATAATCTACATATTCAAACGGCAAGATATTATCAAAGAATGGGAGATTATAATCAAGCAATCTATCATCTTGAGGCAACTGGAGATTTTGAAAAAATCGCTGAAATCCTCCATCATTATGGGGAGAAAATGATAATTAATGGCCAACTTGAAGGACTACTCGATCGGATTAAAAATATCCCTGAGTCACTTATGGACCATTATTATCTATTATGGCTTTATAAAGGAGAAGCATTGAGATATCGCTGTTCTTACAGAGAGGCTGAAGACTGTTACATTAAAACAGTTCACTTGGCTGAGTCTGCCAAAGACCTTCATGGTTTAAGCAAGGCTTACGAAGGACAAGCGAGAATTTATCTTGATACCATTCAACCGGGAAAAGCAGAACGTTATTTATTACAGGCAATTCAAGCACTAGAAGAGAACAACGCCTCTTCAAGTGAGGAAAAGAGTAGGGTCTATCAACTTATGGCTGAAAATCTTGCAAATGCAGGGCATGCGAATAAAGCGAAAAAGTGGTATGAAAAAGGTAGAGAACTTAATATCCCGCTATTGGATGGAAATTTGGAATCGAGGCTATACTTGCGGACCGGTAAACTAGTTGAAGCAAGAAAAATTCTTACCCAGAAGAAACTGTTTGAAAAGGATCAGGAAACCATTCATCTACAGCAATCCCATCGTGAAACAGATTTGCTCTTATCTTTAATTGAAGCCTTCATGGGGAATGGAATGGCTGCTAAAGAACTTGCAGAATCCGGGATAAAACAAGGAGTTCAATTTCAGGCACCATTTGTTGAAGCTTGTGGTTGGATGAGGATGGGACATGCAGTGCAATTGCTCGATAAATATGATTCATCATTAGCGACACAGTGCTATGAAACGGCACTTGAAATCATGGACGAAATAAATGTTTCTAGGGGAAAAGCAGAACCATTAATGGGTTTATGCCTTTTATACGGTAACAAAGGCTTACATGATCGAGCGATTGAGTTTGGGAATAGAGCATTAGTAGAAACGGAAAAAGTGAAGGATTCTTGGCTATCTGCACTCATTTTGTTGTGTATGGGTATATCTTCTGTCCACAATAACAAATGGGAGGATGCCGGAAACTATTTAAATAGATGTGAAGCACTGTTTACAAACTGCGGTGACCAATATGGCATTGTCTTAACAAAGCTTTGGTTAGCATTTCTCTATTATTATGACAAGAATAGAGATGCATTTTATGAAGCTATTACGAGCTTTTTAAAGAAGATGCAGGTTGGTGGATATGACTTTATCCTTACGAAACGAACTACCTTTGGTCCGTTAGATTTATATAATGTTGTTCCATTATTGCTAAATGCCCAGAAGGAAGGAATTCATCTTCCATATGTAAATCAGTTGCTTAATGACTTGGGCTATTCAAATATTACATCACATCCTGGGTATACATTGCGAATTCAAACTTTAGGTAGATTTCGAGTTTGGCTAGGCAATCAAGAGGTAGAAGAATCCGATTGGCAGCGAGGAAAAGCAAAGGAACTACTTGAACTTTTTGTTACGAAGCGAAATACAATGATTCCTCGTGAAGAAATATTTGCAACACTTTGGCCAGAGCATGATGAGGCTGCTGCTGCAAGAGATTTTAAAGTGGCTTTAAATGCTTTAAATAATGCGCTAGAACCAAACCGGGTGGCAAGATCAACACCATTTTTTATCCAACGAATAGGTTCTTCTTACGGATTGAATCAGCAAGCTGGCTATCAGCTTGATATCATAGAATTTGAAGAATGGATACATGCCGGTCTCTATGAAAAGGATAAAGAGCAAATCATCAAATGTTTACGGCGGGCGTTGCAGTTCTATGAAGGTGATTATTTACCAAATCGAAGATATGAAGATTGGTGTTTAAGTGAAAGGGAACGACTTCAAGTTTTGTTTTTACGTGGTGCTGAACGGATTGCACAGGCGTTCGTTCAAACAACCAATTATGATGAGGCGATATATTGGTGTGAACAAATTTTAGCAAAGGACCGCACATGGGAGGAAGCATATCGGTTATTAATGTTTTGTTATTATCAAAAAAATAACCGTCCTCAAGCAATAAAGTGGTACAAAAAATGTGAATTAGCATTGGAAGATGAACTAGGTGTAGAACCAATGCAACCAACAAAACAAATGTATGACATGGTCCTGCATACATCAAAAATAGAATAATAACAGTAAAGGCTGCGACTACCATACATAAGTAGTTTCAGCCTTTTTCTACCATACTCTTACATGTACAAGCATAACTTTATAATAGGACAATCATTTAAACCTCAAATAACCCCCCTAATTACACCGTGTAACTCAGTTGTAACTACTTTCACGTACGATAAATGCAAGGCTTTACAGTTTTTCACGAACAAAAGGGGGAAGGAAAATTGAAGAATTTCTCAATTCGTAAAATGCTTTTCTTAAGCTTGCTTACCATGTTAATGGTAGTTACAGCTGCCTGTAGCTCAGGATCTTCAACAGAAGAGAAACCGAGTTCAGGTGATTCAGACAAACCAACAGAAGAAGCAAAAAATCCAATAAAGATTGGTGTACTTGCTTCATTAAGTGGTGGACTTGAATCATATGGAAAACAATCTACACAAGGATTTGAACTAGGCCTTGAATACGCAACAGACGGAACAATGGAAGTAAACGGCCAAAAGATTGAATTTATCGTAGAAGATACGGAAACAAAACCAGAGGTTGCGATTCAAAAAGCTACGAAATTAATTGAAGAAGATGGAGTGGATTTCCTAGTCGGATCATCCAGCTCGGCCGATACATTAGCCGTTCTTCCGTTAGCCGAGGAATATGAAAAAATAATGATTGTTGAACCGGCTGCTGCTGACAGTATTACAGGTGCAGACTGGAACGAATACATCTTTAGAACTGCTCGTAACTCTTCACAGGATGCGGTTGCAGGTGCAGCAGCAATTGCGAAAGAAGGGGTAAAAATTGCCACACTTGCACCTGATTATGCATTCGGACGTGATGGAGTTGCAGCATTTAAAGAAGCTGCGGAAAAATTAGGAGCCGACATTATCCATGAGGAATATGCGGATCCTGCAGCGACTGACTTTACATCTAATATTCAAAAGATTATCGAAGCAAAGCCTGATTATTTATTTGTTGTATGGGCGGGGGCAAACTCACCCTGGAACCAAATTGCGGATATGAAGGTTCAAGAAAACGGAATAAAAATTTCAACAGGTGCTCCTGATATTCCAGCACTTGCTACAATGGATGCCTTAATCGGAATGGAAGGATTCACAGTTTACTATCATCAGCTTCCTAAAAATGAAATGAATGATTGGTTAGTTGAGAAACATAAAGAAAAGTTTAATGGTGAGGTTCCTGATCTATTTACTCCTGGTGGGATGACTGCTGCATTAGCGATTATTGAAGCAATCAAAAAGACAGATGGCGATACTGATGCAGATAAGCTTATTGAAGCAATGGAAGGCATGAGCTTTGACACACCAAAAGGAAAAATGACATTCCGTGAAGAGGACCACCAAGCCCTTCAAACTTTATATGCAATCCGGTTAGAAAAGGTTGATGGAGTGGATTATCCAGTTCCGGTATTAATGAGAGAGTTAAGTCCTGAGGAAACAGCACCACCAGTTCGCAACTAAAAGTCTTGGAACTTCGGTAGTACTCTCTCTACCGAAGTTTCCTTTTAAATAAAGGCTGTTTTTTAAAAGATTATTGCTAATGGATAAATCAATTGTGTCAATAACAACAAAGTTTGCGAAAACAGTCTGTTAAAAGAGGTGAAGTTACGTGAAAAATATTATCGAAACGAAGGATCTGACAATCGCTTTTGGAGGCCATGTAGCAGTAGATAAGGTTAATTTTACAGTTCCTCCAAACCATTTTAAATCAATCATCGGGCCAAATGGTGCAGGAAAAACGACTTTTTTCAATCTGTTAAGTGGTCAACTTTCACCAACGAATGGCCAAGTCTTCTTAAAAGGCGAGGATATAACAAAGTTATCTCCAACTGTACGTACACGAAAAGGAATCGGTCGTTCATTTCAAATCACAAATGTTTTCCCAAATCTTCCGGTATTAGAAAATGTCCGATTAGCCGTTCAATCCGTAGCAGGTGTTCGCTACCAAATGTTTAAGCACTTCCGTAAATATCGACAATTCGAAGAAAAAGCATTACACATTTTATCGCTTGTTCTTCTAGATAATAAAGCAGATGCGATTGCAAAAAATTTAGCACATGGCGAAAAACGAAAGTTAGAAATTGCCATGCTTTTGGCATTGGAGACAGAGGTTCTGCTACTTGATGAACCTACTGCTGGAATGTCGCTTGAGGAAGTACCAGCAATCCTTGAGGTCATAAAAAAGATTAAAGCGGAAGGGAATCGTACAATCATTCTAATTGAACACAAAATGGATATGATTCTCGACCTTTCAGATAGTGTAATGGTTTTGTTTAACGGTAGATTGCTAGCTGATGGAACACCTGCAGAAATTATGAATAATGAAACAGTCCAATCCGCGTATTTAGGAGGTTTGTACGATGACACTGCATCTTAAGGTAGAGGATATAGAAACCTATATTGATCAATTTCATATTTTACAGGGCGTTTCATTTGAAGCTAAAAAAGGAGAGGTTACTGTTCTACTAGGCAGAAATGGTGCAGGTAAAACGACTACACTAAGGTCTATTATGGGACTTAATCCTCCGGCTAAAGGAACAATTGAATTTAATGGAGAAAACATTGCAGGTCTTGCAACCTATCATATCGCTGCTAAAGGGATTGGGTATGTACCTGAAGACCAAGGAATTTTTGGAGAACTGACAGTAGAAGAAAATATGAAAGTTGCGATAAAAAAGGAAAATGATGAAACAAAGGAACGACTTACTTATATTTTGAACTTATTCCCTGACCTTAAAAAATTCTGGAAAAGACAAGGTGGCAACCTTAGTGGAGGACAAAAGCAAATGCTCTCAATCGCAAGGGCTTATGTCAATAATAATGAGCTACTACTGATTGACGAACCAAGTAAAGGGCTTGCGCCAATTGTGGTTGAAAAGGTAATGGAATCTATCCTAGAGATAAAGTCGAAAACAACAATTGTGCTTGTGGAGCAAAATTTCATCATGGCAAGTACAATCGGGGACCGCTTTTACATCATTGACGACGGAAGAACCGTTCATCGTGGCGAAATGCAAGAATTAAAGGAAAATGAACAACTTCGCAAACAATATTTAGGAATTGCGTAACAGGGCCAGTACTTCGTTTTTTTATATCTAGCATTAGGTGCTATCGGCTCGAGGCCACAAGCGAATCACTTTTGAAGGCATAAAGCGCCTTTTGTCAGTACTTTTCTTGTGCTTATCACCTAAAGTTGTGCACTTTGTGCTTTTTTCTTACGAGAGGAGGATAATTTGTGGATGCAATCATTAATTTAACAATAAATGGGCTTGCTACTGGAATGTTAGTTTTCCTACTTGCAGCAGGGTTGACCTTAATTTTTGGACTAATGGATGTCCTAAACTTTGCCCATGGTGGTTTATTTGCATGGGGAGCATATGCAGGTGTTTGGTCATATGGGCAAACTGGTAGCTTTGTAGCAGGAATTATTACCGCACTAATTACAGGTCTACTCTTAGGTTTACTAATGGAAAAATTCATCATCACCCCAGTTTACGGAAATCATATTCAGCAAATTTTGATTACGCTCGGAGTCATGATTGTTCTTTCCGAAATGCTAAAAGTGGTGTGGGGACCAAACCAATTAAGTGCAAAAACACCTGAATATTTAAGTGGGAGCTGGGAGTTTGGCGGAATTATTCTAATAAAATATCGATTGTTTATCATTTTAGTGGGGTTCCTAGTGTTCTTTTTAATTTACTACATCCTTAAAAATACAAAAATCGGATTAATCGTTCGTGCTGGAGTCATTAATAAGGAAATGGTTCAGTCACTTGGAATCAATATTAAAAAGATCTTTATGCTTGTTTTTATGGTGGGTGCTGCAATGGCTGCACTGGGTGGTATATTACTAGGACCCTATTCCGGCCAAATCTATGCGGAGATGGGGATGGAATTTGCCATACTCGCGTTTATAGTCGTTGTCATTGGCGGGATGGGAAGTATTACAGGCTCCCTGTTTGCAGCAATTTTAGTAGGGTTATCAGGTTCTTTTATGGCATACTATGTCCCAGATTTATCACTTGCAGTTAATATGCTTCTGATGGCGGTTGTCTTAATTTTTAGACCACAAGGATTATTTGGTGCAAAGGGGTGAGGAAATGAAGCTTCTTACTAATTCTTCAAAAGTTAATATTATATACATTGCTGCTGCTGTTTTCCTGCTATGCTATCCATTTATCAATGACACTAGAAGTATCTTAATCTTATTTACACAAATTTTTATCTTTGCTGTCTTTGCAATGAGCTATGATATTTTACTAGGTTTTACAGGGATTGTTTCATTCGGTCATGCGATGTTTTTTGGAATAGGTGCCTATACAACAGGTGTTCTTTTGGACCGTTTCGAACCAACGGTTATGATGTTTTTATTCTCCATCTTGGTTGGTATGGTTCTTGCAGCCATTTTAAGTTATATTGTTGGTTTGCTCTCACTTCGATTAAAAAGCCACTTCTATGCCATGCTAACATTGGCTTTTTCAGGCTTGTTTTTAGTAGCTGCAGAAAAATGGAGGTCATTAACAAGAGGCAATGACGGATTTACCTTCCGTATTCCAGATGTATTTAAAGACCGGATGACTCTTTACTTTGTCACTCTAATTCTGATGATTGTTGTATTTTTAGTGCTAAAAAGATTCACAGAATCTCCTTTAGGAAGAATTCTTCAGGCCATTCGAGAAAATGAACCTCGAACGGAGTCACTTGGCTATCATGTTATACATTATAAAATCATAGCAAGTATTGTAGCTGGAGTTATCGCAAGTGTTTCAGGTTCAATGTATGTGCTAACACTACGGTTTGTCAATACTTCGGTATTTGCGCTTGATGTAACATTGGATGCCCTACTCATGACAATTATTGGGGGAGTAGGGACACTTGTGGGAGCCATCATTGGAGCTGGACTGATTGAATTTGCACACCACTGGTTAACAGGTCTTGCAAAGGTTCATTGGATATTTGAACGATGGATGATCTTCTTTGGTATCTTATATATTTTAGCCGTTATGTTCTTCCCAATGGGAATCGTTGGAACAGTAAAATCATGGTTTTATAAAAGAAAAGGGATGGAAAAAACAGATACTGAAAAAAGAGAAAAAATAGCTGGCTAAGGAGAGAGGGTCATGAATGATAATCAAATCATAACTTCATTCGTTGTCCGCTGCGCTCTAATAAATGTTGATAATGAGACAATGAAAAAGCAATGGAGAATAAAGATAAGCCATGTTCAAGGAGAAAATGAAGTGGTTGTGACAGATTTAGAGGATGCCGTCCAATTTATGAAACGGGTGATAGAGGAGTGAAAGGCTTGCAATCGGTTGGAATACTAAGTACCGGAATCTACATTCCTAAAGAGTTTCTTACTGCTGAAGACATTTCGATTAAGAGTGGAATACCAAAGGAAATTGTTGAAACAAAGTTAGGTATTTTGAAAAAGCCAATTCCCGGACCTGATGACCATACTTGCGAAATGGGAATAAAGGCTGCAAGGGAAGCAATCAAAAAAGCAAAGATTCATCCCTTGGAGATAGATTTAATTATCTATATAGGAGAAGAACATAAGGAATTCCCACTTTGGACAGCTGCGATTAAGATGCAACAGGAGCTCGGTGCTGCCAACGCATGGGGATTTGATGTTGCGCTGCGCTGTGGAACGACAATTATGGCATTAAAAGTTGCAAAGGATATGATGAGGTCGGATGACTCCATTAAAACTGTTTTACTTGCAGGTGGCTACCGAAATGTTGACTTTATAGATTACGAGAATCCAAGAACTCGCTTTATGTATAATTTGGGAGCGGGTGGAGGTGCCATACTTTTACAAAGGGGTTCTCACCAAAATCATGTCCTTGAAAGCCATATTATAACAGATGGCGCATTTTCAGAAGATGTTGTTGTAATAGCCGGAGGAACTAAAAACCCGATGACAAAGGAAGCACTTGATCATAAATTGAATATGTTAGATGTCCTTGACCCTGAAGGGATGAAACAGAGGCTTGAGGAGAAGTCGATGCAAAACTTTCTTCAAGTTATTCGAAAAGCAATCCAAAAAAGTGGTTACACAGAAGCTGATATCGATTATTTAGGAATACTGCACATGAAAAAGTCAGCACATGATTATGTACTAAATCAATTAGGGTTATCAATAGAGCAGTCTATCTATTTAAATGAATACGGTCATATAGGTCAGATGGATCAAATACTTTCTCTGGAATTAGCGGAAAAAGAAGGTAAAATAAAAGAAGGAGACCTTGTTGTGTTAGTGAGTGCTGGAATTGGATATGCGTGGGGTGCCACGGTAATAAAATGGGGGGACTGTTAATGTCAGCAATTGAACTGAAAACTATCAATCTAGCAAATGGTGAAACACTGGGATATCGTGAACGTGAGGGTGGCAATAAAATTGTTTTACTTATTCATGGGAACATGTCTTCATCAAAGCATTGGGATGTTGTTATGGAAAATCTTGATAGCGATTACAAGTTATACGCTGTCGATATGAGAGGCTTTGGTATTTCTACATACCATACCCCAGTCCAATCGATTAAGGATTTTTCAGATGATATTAAATTATTTGTTGAAGAATTAGGATTATCTGATTTTACAATCGCCGGTTGGTCAACGGGAGGAGCTGTAGGGATGCAGTTTGTTGCAGACTACCCGGGCCTTTGCTCAAAGCTGATTTTACTTGCATCGGCTTCAACGAGAGGTTTTCCATTCTACGGGTTAGGTGCAGACGGACAAATGGACGTTTCGAAACGATTAAAGACATTGGATGACATTCGAAATGATTTAGCACGAACAATCCCAATCCAAACTGCCTATGATACTCGAGATAAAAACGTGCTAAAAGCAATTTGGAACGCGGCGATTTATACAAAAAATCAACCTGATGAAGCTCATTATGATGAGTATCTCGAGGATATGTTGACGCAACGAAATCTTGCAGATGTATATTATTCCTTAAACACATTTAACATCAGTCATCAACACAATGGTTTAACAGAAGGCAACGGACAGGTTGATCATATCAAAATCCCAGTTTTAGTACTCCGTGGTGACAGAGATTATGTTGTGCTAGAAAATATGGCAAAAGAAATTATGGCGGATTTGGGAGATAATGCCACATTTGTTGAACTTGAAGACTGTGGACACTCTCCGTTAATCGATAACTTGGAATTGTTGTTAAAAAATATGCATGAATTTATGGAGCAAAAGGAGCCGGCAAAATGAGATTAAAAGATAAAGTGGCAATAATTACTGGAGCAGCAAACGGACTAGGGTTAGAGGCTGCTATCACATTTGTACGTGAAGGTGCAAAGGTTGCGCTAACAGACTATGACACATCAGGAGCCGAAAGAGTATCAGAATTGAAAGAGCAGGGTGCAGATGTAGAATTTTTTCAAGTAGACGTTGCAAACAGAGAAAGCGTCAATCAAATGGTATCAGATGTTATGGAACGATTTGGAAAGATTGACATTTTAATAAATAATGCGGGAATTACAAGGGACGCTATGCTAACAAAACTTTCCCAGGAAGATTTTCAAAAGGTTATTGATGTGAATTTAACAGGTGTATTCAATTGCACCCAGGCTGTCGTACCACATTTGATTGCTAACGGAAAAGGAAAAATCGTCAGTACTTCATCTGTAACGGGTATTTATGGAAATGTAGGCCAAACAAATTATGCTGCATCTAAGGCAGCAGTGGTCGGAATGACAAAAACATGGGCAAAAGAGCTTGGTAGAAAAGGAATTAATGTCAATGCCGTTGTGCCCGGTTTTATTGAAACGGGGATGGTTGCAACCGTGCCTGAAAAGGTCATCAATCAAATGAAACAAGTGATACCCCTTCAAAGACTTGGAAAACCGTCAGACATTGCTAATGCATATTTATTTTTATCATCCGATGAATCTGATTATGTGAACGGTACGACCTTACATGTTGATGGCGGAATAATGATGTAGTTTGATTAGGAGCTGATCTAAAGGCTCCTATTTTTTTCCTGAAAAAGACTTTTAGTTCAAGGACATAATTATGAAGAGGCATATGGGAAATGACTTTGAGGGTTTGGGATGAGAGACAAAAATAAGTGAGTTCTGTGGTGAACTGTCGCAGATAAACCATCTCGGAGACAAAGTGTAAAGGAGTTTTAATCGAATTGTCTCCGATATCCTATCTCGAAGACAAAACGTAGTAAAAAGTCGAATGAATTGTCTGTGATAGCCAGTCTCGGAGACAAATCGGAGTAAAAAATCGAATGAATTGTCTGTGACAACCAGTCTCGAAGACAAACCGAAGTAAAAAGATGAATGAATTGTCTCTGATAACCTATCTCAAAGACAAATCGGAGTAAAAAGTTGAACGAATTGTCTGTGATAGCCCATCTCGGAGACAAACTGTAGTAAAAAATTGAATGAAATGTCTGTGATAGTCAGTCTCAAAGACAAAACGTAGTAAAAAGTCGAATGAATTGTCTGTGACAACCAGGCTTAAGAAAAAACTATATTGAATTGTTGATTTGAATGGTTTTTTATAGCCATAATACGTGACCAACTTTTCTAATAAATTGGTAAACTACTATTCCCTTGATAAGCAGTCTCACCTCTTTATCCTAATGTAACTTCCATGTAACTACTATCTTTTATAGTAAGAATAGAATTAAGATGACGTAAGGAGAGATAGTTGTGAGGTGGGAACTAGACTGGATCGCAAATCGGGCTCGACTATCACCTGATTCGATTGCTGTTGTTGACGGGGAAACGGGTAGCCGTTTTACCTTTGAAGAAATAAATAAACGAGCGGAAAATATCGCCTATTATTTCAAAACAATCGGAATCAAAAAGGGGGATCGAATTGCACTATTATCTCCAAATGATGTTAGTTATTTCGATCTACTGTTTGCCTGTGGGAAAATTGGAGCAATCTTTGTACCGTTAAACTGGCGCTTATCAAGTGAAGAAATCAATTATATATTGTCGGACTCAGCACCATTGATAGTAGCGATATCAAGTAAGTTTGAAGGCTTATTAAAGAATAATGGAATTTGGAAAATCATAAAAAATGATTCAGAGGAGTATCAACAAATTACGAATACATCATGCCACTACATTGAACTTGAAGAACTCATCGATGAGGATGATCCGTTAGCAATTATCTATACTGGGGGAACAACTGGTAAACCAAAAGGTGTTGTCCTTTCCCATCAATCCATTATGTGGAATGGGTTAAATACAATTGTGAGCTGGAATTTATCAGCTGAAGATGTGACGTTAACGTATATGCCAATGTTCCATACAGGAGGGCTTAATGCATTATCCATTCCTATATTAATGATGGGGGGAAAGGTTGTAATTGCTAATAGCTTTGAGCCGAATCGAGCCATTCAGATTATCAACCAAGAAGGGTGTACAGTCGTTCTACTTGTTCCAACAATGTATCACATGATGGTGAACACCCCATCATTCAAGAATGTAAGTTTCCCGACGATGCATACATTCTTATCTGGTGGAGCACCATGTCCACTTGAAATTTATCAAGCCTTTGAAGAAAAGGGACTATCGTTTAAAGAAGGATATGGATTAACAGAAGCAGGGCCAAATAATTTCTTTATTGATCCTAAGATTTCAAGGTTTCGCAGAGGGTCTGTCGGAAAAGCTATGTTTTATAATGATGTGAAAATTATCACCTCTGAAGGAAAAGAGGCAAAAACTGGTGAAGTAGGAGAGCTTTTAATTCGTGGTAAGCATGTTTTCCATCATTATTGGAAGAATCCAGGTGCTACAAAAGAAGCCTTACGTGAAGGGTGGCTATATACCGGTGATTTAGCAAGATGTGATGAGGAAGGATATCATTATATTGTTGGTCGTAAAAAGGAAATGATTATCACTGGTGGAGAAAACGTTTACCCATTAGAGGTGGAACAATGCATCAGCAAGCACCCAGCGATTAACGAAGTTGCCGTTATTGGTGTGCCACATCAAAAATGGGGCGAAATGGTAATTGCAGTAGTGTCTTTAAAGTCAAATCTCAAAGTAACAAAGGCTGAATTAACAGCGTATTGTCGAACAAAGATAGGAAAATACAAAGTCCCAAAAGAGTTTATTTTTGTAGAAGAATTACCAAAAACACATGTTGGTAAAATTGATAAAAGTCTTTTACAAAAAGCCTACAAAGATCTAGTTGGATAAACAAGGATAATTGAAAGAGAATGTTGAATTAATCTCTAAGTAAAAATAAGGGAGTAATTCAAATGATTACGTACAATCTACTAAAAGGAAAAAAAGTCCAGCTGGTAAGAATTAAGGACGAAGACGTACCGACGATTCTAAATTGGTATGAAGATCAGGAGTTTCTAAGAAATTTGGACACATTGCCCGCTTTTCCAAAACACCCTTCTGATTTTAAGGAATGGGTGGAGCAAAAAAATGAGAAAGCATTCGTATTTGGAATAAAAGAGATTGTGTCTAATAAACTTGTAGGTTTTGTTGATATTGATAGCATCATATGGCCACATCGAAATGCATGGCTGGCGATTGCGATCGGTGGTGATGGTAACCGCAACCGAGGCCTTGGTTATGAAGCAATGCAGCTTGTGTTAGATTTCGCATTTCAGGAATTAAATCTGCATAGAATCCAATTAACTGTTTTTCAATATAATGAAAGAGCAATTGCCTTATATGAAAAGTTGGGGTTTGTTAGGGAAGGAACTTCACGGGAATTCCTAGAGAGAGACGGAAAACGATTTGATATGTATTTTTATGGGTTATTAAAACATGAGTGGAATAAATAAAACGAATCCCCTGGAAGTCATCCGGGGGACTTTAATACCTACTGTTTTTCAAAGTTTAAGTCCCAAATAATACCGAATGGATCCTTCACTTTTGCATATTTGGCGCCCCAAAAAGTATCCTGTAATTCCATGTGCACAGTTCCCTTTTCTTTTAAATCGTTAAAAGTTTTAGTGATTTGTTCTTCGCTTTCAAATTCAAGAACGAAAGAGATATTATTTCCAACTGTAACAGGATGGTCAGGTGAGTCATCAGATACCATTAGTAAGAAGTCATTCTTTTTGAATTTACCATGTATGAGTCGGTCATTAGCCCAATCTTGTGTTTCATACCCTGCCTTAGCATATGTTTGAATATCCAAGATTTCACCATCAAATATGTCCTTATAATATTCCAAAGCTTCCTTCGCGTTTCCATTAAACATTAAATACGGTGTAGCTTGCCCCTTCATTTACAAAAACCTCCTTTAGAATAATAGACAAATACCCTACAATATGTTTTCTATTTCCTCATGAAAACATACATTTTGTATATTTTTTCCTCATATCCCATTATAATTAAATAAACTACAAAATACAAGAACAAATGTTCTGTTAGGAGTGAGGAAAATGATAATTCGAAAATTAGTACCAGGTGATGCGAAAGTCTATTGGAAGCTAAGGCTAAAAGCATTAAAAATAGATCCGAAAGCATTTTTAGTGACATATGACGAAGCAAAAAATAAAGCAAATCCCATAGAGGATTATAAAAAGAGTTTTCAATCAGCAGATATTCTTACATTCGGTGCATTTGAAGAAGAACATTTAGTTGGAATGGTAACTTTAGTAAGGGAAACACGTCAAAAAATCAGGCATAGGGCTACTATCGTGGCGATGTATGTTGATGATCATAAGAGAGGAAAGGGAATTGCAAAAGCATTGCTAAATGAAGCAATCAAAATGGCTGAAAATATCCAAGAAATAGAACAACTTTATTTAACGGTAGATTCCGAAAATACACCTGCAAAGGAATTATATAAAAAAATAGGATTTCAAAAATTTGCTGTGGACCATAGAGCAATTAAATACAATGGACAATATCGCGACGAAGAACATATGGTGTTATTTCTTGAGAAATAATTGTCAAAATTTGTCTTGCTAAAAGACTAGTAGTCACTTATTATTAAATGTAACAGCATATATTGATAGAAATTAGTCTTTTACAACTACATATAGTATTATGCCTTGAGGGAAAGATGCCGTACGGCTTAAAAGGGAATCTGGTGAAAATCCAGAACTGCCCCCGCAACTGTTAATGCTGACGAAATGAACAGGCCACTGTATAAGCTAGCTTAAGTTAGAGAGTTCAAAATTCTCTACTGGGTACTTATATGGGAAGGGTTCAAAGTAGAGTGACGCATAAGTCAGGAGACCTGTCTTTTTCTTAAGATGTTTCACCTTCTTCGGGGATTGGGAAGATGAAACGATGGCGACAGGTAGGGCTCTATATTTATGCTCTCTTGATGTTATCGTTTCATCCGCTCAATTGACTTGAGCGGATTTTTTATGTTTAACGAAAAAAAGATAAGGGAGAGAAATAAATTGAATATCACTACAAAAGGGGAATTGGATTCAGTTCTACACTCGCTTGACCATGCTCAAAAAATATACCAGCTTGATACAACCGACATAAAAAACAAACTAGAAGAAAGGAATTTCTCTAAACTTGAGGCAAACCAACAAGCACTATTTTATGCCTTAAACAAAATCGCAATGGACCAGCCTCACTGGACTTATCTAGCGGCTCATCTTTATTTAAATGAGCTTTATGAAAAGGCAGCAACGAATCGAAACTACAATAGCACCCTAAAATACGGTAAATTTTATGATTTACTGCAGAAACTAACGCTAAAAGGGATTTACTCTAAAGAACTAGTAGACTCCTATTCCAAAGAGGAGATTCTTGAACTTGAAAAGGCTATTGACCCTTCTAAAGACCAATTGTTTACATACATCGGCTTATTTTTATTAGCAGACCGCTATCTTGCAAGAGACTATGAACGGAATATTTACGAACTTCCACAGGAGCGCTTCATGATAATAGCCATGACATTAATGCAGCATGAAGGAAAAAAGACTCGCCTAAACTATGTGAAAGAAGCATATTGGGCATTGAGTAATTTGTATATGACAGTCGCAACTCCAACTCTATCCAATGCAGGCAAAAGCTTTGGTCAGTTGTCTTCTTGCTTTATTGATACAGTTGAAGACTCCCTTGATGGTATCTACTTAAATAATTGGGATATTGCTAGATTATCAAAGGACGGGGGAGGAATCGGCGTATATTACGGTAAGGTCCGTGCTTTAGGTTCAGATATAAAAAAGTTCAAAGGCAATTCATCTGGAGTTGTTCCTTGGATTCGCCTACTTAATGATACTGCAGTTAGTGTTGATCAATTAGGACAGAGGCAAGGAGCTATTGCAATCTATCTTGATCTCTTCCACAAGGACATTATGAATGGATTTTTAGATTTAAAAACGAACAACGGAGACGAACGCCGAAAGGCTCATGATATTTTCACAGGGGTCTCCATACCAGACCTTTTTATGAAAAAACTAGAAGAGGTAGATGCAAACGGAAGAAGCATTGGAGAATGGCATACTTTTTGTCCACATGAAGTAAAAAAAATCATGGGGTGGAAGGATGAAAACGGAAATCCATTAGGTCTTGAAGACTTTTACGATGAAAAGGATAAAGAATATTTCACCGAAAAATATCTCGAAGCAGTCAGTCATCCACTTCTACCTCGTAAAACCTATCGAGCAATGGATGTCATGGCGCGAATCATGGTTGCCCAGTTAGAGACTGGTACACCCTATATGTTCTATCGTGACGAAGTAAACCGACAAAATCCGAACAAACACTTACTAGGAAGAGGTCGTACGGCCGTTTTTTGTAGTAACTTATGCACAGAAATCGCTCAAAATATGTCAGCAACGGAGATTACGAAGGAATCCATTGATGAAAAAGGAAATATTGTGATTGTTCGTAGACCAGGCGACTTTGTGGTTTGTAATCTTTCATCTATTAATCTTCCAAGGGCTGTTCAGGAAGATGTACTTGAACGATTAATTCGGATACAAGTTAGAATGCTTGATAATGTTGTTGATTTAAATACGATTTCAGTCAAGCAAGCAGAGATTACAAATAAAAAGTTCCGTGCCGTAGGGCTAGGTACATTTGGGTGGCATCATCTTTTAGCACTAAAAGGGATTTACTGGGAGTCGGATGAGGCTGTTCAATTAGCAAATAACTTGTATGAGGATATCGCCTATTACGCAATTCAATCCTCAATGGAGCTTGCCAAGGAAAAAGGAGCTTACCCGAAATTTAAAGAATCCGAATGGGAAACGGGAGCTTATTTTACCAGAAGAAAATATACTTCTGAACGTTGGAATGAGCTTCAAGAAAACGTATCTCAGAACGGAATGCGGAATGGTTGGCTCATGGCGGTAGCCCCAAATTCATCGACAGCTAAAATTGGTGGTTCAACCGATGGAATCGACCCAATCTACGCAGCCGAGTATGCCGAAGAGAAAAAGAATTTTAAATTTAAAGTAACTGCACCTGATATAAACCATAAGACGTATGATTTTTACCGAAAAGCACGTCATGAAGTAAGTCAGATTTGGAGTATTAAACAAAATGCAGCACGTCAGCGTCATATCGACCAGGGTATTAGCTTTAATCTTTATGTTAGACATGATATTAAAGCTAAGGATCTTCTAAAGCTTCATTTGGAGGCTTGGAAACAAGGCTTAAAGACGACTTATTATGTTCGAAGTACGTCCCAAGCAGAAATTGAAGAATGTGAACTATGCCATAGTTAAGGGGAGGAATAATCAATAAATGACAAACATGCAGCCATTAACAAAAATAAAATTATTTAATCCGCAGTTTCCAAATAAATCAACAGGGATAATTAACGGGGAAACATCAGGACTCTTGAATTGGAATGATATTGCATATCCACAAATGTATACATTTTATCAAACCTTGCTTTCGAACTTTTGGAAAGCACAAGAGATTAATATGCAGGATGATATCAAGCAATGGGACCAACTAAGTACGATTGAAAAGAATGTGTTTTTACGTATTAATACTCAACTCGCATCACTAGATAGTTTGCAAACCCCGACAATGAATCAGGTAATGGATTATGTGACTGATTCCAGCTTTAAGGCCATTTTCGCGGTTATTTCTCAGCAGGAAGCTGTTCATAATGAGTCCTATTCCTATATCTTAAGCTCACTTGTGCCTTTACATGAACAAAAGGACCGATATAATCAGGCAAAAGATGATCCGATTGTTCAAAAAAGAAACCAACTGATTCTAAAAGTTTACGAGGGATTCAGAGAAAATCCAACTCCAGAACATTTATTTAAGCTAGCAATAAATTCGATTAACTTGGAAGGAATCTATTTTTATGCAGGCTTTGCCTTTTTCTATAATCTTGCTAGACAGCAAAAAATGCTTAAAACAAGTACGATGATTAGTTATATTCAAAGGGATGAAATGCAGCATGCGTATTTCATCGCTCAATTTGTAAGAATTCTTTTATCTGAGAATCCTGAGTTAAACACAGAAGAGAACAAGGATTATGTCAATAAGGCAATTGGCCAAGCAGTAGAACTTGAAAAAGAGTGGGCAAACCATATTTTAAAAGACATTGATGGAATAGACTTGGAAGAATTTGAAGGATATGTCGAATATCTTGCAAACAAAAGGCTCCGCCAGCTAGGTTTCCAAAATTTATATGAAGAAAGGGAGAACCCCATGCCTTGGATACAAGTGTTTAGTGATGAAATGATGAATGAAACCAAATCTGACTTCTTTGAACAAAAGTCACGCACCTATACTAAAGTATCCCAATCCAATGGGTTTGATGAGCTATAAGTATGAAAATTGCAATTGTGTATACATCCATTTCGGGTAATACGGAGGAAGCGATGAGAATCATCAATGCTCATATGAAAGAATACACAAGTCAGTGCTATGTCTATCATGTTGAACAATTTCCTTTTTACCAATTAGAATCATTAGATTGTCTTATAGTTGGGACATATACATGGGGGAATGGGGAGATTCCTTATGAAATGATGGATCTCTATCGTGCGTTTGAGAACTGTTCCAATAAGGATTTGGTAACAGGGGTATTTGGCACTGGAGATCAATGCTATCCACATTTTTGTGGGGCTGTTGATGAATTTCGAGATATGCTCTATGTTCAATCGAATTTAGCAGCAACTTTAAAAATTGAACTACTGCCTCAACAATTAGATATGAATCGTATGAAGCGCTTTATTGAAGTAGTGATGAAACGAGTAAATAGTAAAAAGGGTATCACTGTCTAGTGGTACCCTGCTTATTTTCAGATTTTTAGTTTCACACTTAACGCTATGTTAATGATAAATATTCCGATTAGGCTCACTACTAGTAATGAAAAGGGTAACCCAGACGCAAGCAACGCTCCAAGGCTTCCTCCAGTCATTAAAGTAAAAGAATATAGTGAAATGGCAGAGCCCCTTGCATGTTTACCAAGTTTACCAATGATAGATATAAGAGAGGGATAGAGAAGGGAAAGTGCTGCAATGAAAGGAATGGACATGACGGCAATCATAACAGGTGTTCTTATGAAAAGAAGAAAGCTCAGACTAATTGCTACAAGACATAGACCAAGTAATAATGTTCGCCGGTCACCAAATCGCCGTACCAATTTCCCTGTTAGTATTGAAAAAGATGCCCCAATGAGACCAATTGCTCTTATTTTAAATAATGCCTGTTGGTCAATTGAATACTCGTCATGTAAGTATTGACCTATGCCATCGTAGAATGAAATAAACGTTAGTAAAATCGAAAAAGTAATTATATAACATATGACTAATGAAGGATTTTTGATCATTATACAAAATTCATGAAAAAATGAAGCCCTCGCTTGTTTAGCAACTGGTACAGATGGAAGGATAAACAAACCACTAATAAACAGGAAAAGATAGATGATTGCAAAGCAATAAAAAACATACTGCCAGCCATAAAAATAAGTGAGACTGGAACTAATAAGTTGACCGAGGATTCCTGCAAATAAAAAACCACAGTTAATCAGAGCTAGCACAAAAGTACGGTGCCGTAGAGGAAAAACATCAAAGATATATGCAAATGCAACAGGAGGAAAGCTCCCTAAGGCAAAACCTTGAAGACACCTAAAAACGTAAAGTGACTTTTCATTATATGAAAATCCAACTAAGCCAGTTGCAAGAAATGAAAGGATTAACCCTAGAAGAATGATCTTTTTTCTCCCTATTTTCTCAGACAGAGGTCCAAAGAATAGCAACCCACACGCATAAGAGAATGAAAAAATACTCCCACCAACTACCGCTTGTTCAACAGAAATTTGAATTGAATCTGAAATGCTTTGATAAATAGGAATAAATGTGTAGATATTCGATGCAACAAATACCCCAGTAATAATAAGTAAAAATGCGACAAGATTTAACCGCTTCAAATTAGACCACCACCCTGTTGTAACATATGCCTAGACAGGTTTTTCTGTTAGTAAAAATCCCAATATAAAACGACAATTCTAGAATTTGGATTGTTTATGATTCGCCTGTTCGACAAAATTTTTGATACAATTAGAGGATAAGAATGAAACGAATTTTACTCTCTTTAGGAGGTAACAATAATATGTCGCTACAATTTATTTTAGGACGTGCTGGTACTGGAAAATCATACACATGTCTTGAAGAAATCCGCTCAAAGCTTCTTGAAGACCCGACAGGTTCTCCGATTGTGTATTTGGTTCCAGACCAAATGACATTCCAATCTGAATATGATTTAATCAGTACCCCTGGCATTGGCGGAATGATGAGAGCCCAAGTATTCAGTTTTACTCGTTTGGCATGGAGGGTTCTGCAGGAGACTGGGGGAATGAGCCGCTACCATGTTAATAATGTCGGAGTGAATATGCTTCTTCGAAAAATTATTGATTCCAAAAAACAGGATCTTAAGGTTTTCTCTCGGGCAGCTGATAAAAATGGATTTATTACTCAAATGGAAGAAATGGTCGCAGAGTTTAAACGATACTGTGTCACTCCAGAAATACTAGAAGAGCAAAAACAAACTATTGCGCCTGAAAATAAAGTACTTTCCGATAAGTTACACGACCTGCAACTTTTGTATGACGAATTAGAAAAACATCTATTTGAGAAATACGTAGATTCTGAGGATTATTTACGACTATTAGCAGAAAAAATACCTCAATCTTCTTATATAACGGAAGCGGAAATTCTAATTGATGGTTTTCACAGCTTTACCCCGCAGGAACTTGAGGTATTGGGAAAGCTTATGAAAGTTTCAAAGAAGGTAACAATCGCCTTAACGGTCGATAAAGCATATGATGTTCCTCCACATGATTTAAGTCTATTCAGGATGACTGGAAAAACCTATCAATCTATTATTCAATATGCAAAAGAAAATGAAATTAAGGTCGGCGAGCCGGTTCTATTAACAAACCAGCATCGATACTCTTCAGAACCTTCTTTAGCTCATTTGGAAAGATATTTTGATGAAAGACCGACTGTTCCATATCAGGCAGCAACTTCAGTTACATTAAGTCAAGCAGTAAATCGGCGTGCAGAAATTGAAGGAATTGCTCGTGAAATTCAAAAATTAGCGAGAGATAAAAATTATCGTTATCGAGATATTGCGATAATGATTCGCAATGCTAGTGAGTATCATGAAATCATTGAAACCATCTTTCAGGATTACCATATTCCATTTTTTATTGACCAAAAACGTTCGATGTTAAATCATCCGTTAATTGAACTGATTCGTTCAAGCCTTGAGGTCGTAAGCAGTAACTGGCGCTACGAGTCTGTCTTTCGTTGTGTAAAAACTGATCTCTTATATCCTTTCGGTGAAGAGATTTCAGCGCTTCGTGAAGACATGGACAAGCTTGAGAATTATGTACTTGAATACGGGATTCAAGGCTTTAAATGGACAAATGGTGAGCGCTGGAAGTATAAGCGCATAAGGGGATTAGAGGATTCAGCACTGCCACAAACAGATAAAGAGCGTGAATATGAGGACATGCTTAACGACCTTCGTACGATGGTTGTGGAACCATTACTTACACTCGGGAAACGTCTTCAAAAGGCGAAGGATGGCAGAAGTATGTGCGAGGCGCTGTTCCTTTATTTAGAGGATCTTGAAATCCCTGCAAAGATGGAAGAATTGAAGCTTAATTCTGAACTTGCCGGAAAACTTTCAGAAGCAAGAGAACACGATCAGGTTTGGAATGCTGTTTTAGAATTGTTTGATCAATATGTAGAAATCATCGGTGATGAAAAAGTTTCGCTTTCAATGTTCAGTAATATGATAGAAACCGGATTGGAAAGCATGCAATTTGCATTGGTTCCACCTGCTATTGACCAAGTACTAGTTGCAAGTCTCGAGCGTTCTAGATTTTCAAACATTAAATGTACCTTTATTATTGGAGCGAACGATGGCGTCATACCTGCACGCCCAAATGAGGAGGGTGTATTTTCAGAGTCAGACCGTGATACTTTAGGTGATGCTGGGCTACAATTAGCACCTGGGAGTCGAGAAACGCTCTTAGATGAGAATTTTCTTATTTATTGTGCGTTAACAAGTCCCCAGGAAATGTTGTATATTAGCTATCCTTTGGCTAATGAGGAAGGAAAATCACTTCTTCCATCACCAATTATAAAGCGTCTGAAGGATATTTTTCCAAAGCTTGAAGAAAAGTTTTACATGAATGAACCTTCAGAGCTACCAGCTAATGAGCAGCTAGAGTATATTGTGAATCCTGATATCGCCTTATCTTCTTTGGCAACACAATTACAAGCATGGAAAAAGCAGTATCCAATTCAAGATTTATGGTGGGATGTCTATAACTACTTTGCAAACCACGATGAAATAAAATATAAAAGTAAGCTTGTCTTAAGTAGTTTATTTTATAAAAATAAACCAAAAAACTATCAAAAGAAATAACAGAGGCCCTATATGGTGACCATATTCAAGGTAGTGTTTCTCGAATGGAAGTGTTCCAGGGCTGCCCATTCTCCCACTTTGCAAACTATGGACTTCAGTTAAAAGAACGTAAGGTATTTCGATTGGAATCACCAGATATCGGTGATTTATTCCATGCAGCTCTTAAGAACATTGCAGATTCTTTAAGAATCAATGGAATCGATTGGCGTGATCTTACGGAAGAACAGTGTGATAAGCTTGCAGCAAAAGCAGTTGAAGAATTAGCACCACGTTTGCAGAAAGAAATTTTATTAAGCTCAAATCGCTATCACTATATCATGCATAAACTCCAGAAAATTATTAGTCGTGCATCCAAAATTTTAAGTGATCATGCGAAAGCAAGTGGCTTTGCACCAGTAGGAATTGAGCTGGGATTTGGTAAGAAGGGTCCATTACCACCAATCAGTTTCCATTTAGATAATGGCAGCACAATGGAGCTTGTAGGTAGAATTGACCGCGTTGATAAAGCAGAAAGCTCAAAAGGAGTACTTTTACGAGTAATCGACTATAAATCAAGTCAAAAAGCGCTTAATCTTACCGAGGTTTATTATGGACTTGCTCTGCAAATGTTAACATATTTGGATGTGATTATTACACATTCGAAAGATTGGATTGGAACAACCGCAAAACCTGCTGGTGTTCTTTATTTCCATATCCATGACCCATTAATTCATTCAAATAAGGTACTACCTGAAGATAAAATCGAAGAGGAAATCTTTAAGAGATTTAAAATGAAAGGACTTTTATTAGGGGATGAAGAGTCTGTTCGACTAATGGACCAGTCCCTTGGAACAGGGTATTCGCAAATTGTCTCTGCTGCAATTAAAAAGGACGGTAGCTTTTATTCTAATTCACAGGTTGCAAGTGAAGAAGAGCTTGGCTATCTTCGAAACCATGTACGTGGGGTCTTTAAAAATACGGGTAATCGGATTACAAATGGTGAAATTGATATTGCCCCATATAAACTTAAGGATAAAACACCATGTACGTTCTGTCCTTTCAAGTCAGTTTGTCAATTTGATCAGAGCTTAGAAGAAAATAATTATCGTGTACTACCAAATGAAAGCAAAGAAGTTATCCTTGAGAGAATTCGGAATGGGGGTGTAAAAATCCATGACTAATACCATACCAAAACCAGAAGGAAGTCAATGGACAGATGACCAATGGAAAGCAATCGTCTCTAGTGGTCAAGACATATTAGTCGCAGCTGCAGCGGGTTCAGGTAAAACCGCTGTACTTGTCGAGAGGATTATAAGAAAAATTTTATCGAAAGAGCATCCGGTTGATGTTGACCGTCTACTTGTTGTGACATTTACAAATGCGTCTGCTGCTGAAATGCGAAATCGAATCGGAGAAGCATTGGAAAAAGCGTTAAAGGAAGACCCAGCCTCCTTGCATATTAGACGTCAACTTAGTTTATTGAATCGTGCTTCTATCTCAACTATTCACTCTTTCTGTTTGGAAGTCATTCGGAAGTTTTATTATTTGATTGATATTGACCCTGGCTTTCGAATTGCTGATTCTACTGAAGCAGAGTTAATGCGTGATGAGGTACTGGAAGAGCTTTTTGAAGAGCATTACAGTTATCTCGAAAACACGAAATTCTTCGATTTAGTTGACCGTTTTACAAATGACCGGACCGATGTTGAGTTGCAAAATATGATTCGGAAACTATTTGAATTTTCACGTGCACATCCAACACCTCATGAATGGCTAAAACAGATTGTGGAGGATTACAGTGTAGATGACTTGTCTTTGGATCAAACACCGTATATTCCGTATTTGTTAGCGGATATTTCCCTTCAGCTTGAAGGGGCAAAGGCTAATTTAGAGCATGCCATGGATTTGATTCGAATGCCTGGAGGACCTGCACCTCGAGCAGAAAATATTGAAGCAGATTTGGAACAAATTCATCGACTCATACATGCAAAGAATCAGTCATGGACTGCACTCTACCATGAAATGCAGACACTTGTATTTGGCAGAGCGAAGCCTGTAAAGGGTGATGAGTATGATGAAATTCTAAAGGACCAGGTTACAAAGCTAAGGGATGATGCAAAAAAGCTTGTTGAAAAACTTAAGGAAGATTTGTTTAGCAGGCCTCCTGAAAGTTATTTGGACAATATTAGAGAAATGCAGCCTTCCATCGAAATGCTGGTTCAGCTTGTAATTGAATTTGGCGATAGATTTCAAAAGGTAAAGGAAGAAAAAGGGTTAGTTGACTTTTCGGATTTAGAGCATTATTGTCTAGAAATCCTACGCAAGGAAGGGACATCATCAGATGAGCTTGTTCCATCCGAAGCAGCTCTAGAATACAGACTTCAGTTTGAAGAAGCATTCGTTGATGAGTACCAGGATACGAATATGGTACAGGAATCCATATTAAAGCTAGTGACGAAAGACGGTGAAGCTACCGGGAATATGTTCATGGTTGGGGATGTGAAGCAGTCCATTTATCGATTCCGTCTTGCGGAACCAATGTTATTTCTAAGTAAATATAAACGGTTCACCCAATCTGGAGAAAATACCGGATTACGAATAGATTTATCGAAAAATTTCCGTAGCCGTGCTGAAGTGTTGGACGGAACAAACTTTCTGTTCAAACAAATCATGGGGGAAGTTGTCGGTGAAATCGAATATGACGATGACGCCGAATTAAAACTTGGTGCCGATTATCCCGAAAGTGAACATATGGCTGCTGAATTGTTTTTAATTGATAAGAATGGTCAAGACGTTGAAAGTTATGAGGTTGAGGACAGCGAAGAAGATGAGGAACAAATCGTCCTCTTTGACGAAGCCGAGCTTGAAACAGCTCAGCTTGAGGCTAGAGCCATGGCAAGGCAAATCAAGGATATGATCTCTTCCAGGTTCCAAGTGTTTGACCGTAATGAAAATCGGATGAGAAGCATCACGTACCGTGATATTGTCATTTTAATGCGTTCAATGCCATGGGCTCCGCAAATCATGGAGGAGTTTAAACAAATGGGAATCCCAATTTATGCGGATCTCTCAACAGGCTATTTTGATGCAACAGAAGTCAGGGTCATGATGTCTTTGTTAAAAGTGATTGATAATCCCTATCAAGATATTCCACTTGCATCTGTTCTACGATCACCAATTGTTGGACTAGAAGCGGATGAGCTTGCGAAAATCAGAACCTACGAAAAAAATAGTCCTTATTATGAGGCGTTGAAGACATTCCTGCGGGAAGCATCATCTGATGACGAGACCCATGATAAGGTTGCCCAATTTATTTATAAGTTAGAAAGCTGGCGTACCAGAGCAAGAACAGGTTCATTATCAGATTTAATTTGGCAATTGTACCGTGAAACGTATTTTTATGATTTTGTTGGTGGGATGCCAGGAGGGAAGCAGCGTCAAGCAAACCTTCGTGCACTTTATGACCGTGCTCGTCAGTATGAAGCAACATCCTTTAGAGGCTTATTCCGATTCTTGCGTTTCATTGAACGAATGCAGGATCGTGGGGATGATTTAGGTGCGGCAAGAGCGCTTGGCGAACAAGAAGATGTCGTCCGCCTCATGACGATCCATAAAAGTAAGGGACTTGAATTCCCAGTTGTGTTTGTCGGTGGACTTTCAAAGCAATTTAATATGATGGATTTAAACAAGAAATATTTATTAGATAAAGAGCTCGGATTTGGTACGAAATATGTGGATCCAAAGCTGCGAATTACGTATCCAACCCTGCCGATGCTTGCAATTAAGAAAAAAATGCATCTTGAATTGATTTCCGAAGAAATGCGTGTTCTTTACGTTGCACTTACAAGAGCGAAGGAAAAGCTTTATCTTGTAGGTACTGTTAAAGATTTACAAAAGCAACTAGGCAAATGGCAGGCCACACTTCAAAACAAAGAATGGTTACTTGCGGACCATACTAGAGCAGGAGCAAAATCTTATTTAGATTGGATTGGACCTGGTTTAATTAGACATAAGGATGCGGGGCTGATTCGAGGAGAAGAAACAGTCAACCAACTCCCAACTGACATCGCAAATTATCCAGCGAAATGGGAGATTCGGACTATATCTGCTGTAGAATTGCAAAAAATAGAACTCCAAGAAGAAAGTAATCATGAACAAATTGAGGCAGCACTGAAAGAAGGAAATCCAATACCGGTTAGTAGTGATGCATTAGAACAGATTGAACATCAATTAACATGGAAATATCCTTTTAAATCTGCTGCAAATAAGCGTTCAAAACAGTCTGTCTCTGAAATAAAAAGACAACGGGAGAGTATGGATGAACATAGCGATATAGCTTTTCTTCCTCGGTTCCGTGCGGCAAGTGCAGATCGACCAAGGTTTATGCAGCAAAAATCGTTAACACCGGCAGAACGAGGTACGGCGATGCATATGGTGATGCAGCATGTAAATTTAAATGAACCAATTAGCGAAAATTCAGTTCGCGAGCAGATTCAAAAAATGGTTCATAATGAATTATTAACGCAGGAGCAGGCAGATGTAATTGATGTAGCAAGTATTCTCGGATTTTTTGAATCAGGGATTGCACAGCGAATGCTTGCAGCAAAGGATGTAAAACGGGAGGTTCCGTTTAGTGTTGCAATTTCTGCATCTGATGCCTATGCAGACTGGTCTGATAAACAGCAAGAAAATGTCCTTATCCAAGGGGTTATTGACTGTATTTTTGAGGATGATGAAGGAATTGTATTAATCGACTATAAAACGGACACGATTACTGGTAAGTTTGAAAGTTTTGAAGATGCAAAACCAAAACTTGAAGACCGCTATCGTGTGCAACTTGAATTATATAGTAAAGCCATTGAACACATTTGGAAAAAACCACTAAATGAGTGCTATTTATACTTTTTTGATGGTGGCCATTTGTTAGAGGTGTAGGTGAAAAAGTACTGCTCATTGATTTGGGCAGTACTTTTTATGGTTATTTCCAATTAACTCTACCATTTCCAGGCAACCTCCTGTGTTAAAATGATAGTACTAGAAATCGGTTAAGGAAGGGGACTTTTAGATGAGAATTCTTCACACTGCGGATTGGCATTTAGGTCGATCTCTCGAGGGAAGAAGTAGATTAGAAGAACAAGCGCAATTCTTGGACGAGCTTGTAAAAATTGTCGAGGAAGAAAGAATAGATGTTGTATTAATGGCTGGAGACGCATTTGACACAGTGAACCCACCAGCTGCGGCTGAAAGCTTATTTTATGAAAGTATTGCTCGATTATCAGATGGTGGTAAAAGACCTGTATGTGTTATCGCAGGAAACCACGATAACCCTGACCGTCTGTCAGCAGCCTCACCTCTTGCACTAAAGCAAGGAATTCTACTACTTGGCTTGCCAACAATCGATGTCCAGACCATCTATGTTCCTACAACAAATGAAACTATTAAACTAGCAGCTTTACCATATCCATCTGAGTCACGTTTAGCCGAAGTGCTATCAGACTCTCATGAAGAATTAATGCTCCGCGATAAATATGATCAACGCATTCAAGGGATCTTTGAAGAAATGAGTAAAGCTTTCACACCTGAAACAATTAATATCGCAATGAGCCATATTTATGTAACAGGTGGAAGTAGCTCAGATTCCGAGCGACCAATTGAGGTCGGTGGGGCATACACCGTTGCTGCTACTAGTCTTCCGGAAGCAGCACAATACGTAGCATTAGGGCATCTACACCGTCCACAAATGGTGTCAAGAGCAAAAACGATGGCTAGATATTCAGGTTCTCCATTAGCCTACAGTTTTTCTGAGGCAGGGTACGCGAAGTCTGTAACGATTTTAGACGCGAAACCTAATCAGCCGATTGAAATGTCCGAGGTGTTTTTATCAAGTGGTAAACCTCTTGTAAGATGGAAAGCGAAAGAGGGATTGGCTCAAGTATATACTTGGCTTGATGAAGGTAAGGACGCGAATGCATGGATTGATCTTGAAATTCATGTGACAAATGCCCTTTCAATCGAAGAGATTCATCGATTACGTAAGCATCATAGTGGTCTCATTCATATTCGACCCGTTTTTGAAGAACTTGAAAAAGAAAGGGCAGAACGGATAGTGAATACAAATACACCAATTGATGAGCTTTTTGTCCGCTTTTATGAAAAACAAACAGGCGGTGCGAAACCAGAGCCTGAACTTACGAAATTATTTTTAGAGCTGATTTCCGATGATGTAGACGAGGATGGTGACGAAGCATGAAACCAATCACATTAACAGTAGCGGGACTTCATAGCTTCCGCGAAAAACAAACCGTTGATTTTGGTTCCCTTTGTGAAGGTGGAGTCTTTGGGATTTTTGGACCGACAGGAAGTGGTAAATCGTCCATACTCGATGCGATGACACTTGCCCTATACGGGAAAGTCGAGCGCGCATCCAATAATACGCACGGAATATTAAATCATGCAGAAAATCTACTTCATGTTTCTTTTACATTTGAGCTTGAAAATGCCAAAGGAACGAAGCGTTATACGATTGAGCGTAGCTTCAAGCGGCAGGATGATTTAAAGGTTAAATCATCTGTAAGTCGAATCATTGAAGTTGGTGAGGAATCGATTGTTCTTGCTGATAAAATTGGTGAAGTCAATCAATGTGTTCAGGATCTCTTAGGGTTAACCATTGATGACTTTACGAGAGCAGTCGTATTACCACAAGGGAAATTTGCTGAGTTCTTATCACTAAAGGGCGCTGACCGCAGACAAATGCTTCAACGCTTATTTAATCTAGAACAATATGGAGACAAGCTAAATAAAAAATTAAAGAATAAGCTAACCACAGCAAAAAATGAGTTAAATGAAGTAACTGCTGAACAAACAGGTCTTGGAGATGCATCAACGGAAGCAATCAAAATTGCGGAGCAAGAACTAAAAAATGCAGAGATACTCCTAGAAAAACGACAAAATGAGGTCAATAAGATTGATGTCGATTTCGAACAGAGTAAAAGTATTTGGCAATGGCAGTTGGATAAGAGTTTATTATCCAAAAAAATGGATGAAATTAATCGTGAGAAACCACATATCCTTCAGCTTGAGCAAACAGTGAAGAATGCGGAAACAGCTGCTCTTATCCTTCCATATTTAGAGGAATACGAGACAGCAAAAGAAGTGTTAGAAAAAGCTACCATTCGTTATCAAACTTTACAAAATCAATTAAAAACCAAAAAACAAGAAAATGAAGCAAAGGCAAATGATTATCATCTTGCCCGTCAGGAAAAGACGGAGAAATTACCGTTTTACGTAACAAAAAAACAACAGCTGACCGATGCTAAGATCGTTCAGGAAAAAGCAATTGTTCTAGAAGGAGAAGCAATTGAGCTCCAAACCAAGCTGAATAGGGTACAATCACTAGTACGTGAAAAACAAAAGCAAATTGAAGCCATTACTACATCCATGACGGAAGATACAGAGAAACAAAAGGAGCGAAGAGAAAAGCTCTCGAAATTAACTATCAAAGCAGAAGTACGGGACGAGCTCCAGAAAGCTAATCAACAAAAGCAGACGATCCTGTTTTCCAAGACAAGTGTAAACGAACAAAAAATAGAGCTTGAAAAAAGTCAAAGGCAGCTTGAAAAATTGGAGGAAATGCTGAACTCACAAAATGAGGTGCTCAACCAGGCTAAGCATAGAATGGAAGTACTTTTTTTAGAGAATGCATCTAAATATGAAGCTGTTTGTGATCGTGAAAGAGATAGTGAAAAGCTTATTAGTTTTGCTGAGGCTAAACTTACTATGTTTAAGCAAAAACTGGAGGACAATCGGAAAAAGAATCTTGCTATTCAACTTGCGGACCAGCTTCAAACTGGGGAGCCATGTCCAGTTTGTGGTTCTACCCATCATCCGAATCCTGTATCTAGTCTTGAAGATCATGGAGATGAAATCGCAGCGCAAATCGAAAAACTCAGCAATGATATAACAATTGTAAGGGAGCTAAAACAAGAATTTTCAACACTTAAGCTTAAGCTCGAGCAAATTTCCGGGGGACTTATCGGGGAGTACCCTGGGGAAATGAATGCCCCTATCAAAGCTAAAAAGCTTGAAATAGAAGGTGAGTTTGAAGATGTGGATGGAGAGCTTCAAGCTCTTGTTGTTGAACAAAAATCATTGCAACAAGATTATTTAAAGCTTCAAGAAATGGGTAGAAAAGTCATTCAAGACCTTCGTGCATCATTAAAACAAGTGAACCAGCTTGAACAGACAAAGGAAATCAATACAAAAACCTTAAATGAGCTTAAGTCACGAGTTTTAAACTTACAGGAAAAAACGAAAGAACAGTATTTGAACTGGAAACAAACCTTTCCACAGCTTGAATTTGAAACAATCGAATCAAAGCTTAAAGACATCTCAAAAAATGACAAGTTGGCGCAAAGTCTTTCTGTTGAAATTGAAAATAGCACCACTTTACTTGAACAAAAGGAACAAGAAAAGCAAAAGCATCAAAATGAAAGCAATGAACTTGAACGTCAAATTGTTGAAGTCAATTCTACATTAAAAAGCAAAGTCGAAGCTTTATCTGAGGCACGTGAAAAACTCTTAAAAGAAATCGGAGACAATAACATCCCTCAGTTATTAGTTGAAACGGAACAAATGATAAACCAGCTTGAGGAGAACGAATCAACAGCATACGAAGCGTGGCAAAAGGTCCAAGGTGAATGTCAAAAACTCGAAAATGAAACCCATGCTGCTTTGCAAGCATTTCAGGACGGGAAAAGTAGAAGTGAAAAAGCAACTAGTAAATGGGCTGAGGTACTTGAAACAACAAGCTTTTTACACAGTTCCGATGTAAAGGGATCGGTACTTTCAAAGCATGAGCAAGAGGAGCTTGGTTCACAAATTGAGCGTTATTGGGACAGTCACAAGCAAGTACAAACCGATTTGCAAAAATTAAATGATCTCCTAAAAGGTGAAGAACTAACACAAGAAAAATGGGACGATATCCAAAGGGTTCGTACGGAAATGAAAGAGATGCTTAATCAAGCAGTTGAAGCGAAAGGAGCAGCTGTAAAAGCTCTTCAGGTGCTGTTAGAAAAACATGAGCGATTCAACGAACTTGAAGAACGACGAAACGAGCTTGAACAGTCAGTGGAGCAATATAACAAGCTACAATCCGTTTTTAAAGGGAATAGTTTCGTAGAGTTTATTGCAGAGGAACAGCTTGTACAAGTAAGTCTTGACGCAACAGAGCGACTAGGAATTCTCACTAGACAACGCTATGCTGTTGAGGTGGATTCACAGGGTGGATTTATTATGAGGGATGATGCAAATGGTGGGGTTAGACGTCCTGTTACAACACTTTCGGGAGGAGAGACCTTCTTAACATCATTGGCATTGGCACTATCGCTTTCCGCTCAAATCCAGCTAAGGGGTGAATATCCGTTGCAATTCTTCTTCTTGGACGAAGGATTTGGTACATTGGATGCAGACCTATTAGATACGGTTGTGTCAGCTCTCGAAAAATTACATTCAAAACAATTGGCGGTAGGTGTTATTAGTCACGTCCAGGAATTAAGGGCTAGATTACCTAAACGCTTAATCGTTGAACCAGCTGAACCGTCTGGTAGAGGTACGCTTGTAAGATTAGAAACATTATAATAAGTAAAAAGGCCGTGGCACGGCCTTTTTACTTATTAAGCATTATTTTTTAGTAATTGATCTGCGAAATCTTCGTCATTTGTGTTTGTGGAATTTAATCCATTATTCGTACAGATAAAATCTCCGGTATTAAATGATCCTGACCCTGAGTAGGTCTTCGCTGTATCTTTAGGTGAAACATAGAAGGAGTCACCGAAGTTCACGACTCCACCACCGACATTTACTATTTTTATAGGTCCAACAATAGAGGGCATATAGCGTCATCCTTTAAAAAACATTTTCATGCTATTACTTTATGTGAAAATACAAAATTAGTGAACTATCTTTCAATGGTCTGGTGTTCTAATAATTTTCGAATATGTTTTACTTTAGACTTTGACTCTATCTCTACAGTTGATCCAATCTGGAGTACGGATGAAGAGGAAATACCGAGTATTCTAACAGTATTGACTTTGATAACAGGATTTTGATGGAAAGTATTCATATTTATTTCGTCTTCAATTGTTACTTTGGGGAGCTCCCTTTTAAAAAATGGAAATGCCGAAAAACTTCCTTCATTTGAAAAAAATAATGGGACTTCTTTTTGAAAAGCAAGTGCTTGGGAAAAAGGAGCAATTCTTCTAGTGTCACCAATCTCAACTATACTACTAAACAGAACCGCAGTTATCTGAATATAGTCTACTACCGATAGTCTTTTCAATGTACATCAACTCTCTGGAGCTAGCGGAACAAATGGTCCAATGATTAAAGATTCAGGTGGAGTATCAAAAGCAGAAGCCATAGAAATGGTTTGTGCATCTCCAATAATAAAAACAGCCGATGTTGAAACACCGACAATATCAATATGTCCAACTTGCAATTCCTTATTTACAACGGTAAAGTTCACGTCTCATTCTCCCTTTTCGTGTTTTTTGGCAAATTTTGAATATATCCAGTAACTGAATTTTTGATGTCGTTTTTGATATGGTTGATAATGTTTTGGTACACTTCCGCTTCTCTTGATGGATTTTGTAGCTCTCCATGATATTGACCTAGATAATGGACAATTCGGTCAGGAATTTGTTTCTGAATATCCTCAATGATAAAGCCTGAGTGTCCTTCTTCTATATCCGTTCTTTCCTGATTAGCAATACCTTCAATAAGTACCGGACCCTCATTTGATAAATATTCATCGATATTGTCTTGTATCTCACCAAGTAGTTCTTTATGGACATGCCGAATATCTGGAATGTTCATTTTTCCTTGAGCAACGGAGAAGTCTTCAATTGGTTCCCCATTTAATGGATTTAACCCAATGTTTAAAGTACCTTCTAAAGTTTCAACTTTTAGTTGATCAAATTTATATTCAACTTTCTCAATATGGGTGGATGGTTGCTTCTTTAATTCTCCTATTTCCGTTTGAAGTTGTTGAAGTGATTGCTCTAATTGATTAATCCGTACGTTTTGTTGTTGGATATACTGATACAGATTCTGAATATATGAGGAAGACACACAATGATGATAAGGATACATAGCATTCACCCTTTCTAAAACTCTGTTATAGATTACTCTATGCAGGTAAGAACGATTGGGTGAATGCCCATTATCTTACTCCTGTTGCACCAATTACAGGGGCTACTCCAGCTGTTCCTGATGCGCCGGCTAAAGGAACAGCTGGTGCTTCTAACATATTTTGTTTTGTAATTTGGGGAGCTGGTTTAGTAAAACCCCCTGTATTATACAGATGTGCAGATGGCCGAATAATTCCCGCACTTCCAATTTGTAAGACAGATGAGTTTGCAACACTTCCGACTCTTAACGTTTGGATGCAAATACTTTGATTTATATAAAAATTCATTTGCTTATACCCCCTTAGGCGTTACCGACATTGACACTATCGATTGTATCCACATCATATGAGTTGGTTACACTTTGATTATTAAAGATACGAGTTCCATTCCCAGTATTAAATGAGCCAGCTCCAGCGAATGTTTTGGCAGTAGTAACAGGTGCAATTTGAAAAACATCCCCTACATTCATTACACTGCTATTCCCAATGCTATTTATTTTTATTGCTCCAACAATTGCTGGCATATTGAACACCCTTTAAATATCAAATTAAAAAATATACAAAATAGTAAGTTGCTACATAAAGATGCGATTACGATATTCTATGATAAACACCCAGAAGGTGTGATTTAGGGGATGAGGGAATAACGTGTTAATTCAATTTTTGGAATATTATTCTAGAGATTTCTAGACGCTTCTCTTATAATCAAATAGAGGAAAATTAAAGGAGCTATACGAATGAACAATGAACGATTAACCCCTGTAATGGGAGCGGAGCGAATTCAATCCCTCGATGTTATAAGGGGGCTAGCGATTTTCGGTATTTTCTTCGTGAATATGCCTTCGTTTTTTGCGCCAATTCTTTATTTAAATCCAAAGACATGGTGGACTGGAGAACTGAACCAGTGGACAAATAATTTCATTGATATTTTTGCCCAAGCAAGTTTTTATACGCTGTTTTCGTTTCTTTTCGGATTTGGCATGATTCTGTTTAAGGAAAGAGCACTAGCTAAGGGTTATTCTTTTTATCCATTGATCACAAGAAGATTAATGGTACTTTTACTGTTTGGATGTTTACACGCATTTTTTGTGTGGCATGGTGATATTTTAATTACATATGCCGTAGTAGGGGCAATTTTATTATTGTTTCATAAGGCAAAACCAATCACTTTACTAATCTGGGCACTAGTTCTTATCTTTGTACCAAATTTGTTTTTAGGTGGACTAATGTTTGTAGCGATTATGTTCGAGCCAAGCATAAATTCAGTTCTGTACAATGAGCAGCTTGCACTAAAATCAGTGGAAATTTATTCAACTGGTGGATTCTGGGAGATTACTATTCAGAGATTCCAAGATTGGTATTTCGTGAATAATGTAGCAAGCATCTTTGCTTTAGTGATTACGTTGTTACCGATGTTTCTCTTGGGTGCATTTATCGCCAAGAAAAAATGGTTTGAAGGCCATGACGAGGATGTAAAAAAAGTAAAAATTCTTTGGCTGATTTCCTTTGTAATTGGAGTCCCAATGAAGCTACTACCGTATTTTACAGATAAAAATCCTGCAACAGATTATTTACAAGATACAATTGGAGGTCCGGGTACAGCCTTATTTTATGCAACAACGGTTGTCCTATTAATGAGGGTGCCAATATGGAAAAAACTTTTATCTCCACTAGCTTTTGTTGGAAGACTTTCATTAAGTAATTATCTGTTTCAATCCATAGTTTGCACGCTTTTGTTTTATGGATATGGTTTTGGATTATATGGGAAAATCGAGTTATTTACAGGCTTCCTTCTCACCATCGGCATTTACATTCTGCAAATCATACTAAGCTTCCTTTGGCTGAAAAAATTTAGATTTGGACCATTTGAATGGATTTGGAGAACATTAACTTATGGCATGAAGGTGGACATAAGAAATAAAGCTATTCGCTAATTTGCGAATAGCTTTATTAATTCACCATTTTTAATTTCTTTTGTTTTGTCTTTTGATAAATATTCAATAATTGATCTAGTTCTTGACTACACTTTACTGTCTCCCAAGCAGTAAAGCCGTGCCGATTAGCTAAAGTTGTCATTTTTCGGCGCTTTAATTCAATTGCAATTTTCAACATGAACATTTTCATTTCTCCATTTTTTTAGTACATTTTCTTTATGAACCATTAGACTAAAGTAGTATATACAAGACTTGTACTATTATTATACCTGCCTTTAGAGAGAATAAAACAAGTTCGCTAAAACCTCTTATAATATTGCAAAATAATACAAAGTTCTACAAAAATATAAAAGAGGAATAACAGCAAGTAATATAGAATTCATAAACAGAATACATAAGAGGTGATGATAATGAGGTTAGTAACGGCTGAAAAGAATGGAAAACAATTTATTGGAATTGTAAACGAGCAGATGAACCAAGTAATCGATGTGAATCTCGCTGAAAAGCAAATCGATAACACAACGATAATTCCAGAAACAATGATTGAAGCTATTGCGCAAGGAGATAAGTTTCTTGAGAGGATTCGACAAATTGAAGAGTGGATTCAAGAACATCCTGAGAATGATTGTATTGATTCGATTAGTGATATTACATTAAAGGCACCAATCCCAAGACCAAGCAAAAATATTTTTTGTGTCGGTAAAAATTATGCTGACCATGTCATTGAAATGGGAAGTGCTAAGGATATCCCTGACCATGTCGTAATGTTTACAAAAACACCAACGACAGTTGTCGGTCCAAATGAAATTGTCTTGAACCATAAAAATGTAACAGAGCAACTAGATTATGAAGGTGAACTAGCGGTTGTTATTGGTAGAAAAGGGCGAGGTATTAAAGAGGATGAAGCTTTCGAGTATGTGTTTGGATATACAATCATAAACGATGTTACAGCTCGCGATATTCAATCTAGACATAAGCAATTTTTTCTTGGAAAAAGCTTAGATACGACATGTCCGATGGGACCAATGCTTGTGCATAAATCGTTAATTCCGGATCCAAGTAACTTGTCAGTAAAAACAAAAGTAAATGGTGAGGTAAGACAGTCAGGGAACACGAGTCAGTTAATATTTCCGATTGAAACCATTATATCTGTCATTTCACAAGGTATGACCTTAGAACCCGGTGATATTATCGCAACAGGTACACCTTCTGGAGTTGGTAAAGGCTTTAATCCACCACGCTTTTTAAAGGCAGGAGATTTAATTGAAATTACAATTGACAATCTAGGTACTTTACGAAATAAAATTCAAGAATAATGAAAAGAAGTTTTATGTCACAATTATGACATATTTACTATGTGAACAGTGAAAAAGGATAGATAGAATCTTTTTATTTTTACAATAAACATGCTATGATAATCCCTGAATGAGAAAGGAAAAGGAGGAGTAGTACATGACACATGCACATATCACTTCTTGGGCAGTTGCTATCATTCTATTTGTTATAGCAGCAACAATTCTGAATAAGGCAGGAAAAGAAAAGTCCCAAAAAATTGTAAAAATGGTTTTACGTTTGTTTTATTTATTCATTTTAGTAACTGGTTTTCTTCTATTGTTTAGTGGGGTTACAATTGACGGTGAATACATAGGAAAAGCAATTCTAGGTGTGCTAACGATTGGATTCATGGAAATGATTTTAGCACGTTCAAGTAAAGGGAAATCAAATGGACTATTCTGGATATTGTTCATTGTTGTATTAGGATTAACAATTGGATTAGGAATGAAACTTCCACTAGGAATATGGCATTTCTAAAAATTTTGTGAAAAAGCTGCTGACTAAGGCAGCTTTTTCTCTTTTTTCTGTGTTTTTCGACATAATTTTATGCTATCTTTATGAATAGAAATACATACTTCAACAGTGAAAAAAAGAGTGGTGAATCTCATATTGAGAACCTATAGCATAATTTGTAAAAGTATAAATGAAATTAATGAATTTGTAGAAAAACACCAACTTTCTGCTGAAAAAAATGTACTGATACAACTTTTTTCCAGAACTATAGATGAAAAATTTATACAAGATATAGTGATTAGATTAACTGAATGGTTGCCAGATTCTACAATATTAGGGCCGAACATAAATGAGGAATTCCAGGTTGGAATGATGGAAACGAACAGTGTTGTAATATCCTGTACTGTCTTTCCAGATACAAAACTAATGACGGCCATTCTCTCTCTATCTGAAACAGACGACTTGCATGCGTTTACAGCGTTAACCCAATCCATACATAATTCTTTAAAAGATATAGAGGCTTTTTATGAAAAAAAGGCTGAAGAAAAAATTGCATGCTTAGCCTATTACGATGCAGACACTGGCTTACCAAATCGTTTACATTTTACAAATCAAGTTGAGGAATTTGTACAAAGGTTTAAAAAGAAAAAGAGCAATAATAAATTAGCAGTATTATTTATAGATTTAGATCGGTTTAAAATTATTAACGATACAGTTGGGCATTATGCGGGGGACATTATTTTAAAGGAACTTGCAAATCGAATCAAAAGGATACTTCCAAAAAGAAGTTATCTGGCACGATTTAGTGGTGATAAATTTACCATTCTGATTTCCGATGGTGTTGAAATTGACAAAATTGTTGACCTTGGACAAAGTCTTTTGCAAGATATCTCTAAACCAATCATGTATGAAGCACGTGAGTTCTTTTTAACGGGGAGCATTGGTGCCAGTTTTTACCCAAATGATGGGATTACTACTGAGCTATTATTTAAACATGCGGATACGGCTATGAACCTTGCAAAACATCAAGGCGGCAATAAAATGAAGTTCTATTCAACAGAAATGAATCAACAAGTCTTGTATAAGCTTGAGCTTGAAGGTTATTTACGGAGAGCACTTGAAAAAAAAGAATTTCATTTATGTTATCAGCCTTTGATTGATTTATCTTCAGGAAAGGTTTATGGCACCGAAGCACTCATTAGGTGGGAACATCCAAAATTAGGACTCGTTTCACCTGGAGAATTTATCCCTTTAGCTGAAGAAACAGGTTTGATCCATGAAATTGGAAAATGGGTCTTACGAAAGGCATGTCAGGAAAATAAAAAATGGCATGATATGGGGTATGATTACTTAACAATTTCCGTTAATGTATCGGCTAATCAATTCCAACAAATGAGCTTTATCAATGAGGTAAAGGAAGCCTTATTAGCAACAGGTCTTCCCCCTCAATTTTTAACACTTGAGCTCACAGAAGGTGTGATGCTGCGAAATATTTCACACAGTGTAATTGTCATGAAGGAGTTACAAAAGCTCGGTGTCAAGGTTTCCATTGATGACTTTGGAACAGGTTATTCTTCTTTGAGTTATTTAAAGGACTTGCCCATCAATACCCTAAAAATCGATCGCACCTTTATTAATAACCTTAAGGTCAATACTTCAGATATTGCAATTGTGAAGGCGATTATTACAATGGGGCATGGACTTTCTGTAAAGGTGGTTGCTGAAGGTGTTGAAACCGATGAGCAGATTGCATTACTTAAGGAACTCCAATGTCACTATGCCCAAGGTTTTTATATCGATCGGCCAATGAAGAGTGAGGACTTTGAAAAAGGATTAACTAAACTTAAAGCATTGTAAGAAAAAGAATGGGCGGTTATGTAGACCGCCCATTCTTATTTGCATAGTGTTGAAAGAATTGCCCTTTTCCCATTAGATAACGTAAACTCAAATCGATCCTTTTTAAATTTTCCTCGTGAAAAGTGATGGTGAACGGATAGAATCATTTCCGTATTATCAAACATGATAAAATTCACACCCTCATTTTCTCCACTCTCGACCTGATACATCAATTGATTATGACAATGAATACAATCATATAATGAGAACGAAAGCTTATTTAAAGTTGATGTAAACCGTAAAAATTGGTCCTCGGAAAAACCCTCAAGTAATTCCTTATACGCAAGAGTTAACTTTTTGCGAAAACGGAGGCAATCTCCATTAGATAGTTTATAAAAATAGTCATCCATTTGGATAAGGCCATCCTCAACAAAAATACCTTTTTCCCACCGATTCAGAGTAAAAACTTCAACTTCTTTCCCAATCATTTCTTCAAGCATTGATGCTTCATCTGTTTCAGCATCAAAGAAGATCCATTGGTCATTGATACATTCGGTTGTACCGGTGATAAAAGAGCGTTTCTGTTCATTTATGCTGCCAAGACGTTGTTGTAGATCCAAATCCAATCCTCCATCCATTGCTGTATTATTAACTTTATTAAGTCGAAGTATTGACTGAGTAAAGTTATGCCTTCGGCGAATGCCACGATTTTCAAAAAAAATTTTACGAGTAGTTTCGAAAAAAATCAGGCAGGCAATTACGCCAAGGTGTATTTGATTAGGTATGTTATCCTCTTTTTAGACAAAAGATTGGAATTTTATAACTGTGACTTTTGAGAGAGCAGTTGCTCCTCTTTATTGTTTCCTGCATAAAAAAACAACCTGACGGAATCAGGCTGTTATGTTTGTAGTTTTAGCTGGTGTAATAAATGATTTCTTTTCCCATGCACGAGAACGCCATCTCCAAAGCATGACTATTCCGCGAATCCATTCATCCGCTATAAAGGAAATCCAGACTCCGACTAATCCTAGTTCGAAGTGTATGCCCAAAAAGTATGCTATTGGCACACAAATTCCCCACATCGATAGAATCCCCATATAAACCGGTAATTTAACATCACCAGCCGCCCTTAAGGCGTTAATAAGGACAAGGTTAAAGGCGCGTCCTGGTTCAAGTATAATCGTTAAAAGGATAAGGACGCTACCGGTTTTAATAATGTCATGATTATCTGTAAAGATGGATAAAAGTGGCTCTTTAAAGAATGAGAAAATAACAGCCATTGCTGCAGAAATAAAGATTGCCAGCTTTAAACTTTTTAATGCTCTTTGATATGCATCATTAATTTGTCGGGCACCAATCATTTGTCCAACTAAAATCTGTGTTCCTTGACTTATTGCAATACTAAAAAGAAAAATAAACATCATTAAATTTTGTGCATATACCTTTGTCGTAAGTGCTTGGGTCCCCATAATCGTAATAAAATAAGTGATAATCATCTGGGAAGAGTTATAGGAAAGCTGTTCCCCAGCAGATGGTATTCCAATTTTAAGTAGATTTTGCAGATGTTCTTTTGGTAAAGTGAAAATCTTTTTAAATGGAAGCCCATGATTTACGCGTTTTATAAGAAGATAGGTAATAACAAGTAACCCAATTAATCTACTAAAAGACGTTGAAATCGCAACCCCTTCGACTCCGAGAACTGGCAATCCAAACGGGCCAAATATAAAAATGTAATTCCCGACGATGTTCAAAATATTCATGCCAATTGTTACGTACATGGTGTCTCTAGTAAATCCATAGCTTCGAATGACAGCACCAATAGTCATAATAAGGGCCTGGAGGAAAGAAAAAAGACCCACAATTCGAAGATAGCTGTCTGCTTCATCTAATAATTCAATAGGCAAATCCATTAATAATAAAAGCTTCTTGCTCAAGATAAAAACGATTAGACTCAAAACAATACTGAACGCGAGGTTAGCAAAGATGGATACAACTGCAACCTCAGCTGCACTTTTTTCATTATTAGCACCAAAATGCTGAGCAACTAAAACAGACGTACCAGTTGCAACAAACCCAAACATGACAATAATTAATGACAAGATTTGATTTGAAACTCCGACTGCTGCAACCGAGTTGTCGGAATACATACTTAGCATAAGTGTATCGGCATTACCCATCAACATATGTAGTAATAATTCAATAAAAATGGGCCATGTCAAAGCAAACAATGTTAACTTTTTCGTATTTATAGAAGTATCCAAGCTGTCAACTCCTTTAGGATCCTGAATGAAAACTCCTTTAGTTTACCACAGAATCTGGAAAGAAAGAATATATATTTTTTTAGAAAAAGTTTCGTTTATTTACTAAAATATAAGGTTAATAAATTTGTACAAAATATGAACAAACGCTTGTTATATTTGACTTTTGAGAAGGGAAAAGGTTACTTTAATCTATGATAGTACAATGATGATGGGAGTTAAATGATGAAGAAAAAGATATACATAGTAGCTTTACTTATTTTATTACTGCTTTTTGTAGCCACCCCTGTTTTTGCAGCATCCAATATGTCAATTGAGGAAGAAAGCATTTATTACATCGTGGTAGATCGTTTCAATAATGGAGACAGTACAAATGATCTAGATGTGGACCGTACCAATCCAACATCCTATCATGGAGGCGACATCCAAGGGATTACGAGTAGGCTTGATTACCTAAAGGATATGGGATTTACTTCGATTTTAATATCACCTGTCTTTGAAAATAATTCGACGACCTTTTATCCTTATATGGTAAAAGACAGACGTGAAATCAATAAGCATTTTGGTACATCTGAAGATTTACAAACATTGGTAACCGAAGCCCATGAAAGAGAAATGAAGATTATTCTTGATCTTGGCATTGAATCAAATGCCGGTTCTTTAGATGATGAAATAGTAGGTGCTGCAAGATGGTGGGTTCAAGAGACCAATATAGATGGATATAAAATAAATCTTGTTGATGGGGTTTCACCGCAATTTATCACTTCACTATCTACTGCTCTTAAAGCGGAAAAAGAAGACTTTATCCTAATTGGAGAATCTTCAAGTAAGAGCCATTTACAAGATCTTGAAACAGCTGGTCTTGATTCCATTCTTAATACTTTGCCATATGAAGGTATCACAAGTTTTAGTGTGCCAGACCAAGATTTTAATGATGTGGAACAGGTCTGGAAGCAGGATCAAGCTTTTAAAAATCCAAATTCTTTAATCAAATTCATTGATAACACGAATACAGTTCGATTTACTTATTTTGCTACTGAAGCAAACGAGCATCCGGCTCCACGAATTAAATCTGCATTAACGTACTTGTATACAACACCTGGAATTCCAATGGTTTTCTATGGTACGGAAATTGCGTTAAATGGTAGCGAGCCACCAGACAATCTTGGGTTGATGGATTTTCGTACCGACCAAGAGTTAGTTGAATATATTACTTTACTTTCAAAGGTACGTGCAGGTGTACCTGCATTAACAAAAGGTACAATTGAATTGGTGAAAAATGAAGCAGGTTTGCTTGTTTTTAAAAGAGAGTATGAAGGGCAAACGGCATTTGTTGCAATTAATAATACGACGAAAACACAAAGTTTTACCTTAACGACTGATCAGGTTGGGGAAGGTAAGGAGTTAACTGGACTGATAACTGAAGATCTCATTCGACCTACAGAGGATGAATTTCATGTTGTGGTGAATCGTGATATCTCAGAAGTATTTCTCGTTCGGGACACTACGAAAATTACTATACACTATTCGTTGCTGTATTTATCGTACCAGTGTTAATGATTGGCTTCATTTATTTAAATAAAAGACGACATGGGAATGCCAAACCAAAATAGAAACAAGCATCATCCGGTGAGGGATGATGCTTTCTTTTACCCATTAACGATTTCTCCACCGTTCACGTGAAGTATTTGTCCTGACATATAGGAAGCGTCATCACTTGCTAAAAAAATGTAACTTGGTGCTACCTCCTCAGGTTGTCCTGGTCGCTTCATTGGCGTTGTCGAGCCAAATTTCGCAACTTGATCACTTGGGAAAGTGGATGGAATAAGTGGTGTCCAAATCGGGCCAGGTGCCACTCCATTTACCCGAATTCCTTTTCCAATTAATTGCATGGAGAGTGAGCGTGTAAATGAAACAACGGCCCCTTTTGTTGCTGAATAATCAATCAGCTGCTCATTGCCCTTATATGCGGTTACTGAAGCTGTATTAATAATCGAACTACCCTGTTTTAAGTGGGGAAGAGCAGCTTTTGTTAAATAAAAATAAGAAAAAATATTGGTTCGGAATGTTTTTTCTAGCTGTTCAGATGAAATATTGGCAATGCTCTTTTGTGGATGTTGTTCAGCTGCATTATTGACTAAAATATCTAGCTGTCCAAATGTATCAATTGTTTTCTTTATAATCTCTTCGCAAAACTCTTCTTTTCCGATATCACCGGATAAAAGCAAACATTTCTGTCCTTCTTCTTCAATTTGACGCTTTGTTTCCTTCGCATCTTCATGCTCTTCTAAATAAACGATGACAACATTTGCGCCTTCTTTCGCAAAATGAATCGCAACTGCTTTACCAATTCCACTATCACCACCAGTAATGATGGCAACTTTATTATTAAGTTTATTGCTGCCTTGATAGGAATGATCTTCCGAGACTGGTTTTGGTACCATTTCAGTTTCTGTTCCAGGCTGGTGATTTTGATGTTGCGGGGGTAAGACTTGTTTTTCTTGATTATTAGACAAACTAAACACCTCTTTTTATGTTGTAAATGTACGTTACTTACTTTTTAATAAATGTGTCTTGAATATACATTCGGTCCAATTATTAAGTAAAAATAAAAAATTAAATAGCCTTCCAGAACATCCTTTATAATGAAAATAGATTGAAAGAGGGGTTATCCATGGAAAAACCTGAAAATATTTTACTTGTTGAAGATGATAAAGAAATTGCCCGTATTGTTTGTGACCATTTACGGAAAGAAGGCTATACCGTGACATGGGCATCTACAGGAAAAGAAGGGTGGGAGGATTTTAAGGAGGTTCAATATGACCTTGTCTTAATTGATTTAATGCTTCCTGAAATGGACGGGTATACATTATGTAAAACCATTCGATTGGAAAGTGAAATTCCACTTCTCATTTTAAGTGCACGAAATGAGGAAGAAAGCAAAATAAAAGGCTTAAATCTTGGCGCAGATGATTATGTTACGAAGCCATTTAGTCTTGAGGAATTAAGTGCTAGAATTAGCTCCCATTTAAGACGGTATAGAAGATATAACAATAAAATAGCCAATGACAATCGCATCCATTATATGAAAGGACTGACAATCGATTTCACGAATGACCTTGTATATTTAGATGGGGATATTATCCAAATGAGTTCCAAAGAAAGAGAATTACTGTTCTTGTTAGCAAAAAATCCATTACAAACCTTTTCGAAGACAGAAATCTACGAGCATATTTGGCAGCAGGAAGATGTCGATGGAAATAATACAGTCACTGTTCATATTAAAAGCTTGCGTACAAAATTAGGGGACGCAACACGCTCCGCAAAGTATATCCAAACAGTGTGGGGTGTCGGTTATCGTTTTATAGGAGAGCAAAGCGTATGAAAATTAAACAATGGCTGTTGGTCAGTTTCTTTATCGTGATGCTACTTCCAGTTGTGGCGCTTTACATCTTATATGTCAGTTTAAGTAATCTAGATGAAAAGCAAGCATTTGTTGAATACGTTGAGATGACTAATAAGATGGAAGAGATTGAGTCACAGCTTTTAGATCCTAAATTATATGAACTTCAACCAAAAGAACAGTTTGAGACAGTTCAAGCTCTGACTAACGAATCTATCAAAATAACATTATATCGATCAGATGGTGTTGTTGTATATTCTAGTTTGCCTAGTCTAGGTTCATATGGGTTTTCAACGATAAATATTGAACAAGTATATAGAAATCTAAATGATCTTCAAAAGAATTCTCGTACCTTTACTTTAAAAAAGCCAGTCGTTGCTAATGGTGATGTCATTGGAATTTTTGAAATTTCGATTGCGAGGGAGGCTTGGATTGAAGGGGTAACGAATCGCTACATGCTTTTAGGAGTATTCTTCAGTATTTTTATTATCTTACTCTATATCATTGTAGTGATACTATTAAACCGAAAATTGAATCGACCTTTAAGCTATTTGCAGGCACAAATGACAGCTTTTGCAAATGGAGAGAAACTATCTAATCAGACACGGGAATCAAATGATGAAATAGGGGATTTAATAAAACATTTTTGGAAAATGAAAGCACAGATTGATCAAACGCAAGAGGCTCTAGCTGTTCAACAAAAGGAAAAAGAATTTATTGTAGCATCATTATCACATGATTTAAAAACACCATTAACGGTTATTCGTGCCTATACTGAGGCATTACAAAATGATATAACACTTTCCGAACATGAAAGGAAAGAATATAAAGAGATTTTATTTGAGAAGCTCGAATATATGAAACGAATGCTTGATGACTTGACCATGTATACCGCGTTACAATCCTCTAAACAACAAGCTGAGCTTGTTGAGGTTGATGGGGAAGAGTATTTTGACATGCTATTATCTGGATATGACGAACCGTGTAATCGACGAGGGATCTCACTACTGGTTACACAATTTGTAGAAAAGTCTTATAAGCTGGATCCGAAGCAAATGGTTAGGGTCGTAGATAACATAATGGGTAATGCGATTCGACATACGGAAAAAGGGAATCGGATTTGGCTTGCTGCCATTTCAAGTGACACCAAATTACCAGAATGGGTATTTAAAGAATTTTATAATGACATTGAGGTTTGGAGAAAGAACGGTACAGTTATCTTGATTCAAAACGAGGGAAAAGGAATCCCAAAAGAACATATAAACAGAGTCTTTCAACCATTTTATCAGGCAGAAGGTGCTAGAAATAATGGGGGAAGTTCTGGGCTTGGACTAAGTATTTCAAAAATGTTAATGGAACAACAAAATGGAAAAATTGGAATCTGGTCAGCGAAGAAAGAAGGAACATTACTTGCTTGCTGGATTGAGGAAGGAAGGAAATAACTTGAGAAAAAAACTAGTCGTACTAAGTGCTATTTTATTAACTGGCCTGTTATCGGCCTGTAAGGGGGATATGGCTGTGTCATCTGAAGGAATTGTCACAAAAGTCTTATCGGCAAAGGAAAGTAAGCTTTCTTATTATGGAGAGGGTGTCATAAAACTTACGACAGATGGAGAGGTCACTGAAAATGCTAGTTTTAAAGAGTATGCTGCAGAAGACGGTAAACGGAAAATCATTACAACAGGTGATACAAATGATCTTGAAGCATATGTGTTAAACGACGGAAACCAAGTTATTTCCTATGAAACAGGGAGTGAAACAGCTTTTAGTATCGATATAACAGAAGAGGATAACCCGTTACTAGAAGCCTCACCTAAAGAACAACTCATGACGATGCTAGAAGCTATTAAAAAAACTCATGAATATAAAATAGTTGGTGAAGAAAAAATTTTGGATTTAAATGTTTATCATATAAAGGCAACACCAAATACAGATTCTAATTTATTTGGGGAAGTTGAACTTTGGATTGATCAAAAAACATGGTTTGTAGTGAAATCTGTTTCGGTTGTTGAAGAAATAAAATCTGAATTTGAATACAAGGTACTCGATTTTTCACCTGACTTTAAGGAGGATACCTTCACATTAGATATACCTGAAAATGTGACGATTACCCCAATTGAATCAAATCTTGAGCCTTCCTTTGGGTCACTTGAAGATGCGCAAGCGGCATTAGAACAACCATTCCTTGTTTTCTCAGGAGAAGACATGGAGGTCGAAAATGTTGAAATAGTAAATCTTCAAGGAATAGTCAATCGTCCAGAGATCACTGTTTATTATTTTAACGAGGGAATCCCTTCAGTATTAGTTTCAACCTTTCCAACTCCCGAAGAAGCAGGAACGGAAATTAAACCTGGAGAATGGCAAGTTCGTGGTCAAAATGCAGAATATGATGATTTCATCAACGCTTTAAGTTGGGATGAAAATGGTCTACGTTATACTATCCTTATTCAGAACCCAGATCTTCAATTAGAAGCGGTGCTCAAAATGACGGAGAATATGAAACTGAATAATGAAATGTAGGTGGAAACTTTGCTACCAAATTGGTATGAAATCCTGTTGTATATTTTACTAGGTGCTGGAATCCAATTAATAGGATCAGTAGTGGAAAAGATAAATAAAAAAGTGGGAACTACAATTGAAATCATTCTCGCCTTACTAGCAATAGGATTTGTGTTTTATCAACTTCCATTTATGGATGGTTTTATCTATATTGCGTTTATCTCAAGTGGATATTTCCTTGCAATCTCTTTAACTACCGGTAACGAAAAACGAATTGAAATTGAAAAAGAATTACGCAAAGTAAAAGTAGAAAAAGTCTCTTTAGAACGTGATTTGAAACGGATTGCATCAGACTTGTTGATAACTGGATTTGTTGTGATTGGTGCAATCCTATTTTATATTTTTGGCCCGGAGTATAGCCCTTTAAAATATATTGTTGTCCTTGGTTTTATTAGTACATTTACAGAAGTAATAAAGCGAATCGGTACTTTTATAACAGTAGCAGTATTTTATGACAACGAAGAAAAACAGATTTATCTCACATCATACTTTGAGTCTCGGAAACTTCCAATTGAAGATTTGGAGGAAGTGAAACTTGAAACAAATGTAGACCTATTAAAACTCCACCCACTATTAACCATGTTTTCATCAAATGCAGATTTTACAACAAGCTTTCAAAAGGTACTAATGCTATCTGTACCTGGCGAGACGGTTTATCTAACAATTCACAAACCAGAAAAATGGAAAAAAGTATTTGAGGAATTGATGAAGGTTGAAGCAAAAGAGATGGAACTACAGCAGGTTTTACCGGTTTGGCATCGAAAAAATATAAAGCGTTTAATTGGAAAGCTCTATTTCGCGTCAACGGTAAAAGGTGTTTCTGCCTACACAGGTCTACTCCTACTCCTATACTACTTTAAAGTACAGCCTTGGATTATGGTAACCGTAGCATTAGCATACTGGGGTTTCAATCTTTATATATCTGATAGAGTTTTAAAAGTAGCGATGGATGCAAAAGAAACGAAAAATCCGCAATTAATTCAAATTTCTCAACGGATTTTTGAGAGAGCTGGTGCACCAAATATTCGTGTATATGAGACGGATAGTTCCGAATACAACGGTCTAGCAACAGGTTTGAATATCGGTAAGTCAATGGTAACCTTAACAAGCGCTACTTTAAAGTTACCGACTGAGGCGATTGAAGGTATCCTTGCTCATGAGGCAATCCATGTGAAAAAGCGTGATGTGCTGTGGGGCCAACTTTGTAGATTAGGCTACCTTTTGATTTTGATTGTAATTGTTATATTGCTTCAAAAAAATATAACAAATATAGAGGAGCACAAGATATCAATCTTTTTATTAGTATTTTTCTTAACGATTTTCTATTCTGTTTTTCAGTCTTTTTGTTCACAATGGATGGAGGTTCGTGCTGATCATCTCGGTGCATCCCTTCTTGGTGGCGGAAGTAAACAAATGTCAAATAGTTTAATAGCTTTATCAGAGAAACAGGATGAAGCGATAAATAAATCACTTTCATATAGTACAGTTCTTAAAGACAAGGATGAGAAAACTAAGTCGTCGATTGAGCGGGATTCACTACTATGGAGGTTTATTGAATTTCAGTTCATGCTTCATCCGCCGATGTATTGGAGAGTCCAAACGTTAAAAGAAAATGAAGAAGGCTGGGGGAAAAGGATTCGAAATCGTTGGATAGTTGACAGAGTAAAGGAATCCGTATTGAGTTAAAAGGAGTGAAATTGTGAAAATCGCGAAGGTATTATTTGTTCTTGGCGCACTAGTATTTCCATTAGGCATATATTTATCGTCGTATAGCCCAGTTGGGGTGGTGTTAGCAATTGTGGGCGGACTAACAATATTCTTAAGTACTCCGGCTATACAATCATAGATAAAAGGAGTTAGGTAAATGGACTTCCTGAATGTAAATGATTGGATAACCCCGACGAACCCGTACGCATCATTCTTTTTTGATTGGTGTTTACGATTCTGGTTGGATTGGTTGTTTGGATAGATACGAGGAGATTCAAAATATTTCTTATAGTGTTATTCAGCGGAAGCATTGTATCAATAGTTGGCGTGATAGTATTACAAGTTTTTGGATATTACTGAGTTTATGTGAGGAGACTTTCCCTAGTAAGGGAGGTCTTCTTTTGTTTTAGTAGGTTTTTAATGAATGATGCGGATGATAAGTGCATTTCCATATTCATCCAGAATTCTTGGTATATAAGGTGTTTATGATGTTGGTATTACCATAGTCATCCAGATGCCTTGGTATAAAAAGTGTATATGATGTTGGTATTTCTATAATTATCCAAAAGCATTGGAATAAAAGGATTTTATGACGTGGGTATTTCCATAATCATCCAAAAGTCTGAGCGTGAAAAGTGACTTTTTCCATATTCACCCAATACCCTTGGAAAAATGTTATTTATGATATGTTTATTTCCATGTTTTTCAATAAGTCCTACCATATACAAGAATTCTCTATGATCCATTGACACGTTTATAGGATACTCGAAGGTCTTGCGCCAAGGCTGCAGCTATTAAAAAGGAATTCGTCAGCTTTTAAAGAAATAGTTATTATTATTGATTTTAGATGGAGGTTCCTATGAAAATAAAAATAAGACCTGCTACAAAAAAGATGCTAAACAGTTAATCGAACACACCAGAGTCGTTCTTACCGAGTCAACCTACATGCTTACTACACCAGAGGAGTTTACCACCACTGCTGAGGAAGAAGAAAAATGGATAGAGGAACATGCAAAGCCTGGGAATCTAATTATAGTAGCGGAAACCGATGGTAAAATTGTCGGTAATTTAAATTTTCAAACGTCGAAAAGGAAGCGACTCGCTCATTTAGGTTATTTTGGGATAAGTATTCAAAAAGCTTACTGTAATCAGGGAATTGGTAGTAACCTAATGAAATATTTGATGGATTGGGCACAAAAAGAGCCAGGACTTGAAAAAGTATGTCTTGAAGTATTCTCTCATAATGAAAGGGCACTCCACTTATACAAAAAGTTTGGTTTCAAAGAGGAAGGTAGAAAGGTTAGATTTGTTAAGTTCGGTGAAACACATTATGAAGATGAAATCATTATGTATAAATTTGTAAAATAGCTGCATGAATATGTTACGATAATAGAAAAGAAATTAGGAGGGAAAAACATGGAGTTGACGGTTTATTTAGCAGGGCAAATTCATGACAATTGGCGGGAGGAAATTAAGGAAAAAGCAAAATCGAAAAATCTTCCTTTAACCTTTGTGGGTCCACAAACAAACCATGATAAGTCTGATAATATTGGCGAGCAAATCTTAGGAGAACAACCTGGAAACCTGTATAAGGATGACGCAGCATCAGACATCAATAACTTCAGAACACAAGTATTAATGCAAAAGTCTGATGTAGTCATCGCTTTATTCGGTGAAAAATACAAACAATGGAATACGGCAATGGATGCAAGTGCAGCGATTACAATGAATAAGCCGACAATTATTGTAAGACCAACCTCATTGATTCATCCTTTAAAAGAATTATCCAATAAAGCGAATGTAACAGTTGAAACAGTTGATCAAGCGTTAGAAGTGTTACGCTATATTTATGAATAGAAAAATGCAGCGGGTTCTTTGTTCCGCTGCATTCTTTTCCCTAGCTGTAGTACCTAGCTCCTTGAGGTTTAATAAACTGGGCAAGAAAAGTCAAATAGCAGTTTTTTGCCAGACCATTAGCTTGTCGGGACTGAGCAAGGCATTTCAACTCTTCATTTTTAACGGTAATTAATAAATTGTACATCAATCGGTAAATCAGCACCTCGAATTGCATTGATAATTGATTGCAAATCATCTCTGCTTTTAGCCGTAACGCGAATTTGATCATCCTGAATCTGACTCTTTACTTTAAGTCCGCTGTTTTTAATAATCGTATTAATTTTTTTTGCATTTTCTTTGTCAATGCCTTGAATCAGTTTTGCACGTTGACGAACAGTTCCGCCAGATGCCTTTTCAATTTTACCGTAGTCAATATTTCGGGTTGCGACTCCACGCTTTATCATTTTGCTAATCAGAACATCCTTCAATTGATCAAGCTTATACTCATCGTCGGAAATTAAGACAAGTTCTTCCTTATCAAGTGTGACATCACTTTTGCTACCCTTGAAATCATAACGGTTTTGAATCTCTTTTTTTGCAATGCTAATTGCGTTTGTAACTTCAGGCAAATCCACCTTTGATACAATATCGAATGAACTATCCTTTGCCATTGCCAACCTCCAAAAAAAGTATATTTGCCTCGATTATAGTCAATATTAGCAATTTGGACAACTTTTTCCAAAACTATACTAGTAAATGATGGTCCTAAACGTCTATACTATGTAATGATATAGCAATTCCAGCTAAGTACTTATGAAAGAGGGCTTTAATAAATGAATGCATTAGAACCAGGAACGGTTGTTACTTTACGTGTAGATAGAGATGCACCTTTTGGCTACTTTTTAACAAACGGTGAAGAAGATGTTTTACTCCATTCAAATGAAATAATAGACGAGTTCGACCCTGATGGAGACGTAACCGTTTTTCTTTTTCAAGATCATCAAGGTAGACTTGCTGCTTCCATGAAGATACCGACCATTCAAATCGGTTCCTATGATTGGGCAACTGTAGTTGAAATCAAACATGAACTAGGAGCTTTTGTTGATATTGGTATCAGCAAAGATATACTTGTTTCCAAGGATGACTTACATGAAGTTTGGGATCTTTGGCCAGAACCAGGGGATAAACTGTATGTCACTCTTAGATTAGACAAAAACGGGAGACTCTTTGGAAAGTTAGCCACCGAAGATGTTATTCGTTCAATTTCAAAGCCAGCAACACGAAAAGATTTTAATAAAAATATCACAGGAACCGTATATCGATTATTAATGGTTGGTTCTTTTATGATTTCAGAAGAAGGTCTACTCGGCTTTATTCACGAAAGTCAAAGAACAAGGGAACCAAGAGTTGGAGAAAGGGTACAAGGTCGAATAATTGACGTGAAGGAAGATGGATCGGTTAATGTATCCTTGTTAGGCAGAAGCCACGAAACGATGGGAGAAGATGCTGATAAAATTTATCTGTATATGGAAAGTCGGGGTGGAGCAATGCCATTTTGGGACAAAAGCTCTCCTGATGATATTTCAGCAAGATTTGATATGAGTAAAGCTGCCTTTAAACGAGGACTTGGTAAGTTGATGAAAGAAGGAAAAGTATACCAAGAAGATGGCTGGACTTATTTTAAAAAAGAGTAGTAAAAAAACGCATCGGTTGTAAAAACCGATGCGTTTGATTTAATGATTCAGGCGCTTTTCTTATAGATGGTCTGTTTTCTTTGAATATTGATGTTTTCCAGCCTGACGATTTTTTTCTCTCATCATATTTTTTTCGTGACGTAAAGCATTATTGTCTTGAGCTTTTTTATCATTATCACTTGTTTTTGGCATTCATAAACACTCCCTTCAATCCATTCAAAATTAGGATATCCAGTCGTTTTTCAAACTATGTAAGATTAGCTGTTAGGCATTTCATTTAGAAAGAAAATGGCAATCGTTCCTGGTCCTGCATGTGAACCAATCGCAGCACCAATTACATTCGTATAAAACGATTTGCATCCAAATTTTTCTTCAAACAATTTTTGTAATTGAAGTACTTCATCTTCCACAGCACCGTGGCTAATACCGATTGTTTGGTTAGATAAGTCCTTGCCACGCTCTTCCATAAGCTCAATAATGCGTTTATACACTTTCTTTTTCCCACGAATTTTTTCGAGAGGTACTAGCTTTCCATCTTCAACATTTAATAATGGCTTGATGTTTAAAAGGCCTCCTACAAATGCAGATGCTTTACTAATTCTTCCCCCGCGTGCCAAATATTCAAGATCATCCACTGTAAATAGATGTTCCATATGAGAACTGTAAAATGTCGCAAGAGTTACAACTTCATCCTTTGAAGCTCCTTTGGCAGCAAGCTCTGCAGCTGCTTTTACGACAAGGCCTTGGCCAAGTGAAGCGCATTTTGTGTCAATGATTGTTAAATCGAGTTCAGGATATTCTTCTTTCACCTCTTCGCTCATCATCACTGCGGTTTGATAGGTTCCTGATAATTGAGATGAAAAGGCAATGTATACTGCAGATTCCTTTTCTTTTGCAATTTCAGTAAAAACCTCCTTAAAACGGTGGGGAGGAACTTGAGAAGTTTTTGGAGCACTCCCATTTCGCATTGTTTCAAATACTTTCACAGGCTCAATTGTTGCTATATCTTCATAATCTTGCCCATCTAGATGAACTCCTAAGGAGAATAAAGTTACATTATTTTCTTCAAAAAATTGAAGTGGTAGGTCACTACCGCTATCAGTAAGAATTCTAACGGTCAAAAGGCTCACCTTCTTTTTTTATAATCAAGTTTGGAAACAAACATGCCTAACGTAAGTGTAGCGAGTATTGGATAAAATTACAACAAGTGTGGGAAAATTTTGTATGACAACTAATTTGTTATGGGATTAATAGAATGCGTTTCAGGAGGATTATTTAATGGTAAATAAGGAAGTAAAAAAAATCATAATTGTGATGTTTGGGGCATTGTTAAATGCGGCTGCTTTAAATCTTTTTCTCATTCCAGCAGATGTTTATTCTTCAGGTTTTACTGGGGTGTCACAGCTATTGTTTAGAATCCTGGGTGATTACACGCCACTACATGTATCAACAGGTGTTATTTTATTGCTATTGAACATACCTGTTGCAATTTTAGGATGGAAAAAGGTAGGAAAGTCATTTACACTTTATAGTTTTATCTCTGTCACTCTTACAAGCTTATTCTTATCAATTATTCCTCTTGAGCATATTTCCGATGATATTTTACTGAATGCAGTATTTGGGGCTGTGATTCAAGCAATTGGTATTGGACTTACTTTAAAATGGGGAGCCTCAACAGGAGGACTAGACATCATAGCGCTTGTTTTATCAAGATCAAAAGATAAACCTATCGGGACCTATATTTTTACATTAAACGGACTTATTATCCTTACAGCAGGGTTCCTATTTGGCTGGGAAAAAGCCTTATATACACTTGTTGCTTTATATGTTTTGACGAAAGTGATTGATATGGTTCATACAAGTCATGTAAAAGTAACTGCGATGATTGTAACGAAGAGAGCAGACGAATTGAAAAAAGCAATCCACTCAAAGTTGGTAAGAGGAATTACAATGATACCAGCAAAAGGAGCATTTTCAAGCGACACAAAGGACATGCTGATGATTGTTTTAACACGTTATGAATTGTATGATTTAGAGCGGATTATTAAGGATGTCGATCCTCAAGCATTTACGAATATTGTACAAACAATCGGTGTTTATGGATTATTTCGTAAGGAGTAGTAACTTTTTAATAGGAGACTTCGACAAATAGAGTAAAGGGGTGACAATCATGAGAAAATTACTTCTAGTAGTCTTAGTATTTGTAATGAGTTTATTTATCATGTCAGGATGTGGAACTACAACTGAAGAGGCTCTTCCGGTTAATTCGGGGGGTGGTGAAAAAGTAGAAACAGAAACACCACCAGAACAAAACATTGAAGAACCTGGAGGTGATGAAAACGTGGTAGAAAAACTTCAAACAAATCTGTCAATAAAAACAGGGGAAAACGAAGCAATCTTTACCATTTCACTAAAAAACACAAGTGAAGATACTGTAAAAGTGACCATTCCATCAGGTCAAAAGTATGAAATTGTTGTGACAGATGCAAATGGAAAGGAAGTATACCGCTATTCTATCGATAAAATGTTTATTCAATCGATTGAGGAAATAGAACTAAAACCAGGTGAAGAAAAAGTGTGGGAAGAACCGTGGGAGTATACATCAAATGACGGATCCAGGCTTGCTGCAGGAGAATATAAAGCAATTGTATTTCTAACTGCTTCTGAAGTAAATGGACAACAGATTGAAAACAATGCATTGCAGGTCGAAGAAAGTTTTTCAATCCCTGAAGGAAATACGGCATTCCGAAATGTCCAAGTACTTGGTGAAAATGGAGAATATAAAGTAACTGGGGAAGTCCGAGTCTTTGAAGCAACCTTCTTTTATGCAGTGGAAGACGGGCATGACTATGTAATTCCTGAAACTGTTCAAATGGCATCAGAGGGTGCACCAGCATGGGCTCCATTTGAAATTAACATCACAATTCCAAAAGATAAAATTCCAACAAACGGAGCATTAATTCTTCACTTATATGAAAGAAGTGCTAAGGACGGCTCTATCACAAACCTTTATTACGCTAAACTTCAGCAATTTCAATAAAGATTTCTATAATGGGGAAGGGTCAGACGTAATGTCTGACCCCATTTTTTTGAATTAGACAAAGCTTATTGGAGTTGGTCTAATTCATTTTGTAATTCGCGGAGTTGATCTTTTTCGGCTGTTGTAGAGTTAGCATACGCAGAAGAAAGAGCATTTTTAGCAACCAAAATGGCATCCTGTAAGGATGAATCACTTTGACCCGTACTTGCTAATTTAGCAACTTCGACAGTCTCACGAGCCTTCTGGAATAAACGGTTTCCCATCTTATATTCCTCCAAGTGATGAATTTTCGACATTCGCATTTTTCTTTGCTTCTGCTTCAGCTAGAGTTGAACGGTAAGGAAAGCGCTGAGCATGTTGTTGAACAGCATCTGCACCTTGATGAACAAATCGTTTTGATTTATTACTACCCATCCGTAAATTCCCCCTTTAACAGCTTTAAAAGAAGCGCTATTTAGTTGCGCCAGTAATATTGTTTGAAGTTTCGATGTGGGATATATCAGGTAATTATTTCTGAAAAAAAAAGAACCGGTTTTCTCCAAACCGGTTCCTACCTATCTAATTTTAGAACTTCCTCTAAATAAAGGGCAATTCCATCTTCTTCATTCGTTAGTGTTACATGATTTGCAATATTTTTCAGATCATCAATCCCATTGCCCATTGCAATCCCATGCCCTGCAAATTCAATCATCTCCAAATCATTGTCTTCATCACCGAAGGCAATAATTCTGTCTTTAGGAATTCGATAATAGTTCGCAACTTTTTGAATCCCAACGGCTTTATTTAATCCTGATTTTACAATTTCAATCACATGCCAAGGCGCTGCCCATTTGCGGTGATCCACCACTTCCGCATGCATTTCTGAAAGGTATTTTCGGATTTCATCTGCAATCACTTCGTCAGGATGAATCAACAAAGATGTTGGATCGCGTTTTAAAATTTTTCGTAAATCTCCCGTTTCAATATTCGGTTTCCCCATACCAAATATATCTAACATTGATTCATCGTGATAATGAAAATACACATCATCAATTACTTCCGCTAAAATATTTTTTACACGAAATCCATCCGCAACTTCAACGATTTCTTTCACTGTTTTTAAATCAAGTGTATCATGATAAACGCCCCAATCTTGATCGAGTGGGTGATGTACAAAAGCTCCATTAAAGTTTACAATCGGCGTTGTAAGACCAAGTTCTTGATAGTACATTGAGCTAGAACGGAATGGTCTTCCAGTCGCAATCATCACTATATGACCAGCCTTTTTTGCTTCTTCTAATGTGTCTTTTGTTTTTTTGAAATAGTTTTATCATCTTTTAGTAAAGTACCGTCTAGGTCAAGTGCAATTAAGTGTTGTTTAGTCATAACAATCTCCTTACGTACCAATTATCTCTTCCTTTAACTAAAACAGATATTAAAAAAATCGTCAATTGAAAAGCTAAACTTTTTAGATAAACTGGTAATTAGTGATAAACTAGGATGGTCAAAGTTATCAAAAAAGGAGCACATACAAAGATGGTTATTGTTGAAAAAACGAAATATGCCCAAATCCCAGCATTACATATTGTACAAAATCAAATAAAGGATGAAGCATTACCAGTTATCTTTTTTATTCATGGGTTTGGTAGTGCAAAAGAACATAACTTACACTATGCATATCTTTATGCAGAAGAAGGATTTCGCGTTGTATTACCTGAAGCAGACTATCATGGTGAAAGAGATAAAGGTCTTGAAGAACTAGAAGTGGATTTTATGTTCTGGGACATTGTTGTCAATGAAATCAAAGAACTTCAAATCATAAAGGACGAGCTGAACAAACAGGGGCAGATTGATGAGACTAGAATCGGTGTGGCAGGAACTTCAATGGGAGGAATCGTTACACTTGGTGCACTAACCCAATATCCTTGGATTAAGACAGCTGTCAGTTTAATGGGAAGCCCATACTATGAAGAATTCTGTCGTGGGCAAATTGAGGAACTAAAGCGACATGATATCGAACTTCCTTTCACAGAAGGCGAATTAGAAGAAAAATATGCAGAATTACGGACATATGATTTAAGTCTACAACCAGAAAAGTTAAATGGAAGACCAGTGTTTTTCTGGCACGGTGAAAAAGACAAAATGGTACCTTTCAACTACACGTATGAATTTTTCCAAGAAATTAAACCTCTTTATAAAGGCAACGAGAAGAATCTATCTTTCCTTGCAGATACACGTGCGGATCATAAAGTAACTAGAGAGGGTCTCCTTGCATCTGTCGATTGGTTTAAAAAACATCTATAAAAAAAAGAACGTGTCACTATCGACACGTTCTTCTTTTATCTAATTCCTAATGCAATTTTTGCGTAACGGCTCATCATATCTTTATTCCAAGGTGGATTCCAAACGATATTTACATCCACATCTTTTACTTCAGGTAATTCAGTTAGTACGCGTTTTACATCCATTGCTATAGTGCCAGCGAGGGGGCAGCCCATTGATGTTAATGTCATCGTAATTTGAGCAACACCTGCATCATTCATATCAACATCATAAACAAGGCCAAGGTTAACTATATCAATTCCTATCTCAGGGTCAACTACCTGTTCAAGTGCACCCATCATATTTTCCTTCAAAGCTTCATCCATTTAATAACTCTCCTTTCGAGAAAAACTTAACTTATATAAAGTATAACGAAACTTCCCAAGAATGTGAAATCTAACCTCTCAGTTGCTTCAGTGCGGCTTCAGACATGCGCTCTGGAGACCAGGCAGGATGCCACACCATTAGGACCTCGACATCATTAACCTCCTCAAGATAAGCGACTGAATGTTTTACGCCACTTGAAATACTATCATGGAGTGGGCAACCAGGTGTTGTTAGCGTCATTTCGATATACACATTATTATTTTCTTTAATATCGATTTCATAGATAAGTCCTAAATCGACAACATTTATATTTAATTCAGGATCAATCACTTGTTTTAACTGATCAAGAATTTTCTCTTTTAAGTCCATCAATTTTCTCCCCTTTATTTAAAAAGTACCTTTAAAATGCCATAGCTGAAAAATAAAGTTGAAGCAACAACAAAGCTTTGACCTATAGTAAAGAGTAGCAATTGGCTAGTAGCGATGGCTAAGACAATAATAAGACATCCAATTGTAAAACCTGAAAAAATAGGAATTGCTATTTTTTCATCAATCATTTGTTTTAATGTTGGTACATCACTTTTACCAATCAGCTTACTATACTTGTGTGTCCACCAAAGAAAAGGGATAATTTTATATAAATAGCCTAGAATGCTGCTTACAATCCACAAAAAGATATAAAGATAAATGAGGATCCCATAAATTCCGTAGTACGCTGGAAAAAATGCTACAACCATTCCGAGAAAGTGAATCACTAAGCCAAAAGCAATCGCGATTAATGAAAAAATAAAGGGCTTATCAAGCTTTTTCTTTAATCTTACCTTAATGATAGTAAAAATATGGTAAGAAAATAGGGCGAAGCCTGCAAACAGCAAGCTCATACCTGCTAGTAAAAATATGTTATTCTCGACAATAAAACTATAAATTGTAACAAGTAGACCAATTCCATATACAATATAGACCCATCTTGCCAGCTTCATCGAAAAGCCGTGTGCTAAAGAAAACATAGGGACCATTTTATAGGAAAAGCCAAAAATTAAAAATGTAAACCATCCAGCCAAACCAAGTAAAATATGGCTTTTTAATATGGCAAGATGATTTAAATTTGCTACACCAACTCCAAGATTGACTATCAATAAAATTCCTAATGTTATTGTGAGTAACATGCAAATGAGCGCACTGCCAACGAGTACGGTTAAAATATTTTTCTTTGCCTGCTTTCTCATCGTCATTACCATTTGTACAAGAAACAGCAGTATGCCAACAACAGCAAGTGAACCCGTAAAAATTGAAATGGTGGGAGAGAAGGAAAGGGTGATTCCAAATCCTCCAATACCAATAGCTGTTATCCAAAATTGAACAAAACCAAACTTTTCACTCCAAATAGGGGTTAAAAAGGCAACTGGCACAAGCTGGTACATTGCCCCCATCGCAACCATTAATGCCCAACCAAGGATTAAGAAGTGGGCAGACGATAAAAGAGGAGAGGTCCGAAAAATTCCATTAATCACCATATGTCCATTGAACAGCAGGATAACTTGAGATATTATTACGGCAACAACACTAAAGATAATAAATGAGAGCGGTAGTCTGATATTTGTTTCACTTGATAATTGAGGCAACATTTTCAAGCAGCTCCTTACTTCGTAATCTCAATTTGAAAGCCGCCATCAGGATGTGGTGCTGTTATATGTTTGTAACCAAGTTCATCAAGCTGTTCATATAAAAACATTGGTCGTCGATCATTTATAATGGTCAAAGTTTCACCTTTTGATAATTTTTCGAGAGCTTTTAATGTCCTCATCATCGGTGTAGGAGGCTCAAGACCTCGATTATCTAATTGCATTATTTGACACCTCTTTTGGTAAAAGTAACCTTCCAATGCCTATTATCAATTTGTTCTACTTCGTTTGAAAAGCCTTTTGCTTTCAAAATTGGAAATAAAGGTGTTGGCTTAAAAGGTGCGTGTAAGATAAAGGTATCTCCATCCTGTAAAGGTTTAACTGCTTCCATAATTTTTTGAAAGGGCTCAATTTTATTCTTTAAGTCTTCCCTTACATCAACCTCGACAACTTTTGATTCTAATTGACTCATATTTGATATCCCCCTGATATACGATTTTAATTTAATGATAATCATTTTCATTGAGAAATGATGTGACTTGAATCACAAACACAAGAAAATTAAGTGAAATCAAAGACTAAGAACGTCAATTCCTGCAATCCTAAAAAATCTCATCATGCAGCTTCATGTGATCTAACAGATAATACCCATCTGGTGTGAGGTCTACAATCTGCTTCTTTTTTAATACTGAAATCGTCCGACTAACAGATTCACGTGTTGTTCCTATCATGTTGGCAAGTTCGCGATTTGTAAATTGAGTTGTAAGCTTAAAGCGACTCCCTATTTTTTCGCCATTGCTTCTACATAGACGAAGCAAGAGCATAATGATTTGTTCTTGAGTATTTAGTAGGATTTGTTCCTCCAATCGCTTTTGTAGATCGATAATTTTTTCGCCTAGCACTTTAAAAATTTTGATGCAAAGCTCAGGATTTTTTATTAGAATTTCTTCAAATCGATCAATAGGGGTGAAAATAATATTCGAATCCTCAATTACTTCAGCATGGGCTGGATATCCCCCTTTTCGAAAAAATCCGGCATGTGGAAACATTTCCCCTGCTTCGAGTACAGAAACAATCTGTTCTTTCCCATGCATATCAGACTTATAGATTTTTACTTTTCCGGATTGAATGAAAAAAACACGATCAAGTGGATCATCTTGCATAAAAATAAACATTTTTTGCTTATATAAACGTGATTGCGAAATTTCAACAATTGGATCAAGTTCTTCCGGTGTTGTTTCTCGAAACAAAGGAACTCCTTTTAATTGTTCACGAATGGATGGTAATCCCATCTATCTCACTCCTTGTTCATAGTAACTTTTGGCAGCTACCATAAGTGTAGCAATCTTACTTTTTAAAACTGTGATTTATATCATAGGTGGCTAGTTCCAACCATTAAAGTTCAAAAAATAGACACAAAGAAAGCTAGGAGATTTTCTCCTAGCCTTCTTTCTGTTCTTCAGCACAATCAAAGCAGAGTATTCCTTTTTTATCATCTAACACAACGCCATTAATAAATCCATCTAAACAATAAATTTCTTTCTCACATTCCTTACATGTGCCCACAAGTTCTTTCATCTTTTCACCCCGATATTTCTTTTAGACTCCACAATCATGAAGTTTGACAAGATGTTTAAGTGGGATTACTTCTTGTACCCTATTATCGCATAATTCTTTAGGCATATGATAAAAAACATACGTACATCGTGATAAGTTTCACTACATTATCTGAAAAGACTCGATACAATGGACCCATAAAACAAAAGGAGGAATTTTAAATGGTATTTACAGCGAAAGTAAATGCACCAGATTACGCACCAAAGGATAAGCACCCAACAATTTTTAGAACATTTGATAGTTTACAGCCAGGTGAAATCATGGAGCTAACAAATGACCATGATCCAAGACCACTCCAATATCAATTCATGATGGAACGCGGTGAAGAATTCACTTGGGAATACCTTGAACAAGGTCCAGAAATATGGCGAGTTGCAATCGGTAAAAAATAATATCTATCCTAAATTCTTTTATCTCTCATAGTGTAGGCAAAGTCTTATTGGCTTTGCCTACACTTTTTAATAAAAAAGATTCAGTTGGAGGGAGGTAACAATCATGCTACTATGGAGAAAAAGCAAAAGGATGTTTCATAATGAATAAACAAAAAATCATTGGTATACTTTTGGCTGGTGGAGAATCGAGGAGATTTGGAAGTCATAAAGCATTTGCCAAACTTCATCACAAATACTTTTATGAATATGCAATCGATGCATTGAAAGAGAATGTAGACCAACTTTTTATTGTGAGTCATCCGGCATTGGAAGCCCAACTTCGAAAACAAACATCCGTCCCTGTTGTCCAAGACCTAGCTGAAATTCAAGGGAATGGACCATTAGCTGGTATATTTACTGTTATGGAAAAAAAAGCTTCAGACTGGTATATAGTTTTACCGTGTGACACACCTTTTGTGACTGATGGGCTGGTAAAACAACTTATTTCATATACGAATGATCAAAGCATTGATGCAGTTGTTCCCATCATCAATGACAGACAGCAGCCATTAATTGCTGCTTACCATTATCGAATTGCCAATCGAATTGAGCAGTTACTTAAAAAGAAAAAATTAAAGATGAGTCACTTATTAGATACGTGTAATGTAAAATTCATAACAAATCATGATTTACAACTTCAAGGCATGGAGTTTGAGAATATCAATAACCAAACAGAATACGAAAAAATATCACAAAAACCAATTTGAGGCCCACACGTTGTGGGTCACAAAGACGTTCCCATAGATTGTGGCGTTCTTAGTCTTTGTTCCTTAAAACAATCGATTGGCTTTTTTAAAATACAAGCTGTTGCACTCATAATTTTCTGAAAAGTAAGATAAAATAGTAATACCAGATACATTTGAGGAGGGAAGGAGTGAAGTTCTTGAGAGTAGGCTTGATTTTAGGGATAATAACCTCTGGACTGTTATTAATAATAGGTTTGTCTACTCGCCAATTTGAAACATATTCTGTTATTTCTGGGACACTTGGAATTATTTGCTTTTTACTAGCAGGAATCGTTTCAGATTCCTTTATAAGTGGGAATCACTCAAGAGCAAATTACTTCACAGAAAATAAGTCAGACCGAAAAAAAGAATGCGATATTCCAATTTATTTTTCCTCTTGGGGGCTCCAAACCTACTTGTGGCTGTAGTGTTGACCCTCAATTACATTTGAATTTCTTCAATGAATATTTCTTCAATTCACTTTTCACATAATTTTGATGTCTAGCGCAAGCAACCTAGCCCCTCGAGGTCATAAGCCAATCAGTCAAGAAGGATAAAAGGCATCCTACTCGCCGTCTTTTCTAATGCTTGTCGGGGCTGATTAGGGTGCTTACGCTTTTCCTTATTTGTGAACATTTTTAAACACCTCCATATCTGTGATGTGCCTCACATTATTCACTATTTTATAGTGTTAAAATGTGGACATTAACAAAGGAGGTTAGCCTCATGTTTGATAGAGACTATAAGGAAGATCCATTTATTGTGATTTGGGAGCTAACGAGGGCTTGCCAATTAAAATGTTTACATTGCCGGGCGGAAGCACAGTATACAAGAGACCCTCGAGAACTATCCTTTGAAGAGGGAAAAAAGCTAATTGATCAAATATATGAGATGAACAACCCAATGCTCGTGTTTACAGGCGGGGACCCATTAATGCGTCCAGATGTGTATGATATCGCTGAATATGCCATTAAAAAGGGTGTGCGTGTTTCAATGACACCAAGTGCTACACCAAATGTCACAAAAGAGGCCATTCAAAAGGCAAAGGAAGTAGGTTTAGCGCGTTGGGCATTTAGCTTAGATGGTCCGAATGCTGAAATTCATGACCACTTCCGTGGCACAAAAGGTTCGTTCGATTTAACTATGAGAGCTATTAAGTATTTACATGAACTTGAAATTCCAGTTCAGATTAATACCGTTATCTCTAGATATAATGTTCATGAATTAGATGAAATGGCAAAATTAGTCGAGGAACTTAATTGTGTATTATGGAGTGTCTTTTTCCTTGTACCTACTGGTCGTGGCAAGGAAACCGATATGATTTCGCCTGTTGAACATGAAAAAGTATTCCGTTGGTTGTATGACTTAAGCAATCGTGTGAAATTCGATATTAAAACAACGGCTGCACAGCACTATCGACGTGTTGTTATCCAATCAAAAATGCGTGAAACAACGGACGCAGAAAAACAAATTCGCTATGAAGATGCACTTATGAAGGGAAAAACAGGACAAATCGATGGCCTTGGAAGAGCCCCGCAAGGAGTAAACGATGGAAACGGATTTGTCTTCATTTCTCATATTGGTGATGTGTATCCAAGCGGTTTATTACCTGTAAAAGCTGGAAATGTTCGTGAGACTCCACTAGCAGAAATCTATCGTGAATCACCAATATTTAAAGATTTACGTAATCCAGACAAATATAAAGGGAAATGTGGAGTTTGTGAATTTAGGAATGTATGTGGTGGATCTCGTTCTCGTGCATATGCCATGACAGGAGATTACATGGAGAGCGAGCCATTCTGTGTATATATCCCTGAAGTACTCCGTAAAAAGGAAAAAACATTGAAGTAAGAGGAAAAGCGCAAAATGAAGGCGCATTTTGTCTTCAAAAGTGATTTACTCTTCATTCGCCGTTGATTACTTGCTTATAACAATGAAAAGACCCATGGAAGCCATGGGTCTTTGGTTGGTTATAAAAGACTATTCAATACTACAATATTTAGCCGGACAATCCTCACATTGTATTTCATTTTTTATATATCGCAAATCATGAATCGTGATATAGCCCTTGTGAACTGATATTATCCCTTTGACACGTAACTCATGTAACATCCGGTTAACACTTTCCCTTGTAGTAGCACAAAAATTAGCAAGTTCTTGATTTGTTAAATGTAAGTCTATTAAGATACCATTGTTTTTTTGTACACCAAAACTATTTGTCATTCGAACTAATGTAGAATACAAAGCACCTTTTTTACCTAATAAAACTAAATCTCTAAATTTTGTTTGTGTCTTTCGAAAATGGTCACTCATCCATTTCATAAATTCAAATGCAAGACTTGTGTTTTCAAAGAGCTTTCGTTCCAACTCATCCTTTTGAATAACGGCAATTTCACTATTTTCTAAAATCCTGCAATCAAATAAATACTTGGGCTGAACGGTAAATAAAGTCAATTCCCCAACTATTTCATTTTGACTACAGATTCGAAGTGATAATTCACTGCCATCAGACGTTCCTTTACTTACTCTTACACGGCCTGAAAGAATTAGGTATAGCTCAGATGCCTCCATTCCTTCCCGAAATAAATAGGTTCCTTTTTCCATGTGAATGGTGTGATTAGCTGATTTTAAAAGTTCCGATAACTCGTTTGAAATTGATGCCTCTTGGATTGTCACTTGATTCATTGGTACCACCTTCCTAAGCAGGAATGCTATACTAGTTTCTAAAGAAATAATATAATGTTAGCCAAATAGTAGGTGTATAATAAATCACACTTACTTAGTAATAACTGCATAATTGCTTGAAAAATAGGGATTTTGTATATTATGAACAATTTTTAACAATTGAGGTCAAGATATGGATTACACTTTTTGGTCACCTATTAAACTATCAGTAACCATTGCAATCACTGCAGGTTGTATTGTTTTATTGTTTGGTTTGATCACAGGTAAATGGATGTCGAATAGGCATTTTAGAGGGAAACTTTTTCTCGAAACTTTATTAATGCTGCCACTTGTACTCCCCCCATCAGTAGTAGGTTTTTTATTGATTGTTCTATTTGGGAGAAACAGTTTTGTCGGAGCGTTTTTTGAAAAATTAACAGGACAACCAATCATGTTCACTTGGTGGGCGGCTGTAATAGCCTCAACCGTTGTGGCTTTTCCCCTTATGTATCAGTCGGTAAAAACAGGTTTTCAATCTGTGAATCCGGAGATTGAGGATGCGGCAAGAACGGATGGCGCAAGTGAGTTTAACATCTTTTTATTTATTTCTATTCCTTTGTCGATAAAGGCAATTGTTACGGGCTTTATCCTAAGTTTTACTCGTGCGCTAGGAGAATTTGGTGCAACCCTAATGTTTGCTGGAAATATTCCAGGGAAAACGCAGACACTACCTACAGCCATCTATGTTGCAATTGACAGTGGGAACATGGGACTTGCTTGGCTATGGGTTCTAATAACCATTTTCATTTCGTTCCTAATGCTTGCGTCAACCTATTTAATTAAATAAAAAACTAGAAAAGATGCATTCTTGACAAGAATGTGTCTTTTTTTGTTTTTGACCCATTTTGTGACAAACTTAACAGATTTATGGTTGAACAATATGTGAGAATCATCCTGAAAAGAGAATTTAGGAGGGGGTCCTTTTGTACCAAACAGCCGCTTGGTATCTTTCCATTATTTTAATGACCTTAATTACAGTTATTTTTATTACAGTTGTCTTAAAAACAAATAAAAGAAGAGAATATGATTCAATCCAGAAAAAATGGTACCGTTTTAGAACAATTTATTTCATTGCTTTACTTGTTGTATTTGGAACTGCAACGTATTTTACACTTCAAGATCTTCCATTTGAAAGACCAGTTTATGGACAAGAAGAAAATCCAGTAATTGTTGATGTGAAAGCTGTTCAATTCGGCTGGAATATGAGCCAAACTGAATTCAAGGTGGGGGAACCAATCGAATTCGATATCACAAGCTCAGATGTTAACCATGGCTTTGGTATCTATGACAAAGACATGAACTTATTAGCACAAACCCAGGCAATGCCTGATTATACGAACACTGTTTACTACACATTCTCTGAGCCTGGTACGTATCAAATTTTATGTATGGAATACTGTGGACTTGGTCACCATCTCATGATTGGTGAAATTGTTGTAACAAATTAAGGGGGGATAACAATGTCTACTAATATTTTAATGGGAGGGACAAATAACTCCCGGAACAAATCAATCGCATTGTATCTACTTACAGGTAGTCTAATTATTTTATCAATGATGGTATTTGGTGTCTTGATGCTTCTTGCACAAGGGAAAATGATTGATGTAGACCCTGGATTTTTTTATGAAATCATGACTGTCCATGGAACAGGCATGATTGGAGCAGCTGCATTAGCTGCAGCTGCGGTCATGTGGTACTTTCTTAGTAAGTATGTTCAATTAAGTAAAACGATTTTTATTACCAATTTCATCACCTTCATCATTGGAGTTGTCATGGTGTTAGTAGGTATTTTTGTGTTTGACTTTGCTGGAGCTTGGACATTCTTATATCCGTTACCTGCTATCTCCGCTGGTGGATGGGCAGTATCAGGAGCAGCGCTTTATTTAGGTGGTATGCTTATACTCGGTGTAGGATTTTTATTACTAAATTTAGATGTTGCTAGAGCAATTATTAAACAATATGGAAGCTTAGGTGGAGGATTAGGCTGGTCAATTGTATTTGGAAGGGAAAAGGGCTATGGTCCTCCAGCAGCTGTCGTGGCTAGTACAATGGTTGCTATTGTTAACACCACTGCATTAATTGCTGGAGCAACTGCACTAATAATGAACCTTATTAATTTATTTATTCCGACCATCGCAATTGATCCTATGCTTTCAAAAAATCTAACATATGCGTTTGGTCACATCTTTGCAAACTCAATTATTTATATGGGTGTTATTGCAGTTTATGAGATACTAGCAGCCTATACTAATCGCCCATGGAAAGCAAATCGCCCGTTCCTAATTGCATGGAATTGCTCAACATTATTTACGATTACAATCTATACTCACCATTTGTTGATGGACTTTGCATTACCAAAATGGATGATCATTTTAGGGCAAGTGCTTTCATATGCAAACGGATTACCAGTATTAGTTGTAACAGCTTATGGTGCACTTATGATTGTATATCGTTCAGGTATTAAGTGGGATATTGCCTCATCTTTTATGTTTCTATCTATGTTTGGTTGGGTAATCGGTGTCGTACCGGCTATTGTCGATGCAACGATAGTGGTAAACCATGTCATGCATAATACAAAATGGGTACCAGGGCATTTTCATATGTATATGGGCTTAGGTGCAACAGCTATGCTATTTGGATTTATGTATTTCTTAGCAAAGGTGAATGGAAGGGAGAAAGAAACTTCGCTTGATACGATTAGTTTCTGGGTTTACACGATGTTCTTTATTGGATTATGTGGGTCGTTCCTTTTCTCTGGAAAGGTTGGAGCGCCAAGAAGATGGGCGGAACACTTCCCTGAATGGATTCCTTATGACCGAATGGGAGTAATCTTTGGTATTTTTATTGTCCTTGCTGTCTTGACTTTTGTCATTCGTTTTTGGAAGTTTTCAAGATCAATTGATTATAAGTTTCAAGAAAAAATAGGACCAGATCGCCATGTTGCGTAAAAGTGTTGGAATTCTATTTGCACTTATAGCGGGACTCACTTTGTTATGGGTTGGTACAGATGGATTACAGGCTTTTACAGCAGAGAAAGCTAGAATTATTGAATTAGAAAGGGAGCAGCCAAGGCTCCCTTCCGCTACATTAATTGACTCAAATTCGAAAGCCTTTCACTTACAAGAATTAGAGGGAAAATACACACTTATGACCTTCATGTATACATCCTGTGGGGATGTATGTCCGGTATTGGAAAGGAACTTTGCTGAAATTTATGAAAATATCCCTAAGGATGTTCTCGGAAAAAAAGTAGTACTTGTAAGTATTAGCTTTGATCCAGAGTACGATTCTCCGTCTGTCTTACATGCATATTCAGACCACTTTGGAGCGGACGGGGAACGGTGGAAAATGGCTACCATTCAAGACGAAAAGGAATTACAAGACGTGTTAGACGCGCTAGAAGTTGTGGTAATACCTAATGAATATGGTGGATATGAGCACAATTCTGCATTTTATGTGATTAATCCAGAGGGACAACTAACGAATGTCTTCGATTACCAAACACCGCACACTGTTGTGGAATATTTAGATACTTTTCTTTTTTAGAGGTGAAATAAGTGTACCGTTATCGAAATATATTTATAGGGCTACTTTTACTTCTATTCGTTTCAGTCCCGTATGTAAGATCAATGTTAGAGGCAAGTATGGTAGGTACCATGCTTGTTCAATACCCGTTACTTGTTGGTAGTGGTTATTTCCTAGCAAAAGGGTTACCAAAAAAATTGCAAACCCCCTGTCACTATTTTAATGAAAATGGAATTGCAGGAATAATAATGACTATAAGTGTAGTAGGTTTTTGGATTTTACCAAGATCGATTGATGCAGCGCTGAATGAACCAGGAATGGAGATTGCCAAATATTTGAGTCTACCATTTCTTGCTGGGGTATTCTTATTTTATAGCTGGCAACTGCTTGGTCCAATAAGTAAAGCGTTTATATGGGCGAATCTTATTTCGATGATCTTTGTGATGAGCTGGCTTTATACAGTATCTCCCTCGCGACTTTGCAATAACTACTTAGTTACAGCCCAGCAACAGCTAGGAAAAGCAATGTTTTTACTAGGTGTGGTCATTTGTCTTTTATTTATCGGGAGAGTTTTTATAGGGAGGCCAGAATTAAGCAAGAAGAAAAATAAAAAACATCAATATTTAAAAATCAATATAACTCCAAAAACTTTGATTAAAAAGTTGACATAAAAAATGAGCCGACTTGGTATCGGCTCATTTTTTCTATTTAGTTTCCAGTTGCTGCACGAGGGAATAGAATGTTATTTTCTAAATGAATATGTTGAAAAAGGTCTGCTTCCAATGCTTCTAATCGTTGGTAGACCAGACGATATGTTCCACATGCACCGATTGGCGGTTGGAAGTCATTTGTAATGTCTCGGATTTCTTTTATAATAATTCCGGCTTCATCGTGATCACCTTCTAATTCCGCCACATGTTTTTTGACTAATTCATGATTTTCAGATGTTGGTTCATTTTCAAATTTTACGATGAGAGGAAATGACTCTGACTCTTCTTTGATTGTATGTTGTTCTAACTCAACCTTCAATTGATTAAAAAGTGAATGCACTCTTGCAAGATGTGGATGATTTCCTCCATGTACTCGCAGTACCTTTGTTACATATGGACTAAGTTGTGGAAGCTCTTCATTTAAATAACGATGATGTTTATTAACGATATGGTCAATTAATTCAGAATAACTTGCAGCCTTCCAATCCACTGTTTTTTCATTTAATTCCTTCATATCTTGATAAAGAGAATTTAATTTTGTTAATACTTCCTCTTTCGAAAGATTTCTTTCCTCAATTGCATCTATAAGTGGCCGGTTTCCGCCACAGCAAAAATCAATTCGAAGTTTTTTGAAAAGATCTCCAGCCTTAGGAAACTCTGTTACAATTTCTCCAATGATGTGTTGCTCGGTAAAAGTTTGCTCCATGATTCTACCTCCAATATCGTTTACTACTTATAGCATATCTTCTTAAAAAGAAGAATGAGGTGATTCGTATCACACATATAATGAAAATTGCCGAAAATAAGGGTCAAAGTGATTTATATCACAGGTCTAAATAGGACATGTTTGGTACGATAAAGCCAAATAAAGATTGCTACAGGGAGATGTCATACCGATGTTTATTCGTAAACAATATATAGACGAGCTTGAACAAGAAAATGAACAACTTAAAAAGGAATTGGAAGATTTAAAAGTGGAAAGGGAGCAACAGGAGGTAAGCACATCCGTATTTTTCAAAAATTTTTACGAGGAACTTGTAGCTACAATCGAACAGCACGAACATGTGAATGGTCAGCATCATGTTCTTGGTGATTTGGTCGCTAAAATAAAATCTAAATTCGACCGTGTTGAAGAACTTAGTCTATTGTCCTTTAACAACTCTACGAAATTATACGAAAATGGCCAAACCCTGCTTTCGGCGGCCGAAGATATGGTTGCAAAGTCAACTGAAGGCAAGAATCAGGTATTAGAAGTTGAATCCATCATGAAAGAACTAGGGATCCAATTAAATGATACCTCTGAAAAAATGAATCATCTAAATAACCGTTCTAAGGAAATTGAAAATATTGTACAAGTCATCAAGGAGATTGCAGAACAAACAAATTTATTAGCATTAAATGCATCCATTGAAGCTGCAAGAGCAGGTGAGCAAGGAAAAGGATTTTCAGTCGTTGCAGCGGAAGTTAGGAAGCTTGCAGAAAGTACGGCTTCTAGCACAGAGCATATTAGTTCCCTTACAAAGGCAATTCAAAAAGAAATTGATGAATCCTTACACTCTACAACAATAAGTACAAATCTAGTTCATTCTGGGGTTGAAGCGAGTACAAATACAACTGAAAAATTTAACTATATTATGTCTGTTATTAAGTCTGTTCAAAAAGAAGTTCATTTTGTTCTAAATACTATCCAGGAGCAAAAGGTGTATTCGCAGGATGTAATGAACGAAATCTCCAATACAAAAGAGTTGTTTGAAAATGCGAACCATTTAATAACCCAGCATATTACTGACGCCAAAGTTGTTGATGACAAACTAGAAGAAGGAATGATTCAGCTTAATGAAATCACAGCAAGAAAGTAGTGGTTTTTGCTTAAATATACTACAATAAGAAAAAAAGCAGATTAAAGTGAGATGAAAAAAATGGTTGAAAGACGAACCCCGATACCCGTTCCGGAAGCGGTATCACGTGTGATGGAATTTGCAGGTTCAGGTACGAAAGAACCTGTGCCGATTGAAGCTAGTTATGGACGCTTTTTAGCAGAAGATTTAATGGCTGACCATGATGTTCCTCATTTTGACCGGTCTCCATATGATGGTTTTGCAGTGAGGGCTGTGGATACCAGAAAGGCAGGACAGGACCATCCAGTTGAATTTGAAGTAATAGAAGAAATTGGAGCAGGATCTGTTGCGACGAAAAAGGTAGAAGCTTTTCAAGCTATTCGAATCATGACTGGCGCACAAATGCCACTCGAATGTGACGCGGTTGTAATGTTAGAGTTAACGAATGAGTATGAACGTGATGGTAAGAAATTCATGTCAATAAAACGATCTTTTAAATCTGGGGATAATGTATCATTCCAAGGAGAGGACACTAAAAAAGACACCGTTTTAGTAGAAAAAGGAATATTCATTAACCCAGGTGTAAAAGCATTATTAGCAACCTTTGGCTATCATCAAGTTAAGGTTGCGAAAAAGCCCGTCATCGGCATTTATGCAACAGGAACTGAATTGCTTGATGTCAATGAAGAACTTGTTCCAGGAAAAATTCGAAACAGCAATGCCTATATGGTAAGTGCACAAATTGAAAGGGCTGGAGCAGAGCCAAAGTATTTTGGTAAACTCTCAGACGACTTTGAACTTTGCTATGAGGCAATTAAAAATGCAATAAATGAAGTTGATATGTTAATTACAACTGGTGGGGTGTCCGTTGGCGATTATGATTACCTCCCTGCGATTTATGAAAAATTAGGAGCAGAAGTATTGTTTAATAAAATTGCGATGAGACCTGGAAGTGTTACAACAGTTGCTCAGCTCAATGGCAAGCTATTATTTGGATTATCAGGTAATCCTTCAGCTTGTTATGTTGGGTTTGAATTATTAGTTCGACCAGTGGTGCGGTCAAGATTATTCTCAAAATATCCACATCTATTAAAAATGAAAGCAGAACTGAAAGCAGACTTTCCAAAACCAAATCCATTTACAAGGTTTGTACGAAGTAAAATTAGTTTTTTCGATGGAAAAATAGTTGTGAAACCAAGTGGTCTGGATAAATCAAATGTTGTATCCTCGCTTGCAGGAGCAAATGCGCTTATGGTTTTACCAGGTGGAACACGTGGATTTGGAACTGGCGATGTGGTTGATGTGTTGTACCTTGAAGACCAGGAAGGAAGTTTATGGCCGTGGACATAAGGTTTCCACTTTTACAAGTTGTCGGGTATCAAAATTGTGGGAAAACAACCCTGGTTGAAAAAATTGTAAAAAGAGGTACAGAGCAAGGTGTGAAAATTGCTACTATTAAACACCATGGACATCAAAGTAGCTTAGAAAGTCTCCAACTAGAAAAGGATTCTTCCCGTCATTTTAAAGCTGGTGCCTCTGCCACGATAGTTGAAGGTGGCGGGAGTCTTCAACTGGAAGCCAAGACTTCTGGATGGACTCTCGAAAAGCTAATACAGCTTTACGCTTTTTTTGAAAATGATATGATTTTAATTGAAGGATTTAAAAAAGAAGATTATCCAAAAATTATTTTAATAAGGAAGGACGAGGATATTGAGCTGCTTACTTCATTAACAAATATTGTTGCAGTTATATCCTGGATCCCGATTCAATGTAAATTTCCTCTTTTCCATATAAAAGATGAAGAAAGTTATTTACGTTGGATTTTTAGTGAGGTAAATCAATGAATAAAGAATCTTTATTTGAAATTACAAATGAACCTATCAATGTTGAAGAGGTTACGAATAAGGTTATCAGACGTGAGGCAGGTGCCGTTACAACCTTTATCGGAACAGTGCGCGAATTTACAAGGGGCAAGCGAACGCTTTATTTAGAGTATGATGCATATATTCCAATGGCAGAAAAAAAGCTTGCTCAAATTGGTGTGGAAATATCTGAAAAATGGCCTGAAGCAATAACAGCGATTACCCACCGAATTGGTCGGTTAGATATTTCAGAAGCGGCAGTTGTTATCGCCGTTTCCACACCCCATCGTAAGGATTCCTATGCAGCAAATGAGTATGCAATCGAACGGATAAAACAAATTGTACCCATTTGGAAAAAAGAACATTGGGAAGACGGAGAAATGTGGATAGGGGATCAATTGGAAACAAAACAATATCCAACCGGTCGACCTGAAGAGGAGGATTTGAAATGATTACGATTTTATTTTTTGCCCATCTACAGGAAATGGCGGGAACAGACAAAATCACTCTCCATACAGATGAGATAACCGTTTCAACCTTAAAAAACGGCTTGCAAACGATAATGGTATAAGGAACCTTGATCAAATTATGTTTGCTATAAATGAAGAATATGCAGTAGATGAAGACGTTGTAAAAGCAGGAGATATAGTTGCTTTAATTCCACCAGTAAGTGGGGGTTGAATTTCTACAAAACCACCTCTGGTGGTTTTTTTGCATAAAAAAACGGAAATATTTATAAAAATACAATTGATTTTATTTTTATACGGACTTATAATGGTACATATTTCAACATTTATTAAAACAACGAGGTGGATAAATTGAAAGCGGCAATTATCGGGGTAACTGGCTATGGCGGAATTGAATTATTGAGGTTATTAGCAAACCACCCAGTCATAGACGTGCATTCCATTCATACTTCATCACAGACAGGGATGAGGCTTTCAGAGGTCTACCCCCATGTTACTAAACTGGTAAATCTTTCTTTAGAAGATATTAATATTACAAAGATTGCAAATGAAGTGGACATTGTATTTCTTTCGACTCCATCTGGAGTTTCTACAACAATTGTTCCTGAATTATTGAAAGAAAATGTGAAGATAATTGATTTATCTGGGGATTATCGTTTAAAAAACCCTAGTGAATATGAACAGTGGTATAAAAAGCCAGCTGCTTTACAAGAAGACTTGTACAAAGCAACATATGGTTTACCAGAATGGAATAAGGAAGAAATTAAGAGTAGTAGTTTTATTTCGAATCCAGGTTGCTATCCAACTGCAACTTTACTTGGTTTAGCACCGATAGTGAAACATAAATTAATTGACGAGAAATCAATTGTAATAGATGCAAAATCTGGTATTTCTGGAGCTGGAAAAAGCCCATCAAGGACGGCCCATTTTGCAGAAAGCAATGATAACTTTTCAATTTATAAGGTGAATCAACATCAACATATTCCGGAAATTGAACAACTGCTTAAAGGTTGGGATGATTCAATTCCATATGTTACATTTAGTACACATTTAGTACCAATGACAAGGGGTATCATGTCAACGATGTATATTAATAGTGCAGTAGATTCACTTTCGTTAGACCAACTTTATGAGATATATAAGGAAAGGTATCAAAATGCTCCATTTGTGAGAATCAGAGAAAAAGGTACTTTCCCGTCCACAAAAGAGGTATATGGAACGAATTATTGTGATATTGGGCTTGCTTTTGATGAGAGAACAAATCGGATTACCGTTGTTTCAGTAATCGACAACTTAGTAAAGGGAGCCGCAGGACAGGCAATTCAAAATGCAAATATTTTATGTGGTTTAGAAGAAAATACGGGATTAAACTACGTCCCATTATTCCCATGATGCGTATATAGAAAAGGAGTGACTTTGCATGATAGATATGAAGGAAATACAAGTTTCGAAATTGGAAGAGGGATCTGTGGTAACCCCGAAAGGTTTTAAATCAGCGGGAGTTCATGCCGGATTACGTTATTCAAAGAAAGATCTCGGTGCGATTGTTTGTGATGTTCCGGCTAATTGTGCAGCCGTTTATACGCAAAGTCATTTTCAAGCTCCTCCTCTAAAGGTAACAAAAGAAAGTATTGCAGTGGAGAATAAGTTACAAGCGATTGTCATAAACAGTGCATGTGCAAATGCTTGTACAGGTGAACAAGGGCTGTTAGACGCATACGAAATGAGGGCTGAGTCAGCAGCTCATTTTGGGATTGAAGACCATTTAGTAGCGGTTGCCTCAACAGGTGTAATTGGTGAGCTTCTCCAAATGGATAAGATTAAAGCGGGTATTAAACAACTTGATCCATCTAATACACCAGAAGCTGCGGACGCTTTCCAAACAGCCATTTTAACGACTGATTTAGTCATGAAAAAAGCATGTTATCAAACGACTATTGATGGAAAGAAGATTACAATAGGTGGAGCGGCTAAAGGTTCAGGGATGATTCATCCAAACATGGCAACGATGTTAGGTTTTGTTACAACAGATGCAAATATTGAATCAGAACACCTCCAAGTAGCTATGAAAGCTGTAACCGACGTTACGTTCAACCAAATTACAGTTGATGGTGAAACTTCAACAAATGATATGGTTTTGGTAATGGCAAGTGGCTTAGCGGAAAATGATACACTTACACCAGGGCATCCTGAATGGGAGTCTTTTGTTTCAGTACTTCAATCAACTTTTGAAGATTTAGCAAAGCAAATTGCAAAAGACGGAGAAGGGGCTACTAAGCTTGTGGAAGTGAATGTAACAGGTGCGGTATCAGATGTAGAGGCACGAATCATCGCCAAAAAGATTGTCGGTTCGAATCTTGTAAAAACAGCAATTTATGGGGCAGATGCGAACTGGGGTAGAATTATTGGGGCGATTGGTCATAGTACAGCAACGGTGAATCCTGATAATGTAGATATCTCAATCGGATCAATCCAAATGTTAAAAGGAAGCCAACCTGTGGCTTTCTCAGAAGAGCTTGCAAAAGAGTATCTAGAAGGAACTGACATTGTCATCCATGTTGACCTCCATTTAGGAAATGGTGCTGGAACTGCTTGGGGCTGTGATTTAACATATGATTATGTCAAAATCAATGCAAGCTACCGTACGTGAGGAGACTTGAAATGAAGACAATTGTTATCAAATGTGGGGGTAGCATTCTTTCTCAGCTGTCTGAATCATTTTTTAAGAGTATAAAAGAATTAAAAGAGAGCGGATATAAAGTAGTTGTTGTCCATGGCGGAGGACCCGAGATTGGTCAGACACTCTCTTCTTTAAATATTGAAAGTGAATTTGTAAATGGGTTACGAAAGACAACAAAGGAAGTACTTGACGTTGTTGAAATGGTATTGTCAGGAACGGTAAATAAAAAAGTTGTTGTAGAGCTCGAGAAAGCGGGTATCCCTTCAATTGGGTTATCAGGGTGTGATGCAAAGCTACTAATAGCTAAGCCTGTAGACCTTGAACAATTAGGGTATGTTGGTGAGATTGAACAAGTCAATGGTACGTTTCTAGAGTATCTGTTATCACAGGATTATGTTCCAGTCATTTCACCAATCGGAATTGATGAGGATTTTTTAAAGTATAATATCAATGCTGATACTGCAGCCGCGAGTGTTGCAATTGCGCTTAAGGCACAGCATTTATTATTTGTTACAGATGTAGATGGGATTAAAAAAGATGGTGAAGTATTGCCTTCTTTATCTACTGATTCAGTATTAACTCTTATTGAAGATGGAACAATTTACGGTGGAATGATTCCAAAGGTAAAAGCAGCCCTTTCCGCACTAAATGATGGGGGACTAGGCGAAATTACTATTATCAATGGAAAAGGATCATTGCTATCCGTAGATGGATCTTTAAAAGGAACCAAAATCGTAAAGGAAGTTCAAAAAGTCACCAAATGATAAGTAGCGAATTTCTGCGTCACTCAGCCTTTCTGGTCCTCACGTATTAAACGCATACGCTCAGGTCCTCAAGCAGAGTTCCTTGACCTTCTTGCTTCTGATTCGTCGACTTTTGAACACATATATTTAAAAGAACTAGAGGTGGTATAATGGATGCACTATTTCCAACCTATGCGAGATGGGATTTGACTGTAGAATCTGCAGAAGGTGCAATCATTGTTGATAATACAGGAAAAAAATATTTAGATTTTGTTTCCGGAATTGCAGTTTGTAATCTTGGACATCGCCATCCAGATGTAGTCCGTGCAGTAGAGGAACAGCTGAAAAAATATTGGCATGTGTCGAATTTATTTAAATCTGATATTCAACAAGAAGTTGCCGAAAAGCTGGTCACAAATTCAGACCTTGATGCAGTTTTCTTCTGTAATAGCGGTGCTGAGGCAAATGAAGCAGCATTAAAGCTTGCTCGAAAATATACACAAAAGTCAAAAATCATTACATTTAAACAATCCTTCCATGGTAGAACGTTAGGAACGATGGCTGCTACTGGACAAGAAAAGATTCATTCTGGATTTGGTCCTCTTTTACAAGAGTTTGTATATCTTCCGTACAATGATTGTGAAGCATTGGAGCAAGCAATGGATGATTCAGTTGCAGCGGTTATGGTTGAAGTTGTTCAAGGAGAAGGTGGAGTAATTCCTGGAACTGAAGAGTTTCTTAAAAAGATTGAAGAACTTTGTTCACTACATGGTTCACTTTTCATCATTGATGAAGTACAAACAGGAATTGGTCGCACTGGAAAGGCATTTGCTCACCAACATTTCAATCTCTCACCAGATATAATTACGTTAGCAAAAGGGTTGGGAAACGGACTTCCAGTTGGTGCAATGCTTGGTAAGGAAAAGCTGAAGGAAGCGTTTGGACCTGGTTCACATGGTTCTACATTCGGTGGGAACCCAATTTCATTAGCTGCTGCTAAAGCTACACTGGCTATCATTTTTCAGGAAGAGTTTTTAGCGGAGGTTGAGGAAAAAGGAGCTTATTTAAAAGCTGAGCTTTCGAATGCACTAGCAAATCATGATTTGATAGAAGGAGTTCGAGGAAGTGGATTACTTCTAGGAATCGCATGTAAGGAAGAAGTAGCCGCTCCCATTACTGCACTTCGAGAAAATGGTTTACTAACTCTTCCTGCTGGACCAAATGTGATTCGACTTTTACCACCATTAACAGTTACATACGAACAAATTGATGAAGCTGTTAAATTGATAAAAGAGACACTTGTTGCAGAGTTTATTCGCTGATTTTGCCTGGTAGTTAGAATTATTTCTAACTACCAGACATAAAAACGAATTTTTTTTGAATATAATTGTATAAAAATACGATTGGTTAAATAAAAATACGAGGTGATATCATGAAGGGATATTTACACTTAGAGAATGGTGAAAGCTTCGAAGGAACGTTTTCCCCACATGGTGCAAAGGCTGTTACGAATGGAGAAATCGTATTTTATACCGGAATGACTGGGTATCAAGAGGTTTTAACGGATCCTTCCTATAAAAACCAAATCATTGTTTTCACGTATCCATTAATCGGAAATTACGGAATTAACGAATTTGACTTTGAAAGCAAGGAACCACACGTGGCCGGTGTAATTATATATGAAACAAAGGATGCTTACTCTCACTACAATGCAAAGTTTTCTTTAAAACAGTATCTTGAAAAATGGAATATTCCTTTGCTGACTCATGTAGATACTCGTGCAGTCGTAAAAAGAATTAGGACAGAAGGAACCATGCAGGCTGTAATAAGTGACTCCTCTTTTGTTGAGGTCCCCTCACTATCTGAATCTACTAATCCTGTTGGAGAAGTAACAAGTAAAGAATGGCAAACCTTTGGAACAGGAGATACTCATATCGTATTGGTTGACTTTGGATATAAAAAGTCAATTTTACAATCGCTTTTGGCAAATGGCTGTAAAGTAACAGTTGTTCCCTATACAACATCCTTTGAAAAAATCAAAGAGATTCTTCCAAATGGCATTGTCTTATCAAATGGCCCTGGAGACCCAAAGGAATTAAATGATCATCTTCCGAATATTAAACAGTTGATTGAATATTATCCGACACTAGCTATTTGTTTAGGTCATCAACTTGTTGCCCTAAGTCTAGGTGGGGATACAAAAAAACTGAAATTTGGACATAGAGGTGCAAATCAACCGGTGGCAGATTTATTTACGAATAAAGTTTATATTACATCTCAAAACCATAGTTATGTAGTTGATGAAGATAGCTTAAAGGAAACTGGATTACAAGCACGCTTTAAAAATTGCAATGACAACTCAATTGAAGGGTTATCACATACAACGCTTCCTATTTTAACGGTTCAATTTCATCCGGAAGCACACCCTGGACCGTCTGAAAGCAGTTGGGTATTTGATGAATTTATAGCAAACAACTGTACTGTTAGGAGAGAAAAGATATATGCCTAAAGATCATTCAATACAATCAATCTTAGTAATTGGCTCGGGTCCCATCGTAATCGGGCAGGCAGCAGAATTTGATTATTCTGGTACACAGGGCTGTAGAGCACTGCGTGAAGAAGGCTATAAAGTCATATTAGTAAATAATAATCCAGCGACCATTATGACGGATGAAGTCAATGCAGATATTGTATATTTCGAACCATTAACTGTTGAAACTCTTGAAAAAATCATTGAAAAAGAACGTCCTGACGGTTTACTTGCAACACTTGGTGGCCAAACAGGTTTGAACCTTGCTTTTAGCCTAAGCGAAAAAGGAATTTTAGATAAATATAATGTGAAGGTTCTTGGTACTCATATAGAATCAATCAAAAAAGGAGAGGACCGTGAAGCTTTTCGTAGTTTAATGAATGAACTAAACGAGCCGGTCCCAGACAGTGAAATTGTAACAACAGTAGAAGAAGCACTTACATTTGTTGAAAGTGTTGGATTTCCTGTGATTATTCGTCCAGCATACACATTGGGGGGAACAGGAGGAGGCATTGCTCATGAAATGCAGCAATTAGTAGAACTAACGAAGAATGGCTTATCCGAAAGCCCAATTACTCAATGTTTGATTGAAAAAAGTATTGCTGGTTTTAAAGAAATTGAATACGAGGTAATGAGAGACAGCAAAGGAACATGTATTACCATATGTAATATGGAAAATATCGATCCTGTTGGGGTCCACACAGGTGATTCAATCGTTGTAGCTCCATCCCAAACATTAACTGATGAAGAATATCAAATGCTTCGATCTGCATCAATTAAGATTATTTCTGCATTAGGAATTATCGGTGGATGTAATATTCAATTTGCCTTAGATCCTTATAGTAAGCAGTATTATCTAATTGAAGTGAACCCAAGGGTTAGTCGTTCTTCAGCACTTGCCTCAAAGGCAACAGGCTATCCAATTGCCAAAATGGCAGCAAAGCTCGCAGTAGGATATACATTAGATGAGTTAGTAAATCCAGTTACTGGGAAAACCTTTGCCAGCTTTGAACCAGCTTTAGATTATGTTGTTGTGAAATTTCCACGTTTTCCTTTTGATAAGTTTACAGATGTTCCAACTACACTTGGAACTCAAATGAAAGCAACAGGCGAGGTTATGGCAATTGACCGTAATCTAGAAAGTGCTATTCAAAAGGCTGTTCATTCATTAGAAGGAGAAAATAAAAGCCTACGTTTACCAACAATTGAGAATAAATCGAGTGAAGAACTTCTTCATTTTGTTGAAAAAGGAAGCGACAATCGGTTCTTTGCTGTTCTTGAGTTATTAAGAAGAGGAACATCTGTTAGTGAACTTCATTCGATATCAAGAATAGACCTATTTTTCCTAGAAATCTTTAAAACATTGATTGATAACGAAGGCGAAATTCGAAAAAAAATTCTAAGTGAATTTACAGAAGAATATATGCAATCATTGAAGGAAAAGGGATACTCAGATCAGTATATTGCATTCCTCTGCCAAGAGGAAGAAGCATCTGTCCGTGCAAAACGAAAAGAACTTGGAATTATCCCTAGTTACAAATGTGTTGACACTTGTGCAGGAGAATTTGCTGCACAAACCGCTTATTACTACTCTAGTTATTTTGGAGAAAATGAGTTAGATGTTTCCGACAATAAAAAGGTATTAATTCTTGGTTCTGGACCGATTCGGATTGGTCAAGGAATTGAATTTGACTATAGTTCGGTTCATGGAATTTTGGCATTACAAGAAGAAGGTTATGAAACGATTTTGATGAATAACAATCCTGAAACAGTAAGTACCGATTATGAAACGGCTGATAAATTATTTTTTGAACCTTTAACACTTGAACATGTATTAAATGTAATTGAAGCTGAAAAAGTCGAGCAGGTCATCGTTCAATTTGGGGGTCAAACCGCAATTAATCTTGCACAAGGACTTGAGTCCGCTGGTGTTTCCATTGTTGGAATTACTCACGATATAATTGACCAACTAGAAGACCGTGATCGTTTTTATAAGCTTTTAGAAAAGGCGAATATACCTCATATTCCGGGGGAGATTGCAGATAAAGCGAAAGAATTAGTGGAAAAAGCAAAAGAAATTGGTTATCCAGTGTTAATCCGTCCTTCCTATGTAATAGGTGGAAAAGGAATGATTGTAATAAATGATGAGGATGAGCTAGTATCGTTTATAAAAGATATACCAGAAGATACGTATCCACTTCTAATTGATGCATATGTACCTGGGTTAGAAATTGAAATTGACTTACTTTGTGATGGGGAAGAGATTTTAATTCCAACCATTGTTGAACATATTGAAAAAGCAGGTGTTCACTCAGGTGATAGTCACGCGATTATGCCAGCTGTTTCATTAACTGAGGAAAATAAGCAAACAGTAACATCCTATGCGGCTAAAATTGTCCGTGAACTACAATTTAAAGGAATCATGAATATTCAATTTGTCGTTAGTGACAATCACATTTATGTGCTTGAAGTGAACCCACGTGCTAGCCGTACTGTACCTGTTATTAGTAAAATCACAGGGATTCCAATGGCGCAACTAGCTTCGAAACTTGTTTTAGGAAAGAAACTTCAAGAAGTAACAACCCAAAAAGGCTTATTACCTGACTTACCGTACTATACAGTGAAATACCCAGTCTTCTCAACATATAAATTACTCGGCGATCCTACTGTTGGACCAGAAATGAAATCCACTGGTGAAGGGATTAGCATTGCCGAAACCATAGATGAAGCATTAACCAAAGTTTTTCACAGTTACATTCTTTCGAAAAAAGGTGCAGACGAAATTGTTTTCGATACGGAAATGATTCCAGAAGATGTGAAGCATTTGGCAGAGGAAGTAGGGCTGAAACTATTTGTAGCCGATGATGTTTTAGAGTGGTGCAAGAGTGATGGTGCTTTGGCATTTGTAAGTCTAACGAACGATAAAAATTCGAAAAAGAATAAAATCGAAGTAAGTCAAAAGCGAATCCACGTATTTACGGAACTTGAGACATTACACGCGTTTTTAAAAGCATTTCGTGATTCGCACTTTTCGGTTATGTCAATTCAAGAGAGAAGAAGTTTATTCAATAAAGAGAAAGAAGTGATTAGTAGATGACAACTGCTTTAAAACAAAATGCCTTAAAGGGAAAGGATTTACTAACTCTAATAGATGTAACAGGCGAAGAAATTATCGATTTATTGGACTCTGCCATAGAGATAAAGAAAAAACATAAAAATGGAGAGGACACACCTTTTTTAAAAGGAAAAACCTTAGCCATGATCTTTGAGAAGAACTCTACCCGTACAAGAGTCTCATTTGAAGCAGGTATGCTTCAGTTAGGTGGAAATGCAATTTACCTTAATAGCAATGAGATGCAGTTAGGTAGGGGGGAAACAATCGCAGATACAGCAATGGTGTTATCGGAGTATGTTGATGCAATTATGATTCGTACTTTTGAACATGAAAAAATTGAGGAGCTTGCGAAATTTGCAAGCATACCGGTTATCAATGGTCTTACTGAAGATTTTCACCCTTGCCAAGCATTAGCTGATCTTCTTACAATTTATGAACAAAAGAAAACTTTTAAAGGAAGCAAACTTGTGTATGTTGGGGACGGTAATAATGTAGCACATTCACTAATGATTGCCTCAGCAAAGGTTGGATTAGATTGTACGGTGGTTTGTCCTTCTCAATATGCTCCAAAGACATTTATTGTCGAGAAAGCAATAGAAATTGCAAAAGAAACAAATGCGGTGATTGAGGTTACCAATGATCCAGTTAATGGCCTAAAAGGAGCAGATTATATTTACACAGATGTTTGGGCAAGCATGGGGCAAGAACAGGAACAACAAGCAAGGCTGCAAGCATTCATGCCTTATCAGGTCAATGCCAAGCTTGTGAGTGTAGCGAATGAAGATTATACATTCTTGCATTGTTTACCAGCACACCGTGGTGAAGAAGTAACAGCTGAAATCATTGATGGACCACATTCAGTTGTATTTGAACAAGCGGGAAATCGTCTCCACGTTCAAAAAGCTGTCTTAAAGGCAATCTTAGAATAGAAAATGTTTGGAAGTCTCAGCCTCAAAGGTGCTGAGGCTTTTTTTCATGATTTTAAGGGTGAGTGGGAATAGTAAACCTGTAATACTATTCAAAAGGAGGATTATGATGGGGCAAAGTCATGAATTTCGTGCAGGGCAAAAAGCGCCAAATAATGGGGTTTATGTAGAAATCGGCGAACAAGGAGATATGGTTAAAAACCCAAAAAGCGTTAAATTAAGCGCGGGCGACCCATTTCCAGAAAACTCTAACCACAACCGTAAATGGTCATATAAAAGAAAACCGTGACAACAAAAAAAGACCCAATCGGGTCTTTTTTTTGCATCTTAGTGATTAGGTTCCTCTACAGGCTCATTTGGAATAACAGAACCCAAAATAATAATTAGGGCTGTAACAATAACAGCTACGATTGAAGCTGTTTTAAATGAATATGTAGCTGCCTGCATTGATCCAATAACATATGAAGCCATTTGGATTAAAAGAAATGTCCAAAAAAGTGTCCAAAAATAACGCAATGTCTTCACCTCATTAAATGAAATCTGTAAATAGTTTACCACAATTGTTATCTTTAAGAAACGGTTTTTGTAGGCGTTTCCCCCTTTCAAACTAATTTATCTAACATACACTAATAACGAAGGACGAAAATCAGGAGTAGGAGAAGAGAAAATGGTACAAAATAGAATATTTTTTAAGCTCGATACGGAGTGGTCTGCTCTTCATTTGCCAAAACGTCCAAATGGCTTTGCTGTATTAATTATCGGAGATAAAACAAATTTTGTAGAAAAAGACACAAGTTACTGGATCCAAAACTACGCAAGATCCCAAATTCTCGAATATCTGAAGGATCAAGGATATACTGTATTTTATTCAAACTTATATGGTGCAAACTGGGGAAACCCTGCTTCCGTCAAATTAGCAGCACAGCTCTATCACATCATTATGAAACGTGAAATCCTTAACAGACGCATTCACGTTCTTGCTGAGGGAATGGGAGCATTAACCGCAATGCAGCTAAATGAAAAGTTAGAGGGAGCAATACGCTCTATGGCTTTCTTAAATCCTTGCATTGATTTAGTTGCACACATTGAAAATGAAAAAAACATAAGTTTTTTTATAAAAAGTTGTTAAAAGAAATTGCATATGCTTATCATCTTGATGAACGAGAAGTTGAAACACAAATTGAAAAAGTAGCACCAAGGGACATTCTGGACTTTTCTGGAATACCAATCAAAATTTGGCATAGTACAAATGAGAAGACATACACTCCTGAGATTCATAGTAAGAAATATCAGGTCGGTAATGATATGGTCAAATTGAGCTACCATATTAGCGAAAATTCGTACGCATTCAGTCGCTCGATAGGAAGCTTTTTTAAAGAAAATGAAAGAGAATTGTAAAAAGGTCCCTTTTGCAAAAGAAAAGGGACTTTTTGTTTGATTTCTTGCATACGATACTGTAACAAAAAACATATAGGAGATGTTACAAGTGAAGAAGGTCATAGTATTTGATGCTTTCTCGTTTGTAGGATATGAACTCTGTTGCAGGATGCTAGACGAAGAAATTCATGTAACTGGAGTAGCCCCCCAGCCTAATGAAGATAGTACTGAAGAAGATAAATTACTTAGAATCGGAAGAAATGCATTCTTTCATTTTATCGAATTTCATAATGGAATATTGAATCCGAATATACTTAAACAATCAGATGCTGTGATTTATCCTTGGTTGAGTTCACCTCTTCTAAATCGAAATGAAGAAAAAGAGAACCTACTTCAATCGGTTATCGATTATTGCATTGATACCAAAACGAAACTTGTTCTTGTCTCGGTACATATGACAAACAATGATCCAAAAAACGAAATGGAATATGAACTGGATGAGAAGTGGTATGCAAAAATTAATATTGAAAATAGTCTCTCTGAACATCGGAAAGTATTAACGAAGAATGTTGAGTTTCTGTTCACTTTTATCGACTTTTCAAATAAAGAATTGGAGGAAGGTATCCAAATAAAGAATGATCATAAAGAATGGATCCTTCAAAACATATCCACCTAGGACTTCTTTTGCTTTCCAATTAAGTAAAAGTACAATAAAATAAAGATATACATTAATTGGACGATTTTGTTTTTTGCTTTTGAAGGAGTTGTAGTAATGCATAAACTGTTTAGGTGGGTACCATTTTTATTGTTAATATCCATTCTTGTATCCTGTGCACAATCAGATGATGAGAATCGGGAGATAAAAGTTGGCTTACTAGTACCTGATACGATTGATGACCAAGTATGGGGAACAAAGGGTTATAAAGGGTTATTGCAGATAAAATCCCAACTGCAGATTGATGCCTATTATAAGGAAGGTATCACTTCAGAAGCTGCAACTAGATTAGCAGTGGACGAATTTGTTGATAAAGGTGTCAATTTAATATTTGGTCATGGAAGTGAATATGCAGACTTTTTTAATGATATAGCTGATGATTATCCCGATGTTCATTTCATTTTTTTTAATGGGAATACCAGAAAAGAAAATGTTACTAGCCTAAACTTTGAAGGTCATGCCATGGGGTTCTTTGGTGGCATGGTTGCTGGAAAAATGACGGAATCGAACAAGGTTGGCATAATTGCCGCTTTTGAGTGGCAGCCGGAAATCAATGGATTTTACGAAGGTGTGCTATTTCAAAATGATGAAGTTGATGTTGATATTGGGTATGTGCAAAATTGGGATGACGATGAAAAAGCTATTGAAATTGCAAATAAGATGATAGCTGAGGGAGTAGACATCATCTACCCAGCTGGGGATGGTTATAATGTTCCTGTAATTGAAAGACTTAAAGAGGATGGATTATATGCAATTGGCTATGTTTCAGATCAATCTGACTTAGGGAAGGAAACCGTCTACACGAGTACAATACAGCAAGTAGATCAACTCTATTTATTAGTAGCCAATCAATTTATTGAAGGTAACCTGGAGTCCGGAAACCTCTATTTTGACTTCCAAGATGATGTCATTTCAATGGGAACCTTTAGCCCTAAAGTAGATAAAAAATTTGTAGAGGAACTAAAAGGTTATATTAAGGAATATAAAAAAACAGGGGACCTTCCTTCAAAATAGAAGAAGCTATCACATTATGTTAAAGGGTTCCGATTACAGGTGCTTTATTAATAAATGACGTGTGAATTGTCACACGTCGTTTTCTTTATTTGCTAATGTTATTTAAACTGTTTCTTTGTTTTTGACACTATTAGATTGACAGTCAAAAAGGGCTGAATTATGAAAAAAGTGAGTAAAAAGTTCATCAATAACAATGGCGTTTCGAGCACCTACCATATCAGTTGTGGGAACAGTCTAAGCATCCAGGCCGTTGAGTAGACAGAAAAATTACGCTTATTCAGTAAAATCATTAAAAATGGCCTAAATAGACGGAGAGATTCCGCTTATTGATTCTAAAAACATGCAAAAGAAGGGTTTTTGCTCTGGATAACAGGAAATCCTCCCCTTGTTTAGATTTTAAACGAACTCCATTCGGAATTTAAACGAAAAACCTCCGCTTGTTTATTTTCAGCAGTTCTTCATTAGTTGCAAGACAACACACCAATAGCTCTAGACAGATTTAATGGACAATTATGATGGCAAAACAACTGTCATTTCAGCACTTATTTTTAGAAAAACCCCTCAAAACTGAACGCCAAGACATTATGTGTAGCTTCTTATTTTTTTCGGAAAAAATTAAAGATTGGGGAAAGTTCTTTTATCGCAGGCTTGATTTTTTCGATAGAGGTCATGATATCATCTAGTTGGCCCATTAGCTGATTAAAATCAACTTCATCCGTTTTGTTTTCTATCATGTTTTTTACTGGTGGTTTATTTTCATCTCTCCTTGCACGAGTACCAAACATTAGACGATCAAACCGATTTATCTCGGAAGCCTCACGGTCGCTTTCTTGCTTCACCTCGAATTCCTCATGCTTCACATCCAAATCCTCATGCTCATTATTCATTTTTTATCACCAACTTACATAATAAGATTTGAACTAATTATTGTTACTATATTTATATGTAGAACTGTTTAAAAAGAGATAGGCCTGTAACATGCATAACCCTAGGCAAACGTGGAATCTTACAAAAAATAAATCATAAGAGTTGATTACAATGAAAAAATGAATTAAAATTAGTACCAAGTCATAAGAATTGATAATAAGAAAAGCGGAGAGTACTAAAAGCTTTTTCTATAAAATTAGGTTATTGTATTAAAAAGGGAGATGTTTGTATGGGTGTAGGTATAATTGGAATCAATCGGTTCACACCGGAAAAAGTTGTAACAAACCAAGACCTTGAAAAAATTCTTGACACATCAGATGAATGGATTCGAACAAGAACAGGAATAGAAGAACGTAGAATTGCAGATGATGATACAAATACATCTGACATGGCGTATGAGGCAGCACGTAAAGCAATTCAAGATGCAGGAATCACGCCTGAGCAACTCGACTTGATTATTGTTGCTACTGTTACGCCTGACCATCCATTTCCGTCAGTTGCATGTATGATTCAAGAACGACTGGAAGCAAAAAATGCAGCGGCTATGGATATTGGTGCAGCATGTGCAGGGTTTATGTACGGAATCATTACAGGGAAACAATTTATCGAAACGGGTACCTATAAGCATGTATTAGTAGTAGGTGTTGAAAAACTATCGAAAATTGTAGACTGGAGCGATCGAAATACAGCAGTATTGTTCGGAGACGGAGCTGGTGCAGCTGTACTTGGTGAAGTGTCAGAAGGAAGGGGTATCCTTTCATTTGAATTAGGAGCAGATGGTACTGGTGCTAAACATCTCTATCAAGATGAACACATCATTATGAATGGGCGTGAAGTCTTCAAATTTGCTGTAAGACAGATGGGCGAGTCCAGTGTGAATGTGATTGAAAAAGCAGGGTTAAATCGTGACGATGTAGACTATTTAATTCCACACCAAGCAAACATTCGCATTATGGAAGCTTCAAGAGAAAGACTAGAACTTCCAGTCGAAAAAATGTCTAAAACAGTCAATAAATACGGAAATACATCTGCAGCTTCTATCCCAATCTCAATAGTTGAAGATATAGAAGCAGGAAAAATTAAGGATGATGACGTAATAGTTATGGTAGGATTTGGTGGAGGATTAACTTGGGGGGCCATCTGTATAAAATGGGGCCGTTAAGGACTATTTTTCATCCTGAAAAACAACAATTATCGCAACAAAGGATAGAAATAGATTGGAAGGAGTAGAGATTTATGGAAAAGAAACGTGTAGTAGTTACTGGATTAGGCACGGTATCACCGCTAGGCAACGATACGAAAACAACATGGGAAAAAGCGAAAAACGGTGAGTCTGGGATTGGTCCATTAACTAGAGTTTCAATTGAAGGCTTACCTGCAAAGGTAGCAGCAGAATTAAAGGATTTTAATCCGGAAAATTATATGGATAAAAAAGAAGCACGTCGTATGGACCGCTTTACACAATATGCATTAGCAGCTTCCTTCATGGCGGTTAAAGATGCAAATCTAACAATCACGGATGAAATTGCTCCTCGCGTTGGAGTATGGATTGGCTCTGGTATTGGTGGAATGGAAACACATGAGGAACAGCATAAAATTTTCTTAGAAAAAGGCTATCGCCGTGTAAGTCCATTTTATGTACCTATGATGATTCCAGATATGGCAGCTGGTCAAGTATCTATCGCTATTGGAGCAAAAGGCATCAACACTTGTACGGTAACAGCATGTGCAACAGGAACTAACTCAATCGGTGATGCATTTAAGGTAATCCAGCGTGGAGACGCAGATGTCATGATTACAGGTGGAACGGAAGCACCATTAACGAATATGTCATTTGCTGGTTTCGTTTCAGCAAGAGCATTATCGTTAAATCCAGATCCAAAAACAGCTAGCCGTCCATTTGATAAAAACCGTGATGGTTTTGTAATGGGTGAAGGCGCAGGAATTCTTGTCCTTGAAGAACTAGAACACGCTCTAGCTCGTGGCGCAAAAATTTATGCGGAAATCATTGGCTACGGATCAACTGGAGATGCTCACCATATTACAGCCCCAGCACCTGGTGGTGAAGGGGGAGCACGCGCAATGCGTCAAGCCATTGCAGATGCTGGCTTAAATCCAAGTGATGTTGATTATATAAATGCACATGGAACAAGCACAGATTACAACGACAAATTTGAAACGGCAGCAATCAAAGAAGTTTTTGGTGACTATGCATATAAAGTAGCAATCAGTTCAACAAAATCAATGACAGGTCACTTACTTGGGGCTGCTGGTGGTGTGGAAGCAATCTTCTCAGTACTTGCCATTAAAGAAGGAATTATCCCACCAACAATTAACTATGAAACTCCAGATCCAGAATGTGACTTAGACTATGTCCCTAATAAAGCAAGAGAGCAGGAAGTAAATGTTGCATTAAGCAACTCTCTTGGATTTGGTGGACACAATGCCACAATTCTATTTAAAAAATATCAATAATACTAAGATAAGAGTCAGGCCAAATGGTCTGGCTCTTTTTTCATGATTCTTGAATAAGATATATTGGCTGTTTTCGAAAGGAAGTGATGAGATGGGGTAGAACGTACGGACCAATGGCTAAAGGCTTCATATGCAAATCCAGTTGGACTTTGTAAAAAACTAACAACCTTTTTTCCAAAGGGAGTTGACGCTCAAGATATATATCAATATTTAAAAATGCATGGAATGTACAAATCGGCTTCAGAAAACGTACTTGAAATGCTCCCGATTAATGTATGGGAAACAGTTGAAGAAGAGTATAGTGCACTACAAAAACGATGGGGAGGGCCACAGGTTCCTATTTTTATTTTCCCAGCTGATGGAACAAATTCAAGAATCAAAAGAGAATTTAATGGAAAATCAGGCCTTGCCTTTAGTGACAAATTGTTTCTCTTTTTCTCACGACATAACACAAGAGGGGAAATCAAAGCAGTTCTCACACATGAATACAATCATGTTTGTCGATTGAAAAAATATAAAAAGAATGAATCCGAGTTTACCCTTTTGGATACGGTTATATTAGAAGGGATTGCGGAAAATGCCGTTCGAGAACATTGTGGAAGTTCGAGTTTAGCGGGCTGGACGAACTATTATTCTGATGAACAATTGCAGAAAATAGTTACACAATTAATCATCCCGAATCAAAACCTAAAAAGAAATGAACGAAAACATAGAGATATATTATACGGAAATCGGTTTGTCCCAAAGATGGCAGGTTACTGTGCAGGTTATTATCTAGTAAAGCAATATTTGGAATCTAACAAACTAAAAACGAAATCAATCCTGGGAGTGGATTCGATGGAGTTTGTTAAGAAATATCTTCGACCACAGGAATGAAGGAAGCCCTGTGGTTATTTGTTGTTTTAGTTTTTGTAATGAGAAATAAGAAGTGAATCAATTTGGTAATGGGTATTGGAGGTTTCAAGAAGTAAGTCATTGAGGATGAGGTAATCTAAGGAGAGTTTTTCCAATCTTTGGTCAAACATTTTTTCTCCAATAAACCTTTTTCTAGCGAAAAGATTTGATTTTCGATTTTTTCGGAAACATTCATTCGTGATCGGATAGACCTTAAGAGCAGCAATTCAGGAGGATCAGTCCGTTTTTTAATAATCAAAAGCAACACTTCCTTTTTCTAAGATTCGAGTTTATTTTAATTCTTACTTTCTATGTTTTCAATCTATGTTTCTTAAAAAAAGTTGTATATACATGTTATTAGAAAATTCAAATAAAGTATACTTTTATAATATATTGAAATAGTTTTACTTAACTGATAATTTACTGTAACCCCTTATTTTAAAAGATTTTTGAATGTTTATACAGTAAGTTTAAAAAATTGTCTTGCAATTATAACATTATAGTAATAAAATTCTATTTACATAATAATTGTGACTAATCTAGAAGATTTGGGGTGTTTTTATGCAACAACCAAATAATGAAGCACCTTTGCTAGAAGTAAAGGGATTAAAAACGGGATTTAACATAGATGGAGAAATCTATCATGCAGTGGATGGTGTTTCTTTTAAAGTAAATCCACGCCAAATTGTCGGAATTGTTGGAGAATCCGGCTGTGGAAAAAGTGTTATGTCAATGTCTGTTATGAAACTATTACCAGTAGGGATCGGCGAAATTACCGACGGAGAAGTTGTTTTCCAAGGGAGTAATATCGAAAATTTATCAGAAGCTCAAATGAACAAAATACGTGGAAAAGATATTTCGATGATTTTCCAAGAACCAATGACAGCGTTAAACCCTGTATTTACAATTGGTTTTCAATTATCAGAAGTTTTGTTTAATCATTTTGATATTTCTAAGCAGGATGCACGTGAAAGATGTATCACTCTATTAAAAAGTGTTGGGATTTCGAGACCAGAGAAAATAGTGGATGAATATCCTCACCAATTATCGGGTGGAATGCGTCAAAGGGTTATGATTGCCATGGCGATTGCATGTCAACCAAAATTGCTGATTGCTGACGAGCCGACAACAGCACTGGATGTTACGGTCCAAGCACAAATTTTAGACTTATTAAAAGAAATCCAAGAGAAAAATGATATGTCAGTTATTTTGATTACGCATGATTTAGGTGTTGTAGCTGAAATGTGCGATGAAGTAATCGTAATGTACGCAGGAAAAATCGTGGAGCGCACGGATGTTGATTCACTTTTTTATAATCCAAAACATCCATATACAAAAATGCTGTTGGACTCTATTCCAAAATTAGATGTAGAGGAAGAAGCATTAGGTTCCATTGATGGGATTGTCCCTTCTTTGAAAAACATGCCAAAGGTTGGTTGTCGATTTGCTGATCGATGCCCAATGGCAACAGATGATTGTAGACGAATTACACCAGAATTGGCAGAAGTAGAGAACGGCCATGAGGTATCCTGTCTTCTATATAAGACAAGCTATCCATTGGAAGAGGTGAAATAACAAATGAGTCAAGCAACCAAAGATCGAAAAGAAGATGTCTTACTTGAGGTTCAAAATCTTAAAACTTATTATCCTATCAAAGGTGGATTTTTTAAGAGAACAGTAGGGAATGTGAAAGCGGTTGATGATGTTTCATTTGAAATTTTAAAAGGTGAAACATTAGGCCTTGTTGGAGAATCAGGTTGTGGGAAATCAACTACAGGCAGGACCATTTTACGATTAATCAAACCAACTAATGGAAAAATCATTTTTGACGGTAAGGATATTACGACTCTATCTGGAACCACGTTACGAAAAATTCGTCAAGACTTTCAAATGGTGTTCCAGGATCCATATGCTTCATTAAATCCTAAACAAATGGTTGGAGATGTGGTAGCTGAACCAATTAAAAACTATTACAAGAAATCTTCTAAGGAATTAAAACCAGAAATTATCGAACTATTAAAAAAGGTTGGACTTCCAGAGGATGCTTACTATAAATATCCACATGAATTTTCAGGTGGACAAAGACAACGTATCGGGATTGCGCGTGCCCTTGCGCTACGACCAAAATTAATCATTGCAGATGAACCAGTTTCTGCTCTAGATGTTTCAGTTCAATCACAAGTTCTTAACTTGTTAAAAGAACTTCAAGATGAATTTGATTTAACTTTCTTATTTATTGCTCACGACTTAAGTGTAGTAAAACATATGAGTGATCGAATTGGAGTTATGTACTTGGGTGGAATTGTAGAGATTTCTGATAAAAACGGATTATATGCAGAACCATTGCACCCATATACAAAAGCTCTCATTTCAGCGATACCACATCCGGATCCAAGAAGAAAGAAAGAGCGCATCATTTTAGAAGGTGATGTACCAAGTCCAGCAAATCCTCCAACTGGTTGTCCATTCCATCCGCGTTGTGCGTTTGCAACGGATGAATGTCGGGCAGTAAAACCAGCTTTAAAGGAGGTGAAACCAGGACATAGAGTAGCATGTCACCTATACAATTAGTTGGGTGATAAATTAATGAATTGTGTTCATACTTACATGAAAAATAAAACGGGGGGAACCAAAATGAAAAAATCATTATTGTCTGTGATTTCCCTGTTGCTAGTAATGTCGTTGTTTTTAGCAGCATGTGGAGGAAATGATTCGAAATCCGGAGAAGGAAAAGAATCTGCAGAAAAGACGAGTGAACCACAACAAGGTGGTAAAGTAACCTATGCATTAGGTGGAGAATTCCAAGGTTTATTAGAGTGGGCATTCTATGAAGAAGCTTCAGATGCTGAAATTATTCAGTTCTTTAATGAATCTCTAATTAAAACTGATGACAATTTAAACTACATCCCAGGAATTGCTAGCTGGGAAACAGAAGATAACCAACATTACACATTCACATTCCAAAAAGGTGTAAAATGGCATAACGGTGAAGAACTTACTGTTAATGACTGGGTATTTGCATTAGAAACTATTGCGCACCCTGATTATACTGGCCCACGTTACGTGAACGTAAAGGACATTGTTGGTGCTCCTGAATTCCATGATGGAAAAGCAGACAGCATTTCTGGTCTTAAAGTAATCGATGACTATACAATCGAAATTACGTTTGACAAAGCGCGTGTTAATAACCTAGAAAATCTTTGGACATATCCAATGCCTAAAAAACATTTTGAAGGTGTAGCAGTTAAAGATATGGCGTCTTCACCACAAGTTCGTCAAAATCCAGTAGGACTTGGACCTTTCAAAGTGAAGAAAATTGTTCAAGGTGAATCAGTAGAAATGGAACGCTTTGATGATTATTACCAAGGTAAGCCAAATCTAGATACTGTAGTTGTGAAAGTGATTGATGCAGCATTAACTTCAGGTGTACTTCAATCTGGTGAAGTAGATGTAATGTCTGTTCACCCATCAAACTACGAACAAGTAGCAGCACTTGACAATGTTAATTTAGAAAAAGTTTTAGGTCTTTCTTACTCTTATATCGGATTTAAATTCGGTCACTGGGATGCAGAAAAAGAAGAAAACGTAATGGATAATGAAAAGTTCCAAAATCTAAAATTACGTCAAGCCTTAGTACATGCGATTAACCGTGAAGAGTGGATTAAAGGATTCTTCAATGGTCTAGGTGAAGTAGTTGATACTCCAGTACCAAGTGCACACTGGATTGCAGCTGACAAAGAAGATTTAACACACTATGAGTATGACCCTAAAAAAGCAGAATCATTATTAGATGAAGCAGGCTACAAGGATGTTGATGGCGACGGCTTCAGAGAAGATCCAAATGGAAAGCAATTCTCTGTTCAATTTGCTCACTATGCAGGAAGTAACCCAACATTTGAACCACGTGCAAAGTATATTGTACAAGCTTGGAATGATGTTGGTATTAAAACAGAATTTGCTAAAGGTGCTTTAATCGACGGAACTCTTTATTACGATATGTTAGAGAAAGACGATAAAGATATGGAAGTTCACTTTGGTACTTGGGGAACTGGTACTGACCCAGATCCATCTGGATTATGGGCAAGAGACGCAGTTTGGAACTTCACGCGTTGGACAAACGAAAAGAACGACCAATTGCTAGAGGATGCACTTGATGTATCTATCGTTGGGAACGACAAAGAAAAACGTAAAGAGCTTTATGTTGAGTGGCAACAATTATGGAATGAGCAATTACCTATTATTCCAATCGTAGAATATTATGACCTATGGGGCATGAACAAACGTGTTGAAGGTGTTCACGTTTCTGCAGAAGGATTAAGTGATTTCCATAAGTGGTATGTGACTGACGCAAAATAAAGAAAGATAGGTTTATCAGTGGGCGAAATGCCCACTGATAACTATTCATTTAAGTATTAAAGATAAGGAGAATCGACCATGTTAAAATTTGCTCTTCGAAGAATACTAGGTATGATTCCAGTTTTGCTCCTTATCTCCATCGTTGTGTTTGCTTTGGCAAAGTTAATGCCGGGGGATTCACTAAGCGGAGAAATTGACCCAACAAACACTGACCCTCAATATATCGAGGAAATGAGGGGGAAGCTAGGCTATAATGACCCAATTCATATTCAGTATTTTCGTTGGATATCAGATTTCGTTCAAGGAGATTTTGGTACATCCTCACGCTATAAAATGCCAGTTAGTGATGTAATTGCAGAACGTCTGCCTAATACCATTCTTTTAGGTGTGTCTGCATTAATCATTACGTATATTTTAGCCTTCATTATGGGAATGTATTCCGGAAGAAAACCATATACAGTAGGTGACAATCTGATTAGTGGCGGGAACTATTTCGCACTAGCCATTCCTTCATTTGTTGCTGCAATTGTAGCCATTTACTTTTTCTCATTCCAATTAGGGTGGTTTCCATCAGGTGGCTCTTCTGAGGTAGGACTGATGGAAGGAACATTTGAATATTGGATGAGTCGTTTACATCATGTTCTGTTACCGGCCCTTGTCCTTGGTGCGTTTAGTACAGCATCTTACACACAGTTTTTGCGAAATGATGTTATTGAGAACAGCCGAAAAGATTTCGTAAGAACGGCTCGTGCAAAAGGTACAAAGGAATCCACTATTTATAACAAACATATTCTACGTAACTCAATCATTCCACTTGTTACATTCTTTGGCTTTGATTTAGCAGCGTTAATTGGCGGAGCGATTATTACAGAAACGATTTTTACCTATCCTGGTATAGGAAGTTTATTCTTAAACTCTGTAAGTCAACGCGATTATACAGTTTTAATGTCTTTAACAATGCTTTTATCAAGCTTAACACTTATTGGAAACTTAATTGCTGATATCTTATATGGTATCGTTGATCCACGAATTCGTTTAGATTAGGAGGAATGGTTTTATGGAAACAGCAACAAATACTAGCTTACAAGCCAACATAAAGCCTCGTAAAAGTCTATCTCCATGGGCCATTGCTCGGAAAAAGTTTGTAAAAAATAAGCTTGCAATGGTAAGTTTATTCTTTTTAATCTTCGTAGCAATCATCTCGTTCTTAGCGCCATACATTACAACGGCGGATGTAACGAAGGTTGATATTGGAAGTATGAACTTAGCGCCATCAGGTGAACACTGGCTAGGTACAGATAATGCTGGACGTGATGTATTTACACGGCTCCTATATGGTGGTCGAATTTCTTTAACTGTCGGAATTGCCTGTACCGCTTTGATTGTAGCATTTGGTACATTTATCGGATCAGTGGCAGGTTATTTTGGCGGGAAAATCGATAATATGTTAATGCGTTTTACAGATTTTGTTTTGAACTTTCCATTCTTGGTATTTGTTATTGTTATTAATACAATCTTAATTGGGAAAGTTTCAGGTGTTTGGATTCTGATTGGCGTAATTAGTCTACTAAGTTGGGGCGGAGTTGCGCGTATTGTTAGAAGTAAGGTTCTTGCAGAAAAAGAGAATGAATATATTTTAGCTGCACAATCAATTGGTTGTTCTTCAGCAAAAATTATTGTAAAACATTTATTGCCGAATGTTTTTTCAACGATTATTGTTCAAGCAACGTTATTATTTGCAGGTATGATTGTTGCGGAAACAGGACTAAGTTTCTTAGGTTTCGGAATACCACAAGATGTTCCAAGTTGGGGAAATATGCTATCAGTAGCAAACCAGCCTGACGTTTTACAAAATAAAACATGGATTTGGATTCCACCGGCTTTAGCAATCACATTGACCATTTTATCTATTAATTTTATAGGTGAAGGTTTAAAGGATGCGCTAAATCCGAAATCAAATCGTTAACTAGATCTATCACAAAGTGTGATGGATC
>NZ_HE610985.1:1108676-1245238 GCF_000285535.1 Bacillus timonensis | reverse complement strand
ATCTCTGTATTTCACCAATTCAACGCTTTTTAGCGGTAAAGTAATTATATTAATAAAGCAAAATATCCTTTTTCTTGAAAAGGAGTATTATAGATGTTTCTTAATTAATCCTTTTCATAATAAGGTTTTTGAGGAAGAAAAAATAAAATAATAAAAATTATCTTGCAATTTCGACATAGTTTTAATAGAATTTTAAGTAGATTAAGAGAATAGTAATTTTTCTGTTAAAAGTGTAAATTTACTCTATTTTAAAAATTGACTTGAATTTGTAATCTTTCTGTAATAAAATTTAGTTGATTCTTTTGTCAGATAATTTTGCGCGTTTGTTGCTTTAAAGCTTTAGTCTGGTAAATTAAGAGAATGCTAGAAATTTTTGGTTGATATTTCTCTAAATATATTATATTTTGAATAATGAGTGAACTTGTTTTTTAGTTCCAGTAAGGAAGGTGAACCGTTTTATGGCTACATTACTAGAAGTAAAAAATTTAAAAACATATTTCTATAAAAAGAAAACAGTAATACCTGCCGTAGATGGCGTTGATTTAAAAATAAACAAAGGTGAAACATTAGCTATTGTAGGTGAATCCGGATCTGGTAAAAGTATTACATCACTTTCAATAATGAAGCTAGTACCAAGTCCAGCTGGAAAAATCGTCGAAGGTGAAATCACTCTTGATGGTAAAAACCTTATTGACTTGTCTGAGGCTGAAATGTGTAAGGTTCGAGGAAATGATGTTTCGATGATTTTCCAAGAACCAATGACTTCTCTTAACCCAGTACTTACTGTTGGTGAACAAATTATCGAGGTACTAATGTACCACCAAAAAATGTCGAAAGCAGAAGCAATTAAAAAAGCAATTGAAATGTTGGAATTAGTTGGTTTTTCGAGGGCAGCTGAATTAATAAATGAATACCCGCATCGACTCTCTGGCGGTATGCGTCAACGGGTTATGATAGCGATTGCAATGAGTTGTAATCCGAAGCTTTTAATTGCGGATGAGCCTACAACAGCACTCGACGTTACAATCCAAGCACAAATTCTTGATTTAATGAAGGACTTAAGCCGTAAATTTGATACTTCAATTCTATTAATTACCCATGATTTAGGTGTTGTATCCGAAGTTGCGGATAAGATTGTAGTAATGTATGGTGGTCAAGTTGTTGAACAATCACCAGTAGATGATTTGTTTGATGAACCGCTTCACCCATATACGGTCGGACTCATGAATTCGATCCCTGCAATAGAAGGTGAAATTGGACGTCTTCAATCAATTGAAGGAAACGTACCTTCACCAGAAAACATGCCAAAAGGATGCAGATTTGCTCCACGCTGTTCAAAAGCATTTGATCGCTGTTTTGCTGAAGCACCTCAGCTAAAACAAATGGGGAAAGAACGAGCAGTTCGCTGTTTTCTATATGACGACGAGGGGGCAAAAGCATGACAACTAAGAATGTAGAAAAAAAGTTCGAGTCTTCAGAAACTAATAGTGATATCATCCTTGAACTCCAGGATGTAAAAAAATACTTCCCAATCAAGTCTGGACTATTGCAACGACAAGTTGGTGACGTTAAAGCGGTAGATGGAATAAGCTTGAAGGTTAAAAAAGGGGAAACTATTGGACTAGTTGGAGAATCGGGATGTGGAAAATCAACTACTGGTAGAACAATCATCCGATTATACGAACCGACAGATGGAAAAATCATTTTTAAAGGAAAAGACATATCCCATATGTCTGAAAGTGAATTAAGGAAGACTGTAAGAAGAGACATTCAAATGGTTTTCCAAGATCCTTTCGCAACACTTAATCCGAGAAAGACGTTACGTTCTATTATTAAGGAACCATTAATTACTCATAATCTTTATACGTCAAAAGAACGAGAAGAAAAGGTTAAAGAATTAATGGAAACTGTTGGATTGAATTCATCATTTATCAACAGATATCCGCATGAATTTTCTGGAGGTCAACGTCAGAGAATCGGGATTGCAAGGGCATTAGCTTTAAATCCTGAATTAATTATTGCTGACGAACCTGTATCAGCACTGGATGTATCAATACAGGCCCAAGTTATTAACCTAATGGAAGATCTTCAAGAAGATTTTGGTCTAACATACGTCTTCATCTCACATGATTTAAGTGTTGTAAGACACATAAGTGATAGAGTGGGAGTTATGTATTTAGGTAAAATGATGGAATTAGCAAATAAAGAAGATTTATATGCTGAACCACTTCATCCATATACACAAGCATTATTATCAGCAGTTCCTGTTCCAAAAAAAGCAGGAGCGATTAAGAGGGAACGAATCGTGCTAAAAGGGGAGCTTCCAAGCCCATCTAACCCACCAAGTGGCTGTGTATTCCACACAAGATGTCCAGCAGCAACTGACATTTGCCGCCAGCTGGTACCAGAATTTAAAGAAGTAAAACAAGGGCATTTTGTTGCATGCCACCTTTATGAATAAAGGTGAAAGCACAGAATAGATTAAGATTCTTTGAAGGGAGGAGATGCCACCTAAGAGGGATCATCTAAGCAGTAAAAACTAAAAATTCTAACAAAATGATAGGGGGAAACAATCGTGAAGTTAAGAAAAAGTTTGTGGCTATTTTTAGCCCTAACACTTGTAATGTCACTTTTCTTAGCAGCTTGTTCCGGTGGAGAAGGAGCTAGCAGCGAACCTGAAGACAAGCCAAAAGAAGAAACACCAAAAGAAGAACCTAAAAACACTGATCCAGTGGATGGTGGAGATTTAATTGTTGGATCTACTGGAAACCCAACAATGTTTAACCCATACTTCTCCACAGATACAGCTTCAAGTGATATTGAAGGATTGATTTATAACGGATTAGTAAAAACGAACCTAGACCTAGAAACAGAATTAGATTTAGCTGAAGATATTCAGGTTTCTGATGATAACTTAGAATATACAGTAAAATTAAAGCAAGGCGTTAAGTTCCATGACGGTCAAGATATGACTGCTGACGACGTTGTTTTCTCATACATGATGATGAAAAATCCAGATGTTGTATCTGAGCGTAAGTCAAACTTTGAAAGCATGGAAAAAGTTGAAAAGATTGACGATTATACTGTTAAATTTACTTTAAACAAAGTAGATGTAACTTTCTACCCAATTACTTTAAGCTATGCTGTATTACCCGAGCATGTTTTAGGCTCTGTTGACCCAGCAACTTTACATGAGAATGAATTCAATACAAAGAATCCAATCGGTACAGGTCCATTCAAATTTGAAGAATGGAAAGATGGAGAATATGTAAAAGTAGTAAGAAACGACGACTACTTTGAAGGTAAACCACACTTAGATTCTATTACAACTCGTATTATTACTGATGCAAACGGAATGATTGCTGCTTTACAAGCAGGTGAAGTTGATTTCTATGCTGGAGTTCCAGGAACTGAAGTCGAAACTGTAAAAGCAATCGATGGAACTAAAGTTGAAGAAGGTTTAGCATTATCTTATACATTCCTTGGATTTAACCAACAACAAGAAAGATTCCAAGACAAGCGTGTTCGTCAAGCATTTACACACGCTGTTAATAAAGATGCAATTGTAGAAAGCATTATGCAAGGTGCTGGTCAAGCTGCACAAGCTCCAGATAGCCCATTAATGTGGACTTACAATGATGAAGTTCCAGAATTTGAATATGATTTAGAAAAAGCAAAAGCATTACTTAAAGATGCAGGATGGGAAGATACAAACGGCAACGGTATTATTGATAAAGATGGCGTTGAAATGTCATTCAAAATCTCTACAAACCAAGGTAATAAAGTTCGTGAAGACATTGCAGTAGTTCTTCAAGAACAATTTAAAGAAATTGGTGTTGAAGCTACTCCAGATATCGTTGAATGGGGTGCATTCATCGAGAAAATTTCAGCTCCAAACTGGGATTATGATGCTTTAATTCTTGGTTGGTCATTATCAACATTCCCTGACCAATATGATATTTTCCATTCTTCACAATCAAAAGAAGGTTTAAACTTCGTATGGTATAAGAATGAAGAAGCTGATGCTTTAATGGAAAAAGCAAGACAAACACCAGATACAGAAGAATATAAGCAAATTCACAAAGATCTTTACAATATCCTTGTTGAAGATCAAGCATACACTTTCTTGTATTACCCAACAGAATTCCGTGCAATGCCGGAAGAATTACAAGGTTATGAGTTCCACTCTAAATCAGCATTATATGATGCACACAAATGGTGGTTACAACCAGCAGAGTAATAGTTTACTAACATCATGATTAATCAGAGGGAAGGGTATATTTTCCCTTCCCTCTTTCTATTTGAATACTGAAAACAACTAGATACAGATATCTAGATCAATCATAGACGAATTTATTAAAATGTGAAGGAGAAATAGCTATGGTATCTTATATCATCCGTCGAACATTAATGGCTATTCCCCTATTATTAGGTATTACCATCATTTCATTTGCTATTATGCAAATGGCACCTGGTGATCCAGCTGCGCTATTGATGGATCCTAATATTAGTGCAGCAGATCGTGAAGTTGTTATGGAGAAATATGGATTAAATGATCCAGTTCATGTTCAATATTTCAAATGGTTAGGAAATATGCTTCAAGGTGATTTTGGAGATTCTATTATTAATAAAGGTAGAGATGTATCTGAATTGATATGGAATCGATTACCAAATACACTCTTGTTGATGGTAGCTTCTACAATATTGGCTGTAGTCATTGCAATACCATTTGGTGTGATTTCAGCGGTGCGTCCATATTCAAAAGTAGACTATACCGTAACTGTATCATCATTTTTAGGACTAGCTATACCAAATTTCTGGTTTGGATTAATTTTAATTATGGTTTTCTCAGTACATTTACATTGGTTCCCTGCTTCGGGTACTCAAACTCTAAATGCTCCATTTAGCATTTGGGATCGTATTCATCATCTAATCTTACCAGCGTTAGTGTTAGCTACTGCAGATATGGCGAGTTTAACACGTTATACTCGTTCAAGTATGATTGAGGTTGTAAACCAAGATTATATGAGAACTGCTAGAGCGAAAGGTTTCAGAGAGAGCAAGGTTGTTATGAAACACGGTATTCGTAATGGATTGATTCCTGTTATTACAATTTTTGGATTAATGCTTCCAAGCTTTATCGGCGGTTCTGTTATCGTAGAAGCTGTATTTGGATGGCCAGGTCTTGGTAAATTATTTTTTGATTCTGCAATCCAACGTGATTATCCAATTGTAATGGCCATAACCGTTATTTCCTCTGTCTTAGTAGTAGTAGGAAACCTTATAGCTGATATTCTATACGCTGTCTTTGATCCGAGAATTGAATACTAGAAGGGGGGAAGAAGGATGGCGCAACCAAATTTAACACCAGAAAACGATATTAAGCTTCAGGGATTAAATACGAATTCTGATACGTTAACAAAAATAATGATTCGTAAGTTCTTTAAAAATAAACTTGCCGTTATAGGTGCAGTATTTTTAATATTTATCATTTTAGCAGCGATTTTTGCACCTTATTTAACACCGCATAATCCTGATAAGCAAGATTTGTTTAAGAGACTTGCAAATCCAAGTAAAGAACATTTACTTGGTACAGATACATTTGGTCGTGATATCTTAACTCGATTATTATATGGGGCAAGGATTTCTTTACTGGTAGGATTTGCTTCAGTAGCTGGAGCTATTACAATCGGTGCTTCACTTGGAGCGATTGCCGGATATTTTGGTGGAATCGTGGATTCTATAATTATGAGATTTGTAGATATCATGTATTCAATTCCACAGATATTCTTATTGATTACGCTTGTAACGATTTTTGAACCAGGCGTAGATAAGCTGATTCTCATTTTCGCATTAACCGGATGGATGGGTACGGCCAGATTGGTTCGTGGTGAATTCTTATCATTACGTAGCCGTGAATTCGTATTAGCTTCTAAAACAATCGGAACAAGAAGCTTTACCATTATTTTTAGGGAAATCCTTCCTAATGCGATGGGTCCAATCATTGTTGCAGCAACACTTTCCATTGGGGGAGTTATATTAGCAGAATCCGCACTAAGTTACCTTGGGTTAGGTATTATGCCACCTACGCCAAGTTGGGGGAATATGTTAACAGGAGCTCAAAGTATAACTATTATGCTCAAACAGTGGTGGGTACCAACGACACCTGGTTTATTGATCTTACTTACTGTACTAAGTTTTAACTTCGTAGGCGATGGTCTTCGTGACGCCCTTGATCCAAAAATAAACGAGTAAAAAAAGCCAAGATGCCATCTTGGCTTTTTCTTTTGGCTAAAAAGGGAGAATGCATATTTTTGTCATGTTTTATAATCTTGTACCATAAAGTATAGTAAGTAATTGGGACGAGCAGGTGATTTGATTTGATGATTGGCATAAGGTGTTCGGATGGGTAGAGCATTTCTATTTTTAGTTGGATTTGGACTAGCTGTTTGCGGAGGAATAAGTACAATTGCTTATTTGAATCTAACGACAACAGGATTATCCTTTATGGAATATCTACAGTTTATTAGTAAGAGATTTGAATGTTATTTACTTTTAGTGGGGATGGCAATGATTTGGATTAGCATTTACCTTCCATTTATGCCTTCAAGTAAAAATAAGACCTAAGTATTTTCTAACAATACAAGAATATTTTGGAATAAAATTTTTTCCTTCTGCCTATACTGATGACAAACAGCTTTGAAGTGAGGGGTAAAAAATGTTGTTTCTTCATGATATTTGGGTAAATTGGTTTGAAGGTGAAGAAAATGGTTACAACGTTTGCCACTTCCATGAATGGCGTAAAGATGATAGTGTTGAACTGTTAGACCAGGTACCTTTGCTAAAAATTGAGTCTCCATTGTTTAACTACATCGAGAATGATTTAATGGAATTACCACAGCAACTACTAATGGATGTTCACCAAAAAGCGTATGTTCGTAAAAATCACGAACGAATTCAGTTAGACTATTGTTTCGTTGTGACAGACGGAATAGGAATTCTTGCAGTTGACACAATAGGCTATAATATTCCTATTCGAAAAAGTCGTTTAATTCCTCGGCAGGAACAGCTCGTTTATGAGATGGTGAACGGCCACGAAGCAATTCCTTATTCTTTTGATAGTAAAAATATCATACAGGATAAGGAACATCACATTTTATCTCCTTCACCAGTTGAAATGGCAGGTCTAACTCGCAAGGAAAGGCAGCTAAAGCAGCTTTTATTTATGGCATTAGATCAGTTAGCTTCAACGAAAAATGTGGCAGAGATAAGATATTGGTATACGGAGTGGAATCCTTCGAAATACCACGAAATCCAAGAAATGCAATTTGAAGAAGTATGGGAAAACCTTTATGAAGAAACTAGAAACGGTTGGACGGGCAAACATGTTCAACTATGTGAAAACTTAATTAAAGGTCAACCATTTTTTGAAAAGCTTTGGGAAATTGAACATGAGTCTAAAGTTTAAAAAAGGAAAAGGGAATGTTTTATACATATCCCTTTTTCTATTTTATTCTTCTTCAAATCTTATTAGCTGTTTCCAACCATTATGATATGTCTTAAATATTGGTTTCATTGGGTCTTCTAAACGATTAAGTGCATCGATTACAATCCATTCAAAAACGTCACCGTAACGATTACTGTTATTTGAATCATTTTTACTGTGACGGCGATTGAATAGAAGGGTTTTATTTATCCAATGAACTGCATACTTTTTTTCTAAAAGTCTCGTAATAACTCTTATGTCCTCAGCATGACGACCACTCCAAGGATCGTCAGTTGGCCATCCACCAATATGATGTAAAGCAGATGTCCTATAAAAACGAGGCCATACAGACATATTAGCTGATAGAAAATCTTTCACATCATGAAATGGTCGACCCTTTATTACTTTTTTTCGTCTAATCCTATTTTTCTTTTCCCAGGCAATTTGTACATTTCCCCCAATAACAGCTACATCTTCCGAAACACTTTTAGCTTCTGTAACGAGTGCATGTAAAGTATCAGGAAAATAATAATCGTCTGCATCTAATTGAATGAGGAAAGGCGTCATAACATTAGAAAGTCCAGAATTGAGTGCAACTGATTGACCTTTATTTTCATTATGTTGAAGTAGGGTTACTCTTGAATCTTTCAGAAATGGTTGAATCATAGATAGACTGTCATCTGTTGAAGCATCATTAATTAATATAAGCTTCCACTCTTGGAACGTTTGTTCAAAAACACTGTTTATAGCCTGATATATATATCGTTCAGCATTAAAAAAAGGAATAACAACCGTCACGCTCATAATAATCTCACCTTTGATTTATCTTTCCTATTCCTTAGAAGCAATAAATGTTTTCAAATCCCCTTTATAATCAACAGTTTCGGAATCCTCTAAAAAGGCTTTATCTGTCATATACCAAGTATGATTTTCACTATTTTTTCTTCGTATCAGGAGATGATTTAATTTACTTGTGGAATATATTTGATAACCGTTGTTATAAACAGTGGTTAGAAAAAGTGTGTCTGCATCAACATTTGTTTTAGGAAAATTAAATTTTTCCCATATATCCTTTTTAAAAAATAAAGTAGAACCAGCTACGGTTTTTGTAATTGTATTTTCAAAACCTGGGCTGTACACTACCAATACATCACTACCTTCTAAATATGTGTAAATACTTCTTTTGCCAATCACATCTCCTTTTGAATGATAGACTGCTTCTATTGCTTCATTTAAGTAATTTGGTGCATAGTAGTCATCATCATCAAATTTTGCGATAAAATCATAGGTTGATTGTTCGATTGCAAAGTTTAAACATTCTCCTAATGTAATTGAGCTATCTAATTGAAATACTCTTACATTATGATATTCCTTTGCCCAAGTGTTCCATAAATCCATATCCATATCATTATCATTTAGAACAATAATAAGCTCTTTATCTAGATAGGCCTGGGAATCATAATTATGAAATACATTTTCAATCATATTTTCTCTATTTGTACAAACAATTACAGAAATCATGTTTACGTACATCCCCTTGTCAATAATATAAACTTCTATAGTGTATTTTGTTAGAGAGGGAATGGACAGTGTATTTACCTAATTATCACAAAAAGATGCATTTTAATCACTTTTCAATCATTTGTTCATAAAATACTTTAGAGTATTATAGACAAGAAAGGGAGAAAAGTATGAATGCTTTTTCCTATAAGGAGTATGGGAAAATAATAAGTGATATAAAAAAACATAATAAAGTAATCGATTTTAGAGAGGTTACCAAAGATACAGAGCAATTTTGCGTCATTAGGCATGATGTGGAGTTTTCTGTGGAACGTGCATTTGAAATGGCGAAAATTGAAAGTGAACTTGGAGTAAAATCAAGTTACATGTTTCAAATTCGAAATAATGCATATAATCTTTTTTCTAGTGAGAATATCAATATGGTTCGTCAAATTAAAGAAATGGGACATCACATTGGACTTCATGTTCATCTAAAAATGGTAGAAGAATTTGAAAGTATAGAATCCTATATTCTCAACGATGTACAAGTCATGGAAGCCTTTTTGAATATTCCAGTTGATCGATTTTCTTACCATAGACCACCAAAGGATATATTAAAGTTGAAGGTAAGGATAAATAATCTGATAAACACGTATGATGACATTTACTTTGATCTTAAAGAAGATGAAGATAATTTTGAAAATGTTAGAATTAAATATTTTTCGGATTCCATGCATCAATGGAAATATGGTTATCCATCAGAAGAAGAAATAAAGAAGTATAAAAAGATTCAACTACTCGTTCACCCTTATTCTTGGACAAAAAAGGGCTATCCAAATACCGAAAATTTTTACTCTCTTAAGGATGAAAAAGTGAGGATTTTTAACAGTACTATTCATTCAGAATGTAATCATTTTAAGATGTCATTTTAGGTGGTGAAGTTATTGAAACCAAAATATTTAGGTAGTAGTGAGTTAATGGATCATATTTTAGATAGTTTAGAAAAGAGAAAACCTCTAGCAGTAGTTTCTGTAGGTGCAACAGAGACTTTTGTAATGGCGCAATATAATCTACTTTCTGAAGAAGAAATGATGAATCATTTAGAGGCTGAAATAGCTAATAAAGGAGTGAAAAGAGGGCATGACCATCGGGGAATTCGATTCCCTAATGTTGACGCCCGTGATCAAGCTGTAGAAGCAATGAAAAGCATTGATATCGCTGGATATAACTTGTTATGGTATGACATGGATTCAGGGGAGCTTACGGAGAGGGTTTTTGATCATTATAATATTTGGCCCCCATATTATTTTGAATGTCACCTAAGAAGAGTGATTATGATTTCACAAAAGCAAAAATTTCAAAAAATGCTAACCAATCACAAAGTCCTTATTATTGCTGGATATGCTGATGAAGTAAAAGTAGCATTAGAAGAAAAGGGATATACCGTGACAGGAGCAATAAAGATTGAGGAAATTGAAGATATCCCTAGAGTGAAAGAAGAACTAAAAGACTACGAATTTGACTTATGTTTGATTGCTGCAGGTACTAGTGCTATTATTCTTGGTGCACATATTAAAAATGTATATGGAAAAGTTGTTTTTGATTTAGGGCAGGGTATGGAAACTCTTATTACGAATGAAATTCAAGATTCAGTTGGAGTTATAAAAAATCTTGGATTAGATAAATTACTAAGCTTATAATATATATTTAAATTGAAAAGGCGGATTACAAAGCTTTTGTAACCCGCCTTTTTTTACTGTAAAATTTATGAGGAGATATTACATATTAGGGTGTATTGTTGAATTACTTATATAGGTTCTTTAGAAAAGTGGTGATTCCAGGGTCTGGAATCAAATAGTCTTCTGGTAATGTTTTGAATATCGAATCCCAAAATGAACGTGAACTCTGAGAAACTAGGTTTTTAAAGGGAAATCTGGAGTGATTATTACTCTTATTAAAGGCACCCTTTTTCTTTTGATTTATTACATTTTCATAAATTGCTAATGTCCTTGTTACACTCAAATCAATTGGCCAACTTTTAAAAGCAAATTGTTTTGCATTTTTACCAAGTTGTTTAACAATAGCCTCATTACTAAGTACGAGTTTTAAATTTTGACTTAGCCCCTCACTATCATAGGTTGGAGAAATCATACCTGTTACTCCATGTGTAATCATTTCCGGGATGCCTCCCTCGTCTGAAACAACGATGGCCTTACCAGCTAATTGTGCTTCCATTACTGCAAATGGAAGATTTTCTAGCAGACTTGGTAATGCAAAGATATCTGCTCTTTTTAACAAAGCAGGTATATCACTCCTTTCTTCCAAAAACACAACATCATTATGAATACCGAATTCGATTGCGATACCTTTTAACTCATTTAAATATTCTCCGATTCCTGCAATCCAGCATACCCAATTGGTGATATTGTTAGCCTTCAGCATAGCAAGGGCTTCTAAAAGATATAGATGTCCTTTTTCGTACTCGACTCTTGCAGGACAAATAATAATTTTTTTATTTGTCGGTGGTACCTGACTTGAGATTGCATTTTCCATATGGCTACTAAATTTTTCAATATCAATTCCATACGGAACGACAGAAATACTATCTGATGTAACCCCGAACTCCTCTAAGACACCTTTTAGATATTTTGAAGCAACTATCGTGTGATCACTTGATGTTGGTCCAAGAAATTCTAAATGAGAAATATATCTTTTGTGAGTTGGATTTGCATGTTTTCCTAGCGGTAAAAAAAGCTCTTTAGTCAAATATGAATGAGGGGATGTAACTAAAGGAACATGCTTTGGTTTTACTCGTGAGATTGCTCGAGCTGACCTAACACATTGTGCATGGATAATGTCATATTTGTCCAATCCAAGATAAGCGGAAGCTATCTCAAATGTATATCTATGAATTTCATTCGATCTAATCCACCTATCCACTTTTGGAGTGTTTTCGTCGTAGTAATCATCTACTAGTCTAGCTATTTGAGGGCGGATTGCTTGCAGTTCAATAAAATCATTTTTCTCCATTTTATAATACCTATACATATCAGGATTCCAAGCAAGGATATCAACGGAGTGACCCAATTTTTCTAAACCATTTTTTAGCTCTCGTACATATGTCCAAACACCACCAGTAAAGGGGAGTATTGAAATATATGCTAGTAAAATTTTCATCAATTTACTCCTTCCACAAGAAAGATATATTATCTTATTTTAAATAGTAAATTTTTGTGTAAGTAATAGGTCCAGAAATCAAAAATCTCTGTATTGGGTAACACCAAAGGATGTCTCTTAACATAAAATGACAATTGATATTACTTTATTTAGGGGTGTTAATACTTGGAATCAATGGTAACCGTACTAATCCCTTTTTATAATCGGAAAAAATTTATAAGGGACGCAGTAGAAAGTGTGTTATGGCAAACCTATCGAAATTGGAAGTTGATCTTAATCGATGATGGGTCTACTGATAATGGGAGTAAAGAGGTTGAAGAATATTTAAGTGATTCTCGAATTTCATTAATAAAAAATGAGGAAAACATAGGAAAAGTAAGAAGTTTAAATAAGGCATTATTGTTAGTTGATACGCCGTTTATTCTTGAGTTGGATAGTGATGATTTGCTTTTTAAATATACAATCAAAGATTTGGTAAATGAAGCTATGAACCAACCAGAAGATGTTGCCATTATCAGCGGAAATATGGTTCGCGTAATCATCGGCCCCGACAAAGAAATCGTGTCAAAAAATAGAGTGAAAGGCCGTCAATTTAATGATAAGTATGAATATCTTTTATCAAACAGGGTTGTTTGGCCAAGGTTTTACCGTACATCTGCGTTAAAGGAGATTGGTGGGTGGCAAACGGATGACCCATTAAATGGTTTACATGGTTTGGACGATCTTCGTATATTAATAAAATTCGTAGAAAAGTATAAATTTAAATGGATTAATAGAGAATTTATCATGTTACGAATCCATGATGAAAATATTTCCGAAAACAAGGATGTTATTAATAAAATGCGAGAATGGGTTGTACGTGATACGTTAAAAAGATGGGGAGATTTATATGAACCTATTTTTATTGAAGAGGATGGATGGAAATATGTAAATAGGCTCGTTCCTAAATAATCGATTACGTATAAAAAGCGTCATTTCATATAGGAGGATAGGTAATTGTTTAAATTTAAATTTGTTATAGGCGGATTTCAAAATTTTGATTTAGGTTTATCATATGGACCAAATGTAAAAGTAGCTATGTGGGCAAAATGGTTATCATTATTGGCACCAAAAGATATAGAAATAGCTTTTGCCCCACCAAATATAAACCATCGACCCATGTTTCCAATAGATAATTTGAAGATTGTTCGACAAAATGAAAAAGGGTGGTGGAATCATTATTTATTTGATTCTAGTATTCCCAATAATGCCAAGTGGAATTGGAGTGTTGGTCCTAATCATTCATTTGATGATGATGCTAAGCTTTTAAAGGTAGCAAAAAAAAATAATATTCCAATGGTAGCTGTTTCCGATTTTCATAGAGAAAAAATAATTAAGGGTTATAACTATGACCCAGGTCTTGTATTTACTATACCGAATATGGTTGATCGAGATATATTTACAACTGGAGATCGTGCGGAAAAGACAACAGTAGGTTGGATTGGGTATGATGAGCCATATGGTTGGATAAAAGGAAAGGAAGTTATTCCTTACTTAGCTAAAAGGTTTCCGGATGTTCAATTTGAAATGATTTTTGCGAAAAAACCTTCATATAAAGTAGATTTGCCTAATATTAAGGTTTACTCGGAAATACCTCATACCCATATGTCTGAAATCATAAAAAAATGGCATATTCTTGTTTGTGGAAGTAAATATGAAAGTGGAGCTACACATATTGTCGAAGCAATGGCTTGTGGTGTTCCAGTAATTGCTGCAGATGTTGGAGCGATTCCAGAAGTTGCGAGTAGTCAATTTTTACTTTCAACTATGAAAACTGATCGAGATAACAATAATAATTGGTCAAATGAGTCATTAGAAAAGTATAGATGGGCACTTGAAAGACTACTTACGGACAAACAGCTGTATAACCGATTGGTTAAAGATGCAATCACGGAGAGTGAAAAGGCAGATCCACTAACTGTTTCAGAATTATGGTTTAAATTTATCTACTTTTGCCAGGGAAATCTTGTCCAATAGAGTAGACTCTAGTAATTTGCTGTTATTTTCAACAGCTAGGATTTAAAAAAAGTTTCACTCACAAAAGTGAAACTTTTTTATATGTCCAAAATTAATCTTCAACTAGTTTACGTTCTTGTATTAATTTTCTCATATCTTCTTCGCTATTTGATGCTTGCAAATATCGATTCGATAGTAATTTATTTGCTTTGTAATGAGGGTTATTGAAAAACTTTGCCGCAGGAGGATGCCAAATATGATATAAATCCTCCTTCATACGATGATAATCTCCACAAAGAGAATTTACAGATGAGGCAAAAGCGTCATCTTCACCACCCCATCCAATGAAACGTTCATCAAATCCTCCAACGATTTCAAAGTTTTTCTTGGAAATTACATTTAATCCTCCGACATGAGAGTAATGATCATGATAAAACTCAATTTCAGCTTTGAATGGCCAAATTGCAGTAGAGTTTAAAAGTTGATGTGTACCATCTTCCGTTAAATATTTAATTCGATTATAGGGGATAATCCAAGGTACGTTATATTTTAATAAATCAATGGCTTTATATAAAATGATTGGGTTATAAACAATATCTGCATCCGCAATCACATAAATGGAACCAGATGCTTTCCTGGCTGCATTATTTATAGCTTTTGATCTTGAAAAAAGCTGCCCAGTTGTATCATTTCCGATAACTACTTCAAATTCGGGCATAGTATTTTTATAGAATTCTAACACCCATTTAATTACCTTGTCCCTATGACCTCCATCAGAGTTATAGGGTATTAATATTGAAACATTGTTCAACGAAGGCACTCTCCTTTCGTAAAAAGTAAAGGCATATCTACTTAGTAGAAAATGCCTTAGAATTTACTGCTTTATTTCATGAACTGTTTGCTTCAGACCTTCAACTAAAGAGAAATCCGGATTCCAACTCAATATTTCCTTAGCTTTGTCATTATTTAACCGGCTAAAGCGTAATTCCCCGTTTCTAGTAGGCTGGTATATTGGATTTCCAGGTGAAGGGATGATTGAACCTAAAACAGTATAAAGGTGGTTAATGGAATAGGACCTGTTACAACTAATATTAATAACTTCGTTACAGCCTTTTTCGAGTGCAAGGAAATTTGCATTTGCAACATCCACAACAAATACAAAGTCACGGGTTTGTTCACCATCACCATATATAGTTGGTTTTTCTCCGTTACGCATTTTATTTATAAAGATAGAGATAACGCCACCTTCTGCAGTTGTTGACTGTCTTGGTCCATATACATTTGCATATCGTAAAATTGTATAGGATAGCCCAAATAGTTTAGAATAAAGTTTTACATATTGTTCAGGCGTATACTTAGATAATCCATAAAATGAACTTGGATTCGCTGGAGTGTTTTCTTTAATACTAATATCTCCCACATCTCCGTATATCGCACAGGATGAGGAGTAGATAATTTTTTTTACGTCATTCTTCACACAACACTCTAATACTGAAAGAGTTCCGAGGATATTTTTTTGTGCATCATAGATAGGATTCGTTATAGAGGTTTTAACATCTACTTGTGCTGCAAGATGAAGTACATAGTCGGGTTTTTCTAAAGTAAATACCTTATTTAGATTATTGACATCACATATATCAAGCTCATAAAACTTTACTGAGTTGGGTAGCAACGATTTATTCCCCGTACTCAAATTATCTATTACAATAACTTCTATTTTTTTGAGGTTAATAGTTCAACAATGTGTGAACCGATAAAGCCGGCACCACCAGTTACAAGTACTTTCATTACCTATCACTTCCATAGCCTAACTCATTCTGATAGTAGGCAATTGTCTTTCTTAAACCTTCATCAATCGAAATAAGTGGTGAAAAACCTAGTAATGATCTAGCTTTCTCGTTATTTGGGATTCTTTTTGGTGTATCCTCGTATTTTTCTCCATAAATTTCATCATATGGGATGTGGATGATATCAGAATTTGAATTACAGAGGAATTTAATTTTATTGGCTAGCTGGTTTATTGATATTTCTTCATCTCTTCCTATATTAAATACTTCTCCATTATAGTTAGAGTCCATGCATTTTATTGTTCCTTGAACGGTATCATCAATATAGGTAAAGCATCTTGTTTGATTTCCATCACCATAGACTGTAATTGGGCTGTTTGTTAAGGCAGCTTTAATAAATTTTGGAATGACCATTCCATAATCAGACGTAGTTGCTCCAGGACCATACGCATTAAAATATCGAACGACTGTTATAGGTAATCCTTTTTCTGCATAAGCAAAACACAAGTGCTCATCAAGAGCCTTCGCTGTAGCATAGCACCAACGGTTTTTAAGAGTTGATCCTAATACTCTGTCCGAATCCTCATTGTAAGGTAAATTATTATTTTTGCCATATACTTCAGACGTGGAAGAAAAAACAACTTTTTGTTTTCTAGCAAAAGCAAACTCTAAAACATTTCGCGTTCCATCAATATTTCCTTCTATTACTTTTAGTGGGTGTTCGACAAGGTTTTTGACTCCAAGCACGGCTGCAAGATGGAAGACAACATCGACTTGATCCATTAATTCATTTAATAAACTTCGATCCAAAACCGATCCTTGTATAAAAGTATGTTTTGGGTTATCCATTACCTGATTTAATAAACTAATCTTTCCATTTGACAAGTCATCTAATGTAATCACGTCATGTCCCTGAGCTATTAATTGTGTAACAAGGTGAGAACCAATAAATCCCGACCCTCCAGTTACTAAAATTTTCATTAATTGCCACACCCCAATCGAATAATATTTTTATAGTGACTGTAGTTTTTTGTAACATTACGAGTGTCATAGATTAAGGGTGCATGTGTAACAATGAAATCTAATGGAATAGACGTGTGATCTGTTATGATGACGAAACAGTCAGAAGAACGAAGGGCCTCTTCTGTTAATTCGATACTCGAGTATTTTTGGTCCAGAATCTCGAGTGTTGGTATAAATGGATCGTGGTATTCAACTTCTGCACCCAATTTTGCAAGTTTTTCCATAATGTATAGTGACGGGGATTCTCGGTAATCAGAAATGTCTTTTTTATAGGCCATACCATAGATAATAATCTTTTTTCCTGTTAATCCCTTTAAGTTTGAAAGTGAGTTTTGAATCCTGTATACGATATAATCCATAATCTCATCATTTATGGTGGCTGCTAGGTTTAAATATCTACTCTCAAAGCCAGCTTGCTTCGCTTTCCAATACAGATAAATGGGATCAACTGGGATACAGTGTCCACCAACGCCTGGACCAGGGTAAAAAGGGCTAAATCCATAAGGCTTTGTACTTGATGCATCAATAACCTCCCACAGATCAATATCTAAGGAATCACATAGAATGGCCATTTCGTTGATAAAGGAAATATTTATATACCTATAACTGTTCTCAAGAAGTTTGCAAAGTTCTGCGACTTCTGTTGATGTTACAGATACAACATTTAGAAATACGTGTTTATAGAGAGTTTCGATTTGTTTACGACAGTTTTCTGTGATACCACTCACAACTTTAGGAACTTCTTCAACCTTAAATTGTTTATTTCCTGGATCGATTCTTTCAGGAGAGTAACCGAGAAATAAATCTTTACCAATCTTCATTTTGCTTTTTTCTAAAATTGGTTGGAGAACTTCCCTTGTCGTACCAGGAAAAGTAGAGCTTTCAAGAACAACCAACTGGCCTGTTTTAAGTCTTGGATAAAGGTCCAGTGCGACATTTTGAACATAGCCTAAGTCAGGTGTACCATGATTCGTTAAAGGTGTTGGAACACAAATGATAATAGTATCTAGTTTAGAAATTTCATCATAATTTTGAGATGCATGAAATCTTCCCGAAGAAAGAGCTACTTCTATTTCTTCGTTTGAAATATCCTCAATATAACTTCTAGAGTTCAAGATACTATCAATCTTTCTTTTATCCAGGTCAATTCCGATAACATTAAATCCATTACGAACAAAGAGGAGTGCCAAGGGTAAACCAACGAAACCAAGACCGATTACTCCTATTTGTTGCTTTCCATTATTATATTCAGTTTCCATTATATCCTCCCCGAAAAAAATTGTACGTAATATCTTATGGAGGGAATAACAACTTGTATAGATAAAATTACTATTTATTTATAGTTTAGGTGCACCTATTCTTATTTGAAAATAGAATGCAAGCAGCTTGACAGAGAAAATATGTATGTTTTCATTAGTTTCTCCATTTAGTGGGGCAAACTTGTTCGAAAACCATACATATATGGTAAAGGGTTTTAAGGAGGAAAATATGAAGGAACAAGAATTTCCTATACCAGATGGAACCTATCTATCATTGAAAGATTGGTATAAAACAAATTATGAATTCGACATGCCACTGAAGGTAATAGAAGTTAAGGTACCTTTACCAAACGTGTTGGTATTTGAGCCAAATCCGAGAAAAAAGCCAATGTGGTCAGATGAATTATATATTGGTGAAATTCCAAATGGTCGGGTTTATGGTGAGCAAGGGATTGTTATTTCTCAAGATAATAAGTTGTTATGGGACGTATCCTTTGAGTGGTTTAAGGAGCCTAATGAGCATTCAGTTTTTAAGTTAGATTTTTTACCAGAGCCATCTTATTTGGATGAGACCGTTGCAGCATTAACTCATATAGATAGCAATAATTATTATCACTGGATGTTCGAAGTTTTACCGAGAATTCAGGCGTTAAAAGCGATGGATATTAAAATCGATCGATATATCTTTAATCATTCATTTCTACCTTACCAGCTTGAGACTCTATCCAAATTAGGGATTAACTTTGAAGATATCATACATGCAAAAGAAGGTGCTCATATTCAAGCAAAAAAATTGGTAGTCGTTTCAATCCCTGAATTTGCTAGTGATTGGGCATGCGAATTTCTACGAGATAATCTTCTCCCTAAAAACAATTGGGCTCCTAAAAAAGAGTATGAAAGAATCTATATTAGTAGAAAAGGAAGTAGAAGTATCGTCAATGAAGATGAAATCCTAGAGGCTTTAAAGGATTATAAATTTAAGACAATTCGATTAGAGGAATTTCGAGTTTCAAAACAAATTGAAATTTTTCATTCTGCTAGTGTGATAATTAGTCCACATGGTGCTGGACTTACAAACTTGGCGTTTTGTAGACCTGGAACTAAAGTGTTAGAGATTTATCCGGAATCCTATATTAATCCAATTTATTGGCTTATTTGTCAATTCGTAAATGCAGAGCATCATTACTATATTGGAAAAGGAGTTAAACCAGAGGGGAATTATTATAAAAAATTTAATAATAAGGACAATATATCTATTAACACAAGTGAGCTAGTACAAGAGGTAGAAAATTTATTGGACTCATAAGCAGGTGAGAACATTCATTTTAATAAGATTAGGGGCTGTCAAAAAAGTCACTTTTTCAATGACTTTTCGAACAGCCCGATACATTTATTTTCTTTTTCGTCCAAGGCCCATTGCGTTTTCCATTTTTTTAACGGTTTTACTCGCGATTTTATTGGCTCTTTCAGCACCTTCATCAAGGATTTCATCCAATTTTGATGAATTGATGAAGTCATAGTATCGTTCTTGAATGGGGCGAATTTCATTTAATACAACCTTTGCAAGGTCCGCTTTAAATTCTCCATACCCTTTTCCTTCATATAATTCTTCGATTTCTTTAATGGTTTTGTGGCTGAAATTTGAATAGATGGTGAGTAGGTTTGAAATACCCGGTTTGTTTTCTTTATCAAATTTTACAATACCCTCAGAATCAGTTACAGCGCTTTTAATTTTTTTCTCAATTTGTTTCGGTTCATCCAGTAAAGAAATAAAGGCTTTTGGGTTTGGATCAGATTTACTCATTTTTTTTGTTGGATCCTGTAGAGACATAATTCTTGCGCCTTCTTTAGGAATTCTAGCATCTGGAATCGTGAAGATTTCGCGATATTTTTTGTTAAATCTATCTGCAAGGTCACGCGTTAATTCAATATGTTGCTTTTGGTCTTCGCCTACGGGAACAAGGTCTGCATTATAAAGAAGTATGTCTCCAGCCATGAGTGGTGGATATGTTAATAATCCCGCCACAACTGCTTCTTTGCCTTGAGATTTATCTTTAAATTGTGTCATTCTTTCAAGTTCCCCGATATATGAGACACATTGTAGCATCCAGCCTGCTTGAGCGTGTGCAGGAACCTCTGACTGAATGAACAGAGTTGCTTTTTCTGGGTCAAGCCCAATTGCAAGATAGAGTGCTGCTAAGCTTTTGATATTTTCGCGTAATTTTTTCGCCTCTTGTGGGACAGTAATTGCGTGTTGGTCCACAATACAATAGAAGCAATTATATTCATTTTGCAATTCAACAAATTGTTTCATCGCCCCGATATAATTACCTAATGTTACTGATCCACTTGGTTGAATTCCTGAAAAAATGGTTTGCATGTTGGTTCTCTCCTTTAAGATACTGGTATTTATATGATTTTGTCGTATAAGACAAAATAAAAAACCATTCATCTCTAACAAATTAATGTTAGGGACGAATGGTTACCGCGTTGCCACCCTAGTTATTTTACTTAACATCCTTTAAAAGTAAAATCTCTCGTTTCCTTGTAACGTAAGGAAAACGTCTTAGCTTACTCTATTATTCAGCTAAGATGCTCAAAAGTCCATTCCATATGCTCCATTATCTGTTCACACCAGCCACAGACTCTCTGTAAGAGAAGATTCTCTATAAATGGTCCACATATGTACTACTCTTCTTCATAGCACATGATTTCATTTAATTATTTTTTATTATAATCCATTCATTTTGAAATGCAAGTAAGAACGTAAAAATAATTGAGAATCATAAAATCGCATTACGCATAAGAAATTACGTTTTGAAACAACATAAGTAGCGTATATCTTTAGGAAACAATTTAGAAATACATACTTGGGAGGTCATCTATTTGAAAAAAACTTCGTGGCTATTAAGCATACTTTTTGCAAGTGCTCTCGTCCTTTCAGCCTGCGGTACATTTGATAAAGGGAACGAGGAAGGAGGGGGGGCAAAAGGTGATGGAGCAAAGCAAGAATTAAGAATTAATATAAGTTCTGAACCCCCTACCTTACACCCAGGTTTGGCAACTGACTCCACTTCAGGAGTAGTACTCACCCATGCTTTTGAAGGTTTAACTCGTATTAATAAAAATGGTGAACCAGCAGAAGCTATGGCGGAAAAGATAGATGTTTCTGAAGATGGTAAAACGTATACGTTCACAATCCGCGATGCAAAATGGTCTAATGGCGATCCTGTTACTGCTCACGACTTTGAATATGCATGGAAATGGGTATTAGTTCCTGCCAATCAATCGGACTATGCATCACAAATATACAATTACGTGGAAGGGGCAAAAGAGGCATACAACACTCCTAATATCTCGATTGAGAAGATGGAGAATGTCGGCATTAAGGCGGTTGATGATAAAACACTTGAGGTTAGATTAGTTAACCCGACAGCTTACTTCTTAGAATTAACAGCCTTTTACACGTATTTTCCTGTCAATAGTAAGATAGCAAAGGATAATCCAGATTGGGCAAATCGGGTTGATGAATCATATGTTTCAAATGGTCCGTTTGTCATCTCAGATAAGTCTGCAAGTATTACACTTACTAAAAACAAAGATTATTGGGATGCAGATTCAGTTAAGCTTGAAAAAATTACGATGGATATGATTAATGATCCAAATACAGAATATCAAAGCTTCAAAAAGGGTGAATTAGATTGGGCTGGTGCACCAACATCAGCTTTACCGACAGACGTTATTCCAACACTTGAAAAAGAAGGAACCTTACAAGAGAGCCCGATTGCGGGTACATATTGGTTTAAGTTCAATATTAATAAAGAACCATTCCAAAATGAAAACCTTCGAAAAGCTTTATCTTATGCAATTAATAGAAAAGCAATCGTTGAAAACGTTACTCAAGGTGGACAAATTCCAGCAATGGCTCTCGTTCCATCGGCAATTCTTAAGGAAAACGAAAAGGGCTATTTCAAAGATAATGATGTAGATGCTGCAAAGGAACATTTACAAAAAGCATTAGATGAACTGGGACTATCAGATGTTTCTGAACTTCCTGATATTGCTTTATCCTATAATACATCAGAAGGCCATCAAAAGGTTGCACAAGCAATCCAAGACATGTGGAGAACAAATTTAGGAATCAATGTAACATTAAATAACGCTGAGTGGAACGTATATCTTGATAATATTGACCAAGGTAACTTCCAAATAGGACGAGCAGGATGGTTGGCAGATTTTAATGATCCTGTAAACTTCCTTGAAATCTTTACAGTACCACAAGGGAATAATGATACAGGATGGACAAGTGAGACCTTTAATAATCTTCTTGCACAAGCTGCTAAAGAAACCGATAAGGAAAAGCGTCTTGGACTACTGAAAGAAGCAGAGCAAGTTGTAATTGGAGAAATGCCAATTGCACCAATCTATTTTTACACAAACAACTGGGTTCAAAATGACAAGTTAAAAGGAGTCGTTATTTCACCATTAGGGGATGTTCAATATAAGTGGGCTTATTTTGAGTAATGGCAAAATAGGCAATCACAAATATAAGGAATAAACATAGTAAGGTATATAGTTGGCCTATATACCTTACTTATTGAAAAGTGATTGCAATAGGAGGTGTACGAAGTGGCTAAATATATAATTAAGAGATTACTCTATATGATCGTTTCACTCATCTTGATTGTAACCGCCACATTTTTCTTAATGCAAGCGGCTCCGGGAGGTCCATTTACAAAAGAAAAGGATGTCCCTCCAGAAATTGAAGCAGCTCTAAATGCCCATTATGGTTTGGATCAACCTTTGTACAAACAGTATTTTGGTTATCTATTTGATGTGGCAAGATGGGATTTTGGTCCATCATTTAAATATAAAGCTATGACTGTTAATGAAATCATAAATAACGGATTTCCAATTTCTCTTTTTTTAGGGATTGAGTCTATTCTCATAGCAATTGCAATTGGCGTTGTTTTAGGAGTGATTGCAGCCCTTTATCATAATAAGTGGCAGGATTATTCTGCAATGATAGTAGCGGTTTTGGGTATTTCTGTGCCGAGTTTTATTTTAGCTACGGTTTTACAGTATATTTTCGCCATTAAGCTAGATCTTTTTCCTGTTGCTAGATGGGAATCATTTATGCATACTATATTACCTGCAATTGCATTAGCATCTTCACCAATGGCATTTATTGCGCGCTTAACTCGTTCCAGCATGCTTGAGGTATTAAGTAATGATTACATAAAAACGGCTCGTGCGAAAGGGTTAGCTAAAGGTGCAATTACGATTAAGCATACAATTCGTAATGCGATGTTACCTGTTGTTTCCTATATGGGTCCTCTAACGGCAGGAATCTTAACTGGTAGTTTTGTGATTGAGAAGATCTTTGGAATACCTGGATTAGGGGACGAATTTGTAACGAGTATCACAAACCGTGATTACACGGTCATTATGGGGGTTACTGTTTTTTATAGTATCTTACTGTTGATTTCTGTTCTCCTTGTCGATATTTTGTACGGATTCATTGATCCTCGCATCAAGCTTTCTGGTGCGAAGAAAGGAGAGTAACTTATGCAGAATATTCCAAAGGAATTGTTTACACCTGCTATAACAAATGAGAATGAAGCTGAAAAAATTTCAAAACCAAGTTTATCATTTTGGAAGGATGTCACTTCTAGATTTAAGAAAAATAAACTTGCATTAGCTGGTATTGTTCTATTAATTCTTTTATTAATTATGGCTATTATTGGCCCAATGATGAATGAATTTGATTATCGAACAACAGACCTTGCCCACGCCAATGAGGCACCTTCTAGTGTACATTGGTTTGGAACTGATGAGCTAGGAAGAGATGTTTTTACAAGGACATGGCAGGGAGCGCGGATTTCTTTATTTATTGGACTTGCAGCAGCGCTTATAGATCTTGTTATCGGCGTTTTATGGGGTGGAATATCAGGTTATATGGGTGGTAAAGTTGACGAATTCATGATGAGAGTAGCGGACATTTTATACGGTGTTCCTTATTTGCTATTAGTAATTTTACTTATGGTTATACTTGAACAAGGATTAGGTACGATGATTATTGCCATGACAATTACAGGCTGGATTAACATGGCTCGGATTGTTAGAGGACAAGTTCTTCAGTTAAAGTATCAGGAATATGTCCTTGCAGCACAAACATTAGGGGCAGATATTAAGCGAATCATGTTTAAACATTTGATTCCAAATTCAATGGGCCCTATTTTGGTTACAATGACACTAACAATCCCAAATGCTATCTTTACTGAATCCTTTTTGAGCTATCTCGGACTTGGTGTACAAGTTCCACTTGCCAGTTGGGGAACGATGGCCTCTGAAGGCCTACCTGCTTTTGAATATTATCCATGGCGTTTGTTTTTCCCAGCGACTTTGATCTGTATCACAATCTTTGCATTTAACGTAATTGGCGATGGAATGCGAGACGCATTAGACCCTAGGCTGCGCAAGTAAGGGAGTGAGTAAATGGAAAAGTTATTGGAAGTAAAAGACCTTGAAGTTTCGTTTCAAACTTATGCCGGTGAAGTAAAAGCGGTACGCGGTGTGAATTTTGACTTATATAAGGGTGAAACGCTTGCGATTGTTGGGGAATCAGGGTCAGGGAAGAGTGTAACTTCTCAGACCATTATGAAGTTGATTCCGATGCCACCTGGAAAAATTACGAATGGACAAATCCTGTTTGATGGTGAAGATCTTGTTTCGAAAACAGATAAGGAAATGGAAAAAATTCGTGGAAAAGATATTGGAATGATCTTTCAGGATCCAATGACCTCCCTTAACCCAACAATGAAGGTTGGCATGCAGATTATGGAGGTTTTAACAAAGCATCAAAATATGTCAAAAGGAAATGCTAAGGATCGCGCAATCGAGCTTCTTCGACTAGTTGGAATACCTAGCCCTGAGAAAAGGGTAAATCAATATCCCCATGAATTTAGTGGGGGAATGAGGCAGCGTGCAATGATTGCGATTGCATTAGCTTCAAGTCCAAAATTATTAATTGCTGACGAACCAACCACTGCTTTGGATGTGACAATCCAAGCTCAAATCTTGGAATTAATGAAGGATCTCCAAAAAAAATTAGAAACATCTATTATTTTTATCACTCATGATTTAGGTGTTGTAGCTAATGTCGCGGACAGAGTTGCAGTTATGTATGCAGGGAAAATCGTAGAAACAGGTACTGTAGATGAGATATTTTATAATCCTAAACATCCGTATACTTGGGGTTTATTGTCGTCAATGCCGAGCTTAGACAATGATAATAAAACGGAGTTAATGGCAATACCAGGTTCACCACCTGACCTTACAAATCCACCAAAAGGGGACGCTTTTGCTCCAAGAAACCGTTATGCGATGAAAATTGATTATGAGATTGAACCACCAATGTTTAAGGTTTCTGACACGCACTACGCTGCTACCTGGCTTCTTCATCCTGATGCGCCTAAAGTGGAGCCGCCAGAAGCGGTCAAGCGTCGAATGAAAAACTTCTCATCCGATTCACAGGGAAAGGATGATGAATGAAATGGCTGAAAAACAGAAATTAGTTGAAATCAAAAATTTGAAGCAATATTTTAATGTTGGTAAACCAAACATGGTAAAAGCTGTTGATGGGATAACATTTGATATATACAAAGGTGAAACGCTTGGTTTAGTTGGGGAGTCTGGGTGTGGCAAATCAACGACTGGGAGAACAATCATCCGATTGTATAATGCTACAGGTGGAGAAGTTCTTTTTAACGGGGAGAATGTTCATGGAAAAAAATCAAAAAGTGAATTAAAAAAATTCAACCGTAAGATGCAAATGATTTTCCAAGATCCATATGCATCTCTAAATCCAAGAATGACAGTTGCAGATATCATCGCTGAAGGAATTGATATCCATGGACTTGCCAAAAATAAATCCGAACGAATGGAACAAGTTTATTCCCTGCTTGAAACCGTTGGGTTAAATCGCGAGCATGCAAATCGATATCCTCATGAATTCTCTGGTGGACAACGTCAACGTATTGGAATTGCTCGTGCACTTGCCGTAAAACCAGATTTCATTATTGCTGATGAACCAATTTCAGCTTTAGATGTTTCTATTCAAGCTCAAGTCGTTAACCTCTTGAGGAAGCTACAAATAGAAAAAGGGCTGACATATTTATTTATTGCACATGATTTGTCGATGGTAAAATATATTAGTGACCGAATTGGAGTTATGTATTTCGGGAAAATTGTTGAATTAGCCGATGCCAATGACTTGTATAAAAATCCGATTCATCCATATACAAAGTCATTGTTATCTGCAATTCCTATGCCAGACCCGGACTATGAACGAAATAGAAAAAGACTTATTTATGACCCGAAAGAACATGGTTATTCAGATAATGAAGAAGTAAAACTTCGTGAAATCACCCCGGGACATCTCGTTGCTTGTTCAGAAAAGGAATACAAAGAATATAAAGAAAAATATAGTTAAATGGCCTTCATAATGAAGGCTATTTTTTTGTGTGGATTTACCACTAATAACGAATAGTTTTATAACTAGACTATAAATAAACAGGCAAATACCTCATACAATTGAATATATCCGAATTTTTTGAGGGTTTTGTCTAAATTTGTATTATTTCCTGGAAAATTCATTTACAATGACATTAGTAAGAAGGAAGGAGGAACACATGAAAAAGAATATCTCTTTTCTAGTGATTATTATTGTTTTTGGTATTTTTTATGTAAACCAAGCTGGTTCAGCAGAAAATCAAATTTTTCCTATGGTTTCTCATCCAACAAGCAAATTGGAAATGCCCAAAAAAACAATCCCCGAAATGGTAACCCGTTTTGAATTTAATTCTGGGTATCATTTTGAATACCCAGACGCAATTAGAGGGATATATGCATCTGCCCATTCAGCTGGGGGTGATCGTTTTTCTCAGCTTGTGCAATTAATAGATGGGACTGACCTAAATGCAATGGTTATTGATGTAAAGGATGACTTTGGATATTTAACATATGTGCCACCTGAGGGTTCACCATATAAAAGCATTAGCAAGGATTATATTAAAGACCCGACAGCCATGCTTAAAAAGCTTGAAGAGAAGCAAATTTATCCAATCGCAAGGGTTGTTGTATTTAAGGACTCTGTATTAGCAACGCAACGACCGGAATTATCGTTTAAAGATGGAGATAAGGTTTGGACGAATGGACGAGGGGAAGCGTTTGTTAATCCTTTTTTAAAAGAGGTTTGGGATCATAACGTGGGAATTGCTATTGAAGCAGCGAAACTTGGATTCCAAGAGATTCAATTTGACTATGTTCGCTTTCCTGAAGGATTTGAGAAAAGGGATCGTTCCTTAACTTATGACTATGGGGAATATGAACAATCGAGTCTTACGAATGTTCAAAAACGAGTAGCCGCTGTTACGGATTTTGTAGCATATGCGAAAGAAAAATTAGAGCCATATAATGTCAAGGTTTCGGTTGATATTTTTGGATATACCGCAACTTTACCAGAGGCTCCTGGTATCGGCCAAAACTTCTCAAAAATATCAGAGCATGTGGATGTTATTTCATCGATGATTTATCCTAGTCATTGGACGTCTTATTTTGGAATACCTCGTCCTGACATAGAACCATATCGCTTGGTTTCTGAATATGCAAAAGTCGAAAATCAAAAGCTTAATCAAATTGAAAATAGACCGATTTCAAGACCGTGGCTGCAAGATTTCACAGCAAGCTGGCTTGGAAAGGGTAATTACACAGTATATGGAAAAGAGGAAATAGAAGCCCAAATTAAAGGCTTGCAAGACCAAGGAATCAATGAGTTCTTACTATGGAATGCGGCTAACAGCTATACAAAAGGTGTAGATTATACACCATAAAAAGGCTCGTCTAAAAATTAGAAAAAAGCTGGTCCCAAAATGTTGGACCAGCTATCACTTTTTATTTTTTTCTTCCGCCAACGCTTTTCCAACCAGCTTTTACTTGTAAATCACGATTTACAATAGTAGAACCAGATTTGCCTCCAAATACTCTTTCCCCAACACCGTTTGCCATAACACCCATCAAAGCAGTAATACCAATGACCAGAACAGCAATAAGACCTAAATCCATTATGTAACTTGCCATGAATATCCCTCCGATTCGATTAACCTTATTTCTATTCTATTCCAAGTTTACTCTTAATAAAAGAGGGAATATTTAAAATTAGAACAAAATCATGTAACTTGCATACACTAAGGTTGTTTTATAAAAAGTACAAGGAGCAGATGTATGAACTGGTATGAGAAACTAAATCAGTATTTTCCAATTGAAGAAATGAAATCTAAAGAACATATGGAAACACTATTGAAGGAAAAAGGGGACATTTACTACAAAGACGAAGGACCATACCATGTCCTCATGTATGCTGAACTTGAGCATTTTATCTTTATTGATTACCTTTTTGTTTCAAAAGAGTCCCGTGGACAAGGTCTAGGGCATAAACTTATCGAAAAATTAAAGAAAAAAGGAAAACCGATTATCCTTGAAGTTGAACCAGTCAACTATGAAGATACAGACACTGGAAAAAGGCTGAAATTTTATAAGCGAGAAGGTTTTGAACATGCTTCTTCAATTGGTTATGAACGAAAATCTTTGGCAACAAATGAATTAAATCAAATGGAGATTCTTTATTGGTCACCGACAAACGAATCTGAAGAAAGTATATATCAAGCAATGAGAGAAACATATGAAGAAATTCATAAATACAAGGATAAAGAATTTTATGGGGAATCTTACCAAGATGTTGATCAAGTATTATCATTTAACGATAATAATGATAATCGGGATATATTAAAAAATGAGTGAGTTTTGCTATGAAAAGAGCAGTGATTTTTAATTACTTTCCATAATAGAGCCAAAGAACTATAAGGTTTTCATGATTCTAAAGTTTTCTTCAAAATTGTCTATCTTTCTCAGAAAATTTGAGGTATAATAATTAAAGAAATTACTTAATTAAATTAATTTTAATTTAGCATATACATCCATGACCAATCATGCTGATTGTTAAGTAATAATCTACTTTTAAGGGAGTGATAAGGTTAATGGTTACTCTTTATACTTCTCCAAGCTGTACTTCCTGCCGTAAAGCGAAGGCATGGTTAGAGGAAAATCATATTCCATTCCAAGAAAGAAACATTATTTCAGATTCTCTTTCAATCGAAGAGATCAAAGAAATTTTACGTATGACGGAAGATGGAACAGATGAAATTATTTCAACTCGTTCTAAAGTATTCCAAAAATTAAATGTAAATCTTGAGACAATGCCTCTTCAGGATTTATACAAATTAATTCAAGACAATCCGGGTCTTCTTCGTCGACCAATTATCATCGATGAAAAAAGACTTCAAGTTGGATATAATGAGGACGAAATTCGCCGATTCCTACCGAGAAAAGTTCGTACCTTCCAACTAAAAGAAGCACAACGATTAGTAAACTAACATCAAGAAACTTCTACAATAAATTTGTGGAAGTTTTTTTCTTTAATAGGACATTTTCCTCGTTTTCTTTCGTATTTCGTATTATAATGGTACAAAACAGAAGGCACCCAAATAAACTTAACCACATTCATGGAATGAATGAAAACCGGGCAGATTAACTGTTTTTGTAAAAATCATCTTTTTTATTTCCATTCTTATATCTTTTAACATAAAATAAAAGTACAAGACATAGGCTTTTTTCTAGACTGAGATTATTCTACAGCAATTATGGGAAAAGTGAATAAAAGGGCATCTGGCTCGGGGGTATAACGTCCCTTCAAAAATCTGAGCAAGAAGGGAGAGGTTCTGTAATGGAAATCGAAAGAATCAACGAACATACAGTAAAATTCTATATTTCATATAATGACATAGAACAACGTGGATTTGAACGTGAAGAAATCTGGTATAACCGGGAGCGAAGTGAAGAGCTCTTTTGGGAAATGATGGACGAAATCCACCAGGAAGAAGAATTCACGATTGATGGTCCACTATGGATCCAAGTCCAGGCGTTAGAAAAAGGGTTAGAGGTTCTTGTTACACGAGCACAGCTATCTAAAGATGGGAACAAATATGAGCTTCCTGTTGGCGATGATAAAATTCCAGTTGACGAAAAGATTGAATCTTTACTCGATCAACAATTTCATTCCAAATACGAAGACAAGGATTTTGTTGAGGAATTTGAGGAAGAAAACTTTCAATTTTTAATTCGATTTAATGATTTTGAAGATGTGATTTCACTTGCACATCGTATCCAACTTGAGGGACTTAATAATTCATTGTACTCATTTGAAAATAAGTATTACTTATTCATTGAGTTCAATGAGGAAGTCTACACAGAGGATGAACTTGAAGACATGCTTAGTATCGTCTTGGAGTATGGGCAAGAATCAGCATTATCTGTTCATAGAATTGAAGAGTATGGTAAAAAGATTATTAATGAGAATGCGCTAGAAGAAATGGTTAAATATTTCTCACTCTAAGGAAAAGTCGATTTCATTTCGTGGAATCGGCTTTTTTGATTTGCGTAAAAAGTTCATAATTTTTAAATTGTACATACATAACAACTATGCTAATTTTAAAGGGCAAGCAATAAATAGAATAAGGAGTTGATGCCGTGTTTGTTGCATTACGTGAAAATGGAGAATATATTTCATTAGCGGAAAAATGGGAGCGCTCAAGTTTGCTTGAACTTCGTAGCAGTGAAATCTTTTTTGTCCCGCGTGTCGTAACAAAGTACAGCTTAAAGCGGGTATGAAAAAAACACACCATTTTGCACATCTTAAGGGAGCGGAATGCACGGTTAAAACCGAACCTGAGACTGAATACCACCTTAATGGTAAAAGACAGCTTTATCATTGGTTTCAAGCACAAGGCTATGATGTTAAGCTCGAGCCATTTTTACCCGACATTTCACAACGCCCAGACCTTCTAGTAACCCTCGAAAACAAACGGTATGCTATTGAGTACCAATGCTCTCAAATCGATTACCAATTATTTAAAAAGAGATCAGATTCTTATAAAAATATAGGAATTGTACCCATTTGGATTCTAGGCGCAAAATGGTTTAAACGAATATCCGCATCTTCTGTGCGACTTTCACCATTTCAATGGCTTTTTGCTACATCCTTCAATCAACCAATTCAACCTAGTATCCTATATTACTGCCCTACTACCTCTACATTTGTAAAACTATCCAATTTACAACCTTTTACAACAAGTGAAACCTTTTGTTCAATAAACTTTTATAAAGAGAATGTGATATCTTTTTCAAGGCTACTAGTATTGGACAATTCTATGTTTACCATGCCAAATTCGTGGGTAAGGAAAAAACATACGTGGAGACTATGTTACTCCGCATATTCAACCAATCAACTTGCTTCATTTTTAACTACCTTGTATCAAGAGCGAATACCGCCGTCCTATATCCCGGCTGAAGCGGGGGTACCTGTTAAATCAGGTTATTGGTTCCATACACCACCAATGATATGGCAAATGTGGATTTTGCTTGATCTTTTGCTCTTACTTCGAATAGGGGATACCTTCTTTTTTTCTACAGTAATGGAGGTGATTTCAAAGAGAATTTCTTCAAAGGATATTGTAATCAGACAGCTGCCGTTAGTTTTTCATACACAATATTCTATTGCTATTGAAGAATATCTACAATCACTTATAGCTTTCGGGATATTAAAACAACACACGAAAACAAAATATCAAAAGATAAGAGACTTTCACATACCTTCTAATCTAGAGGATGCCTTTAAAATGGATGAAACTTTTTTGGAAAAACACATGGTAAGTGTTGGAAAGCATGAAGAAGATGGAATGGTAAAACATAATATTGGTAAGGACTATATTAAAAAATTCAAAATTTAAACTTTTTCTATAAAAAAAGGAGATAATCAATAAGGTATCGAATACTTTTTAAGGAATAGGAAATAGGAGGTTTATAAAATGGCTGAACAATCAACTGTTAAGAAGCTCCCAAACCGGAGTGAAATTGCCGAGCAGGATACATGGAGATTAGAAGATATTTTTGCTTCAGACGAAGAATGGGAAAAGGAATTTAAAGAAATAAAAGAAATGATTCCTGGGATTGAAGCCTTCCAAGGTAAGCTGGGTGAGTCTGCAGATAAGCTTTATGAGGCACTTGCTTATCAAGATGCGATTTCCTTACGAATGGGGAAATTATTTACATATGCACATATGCGCAATGATCAAGATACATCAAATTCGAAATATCAAGGTTTATATGACCGCGCAACAAATCTTTATACACAAGTTGGTAGTGCACTTGCTTTTATCGTTCCTGAAATTCTATCTGTTGATGAGGAAAAAATTAAATCGTTTTTAGGTGAAAAAGAAGAATTAAAGATTTATGAACATGCCTTACATGATATTAACCGTGAACGTCCACATGTTTTATCGGCAAAAGAAGAAGCCCTACTTGCACAAGCCTATGAAGTAATGGACTCTTCAAGCAACACATTTGGAATGTTAAATAACGCTGATTTAACATTCCCATCTATCAAGGATGAGAACGGGGAAGAGGTTGAAATTACACACGGTCGTTATATCCGTTTTCTTGAAAGTTCTGATAGACGTGTGAGAGAAGAAGCTTTTAAAGCGGTGTATGACACGTACGGGAAATTTAAAAATACCTTTGGTAGTACTTTAAGCGGCACTGTTAAAAAGGATAATTTTAATGCTCGTATTCGAAATTATCAATCAGCCCGTGAAGCTGCCTTAAGTAGCAATAATATTCCTGAAACAGTTTATGACAATCTTGTGAATACAATCAATGATAATTTGCCACTTTTACATCGCTATGTCGACCTGCGTAAAAAGGCACTAGGTGTGGATGAGCTTCATATGTATGACCTATACACACCACTTGTGAAAGATGTAAAAATGGATGTCACCTATGAGGAGGCTAAAGAATATATCCTAAACGGGCTTTCTCCATTAGGTGAAGATTATTTAAATGTATTAAAAGAAGGCTTTTCTAATCGTTGGGTGGATGTTCATGAAAATAAAGGGAAGAGAAGTGGAGCATATTCATCCGGGACATATGGGACAAATCCTTATATCCTTATGAACTGGCAAGATAATGTTAACAATCTTTTCACGTTAGCCCATGAATTTGGACACTCTGTTCATAGTTACTATACTAGAAATAACCAACCATACACTTATGGAAACTACTCTATTTTCGTTGCAGAGGTTGCTTCCACTTGTAATGAAGCACTCTTAGGTGACTATTTATTAAAAACAATTGATGATGACCAAAAGAGATTATATCTTTTAAATCATCAGCTTGAAGGCTTTAGAGGAACTGTATTCCGTCAAACAATGTTTGCTGAATTTGAACATATGATTCATATGAAAGCACAAGAAGGAGTAGCATTAACTCCCGATTTGTTTACGGAAATGTATTATGAGCTTAATAAAAAATACTTTGGTACAAACATTGTAGTGGATGATGAGATTGGTTTGGAATGGTCTCGAATTCCGCATTTCTACTATAATTATTATGTGTATCAGTATGCAACTGGTTATAGTGCTGCAACTGCACTAAGTAAACAAATTTTAGAAGAAGGCAAGCCTGCTGTTGATCGTTACATTAACAATTTCTTAAAAGCAGGAAGTTCTAATTATCCAATCGAAGTGCTAAAAAACGCCGGTGTAGATATGACTTCTGCAGAACCAATTAAAGAAGCTTGTAAGGTATTTGAAGCTACACTAACCGAGATGGAAAAATTATTAGAGAAGAAATAAAGTATAGGGGGCGTCCAAGCTGGATGCCCCTAACCTATTGACGAAAACCCCTGAATCGATTTCGATGATTATAAATAACAAGTGTCACGAGTAATGAAAGAAATAAAAGAGGGGTTGTGATATAGAGGGGAATCAATTTCATTAAACCCAATATGTTTAATCCAAAGGTGACGATGATCATAAAACTCCCGATTATCAACCCAATTTTCCTCATTCCCGATACCTCCTTACATTGAATGGAAGTTTCATATTCTATATTTATGTCCAAGCGTAAGTATTAAGAATAGGAATTTGACAACTTTGTGAAAAAATGTACAAATAGTTGAAAAGGGTTATCAATCTTGCTATTATGTAGTCAAGAAGTAATCACACAAACAACACCCCTTTGTTTGAAGTGAAATTTCTCCCATCCCCTTTATTGAAATAGAAAAAAGACTTGGACCAATTTGTTCCAAGTCTTTTTTGTTATTCTATATATCTCCAGAAGGTTCCGTATTTAACAGGAACTTGTTCAACTTTTTGCTTTAATATTAGTTTTTTCATTTCACGTTCGACTTCTTGTATAGATAAATCATACAGAACTGAAATTTCTTTTGAGGCAACGAATTTAAAGTATTTTAAGAAAAGCTCCAATGGTGGCGGTGGAGTGGGTTTTATTTTTTCACCCAGCATATCGTAAATAATATGAACATACATTTCATATGGATAGCAACCAGTAATCTTCAATCCTTCTTCTTCAATATTTTCGTTGAAGAAAACAAGTGTGGGAATTTCTTCCACTTCCATTTCAGATGTGATTTTCAAATCACATTGGAATGCTTTTGCTGCGCTTGATGAGTGAAGATCATTTGAAAATTCATTCACATCAAGTTCAACTTCTTCTGCACACGACATTAAGACATCTACAGTAGAAATATCACGTTTTTCAAGAAATAGATTTTCCTGTAGTTTTCTTAAAAAACGAATCCCTGCTTTTTTTCCTTGCAACTCAGCGGCTTTTATCGCAATAGAGACCAAATGGGGAGCTGATATTGGATTTTCAAGCCAGAGACTTCCATCACATGACATTCCAGACCTACTAGCAGTGCGTTCCCAGACCTGCGCCAAATCAGCAGGCTTTTTCTTCTTTTGAATATTAAGGGAAGCAAGGCGCCCACTTAAAATATGGCGAATTGTGAAATACCGTCCATACTCAATTGTTAGCTTTTTTAAAATGGGTTCCAGTGCCCAACAATCAGGACATAGTGGATCGATAAACATATAGATTTCCAACGGCCGATTGCTTGATGAATGATTGGATCCCATATTTTCAATTTGTTTCAAGACCTTACCCCTTTCTACTCGTCAGGAGTGTTTATCATATGTTGAGCTGTTAGTATCAGCCTATCGTAAAATAATTCTCTTATTGCACCATCAAGCTCTATCTCATCCATCGCAGCACTCATACATGAAAGCCATGCATCTGCACGCTTTGGTGTGATTGGAAATGGAAGATGTCTAGCCCGTAGCATTGGGTGACCATGCTCATAAGAGTATAGAGGCGGACCACCTAAAAATTGTGTTAAAAATTGTTTTTGCTTACGAGCCGTTTCTGTTAAATCGTCAGGGAAAATGGGGACTAAATCAGGATGATTCCCGACTCGCTTGTAAAAAGCATCAACAAGTTGAGACAGAGTTTCCTCTCCCCCAATAGCTTCATATGGTGGTATAAGATTTTCAGACATTCAGGTGACTCCTTTAATAACTAATGTACTAACATTTTATCAATGGAAGGTAATTAACTCAAATAAAGCGCACTTTTAGTGAAATGAAATTTATGGAATTACCATCGGAAGTATCAAAAAGAAGAAGCTCTTCCTGTAAAGGCAGGAAGAGCTCAGCTATCATCCGATATAGGTTTCTGTTACTTTTCTTACATAATTTTGCGTTTCTTTAAAGGGTGGGATACCACCATACTTATCGACATTACCTGGCCCTGCGTTATAGGCAGCAAGCGCAAGTGAAGTATTTCCGTTATAGCGGTCTAACATATTGCGAAGGTACTTTGTCCCTGCTTCAATATTTTGAGCAGGATCAGTTAAATTGGTCACCCCTAAACCTCTAGCTGTAGCAGGCATCAATTGCATGAGACCAGTAGCACCTGCATGGCTCTTTGCATTCGGATTAAAATTAGACTCATGTTTTATAACAGAGCTTATTAAGCGGGCATCAACATTGTACTTTTGTGCAGCATTTTGAATCAATTCATTAATACTGTTAGAAGCCGTTAATGGTTCTGTATTGGAAATGTCTAACGGCATATAATGCTTATTAGCATATAGAGACGAAGGATTGACTTTTGATCTAATACTCTCAGTTGGCAAACTAGATGAGCTGGACATCAGCTGTAATAGCATGTCCTTAAATAAGGAACTGTCATTATCACTAGGTGATGTATCTGTTGTTGAAACATTTCGTAATGCCTGGAGCTCCATCAATACTTTAAAATCTATTTTCATTAGAGTTCCTCTCCTAGTAGAATTTGTTTCTTACGATTATAAAATCTACGAATTTTATTATCTGTTTTACGAATAGGTATATTGTATTGTTGTAATAGCTCTTGAAAAACTATTTTTCCGCATAACTCATCAGTTACTTCATATTCTACCTCGAAATCGGTTTTGTTTAAATAGTAACTCTTATCCAGTACGAGTAAGCCATTTTTATATTCAACTTCTGCCCGGCTCGTTTTAAGAGAGCCAAAGAATGTTACATCTGTGGGTTCAATTGATAACTTTTTTAAAATAGAAGCCACTTCACCCGCGATGATGTGCCCACCATCGAGCATTTGTTTTGCTTCCTCTGCAGTCAAAATTTGATGGGTCTCAAGTAAACCACGAGTAACAGGTTGTTTTAATGTGAGTGTATATGTTCCTTTTTTCTCACGGATACGGAGGGCAGCCCCTTGATTTTTTAACGCAAACTCAGGTGTATCAAAATAAAAATTCTCTTGAAAAACTTTTTTGGTATCGTCAATTGAGAATACTTTAAGTAACCGCTGGTATTCAGTTTCTTCAAGAATATTTTTAAATTCAATCTCAAGCTCTTGTGACATAATTTCATCGTCCTTTATTACAGTTTGTTTTATTATATCATTTGCGTGTGTACTTTTTTAGGAAATGATTTGCAGTTTCTTTATCGAATTGATGAACATATGATAAAATAAGTGTGGATTTGGAAATGAGAAAAAGGAGATAACTGATGCAAAAACGTATTGAAATTAGTCATTTTAATTATTCTAACAACAGATTAGAGCTTATGGCGGACAATATAGCTTTTGACACGGCAGGATTGCAAGCTAGTGGTCAAATGTTGGTTGATTCCGATTCGCTTGCATTTATTTACAAGCTTGAAAATGAGCACGAATTTATATATGTGAGCTTGCCATCAGATATATGGCCATCACTGAAAAATGTGATTTATGAAAAACAACAAGTTATTTTACGTCTAGAACACAACGAACTCGAACTAACCGATATCATTCCTGAATTGGAATACCTTTTACAAAACATTGAAGGTAATTCCAATTACGGATCTGAGATGGTTGACCTCGTAGAAAAAACATTTTTATCTGAATAAGTTAAGACTCTATGTTGGTTGAAGCGGAAAACGTCCACCTGCTGTGAAAACCAACGGTGAAAAGAGCAACAAAGTTTGCGAAGATAAATGGGGGGCTATTATGAGTAAAGACTGGGATCTTTTTTTGGCTCCGTACAAACAAGCTGTTGATGAGCTGAAAATAAAGCTTAAAGGAATGAGAGCCCAATTCGAAATGCAAGGTACCCATTCCCCAATCGAATTTGTAACAGGAAGAGTAAAGCCAATCCCTAGTATTTTAGATAAAGCAATAAAGAAAAGCATTCCGCTTGACAGAATTGAAGAAGAAATGCAAGACATCGCTGGACTTAGAATGATGTGTCAATTTGTGGATGATATCAAGCTGGTAGTTGAACTATTAAAGATGCGGAATGATTTTGAAATCATTGAAGAACGAGATTATATCACCAAAAAGAAAGATAGTGGATATCGTTCCTATCATCTTGTAATTAAATATCCCGTTCAGACTATTAGTGGAGAGAAAAAAATATTAGTAGAAATACAAGTTCGCACACTTGCTATGAACTTTTGGGCAACAATCGAACACTCCTTAAACTATAAATATAAAGGCAGGTTTCCAGAAGAAATCGAACATCGCTTACAACGAGCAGCAGAGGCTGCATTTTTACTTGATGAGGAAATGTCCAAAATACGTGGTGAGATTCAAGAAGCACAAGTCATTTTTTCTAGAAAAACGGATAGCAATGATTCTGATAAAACTTGATAGATAGGGTGTAAAACATGAAATTTGCTGTAACTTCGAGAGGTGACTCGAACTCGAATACATTAATGCATAAAATAAAAACGTATTTAATGGACTTCGGGCTCACATATGATGAGGACCAACCAGATATTGTCGTTACTGTTGGCGGAGATGGAACACTATTATATGCCTTTCACCGTTACCGCAGTCGATTAGATAAAACTGCATTTGTCGGGATTCACACAGGACATCTTGGTTTCTATGCGGACTGGGTTCCAGAAGAAATTGAAAAACTAGTGATTGCAATTGCGAAAACCCCATATCAGGTGGTCGAATACCCTTTACTCGAGATTTATATCCGTTATATTAATGGTGGGCGCGAGTCTAGATATCTTGCGTTGAATGAATGTACAGTAAAAAGTGTAGAAGGATCACTTGTAATGGATCTTGAAATCAAGGGTCAGCTTTTCGAAACATTCCGTGGGGATGGTTTATGTATTTCAACACCATCTGGAAGTACTGCGTATAATAAAGCGCTCGGTGGTGCCATTTTACATCCATCAATTGAGGCAATACAGGTAGCGGAGATGGCTTCGATTAATAATCGTGTATTCCGAACGGTTGGTTCACCCTTGATTTTACCGAACCATCATACCATCTTGATGAAACCAGTGAATGACGTTGATTTTCATATTACGATTGACCATTTAACCCTTTTACACAAGGATGTGAAATCCATTCAATGCCGCGTGGCACCTGAAAAAGTCCGTTTTGCACGTTTTCGCCCCTTCCCATTTTGGAAAAGGGTACGTGACTCATTTATTTCGGATTAACGCAAAATGCGAAAGGTTTCCGTTTAGCGACGTACGGACTGAGGACTACAGGATGGACGTTTTTGGTCTATATTTCTTAAGGAGATAAAGGAAACACGGTGAGCGAAGTGAGCCGATGTTGAGCTTATCGTAGGAAAGGTGCGGGAAGTCTTGCAAGTCGCTACGAGCCGTAGCTGGACAATTGGAAAGGAAAGAGTATTTTGGCGGCATTTACACTTGAATGGAAGATAATATCTCGAGATACAGGAAAAATTGTGAAAGAGTTTTTAAGAGAGCAGGCTATTTCAAAAACGGCTCTCACAGACATTAAGTTTGCGGGTGGCGGCATTTTTATCAATGGCTCCCCTGTAACGGTTCGGCACCGTTTAATGGAAGGCGAGGTACTAAGAGTAGTATTTCCACCTGAGGAACCAAGTGTTGAGTTAACGCCTGAAAACCTACCAGTATGTATAGTCTATGAGGACCCTTACGTACTAGTGGTGAACAAACCACCACACCAGCAGTCGATTCCATCCCGTGATAGTTCAACTGGCAGTTTAGCGAATGCACTATTGTATTACTATCAATCTATAGGTCTTAATGCGACGGTTCACTTAGTGAATCGACTTGATCGGGATACTTCTGGATTACTACTAGTTGCCAAGCATCGTCATATCCATCATTTATTATCTGAACAACAAAAAGCAGGCAAATTAAAAAGGACCTATGAAGCGGTCGTTCATGGTGTGTTAGATGAGGAGCTGGGGACTGTTGATGCACCAATTGGTAGGAAAGACGATAGTATCATCGAGCGCCAGGTGCGAGAGGATGGACAAAGGGCGGTTACTCATTTTAAAGTTATAGAAGAGCTTGGTGATTGGTCACATATTCAGTTACAACTTGAAACAGGTAGAACCCATCAAATTCGTGTTCACCTTTCTCATATCGGTCATCCAATTGTAGGAGATGATTTGTATGGGGGAGAGAAGGTAGCGATTAAGCGTCAAGCACTCCATTGCCGAACACTTAGATTTTTTCACCCAATGGATAAAAAAGAGATAGTCTTTCATGCGGAACTCCCTGAAGATATGAAAGAGTTACTGAAAAAAGCGACCTTATAGAGGTCGCTTTTGTGTTGGATCTGTGGTTTGGATAGGTATATCAGGATATAAGTGAGTCGAAAATTTTGATAAATGGTATCTCGGAAACCGTCTAAATGGTAATATCGAATAGTCGAAAAACAATCGACAAGGGGAGAATCATGCGGTTATCGAAGATTCGAAAAATAAGAAAAAAAGCCCTTTGTTTATCACCGTTCGAAATTCCATGCATCCCATTTACTATCTACCCTAATTCACGAAACTTCTCCGCCACGTATGGCATCGACGAAGGTACAGCCACTGTTTCCATCTCAGGATACCTTAGTGCAGTTAAATTTCCGCCAAAAACACATCCTGTATCAATATTTACCGTATGATTTACCCACCTTGGTTCCTTCACTGGAGTATGTCCATATACTATCCAGGGAGAACCTTTATAATGCTTAGCCCAATCTCGTCTTTCAGGTGTTCCGTCTGGATTATTCTTACCGGTAATATCTCCGTATAACACGAATGTTTTTACCTTTTTATCATTACGACCGATATAATCTTCCCGTATCCCAGCGTGAGCAATAACTAGTTTCCCACCGTCTAATCTTTCGTATAGTGGTGCTCCTTCATATAATTCGATAAACTGATTTCGAATCGATGCTTGCTCTTTTTTATTCAATGCTTCATACTCTGCGACGGTTGTTTCTAGGCCATGAGTGGTTTGGACCTTGTTCCCAATTAAAAAACGATATAGTTTATTACAGTGGTTACCAGGCACATAATATGCCTTTTTAACCTGAACCACTAGATCATAAACGACTTCAATCACCCGCAAAGACTCTGGGCCCCGATCTGTTAAATCTCCAACAAAAGCAAGTTCTCGCTCGCTATGTAATGGAAGACCACTTTCCCATGAATAACCTAACGACGTCGTTAACTCTTTAAACTCCTGATAACAACCATGGATGTCACCAATCACATCGATTTTCATCATAAACACCTTTCCATAAAAAAATCACGCCACTCCCCCTATTATAAGACGATTGGCGTGATTTTATTTATTCATCAAGACGAACTTTGGCTTCACTCAATAAAAGTTAATCGAACATAAACTTCTTCGTCCTTGAACGAACATTGAGTACAATCCCAATTGCAATCATGTAGGTGGCAAGGGAGCTTCCGCCATAGCTGACGAACGGCAACGGAAGGCCTGTAATTGGTAGGATTCCAATTGTCATTCCAACGTTTTGGAACACTTGGAATGTGATCATTCCTATTACACCTGCACATAGATAACTGCCATATGGGTCGTGACTTTCAAGTGCAATATGAATCATTCGATAGATTAATAAGAAGAATAAAGAAATAACAACACTTGCTCCGACGAATCCAAATTGTTCTGCAACAACTGCAAAGATAAAATCAGTATGCCCTTCAGGAATGGTAACCTCTGATTCCTGGAAGCCTTTGCCGTTTAACTGGCCAGATCCAATTGCGAGCATGGAGCGGACTAATTGATGTCCTTCATTACCTGCAGTATCCCAAGGTGTAAGCCAGCCATAAAATCGATCCATCTGGTAGTCCTGGATAATATATTTAAAGAAAAAATCCGGAAAGTTGAAGTATAGAAAAACACCTAGAGAAACTGCAAATACAGCTGAAAAAAGAGCTGCAAAAATAATTCTCCATTTAATTCCGGCTACAAGAATCATTGTTGCAATAATTGACATAAAGACCATGGTCATACCCATATCTGGCTGTTTCACTAATAAAAAAATAGGTGGGGCAGAGGCAAGTAATATCTTTCCAATAAGTAGCAAGTCATCTTTTACCGTGTTAATAGGATATTTTTCACGATGGTCTACAATAATTTTACTTAGGACTATGATTAAAAAGATTTTCATTAATTCTGATGGCTGGAAATTACCTAGACCTGGAAAGGAGTACCAGCTTGTTGCTCCTTTGATTGTCGTAGCAAACGGAACACTAATAAATTTTTCTAAAAATAAACCTAATAATAAAAACATTCCGAAACCATATAAATACCAGGAAATCATTTTAAATCGATCAAAATCGATTACCATTGTTCCTATAATTGCTACGATTCCAATCACGTACCATTGAAGCTGTTGGGCAGCAAAATTGATGTTTTTAAGTTTTTCTGGTAAAAAAGGTTGTGCACTTTGAATGGCAATGGCACTAACGATTGCAATTAGAAACAAAATAAACAACAATGTATAATCAATTTTTTGTGGAGTATTTTCTTTATTCATGGATAAAAAAATCCTTTCTAATCAGGCGCGAGTTTAATATCATAGAAAACAGGGTATAATTCAATATCCAATTTTATGTTTTAGTTATTTAGCCCAAGACGCCTCTAGCGCATTAGAAGGGCCAATTCTATCTTAGCTTATTTTTGATTGATTGCAAATCATAAGATAACGGCATCCTAAAAAAATATCATATACATATTGCTAATAAAAGTAAATGGTCGTATGTTACATTTTATGAAATGAATGTTAAGTTTTGATTTTTTGAATGGTAAGGGGGGAATGAATATGGTACAACAAGAAGTAAGTGAAAAAGAACAACAACAATTAGAAAATGAACAATTGCTTACAGCGCTTGAAAATGAGGATATTGACCAGTTTAGAACTTTATTTTTAGATATACATCCATATGAAAGAGCAAAATTCTACGCGAAGTTGCCAAAAGATGCTAGAATGCACGTATATCTTTTTTTGTCACCAGCTGAAATGGCTGAGGTGTTTGAAAACCTCGAAATAGATGAGCATGAATACGAAGAGCTATTATCTGAGATGGATCCAACCTTTGTGGCCGATATGCTCTCACAAATGTATGCTGACGACGCAGTTGACGTCTTAAATGAGTTAGATAAAGAACAGGTAGCCAGCTACTTAACGATTATGGATGATGAAGCTGCTGGAGAAATAAAACAGCTTCTTCATTATGAAGAATATACTGCCGGCAGTATTATGACGACTGAATTCATTGCGATACATGCCAATCAAACTGTGAAATCAGCAATGTATATCCTTAAAAAGGAAGCTCCACGTGCTGAAACGATTTATTATGTGTATGTTATAGATGAAGAAAAACGGCTTGTCGGAGTTATTTCTATTCGTGACTTACTTGTAAGTGAGGACGATACAATGATCCATGAAATTATGAATGATCGTGTTGTATCGGTGTCCGTCAGTGAAGACCAAGAGGAAGTCGCACGGAAAATGAAGGACTACAATTTCTTAGCAGTTCCCGTTGTTGATTTTCAAAATCATTTGTTAGGGATTATTACAGTCGATGATATTATTGATGTTATGGATGAAGAAGCTTCAGATGACTACTCAAAACTTGCAGGTATTTCTGATGTCGATTCTGCTGATAAAAACATCCTTACTTCTGCTAAAAAGAGATTGCCATGGTTAATTATTTTATCTTTCCTAGGTATGTTAACAGCAAGTCTTATTGGTCGATTTGAAGCAACTTTAGATCAGGTTGCAATTTTAGCAGTTTTTATTCCGTTAATTGCAGGTATGGCAGGTAATACAGGAACACAAGCGTTGGCAGTTGCAGTCCGAAGAATTGCAATTGGTGAAGACGAGGAAGAAAATAAGTGGCTATTGATTTTAAGAGAAGCTGGGACAGGTGTAATAACTGGGGCCGTTTGTGGAACGGTAATAATGATAGTTGTTTATCTTTGGCAAGGTGATTTCTTTCTCGGATTATTAGTTGGATTTTCGATTTTGCTTACATTGATTGTAGCAACTCTTGCTGGTGCACTCGTACCATTACTGATGCACCGTTTAAAGGTGGACCCTGCGGTTGCGTCAGGACCTTTTATTACCACGATCAATGATATTATTAGTATTTTAATTTATTTTGGATTAGCAACTTTTTTTATGGGCTATTTAGTTTAATAAATAAGGGGGAAAAATATGGAACATGGTGCTTCATTAACATCGTTAGTAATTGTAATGGTGGTTGCTTTTTTAACACCACTGATCCTACATAGGTTTAAACTTCGGATAATCCCTGTCGTTGTTGCTGAAATTATCATGGGGATTATTATCGGAAAAAGTGGGTTCGATGTTGTCGAACCTGATATGTGGCTTGAAACATTATCCACATTAGGATTTATCTTTTTAATGTTTTTAAGTGGAGTAGAAATTGACTTTACTGCTTTTGCAGGAGGTAAAAAGCGACAAAAGCTACCAAATGGTAAGCAAGCACCGAGTACTTTCCTTGTTTCCGTTGTTGTTTTTGTTGGAATCTTTATTTTATCGCTTTTGTTATCCTATTTATTCGTGTGGACAGGTTTTACTGATAATGCCTTTTTAATGACTTTAATCATTTCCACAATTTCTTTAGGAGTTGTTGTACCAACTTTAAAAGATGCCCAAATCATGAAAACAAATATAGGTCAGATTATCTTACTAGTTGCAGTAGTAGCTGATCTTGTTACAATGATTTTGCTGGCTGTTTTTGCTTCTATTTATGGTGGCGGAGAGAGCAATATGTGGCTACTGTTAATCTTGTTTGGTGCAGGAATTCTTCTTTATTTTGTCGGGAAAAGATTCCAAAACCGTTCTTTTCTTGAGACGATGTCAAAGGGAACAATCCAAATTGGTACGAGAGCTATATTTGCTCTAATAATGATTCTTGTTGCACTGTCTGAAACAATCGGTGCAGAAAATATCTTAGGGGCATTTTTAGCGGGTGTATTAGTATCATTATTGTCCCCAAATCATGAAATGGTACAAAAGCTTGATTCATTTGGTTATGGATTTTTAATTCCAATCTTTTTCGTAATGATTGGGGTCGAACTTGATCTCTGGGCACTCTTCCAAGATCCTAAAATTTTATTACTCATTCCGTTACTATTTATCGCTTTAGTCATTTCAAAAATGCTACCTATTCTCTATATTAAGCGATGGTATGACTGGAAAACGACAATTGGAGCAGGTGCTTTGTTAACATCTACTCTATCCCTAGTCATCGCGGCAGCAACAGTTGGAGAAAAAATGGGAATCATTGATGATAGAATGTCAGGTGCCTTAATTTTAGTTGCAGTTATTGCAAGTATTGTTTCACCAATAGGGTTTAAAAAGTTGTTTCCAAAGCAAATGGATGAAGAACCGGTTATTCGTGTTGCCTTTATTGGTGCAAACCAAATGTCATTACCTGTGACAAGGGATTTGAACTCAAAGCTCTTTGATACGACGATTTATCACACGATGCAGGACAAGATTGATAAAAAGCATTCTGATTCTGTATTCGATATTGTGGGACTTGAAGATTACTCGATTGAAAATCTGAAGACTACGAATGTGTTTGATGTAGATATTTTAGTTATTACAACAGGATCTGATGAACAAAATGCTGAAATTGCAAAATTTGCAAAGGACATTGGTGTTGATCGTGTCATTGCGAGGATTGAATCTGGGGAACTAGGTGAGGAACTCAAAGAACTTGGTATCGATGTGTTCTCATTACTAATGTCCACAAATACATTACTTCGAGCATTAATTGAGGCGCCAAGTATCATGACAATCTTGACGAATCAGGAGCAATCCTTGTATCAAATTGAAATGAATAATAGTCTATATGATGGTACAATGCTGCGGAATTTCCCGTTTACTGGAGATGTCATCTTTGTTCGAATCTTTAGAGGTAAAGACTCGATTGTACCACATGGTGACACTGAACTTCAGCTAGGTGACCGGTTAATCGTTACTGGCTCAAGAGAATATGTGGATGAGTTAAAAGTCGATTTAGAATTTTAAAAGGAAAGAGGGTGAACGCTATTGGTTCACCCTCTTTTTTTATCCAACAATATTATATCCAGAATCAACATAGATTACTTCACCAGTTACACCGCGTGAAAGATTGCTTAGCATAGCGATGGACATGTTACCAACATCTTCTTTCGTAACATTTCGCTTAAGTGGTGCTTTTTCTTCAATCATTTTCATTATATCATTAAATCCTGGTACACCTTTAGCAGCCAACGTTCTGATTGGACCAGCGGAAATCGCATTGACTCTGATTCCATCTTTTCCAAGATCAAAAGTGAGGTATCTTACACATGCTTCAAGTGAAGCTTTAGCTACTCCCATCACATTATAGCCTGGAAGAGCACGGACCGCGCCTAGGTAAGACATTGTGATAATTGAAGCATCATCTGCCAAATATGGACGAGCAGCTCTTGCTGCTGCAACTAAAGAATATGCACTTGTGTCCTGAGCGAATGCATAACCATCTCTTGATGTATCGATAAAGTCACCTTTTAAGTCATCTGCATTTGCAAATGCAACCGAGTGTACTAAACCGTGAATCGTTCCTACCTTTTCACCGATTTCAGCAAACGCCTGGGAGATGCTTTCATCACTGTTCACATCACATCTAACAATCATTTCTGCTGGATAGTTATATTTCTCAAGTAGTTTTTCAAGTTTTTCGCGTGAACGATCTAATCGATACGTATAGATGACTTTTGCTCCTGCTTTATAAAGGGATTCAGCGACACCCCAAGCAATACTTCTTTCATTCGCTACGCCCATTACGACGATATTTTTACCTTCTAATTGAATTAAATCTTCCATTTTTACCTCCATAAAAACCATAAAAAATTTTATTCTCTTTTTATTATACCTGGTTTTAGTATCTGATACTATATTTCTGTTTATTATTTTCCTAAACAAAGAAATGGTAAACCCATCCATACATATTATCATTGATTTGGGGTGAACCTAAAATTTATAAGTGCATAAAGTTATCTAGAATTCCGAAGGAGAAGGATGATATGCAGAAAAAAGAGAAATGGGGAGTACTTTCACTTGCTTCTATCCCATTAGTCATGACCTTGGGTAATTCTATGCTAATTCCTGTATTGCCGGTGATGGAAAAAGAACTCGAAATCACACCGTTTCAATCAAGTTTGATTATCACGATATATTCCGTTGTAGCGATTATTTTAATTCCGATTGCAGGATTTCTTTCCGATCGAATTGGAAGGAAAAAAGTAATTATCCCAAGCTTAATTATTGCTGGGATAGGAGGTTTAGTATCAGGATTTGCATCTTGGTTATTCGAAAGTCCTTATATCCTTATTCTGGTAGGAAGGTTTTTACAGGGTGTTGGAGCTGCAGGTGCTTCTCCAATTGTCTTGCCATTAGTAGGTGATATGTGTAAAAGTGAGAAGGATGTAAATACAGGACTTGGATTAATTGAAACATCCAATACCTTTGGAAAGGTACTAAGCCCAATTTTAGGTGCAATACTAGCAGCTTTAATTTGGTATATGCCTTTTTTTGCATTCCCCATTTTTTGTTTGATTTCAATTCTTTTGATTCAATTCATGGTTCATACTCCAAAGGATAATGAAGTTGATACGTCAAGCTTTGCTTTTTTTCTAAGAAAAATAAAACGAACACTTAAAGAAGAGGGACGGTGGCTGATTTCCATTTTTATCGTCGGAGCGATTTGTTTTTATATTCTTTTTGGAATGCTCTTCTTCTTATCGTCTATTTTGGAAGACAAGTACGGAATCGATGGAATGGTAAAAGGCCTTATTCTTGCAATTCCGCTCGGAGCACTTTGCCTGGCTTCATTTATTACCGGTAAGAAGCTTGGGGATGATAAAAATGCAATCAAATGGATTATATTTTCTGGAATATTTGCAGCTACAGTAGCCGTTTTTGGGATTTGCTATACGGAAAATCTGTATATTTTTATAGCTGCCCTTGTTATTTGTGGGATAGGCATTGGAACGGCTCTTCCAAGCTTAGATGCGTTAATCACACATGGTACTGAAAAAGAAGAGAGAGGTACAATTACCTCTATTTATAGTAGTGCGCGGTTTATTGGTGTTGCTGTAGGGCCGCCAGTATTTGCAATCGTAATGAAAATTTCTCATGATCTTTTGTTTTTTAGTGTAACTGGAATTTCAGCGATTGCGGCCATTTTAGTCCTTTTTTTCATCAAGCCACCAAAAAAAATAAGAACAGATTCTTTATTCCAAAAGGTTAAGAGGTAAAGGAAATATGGCAAAGGAAAAAAGTGAGAAAAAGATAAAATGGTGGCAGCTGGCTCTATTTGGGGTTGGCTGTACCATTGGCACAGGATTCTTTCTAGGGTCCAGTATTGCAATTCGAACAGCTGGACCCTCTGTCCTGATTTTATTTATTATTGCTGCGATAGGAACCTATTTTGTCTATGATGGTTTAGCTAAACTAACGGCAAAGAAGACTGAAAAAGGTGCCTTCAGGACTTATGCAAAACAAGCATTTGGAAACTGGGCAGGTTTTAGTATTGGTTGGATATATTGGAGTGCTGAGATTCTTATTATGGGGAGTCAATTAACGGCATTATCTATTTTTACAAAGTTTTGGTTTCCAACTATTCCTCTTTGGGTTTTTGCTGCAATTTATGGAGTAATAGGTTTAGGTGTTTTATTAATTGGTACTAGTGGTATAAATAAACTAGAAAATGTATTTGCACTCATCAAAATTTCCGCAATCCTTATGTTCATTGTGATTGCGGTATTAGCGGTAACAGGTACAATCGATGGAACACGTGACCCGCAACTGCCAACTGAATATGTCCCTAAAGGTATAGTGGGGCTTTGGTCAGCTTTAATCTTTGCCTTTTATGCTTTTGGTGGGATTGAGGTAATGGGGTTAATGGCAACGCAGCTTAAAGACAAAAGTGAAGCACCTAAGGCAGGAAAGGTAATGCTGCTACTTCTTACGATAATTTATTTAGGGTCTATTGGACTAGCTGTGATGCTCGTTTCGTGGCAGGTATTTACAGGTGACGAAAGTACATTTGTAGTTGCTTTAGATAATTACAATATTCCTTTGATTGCTGATATTTTTAATGGGGCACTTATTATTGGTGGATTCTCCACAATGGTCGCTGCTCTCTATGGGGTTACCAGTATTTTAGTCAATTTGTCAGAAGACGGTGATGCCCCAAAAATCTTTTCGAAAAAAGGAAAATTAAAAGTTCCATTACCTGCTTTTATTTTAACAGCATCTGGACTACTAGCATCAATCATCTTTTCGTTGTTAATGCCGGATAGCATATATGAATATATAACTACTGGTGCTGGACTTATGCTCTTGTACAATTGGCTCTTTATCCTTTTGTCTGCGAATCGACTTTTGAAGCCTGGTTTCATAGGTAAAATGAAATATTATCTTGGAATGTTGTTTATCTTACTAGCAGTAAGTGGAACATTATTTAGTAAGGAAATTCGTCCAGGCTTCTTTATTAGTCTAGGATTCGTCATCATTATCGGGATTTTTGCTTTTATCAAAAATGCGGGCTGGAAAAAGAAAGATTCCATGAGTATGGGTACCTTATTTGAAAAGCTTGAAAAACCTTAATGACTTAGCAAAAGCTGTACACCTTGAATTCCGAAATAGATGCCGAAGCCAATAAGGGAAAGACCAGATACAATGGATATAAGTGCTAATAAACGTGATGTTAATATTTTTCTAAAACCGCTTGAGATTGTAGCCATTGTGATATCCCAAAGTAATAATCCACTAAAAATAGCTGCACTATAAATAATAAGCTCATTGTTAGTTGAAGTGGAAGCTGTTTTTGCCAATACAGAGCCATATATCCCTAGCCAGAACAAAATGGTTAACGGGTTCGTAATCGACATGATGAAGCCTGAAAAAAAAGCTTTATAAGCGGGCTCCTGGTTTCTGGTATTCAGCATATTGATTTTACCAGCGCTAAACAGGCTTTCGAAACCAGTGTATAGCAATACAAAACAACCAAAAAGCCATAGAAACGTTTGAATAAACGGGGTATTAATGAAAGATACAAGACCTAAGTAAACCATTAACATATAAACCCCATCAGCTAATACAGCGCCAACACCAACAAGCCAGGCGTGGACAAATCCGTATTTTATACCTCTATCTAATTGTGCAGCATTCACAGGACCTATTGGAGCTGCAAGACTAAGACCTAATAGAATATAACTGAGAAGTACACCCACTGTTAACACCCCTTGAAAAGACTTGTCTCAAAATTGTATTCAGGAGGGGAGGGTTGTATCACTTTTTTTAAGGAGAAGATAATGATGGAAAAGAATTTGCATCAATTTCTGCAATCTGTCGATGAGGCCGGAAAGGCAGTCATCGAGTCACAAGGAAATGATGATCCACAAAGATTCCAGCATGCCCAGAACATGGTTCTATTGGCGAAAGAACAATTGCGAGAGATAGAAAATGCAACCACAAACGAAGAAATAGAATTCAAACGTGCAAAAGAAAGACTTCGAAAACTAGAAGAAACGCAGCATGCAATTGAAGCAACCAATAAGTTTTAACGTAAATAAGGAAGCGGGTCAAATTGACTTGCTTTTTTTACTTTCTACCCATACAAATTATGCAAATGGTTTTTTCACTTAACACTAAACTAAAGGGGACGTCATAAGATGAAAAGGAAGGTAGAAAAAAATAAAGTAGGGGAAGAATGAATGCATTATAAATTAGTAGTCTTTGGGAACAAAGAAACAACAAAAAATATGGTTGATTATATTCATCATCATTTACATCCCGTAGATCTAATCGTATCGGTATCAGCAGAAAAAAAATCAGGTATATCTGGTTATTCGGATTTGCAAGATTATGCAAAATTGCATGGTATCCCCCAATATATCGTTTCATCTTATTCTTTAAAGGATGTACAGGACATTGAATTCTTTAAAAATAATACGTTTGAATTGGGAATTTCAGTTGGCTGGCAACGAATTATTCCAGGTGAGGTACTTTCCCAATTTGAGAAGGGGATATTTGGTTTTCATGGGAGTTGCGGTCATTTACCATATGGAAAAGGACGGTCTCCACTCAACTGGTCACTAATTAACGGTCATACTAGATTTATCAATCATTGCTTTCAGTATAATTCAAAGGCGGATGATGGGAAGATTCATTCAATTGAAATGTTTGAAATAAATGAATTTGATACAATTCGAACACTTCAATATAAAGTATTGCTTGTAGGACGAATCCAAATAAAGAAATTAATAGAGGATTATAAAAGAGATACAATTCTTTTATTTCCACAAAGTAAAAATATCCCAACATGGTATGAAAAAAGAGGCCCGAAGGACGGAAAGATCGATTTATCTGTTTCGACAAGGGAAATTTACAATTTAATAAGAGGCGTGACTACTCCATTTCCTGGCGCATTTTTATTATCAGAAGATAGTAAAATAGTAACAATATGGGAGGCATACCCGTTTGATCAAGTGATAGACACATTTGAGTTTAATGTAGGTGAGGTAATTGAAGTCTTTGGTAAAGACGTACTCTTAAAGACAATTGACGGTTCATTATTAGTCAAAAAGTATTCATTTGAAAGGAAAATAAGAAAAGGGGATATTTTTCATTAAAACAAGAATACTAGTTTCTTAGACATGGGTTCAATAAAGAGATGACGTTTCCATTTGGGAAAGTTATCTCTTACTAAATTGTGAGATAGGGGGAGAGATTCATTTTTTCAGTTGTAACATGCACAAAAAGACCGGAATTATTAAATCATATTTTCAAAAACTATGAATCACAGGTTTTCCATGAAAAGGAACTGATTGTTATTATTCATAACGATGCGATTTTTAAGGAGATGTTTGAAGAAAGGAGTAAACAGAGTAGCAATGTTTCGATATACCAGCTAGATAAAAATGTGTCATTGGGAGAATGCTTGAATTTTGGAATTACACGAGCTAGGTATCCGTATATAGCAAAAATGGATGATGACGATTATTACAGTCCATATTACTTAATGGAAGCATACCAGGAAATGAAACGAACAAAAACACATATCATTGGGAAATCGTCAATTTATACTTATTTTCAAGATGATCAATTACTTTGTGAATATAATAAAGGGTTTGAAAATATATACTTGAATTCGAATCATGTCTTAATAGGTGCCACGTTGGTTGTTGACAAAGTTGTATTCGAAGAAATAGAATTCCCGCAAGTAAACTTAGGAGAAGATCTTGGTTTTCAAAGGCTTTGTAAATTAAGTGGACTTAGTCTTTATTCAACTTCAAAATATAATTATGCCTATATAAGGTATAATGGTAATGGCCATCATACATCTGATTCCTCTAATCATAGACTTCGTAGAAAATGCAAGATAGTCACAATGACCGATAATTATAAACTTTTTGTCGACAAGGAATTTAACTAAATGAGTGTTGGCTGATACTAAGCAAAAAGTATCAGCCGATAAAAGTTATTACCAATAGCACGTTACTAGTTTCCTTTCTCCTTTAGTTGATATGTTAGGCTTTCAATGTCTTTACAGCTAATAATCGTTACTTCCTTTGGTTCATACGGGGACATCATTTCTGGAGATACAATTGTAATACAACAATTATTTTCATAAAGCTCTTTTACCGTCCCTTCAAGTACATCACCTGATTTAGTTCGTATAAACACTTCTTTCCCTTTAAAGTTTTTTATGATAGTGCATATACAGCCTTTACATTCAGTGCCACGATCTTTTTTACACTCTTTACAATCGTCTTTCTTATAAGCATCTTTCTGAGAATTGTTTTTTTGAAAATTATTTTTCTGATTCTCTTCTTTTTTGTTTTGTTGGTTTGTGTTCTTTTTCTGATTCTCCTTTTTCTCTTCTTTGTCATCTTTCTTTTCTCGAGACCTTTTTGAATAAGCAAAAATAACTGGATTCAATGAATGTCCTCCTTTAATTACTTTATGATTACCTTATGCGTTTGTCTTATAAAGTGTATAAGCAATTAGTGGAGAAAATAGTAAGTTGTGTGTTCATACCTTTGTGATGGTTTCCTAGAATTTATTAGAGTTGGAATCATGAAAAAGGGGTATCGAATTGTTATTCGATACCCCTTTTTTTACTTTTTAAGCGGATTTTTTGGAGATAACCAGAGGTAGGTATTGTAATTCTTTTGCTAGCTCAAGTAAACAGCCTTCAATTAGTCATTTCTCACTTTAATACATGAAACTATGTAACAATAGGTGAAATCACTAAATTTCACCTCCTTTTTAGCAATTTAGTCATTTTACCTTAAGGTACACAATCCTATTAAAAATTTAGTCATTCGTCTCTAGGGTATAATTTCACTAGAAATTATCCATTCTTTTCATTCCCAAAGGTACAGTTTCATTAGGATGACAAGCGTACATTTTTAATAGAATTGGTCGAATATCTATCTCCAAATATATAGAGAGGAATATAGATATAGTGTATAAGACAAGTAAGGACAAATGTCAGTTTAAGATACTTGAAGGGGGTGATGAATAGTGAATTTTGATATTTGGATGACAATATTTATATTTGCAATGACAATGATTGTCATCTTGTGGAGACCAAGGGACATCAATGAAGCCTGGCCAGCAACAATAGGTGCTGTTTTAATCATTCTTATTGGGATGGTGTCTACAGGGGATATTACTGACATCATTAGTAAAATTGGAGGAGCATCCATCACAATAATTGCTACAATGGTGATGGCCATTACGCTAGAAAGCTTTGGTTTTTTTCATTGGGTTGCTGCAAGGCTAGTGACTTTAGCAAAGGAATCAGGGTATCGTCTCTACTGGTATATACAGTTATTGTGTTTTATGATGACTCTTTTATTTAATAATGATGGTAGCATTTTAATAACCACACCTATATTAATCATTCTGCTAAAAAATCTTCGCTTAAAACCACACCAACAAATTCCCTATCTATTAAGTGGTGCGTTGATCGCCACTGCATCAAGTGCTCCTATCGGGGTTAGTAATATTGTTAACCTCATTGCATTAGAGATTGTTGAGATGAGTCTCTATATGCACACCGCAATGATGTTTATACCAGCAACAGTTGGATTAATTTTCATGTCAGCGTTAATGTTTCTAGTAGTAAAAAGGGCTCTACCAGAGAAATTACCTATTTCTACTCATGATATTGAAGAAAATTATTTTACAAAACAATTTCACCCTTTAAAAAAACCAATGTCGGTAAAAACAAAAAGAAAGCGAACCAAATTTATGCTAAAGGTTTTGTTATTTGTTTTTATCATCCGCTGCCTACTTTTCGTTGCCTCATATTTAGCAATACCTATCGAATTAGTTGCAATAGCTGGATCATTAGTGCTGCTCATTTGGAGATGGATAAAGTTGGGTACAAGTCCAGTTGATTTATTAAAGAAAACACCTTGGCAAATTCTTGTATTTGCATTCTCCATGTACGTCATCATATACGGACTTCACAACGCTGGTTTGACTGAATTATTGGTAAAGGTTTGCGAACCAATTGTAAAACAAGGGCTATTTCAAGCCAGCTTTATCATGGGGGGATTGGTTTCCATATTATCAAACATCTTTAATAATCATCCGGCATTAATGATTGGAACGATAACTCTTACAGAGATGGGACTCGACCCCGTTACATTAAAAACTATTTATCTTGCTAATATTATTGGAAGTGATATAGGGTCCCTATTATTACCTATTGGAACACTCGCATCTCTAATTTGGATGCATATCCTAAAACAAAATAAAATAAAGGTTACTTGGAAGGATTATTTACGTGTAACCATTATTGTAATACCATTAGCCACATTTGTATCTCTTTTTTTGCTCTACTATTGGGTACAATTGGTTTTTTCGTAATTCCTTTACAGAGACATCTAATGAAAAAAATGATGTCTCTTATTTTCATCAAGGAACTCCTCAAAAAAGAGCTATATCATTGGCACTAACTAGCCCATTTTTATTGAAAACCGATATAAATAGCAAACTGTCAATTTCTCTGCATAAAATATGTAACATGAGTGGTTATGAATTTAAAAAGGGAGTATGCGTTTATGGATATAAGCTGGTTCGAATTCTTTTTATTTGCTTTAGCGACATTCCGCCTGACTCGATTATTGGTTTACGATACCATTACAGCCTTTATAAGAAGTCCATTTCATGAAGTTGTTGAAGAAGTTTTACCTGATGGAACTATTGAGGAGTATCTTAAAATAAAGGGGAAAGGGTTACGAAAATGGATAGGTGAATTATTAAGCTGTTATTGGTGTACAGGAATATGGTGTTCAATCTTTTTGTTTAGTTGTTATTTCTTTTTACCAAGATTAACTGAACCTTTAGTTGTCGTGTTGGCGATTGCAGGTTGTGCTGCGATTATTGAAACCATCATTCATAAATTACTATATTGAAAGAAAAAACAGCTTATCACACAAAATGATGTGTAAGCTGTTTTGTTTTTGATACAACGTTTTAATCCTCATATATATCTTCAATATAAATTTCATGTAACGTTAGGTTTGACAAAGTGTTTACTACCGCATGCTCTTTTTCTTCGAGGATACTTTTAGGGAAATGATAAAGTGATGAAAGGTCGTCTGGCAAGGTATCAGTCGGGATTGAATTTGATTTTCTTAAAAATGCAGCATCTTTATTTTTGCTCGCTAAATGATACCCCCACATTCCAAAGGAAGGGACGTATGTTTGGTAGGAACATGTAGTAAGGCCTGTGCTTTGGAGGGTTAATCCGATGCTCCAATATACTCTAGGTGCATCTTCTGGTGAATGGGATTGACACACGAGAATTCCATCTTTATCTAAGTATTGTGAAATTCTACTGAAAAATTCTTTAGTATACAGTTTACTAATGTCATCATTCTGAGGATCAGGAAAATCAACAATAATTAATTGGTAAAGTGGTGTATCATTTGAAAAAAAGTCTTGAGCATCCATCTCGTGAATATGAACACGTTTATCTTTAAGTGAACCTTTATTTAATTTAACTATAGGTGAACTCTTTGCTAATTTAATGACCATTGGATCAAGTTCAACCAAATCTACATGTTTTACCTCAGGATACTTCAGGACTTCTCGAAGTGCGAAACCATCACCCCCACCAAGAATAAGGACATTAGAACAATTTGATAAGGAGAACATGGCAGGGTGGACAAGTGCTTCATGATAAAACTTTTCATCCACGGAACTAAATTGCAGTTGTTCATCTAGGTACATTCTAATATCGGGCACCTCTAAAATAACAATATCCTGATATAGGCTTTTTCGATTGTAGATTTCTTTTGAATTTCCATTTAATAAATAATTAAGTGTTGCTTTGTCCCATACATCTCCACTCTTTTCGAGGAAATTCTCTTTGTCATCTTTCTTCAAATCTATCACCCTTTTCCACTTTTTTATTATTATAGTCATTCCTATTTTTAATGCTTGGATGTTTAACTAGAATAAGTAAGATTTCCTTTTTTAGTAGGTTAACCTCCATTTGGTGCTTGTGTTGATTTTATTAAATATAGGTTGATTGATTATAGTATTATGATTGTTTTATTCATAGTCTATATAAAAAGTATGGTGGTGAAATAGTTTGCAATACTCGACTTCTGGTAGGCACATTCTATTAGATTTATGGGGTGTAGATTTTGCCATTTTGGATGATATCCGATTTTTGAAAGAAAACATGATCATAGCAGGAAATAAATGTGGCGCAAATGTGTTATCGGTTAATTACGAAAAATTCAATCCAAATGGAGTGACAGTTCTTATTTTACTATCTGAAAGTCATCTATCAATTCACACGTACCCTGAGCAAGGATATGCAGCAATAGATTGTTATACGTGCGGGGACAAAGTTAATCCCGAAATAGCTGCCAATTATCTTATTGAAATTTTCCAGCCAAAGGAGATTTATATGAGGAATGTTGCAAGAGGTAATGGGGACATCAATGGATAAATATAAGACACTGGGGTCGGATAATAAACCTTTGTAGTAACTGGGTTTATTATCCGGCTTTTTGTTGTCTGTTTGTGTTTTATTAGTAACTAATTTTATTTTAATGGTAAATCGTAGTTGTTCTATTAAAGTAGAACAAAATTGGCTACTAACAACTCTAAGGAAGTTGCACAATGGCAATATTTCCATATGATGGACAAATGCTCATTTTTTTAGAAATAGGCAATAGATTAGGACCAAAATAGTGTAGACGCATATAGATACAATATAAACACCCCATAGAGATATTTGACAAGGAGGCAAATAAGCCATGAATGGAAATATTAGTGTTGACTACCTTGAATCCTTACAAGGTAAAGTTGTTCGAGTTTTTAAAGGTGGACCTGAGTCTAGATTAGGTCAGCTGTTAGTTGTAAGACCTGACTTTGTAGTTTTATATACTAACGAAGAGGGGGTTATCAGCTATCAAACTAGTCATATCAAGAGTGTAATTGAAGATTCTTCATCGAGTATGAACACAAATAACATTGATGACAATACAATAGCAAGTTTTGAATCAGTAAATACATTCTCAGAATTGCTATCAAGCATGAAGAATAACATGGTTCGTATCGACCGTGGAGGACCTGAAGCAAGAAACGGCATATTACTTGATGTTAAAACTGATTATTTAGTTCTTTATACTGAGAAAGATGGGGTTGTTTATTATCAGTTAGAACATGTAAAAAGTTTAAGTAATGCAGTAAAAAATAATAAATCCTCCGATTCAGAAGATTCGAATCAACAAAGCAATAACTCCATGATGAATAATTTTGTAACACCGGAATATATGGAAGAAGAAAATTTCTCCAGCCTCTTAAAAAATATGAAATATAAGTGGGTTACGATTAATCGTGGCGGACCAGAAAGCATGCAAGGTGTTCTTGCTGAAAGTTCAGATGATCATCTGGTGCTTATTTGTGAAAAAGAAGTATGTCGACTTTCAACTTTCCATATTCGTAATATTAGTTACGTACTAAAACAAGAAAGTAATCAAAATGCAGAAAATAGTCAGAACCAGCAAGATTCATCAGAAGATAGCCAAAATCAAAATAACAATTCAAATGAAAATGAGAGCAATCAAAACAATCAAGATAATAACAAATCTAAAAGAGTATCAGTTAAAATGTACAGTGGTCGTACTCACGGTAGAGTATAGGAACCTGATTCTAAAGTGAAAAAATCAGGAAAATGACTAAAAAATCAAGTATCGGTTTCTTCGTTGTGACGACGACACTAAGTTTTATGGCGAATGATACCGATACTTTTTATCTAAATTGAGTGATGTAAAGAGGTGAGTAAGTTTGAAGCACCTAAGTAATTTTATAGGTGAAAATATCGTTGTTGAAATCTCGGGCCATAAACAAAATATGGGTATTCTTGTAGATATTGGAACAGACATTATTGTGTTGTATACAAATGACAAGGATTTTTACTATATTCCATTACTTCATATTCAAAAAATAAAAATTCCAAAATTGAATGAAATGGAACAAATTGAAAATCCCGGAACTACCCCGATTAACACACATACAGATGAAATCTCCTTAAGAAAGATCATAAATAACGCTAAAGGTTTATTCGTTGAAATCTTTGTTACCTCTAAAAATTCCATCCATGGGTATATAACAAGTTTAATGAATGATTACTTTGTGTTTTATTCACCAGTGTATAAAACAATGTTTATTCCTTTTCAACATTTAAAATGGTTGATTCCATATAGTCCTAATCAAACACCTTATGGACTTGATAAGCAAAACTTCCCAGTTAACCCATCTAGAATTACATTGGCTCGTACATTCGAAGAGCAGGTAAAAAAACTCCAAGGACAAATGGTAGTATTCGACCTTGGAGAGGATAAAGATAAAATTGGCCAACTTAAACAAATTGAGAGTAACGTAATCGAGATTGTAACTGCTCGTGAGGAATCAACATTCATTAATACGCGGCATATAAAAACATTGCATTTTTCGTGAAAATGAAAGAAACCTGGATTAATGGGTTTCTTTTTTAGTATATGCCTCTTTAAAGAAATTGGTGATTGGCTATAAAAATTTATCTTTTTATAGTGGAACGATTTCCTTACTACTACATAGAATATCGGTAGCAATGGGGGTGTAAGAACATTGTCACTCAATGAGCATGCACAACTTGAAACACATTGTATAAAAGTCACAAAATTTACTGACTGGACGTACCAGCTAACAAAATCTGAATTCAAAGAAAATATTTTGAAAAATGTTGATTTTAAAACGATTATAGAGGAGATAAAGGTTCCTTGTGGAAAACCCTCAAAAACGGTCTGGAAAATTGAGAATCAGTTTACAATTGGAGTACCTGCTAAAGTATCAATATATTTTGAAGACGGCTGCGATGGGGAAATGCAAGTCGGAATAAATGACAAACCGCAGTGTTCAATCAACAAAGGAGAATGCGAAACATTTGAAGTTGAATATTTGAAGAGTATTGAAATAGGTTGCGATGGGAAAGACGGAGATTGTACGGGACTCTTTGAAATAGAGTTCAAGCCTGATTTGTTTGTGAATTGGCTTCATCATGCAGAAGTTCAATGTTTTTTTTCCGATGTACACGGAAATATACATGGTTCACATAAACTGCCCCCTATTAAATGTACCGAAGTAAAGCAACAACATGGTAGGGACTCTATAAGCCTTACTCTACCAGATTGGAATACTATTTCATTACAACGAGTGAAAATATTGAAGAAAGGCTTTATCATACTTAAATTTGTTGATAATCACTACTGCATTTTTACAACAAAACCAATTGTATTTAACGCTACGGACAATGTGTTATTAACGGCTCCTAAACAAACAATGGTAAAGTGCACTGTTTTAGAAGGGGATTGTCATGCAAGAGTAAAAGATAAAAATGATGATGACGATACACTTTCATTTGAAGTATTGGTTTCGTTATCACTTTATCAAAAAATTATGACAGTTGAAAAGGTCTTTCTTGAGGTAGAAGGTCGGCTTTGTAAGCCCCGTAAGGATTTATAGAGGGCGATTGCAAAAAAGCTTCCATAATCAACAAAGAAACCTTTATTGATTATGGAAGTAATTCAAAGATTCAGTATGATTTTATTAAGGGAAGGGATCCCGTTTGGAAATTCCTTGCAGTAGGAAAATGCCTCAATTATGACAGATGTCTGCTCTTTCGGTTTTATTAAGGTTAGCTCAAAATTAGAAAAATGAATTTTTTCTTTTGGTTGAAGTATTGCTGCTTTTGCAGGTTTAATCCAATATTCTCCCTTTTTTTTAATTCTTTCTTTCCAGTCTTCATGTACATATTGCCATTCTTCTTGGGGGACATTTCCATCGGATTGGCTCTCAGTTAATATACTATTGGTTGCTATTTTACCACTTAAATAACCTCCATTTCTTGGAGATAACCGGATACAAACAATGGGTTGGTGAAGTGGAGCCGTTCCAAAATTTTCAAGCAGGTAATCGCCGAGAATGGATATATGATGATAGTGGTTTTCTTCTTCAATCATGTCTTCTTCTGGAGTATATATAACAGAGTAATTAAAAAATGAATTCAATCCTAATAGTCGTTCTGGTTCAACCTTTTCTTCTTGCTTTGCGAGCTGGGTTGATTGGATAATCTTCTCTTGCATGATTTTGACACGATTTTTTTCTTCCTCCAATGCAACCTCGTTGGCTAAAAGTTTCATCTTGAGATCTGCAATTTCTTTTTCATAGGATTCAAGATTTGTATTCTCAACTTCATATAGTTTTTCTTGGAGATAGTGATTTCGAAGCTTTTCTTTTTCAAGGTCCAGTTCGGCCTGTTTCAATTTGTTTTGAAATGTGATTACTTCTGAACGGTAATGGATAATTTTCTGTTGCATTTGTACCTTAGTATCTTTATTAGGAAAAGCATTATCAAATTTATTCCCACTCAAGATTCTTCCTCCTTTATACCGTTTTATCATATATGTATGTTTAACAAGACAAAAAAAGAAATAGGCTGCTGGTTGTATCAACAGCCTAATTTTTGGTGTGGTAATTAACGTGCTGGGAATACTTCTGGACATTGAGGTGGAAAAATGTCTGTTGGGCAAAGTTGTGTTGGTTCAAGAATTTCTTCACGAGGATGACAGAATTTTGCTTCGATTTCAAGTTTAACATCTGCTTCGATTTGTACTTCTAAGCATAGAGTTAAAGATACATCTAATTGTTGGAAGTCTTCTGCGCAAATTAGATTAGCATCGCATTCAAAGAATGAAACATGGCAATCTAATTCTGTTCCATCAGGAGCGCATAGCAAGAAGTTTTGTACAGTTGCAAATGGAATTCCTGTAGAAGAGCAGACTACCTCACCATTTTCATTAACAATTTGAATGGCTACAAAACCTTTTACTAACGCTTTTACTCTTTGGAGAGTGACAGTATCCCCATTAGGAAGTGTAACTGTTACTGGAGTACGGCCTCTAGCAGGTGTAATTTCTTTACAAGTGAAGAACTCTTCATCTTCTCGAGGATCGATTCTGCGCCCTTTATCGTCACTTAGAAAACAATTTACAGTAAAGTCCTCATCCTGTTTCTCTAAGAACCGGCAAAGTTTCTCAATTTTATCTGTACCTTTACCGCCGCCACCATGGCCACCACCATGACCGCCATGCCCATCATGACATCTAAATTTTGCATCAAGTTTATCGTCAGCCATATTGATGATTGGAATCTCTACTTGACGAGTAACCCAGTCATAAATTTTACGCGTTTTAATACAGACGTTTTCTGTTTCTTTATGTTTATTCCTACTCACCTTTTTTCCTCCTGTTCAAAAAATTTACCCTTTGCAATGGTACTAATAATTAATCCCTTTGGGTATCGGGGCTACTGTATAGTATGAATTTAATAGTCAAATGTGCTGTGACAAAAGCGGATTTTTCGCTAGAAATCGCAAATTAGAGGTATAAATGCATACCATTTTGAATTAGATATATTATAGATTTTTATCATGAGAGGAAAGGAGTGGACGTTTTGAAAAAAAATATATCAGATGAAAACATCATGTTAAAACAGAAAATCATTCATTTTCAAGCAGAGGTATCTAGATACAAGGAAAAATTAAAAAGATACGAAGAAATTGTAAACGTATCAGATAAAAGCAATCAAGTTCAAGAAAAACAGCAGCTTGAAGATCAAGTGGCTGAATTAACATATAAAGTTACAGCATTAACAAAACAGGTTGAAGAGCTACAATTAGAAAATAAGATTCTAAAGGAAAATCGTACTTATTCCTCTGAACCTTCTTCTGGCCAGGAAGAGAAGAAGCATTCACTTGATACTTGGTTTGTAAACAATTTAAAAAATCAAAATGCGATTGCCAGACCTAATAGGACGGATAATGATAAATAATAAGAAGGGGAAGTTTCTCCTTTGTTATATAAGAATTTCGGTGAAAAAATAGGTTCTTAAGTCAGTGTCAATTTATGTAAATCCTACATAGTTTATTAGTAACCTACTATGGGGGGAAATAATATATGCAGAAAAAGAAGCAAACACAATCTGGCGTTAAAGTCATTACGTCAATGAAAAATCAAACCGTAAAAAAGAAAAAAGGCACTGGCGGTTGTGGTTGTGGTGGATCAAAGTAAAATAACAGCGAATAGCAGATTACCTACAAATGGGAATCTGCTATTTTATTGCGAATAATTAAGTAGGTGAGAGGAAAAATCCCTTAAAGGAAGAATTCATTATTCTTCGTCAACATCTATTGAGAGAAAATTTTCTCCAGTGGAGTCCTCAAGTAACCCATAAATCATTACCTTCTCAATGTCCTGCTCGTTACCACTTATCGTAATATTAATATTATCACCAATTTTAAAACCTGGTATAAAAGCTACGACCTTAGATGTTAGCTGCGTTTCAAGAGCGATATGCTCGCTCTCAATTTGTACTAGGGGATTTTCACCAATGAAACTAGTTTCGTAGGGTTTCTCTACTACCAGAGTAACACCATGAGAATTTAACACATTGTGTAAAGAAAAGTTATTTGCAGACGGGCCGAGCCTGTTTGATAATGATGGGAAATGAGAATCATCATTAAATCTACTAGTCATAAAGTCACCTCCCTTAATGTTCTTACTATAGTAAATGCAAAAAGGTAAAAAATAGCTTGGACTAAAGAAGCAATGCAAGTAACCATTTTTAATAGAATATATAGGTGCTTCAATTAAAAACCTATTAGAGGCAAGGCTGTATTGGTATTAAATGTTTCCTTACGTAATAAAAATATGAAAATGTGCGTTTACTTGGACAAAAACCGCTTCATTTTTTCTATCAAACTCATATTTTATTGTATGAATTGATAGGAGGTGAAGAAGTGTTTGGATTTTCAATGGTTCAATTCACAAGAAATTATGGTTCGAAGATGGACAAAAATCTTAGAAAAAATCTTGTGAATTTATATCGCCCTTTTAAATGGACACCATGTTTTTTACACAAAGGACTGGAAGGGATTATAAAAAAGACTAGAAAATTTGATGTTATCATTGAATATCAAGATGATAAAACAAATGTAGACAACGTAAAAGAGGTCCTAAATCGTCATATGCGTTGCAAGTTAAAATATGAATTTAATACCATCCCGTCCTGTTCAGCAACCGTTACTGCTGTTGCGTTAGAGGAACTTTTACAAACATGTACGAATGTAAAACGAATCTATTTAAATTCAGAAGTAAAAGCATTGTTAAATGTTGCAACTCCAGCAGGTAGAGCAGATAATATTGTTCGAAATGGAAAAGGACTTACAGGTGAAGGTGTAACGATAGCAGTTATCGATACCGGAATTTATCCACATCAAGATTTAGAAGGAAGAATTATCGGATTCGAAGATATGGTTAATGGTCAAATCGAACCATATGATGATAATGGACATGGTACCCATTGTGCGGGTGATGCGGTTGGCAATGGATTTGCTTCTGATGGGAAATATAAGGCGCCTGCATATAAAGCAAATGTAGTAGGGGTAAAAGTATTAAACAAACTAGGCTCTGGTTCACTTGATACAGTAATGAAAGGTGTTGAATGGTGTATCTTAAACAACCAGGATTCTACCAAACCAAGAATTGATATTATCTCAATGTCGCTTGGTGCAACAGCACAAAGGTTAAGCAATGAAGATGCGGACCCAATGGTACAAGTAGTTGAAAAAGCATGGGACAGTGGAATTGTAGTTTGTGTCGCTGCAGGAAATGAAGGTGATGAACCAAGCACGATTGCGAGTCCAGGTATAAGCAATAAAGTGATTACAGTCGGTGCATTGGATGATAAAAATACGCTTGATGACCGATTGGATGACACGATTGCTGAATTTTCAAGTAGAGGTCCAACCATCTATAATGTTCCAAAGCCGGATATAGTGGCTCCAGGTGTAAATATTGTTTCATTACGTTCGCCAAATTCCTATTTAGATAAATTCCAAAAGGCAAGCCGTGTTGATGGAAACTATATCACCTTATCTGGTACTTCTATGGCAACTCCATTTTGTGCTGGCGTTGTAGCATTAATGATTGAAAATAAGAAGAACCAGAACAAAAGGTTTACTCCAGATGATATCAAAAAGGATTTACTACGAGGCGCTGATAAATGGAAGGATATTGATTACAATACGTATGGTGCTGGGTATATTAATGCACAAAACTCAATCGAGTAACTTTCCTTTAAAACAGGCTCAAGTAGCCTGTTTTTATCATTTTATAGAGTAATTGGGAGGTGGCCATGTGAGTAGTAAATTTGATAATGAAATTGAACGTTTTGTAACTGACTATTACAAAGACCACGATGAAGCAAAAGGAAAGTTAGATAAATGGGCGGCAGAAAATGAAAAGGGGTTAAGCCAGCTGGATAAAGAGGCTAATGGATTTGAAAAGGAACTTGAATCTAAAATGGAGAAACTAGATCAATGGTTTTCAAAGAATCAACGTAACTTAGAAAAGCAGATGGAGGATTAATTATTTTTTAATTTCCGCTTTTGCCCTGTGCACCTGTCCTCACAAAATCGACCTTTTAAACATAGTTTATAATGTACTCTTTATACGAGGAGGTGCGAAATATGGGCTACGGATTCGGTGGTTGTGGTTACGGCTATGGAGGTTACGGTTACGGCGGATTTTACGGCGGATCAACTTTTGTATTAATCGTCGTACTGTTCATCTTATTAATTATTGTAGGTGCTTCTTTCTATAACTAAGCACAAAAATTCCCCGTTAATGTAAAAGTACGAGTCGAACGGCTCGTACTTTTCTCCATTAAAGGAGGAAATAGGTTTTTTCAACAATTCGGCACCACTTATAGGCGGAGTTCATACGATATAACACAATGTAAGGAGGCTTCGAAATGGATAATAATTTTTTTAAGAATATCGAAAAGAAAACAGGCGTAGATATGCAAGAGGTATTCAAGCTAGCAAACTCTTTGCAAAATGCAAATTTTAAAGATGCAGATACAGTTCGTAATGTAATTAGAAAGGTCTCTAAAATTGCAAAAAAACCAGTAAATCAACAGCTTGAAGACAAAATTGTAAACAGTATCGTAAATGGTAATGAAAAAATGGACTTCAACACCATTTCAAAAATGATTAACAAAAAGTAAGGGTAGGGGTCTGACGAAATTGTCAGACCTTTTTATCCGGACCCCAACAAAATCAATACTTGTAGCGAATTCTTTAGTAATAAAACATACATATGAAATAAAAATGGGGGAGGGCAAAGGATGGGCTATATTTTACCTATCAATAATGAACAATTCAATCAGTATGTACACCGTACAACTGCCTATAAAACAAATTATATGAAGCTTCATCAGGTGAATCCAGTTTCAGTGAACCTTAAACAACGAACCCATGATTTGCACCAAGTTGAACGAAAATCAATGACGAAAAAACAAAGCCATTACATTGAACATATTCGTGCCCAACATACTGGCCAAGGTCTGCTTTTTAATGAAAGCATTTAAAAAAGGGGAAGGCTAGAATTCTTGGACATATAAGCCTTCCTCTTCACGCCATTCCGCATAAAGCAAATCCTTATATGTAGCCACACCCTGGTTTTTTAACTCCGATTGTAACCAATTTTCAGAAAAACCGCTTTCCTTTAAATTTTCCTTAATTAAAACACCATCACTTACCAATGTAATAGGGAGTCGTACCTTTTGTTCAGCCATATTATAGTCCTGACGAGTAGGTGGTTCATAGGGAGACTTTTTTAGGACGCTAATAGTGCCATCTGTTTCTAATATGGCATACTCCGCCTCTCTAATTGAAAATACACCCTTGGAACGAAGAAGGTGCTGGAGTTGGTTAATATCCAGTTTGTTTTTCTTTAAATGCTCTCGAATAATTTTACCCTTGTGAATAATGATTGAAGGTTTCCCCTCGAGAAACGGTCTTGTCTTACGAACCTTCTGTGTAATTAGTTCAATCACATAAATTAAAATCCCCCAAATCACTATAGCAAAAAGAATTTGAAAACTCCCCACATGTTGATCGAAAGCAGCATTTCCAACTAATTCACCAAGTACCAAAGCAGAAATAAAATCGAAAGCGGTAATTTGGGTTATTTGTGTTTTTCCTAGTATTTTTGTCAGAATCAATAACCCTAATAGGCCAACCACTAAATCAAATGCAATTCTAAAATATTCCAAAAAGCTCACCCCTCTATGGTAGAATGAGCAGGTTTTCCTTTTTTTATCCATGAAAAAAAGGATGCCATTACAAATGACATCCATCCTACTCTTATATTTCTTTAACCATAGTTACATGAGGTATTCCAGCATCCATAAATAGCCCAGAAACGGTCTCATATCCAAGTTTTTTATAGAAGTTTTCTGCATGTGTTTGAGCATTCAGTTTTAACTTTGATATGCCTCGCTCTTTCGCAATGTCCTCAATCTTTTGCATAATCAAATTCCCTGCTCCTTTTTTACGGTAAGAAGCGAGAACGCAAATACGTTCTACTTTGCCGTAACCGTCAAGTAATCGGAAACGTCCAGCTCCTACAGGTTGATTGTCATCATAAAGGACAATATGAGTAGCTTCATCCTCAAATTGATCAATCTCTTCTTCAACAGGTACATTTTGTTCATCGACGAAAACCACTTTTCTGATTGTGTAGGCATCGTCTTTTTCTTTGTTGTTTGTTACGATTCTTGCTTCCATACTGTTTTTAATTTTCCTTTCCTAAACGAAATGTTTCATAAACGGTCCAAGAGCCATTTTCTAGCTGATAAAGGAGATGAAATCGATCAATTTGTTCCTCATGATTCATATTTAACATTCGTAATTGACCATACACATCCGAATGCTCATCACTAGAAAGCTTTTGTCCTATTGTAATGTGAGGAACAAACGCATATTCGGGTTCTCCTGCAAAATAACCCGAGTGAAGTGCATTATGTAATTTTTGTAGTTCTTCATTAGGATCTACCTTCAAGTAAATCACATTATTAACAGGGGAAAAGGAGCTAACCTTTAAAACTTTTAATGGAAATGGGTTTATTTGGTTAGAAACCTCTTCTAACTCCCTAGAAATATTTTTAATCTCGACATCTGATGCTTCAAATGCATTTCTAACCGTAATATGTGGTGGAATTAATGCATAATGTGGGTCATAGCGTTTTCGATACGAATTTGCCGTGTCTTGAAGTTTTTTTGACGGGAAGATAACAATGCCATATTTCATTTGATTGCCCTCCTACTGGATTATTATTCAAAACGTGAAGTACCTGATGTGCGATATACGAAAATAATAACATAATTATATCAAATATCTGAAAATGATAGAATACCAAAAAAATAATCAAATACGCCTTGGTGTATTTGTGCCCGATTTTTTTCGGGCTTGCTCGAAAAACTCCCTTTGAAAAATCGTGGCATTCGCGGGATGCTTTAACTTTATTCAGCTGGGGTTTGAAACAAAACACCAAGATAACTCTTATTTATTCTTCCCTCAATTATTATAGTAGGGAAATTTCTCCTGAATTAAGTTAAGACAACATTTTTGATAGGGCTCTTGGTAAATCAGGCTGCCAATACTTCCATGTATGGTTGCCATTAAATTCTTCATAAAAATAGGGATACCCTTTTTTCAAAATGATGTCATGCAATTCACGGTTAGGGGTTAAAAAATCTTCTATATCCCCTTTGGTTGTTTTGACTTCGGTTTCACCTATTCCTATTACATGATACAAATCAAGGAGATGTGGCTCTCCAAAATTTTTAACTTTTTCAAGGACATGTTTATTTACGAAAGGTGATTGCATCATCACCTTTCCGAAAGTATGTGGGTATTCAAGTGCTGTTAAAAGTGAAATAGTCGCCGCCAATGAATCCCCAATTAATGCGCGACCCTGGCCGATTTGATAGGTTGGGAACTCTTGGTCGAGAAATGGAACTAGTTCTTCAGCTAAAAAGCGCTTATATAAATGATGCTGGTCACCATCCGGATGGTATTTCCTACGACGATCTGCAACGCTTTTATAAGGAACTCCTATAATAATGGTATTGCTCATTTCGCCTGTTTCTAATAGTTTATCGGCAACCCTTGCAACCCTTCCAAGGTTAAAATAATCACGTCCATCCTGAGCGATAAGAATATTATATTTGTAAAGGGGAGAGTAGGTTGCTGGTAAATAAACAATAAGTTCAAATTCTTCATCTAAAATCTTACTATGTATAGTCATTTCCCTAACAGTGCCCTTATTAACCATCTTTAATAATCCTCCAAATAAACAATTTACATGTCTTATTATATCGCTTTAAAAAGGAAAACGACAGGGAAAATCCCTGTCGCTAATCGGTGTTTATTAAGCAGTTGCTTTATCCATGTGTTTCTTTTCTGATTCTGCAACATACACTGCACATGCAGCATCACCTGTTATATTGATAGCTGTACGTGTCATATCAAGTAAGCGGTCAATACCGATAATTAAACCAATTCCTTCCGCTGGTAAACCAACCGCAGTTAGTACCATTGCCAGCATGATTAATCCAACACCAGGGACCCCAGCTGTACCAACACTAGCAAGTACCGCTGTTAAAATAACCACTAAAATTTGAGTGAATGTTAGGTCAACACCGTATACTTGCGCAATGAAAATGGTAGCAACACCTTGCATGATTGCTGTTCCATCCATATTAATTGTCGCACCTAATGGTTGAACAAAGCTACTAATAGGTTCAGGAACCTTAAGATTTTTTTGGGCAGTGTCCATTGAAACTGGAAGTGTTGCATTACTACTTGAAGTACTAAAAGCAACTGTCATTGCAGGTGCAAAGCCTTTAAAAAACTCGATTGGATTTCGTTTTGCCAGAAATGCAATTGTACCGCCATATGTTACAGCAGCATGGATTAATAGGGCAGCAAGTACTATTAGGAAATAAGCGAGCATTGCTTTAATCGCTGCATATCCTTGGCCTCCGATTGCAGTTGCAATAAGACCGAATGTACCATAGGGTGCTGTTTTCATTACAAGATTAACTAAATACATCATGATTTCATTTGCTTGCTCAAACAGATTTAAAATTCCCTTTGTTTTTTCTCCTAAGACAGTTAAAGCTAAACCTATGAAAATAGCAAATGCAATAATTTGAAGCATATTTGCATCATTCATCGCTGTAAAAGGATTTGTCGGAATGATATTAATTAACGTTTCCATAACTGGAGGAGCTTCTGTTGCACCATCATAGGTTGCTCCTGTAGTATCGAATCCTCCACCAGTCCCCGGCTTAAAAATTGAGGCAAGTGCAATTGCAATTGTAATGGCAATTGTCGTTGTTGCTATGAAGTAAGTAATTGTTTTTGCTCCAATTCTTCCGAGCTTCTTTGGATCGCCTAACCCAGCTACTCCTAGAGTAATAGATACTAAGACAATCGGAACAACAAGCATTTTAATTAAATTTAAGAAAATTTGACCTAGTGGAACAAAGATATAGGTATTCGCAAATTCAAAAGCGGATGGTGATGTTACATTTAAAATGAGCCCAACAACCGCACCTAAACCTAAACCTAATAAAATCTTCTTAGTTAATGACATAAAAAACCTCCTCTAAAGATGTAGTTGATGTGTACTTTTGGATGCAAAAGGGAATGTGAATTGCGATGAAAAGCATATTTTTGGAGACACAAAAGGCCACGAGAGTAGGGCTCATGGCCATAAAGTAGGTTTTTGCAAACGCTCTCTCCGGAATGCTTACGAGGTTAGCTGTCGGATTCGGATGAAGAGTATTTTCCTACCTTTTTTATTAAAAGGATTCACCCCGAGTGCCCTTTTGCACGTTAATGGTTCCCCCGTTTCTCAAAAAATGAGAATTCAGCGAATATAAAGTTATAAATTGCCCCATTATTATATTTATATCTTATAAGTAGACATCTTGTAAATAATGCTTTAGTATGATTCTGCTTTAACAACCTTAACTTGCGGGACAATTTCAATAAAAGTACTATAATCTAATTGACAAACTTCTAAAGCGAATGTATAGTAAGAATTGTCCATATATTGTGATTCATTAGCAGGGTGAGAATTACGTTGTTTGGAAACTATCCTTTTATATTACGAGCGATTAGTTCAGTGGGAGAATACGTCCTTGACAGGGACGGGGTCGGGGGTTCGAATCCCTCATCGCTCATAGGTTTAAGCCACTTTCTAGAAAATATGAAAGTGGCTTTTTTTTATATTGAAATTAAAGGGGTATATGAAATACCAATTGGTTGCATGTTATGACTAAAACTATCCATAATTTAGCAGAGGTGCAGCAGGTATGCCTGAACATTTTGAAGTAATTTTGAGGTCAATAACCTCTTTCAGTCTCTTACTAATAGGAGCGAGAATATTAGGTAAGCAAACGATATCACAAATGACAATGTTTGATTTTGTTGCAGCAATTACGTTAGGAGCAATCTCAGCAAATTTAGCATTCAACACTACTATAAAGGTCCACCATACGATTATTGCATTTTCTATATATGTAGCTATTATTTTTCTTATTGCAATCATATCGTTAAAAAATAGAAAAGGGAGAAAATTTCTAGCCGGTGATCCAACTATCGTAATACAGAATGGGAAAATATTAGAAAAAAATATGAATAAAATGCGTTATACCCTAGATTATTTAAATCAACAATTACGAGAAAAAGACGTTTTTAATATTGAAGAGGTACTCTTTGCGATAGTAGAGACGAATGGAACATTGACTGTGTTAAAAAAGCCGCAGTTTAGAAATGTAACCAGGCAGGATTTAATGGTAGCAGTAATGTCTGAACAAAGGTTACCAATTGAACTAATCATGGATGGTGAAATCATTGAAGAGAACCTAGAACAAAATAAAATAACTAGATCGTGGTTAAAAGTAGAATTACAAAAGAGAGGTTTAACGGTTCATGATGTTGTTTATGCCGTATTGGCCGCTAATTCGAATCTTTACATTGATACATATAGAGATCATATTCATTCTCCAATTGATAAAGAATAAATAGGCCGGGACGAGAACTTCGTCCCGATTACATAGTAGCAATTATTAATTAATTAATTAATTAAGTTCCAGAAAAACCTCTTCAAATGTGGTTATATAATTTTAGCACTCTACTTTTCTACTTTCCAATTGTCCTGTGTTATTTTTTGATTTTTTGAATAAAATACAAAAACCATACAGCATGATTTTGTTCATCAGATGCTGCACGTTTAAATCTATCCTTAATCGTACTATCCTGAGTTTTTTCTGCAATATCTAAATAAGTATATACAGCCCATTGTTCGTCTTTAAATGCAAACTCAATTCCAGCTCTATACGTATCCGGGCATTCCTCAATAATTTTAGGAGATGGCTTTCTTCCTGTTAAACACGTGCAAATCTCGCTGGATGTGTTATGGGCTATTGTGCATACATAAACCTAAGTATTGGTTATAAATATAGTTTGATGGATTTAAAGAAAGACTCACATATTAACAAATTTGAATATAAATGAATAATGTGAAAAAGTATTACAAACCATTGGTACGGACCGTTTACTTCATTCACTTCAATCATTGATATCTCTACATAAAGAATGTATGTTCTGAAACCTTGAAAGGAATGTGGTGGCAATGAATCAAGATAAATTAAAAGAATATTTAATAAAGCTTAGGGAAAATGCGCAAACAATGATTTTCAATAACTCCAAAAACATTGTCTATAATTCCACAAATCAAAGTAAAATCAATCTGCGAGCCTTTTCAGTATTGCAGAAAATGGTTGATCCCAATTTAAACAATATTTTACTAGAAAAAGCATTTTTACCACTTTCAAACGGTAGTCCCCATATCATGTATACCTTAAATAAAATCATCAATCACCTTTCTAAGGAAGAATCAACCCCTTGTTCTAATAAGGTATTTATTGATGTAAACACTGCGAAATCATTAAAAGAAGAGCGTAGTGATAAATTGTTTGGAAAAACACAAAATAAAAAACATATTATGGTTAGCCTTGACCGATCCATGCTTGAAACCCCTGAAACTTTTACTCATTTATTGCAAGCCGGCATGACAATTGCCAGAATAAACTGTGCACATGACAATTTAACAGTATGGAAAAAGATGATTCAGACATTAAGAAAGGCAGAAGAAAAGCATAATGCAAGATGTGCTGGCGATGATTCAAAATGTAAAATCTTCATCGATCTTCCAGGGCCTAAAATTCGAATTGGTTCAATTACACCTAGTAAAAATAAAAAAGGCAAGAAAGAGAGCTATATAAAAATAAAGAAAAATGATATTTTGCGAATTTATAAAAATGATAAATATATTGGAATTCCTAAAACGGATACAGAACCAGCATCGGTTGGAGTTACATTACCTAAAGCTTTGAGAAATGTTCGAATCAATGACAGAGTGTACATTGATGATGGCAAAATATTTGGGAAGGTTGTATTGAATACAGAGGAGTATATTGAGATTGAAATTTTTTTAACAAGAAAAAAAGAAGAAACGATCTATCCAGAAAATGGAATAAATTTCCCTGACTCCCTTGTCCATTTAAATGTCTCAACCGTATCGGAATCAGATTTATCGATTTTGAAATCAATGTATAAAGACATTGATTTAGTTGGCATTTCATATATTAATCATCCAAAAGATATTCAAATGGTAAAGCAACAGTTAGAATTACTCACGGATGAAAAAAAAGGAATCATTGCAAAAATAGAAACTAAAAATGCCATATTATCATTATCCAAAATTATTATGGAAGGACTGAATTGTAGTCTGTTTGGAGTCATGATTGCAAGAGGGGATTTAGTTATTGAAATTGGATTGGAACAGTTTTTAAGCGCACAAGAAGGCATTCTAGAAATCTGTAATGCAGCCCATACTCCTGTAATATGGGCCACTGGAGTCTTAGAAAATATGAATAAGAAAAATATCCCATCAATAACTGAATTAACAGATGCACAGGCAGGTTTAAGAGCAGATTGTATTATGCTTAATAAAGGTCCTTATGTTCCAAATTCAATTGAATTTTTACAGAAGTTGAACGAAATTAACCAAGACCCACAATTTCATTTAAGGAATTCATTGGTGTCATTCGTCCAATTTGATTTTTGATGTTTAGAGGATAAATATGTAATAAAAAGAATGTAATAAAACAGCCCATTTTAGATAAATGCCCAAGAATTATTACATTCGCGGAATATATTGTAATTGAAAATAAGAGGAGGGATAAAAGTTGAGTGTAAATCTTTACGACCATCAACAGCTTATGAATAATCACCCAGGTTCAATGATTGACCCAAATGATAGTAGAATTTTTGGAAGACCATTTGGCTTTGGAAGACCATTTGGTTTTGGTAGACCGTTTGGTTTTGGACGTCCATTTGGCTTTGGATTCGGAAGACCTTTTGGCTTTGGATTTGGTGCTCCATTCTTAGGAGGCGCGTTATTAGGGGGATTACTAGGAAGTACCTTAGCTGGCCCGTGGGGATATGGTTATCCTGGTTATGGTTATGGTTTTGGATATCCATATGGTTTCGGAGGCTATCCTTTTTATTAACATGTAATGCCGGTCGGTTACCTATTTTAGGTAGCCGTCTTCTTTTTTGCAAAAAAAACACCCAAATAAATGGGTGTTTTCTATCATTCAATATACGTGTTAGGCCGACTTAGCTCCAACCTTTTTCAGCTCTTTACGCTTCTTCGCAAATTCAGCAGTTGCTGTGAATAGTACATCTGATGAAGAGTTAAGTGCAGTTTCGCATGAGTCTTGAAGGACACCAATGATAAAACCAACTGCAACGACTTGCATTGCAACATCGTTTGGAATACCAAATAAGCTTGATGCTAAAGGAATCAGTAAGAGAGACCCACCGGCAACACCAGAAGCACCCGCTGCTGAAATTGCAGATAGAACACTAAGAATAAGGGCTGTTGCAAAATCAACTTCAACACCAAGTGTATGGACTGCTGCGAGGGTTAGAACTGAAATCGTTACCGCAGCACCAGCCATGTTTATCGTACCACCTAATGGGATTGAAACTGAATAAGTATCTTTATTTAGTCCAAGTTTTTCACATAAATTCATGTTAACTGGTATGTTTGCAGCGGAACTGCGAGTAAAGAATGCTGTAATCCCACTTTCTCGCAAACATCTAAAGACGAGCGGATATGGGTTTTGACGAATGTAGAAATACACAATTAACGGATTGACAACTAACGCTATAAAAAACATACATCCAAGTAAAAGGACTAGAATTCGTCCATATTCCGTTAATGCAGAAAGTCCATTTGTAACAAATGCATCAAACACTAACCCCATGATTCCGATTGGAGCTAGGCTGATTACCCATTTTACAACAGTAGTGATCGCGTCAGAAATATTAGATAGCAATGTTTTAGTAGTGTCGTTCGCATTTTTTAGTGCAATTCCGAGTACTATTGCCCAGGCAAGTATTCCAATATAGTTTGCATTGATAAGAGCATTGATAGGGTTGTCCACGATGTTAAACAGTAATGTTTGAAGGACCTCTAAAATGCCACTTGGTGGTGTAAGGTCGTCTGCTCCAGTAACAAGGGACAATTTTACTGGGAAGATAAAGCTTGCCAAAACGGCAATAAATCCTGCTAAAAATGTACTAATTGCATATAAACCAATAATAGATTTAATATTCGTTTTCGTTCCACTTCTATTTTTAGAGATGGCACCAATAACCAAGAATAAGACCAGGACAGGTGCAACAGCTTTTAAGGCACCAACAAATAAAGAACCGAAAATGGAAACCCATTTTGCTCCCTCAGGAACTATTAAGGCCAATAAAACACCTACGATAATACCTGCAAGTATCCGTTTTACAAGGCTGATTTGGTTCCATTTTTGAAACACTTCTTTCATACTTTTTCCCCCTTGTTTTTGGTTGTCCACAACATTCTGCTGTATGAAATATTATTAATAGAATAATATAATATTTGTAAGTTTAACACGAAGATTGTAAATTGTGAATCAATTTTAAAAGATGGAAATAATTTTATTGAGAAAATGTTTCTAGTATTTTGAATATATCAAATTGTGTAACTGGCTCTTATATCCATCTAAAAATACCTATACCATTCAATCAAAGGTACAGGCATTATTTTATCATATAATTTCAGTTTTATAAGGTGTGAAAATGTTGCAAAAAATTCTGGTCTATTTATACGTATTTCTATATGCCAATATAGTTGTTTTGAGGGAGGCGTAGGAGCCAATTGCGGCATACCCGTAGAACCATCCCATAAATATTCCAGCAGTTAAGCTATGCCGATGGCTGTAAAACACTGAAATGACTAATCCAAAAATAAGTGCCAATGTTGGAACATATTTTTTAGGTACTTTAAATAGTTTTTTGATAATTTGTGTGACAATCATCACTAAAGGTACTGCAATTACTGCATCCCAAATATCTGTATGTATTGTAGGGAAATCCATTTTTCATCACATCTCTTCAGAATTTTTTTATTCATAGGTTTGGATAAATATCCCGTCATCTTCTAACCATTCTGCTAAAAAGACATCTTTATAATCTGATACGTTTTTTGAATGAAGTTGATTCTTTAACCAAACTTCATTAAATCCTAAGTCTTGAATCTCGTCCCATAAAATTTTTCCATCTCGAATGATGGTTACAGGTACATACACAGGTTTTTCCGGTAATTGAAAATCTTCTAATGTGGTTTTTTGATATTTGTTCTTCTTTAAAATGCTAATTGATCCACTCGGCTCCAGATAACAATAGGCGACCTCCCGAATAGAAAAGGTTTCGCTTTGGCGAAGGAGACTTTGTAATTGGTTAATATTCATCCTGGCTTTTTTTAGGGCTTCCTTATTAACGGAACCGTTGTTAATAAGTGCAATTGGTTTCCCTTCAAATAGTCCACGAAAAAATATAATCTTTTGGCCAAGGAATTCGACAATAAATAATAGAAATCCCCAAAGGCACATCGAGAAAACAATGTAAATTGCACTGATGGTTTCGTCATACAAGGCATTACCTAAAAGTTCACTTAAGACAATTCCTGAAATAAACGTAAACGGTGTAATTTGGTGAATTATTTTTCGACCAACAATTTTTACGATAATAAATAATAGGAAAAACCCTAGAATTAGTTCGAATGTTAAATGTGCAAATTTCATTTATTTTTGTAAACTCCAATCTATCAAAGGTAAATCATTTTATTTATCTCCAAATACAGGAAATTTATGAATGGTCTTCATAGGGATTAAATAGTAAAACGACTGAATCCACATTCGGATTTCAGTCGCTTTCATTAACATATTTTTTGAATTAGGTTCGGTGAGTTATTACGAGGTGAGTTTACTAATGATGATACCTGATAGGCCTCCATGTGGGTAGCTGCCAATGGTTTTAATAAATGCGTGACCTTTGAAATATCATCCAAAGAAGGGTCTAGCCATGTTTTCTCATCTTCTTTTCGCAAAATAACAGGCATTCGGTCATGTATATCCTTCATTAGCTCGTTTGGAGTTGTGGTAATAATTGAACATGAAAACAAGGGTTTCCCTTCAGGCGATTTCCAACGCTCCCAGATTCCCGCCATTGCAAACAGCTTCTCCGATTTTAATTTAATTCTCATTGGCGTTTTTGATTTTTCAGCTCCTCTTTTCCATTCATAATAACTGTCAGCAATAATAAGACAACGGCGATGTTGGAAAGCTTGTTTGAAGCTAGGTTTTTCAGCTAAAGTTTCAGCACGTGCATTGATCATTTTATACCCGATTTTTTCATCTTTCGCCCATGAAGGGACAAAGCCCCAACGCAAATAACCTAATCGATTACGGCTACCGTCATTAATGACTGAAAGGACAGATTGAGAAGGGGCGATGTTAAAACTTGGATTATATAGGTCTTGTTCAATTGCGGCTTCAATATCAAAACGATTTATGATTTCCTCAAACTCTGCAAATAGTGTAAATCGTCCACACATTGTTTGTTTCAACCTCACTTTATGATGATGGAGAAGGGCTGTGATAGGTAGGCAACTTGATAATAAATGTTGTGCCAATTCCTAACGCACTTTCAACATCGATTGTACCTTTTAACTGTTCAATAATTTGAAAACAAATTGTTAGGCCCATTCCGGTTCCTTTGTCTTTTGTAGAATAAAAGGGTGTGCCAATTTTTGAAAGCTGTTCTTTAGTCATTCCAGGACCATTATCCGTAATTTTTACGATAATGTCCTGACTTTTTGAAAATGCTTCTATCTTTATTGATCCATCATTACCCATCGCTTCAATGGCATTTTTTATAATATTGATTAAAACTTGTTTGATTTCATCTTTATTTCCATTCACAATGAGGGAATTTTCTATTGATGCTTCGACCTCAATATTTTGGATATTGGTATATGATGTCATCAGTTCAATTGTTTTTGAAAGTTCTTCGCTGATGTTAACTAAATGAGTAGTACTATTATTTGGCTTTGCAAGTGATAAATAATCATTAATAATGGATTGTGCGCGATTTAATTCGGAGAGGGTAATATCAATATAGTCTCTCTGTTTTTCAGTGATGTTATCATCACGATTAATTAATTGTAAAAATCCATTTACGGTTGTTAAAGGATTGCGTACTTCATGGGCGACTGAAGCTGCTAGCTGGCTTATCACATTCAATTTTTCGGAGCGTCTAAGTTCTCTTTGTAATAAAATTTGTTGTTTTAAGTTTTCTATAAGGAGGACAACAAGTAGGAGTGTAATCCAAGTAATGATAGAAAAAATAACCATGATTAAAGTTTGCTCGGTTTGGTTATTCTTTACTAAGCTGGCGGCTCTTGTTAGGACAATAAAACAAAAAATAACTGTTAAAATGAATAGTTTACTATTTAATAGAAGGGAATGATATTTTTTCAACAATAAATAAAAAATGATAGCAATGATTGCATAATTAATCAAAGTTATGAAAAAAAACGTATCATCAAGAAGTTGTAAATATACAAGCATAATCAAAATAACAGAAATCCCCTGGAAAAAACCAACATAAAGAAATGCGACGAATATAGGGATAATCCTCAAATCATAACTAAATCCATTTGCGTATGTTACTGGGAAAGACATCGTTGATAAAAGGATGATGACAATCATGATAAGTAGTTTTTTGAGTGATGCTTTGGCGAAGAATGGTGGTCCTGAATAACAAGTAAATAATATACGAGAATAGGAAAAAGAACGATAAGTACATGGTAAAGAACATGCCCAATATGATCAAACACTTTTCGTCACACACCCTATGTTTTAATTTTTTGACAACTTTCTTTATAAAAATTCGACATATTCTCAAATAATCCTTCAATGTTCCACTTGCAACTTTGAGCATATTTTGAAAAAATGTAATATGCAATTTACCCAAATCATAATTCTTTTTTTCTTGTTCTGGGTATGATACAACTAAACATATCTTTAATTTTGGAGGATTATTATGTTTAAAAAATTATTTGGTAGTAAGGATAAAAAAGTTGAGGAGGTATTAGTTGCTCCAGCAACTGGTAATATCCTTGCACTTGAAGAGGTTCCAGACCCAGTGTTTTCCCAAAAAATGATGGGAGATGGACTTGCGATTGAGCCGTCTGAAGGAAAAATTGTTTCACCTGTTAAAGGAGAAATTATTCAAGTTTTTCCAACTAAACATGCCATTGGAATTAAAACTGAAATTGGTTTAGAGCTACTCATACATATCGGCCTTGAAACTGTAAACATGAAAGGTGAAGGATTCACCACTCATGTAAAGGAAGGGGATAAAGTAGAGGTAGGGACTGAGCTTGTAACTTTTGATTTAGATTTGGTTAAAGAGAAGGCTGCAAGCACCATTACTCCAATTGTCATCACAAATTTTGATGCTGTTGAATCGTTTGAAAAAATTGGAACTGGTCAGGCGACAGCAGGTGCAACTGAACTTGCAAAAGTAAAGAAAAAATAAGAAGACGGTCCCGATTTGGGACCGTTTTTTCGTATAGTACTTATTGATTATTTAGACCTGAATTTACATATGTATGAAAGGCAAAGCATAGGATTAATAAGGATTGGTTGTATAAATTTGTAAAAATAGGCCTATATACCCACTGATAAAAAAAGGGTTTTTCCTATTTTTCTAGAAAGAATATATAACCAGTCAATGAGAGGGTATGAAATATGGAGATAGGAAGCAGAATACGTTTCTTTCGAATTCAAAATAATATGACTCAAGAAGAACTTGCACAGGAGATTATCTCAATTTCTTATCTTTCAAAAATTGAAAATAACCAAACCTCAGCAAGTATAGAGGTACTTGAATTATTATGTGAACGGTTAGGAATCAAGCTAATTGAAAGTGAAGAATATGCTCAACTAAAAGAACTTCATGATTGGTACCATCTGATGGTTGCTCGTAAAAGGGAGCCTGCTGTTTCCTTTTACGAATCCTATGAGTGCAAAAATTCAAATGATTCTAGAGTTGCGATTTTCTTTGTTCTTTTTGAGCTAAGATATTTTATCTTTACAAACCAATTAGATAAAGCGGAAGCACAGATTAAGAGAATGGAATTATATCGAGATATACTGGATATTCGAATGAGTTATTTTTACGAAAAATTTGTAGGCCAATTTTATTATTTAAAGAATCATTTTTCCGCTGCGATGGAGCATTTTAAAGTAGCAGAGGAGATTTTAACAAGTAGTGTCCACTTTGAGAGCTGGGAAACGGCTGATTTGTATTACTATAAAGGGCTAAATAATAACCGAATGGGGAAATTAGCCTTAAGTATTGTATATATACAGAAAGCATTGGCAATCTATCAATCTCTATACGACTTGAAAAGAAGTGCTGAATGTCAAATTTTATTGGGCATATGCTATGAAAAAATCAATGAATTTGAAATGGCCGAAAAAAATTATTTGTTAGCAGCAAAGGTAGCTGAAGGTATAAACGATTCGTCTTTATTAGGCTTAATTTACCATAACCAAGGTGTCCTTTATTCAAAAGTAGGTAAATCAAATGAAGCTATTGAACAATTTTTAAATAGTATTACCCATAAAGAAGAACATATGGTAATAGGCAAACTTCGTTCAATTCATGGTTTAATCGAAGAATATTATAAAATTGGTGATCATGAACGGTGTCAAAAATGGCTAAAAGAAGGGTTTGCCTTAGTTGAAACTCATCAAAATTTACAAGACTTTACGATTCATTTCATCTATTATGATTATTTGCTGAATAAGTCTGAAAATCTATCAAGATTTATTGAAAAAGATGCCTTGCCTTATTTTGAAGGCATTGAACATCATCTCCATGTCGCCTATTACGCTGAGGAATTAGGGAAAATCTATCAAGAAAATCATAAATATAAGTTAGCAAGCTATTATTTTTCAAAGGCGATTTCGTCTTTGAAAAAACATAGTCATTTAAATCAATAAATGATTGATTCAAAAAGGAGGTGTGAAATATGAAAAAACTATTGCTAATTCTCATGCTTGGACTTGTGACAATTGCGGGTTACCAACTAAATGAAGGTGTAGCATGGGTGGACAATGACTACCCTGATTCACAAGAAGTGCAGGTATAATGTAGAAAGCAGCCCGATAAAATCAGGGCTGCTTTCTTCTTAATTGTTTATAAAAAGTGATGATAATCGGTTTGGTTATTTTTTACTTCATCAACTTGTTTTTGAATACTGCGGGAGTTAGTAGAATGTTTCTTTTTGGATGTGCCGTCTACGATAAAACCTAAAAGGAGCAACCCTCCAAAAAAGACGATTATCCAGCCCCATAATGGCATCTTCTCACCCCCATATTGTAGGGTATGAGAATGGGGAAAAATAGATGAGAAAAAAGGCATGTTTGTTGTTTAGTTTTAAATTTAAAAAAGCAACGTTCATAAACGTTACTTTTTTGGAATAAATGTAAAGATTTCATTTGATTCAAAGCTATCTACTAACCGGTTAAGCCAAAAATAATATTCTAACGCATTGTTTAACTTCGCAATATCGTTTTCTGCTTCTACTTTAACTTCTTCACTAATTTGTTCGTCCTCTATGAGCTCCTTAAGATCAGTTAAAGATTTCTGAATGGCACTTACATTCATGGAAATGCCACTCCGCCATTTTATCGTAAAAAAGTCAATAAAGGTTTGATACCAATCTTCTTCAACCTCATACAAATCTTTTCGAATCCCTTTTTTCCACACCTTATCGACCATTTTTAGGTCCACTAAATGACGAACAGAAGTACTCATACTTGTTTTACTCATGCCTAGCTCTTGTTTCATATCATCAAGTGTCATTGGCTCATCATGAAAATACATAAGCCCCCAAAGCCTTCCAACTGAAGGTGTTACTCCATATAAATTCATGTTCTGAGCGATTGCATCAATGACTCGTTCTCTTGCTTTTTCAAGCTTGTCTGTGCCTTGCAAGTAAATTCACATCCTACAACAAAAGAATTAATATATATAGCCTACTCATTTGTGCATTGAATGTAAAGAGGAGGTGTTGAAAGGATAATGGAGGATAATGGAGGAATTCTATGCATTCGGAATGTAAAGTACGTACAGTTTTTACTTTACAAACTTTACGGCTGTATATCCAGTCATATCCCTTTTGTGATTTATAAAAATTATTAATACAATTAATAGGTCATAGTTACTAATTGCTTTCTGCATCGGTATTTTGTGGGTTTTTAAGAATATCAAATAATGGTCGGGTTAAATCATCAAGAATATTGAGGTGAAAGAATGGATAGTGAAAAACAAATCAAGATTAAGGTTTCCAATGTAACGAAAATATTTGGACGCTCCTCTAAGAAAGCGATTCAACTATTAAAGGAAGGAAAATCAAAGCAAGAAATATTAAAAAGTACTGGATCTACAGTGGGTGTGAATCAAGCAAGCTTTGAGATTTATCCAGGTGAAATTTTTGTCATCATGGGGTTATCTGGGAGCGGGAAATCTACTTTAGTACGCCTATTAAATAGATTAATAGAACCAACTTCTGGTCAAGTTTTAATTGATGGAAAAGACGTCGTATCCATGAAAAAAGAAGAAATTCGAGAAGTTCGTAGGAAAAAAATGAGCATGGTGTTTCAACGCTTCGCACTATTCCCACATAAAACGGTTCTTCAAAATACCGAATATGGCTTGGAAATTCAAGGTGTACCTAAAGAAGAACGCTCACGAAAAGCGTTCGAAGCGCTTAAATTAGTAGGTCTGGAAGGCTATGAAAATCAATATCCTGACCAACTTAGTGGTGGGATGCAGCAGCGTGTTGGACTTGCAAGAGCGCTCGCAAATGACCCGGATATTTTATTAATGGACGAAGCATTCAGTGCTTTGGATCCATTAATTCGTAAGGACATGCAGGATGAATTGATTGAACTACAGGGTTCAATGGAAAAAACAATTGTCTTTATTACCCATGACCTTGACGAAGCCCTACGAATCGGTGACCGTATTGCCTTAATGAAGGACGGAAACATCGTACAGATCGGAACTCCAGAAGAAATACTTATGAATCCATCTAATGAATATGTAGAAAGATTTGTTGAGGATGTTGATTTATCGAAGGTACTTACTGCTGGACATATTGTCAAACGAGCGGAAACCGTTCAGGTTGATAAAGGAGCTAGACTAGCTCTTAAAATTATGAAGGATCATGGTTTATCGACTGTTTATGCTGTTGACAAGCAGAAAAGACTCGTTGGTGCAGTTAGTGCTGTAGAAGCTTCAAAAGCGGTTGAGCAAAATCTGTCATTATCAGATGTCATGGTTACAGATCTTAAAACCGTTGAGACTAGTACACTACTTGTTGATTTATTCGATGATGTCTCACAGGCGACGATTCCAGTTGCTGTTGTTGATGAACAAAATCGACTCATAGGAATCATCATTCGTGGTGCTGTAATTGGTGCACTTGCAGGGAATAACACATATATTAATGACTTTGGGACTGAACAACTCCCTCTAAGTGATGAAAGGGAGGCTTTATAATGGAAGGTTTATTACCAAAGCTGCCAATAGCGGATTGGATTGATACATTTGTAGACTGGTTAGTCTCAAACTTCGAATTTTTATTTGAAGGGATTGCGGTAGGACTTGAAGGATTTGTAGAAGGAATTGTTGCAGGATTAGGATTTATTCCTTCTATTCTACTAGCTCTTATCTTGGGAGTTGTAGCCTGGAAAATTTGTAATTGGAAAATTGCACTTTTTACATTAATTGGTTTATTTTTAATCGATAACCTAGGTTACTGGGGCAATATGCTAGAAACAATTGCACTTGTGCTAACCTCTGTGGGAATATCGGTTATTCTTGGTATCCCTCTAGGAATATGGGCTTCACAAAGTAGAACGGTGGGCAGTATTGTCATTCCAATACTAGACTTCATGCAAACAATGCCAGCTTTTGTTTACTTATTACCGGCGATCTTTTTCTTCAATATCGGAGTTGTACCTGGTGTTGTTGCGTCAGTTATATTTGCAATGCCACCGACGATTAGACTTACGATACTTGGAATCACCCAAGTGCCACAGGAGTTAATCGAGGCAACTGAAGCCTTTGGCTCTACAACAAAACAAAGACTAGTAAAAGTCCAAATTCCACTGGCTATGCCTACAATTATGGCTGGTATTAACCAAAGCATCATGCTCGCTTTATCTATGGTAGTAATTGCCTCAATGGTAGGTGCACCAGGGTTAGGAGCAGATGTATACCGAGCTGTTACACAGCTGCAAACTGGAACTGGTTTTGAAGCTGGTCTGGCGATTGTTATTGTTGCAATCATCTTAGACCGGATTACTCAAAATATAGGAAAAACTAAACAAGGGGGAACTGCTTAATGTTTAAAAAAGTAGTTAAAGCATCATTAGCAATTGGATTTACTCTAGGACTTGCTGCATGTGGTGGCAATTCTGATGAGGCAGGAACTACATCTACTTCTTCAGCATCTGTAGGAGAGAGAGTAGATTATGAGATTGTTGGAATCGATCCAGGTGCAGGAATCATGAAAGCAACTGCTTCAGCAATTGAAGAATATGGTCTAGACGATTGGACTGTAGTTGAAGGTTCCGGTGCAGCCATGACAGCAGCACTTAAGAAGGCATATGACAAAAAAGAACCAATTATCATCACTGGTTGGACGCCACACTGGAAATTCTCAGCTTTCGATCTTAAATATCTTGAAGACCCTAAGGGAGTATATGGTGGGGAAGAAAACATCCATACGATTGCACGAAATGGTTTAAAAGATGATCTACCAGGTGTTTACACGTTATTAGACCAATTCAATTGGACGGCAGATGATATGGGAAATGTAATGGTAGATATTAATGAAGGAACAAAACCTGAAGAAGCTGCTGCAAAATGGATCGAAGAAAATCCAGATAAAGTTGCAGAGTGGACTGAAGGTGTAGAAGAAGGAAATGGCGAAGAAGTAAAATTAGCATATGTTGCATGGGATAGTGAAATTGCAAGTACCAATATAGTTGCTAAAGTTTTAACAGATTTAGGCTATAAAGTGAAAATGAGCCAAGTAGAAGCCGGCCCAATGTGGACTGGTGTAGCTGATGGATCCGTTGATGCACACGTTGCTGGATGGTTACCTGTAACTCATGCTGATTATGTAGAAAAATATGATGGTCAGTTTGAAGATCTAGGTTCAAACCTTGAAGGTACAAAAATTGGCTTAGTTGTACCAACTTACATGGATATTGACTCAATCGAAGATTTAAAAGAATAACCTTTCAGAGATTTGTCATAACTAAAGAATATTTTTATTGAATGAAACTGTACACTCTATAGATGGGTGTACAGTTTTTTTACGTAAAATGGGTATAATGGCAATTATGTTGGACTTTTTGAAATGGGGGATTGGTAATGAATATAAGCAAATTTTCGATAAAACGACCAATTTTTACTTTAGTCACCATGTTCTTAGTGATCATATTAGGTTTTGTTTCCTTGATGAATATTCCATTAAAGTTAATCCCAGACATCAATCCACCTGTAGGTGTAGTTGTCGCCAATTATTACGGGGCAAGTCCAAATGAGGTATCGGAAAAGGTGACAAAACCACTTGAACAAAGTTTGTCAACATTGCCTGGCTTAAAAACAATGTCATCTACTTCTCAGGAGGGAGCATCCTTAATTTTATTACAGTTTACGTGGACTACTTCGATTGATGATATTGAAAATGATATCTTAAGCCGAATCAATCAAACTCAAATTACGGATGATGCAGAGGCACCACGTTTTTTAAAATTTGATCCATCACAGTTTCCAATTATTCAGTTGTCCCTAAGTATGAAAGGGGATGGAAAAGGACTTCAAGAACTTGCAGAAGGGTTGACTACCGAGCTTACTAAAGTCGAAGGTGTTGCAAATGTCAATCTTTCAGGTGTCATATCTGAGGAAATAAAGGTTGCACTAGATCAAGAACGGTTGGAGGAATATTCCTTAACACAGGCAGATATAGTCAACATCTTGCGAGCTAATTCAGTTTCACTTCCTGGTAATACGATTGAATCAAAAGGGAGGGAGCTTACTACAAGGGTGATAAGTACCTTGAATTCTACCCAGGACATAGAGGAGCTTTCGGTTACTGTTGATCCGATTTTAGGAGAAAAAGTAATCTTAGGTGATCTAGCGAAGATTCACTTAGTGCCAGAAACACAGAGAACGATCACACGAGCTAATATGGAGCCAGCCATGCTTTTAAGTGTCCTTCAGGAATCGGATGCGAATACAGCTCAAGTTTCTGAAGAATTTCAGAAAGAATTAGAAAAAAAGCTTTCACAGGAGAAATATAAAAATGTCAAAGCCGATATTCTATTTGACCAAGGGGACTATGTCAAAATAGCAATTGGAAACATCATAAGTACATTGCTACTTGGTGGTCTTTTTGCAATGATTGTACTCTTTTTCTTCCTTAGAAGTATAAAAAGTCCACTCATTATCGGGATTGCGATTCCATATTCCGTCATAGTGACCTTTGTGCTGATGTATTTTTCAGATTTCTCATTAAATATTCTCACTCTAGGTGGACTTGCGCTTGGAATTGGAATGCTCGTTGACAATTCAATCGTTGTAATCGAAAACATATACCGCCATTTATCAATGGGGAAAGAGCCAAAACAAGCTGCTGCAGATGGAACAAAAGAAATCGGTGCAGCGATTATTGCTTCTACATTGACAACTGTTGCTGTCTTTATACCAGTTGTTTTTATAACTGGATTAATAGGGGAGCTATTTACCGAATTTGCAGTTACGATTGCATTTAGTTTAGTTGCATCCCTCGTTGTGGCATTAACGGTTGTTCCAATGCTTGCTAGTCGATTTTTAAAGAAGCCCAATGAGAATCTTGAAACAAAACGACAAGCCTCAAGAGGCATGGTTTTTTTGGAAAAAGCAACAAGATGGTCATTACGGCATCGCATTTTCGTACTAGTATTTACCGTTGTGATGCTTGGGGTAAGTATACTGGGTCTATTTTCGGTAGGAACCGAATTTATTCCAAAAAGTGATGAAGGATTTTTTACAATAAAACTTAAATTAGAAAACGGTGTCCCGCTTGAAGAGACCCAAGAAACAGTTGCCGCAATTGAAAAGCAACTAGAAGATGAGAAAGACGTAGATGTATATGTAAGCTTAATAGGCTCCACCCAAGAGAAAAGTTTTCGGGGCGGGGGAAGTTCAAGTGAAGCAGAAATATACGTCAAAATGGAGGGAGTTGAGGACCGAAAGAACTCGACTTTTGAGTTTGTAGACAAGAAAAAGAAGGAAATTGAGTCGTCGGTTAGAGAACTTCACCCACATGCAGTCGTTAAATTTAATCTTCAGTCATCATCAGGATCTACACCAAACACATTGCAATTTCATGTAAAGGATACAGATAAGGAACGTCTTGATAAAGCGGTTGCGAAGATTTTGGATTCACTGGTTGATTTGAAGGATGTAACTGAGGTATCAACAGATGTTTCGGAAACAATTGATGAATTACAAATTACAATCGATAAAGAAAAAGCGTTCGAAGAGGGACTTGCTCCTGTACAAATTGCTTCAACAGTTAACGATGTTACTAGGGGAACAAGGGCGTTTCTGCTAACAGATGAAAAAAATCAAATTTATCCTGTTAATGTGAGCTATGACAAAGATTTTACAAATAATATCGAGGGCTTAAGGAATCTTCTTTTAAAAACACAATCAAACACATACGTGTCTTTAGACGACGTGGCTGATATTAAGGTTGGTAAGGGTCCGTTAACTGTTCGTAGAATTGACCAACAGCATGCGGTGCAATTTACGGTGAAATATGTAACGACAACTAATCTTGGCGCGATTTCAAAAAAAGTGGATGAGGCTGTTGCAGGACTTGACTTATCCGATGAAACGGACCTTGTATACAGTGGTGATAAAGAGTTGTTAGAATCCTCCTTAGATCAAATGCTTCTTGCATTTGTACTTGCGCTAACATTGATTTATATCGTGATGGCAGCCCAATTTGAATCATTAAAGTATCCGTTTGTTATCATGTTCACGGTCCCATTAATGGTTATTGGGGTAGCAATTGGTCTGTATTTCACTAAAACGCCAATTGGAATCACCGCTATCATCGGGATTATCGTGTTAGCAGGTATCGTAGTAAACAATGCGATAGTGCTTGTGGATTATATCAATCTGAAGAAGGGGGAGGGAATGAGTTCATACGAAGCAATTGTAACGGCTGTAAAAGATCGAACGAGACCTGTTATGATGACTGCTTCTACAACAATTCTTGGATTATTACCCCTCGCTTTCGGTATTGGAGAAGGGTCTGAAATCAATCAACCGATGGGGATTACGGTGATTGGTGGGTTAGTCAGCAGCACACTATTAACGCTATTTATTACCCCGATTGTATATAGTTTGTTTGATAAAGAGACGAGGAGGAGAGCAAGAGGGAAATAAACGAATTGACCTTGTGGTTTGGTTTTAGAGGTGGCCACAAGAATTGTTGTCGGGATGAGCGTTTGTTTGGATATTATTGTAAAAAGATATGGCATAGGCGCAGGATATGAGCGCTGGTTTGGATATTGATGGAAAAGGGTAAGGTATAAGTTCCGGATATGAGTGTTTGATTGGATATTGTTGGAAAAGGATATGGCATAAGCGCAGGATATGAATGAATATTTGGATATTACTAGGAAATAGTCATGCTATAAGTGGACAATAATAGAAATTTCAAAGAGAACACAGGCGCAATAAGTCCTTCATCAGCCAGATGAAGGACAGAGACCTGGACCTAAGATTTAACTTCAGCCAGATGAAGGACATACCAAGAGGGAGACCTGGCCCAAAAAGTTCACATAAACCGAATGAAGGACATTTCCGTCCAAACCACAATCACGGTCCAAATGCTCCTCATCACAACATACGAAAACTACTCTGATTCCTACCGATGCACCCAACCTTAGCTTTGTCTCAAAAACTCTAATACAGGCTCAAATGGCTGTTTATCTTTGGCATCAAAATAATGTGCAAAGGGACAGCCTTTTTCATTAATTCTTTCAATAATTGTCTCGAGTGGAAAATCCTCGATGGACAAATCATCCGTTATCTCCTCCCAATATAGCGGGGTTGCAACAAAAGCGCCATCATTTCCACGAACTGAATACGGAGCTACAATGGTTTTTCCTTCGGCATGTTGCACGTAATCAACATAAAGTCGATTGCCGCGGTTCTTTTTCAGTCTCTCTGTTGTAAAAAGATCGGGTTCCATTGTTGTTAAATAGTTTGCGATAAACTCCGTAAATTGGCGCGTATCATCATATGTAAATCGGTTTTCGGGAAGGGGAATATAAATTTGTAATCCTTTATTACCGGATGTCTTTACAAATGAATTCAATTTAAGGCCGTCAAAAACTTCCTTTAAAATCGTTGCTGCTTTTTTTGCTAATGGAAAAGCTTCACGGGACGGGGGATCCAAATCAAAAACTATCTCAGATGGTCCTTTTGAATATATCGTTTGAAAAGGGATATGGAACTCAAAACTTAATTGATTTCCTAGCCATGTAAGCGTCTTTAAGTCATTGCAAACAATATAATCAATTCCCTCGGACATGGAGGTTTTGATATAGTCAGGTGCATACTCAGGGCAATTTTTTTGGTAAAACCTTTCTCCATACATGCCATGTGGGTAACGAATGACTGTTAATAGACGATCCTTTAAAAACGGAAGCATATAGGGAGAAATCTCAACTAAATAATGGATGTAATCCAACTTTGTGATTGATTTTTCCTTCCAAAGTGGTTTGTCGGGATGAGTAATTTCAATATCTTCAGGCAAAAGTGGTGCATTCCGAACGAGCTTTTCCCATGTACAGTCATGCCAATCAACATCGAAACGGAATTTTGAAAAGCTTGGTTGGCGCAATTGATCTTTATACAATTCCAAATAAAAAAGCTCAACACAAATCCCAGGTTCTACTTTAATAAAACCGGATGTTTCATCCATTGCATTGGATTGAATAACTCCAAGGAGTGCTTGTCTTTCATCAGGAGAAAGGCCGTGTGAAAACAAGCCAATTTCATAAATTTGGTTATTTCTCACGACGCCGACGTGAAAAAAAGCGTTTTTTTTGTCATAGCCCAAAATAAAAAAGGCACCAATTTGCCAATTTTTTATTTTATACCAGTTTGTTGTACGCTTGCCTTGATCCCATGTGCTATCAATCTTTTTCGCAATGATTCCTTCTGCGTTATATTCTGTAGCATTTTTCCAGATTGCCTCAAACTCCTGGTCATATGTGACCAATTGGATAAGTTGTTCACTCTTTGGCTCAATAATCCTCGAGAGCTTTGTCTGTTCAAAAAGCTTGTACAAATCTTTTTTGCGATTTAGGAATTTAGCTGTCATCCGATTTTGCCCACCTAGTGTAAGCAAATCAAAAACCAAATAATGTGCGGACGTATCAACAGATGCCTGAGCAATTTTAGCTTCACTTTTTAATCGACCACGCAGCTGTATCTTTTCAAAGCTTGCTTTATAAGGTGAATCTAAAATGCATAGCTCCCCATCAAAAACCAACGGTAAGAACGGTTTCATTACATCCGAAAGTTCCTCACAGTGGTTAATAATTTCTGGGAACTGTTCATTAAGGAGGTTCCCGTTCCTGCTGATTAACTGGATACGATCTTTTTCCCAATGCAACAATGCCCGAAAACCATCATATTTAATTTCATAAACCCAATTTGGTCCTGTGGGAGCTTCGAAAATAAGAGTCGGAAGCATTGGTTTCAGCATCATTTCCACTCCTTTGAGAAAGGCTCCTTAAAAAGAAGCCTTTCTATCATGATCCAACTTTTTTGCGAGTCGTTCTGGTTTTTGGTTTAACAGAAGAAGTCTGATCAGTACCTGTTGGTGCTTCAGCTTCAGCTTTAGCTTTTGGTTTTGGTTTTGCATTTCCTTTAGGTACTGATGCTTTCTTTTGGGCTCCTGTTTCCTTCGATTTAGTTCGTTCAATACTCGCTTGTAAGGCACTCATTAAGTCAACAACATTTGTCCTTGGGGCTTCTTTTGAGGTGGTTCCTTCGTTATTGTTAACTTTGGATTCGATTAGTTCCATCAGGGCAGTGCGGTATTCATCTTTGTATTTTTCTGGATTGAACTCTGTTGTTAATTGGTCAATCAACATGATTGCGGTATCAAGTTCTTTTTCATTAATATCCACATTTTCGGGAACACCTGGTACATCTCCAACATTGCGAACCTCATCAGGGTAATGAATCGTTTCCATCACAAGGCTATTTTTATAGACGCGTATAATTGCCATTTGTTGCTTTGAACGTATTGTAATTTCGGCGATACCGATTTTTCCTGACTTTTGCAAAGCTTCACGAAGTAGGGCATATGCCTTATTTCCATTTTCACCTGGCCCCATAAAATATGAACGGCTAAAATAGATGGGGTCAATTTCTTCGAGTTTCACAAAATCAATGATTTCAACACTTTTATCTTCATGCTCGTCCTTAAGCTCTTTCAGTTCCTCATCACTTAAAATTACAAATTTGCCTTTCACATATTCATACCCTTTTACAATATCATCATTGCCAATGTCTTTTTCACAATTCGGACAGATTTTTTCATATTGAATGGGAGTATTACATTCCTTATGAAGATTGCGTAGCTTGACATCTTTGTCCTCAGTTGCAGAAAAAAGCTTTATTGGTATATTAACGAGTCCAAAGCTTATTGAGCCTTTCCACATTGTATGCATATGATTTCCAACACTCCTTTTTTGTACTATTATTTCCTTAAACCTAGAGCCTAAATGATGGTAATATAAACCTTCCAAAAAACACAAAGATAAATATTTTATTTACCCCCTCAAAAAGAAATATGATAACGTAAACTGTAAATGAGTCAAACATTACAAACGAAAAAGTAAATGTAACTGAAAAGAAATATATGTTACAGAGCCTGTCACCTTTTCAATAAAAGAGTGGTCTTTCGTATTAGTGCCTTTGTAATATTTTTCGCAGGAGCCCTCTGATGTGAAAAATTGTTATTGAATCTCGCTTTCAAATCTTGCTACTATTAACAGATAGTAAAGAGAATTGAGGTGAAACCAGTGCTTAGCCTATTGTTTAAAATTGGAAAACGAAAAAGCACTCTGGAAGAAACCGTTATCGAGATTCAAAATGGAAATCAAACCCTACAAAATAAACTAATTGACGACTATAAACCTTTTATTGCAAAAAATGTGTCTGCAGTTTGTAAACGATATATTAATGAGTCGGATGATGAATTTAGTATCGGACTAATTGCGTTCAATGAGGCGTTAGAAAAATACTCCAAGGAAAAGGGAAGTTCTTTCTTATCTTTTAGTGAACTTCTCATTAAACGAAGAGTCATTGACTTTATTCGTAAAGAAGCACGTGTACGCAATATTAATTTTATCTCGAATGGTGAAACAGATGAGGAAAGTGCACAATCGAAAATTGAGGCTCACCTTTCTGTCGATGATTATCAAAGAAAAGTGGAGCAAGAGCAAAGAAAAGAGGAAATTAAGCATTTTCACAATGTATTGCAGGAATTTGGATTATCATTTCAAGAGTTGCTAGAAATATCACCAAAACATGCAGATGCCAGACTAAATGCGATGTTGGTATCTAAAGCCGTTGTTGAAAATGATGAGCTTAAGTTTACGTTGTTTGAAAAGAAACAACTTCCGATTAAACAGCTCGAATCGAAAGTGTCAGTCAGCCGTAAAACGATTGAGAGAAATCGAAAGTACATTATTGCAATGGCAATCATTTTGTCAGGTGACTATCTCTATTTAAAAGATTATCTAAAAGGGGTGCTCGAAAGTTGAAAAAGGGGATCGTTATGGATGTGAACGATGAATATGTTACGATGCTAACCCCTGAAGGTGAGTTCGTAAAAGCCAACCATATGAAAGAAAGCTACGAAATTGGCGAAGAAATAACCTTTTTTCCAATCAATGAACGAGTAAGCAATACTTCGAAGCAGCGTTTCTTTCAGGTGAAGAAATGGCGTTACGCACTTGCAAGTTCGTTAGTTGCAATTTTGTTATTATCATTATTTATACCTTTTTCACCGCGTAATGAAGTGTATGCCTACATGTCCATTGACATCAATCCAAGCTTTGAGGTTGGGTTAGATGAAAACCTTCGTGTCGTTAGTTTAGAAGCTTTAAACGACGAGGCGAAAAAACTATTGGAATCCATGCCTGATTGGAAAAATAGCACACTAGATTCAATTACAGAAAAAATCATTCAGCATAGTAAAAACAAAGGCTATCTTGAAGATGGGAAGCAAGTGTTGATCACAACCGTTGTAACAGACACACATGATACAGACGTGGATCGTGAACTTGAGCATGGTATCAAAGAAATCAAGGAAGAGTATGAAAAAGAACAGATTGCGGTTACCACTGTAACAAGTACGGTTGAAACAAGAAAGGCTGCTAAGGAAAAGGGCATCTCAACTGGGAAACTTCTAATTGAACAAAACAAGGTTCCAAAACGATTAGAGAAAAAGAAACCCCAACCTGTTGAAAAAAGTAAAGAGAATCAGCAAGCTAACGAGCAAAAAGAGATTAATGAGTTTAAAAATAATAACAAACAGAGGGCCGAAGAAGTTAAGGAAGAGTTAAAAGAGAAAAAAGAACAGATAAAAGAAAAAGTCAAAACAAATATCGAAAACTCCCATATGCCAGACCATATAAAAGATAAAAAATTCGAGAAAATCGAAGAAAATTGGGAAAAGAAACAACAAAAGCAAGAAGAAAAAGAACGGAAAAAAGAAGAGAAGAGACAAATTAAAGAAAAACAAAATCGTGGTAACAGTGATCATAACCGGAATCACAATAATGGTAATAACCACAAAGATAATCATAATTAAAAGCCGAGGAACAATCCTCGGCTTTTATCCATATTATTAAGTTTTTTTACTCGCCTTTTAATTGATGCTGCGCTTGGGAAACTAGGCGTTTTGTAATTTCTCCGCCTACAGAACCATTTGACCGTGACGCTGTATCTGAACCAAGCTTGACACCGAATTCTTGGGCAATTTCAAATTTAATTTGATCTAAAGCTTGCTCAATTCCTGGAACAAGCAATTTATTGCTACTTCTAGCCATCTATCTCACTCCTTTTAAAATATAGCACAACGTATAATTCGTTGTATATTTAGTATGAGAAGATAATTAATTTCAATACTGGAAATGCATACTAATGAAACGTTTACAGGCAAATTTTTAAACAAAAAGACTTTTAATGTGGTAAATAATTCTTTATGATAGAGGGAAAGATTTCAGATACATGTAAGGAATGAAGGAAATGTGGAAGAGAATAAATTTGTATATCAATGAGCTTACACCAGCTCAATTAATTTTTGCGTTCTATCTTTTGGCTGTTACGATTTCTGTGATTTTACTAAGCCTTCCATTTGCCATAAAAGAAGGGGTACATGTATCCTTTATTGATACGTTATTTACAGCAGCAAGTGCTGTTAGTGTAACAGGGCTAAGTGTGATATCAATTAAAGATACATACACTGTAGGAGGAATTTTTATTTTGATTTTTGTTCTACAGGTTGGCGGTATCGGTATTATGACGATGGGGACTTTCTTCTGGTTATTATTTCGTCGAAAAATTGGGTTGCGAGAAAGACGATTAATCATGGTTGACCAGAATCAGTCACAGCTCTCAGGCTTAGTGAACCTACTTAAGCAGATCATCATCATAATGGTTGGCATTGAGTTCTTTGGTAGTTTGATTTTAGGCCTATACTTTATGCCGTACTTTAATACGTGGCAGGAAGCATTTATTCATGGTGTTTTTGCAGCTGTAAGTGCAACGACAAATGCAGGGTTTGACATAACTGGCCAATCATTAATGCCGTATGCAAATGATTATTTTGTCCAATTTATTACGGTTATTTTAATCATTTTAGGTGCGATAGGGTTTCCTGTGTTAGTTGAATTAAAAGATTTTCTCCTAAATAAAAAAGGACGATATCGTTTTTCATTATTTACGAAGTTAACAACGGTTACCTTTTTATCGTTGGTTGTTTTTGGTACGTTCCTCATTTTATTATTGGAATTTAATCATTTCTTTAAAGGGATGACCTGGCATGAAACTTTCTTCTATTCTTTGTTCCAGTCGGTTACAACAAGAAGTGCTGGCTTAGCAACGATGGATGTAAATCAATTTACAGAGCCCACTCTCCTATTTCTAGGTGCAATGATGTTTATCGGGGCATCTCCAAGTTCTGTTGGAGGGGGAATCCGTACAACGACGTTTGCAATTAATATATTGTTTTTATTCAATTTCGCAAGAGGAAATAAATCGATTAAAATTTTTAAACGTGAAATTCACGAAGAAGATATTCGAAAATCATTGATTGTCACGATATTTGCATTTTTCACTTGTTTTGCTTCTGTTTTTATTTTGTCAATTACAGAAAATTTTACGTTTACACAAATTTTCTTTGAAGTCGCTTCGGCATTTGGAACATGTGGGTTATCAATGGGGATCACGCCTGATTTAAGTACTTTTGGTAAACTTCTCATTATGTTACTCATGTTTATCGGAAGGGTAGGAATCTTGAATTTCATCTTCATCATCGGAAAAAAAGGAAAAGATGTAAACTACCACTACCCGAAAGAAAGACTTATTATCGGATAATGAAGAGCGCATCATCAGGTCTCGATAAGAACTAGATCTTGATATGGTTAAGAGCCCCTTTGGGTGCTCTCAGAGTGTAGACAAAGTCAGTGCTGACTTTGTCTACACGAATTTTTAAGGATATCTAAATTTTAATTCAAGTCCTAGACTGTCTTGAAGGCGCTTGTCAGGCAAGCAACGCAGTATGCGAGCGTTTGTCAACAGTCTGAGAGCACCCTTTGGGTGCTCTTTTTATTAGTCTTTACCATAGCTTGTATCTTTTGATGGGTGCATGAAAGGGGCACCTTTAGGCTGTCTTTTACTCTCAAGCAGTTCTCGGTTTTCGGTTGTGTTCCAACCGATATCGTTTGTTGGATGAACCCATTCGTCTCCAGCCATAATCTCCGGATCCACTTCATCACTCCAATTATTAAGGGGTGAATTAGGTGAATCATAGAAGCTATCTCCAATAACCACTCCATGTTCATTGATAAAAGGCTCTTGCATTTTAATTCCTGTACCTTTGAAGGACGGTGCTGAAATTTGGTGGGGCATTGTTTCATCTATTATCGGTGATTCAATTTTATCAGATTTCTTTTTCTTCTTTGTCATTTTGACACACCTCACATATCAATCTTTACGTTAGTGTTTGCAACAAAAAGAAAATTATATGTGGAGAGGGAATTAAGAGGAGGATTTTACCATTTATGTACAGAACAGTCCTGGAGAAACTATAGAGAAAAGGGGGTAAGAACATGAAACGTAAAGTGAAATTTGATGCAGCGAAAAAGAGTAATTTTACACCTACTGAGAGTATGCCCGATACCGAATTTTCAGCAGAGGCAGATTATGAAAACCCGATGAAGGGTGCGAATCGCAATTCAAAAAAAGGAAATAGTACTGGTGAATAAGACAATCCAGCTAGAAAATAGAAAAAGAGTCAGCAGATGCTGACTCTTTTTTATGATACCTTACGTGAAAAAACTTTTGCCTGGCGCGCAATTGGGTCAAAATAAACAAGTAAATACGTATCTTGTTGATGAATTTCACCAGTTCGTTTATAGGCTTCAAGGTCAAATGGTATTTTTTCAACGACAGAATGTTTGTACAAATCTTTTTCTTGAAGTTGTAACTTACTGAACTCCTCGCCTAAGGCATCTGGGTTCTCCTCAATCTCCTTATAAAAGTTCGTTCGATCTTCCTTGCTAACAAGGTCTTCCCACCATGGTTTACGGGGTTTGTACTTTTGATTTCGTAAGTAATCATATTTCATAATGGCCTTAATCGTTGGAAGTTGCTGTTGGTTGGTTGCCTGAAGAAATTCATAAAGGCGTTTGAACAAATCCTCCAGTTGGTGGCCAATTCGTGACCAACCACGTTCATCCCAAAACGTTCCAAAGTCTTGGAAGAAATCAAATGGCGTATCAAAACTATGGGTTACCAAAAACTCCACAGTCTCATTCATACGATGATCATTCCAGTATTTTTCAAGGACGTCTTCGACCTGCTTTATCCTCGTAATATCATCAAAGCTTAATACATTGTTCCCGAGAATTTCATATGGTGAATGATCCATATAAATGTAATCATGTTCAGCCGCACGAATACGTACACCAGTACCACGAAGCATTTTTAAAAAACCTAGCTGTAATTCTTCAGGACGCATCTCAAAAACATCATTAAACGTTTGTCGGAAGGATTGATAATCTTCTTCTGGAAGACCAGCAATTAAGTCCAAATGCTGATCAATTTTTCCTCCTTCTTTTACCATCATGACAGTTCGTTGTAATTTCGAGAAATTTTGCTTTCTTTTCACCAATTCGTTTGTCAAATCATTTGTTGATTGAACTCCAATTTCAAAGCGGAACAGCCCAGCAGGTGCATTTTTGTTTAAAAAATCAATGACTTCAGGTCGCATAATATCTGCCGTTATTTCAAATTGAAAGACTGTGCCTGGACGATGTTCGTCAATTAAAAATTGAAACATTTCCATTGCATAACTTCTACTAATATTAAATGTACGGTCTACAAATTTAATCGTTTTGGCCCCCTGATCCATTAAAAACCGAATATCGTCTTTAATTTTCTCGCGGTCAAAATAGCGAACACCTACTTCAATAGAGGAGAGGCAAAACTGACAGTTAAATGGACAGCCACGACTAGTCTCAATATACGTCACACGCTTTGATAGGTGTGGTATATCTTCTTCAAATCGAAATGGTGATGGTAATTCCTTTAAATTTAGTTTATTTCGTTGTGGATTCATCTTCAATTTGCCGTCTTTTTGGAAAGCTACACCACTGACTTCATCCGTACTCTTACCATCGCGAATCGCAGTAAGTAAATCCTTAAAGGTTTCTTCACCCTCACCAACGACGATAAAATCGACCTCAGGAATACGCTCCAACCATTCATATACATCATAGGTAACTTCGGGGCCACCTAGAATGATGATTAATTCGGGGTTTATTTTTTTTAGCATTTTAATCACTTTAATGGTTTCTTCAATGTTCCAAATATAACAACTGAAGCCGATTATATCCGGCTTTTTTTGATACAAATCCGTCACGATGTTCATTGCTGGATCTTTAATCGTGTATTCAGCAAGCATTACATCAAATTCAGGTGCGGCATATGCTTTTAAATACCGAATAGATAGACTTGTATGGATATACTTTGCATTTAATGTACTAACTACAATATTCATTCTCTTGCTCCTTATTCTTTCGATTAACTAATATATTTTACCACAGGAAGATAGTCGCACCAAATTTACTATTTAAATTTGCAGAATTTATTTCAAAATCCGACAATTTACACTATAATAAGGTGTATTGAAAGCGGTTTAATAGAAAGAGTCAAAAATAGAGAAGCAGTTCGGTAAAGGGGGAAATAGATTGAAGGGGTCAAAGAGAAAAAAAGGGGAAAACACGGTGCGCAAAAAGTCACGACTAAAACTATCTGCATGGTGGTTCAACTTAAAGATTGGATATAAATTTGGAGTAGGTTTTACACTTACTATCGTACTATTTTGTATTTCAGCACTTATTATTTTCATTCAACTCTTCAATGTTAGTAACGAAATGAAAGAAATGAAAAAGAACGGTGAGAAGTCGATTCTCATCTCCGAGATTTCAAATGTTTTTAACCAGCTTGGTAGTGAAATAAGCATTTACATACAAGATAGAAATGGAAAACATGTAACAGCATTCCAAGATTTAAGTAAGCAATATGACGAAATATCAGAGGGACTTAAACCTGGTCTTAGCACATTAGAGCTTCAGCTTTATAACAAAGTGGGTGAAAATAAGCACCAGCTTACTACTTTATTTGATGAAAAAGTTTTTCCTGCTGTTTTATCATCGGATAAATTAAGTTCAATTGAGGCAAGCCAGGAGGCCGATCAAATCATTAAGGATACGGTTAGACAATTAGAGCAGCTAAGATCCAACATGAAGATTAAAACGGACGCTTCTGTATCAGCTGCAAATTCGAATGTGTCTGGAACGATTGTTGTTTTACTTGTTTCAATTGTGGTATCAACCATTATTGCCATCTTGAGTCTTGTTATAATAGGTCGAAGCATTGGAAAACAGCTTAAAAATGTAGTGAAAGTTTCAAATCGGATTGCCGAAGGAAACCTTGATGTTGAAGCTATTGAAGTAAAAGGGCAGGATGAGGTTGGGTTGTTGAGCAACTCATTAAATGTGATGAATGAAAATCTTCGTTCGATGATTCGTGAAATTTCAAATGTGTCTAATCAGGTGACATCAAAAAGCTCAGAATTAATGATTTCATCTAGCGAAGTGAAGGCAGCGAGCCAACAAATTGCTTCGACTGTTCAAGAGCTTTCTACAGGTGCCGAAGAGCAAGCGCATTCTTCTACTCAATTAGCAAAAATGATGGAAGAATATGCTGGAAAAATCCAAACAGCCAATCAAAATGGAAGTCAAGTTAATGAGTCTTCCCAAAATGTTTTAGAGATGACGAAAAAAGGCCATGAATTAATGAACGCTTCAACAGAACAAATGAATAAAATTAACAGCATCATGGAGTTTTCAGTGGAAAAGGTCAAAGGACTTGATGAACAAACAAAGCAAATCTCAACCCTTGTTAAGGTAATCCGTGATATTGCCGATCAAACAAATCTTTTAGCACTCAACGCAGCAATTGAAGCTGCACGTGCTGGGGAGCATGGGAGAGGATTCGCTGTTGTAGCAGATGAAGTCCGTAAGCTCGCAGAACAAGTTTCTCATTCAGTCAAAGACATAACTGAAATTGTTAACAGCATTCAAAAGAATCCAATTCTGTTGCTCAAGGTTTATTAAATGGTTATAGCCAAGTGGATGAAGGAGCTAAGCAAATTAAAGTAACAGGTCAAACGTTTGAGGATATTTATGATGCAGTAACAGTTATGGTTGAACGCATCCAAATGATTTCCGAAAACTTAAGTACAATCGCAAGCAATACTGTTGAGATGAATATTTCAATAGATAATATTGCAGCAGTTTCGGAACAGTCAGCAGCGGGTATCGAACAAACTTCTGCATCGGTCCAACAAACAAACAGTTCAATGGAAACAATTTCAGATCACTCAGAACTACTTTCAGATTTAGCAAGCAGGTTAAACACAATGATTAGTAAATTCAAACTATAAGAAGGTTGGCCAGTACTCTAAGATGGGTGCTGGTTTTCCTTTTTACACTATAGGCATACCAAAATGTAATAAGGTCTTGTAAAATATATAAGAGAGAGAAGGGAGCGTTGTACGATGTATAAATATAGTGAAATGCAAACCAATATTTTCGGGACAATCTATATTCTTGCGGGCGAAACAGAATTACTTGATATCTCATTATCTGAGGATGACTGGGCAGGGGTTAGAGAAAAGTATGATCCAACATATGCACCAGATGATAAGGTCCTTGTTGAAATAAAAAAACAACTAGAACAATATTTTAATGGCGAACGAAAAACCTTTAGCTTTCCAATCAAGTTTAGCGGGACTTCGTTTCAAGAGAAGGTTTGGAATGAACTATTGAATATTCCATACGGGGAAACTCGTTGTTATGCAGATATTGCAAATGCGATTGATAATCCAAAAGCCGTTCGTGCAGTCGGACAAGCTAATCGTAAAAATCCGATTCCAATTGTTGTTCCGTGTCACCGTGTTATCGGAAAGGACAAATCATTAACAGGATATTCTGGCACAAGAACTGACCTAAAAGAAAAACTATTGGAATTGGAAGGCGTATTTTGATCAGGTAGACTGTATTGATTTTTGCTAGAATCGATAGAACTGAAATAAAATCGAGAGGATCCAATTAAATCGTTTGAACAAACATAAAATCGATAGACATGCATAATCAGAAAAAATCCAGTGTGCCTCACACTGGATTTCCTCAACAACCACCTATTTTTCAAACAAACTCTTAATCTCTGACTGTAGATCTCCTTGTAGAATTCCTTTTTCTGTAATAATGGCTGTAATTAGTTTATTTGGTGTGACATCAAATGCTGGATTGTACACTTGAACACCTTCTGGAGCGATACGAACTCCATTTACATGTGTAACTTCCTCAGGATTTCGTTCCTCAATCGGGATGTCCTTCCCACTTTCTAGGGACACATCAAACGTAGATAGAGGTGCAGCAACATAAAAAGGAATTCCGAAAGTATTCGCTAAGATTGCCAAATTAAAAGTCCCAATCTTATTAGCAGTATCGCCGTTTGCGGTAATTCTGTCAGCACCTACGATGATAGCATCTATTCCTTTTTCTGCAATCGTGTGAGCGGCCATATTGTCTGTAATAAGAGTCACATCTATACCAGACTGTAAAAGCTCCCATGTTGTAAGCCTGGCCCCTTGTAGTACAGGTCTTGTTTCTGAAGCATAGACTTCAAGATTTATACCATGTTGTGCTGAAAGATGAAATGGGGCAAGGGCTGTTCCATAACGTGCTGTTGCTATTGAGCCTGCATTACAAATGGTTAATACTTTAAATCCATCTTTGAATAAAGTAAGTGCATTTTCACCAATTTGGCGGCAGACTTCTTCATCCTCTGCCTGAATACGAATTGCTTCATGGATAAGGTTTGTTTTTGCTTCATTGACAGACGTTGAATCTTCTATACTCCCAACCAGACGATTTAACGCCCAAATTAAATTGACAGCAGTCGGACGTGAACTTGCCAAATATTCTTTATCAGAATGAAGTTTTATTTTAAAATCCTGAAGTGAGGTTTCCTCATAATCCTTAGCAGACAGAGCTAATCCATAGGCAGCTGTAATCCCAATCGCAGGGGCTCCTCGTACTTTTAAAGAGGTAATGCTTTCCCACACGTCCTCAATTGTAAAAAGGTCGATAAACACAGTCTCTAATGGAAGCTTTGTCTGGTCTAAAAGTGTAAGATGTGTTTCATGCCATTGAACGGATTGTGGAACTTTTTTTGTGTATGTCATGATGTCACTCCTTTGCTGTTTTATCTACATAGTTTCGTAGAGTTGGAAGTTCGTTAATGGACTTACGGTCACGAATTAACTCTTTTCCTAGACGAAGAGCATGCTGTTTCGTTGCGATTTTTCGGTCAAAGTTTTCAATGGTATCTAAATCAGCAACATGTGCAAGCCCGATTGTTCTTCGAATGACTTCACATCCAGCAAAACCAATTGAGTCTTCAAATGTCTGTTCGAGGACATATTTTAAATAACCTTCTGTATCGCGGTACAAGTCTACAGCGTCATTTTTCCAAGCTTGCGAAAAGGTTGCTGAAAACACATCCCATGTATTTTCGATATGTTTATAAAGGGGTTCCCGGTTATTGGTATCCCTTGAAATGGCATTTAATAATAAATTTGCAATAAATTGACCAAGATCAAAACCTAACGGGCCAAAGTAGGCAAATTCAGGATCAATTACCTTTGTTTCAGTTTCGCTAGCGAATATACTCCCTGTATGTAAATCGCCGTGTAGTAAAGCGTCAGCTTGGGTTAAGAACTTTTGCTTTAACTTTGCAACCTCAAGCTTTAACAATTGGTCGTTCCAAATTTGTTCAACATCATGTTGAAGTTCGTCTTCAAAGCTATTTGTATCGATATTGAAAAATGGATCAGTGAAAACAAGATCCTCGGTTATTTTACAAAGATCAGGGTTAATAAATTTTTGCACCGCTAGTTTTTTCTTTGTTGGATCTATTCCAAAGTCTGAAGTATAAAACAATGTTTTCGCTAAATATGTTCCGATGTGCTCTGATAAAAGAGGGAAGTTTTTACCTTCAATCAATCCAGCTCTTGCGATTTGTAAATGGGAGAGATCTTCCATCACAGTAATGGCTAGTTGCTCATCTGAATAAAAAACCTTAGGTACAAGTGTTGGCACATAATCGGCTGCTGCCAATAGTGCATTTGCTTCAATCGTTGCACGCTTTAGTGATAACGGCCAACTTTCTCCAACCACTTTTGCATATGGTAAAGCTTGCTTAATGATGATTCCTTTGTCGGCATCTTCATCTGTAATGTGGAAAACTAGATTTAAATTCCCATCACCAATTTCCTTGCATCTTAATACTGATCTTTCTGTAAATAAACCTAAGCGAGTAGCCAAAGCCACGGCGGTGCTTTCTGTTAGTGGTTCATAAATTGCTTGATGTGAAATTGCCATTTTATCTTCCTCCAAAAAGTGTAGTCTGTCATTTGGAGGCTTTTCTACTAACAAAAAAGCCTCTTTTCATTAGAAAGAGGCTTGAAGACACGTCTTCTCACCTCTTATCTGCCAGGAAGTAGTATACTTCCTGTTGGAATTAGCACCGTGCCTTATGGGGGGATTCCCGGCGCTATAAATAGCGCCCCACCTTGCGATGGAATTACGGTCGGTTGCTGGGCTTCATCGGGCCAAGTCCCTCTGCCTGCTCTTGATAAGAGATCAACTTTAACGATATTTAATTAATTATTTGTTAATACTGAAAAGAATCATATCAGCGAAAACACATAATTGTCAATATATTTTCTATTTTTCTATTGATAAAAAGTAGGGCGACGATCCTGGAAGATAGGAATTTGCTTTCTCACCTCTTGAACTTTCGTAAGGTCGATTTCTCCGACTAAGGTTGAGCTTTTACTACCTGCTTCAGCAATAATTGTTCCCCAAGGATCAATAATCATCGAATGACCGCCAAATACGTTATCTGGATTACTTCCAACACTGTTACAAGCAACGACATAGCATTGATTTTCAATAGCTCGACTTAGGAGTAATGTGCGCCAATGCTCAAGGCGTGGGAGAGGCCATTCTGCAACAACGAATAAAATTTCTGCTCCGCTCGTTGTATGTGCGCGAATCCATTCTGGGAAACGAATATCATAGCAGATGACTCCTGCAGCAGGCACATTTTCTATTATGAAATTCCCTTTTTTCTCGCCTGCCTGTAAATATAAATGCTCATCCATAAGCTTAAATAGATGAAGTTTGCTATATTCACTAGCGATTTCCCCGTCCCGGTTAAAAACAAACATAGTGTTGGTTACGCCAGATTCTGTCTTTTTAGCGATTGAGCCGGCTATGATATTAACAGAATATTTTTTTGCCAAGTTTTTTATAAATGCTTTCGTTTCTTCCCCGTTATCGTCGGCAATCTCGTCTAATCTAGTTAAATCATATCCAGTCGTCCACAGCTCCGGTAGAATGATAATATCTGGGTTGTCCTGTTTCATTGTTTGTTCGATTTCTTTAGATACGCGTTCAAAATTTACTTGCGGTTTCCCGAATTGAATATCATACTGAATACATGCAATTTTTAGATTCATTTGGGGCCTCCTAACGAAAATGATACTTTTCAAGTGAGTTCAAAAAATCACTGGACTTTTTGAACATCCTCTTTACAAGTTAACTTTAACAATATATGATTTTAGACTAGAATTTCAAGTATTTTGAAGAAGGTGTAGATATGAAAAATTTCCAACAATCTGAAATCCTACAGAATTTACCAAAACAGTTTTTTGCTTCACTTGTGGCAAAAGTAAACAAAGTCGTTGCCGAGGGGCATGATGTAATAAATCTAGGGCAAGGGAATCCAGACCAACCAACCCCTCAACATATAGTTGAAGCATTGAAAAAGGCAACGGATGAGCCAAAGTTTCACAAATATTCTCCGTTTCATGGCCATGCTTTTTTAAGGAAAGCAGCGGCAGACTTTTACCAACGTGAATATGGAGTTGAACTTGATCCAGAAACTGAAGTTGCAGTTTTATTCGGAGGAAAGGCTGGATTGGTCGAGATTCCACAATGTCTATTAAATCCGGGTGATGTCGCATTGGTTCCAGATCCTGGTTATCCTGATTACTGGTCAGGTGTTGAACTTGCCAGAGCAGAAATGGAATATATGCCTTTAAAAGAGGAAAATAATTTTTTACCGGATTATTCAGAGATCAATCACGAGAAACTTGAAAAAGCAAAAGTAATGTTTTTGAACTATCCCAATAACCCAACAGGGGCTGTTGCAACAAAAGAATTTTTCGAAAAGACAATCTCTTTTGCGAAGGAGCATGATATTTGTGTGGTCCATGACTTTGCATATGGTGCGATTGGATTTGAAGGGAAAAAGCCAATAAGCTTTTTAGAAATGGATGGCGCAAAAGATATTGGAATTGAAATTTACACACTTTCTAAAACGTATAATATGGCGGGGTGGAGAGTTGGTTTTGCGGTTGGCAATAAGAGCGTAATTGAAGCCATAAATCTCATTCAAGACCATATGTATGTAAGTTTGTTCAGTCCGATACAAGTGGCGGCCGCAGTCGCACTAACAGAATCACAGGATTGTGTACAAGAACTAGTGGATAAATACGAATCCAGACGTAATGCTTTCATAGGCGCACTTCAAGAATTAGGTTGGAATGCAAAAGCGCCTGAAGGCTCATTTTTTGCGTGGCTCCCAGTACCTGAAGGGTATACATCCGTTAGCTTTGCAGATTTATTACTAGAAAAAGCACATGTTGCGGTTGCACCTGGAATCGGGTTTGGCGAATATGGTGACCGGTTTGTTCGTGTTGGACTATTAACCGATGAAGAAAGACTAGTTGAAGCAGCAAATCGGATTAAGAAATTAAATCTATTTTAAAATTAAAAAATGTTTGACAAGAAAAATATTTCCTGTCATAATCCTAATTAAATTTCGTTTCGAAAAAAGTAAATAAGGTTGAGCAGCTGTAAGCAAAGCTCAACAATCTAAATAAATCTATTTTCTTATTAAGAGCAGGTGGAGGGACTAGCCCAATGAAGCCCGGCAACCGACTTACAAAATGTGAGCACGGTGCTAATTCTTGCAGCGTTTAGCTGAGAGATAAGAAGATGTTAGTTTGCTAACCTCTTCTTATGAAGAGGTTTTTTCTTTTTTGGAATATTTGTTGAAATGAGGGTTAAATCATGAGTGAAGTGATTGCTACATATTTGGTGCATAACAGCAGTGGCAACTTAGAGAAAAAAGCAGAAGGCATTGCACTTGGCTTAACAGTTGGATCCTGGACGAATTTACCAAAGCTAGAGCAAGATCAGTTAAAAAAGCATAAGGGAAGAGTCGTAAGTGTTGATCAAGTAGGCACCGACAATAGAGCAAGTCATTATCTAGGAAAACAAGTCAAAAAGGGAATAATCAAAATTGCCTATCCTAGCGTAAATTTTAGTGCAGATCTACCTGCCGTTTTAACGACCACCTTTGGCAAACTCTCTTTAGACGGGGAAGTAAAGCTACTAGACTTAGAGTTTTCTAGTGAAGTAAAATCCGCATTTCCAGGACCAAAATTCGGAATAAATGGCATCAGAGAAAAACTAGGAGTGTTTGATCGCCCTCTCGTTATGAGCATTTTTAAAGGGGTGATTGGAAGGGATATTGAGTACCTCAAGGAACAGCTTCGTGAGCAGGTTCTTGGCGGTGTGAATATCATCAAGGATGATGAAATCCTCTTTGAAAACCAGTTAACACCCTTTGAAACAAGAATTACTGAGGGCAGAAAAGTACTAGACGAAGTATACAGGGAATGCGGACATCGAGCGCTTTATGCAGTGAATCTAACGGGAAGAACCTTTGACCTAAAGGAAAAAGCAAGAAAGGCAGTTAAACTCGGTGCTGATCTTTTATTGTTCAACGTATTTGCTTACGGAATCGATGTGCTTCAAAGTTTAGCGGAGGATCCACAAGTTTCGATTCCGATTATGGCTCACCCAGCAGTTAGTGGAACTCTTACGCCATCTGAGTTTTACGGATTTTCAAATAAACTATTACTAGGAAAATTGCTTAGATATGCCGGGGCAGACCTTGTCTTGTTCCCGTCACCATATGGAAGTGTTGCCCTAGAAAGAGAACAAACGTTGGCAATTGCAACAGAATTAACAAAAACGGATGAGCAATTTAAACCGTCATTTCCCGTTCCATCAGCGGGTATCCATCCTGGCTTAGTCCCGTTGCTTATAAATGACTTTGGTCAAGACAGTGTGATAAATGCAGGTGGCGGTGTTCATGGACATCCAGACGGAGCAATTGGTGGTGGAAAAGCTTTTCAGTCTGCAGTTGATGCAGTCCTATCAGGAAAGACACTTGTTGAATTTGCAAAAAATAGCCCTGAGCTTAAAAAGGCAATTGAATTATGGGGATACAAAGAGGTATAGAGATGAACAAACCAATTATATTCTGTGATTTTGATGGAACAATCACAAACACCGATAACATTATTGCCATTATGAGAAAATTTGCTCCGCTAGGTTGGGAGGAAATCAAAGATCAAGTTCTTTCCCAAGCAATCCCGATACAAGAAGGTGTGAGTAAGATGTTTTCCCTTTTGCCTTCTGCGATGAGGGAAGAAATTACAGAATATATTTTAAATCACGCTGAAATTCGGAATGGTTTTAAAGAATTTGTTGCATTTACAAAAGAACAAGAAATACCACTCTACATTGTTAGTGGCGGAATTGACTTTTTTGTAGAACCCTTGCTTGAAGGGCTTGTTCCAAAAGAACAAATTTACTGCAACAAATCTGATTTTTCGAATGAGAGAATCACTATTTTATGGCCACATACTTGTGATGAAGAGTGTAATAATGAGTGTGGCTGCTGCAAGCCAACGTTGATTCGAAAACTAGCAAATCAAGATCAGTTTAAAATAGTCATTGGTGATTCAATTACCGATTTAGAGGCAGCAAAGCTTGCTGATAAAGTGATTGCTAGAGATTTTCTTGTTGAAAAATGTAATCAATTAGATATTGAGCATTCACCGTTCCATTCCTTTTTTGATGTCATTGATATTCTTAAAAAGGAGGTTGTGCCTAGTGCTTAAAATCAAACAATGGACTGAGCTTGCGGAAATCAAAGATGAACTCGCAAGCCGGGATTGGTTTATGGGAACAAGTGGAAATCTTGCAATTAAGGTTTCAGATAATCCGATTACATTTTTAGTTACAGCAAGTGGCAAGGATAAGAGAAAAAGAACGGATGAGGACTTTTTACTCGTGGATGGAGCGGGATACCCGGTTGCTCCTACTCATTTAAAGCCATCAGCAGAAACCCTTTTACATGTTGAAATTTATAATAAAACAAATGCTGGCTGCAGTCTCCATATCCATACCGTTGATAACAATGTCATTTCCGAGCTTTATGGTGATAAGGGAGAAGTTGCTTTTAAAGGACAGGAAATTATCAAAGCACTCGGTTTATGGGAAGAGGATGCAGAAATACGAATTCCAATTATTAAAAATGATGCGGACATACCGACTCTTGCTCGAAATTTTAGTGAACATGTTACGGGTGATTTTGGGGCAGTCTTAATTCGTAATCATGGAATTACCGTTTGGGCAAAAAATGCATTTGATGCAAAAAAACATTTAGAGGCATATGAATTTCTATTTAGTTATTATTTAAAATTAGTAGCCTTAAACCCCTTAAGGGTTTAATAAAAAAATTAATGAGGTGGAGAAAATGGCAAATATTCATTTACGTAACACTGGTAAAAGAGTAGAAGGTCAAGAAGAAGTTGCGGCATTCTTACAAAATCAGGGTGTCCTTTATGAGCATTGGAATACTAGTAAACTACCAGCGGAATTAATAGGAAACTGTAAAATCAATGATGAACAAAAAGAGCAAATCTTATCCATTTATGAAGAGGAAATCAAATCCCTTGGTGAGCGCAATGGATATCAAAAATGGGATGTTATTGCATTATCAGATGAAACGCCAAACCTTGAAGAACTTCTAAAGAAATTCGAACAAGTCCATGTTCATACAGAAGATGAAGTACGAGCGATTGTAGCTGGTCATGGAATTTTTGTTATTAAAGGAAGCGGGGAGACAGGATACTTTGATGTGGAATTAGAAGCAGGGGATGTAATTTCTGTACCTGTAGATACTCCACATTTTTTCACTCTAATGGATGATCGTGAAGTTGTCGCAGTTCGTTTATTTATTGATCCAGCTGGGTGGGTCGCACACCCAATCCAGGACCCAGAATTCGCAGCAACTAAGTAAGAACAAAAGGGCTTTATGATAATTGTTCATAAAGCTCTTTTTTTGAGACTGAATAGTAAGAATATTCTTTACTTATAAAGGGGAATATGTTACATTTTTGTTCATTAGAATAGAAACTTTTTGTTGTATATAATATAGGTAGTTGGAAATTCTTCCAAAATAGTGAGGAGTGGAGAACATGAAAATTCGCTACAATTTTGTTCAAAAGTCAGATGTGAAATATTGTGATGACAATTTTACGATTCAACAAGCCCTGCAATTTTTAAACGAAACTGGTTTCCGTTCAGTACCAGTATTATCGAATAATGGTACAACATTTGAAGGTTTGATTTATAAGGTTGATATTCTAGAGTTTTTATACGAAAAAAATGGGGATGCCAATACAAGTGTGTCTGCCCTTGTAGAAAGTAAAGATGCATTCGTTTTCGAGGAAGACTCCTTCTTCAAGACTTTTTTAACGATTCGCCGCTTGCCGTTTATTGCCGTACTGAATGCTGGAAAAGAATTTCAAGGTATTATCACTCATTCAAATGTTATGGATGTCCTAGAAGATTCTTTTGGGATGAAAACAGGTGGGTATACGTTAACCATTGCTACGATTGAACATAAAGGGGCAATTAAAGAACTAGTTTCCTTAATTCGCGATATTAATATTGACGGTATGCTGACGTTAGATAATGGTGAAAAATACCTTCGTCGAATTATTCTAAACCTACCTGGTTCACTTAGTGAGGAAAAGATACAAGAAGTAAAAAGAAAACTGGAAGCAAAAGAATTTCGTGTCACTCATATTGATCGAATCAAATAAGCGAATGTTAGACCTATAGGTGTAGTACCTATAGGTTTTTTTGTGTGAATTAACTGTCGATTCCTGTACTATTTCGGTTGTCGAAAAAAGATGAATTTCGTCTTGGAAGCGATTTCGTACATAAATTTGTAAATTTCTTAAAGAAAATAATGTCTATTTTTGCGAATCTATTTACATAAATAGTAGATTTTGTAATAATTCAAAGAGTAGCAACTGAGGCATGTACCAAAGGTGGTATTGGTTGGCATACGATAGTTGTATGCGGCGTTAGAATTTTCTAACGTTGGAATAAAGGAGTGGAAGTTTTGGAAACCAGACGTGTTGATTACAAACAGATACTATTAGAAGAAATTAATAGAAAAAGAGAAGAAATGATCACTATTGCTAATAGTACGGGGTTTACAAGTAATGAAACAATCGAATGTAGCCAAGAACTTGATGAACTTATAAATATCTATCAACGAGCAGATGCAGCAGAACGAAACCATTCACTTTTTCGTCAGTTTTTAAAGAGAGTCATGTTATTTTTTGCACTTCAAAAAGTCAGCTACAAATCATAAATATATTGGATAAACCAAACAATTCACAACAGTGGGTTGTTTATTTTTTTTTCGGATTGAAGTTTGGGTTTCGCAACTCTAAATGAAGGATCCTGGGCTGGTATATCAGCTGTGATAGGGAAAATGTGTGGAATACTTGCAAGCGGGTGAAACAAGATATCACTGAGATGAAAAACGATAAATGATATACCGCAACCGGGTTAAACGAGCTATCACCGAGTCGAAAAACGATAAATGATATACTGCAACCGGGTTAAACGAGCTATCACCGAGCCGAAAAACGATAAATGATATACCGCAACCGGGTTAAACGAGATAAATAAGTGTGCCCTTAAGGTTAACAAATTCGAAACGGTGAAGTAGAGTATCAAGCACACCAGAATATGCTGATTTATTAAAATGTAACAAACAAAAAAGAGCGCCAAAAGCGCTCTCTGAGTGTAGACAAAGTTAGTACTGATGTTCTCACAATCTATCATGCATTATTCCATTCATTCAATTTTTGATCTGACGGCAATAAGAAGGCCAAGATTCCAAGCAATGGGAGGAAGCCCATCATGATGATGGTTGGTGTTAATCCAATTGCATCGATGATAGAACCAATTGCAACTCCTCCAATTGCCCCCATACCGAAAGCAAGACCGACAATTAGACCTGACATCATTCCGATTTTTCCTGGCATCAATTCTTGACCATAGACAACCGTAACGGAGAAACTGGATAACAGGATAAAACCGATTACCGTTACGAGCACAATCGCAACATGAGGTCCAACAAATGGCAGAATTAGTGCTAACGGTGCAGAACCCAATAATGAAACAATGATAACATTCCTTTTTCCAAACTTATCTGCTAACGGTCCGCCAAAAAAGGTTCCTAATGCACCTGTTGCAAGGAACAAGAAGATGTAAATCTGTGCTTGAGAAATACTATATCCATACTTTTCAATTACATAAAATGAATAAAAATTTGTGATGCTTGACATATACCAAGTACGTGCAAAAACAAACAAGATGAGAACAACTAAGGCGAATTTTATAGACTTTGAGTTTTGTCTAACGGTTGAAACAGTCTTTTTTACTTTCTTTTGAAGTTCAACCGTTTTAAGGGTTTTAGAATACCATCTAGCAATATATACAAGTAAGCCAACGGCCAGTGCAGCAACTAACGAAAACCAAATTGCCCCAAATTGTCCTAGGGGGACTAGAATTAATGCGGTAATTACTGGTGCTAGTGCTTGCCCTGAATTTCCACCAACTTGATAAATGGATTGTGCCAATCCGCGTCGGTTTCCTGCTGCCATATAGGCGACACGGGACCCTTCAGGATGAAAAACGGCAGAACCCACTCCAATTAGTAAAACGGAAAGAATAATAGTTAAAAAGTTTGGTGCGAATGCTAATCCAATGACACCAAAAAAAGTAAAGGTTAACCCAATTGGTAAAGCAAATGGCATCGGTTTTTTATCTGTATACCATCCTACAACAGGTTGGGCAACTGAAGATACAATTTGTAATGCGAACGATATTAATCCTAGTTGTGTAAACGACAATCCCATCGAACGTTCTAAAATAGGAAACATTGCTGGGATAATAGCTTGGATTGAATCATTTAACATGTGACATAACCCAATGATAAATAAAATTCCATAAATCGTTTTCTTTGCATCAACTTCTGAGCTTGTGGCTTGTGTTTTTACTGCGAGCATTTTGTTATTTCCCCTTTATTTCTTTACGTAAGATGTAATTTAAATCCTTTACTCTATGAAAAACCTTTTTCCCAATTTTGTAAAGTGAAAATTCGAAATAATTATAGGGAAATCAAGACAGAAACCGACAATGCAAATTTTTAGACATTCGCTTTACCTTGTTTGAAATTTCTGATAAATTTAATGGTAAGATAGTATTCAGATAAGGAGGAGGAGGCATGGCATGAAATACAGAAGATTGGGACGTTCGGGCCTTAAGGTGAGTGAAATCAGTTTAGGAAGTTGGCTAACTTTTGGTAAAACAGTAGATGAACAAATGGCTATGAAAACCGTTCATAAAGCATATGAACTTGGTATAAATTTTTTTGATACGGCAAATGTGTATGAGAGAGGGGAAGCAGAGCGAATATTAGCGGGCGCGTTAAAGGAGTACCCACGCGAATCATATTGTCTAGCAACAAAGGCTTTTGGGGCAATGGGAGATGGTCCTAATGATAAGGGATTATCAAGAAAACATATTATGGAGCAAGTTCATGCAAGCTTAAAACGAATGGATTTAGATTATGTCGATGTGTTTTATTGTCATCGCTATGATATAGATACTCCTGTGGATGAGACACTACGTGCAATAGATGATTTGATTAGGCAGGGGAAAATTCTGTATGCCGGTGTGAGTGAGTGGACTGCTGCTCAAATTCAAGAAGCTATTGCTGTTGCAGATAAATATTTATTAGATCGAATTATTGTTAATCAACCTCAATACAACATGCTGCACCGTGACATCGAGGATGAAATTATCCCTGTTTGTGAAAAGAATGGTATTTCCCAAGTTGTGTATTCTCCGCTCGCCCAAGGTGTGTTAACAGGGAAATATAGGGGAGGCACAATCCCTACCGGAAGCAGGGGAGCAAATTCTCAAGTGAATTCATGGGTTAAAAACATTATTAACGGAATTGTTTCAACAAAGATTGATAGACTTGAAGAATTTGCAAACGAATTAGGGGTTACACTGCCAGAATTGGCACTATCCTGGATCCTGAGACAACACAATATTGCGAGCACACTCGTTGGAGCCACAAATCCGGAACAAATTGAAGCGAATGCCAAGGCGACTGACTTAGTACTTGGATTTGATGAGATTAAGAGAATTGAAGCAATCCTAACAGTATAGTGTTCGATAAAAAACAAGCTCACTTTCGAAAAAGTGAGCTTGTTTTACTCATCGTGTAGAGGAAAACGGATTTGAACTGTTGTACCTTTTCCTTCAATACTATCAATTTCAATGGTCCCATTGTACATATTGACAATTCGTTTACAGATCACAAGCCCGAGCCCAGTACCGGTATCTTTATTCGTAAAAAATGGATGATACACCTTTGCAAGAATCTTTTTTGGAATTCCGACACCAGTGTCTTTTATCGTCAGCAAACAAGAATTCTCTTCTTTTTGAATCGAAATCGTTAAATGGCCTCCATCCTTTTGCATCGACTCAATTGCATTTTTTGCTACATTTAAAACAACTTGTTTGATATTGTCATTTGAGCACATGATATATAGTGGTAATGAAGTAAGTTGTAAATCAAATTCTATATTATAAAGGTTTGTTTCGGATTTAATAATTGGTTGGACTTCTTTCACAATTTCGTTAATATCATAGCTTTTTCGTTTATCAGCAGTAGGTTTGCCAAGAATTAAAAATTCATTGACAATGTCATTGATTCTTGTAATCTCTTGCTGAATGACTGAAAAATAAAATTGATCAGTCGGGTCTTTGTGTTTTTCACTTAAAAGTTGTATGAGCCCCTTAACCCCTGTTAATGGATTTTTTATCTCATGAGCCGTACTCGCAGCTAGTGTTCCTACTAATTCCAATTTCTGAAGCTCATTTTCCTCCCGTTCGCGGCTGGCTTGGCGTTTTAAGAGAAGATATTTTCCGAAAAGAAATAGAATATGAGTAAGAATCAACACGATACCACTAAAGATAATTGAGTTTAAAATAAACTCCTTTTTATGTGTCAACGTCTTTCGAGGTCGAGCTTCAATCATCCAATTCACGTTATCAAGCTCTGTACGAATGATATCTGTATCTAGGGAGTGAAAATCTTGATTCGTGTTAATCAATTCCTGTCCTGTATAGTCTACCACTCTCAAAATTTCATCAGGTGATAAAACCTTAATCACATTTTCTAAATAATCCAAGCGAAGGCTAAAGAGTAGAACACCCTCAACCTCATTTGAACTTAAAACGGGAGTCGCAATTGTAACAATAAATCTTCCTGTTACAACACCTTTATGTGCTGGTGAAATAACAGTCCGTTTTGTTTGGATCGCCTGTTTAAAATATTCCCGATAGCCAATATTTACTTTTTTATCTAAACCGAGGGATGACACAAGTATATCCCCCTCTGGGTTAGCCCAGTAAAGCCCAGAGAATCGTTCATCTTTTTTATGTATCGAAACTAGTATGTTTTTGATCTCTTCATTACTATTCTTATTTTCTAGGACAATCCCAAGAGTCTCAGTTCCGGCAATTGTTTCCCCAATAAATCGATCAATATAACTAGAATGAAATTGTACCATTTCTTCTGTCTCGGTAGTCTGTTTTTTAATGAAAGATTGATAATGATAATTCGTAAATAAAATACTTCCTACCGTGGTAGGCAAAATGACAATAAATAAATATACAAGTATATTCTTTAGAACCTGAGATTCTATTTTCAAACACATTCTCCTTACCATTTTCTTGTAAAATATTATATCAAAATGAGAAAGACAAGCCTATTAAATTTTAGGCAAAATATATTGACCAATTGTCACTTTTTGTATACGGTTAGTACGAAGTTAAGGAGGGAAAACGATTGTGAATTGGGATGAAGTGTATCAAACAGCAAAGCAATGGACACTAGAAGCGGGAGAAATCCTTCGAAAAGCTACGAAGGAAAGTGTAAATGTAGAGTATAAAACGTCTGTTGCAGATTTAGTGACAAATAAGGATAAAGAAATTGAGCAATTCTTTATTGATCACATTAAGACAAAATATCCAGCTCATTTCTTTTTAGGTGAAGAGGGTCTTGCAAGTGATCAGGAATACAATGCCGAAAAGGAAATTGTGTGGATTGTTGACCCGATAGATGGAACAACAAATTTCGTGCATCAAAAAAGAAACTTTGCTATTTCAGTTGGAATTTATGAAAAAGGAAAGCCCCGGATTGGAATTGTATACGACCCAATTGCTGACGAGATGTTCCATGCATTAACAGGAGAGGGCGCTTATCTAAATGAGCAGTTGTTGCCAAAACTCGCAGACAAAAAATTAGAAGAGGCCAATATTAGTATATGCCAACTTTGGTTAGTTCCAAATGACAAAGTGGATCATTCAATATTTATTGAAATGGTTCAAAAGGCGAGAGGAACAAGATATCTGGGCTCAGCTGCACTTGAAATTGTTTATGTGGCTTGTGGACGATTAGAAACTTATTTTGATTTTCGATTGTCCCCATGGGATATTGCAGGGGGGATGGTTATCTTAGGGGAAGTCGGGGGTGTCATGAAGACATTAGAAAATCAGCCGTTCTCCGTGTTTTCACCGGAAACAACAATATTCTCAAATAATAAAGTTTTATCTGAAATTCAGGAGACAATTATCACGAAAAATAGGTAGAAAGCATTATTGACGTAATGTGAATGTAAATAAATTGTAAAAAAAACAAAATTTAAGTCGAAATTCGAAATATTTTAATATATAATAAATAGGGTTTTACTTTTACATCACATTTAGGGGGAAAGAAAATGAAAAAGTTTTTAGCTTTGCTAATGGCAATTGGTATGCTTTTTGTAATCGCAGCGTGTGGCTCTGATGACAAAGACAATGCTGGCGATGATAATGCAAAAGGCGGCGACGAAGGAAAGACTGAAGAAGTTACTGAATTAACAATGGGATTCATTCCTTCTCAAGAAGCTGACACTATTGCAGACAATGTTAAACCACTAGAAGAGTACTTAACTGAACAGCTTGGTGTACCTGTTAAAGCAGAAGTTATGATTGACTTCGTTGGTCTTGTAGAAGGTATGAGAACAGGTCAAGTAGATATTGGTTTTACAAACCCATTTGGTTATGTTCAAGCTAAAGAACGTGCTGATGTAGACGTGTTAGTAAAAGCGATTCGCCATGGATCAGATACATACAAAGCTCAATACATTGCAGCTGCGGATTCTGATTTAAACTCTATTGATGACATCGTTGCTAAAGAAGGCTTAACTTGGGCATACGGGGACCCTCTATCAACTTCAGGTTTCCTATTTCCGGCATCACAATTAATGGAAATGGGTATTGAAAATCTTGATACTTTCTTCAACCAAACAGCTGTGCAAAGCCATGACAATGCTGCACTTGCTGTATTAGATGGTTCAGCTGACTTCGCGACAACTTTCACAGATGTTCGTGATAACTTAGAAAAAGATATTCCGGATGTAAAAGACAAACTAAAAGTAATTGGTTACACAGAAGAAATTCCAAATGACGGAGTATCTGTTCGTAAGGACTTACCAGAAGATATGAAAGCTAAAATTAAGGAAGCTTTCTTAGCAATCAACGACAAGCCTGAGGTATTAAAAGTAATGAATGAGGTATACACTTGGGACGGGATTGCGGAAGCAACCGACGAAGAATTTGATGTCGTTCGGGAAGTTTACGAAAAGTTTAAAGATCAATTAGGCGAATAATTAAGATTAAAATTAATTAGCCAATAAAAAGTATAAAGGGAGAGGAGACATCTTCTCTCCTTTTTTATCAGAAAATTCGTAACTGAAAAACAAGAATTTAAAATAGATAAATGAACCCGCACTAAGCTTGTTGGAATTACAAAGTATTATCGTTTTATTTTTAATGAATGTAAAGGAGCACGGTTATGATTGAATTTAAAAATGTTTCTTTAACTTATCCAAATGGACATCAGGGGTTGAAAAATATTAATGTCACTATTAATCCTGGTGAATTCATTGTTGTGGTTGGTTTATCTGGCGCTGGAAAATCCACCTTTATCAGAAGTATTAATCAATTGGTTAAACCTACTGATGGAGAGTTAATCATAGATGGCAAAGACACATTGAAATTTAAGGAAAGAGATTTAAAGAAATTACGAACAAAAATCGGTATGATTTTCCAAAACTATAACCTTGTCAATCGTATGTCAGTTCTTCGTAATGTATTAACTGGAAGACTTGGCCATATTGGAACAGTGAAAAGTCTATTAGGTCTTTTTTCTCAAGAAGATAAAGAACTGGCATTAACTAATTTGAAGCGTGTAGGAATTGAAGAAAAAGCATATACACGTGCAGACCAACTAAGTGGTGGACAACAACAACGTGTAAGTATTGCGAGGGCGCTAACTCAAAAGCCCACTGTTATCTTAGCTGACGAGCCTGTAGCGAGTCTTGACCCACCTACCTCACACATCGTCATGAGAGATTTAAAGAGAATTAATCAAGACCTTGGGATTACAACCATTGTTAATTTACACTTTATTGATATGGCTATGGAGTATGCTGATCGTATTATCGGTATGAGAGCAGGAGAAATTGTGTTCGATGGTCCTGCATCTACTGTGAACGAAAAAACATTCGAGCAAATATATGGTCGTCCAATCAAGGATGGAGATATGCGCGGGAGTGTTGAAGAATGAGTAAACAAGCTGTTAAGAAAATACCAGTAGTACCAACTAAGACAAAGGCTACCATTGGTAGTATTTTTACAGTGGTAATTGCATTTTATGTAATTTCAGCAACTTTCACTGAAGCTTATCCTAATAAAATTGCGACCGGTATGCCCATTGTATTGGATTTTATTGTTAAGGATCTATTTCCGCCTAATCTCGGATATGCCGATACAGTACTAGAAAGCTTGATTGAAACATGGAATATGGCACTGCTAAGTACAACTTTATCAGCAATTATTGCGCTACCAATCAGCTTTTTTGCGGCATCAAATATTAATAAGAACAAAGGATTTTATAATATAGTCCGTTTCATATTAAACATTCTGCGTACGATTCCAGAATTAATTTTAGCTGTTATACTTGTTGCGTTAGTAGGAATAGGCGCATTAGCAGGTGTGTTGGCATTATTTATCTTTTCTGTAGGAATACTTGCAAAATTAATAAGTGAAACAATTGAGGCAATTGACCCGAATCCATTAGAGGCAATCCGTGCTACTGGTGGTAATATTGTGCAAGTCATATGGTATGGTGTTTTGCCACAAATTTTGCCACATTTTACGTCATATTCATTATATGTTTTAGAAATTAATGTTCGTGCTTCTGTTGTATTAGGATTTGTTGGTGCTGGTGGTATTGGTTTAATCCTTAAAAAACAATTAGCGATGTTTAATTATGGCAACGTATCAACAATTGTCATCATGACGTTTATAGCGGTTACGATTATTGACTTTATTAGTAACCGAATAAGGGAGCGATTGATGTAATGAGCAAAACAACAGATTTATTAAAACCACCACCAAAAAAGGGAAAATGGAAGATTGTTGTAATCTCTCTTGTCTTACTTTATTTATACTATATTGCTTTTACGATGACCGATTTAACCTATCGAGGGTCACTCTTAAGTCCTGTAACAATTTTTAAAAGACTCTTTTGGGATTCACTTTTTATGCCGGAAATCCATTCGAAAATACCAGAGTACGCCTATTATATGCTGGAATCTATACTGATTGCATACGCAGGTACATTAATTGCAGCAATTCTTGCGATACCGTTTGGTTTTTTAGCAGCACGAAATATTTCGAAAATATCAACAATAGGTAAATGGATTTTAAATGGAATCAGAGCCTTTCCAGAAATTATGTTAGCTATTATTTTTGTAGCAGCAGTAGGTATTGGGCCATATGCTGGTGTTTTAGCTGTTGGAATCCACTCAATCGGTATGCTTGGAAAGTTATATTCAGAAGTTGTTGAATCGATTGATATGAAGGTATTAGAAGCGTTAAAGGCAAATGGTGCAAACCGTATTCAAGTGATATGGTTTGGTGTTATTCCACAAATCATTCCCCAATTTTCAAATTATGCATTGTATCGCTTTGAAGTCGATGTTAGAGCTTCAACCATCCTAGGAATCGTCGGAGCGGGCGGTATTGGTGCGCCATTAATTATTGCTTCTATGCAACGGAACTGGGAACAAGTTGGAATGATGCTAATCATCATTATTGTGGTCGTTACAATCCTTGATTTTATAAGCGGAAAGATTCGTAGCAAACTTGTTTAAAAACAGAGCACTTCCGATATGGAAGTGCTATTTTTGTAAAAGAATAGAAATTCTCACACTCCAAATTGGTAAATTTGTGTATACTTAAAATTGACCCTAGATAAAAGAGGTAACTAAGATGAAATCTATTACAATTACAATTCTTGAAACTAGTGATATTCACGGCAATATTTTTCCGATTAATTATGGAAGTAATGATAAGGCAGAGCTCGGACTTGGTAAAATTGCAACTGTCATCAAACAAGAAAGAAGGCGGAATAGGAACACAATCGTTATAGATAATGGAGACTTAATACAAGGGACACCTTTAACCTATCATTATGTTCGATCAAATAGTCATAAACCAAATCCAATGATTGCACTATTAAATGATTTACATTATGATGCAGCTGTTGTTGGAAATCATGAGTTTAATTATGGAATGGACGTATTACAAAAGGCCATAAACGAATCAAATTTCCCGTGGCTGTCTGCAAATATATTAAATGAAAAAGGGGAACCATTTATTGGAAAACCTTATTTATTGATTGAACTCGAGGATGGGGTTAAGGCTGCGATACTTGGTGTCACCACACACTATATTCCGAATTGGGAGAATCCTGAACATATTAAAGGGCTAACCTTTGATGATGCGTTGGAGTCAACGAAAAAATGGGTAGAGAAAATCCGGACTGAAGAAAATCCAGACATCATGATTGTTTCCTACCATGGTGGATTTGAAGCGGATTTAGAAACGGGTGAACCCACTGAAAAACTTACAGGGGAAAACCAAGGATACCGAATTTGTACAGAAATTGAGGGGATTGACCTTTTATTAACTGGTCATCAACACCGGTCCCTATCAGGAAAAGTAAATGGTGTTCCAATTGTGCAGCCAAGTTTTAATGGTCAAGCTATTGGAAAAGCTACAATCACACTTATGAGAAATGAAGACATGTGGACGATTACTGAATCAAAACCTGAACTCATTTTCGTTAACGAAATCGAAGCGGATGAAGCCTCACTTCAGTTAGTAAAAGAATATGAGTATGAGACACAGGAATGGTTGGACAAACCAATTGGTCAAGTTATCGGAAATATGACAATTGATGATCCATTAAAAGCACGCCTAAAGGATAATGCCCTTGTTGAATTTATTAATAAGGTGCAAATGGAAGTGGCCAAAGTGTCTATTTCAAATACAGCTCTTTTTAATAATGTTACAAAAGGATTTCCATCAAACATTACAATGAGAGACGTTGTCTCAAATTATATTTATCCAAACACGTTAACTGTTATCCGAATAAGTGGAAAAGACTTGAAGGAAGCACTAGAAAGAAGTGCAAGCTATTTTATCCTTGAAAATGGGGAGGTAACGGTAAATCCATCCTTCACAACGCCAAAGCCACAGCATTACAATTATGATATGTGGGAAGGTATTGACTATATTTTCGATTTGACTAAACCAATAGGTGAGCGTGTCGTCCGATTATCCTTTAAGGGAAACCCAGTTCGACCAGACGGCGAGTATGATGTAGTTATGAATAACTACCGTGCAGGTGGTGGCGGGGAATATGTCATGTTTAAGGATAAGCCGATTATTAAGGATATCCCTCTTGATATGTCAGAGTTAATTGCAAATTATATCCTTGAAAGAGGTACAATTGAAGCTACTGTTAATAATAATTGGAAAGTTATTTGGTAATAAATAAGAAGCCCATGGAGTGATCCATAGGCTTCTTATTATTTAGGCTGTTCGATATTCGGTTGGATTAGAACTTCAACACGTCTGTTAAGTTTTCGCCCTTCAGGTGTATCATTTGTCGCAACTGGCTCATATTCACCAAGGCCACGAGCACTAAAGCGTCTTGGGTCAAGCTTTTCATTTTCTAATAAAATACTCATAAAATTAACTGCACGCATGACACTTAAATGCCAGTTGCTTTTAAATTCACGATTATTCATCGGAACAGTATCGGTATGTCCACTAACGATAATATTGCGTGGTGGGTTCATTACCAAAAGTTCCGAAATTTCACGAGCTAGTTTAACGTCCTCTGGTCTAACGTCTGCTTTCCCTGGATTAAAGAAAGCCCCATCCTGAATCGTAACGAGTAACCCTTCATCTGCTAAACGGGTTTTAAGACTTAAATCTAAACCATTCTCTGTGATATATCCATTGATTTTTTTCTGTAATTCCTTTAATTCTTCTTGCTCTTGTTTTTCTCTTTCTTTTTCTTTATCTTTTTCGATTGCCGCATTATCAATTTCTACAGGTTCTGGACTTTCATAATCTAAAAAGGAAGTTCCACCCTTAAAGACATTATTAAAGGAGCTTGCGAGTTTTTGGAATTTCTGAGCATCCACATTACTCGCAGCAAATAGAACGATGAACAGTGCGAGTAGTAAGGTTAGAATGTCCGCATATGGTACCAACCATGATTCATCCATATGCTCATCGTGCTTTGATTTACGTTTTCTCCTAGCCATCTATCATTTCACCCTCAATCATAACCTTCCCGCGATCTTTATTTGATAGATACATTGAAAGTTTTTGCTCGATTGCTCGTGGAGATTGACCTTCAAGTACAGATAACACGCCTTCAATCATAACTTCCTTCATTTTAATTTCTTGTTTTGATTTTTGTTTTAACTTATTTGCAAATGGGTGCCATAGCACATATCCTGAGAAAATCCCGAGCATTGTCGCAACGAATGCGGCTGCTATCGCTTCACCAAGTGCATCTGTATCGTCCATGTGACCGAGGGCAGCAATCAGACCCACAACAGCACCCAATACACCCAATGTTGGTGCATATGTACCAGCTTGAGAGAAAATCGAAGCACCCGATAAATGACGTTCTTCCATGGCTTCTATTTCTTCCGTCATTACATCGCGGATAAATTCAGCACTTTGTCCATCGACCGCCATGCTTAAACCGTTTTTTAAGAATGGATCATCCACTTCAGCAACTTTGACCTCAAGTGCTAAAAGCCCTTCCTTACGGGCAATGGTTGCCCAGTTTGAGAACATAGGAATTAGTTCTTCAACACTTAACATCTTTTTTTCCTTAAAAAGCACCCCAAAAAGCTGTGGTACCCTTTTTAATTCACTTGATGGAAATGCAATAGTAACGGCCGCAATTGTTCCAATAATAATAATTAAAAAGGCAGCAGGGTTTAATAATGCTGTAAATGGAACTCCTTTTAATAACATACCTACAAATACCGCGATTAAACCTAGAATGACTCCTATTAATGACGATTTATCCAATTTGTATCACCTATGCTTTCATACGTTGTTACGAGAGTAGTGTTCAGGGTTTGATAAAATTTATCTTTCTACTATGCTTTATATCGACAAAAGTGGACAAGTTTTTAAGGGAAACTTATTAATTTCTAATTAATATTTTGTAGTGGAAAAATTATGTAGTAGTAGTTTACAATGAAAAGGTATACATATTCTATCCTAAGATGGAAAAGGGGGAACTTCTATGAATTTTAACGATTTCCAGTATGAACGTCCTAACATGGACCAGGTAGAGAAAACATTTGATGTAGCGCTTGAAAAATTTAAAAACGCAACAAATCCCGTTGAACAAGATGAAGCAATGAAAGAAATCATTTCAATACAACGAACCGTTGAAACAGCTTTTAACATTTGCTATATCAGACATACAGTGGATACGAATGATGAATTCTACAAACAGGAACAGGATTATCTTGATGAAATACAGCCACTTGTACAAGGCTTAATTACAAAGTACTATGAAGCACTTGTTGCTTCTAAATTTCGCACTGAATTAGAAAATAAATGGGGAAAACAACTGTTTGATTTTGCAGAAACACAAATTAAAACGTTTACGCCTGAGGTTGTTGAGGACCTACAATTGGAAAACAAACTTTCATCAGAATATACGAAGCTTGTTGCCTCAGCCAAGATTATGTTTGAAGGGGAAGAACGGACTTTAGCGCAGATACAACCATTTACTGAATCAAAGGATCGTGAAATGCGGAAAAAGGCAAATGAAGTTCGTTTCGCATTTTTCAAGGAGCATCAAGAAAAATTTGATGAAATTTATGATCAACTTGTAAAAGTACGGACACGTATAGCCCATAAGTTAGGCTATAAAAACTTCGTTGAGCTTGCCTATGTAAGATTATCAAGAACGGATTATAATGCAGAAATGGTTGCAAACTTTAGAAAGCAAGTTAAGGAACATATTGTTCCACTAGCAGTGAAGCTTCGTGAGCGCCAAGCAGAACGTATAGGACTAGATAGCTTAAAATATTATGATGAGTCATTCAGCTTTAAATCTGGAAATCCAGTACCAAAGGGTGGGCCAGAGTGGATCATCGAAAATGGAAAGAAGATGTATGAAGAGCTGTCTGAAGAAACAAAAGAATTCTTCCAATATATGATTGATACGAATTTAATGGACCTTGTTGCAAAAAAAGGGAAAGCTGGTGGTGGTTATTGTACGTATATTAGTGATTACCAAGCACCATTTATTTTCTCGAATTTCAATGGAACTTCTGGGGATATAGATGTGTTAACACATGAGGCAGGGCACGCATTCCAAGTGTATTCAAGTAGACATTATGAGGTTCCTGAATACAACTGGCCAACGTATGAAGCTGCTGAAATTCATTCAATGAGTATGGAATTCTTTACATGGCCTTGGATGGAATTATTCTTCAAAGAAGATACAGACAAATATAAGTTTTCTCATTTAAGTGAAGCACTATTATTCTTGCCATATGGTGTTGCAGTCGATGAATTCCAACATTTTGTCTATGAAAATCCACAATGTACTCCTGCTGAGCGCAACAAAGCATGGAGAGAAATCGAGAAAAAATATATGCCACTTCGTGATTATGATGGCAATGAATTTTTAGAGCAAGGTGGATTCTGGCAGCGTCAAAGCCATATTTACACAACTGCTTTCTATTATATTGACTATACACTTGCTCAAATTTGTGCGTTCCAATTCTGGAAAAAATCAAGAGAAAACCATGACCAAGCTTGGGCAGACTATGTTCATCTTTGTAAACAAGGTGGAAGCAAGCCATTCATCGAGCTTGTGAAGGTCGCAAACCTACTTTCTCCATTTGAAGAAGGAACAGTCGAGTCTGTAGTTGGTGAAATTGAGGCATGGCTTAATAGTATCGACGACAAGCAACTGTAAAAAAAGGCTGTGGGAAACCACAGTCTTTTTTAAATTTTCAAATTAAATGTTAGTTTATGCAAAAAACGTTGATAAAGGATATAATAAAAACATCAAATTGAAATTGAGGGTGTTTTCATGATTCATTTAAAGACAAAAAGAGAAATTGAATTAATGCGCGAAGCGGGACAAATTTTGGCAGCCTGCCATAAGGAAATTCGCAAAATGATTCAGCCAGGAATTACAAGCCTAGAAATTGACAACTTTGCGGAAGATTTTATTAAGAAGAATGGTGCTACGCCTGAACAAAAAGGTTACAAGGGCTATAAATATGCAACATGTGCATCAATTAACGATGAAATCTGCCACGGCTTCCCTAGAAAAGAACCATTAAAAAATGGTGATATCGTAACGATTGATATGGTTGTAAACCTCGGTGGCGCACTTGCTGACTCTGCATGGTCATATGGTGTGGGGGAAATCTCTCCAAAAGCGGCGAAGCTTCTTGATGTTACAAAAACAGCAATGTATAAGGGGATTGAGCAAGCTGTAATCGGGAATCGTCTGGGAGACATTGGTCACGCAATCCAGTCCTACACAGAAGGAGAAGGTTTTTCAGTTGTGCGTGATTTTATCGGACATGGGATTGGACCAACAATGCACGAAGAACCACAGGTTTTACACTACGGTCTCCCAAATAAGGGATTGCGTTTAAAAGAAGGTATGGTTTTCACAATTGAACCAATGGTTAATGTCGGAAAATGGCAGTCAACCATGGACAAAAATGGTTGGACAGCACGTACAATTGATGGCAGCCTGTCTGCACAATATGAGCATACATTAGCCATCACACAAGATGGACCACTTATTTTAACTGATCAAGACGCGTAATAACAAAAAAGTGTCACATAGACTAATGTGGCACTTTTTTTGTTAAAGAAATGTTTCAAGTAATGTTGGAATAAAGGAATTGGCAACCCAATGAAAATAGAGTGGAAAAAATACGACAAGTAAATTTCCGTATAAACAGTATCTACAATAAAACTTCTTCGTCGAACTAGGCTCCTCTGCAATTGAAGCAAAAACTGCTCCCACCAAACTAACAAAAATAAAGAAACCATACCCAAATAAAGGACCAAACCTCACGTTGAACAAAATAAACCCTGCAGATGAAGCGTTCAAAATGAATAAGAAAAAGGACATAAGTAAGAAAATCCTTGGAATAACGGACATGTTTTCCACCTCATTAATGTATATGAGGCAAAATCTTGGTTAATGCTCTGGAAAGATATCAACTATATAAATTTTTCCAAAAATTACTTGTGGGCATTCTAAAAATATGATTAAATAAATCAACTATATTACATCATTAGGAAGAGGAGTAGAGGAGAAAATGATTACAATAAAACGGTTGTCCCAATGTAATCTTGAAGATGCGGTAGTTGCATGGAATAAAGGATTTGAGGGTTACTATTTTGATATGACGATGACGGTCGATCTTTTTACAAGGAGAATGATTTTGGAAGGGCTTTCTCCAAGTCTTTCAGTCATTGCCTATGATAAGGAACGACCAATCGGGATTATTTTAAACGGTATTCGTCTAATTAACGGAAAAAAGATTTCTTGGAATGGAGGTACAGGGGTTGACCCTGAATACCGCGGCAAAGGTGTTAGTAAGAAGCTAATTGAAGCTGTGCTAGCAATCTATGAAGAAGAAAATGTAGAAGTTGCAACACTTGAAGCTGTTAAAGAAAATGTGAGGGCGATTGCCTTATATGAAAAATTCGGCTATAAAACGGTAGATGAGTTGGTGCATTTACAGAATATGGACGGATTATCGAAGGATGCATTTTTATTAGAAAACGGTCAGTATGCCTTTAAAAAAGGACTACCAATCGACGCGTCAAAGGTCCCGTTCTATAAAGCGTTAGTACCCTGGCAAACTCAATGGAACAATGCTCGTGACGGTGAATCAATCTTGGCATTGGATGATAACAAAGCTATTGTTGGATATGCAATCTTTAAAAGGCTGTTCAATGAGGAAGGTAACCTTCAATCTATTATTCTACTGCAATGCGAGTCCGAGCCATCGAATAATAGGAAAGAAGACATTGTAAGGAATCTGTTACGTATGGTATATGTCCCAACGGATTTTCATGTCGTAAGAACTGCAGCAAATTTGTCAATGTCGAATAAAATTGTCCGGGATTTACTAGAAAAAGAAGGATTTAAAGTGAAAGCAAAGCAAGTCTTTATGGTGAAATGAGTTATTAGAATTTTTCGATTAATCGTTTTAACCTTTATTCTGGGGGAGGGTAAATGAAGAGAATCATTTTACGTGATGTCACGATGGAAAATTTACATGATGTCATTCGCTTGAAATCAGAGGATAAAGAGTTTGCTTTGTTCGAGAAATGGATTGCTTCAAATGTTTTTTCGCTTGCCCAGGCTAAAGTTCAACCAGATTGGGTAACAAAGGCAATTTATGATGGTATGCAGTTAATTGGTTTTACGATGTACGGACTTGAAAATGAGCGAAATCGTTTTGAATTATGTCGAATCATGATTGATTATAAATATCAAGGAAAAGGGTATGGAACCGCTGCTGTGAAGGAAATTATTGTTGAAATGGTACGGACATTGCCCTATTGTGATGAGATTTACTTGTCGGTTATCCCAACAAACAAGGCTGCTATACATGTATATACAAAAGCAGGATTTACGAAAACAGGTGAAATTATTAAAGGATTTGTCGATGAAGATGTTTATTGTTTCAAGGTCTAGAAGGGAGTAAGTAAATGAAAGCAATTTTTATTGGAATTATCTCATCCCTTTTTTTTGCTGTTACGTTTATTCTAAACCGATCGATGGAGCTTTCTGGTGGTAGCTGGCTTTGGAGTTCTTCATTGCGGTATTTTTTTATGCTGCCATTTTTAATAGGGATTGTTCTCATAAGAAGAAATATGAGGCAACTTCTTCATGAGCTAAAAATAAATACGACAAAATGGATGCTGTGGAGTACGATTGGGTTTGGATTATTTTATGCGCCGCTTACTTTTGCAGCCTCATCAGGCCCAGGCTGGTTAGTTGCCGGAACATGGCAATTTGTTATAATCGCTGGTCTATTGGTAGTTCCTTTTTTTATAAAGCAGTGGAAACGGAAAATAGTGTACAAAAGGTACGTGAAAAAATCCCTGTAAAAGGGCTCCTTTTTTCTAGTTTTATTTTTATTGGAATTATCTTGATCCAGCTACAGGAAGCGGATGGAGGCATTGGAATGGAGATGCTGCTTGTCGGGATACTTCCAGTAATAGTTGCCGCTTTTGCGTATCCATTAGGGAATAGAAAAATGATGGAGCATTGCAAAAATAATTTTGATACGTTTCAGCGTGTTCTTGGAATGACACTTGCATCGACACCGTTTTGGTTGATTATTGCTGGAATCGGAGGTGTGACTACGGGGATGCCAAGTAAGGAACAGGTATTTCAATCCTTTCTTGTCGGGATTTCTTCTGGGATTGTTGCAACCGTGCTTTTCTTTTTTGCGACTGAGCTTGTAAAGCATGATCAAAATAAGCTCGCAGCCGTAGAAGCCACCCAAGCAACCGAGATTATCTTTGTAATTATTGGTGAGGTCCTTCTGTTAAGTGCGCCTTTACCATCGATGCATTCCATCATTGGACTTTTGATGATAGCAGGAGGAATGATCCTGCACAGTATGTTCTCAAATCGAAAGACACCAATCAAGGTAAAGGAATTGGATACAAAATCGATATGAAAAAATGCAGAGCAAAATGGCTCTGCATTTTTGTAATTATTTTACAACAATTTTATTATCTACAACTGTTACATGTAAGCTTGTTTGATTTTCACTTTCTAAAAGAACATCTGTAATCTGATCCTCAAGCTGTTCTTGGATGACACGACGTAATGGACGTGCACCAAATGCTGGGTGGTAGCCAAGTTCAGCTAGTTTTTGTTTCGCTTCATCATCAACTTTGATGGTTACTTCTTGTTCTTTAAGAGTTGTTTCAAGATCATGTAACATTAGATCGACAATTTGTAGTAGATGTTCTTTTTCAAGTTGTTTAAATTCAATAATGGCATCAAATCTGTTTAAGAATTCTGGTTTGAAGAAGGAACCTAGTGAATCAAGGATAGATGATTCTTTGTAGGCATCGGTTTCTGCCTTTTCGAAACCAACTGTGATTTTCTTAGGTCCGCCGACACCGGCATTACTTGTCATGATAATCACTGTATCCTTGAAGCTTACTGTACGACCTTGGCTGTCTGTTAAACGACCATCCTCTAAAATTTGCAGGAACATATGCTGAACGTCAGGATGTGCCTTTTCAATTTCATCCAAAAGGATGATGCTATAAGGGTTCCGACGAACTTTTTCAGTAAGTTGACCAGCTTCCTCATGACCAACATATCCCGGAGGTGAACCGATAATTTTAGAGACAGAGTGTTTCTCCATGTACTCACTCATGTCGAGTCGAATCATGGCATCCTTCGAACCGAATAATTCTTCAGCAAGTGTCTTCGTTAATTCTGTTTTTCCGACACCAGTTGGCCCAACAAAGAGGAAGGAACCGATTGGTCGAGTTTTGGCTTTTAAACCTGCACGACTACGACGAACTGCTTTTGCAACTTTCGTAACGGCTTCTTCTTGACCAATTACCTTTTTCGCAAGGTTCTCAGCAAGATGCTTCATTTTTTGTTGTTCATTTTCTTGTAGCTTACCAACAGGAATACCTGTTTTCTTTTCGATAATTTGTTGGATATTCGCAACATCAATAACGTGTTCTTCTTTGGTTTCTGGGTTATTTAATTGCTTTTCAAGAAGAATTTCTTGATGTCTTAATTTCGCTGCTAATTCGTAGTTTTCTTCTCCAGCAGCTTTTTCTTTTTCAGCGGCAATTTTTGCAAGCTCTTCTTCAATATCCTTTGGATTATTTCCACCAGATAGTAGGTTCATTTTTGAACCAGCTTCATCAAGCAAGTCAATTGCTTTGTCTGGTAAAAATCGGTCTTGAATATAACGATGTGATAATGTTACACAAGCTTGAATCGCTTCATCTGTATATTTTACACCATGGAAATCTTCATATTTTCCTTTAATTCCCTCAAGAATCTGAATGGCCTCATCAACCGTTGGTTCATCCACAATGACAGGTTGGAAACGACGCTCTAATGCAGCGTCTTTTTCAATTTGACGATATTCCTTAAGTGTGGTTGCACCGACAACTTGAAGTTCACCACGAGCAAGAGCTGGTTTTAATATATTACCTGCATCCATTGAACCTTCTGCTGAGCCAGCACCAACTATAAGGTGAATTTCATCGATAAAAAGAATAATATTTTTATGTTTTTGAAGCTCCGCAATCAATTGCTTCATTCTTTCTTCAAATTGACCACGAATACCAGTGTTTGCAACGAGTGAAGCGACATCAAGAAGATAAACTTGTTTATTTGCAAGTTTACTTGGTGCTTTTCCTTCAGCAATTTGTAGGGCTAACCCTTCTGCAATTGCAGTTTTACCTACACCCGGCTCCCCAATTAGAACAGGGTTATTTTTATTACGGCGGTTTAGAATTTCAGTGACACGTTGGATTTCTTCGTCACGGCCGACTACTGGGTCGATAAGTCCAGCCTTTGCCAATTGAGTAAGGTTTCGACCGAAATGATCAAGAAGACCTCCGCCATTTCCACCGTGTTTTGGTTGTGTTTGTTGTTGATTTATTCCCATTTGTTGACCAAAGGCACCACCTTTAAATAAATCATCAAATGTAAAATTAGGGAAACCGTACATTCCTGAAGGTATCTTCATGTTGTTCTTCTCCTTTGCATAACACTCACTGCAAAGCTGAATTTGTCGCTTATCATTGTTCACTTGTACGTGCAACTGAACAGTTGCTTCATTTTTCTTACATGCTTGACAAATCATAAAACAACTACCTCCTTGAATTTTGACTATCTTTGACCAATGAATCATTAAAATAGGTCGATGTGATGTTTGACCATCTTTGACCTTATGTCTACATTATACTTTGACTATCTTTGACTTTCAAGTGAAAAGTCCTAGAAATTTTTTCCGGGGATTCCAAGTGAATAGCTCGTCTTATTTTTAAAACTTGTACATATATATCAAGTAACAGAGACATAATGAGGTGGCTATTTGTGCGAGAAAATTGGGGGGCAGCATTCCAAATTGGTGCTGTATACGTTGGAACAATCGTTGGAGCGGGCTTTGCAACAGGTCGTGAAATAGTTGAGTTTTTTACCCAATATGGAGTATTTGGCTTGTTCGGAATCGGGATCAGCGGTTTTCTTTTTATATGGTTGGGTACAAGAATCATGATTATTGCAAACCGGATTCAAGCAAATTCATATAAAGAATTTAACGAATACTTATTTGGAAGAAAAATCGCACTTTTTGTGAATGCACTAATGCTTCTTGTGTTGGTTGGGGTAACATCCGTTATGCTTTCAGGTGCAGGTGCCGTTTTTCATGAACAATTGGGATTATCCTATCAGCTTGGAATCTTCTTAACTTGTATACTTTCGATTGTTGTACTGACATATGGAATCAAAGGTTTGTTTGGTGTAAATATGTTTGTTGTACCGATTATGATTTTCTTTAGTGTTGTGTTAGCAGTAGAAGTCCTTTTTACAGATGCATCAATTCTTGTTGGTATGCCTCAATCCGAGTCACCAAGTCTAAAATGGATGATTTCACCGTTTTTATATGCAGCATTTAATTTAACAATGGCAATGCCAGTTTTAGTACCACTAGCAAAGGAAATAAATCATGAAAGAACATTAAGGTGGGGTGGATTGCTCGGCGGCGGTGCACTATGTCTCATCTTAGTAACTAGTAATATTTCGTTGTCGGCTTTACCAAATGTAGAAGTATTTGAAATCCCGATGGCTGAAGTGATGAAAAATTTCATGGCTTCCTTTTATTGGTTATATATCCTCGTGATTTATGGAGAAATTTTTACATCAGTGATTGGAAACTTATTTGGAATAGAACGTCAATTAAAAACAATCATTAAACTACCTTCAATCATAATTGTGATTGGAATTCTTTCAATCGCATATGTAATTAGTCAATTAGGTTATGGTTCATTGATTTCATTTTTATATCCATTGTTTGGATACATGAGTTTGATTTTATTAGTTCTATTGGCAAGACCGATGAAACGCTAATTCAGGAAATCAAAGAGGTGTCTGAAGAGTCCTCTACTGAAATAGATAAGAACTCGAAATGGAAAGGAAAAATAATAATTTCAGGCAAAGTGAATAAGATATCAGCTAGGAGGTCGAAGAAGGTATATTTACCATCCATCGCTCTCCTTTTTTTACGTTTCTTTATGTGCTAAGCACCCTTTTTTAAAATAATGGGAAAAGCACCAGCATAAATAAATTGAAGACAAGATGGGAAAGGATTGTTAAATAAATATTTCGTTTCCACATATATAATGTTCCCCAAACGACTCCACCTGCAAATGTCGCAAGCAAGAAAAGCGGGTTGAAGGTATAAAAGTTGGCAGACGTATAGAAAAGAGAGGATATGACAATTACGACTAGCTTGTTTTCGAATTTTGCCTCAATATTCTTCTGAATATAGCCTCTCCAAAATAGTTCTTCACCCGGAATGATGATGAGAAATAGTGCAACAAAATGCCAAACTAGCTGTGGTTGAATTTTCATATATAAATCAGCCACTTCATCTAGCATGTTTGGAAAAAGTAATGAGGAGCCCAGTTTTCCAATAAAGAAGAGGCCATACATTAAGATACCGAAAAAGATAGCGATGAACAGTTTTGATACTGAGATTTTTTTATAATCAAAGGTACCGAAACGGATTGCGGCTAAAGATAAAAGGAAAAAGGATATTGAAAAAATAACCCAAAAAGGAATGCTGGAAAGGAAACTCGTCGCTAATAAAATATGTACCAATAGCAATAAAAGATAAAAAGGTTTATGCATGTTGTTGTTCCTCTTTACTTAAAATATGTCGTAGTTATTTTAACATGAACGAAATTTTTTTAGAATAAATAACCGTCGGTGATTTATCCTAATGATGATGATTTAACTTTATTCAGTAAAAGCCCCTTAACTTTTTTAGTGGTGGACACATGCTACTGAGATTTCAATTGCGTTGGGTCACACCTTGGCTGAATAAAGTTAAAGCCTCCGGCGGAAATCACAGATTTTGAAGGGAGTAAATTGCGCAAGCGTAATTCAAAATCTGGATATAATTACGTCGAGGCGTAATTGATAAGGTAAGGAGAGATTCTACATGACACAATCAAAACGTCAACAAGAACGCCAATGGACAGTTAGAAAACAATCACAAAACCCACATGGTAAAGTAAAATCCTTTGAACAACTGGCTGAAGAAGCAGGGAAGGATACAAAAGAATAAAGAGAAAGCGGCGCGCACACTCAGTTTTTGGGTGTGGGCGTTTTTTTGTGGTGTTGGTTTTTAGAATTTTCTATAATTAATCAGACATATGAGTGGTTTAAAGGTGGGTTTTTCTAGTAAAGGGTAGTGGTTTCCATATTCTTACAAAAGCGGAGGCGTAAACACGGTTTAATGGCGAGGTCCTTCTAATTTTTTTCAATAATGTTGGTATAAAGGAAGTTTATTGGTATACATTTTCCACAGTTATCCAAATGTCATACCATAATAATAATTTATATACAGTTTCTAGTTATTTACAAAAGCCACGTCATAAACGTGGGATAACAGTATAGTTTTTTCTGAAGACTGTTTTGGTAAAATTTGATGCTTTTTTAATCTTGTGCAAAGGGACATAGTATTGTCCATCCAGTGTTTTCAGTGGATGATACAAAATTCTCGAAAATGCGGGGCATTCAAACTTCTATAAAACCTCAAAATTCCAATTCATTTTCATTGAGAAATATCGGGAACCGAAATATAATTAACAAATGACTACCTAACAAATCATGTAAATTGAATTTGGAAAGAAGGAACATTATGGGGCAAGAAGACATGAAAGAATATAAAATTGGGGTTCTGTTTACGGTAATGGCTTATATTGCATGGGGAATATTGCCTCTTTATTGGAAATTGATTGACACTATCCCAGCAATGGAGATTCTAGCTCATCGGATTGTTTGGTCGCTCGTTTTTGTGCTAGGTATTATTCTTATTTCTAGGAAAGGGAAACAACTAGCGACGACACTTAAGGAAATCGTTAAAAGCAAGACCAAGCTAATCGGCATTATTGCTTCATCTATTCTCATTACCATCAACTGGGTGACGTTTATTTGGGCGGTCAATTCAAATCATATTATTGATACGAGTCTTGGGTACTACATCAACCCATTAGTGAGTGTTCTTTTAGGAATCATCGTTCTTAAGGAACGACTTTTGTTTTGGCAAGGAATCTCATTTGTGTTAGCTGGTATCGGTGTTCTTATTTTGACCATTCAATACGGAAGCTTCCCATGGGTTGCTTTTACACTCGCATTAAGCTTTGGTTTTTATGGATTAACGAAGAAGCTTGCAAAGCTTGATTCCTTAATTGGTCTAGCGATGGAAACAATGGTGGTTACACCAATTGCACTCATTTATTTGGCATTTCTTTATAAAGGTGGAGTCGATTCCTTTACTGGTGCAACTTTTGATGTGAAATTATTATTGATGGGGGCTGGAATTGCCACAGCATTACCTTTACTTTGGTTTGCTGCTGGAGCAAACAGAATTCCATTATCAGTAGTTGGGATTTTACAATACATTGCACCAACAATAAGCCTACTATTAGGAGTATTTCTGTATCATGAGCATTTCACAAAGGTTCACTTCATTACATTTTTATGTATTTGGACATCCTTGCTCATCTACTCCTTCTCAAAATCAAAATTTTTAACATCAATTCAACCGAAATTCACAAAAGATAAATCATTAGGTGCGTAAAAGGCGAAAGGGAGCGATCGTTTGATGATCTGCTCCCTTTCCATTAGATTGTTGTGACAATCTTATAATTTTTATGATTTACGACAGTACGACTCTCTAAATCTAGATCTCTATAATTGTCCATATATGTTAAATCAACTATAACTGAGTTTTCATTTACTTTTTCCACGATCCCTTTAAGTCCTTCTTTGAACTCAATAATGTCGCCAATTTCTGCAATTTTCATAATGTTACCCTCCCTAGCATTCTATGAATCGTCGATACCCTTCATAAAGTGCTTTGATTTACAAAAAAAACTTTTTTTTTATATTTTGCCTTACTTTTGTAATTAAGTAAAGCGTTTTCATAGATATTTTATTAAAAATATGGAAAAAAATGTGACAATCTCTTAAAATTTTTTTATATTTAATAAATAAGCTTATTACTCTTATTCAGTAGACCCACATCTATCAGTAGTATTATGAATGTATGTAGATTTTACAGTTGTTAAATACCCGGCTGAATTAAAGTAATGCCTTCGGCGAAAGCCACGATTTTCAACCGAAATTTTACGAATAACTCTAATGAAATCGGGCGTAATACGCCAAGGCGCATTTGATAAAGGAGAGTTAGAAAAATGAAAGACGTAGGTTTAGTTTTAGAAGGTGGAGGAATGCGTGGGGTTTATACTGCAGGCATTCTTGAATATTTTATGGAACAAAATATATATTTTCCATATGTCATTGGCGTATCTGCTGGAGCTTGTATGGCAGCGTCATATCTATCAAGACAGATGGGAAGAAACCGAACGGTGAATATTGACTTTGTCAATCACCCAAACTATTTGTCATTCCGGAATTTTTTGAGAAATAAGCAGTTATTTGGGATGGATTTTATTTTTGATGAGATTCCGAATAAACATGTGCCATATGATTATGAATCTTTTTATCAATCAAAAGAGGAATTCGTGGTGGGAACAACTGATTGTGAATCAGGACAACCGGTATATTTTAAAAAAGACGATTATGGAAATGACATGCTTAAGATTATCCGTGCATCAAGTTCATTGCCATTTGTTGCACCAATCATTGAATTTAAAGGAAAAAGTTATTGGACGGAGGCATCACTGATCCGATTCCATTAGTAAAAGCACAGCAGGATGGCAATCAAAAAATGTTGTGATTTTGACTCGCAATAGAGGTTATTTAAAAAGAAGTCAAATATGACATGGGTTGTCAGACGTTCTTATAAACAATATCCTAATCTCGTAAAAGCGATGGAAACAAGATATAAGCGTTATAATGAAACAATTGCTTATATAGAACAGGAAGAAAAAGAGGGAAGGATTTTTGTGTTTAGCCCAACCGAACCACTTGAGGTTGGTAGAGTTGAACGGGATCCTGTAAAACTAACCAAACTATATGAACTTGGGCTAAAGGATGCAAGTACGCAGTTTGATAAATTTCAAAAGTGGTTATCAGTGTAATCAGCAAAAAAGGTGCCCCAGGGAGACACCTTCATTTTAGTTTATCTTCCAAATCCACCCATTGGGCCTTGATATTGTCCACATGTGCAACCAGGTCCATGTGGGCCCATCATTGGAGGTGCCATCATTCCAGGATTACTAGGTCCTTGAGGGTTGAAGCCACCCATCATAGGTCCAGCACCAGGTCCTTGAGGGTTAAACCCACCCATCATAGGTCCAGCACCAAATCCTTGAGGGTTAAACCCACCCATCATAGGTCCAGCACCAGGTCCTTGAGGGTTAAACCCACCCATCATAGGTCCAGCACCAGGAACTTGAGGGTTAAACCCGCCCATCATAGGTCCAGCACCAGGAAC
>NZ_HE610985.1:1039806-1108271 GCF_000285535.1 Bacillus timonensis | reverse complement strand
TTGGGGGTTGAGACCACCCATCATAGGTCCAGTACCAGGTTCTTGAGGAGCATAGCCGCCCATCATGCCAGGGGCATTCATTGTTTCGCGATATTGTCCACAAGTACAACCAGGACCATGTGGGCCCATTGGTATTTCTCCTGTCCCATAGCCAGAGTCTGTTGTAATAGAGTTCGTTTGATAAGGCCCATATAATAAGCTTTGTTGTTCATCCATGTTCGGATTTTGATAATTCTTCATAGTATCCACCTCTCTTAAGTATTACGTAGGCAATGTTTTTGGGGAACATAACAAAATTTTATTTTGCTTTCATGATAGAAAAATGTTTTATAACCTAAAAATGCCCACTAGACATTTCCCCATATCATATGTCTGTCGGTGTATTATGTGTGAAATCGTAGTATAAATGGGTATTAGCCTTGTTTCTTATTTTCCGAACCACTATAATTTAAAAAAGAGGTGTATGCAATGAATGAACAATTTGTAAATGAAATATTAAATAAACTCCGTGATGGGGAACTAAGTGAGTACTTGGTGAAAAATGATCAGTTTCTCGAGTTTCGAAATACTCTGGTAAAAAGGGAAGATTTTAAGCATTTCCGTGGGATTGCTCTTCATGGCGGGGATGTCCTGTATCGATATATGGAAGTCGCAAGAAGCTAATGGGAAATAAGGCTCGGTCCAATGGTTGACAAATAACATGAAAATCTAGTAAAATTATCTTGAATTCAAGATAATGAAAAAGGGTGGAAATTATGGAAACAAACGAAGCAATCAATGTTCCTAACCTCTCCTTAAAATTTTTTGTCATATTATCTCGTGCATTTCGATCAGTGAATGAGCGAGTTGAAGAGGATGTAAAGGGATACGGATTAAACCTGACAGAATTTGCCGTGTTAGAGCTTCTCTATCATAAAGGTGACCAACCAATTCAACATATTGGTAAAAAGGTCTTACTATCGAGCGGAAGTATAACATATGTTGTGGATAAATTAGAAAAAAAGAATTTTCTTGTAAGAAAACCATGTCCAAAGGATCGACGTGTTACATGGGCATCTATTACCGAGGAAGGTAAAGAGTTTATGGATACTATTTTTCCAAAGCATCAACAGGCAATCGAAGAAATTCTCGGAGGTTTATCTGATTCTGAAAAAGAGGAAATGATGGCCTTATTGAAAAAACTTGGATATCATGCCGAAAAATTATAGATTGCATTAAATAAGGGAATGTAGAAAAAGAGTGAAATGTATATTTCTTGACCTCCCTTTTTAAAAAATACTATACTTTTCAAAGCAAGATGCAAGAAATTTCGAAATAGTATTAGTAGCAAGAAAGGGAGAATTCAAATGGTTACAGAAAAGGTAAAAGACCTTCTTTTAAATAAAATGAACATGATTAAAAAGCCTGGTGAACAGGATATCTGTTTAGTCGGACCTGTAAATTTACCAGTACAGTTAGATGATCAAATTGTGACTTTTCAATGGTATACATGGTTGAAAATTGAGGATGAAATGAGCACAGAGGATGTCCTAAATACTCTTTCTAAAACCAATTTAGCAGCCATGCAGCAATCATCTGTACTCGTATATGGCGATTTTGACTCTGAAAATGATGCCCTGATTAGAATGCACAGTATTTGCCACACTGGTGATATTTTTGGAAGCAAGCGCTGTGATTGTGGCTTCCAATTACGTGAATCAATGAGAATGATTGTCGCGGGTGGATGTGGGGCTCTCTTCTATTTAGCCAATCATGAAGGAAGAGGGATTGGGTTGTTTTCAAAATCACTCGCGTACATCCTTCAGCAAGAGGGCTTTGACACAGTCGAAGCAAATCTCGAATTAGGATTCAAGGATGATAGCCGCAGCTATGAGGATGCAATCCGTGTCCTTTCAGAGCTACGTGCAAAACCTGTTACACTAATCACAAACAATCCAAAAAAATTAGCTGCATTAAAAGAATATGGACTCTTATCAGATACTCATATCCCACTTTGGGGAGATGTCTCAGAATACAATAAAAAGTATTTAACAACAAAAGTAGAAAAGTCAGGCCATATTCCTGCAAAAGAAGAAATCACAACAATCTAATAAAAATGCCACAGGTAAGCCTGACAAAAGGAGGCTTACCTTTTTTCTATGTAAAAGGTAGTATTATTTTAGATTTTGTTAAAAAATAAAGGAAAATGACATACCCTTGTACTATTTATATAGAAGAGACAGAGTGAAATGGGGGAATCGTAGTGGAAAACTATGGTGCACTTATAAAAAAGCAACGTGAATTCTTTTCGACTGGGCAAACAAAGGAACTAGCATTTCGGATTGAAGCTCTTGATAAGATTCGAAAACTAATTAAAAAACATGAAAAAGAAATCATGATAGCACTACATACAGATTTAAATAAATCTGAATTTGAATCATATACAACTGAAATCGGATTTGTTTTAGAGGAAATACGATTTACCTTAAAGAATATTGAGAATTGGGCAAAGCCAAGAAAAGTTAAAACGAGCTTAACGGGCTTCGGCAGTAAAAATTATATAATGCCCGAACCATATGGAGTGGTGCTGATTATTTCACCGTGGAATTATCCGTTTCAACTCGCAATTGCACCATTGATTGGCGCAATTGCTGCAGGAAACTGTGCTATATTAAAGCCTTCGGAGTTAACGCCAAAGACATCAGAATTACTTGCAAGCCTTATTCGTAATAATTTTCAAGAGGAATACATTGCAATTGTTGAAGGCGGAGTTGAAACAAGCACAGCCTTATTAAATGAAAAAACGGATTATATCTTTTTTACGGGAAGTGTGGCTGTTGGAAAAGTGATTATGCAGGAAGCTGCTAAGCACTTGACACCAGTAACGCTAGAACTAGGTGGAAAAAGTCCATGTATTGTCCATAAGGATGCAAATCTTCGGTATGCAGCAAAGCGAATTGCATGGGGGAAGTATATAAATGCTGGTCAAACATGTGTGGCACCAGATTATTTATATGTCCATGAAGACGTAAAGGATGAGTTTTTGAAGCTGTTAACACAATCAATTGATGAATTATACGGAAATACACTACATGAAGAGAGTCAATTTACAAAGATAGTAAGTGAGCGCCATTTCCATAGACTTATCACCTTCATAAGGAATAGTGGGACTCTTTATCATGGTGGTGAATCTGATGCCGAAAAGCATTTACTTGTACCCACAGTGTTAACAGATATAACATGGGGCGATCCAATTATGGAGGATGAAATATTTGGGCCAATTTTGCCTGTAATGGGATATAAGGATATCTTACAAATCATTGATGAAATTAATAATCGACCGAAACCATTAGCACTATATATTTTTTCAGAGGTAGAGCGAGTCCAAAACAAAGTACTTGAATCTATCTCCTTTGGTGGCGGCTGTGTGAATGACACAGTTTATCATTTTACTTCGCCACATTTGCCATTCGGCGGTGTAGGTGAAAGTGGGATCGGAGCCTACCATGGTAAGGGGAGTTTTGATGTTTTTTCACATGAAAAAGGTATCATGAAACAGACAACACGATTTGATTTGCCATTTCGTTATCCTACGACCAAACATGGATTGAAGTGGATTAAAATGATTATGAAATAGCTGTTAACTGGTCAATATGTTTATTACAGTGCTGAGAAGATTGTAAAATTCAAACTGTATTTTCCCAACACCTCCAATATTTAGGTTGTTTTTTTAGTGAGGATTTTTTTTCCAATTGCTTTTTCAGACAACATGTCCCAATGGCTCTAGCTTTCTACCACTTTTTGGACAATGAATTGAAATATTACAGCTGTTACCCTTCTAGTAGACACAAAAACGACGTTTATTAGGAGGAATACAAACATGAAACATCTTAAAAAGATTGGATTTGCAACTGCATTAACATTCTCATTATTAGCATCAAGTGTGAGTGCATCGGCAGCAACTCATACTGTAAAATCAGGTGATACGTTCTGGAATATTGGTATGAAGTATGGTGTCCCTGTATTAAAGCTTATGGAAGTAAATAATCGTACAAGTGATATGATTTATCCGGGAGAAGAGCTTGAAATTCCCGAATCAGTATCTTCACAAGAAAAGGAACTACTAGCACGCCTTGTGCATGCTGAGGCAAAAGGTGAACCATATGAAGGGAAGGTTGCCGTGGCAACTGTTGTGTTAAACCGCGTGGATTCATCAGAATTTCCGGATTCTATTAAAGATGTGATTTACGAGAAAACACCGGGTGGTTCATATGCGTTTAGTCCAGTGGGAAATGATCAAATTAACAAGCCGGCTGATGAAGAATCAAAACGTGCTGTTGATGAAGCTTTATCGTTTCGTGGACAAGGGGAAGGATCATTATTTTTCTTTAATCCGGATAAGTCATCTAACCAATTTATGATGTCAAGAGAAGTAACAACGGTTATCGGTAATCACCGATTTACAAAATAAACCATTGTCAAACACCTATTTCAACTTAGGGAGAAATAGGTGTTTTTATTTATTTTTGAATTCATTTAGGGATAAAGTCTGTGCTCGATTGTTTCAAGGCGTATTTGATTAACTTCTTCCTCATATAGTGTGTATTAAGGGAAAATATCGAAGGGAGAGCGAAATGTATGCCAGCAAAGGTACTGTTATTTGGAGACCCAGGAATTGATGATTCCATTGCAATTATGTATGGATTGCTCAATCCAAATATTGAGATTGTTGGGATTGTTCCTGGTTATGGGAATGTAAAACAAGAACAGGCTACCCAAAATGTAGCCTATTTATTATCCTTAGCGGGCAAAACGGGCATCCCAATAATTGGAGGTGCAAAAGGACCGTTTTCTGGTGAAGTCGTTCCTTATTACCCCGAAATACATGGGGAGGAAGGGCTCGGCCCAATACGTCCACCTGATACACTTCCAACTGCAGAATTACTAAATTTTGATGAGATATTTAAAATTATTGAAAAATACGAAAATGAACTTTATATCGTTGATGTTGGAAGATCGACATCACTTGCGATTGCCTTTCTCCTTGGTGGAGAAATAATGAATAGAGTGAAGGGAATTTATGTGATGGGAGGTGCATTTTTTGTTCCAGGTAATGTCACATCCGAAGCGGAGGCGAATTATTATGGCGATCCCATTGCCTCAAATCTAGTCTGTGAGCGTGCTAGAAACCTCGCCATACATCCCTTAAATGTTACAGTTCAGGCGGTTTTGACTTCTGAAATGGTTGACACGATTGTCCGCCGTGGCGTCAATAGCCCTTACCGTAATTTGATTCGACCGATATTTGATTATTATTATGAGTTCTATAAGAAAAGCATGCCTGGAATTAAAGGAACACCACTACATGATGTAGTTGCCCTAAGTGCAATTGTAAACCCTTCAATTGTGCAATATGCTCGTCGTAGAGTGAAAGTAGAATTGTTCGGGATTTTAAAAGGGGTGAGTGTTGCTGATTTTCGCGCCAATCCAGATAAGGAGCCTGAGGAAACACTAGACCGAATTGCCTTGCGTTTTGATTATGAAAAATTCATTACCGATTTTATTCAGGTAATGTCGATGGGAGATGCCAATAGGTAGTTTTATGTAGTTCTTTCGGATTTCGAAGTAGTTTTTTTGAGGAAATAGTTCATTAGAATTAGATAAATGTTTATAATTTTCGGAAAATATACCCAAGCTTTCTTATCCACATTTGGCATATAATGTGAATAAGGAAGCTTCTATCTATTGCCTAAGGTCAAGCATTACAAAATCTGGACTTTAGGGGGTGATGACATGTTGCTACATCTTGTGCTAGCAATCTTTATTGGGGGTTCAATGGGGTTGTTAGGACATGCTAAAAAACAAGGAAAAATCGAAAAACCTCGTGTAACGAAGCGCTTCATCTACCTTGGCTTCTTAGAAGAAATGATTATTGGAACCGTTGCAGCAGTCTTAATTGTCGTATCAAGTGATACCGACTCGATATTTCGAGTAGTTTTCCTCTCAATTTTAGCAGGCTATGGTGGAGATAGGATCATGCAGAGTTTTGAGTTGGTTAGACGTGTTGAATGTAAGCGAGAAGAGTCACAAGTAACAAAACAAGAACAGGAGAAAAATAGGAAAAATGATGATTCAATGCAAATTTTCGAACAAAAGGAAGAAAGAAATACGTGATTTATTCTAATTGACTCTTTTTGCAGGGAAACTGTGGGAAGGGTCATTTTTATTTTTATGTCAAATGGATAAAGAGGAAAATAGTTATGACATGGGAACATTTGTTACCAATATCATAATGCCAAAAGTAGAGATGTTTCTATGAAAATGGTATAATCAGTAGCAATGATATGAAATGGAGGATTTATCTACATGATTACAGTAACAAACGTAGGTTTGCGTTACGGTGACCGCAAGCTTTTTGAAGATGTTAACATAAAGTTTACACCGGGAAATTGCTATGGACTAATTGGTGCAAATGGTGCCGGAAAATCGACCTTTTTAAAAATCCTTTCTGGTGAGATTGAACCACAGACTGGTGACGTGCATATGACACCGGGTGAGCGCCTTGCTATCTTAAAACAAAACCACTTTGAATATGAAGAGCATGAAGTTCTCAAAGTAGTAATTATGGGACATGCTCGTCTCTATGAAGTTATGCAGGAAAAAGACGCAATCTATATGAAACCAGATTTCTCAGATGAGGACGGAATGAGAGCTGCTGAGCTTGAAGGTGAGTTTGCTGAATTGAATGGTTGGGAAGCAGAATCAGAAGCAGCTATCCTTTTAAAAGGATTAGGTATTCCAGAGGAACTTCATTCGAAAAAAATGGCAGAATTAACCGGTTCTGAGAAAGTAAAAGTGTTATTAGCGCAAGCTTTATTTGGTAAGCCGGATGTTCTTTTACTTGACGAGCCTACCAACAACTTGGATTTAAAAGCAATTCAGTGGCTAGAAGAATTTTTAATTAACTTTGAAAACACCGTAATTGTTGTATCCCATGACCGCCATTTCTTAAATAAAGTATGTACTCATATGGCCGACCTAGACTATGGAAAAATCCAAATCTATGTTGGAAACTATGATTTCTGGTATGAGTCAAGCCAACTTGCTTCAAAAATGGCACAGGATGCAAACCGTAAAAAAGAAGAGAAAATTAAAGAGCTTCAAGCTTTTATTGCGCGCTTTAGTGCAAATGCATCTAAATCTAAACAAGCAACATCTCGTAAGAAACTTTTAGATAAAATTTCACTTGATGATATAAAGCCATCCTCACGTCGATATCCTTTCGTAGGGTTTACACCAGACCGTGAAATTGGTAATGATTTGTTACGGGTTGAGGGACTTACAAAAACAATCGAAGGCGTTAAGGTACTAGATAACGTGAGTTTCATCATGAACAAAGGCGACAAGGTTGCGTTTGTAGGGAAAAGCGAAATTGCCATCACAACTCTATTTAAAATTTTAATGGGTGAAATGGAAGCAGATAGTGGTACCTTCAAATGGGGTGTTACGACGTCACAGGCATATTTTCCGAAAGATAACTCTAAATATTTCGCAGGTGAAGAGCCGACTCTAGTGGACTGGCTAAGACAATTCTCTCCAAATGACCAAAGCGAAAGCTTCCTACGCGGTTTCTTAGGAAGAATGCTTTTCTCTGGAGAAGAAGTATTGAAAAAGCCAAGCGTTCTTTCCGGGGGCGAAAAAGTACGCTGTATGCTTTCAAAAATGATGCTAAGCGGTTCGAACGTATTGTTGTTAGATGATCCAACAAACCACTTAGACCTTGAATCGATTACAGCCTTAAACAATGGCTTAATCGCGTTTAAAGGCTCTATATTGTTTACATCACATGACCATCAGTTCGTTCAAACAATTGCAAATCGCATTATCGAAATTACACCAAATGGTTTGGTTGATAAGCAAATGACTTATGATGAATACCTTGAAAATACCGAGTTGCAAAAACAAGTAGAATCAATGTACGCTTAATTATTAAATGTGTAAGCAAAAAGCCGTCTTCCCAAGGGGAGACGGTTATTTTATTCTATTATTCATCGGAAAGTAATGAATCGCTGCCATCTGAGTCATACGTATTGGATGTACTCACACCAGTATGAATGATGATATTAACACCGGTATTTAATGAACCTGACCCTGCATACGTTTTTCCAGTTGATGCAGGAGAAACATTAAATGAGTTCCCGGCAATAATGGTACCCTCATTCCGATTAATCTCAATTGGTCCTAAAAAGATCGAAGACATATGCTTGTATCCACCTTTCATAATCTCGTAGTACTAGCATATGGCTTCATAGATATTTTGAAAGGTACAAACCCCTACAATCAAAAAAAGATAAGCCATAAAGAGGCTTATCATTTACCTAACAAAGCTAGAATACCCTTAAAAATAAGGACAAATGAAAATACGATAATTGTAATAGCACCGATAATGTTGAATACGGAGTGCAAGCTCACTAACACTGTATCATAAGCAGTTACTTTGATCAGTGCAAAACCAGCCAAAATACATGCCAGAAATAAGAAAATAAATTTATCCAAGTGAATTTCCCTCCTTTACTTCACTATATGTCCCACATTCTAGAAAGTGAGGAATACAAGGAGATTTTAATTATTTTTTAATATTTGGAATAAAAGCAGTTTTTGTGAATAGAATGGTTTTGTTGAATATAGAGAATGGTGAAAAGATAGGGTGGGAAAGATGGCATTAGTAAAAAATTGTATTATTGTTCTGTTGTTTGCACTAATTGTGGTCGGTATGATTTTATATGGAGTAAGGACGATTGAGGCAAAAGAAAACACAACTGCGATGATGCCGAATGACAAAATATACGATGAAAAAACCGTTCACTATTAGGACGGTTTTTTTAAGTTCAGTCATAAAAAAGGAGGCCCAGTATAAGGGCCCCCTAGAGGAAATGGTTATTGTTGTGAACCATTTTTAAGTTGTTGCTGCGCCATTGCTACGAGACGTTTTGTCATTTCGCCTCCAACGGAGCCATTCGCACGTGCGGTCGTATCTGCACCAAGCTGAACTCCAAACTCATTGGCAATTTCTTCTTTCATTTGATCTAGAGCATTTTCGCTACCAGGAACCAATAGTTTGTTTCTTGCCATGATACATCACTCCCGACAGTTTTTTGAGTAACCAGAGGATTACTCATTTTTAAATTGCCACGTTTCGTGGAAATAATTCTTGGGAATTGGGACCAATCTGCTATTTGTGATTTGGGAACAAATAGTGTGGGGTTAGGTCGATAGATTTCGAACTTGGAACCATACTTTTAAGTTTGGATGTATATTTACTGAATTTGGGCAGATATTTTCCAAATTCGCAACGATATCCAACTATTCTACCTTCAAACTACCTTCTTCAAGTTTCTCCATTTCCGCCTTCATCCACTGCGGATCTAATTTTTCTCCGATAAATACTAATGTTGGTTTATAATTCATAAGTTCTTTCAAGTATATCGGAGTGCCATATGAGTATTGGAACAAATAAGTGTTATTAGAATGGGTAAACTTTACATAACCCTTAATTCGATAAATCGTATCAGGCATACTCTTTAACCAGTCCTCAAACAAATCTAGGTCTAATGGGGTCTTAAAATTATGTACATATGTTTTTAGCTTCAAATCAAGATGTACATGTGCCCTTTCATGTGGCTTTCGTACTCCTCTTTTGATTGTACGTAAATCATCAAGTTTTACGGCCGCATATTTCGTTAATAGACATCTTGCATCACTGTTTATTGATTGAATTTCAAAGAGAATTTGACCTTGTTCCATCTCAGACAATTGGTCTACTTTGTTGAGTAATAATACGTCAGCATGGCGAACTTGTTCACGTAAAAGCATTTGTAGTTGGGCACTCAGTGAACTTCTTTCTTTCCATCGATTCACATCAATAAGAGACACAATAGATTGAACAAGTAATTGCTCTGCAAAAAGCGGTGACATACATGCATCCAATACTTCAATCGGATGGGCAACACCTGTCGTTTCAATGTAAATAGCATCAAGGTCATAATCTTGTAAAAGTCCTTGTAAATGCACCTCTAGCTGGCCTTGCATCGTACAACAAACACAACCATTCAACAATTCTTTAAGTGGTGTATTCTCTGAAACGGCATTTGAATCAATTGAAACCTGACCTAACTCATTCATCACGACCGCTACCTTGCGTCCCAATTCTTTTTCTTGGGTAAGAATATGTTGTAATAAAGTGGTTTTCCCACTTCCTAAAAATCCGGATAAAATAAAAACCTCAACTTTTCCCATAAAAACTCCTCTTTTTCTTTTATATAGATAGATGATAACTTCTATTATATCGAATAAATGGTGACAGGGAAGGAATGTTTATTTGACAGATTATTCCGATGTACATATACTAGAAATACTAAGTCGAAAGGAATGGTAAGGGGCAATGGATAACTAATCTTATTTTCGTACCGATTTTTCAATAAAATGAGGGTCCAGAAGGGGGATGAAAGGACCAAGAAGTTCAAGGCGACGTAGCTTTGAGTACCGGAGCGTATGTAATTAATACGTGAGGAACGTAGAAGCAGTCAACACAGAAATTCGATGTGTCATTTTCACCGGACTTTTGAACACCCTCTAAGGAAAAAACGTGTATCTAGAGAATAGGATTAGTATGCCCATTTCCATGTCCATTTGTAAAACTTACATTTGTACGTTTTATTTGTGTTGGTGAAAAATGGGTCCTCTCTAGATGCAGTCTAGGGAGGTTTTTTTATGATTTTAAATATGAGCGGGATTCAGAAAAGCTATGGAGATAAGGTGATTTTAAAAAATATTGAATTGATTGTTCAAAAAAGAGACCGGATTGGAATTGTTGGGAATAATGGAGCCGGGAAAACGACAGTAGCCAATATATTGACTGGGAAAATTGACCATGATCAAGGAACAATCGATAAGCCAGCTGGACCGATTTCAATTGGTTATGTTGAACAGGCTGCAAAAGAGACTCTAACTGACCTAGATGAAACAGCTATATCCGGTAGTTTGTTGGAGCAGACTAGTCTGCTTGGATTAAAGAAAGTACAGACCTGGGACAAAGAAAGAAGGTCACAATTAAGTGGAGGCGAGAAAACAAAGCTATCGTTAGCCAAAGTATGGGCATCAAAGTATGATATATTATTGCTCGATGAACCGACAAATCACCTTGATTTAAAAGGGGTTGAATGGCTGATTGAAAAAATGAAATCTTTTGCTGGTGCAATCATTGTTATTTCCCATGACCGATATTTTCTAGATCAAACTGTACGTCAGATTATCGAAATTGAGGATGGAGAATCGTCTGTTTTTCAAGGCAATTATACGGATTATCAAGTGGAAAAGGAAAGGCTGTATCAAAGCCAGCTGCATCATTTTGACATGCAGCAAAGGTATAAAGAAAAAATTGATACGCAAATGAGTAACTTGCAAAATTGGTCTGATAAAGCTCACCGGCAATCAACGAAACAAGAGGGATTTAAGGAATTTTATCGTGTTAAGGCGAAAAAAATGGATAAACAAATCAAGTCGAAATTGAAGCGACTTGAAAGGGAACTTGAGAAAAATAATGTTGAAAAACCGAAGGAAAAGGAGGAAATCCAATTTCATTTTAAACAGAACAATAAGAGAGGCAAACGTATTGTTGAAGTAAAAAATGGAGGAATGAGATTTGGTGAACGAATTTTATTTCAGAACAGCCATTTTTATATGATGTTCGGTGAAAAAATTGGTATTCTTGGTGAAAATGGCTGTGGGAAGACGACTTTACTTCGTGTCATAATGGGGGAATTAGGGTTTTCAAATGGGGAGTTGTGGAAAAGCCATTCCTTGAAAATCGGTTATCTTTCCCAGGATGTAGCAGACTTGGATGAAACAAAAACAATCATCGAATACCTTGGGCTTACGGTTAAAGATGAAATAAGTGAAGCGAGAACGATTTTTGCAAACATTGGCTTTAAGGCCGACAAAATCAATCAGCCTATTTCTTCATTAAGTTTAGGTGAACGGACTAGGGTTAAACTCGTTAAACTTTTACTAAATGAGGTCGATTTACTTATTTTAGACGAACCAACAAATCATCTCGATTTGGCAAGTCGTGAATCGTTAGAAAAAATGCTGCAATCTTTTGAAGGTACGATTCTAACTGTTTCCCACGATTACTATTTTCTTGAGAAAATGTGTAACAAACTACTCGTGTTTGAAAATCAAGAAATTAAAAGGGTTGAAATGGGGCTAGAAGAATACCGGAGAAGAGATCAGCAAAAAACTGTGAATGTTGAAAACGTAGAAGAAGAAAAACTTTTAATTGATCTTGAGATAAGCGCGGTAATTGGTCAATTATCTATATTGACAAGAGAAGACCCAAAATACGATGAGTTAGATAAAAAATTGGTAATACTTATGAACAAGAAAAGAGAGTTATTGGGATAAATCACCCGTAAAAGCAAGGCACCACTGGGGCGAAATAAGCCCAGGTGGTGCCATTTGTTTTTAAAATGCCCAGTTTCCATTACGGAAGACAGGTTCCACGGTTCCATCTTCTGTTATACCGTCAATATCCATTTCATCTGAACCAACCATAAAGTCAACATGTGTGATACTAGAATTTGCTCCTTTTTTCACAAGTTCTTCACGCGACATCGTTTTGCCACCTTCAATACAGAATGCATATGCATTTCCAATAGCGAAATGATTCGAAGCATTTTCATCAAAAAGTGTGTTGTAAAATAGAATTTTTGATTGTGAAATAGGTGAATTATGTGGAACGAGTGCAACCTCGCCTAAATAGTGACTGCCTTCATCCGTTTCCACTAAACGTTTTAACGTATCTTCACCGGTTTCAGCCTTTACATCAACAATTCTTCCATTTTTGAAGGTAAGGGTAAACTTGTCAATTAAACTTCCACCATAATTCAGAGGCTTCGTGCTGCTAACAAATCCGTTTACACCTTCTTTTGCTGGTACGGTAAATACCTCTTCAGTTGGCATATTGGCTACGAATTCAATATGTTGTTCATTCTCACCACCGCCGCCAATCCACACGTGAGCTTCGGGTAGTTCCACTACTAAATCAGTTCCCGGTGCTTTGTAATGTAATTTCTTGTATTTTTTCTTGTTTAAGTATTCAACCTTCTCATGTAATGCTGCATTATGTTCTTTCCATGCTTGAACAGGATCTGCTACATCCACACGAGTTGCCTGAAAAATCGATTCCCATAATTTCTCCATTTGTTCCTCTGAAGAAAGGTCAGGGAAGACTTTTGCAGCCCAGCTTTCTGATGGAACGGCAATAATTGACCAGCTTACTTTATCAGCCTGGGAATAATTTCGGTATTTTTCCAATGCTTTACCTGCTGTTTTATTGGCATTTGAAATGCGCTCAGGATTAACACCTTTTAACAAATCTGGATTTGAAGAAACAATGGATAAAAAGGCAGCGCCGTTTTCTGCGAGCTCTTCCATTCCTTTTGCCTTCCACATTGGGTAATCAAGAAACGCTTCATCAGGTGCAAGGTCAAAACGTGTGCGTGTAATTTCGTCATCATTCCACTCGATATAAACATTTCTTGCACCTGCCTCGTAGGCCTTTTTTACAACTTTTCTCACATATTCTACCGCTGAAATAGGCGCATTAATTAGGAGGTTTTGCCCTTTTTGAACATTCACTCCAACACGAACAGCTAAATCAGCATACTTTTCAAGCATTTGTTCGAACATAGCCATATGTAATCTCCTTTATATAGTGTAAAACTTAACACAATAGTATGACTTCCACTCTAGTGTAACAGAAACAATTAGCTCGGCGAAATATTTATTTTCAAAAATTATGTACCAGAGGGACGGTTCTTCTGGTTCCTTTAAAGTGAAAATTTTGAAAAAAGGGAACCGCAGGAACCGTCCCCGTGGTTCCTGAAATTATTGTCTTAAAATGAAACCATAACCACTCCTTGCTCGTATATCAAGTATGAAGAAGGAGTGGTTTTTATGTCCGAGAGACCGGTAATAAAACTACCGAAAACATTGTCTGAGAAAATACTAGAAACACTTTCAATCGTCATTTTACTTGGAATATATGGATATATCATTGTGAATTGGAGCGAGATACCAGATCGAGTACCAACTCATTTTAACTTTGCCGGAGAGCCGGATAGTTGGGGTGGAAAAGGGAGTATTCTCATCCTACCGATTATCGCAACTTTTTTATTCAAAACGATGTTTATTTTAAGTAAATTTCCACATATTCATAACTACCCAATTGAAGTGACACCTGAAAACGCGGAAAGCATATACAGAATCTCCAGAAAAATGCTCATTACCATAAATTTCTTTCTTACGTTCTTTTTGGCGATTGGCGCTTGGGAAATGGCAAATGTTGCCCAAGGGAATGAAGGACTAGGCATGTGGTACTTGATTGGCCTGCTCGTGTCTATTTTTGGAACAATGGGTTATTATATTTACAAGATGATTAAATTACGTAAGAAATAAAAAGTAACCAGAGGGACGGTTCTGTTGGTCCCGATTTGGGACCACAAGAACCGTCCCCTTGGTTCCTGAAAGTAGGTAGGTTAGTATGTTGATTGAGGTTATTGTGCAGGGCGCGGAGGATGCGAAGGTGGCGGAAGAATTTGGTGCGAATCGGTTGGAGCTTGTGATGGCGATGACTGAAGGAGGATTAACACCTTCGTACGGTGTGATAAAGGATGTTGTCCGAGCGGTCTCTATCCCTGTTCATGTAATGGTCCGTCCTCATGGGTATTCTTTTACATATTCTGAAGATGATAAGCGTGTTATCTTAGAGGATATAAAAGTATGTAAGGAACTAGGTGCAGCAGGAATTGTGTTTGGTTCTTTAACTGAAAATGGAGAAATAGATGAAACATTTCTTAAAAAAGTCATTGAAACATCCGACGGAATGAAGATTACCTTCCACCGGGCGATTGATGAAGCGAAGGATATAATAGAGGCCTATAAAATCCTACAAAAATACAGTGATTCGATTCATACCGTATTAACATCTGGAGGGGAGCCGAAGGCATTGGATGGTATAGAAAATCTCAAGGCAATGCTAGCACTCTCTCATGAAAAGCCATCACCGGTGATTATGCCAGGTTCCGGCCTTTCTCATAACAACATTGTAGAGCTTCACCAAAAACTTAAAGCAACCGAATATCATTTCGGATCAGCTGTTCGCGTTAATGGGAAGTTTAGTGAACCAATAAATGGGAATACTATAAAAACGATAAGAGAATTAATTAACTAATACAACAAGGATGTCTGAATTTAGATTTGGACGTCCTTTTATTTTTGTGGAAAATGGCTAAAATCGATAATAAATGCTCTAATGTCGATATATCTAAATAAAATCGACAGCATGAAAAGAAAACAGATAGACATAAAACGCTATAGCGATAATGTCCACATTCAATGAAATGGAGAGTGAAACCAATGGAAGTTCTTATGAAACATCTTGAAACCATATGCAAACAGCATTTTTTAACTGAAAAAATACTACTTGTAGATTCCTATATGATTGGTGAGCAAATTGTAAGGCAATTCACACAAAAAAACAATCATGTCGTAAATATAAAAATAAAAACCATTAGAGACCTTGCGCTGGATACGGGCTCAATTGAACAAAAACAGCTTATCGCTGATGGTCTTGGCGCCCATTTGATGTATTCCTTGTTAACTGAACGTAAGGCAGACCTTCGCTATATTCATAAAGTAGAAATCACACCATCCGTAAGTCAGAGCATGAATCAAACAGTAAAGCGACTTCGACTTGCCGGGTATACAAGTAAATCCCTTAAAAGAGAACATTTTGTTTCGCCAACAAAAGGTGAAGATATGATTTTTATTTTAGAATCATACGAAAAACTTCTTCAAAAAAATAACATGATTGATGACGCTGACCTTTATCGAAAAGCTCTAGGAAAATATAATTCTAATAACCAAGTGTTCATATTTCAAAGTAATCTACGAGTAACGTACATACAAGCTGAATTTTTAAGAAGTGCCGTACCGGCTACTTGCTTTCATTTACAGATGGAAGCAGTACGTGGTATTCCGGCACCTGAGAGTTCATCATTTTCAAAGGTCGTTTTTGGAGGCGAAACGCCATTAAGTTACCTTTATGATGTTGAAAATATACCAACATCGGTTCCGTCACTCTCGTTTTTTTCTGCCAAAACGGTAGAAATGGAATTGAAGGAAGTATTCGTTAGGATTAAAGAAAAAGGAATTCAATTTGATGAGGCAGCTATATTTTACACATCAAGTTCAAACTATGTAACCTCGATGTATCATTTAGCCCAACGGCTTCAAGTTCCTGTGACCTATGGGGAGGGCATACCCATCGGCTTTACACGTCCTGGTAAAGTAGTGGCAGGTATTCTGAATTGGATGAAAGATTTTTATAGTGTACAAGTTTTTTTAAAACTGCTTCAGGAGAATTTGATTGATTTAGGTGAAGACGCGCCATCAAAAGCGCGAATTGCAAACCTATTACGCGATGCGAATATCGGTTGGGGACAAGACCGTTATCTATCACAAATTCAAACAAAAATTGATGAACAAAAAGAAACAGATGGACAAGTTCATCATTATCAATGGCTATTAAAATGGTTTTCGACTTTCTTTAAACATACACCAACATCGCGAGATAATGGGAACAGCATCAATTATCATGACCTACTTCTTTCAATCAGCTATATTTTACAAAACTATTGTAGAGTTTCATCAGGATATGACCAAGCGGCAAAAGAGGCATTACTGGAACGAATCAATGAACTTCTACCATACGCAGATGAAATCCTACCTGAAGTGTACCAAAAGTTTGAGGAAGATTTTTTATCGATTCGAATTGGTCAGTCACGCCCAAAGACCGGTCATTTGCATATCTCATCCTATAAAAATGGTATCTATATGAATCGTAAGCATTTGTTTATTATTGGTTTGGACAACCAACGGTTTCCAGGAAAATCGGCTGAGGATCCATTACTACTTGATAATGAAAGGGAAAAATTAGGTCGGTTGCTTTTATTAGAAAAGGAAAAATCGAAACGAAATCTATTTACAATGCTGCAGCTGCTTGCCTCTTCATGTGAGAATGAGATAACCGTCAGTTACTGTAGATTTGATATAAATGAAAATCGGACGATATCACCTACGCATTTGTTTTTACAATGCTACCGAATCCAGACAGGTGACATATCTGCCGATTTTAAATCCTTACCAAAGAAAGTGCTGATTGCGGATCGAAACCACATATTAGATGGGGATGATTGGTGGACAAGTAAAATGACAAACTCACAAACCATCCAGCTTGAAGATACGTTTTTAGCGGAATTCACCCATATTGTAAGAGGGCTTCATGCTGAAAAAATGAGGCTTGATCCTGCGTTTACAGTGTACGAAGGGAAAATTGAAAGTGACACGACAGGGTTTGACCCTCGTAAAAATCAAGATATTACGATTTCAGCTGGGAAACTTGAAAAAATTGCAAAATGTCCATATGCCTATTTTTTAGAAAATGTTTTACGGCTTAGGGTAAACGATGACGTTATTTATGACCCAACCAAATGGTTGGATGCAAAAACGAGAGGAACACTCCTGCATGAGATTTTCGAGAAATTTTATAAGGAGCTTAAAACTCGTAGGGAAAAGCCCTCCTATGTAAAGCATATTGAGCTTCTAACTAAAATTGCGAAAGAAAGACTAAATTACGTTAAAAAGATTGTTCCATCACCGAACGCTCGAACGGAGAGACTTGAGTCTGAAGAAATAATCGAGTCTTGTGAAACCTTTTTGCGAATTGAAGAGGAAAGCAGTGAGGTAGGCGAACCTTTGTATTTTGAATATTCTTTTGGGGAAGACTCACCAGCAATTATTGAGCTTCCTTCTGGAACTGTTCACGTGAGAGGAATCATTGACCGAGTCGACCAGCTACCTGATGGTTCCTACCATATCATCGATTATAAAACGGGAAGTAGTTATGGCTATAAAACGAAGGAATTTTTTAAAGGAGGCAGACAGCTACAACATCTTCTCTACACTCTTGCAATCGAGGCTCATTTAGGAATTGATGCTGGGGCAGTGAAAAAAAGCTCCTACCTATTTCCAACCAGCAGAGGAGCGGGAGAACGATTTATACGTGAGCAGGATGAAACGACACGTACAAATGGAAAAGATATTTTAGAAAAGCTTCTTTCAATAGTGGAACATGGTCATTTTACGATGACAGATGATGAGAATGAATGCAAATTTTGTGAGTTTAAAAATATTTGCAGACGCGCTACTTATGATAAAGATGCATTAAAACAAAAAGCACAAGACGAGTTAGCAACAGGGCTAAAAAGTTTTAAGGGGGTGCGAGCTTATGACTAAAGGGATTGTTGATCAAGTAGCGAGAGATAAAATTTCGACTGTGCTAAATCAAAATTTTTTGGTTGAGGCAGGAGCTGGTTCAGGTAAGACCACTAGTCTTGTTGACCGTATGGTAAACCTTATTTATACAGGGGCAGCAAACATTAATGAAATCGTCGCCATCACCTTTACGAAAAAAGCTGCCGATGAACTTAAAATGCGATTTTTAACAGCTCTCGAAAAAAGAGGCAAAGAAGAAAAGGACGTAGATATAAAAATACGTTTGGAAGATGCCCTCCAAAATATTGAACAATCATTTATCGGAACGGTCCATTCGTTTTGTGCGCGTTTGCTACGAGAGCGTCCTGTTGAAGGTGGGTTAGATGTCAATTTTTCAGAGCTAGAGGACGCCGAAGATGATAACATCGCAGAGGTTGCTTGGTATGTTTTCATGCAAAACCTCGAACAGGATAATCCACAAAAGGCGAAAATAATAAAGGATTTAGGGCTTGACGATAAAGAACTGACGAACCGTTTTTGTAAAATGAAAAACTACCCTGATGTGGAGTGGGTAAGTGATGATGTTGAAAAACCAAATTTAGAAGATGTGTTCCATCGTTTTCTATCGCTATTAAAAGAAGCGAGTCGTTGCATTCCAAAGGATCATCCAAAGGGGCTAGACACACTCCAAGAAGCAATTGAGAAAGCGCTACGTCAATCAAGATACAATGACCGAACAGATTCATTGATGATATACATTTTTCGGTTATTTGATAAAAAATTGTCTGTAACTCAATATAAATGGTCATCCAAAGAGGACGCGAAGGAATATCAAGCGAGAATTTCGGACTTTTTCGAAGCGCATATCCAGCCTTTACTTGTAAGTTGGAGTGAATATTGTTACCCCTTTGTAATAGATTTATTTCAAGGAGCCATGAAGGAATACGAAAAAATCAAACAAGAACGGTCATTAATGAATTTTCAGGATTTATTAATGAGAACCGCAGCTCTTTTAAAAAGTAATTCAGAAGTACGCTTGTATTTTCAGCGTAAATATCAAAGATTGCTTGTGGACGAATTTCAAGATACCGATCCGCTTCAAGCAAAAATCATGTTTTATTTAACAGGTGAGGATGTGACAGAAGAGGATTGGACAAAGTGTAAGCCACGATCGGGGTCGCTTTTTGTTGTGGGGGACCCGAAGCAAGCTATTTACCGGTTTCGACGAGCCGATATCGATATTTACAATTTGGTGAAGGACTTGATTGAAGTCCATGGGGGAGAAGTCCTTCAACTCATTATGAATTTTAGAACAGTTGATACAGTCACAAGCATACTTAATCAAATATTTCATGAGCATTTACCTGAAAAAGAGACTGTATTTCAGGCCGCCTACCGTCCGCTTTATTCCTTTAAAGAAGATGAGGGTTCTAGTTTAGCTGGCATCAAAAGACTTGTTTTATCGGATGAGTATGCTAAAAACAAATCAACAACTCTTGACGAAGATGCTAAGAGTATAACTGCTTCTATCAAACAGTTAATGAACGACGGCCATGAGCCACGAGAATTCATGATTTTAACGAGGCAAAAAGAGGGCATCGACGTGTATGCTACTAACCTAGAAGAAGCGGGAATACCTGTTAGTGTCAGTGGTGAAATAGAGATTGGAACAATACAAGAATTCCAAGACCTCATTCTCCTTCTCGATGCAATTGTGGATACGACCAATCAAATCTCTTTTGTCGCAGCACTTCGAAGTGTCTGGTTCGGCATGAGTGATGAGGAATTATTCCAATGGAGACAGGCTGGTGGGGCATTCTCTCTTTATGCGCAAATTCCTCAGGATTTGGATGAAGAGACGAAACTTCACTTTCAGGATGCACTTTCCAAGCTACAGCAATATGTCAAATGGAAAGCATCATTCTCTCCATTAGTGGCAATTAAAAAAATAATTGAAGATATCAGCTTGTATCCATTATTTGCGGCTAAACGTTACGGTATAAGGGAAATGACAAATCTCCTGCAAATTTTTGAAGCATTACGGATTAAAGAGGAAGAGGAGGCAACAACTTTCACTCAAGCAGTTGAGTTTGTCAAACAACAAATTGAGGAAAAAACAAAGGTAATCAATCTTGAGGAAGACGAAAACGCGGTACGTATTATGAATGTCCATAAAGCAAAAGGCTTAGAATCATCGATTGTTTTCTTAGCATTTCCTGGCAAAAAAACAGAAATCCGAAAACATATATGGTCCCATATTAGACGTGAAGAAGAATCTTCAACTGGGTATTTTATGTTCGGCAGAAAACATGGCACGACAACGAAACCTGTAGCTCAGCCTCTCCATTGGGAGGACTACCTTACTTCAGAGGAAGCTTATTTACTTGCTGAGGAAATCAGGATACTTTATGTTGCTGCCACAAGGGCAGAGAAGGCATTGATTATCAGTACATTTGAATCAAAAAATGATAAAAATCCGTGGAATCTTCTTCTTGAGGGATTACCAGAGGTTGGTGGTATGGAAATTACTGAACATAGCATGGACAAACCATTTACAACAGGAATAACGATTACTAAAAATGAATATCAAGAAGAAACTCGTGGGTTGCTTGAGTGGATCGATGACCGAAAAATATCTTCATTTTCCACTTATAGTCCGACTGAAGCTAAACAAGATATCTTTAGGCTTCAGATTGAACGTGAAGAGGGTGGTGGACAAACTTGGGGAACTGCCATCCATGAGGTGTTTGAAAAGGTAGTTAAAGGCGAAGAAATGGAACAAGTCATTTTACCCACTTTAAAAACAAACGAAATTTCTTTAGGTAGATTAGACGAGGTTGAACAAGCGGTCCACCGTTTTAAGCAATCGATGATTTGGGCAGAGCTTCAAATTGCAGACATCGTTTTAACAGAGGTTCCTTTTTCAATAAAAATCGAAGCCAATGACCCTCTGTATGTGCAAGTGCAAACTGGGACCCAAGCAGATACCATTTTTGTAAATGGAATTATTGACCTCGTGTACAAACTGAATGACACATGGAAGATTGTTGATTACAAAACCGACCGCCCTAAAGACATCGCAAATCTTCCGGAACTTACGAAATACTATCGAAATCAAATCGAGCTGTACCAGCAGATTTGGGAAAGAATTACAGGAGAAAAAGTTATTGATAAACACCTTTACTTTGTCACACCAAATAAAATTATTGCTGTTTAAGAAAAGTACTGATGAGGGACAAATGTCCTTCATCAGCTTTCATTTTAAATATGGTACGTTTTTTATTGAAATGTTTAAAATTCCTTTTTTACCCATTTGATATAATGATAGAATAACCCTAAAGGGGTTGTTACTTTTTGAAAAAGAGGAAAATGATGCTACTTATTATTGGAATTTTACTTATTATTGCTGTTATTTATTTCGGAAGAATTCATTATAAAATTTCACAGTATGTGAATGCTGTACCGCCACAAGATGCAGATTATTTAATTATTCTTGGTGCAAAAGTGAATGGCGAAATTCCGTCGTTGTCATTGCAAAATAGAATTGATACGGCTGCAAAGTATGCAAAAGAGAATGAGAACACAATTCTGATTACATCAGGCGGTCAGGGGCCAGGGGAGGAAATCTCGGAAGCAGAAGCAATGAGACGAGAACTTGTGGACAAAGGGATTTCAGAATCAAGAATCTTCCTTGAAGACCAATCAACGAGTACATATGAAAACATTAAATTCTCAAAGGAATTTATTCCTGAGGATGCCAAACTGGGGATTATCGTTACCAATGACTACCATCTTTATCGATCCATTCAAATTGCGAGAGACGCTGGTTTAGAAGTGGAGGGTCTGCCAGCAAAAACACCACAAATCACATTGCTGAAATCATATAGTCGCGAATATTTATCGGTAACGAAATATTATATAGAAAAATATTTACGTAAATAAAAAAATCATACTTTTTAAATGGCGAAGAGCTAAACTTGCCATTTTTTTATGTAAACTGAACCTATTGACTACCGTAATAATTATTAAATAAAATCCATAAACTACCCAATAACGCTTGATGATATAAGGGGGAACATTTGTGAGAAGTTGTTTGTTAATGATTGTTCTTTTCCTATTTTTTAATCATATTCATGCACAGGCAACGGAACGCTTTGAATTTGAAAAATCGGGTAAGGTTACGTGGGAAGTGAAGACAGATGAGAAGATGGTATCTATCACCTTTGATGATGGTCCAAGCCCAGTTTACACACCTCAGATTTTAGACATCTTAGCGAAGCATAAAGCAAAAGCCACTTTTTTTGTTGTTGGAAAGCATGCGATTAAACACCCCGAAATTATACGTCGAGAAGTATTGGAGGGTCATGAAATCGCAAATCATACCTTTAATCATTCAAGTATTGTACGAGATTCCAAAAAACTTGAGAATGAAATCGATATAACCACCGACACTCTTAAAGAAATAACAGGATTTAGCCCTTCTTTATTTCGTCCAGTTGGGGGGAGTTATAATAACGTTATCATTAATACTGCTGCAGAAAATGGATACCATGTTGTTTTATGGTCATGGCATCAAGATACGAAGGATTGGAAAAATCCAGGAGTTAATCGGATTACCAATAGGGTAATATCTGGTGTGAAACCAGGAAACATTATTCTCTTCCATGATTCAGGTGGGAATCGGACGCAAACCATTCAAGCATTAGACCACATACTCACAGTGCTAAAAAAAGAAGGATATGAATTTGTTACTGTATCTGAAATGCTGTTCCGAACTCAGTTAAAACAAAGTAATTAGGAGAATCGTCTTGTAGACCAAGACGATTCTTGTTTATTTTTATTTTTTATTTTCCATAGCCTCAAGTAATAAATCAACAATATGCACGGCACGCATTTTATTTGTTAAACCTTCGCGTTCGATGCCAAGCTTCATTTGTAATAAGCATCCTGGGTTTGCTGTTACAATCGTTTTCGCTTGAGTATCCAAGACGTTTTTCATTTTTGAATCTAGGATTTTCATCGACATCTCAGACTCTACAATGTTATAAATGCCAGCAGATCCACAGCAACTATCCGCATTTTTCATCTCTAGATACGTGGCCCCTTTAATCGCTTGAAGTAGCCTTCTCGGTTCTGAAGTCGTCTTCATCACATTACGCAAATGGCAGGAGTCTTGATAGGTAATCACCTGTCCAGGAAGGGAGAGCTCTTTTTTATGAAACTCTAATTCTACTAAAACAGAAGAAATATCCTTAAGCTTTTTCGAAAATGCTTTCGCACGTTTTGTCCACTGGGGATCATCTTTCAGAAGATGAGCATAATCGGTTAAAAAAGCACCACAGCCACCTGCGTTTGTAATAATATAATCCGCTTCCATTTCTTCAAAAGCTGCAATATTTTGTTTCGCAAGCTCTTTCGCTTTATTTTTTTCACCACTATGACCATGTAAAGCCCCACAACAAGCCTGTGTTTTTGGAATCACAATCTCACAACCAGCCAATTGAAGCAGTTTCATTGTGGCGTCATTTGTTTTCATAAACATGGTGTCCATTAAGCAGCCCGTAAAGAAGGCAACCTTTTTCCTATGTACACCAATGGGCTCGAGATGATATGGGCGACTTTTTAATTCCTTTAAAGTTGGAACTTCTGGAAGAACACGTTCCATTGTCGCCAAACTATCAGGTAAAAATTTCATAAGACCACTTTTTTGAACCACTTTTTGTATGCCAGAACGTTGGTAAACACCAAGCAACCCCGTTAGTGTACGCATGCGGTTCTGATGGGGAAATAGACCACTAAAAACTGTCTTTCTCACAGCCTTTGTTGGTAATGAATGCTTTTTGTTTTGATGGACAATATCCCTTGCTTCTTCTAATAGATGTCCGTAATTCACGCCAGATGGACAAACTGGTTCACAAGCTCGACAGCCTAAACACATATTTAGTGATTTTTCAAAGTCCTCATCAGGTTCAATAAGGCCATCGACGACAGCCTTCATTAACGCTATTCTTCCGCGAGGTGAGTGAGATTCCTGATAGCCTGATTCAATATAAGTTGGGCAGGTGGGAAGACAGAACCCACAACGCATACAATTTAATAGCTCATTCTGATCCATCCGTGATTGAAATTCTTCTTTTATTTTTTGCTGTTCGGGTGATGTTGTCATTTTGAAACCACCACACGTTTTCTCGAATCCTTTGCGAACATTTTTCCTGGATTCATAATATTATTTGGATCTAATCCGGTTTTGATAGCCTGCATTGCAGCAATTCCAGCAGCTCCAAGCTTCATCTCAAGATATGGAGCCTTCATCACGCCAACACCATGCTCACCAGTAATCGTTCCTCCAAGCTCTATTGCCTTTTCAAAAATTTCTTCGAATGCTTTTTCGACTCGCTCAATTTCGTCAGTGTTCCGGACATCTGTTAAGCAAGTTGGGTGTAAGTTTCCATCACCTGCGTGGCCAAAGGTACAAATGTTTAAGTCATATTTTTGGGCAATTTCACCAATCGCTTTTACCATGTTTGCAATTTCAGAACGAGGGACGGTCGCATCCTCTAAAATGGTGGTTGGTTTCATTCGTGCAAGAGCGGAAAGTGCTGCACGTCTTGCTGTTCTTAAACTTTCTGCCTCTTCTTCAGATTCTGCAGATTTAACCGAAACGGCATTCTCTTCCTTACAAATCTTTATAATTCTCTCAATATCCCGTTTGACAATTTCTGCAGGACCATCCTGTTCAATCAAAAGCACGGCTTTAGCATCTGTTGGAAGTCCTATTTTCGCAAAGGCTTCAACTGCCTCTAGAGTTGGTTGGTCAAGAAATTCAAGGGTAATCGGAATGATTTTACTTGCAATAATTTTTGAAACGGATTTTGCAGCTGAATCCAAATCTTGATAAAGTGCAAGGATTGTCTCCTTTGTTTCGGGCATTGGAATGAGCTTGAGTATTGCTTCTGTAATAATTCCAAGTGTTCCTTCAGAACCAACAAAAAGGCGAGTAAGGTCATATCCCGCAACATCCTTTGCTAGTTTTCCACCCGTTTTAATGATTTCGCCATTTGCTAATACAACCTCCAGGCCCATTACATAATCCCGTGTCACACCATATTTAAGCCCACGTAAACCGCCGGAATTTTCATTAATATTGCCGCCGATTGTTGATATTTTCATAGAGCCAGGGTCTGGTGGATAAAATAAGCCCTTTGCTTCAACTGCATTTGTTACTTCCTGAGTAATCACTCCTGGTTGAACAGTTATGGTTAAATTTTCTTCATCGATTTCTAAAATCTTGTTTAAATGTTTAAAAAGAAGAACTACGCCACCCTCAGTTGGACAAGTTCCTGCACAAAGATTTGTTCCAGATCCTCGGGGGACAATTGGAATTTTATATTCATTACAAACTTTGACGATTGCTGATATTTCCTCTTTGTTCCGAGGAGAAATTACTGCATCTGGCATTGACTGGAACTGTGGGGTAGCATCATACGAATACACAAGTCGGCCAGCACTTGAATCATCATAGTTTTCCGGACCGACAATTTTTAAAAACTGCCGTTTTGCTTTCGTATCAATCATGTGAACGCCTCCAATAAATCAACTTATTAATAAGCATAAAAAAAACGGAAAATTCCGCTATGTAGAAACCTACAAAAATTTTAGCTGTAACTAATTTACTTTTATCGTTTTATCCAAAAATAAAATGCCAAGATACAGTGTTACTAAATCTTCAAAATTTTTAGGGTGTAAACCAGTATACTCCTCGATTTTATTTAATCGGTATGAAAGAGTATTAACATGAATATGAAGAGCATCCGCCGTTTCTTTGATGGATTGATTTTGTTTTATGTATTCAAGTAAAGTTTTTACTAAAGTAGAATCATCAATGAGTTTAACAATTGTACGTCTCACATATTCTACTTGCACTTTGCTGCTTGTTCCATGAATGAGCATCTCCAATTTCAAATCATCATCAAATTGGATCGAGTCTGTTCGTTTTGCAACCTGAAGGGCGCGGTCAGCTTCATCAAATGACTTTCTTATCGAATAATCCTCACTACCGATACCAAATGAAACTTGTAAGGAAAAGGTATTTTCTAATTCCTTTTTTAGTTTTAAAAGCATTTGTTGAATTTGTTCTTTCGAACGATTGGTTAAAAGGAGGAGAAACCGCTCATTGCCCCATCTTACAAAAATCTCGTTCTCATCTAATAAAGAGTGGTGCTGCAGGCGATTAGAAATGTCCCGAAGTGGTACATCTGGGTCACTTTTAATAGAACCAATTACAACCTGGCGTTTTATATTCATTTCAATACTCAGATGCTCGGCGCGCTTTATAAATTCATCCGACTCGTCCATATCTTGAAGCCAGTCAAAAACAAATGTTTCTAGAGCACGGGACTCTAACTCCATTTGTTCAGCATAGTAGCTCTCTTGAATTAACAACTCCGTCATTTTTTTCAAAAGCTCTCCATATGCTGATACGTTTTCAGGATCTCCAGTAATTCCTATAACACCAACCACTTTTTGCTTAAATAGAATAGGCAAATTGATTCCAGCCTTTACACCTTTTAATCTTGTGGACATTTCATTAGTAATGATCATTTTCTTTTGGTCTCGACTTGCAAGGAGCGCACCTTCATGAAAGTTTCCGATTCGACTCGTATCAGTGCTTGCAATAATTTTACCCGAAACATCGACAATAATAATATCCTCATCAATTAATCTCCGGACTTCATTGATAATTTTTTTAGCAAGTGATGGTATTAACATATAAAAAACCCCCGATCAAATCGATATTATCAATTCTATCATTTCAGAATAATGTTGTAATTGCATTTTTTAAGCTTAAGAAGTTATTCTGTTTTATAATAGGTAGTAGATAATGTGGTTATAGTGTAGATAGACACTCTCTTGAAGGGAAGAAAATAGATGTTTGAAGATATATCAGTTGATGAATTCCGGAAATTACAAAAGGAAAAACAAATCGCAATTGTTGATGTGCGCTCACCTTCTGAGTTTGCAGAGTCGAATATACCTGGAAGTGTAAATATTCCAATTTTTACCAATGAGGAACGAGCAGAAATAGGCACAGTTTATAAGCAGGTCAGTCCTGACGCAGCTAAGGAAAAGGGTCTTGAAATTGTATCGGCCAAGCTACCGAATTTTATAAGAGAATTTGGAAAGCTTCCAGAGGACGAGAAGGTTGTTTATTGCTGGCGTGGAGGAATGCGAAGCAAAACATCTGCAACCCTCATTGATTTAATGGGAATGAATGCAAAACGACTAATCGGTGGAATCCGTGGATATCGCACCTGGGTAGTTGAGCAATTGGACGAGCTTGCGACAGAATTCAAGCCTAAGGCATTAGTGATAAATGGGTATACAGGTTCGGGAAAAACAAAAATTTTAACGGAGCTTCAGGAAAAAGGGTATCCAGTTATTGATTTAGAAGGCATGGCGAATCATCGTGGATCGGTGTTTGGAATGATTGGAAAAAAGCCACACAATCAAAAGGTATTTGATCTAATGTTTGTGGAGCGCGCTCTTCAGCTAAAAGATTCACCGTATGTCTTGTTAGAGGCAGAAAGCAAGCGGGTTGGTAGAGTGACATTACCAGACTTTTTACTGAACATAAAAGAACAAGGATATTATATTTTTGTTGACCTGCCAATTGAAGAACGGGTGCTCAACATTTTAGAGGATTACCGTCCTTGGGAATACCCGAGCGAATGTATGTCAGCCTTTCAACGTATTAAAAAAAGAATTCATACCCCAGTTGCAACGCAGATTGAGCAAGGTCTTGAATCTGGAGACTACAACACGGCTGTGAAATTACTATTGGAATATTATTATGACCCGAGATACCATTATACAGCAGAACAAATAGCAGAAGACCGTAGTACGGTACTTCACGTTAAAAAGGTAGAGGAAGCGACAAAATTAATAGAAAAATTTATTGCCGAAAAAATTGTAAGAACCCCAACAAATTCATGAAAAAGTACCTAAAACCTAGTACTATACGCACTAGGTTTTTTGGCAATTTTTTAGCATTTCATTGGACTAAAGAATCATATATGATTCTTTTTATGAGTAACGGACAAATACTTGTCAGCTTTCGTCGAATATTTTATCGTAATTTATAATTAGGGGGAACTAATGTATGGCTAAACGCAAGTTCAAGAAAACTATTATTAGTGGAACAGTAGCATCAGCACTTGTTTTTTCATTAGCAACACCAGCTGTTTTTGCAAATGAAGAAGGAACTCAAGAACCAGTAGTTGAAGAAATACCGGTTAACTATGGTACTGCTGAAGAGCCAGTTGTTGAAGAAGTAGCAAAAGAAAATGTAAGTGAAGTTACTGCTGAGAATGTAGTCGAAAGCGAAGAAATTACAGAGAAAGAAACAAATGAAGAAGAAGTATCAGATGAAACCGAAGAAGTTGCTGAAAAAGAAGAAACTGAAGATGTCGTATCAAATGAAACAAAAGAAGTTACAGATGAAGAGGTTCAAGCTGAAGAAGAACCATCCCTAGTACCTGGAGATTTCTTTTACTTCGTCAAACTTATGATTGAAAAAGTACGTCTTGCTGTAACTGTGGATGATTACAAAGAAGCAAAATTACTAGCTGACATTGCCGCTGAGCGTATAGCTGAAGCAAATGCTCTACTAGCCGATGGTAAAACTGAAGAAGCGGAAGAACTACTTCAAAAAGCTATTGAAACACAAGAATCGGCAACTGACAATTTACCCGATTCTGAAGAGGTTGTAAGCGAAGAAATAGTAACCGATGAAGAAGAAACAGCTGTTGCCGAAGATGAAACAGTAGAAGAAGTTGTTGCCGAGAATGAAAAAGAAACAGAAGTTGAAGTGAAGTTGGCACAAAACATCGATGCATTAACCGCAGCACTAGCTAAGGTGAAAAATCCAACAGCCCAACAAGCATTAATGAAAAACATTCAGAAGTCTTTTGCCAAATTGGATAAAAAGCTTACAAAACGTGAGAATAAAGCAGCAAAATTTGCAGCTAAACATGAAGAAAAAATGATTGAAGAAACTACGGAAGAACCAGTTGTAGAGCAAGAAGTAGTAGTTGAAGAAGTTGCAACTGAACATGTAGCCAAAGAAACAGAAACAACTGAAACAGAGGAAGAACCAGTAGTAGCTGCTCCTGTAGTTGAGAAGAAACAAGAAAAAATAAACGAAAAGCGTGAAATGGCACAGCAAAAAGCACAAGAGAAGCAACAACAAGCAAAAGAGAAAAAAGCTGAAAAACAGCAACAGGTAAAAGAACATAAACAAAATAACAATGCCGGTAAAAACAATGGCCAGGGCCATGGTAACAACGGCAATGGCAATGGTCAAGGCAATGGAAACGGACAAGGTAATGGCCACGGAAAAAACTAAAATATAAAGTAACGGACTATTTTTTTAGAGGATGAGATCAACTTGATTTCATCCTACTTTTTATTTAGGCAGTTTTCGCAAAATTTGTTGCTTTTTTGTAAGATTGTTTGAAGGTCCTTATCTCTCATAAATTAGCATATTTTATTCATTGTGTTAAGATGGAAGTAATACATAGTTAGGAGGACGGATAAATGACTACTGTAAAACGAAACGGTGTTAACAGATTTTCATTCGAAAATGAGCGTGCTCTATGTTTGACACAGGTGATCAAGAGGAACGAAAACAATGTTACCAAGAAGATGGTTGTACGTGATAAAAAATTGGGTATTGATTTTTCCGTTATCATTCCTTTAAAAATGAACAAAAATGGAGAGGTTCATCACTATCCTTCAAAGGATTTTATAGTAAGAGGAAAAAAGGTAGGTAAGAAAAATACCATGGCTAAATATTATGATTCTCTAGGCGAGTGGGAAGCTTTCAAAAGTGATTTTTTTGACAAGTATAGTGTAACAGTAAATAAATTAATCTATAAGGATTCAACACAAAAGTAGGTGTACCACTGCAATGAAAACAGAAAAAGAAAAAATGCTTGACGGTGGGCTATATAATCCAACCGACCCTGAATTAGTAAAGGATAGAATACGTGCAAGACGTCTAACAAGGCTATATAACCAAACAATTGAAACAGACAATGAAGAACGAAAAAGGCTATTAAAGGAACTGTTTGGGACTATCGGGGAAAATCTATATGTCGAACCAACCTTTCGATGTGATTACGGTTACAACATTCATGTCGGTGAAAACTTCTATGCGAATTTTGATTGTGTATTTTTAGATGTATGTGAGATTCGGATTGGCTATAATTGCTTCATTGCACCTGGTGTTCACATTTATACAGCAACACATCCATTACATCCTGAAGAAAGAGTGTCAGGAAATGAATTAGGCAAGCCTGTTACAATTGGTGACAATGTATGGATCGGCGGTAGAGCTGTCATCAATCCAGGTGTAAAAATCGGAAACAATGTCGTTGTCGCCTCTGGTGCGGTTGTTACAAAAGATGTTCCTGACAATGTTGTTGTAGGTGGAAATCCAGCAAAAATAATTAAAGAGATTCTGATATAAAAATAAAAGAGCGAAAATTTTGAGTCATTTGTGAATATGGTTCAAAGTCCTTGGCTCTTTTTTATGTTTTACGTTATGAGTGGAAAATAGCTTATATCTTTTCACATTTTGTATAATGCAATCAAATCAGATAATAAGTAAAATAGAAATAAAGTTCGTATTTTTCGGACAACTAATTGTAACTACAACAAAAAAGAGTAGAGGACAGTAATGATTTATGTAAACGCTTTCTAATTTATAGGTTTATTTAGTTGCAATTTTAATAGGTTATTAAACTTGCAACTTCTTACTATATGAAGGAGGTAACTCTATGAGTCATTCAAACACAAGAATTTCATATGAGGACTTGAAACGAAACTTCGATGAAGTAAACCCTGGACTAACGAATCGTGAAGCTATTGAAGAATCCAACCGCTGCCTTTATTGTTACGATGCCCCCTGTATTACTGCATGCCCTACTGGAATAGATATTCCTACCTTTATTAAAAAAATCGCTTCTGGAAACCTAAAAGGATCAGCAAAAACAATTATGACATCCAACCCTATCGGAGCAAGCTGTGCACGTGTTTGCCCAACAGAGGAACTCTGTGAAGGAGCGTGCGTTCTAAATCGTTCCACAAAACCGATTATGATTGGTGATTTACAAAGATATGCTACGGACTGGGCAATACGAAATGAACAGGTGCTTTTTGAACCAGGTAGAAAAAACGGAAAAAAAGTTGCCGTTGTCGGAGGAGGGCCTGCTGGACTCTCAGCTGCAAGGGAACTTGGTTTACTCGGCTATGATGTCACGATTTTTGAAGCAGAGGATAAGGCTGGGGGACTGAACACATATGGTATTGTTTCCTTTAGACTTCCACAGGAAATATCATTCTGGGAGGTTAAGCAGGTGGAGAGTGTAGATGTAAAAATACGAACAAATACTAGAGTTGGAACGGATATTTCAGTAGAAGAAATCATTGAAAACTACGATGCTGTCATTCTAGCAGTTGGAATGTCAAAGGTTCCTTCATTGGGTATAGAAGGTGAACAGTTAGAGGGCGTTTATGATGCGATAGATTTTGTAAAAGAAACAAAAACAAAGCCAATTTCAAACCGTTTCGTAGGTAAAAAGGTTGTTGTAATTGGTGCAGGTAACACCGCAATTGATGGAGCGACTTGTTCAGTTAGATTAGGTGCTGAAAATGTAAAAATCCTCTACAGAAGAACAATTGAAGAAATGACGGCTTATGATTTTGAGTATGAATTCGCTAAGCAAGATGGTGTTGAATTTAGATGGCTAACTGCTCCAAAAAGAATTATAGGTGATGAAAACGGACGTGTTAGAGCCATTGAATGTGTCAAAATGGAGCTTGGTGAACCAGGTGAAGATGGCAGAAGACGCCCTGTTCCAATAGAAGGCTCTGATTTCACGTTAGAGGTAGATGCAGTTATTAAGGCAATTGGCCAAACAAGATATATAGATCTCATTGAACAATTTGGTCTGGAACATCATGGTGGTGTTGTAAAAATTGATAAAGAAACACTCCAAACTTCCAATAAAAAAGTATTTGCATGTGGTGATGTGATTTTTGGCAAAGGTCAAGGGGAAGCAATGGTTGTTTCAGCGGCACAGCAGGGAAAGGACACTGCGTATGCCATTCATAAAATCATGGTTGGTGCAGTTTCCGAATTTGCATAAACAAAGAACAGGTAAAAAGGAGGCTTATCTATGGCAGATTTACGAATTAATCTAGCAGGTATAGAATCCCCAAATCCGTTTTGGTTAGCTTCAGCCCCTCCAACAAATTCTGGCTATCAGGTCCAACGTGCATTTGATGCAGGATGGGGTGGGGCAGTATGGAAGACACTAGGTGATCCCATATTGAATGTAACATCACGATTTGGAGCAGTTAGTTTTAATGGGCAGCGAGTAGCTGGCTTTAATAATATTGAATTAATCTCAGACCGTCCAATAGAAGTAAACTTAAAAGAAATCAAAGAAACAAAGAAGCTTTTCCCAAATCATACAATCATAGCCTCATTAATGGTTGAACCAAAACAAGAAAAATGGCATGAAATTGTGAAAAGAGTGGAAGATGTGGGTGTTGATGGATTAGAGCTCAATTTTGGCTGTCCGCACGGTATGGCTGAGAGAGGAATGGGCTCCGCATCTGGCCAGGTGCCTTCACTGGTTGAGCAACAAACCTATTGGGTAAAGGAAGTAGCACAAACGCCAGTTATTGTGAAACTTACTCCCAATATTACAGATATTACGGCTACTGCAGAAGCTGCCACTAGAGGGGGAGCAGATGCAATCAGCATGATTAATACAATTAATAGTTTAGCAGGGGTCGATCTTGATACATGGAACACCATTCCGCATGTCGGAGGTAAAGGTGCACATGGTGGATATTGTGGCCCTGCTGTAAAGCCGATTGCGCTAAATATGGTTGCTGAATGTGCTAGAAGTCCTCATATCAATGTTCCGATTTCTGGCATAGGGGGAATTTCAACCTGGCAGGATGCGGTTGAATTTATGCTAATGGGAGCATCTGGTGTCCAGGTATGTACAGCAGCTATGCATCATGGCTTTAGGATAGTTGAGGACATGATTGAAGGGTTAGATAACTATTTAGATCAAAAAGGAATTGCGTCAGTTATGGATATCGTTGGGAAAACAGTTCCAAAGTATTCAGATTGGGGTGACCTTGACCTAAACTATAAAATTGTTGCCAGAATCAATAATGATGTTTGTATAAATTGTAATAAGTGTCATATTGCATGTGAAGATACCTCACATCAATGTATTGATATGCTTAAGGACGGAAATGGCTACAACATATTAAAAGTCAGAGAAGAAGATTGCGTTGGCTGTAATTTATGTTCAATCGTATGTCCGGTCGATGGAGCGATTGATATGGTAGAAGTCCCAAGCGGGTTACCACCGATGACATGGAATGAGCGTCAGGCAGCTCTTGGTGCAGCTAGCTGTAAAGTAGACTCAATAAAATAAAACAATCGTATTTCTTTTAGGGGAGGAACTATGGATGAAAAAAGTGATCAAGAATGGAACAATTGTAACAGCAACAGATACCTATCGAGCAGAAATTCTTGTGGAAAATGGTGTGATTAGTCAAATTGGGAGGAATCTTCCGACCGAAGGTGCAGAAGTCGTTGATGCAAGTAACTGCTATGTTTTTCCAGGTGGAATTGATCCACATACCCATCTAGAAATGCCTTTTGGAGGTACTGTTACAAAGGATGATTTTGAAACGGGGACAATTGCGGCTGCCTTTGGGGGCACAACGACGGTTATTGATTTTTGCTTATCAAATAAAGGAGAGCCCTTAAAAGATGCCATAAATACATGGCATGGCAAGTCCATGGGTAAAGCAGTGATCGACTACGGTTTTCACCTATCAATTGGTGAGGTAACAGATGCAGTATTGAACGAACTTCCATCTGTTATTGAAAATGAAGGAATCACATCTTTTAAAGTATTCATGGCCTATAAAAATGTACTACAGGCAGATGATGAAACACTATTTAAAACACTGGTTGCGGCTAAGGAATTAGGTGCACTGGTCATGGTTCACGCAGAAAATGGAGATGTCATCGACTACCTCGTAAAAAAGGCGTTAAGTGAAGGAAAGACCGATCCAATCTATCATGCATTAACTCGGCCACAAGAAATAGAAGGTGAGGCGACAGAGCGGGCTGCAACTTTTACAGGTCTAGCGAATTCGCAACTCTATGTTGTCCATGTTTCTTGTGCGGATGCTGTAAAAGCAATTACGGAAGCGAGAGAAAAGGGAATTGATGTGTGGGGGGAAACATGTCCACAATATTTAGTTCTCGATCAATCTTATCTAGAAAAGCCGAATTTTGAAGGAGCTAAATACGTCTGGTCACCACCGTTACGTGAAAAATGGAATCAAGATGTGTTATGGAATGCATTACGAACTGGGCGGCTTCAAACATTTGGTTCTGATCAATGTTCGTTTGACTTTAAAGGACAAAAAGAGCTAGGTTTAGGTGATTTCTCGAAAATTCCAAATGGTGGTCCAATGATTGAAGACCGCTTAACAGTTCTTTTCTCAGAAGGCGTCAAAAAAGGAAGAATTACGTTGAATCAATTTGTGGATCTAACATCTACAAAAGTAGCAAAGCTGTTCGGATTGTATCCAAAAAAAGGGACAATAGCTGTTGGAGCTGATGCTGATATTGTGATTTTTGATCCTAATATCGAGCGAACCATTTCAGCTGAAACCCACCATATGGCTGTTGATTATAGTCCATTTGAAGGAATGAAATTCACCGGGGAACCAGTATCCGTTCTGTCCAGAGGAGAATTTGTTGTCCGTGATAAACAGTTTGTTGGAAAAATTGGAGCAGGTCAATTTATTAAACGTGCAAAATACGGGCAAAATTATCAAAATGTTAAGGACAAAACAGCAACAATGTAATGAAGTAGTGGATGGAAGGAGGGAGGGAGTAAGTAAAAACTCCTTCCTTCATTTAGGAAAGGAGGGGAAAGGTACAACATTTAAATTCTGAATATTTAAAAAAATTAAAAGAAAGGGCGTTGTCATGAAAAAAAACAGTAATTCTTTGAAATCTCCGGATTTGTTTCCAATCGGGCATGGAGTAAGGAAGATAAGTGCGTTTGGTTTCTCCTTAATCTGGGTAGGTATGGCGATTGTACTTGCGGCTTTCGCAATCGGTGGAGATGGCATTAGGCATTTACCACTTGGATGGGTTATTGTAGCAACTATCGTAGGCTCTGTGTTAATAGGGCTTTTCATGACGTTTATCGGTGATATCGGAGTCGAACATGGACTTTCGTTTCCGGTCTATATGCGGGCTCCCTTCGGAACAATTGGAACTCACATACCCTCAGTCGTGCGTGGTGTTACAGCTTCTTGTTGGTTTGGGATTAATACCTATTTCGGTGCAACCGCTATGAATGCGATCTTAAACATTCTTGTTGGATTTGATAACTGGTTTATTTGTTTTTTACTATTTGCCGCAGCCCAATTAGTGAACACCGCACTTGGAATGAAAGCAATTGAGAGATTTGCAGATTTAGCTGCTCCAATCATTTTACTCATCTCGTTTTGGATGTTCATTTCCCTTTCAGGAAAAGCCGCTGACGAAGGTCGAGATATTTGGACATGGGTGGAAAGTCCAGTTCATGGAGGCGCTGCCGTAACAGCATTTATGGTTGTTGTGATGGCAAACATGGGCTTTTGGGCAACACTTGCTGCTGATATGCCTTCGTTATCTAGATTCTTTAAAGCTCCGAAGTATGAGAGGAATTGGTTGAAACGAAACAAGGCTCAAATTGCAGGAAATGTCGTCGTTATGCCACTTGTTAACTTATTAATGATTATCATTGGTGCGGTTGCATATGTGGCTGTTTTAAATTATGACCCTGTTGTTGCATTACAGGAAGCAGCAGGAGGATTCATATTGGTCGTCCTTTTATTAATGATTGTACTCGCACAATGGTCAACAAACACTGCTGCCAACGTAGTACCTGCCGCAACCATCTTCTCAAACGTGGGAGGACCAAGATTTCCATTTTGGGCAGGTGTCATTACAGCAGGGATAATAGGTTTACTTGTTCAACCTTGGAAATTATTTGGAGTCATCATTCCAGCTCTTCTTATTATTGGGGGAATTCTATCAGCCATAGTCGGAATTTTATTTACGGATTACTACCTCCTAAGAAAAAGAAGGGTTAACGTTCCTGAGCTTTATGAAAGTGAGGGGCAGTATAGATATTCAAATGGAGTCAACTGGGCAGGCATGATTGCTTGGATCGTTGGAGGGACTGCCGCGTATTTCTTCTCTGCGTATTCTTTCTTTGTTGGATTTGGGGTAGGAGCTGTTATTTATTATGTTTTAGCTAAATATTGGTATTTTAATAAGTTTACGCAGGCAGAAATTGTTGACCCAGATGATGAGAAATATTTGGGAATAACTGTGGGGCGTGACTGGGAAATCTCCGAAAATCAACATGTGAATGTAGCAGAAACCACTGTTGATTCAAAAATGTAGATTTTCCGAAAGTGTGAATCCACACAATTTTGGTAAACCATTTTAGCGTTAGAGGTAAAGGGGGATTGGAATATGAGCGGTAAAGATACGAAGGTTGTTTTGGGGATTAATGAGTCCCCTCCACCAGGTAAGTTTTTGGTTTTAAGTATACAGCATTTGTTTGCAATGTTTGGCGCAACCATCTTAGTTCCATACCTAGTCGGCTTAAGTCCGGGAGTAGCCCTTATTTCGAGTGGAGTCGGTACCATTACATTTCTGATTATAACGAAGGGTCAAGTTCCGGCTTATGTTGGTTCTTCATTTGCATTTATTGCTCCGATTATCGCTGCAACTGCTGCAGATGGACCTGGTGCCGCAATGATTGGAAGTTTTTTAGCAGGTCTTGTTTACGGAATTGTTGCGTTAATCATTAAAGCAACAGGTCATAAATGGCTTGTAAAACTACTTCCACCAGTAGTTGTAGGACCAGTTATCATTGTCATCGGACTTAGCCTTGCACCAACAGCAGTAGGAATGGCAATGAATGATTCTGCAGGTGAATATAGCCTTCTCCACTTTACAGTTGCTTTGGTAACCTTGATGATTGTTATCATTAGCTCCATCTTTCTTAAGGGCTTTTTGAATTTAATTCCAGTATTAATTGGAATTGTAGGAGGATATATTTATGCAGCCATTGTAGGGTTAGTTGATCTCTCTGGTGTCAAGGCTGCAAAAATCTTTGAAGTACCTGATTTTCTTTTTCCATTTGTACATTATTCCCCCACTGTAACCCTAAGTATTATTGCCTTAATGGTACCTGTATCTATCGTTACATTATCCGAACATATTGGACATCAAATGGTTTTAAGTAAAGTCGTTCATAAAGACCTACTTCAAAGACCAGGTTTACATCGTTCGATAATGGGTGACGGTATTGCCACGATGCTAGCGGCGTTAATGGGCGGCCCTCCGAATACAACGTACGGCGAAAATATCGGTGTATTAGCCATCACGAGAGTATTTAGTGTTTTTGTTATCGGAGGAGCTGCAGTATTTGCAATACTGTTTGGATTTATCGGTAAAATTACCGCACTAATTAGTTCAATCCCAACAGCAGTAATGGGTGGAATTTCCCTTTTATTATTCGGAATCATCGCAGCTTCTGGATTGCGGATGCTGGTCGATAGTAAAGTAGATTTGGACGATAAGCGTAACCTTATTATTTCATCGGTCATTTTAGTTGTTGGAATCGGTGGTGCAATCATGAAATTTACAGCTAACTTTGAAATTCATGGGATGGCACTGTCAGCTATTTTGGGTGTGCTTCTCAATTGGGCTTTACCTGGTGGTACAGTCGATGAAAATACCAATATGTTTGAGGTTGAGTTAGATAAAAAAAAGACTTCACTGTAGGAAAAATGTAGATCAAAAGGAGTGTTCATTCATGTCAGAATATCAAATTTTTTTACAAGAAAGAGATAAAATAGATTTTCTCCTTCAAAAAGGCTATAAAATGACGAATATTACCGAAAATTTAAGTGGGGCGTTTGTAGATTTCGAGAAAAATGATAAAAAAGAAACTCTCCATATTGTAACACCAGAAGGGCGAAAATATTTTACAGTGATGCTCATCAAGCAGCAAAAGGAAGGTGCTTAACAGTTTTCTGAGAGTCTGAGCTTCTATCTCGTGCCGGTATCCGAATTTCCGTGGGTACCGGCATTCTTTGTGATTACACTAAAAAATAAATATTTGGAAAATCTCTCCTATATAGACAAGTTATAGCGTATAATGGGATTAATCAGAAAATTCAATATAGGGGAGTTGTCGATTGAAATCATATATTACCGTTGAAGATATTTTAGGTCGAAAGCACTTTGAAAACATAAAAGTAGTTGCAGGAAAAGAGGGACTCGGGCGACAAGTAAAATGGGTCCATGTTGTTGAAGTTATTAATATTCGCAATCTCTTAAATGGAAATGAATTAATTCTTTCAACAGGTGTTGCTTGGAGGGATAACAAGGAGAAATTTATCTCAGTCATACAGCAATTAATTGATTCGCATGCAGTAGGAATCTGTATTGAACTGGGAATATACACCTCATCGATTCCACCTGAAATTATAGATATCGCAAACAAGTACCAGTTTCCAATTATTCTCTTTTTAAAAGAAGTACCCTTTGTTGAAATTACACAAGACATCCATGGTCTCCTTATTAACCGCCAATATCAAATGATAACGAATCTTGAGAATTACTCACAAGCATTAAACAAGAGATTATTGTCAATCGATCATTATATTGAAATTCTAAAATTTATTAGAAGCTACCTCCAGGTTCAAGTAATCATCCTCTTTAATAACAATGAAACTCAATTTATCCCAGAAGTTCCCGAACATAAACGAATCAAGCAACTTGAAAAAATGAAATTTCAATCAGAAGACTCTACTTATATAGCAAAAATTCCAATTCATCTTTTAGGAGAAAGTTATGCAGAATTGGCCATTATCTCTGAGGAACGAGAATTAACCGAATTTGACCACCTTATTTTAGATCGCACAGCAACGGCTCTTGCTCAATTGTTTCTTCGTAATCTTTATGTTGAGGAAAAGCAAAGGATGGAAGCTACTGAATGGATTAATGATTGGTTAGATGGTGAGCAAAATGAAGAGGCAATCAATGAGTATTTAGCACTTACATTGACTCGAAAACCAAAAGGGGCCGTTGTTTGTATTTGTAAAATGGACACAATCGATGAGTATACAACAAGTGATGTAACATATTTTAAAATGTTTGTACGTGCCATTTTTGATCAGCAGGGCTTTACACTTTTCATCGCTGAAAAAAGAAACACAATCGTGTTCATTCTTCTTAATGAACGAAGTATTACGACATGGAAACCGAGAGTTCAAGAGGGCATTCAGAGGTTGATAGACTCGGATATACGGCGTGGAAAGGGCAAAGTCCAACCATTATTTGGTATTGGGAAATTTGTAGAGGAGCTGATAGATGTACATAAAAGTTATCAAACTGCTTTAGAAACCATTCGTATTCAACATCGTCTATCAATTCCTGTACAAAGTCATTTTTATGATGATCTACATATATTCCGGCTCATATCTTTACTACATAGACATATCGATTTGCAGGAGGTTGTTCTAGAGTATTTAGAGCCTGTCATCGCCTATGATAAAAAATACAATGGAAAGTTAATGGAAACTCTTAAAACCTATTTATCATGTAATGGCTCCAAGCAAGAAACAGCGAAACGCTTATTTGTTGTAAGGCAAACATTATATCATCGTATCCAAAAGCTAGAAAAACTATTAGGCCCAGACTTTATGAGCCACGAAAAACGACTGGCCATTGAGTTCATGATTTTATCATACGATTTTTTAGTTTCATCCAAACAATTAAAAGAGAAGAAGGAAGTTTTGTAGCCCACTATCTGCTAGTGGGTTTTTTAGTAATCAAAATGTGGAAAAATTACAAGCAGTTATTTTACAGAATGTCTAATGAAAGCATTTTCGCTTTAAGAGATAATTTACATATGAGTTAAGAGTTTCGAATATTACGAGTACGAAAAGGAGGCTGTACAATTATGGCATTAGTAAAAAATGAAACAGTTGTACTAAAAAACTATATAAATGGAGAATGGGTGAATGCGCAAGGAACTGAAACATTAGAGGTTCCAAATCCTGCAACAAAAGAGACATTAATACGAGTGCCGCTTTCTTCGAAAGAAGATGTTGACCTTGCTGTAAAAGCTGCTAGAGAAGCATTTAAAGTTTGGAAAAATACCCCTGTTCCAAAGCGAGCGAGGATTTTATACAAGTATCACTATTTACTAACAGAAAATCATGAAAAGTTGGCAAGACTTGTTGTTCAAGAAAATGGAAAAGCATACAAAGAGGCACATGGTGAAGTACTAAGAGGGATTGAATGTGTGGAATTTGCTGCAGGTGCTCCGACCTTAATGATGGGGGAGACATTATCAAATATTGCAGAGGATATTGATTCTGAAATGTTCCGCTACCCATTAGGTGTGGTAGGTGGAATTACTCCTTTTAACTTTCCAATGATGGTCCCAATGTGGATGTTCCCATTAGCAGTAGCTTGTGGAAATACTTTCGTTTTAAAGCCATCGGAACGCACACCTATGCTAGCAAATGAACTTGCACGTTTATTTACAGAAGCGGGTGCACCAAAAGGTGTTTTAAATGTTGTCCATGGTGCACATGATGTTGTAAATGGCTTGTTGGATCATCCAAATGTAAGTGCCATATCGTTTGTAGGTTCACAACCTGTTGCGAAATATGTATACGAGCGGGCAGCACAACAAGGGAAACGGGTTCAAGCTTTATCAGGTGCAAAAAACCATCATATTATTATGCCGGATGCGGATATGGAAAAGGCTGTCGCGAATATCATTAGCTCTACATTTGGAAGTGCAGGACAACGCTGTATGGCTTGTAGTGCAGTTGTAGTAGTTGGGGATAATGAAAAGTTTGTATCTGCTTTAAAGGATGCTGCCGATAATTTAACGATTGGGAATGGAATGGATGATGAGGTGCTTTTAACACCTGTTATTCGTGAATCCCATTTAAATAAAGTGCTTGGCTATGTAAAGAAGGGGCTTGAAGAAGGAGCAACACTTATTAGAGATGGAAGAAAAGAAATGGATGAAATGCCAGAAGGGAACTTTTTAGGCCCGACGATTTTTGACCATGTAACCCCTGATATGACAATTGCAAAAGAGGAAATCTTTGCACCTGTATTAAGCCTGCTACGTGCAAAGGATTTAGATGAGGGACTTGATTATATTCGAAAGTCACGCTTTGGGAATGGTGCCACTATCTATACAAAAGACGCAAGAGCGGCTAGACAATTCAGAGAAGAAGCAGAAGCAGGAATGCTTGGTATTAATGTTGGAGTACCAGCAACAATGGCCTTTTTCCCATTCTCAGGATGGAAGGATTCATTTTACGGTGACCTTCATGTGAATGGAAAAGATGGTGTGAATTTTTATACACGTAAGAAAATGATTACATCCCGTTTTGATTATTAATAAGGAAAAAGTTAATTTTGAGGGGGGAAGGCGGGAATGACGAAAGTTAAGCAAGTTGACGACCTGCTATCAAAAGATAAAGATTATGTATGGCATTCAATGAAGCCTTATAATCCAAATGCGACGTTAGTCATTAAGAAAGCAGAAGGGTCATGGGTAACCGATCATAATGGGAAGCGATATCTCGACGCTATGTCTGGGCTATGGTGTGTAAATGTGGGGTACGGAAGAAAAGAATTAGCAGATGCTGCTCATGACCAGCTTAAAGAGATGGCATATTTTCCATTAACACAAAGCCATGAACCGGCAATTAAACTTGCTGAAAAATTGAATGAAATGCTAGGCGACGAGTATGTTATATTCTTCTCAAATAGCGGTTCGGAAGCGAATGAAACGGCATTTAAACTAGTAAGGCAGTACCATCAACAAAATGGGGAACACACCCGTTATAAATTTATTTCACGATATCGAGCCTACCATGGAAATTCAATGGGGTCTCTTGCTGCAACAGGTCAAGCACAACGAAAATATAAATATGAGCCACTTGCACCCGGCTTTCTTCATGTTGCACCACCCGATCTTTATCGGACAGATGAAAAAGTGGATACTAAAGCGTCAGACTTACAATCTGTTAAAGATATTGACCGCGTAATGACTTGGGAGCTTAGTGAGACGATTGCAGGCGTGATTATGGAGCCAATCATTACTGGTGGTGGCGTTATTGTTCCTCCAGATCAATACATGGCCGGGGTCAAGGAAGTATGTGAAAAACATGGTGCACTGTTAATTGTTGATGAAGTAATTTGTGGATTCGGACGTACTGGCAAACCATTTGGATTTATGAATTATGGAGTGAAACCAGATATCATTACAATGGCCAAGGGGATTACAAGTGCATATCTGCCATTATCAGCTACGGCCGTTAGAAAAGAAATTTATGAAGCATTTAAAGGCTCTGAAGAATATGATTACTTCCGCCATGTGAACACGTTCGGTGGAAACCCTGCAGCTTGTGCCTTGGCACTGAAAAACCTCGAAATTATGGAGCAGGAAAATCTATTTGACCGTTCACAAGACCTTGGTAAAAGATTGAAAGAAGGTCTTTCAGTTGCATTAGTTGACCATCCATATGTTGGTGACATTAGAGGAAAAGGTTTACTGATTGGGATTGAACTAGTCAATGATAAAGATACGAAAGCGCCACTTGATGCTAGTAAGGTAAATAAAGTCATAGCTGGTTGTTTGCAAAAGGGTCTTATTATTGGGAAAAACGGGGCTACAGTGGCAGGATACAATAATGTGTTAACCCTAGCTCCACCTCTGTCAATATCTGATGAAGACTTACAATTTGTCCAAAGAACTTTGATTGAAGAAATTAACGCTTTGTAATGAGTTAACATCCAACACTCGGAATCTATTTCAAATGAAAGGGATTTCGGGTGTTTTTTCCAAGAAATTTCTAATTCGAAAGGTGATGGGGATGAGAATCGGGGTACCAAAGGAAATAAAAAATAATGAAAATCGTGTGGCGCTGACTCCTGCTGGTGTCTTACAACTGGTTCAACATAATCACCAGGTTTTTATTGAAACTGGTGCAGGTAGTAATTCAGGTTTTTTTGATGAGCTTTACCTGGAAGCTGGTGCAACCGTTGTGCAATCGGCTGCTGATGTTTGGGCTTGTGATATGGTGATAAAAGTAAAAGAACCAATTCAAGAGGAATATCAGTACTTTTATGATGGATTAATCTTATTTACATATTTGCATCTAGCAGCTGATCGTGAATTAACGCAAAATCTGATGCAAAAAAACGTAGTTGCAATTGCCTATGAAACAGTGCAATTAGAGGATAGAAGTCTTCCTTTACTCACACCAATGAGTGAAGTTGCTGGAAGAATGGCCACTCAAATTGGTGCTACATTTCTTGAAAAAACAAAAGGAGGAAAAGGAGTTCTTCTTGGTGGTGTCCCTGGGGTAAGTCGAGGGAAAGTAACCATCGTTGGCGGTGGTGTTGTTGGAATGAACGCAGCAAAAATAGCAGTGGGTCTTGGAGCGCACGTATCACTTTTGGATGTTAATCCTACAAGATTACGAGAGTTAGATGATATTTTTGGAAATTCCATCACAACCTTGATGTCGAATCCATATACAATTGGACAAGCGGTGGCTGAATCAGACCTTGTAATTGGTGCTGTATTGATTCCAGGTGCTAAAGCACCAAAGCTAGTGACAACCGAAATGGTTTGTTTAATGGAGGAAGGTTCTGTTATTGTTGATGTCGCCATTGATCAAGGAGGAATCTTTGAAAGTGCTACCCATGTTACAACACATGCAAACCCCACATATACGAAACATGGTGTCGTTCATTATGCAGTAGGAAATATGCCTGGTGCCGTGCCTAGAACATCAACAATAGCACTCACTAATGTGACAGTACCTTATATCCTACAAATCGCGAACAAAGGCTACGAGCGTGCCTTTGCAGAAAATAGCTCTTTACAAAAAGGGCTAAATATAATTGCTGGGAAAATTGTTTGTGAAGGAGTAGCCAAAGCGCATAATCTACCGTATGTGGCCTCTATTTAACCATTAAGGAGGATGATTCGATGAAAGTCCAAAACAAACTTTTAACACAGGAGTAATCAAAACCAAAAAACGAATGTAGAAAATAATCCTACATTCGTTTTTTTCGTACTATTTATGAGTGAAAAAGTCTTTAAATGCTTGCGTAATCTCAATTCCTTGAAAAATGAACAAACTAGTCACAGTTAAGGAACATAACCCAATCATAATAAATCGAAACCACATAGTCTTTTGCCTCCTTGATTTTTAAAATCTAAAAAATCAAAGAGCTTTCCCCACATAATTCGATTGATAAAAAATGGGCGTTATCCACCAAAATTTTCGGTTGGGTTCGTTCACATCAATGTTCTTAAAAATTCCCTGAAGAACGAGAAATATCGATGTGATTGAAAAAAGCACCCAAGAAATTTTTAGTTTACCATCATCAGTTAACAAAAGATTGTCGTATGATACACCACTAATAGTTACTGTGTTTTCTTGGATGTCTGATGATTTAAATGTATGGGAGTGTAAGTTTGTGGCTGAGAAGGACATGATTGCTACAAACATGACGATGGCAAAGACTAAACTTTTCCTCATTTTTTACCATCTCCCCATTGTTAATGTTACTATCATACACCGGATAAAATCAAAAATCCACCAAAACTTTTTTACAAAAATTGCGAAAATTCATATAAAAAATTGAAAAATGTGGTAAATATGTTACCCTAAAGAAGGGGTGAAGATATGAGTAAAAGTAGGCGAAATCTCCTCATTGCAATCATTTTTAGTCTTGTAATTGTAATTTATGGGGGTGTTAGAATACTAGAAATAAGGGATAACCACAAATTAAATATACAGATAGCAGAGGCTTGTATGGAGAATGGTGGAACGGTTGTGTTTAAAGAAAAACATATCTTTAGTCTACATGAGGTTAATTGTGAGTAAATATGAATATCCTGAATTAGGGGTTGTTGAATCTATGGAGATAGAGACGATTACAGAAGAACGATTTTTAGATTCCATACGTTTATCAGAATATGCATTTCAATATAAAGTGCCCGAAGAACGGTTGGAAGCAAACATAAGCAATATGAAAAAGCATCAAATTTATGGAATCTATGAAAATAATATGTTAGCTGCTAAGCTTCATCTTATTCCACTTACTACATATATAGGAAAGCAAACTTTTAAAATGGGTGGAATTGCAGGTGTCGCGACATATCCGGAATACCGAAGGAAGGGCTATGTGAAGGAATTGCTGACAAATGTTCTTGAAACAATGAAGGCAAGAGGCTTTACAGTTTCAATGCTGCATCCGTTTGATGTTTCGTTTTATCGGAAGTATGGTTGGGAGTTATTTAGCAATCGCTTAAAAACGGTTCATCATCGTGCTGATTTAGTTATGCTTGAACCAGCTAATGGCTACGTAAAACGGTTTCTCGTTGCAAATGTTCAATTGAATGAATTAAACCAAGTTTATGAACAGTACGCATCACAGTTCGCAGGGATGGTTGTTCGTGGAGATGAGTGGTGGAAAAGCGTAATCGAGGACCTTACGATTGCAATTTATTACGATGCTGCACATAAACCAACCGGATATATTTTGTATGAAACAAAGGAAAACAAAATGTCAGTTGAAGAATTTGTTCCGGTTAATGTTGAAGCACGTCGAGGGTTATGGAACTTTATATGTCAACACGATTCAATGATATCGGAACTCGTAATGACAACCTATGAAAAAGAACCGTTATTTTTCGCCTTGAAGAAACAAAAAACAGTAAAACGTGAGGTTTTACCATATTTTATGGTGCGAATTGTAGATGTTGAGTCATTTTTACAAAAATATCAATTTGCAGGAAACGAAACAGTGAGGCTCCAGGTCAAAGACCCATTTGCGCCTTGGAATGAAAAAACTTTTCTCGTAAACAACGGGGAGGTTAGCATTACTGATGTTTCTGATGGTGGATTAAATCTTTCTATCACTGCCTTATCAACGGCTCTCTTTGGGCACCAACGTCCGACCGAATTGTTTGCTGCTGGCATGATTTCAGGTACTGACAGTGACATTGAAGCTTTTGAAAAAATAATCCCAAATCGTCCAGGGTATATGTACGACTTTTTTTAAGGAGGAAACGATCATGGATTTTTTAGAGTATACAAGAAAACTAGATAGGGAAGATCCGTTAGCAAAATTTCGAGAGGAATTTTATCTGCAGCCAAACACGATTTATATGGACGGGAACTCGCTAGGTCTTTTGTCAAAAAGGGCAGAGCGGACATTGCTTCACACATTGGAGGATTGGAAGGAGTTTGGCATTGACGGTTGGACACAAGGAAGGCAGCCGTGGTTTTATATGTCTGAAAAGGCAAGTGAACAGCTTGCTCCACTTGTTGGTGCGTCACCTGAGGAAGTGATAGTAACAGGCTCAACGACTGTGAATTTACATCAGGTAGTAGCGACTTTTTATCATCCAAAAGGGAAACGTACCAAAATTGTCGCAGATGAATTGAATTTTCCATCAGATATTTATGCTCTGCAAAGCCAACTCCGTATCCACGGGTTTAATCCAGAAGAACATCTTGTTCGGGTTAAAAGTCATGATGGTCGATATTTAGCTGAGGACGACATCGTTGAGGCAATGACTGACGAAGTAGCGTTAGTCATTTTACCATCGATTTTGTATCGCAGTGGTCAAATTTTGGATATGAAGTATGTAACAGCCGAAGCACATAAACGAGGTATTTTAATCGGATTTGATGGATGTCATTCAGTTGGCTCAATCCCTCATTCTTTTTCTGAATGGGATGTGGACTTTGCTTTTTGGTGTAATTATAAGCATCTAAACGGAGGTCCTGGAGCTGTTGCTGGGTTATATGTGAATCGTAAACATTTTGGAGTGTTACCTGGCCTGGCTGGATGGTTTGGATCAGATAAACAAAAGCAATTTGATATGGAGCATACATTTATGTCTGCCGGAAATGCAGGAGCCTTTCAAATCGGGACGCCACATGTGCTAAGCTTGGCTCCTTTAATTGGCTCACTTGAAATGTTTGCAGAGGCCGGGATTGATACGATTCGTAGCAAGTCTTTATCGATGACGAATTTATTCATACAACTAATCGATACTGAACTAGCAGGAATGGGATTTACGATTGGTACGCCACGTGAAGAGGCTGTTAGAGGTGGGCATGTCGGACTTGAGCATAAAGAGGCAGCACGAATTTGCAAAGCATTAAAAGAAAATGGAGTGATTCCAGACTTCCGTGCTCCAAATATGATTCGACTTGCACCGGTAGCGCTCTATAATTCCTTCGAAGACGTATGGAATGTTGTTCAAATGTTAAAAACGATAATGGAAGAAAAGCAATACGAAAAATATAAAAATGAACGTGACGTAGTGGCCTGAGGTATACCTGATTTGGTATACCTTTTTTCAAGAGAAGGAGGAATACATGTGGCAATCGTACCCTCTTCAAAGTTCGATACATATAAGGATAAAATATTATCCTTGCCAATCGACTATGAAGAAGATGATATAAAAAGCGAGACGTTTTTATTAGAAAAAGATGAGAAAAAACACCTAGAAATTTACTATGCACCATTTGAATATGTGAATGAAGCTGCAAAGGTTATGATTGTAGGTATTACCCCGGGGATGCACCAAATGAAACGATCCTTTTCAACAATTCTAGACCCGAAAAATAAGTATCTATCAGATGAAGAACTTCTTCATCAGGTCAAGAACAACTCAAGCTTTGAAGGCCCAATGAGGAAAAATCTGATTCGAATGTTGGACGAGCTTGGTTTACACTCCTATTTAGAAATCAATTCGACAAGTAAGCTATTTACATCAGCAAGCCACCTTGTCCAAACAGCTTCAGTGATTAGGTATCCCGTCTTTTATAAGGGAAAAAACTATAGTGGTTCTACACCAAATATGGTAAGAAATGAGCTATTAAAGAAACATATAATGGAAAGTTTTACGAAGGAAGTTGAGATTCTTCAAAATCCTTTCATCATTCCGTTAGGGGTAAATGTAACAGCAGTGTTAGACGAACTTGCAGAAAATGATTATGTATCACCTGATTCTATCCTTTATGGATTTCCACATACATCAGGTGGAAATGGCCACCGACACCGACAATTTGCCGAGAACAAAGAGCAAATGAAGAAAAAATTAGCGGGTTATTTTAGATAATAAAACTGCACCTGGGTGGTGGGTGCAGTTTTTTGTTAATCATCAATTTTAATCGCTATTTTTCCGAATTGTTCAGCTTCATCAATGCGTTGCAACGCTTTTCTAGCTTCAGTAAGAGGAAACACTTTATCAAGTACAGGCTTAATTTTATGTTCATTCACAAACTGAAGCATTTCATTGAACTCTTCTGTACTAGCCATAGTGGAGCCTAGCAATGTATACTGGCCATAGAAAAATTCACGAAGATTAAAGTCAACAGTATCACCTGCAGATGCACCGAAAGTCACCATTTTTCCACCTTTTCGCAACTGACCAAGGGATTTATGGAAGGTTGCTGCTCCAACTGTTTCGACCACAATATCAACTGTTTCACCATTTAACGACTCATTCCAGTCGCAATGGCTATCAATCGCAACATCTGCACCTAATTCAAGAGCGTGGTTTCGTTTTATTTCAGAACGCGAAGTTACGATAACCCTTGCTCCAACAGCTTTCGCAAAAAGTAAAAGGAATGTAACAGCGCCACTACCGATTCCTGGTAAAAGGATAGTATCGGTTGGTTTTACTTGCGCTCGAGTGAATAATGCGCGATATGCAGTCATGGCCGCAAGTGACAATACACCAGCTTCATCCCAAGACAAATGGGCTGGCTTTGGTCCGACATTGTTTGCTGAAATCGTGATTTTTTCAGCAAAGGTTCCATGGTCAGGCAAGCCAAGAATCTCGTGGCCTTCAGGTGGTGCATCACTCTTTTCGTTCCAACCTAATGATGGATTAATAATAACTTCATCACCAACCTTAACGCCGTTAACACCTGGACCAACAGCCTCAACAATCCCAGCTCCGTCAGAACCAATCACTAGTGGGGGATCTGTATCTTTATGTCTATGTAAAACAAATAAATCGCGGTGATTAAGGCCTGCACTTTTTAGATTGACCTTTACTTCTCCTTGTTTTGGTTCAATTTCTTCGATATCTGAATAGGATGTACCTTCAATTCCTGGTATTTTGTGATGTACAAACGCTTTCATATTTTCCCCTCCTCAATTGTTGAAACGATAGTTCTATTTTAATAGAAATCTACTGAAAGTTTCAATAAGTTGGTTTGGACATTAATCCAGTACGTGGAGAAGTCACTCTCGTGCATTGAAGCAACTAAGGGTGTCATACCATCAAAAAAGCAACCTTCAAAATTTTCCTTCATACGGATTCTCATCCCTAAAAAACTAGCCTATACTAATATAAACACTTATCGGAAAGGGTTTGTAAACATGCAAAAAAGAGTACGAGAATATGGAATTCAAATCGGAACATTACCAACAGGACCTTTAAATAAAATTACAGATGTGAAAGGAGTCAAAGTTGGCCATTCTACGATAGCAAACGGTGATATTCAAACAGGGGTGACAGCGATTATCCCGCATGACGAAAATATTTTTAACAATAAAGTGATTGCTGCCTCATATGCTATGAATGGGTTCGGAAAGACGATGGGGACTCTGCAAATTGATGAACTAGGCACCATTGAAACGCCGATTCTACTGACAAACACATTGAGCGCGGGCGAAGTCGCGAATCACCTCATTAGTTACAGTTTAACTCAAAATAAAGAAATCGGGGATACAACTGGGACTGTAAACCCTGTCGTTGGTGAGTGTAATGATATGTTTTTAAATAACATCCGTAAACAGTCCGTAACCAAAAAACATGTCCGAGAAGCCTTAGAAACCGCCAATATCGATTTTGAAGAGGGTGGTGTTGGTGCCGGAACTGGAATGAAGTGCTTTGGGCTAAAAGGGGGGATAGGCTCATCTTCAAGGATTCTTACATACCCGCATGGGACGTACACAATCGGTGTATTAGTGCTATCCAATTTTGGGGAAATTGATCAGTTTCGGCTAAATGGAATTTATGTGGGTCCAATCATAAAAGCTAAGCTTCCGAAAAAAAGCGAAACTGGTGATAAAGGTTCGATTATGATTATTATCGCTACTGATTTACCTGTCACCTCACGCCAATTGAAGCGAATTATAAAGCGTTCTTCAGTGGGGCTAAGCAGAACTGGTTCATTTATCGGAAACGGAAGTGGTGATATTTTTATTGGATTTTCAACTGCAACAAGAATAAGTCACGAAAACAAGGCTAATTTGCTTACCTTTAATGTAGTCCACGAAGATGATCTAGATCAAGCCTTCCTAGCAACAGCAGATGCAACAGAGGAAGCCATTTTACAGTCGTTAGTTACAGCAAAAACGACAACAGGCCGTAATGGTAACACACTCTATTCATTAGTTGAATTTATCGATGAACTATTATCGAAATGAGGGGGAAACTACGTGAATAAACCGATTATAGGTATTACCTCACATGTTGAATTGGATTATAAACATACATTGTCAAATGATTATATTCAGGCTGTCATTCAGGCAGGAGGAATTCCGGTTGTTTTACCAATTGGGATTGATAATGATGTTTCACAGCTTGCTAGAAAACTAGATGGACTCCTTTTAACAGGAGGAGGAGATATTGACCCGACTTTATTTGGTGAGGAACCACATCCGAAACTTGGTACAATTTCACCTGGAAGGGATTCTTTTGAGCCCGCGATGATTAGAGAGATGCTCGAAGCAGATAAACCAATTTTGGCGATTTGCCGTGGCATTCAAATCCTAAATATTGCGCTTGGCGGGGATATGTATCAGGATATATATGATCAACACGAAACCAAACTCCTTCAACATTCTCAGAAGGCTACAAGATATCATCTTGCTCATATTGTAAAAGCAACTGAAGGTAGTTTACTAGCCGCAATTGCCGGAACTACTGAATTTAAGGTGAACACGTATCATCATCAGGCTGTTCGCCATGTGCCATACCCACTTGAAGTGTCCGGCGTTGCTTCAGATGGAATCATTGAGGCAATCGAAAGTACGGGACACTCGTTTGTGCTAGGCGTTCAATGGCACCCCGAGGGTTTGGCAGTCAATGGAGATGAGATTGCAAAGCGTATTTTTTCTAGATTTGTAGAAAGTTGTTAAGAGGAAAAGGAGTTAAATCCTTAAGCAGGCTTTAACTCCTTTTCCTTATCTCCAATACTCTAAATACTCATAGTTATCGGTGGGTACTTTTTTAATCACTTCGTTTGCTTCATTGCGGTAAACCTCATATTCTCGGTAGGTTTCGACCTTATTTCCATTCACAATCTCCGTATCAACGAGTACCATTTCCAACACAGGTACTACCTCTTGATCAGGATTTTTTGCTTCCGGGTTTGCTGTTACTTCCTCATCAGAAGACATGCCTGACACGGAAATTGCATTTTTGTATTCAAAAACATCATCAGCTTCAATAACACCTGTCACAAATATGATAAAAAGTATGCAAATCGCTGCCAAAAATTTATTCAACGGTACCAAACTCCTTTGTCCCATATCTACTATTAATCTATATGCAATCTGAAAAAAGATTAGGACAACTAATACTCACGAGTCATATAGATGTTCTGTGAAAATGGGTGAACCACGAGAACCGTCCCTGTGGTTCAGCGAATACGGGCCTTTCGAAATCCATCAGCTACATTGGTTGCTGCGGAAATGATGAAGATGATAATGACAATAGCGATTATTCTAATTTTGAAGGTGTCAGGATTCATGGTAAATAAGTCTTCGGTCATATAGGTGATGAATTCAAGGTTCATGATTTTGGGTTGTGAGAATATGACGATGAAAACAGCTGTTCCAATTACTTCAACAGCCATATTACAGATTGCCATGGCTTTCGTCCATTGCCCCTTAATCAGTTTATACAATGATAGAGCGATTTCTATACCAATGACGAAAAGAACGAATGGCCAAAACTGTAGCAATATTTCTTGGTTTAGGGCTGGAGTCACAAATTCAAGACCATTTTTACCACTTTCGTATACACCTAGTAATTGATTCGCATAAAAGTAAAGGGTAGCCCAGATAGCGGTCCACATTAAACCTCCAAATACTTCAAACTTAGAAATCGCCTTTTTCTTAGGGATATGAGTGATGTTTTTCAAATCATCTGGAGTCCATTTTTGAAGACTAGTGGTGAGCGGCTGGTCGTCTTTTCCTTTATCCACTCTTTCAATAATGGCAAACACAACTGTAAACCAAAAGAAAGTTTGAATGGAGACCTCAATAATTCTCCAAATTCCAATACCGATAAGATCTAAAACCACATTTAGGATGGCTTCTTCACCCTGATAACCAATAAAATATTCAGCTAGCATTGAAATAAACGAAACAACAGCAGCAATTGGTAAAATCATTTTTAATAAATTAACATAGACATCAAAATATCGTGGGCCAATCAAGTACATTGGTCGATCTAGATAATTACTTGCCAATTTTGCTGGACTCCCTAACTTCTGGAGTACTGTTTTTGCGTCTTCTTCATTGTAGTCATCAGGCAACATATCCTCAATGGTAGACCGTAGTTCAAGTGCTATATCGTCACGCATTTTCTCAGGTAGTCTTCGAGTAACTTCCTGAATATAGACATCAATCAGATTCATAATCTTCCTCTCCCTCTAATAAGCTGTATAGCTCTTTCGATTTTTGAATCCATTCTTTTTTTAACTGTAAAAAAATCTCAAGCCCGTAATCACTTAGAACATAGTACTTACGTGGTCTACTTTCAGATGTATCCCAACTGCTTGTTACCAGCTCCTGTTTTTCCAGGCGGCGAAGCAAGGGATATAAGGTACTTTGGTCGATTGCAATACCTGAACCCTCTAATAATTGTACAAGTGAATATCCATATTGAGGGGTTCGTAATTGACTTAAAACCGCTAATGTCAATGTTCCTCTTCTAAGTTCGGTCATTAATGAGTTTAATAAGTTACTCATTCACCCACCTCATTTTTTTATATACTATATGTCATACAGTATTTAATTTATACTATGTATCGTACACTATTATTGTTCCGAAAGCAATTACCCATTTTAAATAATGACAGATTTCAATCGTATGATATAATGAAGACAAGTAAATATGAGTAGGGGAGCTCACACATGTGGGCTGAGAGTAAGCGAAATGTAGCTTTGACCCTTTACCTGATTTGGATAATGCCAACGTAGGGAATGAATGTAAGTATGTGTATTCATGCGGTATATCTAATTTAGGTATACCGCTTTTTATTTTGGATAGGAGGATGAAGGATGTTTGAAGAGATTTTGGCAAATGTTAGGCAAAACACACCGCTTGTACATAATATTACAAACTATGTGACGGTAAATGATGTAGCAAATATCGTCCTTGCTTGTGGAGGTTCACCAATTATGGCGGATGATCCAAAAGAAGTGGCAGATATTACACGCATTTGTAACGCCCTTGTCATCAATATTGGAACATTAAACGAGCGTACGATTGAATCCATGATTTTAGCAGGAAAAGCTGCAAATAAAATAGGGAACCCGGTTATTTTAGACCCAGTTGGGGCGGGGGCATCAAGTCTACGAACCAGTACGGTTTATCGTCTTTTAGATGAAGTTCAGTTCTCGGTAATCCGAGGGAATCTATCCGAAATAAAAACTGTTCATGCTGGCAGTGGGAATACCAAAGGTGTGGATGCAGCCGCAGAAGATGTCATCAATGAAGGAAATGTTGATGAGATGGTTAAATTTGCGAAAATGGTAAGTAAGCAAACACGTGCTATTATCGCAATTACGGGTGCAATTGATATCGTGGCAAATAAGGATGAAGCCTATGTAATCAGAAATGGCCATCCAATGATGTCAAAAATCACAGGAACAGGTTGCATGCTTACATCAGTTGTAGCTGCTTTTTGTGGGGCGAATCCTCAGGAAATTTTAAAAAGCACGGCTGCTGCAGTGAGCGCGATGGGGTATTGCGGTGAATTGGCTTATCAAAAAATAGAGGAATTAAACGGTGGAACTTCATCATTTCGAATGTATTTGATTGATTCAATGAGCAAGCTAGACTATACACAACTACAAGGTGGGATGAACATTGAAAGTCGATAAAAAGGATATGCTTTTATACGCTGTTACGGATCGTGCCTGGACAGGCAATCAAACTTTAATTGAACAAGTGGAACAAGCACTAAAGGGTGGAATTACATTCCTACAACTGAGAGAAAAAAAGCTTGGGTATGATGACTTTTTACAAGAAGCAATCGAACTAAAGATGTTAACTACTTTCTATCAAGTTCCCTATGTGATTAACGACAATGTCGAAATTGCACTTGCATGTGATGCAGATGGCGTGCATGTTGGGCAAGAGGATATGCCGGTTGAAAAAGTCCGCGAGTTGATTGGACCTGATAAAATTCTTGGGGTGTCAGCTCAAAATGTGGAGCAAGCGATTGCTGCAGAAAAAGCAGGAGCTGATTATCTTGGTATTGGTTCTGTATTTCCAACGAGCACGAAGCAGGATGCAAAACCGATGACATTCGAAACCGTTCAGGAAATTTGTAGAAGCGTTTCAATTCCGATTGTGGCAATTGGTGGAATAAAAAAGAAAATATTATAGAGTTAGCTGGAAGTGGAGTTGACGGAGTTGCTGTCGTATCAGCGATTTTCGCACAGTCTGATATCATGGCAGCCTCAAAAGAATTACGACAGCTTGCAACGGAGATGGTAAGGAGTGATAGGTCATGAAAAAAGTATTGACAATTGCTGGCTCTGATTGTAGTGGAGGAGCGGGAATACAAGCAGATATTAAGACAATCACTGCCCATAAAATGTATGCAATGAGTGCAATCACGGCTCTTACTGCTCAAAATACAACTGGAGTGTTTGGGGTTCTTGATTCTACTCCCGAATTTGTAGGTAAGCAGTTGGATAGCATCATGACTGATATTTTTCCGGATAGTGTAAAAATAGGGATGGTGTCCTCACCTGAAATTATTCATAAAATCGTTGAGAAACTAGAAGAATATCAGCCTTCTAACATTGTTGTAGATCCGGTTATGATTTCAACAAGCGGTAGTAGACTTTTGAGTGAGACGGCGATGGATGCTTTGATAACGAGATTAATACCACTTGCTACCATTATTACTCCTAATATTCATGAGGCTGAGGCACTTTGTGAGATGGAGATTCATACGAAAAAAGACATGAAAGTGGCTGCCAAAAAATTATCAGATACGTATAAGGGTGCAATTTTAATCAAAGGAGGTCATTTAGAGGATACGGCGGATGATCTGTTATACAGTGATGGGGAGTTTACATGGTTCCCAGGTGCGCGTATCAATAATCCGAATACTCATGGTACAGGCTGCACACTTTCATCAGCAATCGCTTGTAATTTAGCAGAAGGGCTCGATATTAAATCTAGTATACAAGAAGCAAAACGATATATTACGGGAGCGTTAGAAGCGGACCTTGACCTTGGGAAGGGAAGCGGACCACTCAATCATTGTTATGCCTTAGAAATCAAATGAAAAAAAAACAGTGGATTTCAATGGAAATTCACTGTTTTTTTACATCGGATATTATCGAATCTATTAAAGTTTTAACACTTTGATTCTTAGCTAACCTTGGACTTTGTCCAGACCAAAGGGACATGAAGTCTTTATTTTTTTGAGAACTTGAAGCTTTTCGAATATCCTGAGTTAGTGTGTTTTGAATCGGGAAGTCTGGCAGATTTTTTTCGTGTACCTGCATGTTTAAAATAAAGGGGTTGATTAGTCCTCGTGCCCACTTTCCAGAAAATGAACGGGTTATTATCGTTTCATCCTCAGAAGCATTCAGGATAGCGTCTTTATGTACTTGATTTGCTCCACTTTCAAAGCAGGTTAAAAAGGCCGTACCCATCTGAACAGCCTGTGCACCTAAGCAAATAGAGGCCATTAATCCTCTAGCGTCCATGATTCCACCAGCAGCTATTATCGGAATTCTTATATTGTCAGCAACCTGTGGGATTAGTGACATTAGGCCAACAGGACTTTCGTGGCTCGTATTTATAAAGCTTCCCCGGTGTCCCCCAGCTTCGCTCCCTTGAACCACTACAATGTCCATACCAGATTTTTCAACTTCTAATGCTTCTTGAACAGTTGTGGCTGTTCCGATAAGGGTGATACAGTGTTGTTTTAATTCCGTTATTACTTCATTGGAAGGAAGCCCAAATGTAAAGGAACAGATAGGGATTTTCTCTTCAATAACAACTTTGATTTGATTCGTATATTTTTCAAGAGCATGGTGAAATGTAGGAATTTCAACATCACTTTTTGGAGGTATATTCAATTTTTCACGAATCGGATTAAGCAATTGATTAGCAGATTGAACCTCATCTTCTCTAGCATTAAATTCGGTCGGCACAAATAGATTGATTCCAAAAGACTTTTGGGTTAGTTGCTTAATCTCTCTGATTTGTTCTCGTAATTGGATAGGAGTCATATAGCCTGCTCCAATCATTCCTAAACCTCCAGAATTTGAAACAGCAGCAACTAAGTCTGATGTTGTAACACCACCAGCCATCGGAGCTTGAATAATTGGGTGTTCAATCTTTAACATTTCGGTAACTTTATTATTAAACAAAACTAGCACCTCCTAATGAAAAGAAAGTGGAGGAATCCCCACTTTTATCCTATAGTTTTGTAGCTTTTAACACAACCGCTTCCCCTTGGAAGGCAATGACTTTATTATTTTCGATTAGAATCCTAAACTTTTGTTTAACTTTATCGGAGGAGTTTACCATATACTCATTTAATTCAGACTTCTCCTGAGCAGACACATGCATGCGGTCACACCAACTTTCAAAATCGAATGTCTTATCAAAACGATAGAGTTCTTGGATTTCAAATCCTTCATCTTCTAGCATTTGGAACCATTCTGTCTTTGTCCAAGCACGGAAATGGCTATAATCTCTTTTCTTCTCGACTGTGTTATAAAACTCGTCGAATTCTTTGTTCTCTGGTGCAACATTATCATCTAACAAGAACTGTCCGCCAGTTTTTAAAACTCGGGATACTTCACTTACGAAGCTTTTAATGTTTGGAAAATGATGAGGAGCAATGCGACACGAAACGATATCGAATAATTTATCTGAGAATGGAAGATTCTCAGCATCACCTTCAACAAATTCTATGTTCTCGTGGCCATTTCCTTTAATAAATTTTTCCGCAACCGCTAACATTTCTGGAGTTAAATCCAATGCTGTAACTTTTCCTACACGAGGAGCAAGTGCGTTTGCAGTATGACCGCCACCTGTAGCTATGTCAAGAGCTATCTCTGTTCCTGTGGCGTCTGCCATTGCAATCAATGTTTGTAAATCTCCACCTTTTCTGTGTCCTTCACTGGTTACATAGGAATCAGCACTACGACCAAACTGCTTTTTAACGTCTGATTTGATGTCCATTTTAAATCCTCCGTTTTCGATAGTTTACTTTTATCATATAGTAATATTTAGTATAAGAAAATTATGAATAAATTATAAAATGATATAAGGAAAGGTTATAACAAGCAAAACAAGAATATTTTCCCATACCCCTAATATATTTAATTGAATACTTCTGAGGGGGTCAGCAAGTGGATGAAGGGAAAAAGATTTTTGTTGGGAATTACAAAGGGGGAGTCGGCAAGACAACGAGCATTTATCAAATCGCCCTGCACCTGGCAGATGCACGAAAAAAGGTGCTTTTAATTGATTTAGATCCACAGTGTTCATTGAGTGAAATTTGTCTTACGAGAATGGATAGAAATCTTGAACAGCTTGAAGACAATGAAAGTCTCAATTATGTCTACGATTTGTGGGAACAATTGAAACAATACCCATATTTAACCTATACCATTGATACTACAAGTTTAATCAAACAAACTCCAGAACATATCCACTTTATACCTTCTAATATTTTTTATCCAAATGGTGGGCTCGATCAAATTGCATCAAGATTAAGAGATAATTTCGAAGACTTGACTGTGCTCCAACAATTTTTCCAAAGAACGGAACTTGAAAGTAAATATGATTATATATTATTTGATTGTCCGCCAAGCAATAATGTGATTACGCAAGGCGCATTTCTTCTTTCAGACTATTATTTAATTCCATCTATTATTCAAACGATAAGCATTCGTGGGGTCGTTCATTATATTAAAACAGTTGAAAAAACCTACAAGACGATTTGTAAGGAACATGAAAAAGCGCAGCTTGCTACATTATTATTTGGCCCTAAACCAAAGTTAATCGGTATTTTTGAAACCTTAAAAAAGGCAAATGTCAATAATGTTGAGGCTGTTAAAAATCTAAAATCAGATTTAAAAGACGCCGGAATTCAATCAATCTTATCAGATTTGGAACAAGGTAATTATTTTTTCAAGACGGTCATTAAACATATTGAAGGGATTGCACGTGATACAGCTGATGGTAAAAAACGTTCGGAATATGCAGACTTAACAGATGAAATTTTATTTTGTATCGAACCAAATATCTTTAATAGTCTTTTATAAGTGGAGGAAGAAATAGATGAGTAAAGTAACCTATCAAAATGTTGCAAGTTATTTAGAAAAATTGAAAACAATCTATGAAACACTTGGACTACCAAAAAAAGAAATAAAAGAAATTGAAAAGGTAATTGAGATTTTTCAAAGTTATGGTGATGTCTTGGTTGAGGAAATGGGGATAAAAACTAGTACAGAAAAACGTTCAAGCAAAAGAGCAAAGCCCTCGTTTTCAAATCTTGTTGATTCTTTATTTCTGGGAAACTACAGTGAGTTGGAAGGAACAAAATTAAATTATACCAAACTGACAACAGTGGAGAAAATCATTGGCTATATTGAAGATGCCTCGAAAACAAAGGTGATGAAGGATGCTTCCGCATTAGATTTAAAGCTTCTATATTGCTTACTTACCGAGGATAAGCAAGAAATAAAAGGGACGAAAAACGAGATTTATGAAGCGATAAAACGGAATATTCGTGCGAAAAAACGAGGAAAAGCGTTTTTAGAATTTGCATAAAAAAGACCCCACGTTTAGGTGTTGGGGTCGTCTATGGAGAGGACGGAAGGAAATTGGAAGGTGAATTCTGTTCCATCTCCAACTGTACTTGTAACCCGAATTGTACCATTCATTGCTTTTACAATACTATAGACAACCATCATGCCAAGACCAGTGCCTTTTGGTCCTTTTGTGGAGTAATAGGGCTCTCCAAGCCGTTCAATCTGCTCTTTCGTCATACCCATACCTGTGTCCCTTATGATAATGCTTACATTAGAACGTTCAAAACCTGTTTCAACATATAATCTCCCACCGCCAGGCATGGCCTCAATTGCATTTTTCATAACGTTAATAAAGCATTGGTGAAACTTCTGTCGGTCACCTTCAATGGAGCCAATCAATGCAAAATTTGTTATGACTTCGACAGAATTTTGATTCGCAGTTGGCCTCAATATCGAAATAACCTGCTGCAATTCGCGTTTGATTTGAAGGATCTCGACCGTTTCTAATGCAGGCTTTGAGAATGTTAGATAATCTCGAATGACTTGTTCGGCGGAACTCAGTTCTTCTTTAATGATTGTTAAATACTCTTTTTGTTTATGTCGAGGTAGATTGTTAGACATCAACAATTGGACAAATCCCATTGCAGCTGTTAATGGATTCCTTATTTCATGCGAAATTGCCGCACCCATTTGTTCAACCGCATGAAGCTTCTCGGATTTTACTATCGTTTGACGCATTTGGATATTATTTCGAACAAATTCAGTCAAATACGAAATGATTCCTAAACCAGTCGCTGGAATGGTAAGATATGCAAACCAAGCATCAAAAGTATTGATAGGTGGGTTTGAAATCTGCAGGGCAACCGCTGTAAAGAATGATAAGATAAAGGTCACAAGTACTGATATGTATATACGCTTATTCGAGATCTGTTTCCAAAACCAAGGATATAGTTTCCACAAAAGTAGAGCAAGTGGAAGATACAGGACGAATGTCGCATAAAAACCAAAGTTGATACCGTAAAATCCCCTTATTATGATAACAGTCAGACATAATATTGGACCAATCCCAAGATAAAGACCTCCTATTAAGACCGGTATAAGACGAAGGTCAAAATAATGAGTAGGGGTGGGTTGATATGAGAATAAAAAGGTAACCAAAATAAGCAAAACTAGTCCTATGTATGCTTCCCATTTTGAAACGGTGAGATTTCGTTTTCGTTCGAACCAAATTAAACCGATAAATGAAAGAATGATTAATAATGACAGATTAAATAAAATGTGCTGTGTAATTTCCATATTTCACCTTCGATGATTTAGTAGTGATGTTTTTAAATATATCAAATAGTTCGACAATATATGATTCTATTATAATACAGATAAAACTACTTTGCTTATTTTAAGTGAAAATTTTGGAAAAAAACTGCAAAATCCAAAATAAATTGGTACTTATTTCCTATTTTATCATGAGTTCCACTAATAAACTATCTCTTTTTGTCGAGAAAAAGTACTAGAACAGAAAATATCGCACATAGACATAAGTGCGTCCAATAGCACGAAAAACCTGCTCAGAAATTACTGAGCAGGTTTTTATTTAGATCAACTGATGTTCCTTTACATAACGATTGTGAGGGTGGTCTTTGCATTCTTGACTACATGATCTATAATGCTCATGCTCACAATCCTCACAAAGTAACAAATGCTTATTACACTCGGGATTTCCGCATTTTACATAGCGTTCCTCTGGTTTTCCACAGTGATAACATTTTCCAACGACTGTTTCCTCACCAGTTCGGTTAACTGGTACAGAAATTCGTTCGTCAAATACATAGCATTTTCCGTCCCAAAATGCTCCTTTGGCCTCAGGATCGTATCCGTATGTGATAATGCCGCCTTCAAGCTGAGAAACATCCTGGAACCCTTCTTTCACAAGGAAACCTGAGAATTTTTCACAACGAATGCCACCAGTACAATAAGTTAGGATTTTCTTATCTTTATACTCACTTAAGTTTTCCTCAACCCATTTTGGTAGTTCACGGAAGGTTTCGATATCTGGTCGAATCGCCCCTCTAAAATGGCCAAGATCGTATTCGTACGTATTACGGGCGTCAAGAATAATGACATCCTCACTCTTCATTGTTTCAAAAAATTCTTTCGGAGTTAAATGCTTCCCAGTAATTTGATTCGGATTTAAGTCCTCATCTAGACTTAAATTGACAATCTCTGGCTTCACCTTTACTTTTAGCTTTTTAAAAGCATGTCCTTCGTTTTTCTCAATTTTGAATACCATGTCCGAAAAACGTGTGTCACTTCGCATGAACTCCATATATTTTTCCGTTTGCACAACAGTACCTGAAACTGTACCATTGATACCCTCAGACGCGACAAGAATTCTACCTTTCAACCCAAGGGAAGAACATAATTCAAAATGCGCAGCTCTAAAAGCTTCTGGGTCATCAATTTCAATATATTTGTAATAAAGTAAAACTTGAAATTCCAATTTATTCACCTATTTCATTAATGCTTTTTTCTCTAAGTATAATATCAAAAATAGAGGTTTGTGTTAAAGTACTTTTTATTTCCTGATAGCTTTTTTCATCTGATTGCTCAAGATGGACAAGAACATCAATCAAGATTTTCACGTTTTATTAAGCTGATTTTTTGATAGGTATCGAAACAAAATCTTTTAAAAGGAGAATCTGGCAAATGATCAAACAACTCAACTGCTTTTTTCGCTGCCAATAAAGCTTTATCGATTTTGCCAAGTTCAACCAGACATTGCGCTCGATACGTTTCCTTTAAATAAAATTGTGATAAGTCAAAAGGATGGTGATGGTAGGAAGGAATCACCACTTTTTCATAATAACCATTGGCTTCCTCGTATCGCTTTAATCCTTGTAGAGCTTTTCCTTTTTCAAGATAAAACCATTCCCTTAATTGTTGTTGATTAAAGTCAGGGTCAGCTAAAAACTGATCAACCTTCGAAAGGGCTTTTTGATAATCATGTTTCACAGTATTTAGTGATTCAATTTGAAAAAGCTTTGCAGTGATTTTTGACATTAGGTCATCTGAAAACTCCGCATACTGATTCAATTTAGTTAAGTAATAATCATATTGTTCCCATTCCTCGGCCATCATCGAATAAGCAGCAGCAAGCCGATATAAATCGTCAATACGATAAAATGTTTTATTTTTTTGCGAAAAAGATATAGCATTCTCCATGACAAGCTTTGCAGCCTCGATGTCGCCGACTGCAAAGTACATAATCGCTTCATTATAATCAAGGTCTAATCTTGAAATGGGATCGATATATACATATTTTTTCTCAATTTCTTTTCGTTCCTGTAAGATTGTTTCCAATGCTTTTTCATAATCATGGTCCATAAAATAAGAGAGGCAGCGAAAAGAAGCAATACTCACTCTTTTTGTTGTGATATTCATTTGGTCGTACAAATTAGCTGCTTTATCAAGGTGATGTTTCCAGTCACCTTTCTTTTCAAAGTAAAGACTGTATCCATAAAACTCCAGCAATCTTGCAGCTTCGTAGCCCTGATTTAATTGGGAAACATATGGGTCAATAAGAGTAAACAATTTATTGTATTTTTTAGGGTGTTCATCAGAGTCCAGCGTAAATAATTTTTCGGCTTCATCCAATACTTCTCTTATTTCATCGAAATTTATTTCATTTAAAAGCTGGGACATGTCAATTTCAAGTCTCTCTGCAATATAGGTTAAGCTCTCCATTGAGGGATTTGCTTTATTATTTTCAATAAGGCTGAGCATGCCTTTTGTTAGTTTTGTTCCTGCGAGCTCTTCTAGTGTTAATTTCTTTTGTTTGCGTAATTTACGTATGCGTTCACCAAGCATGTGAAATAGGCACTCTCCTATTTTTGTTATTTTGTTTAATTATATTAAACTTTTTGTTGAAAAGAAAGTTTAATGGTGTTATGATTTGTTTAATTAAATTAAACTTTTCCGTTATTGGAGGAATTTACATGAATGAACAACAAAAGCTTAAAAAAGCAACTTACCATTTATTTACGTTTACAATTAGTAAAATTATTTCCTCATTCGGCGCACAAGTTTACGCATTTGCAATTAGCTTTTATATACTTCAACTAACAGGATCTGCAACAAGCTTTGCAACAAATCTGATTTGTAATCTATTGCCGAGAGCCCTTGTAGCACCACTTGCCGGATATGCAGCTGATAAATACTCACGTAAAAAAATCGTCATCATATCACAGCTTGTGACGACGCTTGCAATTATCGGGCTATTAGTTGTGAGCATGACGTATGGATTGTCTCTCATTGCGATTTACACAACAACAGTTGTACTTTCCATCGCCACTTCCTTTACCGGTGTAACCTTTACGTCATCTGTAACAGGGTTGGTTGATGAAAATCGTATTCAAAGAGCGATGTCTCTTAATCAAATTTCAATGTCGTTTGCAGCCATTGGAAGTCCAGCAGTTGGTGGGCTATTATATGGGACGGTGTCGATGGAAGTGTTTCTAGCAATGTATATCGTAGCTTCTGTCATTGCTGTACTCCTTGAATCAACCATGAATTTCAACCTCTTTTCAAAACGAAAGGCAGCAGAAGAACAGGGACAATCAGAAACAATGTGGCAAAGTATGAAAGCAGGTATAAACTATTTAAAAACAAAACATGTTCTTATGACAATGATTTGGATTTCATTAATCATTAATTTCCTATTTGGTTCATTTGAGGTTGGTTACTCCTTCATTTTAATTGAAAAATTAAAGCTTGCTTCACAGCATTTTGGATTCACACAGGGAGCTTTCGCGGTAGGAATGCTATTATTCTCGATTTATTTTTCGATTCGAAAAGAAGTGAAGTTTCCATTCCTTGTATCAAAACGCGGAATCATAGGGTTAGGGGTAATTCTAGGCTGTATGGCAGTTCCGTTAATAATTTCCTTATCCTATTGGTCAGTGTTTACGTATTACTTTATAGCCATGTTTATATTTGGCTCCATGATTATTGTTGTAAATACTCCAATTCAAGTAATGATGCAAAAAATGATTGATGATGATTTCAAGGGAAGAGTGTTCTCAATTTTAGAATCAATGGCAGTCGCCTTGATGCCACTTGGGATGATTATATTCGGATATTTGTACGATGTCCTACCAGGTCAATACATTCTGATTACTTCGGCTGTAGTTTTAATCGGAGTAGTGTTAGTCTTAGCTAGGCCAAGTGTTGTCCGAAAAGCACACCCAGAATTAAACGAGAAAAAGTCTGTTGTGGAAAAAGCAAGCACGGCTTTATAAAAATGGGTAGGGCCTTTCTCACTCGGGAAAGGCTTTTGTGTGAACACAATGTGACAATATGTCATTTCTGGTTGATTTGTGACAACGTGTCATGTAAAATTTAAATAGTGAGGTGACACAATGTTATGTTAGAAGTTGAATCAAAAAATGAGCTAAACAAACTAAAATTACGAAAGCTTGCAAAAAGACTGCAACAACTAGGTGTCAACGCTTCAATCATCAAGAAACCACTAATTTCACATTAAGGAGACGTATGATGTCTGTAGGAACTAGAATGGATCAGATAAAAGATATGAAGGTGGAACTTATTCGTTTTATGATGTCTTATAAGTTTGCGCTAGAAGAAATGATGACTAAAATTAATATCTTAAAGCAGGAGTTCCACTATATACACGACTATAACCCAATTGAACATGTATCATCGAGATTAAAGTCACCTGAAAGTATCTTAAATAAAGTCAACCGCAAAGGATATGATTTTTCAATTGGATCAATCAAAAAAAATGTCCGTGATATTGCGGGTATTCGCATCGTTTGTTCATACATTTCCGATATTTATAAAATCAGTGAAATGTTACAACAACAAAAAGATGTGACACTAATTGAATGTAAGGATTATATTAAAAATCCAAAGCCAAATGGATATCAAAGCTTGCATTTAATCCTACAAATTCCAATCTTTATGTCGGACCGTGAAGATCATGTTTTTGTTGAAATTCAGATTCGAACGATTGCTATGGATTTCTGGGCGAGTTTGGAGCACAAAATTTACTATAAATACAATAAAGAGATTCCTCAGCATATGAAGGACGAATTAAAAGAAGCAGCCGTAACAGCATCCCAATTAGATAAAAAAATGGAAAGTCTTCAGACCGAAATGAACAAACTGAAAGAATCAGCAAAAGCGGAAAATCTCTATAGAAATGAGGAACCATTCCGTCTTCCAGCCGAGTTATTATCGTTTGTCAAACAGTAGGTGAAAGGGGGGCATGTGGAAATGCCAAAGCTTACATTTTTTAATTTACCTGAGGATAAAAAACAAACACTAATTAAAGCAGCCAAAAAGGAATTTTCCAGTGTCCCATTATTTGACGCCTCGATTTCAAATATTATAAAATCTGCAGGAATTTCACGTGGAAGTTTTTATCAGTATTTCGAAGACAAAGAGGATGCTTTTTTCTTTTTATTGGGTGAATTTGCCAAAGAAAAAAATGCAGCGTTTCTATCCATGCTTGAAAAGTATGAGGGTGATTTGTTTAGAACATTTATTGACTTTTTTGAGCTGTTTTTAAATGAAGATGAGAACATGACTTTTGTAAAAAATGCATTGCTAAATATGACTCATAAAATTGAACGGACATTTGACAGAATGACAAGTGAGCATGAGATGAATGAAAATTTTATAGTGTTTTGCTCGCGGATCGATAACAGTAAATTGAATGTCTCTGATGAGGAGGAATTGTTTCACGCACTACAAATCGTTACTTCGGTCATGCTTCGTAATTTAATTCAAGCATTTGCCTATGACATGCCACGCGATGTTGCATTGAAAAACTTAAAAATAGAAATGGAACTTTTGAAAAAAGGACTTGTCCGGTAGGAGACACACTGTGTTATCCGCCGGACTTTTTTTCGACCCTATTTTCAAAAGAAATAAAGTATAATAGAATCCATCAACAATGAATGGATGGGTGATTGTGCGGAAACTTTACTTATATAGTTTATTATTGTTTGTAATGATTGCGTGGGGGTTAAATATCGTTGCCATAAAAATTTTGGTTCAAAACTTTCCACCTCTTACCATTACCGGTTTACGAATTCTTGCAGCAGGGCTTGTGATCTTTGTTTTTTTGTATATGAAAAAGGATCTTCAAAAAATGAATCTGCATGAGTTCGGGTACGTTTCATTAAGTGCGTTAACGGGAATCTTGGGCCACCAAGCGCTACTTTCCATCGGCTTGGTTAACACAAGCGCCACAAATGGGGCATCCATCTTAGCTTTAATACCGCTAGTAACCAATATTTTAGCCGTACTTTTTCTAAAAGCGAAAATGACGATTTTAAAAATTTGTGGCGTGTTATTTGGGATGGTTGGCATTTACTTTATTTTGGTCCTAGGCGGGGGCTCGTTTACGAAACTTTCAAGCGGTGACTTTTTTGTGTTTTTGTCAGTAATCGCACAAGCGTTAAGCTTCATATTTATCCGTAAAGCTTCTTATACCCTTAACACGAAAACAATCACTTGTTACGCGCTGTTAATGGGGGCAGGTTTTTTGGTTGTGTTAAGCTTTGCGATAGAGGGGCAAGCAATCGGTACATTCGGAGCAGTTCCTCCCTACATTTGGCTGATTTTCGCCGCATCTGCCATTATTTCAACTGGAATCGGGAACCTGTGCTATAATTTTGCGATTTCGCAACTTGGAGCTGGTGAAACGGCGATTTTCCTAAACCTATCTCCATTCTTTTCATTAGTGGGATCAGTATTGTTTTTAAATGAAGCATTCAAATTTATTCAGTTAGTTGGCTTCATTTTAATTGTCATTGGAGTTTTACTAGGTACAGAACTATTTGTACGAAAACCTCGGGTCGATAAGCAAGTCGAGGTTTCGGTGTCGAAATAGAAAAGTAAAGTACGTTAAAATCGAAGAATAAACCTAATCATAAGGAGTGGAGTACATATGGATTTAAATTTAAATGGAAAAACAGCCATTGTTGTGGCGTCGAGTCAGGGCCTCGGAAAAGCAATTGCGACTCAGCTTGTAAAAGAAGGTACTAATGTTATGCTCGCAAGCCGAAGTGAAGACAAATTAAAAGCAGTTCAAACAGAACTTGAGGCAGAGGGCAAGGGGAGAGTCTCTTACCAGCAAACGGACATTACCAAAAAAGAAGATATTGAGGCTTTAATCAAGCATACAGTCGAAACGTTTGGAACCGTTGATATTCTCGTTAACAATGCGGGGGGCCCTCCCGCGGGTACATTTAATCAGCTAGATGATGAAGCGTGGCAGGATGCATTTGAATTAAATCTATTAAGTTATATTCGAATGATTCGTGGTGTTTTACCATATATGCAAAAAAACGGTGGAAAAATCATCAATATTGCTTCTTCCTCAATCAAAGTGCCGATTCCTGGATTAATCTTATCTAATACATTTCGTCTAGGCATTGTCGGTTTATCGAAAACATTAGCCGACGAATTGGCACCACATAACATCCTAATAAACACAGTTGCACCTGGTCGGATTGCTACAGATCGGGTGACACACTTGGATAACGTAAATGCAGACAAACTTGGTAAGCCGATTAAAGAAATTGAAGAAATGTTTAAGGAAACAATCCCGTTAAAACGCTATGGCACACCTGAAGAATTCGCAAATTTTGTTACATTTTTAGTATCAGACGCAAATACCTATATGACTGGGCAAGCCTATTTGGTGGATGGTGGTATGGTAAAGGCAATTTAAAAAGGAAGCCTGTTTCTCAAAAGG
>NZ_HE610985.1:903133-1038713 GCF_000285535.1 Bacillus timonensis | reverse complement strand
TTGACTCGAATAGAGTTTATTGGGCATAAAAAACTCCCCCTTAGGAAAAACAGATTTTGGTTTTTTAATCTGTCTACCTAAGGGGGAGCATATCAGGTAAGAGGGACAGGCTTTTCTTTTTGTGAATAGTAAGGCAGGGGGCTGGATAGCATGTCCGGACTAAATGATAAAAATGCGGAATAAGATTATACCAGTACTCCGGAACTTTTCTCACTCTCATACGTAAATGAAGGTATTAGCAGTTTGAGGAAGGGAGGATGAACAATGGTACGATATATTGCATTTGCACTTCTTATAACTGCCATAGAGGTTGCGGTTCTTTTTTTAGTTTCCCTTTATTTTGATGCAAATTTATTAACTACCATGTTTTACGGCTCATGTTTCTTAATCCTATTCGCATTCCTTATGGGCTCCTCAGGCGACATTTTTACAAAAAACTCAGAACTTGCCGTTTTCAATACACTACTTGGTAGCTACAAACCAAGGCATGAAAAATTCGTACTACGAATTAGTCCATTTCTAACTGGTTCTATCCTTTGTTTAGTTGTGTATGTTGTGATGGAGTATTATATGTAGATACAGACAGAATCTAAGCACCTGTCCATTTGGATGGGTGCTTTTTTACGTTGTACACTTCCTCATTGCAACCTTCAATTTCTAAATGGATAATTTATATAGAAACTTTTAAATCTTTTTTTATTTTCTTTTCGTCTTAGTTTAGTGAGGTGATAAAAATGCCCGAGGATCAGGAACTGATTAAGGAAATCTTGCATGGCAGCCAGGCAGCAATGGAGGTTTTGACGCGGAAGTACTATAAACCAATCTATGCATTTGTCTATCGAAAAGTGGGAAACAAGGAAATGGCATACGATCTGACTCAAGAAGTTTTTATAAAAATGATGCAGCGTGTCAAGTCATATTCAAATAAAGGAAGCTTTAAAAGCTGGCTCTATACAATCGCTGTAAATCATTGTCGCGATTATTGGAGAAGTGCCGACTATAAGCAAACATCTAAACAAACCGAGCTACAAGAAACAATAAAAAGTGAAAACAGCAATATTCCCTTTATTTTTGAACGGAAGGAAACAAGGGAGCAGGTAAAAACTGCGATTAATAGCTTACCAGATATACAGCGGGAAGCTGTCATATTGAAATATTATCATGACATGAAAATCCAAGAGATTGCCGATGTCACGAAAGCAAATGTGTCGACTGTTAAATCAAGGCTCAAGCAGGGCTTAGGCAAACTTGCGGCAGCTTTGGAGAGAGGTGAGGGTTATGAGCAAAAACGAAAAACAAAACGATAGCTTTGATGATGATATCTTTCAACTGGAACCAGAAATAGGAATGTTCTTAGACGAATATGACGTAGAATTTCCAAGTGAAGCTGAAATCATGATGTCGATTGAGGCGATGAGACCTTATGTTCCATCGAAAGAAAAGAAATGGGAAGCATTTGTCGCAGGTGTGTCAACTGTTTTGAGACATTCAACTAGAGAGGTTTTTTATTTTTCTTCATTGTTTTGGGGATTAAATGTATTGTTCTTATTACTGGGGGTGTCGTCAGCTCTTATTTATGAAATAGACCCATATCTGATTATGTTGTATGTGGCACCACTTCCAACAATAATCGGTTTGATTGAAGTGTTTAGAAGCAGCAATACCGAGATGGCTGAATTAGAAATGTCATTTAAGTTTAGCCTACAAGAAATCATATTATCACGAATGGTTGTGGTAGGAACTTTTAATATTGCACTTAATGTCCTCCTAACCATTAGTTTTGCAATACTCCTACCTGAGGTGATGATTGGCAAATTGATACTTTATTGGGCAACGCCGTTTACGATGATTGCAGCCATCATGCTAGTTGTAGCCTCAAGGTTTCGACGGGCATATTCCTTAACGGGTGGACTTATCCTTTGGACTGGAGCTGTAATCGCAATTTCACAACAAGAAGTCATTGAAAGAATCGAAACTATATCGGTATTGGGTTATATTTTGGTAACGATTGCTGCTGCTATTTTTATCATTGTAAAAATGATGAATATATATAAAAGGGGAATTTCTTATGAAATTAACAATTGAGAATGTATCGAAGGTTTTTGATGATAAAAAGGCTTTGGACTCTATTAACTTAGAATTTTCAACAGGTGTATATGGAATCCTTGGGGCGAATGGATCAGGGAAGACGACGCTCATGCGCATTCTTGCAAGTGTTATGAAGCCAAGCTCAGGAAGAGTTTTACTAGATGGCCAGGATATTGCATTTTTAGATTATCGATATCGTGATTTGATTGGGTATTTGCCACAGAATGTTGGATTATATAAAAATTTTACAGCTGAAAAATTTCTATTATATATTGCTACTTTAAAAGGCTTAACAAAGGAAGAGGCAAAGGTAAAGGTTTTGGAAACGTTAGATTTGGTTGGTTTAGCTGATCATGCAAAGAAAAAAGTAGGAAAGTTTTCAGGTGGAATGAAGCGCCGGGTTGGTATTGCACAAGCTTTGTTGAACGACCCGAAAATATTAATCGTGGATGAACCAACAGCGGGGCTTGACCCAAAGGAAAGAATTCGGTTCCGAAACCTATTATCTAAAATCTCAACAAATCGAATTGTTTTGTTATCGACACATATTGTGTCAGATATCGAATTTATTGCCAAGGAAGTTCTGATTTTAAAAGCAGGCAAATTGATTCAGAAACAGTCACCGAAAGATTTACTAAAAGGAATCGAAGATAAGGTGTGGACGGTAACACTTGGGAAAGAGACCGAAATTACGAAATTCCAAAGAACTTATAAGGTAGGCAACATCGCGCGTGTAGGCGACAGCTTTCAGCTTCGAATTTTAAGTGATAATAAACCTCATCAAAATGCTGTACATGAACAGCCGAATCTAGAGGATCTATATCTCTACTACTTTGATGAGGAGGTCGCGTAAAATGGAGCTATTAAAATTTGAGTTGTATAAAATTTTTAAGCAAAAAATGGTATATATTGTGTTTCTTCTATTGATTGTATTCTCAACGGGATTTACCTACTATCACGGGGCTCATGAAGAGAAAGAACTCTATAAACCTTGGGAAGGGACGCTTACAGATGAAAAGCTTGAACTGGCAGCAAAGGAAAATGATGCACTGAATAAAAAAATCGAAAATATGGATGAATTCCAAATGTTGTCCGACCAGGAATGGACTCTGAACGGTATCTACGAAACCATCGCTTGGGGAAAACAGGTTGAAACAAATGCTGAGGAAAAAATTAAGAAGTTTGAAAAACAAGGGAATTATAATTCAGAACTTGGAGTAGCGATGTTTAAAAATGTTGATATGTCCTTCTTTGCATATAATTCAGCGCCAAAAAAAATCATAGATTATGCGAGTATTTTTTCCTTAATGATTACAGGGGGAATGCTTTTAGTTGGGCTTTCTAGCATTTACACACAAGAATATAGCTCTGGAGTAGATAACTATATTTTTAGCTCCAGAAAAGGTAGAGGGGCGCTATTATGGTCAAAAATCGGTGCAGCCTTAATGTACACTGTTGTGGTTGTGATAGGGTGGGAGATATTCAATCTTGCGTGGAATCTTATCCAGTACGGCAATGGTGGCTGGGAATCGTCCATTCAATATTATTTTAAATATTACTTCTCACCATACAGCTTTACGATGCTAGAATTCCATCTGCTACAATTAGGATTTCATTTGCTTGGAGCGTGTAGTTTTGCAGTCATGATTGTGCTAATATCGTCATTATGCAAAAATGCATTGGTTTCTCTTATTATCAACGGAATCATCTTTGCCGCACCATATTTTTTAGTCGAGTTGGCTGCATTGCCAGCATGGGTGGAGGATATTTTCCAATTTTCTTTCCTATACTACATGAATGTAGAAGCATTTTTTGATGATTTTAAAACAATTAATCTCTTTGGCCTTCCTGTTTTATATTCGATTGTCGCAGTCATCGTGATGATTGTTGGTATAATTGCGGTTCCATTACTAACAACGCGAATTGTGAAAAATAAAGAAGTAACATCTTAATGGAATCACCTGCTCTAACGGAGCGGGTGATTTTTTTACTAAAAAGAGAAGCGTTTTGTGGGTACTGGTCGTGGATAAGGCGAATGAAGCTCCGAATTGAACCATAGAGGCTTCGGAAAGTCCTTCATAGTCGTGATGAAGTCCCGACCGTAACCAGAGCGACGCCGGAAAGTCCTTCATTAGAAGGATGAAGCCCCGAACGAATCCAAAACGACTCCGAAAAGTCTTTCATAGGTTCGATGAAGTCCCGGTCCTAACTTAGATAAGGAAAAATAGTCCTTCATTCCAACGGCCACTTTTTGATCAACCCGATTTTTTATTTTATCCCTACAACTCTTTCTCCCTTCACCAATGTATGATACCTAGATTACTGGAAAACCTAATCTCAAATTACTTTTTTAGGAAATGAGGGTTTATTGTGGCAAACGAGAAAAAAATTCCTGAGTCACCAGAGCCATTATGGAGGGTCGATGTTGATATTCCAGAGTTTCCACCACTCGAGGAAGACCTTGAGGTAGATGTTGTTATTGTAGGTGGGGGGATTGCAGGGCTAACCTCAGCATATGTGTTAATCAACGAGGGACTTAAGGTTGCCGTGTTAGAAGCAGATAAAATACTTAATGGCACAACTGGACATACGACTGCAAAGGTGACTGCACAGCACGACCTCATCTATGATGAATTCATTACTAACTTTGGAAGAAACACGGCCAGACTTTATTATGAAGCGAACACGGAAGCTATCAATTTTGTCAAAAAAACAGTGGAAGAGCACCAAATTGAATGTGATTTTAAAGAACAGGACGCGTTTATTTACTCAACGACAGACGAGTATGCACAAAAGCTAGAAAAGGAAGCACAGGCCTATAAAAAAATAGGTATTGATGGTGAACTGGTTCACAAAATTCCTTTTGAAATTGAAGTGAAAAATGCTCTTGTTATGAAAAATCAGGCCCAATTCCATCCTGTAAAATACTTATCACATCTTGTTCAAATCATTATAAAAAAAGGTGGACTTATATTTGAACATACAGTTGCAGTGAATGTTGAACCAGGGGAAAAACCAACTGTTCTTACACGTGAAGATAAACGGGTGACCGGTGGTTTTGTCCTTGCTTGTTCTCATTTCCCATTTTATGAGGGCACTGGTTTCTATTCGGCAAGAATGAAGGCTTCACGCTCCTACGTTGTCGCAGTAAAAGCGAAGGAGAGTTACCCTGGCGGTATGTATTTAAGTGTTGATAAGCCAACACGTTCGTTACGAACTGTATCTACTAATGACGAAGAATACATTATCATTGGAGGCGGCAGCCATCAAACAGGTGAAAGAACTGATACCAAGGAGGACTACAATGCCTTGGGTACTTTTAGTGAAAAGGTATTCGAAATAGAGGATATTGAATACCATTGGTCCGCTCAGGACCTTGAGACATTGGACAAAATCCCATATATCGGAGAACTTACAACTGGAGAGCCCAACATTCTAGTTGCAACCGGTTTTCGAAAATGGGGTATGACAAACAGTACAGCAGCTGCCCTTTTATTTAGAGATATTATCTTAAAACGAAATAACCCGTATCGTGACTTGTATTCACCGGCTCGCTTCTATGCACATCCATCACTTAAAAATTTCTTTGTCAACAATGCGAAAGTGGTAAAACACTTAATCCAAGGAAAATTGGATATGCCTGGGAAAAAAGTGAATGACATTCCAAATGGAGAAGGCTCGGTCATTACAATTAACGGACATCGAAAAGGCGTATACAAAGATGAGAATGGAAAGCTATATATGGTAGACACAACTTGTACGCATGTAGGCTGTGAAGTTCATTGGAATAATGGTGAAAAATCCTGGGATTGCCCTTGTCACGGTTCAAGATTTTCATATACTGGTGAGGTTTTAGAAGGTCCTGCAGAAAAGCCGTTGCAGCAATATGATTTCACCATGTTAGATAACCTCACTTCAGAGGATTCAGGCTATTAATAATCACCATCAAATATGTTTGGTTCATTGCAAAAGCAGGGATTGCTCTCTGCTTTTTATCTTCCTTCACTAAAGTAATCCAGTAAACTGGTATAACCTAGTTGACATCTAGGAATTATGGGATTAAAATGAGATGGAAGTTTTTGATTCAAATGGAAATGAGGGATGGGTATGAGTCAAGCACTGAAAAATGAAAGTTTATCAGCTATATTTGCTGAGTTAGATAATAGTTTAGAAGATATGACAAGCTGGAGAAGATATATGCATCAGCATCCAGAGCTTTCATTTGAAGAAGTACATACAGCCAAATATATCGAGGAGAAATTGGTGAGTTTTGGCTTAGAGGTACAGACACAGATTGGTGGAAATGGGTTAGTTGCTATTTTAAAAGGGAATGAACCGGGGAAAACGATTGCCCTTAGAGCTGATTTTGATGCACTACCAATTGAGGATGAGAAGGATGTACCCTATAAATCTACGAAACCAGGTGTAATGCATGCTTGTGGGCATGATGGTCATACTTCTGCTTTATTAGGCACTGCACGTACACTAAGTAAATACCGTGATAAAATTAAAGGCAAGATTGTGTTTATCTTCCAACCAGCTGAAGAAAAACCACCTGGTGGAGCAAAGTTTATGATTGAGGAAGGCATTCTAGAAGGCGTGGATTATGTGTTTGGTGCCCATCTAGCTTCTGATATCCCACTAGGAAAGGTTGCAGTTGGGGAAGGTTATCAAATGGCTGCGGTTGATAAATTTGAGATTACAATCAAAGGCCGTGGCGGTCATGGTGCAAGACCACATCAAACAGTCGATTCACTTGTAATTGGAAGCAGCGTTGTGGAAGGGCTACAAAAAATCGTCAGCCGAAGCATTGATCCACTGAAAGCAGCTGTTGTTACAATCGGTGTTTTCCATGCGGGAAGTGCTTTTAATGTGATTCCAGATACAGCGAAAATTGAAGGAACAGTCCGTACGTTTGATGAAGACGTTCGTGATCAAGTGGAGGCGGAGATCAACTCCATTGTTAAAGGAATAACAAGTGCCTATCATGCAAACTATGAAATTGATTATTTACGCGGCTATCCAGCTCTATATAATCATAAAGAAGAAACCGATGTAGTGAGGGGACTTTTCTCAGAGGTATTTACCGAACAGAATGTTATAGAGAAGACGCCAACGATGGGTGCTGAGGATTTTGCTTACTACCTAAAGGAAAAACCGGGAACATTTTTTAATGTTGGTTCTCAAAATGAAGATGAAGCGACCCATTATCCACATCATCACCCAAGATTTGATTTTGATGAAAGAGCATTAGTAAATATCTCTAAATCTTTTGTGAAAATCGTATCACATTACTTATTTTAAAACTATTAAACTAAAAATCTTACAATAGAGAGGGAAACATCAGATGAAAAGAAGCTTTCAATTAGTAATAGCTCTATTATTTACAGTATTATTATTCGGCTGTGGTAATCAGGAAGGTGCAGATACTTCTAAGGGTAGTGACGGAAATGACCAAGCAACTCAAGAACCAGTAAAAGGTGGAACGTTGAAGGTCGCTTTTGCATCAGACCCGGATACACTTGACTGGATGTCAACCGGTGCAACGGCAACAAGAGATGTTGGTTGGCATATTTTTGAAAACTTATTTGCGCTAGATAAGGATTATCAAGTAAAACCAATGGTTGCAGAAGACTATAATGTAAGTGATGACCAAAAGGTATATACAATCAAAATTCGTGAGGGTGTAAACTTCCACGACGGTTCAACAGTTGCAGCTGAGGATGTTGTTGCATCATTTGAACGCTGGGGGAAAATTTCTTCTGTAGGGAAGAATGCCTATAACTACATTGAATCTGTGAAGGCACTTGATGAGTTAACAGTAGAGGTCAAATTAAACCAAGTATATAGCTCTTTCATGTCTGATATGGCTGCACCGAAATCAGCGCTAATGGTTATTCCAAAAGAAGTTGCAGAAGCAGCTGGTGAAAAGCCACTGACAACTGATCAGTACATCGGAACGGGTCCTTACCAATTTAAAAATTGGGAACGCGGAAAAGAAATTGTTCTGACTCGTTTTGATGATTATTCTGCACGTGAAGAAGAAGACTGGGGCGGCTTAACAGGCAAAAAAGTCGCATATTTTGATGAAATTAAGTTCCTTATTGTAAAAGATCCACAAGTTATGATAAATGGTCTAAAAACAGAAATTTATGATTATGCGCAATCAATTCCTACTGACTTATATGAGGTAGTAGAGGCAGCTCCAAATATTGATCCAGTAACTTATATTAATGGCTATACTGTTACAACTCCAGATAAATCAGAACCACCATTTAATGACTTGAAAGTACGTCAAGCTTTAAATCTTGTATTAGATAAAAAAGCGATTGCAGAGTCAACCTATGGAAATCCGGACTTTTACGAACTAGATGGTGCCTTATTTGATCCTGAACAAACAGAGCTTTACAGTGATAAAGGTACAGATGATTATTTAGTGTATGACAAAGAGAAAGCAAAACAACTACTAGAAGAGTCTAATTACAATGGAGAACCCGTTAAAATTATGTTCTCAAATGACTCGAATGATTATAAGCGAATCTCACAAATGATGAAACAACAAATGGAAGAAATAGGTTTTGTAGTAGAGCTAGTACCGTATGAATGGGCAACATATCTTGAAAAATGGCAAGACCCCAAAAACTGGGATTTAGTTGTTGTTGGATGGTCTACCCGCTTCTCACCTAATGAACTAGGAATGCTAGTAATGGACACGGCGAGCAGTGGTTGGTACAAAAGTGAGCGTTGGGGCAGTCTTCTAAATAAATGGGGTGTAACAGCATCACCAGATGAAAGAAAAGATATATTAGCAGACATGAACCAAACTGTAAATGACGAACTTCCATTCATAAAAATCGCAAATGAAACAACATTAGATATTAAGAGTGAAAAAATTCCAGTTTACGAGAATTGGGTTGGCCAACGTTTCTGGAATACATGGATGAATCAATAATATAAAAAGTCAAACCGGGAAGTCGTGTCAGGGAATGTTATGACGTGACTTCCTTTTTTTAGATTAGTAAAAGTATGAGTTTGAGGAGGAAATACATTGCTGCAATATACAATACGCAGATTTATCTCGATCATCCCCGTTATGTTCGTAGTGAGTGTAATTGTTTTTCTAATTGTCCACCTTACTCCAGGTAACCCTGCTTATCTCATCCTGGGTGAAGACGTCTCACCAGAAGCAGTTGCACAGCTAGAAGAACAGTTAGGGTTGAATAAACCAATGGCTTTGCAATTTGTGGACTGGATCAAAAATATTTTCATGGGAGATCTTGGTCAGTCTATCTATTCCTCTGAACCGGTTTTAGATGTCATTTTCGATCGGATTGGTCCAACATTTAGTTTAATGATCACTTCCATGACAATTGCTTTACTTATTGCGATTCCGACAGCTATTTTTGTAGTTTGGCGCCGACATACATTCCTTGATCCTTTGTTTACTTCTTTTTCTCTTGTTGGGACATCCATTCCGGAATTTTGGTTTGCGTTGTTACTGGTCTTAGGACTTGGGGTAGCAGTTCCAATTTTTCCGGTTGCAGGATATGTTCCGTTTGCCGAAGGGTTTGTGAACTGGATTTATCATTTACTTTTACCGGCATTTGTTTTAGCAGCGGTTGAAATTGGTCTCATCGCAAGGATGCTTCGCGATGGCATGCTTGAGTCGGTTAATCAGGATTATACGAAAACAGCCCGTGCGAAGGGGGTACGGGAAGGCACTGTATTAATGAAGCATGTCTTCTCCAATGCACTCATTCCAACAACAACGGTTATCGGTGTAACAATTGCAGGTTTACTTGGCGGAACGGTTATTATTGAAACAATTTTCACCATCCCTGGTATTGGTCAACTTTTAATTGATTCGATTTACCGAAGAGATTATCCTGTCATCCAAGGAGTTGTCTTGTTTATTGCCGTGATCTATGTTGTTGTGAACCTACTTATCGATCTTTTGTATGCTTTCTTAGATCCAAGAATTCGCTATGACTGATATTTCAAAAATAAAAAAGGGGATTTTCGTATGTTTAAGAAAAAACGAAATCTGATCGCATTAGGGATACTTGTTTTGCTTACAGTTGGAACAATCACAGCTTCGTGGTGGTTACCCGTTTCTCCCTCCAAAATGGATTCCGCACAGCGGTTATTAGGCCCGTCAGGAAAGCATTGGTTTGGAACGGATCATTTCGGGAGAGATATTTTTGGTCAAACCGTAGTTGCTGCACGAATTTCCTTACTCGTTGGCTTAACTGTAGCACTTATTTCTACCGTATTAGGAACTATTACCGGCTTGGTTGCCGGCTATTATAAAAAAGCTGATTTTCTAATCATGCGTATTATCGATGGGATGCTTGCGTTTCCGTCCTTGTTGTTGGCCCTCGCATTAGTAGCGGCACTTGGGGGAAGTGTGACGAACATTATCATTGCGTTAACCTTCTCGTTTTGGCCAGTAATGACACGGATTGTCCGCTCTGCTGTATTGCAAGTCAATTCGATTCAATACATTGAAGCTGCAAAAACATCAGGAGTGAGTGACCCGGTAATTTTATCTCGCTATGTGTTACCAAATGTCCTGTCACCCATCATTGTGCAAGGAACATTTATTTTTGCGAAGGCCATTTTGGCGGAAGCAGCATTGAGCTTTTTAGGTGTCGGTGTGGAACCTTCCATTCCAACTTGGGGGAATATGCTTCAAGAATCACAAATCTATATATCGATTGCCCCATGGTTCTCCATATTCCCAGGGTTATCCATTGTAATCACTGTACTTGCCTTAAATATGCTTGGTGATGGATTACGAGATGCCTTTGACCCACATGCAAAAGGGATGGGCAGAAAGAAGAAACGACGGACGAACAAACAGATTGAAGCAGCCTAAAGGGAGGATACAGACGATGCTTGAAGTGAAAAACCTAAAAACGCAAATTGATACCGATGCAGGAATAGTCCGAGCAGTGGATGGCGTTTCATTTACAGTGGAAGCTGGACAAACGGTTGCGATTGTTGGGGAATCCGGTAGTGGGAAGAGCGTATTAGCCCATTCCATCATGCAGTTAAACCCAAAACCGCCTGCCTTTTATCCGGAAGGTGAAATTTTATTTGAAGGAAAAAACCTCCTGACGCTTTCGGAAAAAGAACTACGAAAAATTCGTGGTAATGAGATTGCGATGATTTTCCAGGATCCGATGTCTAGTTTAAACCCTGTCTTTAAAATCGGAAATCAACTTGTGGAAGCAATCTTGACACACCAAAAGATGCCTCGTTCGAAAGCGAAGGCTCGTGCAATCGAGTTATTAAAGGATGTTGGAATTCCAGATGCGCAATCGCGAATGAATGATTATCCTCATCAGTTTTCGGGAGGGATGAGGCAACGTGTACTAATCGCGATTGCCCTGGCATGTAATCCAAAATTACTGATTGCGGATGAACCTACAACGGCCTTGGATGTAACCATTCAAGCACAAATATTAGAATTAATGCGAGATATTCAAAAGAAATATGGAACAGCGATTATCATCATAACCCATGATTTAGGGGTCGTTTCACAAATGGCGGATAAGGTGTTAGTCATGTATTCTGGGAGGATTGTGGAAAAAGGCTCTGTAAACGATATTTTCTACCGGTCGTCGATGCCGTATACATGGTCGCTGTTACGCTCCTTGCCTCGTCTAGATGCAACAGCACATGAGCGCCTCGTCAATATTGAAGGACAGCCACCTAACCTAGTGTCTCCGCCTAAGGGATGTAATTTTCATCCGCGTTGTCCATTTGCGACTGAAAAATGTTTAGAAGTTGATCCGGAGTTAACTGCAAGAGGAGAAGAACACTGGGCGGCTTGCATTTTGTCGCAACAAGAATTTGATGAAAAGAAAGAACAGCTTGAGTCTGTGAAAGATGAAAGGAGTGTTCTGATTCATGACTAACCCACTACTTGAATTACGTGATTTAAACATGCATTTTCCTGTTAAGGGAGGCGTGTTCAGTCGGACAAAAAATTATGTTAAGGCAGTAAATGGAGTAAACTTAACGGTAAATAAAGGGGAAACGCTTGGAATTGTTGGTGAATCAGGTTGTGGGAAAAGCACCCTTGCTCGAACAATTCTCGGACTCCTAAAGCCAACGGCTGGTGACATTTTATTCGAGGGAAAAAGCATCCTAAATTATAACCACAAGCAAATGCATCAACTAAGAAGAGATATTCAAATGGTGTTTCAGGATCCTTATACGAGTTTAAACCCTAGAATGAAAGCCGGCGACATTATTGCAGCACCATTAAAAGCATATCGAATGACAGATAATTTGGAACGTCGAGTATTGGAATTGATGGACCTTGTTGGATTAAAGGCAGATGATTACCATAAATTACCGCATCAGTTTTCAGGTGGTCAGCGTCAGCGTATCGGGATTGCCCGCGCGCTAGCACTCAAACCAAAATTGATGGTCCTTGATGAGCCAGTGAGTGCCCTAGATGTATCGGTACAGGCACAGGTTATTAACTTATTGGAAGATTTACAGAAAGAACTCGGGTTAACATATGTCTTTATTGCCCATGATTTATCCGTTATCAAGCATATATCTGATAAAGTGGCAGTTATGTATTTAGGAAAAGTGATGGAAATATCCGATAGTGAATCCTTATACAAGGATGCTCGACATCCTTACACAAATGCATTACTATCAGCTATTCCATTGCCAGATCCGGAAAAAGAAAAAGCACGACAGCGAATCGTGTTACAGGGAGAACTACCTTCTCCTAGCAACCCACCAACAGGCTGTGTCTTCCATACAAGATGCCCTTTCGCCACCGATGCCTGCAAAAAAGACGTACCGGCCTTAGAAGCGACAGACAGTAACAACAGACATCTTGTCTCTTGTTTTTACCCAATGAATGTCGAAAACAAACAACTAATCGCAAATAAATAAGTGGCGGGGGGACATCAGGTTCCCTGACCAATAAATCGTGTAACAGTTGATGAGAAATGGGGGAATTCAAGTGGAATTACAAAAAATCACCTTAATGGATGCTTATATGATTGAAACCCTCCGCAGTAACGGTATTTCTAATCAAGAAATACTTGCTGGGATTAAGGAGGGGAATGTGGATGTGTGGCAGAATTTGCATGAGCATTTCGATTTTAAGGAATTACTGAAACTTGCCGAGCATGATATCGAAGATTTTCAATCAATCCTGTTGGATGGCTACAAGGTAAAATATGTAACATTTAAAGGGTTGCAAAACTTGATCAAATTCCGATTCGGAATAGAGGCGGACAAAGACTATCAACTAACAGAAACAAGTATTGAAAACCTAAAACTTACTGAAGAACAAGCAAACACCCTAAAACAAATGATTTCCCAAAACTGGATTTTCCACTGGGAGGGCGGGATAGGTTCCCTGACCCATAAACAATAAACCTAGATGAATCAGGTATCTCTTATAAAAAGAGGTACCTGATTTTTTTAATGTAAAGAACCATAAGTATTTATGGTGTACATAATTTGGGCGGTTATACGTTGGATTGATGTATATTATATGTCAACTAAATTTAAAATTAAGTTGACATATAACCTGAATTCTCATTATTCTTATCATATCGATAAAAAAGGAGGTAGAAGAATTTGAAGTGGAAGTTATCAACCGTTGATATTAGTTTAGTAGGAATGTTTGTTGCTTTAATGGCCATTGGGGCGAACGTGACTTCAATCGCTCCATTTATGGTAGTTGGTGGAGTACCCATCACTTTGCAAACCTTTTTCGCAATATTGGCTGGTGCGATATTAGGAAGTCGCATTGGCGCAATCAGCATGTTTGTCTATACTTTCGTTGGTTTGGTCGGAGTCCCTGTTTTTGCGAAGTTTGGCGGTGGGTTTACTCACTTATTTAGCCCTACATTTGGTTTTATTATTTCATTTATTTTTACAGCATATGTGACGGGCAAAATCGTCGATAAGAAAAGAACGGTCCATACATATATACTTGCATCACTTATTGGGATGTCCATTAATTATCTTTTCGGAACCAATTGGATGTATTTCTCTTATAAACTTTGGGCTGAAGCCCCAGAAGGATTTTCGTATTCGATGGCTTGGTTATGGATGATTGTCCCATTACCAAAGGACATTTTGCTTTCAATCGGAGCTGCGGTATTTGCACATCGCTTTGAACGGACCGTTGTCAGTCGAGGTCATTTTAAGAGTTTAAGAAGAACGGTTTAAAAGATAGATATGTAGAAAAAATGAGTGGAGGAGATTTAATGAGTAAATGGAAAGCATTAGCACAGCAGGTTATTAATGGTTTTGAACTTAGTAATGAAGAGGCTTTGGAAATTTTAAACTCTCCAGACGAAGAAATATTAGAGGTGCTACACGGTGCCTACATTATTCGTCATCATTATTATGGGAATAAAGTAAAGCTAAATATGATAATTAATACAAAGTCTGGGTTATGTCCTGAGAATTGTGGGTATTGCGCACAATCTAGTATCTCAACAGCACAGATTGAAAAATACAGAATGATAGATAAGGAAGAGATTTTGAAGGGGGCTAAGCAAGCTCATCAATTAAAAGTCGGGACCTATTGTATTGTAGCGAGTGGACGCGGACCTAGTAATAAAGAAGTGGACCATGTCGTCTCGGCTGTAAAGGAAATCAAAGAAAAATATGATTTAAAGGTTTGTGCCTGTCTTGGAATCTTAAAAACCGACCAAGCAAAAAAACTAAAAGAAGCGGGAGTAGACCGCTATAACCATAATATTAATACTTCCGAAAATCATCATGAAAGCATAACAACAACTCATAAATACCAAGATCGGCTCAATACGATAGAAACGATAAAAGAGCAGGGAATCTCACCTTGTTCAGGAGTAATAGTAGGGATGAGAGAATCAAAGCAAGATGTTGTTGACATGGCAAAAAGCTTACGAGTATTAGATACTGATTCCATACCAGTTAACTTCTTACATGCAATTGTTGGAACGCCACTGGAGGGTACAAATGTGTTAAATCCACGATATTGTCTAAAGGTGTTGTGCCTGATGCGTTTTATCAATCCAACAAAGGAAATTCGTATCTCAGGTGGAAGAGAAGTTAACCTAAGAAGTCTTCAGCCACTGGGCCTCTATGCCGCAAACTCCATCTTTGTTGGAGATTATCTCACAACTGCCGGTCAAGAAGGCTCGGCGGATCACAAGATGCTTGAAGACCTCGGGTTTGAAATCGATTATGGAGTTCCAGTAAACAACTAAAGATGAAGATGACATTTCATTTGAGGAGCAATTTACAGCTCCTCATTACCTACAAAAAAATTGTAAACATTTGTCGGTTTAGAAATATCATTTGCTATTTTCTTCAAAAGCTGTTATTCTAAATAAGAATTATCTTTGTTCTTATTCAGATTAAGAAATGAATTTTGTTTTTCGTCTAAGGTATTTGAACTCAGATAGTAACACATTGTGTGGAACACCGCACTAGGAGGCAATTTATTATGGAACAAGGTAAAGTTAAATGGTTTAATGCAGAAAAAGGTTTTGGATTCATCGAGCGTGAAGGTGGAGATGACGTATTCGTACATTTCTCAGCAATCCAAGGCGACGGCTTCAAATCTTTAGACGAAGGTCAAAGTGTAACATTTGATGTAGAACAAGGTCAACGTGGCCCACAAGCATCAAACGTTAGAAAAGCTTAATAACAGCCATTAACAAAAAGAGGTACACCGATTTCGGTGTACCTCTTTTTTGAAAAATGAAACCATAGGGACGGTTCTTGTGGTTCAAAAAAGGAAGTAAACGATGAAAAGAAAATTAATGATTAGTGCTGTCGTTATTTTAATTGTTTTTCTTTTGTTAGGTGGTACATATAAGCTAATGAATACAAGGTCATTCCAATTATTAGGGGGGCTTACACAGCAGGTAGATACGGATCAAAAAGTGGTCGCATTGACATTTGATGATGGCCCAACCGAAAATATCAACGAAATCCTATCGCTTTTGGACAAATATGATGTAAATGCAACATTCTTTTTAATTGGTCAGGATATCGAGAAATACCCAGAGGAAGCAAAAAAAATCGTAGACGCAGGACACCAGGTGGGGAATCATACGTATTCTCATAATCGCATGATTTTTAAATCACCTTCCTTTATAAAAAGTGAAATCGAAAAAACAGACCAGCTAATTCGTGAAGCAGGCTATAAAGGTGAAATCGACTTTCGCCCACCAAACGGAAAAAAACTGATGGGTCTCCCATTCTACCTTAACAAGGTAAACAAAGACACAATCACTTGGAACATTGAGCCTGATAGCTACTATCCAACACCTGTCGAAAAAATAAGGTATGTCAAAGAATCCATTCAGCCAGGATCAATCATCCTGATACATCCCATGTATGAGGATATCGATATAGTAATAGAAGAAATTGAGGGGATTATTAGAGTGCTAGAGGACGAAGGTTACTCGTTTGTAACAGTTAATGAACTCCAGGGGATGTAATTCAACAGTCAACATTCAACGATACTATAGATAAGCCGAAAAATGATAAATGATATACCGAAAAATACATAAATGGAATATCACCAAGCCGAGAAACGATAAATGGTATATCGAAAAAGACATAAATGGTATATGGCCAAGCCGAAAAACGATAAATGGTATATCGAAAAAGACATAAATGGAATATCACAAAGCTGGAGCAAAACTTGCCAAAAAACCTTTTGATGTGTATAAACCAGTAGAAGTGGTACTGGAAGGCGAGTTGTTTAGCGTGTATACCTAAAAAAGAACCATTTCTCATAGGCGATGGTTCTTTTTGCTTTGATTGGAACACGATTATGATAAGCATCAAATACAATAAGAAAAATAAGGAGTGAGGTGTTATTCTGGATACGATTGAAATTAACGGTTTAAGTCATTATACAAAAGATGAATTAACTTCTCTCATTATGACTCACATTGACACTTCACTTATTGGACTTGATGTTGAAGTGAAAAAGGTAGCTATCATTGGAAGTCGACTATACGCTCATTCTTATCCAGAAAGTGATTTAGACATTGTCCTTGAATATAGCGGAGCCGAAAGAGAAGATGATGTTTTCCATCATTTAATGGAAGAGTCCCTTTATATTGACCATATCAAAGTTGATTTTTTACCTTATTGGGATGTATTAGGGGAGGGTATTGGAAACCGTAAGCATGTTGTCCTATTTAACGGCAAATATACAATCTAGCAATTTCCTTGAGGAATGGGAAACAACAAAAGAACTGAAACCTTTTCCCTCTTGAATCGTATATATGTTGTACCGAAAAATGGAGGAGATGTAGTGAAGAAACGTTTTTTAGTCTTTTCATTATTAGGGTTGCTTTTTCTTGGGGCTTGTTCTGTCCTTGAGAATGTTAATAATACTGTAACGTATGTAAATGAAGCAACAGATTATGTCAATGAGGTTAGTACTTTTATAAACGAAGCTCCAACACTTGCAGAACAGGCTGTTGCAGATGAACAGGCTAGGGAGGATCTTGAGACAAAGCTAACTGACATGCAGAAGAACATGGATACATTCAATTTGCTGCAGCCACCAGAAATGGCAGCGGATCTTCATCAGCAAATAGTGGATTATAACCAACAAGCGAAAGAAGGCATTACTCTGTATTTAGATAATATTGAAAATGGACAATTAGATCCAGCTCTTCTTGAAAACAGTGAGCTTTTTCAAACCTTACAAAACGTAACAAATACAATTGATCAAATCAAACAAATAGGCGAATAGAACAAGGCGCATCTCTTTAGTAAAGGTGCGCCTCGTTCTTTTTTTAATACACAAAATAAATCAAAATTGATGTCACAATCCCAATCCACACACTGAGTAGAATGCAATATCCCATAATATGACGGATATGAAGACCCACAATACTTAAGATTGGCAATGCCCAGAATGGTTGGATGAGGTTCGTCCACGCATCTCCCCAGCCGACGGCCATGGCGACAACTGCTGGATCGGCACCGAGTTCGAGTCCTGCAGGAACTTGTAGTGGTCCTTGTAGTGCCCATTGACCTCCACCTGATGGAGCAAGGATATTGACAAGTCCAGCTGTCCAATACGTAAAGACACCAAATGTTTCAGTAGTTGAAACCGAAGTCATCCCATTAATAATTTTATCTGCTAAACCTGAACTTCCAAGTAAAGCAATAATCCCCGCGTAGAATGGAAATTGTAAAATAATCGGGGAGATAGACCCCGCCGCTTCTTTAAAGGCTTTACCGTATTGCCCAAGTGAGCGATGAAAAATTAGACCCAACGATAAAAATAAGATATTAATAAGATTTAAGTTTAAATCTACACTTTTTGAAAACTGTAGCAACACATATATGATTCCAACTAAACCTATTAAAATTCCCAAAATAGGTGTGTTTTCTAAGCGGATGGCAGGTGTGTTAGTATCTTCTTTTGTTTCCGTTTCAATAGTGGACTGTTCTGTTTTTGCCGTATACGGAATGATGTTCTTTTTTGGAGCCATTAGGAGGATGAAAATAGGTATCGTGATGAGTAGTGTAAAGAATATGATTACCGTACCTGGGTGGAAGATAGTTTCTGAAGTTGGAATAACCCCCATTACATCGGCTAGAAAATGATTTTCTGTTGCGATGGTGAGAAGGATTGAACTCGAAAGTCCGGCTGTATAAAGGACAGTTGGCGCATATGCACAAGCAACCAATAGTGGGAAATGGGCGTTTTTATTCCTTTTCCCAACCTCGCGAGCTACGATGGCACCGACTACAACAGCTAGCCCCCAGTTAACGTAATACGCAGCAGCCGAAATGAGGAATGTAAATAAATATGCCTTTGATGCCGTATTAGCTTTTGCAGAAATTACCTCCAACCCTCTTCTTACAAAGGGTACGGAAGCAAGAACCATCCCCGTCATAAGCAAGAGCACCATTTGCATTGTAAAAGCTAAATAAGTCCAAAATCCATCTCCATATGACTGAAACAAGTTCATTGGATCAGCAGGAGTTGTAAAGAAGGCCAAAACAAAAACAAACAAAGTCATCAACACTGCAATAACAAATGCATCTGGCAAATACCGCTGAATCACACGCGAAAACCGTTCTGACACTCTGTTTAACATTTTATCCCCTCCTTTTACTACAAAAGGTATGAGGAAGGAGAATGTATTATAACCATCTGTTGTTTAAGTGGTTGAATCCAAAATGGAACAGTAGTACACCTTGCATTTTTGCTGAAAAACAAAAAATGTATCTGTTGAACTTCCATCCTAAAAAGTTTAATCTGAAAAAGGAAGGGAGTGTTGCTAAATGAGTACATTGATTCCAGAGGTCACGCTTAATGATGGGACATCATTACCATCTATTGGTTTGGGCACATACAAACTAAAAGGTAATACTGGTGCAAACTCAATTATAAGTGCTATTCATCAGGGCTATCGATTAATTGATTCTGCCTACAATTATGAAAATGAAGGAACTGTGGGAGAGGCCGTTCGACGGAGTTCCGTCCCACGACAACATTTACGGATTACCTCCAAATTGCCTGGTCGCTATCATACATATGAAAAAGCCGTAACAACCATTCAGGAATCCTTATACCGATCCAATTTGGACTATTATGATTTGTATCTTATTCATTGGCCAAACCCAAGACAAGATCAATATGTTGAGGCTTGGCAGGCATTGATAGATGCGAAAAAATGGGGCCTCATTCGGTCGATAGGCGTATGTAATTTCTTACCTGAGCATATCGAACGTTTAGAAAAAGAAACGAGTGTCAAACCTAGCATCAATCAAATTGAATTACATCCATATTTTAATCAAGCTGAACAAAGAAAGTGGCATGAAGCTCATCAAATTATCACAGAATCCTGGAGTCCATTAGCCCGAGCAAATGATGTTTTACATAATGAAACATTGAAGAACATTGCCAACCGTCATCACAAGACAGTTTCTCAAGTTATATTACGTTGGCATTTCCAGCTAGGGGCTATTTCGATTCCGAAATCTGCGTCACCTGAACGCCAACTTGAAAATATATCAATTTTTGATTTTTCTTTAGATGATTCAGAAATGAATCAAATCACAACATTAAGTCGCCCTGATGGGAGAATAAATAATCAGGACCCTGCGACATATGAGGAATTTTAAACTATTGTAAAACACAAACATAAGACAAGAAGATGGTTCTAAAAGAAGACACATGAACCTTTACAAAAGAAGGCATTTTGAATGGTGTTAACTTTTCAATATGCCTTCTTTTGTTTCTTGTTCTATCTAAATTTTCAGATATTGACATAAGTTTCCATTACTGCTAATATAATACGAAAGCGGTTTCGTTTTGTGGAATTCTTGTTCATACTGTAGGAATTGCCTTTGCCAAATGCATTAATTGTTTTGATAGTGGTGTGTATGACATCTAGTTTTACAAAGAAGGTATAGTGTTCTTAGGGGGGGAAAGGTTGCGAAAATTTGATCAGCATTTTACGTTTGGAACGGCTACTTCATCCTATCAAGTTGAAGGGGCGGTTACTCAAGATGGTCGGTCACCATCGATATGGGATACATTTGCAGAGACTCCAGGGAAAGTGCTACGAGGTGACACTGGTGCAGTTGCTTGTGACCACTATAATCGTTATAAAGAAGATGTTCAAATAATTAAAAGTCTTGGTGTGGAAAGTTATCGATTTTCGATTGCCTGGCCGAGAATCTTCCCACATGAAGGAATGTACAACGAAGCAGGTATGAAGTTTTATAAAAACCTAATTAATGAGTTAAAAGCAAATGGGATAAAGCCTGTCGTTACTTTATATCACTGGGATTTACCCCAATGGGTTCAAGACCAAGGTGGTTGGGCATCTCGAAAATCACTTAATTGGTTTCGTACCTATGTAAAGAAGGTATTTGAAGAGCTGGATGGTGAAGTGGATTCTTGGATCACACAAAACGAGCCTTGGTGTGCAGCTTTCCTCGGTTATCATCAAGGAGTACATGCACCAGGTCATTCAAATTTGGAAGAGGCTTTAAAAGCAGCTCATCATATTTTAGTTTCACATGGTCAGACTGTTAATCTATTAAAACAAGAATTACAGTCTACTACACCAATTGGGATTACATTAAATTTAAGTCCGGTTTATCCAGCTAGCAATAGTTTTAACGATAAAATTGCGGCTAACAATGCAGATGGCTATTCAAATCGTTGGTTTTTAGATCCCATATTTAAGGGGAAATATCCTTATGACATGGTCAATCTATTTTCCAAATATGTCCATGATTTTTCTTTTGTCCACGATGGAGATATGGAAGTAATATCTACAAAGTGTGACTTCTTTGGTATTAATTATTATAGCCGTACCATTACGGAATTTAATAGTGCAAATGACTTTATGTATAAGCATGCATATTCTGATTATGAGAAAACAGGAATGGGTTGGGACGTGTCACCGTTGGAATTTCAGGACCTAATTCGCCGTTTACGAAAAGAGTATACAGATTTACCAATTATTATTACTGAGAATGGAGCTTCCTACCATGATGAATTATCAGAAAACCCTCGAAATCCATGATACAGAGAGAACAAGCTATATTCGGAAGCATTTACAAGCAATTGCGGAATTGAATGAACAGGGGGTGAACATTTCAGGTTACTATTTATGGTCGTTCATGGATAACTTTGAGTGGGCATTCGGGTATGAGAAACGATTCGGTATTGTGTATGTAGATTTCGAAAGTCAGCAAAGAATGTTAAAGGATAGTGCGAAATTTTACCGTGATACGATACTAGCAAGAGAGGTTTAACCTCATTATTTTTAAATAATCTACTAAACAGAGAAATCTATTATTTTTTCCTTCTTGTGAAATTTATGAAGAACGGTTTGGCTGTTTCATTTTGGATCTTCGACATAAAAAAGAACATTAATAATGGATTTTCATGTCGTTTTTTCTGTTATTATATCTAAATGTAAGCCTTTACATTTGGGAAAAAATGGTGTTAAATGGGAGTAACGAAACCGCTTTCGACGTTGCATTTGTGAATAAGTAAAGGAGAAGTTTTATGTTTCCAACTATCTACGATATCGCAAAAAAGGCAGGAGTCTCTGCTTCAACTGTGTCAAAAGTCCTTAATGGACGTTCAGATGTCGGAAAAAAGACGGTTGAGAAGGTCAAGAGAATTACAGAAGAGTTAGGTTATTACCCGAATTCTATCGCGAGAGGTTTAGCAACGAAGAAATCCAAAACAGTTGGTGTATTTTTTAGAGACCATTTGAATACTGGGTTTCGACACCCATTCTTGCAAGATATTTTAGCAAGCTTTAAGGATGTAGTTGGTGAACATGGTTATGATTTAATCTTTTTTACAAATAATCATCCAGATAACCAAGTGGAAACTTTTGAGGCACGTGCAAGACACCGAAATGTTGATGGCTTATTTTTGCTAGGTGTTCCAAGAACAGATAAAAATCTTGATACCTTAGTACGTAGTGGAATCCCTTGTATGTCAGTTGATTTGGATTTAATCGGACCGCGTGCGAATTATCTTTGTTCGGATAACATTGGTGGGGCCGTAAGCGCTGTTGATTATTTAGTTAGTATGGGTCATAAAAAAATTGCTTTTATAACAGATTTTTTCTCCACCAAGCCGGGACAAGATAGATTACTAGGCTACAACCAAGCGATGGAAAAGCACAAACTCCCAATTGAAAAAAAATGGATTAAACGTAGTGATTTCACGGAGAAGGGTGGTTATCAATCAACCATGGAGCTGCTAGAGGATAGCCAATCCCCTTCTGCGATTTTTTGCGCAGGGGATATGATGGCGATAGGAGCTATGAAGGCTATCCAAAATAAGGGATTAGAAGTTGGTACAGACATTTCTGTAATTGGTTTTGATGATTTGAGTCTATTATCCTATGTATCTCCAAGTCTAACAACAGTTCGCCAAAAAAAGGAAATTATGGGGGAAACAGCCGCTGCGGAATTATTAAAACTTATGGATGATAGTAATTATCAAGCGAGTCCCTTTACCATTGATACAGAGTTAATCATACGGGACACAGTTTCAAAATACGTAAAAGGATGAGCATTTAAGGGGGTGGAATAAAGTGTAAAAGTAAGTAATTTTTCATTAAGATTATTGAAAACGGTTACTTAAGTGCATCGAATGTATACATCTTACAGTTTTATTTTAAGACACGTTTTCTCACAAAAAAAGAAAGGGGCAAAATGAATGAATGTAAAAAAACATGGTTTGCTTTTGTTGATGTTGCTTTTTGCTTTTGCTCTAGTTTTAGCGGGATGTACGGATAAAGGTTCATCTGATAACCAAAGTCAAGAGGAAACGGGAGATACTGGAAACAAAGATAGTAATGCAGAATTAAAACCTTTGATAGTTGGTCTTTCACCTGCAGGTCAATGGCAGGAAAACTTTAACCCATTTTCATCTACAGCGATGGGTGGTACAAATGGTTTAATTTATCAGTCACTTTGGTTCTTTGATAGTGTCAGTGGTGATGAGTATGCGATGCTAGCAACTGAATATGAGTGGACTAATGATAACAAAACGTTAATAGCAAAACTTCGTGAAGGCGTTACTTGGTCAGATGGAGAAGCTTTCAATGCTGATGATGTTGTATTTACGTTTAATTTACTTAAGGAATATCCTGCTGCAGATACATCAGGTATCTGGGCTCAAGTAACATCTGTGGAAAAACAAGACGATTTAACAGTCGCATTCAACTTCGATAAACCAAATGTTCCATTTCAATCTTATGTTTTAGGAGCATTAATTGTACCTGAACATATCTTTGCAGACCTCGGAGATCCTTCAAAAGCTCAAATAACAGATCCTGTTGGTACAGGACCATATGTACTAGAATCCTTCGATCCACAACTTTACAAAATGGTTAAAAACAAAAGTCATTATAATGCTGATGATTATACTGTAGAAGAAATTCATTTCCCAGCATTTACTGGAAATGACAGTGAACAATTAGCTTTAATTAAAGGTGAGCTTGATTGGGCAGGTATTTTTATACCGGATGCTGAAAATGTGTATGTAGCACAAAATCCAGAGCACAACCATTTTTGGTTCCCTGCAAGTAATAACGTTACGCTATATCCTAACTTAAAGAACCCAATTTTAAGTGATGTTGTTGTTCGTAAGGCAATAAGTCTTGCAATTGATCGTCAAAAGCTTTCTGATCAAGCAGCATCTGGATATGACCCACTTCCTAGTACAACTGCTTTAATCCTACCAAGAGATGAAAAGTGGATTGATCCTAAAATACCAGAAGACCAACTAAGCTACGAATATAATGTAGATAAGGCTGTCGAAATGTTAGAAGACGCTGGTTATAAAAAAGGAAAGGATGGAATATTTGTTTCACCGGATGGTGAGAAATTATCCTTCACATTACAAACTGTATCTGGTTGGACGGACTGGGCAACAATGGCACAGTTGATTTCCCAATCTTTGACTAGTATTGGAATTGAAGTAACCGTACAAATGCCTGAATTTGCAACTTATTCAACGAATATCCAAGGTGGCGAGTACGACTTGGCCATTTCTTGGACGAATGCAGGTCCGACACCTTACCTTCAATATCAAGATATGTTGAATAGTAATGGTAGCTGGAACCTACAGCAATGGAATGACCCCAAAACAGATGAGGCATTACAAATTTATCAAGGCACAACAGATGAAGCAGAACAAATGAAAGCAGTTCATTATCTTCAGAATGTAATGCTTGAACACTTACCAACAATTCCTTTGGTTAATGGTCCAGTATGGTACGAATACAGAACTGAAAACTGGGTAGGCTGGCCAACAGAAGAGGATCCTTATGTAAATCCAGCACCATTTAACTGGCCTGCACCTGCTATTGTCATTTCAAAATTGGAACCTGCAAACTAATACGTCTATGGGGAGAAGGCTTTGGCCTTTTCCCTTCATTATACTAAGTAAAATTGGAGGGGAAACAATGCGCTACGTGCTTAATCGCATCGGTTTTTTTATCCTATCCCTATGGGCTGCCGTTACATTAAACTTTCTATTACCCCGTATGATGCCAGGAAATCCAGCTGATGCAATGTTTGCAAAGTTCCAAGGGCAATTGACAACTGCCGCGTTAGACGCGATGAAGGAAGCTTATGGTATTGGGCAAGCTAGTTTATGGCAGCAATACATTGATTATCTCCAAGGATTATTGACATTTAATTGGGGCTTGTCATTCATGCAATATCCAACACCTGTAAGCGATATGATTCAAGCAAGTATCCCATGGACAATTGGCCTTGTTGGTATTTGTACGTTGATTTCTGTTTTTCTAGGTACTGCATTAGGTGTATATATATCCTGGAAAAGAAAAGGATTTCTTGACAATACTTTACCGGTGGTATCGATGATTTTTCAGGCATTGCCTTACTTTTGGGTTGCTTTACTATTTGTATTTGTTTTTGGTTTTAAACTCAACTGGTTTCCAATGTACCACGGCTATGATCCTGGTATCACACCTGGCTTTACTAGGGAATATATTTCAAGTGTGTTAAACCACGCATTTTTACCTGGTATTACATTAATACTTGGAGGATTAAGTGGTTGGATTGTAGGGATGCGTAATAATATGATGTATACACTTGGCGAAGACTACGTCACATTTGCTGAAGCAAAAGGTGTCAAAACATCAAGACTAATGTTTACATATGCAGCACGAAATGCTATTTTACCTCAATTAACCAGTTTCGCTATTGCGATGGGGAATGTGGTCAGTGGAGCTATTTTAACAGAGCAGGTCTTCTCTTATCCTGGGATTGGCAATCAACTAACAAGTGCAGTACGTTCACAGGACTTTCCTATGATTCAGTCTTCCTTTCTATTAATAGCTGTAGCTGTCCTTGTTGCTAACTTAATTGTTGATCTATTATACAGTCGTCTGGATCCAAGGATTCGTTCAGGGGGGATTGAACAGTGAAAACGGAATTAGCACCATCATCACAACAAAAGGTAGCCCCAAGGCGAAGCAATTTTTTTACCGTATTAGGTGTATTAAAACCTTTCTTTACCAATGCAAAGTCAGCAACAGGTTTTATTATCTTTTTACTCTTTCTTTTCATTGCAATTTTTGCACCACTGATTGCGCCATATTCACCGAGTGCAGCCATTCATGTGCCAAATTTAGCACCAACTGCTGATCACTGGTTTGGAACAACGAATACCGGACAGGATATCTATTCACAGTTTATTTTCAGTGCTAGGAATACAATGATTGTCGGATTTGGTGCAGGTTTTCTATGCACCATCATTGGATTGCTTGTTGGAGTTGTGGGTGGGTATCGCGGTGGTTTAACGGATTCAATCTTAAGCTTTTTTACAAACCTCTTTTTAGTCATGCCTGGATTAGCCTTGTTGATTGTTATTCAAGCTTATTTACAAGCTTCTACACCTTTTTTAACGGGTTTAATCATTGCCCTTACAGGGTGGGCGTGGGGAGCACGTGTCTTCCGTTCTCAAACGATGACACTTGCCAACCGTGATTTTATTTCAGCAGCAAAAATGTCAGGGATGTCTTCATTCCGAATAATGGTTACACAAATTTGCCCAAATATGATGTCTATTATTGCTGGTAATATGATGTTCGCAACATTGGGAGCAATTCTAGCTGAAGCTGGTCTAGCTTTCCTTGGTTTCCAAGACATTAATTCCATTAGCTGGGGTACAATGCTCTACTGGGCGAGTAATAATAGTGCCATGCTTAGAGGAGCTTGGTGGTGGTTCATTCCTCCTGGATTAGGAATCGGGTTAGTTGGACTTAGTTTGGTACTCATGAATTTTGCGGTTGATCAGATAACCAATCCTCGTTTAAAGGCACAAAAAAGGAGGAAGAATCATGGAAGAAAAAATACCAGTGCTTGAGCTAGAAAATGTTTCAGTTGGTTATGATTCACAAGCGGGGATGGTTCAAGCGGTTAATGATGTATCCCTTACAATCTATGAAAATTCGATCGTTGGTTTAATAGGGGAATCGGGTTCAGGAAAATCGACTCTTGGGAATGCAATTATGCATCTATTAAAAAATAATGCTGTTATAACAAATGGTGAAATAAAAGTAATGGGTAAAAACATATACAGTATGGGTAGAGAAGAACTGCGTAGATTCCGCTGGAGTCAAATGTCAATGGTTTTTCAAAGTGCCATGAATGCCTTAAATCCTGTATTAACAATAGAAGAACAATTTCTTGATGTATTTCTTAGTCATAACAAAAATATGTCAAAGAAAGAAGCAAGAGTGAAAGCAGCCGAGTTAATGAAAATTGTTAGTATTGATCCAGCCCATTTAAAAAGCTACCCACATGAATTGTCAGGCGGAATGAGGCAGAGGGTTGTCATTGCGATTGCCATTGCACTTGATCCTAAATTAGTTATTATGGATGAACCAACAACAGCATTAGATGTTGTTGTACAGCGTTCCATTCTAGATAAAATCAAAGAAATCCAAAAGGTGAAAAAGTTCGCGATTTTGTTTATCAGTCATGATTTTAGTTTGGTATCAGAGCTAGCTTCAAGGGTAGCCATCATGTATGCAGGTAGATTCGTTGAAATTACCGATAGTCAATCACTAAGCCAATCGGAACAAAAACACCATCCCTACACGGAAGGTTTAATGAAGGCGATTCCACACCTGACCGCAGATGATGTAACAATTGAAGGTATACCTGGAAATCCACCCGACCTTGTGGAATTGCCAAGCGGGTGTGCCTACCATCCACGGTGTCCCTATGTGCATGATCGATGTATGACGGAGCGCCCAGCAATAAGTAAGGTAGTAAATAGGGAAATTGAGTGCCATCTCTATGAAGTGGTGAGAAAAGAGGTGCAAAAGTCATGAAGGAAGCAGTCTTACATGATTCCTCGATTCTAGTGGATGTTAAGGATTTAGTTATAAAATTTCCTGTGCGTGGTCATAGGGAAAAGAAGTTTATCACACCTGTTGATAAGGTTTCTCTCCAAATTAAAAAAGGTGAAGTTCTCGCATTAGTTGGCGAATCAGGTAGTGGGAAAACAACAATTGGAAGAGCCTTAGTAAGACTTTTAAAACCAACAGAAGGCAATATCGTTGTTAATGGTAATGAAATTAACGATTATAAAGGGAAGGAACTTAAGAATTATAGACAAGTTGCTCAAATGATTTTCCAAGATCCATTTGGATCTTTGAATCCTGTTAAAACAATTGAAAGTCATGTTACATTTCCTTTGAAAAAGCATCAAGGATTTAAGGGGAAGGAATTAAGTGAGAAAATTTCCGAATTACTTGTTCAGGTTGGTTTAACACCTGTAAATGAGATAAGAAAAAAATATCCACATGAATTATCGGGTGGGCAAAGACAACGTCTTGCTATTGCTCGGGCATTAGCGGTTAATCCACAATTTATCGTGGCAGATGAACCCACATCAATGTTGGATGTATCAATACGAGCCGGAATTCTTCAATTAATGAATGTATTGAAGAGAGAGCTCAATTTATCTTATTTATACATTACGCATGATTTGGCCTCTGCTCGCTATTTTGGAGACAGAATTATGGTTTTATATGGCGGTAAGGTGATGGAAATTGCGGAATCAAAACAACTCATAAAAAAACCGTTAAATCCATATACCCAATTATTACTTGCCGCAACACCTGGAAGTGAATCTCAAATCAACTTAACAGATATGTCAAATGAACCACCGGATTTGACTGAAGGCAGACTAGGCTGTCCATTTGCCCATCGTTGTCCATTGGCAACTGACGTGTGTAAAGAAACTATGCCTTCACTCAATGAAACAAATCAAGGTCACTTTGTGGCATGTCATCATTGGAAGGCTGGGACAGGTTCGTTGTCCTAGTATTGAGTACAGGAACTTGAAATATGAACTATGATTAAAAAACACTCTTATTGTTATTTACCAGACTATCAAAGAGCCTCTTTTTAAGAGGCTCTTTTTGATATTTTTCAAAGTTTTTCGAGTAATTGTTCATTTCCCACCCAGTCTGTTCTATAGGCTCTAAATTTTTAATGATAATTTATCGCACCAAAGCGGTGAATCTCCGTAAAAGACTAACCTACTATAAGATTGTCTATCATTTTAGATACTTAGGCCCGTACCAGATTCAAGTGTCAAACACCATTATGGTAATAAATAACTGAATTTACAAAATATATTGACCGCGGTTGTAGAAAAATAGTAGTGTAATGGAGGTAAGACAATATTACGTTTCTAACACAATAATTACTTCTACTCAACAATTCCTCAACAGTTCAAACACTGCATAAGAACCCGTACCTACTTTGTTTATTCCTGACAGCTAAAAAGTAAAAAGGTTTCGAAGAATCCTTTTTTGCTTTTTTATCTGTATAAAAAGTACATAGAAGGGAGTGTAACACCGCAAATATCATAACCACACTGACTATCAGTAAAAATTCTTTTTGGAGGTATGTGGATGAGAAAATGGTTTCGTATTGCAATTGTTGTGTTACTAGTATTCACGATGTTTGCAGGAACTTCATTTGCGAATCAGCCAGATCAAGCAAAAGGAAATCAAGACTTTATTGAGGGAGAGCTGATTGTATCTGTTGAACCGAAAAATGGTAAGTCGGATATCACGATACAGAGCGAACAAAGTATAAAAGCACAGGAAGATGTTCTAAATAGCAAAGGATTTACAATTATCGACACACTCCATGTAGAAGAATCTTCTGTAAAACCACTCGTAAGTAAAAGTTTCAACAAAAAAGTAGTCGAAAAAATGGGCTTAGTCTACTTGGTAAAGTACTCCCCAGACCAATACAAATCTAGTAACATAGCAAAAAAGGAATTACGTAACGAATTAAAGAATCTAGGTTTCAAGCTCCGTTATATTTCCGAAAACTATAAAATGATGGCGATTGAAGGGACTGCAACAATCCAAGCTGTGCATCAAAATCAAAAATGGCATTATGACATGATTAAAGCACCAGAGGCGTGGACAATTACCAATGGTTCGAATGCTGTTAAGGTAGCTGTATTGGATACGGGGATTGACCATAACCATCCTAGTCTAGCCAATTTCGTGAACACAAGCTTAGGTAAAAGCTTCGTTGGTGGAACTACGATGGATGTTCAAGGACACGGTACGCATGTTTCGGGCACGATAGCAAGCTATGGAACTGTTTCGGGGGTCATGCAAAATGCAACCCTGATCCCTGTAAAGGTATTGGGTGATGATGGTTCAGGTTCTTTATATGGAATCACACAAGGAATTCTCTACGCTGCTGATATTGATGCTGATGTCATCAATATGTCATTAGGTGGCGGGGGGTATAACCAAAGTATGGATGAAGCCGTCCAAACTGCTGTTGCCCAAGGAACAATTGTCGTTGCGGCAAGTGGAAATGATGGTGCTTCAAGTATTTCCTATCCTGCGGCTTATGACAGTGTGATTGCAGTCGGATCTGTGACATCAAACAGAACCCGGTCAAGTTTTTCAAACTATGGCTCAGGCTTAGAACTAATGGCACCAGGTTCTAGCATTTATAGCACATATCCAAACAGTCGGTATACAACCTTGTCTGGAACATCAATGGCGACTCCACATGTAGCGGGGGTAGCAGGTTTACTACGAGCAGCAAATCCTGATATTTCAGTAGCGGAAGCCAGACAAATATTACGCGATACTGCACAAGAGGCTGGAAGCTTTACGCAGTATGGATATGGTATCGTCGATGCACATGCCGCAGTTGTAGCCGCTTCAGGAGGAGGCGGTGGTACAACACCTCCACCACCAACATCAACAGATACTGTCACCACTGTTTCAACAAACTATAGCTACTATTACCGTGGGGAAACGATTTATGTAACGAGTACGGTTAAAGATAAAAATGGTGCAGCTATTGCAAACGCAACAGTTACCTTTAAAATAACACGTCCAAATGGCACAAGTGTTACATCAACTGGAACCACAAATTCGTCTGGTGTTGCCACTTGGTCAATTGGAACAAACTATTACACAGCAACAGGCACATATCAAGTTGATGCCACAGCATCAAAGAGCGGGTATACCACAAGTACAGCTTCAACGACATTTAAGATGTATTAAAGGATAAAAAGGGGATTCTTGGCCAATAACAGTGCGACTATATTTCCCGAAAATTTTTTTCAAGGAGCTTCCTTTTGGAGGCTCTTCTTTTTTCTTGCATAAAATCGGATGTACTTAAGATGTCATGTTGTTGACTACTTGCAGGTCCGTTATAATAAAGATAAAGAAAGTGGAAAAGAATAAGATTGTATGTGCAAAATGGATTGCTGAATTTTATACAGATTACGATGATTGTAAGGAAGGTGTACAGGAACTGGAAAGGATGTATAGCTTCTCCGTATTGGACAACAGAACAAACCGAGTACCCCGACGACTTTGGCTGGTAAAAACAGGAGGACAAGATGCCCAAGCATATCTATGTAGTAGCCGGTGTAATCACCGATAAAGAAAAAATACTATGTGTCCAAAGAGGGCCAAACAACTTACTAGCTTTAAAATGGGAATTCCCAGGTGGGAAAATCGAAAAGGATGAAACCTCCGAAGAAGCACTTCAACGCGAAATAAAAGAAGAAATGCTTTGTGAGATTGATGTTGGCTCCCAAATTGATGAAACCGTTTATGAATATGATTTTGGCATTGTTCATTTATCAACTTATTCATGCAAATTAGTAAAAGGAACACCAACGCTCACAGAGCATGCCGCGCTAAAATGGTTATCATCATCCGAACTTCCAAGTTTGGATTGGGCACCAGCCGATCTACCGACGGTTCGAAAATTAATGGAACAGGAATATTGAAGTGTAAATGTAGAGGATCAGAAACTATAAATCTATAAGGCTATCAGTAGCATACAATTAGTCTCAAATGAAAACTCAAGTGATTAAACTTGAGTTTTTTTATGTGTTTCTTTCTTCTCATATTTCTACGTAAAAACTAGCACAATCTTAAAATCAGTAGTCTTTAAAAATGATTACTGAATAAAATACTTACTAGGAACTAGCGTCGATTTCAGAGCATTGTATGGGCGTTGTTGAAAATGGAGGTTTACTTTTTTTAAAAAAATCTGGGGGAGGAAGTTATGAGTTCAATATCAAGTGTCTATATGCCTAAAGCTATTTTGTATGGAACTAATTCTTTTAAACAAGTAGGATTGGAAACAAGTAAACAAGGAACTAACGCTCTGATCATAAGTGACAAAGTTATGGAGAATCTTGGTTATGTTAATGAATGCCAAAATATGTGTAATAAAGAAGAAATTCGTTATTCCACCTATTTGGGTATAACTTCCGAACCGACTGATATATTCGTAGACGAAGCCCTCGAAGTACTCAAACAAAATAATTGTGACGTTATTATTGCATTAGGTGGAGGAAGTTGCATTGACACCGCCAAAGCTGTTGCCGTACTTGCTACAAATGGCGGAGATATTAGTGATTTTATGGGGAATATAAAAATGGCAGATAAAAAGGCTATCCCACTGATTGCAATTCCTACCACTGCAGGTACCGGCTCAGAAGCAACTGATGTTACAGTTATAACGAATACAAGAAATGATGTAAAAATGATGATTAAACAACCTATGTTTATTCCAGAAGTTGCAATTGTTGACCCTAAATTAATACTTTCATCTCCCAAAAGTATCACAGCAGCAACTGGTGTAGATGCCTTAACACATGCAATCGAAGCATATATCTCAAGACGTTCACATCCATTTACAGATACACTTGCATTATCCGCGATTAAATTGATCTTCGATAACATTGAAGAAGTTTATAAGAATGGTAGTAATATAGAAGCAAGAGAAAAAATGTCTTTAGGAGCTTTAAAGGCTGGCATCGCATTTTCAAATGCATCTGTTTGTTTAGTTCATGGAATGTCAAGACCAATAGGAGCCATATTTCATGTCCCACATGGTGTATCAAATGCGATGTTATTACCAGCAATTTTGGAATATAGTAAACCGAATTGCATTGATCGATTGGCCAGTATCGGACGGATTATTAAACCAGAGTTAAGTGGTTCTTCTAATGAAGAAATAGCAAATATGGTTGTACATGATATAAAGAAACTATGTTTGAATTTGAATATCCCTAACATGAAGGAGTGGGGGATAGAAAAACAAGAATTAGATAAAGTGGTTGGGAAAATGGCGAAAGATGCAATTGCAAGTGGAAGTCCTGGAAACAATCCAAGAATCCCGACAGAGGAAGAAATTATTGAATTATACCAAATTTGTTTTGATTATAAATACGAACGAGTTACAAATAAATAAATCCCCTAATTGTGTAAGTAAATTAATGAGTTAAAACTAGTTCACGTACCTATGAGCTAGTTTTTTTATTTTAATACTACCATTACATTACTTTCTTAGGTGAAAAGAAGGATTTTTCGACAGCTAAATGGAAAGTATTTACTAATAGATTAAAAAATGTCGAGGTGACACCAATGTTGAAGCAGGGGATATATGAAGAAATTATTTCTCGAAAATTAAAAAAAGATCTTGCTGACCTAGATATAAAAGAATATGACATTGGCAAGGAAATGATTGATACAGAAGAAGCTAGAAAGATACTTTCCACATATATTTCTACAGTTACAAGACGGGCACTCAAATTTGTCAGGGATAATCAAAACGATGATAAACAAGCCTTGCTTGATCAAATACGTACCTGTAATGAAATCATTAACGTTTTAAGCGAGAGACTAGACGAAGAAGAATTTCGAGGCCTAAAAATTGAGGAGGAAGGAGAAGTCCTAACTTCAATTTATACAAAGATAAATTCAATTCGCAGCATTCGTAACGGGGAGGTCATTCGACCAGTAACCCCTATTTCGCAAAGTTCACTTTTTACAGGGTCAAACTATGAGCCCAATTTGCTTGGCGAACTGAAAAAGGAAATTTTGACCGCAGATTCTATTGATATGCTCGTATCTTTTATAAAATGGAGCGGTCTAAGAATTCTGATAAACGAACTGAAGGAATTCACTGAGCAACCGGGAAAAAAGCTTCGAGTCATCACAACATCTTATATGGAAGCGAGTGATTACAAGGCCATACATGAACTAAGCAAACTTCCTAATACAGAAGTCAAAATTTCCTATGATGTTGATCGAACTAGACTACACGCGAAAGCTTATTTGTTTAAAAGGGAAACAGGCTTTAGTACAGCTTATATTGGTTCTTCAAATATCTCAAATCCAGCTCTAACATCGGGATTAGAATGGAATATCAAGGTTACAGAAAAGGATTCATTTGATATCGTCAAAAAGTTTGAGGCGACCTTTGAAAGCTATTGGAACGATCATGAGTTTGTGCCGTTTCATGCAGAAAAACAAGAGGATCAAGACCGACTAAAGATTGCACTATCAAAATCGAAAATACAAAATCAAAATAATTTTCCAATCCTGTTTGATATCCAACCTTATTTATACCAGAAGGAAATCCTTGAAAAGCTGCAGGTTGAGAGAGAAGTGTTCGGACGATATAGAAATTTGCTTGTCGCAGCAACAGGCGTTGGAAAAACCGTTATTTCTGCATTCGACTATAAACGATTCAAGAAGAAAAACACACATTCCGCGAGACTGTTATTTGTTGCGCACAGGGAAGAAATTTTAAAACAAAGCTTAGATACATTTCGTGTCATCTTAAAAGATCCTAACTTTGGAGAGCTTTTAGTGGGTAAGCACCACCCAGGCTCATTGGACCATTTATTTATCAGCATCCACAGCTTTAACAGTAAAGAGCTTTTCAAACATACAACCAGTGATTACTATGATTTTATCATTGTAGATGAATTCCACCATGCGGCTGCCAACTCTTATCAGAAGCTATTAAATCATTACCATCCAAGAATCTTACTGGGGTTAACGGCGACCCCGGAAAGGATGGACGGAAAGGATATACTAACGTATTTTGAGGACGCGATTTCAGCAGAAATGAGATTGACCGAAGCTATTAATCGAAAGCTTTTAAGCCCGTTTCAATACTTTTGTGTGACAGATACTGTGGATCTTTCAAAACTAAAATGGAGCCGTAAAGGATATGAAATTAAGGAACTAGAAAATGTCTATACATCGAATTCAATCCGTAGCAATCAAATCGTAAAAAGCCTTTACAACTATGTGACTGATATAGAAGAGGTAAAAGGTCTTGGTTTCTGTGTGTCGATTGAACATGCAAAATACATGGCTGCGTTTTTTAATGAGGTGGGGATTCCTTCAGTTGCACTATATGGAAATGTAGATCCTAACGTAAGAAGTGATGCCCAGGAACAGCTAGTAAACGGAGAATTAAAGTTTATCTTCGTTGTCGATTTATACAATGAGGGAATCGATATTCCTGAGGTTAACACGATTTTATTTTTACGTCCTACTGAGTCATTAACGGTTTTTCTCCAGCAATTGGGTCGTGGGTTGAGGCTTGCTGACGGGAAAGAATGCTTAACGGTGCTTGATTTTGTAGGACAAGCCCACAAAAACTATAATTTTGAAGATAAGTTTCGGGCCTTAATTGGTAAAACTAAGCATTCCGTAACTTATTATGTAGAAAACGGCTTTTTAAATGTCCCTAAAGGTAGCTTTATTCAGTTAGAGAAGCAGGCAAAAGAATACATCCTTCGAAATATTAAAACAAGTAGTAATACAAAGGCAAATCTCATTTCTAAGCTAAAGTATTTTGAGGAAGATACAAATGAACGCCTAACTTTACGTAATTTCTTGAAGCATCATCATATGTCCATCTACGATTTCTATGGTAGAAATCGCAATCGCAGTTTTTCAAGAATGATGGTTGAAGCGGGGCTGAATGATGAATTCCATTGGGATTTTGAGAACTTTGTAACAAGCCGTTTACAGAATCTGTTTTTCTTAAATTCAAGTACGTTGTTAAAATTCCTACTTCGCTATTTGGATGAGAGTACGGTCCAGAACGAAGAAGAACGCATCATGTTAAACATGTTTTATTATTCCTTTTATAAAGCCTATCCAGAAAAAGAGGGATTAACTTCAATTGAGGATGGAGTTTCAAAAATATTATCGAATAAGAACTTCCGTGAAGAAATACAGGAAATTTTGCTCTATCAGTTCAACTCAATTGAAACAATGGAAATCAAAAATGACTTATCATTCATTTCACCATTACGCGTACACTGCAGCTATTCAACCGCTCAGGTAATGGCTGCACTCGAATACTATAATGAAGAAAAAACACCGGCATTTAGAGAAGGTGTCAAGCATTTCCAAGATAAAAATCTAGACATTTTCTTCATTACATTAAATAAATCGGAAAAGGATTTCTCGCCTTCAACCTTATATGAAGACTATGCAATTAATGAAAAGCTATTTCACTGGCAAACACAAAGTAAAGTAGCTGAACACAGCCCAACGGCTCAGCGCTATATTCATCACAGAGAAAACAATCACCAAATCGCACTTTTTGTCAGGGAATACAAACAAGAAAATGGCCACACCGCCCCCTTTGTATTTCTCGGGAAAGCCGACTACGTAAAACATGAAGGAAATAAACCAATGAGCTTTGTGTGGAAGTTACGGGAGGAAATGCCTTCGTATTTGGTGAGTAGGGCGAATAAGAATGTGTTGTAAGGCTTTATAAAAAGAGGGCTTGATTTTAATCAAGCTCCCTTTTGTTTTCATGGACAAAATATGTCTATCATTATTAATAACCGTATTCCCAGTCAATTGTTTCTTCATACCAAACGACTTTATCAATAGGATCAAATTGAACCTCTTTATCATTAATGGTACATTTCATATTCGTAGAATCTTCAAGACTTACTAGATCTTCATACACATTATGTTCAACGTTTTCTAATACTGTGACAGAGTGGTCCTTATTGATTAATAATGCTGTACCCTTCATTACCGAACACCTTCCTTAGAAGATTTATTTTAAACCTACTTGCAGTATACCTCCATTTAGTAGTTTTAAAATATAGCTGTGAAAAGGTTCACATATCCTTCATATTTATGTTTGATATGATGTAACAATTTATCAACTAAAGGCTTTTTCGAGGATGGATAGTGGCGGATACGGGTAATTCGATGATAGAAAAAAATAACCCAGGGTAAACACCTGAAATCTACGTTATATTACGCAACTATTCACTATGAAGTAAAGAAAAGTATTTCCTAATAAAGAACACACCTGGCGGAATACGTCAGGTGTATTTTTCAGATGTATCATTCTTTAATCTCAATTTTACGATTTTTAAATGATCCTGAATGTTCCATCGTGATGTGTGCTTCAATGGATAAGATACTGTTTTCTCGTAACAGGGTTTCTTGATTTTTTAGCTTTTTCCAATCTTCATAATCTTTTCTGAAAAGTTGATGTTCCAAGTTTAAAAAATCGATATTGTGCTCTAAACCTAGTTGATATAGTTGCTTGATTTCAGAAATGATTCCTTTCTTAACGAACTCCTCCATGACACTACCATTAATTGTGTTGTTCTTTATACGGTTACTTACAATTCCCCTTGGCGTGGTAAAGAATAGTAAAATGAAAATTCCCGCCTTGTTTTACAGGATTGATTTTTACCATTTGATCTTCAAGTACCGCAATAAATTCAGGTTTTTCTTCACTTGGCAATAGTAACGAAGCACGTCTTGTTTCCGGAGTTAACCAGCGTAAACCTTTTATATTCTCATAAGGAAAATAGCCTTTGTATTGGTGGTTATCTAGAAAAAAAGCTCCGTCAATTGCTAATTTCGCCTCGTTCTTTTTATTTTTCTTCCATTGATTATCGTCAATTGTGAGAGAAGGAATATATGTAGTGCGACCAGGGTCAAAGAATTCACGTGCAAATTGATTTAACTTTACCGGCCTGATGGTCGAGCTTTGTTCATATGAACTTTTTGGACTATGCAGAATGGTATTCAATGAGCTTTGATTAAAAAATCCAGTAGTCGATAAGATATCAAGTATAGAGTTTTTTGTTCCAAAAATCCAAGGCGTTGGGCGGAACTCATAATATCGTGTCAACCCATCAAAAATACTACCCAGCCCTTCTTCTAGTGCACTTTCACTTAAAACGATTGCTGTGACATGTGCCCAAAGAATCCGTTCTTGCGCAGTATGATACGCTTTAAAAAATGCATCGATAAATGTTTTTCCACTCGTTTCGGAAACATATACTTCAGTTGGGCCTTTATCACCACCTTCCCTTTTTGCAACTGAGGTCAATCCAATCATTTGAATGGCGACATAATATTTCCCATCTCGGTAGTCGACTCCAATAGCGGTAGCAAAGTTTTGATTTTCGATTTCACCAATGTCATTTTCACAAGCTGTGACGAGGAGGAGACATAGCATAAGGTTGATTGAACAGATCAGTATCTTTCTACGTTTCATACTACTTTCTCCACTTCTGAATAAATGATATTCCGAATTTTTTTCGCTTAAATGGGTCTATGAACATGGCCGCTAGATATTCTTTGAATGTTAAGGAAGCAACGGGTTCAAGATATGCCACTTTGAAAGACTCCAATGTAGACAGATAAATAAGAATGCTAAAGAATCCAATAAAAAGGCCGTATACTCCTAAAAATATAGATAGAAATAAATTATAAACACGGAGGATACTAACTGTTCCAACCAGTGATTGATTCACAAGTGTATAGCTTGCGACCGCTGTTAACGCGATGACCACAATCATCGTTGGAGAAGCAAGACCTGCTCGAATCGCAGCATCTCCGATAATGATACCTCCAACAATGGAAACGGTTTGTCCAAGAACGGTTGGCATGCGAACTCCTGCTTCTCTTAATAATTCAAACAATCCTAGAATAAAAATAGCCTCAAGTCCTAATGGTAATGGCAATCCTTCACGCGACACAACGACGGTAGCTAATAAAGCAAACGGCAGCTGATCAATATTAACAGAAGAAAGCGAGACCCAAAAACCTGGTAGGAAAATCGCAACCAGTAAGCCGATAATCCGAATGAACCGCCCAAACAGAACAAGGTAGTAAGGAAAATGAACATCCTCAGGAGATTTTATAAGCTCAAAAACATTGATTGGCCCAATTAATACAGAGGGAGAACCATTCACAATTAAAATAAACCGACCACGCAACATGCATTCAATCGTAAAATCTGGTCGTGTCACATAATCAAATAAGGGGAACAACGAAAACGTACGATCGGAAAGCCATTGCTCTAACTGACCACTACTTACAACACTTTCTCCTTGAAAGTCATTCAGTCTCTTCCTAACTTCCTCTATGATTCTCTGATCGGCTTTATCATGTAAGTAAAGTAGTGAAACCTCTGTTTTACTTAGTGAACCTAATGTAAAACACTCGGAATATAGTTGTTCCGATTTCATTCGTTTCCGAATCAAGGAAATGTTTACATTCATTTCTTCGGTAAAACTATCCTTCGGTCCCTTAATTGAAACCTCTGTGGTCGATTCTTGAGGGTCTCGTTTTGGCACCTTGCTAATATCGAACCCATGAAAGAATGGAGTACCTTCTTGAAAAATGATGAGTGAACCTGAAAACACAAGATTCATCATTTCCTTCATACTATCTATATGTCGGACAGGTGGGAGTTCTTCAGAATAATCGCGTGGTTTTTCTTTATCAATACTCAATAGAATGCGATTAAAATATTCATTTAATTGTGTAGTATCAAGCATTCCTTTACAATAAAAAGCTTGAAGATTCTCGTCTTTTTCAATTGGAATAAATTCAATATCCGCATAATGACAAAAAAAACGTTTTATCTCGTCACAAGTCAAGTTTCTATTGGCTAATAGCTGATCGAATCTTACCATGTTCATATATTTTGGGTTCCTTTCTTCAATGGCAAGTAGCTAATCATCAATAATGCTAAAGAAAAGATTATAGCAATTACTAATGCACTTGGATAAAAGTATCTTCTTATCAAGGTTTGCACCCAGATGTCACTTAACGGAATGACTGTCAATAATCCTAAAAGAATCGATGCAACTAAAAATACGTGCTTTTTCTTAACTGGCTGTGTATGACCTTTTACCATATCTCCAAGTAGGTAGAGTCCTAATGAAACCCGAATGAGCTCACCACTTAATAATTGAAACACCGCCAAAAAATCGACATGAGAAATATAATTCCCCAACGTAATCAGTCTCCATTGTTCAAAAGCGGGGAACCGCATATCTGATGCTACTGCTGGACCAAACGAAGATAGAGAACCCATCGTGGGTCCGAGAATTAGACCAACTAAAATGGTAATCAGAATGAAAAGATTAAAGTACGTAAACGATTTTTTTAAGTGATGCTGAAGAAGCAACAACACAAGGAAATCGGCGCTTCCTCCAAGTATGATGATTGTCCCTTTTAAAACGGGTTGATAACCCTCAACAAGAACAGGGAATAGGTAGGAATAATCCTTCTCTTTTAAAGTAAACAAAGCTACAAAAATCCCAAACATCCATACAATCGGCAATAATACCGCAGAAGTATAGACAATTGATTTTAAACCCCTATAAGCTGACCAAATACAAATTAATAGGAAAGGGAGCATGACGACAAAGGGTGGTGTTCTTGGTAGAAAATATATATTAACGGATTGAATTAAATCATAAAACGATATCGCACTAATTGCGAAAACGTAAGTAGCAAGGATGGCAATAAGAATACGTGAAGTCGCAACCCCTGCACGGGAGCTAATCCAGTCATAAAGAGATAATCGCTGTTGTTTTTTTGCATAATTAAATAAAGAATAAATCCCCAAACTAGCAAAAACGCATATGCAAAAAAGACGCATACCCATGCATCGCGTTTTCCTGCTGACAGTAGATGAGGCATGATAAGGACATGGTTCGATATTCCAATAAAAAGTATGAGAACAAAAATTAACTGAGTACGAGAGAAATTCATTCCAACACCACCAAATAGATTGCCACTAGTGTTAGGATTTGTTTGTGATTCCAAATTATGCATAATGTAGAAACGAGGAAGACACCTGACGCATATACAAGTATTCTATAATAAGATTGAATTTAGGCGTGAAATCGTGATGGCTTCTCTTAATGGTTATATCGGTGTTTGGTTTTACAGATGCACCAATCATTAGTATTCAGGAGGTATCTCGAGGATTGTTACATAAAATGTAAGTATTCATGAGGTAGCCTTTATCAAATCCCTTTATATCCAATGAGGGTCCTCGTTATTTAAATATACAGAATTTTATGTATAAACAAAAACTTGTTATAATTTTACTATGCATATTGAAACAAGCGGGGGCCGGCCCAGTATTCTATAATGTTAGTTTAAAAATTTCTAATGGAGTACTCCTTTGTAAAAGATTCGTATATGTGTTGGAATTTTTATTTTAAGGAGTGTTTGGATGAATAATGAAAATATAAAACAACCTACATTAGCATATTCATTGCTGATATTATTACTGGTCATTGTCATCATCGCAACAGGGATGTTAGCTTTTGGAGCCTCTATTCAGATCATGATGTTTATTACATTAGTAACGATGATTCCTTTCGTCATTCGATTAGGTTATTCCTATGACAGCATAGAAAAGAGTATATTTTCTTCGATGCTGAAGGCTTTGCAGCCATCAATGATTCTTTTAGCTGTTGGTATTTTAATTGGTTCATGGATGTCATCTGGTACTGTACCCGCGTTAATCTATTATGGGATACAAGCGATTTCTCCACAGTTTTTCCTCGTAACAACTCTTGTCTTTTGTTCCGTCGTTTCTCTGGCAACAGGTTCATCTTGGGCTACACTAGGAACAGCTGGAATCGCGATGATGGGGGTTGGTCATAGTTTAGGGATTCCTGTAGGAGTGACTGCAGGTGCGATTATTAGTGGTGCATATTTTGGAGATAAATTGTCGCCATTATCAGATAGTACCAATTTATCAGCAGCAGTCGTTGGAGCGGACCTAATAACTCATATTAAGCATATGTTATGGACCACTGTACCCGCCTATATCATTACAGCTCTTATCTTTACACTCATGGGATTGAGGTATGGGAAAGAATCTGTCAGTTCAGCCGATGTCAGTACTCTTACTAGCTATTTAGCTGAACATTTCCATTTGGGAATTATACCATTCATTCCAGTTGTAATTCTCTTTATTTTACTCATCTCAAAGCAACCAGCGATAACATCCATTTTTTTAGGTGCTCTTGCAGGTGCACTCATAGCCATATTCTATCAAGGTTCAACGATTAGTGACGTTTTGAATGTATTTTATGATGGCTATTATGTTGAGTCAGGGATTGATATCATTGATACCCTACTTCAACGTGGGGGGCTTACAAGTATGCTGCCATTAGTTGCTCTTTTCTTATTCGCACTTGGAATAGGTGGATTGTTACAAAAAGCGGGGATACTCGAGACCATTGTGGTATCCATTACAAGCAGAATAAAAAGTAAGGGAATGTTAGTCTTTGTTACGATCATTACTGCCTATTTTACATTGGGAATTGGAGGATCATTCTCTTTCTCTGCTGTTATGACAGGTACATTAATGAAACCGTTATTCGAAAAATTTGATTTGCGTCCAGAAAATTTGTCTAGAATTATTGAAGACTGTTCAACTCAAAGTTGTTCACTTCCACCATGGACGGCAAGCGGCCTATTTACCGCAGCAGCTTTAGGAGTTTCACCGTTAGTGTATATTCCTTTCTGTTTCTTAGCTATGATTACTCCATTGTTTACCCTAGCTTACGGTATTACTGGGTTCACGTTTAAAGAGGTAGAAAAGCCTAAAGTAATGAATCGTTATAAAGAAATCGAGGCATAATTGGTTCAATAAAGCTTTGACAAGCAGCGCCCTTATATAGAGAAGTTGAATTCCAATTGTCAGCACTGCTTTTGGGTGCTTTTTTATATAAGATTGTAAGCAAGTTAAGATGATAAAGGGTTTTGGATTATTATTCATACCTAAACAATCTTGAAAAAACTTTTTTGTGACTCATATTAGGTAGTTCCCTTTTTGAATTTAAAAAATTTAAAGCATGTTCTTATACCACTTTTTCGAAATTTGTGTTACTATAATTTTCATTGAGTATATAAATCCGTTTTTTGACGGTAGAGGTTCTAGCACCCCTCTTTAAAAAAACTAAGATGAAGCAGTACTTCTCTTGGAGTACTGTTTTTTCTTTTTTGGAAGGAGTCTTTTTTATAATGTTAAAGGATGAAAAAGCGGTCGTGGTTTTTAGTGGAGGACAAGACAGCACGACATGTTTATTTTGGGCCTTAGAGACATTCAGGGAAGTTGAGGTTGTTACATTTAATTATAACCAAAGGCATAAATTAGAAATCGATTGTGCAATTGCCATAGCGGAAGAATTACATGTAAAACACCACTTGTTAGATATGCAACTATTGAATCAACTTGCTCCCAATGCATTGACGCGAAATGATATTGAAATTAAAGATGGCGAAGATGGAGAATTACCATCTACTTTTGTTCCTGGTCGTAATCTAATCTTTTTATCATTTGCCGCTGTTTTAGCAAGTCAAATAGGTGCAAAACACATTATTACGGGTGTTTGTGAAACTGATTTTAGTGGATATCCAGATTGCAAAGATGCGTTTGTCAAATCGCTCAATGTCTCCATTAATTTAGCAATGGACAAAGAGTTTGTCATCCATACACCATTAATGTGGTTGGATAAGGCACAAACTTGGAAACTAGCTGATGACCTTGGTGTCTTGGATTTTGTTCGTGAAAAAACATTAACTTGTTATGAAGGTATTATTGGAGAAGGTTGTGGTGAATGCCCGTCCTGTAAATTAAGAAAAAATGGATTAACTCTTTACCTTGAATCCCGTGAAAGGGCTGAATAAAGGGGAGTTTGAATAATAAATTTATAATGAATAAATTGAAATTCATCTTAGGGGGATTAACATGCGAGTCATTTTATATCTTTTATCTATCATTCTAGCAAATGTTATAACAGCAGCATTTCAACCATTGACATTAGGTGTTTTCATCGTGCCGATGGGTACACTCTTAATTGGTGCAACGTTTATTTTTAGGGATTTTGTTCAAAATCGATATGGTCGAAAGTTGACTTATTTATTTATAGTAACTGCTTTGTTATTATCAGCTCTTGTATCGTATTTATTGGGTGATACATTGCTTATCGTGTTTGCTTCCGCCATTTCTTTTTTACTTGCGGAAACTACAGACACAGAAATATATACTCGACTCAAGTTACCAATGAGTTGGAGAGTATTTTATAGTGGCCTAGTTGGTGGTCTACTCGATTCAGCAGTATTTGTTGTGATTGGTTTAAGTCCTCTTGGTGCGAACATGCTCCCATGGGAGGCTGTTCCTGCGGCAATAATTGGTCAGGTATTAGTTAAAACAATTATTCAGGGAATAGGAGCCATTATCCTTCATCAGATTCAACATACAAATGATAAGAAAATAGTATCAAATTAACTGGTAAGAGGCTAATAGTATAGTCTCTGGACTGTAGACAAACTCAATTATAATCGGGTTTGCCTACAGTTTTTTTTAGTTTGTTGAAGATTAGTTAGCTCAATTATTGGACAAATTACAAATACGACCTAAAGCATATTTAGTGCATTTTTCAAATTGGAATAGTATGATTAAAGGGTTCACTTAAAAATGTGCGGGGGAAGAATGATGAATCCAAAATATTCATGCAATTCTTTTCGACTTATATCAACCGACGTGATGATACATACGGTGGTAGTTTGGAAAAGAGCTTAACATTTCCAATGGCTGTTGTCGATAAAGTAAAAAAGGTACTTGCTGGGAATAAGAAACAACCATTCATCGTTGGGGATAGATTTTCCCCAGAGGAACCTGAAACAGTGGGAATTACAAAGGCCGAGACTCTTACCTTAGTTAATGCGTTCGTAAGTAAAGAGCTTGATTATCTTCATGTGCCAAAATCCGCTTTGGCAAGGAAGTGTCAAAAGACCTGGCTAGTTTCCAATTAAAGATTAAAATAACATATTACTCTCAGATTGAAATCTCATGTTTCAATTTGGGGGTTTTGTTTTTTTATTCAGGTTTCGAATTTAGAGGAATTATTGCATTCAAATAATATAAATAGCCCCATAGGGTAAAAATAAAATGCGCAAATAGCCAAGGCATAACAAATCAAATGGTTAAGTGAATGAATTAACAAGGAGTGTGAGGGAAATTGATTGAGTTCAAAGAGGTATCGAAAACGTTTCAGGATGGTTTTAAAGCATTGAAAAAAATCACTTTTAAGGTGGAAGAAGGAGAATTACTAGTTCTTATTGGTCCCAGTGGTTCAGGAAAATCCACGACAATGAAGATGATTAACCGGCTTATTGAACCGACAAATGGAGTCGTTGAAATTGAGGGGAAGAATATCGCCAAAGAGGATCCGGTACAGTTGCGACGTTCCATCGGTTATGTTATTCAGCACATTGGTTTACTGCCTCACATGACAATTAAAGAGAATGTATCGCTAGTTCCACGTCTGAAAAAATGGAAGCCTGAGCAGTACATGGATAAGGTGAATGAATTGATGGAAATGGTCGGCTTGGATCCAGGTACATTTGGAGATCGTTTTCCTACAGAATTAAGTGGTGGGCAGCAGCAGCGGATTGGGGTGATTCGGGCATTGGCCGCTGAGCCAAAAATTATCCTGTTTGACGAGCCCTTTAGTGCACTAGACCCGATAAGCAGGGAGCAATTGCAGGATGAATTAATCCGCTTACAGCAGGAAATTCGTAAAACCATTGTATTTGTAACTCATGATATGGATGAAGCACTAAAAATAGCGGATCGAATTTGCATCATGAAAGATGGAGAAATTGTTCAACTTGACCGACCAGAAAATATATTGCGCCACCCAGCAAATGAATTTGTAAGGAATTTTATTGGAGAAGATCGCTTAAATGAAATTGATAATAACGATTTTTCTCTTCCCAAACTGAGAAAATTGGTAGTGGCTCCTGTAACAGCCCTACACTTCAGAGGATTGGCTGAATCTTTAAAACTTATGAGGCGAAAACGCGTTGATAGTCTGGTGGTCGTTGACAATAAAGACAACTTCCTTGGTATTGCAACAGTTTGGGAGGTAACAAAACGTTATAAAGAAGAGGAACTAACGTTAATGGATATTATGGATTCAAGTGTCGAGACACTACAAGTAAACGATTCCTCTGAAAAAGCTGTTCAACTTGTTAGTGAATCAAAATATGGGTACGTTCCGGTAATTGAACAAGGAATTATTAAGGGCATTGTAACCCGTTCAAGCCTTGTTGAGTACATTGCTGAAAAAATTGGAGAAGTGGAAGAAGAAGCGTAAAGGGGGTGTGGACGATTCCAAATATTATTTCAAATACAGTAGATGTTTTTGTTAATCGTTGGTCAATGATTTGGAGCTTGATTTTAGAACATTTGTATCTGTCGCTTATCTCAATTGCGATTGCCATTTTGATTTCTGTTCCATTGGGGATTTATTTAACCCGACACAGAAAAATTGCAGATGGCATCATTGGAATTGCTGGCGTATTCCAAACAATTCCGAGTCTTGCGTTGCTTGTATTTTTGGTACCTTTTATCGGTACTGGAGAAGCTCCAGCAATTGTGGCCTTGACAGTTTATGGACTACTGCCGATTTTACGCAATACATACTTAGGAATTACAGGCGTTGAGCGTTCCGCAATTGAAGCAGGAGTCGGTATGGGGATGACGAGCCGCCAAGTATTATGGATGGTGGAGTTGCCATTATCTTTAGGAGTAATTATGGGTGGTATTCGCACGGCGACAGTCTTAATTATCGGTGTCGCAACTATCGCTGGCCTTATCGGAGCAGGCGGTCTAGGGGATTTAATTTTTCGTGGATTACAAACATATAATACCGGGTTAATTTTGGCAGGAGCCATTCCATCTGCACTGTTAGCGATTATTTTTGACTATTTATTGAAATTGTTAGAAACGGATGCTACTCCGAGAGGGTTTCAAAACGGTAATAAAACAAGTTCTAAGTTCAGACGTATTCGTAAATGGCTGGTTATTGCATTGATATTAATTCTCCCTATAACTGCGTTTATTAGTCAACTTGGTAGTAATACCGCGGGAAAAGACACAATTACGATAACGGGTAAAAACTTTACTGAACAGGAAATCATGGTTTATGTCATGGGACATTTAATTGAAGAGCATACGGATTTAAACGTGGAGTACGAATCGTTCTTGGGTGGAACTGCCCCAACATTTGAAGGGGTTAATAACGGAGAGTACGATTTGTATATCGAGTATACGGGAACCGCATTGTTAAGCATTTTGAAGGAAGAAATGGTTAACGATCCAAATAAGGTTTACGATATTGTTAAAAAAAGGTTTAAAGAAGATTATAATTTGGTTTGGTTAGAACCACTTGATTTTAATAATACGTACACCCTGACGATCCGCAAAGAAGATGCAGCGAATTGGGGAGTTAAAACGATTTCAGACTTAAAAGGAAAAGCTTCAGAATTGGCACTTGGGGCAGAGCCAGAATTCCTTGAAAGACCGGATGGGCTACCCGGACTAGTGGAAGCTTACGGAATGAATTTTGCTGAAACACAGGCAATGGATTCTGGGATTATGTATAGTGCAATTAAAAATGGTGAAGTAGATGTTATTGATGCCTTTGCCACTGATGGACGGATTCCAGCCTTTAACTTACAAGTGCTTGATGACGATAAAAATTACTTTCCACCGTATTTCGCAACTCCTGTCATTAGGGGAGACACCTTGGAAAAATATCCAGAATTAGAAGAAGTATTAGGAATGCTTGTTGGTAGGATCGATAATGAAAAAATGCAAGAATTAAACGCACGTGTAGACCTTGATAAAGAGGGGTATGAAGATGTGGCGATTGATTTTCTTAAAGAAGAAGGGTTGATAGAATAGAGCCGTCAAATAGTTTTATTTCAGAAGAAAGCGGTCTTCAGGACCGCTTTCTTCTTTTTAACTTTTTTCAATGGAAGCTTTAATCATTCGTCGCCATTCTCGCCAACGGTCCTTTTTCATCAATGATGTCCTGTATGTCATAGACGGAGATTGAAAACATCGGGAAGCCAAATACATAAGGAGTCAAGTCATAGAGTTGAAAATAAATAACTAAGGTTTTATCGGCTATATAAAATTCCTGGTTCGGGCTAATTGTAGTAAAATCAGAAATTAACTCTATATTACGTTCCTTAATTTGCTCCTGGATGATGGTAGACAGTCTATTTACGTAATCACTATCAGGTTTAAAGAGATCCTTCAGGTCACAGCGTGTTCCTCGTTTTAAATCGAAAGTTAATGAACGGATGTATGTCATTCCGTGCGCAGCTTTTTCATGATAGGTGTAGTTCGTTTGTGTAAGACTTAGAACCTGCCTCTGGTTGTTTTTTATTTCATAAGAACCAAGCATTTCCTGGACAGTAGAGGGCATGTTTCCTATTTGAGAAGCAATTAAATTGCTTGCTTGGTGAATAATAGATTGATTAATCAAGTGTTGAAGTTGTTGGTTTTTCATTTGATACGCTTGAGGATAATAGACTCTTTTTTGAGGACCGAAACGAAAAGCTTCTGTTCGAATACTCACTGGAAATGAAATAGGCATTTGTCACATTCCTTTTTTCCATATCGTATTCTTAACAGAACGGGGATGTGAGGGGGAAATAATAAAGGAAATTGTTTTTGTAAACAATTTCCTTCTGAAATCTCTTAAAGCATTTTATTTTGAATTACCGTCACAACCTTGCTTCCTGCAGGAATGCTATTCGTAAGCCAAACATTACCGCCAACTATAGAATCTCTCCCAATTACTGTTTCTCCACCGAGAATGGTAGCACCTGCGTAAATGGTTACATTATCCTCAATAACGGGATGACGTCTTTTTCCACCTTTGATGATTTCTCCATTTTTATCTCGATCAAATGAAAATGCACCAAGAGTTACACCTTGATAGAGGGTTACATCATTTCCAATAATCGTGGTTTCACCTACAACAATTCCGGTACCATGGTCCATAAAAAAGCTATGTCCGATTGTGGCACCAGGGTGGATGTCAATGCCTGTTTTGCTATGTGCATATTCAGAAATACCCCGAGACACTAAGGTATAACCCATTTTATGTAGTTCATGAGAAATCCGATGAACGATGATTGAAAAGACACCCGGATAAGTAAGCGCAATTTCCTCATAGCTTTTTGCTGCGGGATCTTTTCGAAATGCTGCATCGACATCCTTCATGATGATTGATCGTAACGACGGCAATAATTCAAGAAATGTGAATGTATCTTGGTTTACGACTTGCTCGTCGCTTTTATGGGATAATATTTCCTGTAATAAGTGTTGAAGCTTTGTCAGATTTTTTAATTCGTACTCAATGTTACGCTCTTTACTTGTACAATAGTATTCTGGTAACAAGACTTCTCTAATGCAGTCAATAAAGGTAGGAATTTGCTTTAAACTATGATTTAATCGAGAACACAAGTGTTTCTTTTGATTTCCGATTACTTCATGTAAATTTTTATAAATATTTAATAAGTCATATTGTTCCATCTGTATCATCCCCAATAGTTAATTCTACATATAAAGTAACGTAAAATTCACATAATTGCAAAGGGATTCACTCGGGAAATTGTAAAAGACTAAGATATCAATATCCTAGTCTATTTTGCTTTCTTTACCACTAATTATTCTATAAGAATGTGAGATTATACTGTTTTTTTGTGTGGAGCAACATGCTCTTTTTCATATCTTTCTTCCCAATAATGTGCATTCTTGATACCCAAAGCTTTTGGATTGAAGACTGGTTCAATACCTTGTCTTTTTTGAGTTTCATAGTCTTTTAAGGCAATTAATGCCGGTTTTGCAAGTAGTACGATAGCGATAATATTGATCCAAATAATTAATCCCATTCCGACATCCCCGACAGCCCATACCATTCCCGCCGTTTTAACTGCACCGTAATAGGTTGATATCATAATAACAAGTTTAAGTATATGTACAGCCCATTTGAAATTTTTCCCTCGTATTAAGAATGCGAGGTTTGTTTCCGCGATGTAAAAGAAGGCAACAACGGAAGTAAATGTGAAAAAGAGTAATGAAATCGCTAGGAAGGCCGCTCCAAATCCAGGAAACATCGAATCAATCGCTTCTTGTGCATAAAGCGGACCAGCTTCTATATCCCCAAGATTATTGACAATAAAAGAACCATCTGGAGCCTGTGTGTTATACATGCCTGTAAAGAGAATCATAAATGCTGTTGCCGTACATACCAATGTATCTATATATACAGAAAAGGATTGAACTAAACCTTGTTTTACAGGATGGGATACTTCAGCAGCTGCCGCATGGTGAGCTCCTGTACCCATACCAGCTTCATTTGAATAAATTCCTCGTTTTACCCCCCATGAAATTGCTGCACCAATTATTCCCCCAAAAGTTGAGTCCAATGCAAAGGCACTTTTAAATATTAATGCAACGACTTTCGGTAATTCTGATATATTCATAGCCAATATAATAATAGACATCAAGATATAACCAATTGCCATAATCGGAACGATTACTTGGGATGTACTAGCAATTCGCTTAACGCCACCGAAAATCACTACACCAAGCAACACGACATATATAATTCCTGTAGCAGTTGGGCTTAATCCGAATGCATTTTCAACTGTAGAAGCAGTAGTATTTGATTGAATTCCAGGTAAGAGGATGGCTAATGCTATTATCGCGGCGATGGCAAAGAGAATAGCAAACCATTTCCAGCCTATTCCTTTTTCAATATAGTAGGCTGGTCCACCTCGATATTGTCCATCACGTTTGTCTTTATATATTTGCGCAAGTGTTGATTCTACGAATGCGCTTGCCGAACCAATAAAAGAAATAACCCACATCCAAAAGACAGCTCCAGGGCCACCAAAAGCGATTGCTGTCGCAACTCCAGCGATATTGCCTGTTCCAACACGTCCTCCAACTGCTATGTTTAATGCCTGAAAAGGAGATACTCCGGCTTCTGAACTTTTCCGTTCAAACATTAATCTAGTCATTTCTTTAAGATGCCGAACTTGAAGCAGGCGGGTCAAAATTGTAAATAGTAAACCTACACCTAACAAAATATAAATAACAGGGGTACTCCATAAAATACTGTTAATCCCATTAACAAATTGCTCCATTTTGTTCCTCCTTAACTAAATAAAAATAATATGTCCATTTCACTGGAGTAAGTAAATAATTGATAACACTTACATTTTTTACTTTCCTTTTCCAAACCTCCTTTTTGATAAAAAGATGAATTCATCACCTATTGCGTCATTTAAATCATTATAATGATTTATTCATCACTTTAATTATGATATTATTTTATATATTTTTAATAGTCAATATTTTTTAAATAATTTTACAAACGAATTTACAGCCGTACTTTATAATTCAATTGAAACTACTTCCCTATATCGATTACAAAGATGTGCATCCTACCCAAAATTTAAAAGATTCAAAATACTTATTGATTATGAATTAATCTGTTGTATAATTACATTATAGTGATTAAATATTCTTTATAGTGAAGGGTGGTCGTTGTGGAAGAACCAATAGTCATACAAAATAGAAATGGTAAGAGATTAATCGGAATCCTTCATACGCCTGATTCTTGTTCTTCAGGCCCTATGGTTGTGTTTGCACATGGTTTTCAAGGAACAAAATCAGCTCCACATCGCATATTTACGAAAATGGCTCGAAAACTTGCTTCACATGGAATTGCTGCATTGCGTTTTGACTATTTTGGAAGTGGGGATTCAGAAGGTGAATTTTGTGAATCCACTATTTCAAGTCAGATAGCGGATTTGGAAGATGTATTTTCATCTGTTTTCCATGTAAATCGTTTCAACGTTACGAACTATGGACTAATTGGTTACAGTTTAGGTGGATGTATTGCCTCTATAGCCCAGTCAAAGCTACCTATGGAAATCTCAAGTATTGTTTTGTGGGCTCCTGTCTCAAATCCATATTGGAACTTGATTCATCTCTTAGGTGAGGATAGAGTTGTGAATGGATTGGTAGGTAAACCTGTTTATTTTGATGGCGAACAGATAGGTACCCCATTTTTCGAGGAACTGCTAGAACTTCATCCATTGGAATGTATAAAAAAATATGAAAATCCAGTTTTAATAATCCATGGTGAACAGGATCAAGATGTTTTATTATCAAATGGAATCGCTTACAAAGAGGCTGTTCAACATCCTTTAAGCCAATTAAAAGCTTATTCTGAATCAGGACATCTTTTCAACGATCAAGAAGGCGAGTCCGCATTGCTTACTCAAACCTTGGAATGGTTTAAAGAATATTTACTTAAGAAATATTGATTGAAAAAGCAAGAACGGGGAGGAATGGAAAATGATTATAGGACTACCAAAAGAAATTAAAAATAATGAGAACCGTGTTGGGCTAACACCATCAGGAGTACTTTCTTTTAAAAAGAATGGTCATCAAGTATTAGTTGAGAAAGATGCAGGGCTTGGTAGTGGATTTACGAATGAAGATTATCTGAATGCGGGTGCCGAGATTATTGAAAAAGCAAATGATGTATGGGCAAATGCAGAAATGATTATGAAGGTAAAAGAACCTCTAGAAAGTGAATATAAGTATTTCCGAGAAGGTTTGATCTTGTTTACATACTTGCATTTAGCAGCTGAACCTGACTTAACAAAAGCCCTTAAAGAAAAGGGAGTAATTGCAATTGCCTATGAGACTATCTCAGTTGGACGTTCACTTCCACTTCTTACTCCTATGAGTGAAGTAGCTGGACGTATGGCTGTTCAAATCGGTGCTCAATTCCTACAAAAAACAAATGGTGGAAAAGGAATTCTCCTTGCTGGTGTACCAGGTGTGAGTCGTGGCAAAATTACAATCATTGGTGGCGGTATTGTTGGTACGAATGCTGCGAAAATGGGTATAGGTTTAGGAGCAGACGTCACCATCCTGGATATTAGTGCGGATCGTTTACGCCAGTTGGATGACATCTTTGGCAGTCAAATAAAAACCTTAATGTCGAATCCATTCAATATTGCACAAGCAGTTGCAGAAGCTGACTTGTTAATTGGTGCTGTTTTAATCCCAGGTGCTAAAGCACCTAAACTAGTAACAGAAGAAATGGTAAAAACAATGAAGCCTGGCTCTGTTATCGTTGATGTTGCAATTGATCAAGGAGGAAGTATTGTAACGTGTGACCATGTCACAACACATGATGATCCAACCTTCGTCAAACATGGAGTTGTCCATTATTCTGTAGCTAATATGCCTGGGGCTGTTCCGAGAACATCTACACTTGCCTTAACAAATGTAACGGTTCCTTACGCACTACAAATTGCAAACAAAGGTGTTGTAAAGGCAATTGCTGAGAGTGAGCCATTAAAACTCGGTGTTAACGTAGCACATAATGAAATTACAAATGAAGCAGTTGCAAGGGATCTTGGATATGATTTTGTATCGGTCGAAAAAGCTTTTAAAAGAGAAACAATCACGTACTAATTGAATGTCTCGTACCAGTAATCCCTCAAGTTAAGGCTTGGGGGATTTTTGAAAGAGAGGGGAGGGGGAAAACATGAATAATCTAAGCTACCGCGATACTTGGGCGGATGTTTCACTTTCTGCTATTGATGAAAATGTCAAGCAGTTTAAAAACTTTATAAAACCCTCTACGAAATTAATGGCAGTTGTAAAAGCTGATGGATACGGACACGGTGCAATTGAAGTTTCTAAGACGGCGGTTGAAGCTGGTGCTGATTACCTCGCTGTGGCCATTTTAGACGAAGCATTAGAATTAAGAAATGCCGGTATTACTGTTCCGATTTTGGTGTTGGGATATACCCCTGTGCATTCAGTTAAAATGGCGATAATGAATCATGTATCTCTAACTGTGTTTAGTCATGAAGTGCTAAATGAAGTTATTCATCAAGCAGGGAAGCTTCATCAAACGGCTCGTGTTCATTTGAAAATTGATAGTGGAATGACAAGAATTGGTCTTACTTCGAAAACAGAGGCATTAGAGTTGGCTAAAAAAGCAATAAATACACCTTTTGTAAATCTTGAAGGGATATTTACGCATTTTGCCATTGCTGATCAAAAAGATAATCCTTATACACGTGAGCAATTTACCAAGTTTATGTCGTTTGTTGAATATCTTGAACAGAATCAAATACACATACCACTAAAACACTGTTGTAATAGTGCTGGAACGATGAATTTTCCAGAAATGCATTTAGATATGGTTCGGGTTGGAATTGCTCTCTATGGCTTATATCCGGACTCTTCCTTGAAGAGACATTCAATCGAACTAAAGCAGGCAATGAGTTTGAAAACGAAAATTGTAGCCTTAAAAAAGGTTCAAGCATCCCAACCAATTGGATATGGATGTACTTTTGTACCGCAGGATGATTGTTTAATAGGAACTTTACCTATTGGTTATGCAGATGGGTTTTCACGTCTTCTATCTAATCGTGGAAATGTAGTTATCCGCAATTCGATTGCACCTGTTAAAGGGCGTGTTTGTATGGATCAAACCATGATTGATGTAAGCCGCGTCCCGAATATTACTATTGGAGATGAAGTAACGCTTTTTGGATATAACGATGAGGGATATTTTTATTCGGTTGATGAGATAGCTTCCATGATGGGAACAATTAATTATGAGGTTGTGTGTTTAATTGGGAAGCGGATACCTAGAGTTTATACGAAATTGTTAGTACATACCAAATAGATAGATTGTTACCAAAGGAAAAAGACATCACTCTAACGCAGTGGATGTCTTTTTCCTTTTTCATTATACGGTGTAATTAAACCGTTTTTTTCTGTGGAGAATTCTGTTGTTCTTCATATCTTTCTTCCCAAAAATCAGCATTCTTAATGCCTAAAGCTTTAGGATTGAAGACTGGTTCAATACCTTGCTTTTTCTGGGTCTCGTAGTCTTTTAAGGCAATTAACGCTGGTTTTGCAAGGATTAATATCGCGATGACGTTAACCCAAACCATGATTCCTACACCGATATCTCCAAATCCCCACGCTAATTCGGCTGATCTAAGAGCACCGTAATAGGTAATTGCAATCATTCCTAGCTTTAGTAGATGGAATGCCCATCTTTTCTTTGTTCCGTTAAGTAGATAAACAAGGTTCGTCTCAGCGATATAATAATAGGCAATAAGAGTCGTGAATGTAAAGAGGATTAGCGCAACCGCTACAAAACCGGCACCGAATCCAGGGAATATCGAGTCAATTGCCAGTTGTGTATAAGCCGGGCCGATTTCTACATCTCCTATATTATTAACAACATAAGATCCATCAGGTGCTTGCGTATTATACATTCCAGTACTAATGATCATAAATCCAGTGGCAACACAAACGAGTAATGTATCAACATAAACGGAAAATGCTTGAACAAACCCTTGTTTTGCCGGATGGGAAACTTCAGCAGCCGCAGATGCATGTGCACCTGAACCTTGACCAGCTTCATTGGAGAAAATCCCACGTTTTACTCCCCACATGACAGCCATACCAAGAATACCACCAAATGTAGAGTCTAATGCAAAAGCGCTTTTTAGAATCAATGAAATTACATTTGGAAGTTCAGAAATATTCATGATCATAATGATAAAAGCCATAATGATATAGCCAAGTGCCATAAATGGAACAATGATTTGGGCAAATGACGCTATTCGTTTAATTCCCCCAAAAATAATAACAGCAAATAACGCTACATAGATGGCGCCTGAAATATAAGGATTTGCACCAAAAGCATTTTCAATTGCATTTACAGTTGTATTAGATTGTGTTGTCGGTAATAGGAAGCCCATTCCAATGATTCCTGAAATGGCAAATAGCACTGCGAACCACTTCCAGCCGATTCCTTTTTCAATATAGTAGGCTGGTCCACCTCTATATTCACCATCAACTTTTACTTTATAAATTTGAGAAAGAGTTGATTCAACAAACGCACTTGCAGCACCTAAGAAGGCAATTACACACATCCAAAAAATTGCCCCAGGACCTCCAAATGCAATGGCAGTCGCTACCCCTGCAATATTTCCTGTCCCAACACGCCCACCGAGTGCAATCGATAAAGCTTGGAACGAGGATACCCCAGCTTGTGAACTTTTCCCATCGAATAAGAGTCGAATCATTTCTTTAAAATATCTTACTTGGAGAAATCGAGTTACAATAGAAAATAATAAACCTACCCCTAATAAAATATAAATGACTGGATTCGACCACAAGACCGCATTAATACCGTTTACAATTGCCTCCATAAGATCCCCCTTATGTATTATTAGATTAATAGATTGGAAATATGAAACAGTGATATCTTTTTCGACTAATTTCTGTAGCTCAAAATAGTGGTGACTTAACTATGAGGAAGTGCTAGAATTCGGGATACGTTTCATACATTTTTGAGACAAAATCTGGAATTTGTGTATATTGATAATGCTTAACAATCACTGTCTGTTATCATTTTTCACCTCCTTACTATTGATTAATGGTTTCTTCCAATTCTTCATTCAAAAATGTGATAACGCTTTCAAACCTGATTTATAAAAAGAATAGAAAGGAGAGCCACTATAGTGATGATAAAGTCACTATATAATATGATTATACAGAAATGATTGGGAATTTCAAATGTTTTTATAAAATTCTATATTTTTTGCCAAATGATCAAACCCTCAAAAATAAATAGAAACGAATACCATAACAAAATAGTTTTAAAAAATAAAAAATCACTTTAATGAATTTTTTGAATTGACACTCAATTATTTAATCATTATAATAAAAATTAAATCAACATAGTGAATGTAAAATGACATGAAAAACTTTTTATAAATCACATATTAAGCCTAAGGGGGAGTTAGAAAAGTGGCTAAGAACAAGTCGATAGAGGCATGGAAGCAAGAGTGTCCCCTTATTCAAAGCATCATTAATTATGATGAAGTTTTTTGGGAAAATGATGCTTATACAGAGGTAAATCGAGTAATAGGGAGTTTACCTTTAGGGTTAAATGATGTATTAGAAGCTGAAGAAAGGTTAAAACGGTTTGCCCCCTATATTGCAGAGGTTTTTCCCGCAACTAACAAGAATGGCGGCATTATTGAATCGCCCCTTGAGCAAATTCCTTCTATGAAAAGGGAATTAGAAAATATCTATCAAACTCCTATAGAAGGAAAAATGTTATTGAAAGCTGATAATCGGTTACCGATTTCAGGTTCTGTTAAAGCCAGGGGGGGAATTTACGAAGTTTTAAAGCGAGCCGAAGACTTGGCGATTGCAGCTGGAATCATCAATCATTCCGATGACTATCGTAAATTTGCGAGTAATGATTTTAAAGAATTCTTTTCAAACTACTCAGTTGTATGCGGCTCAACTGGAAACCTTGGTTTAAGTATCGGGATCATGAGTGCAATGATTGGCTTCAAGGTTACCATACATATGTCGGAGGATGCAAAACAATGGAAAAAAGATTTACTTCGAAGTAAAGGAGTGGTTGTTGTTGAACATGCGGATGATTATAGCAAAGCGGTAGAAGAGGGGAGAAAGGAATCTCTTGCCGATCCAAATAGTTATTTTATTGATGACGAAAATTCCATCACTCTTTTTCTCGGATATGCTGTTGCAGCTATACGCTTAAAAGAACAATTAAATGAACAGGGAATTACTGTCAATGGAGATCACCCACTTTTTGTTTACTTACCATGTGGTGTCGGTGGGGGACCTGGTGGGATTACTTTCGGGCTTAAGCTTGTTTTTGGGGATTATGTTCATTGTTTCTTTGCAGAACCAACGCATTCCCCTTGTATGTTATTAGGTCTTATGACGAAAGAGCATGATCAAATTTCAGTTCGAGATTTTGGACTCGATAATAAAACAGAAGCAGACGGATTAGCTGTAGGAAGAGCATCAGGTTTTGTAGGAAAAGTAATCAATGAGTTAATTAGCGGAGTATACACCGTATCTGACGATCAATTATTTGTCCTACTCAGTGCCTTAGCCGATCAAGAGGGAATGAAGCTTGAGCCTTCAGCAGTGGCCGGCATTATTGGACCAGTTGGATTATGTAAAAACCAACACCATTACTTATCAAAAACCAATGTCATATCCATAATGAAAAATGCTACTCACATTGCATGGAGTACAGGAGGAAACATGGTTCCAGATGAAGTATGGCAATCTTACTACGAAAGAGGCAAGCGAAAATATCAGGAATTTGGAATTGACTCAGTCAACAAAAACTAAGGAACAACTTTCTTCAGGAGGAGTCAGAACGTATTGGGGGAGAGAAAATGTCTACAGTTTTACGAAAATTTCATGATGTCGAGGAAAAAAAGAATAAAGTAGTAAAGGAACGGGCGGTAGTATTGATATCATGCCCGGAGAATCCTGAAGTGATTTCAGCAGTTGTCAATTGTTTCGTTTACAACCAAGCAAAAATTATTGAAATGGGGCAACATACAACAAATTATGAAGACGGAATGCTGTTTGTTCGTTTTGAAGTGGAATTGGATTCATCTGAGAAGCATTTAGTAGGATTTAAGGAAGATTTAGATGCACTTGCGGTTAAATATCACATGAATTGGAAGTTGGAGACGAAAAAAGAGCGTAAGCGAATGGCTGTTTTTGTATCCAAGATGGATCAACATGTACTAGAACTCATTTATCGAACAAAGAACAAAGAAATTCAGGCTGAAATTGTGATGGTCATTAGTAACCACCCAGATTTGAGAGAATCAGTTGAACAACATGGTATACCTTTCTACTATATTCCGATTTCGAAAGAAACTAAAGCAGAAGCGGAAAAGCAAGCGCTTCAGCTTATAGAGGGAAAAGTAGACTTTATTGTACTAGCAAGATATATGCAAATTATTAGTCCGGAATTTATCTCGCACTATGAAAATAAGATTATTAACATCCACCATTCATTTTTACCAGCATTTGTTGGTGCGAGACCGTATGATCGAGCTTATGAACGTGGAGTTAAATTCATCGGTGCAACGGCTCACTATGTAACAAATGACCTTGACGCAGGACCTATTATTCAGCAAGATGTACAGCGTGTTACCCATCGTCACACTGCAAAAGATTTAAAAGTGATTGGAAGTCACATAGAGAAAGATGTTCTCGCTCAGGCTGTTTCATGGCATGTTGAAGACAGAGTCATTGTTCACAATAATAAAACTATAATTTTTTCTTGAATTATCAGAATAATAATATAACAAAAAAGAAAAGGTGGTAGCTATGTTAAAAGCAACTAAATTAGTAGATGAAGAGTTATATAACATTGTAGTAGGGGAATTAAAACGACAAGAAAATAATATTGAAATGATTGCATCAGAAAGTACGGCGCCAATACCAGCACTAGAATTATCAGGATCCGTTTTTACAAACAAAACACTTGAAGGGTATCCTGGTGCTCGTTATCAATCAGGAGCAGAATTTGCAGATAAGATGGAAATTCTAGGTGTTGAAAGATGTAAGGCTCTTTTTAAAGCAGACCATGCAAATATTCAACCCATCTCAGGGTCTACGGCCAACTATAGTGTATATGCAGCTGTACTTAAACCTGGTGATACTGTCCTATCCATGCGTCTTGACCAAGGTGGTCATTTAACCCATGGGAGTACTGTAAGTCAAACAAGTAAATATTATAATTTTATCCATTATGGAGTTCATGCAGATACAGAGCAAATTAATTATGAAGAATTAGAGGAGCTTGCGATTAAGCATAAACCAAAACTTATTATCTCTGGGGGCAGCTCATATCCGAGACTAATTGATTATGAGAGAATCAGTGATATTGCAAAAAAAGTAGGTGCCTATTCAATGGCAGATATTGCCCATGTCTCTGGTTTGGTTGCTGCTGGGATTATTCCGAGTCCAATTCCACACACAGATTTCGTTTCATCTTCCACTACCAAGACAATTTGTGGTCCACGTGGGGGAATGGTCATGTGCAAAGCAGAGCACGCAAAAGCATTAGATCGAGGTGTTTTCCCTAGAACACTTGGTTCGATTCATGTACATGTAATGGCGGCGAAGACGTATGTATTTAAGCGTGCAGCTACAGAAGAATTTAAACAATTAATGATTCAAACTGTGAAAAATGCAAAACATTTGGCTACATGCTTAGAAAAAGATGGTTTCCGTATTGTGAGCGGCGGAACGGACAATCACCTTGTAATGGTAGATTTACGTCCTAAAGGGATTAATGGGAAACAGTTCCAAGAAGCGCTCGATTATGTTGGAATCACAGTAAACAAAAATATGATTCCATTTGATACAGAAAAACCATCAATCACAAGTGGAGTTCGTATCGGTACAACAGCGATTTCACAACGTGGATTAAAAGAAACTGAGGTCGAGCAAATCGCTGCTATTATGAACAAAGTAGCCGAGAACATTACGAACCAAGAAGTGTTAGATGCGTGTAAACAAGAAGCAAGTGATTTAATAAGTAATTTCCCATTGTATCAAGAAGATTTTGATCCAGTAACTATCTAATAGAAGATTAAAACGGGCAGTTTAGATTAACTCTAAACTGCCTTTGTAATAGAGTTTCTGTTTAAGAAGAAGAGGAGGAATCATCGTATGACCGAAAAAATAATTAATGGATTTGAAATTTCACAGAAGAAACGTAAGCAGATCAAAGAAAAAGTGGAGTTGTTAAAAGCTGAAGGAGTGATACCTGGCCTTGCTGTCATTTTAGTTGGAAATAACCCTGCATCCCGTTCCTATGTAACAGGAAAGGGAAAGGCGAGTCAAGAAGCTGGAATACATTTTGAATTAATTGAGTTTCCTGAAACGATTGATGAACAAAAGCTTTTACAGGAAATAGAACGTTTAAATCACGATGAAAATATTCATGGTATTCTTGTGCAGCTGCCTTTACCAAAACATATTAATGAAGAGTCTGTGATTGAAAGCATATCTCCCGAAAAAGATGTGGACGGGTTCCATCCCATTAGTATTGGAAGGATGATGACGGGACAGGATACTTTTCTTCCATGTACTCCCCATGGAATGATCGAACTATTAAAAGAGAAGAAAATCGAATTGAATGGGAAACATGTTGTTGTTATTGGCCGAAGTAATATTGTCGGTAAGCCTGCTGGGCAGCTATTTCTAAAAGAAAATGCAACCGTGACGTATTGTCATTCTAAAACGAAAAACATGAAAGAGATAACGAAACTTGCAGATATCCTAGTTGTTGCGATTGGACGCCCTAAGTTTGTAACGTCAGATTATGTAAAAGAAGGGGCGGTTGTCATCGATGTTGGTGTAAATCGCTTAGAGACTGGAAAACTATGTGGTGACGTAGATTTTGATGATGTGTTGAAAGTGGCAAGTTACATTACGCCTGTTCCAAAGGGGGTAGGACCGATGACCATTACCATGTTGCTGGAAAACACTGTACTTTCCGCGGAATGGGTGAGGTCTAGTTTATCCAGGACAATGTAAAAAGGAGGGGATTCGTCCCCTCCTCATTTTATTATGGTTTATTTAGAATGATGGCGGAGTTACAACCCAAATACTGATACACTCTGTATCCCCAATATTTTTATAACGGTGTGGAATCGTTGAGTCAAAGTAAATGGAGTCACCCTCTTCCAGAATATAGGTATTGTCCCCAACTTTATACATTAATTTTCCACTTATAATAAAACCGAAGTCTTCCCCCTTATGTGTATGAGGGAACTCGCCAGATTCAGCCCCTGGTTGTAGCTTTAATAACATAGCTTCCAATGATTTGTTACGTGACGGAGACAGAAGCTCATATATGATTGAATTATCATTGGATTTTACAATGGTAACTCGTTCATCTTTCCGAACCACACCTGTACCTTCGTCTTCATCTTGAAACAACTCCACAAGTGAAATGGAAAGCGCATCGACTATTTTCCGTAAAGATTCAATTGTTGGGCTATTTAAATTTCGTTCCACATTACTTAAATAGCCGTTAGATAATCCCGTTTTTTGAGCTAAATCAGCAATCGTTAATCGTTTTTCTTTTCGAATTTCTTTAAGTTTTTCCCCAAGGTTCACATAGTTTACCTCCTTACTATAAAAAATTATTTAGTTAAATTTATTAATTTGTCCATTCCTTTCATATAAGGACGTAGAACTTCCGGAATGATAACACTTCCATCTTCTTGTTGGTAATTTTCTAAAATTGCTGCAACTGTTCGTCCAACCGCTAAACCTGATCCGTTCAGAGTATGAGGGAATTCAAGTTTACCACCTGCTTCTCGGCGGAAACGAATATTGGCTCGACGTGCTTGGAAGTCTTCTAGGTTACTACATGAAGAAATCTCACGGTATGTATTATAGCTTGGCATCCACACTTCAACATCATATTTTTTAGCAGCTGTAAAACCTAAATCACCCATACACATATTTAAAACTTGATATGGCAATCCGAGTAGTTGAAGAACTTTTTCAGCTTGATTTGTTAGTTTTTCTAATTCATTATATGATTCTTCAGGTTTCGTTATTTTCACTAATTCAACTTTATTGAATTGATGCTGTCTGATTAGTCCTCTGGTATCTCTGCCAGCAGACCCGGCTTCAGAACGGAAGCAAGAGCTGTGACCAACATAATTAATCGGTAATTGGTCATTCGTTAAAATATCATCTCGATGAATATTAATTAAAGGTACTTCGGCTGTAGGAATAAGAAAATAGTCTTTTCCTTCTATTTTAAATAAGTCTTCCTCGAACTTAGGTAGTTGTCCAGTTGCTGTAAGGCTGTCTCTGTTTACGATATATGGTGGAATGATTTCTTCATACCCATGTTCTTCGATATGTAAATCAATCATAAAACTAATTAATGCTCGTTCTAATCTTGCACCTAACCCCTTATAAAAAACGAAGCGACTACCTGTTACTTTTGCAGCTGATTCAAAATCCAAAATTCCTAACTCACTTGCAACATCCCAATGTGGCTTCGGTTCAAATGAAAATTCCTGTTTGTATCCCCATTGACGTACCAGAACATTATCATCCTCTGTTAACCCTTTTGGCACACTGTCATGTGGAATATTAGGAATTGCGTACATAATTTGGTCGATTTCTGATTCTAACTCGCGAATTTTTTGATCAAATGCTTTGATCTGGCTTGACACTTGTTTCATTTCTGAAATTAACTGAGACGTATCCTGCTTGTCCCGATTTAAGATTGCAATTTGGTCAGACACTTTATTTCTTTGTTCTTTGAGACTCTCACTTTTTACGATAAGATTTCTTCTTTCAGTATCTAACTCAACAAACTTGTCAATTTCATTTAGTTTTTCTCCTCGGTTTGCTAATGCTTCTTTTACACCGTCCAAATTATTTCTAAGTCTTTTTACGTCTAACAAAGAGATCACCTCAATTATGGTTGATATATATTATACATAATTTTTGTTCACTATAGTGTTATTATACATTAAATTTCGGATAATTCAAATTGCTTTCACATTTTTAAATAGATGTTTAAAGCCATCAGGAGTAGTCTCTTTTACCATTCGATGCATGATTTGTCCATTTTTCGAATAGCTATAAGCAAGGTGAATTTTGGACGTGCAATGAAGGGGGACGTAGTATGGTTGAAGCAATATTAAGGTTATTTGTGAGTCAGCAGCAGGCAGAAGCTGTTTTAACGAGTCCGTTGGTTGAATTCATTTTTTTGGCGCTTTTCGTTGGGTTTGCAATGGCAATTGTGGTTCATTTTACGTTGTACAGTAAGCTAAGGAGAATTCGGAATTTTATCCGTGATACAAATTCGTTGGAGATTGATCCGTTGAATCGTATGAAGGCTGATTTTGAACAAATGAAACAAAAGGAATCGGTGAAGGTCGAGACATATGTTCAAAATAAGGTATCTGGTTGGCGAGTGTTTAATGTACCTGTTGTGAATTTGATTAAACTCGTGCAGATGACCGTGTCCATTTTTATTTTAATCGGGGTACTTGGGACTTTTATTGGATTGGCAATGTCATTGGGAAGCATTGACGCGACAGGTGACCAGATGGTGGAGAATGTCGCATTGGTACTTGCGGGAATTGATGTTGCTTTTTACACAAGTATTGCAGGGATGGGGTTATCTCTAATCATGACGGTTGTGACCCGTGTTGCCAATACGGAATTTATGCTTACTGATATTATGTTAAAAACAGAGTCGATATTGGAAGGGAATGAACAAGATGGAATGGGGCGGCTCATTTCCGTATCAGAAACGATACAGGCTTCGATTGTTGAACTACAGAATACGAATCAAGAGTCCCTTCAAAGCATTGTGAATTCTTTTAAAGGGTTCCAGGAGTACACAGTTGGCTTGCAACAATCCGCGAAGGATTTAGCGATATTTAATGAGGGCTTAACGGAAAACTTAAAACAGTTTTCAGTAATATTTCATGGTGCGAAGGATTTAACAGAAGGATTTGATCAAGGTGTGAAAAAATTAAATCAGAACTTTAATCAAATGTTTACGTATTTTGAAAACATGGACCAGCGTAATGAAAAGATGCGAAGTGCTTTTACAGAAACGTACAAGAAAGTTGCAGAATTAACGACAGATCAAAAGGAAACGATGAATCATTTTCAGCAATCGGTTGTTGATATTAGGGAATATTTTTCCGCGATTGCCCAAAGACAGGAATCAATTTATGGATCATTTGATAAGTTGAATGAACAAAGCGAGCATTCCATTAAATTAATGAAGGAAAACAATCTACAGTTTGAGAGGGTATTTGGGACGGATGTGAGTTCCAAATTAACGGATATTATTTCTTCTTTACGCGATGTGCGAAATGATTTTAAAGCTCTCGGAAATTCGATTGGTCGCTTGCCACAAGCCTTAGACACGATTAACAAAGCGCAAAGTGAATATAAAAATCTTTTATCCTATCGATTTGATGAACTGACACAGTTTACCCATGAGTTTAACTCGCACCTGCAAGTACATTTGACAAATTCACAAGCGATTGAAAGCTACTTGAGTGAGGCATCACGTTCAAGTGAACAAGTGGGAATGAAGTATATGAAGCTTTTAAATGAGATAAATCGTACTGTAACACAAATGGGAGATTCCTTCAATTATAAAGAAGATCAGATTGAAACGAGCGTGAACGCATTACGGGATACCCTTTCAAAATATGTAACAAATCTTGAGGGTACTCTTGGAGAAAAGCTTGATAAAGTAAGTCGAAATATGAATGAGTATATGATTGAAATGAATGAAGCTGTTAAAAGAGAGTTTAAGCAAATCGGTGAGATAACAGGGGATGTCGGCCAAAGAAATGCCCGTCAGCTACAGCAAACTTTAGGGGACATCGGACAGGAGTTTCAACTGTTGAATCGGCAACTCCAATCGATTGCTCAAGGTGCCTTTCAAGAAAACAGCAGAGTAAGGATTGGAACCAATGATTAGTAAATACCAAAGGCTTTTTCATCGAGAGCAAGAGGAGAGTACGTTTTGGCCGTCATTTACGGACTTATTAACATCAGTTCTACTGTGTTTTATCCTCATTTTTATCATCATGATGGTGATTAAATCATTCCAAATTCAAGAAATGAAACGAACCATTGATCAAATCATGGGGGTCAGGGTAGGGCTTATTGAAGACCTTAATGAGAAATTCAGCGACTCGAGCATTGAAATTGATGAGAAAACGGGTGCGTTAATTTTTAATACCGATATCTTATTTGAGTATGATTCCGCTGTGTTAAAGCCTGAAGCTTTTACGTTTTTGAATGAGTTTGTCCCGGCATATTTAGATGTGCTGTTGGAAGGTGGTTATGAGGTGTATATTTCAGAAATCATCGTCGAAGGTCACGCGGACAAAGACGGAACCTATTTGTATAATTTGGAGCTTTCCCAGCAACGGGCATATAGTGTCGCGGAATATATTTTGAGTGAGGATTTTCCTTATAAAAACATCCAGGAACATTTAAAGACTAAGTTAACCGTGAATGGTAGATCCTTTACCGATGGCAGAACGGATGCAGAAGGAAATTACAACGGTCAGGCCTCACGAAGAGTCGAGTTCAAGTTCCGATTGAAGGATCAGGAGATATTGGAAAAAACAAGAGAATTATTAGGGAATTGATGGGGAAGCGGCAATGGTCGTAATACTTCCTCCATGATACTATTTACCCTTATTTGTAAGTGTGAATTCGTGACTTTTGTATCATTAAAAATAGGTCCAATACTGATAAAATAAATTAGGTAAATTTATCCAAGAAGAGAGGATAGAAGAAACGTATGTCTAAGTTGATTTTTGAACGAGAGAACCAATTTGTAAATAAAGTAAGGAAATATAAAATTCTATTAAACAATGAAGATACTGCCGAAATAAAAAATGGTGAACGAAAAGAGATTGATGTGGCACCAGGAGCTTATAAGGTGAAAGTAATGGTTGATTGGAGTGAAAGCAAGGAGGTTCAGGTAAAAGTGGCTGAAGGGGAAACTTTACATTTTCAATGTGGAAGTAGATTAAAAGGCTGGAAGGTATTTCAGGCTACTAAAGCAATGGATAAAAAGGATGAATTTGTTTACTTGGATCAAATGAAATAATGACTATCTCCAGGAATTAGAGTGATAGGTGTAATATCACTCTGATTTTTTGAAAATCAGAAAGGACTGTGGAAAACATTCTCGAGGAAAAGGTAGATTGTTTCTAGTATTTGTAAATATTAATATTTGGGCATGCAACCTGTTTTAAAGGTACATGCCTTTTTTGTCGTGCTAATCAGTTCTTCATTCAGACAGAAATCGAAAAAATAAGATAGATAGAGTTAAGCACAAAGGTGAAACGAACCATTAGAACCGTCCTCCTGGTCCCTGGGGGAAACTTACAACTAATTTCTCATGTCGATTTGTGTAATATATAGTAGAATGATAGGTGGAGAAAAAATAGATTTGATTAGGGAAGAGGAATTAGATTGAAGAAGGTTATCATCGGGTTGGTACTTTTGTTAGTGGCGTCCTCTCTATTTTTTACGAGGGAAGCATTTTCTGATGTTTTACAAGAGAGCTATACTTCTATAAAGGAAGTTGTGGTTGGAAAGATTGCGTTTAGTAAAGAACAGGACAGAGAGCAGGTTACGAAAAAAGTAGATGCACCTGAAACGCAAACAGCAGGAGATCAAGCAGAAGTGGTAGAACCTGAGGATATGAAGCCAGTCATTGATCCAAATAATCCATTTCTAATCCTGGTGAACAAAGAGGTGGGAGTTTTGGACGAGAATTATGTTCCACCACATCTTACTGTTCCGGATGTTGCATTTTCAACTTCTACTTCAGAACGGAAAAATATGGTGAAAGAAGCTGCAGATGCGCTCGAAAAATTATTCGCTCAAGCAAGTAGCGACGGAATTGAGTTACATGCACAATCTGGCTATCGTTCTTATGGTACACAGGTAACTCTTTTTGAATCGTATGTCCGTGCAAATGGGGAAGAAGAAGCAAATACATTTAGTGCCAAACCAGGTCAAAGCGAGCATCAAACAGGTCTTACAATGGATGTAACAAGTGCTAGTGTCGACAATCAACTTGTCCAAGAATTTGGTGAAACTGTAGAAGGAAAATGGATTGCTGAGCACGCAGCTGATTTTGGATTTATCATTCGTTATCCACAAGGTAAAGAGGACATCACCGGCTACATGTACGAACCATGGCATATTCGCTATGTTGGTGCCGAACATGCAAAGTATATAACCGAACATGGACTTACTTTAGAAGAGTACCTTGGAGTAGTAGAAAAATAGAGATGTACGGAGAAAAGCAATGCGAACCTGAAAATGTACTGCACCCCAAAAGTTAGAGTCAAATCTAACCATTGGGGTGTATTTTTATGGCTAAATATAGTGAACGATTTAAATTAAAACTAGTAAAGGAATATCAAGAAGGTAAATTGAGCTATAGTCTACTAGCGAAGAAGTATAACATGAAAGATAGTACACCCATATTAAGATGGGTAAAAACATACGAGAAATTCGGAGAAGAAGGATTAAGAAGGAAGAAAAACAAGGAAACTTATTCTGTTCAATTCAAGCTCGATGTATTAAGCTTTATGAAGAGAACAGGTGCTTCAGAAACGGATACAGCCCTTCACTTTGGGCTAACAAATCCTCCTTTAATAGCTTCTTGGAAGAGAGCATTTCTTGAGAAGGGTGTAGAAGGCCTGAATAAACCGAAGGGACGGCCTCGTATGTCTGATAAAGCTAAGAAAAATGAGAGTATTGAAGAAAAAGAAATGACATATGAACAAAAATTAAAAAGAGAAAACGAACTCCTACGTTTGGAGGTCGAATACTTAAAAAAGTTACGAGCTTTTCAGATGGATCCGGAGGGCTATCTAGAAAAGCACAAGCAGCACTATCACTCGAACTCAAAGAAAAATTCAAATTAAAAGATGTATTATTTATAGTTGGTATACCGGAATCTTCCTACCATTATCATATAAAAATAATGAATAAAGAAAATCCAGATCAAGAGCTTGAGGAACTCATTCAATCCATTTTCGAAGAAAACAATGGTAATTACGGATATCGTCGTATTCGATTAGAACTGAAGAACCGTGGTTTTAAAGTCAATCATAAGAAAGTTCGACGGATTATGAAGAAACTAGGACTTAAAGGAGATAAGTTTGTAAGAAAGTCTCGAAAGTATAGTTCATACAAAGGGACAATTGGAACTGTCTCAAAGAACCTTATTAAACGTCGTTTTACTACAAATGTGTGTCATCAGAAATTAACAACAGATATTACAGAGTTCAAGTGTACAGACGATGTAAAACTGTATCTGAGCCCAATTATGGATATGTTTAATGGTGAAATTCTTTCGTATGGGATAAATATGCACCCGACCTTAGATCTAGTCCTCCACCCTCTAGAAGAAACTCTTGAAATTGTAAAGAATTCAAAATTTAGAACTACCATACATTCTGATCAAGGATGGCAATATCAACACAACAAATGGGTAAGAACACTTAAAGAAAATAAAATATTCCAAAGTATGTCAAGAAAAGGAAACTGTTTAGATAATTCACCTATGGAAAACTTTTTTGGATTATTGAAACAAGAAATGTATTATGGGAAAGAACTGTGTTCATTTGAAGAATTACAAGATAAAATAAAAAGATATATAAATTACTATAATAACAAGCGTATAAAGAAAAAATTGGATGGTATGAGTCCAGTTCAATACCGTACCCATACCATCCAATTCGCTGCCTAATATAAAACTCTAACATTTGGGGCTCACATCAAAATCGCATTGCTTTTTACATACTTAAATTGCAGAACTAGTAGATTGTTTTGTTACCATTTTTCGCATTTTCAGTATGGTATTTAATTTTTCCGAACTTAAAAGCATGGCTGCAACAAAAAGAACGATATAAACAGGAAAGACGCCTATTGTTGATTGAGATGCAATGAACCCAAGAATAGGGGGCAAAAAGGTACTACCTGTATAAGCAACAGCCATTTGATAGCCCATAATTGTTTGGGAATGTTTCTTACCAAATCGAGTTGGCGTTTCGTGCAGCATACATGGAAAAATCGGTGCCAATCCTAAACCAACCATAATAAAACCGACAAGCGAGAAAGTAGGTGGAAATGGAAGGATAAGAAATATGGCACCAGCAAGTGCTAGGAATTGTCCCATCCGAATAAGGGAACGATTATTTATTTTAAAAGTAATAAAGCCTGTTATAAATCTTCCGATTGTGATTCCTGCATAATAAAAGGAAACCCATTTTGCAGCAACTGAGACTGGTAAATCCTTTATGTTTACTAAAAAGCTGCTCCCCCAAAGCCCCATTGTAGCTTCCACTCCACAATAAAACAGGAAGGAGGCCAACGCCAATTTAACTCCCTTAATTTGTAGGGGTTTTACACTTTGATCCACATCATGATCTAATCCAGCTTTTAACTCTTCTGTCCCTTCGGTTAAGGTAGAAGTGTTGTTTGTTTTGCTCCATAACGGCAATGTGAACAAAAGGATGATTGCTAAAACAAGTTGAATACTTGAAATGGATAGATAACCGTTGTTCCAAGAATTTTGTGTTGAAATGAACTGTGCCATGATCACAGGACCAAGCGTAGCTCCGACTCCCCAAAAACTATGTAGCCAACTCATATGATGTGCTTTGTAGTGTGTTGCTACATAATCGTTTAATCCCGCATCAATGGCACCTGCACCCAATCCGAGAGGTAGGGCACATAGAAATAACCAAACAACGGATGGAGAAAAGTAAAATCCGAATAAAGCACCAGCCGTTAATAATGTACTGAAAAATGTTAGTCTCCCAGTTCCGAAGCGTTTTAGGATTTTTCCACTAGCTAAACTCGAGATAATTGTACCGCCGGCAATTGTCATAAAAAGCAATCCAGCAGTTTCAAGTGGAGCGTCAAAATCCGATTGCATCACAGGCCATGCTACTCCCAACAAAGAATCAGGTAAACCTAAGCTAATAAATGCCAAATAAATGATGATTAACAGAAATGTTGCCATTTATAAACCTCTCTCGCTTTCGAATTAATTAAAAAAGTTAACTCACATTTGCTTTTAAATGTGACTGTTTGGCTATCTGCGTATTTTTCATTTGTCTTCGTAGAATGAATACATATGCAAAAAAAGCGATAATAATACTTAAAGCACTGTATAAAAAGACGGTTTTAAATCCAGCACTTAAGGAGATAAAACCTAAACAAATAGCACCGGCTCCGCCGCCAAGATCTTTGGCTGTAAAAAACGTTGAGTTCCCTGCACCTCTTCGATCAGGTGGGCAAAGCTTTATCATAATGGCATTTAGTGCTGGTTCTACAAACCCTAGTCCCAAACCAAAGAGAACGCCTAGAGATAATAAATCCTCCAAGTGAACTAGCAAAGGCTAAGACCACAAAGGATAGTGACATTAGCACTAAACCAGGGATGATAACAAGGGAACTTCCATATTTGTCTGCTAATTTACCTCCAATAATTCTCGTGAACAATAGGGCAAATGAATAAACCGTATAATATAAACCGATGTCTTCAATACCTAATGATAGAGCGAAGGTTGGAATAAAAGTTAACGCTGCACCCATCCCAACATAAACAAAGGCAGTTACTATACCAGTTGGAATCGCTGTTTTTTCAAAAAGCAGTTCTGAGATTTTTCGTTTCTCTTTTGTTGAAATAAACTCTGGTTTTGGGTTTCCTTTTTCATAAGTAATAAATAGACTACAAACAATTGAAATCAAGCCAAACACACCGGCAACGATGAATAGAGTTTGATAATTAAATTGCTGAATCAAATAGATGCTTAAAGCAGGTCCAATTGCTGTGGCAAGGGTATTGGATAATCCAAAATAACCAACGCCTTCTGCCAACCGCTTCTTTGGAACTATATCAGAAATAACGGTTCCTGAAGCATTGGTCGTTGCACTGAATCCAATTCCATGTAAACTTCTCATAATTAGTAGGAGACTGATAGAAAAGGCTACTACATATGAAAGAGCAATGAATGCGGTTACTAAAGCACCAATAAGCAGCACAATTCTACGATTCTTTTCATCACTTAATTTACCAAAATAAGGTCTAAATAGTATTGCAACAAACATAAAGAAACCAAACAGCATACCTGAAATCGAATTATCGCCACCAAGGTGGATTGCGTATAATGGAAGTCCGGTCAGTAACATATTGTTGGCGATTTGTGTAGTCATCGCATAAATAAATGTTAAACAATAGTATTTCGTCCATAACTTTTCTGATTTGCTCTGTACATTTTGCAATTGACATCCTCTTTTCTTTCATTTCGTCAGTAATTAACAAGTTCTGTTAGTATATTAGTATATAGGAAAAGTCTATTAAAAACACTTATATTATATTGATTAATCAAAAAATTCCGCTTGATACAATATAAATCGTTCTAGAAGAAAGTGAATGTTAGTAAGGTATAACCAAAACTTTCGAAATCTTGCTATAATGGTAGTAATTCTAACAAAGAGGTGACAGCATTGAATATCACACTATCACAGAAAATGAAAGAATTTGGGGAATCGATTTTTAATGAATTAGCAAACTATAAGAAACAAAAACTTCGAGAAGGACATGATATCATTGACTTGAGTGTAGGAAGTCCGGATTTGCCGCCACCACCTTGCGTTACTGAAGCACTGACTAGTCATGTTCAAAATCCTTCATTATATGGATATTCTTTAACTGGAATAGACGAACTACATAATGCTATTTCTGATTATTATTCAAGAAGGTTTGATGTTACCGTTAAAAAAGAAAACGAAGTCTTAATGGTAATGGGCTCTCAGGATGGACTTGTTCATTTCCCCATGGTTTTTGCAAACCCGGGGGACGTTATTCTAGTTCCAGATCCAGGGTACACCGCTTATGCAGCAGGAATATCACTTGCTGGGGCAATCCCATATGGTATGCCACTAATAGAGAAAAATCAGTTTTTACCTGATTTGGATGCAATTCCAGAGGATGTACGAGAGCAGGCTAAAATTATGATTCTTAACTTTCCAGGCAATCCTGTTCCCGCACTTGCAACCGAACCTTTCTTTAAAAAGGTCATCGAATTTGCGAAAAAGTATAAGATTCTTGTTCTCCATGATTTTGCATACTCCGAACTATATTATGAAGAGAAACCAATTAGCTTTTTATCTGTAGAGGGTGCAAATGAAGTCGGAGTTGAATTTAATTCACTTTCAAAAAGCTATAACATGGCGGGCTGTAGAATTGGATATATTGTAGGTAACTCTGAAATCATTGGAGCGGTGAGTCGCCTTAAATCAAATCTCGATTATGGGGTATTCTTGCCAATTCAAAAAGCTGCAGTTGCTGCATTAAAGGATACTTCAAGTTTCAGTGAGAAATTACGAGCAGTCTATAAAAAACGTCGCGATATTTTAGTAAAAGGCCTTAGTGAAGTAGGCTGGCAAGTTGACTCGCCAAAAGCATCGATGTTTGTCTGGGCAAGGGTACCTGCTGGGTTTACTTCAACTGATTTTACATATCGGCTAATTGATGAAGCTGGAATTGTAGTCACCCCTGGGCATGCATTTGGACCAAGTGGTGAGGGCTACGTTCGAATTGGTCTTGTTCAAAATGAGGAAACGTTAGTAAAGGTTGTGAAAAGGCTAAAAAGGATTCCACTCTTAAAATAGAACAAGGAACTATAAATTTTAGAGTCACATATTTTAAATGTTGGGGGAAATCCTCAATTTCTATATCTGAAAAAGGCGAATCAAGCAGAGGGTTCGTCTTATTTTTGTGTAAAAAATTGGGTATTATAAGTGTATTACATAATCAGGAGTGTATTTGATGCACCTAGTCTATAATGTCGTACTCCTATTGGCTGCTTTTAAATGGGGTGATTGGAGGGGATGGCGAGAATATTATCCAACTATTTTGTTCTTTATTATGGGAGACCTCTTAAAAAACGTCTTGTTTCATGATTACTGGATTTGGACATTTCATGAAACAATGTTTGCGAAAAACATCCTTGTGAATCATACCTTTATTTCTTTATTAATCATGTTCATTGCTTATCCTGCTACCGTACTTATTTATCTAGGGCGCTTCCCAGAAACAAAATGGAAAAAGCCACTTTGGATTGGTTTGTGGGTGTTTCTATACGTAATAGTGGAATATATCAGTTTACAGTATTTTCATTTAATAACGCACCACCATGGCTGGAGTATGTATTGGTCTATTCTTTTTAATCTCGTCATGTTTATGATGCTAAGACTACATCAAAAACAACCTCTTCTTGCGTTGGGAGTATCGGTTATCTGGATTCTCTTTTTGTTATATATGTTTCCAATCCCATTGAAATACATAAAGTAAAATTCAAATGGAATATTAGCCCAAAATAGGATATATTATTCTTGATAGAAGGAGCTCTTGTAGGGGGTTCCTTATTTTGTGATGGGAGAGAATGTATGAATAAAACAAATGAACGAGTTTTTGAACATTGGAAGAGGAATATCATTCTTTTTCTAGGAAGCCAAACGATTTCTCTGTTTGGTTCGGCATTAGTGCAATACGCTATCATGTGGCATATCACGTTGAACACACAATCTGGCATTATGATGACGATTGCGATTATCTGTGGATTTTTGCCGACCTTCTTCCTTTCGCCATTTGCCGGTGTTTGGGCGGATCGTTTTAATCGAAAAGTGTTAATCATTCTTGCAGATGGACTGATTGCTTTTTCTACCTTGATATTAGCTATTTTATTCTTAATAGGATATGACTCTATTTATTTACTATTTGTCATTTCAGCAATTAGGGGTCTTGGAACGGGAATACAAACGCCAGCAGTCGGAGCAATCCTACCGCAAATTGTTCCGCAGGATAAACTAACGAAAACAAACGGGGCTAATGGAAGTATTCAAGCTGTAATTATGTTGATTGCACCGATGGTAAGTGCGGCATTGTTAACAGTTGCCTCCCTTGAAATAATCTTCTTTATTGATGTAATCACAGCGGCGATTGCTATTTTTACATTACTGGTCTTTCTTAAAATTCCTTCTCATGCAAAGGCTAATGAGCAGCAACATATCGGTTACCTAGAAGATTTCAAACTGGGGGTTAAATATATTAAAGAAAATGAATTCTTAAAGCCATTTTTTATGTTTTTCGCGATCTTTTTTATTCTTATGGCACCTGCAGCCTTCCTTACTCCATTACAAGTTACCCGAAGCTTCGGGGATGATGTTTGGCGTTTAACTGCAATAGAAATTGCCTTTTCTATCGGGATGATGGTTGGAGGCGGAGTGATTGCTGGTTGGGGTGGCTTTAAAAATAAAATTCATACGATGACCTTTGCAAGCATCATATTCGGTCTTACAACGATTGGCCTTGGTATTGTGCCGATTTTCTGGTTGTATTTAGTGGTCATGCTGATATGTGGTGTAGCGATGCCAATCTTTAATACACCAGCAACCGTGTTACTACAAGAAAAAATTGAGGAAAACTATTTAGGAAGGGTTTTTGGGGTCTTCGGTATGATTTCAACCTCAATGATGCCACTAGGTATGTTGATTTTCGGACCCATTGCCGATGTGGTACAAATTGAATGGCTCCTAATTGGTACGGGGATTTTCATGGTTTTCTTATCCTTCTTCCTTATAGCTAGCAAAGCACTTGTTAAGGCAGGCGCACCCGTGCCGGTTAAAGAATAATTTTACAGCTGAGATGATTTAAAATGGAGAGAAGTGGTAGCTTCTCTCCATTTTCAGCTTTTTAAGTTTGTACTAAAGTATGATGGATACGAACCAAAATTTCGTCCAACTTATCCTATTGAGGATCAAGTACCACCTTGGCATTACCAGCTTTTAATTGCTTCCTTAATTCAGAGGGTGTGACACCATAATATTTTTTAAATGTTTTACTAAAATGTGGATAGTCAGAAAAACCCACATTAAAAGCAATATCAATTGTTTTTATATCTGTTTCTAATAGCAACTCTTTTGCCTTTTCTAATCGAAGTGTTATAAGGTACTTAATAAAGCTTATGTTCATTTCTTCTTTAAAGGTACGACTAAAATAAGCCTCCGAAACTCCAATATGGGTTGCAACCTTTTGCAGTGATAAGTTTTCTTCAGAAAAGTTTTCCTTCATATACTGAGCTGCACGCAGGATATTTTGCCTTGAACCGAGGTTCCGAAATCCCCGTACCTCCTGAATGATCAATTCGATGATGGAATGAATACGTAATCTGTTTTTGTCGAAGGCAGTAGACCATTCTGTATGTAAGAATATCTCATCAGACAAGGTAACGTTTCTCTTTAGTAATTCCTGATTTACATAGAGTAAGAGATTTTCTAAAAAGTGAGAAAGAGGCTGATTGATATTTTCCTTTTCAAAATGGGTTAATATGCAATCTATGCATGCTAATGTTTTTTCTTTATCAACAGACCAGATATGTGAAACTAACTCTTGTTGATAAGATTCAAGGGACAGAATCCATGAGTTATGTTTTTCAATCGATTGCTCTGTTCCCTTTAATTCGTGATAGATCTTTTTCATTGTTTTAATAAACTGGTCAGGTTCGATTGGTTTTAATAGAAAATCTGATACGCCAAATCGAATCGCCTTTTGTGCATATTCAAAATCATTATACCCTGAAATGATAATGAATTTTATATACGGGTATATACGTTTCGTTTTTTGGATAAATTCAAGCCCGTCCATTTCTGGCATGTGAATATCTGTTATTACAATATCTGGAGGAGAGTTCAGTAATAATTGATACGCTTCCATACCATCTTCAGCTTCTGATATGATTGTAAACTTATCATCCATTAATTGTATCAATTTGTTGAGACTTAAATGTATCATATATTCATCATCCACAATCATGATACGATACACGAATACTCCCCCTCTTTATAAGGTAATCTAATTTCTATAGTGGTTCCGGCTTCATTAATCAAATCTTCAATATATAAACCGTAAGGCTTTTCAAAAGCCAAACGTAACCGTTCATGAACATTCCACAAACCAATACTCTCAAATTGTTTCTTCTCATTAAAAAATATTATGTCATCAGAAAAAGCTTTATTGTATTTTTCACGTACTGTAGGATCCATACCAAACCCTCTGTCAATGATACGCAATTTATAGTAAGTCGAATGTTTTTCCCCAATTATCCCAATATAACATGGTCTTAATTTATGGTATTGGTAGCCATGTAAAAAAGCATTTTCAACTAACGGTTGTAATGTCAAGCGTATCGTTGAAATCTTATCCATGATTTCCTCATCTACTCGAATGTCTACTTGGAGCTTCCTAAAGCGCGCTTGTTGAATATCAAGATAGGAACGAATATGTCCTATTTCTTCTGCGAGGGTAACAACCTGTTCTGCATTTCCAATGTTATAGCGAAACATATGAGCAAGAGATGTAGTCATCTTACTAATCATCATATTATTATCGATAATAGCATGAGAGTTTATAATTTCTAACGTATTATAAAGGAAGTGTGGATTAATTTGAGACTGCATGGCTTGCAAAGAAGATTCCTTTTGTTTCAACTGCATTTCTTGTTCCTTCAGTTTTGACATATGAGCTTCATCATAGAGTCTTTTCAATTCGCTCACCATTTTATTAAAACTCTTAAAGAGTCCTCCTATTTCGTCCTTTCTAAATTGATATTTTAAAGATTTAACCGTTAAATCTCCGGATTCAACCCTATTCATTAGCTTCTGAAGGTAAAGTAATGATTTTGTCAGTGATAAGGAGAATCCTCCAATGACAGATAATGCAACGATGATTATGAGAGCACCCATCGATAGTGTCATATCCCTTAATTGAAGTAGATTATGAATGATTTGATCACGCGGTAATTCCGCAATGAGATACCAATTTGATATGTTGGAGTGTTCATAAAGGACGATGGTTTTATTCCGGTTTATTTCAGTTTTAAAAACATCCCTTGGTTCTGAATAATCTTTTTTAATGGTACTGCCGGATATATAGGTTCCAAGAAGTGTAGTATTAGGATGAAAAATAATCTGTCCTTCAGAATCCATTATCCAAACATTGGAGTTTCCAATCATTAGGTTTTGGCTAATATCTGATATTTGTTTTAGGTCTATATGAACCACTAAGAGGCCTTCATATAAATACGTTGAGTTACTATGAATTTTTCTCGTTATCGTTACAACAGACCTCGACCCCAATTTTTGCAAACCAATGATATTAAAATTATTTAAGCTCTCCGATAGCTCTAAGTAATGTTGGTTTTGTTTTCGTACTTGATTCATATCCAATAATTCATTTACTTTGGAATAATCATTAATTTGCATGTTGTTTTTACCGATGAGTGAAATGCCGATAATATCTGTTCTTCCAAACATTTGAGAAAAAAGCTCTTTTTCAATTGTCTCTGAGAGCTTAAAGTACTCATATCGCGTTAGTTTTTTACTGTTGATGAAGTGTTGTATTTGAGGATTTGTTACTAATGGGTTTGTTGAGTTTTCTAGGTTAGTAATGTATAGATCAAGATACTCGTTAGTTTGTTGAATTAATTTTTTATTCGATTCAATTACTTCATCTTCCATATCTTTAGTCGCAACTTCAAACCATATCCACCCCAATATTAAAACAGGAAGGCAAACCAGTAGAAAAAGAATCATAAATAATTTCCACTTGATAGATTCTCTCAATTAAACACCTCCTACCAACAAAACTAGTATAATTGAATTTATTATAACAAAAAAATCAAAATATTCACTAAACTGGAACAAAAAAACACAAGTAAATAAAAAAATAACATTTTCTTCTTTTGGTAAAAAGATAAACTAATCATGTAAACGGATTCATTAAAGTGTATTAGGGGGGAAAAGAATGCAGAAAAAGTGGTTCAATGTACTAATCGTAATGATTACATTCATCTTAGTAGTTGCAACAGGTTGTTCAAACGAACAATCCAATTCAAGTCAAACTAAAGATGCAAAGAATGATGGGAACAAAGGCGGGGAAGAAAATCAAGTTGAAATCACGTTAGGTTATTATTCTGGCGGTAAATCAGATGAAAAAATGCAAGAGTTGATTGATAGGTTTATGGAAAAACATCCAAATATAAAAGTCAAAACAGAAAGTGCTCCATATGGACAATTTTATCAAAAGTTAGATACGCAAATAGCTGCGAATTCAGCCCCGGATGTTTGGCTTTCTGATGGAGTTCTTGTAATGAAATATGCAGAAAGAGGAGCAATCAAGGATGTAACAGAGTGGATTGATAGCGATTTAAATAAAGATGAGTACTATGGATTAGATTTTAATAAAGACTCCGAAGGAAAGTATTGGGGCGTTCCACAAGGAATTCAAATTGGAGCATTATACTATAACAAAGCCATGTTCGATAAGGCAAATGTGGATTATCCAAATGAGAACTGGACATGGGAAGATCTGAAGGGTGCTGCAGAGAAACTAACTTTAGACTCCAGCGATAAGACTCCAGAGGATGGAGGATTCAACGGTGACAGTGTTAAACAATTTGGATTAACATTCTTCAGTATTACAGAAGGTTGGTTCTCTGTACTTAAATCCTATGGTGGTGGCGTTTTAGATGAATCAACTCAAAATTCCATTGTTAACTCAAAAGAAAATAAAGCCGCTTTTGAATGGATGGTTGATGGGATGGAACGCGGAATTTTCACTGACCCGGTTGATTTGAAAAGTTTCCAAAGTGCGATGGACGTTTTTCCAAGTGGTTCAGCAGCAATGAGAATTGGAATCTATGCACGCGTTCTTGCAGCAAACGAGGCGGGCCTTGATTATGATGTAACAGTATTGCCAAAAGGTCCTGATGGAAAAAGATTTTCACCAGTTATTGCAAACTCTTGGGTCATAAATGGTCGGGTTAGCGACGAAAAAGCACAAGCAGCATGGGAATGGGTTAAGTTTTGGGCTACAGAAGACGACGTACAGAAAGAATGGGCCGCATTAGGTGAGGCAGTCCCAGTGAAGAAGTCAGTTGCAAATTCAGATATATTCTTAACTGCAGGTGATAAGCCATCAAATAAACAAGCTTTTTTAGATAGCTTTGATTTTGCAGGAACCCTTGATACAAATGCAGTTTGGGAGGAATGGGTTTCTAAGTTCAATGAACATGCAAACCGTTCATTCTTAAAAGAAGCTTCTATTGAGGATTCTTTAAAGCAAGCGGATCAAGATATTCAAAAAGTACTGGACGATTTCTATAAATAAAGAAAATTCAGTTTCAGAAAGTAGGGATTGGTGATATGAAAAATTCAAATGTTCCTTTTACGACTACACCGGCTAAACCAATCCTAACAACAAAAAAACGCAAATTTTTGAAGGAAGAGGGGAGATGGGGGCTTTTGCTAGTCTCCCCTTATTTAGTTCATTTTATTGTTTTTGTTGTTGGGCCACTCCTAGCATCTTTGTATTTTAGTTTATCAGAATATGACATGATTAATCCTCCCCAATGGGTTGGTATGGAAAACTATGAAAAGCTATTTAATGAGCCATTGTTTTATAAATCGCTTTGGAACACGTTATATTTTGCAATTCTATTTGTCCCTGCGCAGACTATTTTAGCCTTAGTATTAGCAGTTACTCTTAATCAAAAGCTTAAGGGTCTGAAACTATTCCGTATGGCACATTTCATTCCGGTCATTTCATCTTGGACGGTCATTATGTATGTTGCAGATGCCATTTTTAACCCAAGGTTTGGATTTGCTAATTCGTTTCTAGTGAAATTAGGATTTCAGCCACAAAGCTGGTTTAATGATGAGCATTTAGTGATACCACTGTTAGTCCTTGTTGCGGTCTGGAAGGGAGTGGGGTACATCATGATTATTTATTTGGCAGGTTTACAAAGTGTACCAAACGATTTGTATGAAGCAGCTGAAATTGATGGGGCTGGCACTTTTAAGAAGTTTACCTCAATCACAATTCCATTAATTTCACCTACAACTTTTTTAGTCCTTATTTTGAGTACAATTTCGACCTTCCAAGCATTTGAACAAATATATGTTATGACTGGGGGGGCGGCAGATGCATCGTCTGCAGGTGGACCTAATAATGCTAGTTTAGTATTAATGCTTTATCTATATCGCGAAGGATTCTCCTTTTTGCATATGGGCTATGCCTCAGCAATTGCTTGGGTCCTATTTATCATCCTATTTATATTAACCTTGGTACAATTGAGAATCCAAAAGAAATGGGTTCATTATAATTAATTTGCATTGCAAATGAAAGGAGGAAGAAAGTGAAACATCTTACAGGTAGAAAAATCAGTGGATACATCATTATAACGATTAGTGCGCTTATTATGATTATACCGTTTGTGACAGCTCTATTTAATTCACTCAAAACATATACGGAATTTACTGCTGTCCCTCCAAAGTGGATTCCTGAAATTTTTCAATGGTCCAACTACCCTGAGGTATTTAAGTTAGGTAGCTTCATAGATTATAGCTTTAATAGTATTACAGTTTCGTTTTTGTCGGTGATTGGAGCGATTCTGTCCTGTTCAATGGTTGGCTATGCATTTGCTAGACTTAACTTTCCTTTGAAGAATGTTTTGTTTGTCATGGTATTAGGGACAATGATGATCCCACCTGTGGTTATTATCATTCCACATTTTATCATTTTTAAGAATCTTAACATGCTAGATACTTTGACACCTCTATGGATAATTGAATGGTTAGCACAACCATTTGGTATTTTCTTGATGAGGCAGGCATTTATGAGTATACCAAAGGAATACGAAGAATCTGCAAAGCTTGATGGATGTAATCCATTTCAAATTTATTTGAAAATTTTCATGCCTATGTGTAAACCAACCATTGCCACTCTTGCTATTTTTACCTTCATGACAAAGTGGAATGAGATTTTTGCGCCAGTTATTTATCTAACGTCGAATGAGAACTTCACGTTACCTATTGGTATATTATCTTTAGCGGGTCAATGGTTCGGAAATGGCCAATTTATGGTCGCAGCCGCATTGATGAGCTTGGTACCAATTCTAATCGTTTTCTTATTTGCTGAGAAATACTTTGTAAGTAACTTTAATAATTCCGGTATAAAGTAGGGTTGTTCATTAAAAGTGGAATGGAGGTTATCTTTGATGGTTTATAAGAGCAAAAGTAGGTTAAACCAGCTGAACGTTACCATGTTATCCGTGTTAGTTTTGCTTTCAGTTTTACTAGTGTTGCCAATACAGAGTTATGCAGCCTCATCTATCACCATTGATTCACCAAATGATTTAGAAACCATAACTGAAAAAACGATTCGAATTACAGGAACCTATACAGATGCTTATGACATTAAACTTTATATTAACGGACAGACACAGGTAGATGTAATTACCGACGATTCTGATGGTGATGATTCAGGTTCATGGTTCTATGATCTTGATCTTGATACAACAAAATACGATGGCAACATTACTCTAAATGCGAGGGGATTAGACATTGGTACCCGCTATGGTGTGTGGAGCTCAACTATTACACTCTCAATTAACAATTCAAAAGGCAACATTCCAAAAGTAACAATTCTTTCTCCAGACGATGGAGAAACAGTTAATGGCAACGTCCCTGTCAAAGTTAAAGTAAATTCAAAGAATCAAATAGAAAAGGTACTAGTTAGAATTAATAGCGGAACATGGAGGATGATGAAACGAACAGGAAACCATTATCAATATATTTGGAGTCCACAAAAGAAAGTAGATAAGACATATAGTATTGAAGCAAAAGCGATTGATTCAAATGGGAACATTGGAGAATCATTAACTACCTACGCTAAGGTTGGTAAAGGAACAAATGAAAACTTTGAGTTAAAAAAGCAGGACCGTGCGATGTGGATCTGGGAGTCTGAAAGCTATAAGCTCCTTTTAAATCCAAACTCTCGGAACGTACTTGATGCATTTGCAAATGATACAGAAACTTTCGATTCCGATCCCGTCACAACATTATATTTAGCAGTAGGACCTTATGCAGGCATGGATGTAATTGAAGATGCACCCGAGAAATTACGAGACTTTATTAAATGGGCACATAACAAAGGATACCAAGTACATGCTTGTATTTCTGGAGGAACATCACCACCCTATATGGGAGCATATGAAGTCTATCATGATTTTGCTATTAGAGAAATGGAACGTGTGATTAATTATAATTTAGCTTCTGAAGATGAGGAAGGGTTTGATGGAATAAATGTGGATATTGAACCATATATTTCGGAAGATTTCAAAACGAAATACCCAACTCTCCAAATTCAATATCTTGATGGTTTACAGAAAATGATAAATCGCAGAAATGTTGCTGGAATTAATCTCCCTTTTGGACCTGCCATCCCAAAATGGTACGACACATCAGAGCAGACAAAGGAAATTACATGGAACGGAAGTACGAAATGGTTGTCTGAACACGTTCAAGATATTAGTGATTATATATCAATTATGGACTACCGTGATACAGCTGATGGTTCAGCGGGTATTATTGCAGGTGCTCAAGGGGAAATGGACTATGCGGAAGCAATTGGTAAACAGAATTCAGTTGTTGTAGGAGTAGAAACCCTTGATATAGCAAATAGTGGGGATCCTGAGGCGATTACCTTCCGTGAAGAAGGTCGTGAATATATGGAAGGTGAGTTAGACAAGGTATACTCTGCATTCGGAAATAATTCGTATTTTGGAGGTATTGCAGTACATCATTATGATTCAATTCGTACCTTGCCTACGTTTTGGGGAGAGGAAGGCATCTTCTGGCAACCACCAGATGATTTTGAAAATCCATCTGTTGTGAGTTCTCCACCCATAGCTACCACTAAAAATTATCATGAAATTAACATCTCCTTTGGGATGGCCTATGATGATACTGAAATCGACAGGTACATAGTGTATCGTAGTACCACTAAAGATTTCACACCAAGCCCTCTAAATATTGCAGGTCTTGCAAGGGGACAGTCATTTACCGATGTCGGGTTATTACCAAATACGACTTATTATTATAAGGTTGCTGCAATGGACATGAGTGGAAAGATAGGTCCAGTATCCATAGAAACTAATGCATCAACTGAAAAAACGTCATTAAAACCAATGATTCTTACTCAGATGGGGATATCTTATCAATCAACTAAAGCTAATGTTTCAATGAAATTAATCGATATGGAAACAAAACAACCTATTCCGGAAGCACGAGTCGATGGAAGATTCACCTATGCAGGTGGTAAATATACGAGTGGAATAGTTGACAATAATGGAATGATAAGTCTTTCTTCTGAAAATATTCCAAATGGTCATCAAATAGGATTTGAGCCACGACGCGTTATTGCAAGTGGATATTATTGGGCATCTGCCTATGATCAACCCCATACTACAACACTCTATCCAAAAAGTGGGCTCCGTGATCTTAGGGTAAGTAAAGGAACAATTGATTTTTCTACTTCCAAAACTTCATATTCGATTACCGTGCCGAATCGCGTAGATACTCTAACTGTTACACCAACAGTGGTAAATGAGGAAAGTATTGTTACAGTAAATGGAATACAGGTTGAAAATGGAATGGTATCCCAGGAAATTCCATTAGCGGAAGGAGGAAATCGTGTCTCGATTATTGTGACAAATCGAGACGGAGCTACTGATACGTATTCAATTGAAGTAACGAAAAAAATGCCGTTGGTTAATACCATCTTTGCAACTGACGATACATTTGTGTTTGAGCATGAACCAGATAGAGGTTTTGGTTCTGAAAAAGTTCTAGAGGTTGCGGATATTTCACGATCAAGCGGAGGTGGAGACCGATTAGCTTACTTAAAATTTGAAACGTCTCCCTTTAATCAGCAAATTGAAAAGGCAAGACTTAATGTTTACGTGTTAGAAAGTCTTGCTAATGGGTTAGATATGCAGCTCGAAGGATATCAAAATGGCAACTGGGATGAAAATACCTTGACGTGGAATACAAGAAATATTGGAGTAGCAGTTCCTTTAGGAAAGGTTTTGGTAAAAGAAGAGGGATGGTATAGCTTTGATGTAACTCAATTTGTAAAGAACGCATCAGGTAAAGTTACTTTCCGAATCGTTGATCCGAACACAAAAAGTGTGGTTTTAAAACTAAATAGTAGTGAGAATGAAGAGAACCAACCATATTTAATCTTGAATCCAAAGTAGACATAAAATAAATCTTCTAAAAAGAGAATACTCTCTTTTTAGAAGACCTTAATCAGATTCTAGCGGAACTAAAAAAGGAGAATTTCGAATGAAATTTGCTGCATTTAGTGGGGCATTTATAGAGTTTAGTTTACAAGAGGCAATGGAAACGACAAAGGAGTTGGGGTTTGATGGAATTGAAATCGCGTGTCGAGAACCACATCTCTCCGCACAAACACCTCGTCATCAAATGGAGGAAATAAAACAAATTGCGAATTACTATCATTTAGAAATACCTGCACTAGCAGGATATATGGGGCATTTTTCATCTTTAAGTGACTACGATTGTGAGAAAGAATTCACTGATTTCGAAAAAATCCTGGAATCGGCTACGATTCTTGATGTGGATATGATACGGGTTTTTCCTGGTGGACCTAATGCTTTTCTTGCGATTGACGAACATTATGAAAAAGCCGCTTATTGGATAAAGAAGTGCTCACTCTTAGCCAAGCAATTTAATAAGAAAGTAATTGTAGAAATTCATAATAATAGTTTAGTTGAGACAGTAGAAGATGCAATAAGAATACTCACCATGATTGAAGAAGATAATGTAGGACTTATCCATGATGCAGGGAATATGTACATTACAGACACAGATTTTGGTAGGGATTCAGTCTTTGGATTAGGAGATCGTTTATTCCATATACATGTGAAGGATGAAAAACGAATCAATCAAGCGGGTATGGCTGGAACGTTTACAAACCGAACAAGGCATGGAGAAGAAAGCTTTATGCAATGTCTATTAGGCGAGGGTGAGGTGGATCATAAACCTTTATTTGGAGCACTACAGGAAATTAGGTATGATAAGTGGATTACTCTGGAATGTGCAGCTCCATACCCTGCTAAGGAAAGAATGGCTCATGATTTACATGTAGTGAAACAACAATTAAATGAGCTAACACATTTATACAAAAGGGAATGAGGAACATGAGATTTTCAATAATAGGTTGTCAGCATGCCCATATTACCATTTTTATTGAAGAAATGCTTGCCTTAGGGCATTCATGTGCGGGGATTTATGAGAAAGAGAATACCACACTTGCAGGAATGATCTCAGCTTCATATACCATTCCCATCGTACAAAGTGTTGAGGAAATACTACTAGATAGTTCGATAGAAATCGTGGGTTGTGCCGCAATTAATAATGAAAAAATAGATGTTTTGGAGATATGTGAGAGGCATGGTAAACATGTCATGCTGGATAAACCAGCAGTAACGAATCGTAAAGACCTTGGGAGGCTTAAAGCACTTTTTTCAAGAGGAAGGATACAGGTAGGAATGCTTTTAACCGAACGATTTCGTTCGTCCCTTTATACTTTACAAAAACAAATTTCAGAAGGAAGTCTTGGACGGATTGTAAGTATTACGATGCGTAAGCCGCACTTGCTGAATGGGAAAAATAGACCGTCTTGGCACTTTTTTTAAACAACAATCAGGAGGTATCATCGTCGACCTGTTTATTCATGATTTTGATTTATTAAGATGGTTAACAGGACAGGAGATTCAATTGATTTCGGGTTATATGGCAAAAAATATCCTTCCGGAATATCCATCCTTTTACGATGTGGCTTGCCTTCATGTTGTAATGGAAGGTGGAGTAACTGCCCAGCTATATGCAGATTGGCACACACCGAATAAAAGTTGGACCTGGGGAGATGGTCGCATTTTTATTGTAGGAACAAGTGGAGTGGCTGAATATCGACTTGAAGGGGATCCAATAGTAGGTAAGGATTCAGTTGGTTATAAGGTTACGAATGATGCTCACCTTCTAGAAATAAAGGAAGAGAGTGCCCCGATAACGATTACAAGGGATTTTATCAATCGAATTAATGGAGAAGTTGGCTTAGTAACACATCATGATATTTTAGCTGCAACAACGGCAACGATAGATGCAGATGAGAAGGCAGAGTTAATTGGAGCATTAAACGTGGAGAATGTTTGAAAATTGAAAAGAGAGGGATGATAGAGATGTCAGTTGTTAAAACCACTGGATTTGGGATCATTGGTTGTGGGATTATTGCTGAGGTGCATGCAAAAGGAATTCTTGAAACCGATGAAGCCAGACTAATTGGAGTTTATGACTCCATACAGACAAAGGCAGTCGATTTTGCAAAAAAATATCAAGTAATCTCCTTTAGCAGTTTAGAAGAAATGCTACATAATGATGAAATCGATGTAATTTGCATTTGCACACCAAGCGGGATCCACCCTGAACAAACGGTACAGGTAGCCAAAGCTAAAAAACATATATTAGTAGAAAAGCCAATGGCAATTAAAATGGACGATTATAGTCGAATGGTTGAGGCTTGCGAAGAAAATAATGTTCTCATCTCAACTGTTTTCCCAAGAAGGATGTCTCCTCAAGCGCAATTTGCTAGAAAAATCATTCAAGAAGGAAAGTTAGGGAGATTAAGCTTATGTTCTGGTTATGTAAAAATATATCGAGATCAGCATTATTATGATAGTGCTGGCTGGAGAGGCACGTGGGAAATGGATGGAGGTGGTGCCATGATGAACCAAGGCATACATACCGTTGATATGCTCCAATGGTTAGTAGGACCCGTTGCCTCTTTGTATGGAAAAGCCAAAGCAGTCTTACGAGATATTGAAGTAGAAGACACCGTTATCTCTCTTCTTGAATTTAAAAATGGTGCAATGGGTGTATTAGAAATTACAACTACTGCATTTGAAGGAAAAGGGCAGGTTCTTTCTATTCATGGTGAAAAAGGTACATTAGTGATTCAAGAAGATACAATTACGGTACTTGAAGTGGAAGGCGAAAAAATAGAAATTCCATCATTTGAACCATTTAAAGTTATTCCGGATGGTCATCGAATTCAAATCAAAGATATGGCCCTTGCGGTTCAAGAACAACGTTCACCAATCGTACCCGGTACTGAGGGTAAACATTCATTAGAAATTATTCTAGGAACATATGAATCTTCAACAACTGGGAAAGAAGTATCATTCTTACATGATTTGAAGAGTAAAGCTCAGATTCTTTGAAAGGAGAGAATAATCCAGGTGAAAACTAGTAATGTAATTTTAATGAAGCAGGTAGAACATCTGAATGTTCAAGTGTTTGCAAATCGAGAAGACATGGGAACATCCGCTGCCATAGATGTTGCATCAACAATCAAAGAGTTGCTCTCAAAAAAAGCACGAGTCCGTATGGTATTTGCAGCAGCACCCTCGCAAATTGAATTGTTAAAGTCATTAATAGCAGAACCAGAGATTGATTGGAAGCGAGTTACCGTATTTCATATGGATGAATATCTTGGACTCTCTCCAAATGCTTCTCAGAGGTTCGGTTCCTTTTTAATGGAGCACTTATTTGAGCACGTAAAACCTGGTGAGGTTTTTCTAATCGACAGTACGAATAAACCAGAAGATGAATGCAGGAGATATGGGAAGCTTATTAACCAAGAACCAATAGATATTATTTGCCTTGGCATCGGAGAAAATGGTCATATCGCTTTCAATGATCCACCTGTTGCAGACTTTCAAGATAAGGAGGTTGCAAAAATTGTTGAGTTAGATGAAGTATGCCGATGGCAACAAGTGAATGATGGTTGTTTTCAACAATTCGAGGATGTACCAACACACGCTATTACACTTACAATCCCTACCATTTTATCGGGAGCAAATTTGTTTTGTGTAGTCCCAGGAAAAACAAAACAAAAAGCCATAAAAGAAACATTAACAGAAACCATCACAACGAATTGCCCTGCTACCATTTTGCGTCGGCATCCAAACTGTACCTTGTATGTTGATTCCGAAGCTTATCATGGGTGCTTGGATGTTTAAAGGAATTCATTATAAAACAGGGAAACCCATCCAAGTATGGGTACAAGACGGAGGAATAGCTCGGATAGATAATTTAGATGAAAATGATTGTTCCTCATTACCCATAATTGCACCTGGATTAGTCGATCTTCAAATTAATGGATATTATGGGATTGATTTAAATACACTTCCCTTAACTGGGCAGGATATAGAGGATATAGCTGAAAAGTTATGGAGTCAGGGAATAACAACTTTCTATCCTACTGTGATTACAAACAGTAATGAAGCACTTGAGAAAATCGTTTCAATTATTGCAAGTGCATGTGAAGAAAATGATAGGTTAAATAGTTGCATCAAAGGAATTCACTTAGAGGGTCCGTTTATTTCAAATGAAAATGGTCCAAGAGGTGCTCATCAGTTAGAATATGTGCAGCCCTCTGATTGGACTCTTTTGGAGAGATGGCAGGATGCTGCTAAAGGAAGAATAAAGATCATTACTTTATCCCCTGAGTGGCCAGCCTCATTCGAGTTTATTCAAAAATGTAAATCTAGTGGAATAGTTGTTTCTATTGGACATACAGCAGCGTCTTCTGAACAGATTAAAGAAGCAGTTGAGGCAGGGGCTACATTATCGACACATCTTGGAAATGGCGCTCATCTAAGCCTTCCCCGCCATCCAAATTACATTTGGGAACAGTTAGCCCAAGATTCTTTATGGACCTCTTGTATAGCAGATGGATTCCATCTACCTGATTCTTTTTTAAAGGTGATCTTTAAGGTGAAAGAACACCATGCTGTGCTTGTAAGCGATGCTGTCTCTTTAAGCGGAAAAGAACCTGGAAGGTATCGAACTCATATAGGTGGAGATGTTATATTAACAGCAGAGGGCAAACTTCATTTAGCTGATAATCCCAATTTGCTAGCAGGGTCTGTACAAATGCTAATTAGCGGAGTGAAAAATCTTGTGCAAAAAGGGATATGTTCTTTTAGTGATGCTTGGGAAGCCGCTTCCATTAGACCAAGTAAATTAATGAATTTACCAACTAATGGTGGACTATGTGTAAATGGAGTAGCTGATTTTATTTTATTAAAAGATGATGGTATGAACTATAAAATACTGCAAACTGTCAAACATGGAAAAATAGTATATACGAGTAAGGACCTAAACCCATGAAATATATTTGAAGGATTGTGTAAACCTGGGATATTAATTTAAATGGTTCATCAAGGAGTGCGTCCTCATTGACAATGCACTCCTTAAATTCATTTCCTCAATTTGCTACTGTTAACTTCTACTATATACCCCAACAGATTCTTTCACCATACATGTTTAAGGCTTTGAATAGTTTTTATTAAACCTTTTTCGATAGACAGCAACCCGACCTTTTGCTCAATGCTTAAGACATTACCATATTCATAAAGACGAAGAGTGTTAATAAAATTCAATTTGTAATCCGTTACATCCAATTAACCCATAAATAGGGTAAAATCAAACTTCCAATATTGTTTAATACTAGGCTTGCGGTAAGATATTGACAATAATTTTCAGAATACTTACAATCATACTTGTAATCGATTACAAAACAATATCATAGAAATGAAAGTGGGGACCAAATATGGCGAATATTCAACAGGTAGCACAAAAAGCAGGTGTATCCGTTGCAACGGTTTCAAGGGTCCTTAATAATGCTACGTCTGTAAGTCCAAAAACAAGACTAAAAGTTGAACATGCAATAAAAGATCTTAAATATGAACCTAGTATGCTAGGAAGAAATCTTCGAAACTCTGAAAGTCGACTTTTATTAGTATTACTTCCAAGTATTTCAAATCCCTTTTACACAGAAATCATAAACGGGATTCAAAATACAGCAATATCCAACCACTATAATATTCTTCTTTGCGAAACAGACTCCAATCCACAGCGAGAAAACATTTATTTTAATATGGTTAAGAATAAGTTGGCCGATGGTGTCATTTCGATGGATCCGACAGTCAATATGCAAAAGCTTACTGAATTAGCAGAAAATTACTCTGTCATTCTTTGTAGTGAGTACGAAGAAGGAGGATGTATTCCCTACGTAACGATAGATAATGAATTGGCAGCTTATCAAGCCGTAAAGCATTTAATCAAATTAGGTCATGACAAAATTGCACTCATCAATTCTGATGAAAAGTATTTATACGCTAGACAGCGTCGGAATGGGTTTGAGCGAGCTTTACAAGAATTTGAACTTCCTATCCGTGAAGAGTGGATATACCACACAAAAGAGCTTGAATTTCAAAATGGTGTTCAAGCAATGAGGAGCTTGTTTAAATTAGAGGAAAAGCCGACATCTATTTTTGCCGTTTCTGATACGTTAGCTATCGGGGCGCTAAAAGGCATTAATGGAAGTGGTTTACATGTCCCGAATGATATAGCAATCGTTGGTTTTGATAATATTAGCTTTTCGAACATGACGAATCCCACTCTGACTACAATTTCTCAGCCAATGTATAAAATGGGCTGCGTCGCAGCTGACATGTTAATAAATAGTATTCAAGGAGAAAAAGTAGAAAGTGTTGTATTAGAACATGAACTTATTATACGTGAGTCAACTATGGGGTAGGTTTTTCTTTAAAGAAAAAGGAAGAGGGAGGTTTTGTCCATGGGTATAAAAGTGGGCATTATCGGATGTGGTTCCATTGCAAGGTATAGACATGCACCAGAGTATAAAGCAAATCCACATGTTGGGGAAATCATCTTTTATGACCGTAATCCCGAACGAGCTGAAGTTTTGGCGAAAGAATTTGGTGGGCGCGCTGTTAAAACAGTTGAGGAGTTATTGGGTGATCCATCAATTATTGCAATCAGTGATTGTTCTTCAAATGAAGCCCATCATATTAATACTACCAACGCATTGTTATGCGGAAAGCATGTATTATGTGAAAAGCCTCTAGCCATAAATGTAAAGTATGCTGAGAAAATCCTGGATGCACAAAGGAAATCAGGGAAAAAATTAATGGTTGATCATAACCAACGTTTCACTAAAGCACATCAAAAAGCGAAGGAAATCTTGGATAAAAAGGAATTAGGTGAGGTATTAACCTTTAAAACTACCTTTGGTCATCAAGGACCCGAGAGCTGGGGGGTAAACAAATCAAACTCTACTTGGTTTTTTAAAAAAGAACGTTCTCACTCAGGTGTAGCAGGTGATTTAGGGATTCATAAAATTGATTTAATTCATTATTTATTAGATGACGAAATCGAGGAAGTTCATTCCTTCTATGCTGCTCTAGATAAAGTTGATGGTAATGGAAACCCGATTGAGGTTTGTGATAATGTTGTGTGTGCATGCAAAACGAAGAAAGGTCGTTTAGGAACAGCTTCGTTTTCCTGGACGTATTACGGTTCAGAAGACAATTCCACGATTATCTACTGTCAAAAAGGAGTCTTGAAAATCTACCATGATTCCGATGCGCAGCTTGTAATAGAGAAGAGGGATGGCACGATTGTGAAGTATGAATTAGAATCAATCCAGACAAATGATAATCAAACAAATACAGGTGTTGTTGACGCATTTATTGATTCAATTATGAATAACGTAAAACCTCTGGTTACTGGTGAGCAGGCAGTTGCTTCTCTAAGAGTTGTGGAGAAATTACTTGACGCATAGATTTCATATACTCTATAAGTGTTACATAAAAGATTATACCTAATTTGGAAAATATGATAATAAATACCTAAAATTAATTGACTGAATATTATTTATCTTATACTATGAATGTAACGGATTACAAATAGGCTATTGATCATAAAAAGTGATTATTTCAAAGGTTGTACTAATTATTTAATTTTATTAGTAATCAATTACATGTTTCATAAAAGCGACATTCTAAATGAAGGAATAGTATACTGAAAAAATTCTACATTATTACATCAACAGGGATCCAAAACTAAATAACAACATGATTGTAACTCCTGAATGAAAGCGTTTTATTGTGTAAAACTTAGGTTTCAATTCTATTTTGTAATAGATTACTAGTTCAAAACGAGGGGGTTATTTTTTTATGAAAAAAGGTTTACGTTTATTATCGTTGTTAGTTCTACTTCTAATTCCTGTTCTGGCTGCATGTAGTAATTCAGAACAAACAGGAGACTCAACAAGTGGGGATTCGGGAAAAGAATCAGGTGATAAGTATAAGATTGGTATTTTAGCACCAGCTGTAACACATGGTTGGGTTGCTGCAGTTGCTTACCATGCGGAGGCACGTGCAAAAGAACTTTCCAGTGACATTGAATACCAAATTCAAACAAGTAGTAATGCTGCTGAAATGACTTCTCAATTAGATGATTTAATGACTTGGGGTGCAGAGGCAATTGTTGCATTCCCGCAATGGGAAGGTATGGAAGTACCAATTCAAAGAGCAATCGATGAGGGCATAAAAGTCATTAACTTTGATATCGCTATTGATGTCGACGGTGTTTATCGTGTTGCTGGGGATAACGAGGACATGGGTGTTCAAGGCGCAAATTACATTGTTGATAAAGTTGGTAAAGATGGAAATGTTGTTATTTTAGAAGTTCCATCAGCCGGTTCTGTTTCCGAACTACGTAAAAAAGGCTTTGTTGAAACAATTGAAGAGATTGCACCAGATATGGAGCTTCACACATATGCAACTCAATTTACAAGAGAAGATGGTTTAAAGGATTTTGCTGATATCTTAACAAGTCTAGATAAAATAGATGCTGTTTACTCCATGGATGATGAAACTTCAATTGGGGTATTACAGGCAATCAACGAAGCGGGAAGAACAGATATTAAAGTAGTAACCGGTGGTGGTGGAATGCAGGAATATTTTAACATGATGCCTGAAAATAAGGATATTTGGATTCAATCTGCTTTATACAGCCCTGCCATGGTGAAAGATGCTGTAGATATTGCTGTTAAGGTTCTTAAAGGTGAAGATGTTGAACTAGAAACGATTATTCCTACAACCATCGTTGACAGAGACAATTATGAAGAGTTCCTTGATGAGGGTTCACCTTATTAAAGATTTGTGCTCGTAATTTTAGAGGGCTATGGCAATGCTGCTATAGCCTCTCTCTTTTAGGTTTTTATGTGAGTACTGGGAGTGATTTTAAAGGTTTGGAAGTGATAACATGGAAATTGGGATGCAACATATAAGAAAATCCTTTGGAAGCAATGATGTACTCAAGGATGTTTCTTTTACCTTAAATGGTGGGGAAATATGTGCATTACTTGGTGAAAATGGTGCAGGTAAGTCGACTCTCATGAATATTTTAGGCGGGGTTTTGCAGATGGATTCTGGAGCTATTCTCATAGATGGGAAACAAGTGGAATTTGCAACACCTGCACAATCCCAGGATGCAGGAATTGCCTTCATTCATCAAGAGCTGAACTTGATTAATGATTTACCAATCTATGAAAATATGTTCCTTGGACGTGAATTAAAGACCAAAAGAGGTAGTCTTGATTTAGAAAAAATGTACCACAAAACAAAAGAGATGTTTACTAAAATGAACATTGATTTGGATCCAAATAAAATGGTACGAGATCTTGATGCTTCTTATAAGCAAATTGTTGAAATATGCCGCGCTATGATGACAAATGCTTCCTTTATTATAATGGATGAACCCACTACTTCCTTGACAGATCAAGAAATTGACCGAATGTTTACGATGATGAGAACACTTAAAGAGCATAATGTCGGTATCATTTTTATTTCACATAAATTAAATGAGGTTATGGAGATTTGTAACCGCTATCTTGTGCTTCGAGATGGTAATTTGGTTTCAGAGGGAAATGTGAGTGACGTGACTCCGAAAGATCTTGCTCGGTATATGGTGGGACATGATGTAAGAACGGAACCTTTAATAAGAGAAAAGAGACTAGGAAATGAGATTCTCCGTGTAGAAGGGTTAACTTCTGGTCATATCTTTAAAAATATTAGTTTTTCAATTAAATCAGGTGAAATTGTAGGTTTTACAGGTCTTCTCGGAGATGGTCGAAGTGAGCTCTTTCAATGTATTTTTGGAGCAGACCAGACTACGTCCGGAAAAATTCTCCTAAATGGAAAAGAAGTAAAAATAACGAGTACGACGAAAGCAATTAAGGAAGGCATAGCTTATTTGCCGCGAAATCGCAAAGAGAATGCGATTATTAAAGATATGAATATATTAGACAATGCATCCATTGTCACGTGGCCAATGTTATCAAGACGGGGAACGATTAACACGAAAAAGCATCAGGAGCTTTTTGAAGAGCAAAGAAAAGCATTACGATTAAAAATGGGGGAGCTTACTGACAGCATAACAAGTCTCTCTGGAGGAAATCAGCAAAAGGTTGTCCTCGCAAAATGGTTGGCGGCTAACCCAAAACTTCTTATCCTGGATAATCCTACCCAAGGTGTTGATGTAGGAGCGAAGGAAGACATCTATGATATCATTTTGAAGCTTGCTGAAGAAAACATTGCAGTTGTAGTACTTTCCAGTGAAGCGAATGAGATCATACGCGTATGTGACAGAGCAATTGTTATGTATCATGGGATTATACAGGGAGAGGTCACGGGAGAGAAAATGAATGAGCATTCCATCATGAGTCTTGCTACGGGTGGGGATTTAAGTGAGGGTGAGGTAAGCTAATATGAAGCCGAGTATCGACAATACAGTGATTACTAATAAGAAAAACTTTTTTGGTTGGTTTACATATAAATGGACAAATGATCCATTGTTTAGTATCGCAATTGCGTTAATCATTATGATTATTTTACAAACCTTTGTTTTAGGTTTCGATTATGATTCATTTGGGGAATGGTTTCAATCGTGGATCAACAACTGGATAAATATTTTACGAAATAATGCAGGTACAGCCATTGTTGCCTTAGGAATGACGTTTGTTATTATGACAGGTGGAATTGACTTAGCAGTTGGTTCTACACTGGTCGTTACAGGTGCCTTTTCAATGATGCTCCTAGATACCGGTACAAAAGGATTCCTGGGGTTAGTTGGAATAACGGGTGTTCCTGGATTTATCATTACCATTCTATTGGTTTTACTAGCAGGTTATCTTTTAGGTTCACTGATTGGAGTTAGTATTACAAAGGGAAATGTACCCCCGTTCATTGCTACATTAGGTGCAATGATGATATTTAGAAGTGTAACCCAGCACTTTATGCAAGGGTATAATCCCACTGTTCCAGTAGAGTTTTTACAGATTGCAAGCTTTAAAATCGGAAATTATATGATAATGCCAATTGTTTATTGGGCGGTCATTGCCTATATCCTTTACTATGTATCGAAAAGAACAACGTTTGGAAGACATATTATTGCAGTTGGATCAAATGAAAGAGCCGCTAAACTATCCGGTATTAATGTAGAAAAAGTGAAACTACGTGTATACGCATTAATGGGGCTGCTTGTTTCGATTGCGGCAATTATCCAAGTTTCTCGCATTGGTTCAATGGACTTTTCAAATGCAGGAAGAGGGATGGAAATGGATGCAATCGCTGCAGCAGTTGTTGGTGGAACAAATATGATGGGGGGAAGAGGATTTATCCTGGGAACAGTCTACGGTATGTTAATTATAGCTGTTATGAATAATCTCCTTAACCTTTTCGGGGTTCCTCCATTTTTAAGGGAAGCATTTAAAGGTGTTATCGTAATCGCAGCTGTTTTATTGCAGAAGAAAGAAAAAACGTCATAAAGAATCTGTTCACGAAAAGCATTTCTTTATTAAAGGAGAAATGCTTTTTGTATTGAAGTATTTGTAATAGAAACGTTAGTGAAACGAGTGATTTAAAAAATGAAAACGAAAAATAAGTTGGTTCGGATGACAAAGGTTCTTTCGCTGGCTATTGTAATTTTTATGAAAATCTACTGGTATAAAATACGAAAAAAGCCTCAAGCTGATTGGGATAGACTTTGGGAGGAAATCGGTGCAAGGTTTCGTAAAACCTTATTTGAATTGGAAGGTTTACTTATAAAAGTCGGACAAATTTTGGGAACAAGGGCTGACCTATTGCCTACCCCCTTTATTAAGCAAATTCAAGACCTTGCTGATAAGGTACCTCCTTCAAATTGGAAAGATATTGAGGAAATTCTCGTGAAAAACTGGGGGTCTCCTATTTATGCAATTTTGGATTCAATTGAAACAGAAGCAATTGCATCTGCCTCGATAGGGGAAGTATATAAGGGGGTATTAAAAACCGGAGAAACAGTTGCGATAAAAGTCCAAAGACCCTATATTCAATCGATTCTTAAAACGGATTTCCGTACATTAGCTATCATTATTTGGTTTGCAGATCATTTTGCGCCGATTCCGAAGGGGTTTATCAATTTTAAGGTCTTGTTTCAGGAAATCAAGCAAGTGATTGAGCGGGAACTGGATTATACGAAGGAACTTCAAAACCTAGCGTCCTTTAGGCACCGATTTAGAGAAATGGAAAATGTCAGAATTCCAAATACGTACCCAACGTACAGTACAACGAATGTCCTTGTTATGGAATGGGTAGAAGGAATTAAGATTTCGGATATTGAAGATGTGGAACTCTTTGACCGAAAGAGGTTAACCCAGAATTTAATGGAGCTCTTCCTTCCACAGTGGCTGGAACCAGGCTTGTTTCATGCAGACCCTCATCCAGGTAATGTTCTTTTATCAAAGGATGGTAAAATTATTCTGCTTGACTTCGGTATGGTTGGGGAACTCTCGAAGAAAGATGCTGCGAATTTTCAAGGTTTGGTTGAAAGTATTCTTACAAAAAATTATTCGCGAACGGTTGATTGTTTATCACAATTAGGATTTTTACTACCTGAGGCTGATCATCGTACAATGGAGAAATTACTTGGACAAATCATGTCATTTGATCTGTCCCAAATAAAAGAAATTGACCTGATTGCTTTTAAACGTGAAATGAATGACATCGTTCAAGCGCTCCCAATCCAGGTCCCAACACGATTCGTCTTTTTAGGTCGCTCTTTCGTAGCAGTCGAAGGAATCATATTGAATCTAATTTCTGAAGAAGAGGTATTAGATACAGTAAAGCCTGGGTTTATAAAATGGTTGAACAAAGATGGCAATCAGAAATGGTCATTTGTCTGGAAATGGTTTCAGGCGCTTCCCGTATTTAAAATTTTTCATTCCGTTCAAGAATTTTTAGAGTTGCCCCAGAAACTAGAGGATTTGAAGGAACTTGAACAAAGAAGAGAATTTCAATTTAGAATCTATGAAAGTCATAAGAAGCATTTGTTTGAGTTATTCTTACTCGGTTTTGGTGGAATTGCTGCAGGTATTTTTACTTTGCATTCAATGCTAGTAAACTTTGCGGTTGGGCTCACAGCTTTATCTGGAATGGGCTATATAATAGTGACTCAAAAACAGAAAAAATGGATGAAATATATGCACGAAAAACGGAGATGAAAAAGGAGAAATAAATCGCGAGGGTCATTCCTCGCGATTTTCTTGTTCCCCACGTTTTTTATTTTGATTATAAATGTAGCGAATCATCTTCATCGTTTTACTACCCTGAATCATAATTACAATCGTGTATATGGTTGTTAAAATAACTCCTAGAATCGCAATCCAGAACAGTGTAGTAATTTTTGTTGCTCTACTTAACATACCAATCCCCCATTTCTAAAGTCTATTTGTAGCTTTTACGACAGGAATGAGATTATCCATTTTTTTATAGAATTTGTATATTCTCTCCGTCCTAATTCTTTGTATGATACACTTATTACACTTAGATAAAAGGGGAATATACAATGTCTCATACGATAAAAAAACCAACATTCGTCATACTGGCAATTGCCTTGGGGGCGATATTAAATCCACTGAATACAACGATGATTACAGTAGCTTTACCATCCATTCAACAAGATTTCGACCTTTCATCAACTGATATTTCGTGGTTAATTGCTTCCTACTTTATTGTAAGTGCTATTTTTTTACCAATTGTTGGAAGACTTAGCGACCATTATGGAAGGAAGAGGATTTTTCTCATCGGACTATTCCTTGTCTTGATTTCATCTGTACTTGCACCATTGTCGAAAAGTATGTTGATGCTTTTAAGCATGAGATTGATACAAGCAATTGGTACATCCGCTCTTTACCCAGCAGGGATAGGAATGGTCCGTTTGTATATTAAAGAAAATCAAAATCGTGTCATTGGTACATTGGCGGTGTTTGCAACAACCTCCGCTGCATTTGGACCCACGATAAGTGGACTGCTGATTCAATATGGAGGTTGGCCAGTTATTTTTTATGTCAATCTTCCGGTTATTTTTCTGTCAGCATTTTTAATATGGTTTAATATCCCAAAAGATGAGCCAACGAAAGATGCCGTTTTTACATGGGATGTCATCGGAATGCTGCTTTTCAGTGCTTTTATCACAAGTTGGATGTTCTTTTTGCTATCATTGGAAGGTGGATTTACTTTATGGTCCTTGATTCTTTCGATTGGTTTGACGGTTCTTTTTTATATGTACGAAAAGAAGAAAGCCGAACCATTGATTAATGTTGTGTTTTTAAGAAAAAATCCGATTATTACCGTTGTTTACGCACAGTATATCCTTTCAACATTGATATTTTTCTCAATCTTGCTGTTTGCGCCTACCTACTTACAGAAGGTTATTGAGTTAGGTTCCGAATATACAGGATTGATGATGTTGTCGTTATCAGTATTTGCGATGATGACAACACCACTTGCAACAAGATGGGCGGAAAGAGTGGGGTACCGAGTTCCATTACTTTTTGGAACATTATTTGGAATAGTAGGAGTCGCATTCCTCTTTATAACAACGAAAAATTCTTCACTATTATGGATCATCGTGGTTTTGGCGGTGTTTGGAATAAGTAACGGACTGATGAACATTAGCCTTCAAAACCTTTTATATACATTTATCAGTGTTGCTCAATCTGGAATTGCATCAGGTTTGTTAATGACTTCAAGGTTTATCGGAAATATTCTAGCCTCAAGCGTTTATGGTGTTGTTTTTGCAAGGGGCCTAAATGACACTAGTAAAAATTCAATGACCCTCATTTTGTTGGCTGTCTCTTTGGTTATCATTCCTGGAATGTTTTATGTGACAAATCAAAAGTTGAGGACGGAACAATGGTAAAGGAAAAGCCATAATGCTATCTGGGCATTATGGCTTGTTTTTTTGTAAAGGGGGCGTCGGAGACACAACTTGTTAAAATACTATACGATTTGTCCGTGAGAAGGAGTCTCAGAGACAAATCATACTCAATAGCGAAGCGAAGTGTCTTTGAGAAGTGGTCTCGGAGACAAATCATACTCAATAGCAAAGCAAAGTTTCTTTGAGAAGAGGTCTCAAAGCCAAAACCTGCTCAATAGCGAAGCGAAGTGTCCGCGAGAAGGAGTCTCGAAAACAAATCATACCAGATAGCCAAACAATGTGTCCGCGAGAACCGTTCTCAGAGCCAAATCCTTCTCAGAATCGAAACGAAATGTCAGCGAGAACAAACCTCGATGACTTTCGAAAACAATCAGTACTTGAATTGTCCCTGAAACCATTGAAAAATTTCTTTCACCCTAAAAGGAATCCCACTAGTTAAAAGAGAACTATTGAGGTAGGTTCTTTTTTGATTTTATAAACGCTTCAACAGAGTCATCTAGTAATCTTTCGCGATTCATGTCCTCATTGACATCTGAATCAACTTCCATCTCAGATTTTAATACTCCATATGTATCATTTGGGTCGAAAAGATTATGTTTTTCTTTTTTCATTTGCTTTCACTCCTTAAAGGTAGTGTAAGCAACTAAACGAAAATTTAATCTACCTTCTTACTGGTCTTTCAAGTGTTAATATTTCGTCGTCAAGAGATGCAAATTGTTGATCGACCACTGCTTTTACATCGTGGACAGCAGCATTGTAAATATGTGGTGCAAGTTTTTCTTTTACAAAATGAAATACCTGTTCGGCTGCAAACTCACTGATTTCCTCGTCTCTTTCTTGCAAGAAAAATTCTTGTATGTCGGAAATCATCATTTGCTGTTGTTCTTTCGTAAGCTTAATAAACAATAGAAAACACTCCTATTCTAAAAAGGTGGAAGTATGATGAAATTAAAAACCATAATAATTGTAATCCCTTTACTTCTTGTTCTACTATACAGTTTTACCTATGTACCTCACAAGATTTTTGATATTGAAGTTGAAGATGTGTCAAGCATTCAAATTGTTGATGGGAGTTCGGGTTATAAGTTAGAAATTACATCAAAACAGGAGATCAACCGCATCATTACAAACTTAAATGAAGTTACTTTTAAAAAAGGAAAGCTTTCTGCTGGGTATTTGGGGTATCGTTTTAACACGAAAATTTATGACCATAATGGTGAACCTTTGAAGGAATTAATTATTAATTCAAACGACACAATTCGTTATAACGGATTCTTTTACACATCTACTGGAAAACCACTTGAATTTCAGTTCATCGAGGAGTTAGTAGAGAAAAGATAAGTAATCAAGAAAAATAGGCGAATGCTTGATATGTTTTTAAAAAATAAAGAAGGATGAGCTTATTTTCAGCTCATCCTTTTTTCATTAAAAGATTCTGTCACCATTAAAGATTGAGTTTTTAACTACTACATAGTCAACGTGGCGGATGGAATCCAATTTGTTTCCTCCTGAATAAGAAATAGCAGATTGAAGGTCTTGTTCCATTTCTTTTAACGTATCTTTTAAGGAACCTTTGTGCTCAACGTAGATTTTCTTTCCTTCAACGTTCTTCTTTTCACCTTTTTGGAATTCAGAAGCTGAACCGAAGTATTCTTTCACAAGTTTTCCTTCAATCTCTTTTGTTTCACCAGGTGACTCTTCATGTCCAGCGAAGAGCGATCCAATCATAACCATTTTTGCACCGAAGCGAACGGATTTTGCGATATCACCGTGAGTACGGATACCACCGTCAGCAATGATAGGTTTTGTTGCAGCCTTTGCACACCAACGAAGTGCAGCAAGTTGCCAACCACCAGTTCCGAAACCAGTTTTGATTTTTGTGATACAAACTTTACCTGGTCCGATTCCAACCTTTGTTGCGTCAGCTCCAGCATTTTCTAATTCTCTTACAGCTTCTGGAGTACCAACATTCCCAGCAATTACGAAGCTCTTTGGTAAATGCTTTTTAATATGCTTAATCATTTCAATAACTGAGTTTGCATGACCATGTGCGATATCAATTGTGATGAATTCTGGGACAAGGTTTTCTTCAGCAAGTTGTTCGATGAAAGTGTATTCCTCAGGCTTAACTCCAACACTAATTGAGGCAATTAATCCACGAGCTTGCATATCCTTAATAAAATCAACACGTTTTTCAGGGTTAAAACGGTGCATGATATAGAAATAGCCATTTTCTGCTAAAAATAATGCGATTTTTTCATCTATAATTGTCTGCATGTTCGCTGGGACAACCGGAAGTTTGAATGTGTGGCCACCGAATTCAACGGTTGTGTCACACTCAGAACGGCTGTTTACAACACATTTTGCAGGGATTAACTGAATATCTTCATAATCAAATACATTATCCATTTAAAAACACTCCTAAAACCGAATATTATTTTCTTTGTTGTTTAATAATGTTCGTACATTAGATAATGTACATGATTTTTAAAGGTAAGTCAAAGCTTTTTTATTATTTGCCTCGAAACAGTTTTTAACCCAAGAAAAAAAGCCTGCGATTGCCGCAAGCCTGAAACTATAAAATATCGTTCAATTCTGCATCTGAATACACGGAAATCAAAATTACCGCTGTTGTATCCCCAATGTTTTTTACAAAATGAGGGACACTAGCATTCCAGCTAAATGAATCTCCTTCTTTTACAATAATGGAATCTTCCCCTTGTTCAGCCAAAATGCTTCCTTTTAATACTAAGTGACATTCTTCGCCTTCATGGGCATTTGGTTCGCCCATTGAAGCGCCTGGTGGACATTCAACAATCATCATGCGGAGTCCACCTTTTGAGGTGAGATGTTCCACTTTTAAATTATTAAAAGAGGTAATCGTTCGTTCATCCTTCCGAACTACCCGCATATGTTCTTTCTTTTCTAATAATAGGTAAGGAAGCGGGACTTCAAGGAAATCAGCAATTGCTTTTAACGTATTGATTGATGGGGATGTATTATTGTTTTCAACATTACTAATAAATCCCTTTGATAGGCCTGTACCTTCGCACATTTGGGCGATGGTTATCTTTTTTCGATTTCGTATTGCACGAATTTTAGTACCGATATCCATATTTGTACCTCACATGTATTCTAGTAGGAAACTAAACTTTATTTAGTTGCGGAATTTAAACCCAAACCGAATAAAGTTATAGCTTCAGGCGGATGCTCGATTTTTCAAATGAAGTTTATTGAGACAAGCTCGAAAAAAATTGGGTCCAAAAAACCAATGTGTCTTTGATTATAGTAACAAAAAAAGAGTTGACAATCTACTGTATATCTTGTTACCTTATAAACAACAAATATTCATATTAGAAAACAAATCTCGAAAGGTTTTCTTTTTTTTTTGCTTTGAAGTCTCTTTGTATGAATATTTTATTCTTATATAAATAAATCTCTGTGGAGATACTACTGCATAAGTAAAAACTCGATGAAGGGAGGAACAACATGAATTCACCTATTGTTTATGAGCTACGCACTCCTTCCACAATTGATCCTGATAGAAAATATCCTGCGTTGTTTTTAATGCATGGTATGGGGAGCAATGAACAGGACCTTCTATCATTGGTGAGGGGAAAGGAGGATACATTTTTTGTTTTTAGTATTCGTGGTCCAATAGCACAGCCACCGGGTTATGCGTTTTTTACAATTGAAGGATATGGCAAACCCCACAGAGAAGTATTCGACCGGAGCATTGGTCAACTCACAAATTTTCTTGAGTATGCTTCGCAAAGCTATCCAATCGATCAAGAGAACATCTATTTATTAGGATTCAGCCAAGGAGCTATTGTTTCGATGACATTAGGGCTAACATTAGGAGAAAGAATTAAGGGCATTGTTGCATTAAGTGGGTATATTCCGTTCTTTGTAAAGGAGGAATATCACATTCAGTCAGTCGCTAACCTTTCAATCTTCATTTCCCATGGAGAATATGATCCTGTTCTACCATTTGAATGGGGAGAAGAGAGCAAAGATTTTTTCGAAAATCAAGGAGCGAATGTGAGTTTTCATTCGTATCCGGAGGGACATACAGTTTCATTACAAAATTATCGTGATTTTATGAATTGGATTACGAATGATCTAAAAAATGGAGGAAATAGAAATGGAAAATAAATTTGAGTTAGGTAGTTTCATTATTAGAGTGGTTTTAGGTATTACGTTCTTTATTCATGGACTTGTGAAGTTTCAAGGTGGGGTAGAGAATACCGCTGGCTGGTTTGAGAGCATTGGAATTCCAGGTGTTTTGGCATATGGTGTAGCGACTGTCGAGCTAGTTGGGGGAATTATGTTAGTGCTTGGATTATTTACTCGAATCGTTTCAATCTTATTTGCTGTCATAATGGTTGGAGCAATTATAAAAGTGAAACTTCCAATAGGCTTTCTTGGGGATGGTCAAATGGCAGGGTATGAGTTAGACTTAGCTTTTCTTGCGATGGCCGTAATGCTTGCTATTGTTGGTTCTAAGGCTTTTGCTCTTGACCAGTTTATTGGAAAAGGGAACGAAAATAATACTACATCCGTTCAATAAACCGAGAAAGCATTACCTCCTAATCTGGTAATGCTTTTTTAAATTCTACATTAATTAAGACAACCTCAGACCTCGTTCCAATTCGAAGTGGTGGTCCCCATGTACCAAATCCAGATGATACTTTGGAATGTAATTCGCCTTTTTTCAACAAGCCGTAGTCATTTTCATATAGCATGTGGGTAATCAGATTTCCTGGAAAGACTTGTCCTCGATGGGTATGTCCTGACAGAAGTAAGTCGATTCCATATTCCTTTGCTTCATTTAACTGATTTGGTTGATGGTCAAGCATGATTATCGGTTTTGCATGATTAATAGAGGCAACAAGCTCCTTAATTTCAGCGCGATTTTCATCTGTATCATCATTCCTTCCTATAATATAGAAATCATTCTCGATCCTTGTAACTTCATCCGTTAAAACCTCGATTCCAAGCTTCTTCATTTCTTCAACAATTCGTACCTCATCGTTCCCGTAGTAATCATGATTTCCAAGAGTAGCGTAAACACCAAGTGGTGCGTTCATTTTTTTCATCGTGTCGCCCATCTCTTCCTTCATAAATGGCTCAATGTGATCATCAATTAAGTCGCCAGGGATGAATATGATATCCGGCCTAGTTTCTTCTATTAAATGGACAAATTTTTCAAGGTGGTTTTTACCAATAATATTCCCAAGGTGAAGGTCAGAAGCCATTAAAATCTTCAAATGATCCCGATTGGTATTTTTGTTGATGGAGATATCAAATGTACGCAAAACAGGACTCCATGCATAAAAAGTCCCGAAGCTAAAAATAAGTACATACACCGACAACACTCCAAATCCAATTATACGAATTCCCTTCTTTTTAAAAAGAAAAAAGAAAAAAGAGGCAAGTGGTAGAAGGATTAGACCATATCCGATTAGAAGTAACCAATAATATCCAACAATTTGTAAAATAGTGGATGAAGTAGAGTATCCAACAAATATGGATAACGATAGGACAAGAATAATTAATATGTATGTATTTCTATATGGGAACGAAAAGGACTTTTTTAGCCAGAGCCAGCCCATATACCCAAAGAAAGTACACATTCCGACATAAAGTGCAATAAATAAAAAAATTGCAAGAAAAAACATAGTCCCAATAGCCCTTTCTGATAAAGTTCATTTCTATTAAAATAGTATAATTGAGAATACCTAATTTCGTCTGTTTATTTGCTCAATACTAAAAATAAGTTGTCATATTTAGAAGCGTTAAAACGTATCATATAATTGTTTGTGAAAAATGTGTACAGGCAGGGATGTAAAGGGATACTAAAATTGCAAGAAAATTCCGGGGGTTTCTAGGACTCTTGACATTTTTAAGAAACGTAGTAAAGTAAATGAATGTGTTGCAAATGTAAATTTCATTACGTTTGTTAATAATTTGTTCATATTTGATTGGTAAAATAGTTTTTATGATTTTAGTTAATGAAATAATTCTTGTTTAGATTGAAGGTAGGTGCAATCATGAAAAAGAACATTCTAAAACGTGGTCAAAATATCTTCACCGGCTTTTTTGGCTTTTACTTATTAGCAGTGGTATTCTTATGGTTAAAAACATATATTTCGCAATCAACCGAATTTAACTTAAATATTGATAACTCATTACAGACATTTTTATTATTGCTAAATCCATTGGGATCGGCTTTATTTTTTCTAGGTTTTTCATTTTTAGGTAAAGGAAAAAAGAGATATAGAAGACTTCTTATTATCTATTTTCTAATGTCTTTCCTTTTATACGCGAATATTTTATACTACCGATTCTTTAGTGACTTTATCACATTGCCAACATTGTTCCAAACACAAAACTTTGGTGATGTTAGTGGAAGTGTTGTTTCACTTTTAAAACCATATGATTTCTTATTCTTTGTTGACTTTCTTGTATTAGTAGGACTTGTTCTATTTAAAGTCGTGAAGGTTGAAACGACAACAAGTATGAGAGGTTTAAAAGTAGCTGCATTATTTGCGTTTGCGATTTTAATTTCTGCAGTTAACCTTACATTAGCAGAGGCTGATCGTCCACAGTTGTTAACACGTGGATTTGACCGCCACTATATTGTGAAATATTTAGGTATGTATAACTACACAATTTACGATGCTGTTCAAAGTACAAAAGCGTCAACGCAAAGAGCGTTAGCGGACAGTAATGACAGTATTGAAGTTATTAACTATACGAAGGCGAATTATGCTGAACCAAATCCAGAGTATTTTGGAGCAGGTAAAGGTATGAACGTAATTTATCTTCATCTTGAATCCATGCAAAACTTCCTAATTAATTACAAGTTGAATGGAGAAGAGGTAACACCGTTCTTAAATTCATTAGTTAATGAAGGTAGTACGTTTTATTTTGATAATTTCTTCCATCAGACAGCACAAGGTAAAACGGCTGATGCGGAATTTATTCTTGAAAACTCATTATACGGTTTACCACAGGGTTCAGCTTTTACAACAAAAGGCTTGAACACATATCAAGCAGCACCAGCAATCCTTGGCCAAGAAGGATACACTTCAGCTGTATTCCATGGTAACTCTGGAAGCTTCTGGAACCGTAATGAAATTTATAAATCATTTGGTTATAACCACTTCTTTGATTCAAGTTATTATCAAATGAACCCAGAAGATCTTGCTGAATATGGATTAATGGATAAACCTTTTTATGAGCAATCAGCAGATTTATTAGAAACTTTACCACAGCCATTTTACTCAAAATTTATTACTGTTACGCATCACTATCCGTATCGAATCGATGATGAGGATGCAACGATAGAACCTCATACAACAGGTGATCGTTCGGTTGATAGATATTTCCAAACTGCACGATATGCAGATGAAGCATTAGAGCAATTCTTCAATGACTTGAAAGAAAAAGGCTTATACGATAATTCAATTATCATTATGTATGGTGACCATTATGGTATTTCTGAAAACCATAATAAAGCCATGACGCAAGTTCTTGGTAAAGAAGAAATTACTCCATTTGATAGTGCATCTCTTCAAAGAGTACCATTGTTTATCCGTGTTCCAGGAATGGAAGGCGGGGTAAGTCACCAATATGGTGGTCAAATCGATCTTCTTCCAACACTTTTACACTTGCTTGGAATCGATACAAAGGATTATGTGCAATTCGGATCTGATTTACTATCTGAACAACATGATCAAGTTGTTCCATTCCGTAATGGTGATTTTGTAAGTCCAACTATTTCTGCGGTTGATGGGAAGTTTTATAATTCAGCAACTGGTACTGAAATTACAGAAGACCAGCTAGACACAGCGAAAAAGCTTCAGGACATCGTTGAAGAAAAATTGGCTACTTCTGATAAAGTGGTTAATGGTGACTTGTTGAGATTCTATAATCCACCAGGATTTGAGCCGGTTGATCGCTCAGACTACAATTATTTAATTGATGGCGAATCAGAGGAATAATAAAAACGGAAGCTACCTAAGCATGGTTCTTAGGTAGCTTTTTTGATGGAGTAAAAAACTTAACTTGTCTTGGCAACGGGTAGTCACGATGCTATCAATTTTCACTTTCCCGGATTATCCTTCATTTGTGTTCACTAAAGGATTTTTAGGGTAGGATATAGAATAAGGAAATGTTTAACGTATTTGCATTGGTTAGGAGAAGTACAATGGATCAAAATAAAATGAAAGGTGACCGTAGATACAAGGTTGCCAAAAAAGAAGCATTAATTGGAATAGGTTTAGCAATCTTTAACTTTTTATGGTGGTTTGGCTTTGCATATGGGTTCGGATCAAAGCCTGTTGATGAATATACATATATTGTTGGTTTGCCAAGTTGGTTTTTTTACAGTTGTGTGGTTGGTTTTCTAGTAGTCGTCTTATTAGTGATTATTCTTGTAAAAAATGTATTTAAAGAGGTTCCGTTTGAAGAAGAAAAGGGAGGGGATTCCTTATGAATTGGGAAGTTATGATTCCTTTCCTTGGACTGTTAGTCGTGATTTTTTTTGTTGGCATTTATGCCGCTGGCCATATCAAGAAAAATTCAGGGTTTCTCCAAGATTATTTTCTTGGGAGCCGTGAACTTGGTGGATTTGTTCTTGCGATGACAATGGTTGCTACTTATGGAAGTGCGAGTAGTTTCATTGGTGGCCCTGGTGCTGCCTATAACATGGGCCTAGGTTGGGTATTGCTAGCGATGATTCAGGTGGTCACTGGATATTTTGTTCTAGCCGTATTAGGAAAAAAGTTTGCGATAGTGGCGCGTAAAATAAATGCAGTTACCCTCATAGATTTTTTAAAAGAGCGTTATAATTCAAAGTGGGTTGTTTTGTTATCGTCGGTAAGCATTATCATCTTTTTATTTGCCTCGATGACTGCCCAATGGGTTGGTGGTGGCAGGTTAATTGAGTCGTTAACTGGCTTGTCTTATACGAGTTCATTATTCATTTTTGCTGTTTCTATCTTAATTTATGTAACAATTGGTGGATTCCGCGCTGTTGCTCTTACAGAAACTATCCAAGGGATTATCATGTTTGTGGGTACCCTTATCATTCTTATTGGAACAATCATAGCTGGTGGAGGTGTACCAGCAATTATGAATGAGCTGATCGCAGAGAATCCAAAACTCGTATCTCCATTTGGACATGATGGTTCCCTCACTCCCTTATATTTATCCTCCTTTTGGATTCTTGTAGGGGTGGGGGTTGTTGGTTTGCCGCAGATTGCGGTACGAGCAATGTCATATAGACATGCAAAAGCAATGCATCAGGCGATGATTATAGGAACCGTAGTTGTTGGTTTTATCATGCTTGGCATGCATTTATCAGGAGTATTTGCAAGGGTAATTCTTCCAGGTATTGAAGTTCCAGATACAGTTATGCCGTTACTTGCAATGGAGGTATTACCGCCATGGTTAGCCGGTATTGTTCTATCTGCACCGATGGCAGCAATCATGTCCACCGTTAACTCTTTATTACTAATTGTAGGCTCATCGATTGTAAAGGATGTGTATCTGAACTACATTAAACCTGATGCATCTGAAACTGTTGTCAAAAGAATAAGTATGAGTGTAACAGGGTTAATTGGAATTCTTGTCTTCTTACTTGCGATTCATCCACCTGATCTGCTTATTTGGTTAAACTTGTTTGCGTTTGGTGGACTTGAGGCAGCATTTATTTGGACAGTTGTGCTTGGTTTGTACTGGCGAAGGGGAAATAAGTACGGTGCAATTTCTTCTATCGTAATTGGAGTAGGAAGCTATATTCTCATCTATACGACTTACCCAGAAGCATTTGGTATGCATTCAGTTGTCTTACCAATCCTTTTCTCACTGCTTGCTTATACTGTGGTTAGTTTACTAATTAAGGAAAAGGATCTTGAACATTTACGAAATGTTGATACAAAGTTTTCATAATCGATGAGCACTTAGTGCTTATCGATTTTTCTATATCCTAAAAACTTTTTTACCTGACATCTGGAAAACACAAAAAAACCCCACAAAGAATAGGGGTTAATAAGTATAAACACTCTCACATGTATTTGCCTGTGGTTCATAATAACAATGTTGTTTAAATTGTCCTGAAAATGGTTGACTGTACCACGTTGGTGGACATTGACCAAATGGATTAAAATACCAAAGTGCAAACTTGGAAGGATGATTTCTCCAGTAGTCTAAAGTTTGTTTTGCTAATCTTTTTTCAACCTCTCTTGCTGGGTTATAAAACAAATTACCTTTTTGGACGGCTTCAAAAGAATAATTTCCTCCTTGAACATGAAAAATTACGTCACGTACTGTCCTTAAATCTTTAAAATCTAAGCAGCTAGCTTTGACCCGGTTTACAATGACATTACCAACCATAAGCATCCCTTGGCGACCTTCACCCTCAGCTTCAGCCCTCATCATTCTTGCAATTAAATTAACGTCATTGTCAGTATATTTTATCCTTGGCATTTTTAATCACCTCTAAAAGAATTGTATGAACCCCCCATCAAAAAATGTCGGTTTTATATAATTTTTATCTTGTTGATTGTATCTATCGTATAGAACCATAAGCCCTTTCATTTGCTATCTCTGTCTTAACTTGTAATAATGAAAGAAATGGAAAAGAAAGGGGCTAGGTTGATGAAAGTTTGTGTAGTCGGAGCTAATGGACAAATTGGAAAACAAGTGGTGAAGCTTTTACAGGAAAGCAATGAACATACACCACTCGCAATGGTACGTAAACAAGAGCAAGTAGCCTATTTTGAGAATTTAGGTGTAGAAACCGTTGTGGCGAGTATTGCTGATAGTGTTGATAAAATTAGTGATGCTATTTCAGGTTGTGATGCAATTGTGTTTACTGCGGGTTCAGGTGGTCATACGGGTCCAGATCAAACGCTGTTAATTGACCTTGACGGTGCTGTGAAAACAATTGAAGCTGCCGAAAAAACAAATGTAAAGCGGTTTGTTATGGTAAGTGCGCTAGGATCGAATAATCGAGAAAAATGGAATGAGGCAATTCGCCCATACTATGTTGCAAAACACTATGCTGATCGAATTCTTGTAAAAAGTGATTTAACGTATACAATCGTTCGACCTGGCGGCCTGTTAAATGAAGAAGGTACTGGGAAGGTTTCGCTTGGAGAGAATATAACTAGAAACACAATTCCTCGTGAAGATGTAGCAAAAGTAATTGTGGCTTCCTTAACAGAGGAGCATACATATAATCAATCTTTTGACCTTGTAAGTGGTGATGTGCTGGTTGAGGATGCACTGAAACAGTTATAGGGATTAAACAAAACGCTTGCGGTTAAATCCCCGCAAGCGTTTTTCATCATCGGTCTGCAGGGAATACTAACCCCATTTGGTTTCGTGCTTCATCTAGAATTTCCATCACCACAATCGAATTTTCATATGTATTTATTGTTGATTCGAGGAAGCCTTTTTTAATGAGGTCAATAAATTCTTTTGCCTCATAGTACATGGTGTGGTGCTCAGGGAGGATTGAAATATCTTCAACACTTCCATCACGATAGCGAATTTCTACTTTTTCTGGTTCCGAAATTTTATCAATTAGTATACTGCCTTTTTCACCTTGTATTTCAGATGGGATATAGGAATTTGTGATTTTCGAAAACATCACCATTCCCTCCATGTCTTTGTAGTGGGCAACAATTCCACCTTCTCCATCAACACCGGAATCAAGCATAAGTCCACTTGCCTTTATCGACTCAGGTTTTCCAAATAATTGCACCATCGGATAAATACAGTACACCCCTATATCCATTAGGGCACCATTTGAAAATTCGGGTTTGAAAGCATTTAATATGGTTCCTTCCTTATAAGCGTCATAACGAGATGAATATTGACAAAAACTTGCAAAATAGCGTCGGATAGTGCCAATTTTTTCGATGTTATCTCGAATACTCGCATAAGAAGGGAGAAACCCTGACTTCAAAGCCTCCATTAACAGGACATTGTTAGCCTTCGCAGCTTGAATCATTTCCTTTAGCTCTCTTGTATTAGATGCAATCGGCTTCTCACAAAGAACATGTTTACCATGATTCAATAGAATAGTTGCTTGCGAGGCATGAAAGGAAGTAGGGCTTGCGATATAAACTGCATCCAACACATCAGATTGAGCCATAACTTCAATCGATGTAAAGGTATGGGGTGCCTGATACTTATCAGCGAATTCCTTGGCACGTTCCTCCGACCGTGAATAAACGGCTGTTAATGTAAAATCTTCAAGCGTACTTGTCGCTTTTAAAAAAGCATCTGTAATCCAATTGGTTCCAATAACTCCAAAACGTATCATAATTTTCCTCCATTAGTGAAAAGTAATCCTATCTAATCATTATATCAAACATGCAAATTTATAAAAAAATGTTAAAATAGGAAAGCAAACAAAATGGAATAGGGATGAGAAAATTGAAAGTTTTTTTTAGTTCATTACAATGGCTAGCCTTTATTATCGCTAGTTCGATTGTGGCACCCATCGCAATTGCAGCAATTTATGGCATGGACCCAGCCCAAACAGCTAGCTTTGTCCAGCGGACATTCCTTGTGTTGGGATTATCCTGTTTGGTACAAGTGTATTTTGGACATCGATTGCCAATCAATGAAGGACCTGCTGGTTTATGGTGGGGAGTGTTTATTATTTATGCGGGATTGGGCCCGACATTATACGGATCAAGTGAAGAAACTCTCCGAGCAATAGAAGCGGGAATTTTGGTGAGCGGTATCCTTTTTATGCTTTTAAGTATCTTCGGTATTATTGATCGTCTTTCAAAATTGTTTACTCCCGTTGTTACAGGTACTTATTTAATTTTACTTTCTCTACAATTGAGCGGTTCTTTTCTAAAAGGAATCTTTGGTGTTGGTTACCGTGGTGTAGAAGCTGTTAACTTAAAAATCTTCGTGATTTGTCTTCTTCTTATTTTGTTTACCTTTCTTTTTGCAGAAAAAGGGCCACGCGCGATTAGACAATATTCCGTGTTAATTAGTTTAGCCTTGGGGTGGATTATTTTTGCTATCTTCGGACTAACTGAGCCAACAAAAGTTACTTCGGATAAATGGATTGAAGTTCCTACCTTATTTGTGTTTGGGAATCCAATTTTTGATAGTGGAATGATAGCAACATCAATTCTCGTTACACTGTTGCTTCTTACAAACTTGATCGCCAGTGTGAGAGTCGTTGAACAGGTGCTTCAATCGCAACATATTTCTTTAGAAAAAACGCGGTATCGTCCCGCAGGATTTATGGCCGGGATTAATCAGCTTTTAGCGGGACTCTTTTCTGCGGTTGCACCTGTTCCAATCTCAGGCGCAGCGGGTTTTATTGCAACCACAAAAATTAATACAAGATTGCCGTTCATTGTTGGTAGTTTCATTTTGGTAGGAATCAGTTTCTTTCCAAGAATTATGAATTTCGTTTCTGGTTTACCAGCACCGGTGGGTTACGCTACCGTTTTTATCATTTTCGCCAACCTTATGCTACCAGCATTGGCTGCGTTTGAAAATCTAGAAAACAAGAGCCGATCCCGGTTGATCATTGTTTTTTCTTTATTTGTAGGGGTAGGGTCAATGTTTGTGCCATCAGAAGCATTTAAAAATGTGCCCCCCATTTTAACATCCATTTTAAATAATGGTCTCGTACTTGGTACTGTTGTGGCTATTCTGATTGAACAAACTATTTCAAAGTTGAGTTCGAAAAAGAAAGAAAGAGCCTAGTCGTAAAGCAGACAACTGTGCTACTATAAAGAAAAATCTGTTAAAAGCAAAGTACCTACGTATACCTTGCTTTTAACTAACGTTTCGTAGTTTAGTAGAGGTGACCTGATGGATACAGTTAAAATGTATATGGCTTTTACGAAAAAAGCCTTTATGAAATCAGCTGCCTATCGCTTTGACGTGTGGACTAGGTTGGTTTCAAATATTATCTTTTTATTAATGTGGATGTCAATTTGGTATGCACTTTACGCTGGAAAAGAAGAAGCAAGTGGAATCTCATTAACTGCAATGCTAACATATGTTGTAGTCAGCCAGTTTTTAACCGCCGTAAATGGTGCTGGAACTCCTTTGTGGGAACTCCAGGAAAAAGTTCGAACAGGGGACATCGCGCTAGAGCTAATGAGACCTTTTGATGTTCCATTACGCTATTTATTTGCCGATTTTGGAAGTGTTGCTTTTTACATGCTGACGGCACTCGTGCCTTTATATATTCTATTATTTTTCTTTGTTGATTTGAGCCTACCAACATCATGGATGACCTGGGTATTATTTATTATTTCAGGGTTTTTAGGGTTTCTAATTCGGTACTGTATCGAGCTAACATTTGGATTATTTACGTTTTGGCTCATTGAAACAGGGGGAATTGAGGATATATTTTATTTTTCCGTTTCACTTTTATCAGGATCTGTCATACCGCTGTGGTTTTTCCCGGGGTGGTTGCAAACGCTTGCGGGGTATTTGCCATTTCAAGGAATCTATTTTATTCCAAATGCTATTTTTATAGAAGAAATGACGGGAAAAGATGTGATTCTATCAATTGGAATTCAGCTGTTCTGGGTAGCTGTATCATATGCAATCCTCCGTTTTGTTTGGCATCAAGCGTCCAACAAGGTAATTGTGCAAGGAGGGTAAACAAATGAAAACTGTAGTAGACTATGTTCGTTTATATTTTCGCCTTGTTGGTGCAGGTGTCCGTGCCCAGATGCAATATCGGTTTGCGTTCATTATGCGGATTGTTGGGATGGTGGCTGCCTACACTGGAACTGCGGTGACAATGTGGGTGATGCTTTATCGATTTAAAGAGCTAGGAAATTGGAACTTTTATGAGCTGCTCTTTCTATTTGCACTTGCCGTATTGTCATGGGGATTTTGTATTATCCTCTTTTTCCATTTCAGAAGTTTGGATATGTATATTGTGAACGGAACCTTTGATCGGTTTCTCGTTCGGCCAATTAACCCGTTCTTTCATTTTATGGCAATGAAATTTGATATTGGGGCGGCCGGACAATTTATTTTTAGTATTCTTGTCTTTATTTGGGTGAGCAATGCCCTTGAAATTCAATGGCAGTTCGGTAAAATTCTGTTTTTATTGGGTGCCATTATCGGAGGAATTTTAATTCAAGGGGGACTGCTTGTATTTATTTCAGCGATAGCATTCTGGACGACAAAATCAGAGCGTTTTTATTGGGTTGTCATGTACCCAGCCCGAAATTTAACGAACTATCCGCTAGCAATTTATCCTAAGGTGGTCCAGTGGGTAACCGCATTTGTCGTTCCTTTTGGATTTGTTAACTACTTTCCAGCAGCGTTCATTTTAAATAAAGACATACCGTATTTTCCTTCTTATATCGGGTATTTAACACCGCTAGTGGGAGTCGTATTTTTTATAATCGCTTATTATGTTTGGATGCTTGGCTTGAGTCGATATAAGAGTGCCGGATCGTGATGTAGGGGGGGACAGTCATGGCCATTATTGAGGTTAAAAATCTAAGGAAAGAATTTAAGATTGCAAAAAGAGAAACAGGGTTAGTCGGAGCCTTAAAGAGTGTCGTGAACCGACAATTTGTCACGAAAGAAGCGGTTAAAGATATCTCATTTTCCATCGAAAAAGGAGAAATGGTTGGATATATTGGGCCCAATGGTGCTGGGAAATCAACAACAATAAAAATGCTCACTGGAATTTTAGTTCCATCAAGTGGCTCGATTCGAGTAAACGGGATTATACCATATGAAAATCGGAAGGAAAACGCAAAAAGTATTGGTGTTGTATTTGGTCAACGAACGCAGCTTTGGTGGGATCTACCGACCATTGAATCATTTGAATTGTTAAAAGAAATTTATCGCGTTTCAGATGCCCGTTACAAAGAGAACATGGAGACCTTCACTGATATTCTCGGCCTAGGGGAATTTTTAAACACACCTGTTCGGCAGCTTTCATTAGGTCAGCGAATGAGAGCGGATATTGCGGCATCATTGTTACATGACCCTGACATCTTGTTTTTGGATGAACCGACGATTGGTCTAGATGTGGTGGCAAAAGAGAAGATGCGCGAGTTTATACAAGAAATCAATAAACTTCGAAATGTGACGGTTATTTTGACAACGCATGATATGGAGGATATTGAAAAGCTTTGTAAAAGAATGGTACTGATTGATCATGGACAAAAGGTGTATGATGGTGATATTGCAGCGGTTAAGTCTCGATACGGGAAAATGCGGACATTAATCGTCGATGTTGAGGAAAATGGAATCGATTTACATGTATCAAACGGGGAGCTTTGCAAAGAAGAAGGGAATCGAAAATGGATTCGCTTCAATCGAGATGATTTTTCGGCTTCAGATGTGATTTCTCAAATCACAAAGACTCATAATATTACAGATTTAACTGTAGAAGAGCCAGAAATCGAGTCGATAATTAGTCGGATTTATCAAGAAGGATTTACAAAAGAAGAAGTTCCGATGAAAATTTAACTTTATTCAGCGGAAGTCCCCACCTTAAATAAGTGGGGGATGTATGCAATAAGAATAACCAACCAGAGAGGGTCCAAACACCGGCTGAATAAAGTCAAAGCCTCCGGCGGATGCCACGATTTTTAAGGGGAAGTTTTTCGAGCTTGCTCGAAAAAAATCGGGCACAATTACGCCAAGTCGCATTTGATTATTTTACTGTGTTTTGCCCCACGGGTGGATAGCCTCGTGGGGAATACTTGTCTTTATGGCTGTTATCTTTTGTTTTTTGGTGATTATTCAGGGTTTATGGCCATTATTTTAACTTTATGGCTGATAATCGTGCTTTTATGGCTGTTAGCATAAAAAATGCCCCGAAATTCGCTTCGGGGCATTAAACTTACATTTTAAAAAAACAAATACGCCATCCCAACAACAATTGGTAATGTAATAAGTGTCCGCTCTAGAAAGATAATAACTAAGTCTAAGAAGGAAACTGGCAATTTTGAACCGAGTAACAATCCTCCAACCTCTGACATGTAAATTAACTGGGTAATGGATACACCTGCAATTACAAATCGAGTGAGATCAGTTTGTATATCAGCCCCAATAATGGACGGTAGGAACATATCAGCAAACCCTATCACCATTGTTTCAGATGCCGCAACCGCTTCAGGAACTTGCAACAAGGATAGAATCGGTACAAAAGGTGCCCCAAGATATTTGAAGATTGGTGTAAACTCCGCAATAATAAGTGCAATTGTTCCAATTGCCATAACGACTGGAACAACACCCATCCACATATCAAGTACGTTTTGCATGCCGCCTTTTAACACATTTGAAAAGCCTTCACTTTTTTTCGCTTGAATTACCGCTTGTTTCATTCCCCACTTGAAACGACTTACATTCGCTGGAATGCTTTCGTCTGCTTTTTGGGTTGTGCCTTCATAATACGTATCCGGTTTCCTTGATAATGGCGGAATTCTCGGTGTAATGATTGCTGCAACCAAGCCAGCGAAAAGAATCGTAAAATAAAACTGACCAAACATATTTTCCAAGCGCATTTGAGCTAAAATAACAACAGTAAATGTGATGGAAACAACTGAGAATGTTGTTCCAATTATCGCTGCTTCCCTCTTTGTATAATAACCATCTTCATATTGTTTATTGGTAAGGAGGACCCCAACCGTTCCATCGCCTAACCATGAAGCAATTGCATCCACGGATGAACGTCCTGGTAATCTAAAAAGGGGACGCATCACCTTCGTCAACAATGCACCAAATAGCTCTAAGAGCCCGAAATCAAGTAATAAGGGTAAAAAGAGTCCTGCAAATAAAAATACGGAAAATAAAACAGGTATTAAATCAAATAATAACGTACCACCAGTCGAATCTGACCATATCGCAGATGGGCCAAGTTCGAATAAAGTCATAATTGCGAAAATCATCCCTAGAATTCTTGCAATGACCCAAATTGGGGATACATAAAATAACCCAGATAAAAAGGGAGACTTTGTTATAAATGCAGGTTTTATAAATACTGAAAGAATAGAAATAATCCCAGTAATCGTAATTAACCCAGTCATTATATAAGGGATAGATCCACCTAATAAATCTTGTACAATACCTGCCAGAATGGCAACGGGGATTGTAAATGAATTATCATAGTGAAACGGAACAATAAATAAAATAATTCCGATTAAGGAAGGAATAATAAATTTTAAATAATCAGCTATTGCTAGTTTTTCTTGATGTTTTTTGAAATTCCATGTTGTTTCACCTCGAATACTAAATCAGAAAAAGTCACAATGAATACTTTATAACAATTTGCATAAAAATGCGAGTGATTTTTAAATAAAAATGCTTCCAAACGTATAAAAATACTATTCTGACAAGACAGTTATTTCTACTTGCTTTTTTGTAGCATTTCCAACTAAAACTAAATCATAATGGGGGATACTAAAAAGAAGAAAGGAGTGGTTCTAGATGAAAAAACGTAAAAATCATGATGACCCAACAATTGCAGTTGGAATGGACATTGATGACGAACTAAGAGAGGATGCATCAATGGAAGAGATAGAGAAGGGTGATTACACACAAGTTACCACCCTGGCATATGACGAGAATGATCCGAGTTAAACAAAAAAGAGGCATGTCACTTCGTGTGGCACTGCTTCTTTTTGTTAGGTAAAAAATCCCAAGTTTTCTGATTTTCTTTATAAGACAACCTCAAAAATGATAAAATTGTAGTATACTAGAATAATGGTCTTATAGAGTTAGAGTCATAAACTAGGAGAATGATGAAATGTTACAGAAACTCAACAAAAAATTAGAAAAGCTCATGCCACTAATTACACCAACAAGCGTGGTAATAGGTGTATTACTGACCGCATACTTGGCTCCATTTTCGTATTTGGTACCGTGGATTTTTGCATTTATCACTTTTTCTGGAGCGCTAAGTTCAAGCTTCGGCTCATTAAAAAGAGTAATCACGAATCCATTCCCAATCATACTTGCTCTTTTTACATTACATTTAATTATGCCCGCATGGGCTTGGATAGTTGGCCATTTAACCTTTCCGGGTGACACTTTTACAATTACTGGTTTGATTTTAGCAGTAGTTATTCCGACAGGAGTTTCAAGCTTTATCTGGGTGGCGATGAAGCACGGAAACATCGCACTGACACTTTCGATTATTTTGATTGATACTTTATTATCACCTTTTATCGTACCGTACAGCCTAAAACTATTTGTTGGAAGCAATGTAGAAATGGACGTTATGAGTATTATGCAAGGTCTCTTTTTCATGGTTGTTCTTCCATCTATTCTCGGTATGGTTGTTAATCATTTAACAAAAGGAAATTGCACAAAAACAATTAGTCCAACCTTAGCCCCTTTTTCAAAAATTGGCCTTGGTGTGGTGGTCATGATCAATAGTGCGGAAATTGCTCCCTTTTTAAAAAATGTAAATATGAAACTAATAATGACAGGAGCGGTCGTTTTCTTTATTGCATTTTGTGGCTATTTAATTGCGTGGGGAATCGGTCGCTTGATGAAATTAAATCCAGATATTATTATCGCCCTTATTTTTACTGGGGGCATGCGAAATATTAGTGCTGGTGCTGTCATTGCAATTACATTCTTCCCATCCGAGGTTGCTGTTCCTGTTGTTGTGGGAATGCTGTTCCAGCAGGTGTTAGCTTCGATTTATGCTCTATTTGTTGACCGTGTATATTCGTTCGAACGCGTTGAACAAAAATTCACTGCGTAACATGCGTTAGCCACTGGCTAGCGTATTTTCTTTTAAAAAATAGATTGAATTTCATGGTGCAAACGACTAGGATTATATGTTGAGGTCTTTCTGTAAGCGCAACTTTGTGTGGGGAAAACTCATGAGTTTGAAATTGAAGAAAAACGTGCAGAATAGACAAAAGAAAAATGATTGGGGGACATACATATGGAAGAGGCAAAGTATTGTAGGGAATCTTTTGTTGTGAAGACAAGCAATGTATTTCCGCCTGATACGAATTACCATGGAACAATGTTTGGCGGTAAACTCATGGCGTATATTGATGATGTTGCTTCCATTTCAGCATCGCGCCATTCACGTTCACCAGTTGTAACAGCATCAACGGATTCAGTAGACTTTCTTCATCCAATTCATGAAGGGAGTTCGGTTTGTTTAGAAGCTTATGTGACTTATACTGGTCGATCATCAATGGAGGTTTTTGTAAAGGTGATTGCTGAGGACTTATATACAGGAGAACGGAATATTTGTGCTTTATCCTTTTTAACTTTTGTCGCATTAGACGAAAATGGTAAATCAAAGCCCGTTCCGAAAGTTATACCAAAGTCTGAGGAAGAAAAGATGCTTCACGAATCTGGAAAAGAGCGTGCGGAAAATAGAAAAAGACGTAAAAAAGAAAACGAAAAAATGGCATCGAAATTTAGCCTCGCTTTGCCATGGGAAGTGTAAAAAAAGGTTGCCCAAAGTCGATTATGACTTGGACAACCTTTTTTCAATTACCCACGTTGTTCTTTTAACAAATCACGTATTTCCGTAAGAAGTTGTTCTTCTTTTGTTGGAGTTGGATCTGCAGCTGGTTTTTCTTCTTCCTTTTTCTTAAAATGCTGGAAAAAGCGGATAAAGAGGAAAATAGAGAAAGAAATAATTAAAAAGTCCACAACTGTTTGCAGAAATGCACCATACATGATTTCCTCACCGTTAAAGGGGATAGAGGCCTTAGATATGTCTACTCCACCTAACAAAAAGCCAACTAACGGCATAATAATATCATTTACTAGCGATGTAACGATTTTTCCAAATGCTCCTCCGATGATTACCCCGACAGCAAGGTCAATTACATTTCCTTTTAAGGCAAACTTTTTAAAATCATTTAGCATATTGTTTGTCTCCTTTCAAATTCATTTCTTATTCTACCGAAAAGCTATCAGAAGAAAATAGTACAAATGGCTTAACTCTTGAACTTTTCTAGTTGATGGAGTAGGTTTTCACTTTTTAGTATTTCGATTTGTCTGTCTCCTAATAAGTCAAAATGGGGAAAACCAGCCCGGTTATGGATGTATTTGGAAGGAATCCTGTATTTTTTACCCCAACTCTTGAGTTTTTCAAGGTCTGCACAACCAACCTTTGTTACCGTCGTCATTCCTGGAAAACGCTCGTCAATCCAATAATGTGTAAGAAAAGCGATTTCTCCATCAGAAACCTTTTTCTTCCACTCAAGAAGTTCTCTTCGTTTAATCCCAAAAGCCATTGACATATTCACCTCAACATCTATACTTACTTAGCTCATATTATACCAAAAGAAAAGGGAGTGCTGAAATTAGGAAACAGTACGAGTAGGAGAATCAAGTTTCTAAAGTAAGATGGGTCTTTAGTAGTAGATAATTTTGTTAAAATTTATAATAGCATTACTAATTTTAGATAATTTTTCCTGTTTATTTAAATAAAATGGAGAAAATATTCTCCATTCTCAATAAATGTGCTATTATTTAGATAATTCTAAAAAAAGGAGGACGAGCAGATTTTCAGCGTTGAAATACATAAAGGAAACCATAATTGAAAAGGAGAAAAAGGAGCGAGTTATGAAAAAATTAATTGTGATTGTCACTGCTTTCTTATTGTTAACTTTTTCGGTTATTCCAGTTTCAGCTAAAGGCGGTAATGATACCGCCAGGAAGAATGTATTACAAAACATCATAAAAGATCCTGATAAAAAAGGAAGAATTCTTTGGTATGATTTGTCAGCCAATATCGAGTACCTTAATACGAAAGAAAAAGTGAAAGAGATTGTTGGTAAGACAGCAAAAGCAAATATAGACACGATTATTTTAGATATTAAAAATTCAACAGGTTTTGTTGCTTATAATAGTCAATTAGCTCCTCATGCAAGTACATCTAAAAAGATTGATAAATTTCAAGGATACCCTGAGAACTATGATTTATTACAAAATGTGATAGAAGAGGCACATAAATACGGTATTAAGGTACATGCGGCCATCAATGTGTTCTCAGAAGGAAGCACGACTTTCCAAGAAGGACCAGCTTACGAGAATCCAGAATGGCAATCAGTTATTTATGAAGGCTCAAGGGTAGCAACAGCATCAAATGGAGAAACAAGAAAAATTGACGGTTCAAATACAACAAGAAATACAAATTATCTTGTTTTATATACGCCAGACAAGTATGATGTTTCACCTGCCAACCGTTGGGGTGCAGAAGTTCAAGTGACAGATGGTGTTGTCACACAAGTTTCTGACCGTAACACATATGGTACTCCAGCTTTAACAATTCCTAAAAACGGTTACGTTCTTTCTGGACACGGTACAGCAAGAACTTGGTTATTAGAAAACGTGAAGGTTGGAGATAAGCTGGACGTTTCATCAACTGAAACAAAACTTGTACCTTCCTCACAAGCCGCTGGCCATTCAACATTTGTAAACCCTATTCGTGACGATGTCCAGAATTATGAATTAGGTATCATTGAAGAATTAGTTTCAAATTATGACGTGGATGGTATTGTTCTTGACCGTGCAAGATACAATAATATTTACGCAGATTTCAGTGAATTAAGCCGTGAAAAATTTGAAGAGTATATTGGGCAAAAGGTTGAGAATTTCCCACAAGATATTTTTGAAATCAAATTTGACGAGAATGGTCAGCAAAGTATGAAAGAAGGCCATTGGTACAAAAAATGGATTGAATGGCGTGCAGGAAATATTCAATCCTTCTTTAAAAAGGCAGAGAACACAATCCATAATTTAAATGAAGATGTTTATTTTAGCACATATGTCGGTGCATGGTATTCTGATTATTACAGTGAGGGTGTAAACTGGGCAAGTAAAACGTATCAACCGGATTATAGCTGGACTACTCCGGATTATCACAAAACGGGTTATGCCGAAACATTAGACTTCATCATGACAGGTACGTATTTTGAACATGTAACAAAAGAAGAAGCTATTGCTAATGGTAGAATTGCGGAGCATAGTGTCGAAGGCTCTGCTGAGTTAGCGATGGATGTTATTAATGAATCGACATTTGTATACGGAAGTCTATATCTCAATCAATATATGAATAACCCAGAACAGTTCCGGAAGGCCCTTCGCAAAGATATCGAATTAACACATGGTGTGATGATCTTTGATTTAGTGTATCTAGAATGGTTTGATTGGTGGCATATTTTAGAAGAGGAATTTGCAGAGCCTAGTGAAACTCCGCATCATATTCCTGGACTCTTAAAAATGGTTCGAAGCGATACGTAATACAGAAGGAGGAGCGGGTTATATTAACCTGCTCCTTTCTCATGGTCTAGGAAATGATAAATATTTATCACTATGGATATGGTTTTATGAGTGTATCTAAGTCTAGTTCCAACGTGTGGTTGGGAGCATCATACGCTGGCGCTTTTGTCTTGGATAATAGATTGAATTTTATAAAAAGTAAATTTATACTAAAGTCAGGAAATTATCTCCATTTCATGTAAGTATGGAGGTAAATTTCTTACTTTTTAACAAGAAAGGGAGATTATATGAAAATACAAATTTTAGGTACAGCAGCGGCAGAGGGGTTTCCGGGGTTATTTTGTAACTGTAAACATTGTAAAAAGGCAAGAGAACTAGGGGGAAAGAATATAAGAACCCGTTCTTCAACTATTATCGATGATACTATTAAAATTGATTTTCCACCGGACACCTATCACCATGTCTTAACACATAATCTCGATCTTTCGAAAGTAGAGAACTTATTATTTACTCATACTCACATGGACCATTTTAACCCGAAGGACCTAGGAATGAGAACACCAGGCTTTGCACATGATTTTTCGTATCCACTACATATATACGGAAATGACGCAGCTATCTATAAGTGTAAAGAAGTATTATGGCACACTGAAAATTATTTTACATTTAATTTAATGCATCCCTTTACTACGTACGAAGTTGGCACAGCAAAGGTGACGCCGTTGCCTGCAGACCATAACCCGTTAGAAACATGTTTGCTCTTTTACATTGAGAAGGATGGAAAAAAGATATTTCATGGTCATGACACAGGGTGGTTTCCGGAACAAACATGGGAATGGTTATCCACTAAGAAAATCGATGTAGCGATTTTGGATTGTACAAATGGGCTTTTACCAGGGAGAAGAAATCATCTTAATATCGAGGCAGTTAAGGATATACAGAAAGTATTTCTTGATAAAAACATCATGTCGAATGAAGGTCAAATCATCGCAACTCATTTTTCCCATAATATTGGCTTAATGCACGATGATTTAGAAGAAATCTTTGCTTCTAGTGGTATAAAAGTTGCCTACGATGGAATAACCCTTCACGTTTGACGTTTCAGATCTATCTAGAACAAGATAGGTCAGGAAGAAAAATACGTAATCTAATCACTGAAAAAATGGTAAGAAAAACAAAGGAATCGAGGGTGCCAATGCTATTCTACGAAAAACAAATCAAAGAATTTGAAAACTATAAACCTGAACTGACTAGAGAAAAGGATTTTCTACAATTTTGGGAAGATACCTTGAGGGAATTAAATGATACTCCACTCCAAATCCAAATGCAAAAGATTGATTATCCACTCAGTCAAATTGAAGCTTACAGTTTGATATATAGGGGATTTGCACAAACACCCATAAATGCTTATTACATTTTACCTGAAAATCAAGGTGGAAATCTGCCGTGTATCATTACTTTTCATGGGTATGGTGGTAACAAAGGTTCTATATCTAGTTACATGAAATGGATTATTCAAGGATATGCGGTTTTGGCGGTAGATTGTCGAGGGCATGGTGAAAGCGCCGAGGACACATATTATTCGGTTAGTGCTACCGGAACATGGGCTACACAAGGAATCCTTGATAAATATGAATACTATTATAGAAAGATATATATGGATTGCAAACGAGCGGTCGATGTTGTTTTTACGAGAGAGGAAATTGATAAATCCAGAATTTGCTTGCACGGAGCAAGCTTAGGTGGAGGAATTTCACTAGCGGTTGCTGCACTTGACAATCGACCTTCATTAGTAGTTGCTGATGTTCCAAATATGTGCAATATCGAACTTGCTATCCAGCAAAAATTCGAAGGATCTCTCATGAGTGTTGAAAACTTTATGCACAGATATCCTGAAAAAAGTAAACAGGTATTTGAAACTCTTTCCTATTTCGACAATCTTAATTTAGCACCGAAGATCAAGAGTAAAACGAGACTTTCAGTTGCCTTCAAGGATTTAATTTGTCCTCCACAATCCATTTACGGGGTGTATAACAAGATTGATGCACCTAAATCTATCATTGCATACCCATTCTCAGGACATGATGCACCAGGAATTATCTCGCATATCGATGGAACAATTGCTTATATAAAAGAAAACTTATAAATAATGTAAGGTTGAAAGGACAATAGATTCGTGCTCTCCATTGTTGTAGATTTAAATTTCTAAAAATTTCTACAATTATATTGACAAGGTAATTTTCTTGCAATAGAATAAAATTTGAAGAATATATTCACTATTGCCTTATGTTTTAGGAGCAAAGTTCCACTCGGATGTGAAATCTTCTTCAATTAAAAAAGGGGGAAATCGAATTGAAAAGATTGAAAAGGCTTTCAATGTTATTGATCGTTTTAATGCTTTTTGTTGCAACTGCCTGTTCGAACAATGAAAGTGCAGGTAATGATGACGAAGGTAAGAAAGATGAGAAAAAGAATGTTGAAATTAAGTTTTGGACGATTTCACTTAGCCCTACATTTGATGATTACATAAACGGTTTAGTCGACCAGTTCGAAGAGGAAAATCCTGGAGTTACCGTAGTATGGGAAGACATTCCATATGATACTGTTGAGCAAAAGACGTTAACAGCTGCTGCATCTGGCCAGCTTGCTGACGTTATGAACTTAAACACAGACTACCTTAAGAAACTTGCGGCCGTTGGAGCTGTAATGGATCTTACAGAAAAGGCGGCAGATGTTAAGGATGATTTCTTTGAAGGTGTATGGGAAGCAGGAAATTTAGGTGACAAGACATATGCCCTTCCTTGGTATCTATCAACTGGTGGTCTTTTATACAATAAGGAATTATTAGAAAAGGCAGGTATTGACCATCCACCTGCAAGTGAGGAAGAAGCTTGGGAAATGTCAGAGATTCTTTATGAAAAGTTGGGGGTATATGGAAATACACCAATTGACATCCATTTATTCTTGCCGCAAAATGGTATTCCTTTAGTCTCAGAAGACTTAAAGAGTGCCGCCATTAATACGCCTGAGGCAGTTGAAGTATTTAAGACTTTTAAAGAGCGTTTTGATAAAGGCTTGATTCCAAAAGAAATCTTGTTAGCTCAAGCAAAACCAAACGAATGGTATGCCCAAGAGAAAATGGCATGGTGGGGTACTGGTCCACAACTTTATCGCCAAGTTAAAGACCTTTCACCAGAAGTATATGATAAATCTGATGCAGCACCAGCAATTGTTGGTTCGTCAGGATTTAGACATGTATCAATTATGAACATTGCGGTTTCTGCGAAATCGAAGGCTCCTGATGAGGCTGTTAAATTTGCTAAGTTTGTTACAAACGCTGAAAGCCAGCTAGCATTCAGTAAGATTGTTGCAATTCTCCCATCAGTAAAAGAAGCTGCAGCTGATGAATTCTTCACTCAAGGTGAAAATTCGGATGATCCTGCAGAAAAAGGTAAATTTTATGCGGCAAAACAGTTAGATATTGCGAAGGATATGTTCGCTCCTGTTGAGAATATTTCAGAGATTAATAAGGCTGTTAACGAAGAATTCCACAAGGTCTTATTAGAAGATAAAGATCCTCAGAAGGCGATTGAAGATGCTGAAGCGAAGATTAATGAGCTTCTCAAGACAAAATAAGATACAGTGCATTTCATTAATAGATTGATAGTAATTATCTATGGCATTCATGATTGCTTAAGGCATAGTGAATGCCTTCTTTTCTAAAAACGGGTCTCGAAAAGAAAACTCCACTAGTTGAAGTTTCTTTTATCAAATGTAGTTGATCTTCATGGCATGTTTAACCAGACTAGCATTCGTGACTATAGTAGGGGTGATTGTATGTATAAAGCAAGACACGCTTGGATGTTTCTTTTACCAACCGGTATTTTGTTAACCACGTTTACCTTACTGCCGGCCCTCGCAGCCCTGGGGCTAAGCTTTACAGAATACAATGTATTTATGGGAACGGTAGATTGGGTGGGGTTAGAAAATTTCATTAGGGCATTTAAAGATGAAGAGTTTTGGAATGCATTAAAAAATACAGCTTATTATTGGGTTTTAGTCACACCTGCACTCGTTGTTCTTCCAGTCTTTCTGGCAATTCTTGTTAATCAGCAGTTAATAGGAATTAAATTGTTTCGATTAACTTATTATTTTCCGGCACTCGTTTCCGTTGTCATTACAGCAATTTTGTGGAACTGGTTGTTTGCAAGTGATGGTATTTTTAACTACTTGTTAAGCCTAATTGGAATTAATCCGATTGATTGGTTAACGAGTAGGGGATTTGTAATGATTAGTCTTGCCATTGTAACGATATGGCAGGGTTTGGGTTATTATATGCTTTTTTATCTAGCCGGGTTACAATCTGTCCCAACAGATTTATACGAAGCAGCTGAACTAGATGGAGCCGGATTCTGGCAAAAACATATTCATATCACGTTTCCTATGTTAAAGCCGATTATTTTCTTTACGGCCGTAATCTCAACGATGTCAGCCTTCAAAGAGTTTACATTAATGTTGACAATGACTGATGGTGGACCAATAGGGGCATCAAAAACCGTTGTGTTCCTTGTTTTTGAAAAAGCTTTTAGACAACTGGAAATGGGATATGCTAGTGCAATTTCTTTTATTCTATTTATTATCATCCTAATTTTGACTTTATTAAATAAACGAACACTGGATAACCCGTCTTAAGGAGGTAGAGTAATATATGCAGCCTACACAAACAAACACAAGCACAGTGCCAGACATTAAACCAAAAGGGCAGTTTCGGAATCTACCAAGTAAAAGGAAGATTACTCGCCTGATTATATCCTATTTCTTTTTAATAGTCGTAATGGTTGTGATGATTGTACCTTTTTTGTGGTCAGTTTCGACTGCGTTAAAGGGACAAAACGAAGCTATCTTTTCATTTCCTCCAAAGTTTATTCCTGAAAATATTACCTTAGATAATTTTATTACAGTATGGAATACACTCCCAATTCCTCTTTATTTATGGAATAGTACAATTTTAGCCTTCTGGGGAGTTATCTTACCATTACTATTCTGTTCGCTGGCTGCGTTTCCGTTAGCACGAATGAATTTTAAAGGGAAAAATATTGTGTTCTTAGTCATTCTGTCAACGATGATGATTCCTGGAGAAGTAACGATGATACCGATATATTTGATCCTGGAAAAACTACACTTAATCGGATCATTTTCTGGTGTTATCTTGCCTGGGGCTGTTTCAGCATTTGGTATCTTTTTAATGAGGCAAGCATTTATGGGTATCCCTAAGGAAATTGATGAATCCGCCATTATTGATGGTGCTAGACCTTGGCAAATTTGGTGGTATATTATGATTCCGATGGTAAAGCCGATGCTTGCGACATTAGCGATTTTAAGTTTCATAGGTTCTTGGAACAATTTCTTATGGCCACTCCTTGTTTTACAAGATCCAAACACATATCCGTTAACAGTAGGCTTGTATGACTTAAAAGGAGCCTTTGTAACGAATACACGACTCGTATCAGCAGGTGCAATCATTGCCCTCATACCAATATTAATTGTTTTTGTGGCATTTCAGAATTACTTTATAAAAGGTGCATATAGCAGTGCCGTAAAAGGGTAATGATTCCAATTTAGTTTAGAAAAAAATTCTAAATCGTATCCAATCACACATAGAATATGATGTAAAAGATCCTCATTTACCATTTTTTTTGGATAGCGGTGAAGAAAAAATCCTTTTTGTTATTCAGCCGGTGGATTATTCTTCCATTTCGTTGGTGCGATTATAAAAAAGAGGGGAAATGATGAAAAAACAGGAGTTTTTGGACGTAATATATAGACAATTAATTGTATCGTGTCAAGCTTTAGAGGATGAGCCATTACATGGTTCGATGTATATGGCGAAAATGGGTCTTGCTGCCAAAATGGGTGGAGCTGTTGCGATACGGGCAAATGGAAAGGAAGATATCATTGCAATTCAGGAAGCAACTGGATTGCCGACGATTGGCATTATTAAAAGGGATTACCCGGATAGTGATGTGTTTATTACACCTACCTTAAAGGAAATTTCTGAGCTAATTGAGTCTGGAACAGATGTTATTACACTAGATGCAACGTTTCGGGATCGACCAACCGGTGTTACGTTTAAAGAGTTGGTATGGTACATCAGAAAAAATAGTTCAAGTCTAATCATGGCTGACGTATCTACAGTTGAAGAAGGTATTGCTGCTGTTGAAGAGGGATGTGATCTTATCTCTACCACACTCTCTGGATATACACCATATAGTCCTAAAATGGAGGGACCTGATTTTAAGCTAATTAAGGACCTGACCGCTACTTGTAAAGTACCAATTATTGCGGAAGGTAGAATATCGACACCAGACGAGGCAGTTATAGCTTTTCAAAATGGTGCACATTCAATAGTGGTAGGTTCTGCAATTACAAGACCACAGGACATAACAAAGAGATTTGTAGAAAGAATTCAAAAAGCAGAACTAAAGAAATGACAGGTGATAAAAAATGATTATCAAGGACCTCGAAGTCTTTCCTTTGTCATTGCCTATGAAACAAAGTTTTCAAATTTCAGGTGGGACAGTAGGAGACAGTAATCAAGGTGCGCCGCATGTTTATGTGAAAATCGTTTCTGAAGACGGTTCCGAAGGCTGGGGAGAAGCTAGACCAAGTCATAGATGGAGTTATGAAACAATAGAGACTGTTGTTTCAACCATTCAAAAATACATTAAACCGATGCTCATTGGAAAAAAGGCTGATGATCTCACAACGATTCATGAACTGATTGATAAGGAAATTTCCTCTGGTTTCTCAAAGGGTCAGCCCATTTGTAAAGCAGCTGTAGATATGGCCCTTTATGATCTAATTGGAAAAAACTCTAACAAAACTTTATCAGAAATTTGGCTAGGAAAGTCAAAAGAAAACATTGATTTATCATATCTTATAAGTACAAGGAACATTGAGGATGCTGTCAAAAAAGCGAGATATGCCCATGATAATGGGTATAAAGCGGTTGATGTAAAAATCGGATTCAATGTTGATACTGATATGGAAGTTTTGGAAGCAGTGAAAGTAGAAGCACCAAATTTATTTTTTAGAGTGGATGCAAATCAAGGTTATACGCTTCCGGAAGCAATAAAGGCAGCGAAGAAAATGGAAAACATAGGGGTGGACGTTTTTGAACAGCCTTTAAAAGCAAACGATTTGCTTGGGGCTAGAGAATTGAGACGAAAAACGTCAGTTCCAATCGCTTTAGACGAGAGTATTTGGAGTCCTAGTGATGTATTACAAGCGATTCGACTTGAGGCCTGTGATTATGCGGTGATTAAACTCACCAAAATGGGAGGAATTACGGGTGCTAAATTAGCAGGAGAAATTGCAAAAGAAGCCAATCTTGGATTACTTGGTGGTGGGTTAACAGAATCGACTTTAGGACTTACAAGTAGTGCTCACTTGTTCAATTATTTAGGAATCGAGATTCCATCTGATTTGAATGGCCCGTTTTTCTTAGAGGATGATCCAATTCAAAACAAAAAGAGTATTGAAGCGGGAGCGATTTCACTACCGTCAGGGTATGGCATCGGTTGTGTCGTAGATTCTAAAAAACTCGAAGTATTTAAATTTCTAGTTTAGGAGGAGGGTAAAATGGGTCGAAAGATTAGGTATGGAATCATTGGTTGTGGTGTAATTTCTCCTTTACATGCTGAGGCGATAATTGCATGTCCTTTTACTGAACTCATTGCAGTCTCTGATTTGCGATTGGAGACAGCAAGGAAGTTTGCGGAAACCTTTAGTGTCTCTACCTATGTATCTGATTATAAAGAGCTTCTTGCTATGGAAGATATAGATGTCGTTTCAATCTGTACACCTAGCGGAACACATGGTCAAATTGCGATTGATGCTGCATTGGCTAAAAAGCATATACTTTGCGAAAAACCCCTCGAGATAAAAGCGGACATTATGACTCGAATGATAGAAACCTGTAGTGAACAAGGAGTTAAATTAGGTTGTGTCTACCAACGAAGGGCCACAAGCATCGTTCAAACAGTAAAAGAGGCCATCACTACTGGTGAAATTGGAAAGCTGATTTTATGTGATGCCTACTTAAAATATTACCGTGACCAAGCGTATTACGATAGTGCTGGTTGGCGTGGTACATGGGAGATGGATGGTGGAGGAGCTCTCATGAATCAAGGTGTTCACGGGATTGACCTATTTGTTTGGCTAACAGGTGGTGTCTCGAAAGTGTTTGCAAGAACAGCTGCATTATCAAGAAATATTGAGGTCGAGGATACTGCTGTGTCTGTTTTAGAATGTAAGAATGGAGCTTTTGGAGTAATTGAGGGTACCACCTCCGTTTTTCCTGAGAGAAATACACGAATTGAGCTTTATGGGGAAAAGGGAACAATTATCTTTGACGATAATGGAATCCAGGAATGGATAACCATGGAAAAAGGAGACATTACGAAAGAGATAAAAATTGACCAGAAAAATATTGAAGGAGTAAGGTCAATTGGCCATTATAATTTTATAGAAGATATGGCGAACGCAATTATCGAGGATCGAGACCCTATGGTACCTGGCGAGGAAGCAAGAAAAGCTGTTGACTTAATCCTGTCAATCTACGAATCTTCTAAAAATCAAAAAGAAGTTTACTTGTAAGGTAGGCATGTTATGAAAGTTTATGTAAGTGTCGATATGGAGGGAATCGCAGGTATCTTACTACCTGAACAGTTGAAAAAAGGCGAATTGTATTATGAAGAGGCAAGGAAACTCTTAACTACTGAAGTGAATGTGGTAATTGAGGGGTTACTTGAGGCTGGTGTTAACGACATCTATGTAAAGGATGCTCATGGAACAGGGTTTAATTTTATCGCTTCTGAATTACATCATGGGGCGAGATATTGTATGGGGGCAACAAATGTATCCAACCGCTTCCCAGGGTTGGATTCAACGTTTGACGGTGCAATGTTAATTGGGTATCACGCAATGGGTGGAACAGAATATGCAATTAGGGACCATACAATGACATCAGTCGGTTGGCAATCCATTCACCTCAATGGAAGACCTATAGGTGAAATCGGAATTGATAGCCTCTTATTTGGTTTACATAATGTACCCGTCCTTATCGTAACGGGAGATAAAAAAACGTGTGCAGAGGCAATTGAGGAAATTCCGAACGTACGAACATACGAAACAAAAGAAGGGTTTGGAAGACATGCAGCTTTGATTAAACCACCAAAGTTAGTATACAGGGAATTAAAAGAGTCGATAAAAGAATCAATTGCTACTAGGACAAATGTGATGCCGACTACATTAGATGCACCATACGAACTAGTAATGAAATTTCTAAGTACAGACCAACTCGATCAAAGGTATTTTGATGGTACACGAAGTAAACGAATTGACGGTTTAACTGCCTCATATTCAAGTGACGATATTATTGAAGTTCTTTCAATAGCTTTATAAATAGTTGTGGGTAGAGGTGTAATAATAATGGAATATTCAATTGGAATTGATATTGGCGGTACAAAGATTGCAGCGGGCATTATAAACAAAATGGGGAGTGTCGTAATCAAGAAAACATTCTCAACGCCTCAAGAAACAAAAGATTCTATCATCCAGTTACTTGAGAATATTATTTTTTCCCTGTCTGAGACTGCGAAAACGGAAGGGAAAAAGCTGGTTGGTATAGGTATTGGTACTGCTGGGCAAATCGATTTTGAAAAAGGCAAAGTTCTGTCAGGAACAGCAAATATCAAAGATTGGAATGATGTTCCGTTAAGGGATATTCTTTCACAGAAAACTGATTTGCCTATTTTTGTAGAAAATGATGTAAATGTTCTTGCCCTTGCAGAACAGCAACTCGGTGTAGGAAGGAATGTTGAAAACCTGATATGCCTGGCTCTAGGAACTGGTGTTGGCGGCGGGGTAATCACAGGAGGTAAGTTGCTTCGAGGTGCATGGGGAGGCGGGGCTGAATTAGGCCACATTACAGTGGATATGAATGGGCCTTTATGCAACTGCGGATTTCAGGGGTGCGTTGAGACGTACACGTCAGGAACGGGAATCGCAAGAATGATGAGGGAGGCATTAATAACTTATCATGAAAGCGAAGGTAATAGTGAACTACTATATTATCAAAAACATCCCGAAGAAGTAACAAGTAGACTTGTATTTGAATTAATGAGTGCAGGAAATGAAGTAGCAGAAAGAGTGGTAGGGACCGCTATTAATGCCCTTTCATTTGCGATTGTTAGCATGATACATACCTTTAATCCAACACTGATCATTCTAGGTGGTGGAGTATTACAAGAGGGGGAATGGTTTATTAATAAGGTACGCGAGAGAGTAGGTGAATTGGGTATCCGTTCCCTAGTGGACCCAGTTGAGATAAAAGGGACCCAACTCGGTAATGATGCAGGATTAATAGGTTCGGCCATTCAACCATGGGTGTATGGAGTTGATGTAGAGGTAATAAAAGAAGTAAATAAACAGTAAACTGGTTTACAATTTTATCGTTAAATTGAGGAGGACGACAATGAAAAAGATAAATATTGGAGTTATTGGTGCAGGAAGTATTTCTGATCTTCATTTTGGTTCTTATGCCAAAAATGATCGTGCCAAAATAGTTGCGGTTTGTGATCTCAATCGTGATAGAGCAGAGCAAAAAGCAAAGACATATGGTGCAAAACATGTATACACGGATTACCATGAGTTGTTAGCGAATCCTGAAATTGATGCAGTCAGTATATGTACATGGAATAATAGTCATGCTGAAATAAGTATTGCTGCACTTAAAGCTGGCAAGAATGTACTTGTTGAAAAGCCTTTATGTAAAACGGTTGAAGAAGCATTGGAAGTTGAAAGAACTGTAAAGGAAACGGGTAAACTTCTTCAGGTTGGATTTGTTCGAAGATACGGAAGCAACACTCAAATTCTTCAAAAATTTATACAGAATGATGAATTAGGTGATATCTATTATGCGAAGGCCTCTTGTATTCGAAGATTAGGAAATCCTGGAGGATGGTTCTCTGATATAGAACGTTCAGGTGGAGGACCATTGATTGATTTAGGTGTTCATATGATAGATATATGTTGGTATCTAATGGGGCGGCCAAAAGTGAAATCAATTACTGGTAATACCTATCATAAACTTGGAAATAGATCAAATGTAGAAAACTTATCTTACTACAAAGCATCAGATTTCGATGCAACAAAAAATACGGTAGAGGACCTTGCAAATGCTCTCATTCGATTTGAGAACGGAGCATCATTATTTGTTGATGTAAGCTTTTCCCTTCATGCGAAGAAGGATGAGATTTCTGTTAAATTATTTGGAGAAAAAGGTGGAGCAGAAATAGAACCTGAATTTCTCATTGTTTCTGAAAAGTACGATACAATTGTGAATCTGAATCCACAAATCGACAATTTGTCTTTTGATTTTGTGAAGGCGTTTCAATCCGAAATCGATTATTTTGTTGAATGCTGTCGTACCGGAAGTGAAACAATTAGTCCTGTTGAAGATGGAGTCGAGATGATGAAAATCTTATGTGGAATCTATGAATCTAGTGAGAAGGGGACAGAAATTCAGTTTTAATATATTACTTACGATAATAATTGAATAATAGAATGTATGTTATACTTTTCCTGTAAGCCGAAAAGAAGGAGTAGAATTTGAATACGATGACGAAATCGAACCCAATATTAATGATAACAAGTATTTATAAATCACTGACAAAGGCTGAACAAAAAGTAGCAGATTTCGTTATGATGGATAAGGAAGAAGCTGTATATTCGTCAGTAACAGATCTTGCAGAGAAATCAGGAGTAGGAGAGACAACCGTTATTCGATTTTGTCGGAAGCTTGGATTTCGTGGGTATCAAGAGTTTAAGTTAGCTGTTGCACAAAACCTTGTTAGTCCTGAAGAGCATGTACATGGAAAAATTGAAGAGAATGACACACTTGAAGTAGTTTCTAGAAAAATAACAACCCAAAATACGCATGCGCTTGAAAATACGCTTAATTTATTACAAACACAAGCACTCGAGAAAGCTGCTAATGCAATTGTCTCGGCAAATCGATTGTTTTTCTTCGGTATCGGTTCATCAGGTATCACAGCAATGGACGCAAATCACCGGTTTATGCGTTTTGGATATAACGTGATCCATTCTAGCGATTCACACGTGATGGCAATGAATGCTGCTCTCGTAACAAGGGATGATGTGGTTTTCGGCATATCCACCTCAGGAAGTACAAAAGATGTTGTTGACGCAATTCGAATTGCTAAGGAAAATAATGCCTTTGTCATTTGTTTAACCAATCATGCACGGTCTCCCATCACAAAGTATGCAAACGTTATTTTATTAGCTGCGTCCAAGGAGTCTCCACTCCAAGGCGGTGCATTTGCTTCAAAGATTGCACAACTTCATTTACTCGATATATTAACAACTGTTATTGCATTAAAGGATAAGGGTCAAACCTTCAAATCAATTGAACAGACAGCTAAAGCAGTCTTAGATAAAATGTACTAATTTTTGTTTATTATAGATGCAGTTTTTTGCTGCATCTTCTTTTATAAATTAG
>NZ_HE610985.1:889002-902901 GCF_000285535.1 Bacillus timonensis | reverse complement strand
ATAGATGCAGTTTTTGCTGCATCTTCTTTTATAAATTAGCGAGAACAAATGTAATGAAAATAATGTTGAGGTGAAGAAAATGAAAACAAGTGTAAGTATGTATAGTTTACATAAACATACAGTTACTGAAGGTCTGGATGTGTTTGGTTTTATTGAGTATGCATCTTCCATTGGTCTGGATGGGGTAGAACTTTTAGATATGTACTGGAAAGATGTTGAACAAGAATTGCCAAAGGCAAAGCTTTTGTTGTCAGAAAAAAATCTGATGGTAAGTGCCTATGATGTTTCAAATAATTTTGTGAAGTCCAGTGAAGGCGAAAGAAAAATGGAAATTCAAAAAGTATTCAACGGGATCGATGTTGCGAAAAAACTGAATACAAATGTTGTTCGAATTTTTAGTGGTGATATTAGTGAAAACGTTTCCTTTGAGCAAGGGAAATCTTTGATCATCGAATGCCTTAAAGAATGTGCTAGTTATGCTGAAGAACAAGGGATTATTCTTGCTATTGAAAATCACGGTTATTTCGCTGGTAGAAGTGAACAGGTTATTGAATTAATTGAAGCTGTCGGCTCAACCCATGTAAAAAGCACTCTCGATACAGGTAATTTTCTTTTAGTAGATGAAGATCCTAGTCATGCTGTAACGGCGTTGAAAAAATATGTTGCGCATGTACATTTTAAGGATTTTGTGAATGTAGGAAAAGAGTATGAAGGTCATGCTTTTTCTTCACTATCTGGAGATAAATTTTTAGGAACAGTGGCAGGCGAAGGAAAAGTAAATTTACATCATGTCATGCAAGAGCTAAAAAGTGTTCAGTACAAGGGATGGCTGTCCGTCGAATATGAAGGAACTGACGATCCAAAAATAGGAGCAGAGAAGTCTGTGGATAATCTAAGACAAATAGTAGAAACGATGTAATTTTGACATTCACATAAATTTCCCATTCAAATAACAAACGAGCCACTCGAACTGACGTTACTAATTGATAAGAGTTTGGAGTGGTTCGTCATGATAAATCGTACAAAAGTATATTGAGTTTTACTTATTCCGGTTGAGAAAGAGGTGGTATAGTGTTTTCACATGATGGAAAGTTATTTAAAGTAATGGAGATAATTGGAAATGTCTGTTTCTTAAACGTACTATGGCTTATTTCTTCGCTTCCTATCATCACAATTCCAGCTTCGACCTCTGCCATGCTTGGAGTCATTAAAGACGTTATTGAAGGAAATGAGCCGTCTTTACGAAAAGCTTTTTATCATCATTTTATCAAACATTTTAAAAAAGCTAGTATTGTTGGAGTATGTCAATTTCTAATTGGCGTAATTTTAGTAGGTGACCTTCTCGTTATGTGGAATTTGGAGGGGATTTTTCGTTCTGTCATGATTCCCATATTTGGCGTGTTCGCGTTCATTTTTTTATCGATGTCTATCTATATTTATCCATTGCTAGTGAATTATGATATGTCATATAAAGAGTTGATTAAAAATTCGTTTTATTTATCTACGACCAGACCTGTTACACCAATTATCATGTTACTTTTTATAAGTGTCATCATTTTTGTGTGGACATTTGTTCCATTTCTACCTATTTTATGTGCATTTAGTCTATTAGGATTTGTCAATTACTTCACTTGTAAAAGAACTATTTCTAAAAAATTTGCTATTTAATAAAGGAGTTTGCATATGAAAATAGTGTATGTACCTCTTGATGAGAGACCTTGTAATTATGTTTATCCGCAACAATTAGCTGCTGCAACAGATGTTACCCTTCATGTACCTAGTAAAGAGATATTAGGAAATAAGAAAACACCTGCATCATATAGTGATATTCGAAATTGGTTATTGCAAGAAACGAAGGATGCCAATTACTTACTTATTTCACTGGATATGCTTGTATATGGTGGCATTGTGCCTTCTCGTTTACATCAATTATCTAGAGAAGAATGTCAAAATCGACTTGACCTAATTAAAGAAATAAAACAACAAAATAATAATCTTACCATTTATGCATTTAACTTAATTATGAGAGTTCCCAATTATAATAGTAGCGATGAAGAACCAGACTATTATGAGCTTTTCGGTGAAAAAATATCAACCTATGGAAAGTTATTAGATAAAAAAGCGAGAGGTCAACTTACTGCAACAGAAATGCAAAGTCTATCTGAACTTATAGGAGAAATTCCTCCGGAAGTATTACATGATTTTATCGAAAGAAGAAAGATAAATTCTTTTGTTAATAACGCTTCAATCGAACTTGTTGATGAAGGAGCGCTTGATGGTTTAATCATTCCTCTAGATGATAATGCTGAATATGGTTTTAGTTCTATTGAGCAAAATGAACTCGTTTCTAAAGTGGAACATTTGAATTTATTTGATAAGATAGCAATCTATCCTGGTGCAGATGAAATAGGCTGTACTTTATTTGCTAAAGTCTTTTGTGAAATCCAACATTATACACCAACCATTTTCATTAGATATTCCTCAACGAAAGGACCGTTCATCATTCCAAAATATGAGGATCGGAGCTTACAGGAAAGTATAAAGTCCCATATAACCGCTATGGGTGGTATTGTAGCTGACAACTCCAGCGAGGCCGATGCCATTTTATTTACTCATTCACCTTCTGTTAGTCAATCAGGGATCGCTGAACCAAATCAAGCATTTCTTGAAAGGCATAAAACTTATTTCTCTGAGGTAAATTATCGGGAATTTGTCCATGCATTACGATTTTATGTAGGAAATGGAAAAGTTATTGGATTAGCAGATGTTGCGACCTGTAATGGAAGTGACCAAACTTTAATGAATCTTATAAAAAAGATAGGTTTACTTGAAGAAATTCATGCTTATGCAGGGTGGAATACATCAGGAAATTCATTAGGGACAGTTATATCTCATATGATTATAGAATCATATTACAGTAAACAAGGTCACGTACATCAAAAGAGGAAAAGCAAAAGTAGAGAATTCTATTATTCTAGGCTTGTAGAGGATTGGGGCTATCAAACAATTGCTAGAAAACAAATTTCTTCACATGACGTAAATCGCCTTGGTGGAACTTATTTTGATATTTCAGGCCAAATTGAGGAAATCCAACATCTAATACAAGAACAGTTAAACGTTTTTATTAAGGAACACTTATCTAATTTGAAAGAGGGGAAAATTGTATTACAAAATGTGTATTCCCCATGGAAACGGATGTTTGAAGTTGGATTTGATTTGCAATTTAATCGCTCTGAGGAGTGAATGAAAGGAGTTTTTGAATTGCTTCCCTATCGCTTGCTTGCATTAGATTTAGACGGAACTACCTTAAATGATAACAAGGAAATTACACCATCAACATCGTATTGGGTAAATAAGGCAGTTGAAAATGGGGTTATTGTTACCTTTGCCACGGGGAGGGGACGTCAATCTGCAGAAGTATTTCGAAAAGAATTAACCCTACATTCACCAATGGTGTTTTTAAATGGTGCAGAAATATGGAAAAAACCAGACGATTTACTAGAAAGACATTATTTAAAGAGGCAAGACATCATAAGGCTTCACCAACTTGCTACACAAACTGACTCCTGGTTTTGGGGCTTTACTGAAGACCACATGATTAGGAAACCTGAATGGCAGGATGAAGATGCCAATGGAAAATGGATGAAATTTGGATTGTTAAACAATGATGTAGGTGTTGTTAAAGAATTAAAGGATGAACTAGAAAGTTGGGAGCACCTCGAAATTACTCAGTCAGCGGATAATAATATTGAGATTTCAACAAAAGGGATAACAAAGGAGTATGGAATTCGAAAGGTTTGCAGCTTGTTAAAGATAGAATTAGAAAATGTAATGGCCATCGGAGATAGTTTTAATGATTTGAAGCTACTAACTGCAGCTGGTTTAGGGGTTGCGATGGATAATGCGTCACCTGAAGTCAAAAACGCCGCAGATGTGATTACATCCTCGAATGAAAAAGATGGAGTAGCGAGAGCCATTTGCAAATATATTTTTGAAATGGATTACACCGAGAAGTGCTAGAACATGAAAAGAACGGAATTAAAACAATTTGCATGTTTTATGCCAACTAGTTGTTCTACATTCAAAATACCCTAATAAACTTGTAACATCATCTTAGAAAAATTCGTTAGGAGTGGGATTTTGAAAAAAGCTGACAAATTTATCGTACATGCAGACCGAGCAAGTGTATATTCTGTTTTTATGGATCCGATGAAATTGGGGCCATGTTTCCCTGGTTGTAAAGAGGTTAAACAAATAAGTCCTACAAAATATGAAACATTGGTTGAGGTAAAGGTCCAATTTGTCCCGATCAAAATTCAAGGGGTAGGGGAGCTAAAAGAGTCTATTGAAAATGAAAAAATTGTCGTCGAAATGAAGGGGAAACCTGTTTCCCTTGCAGGTTCCTTTACAAATAGACTTACGGCAAACCTGAAAACAGTTGAACCGAATAAAACACTTGTCGAATATGAAATGGACTTTGAAATGACTGGTAAGTTAGCGTCCCTTGGAGAACTTTTAATGAAAGGGTCTAGTAATAAACAATCAGAGGAGTTCATGAAAAACATCAAAGAGTTATTTTGAGCATACGTAAAAGTAGCTTTATGGCTGTTAAAAACAAAATACGGCCAATAAATTTGATTTATGGCTATTACGAGAAAAATATGGCTGATAGCCAAAAAATATAGCCGATACCCACTTTCAACCCCAAAAAGAGATTAGTAGCCAAGACGCTACTAATCTCTTTCTCTTTTAGAAAGTGCTTTCAAAAGACTCCTGTACAATACGTTCTGGATGTGAATAGACATTTAGCTTTCCACCACGGATAAAGCCGACTGCAGTGATATTTAGTTCCTCAGCCATTTTGATTGCCAAATCGGTTGGAGCTGATTTTGATAAAACAATCCCGACACCGATTTTTGCTGCCTTTAGCAATACTTCAGAAGATATTCTTCCACTAAACACAATCACCTTATCTCGAACAGGAATTTTATTGTTTAAGCAATATCCATATATCTTATCAAGGGCATTATGTCTGCCAATATCGGTACGGTTCACAATCATTTCATTAGGGGTGCAGAGTGCAGCATTGTGCACACCACCTGTATCTTTAAAAACAACACTATTTTGTTGCATTTCGTTCATTAAGCTAATACATTCTTCTGGTGTAAGGGTTATGGTTGATGTTGATGTTTTTGCTGTTTTCGCATCATTTACAAAGTAGAATTGACGCCCTTTTCCACAGCATGAACCGATAAAACGCTTTGAATAATATTCCTGGCTTGTTGTCACTTCTGAGGTTGTTTCAACATATGCATAACCCTGGCCTTCATCAATATGAAGACTCTTAATTTCGTTCCGGAAACGGATGACACCTTCTGATGCTAAAAAGCCAATTATTAATTCATCTAGTTCTGAAGGGGTACAAACCATTGTTGCAAATTCTTGTTGGTTCAAGAGAATTGTCAAGGGATATTCAGTGACGATTTGATCTTCTTCGTCAATTAACTGACCATCTTCAAATTTGATAATGCCTTTTCTAACAGTAATGGAATCCACCATTTAAACACCTCACTTTCCATTTATATACGTACTATCATATATGTGTCTATTTGGTTACTACTATATAATCATACTTTTTTTGAAGGACAACTGTAATTTTTTTCATTTATCTAAATAATTCAATAAAAACTATTGTATTATTTTCCTAGTTTTGATACTATTTTAACAAATAGTTCACAATATAGACACACTTTTGTCACTGGATAGCGACCCTGTCTTTGCTGCAAAAGGTGGAATATTGGAAGCGATTACTGTTAATTTTGTAGTAGCGATCCTGCTATGGAAATTAACCGTCATCAACCTTATTTGCTTTTCAAGGGATAGGGATGCTGGCGGTTTTTTGTTTTACTTTATTCAGCAGAAGTCTCTTATTCCAACGAGGAGACTTGATAGCAACTACAAATTGTATCACCATGAATTCAAATTAAAGGAGAGATGAAATGGAAAAGACAAAAAATCGATGGCTCATTGCAGCCTCTGCAGTTGGAATTCACTTATCGATCGGTTCTGTTTACGCTTGGAGTGTATTTACAAAACCTCTTCAAACAGAATTTGGATGGGATTTAACTGACATTAGTATGACGTTTAGTATTGCAATTCTTTTCTTAGGATTATCCGCAGCCTTCCTAGGGCATTTCGTTGAAAAATACGGCCCACGTGCATCTGGAATACTTGCTGCAATTTTCTTTGGAGTTGGAATCACTGGCTCGGGTCTAGCCATCAATTTGGAATCATTGCCATTATTATATTTATTCTATGGTGCTTTAGGTGGAATTGGTCTAGGCGTTGGTTATATTACACCAGTTTCAACACTTGTAAAGTGGTTCCCTGACAGACGTGGAATGGCTACTGGCCTTGCAATTATGGGGTTTGGGTTTGCTTCATTAATTAGTAGTCCAATCATGCAAAAATTAATTGTATCTGTGGGGATAGCTAATACCTTTTATATCCTTGGAGTTTCTTATTTTATTATTATGATTTTAGCGTCCTTATATCTTGAACCACCTAAAGAAGGTTGGTTGCCTGCTGGATTTAAGGAAAAAGTTTCTAGTGGAGCGAAAAAGCTCAAGCAGGATTTATCACAATTAACAGCCAATCAAGCAATTAAGACAAAACGTTTTTATTATTTATGGCTGATGTTATTTATCAACACTACCTGTGGAATCGCGATTATCTCAATAGCCTCTCCACTTGCACAGGAAAGTATTGGCTTAACAGCTGTAGCTGCTGCAGCACTAGTTGGGGTGCTAGGTGCATTTAACGGTCTTGGACGAATCGGATGGGCGTCAATATCAGACTTCATTGGAAGACCGAATACGTATACTACCTATTTTGTAATTCAAGTGATTGCGTTCCCGTTACTACCAAATGTTTCGAACCCGGTATTGTTCCAAATCTTACTCGCGGTTATATATACATGTTATGGTGGAGGGTTCGCTGCAATCCCAGCATATATTGGGGACTTGTTTGGAACCAAACAGCTTGGTGCTATCCACGGTTATATCTTAACAGCTTGGGCAGCAGCAGGTCTTGCAGGGCCATTATTCACTTCATGGATTCGTGATACAACAGGAAGCTATGCACAAAGCTTAACTGTATTTACTGCTCTATTTGCAGTCGCGTTGGCAGTTTCTCTACTAATCCGCTTGGATATTAAGAGACTTCGAAAACAGCAAACTGAAGGTGCTGAGCTTGCTAGTTGACATCTATTGGTAATCTTGATTAACTTAGAGTTAATGAAGATACAAATAAGAGGTAGACAAAAATGAATAAGTACGAAGCTGAGTTTAGTAATCTTGTAAGGTCTTTTCGGAAAAAGCATATGGGGAAAGGACCAAGTAAAATCACAACAACTTTTTGTAAAAATTGGGCCATTTGTGAGATGGAGGGAAACTTATCCCCTGTCGAGAAATTTATTGCCGGTGCGGATGAAGGAAAACAAATGCTTCGTGCGGCAAGAACTGAAATGGTCAAAGAAATGTATCGAAAAAACAAACCAGTTGAAATGGAAGAATTTTTAGGCTCAAACCTAGTAGATTTATTTGTTGATATTGATATTGATCGAGATTTCGGAATGTCCGTCTTTGTTTTTGATCAAGACCTAGAAAGAAAATTTTCAGCTAAATAGCCTTGCATTGTGTTGGCACTTGGTAGCGACCCTGCTAAAGACTAACCACCGTTTCATTTTTCTAACATCTTAGAATCATGTTACGGTGGTTTTTTTATAATAATTGAATTTATGAAGGAATAATCAGTATGAATGCCGAAAGCAATAGTTAATATATATTGACTTTGACCATACACATAGTAATAACGTAAAAGGAAGAGAGGGGATTAAAAGTGGGAGAAACAAAGCATCAGGGACCAATTAAATCAACGAAAATGCCACAACCAAAACACTGGGTCAGTCCGATTCCATTTGGTTTAGGAAAGGTAAAGCCAAAGCATATTCGAGATACCATGAAAGTCGCTTGGGAAAACAAGGACAATCTTGGGTATGCAACGCGAATTTTAACACAAGGCGTTTGTGACGGTTGTGCACTGGGTGTTTCTGGTTTATATGATCAAACATTGAAGGGGCCACATATGTGTACAACCCGTCTCAATGTGCTTCGGTTAAGTACGATGCCGGCAATTAACTCAGAGATTCTCCATGCCGATATTGATGATCTAAGGAAGTATAATAGTACGGAACTGCGGAAGCTTGGAAGAATTCCATACCCAATGATTCGTCGTAAAGGAGAAAGAAAGTTTTCTAGAATCTCCTGGGATGACGCAATGGATATGATAGCAAATAAAATGAAAAAATTAAATCCAAAACAATATGCCTTTTATCTTACTTCTCGTGGAATTACAAATGAATCATATTACGTAGCGGCAAAGGTTGCTCGATTCTTAGGAACGAACCATATTGATAACGCTTCCCGTATTTGTCATTCCCCTAGTAAAACAGCTATGAAGCGTTCTGTTGGGGTTGGAGCATCCACTGCCAATTACCAGGATTGGATAGGTGCAGACGTTTTAGTGTTTTGGGGAAGTGTTGCATCAAACAGTTCACCTGTATCCACAAAATACATGCTAGAAGCGAAAAAACGTGGAACAAAGATCATTGTCATTAATCCACATCGAGAACCAGCAATGGATAAATATTGGATTCCTTCCAATGTTGAATCTGCACTGTTTGGAACAAAGCTTGCAGATGATTTTTACCAAGTAAGTATTGGTGGAGACATTGCGTTCATGTTTGGGATTATGAAACATTGGTTTGACATGGAAGAAAAACAACATGGTTCTGCAATCAATCATAAGTTTGTGAAGGAACATGTGAATGGTTATGAAGAGTTAAAAGCACATGCCAAAGCCCAAAACTGGAATGAGATTGAAAAATCATCCGGCGTGACAAAAGAGAGAATAGTAGAGCTGGCAGAAGTTTTAGCTGAAAGTAAAAATGCGGTGTACACATGGGCGATGGGCCTAACGATGCATTCGTTTGCGACTGATAATATTTCACAGGTAGCCAATCTTGCCTTACTTCGTGGACACTTAGGTCGTAAAAATAACGGCCTTATGCCATTCCGTGGTCACTCCTCTGTACAAGGTTCAGGTGAAATGGGAGCAGATCCGTTTGTTCTGCCTGGTGGCGAGTTTGATGAAAAAAATATGGAGCGCCTTGAAAAGATATGGGGATTTGAGATTCAAAAATGGCAAGGAGATATTGTTGGGGTTACACTTGAAAACATCGTTCTTCCGGAGGACCATGAGCGAAAAGTAAAGCTTTATTATATGTCCGGAGGGAATTTCCTAGAAACCATGCCAGACCCTACGTTCGTTGAAAAAGCATTGTCAGAGCTTGATATTCGTGTTCACCAAGATATCATTTTAAATACATCCACGTTAGTAGATGCTAAGGAAGCTGTCATCGTATTACCCGCAAAGACGCGTTATGAACAAGAGGGTGGAGGAACATCAACGTCAACAGAGCGTATGGTCTATTTTTCACCTGAAATTGAAGGGAATAAAAATGAGATTAAAGAAGCCCGTGCGGAGTGGAAAATTTATATTGATTTAGCAAAGAGAGTTAAGCCAGAAAGAGCGCATTTAATTGATTTTAAGAGTGGTCAGGAAATTCGTGATGAAATTGCAAAAGCCAATCCAAACTATGATGGAATACAACATCTTAAGGAAAAAGGGGATGTGTTCCAATGGGGCGGTGCTTGGCTTTGTGAAGGAGGAGTTTGCCCAACACCAGATGGTAAAGGTAACTTAATTCCAGTTGAAATTCCTGATTTCGGGAAAAAAGAAGAGCAATTCGTGTTAACAACTCGACGAGGAAAGCAATTTAACTCAATGATATATAAAGAGGTTGATCCATTTAATGGAGCAGGACGGTTTGATGTGTTGATTAACCCTAAGGATGCTCAGGAACTGCGTGTTGCAGACGGTGAAGCTATCGTTGTCCACAATGGTTTTGGGGTTTTCCAAGGAAAAGCAAAATTTGCGGATATTGCTAGAAAAAATTTGGGTGTTCACTTCCCAGAAGGTAACTTCTTATTACCAAGAGGACGATATGAAAAATATGCAGGTATCCCTGATTACAATATTGCCGTTTATGTTGAAAAAGCTGAACGCTTCAATGCAAGGAAGGACACTCAATACCAAGAAAAAGAAATAGCGGATGATTTAGATATTAATCCTCCTGCATAACCAGTTGCCCCCAAACCTCTAAATTTGGGGGCATTTTTATGGGCAGAACTGGGAAATGATAAAACGAGGTGTTTACAATTGTTTTCGTTTCGTGGCGATGCACATAAAATCTATCTTAAGCTTAAAAGGAATGCGAGAAAGGATCGTACCTTTAAACATCTAGAAGAAATGGAGGAAGTGCGTAAAATCAAGCGGTTTTATCTAGGAATTGATTCAGAAACGTTAAAAATCATTTATTACCGCATGTTAAAGGAGCAAAATGGTTCTGGCATTATCCCCATTTTAATTACTGCGATTCCGTGGTTTTTGTTTCTATTTTCAAGCCAATTGCAAAACTTTTTGTTTGGTAGGGGATATTTATATTTGATTCTTTTCACGATCATCTATTTTTTTCTACTTTTTTTCACTGTTATTTTACACTTTCGTGAAAAAGCATGGGCTTCCTTCCATATTCAAATAATTTGTGACATTTTAGAAGAACGAAAAGAAGTTGGGAAATGAGCCCCAACTTCTTTTTTAATATAAGAAATTGATAATGATTAGGGTCAATATACCCATTATGACGGAAGAAAGTAATCCAACAAATAAAGGACGAAGACCAACTGATTTGATCTTTTTAAAATCAGTACCGAGACCAACGCTTGCCATCACCATAAGGATGAGAAATTTTGCTACTCCATCCGTTACACTCGTAAGTGATGTTGGAAGCGAGAAAATTGTATTGACTGCAACGGCTCCGGCGAAAAATAAAATAAAGGTTGGAAATACCTTACTCAGTTTCACCTTATTGGTTGTAGAACCTTTTGACTTCATGGAAATGAAAATAGACAAAATAAGAGTGACAGGTATGAGCATAAGTGTACGAATCAATTTTATAACAACAGAAGTATCACCAGCAGCACTACTGTAACTGTATCCTGCCGCTACAACCGATGAAGTGTCATGTATCGCTACACCTGCCCACAATCCGAAAATATGATCCGGCATCGAAAAAAGTTGTCCTAAAAGAGGATAAAATAAAACCGCTAACACATTAAAAGCAAAAATAGTATTGATTGCATAGGCCGTTTCTTCCTCTTTTGCGCGAACAATTGGGCTTGATGTTACGATTGCGGTTGCTCCACAAATCGCGGTTCCAAGTGAAACGAGAATAGGGATATTTCCATTCAATCCAAACAGCTTGGCCAGAACAAAAGTTAAAAGAATTCCAGCTAAAACAGCCGCAACTACTAGTAGAATGGCTTGAAACCCAAGCTGAAAAATACTTGCATAGCTCAGGCCCAATCCTAAAAGAACAATCGCCGTTTTCAGTAAGGTCTTAAGTGTATAAGTTATCCCTTCTGTAAAAACAGCGGGAATGCTTAAAAAGTTTCGGGCAAGGATACCGATAATAATGGCAATTACTGCTCCACCAATTAATGGGAAATCCTTTCCTAATGAATTAGCCAAAATCCCAATAATAAAAACGAGAGCTACACCAGGTAGCTTATTTCGAATTGATTGCGTGTGATCTAATAAGAAAGATTTTTTTTCGTAAGATTGTGATACTTGTAAATTTGCGTTACCCACGTGTTTCATCCCTCAACATAGTTTTATACCTAATATCTTACCATATGGTGGACACCCTTCACACCTTAAACTTCTTCCTTTATAATTTAGATAGGCGTATTTTCTATAAAAAAAAGAGGAAGTGATTTCTCACTTCCAAACACGAACAGATAAAGAATAAGGAGCTAACACCACACTGTATAGTATGCAAAAAGGTATACGGACATGTGGGGTAGTACACTACGTCAAACGCACATTTTTTACCAAAATTCACAAAAAAGGTGTTTTTTATGATTGAACAAGCAAAACAAGTTTTACAGTCGTATTTTGGATATCCATCTTTTAGGCCCGGACAGGAATCCATTATCGAGAACATTTTACAAGGAAATGATACAGTAGCGATTATGCCTACGGGGGGCGGGAAGTCTCTATGCTATCAAATCCCAGCCTTACTATTTGAAGGAATAACGATTGTAATTTCCCCTTTAATCTCGTTGATGAAGGACCAGGTAGACACATTACTCGGGGTTGGTATTTCTGCAACCTATATTAATAGTAGTATTTCAATGCCGGAAATTCAGGAAAGACTACAGGATTCAAGGCTTGGCCGCTATAAAATTATTTATATTGCACCTGAACGACTCGAATCCTCTCAATTTCGATCCCTTTTAACGTCCATCCCTATTTCAATGATTGCCGTTGATGAAGCACACTGTATTTCACAGTGGGGGCATGATTTCAGGCCAAGCTATCGTAATATCCATTATATGATTGCGGAACTACCATCCAAGCCAGTTGTTGCTGCATTGACCGCAACTGCAACTGTTGAGGTAAAGGATGATATATGCAGCCAGTTAGAGATTGACCCTTTGTCTGTATTTATTACGGGTTTCGCGAGAGAAAATCTAACCTTCAATGTCTTAAAAGGTGAAAACAAGCGAGATTTTGTCAAAAGCTTTTTACAAGAGAATAAAAACTTTTCTGGAATTGTGTACGCGGCAACGCGTCGGGAAGTAAATGAACTCCATTCATTTTTAGAAAAAGATGGATTTTTAGTAGGAAAATATCATGCTGGCCTTTCAGATGAGGAACGAAAAAAGGCACAGGAGGATTTCCTATTTGATACAGTGAATGTAATGATTGCTACAAATGCATTTGGAATGGGTATCGATAAGAGCAATGTGAGATTTGTGATTCACTATAATTTGCCGAAAAATATAGAAGCGTATTACCAAGAAGCGGGAAGAGCAGGAAGAGACGGCGAAAAAAGTGATTGTTATTTATTATTTGCTTCACAGGATATTCAGTTGCAAAAGTTTCTAATTGAGCAATCAACGATGGATGATGCGAAAAAAGAGCAGGAGTATCATAAGCTACAGCAAATGATCGATTATTGCCACACAGAGAAATGTTTACAGTCTTATATTTTGGAGTACTTTGGCGAAGTTGAAAGCGCGGATTGTGGCCGTTGTGTTAACTGTATTGATGACCGTGAAAAAATAGATGTGACAACGGAAGCACTCATGGTATTTTCCTGTATTAAACGGATGAAAGAGCGGTTTGGAAAGACTCTTGTTGCCCAGGTATTAAAAGGGTCGAAGAATAAAAAAATCCAAGAGTTAAGATTTACATCACTATCGACTTACGGTTTGTTAAAGCAGTATTCAGAAAAACAAATCGTTGGTTTGATCGACTTTTTGGCTGCAGAAGGGTATGTGAAACTGACAAATTCTCAATATCCAGTGCTTATCTTAGATGCAAAATCACTGCCCGTTCTAAAAGGAGAAGTAAAAATTTATAAAAAAGAACAGGTAAAGAAAAAGCAGGTTGTTACCGACAATATCTTATTTGAAATTCTTCGTGAAGTACGTAAAAAGATTTCTACCCGTGATGGAGTACCACCCTATATTATTTTCTCAGATAGCACATTACGTGAAATGAGCGAAGTGGCACCCAAAGATGAAAAAGAACTACTCGAAATAAAAGGGGTTGCCCAGACAAAATTGGAACGATATGGTGAAGACTACCTAATTGCGATACGAAAATACGTGGAGGAAAACAGTGCGATTGTAAAATAGAAATCAATAA
>NZ_HE610985.1:858905-887604 GCF_000285535.1 Bacillus timonensis | reverse complement strand
TTTTCTTATGCTCCGATGAGCTCTTCCATCGCTTGATTTCGTTTTTGTTGTTCTTCTTCGGCTGCTAAATCATATTTTTTTAAAAGGTGAAATAGTTCATTGAGTGTCTTTTGCGTTTGCTCTATTTCAAGAAACAGCGTAGCCTTGTTGTATAAGTCTTTTGGCAAAAAGTTTACTTGGCTTTGCAGTTTTTTCACGACGTCCTCTTTTGAATGGTCGATATTACATGTAGACATTTTATTCCCCCCCCCAATACATAATCCTATTTTCATTCTAGCATGTTTGAAAGAAGATGAATATGCTTTCCCCATTTGATAAAATGGTTAAATAGAAGCTGGGGAGGTATGAGATGGCCTATTACATTTGGATTTCCTTAAATGCAATACTCATAATCAGTACTATGATTTACATATGGATATTTCGTACACACGACTCTCAGATTGTCACATTAGGTCAAATTTTCGCCCAAATTGCAATCATCCTATTCCTTGTAAACGTAAATATGTATTTTATCTTTCTTGTCATCCGTAGAACGAAGGTGAGAAAGATGAAAATAACACTTGCGAAGATTTCGCGTCAAATGATGAAATCCCATATTAAGATTGCAGTTGTTGGAACAATTTTGATTGTGTTTCATGGGGGGACCATGCTTGTGAAACTTGGGGAGGTAATTGGCTATTTGAATCCAAAAATTATGAGTGGAATTTTAGCTATTCTTTGTTTGGCTGTAACACTATTTGCTGGTTACCTTCGTCATAAAAAATCCTCAGGTTTTAGGAGGAAATTTCATTATACAGCCGCATTTCTGTTCACATTTGTATTTTTGCTCCATGTTTTTCTACCTATTTAAACACGAAAAGACCGACCACATTTCCGTTCTGGTTAGTCCCGCAACGAAGCGATTTTGGAAGTAGTGGCCGGTCTTACCTATATTATATGTTCTTTTGTGAAAGAGTTATGCATTTTTTAGTATTGAAATGATACTATTTTTGATGTCATTCCAAAGTGTTTTGTCGGTTGTAATCCGTTCGGTAAAGGATTTAATAAATGCTTTAAATGCAGCTTCATATTCAGGTGACTCTTTATCGGGAATATTTGCCTTTAATTGATCAGCAATTGCTTGAGCCTCTGGTGCTCTTGGACCCCATTTGCCAACCTCTTCAAAGTCTTTATTAACGAAAATGATAATTGGAATGGAGCGGGATTTTCCGTTTGTAAGGTATTGGTCCATTAGATCTAAATTTTCATCGCGAATTAAATAACGAGTTTCTAGTAATGCTTCATCGGCAACTCTCATTAGTATTGGGAGATTGACCATCGCATCCCCACACCAATCTGCAGCCAAAATGATTGCCTTTAATTCCTTTTCTTGAAGAGTTTGTAAGAATTCTTTATCAGCTTCGTCTAATTGAAACTGATTATACACTTTTATCAGATTTTCTTTGTGAACTTGCATGCTGTTAATATAGTCATATTGGTTCATACCTTTTTCAAACCATGGTTTTAAGTTCGCCATTATGTATTCCTCCTCTAAATTAGACTCCTTGCCATTACTATAAATTAAAAAGGAAATTCTAACCACTAACTTGCTTATGAATAATCGTTTACTGATGGGTAAAATTCATAAGAATCTTGAGTAGGAAATCTTGGAATGATTGGGTCCTCTTCTATTAAAACATCGGTTACCACTTGATAGTCACCATGGGCTGATGGGATTTTTGCTTGTTCCCATCTCCAACATGCACCTGAGAATGCAATCAAATTATCCTGAAGAAGCCTAATTTCATGAAGGATACCATCTATCTCAACAAATCCAATTCCGTCATTTTCTTTAAGTTTTTGTAATAATTGTTGTCGTGTTATGTTCATTTTCATTCCCCCAATAATTGATAGTTTTACCTATGGGCATGGTAATAAGATATCCAAGTATTGTTATTAAAATTGTTCATATTTGACTGTAAAACGTGACAAAATAGTGTAGCCGAGGAGAATAGAGAAGCGTCTTGCCCAGAAACGAGAATATTGGCCGACTAAGAGCGCCACGGCCTCATGTCTTGTTGGCACTAGCACTTCCGGTGCGTCGGAGACTTCGACAAAGAGGCGCCTTTTGCTTCTTCAGAGAAGTTGAAATTTCTCGAGTTTCTAGTCGCTTAAACTAGACAAATTAACATCCTTTGGTGATTATGCGTGAGGAGTTGAATGCTGCGTGAGATGGCAAAGGTCATTAATGGGTTTACTTAAGGATCGAAAGGACAAAAAGATTGCACTTGCAGTAGATACATCAACAAATCAGGTGCGCTCAATTTTAATAAATAATATCATTAAGTTTTTTGGTGAAATGGTTCCAGAAACACAGCTTGTTCAGGCGGATTTTAAAATCCGAAGCATTACACCTATACAAAACCCTAGTATCAAATATTATACTCATGGAAAGTCTTCCTATACGGAGGTACTTGAGTGGGTGGACCAAGAGAAATTTGACACGGTTTTTTATATAACGGATGTTACTGGTTATTTTTATGATGAACTGAATGTCAAAGCTGAAGTGTTTTGGCTTGTTCCAGATGATTATGTTCCGAAAGTACCGTTTGGAAAGGCAATAAAAGTTGCATAAATAATGGAGTGAAAACGTCTAGAATAATCGGATTTCTAGACGTTTTTATTTTGAAATGCTAGCATCGTTTAATTAGGAAATTTCTTACTTGACGGATTGGTATAAACTCCCTTATATTTTAATACATTGGTATACTAAAGGGGGTTAAATCGTATGAGTTTACTTGGTATTGTAAATATCGTATTGATGGTCTTATTACTATTATTATTGGTTTATATGCAGAAAAAACATGTTTCATTTTCGAAACGTGTATTTGCGGCACTAGGCTTAGGGATTGTATTTGGCCTTGTCCTGCAACTTATTTATGGAGCTGATTCAGAAACCATATCCGAGTCAGTAAGCTGGTTTAATATCGTAGGGAATGGATATGTGAAATTTTTACAAATGATTGTTATGCCACTTGTATTCATCTCTATCGTTTCAGCATTTACGAAAATGAAATTAGCAAATAATATCGGGAAAATTAGTGTTCTTATCCTTGGAATTCTTGTAGGTACAACTGCTATTTCAGCCCTTGTTGGGATTGGTACAACTGTTGCATTCGATTTAGAAGCTATCCAAATTGAAGCCGGTGAAGCCGAAACAGCAAGAGGTGAGGCATTGGATCAACGTTATGCGGACATTCAAGATAAAACTTTTCCAGAACAGATTGTTGATTTATTACCAGCAAATCCATTTTTAGACTTTACGGGTGCCCGTCCAACTTCAACAATTGCTGTTGTTATTTTTGCAGCGTTTATCGGGATGGCGTTTCTCGGAATTCGTCGTAAAGATCCAGAAAATGCAGATATGTTCGCGAAAATCATAGATGCACTCTATTCAGTTATCATGCGCGTTGTCACGTTGATTTTACGTCTAACTCCTTATGGTGTCTTAGCGATTATGACTCGTGTAACAGCTACTAGTGATTATGGTGCGATTTATAAGCTTGGAAAATTTGTGGTAGCCTCATATGTAGCACTATTGATTGTGTTTGCTATCCATTTACTGTTAATTTCAATCGCCGGATTGAATCCAATCACATATATCAAAAAGGTATTCCCTGTATTAACGTTTGCCTTCTCTTCACGCTCTAGTGCAGGTACGTTACCTCTTAATATTAAGGCGCAAACAAATGATTTAGGAGTTCCAGAAGGCATTGCAAACTTTGCAGGTTCATTCGGGCTATCCATCGGACAGAATGGATGTGCGGGTGTTTATCCAGCAATGCTCGCTGTGATGATTGCTCCAACAGTTGGTATCAATCCATTAGATCCATCATTTATCTTAACTGTAACGGTGATTGTTGCAATTAGCTCATTTGGTGTTGCTGGTGTTGGTGGAGGAGCAACTTTTGCTGCTATACTTGTCTTGTCTGCACTTGATTTACCGGTAGCATTAGCAGGTTTATTAATTTCTGTTGAGCCTCTTATCGACATGGGCCGTACTGCACTTAACGTAAGCGGTAGTATGACTGCTGGTGTTCTTACAAGTAGAGTCACAAAAGAACTCGATACAGACACTTATGCAAACCCAACACAACAACTAGGCGTATAATAATTGTTGAAAATAAGGCCCGAAACATCGGGTCTTATTTTTATGATAAAATGAAGTAAAACGGATTTGGAGATGATGTGTTGGATATTCGTTTTGACCATGTTGTTCATTATGTAAACGACCCACATCAAGCAATGGCTGCTTTTCAATTGCTTGGTTTTCATACAGTAAATGGAGGAAATCATGACATATGGGGAACCTACAATACGTTATGTTATTTCAAAAGTCTTACATATATCGAATGGATTGGGATAAATAACCTTGAAATTACAAAGGAAGGGAACCACCCTTTTAGTCGGCATTTATACAAAGACTATCAGCTAGAAGAAGGACTTTCGCAGATTGCTTTTCGAACATCATCTATTAAAACTGTACAAAAAGTATTAACCGAAAAAGGTATCAAGACACTGGGCCCTTTCCCAGGATCTCGAAAACGTCCGGATGGAACACTTCTGGAATGGTCAATGCTTTTTGTGGATCACATTCATCCAATGCCATTTTTTATAGAATGGGGGGAGGATGAAAAAAAAGGGAACACGAACTTGTTTCAAAAGGAATTTATGTCCCTGACACTAAAGTGATTTCATATATCTGCTATTCAGTGAATGATTCACAAATGACAGCAAGATTGTGGGCCGAGTTTTTCAATGGAACCTTGGAAAAATCAACACTCCCAGGAACTGAACAAACAGCGATTAGGGTTCAGTTTGATTCAATTGATGTGTTTTTTAGTAAAGAGAGTCATCAAAGAGGGGAACGGCCCTTTAAGATTGGCATAGAACCTAGTCGGGGGAAGACAATAACATTACACGGGGCAAATTATTCTTTGTAAATAAAAAGAACCAACCATGATTATACGGTCGGTTCGTAGTTTTGGGCGTTACTTTGACATAATTTATTGCCGCGGTAGATTTGAAAATCTTACACAACGAAAGCCCTACCTCTCTTTCGTCCTTTCGGCTCCGAAGCCGATCCAGTGTGAATAAGTCTTTCTCAAATGTAAAAGATAAAACGATATTATTTATCTATATAAAAAATTATGTTTAAAGTTTTTAGGGAACAAATTACTACTATACAGCAAGTTGAGACTATTGTCAAATGTTTACGAGGTGCTTGTCATGTTATCTAAAATTTTTAAAAAGCGATTGTTACTCATCTATTTTTTGGCAAGCCTATTTTGGATTACGTTTTCTGAATATATCATTGATAAATTACCTACGGTTAATACAAACTTATTTCAGATTGGAAAAGGGCTGGTTTTTGTCATTGTTACGACAGTACTGATTCACCTTATTATCAAAAAACATGATGCCTATATTCAAGCTTTAGAAGAGCAAAATGAACTATCGACGCTCATTAATGCGATGCCTGATTTCGTCTGTTTTAAAGATGGAGAAGGCAAGTGGGTTCGAGTAAATCGGTATGCAAAGGAACTTTTTCAGCTTCATTCTGATATTTATAAAAATAAAACGGATTTAGATATGGCAAAGATGTATCCAAAATTTGAGAAGTATTTAATTAAGAATGTTCAATTAGATGAAGAAGCCTGGAAAAAGGGTGTAGAGACTCGAAATGAACAAAAAATTATGATTTTTAGTGAGGATGAAAAAACGTTCGATGTTATTCGAGTCCCGTTATTTGAAGAAGGAAGAAGAGCGGGACTTGTAACGATTGGAAGGGACATTTCAAACGTGAAGGCGGCTGAAGAGCTTGCTCTTCGAAGGGAGAAACTCTCTGTAGTAGGTGAATTAGCTGCAGGAATAGCTCATGAAATACGAAACCCATTAACAACAATTAAAGGTTTCGTCCAATTTCAGAAAGAAAAGAATGAGTCAACTACAGAAATATCTGATATTATACTTTCTGAGCTTGATCGTATTAATCAAATTGTCAGTGAGTTGCTTGTATTTTCCAAACCACAAAGTAAAATTCTGAAGGAATTTAAAGTAAAAGAACTTATTGATTATGTCAACAAGCTTACATCCCATGAAGCAACTCTTTATAATGTTGAAGTCATTGTTGAAAATCATGCTGCTGATTCAATTCTATACGGGGATATCAATGAACTTATTCAAGTATTTGTCAATGTCATTAAAAATTCAATTGATGCAATGCCTGATGGAGGAAAAACAAGAATTCGTACAAATAACGTCAGTGACAAAGTCAAAATTGAAGTGATTGATACGGGTATTGGAATTCCGAAAGAACGACTTGAAAAAATAGGGGAGCCCTTTTTTACGTTGAAAGAAAAAGGAATGGGACTTGGACTCACCATGAGTAATAAAATTATCCAAGACCATAAAGGTACATTTACCATAAAGAGTAAGGTCGGGTTTGGCACAAAAGTAATCATTACATTGCCAAGTAAACATCACCAGAAGGAGAGTTAATCAACTCTCCTTTTTTACATGCGTTAGATTAGGGATGAACTTAGGAATAAATATGTTGGAATATACCTACATTTTTGATAAATTTAAATTGTCATATAATTATTTCTATAGGAGGCAACTATGTCTACAAAAGAAAATGTTCAAAAAATCAAAGAGAATATAGGGAAGGTTATCATCGGGAAGGATGATGTAATTGAATTAGTGTTAAATTCCCTTATTAATAAAGGTCATATATTACTAGAAAGCGTCCCGGGTACTGGAAAAACAATGTTAGCAAAAAGTTTTGCGAAGTCCATTAGTGGGAATTTTAAGCGCATTCAATTTACACCTGACGTGCTTCCGAGTGATATAACTGGTATTCAATTCTTTAATCCGAAAGAACAGGAATTCCAACTTCGACCAGGTCCGGTCATGACAAATATTTTGTTAGCCGATGAAATTAACCGTGCGACACCGAGAACACAATCAAGCTTACTAGAGGTAATGGAGGAGCGTCAGGTAACGATAGATGGGGAAACATTAAAACTACCTTCTCCTTTTGTTGTAATTGCAACTCAAAACCCAATAGAGTCACAACAAGGTACATTCTCATTACCAGAGGCGCAAATGGACAGATTCTTCGTACAAATTGATCTAGGCTACCCTAGCTTTGATGAGGAAAAACAAATCATGAGAACGTATCGTCAAAGCAACCCGATTGAGGAAATTTTGGAGGTCCTTACAAAGGAAGAAATTCAAGCGATGCAAGTGGAAGTGCAACAAGTTAAACTGTCGGAAGATGTTGAGGATTATTTAGTAAGCATTGTTCATGGGACAAGGAAACATGCAGATGTTGAAGTAGGCGTAAGTCCAAGGGGAACTCTTGCATTAATGAAGGCTGCCCAAGGAAAAGCTTATTTAGAAGGACGCATGTTTGTTACTCCAGAGGATATTAAGTTCATAGCTCCTTATGTGATTTCACACCGCCTAGTGCTCACCATGGAAGGGTCATTGAAAAAGACAAATCGTCAGGTTGTTCAAGAAGTTCTTTCAACGGTTTCTGTCCCGGTTGAAGCTGGAGCTGTCAAGTAATGAACTGGAAACGGCAAGTATCCATAGGAAATGAATTGTCGTATATGTCTTTACTTTCATCCTTATTTATTCTTGTTGGGATTCTCTCAAAAATATTTTTACTAGTTTTCGTAGGTGTATTGTTCCTCTTATTTGTTTATGCAAATAAATATTATATAAAGCATGTGGGTAATAAAATCATTGTCTCTATTGATAAGGAACAGGTAAAGCTTTTTAAAGGTGAGTGTAGTGATTTTTCTCTCACATTAAAACAAGAGGGACTTTTGCCAATCTTCAATGGATATATTCGTTTGACATTCGATAATGTAGTAGGCTTCCAAAATGAAAGAAAAGTCCTAGAAACAGAACAAATTGAGCTAACTTTACCACTTACTCTATTTGGTAGGCAAGCCCACACGACAAACTTGCCATTCGAAGGAAAGCAAAGGGGGGGTTGCAAAAATCCGTACCCTTGAGATAAGGATTCCTCATTTATTTGGATTTGGTGAAGCATATCTTCAATATACAAAGCCAACTACTTTTGAAACAATTATTTATTCTTCTCCTGAAACGGTTGGAGGGATTGAAAAAATTGTTCCGAAAAATCAAGGGGAGTACCCAATTCGAAGTTCATTTTTTGAAGATATGACGGCAATCGTTGGAACAAGAGGATATTTCCCAACTGATCCATTTAATCGGGTACATTGGAAAGCAAGTGCACGCACGAACAATCTACAAACAAAACTATTCGATAAAACTGCCCAGTTCTCTTGGACAATTATCATTAATGTCCGAGAACAAAAGCTTGAACAATACTTAAGTGGATTAACATTTTTACTAGAATCCGCAACAATAAAAAATATTCCGTTTGAAGTGTTTGTAAACGTTAGAAGAGCGGGGAAAACCCCCTTTATCCATCTGCCACTTGGAACAGGTAAGGACCATTTAGCTAAAGCACTAGAATTAATAGCTAGACTTAGTAAACATAGTGTTACAATTCCGTTTCATCTTATGACTCATGCAATTGAAAGACAACAACAGCTTTCACCGTATGTGATCATGATAGGTGAAATGGAGGAAAATGAGCAACTTTTTTTAAGAAGCTTTGCAAAAAAAGGTGTTGATTGTTTTAAAGTCATTGAGAATGACGATGCAATCTATTTACAAAAAGCATCTTTTTCATTGAGAAGGGAGGATTCCCATGCGATTTAGTCGAGCCTTACTAAAGTCGTATCAATACGTCATGGAGATCATCTTTCTTTATATCTTGTTACTCTTATTCTATATACACACTGAACTACTACCACCGCTACTTCCATTCTTGTTTATTACCGGTGTGGGCGCTGTCGTGATTGCGGTCTTATTATCGATGATGAAGTCGAATACTCCATATGTGTTCATTATGTTAGTTGTGCCATTACTTGCTCTTGTAAGTAGTGAGATGGGTTTAGCCTTTGGACAAAGCTTAGTGATTGCGGCTGTTGTTTGTTACCGGATAATTATCCATTATCATAAAACCCCAAAGCTAACTGAATCGATGATTTTAAATGGAAGCTTACTTATTGGTGGGATTATTTATTTTGCGGCAAGGGTACAAGGTTATATTCATAGTGATTTAGTGTTGTATTTACTTGCGACTCAATTACTTTTCTTCATGATTGGAAAGATATTAAACAATGTGAGTACTAGTACAGCTGTTATGAAAACTGCAGTTACCCAAACCAACACATGGTCAGTTGTAGCTTTATTTAGTGGTTTGTTTGTTGGTGCCATCGGTGTTGCAGTTCTTTTTCCAATTGTTTTTGTTAAGGGTCTGTCCTTTGTCTCATCCATTATCGGAAACGGTTTGTATTACGTTGCAAAGCCATTGTTCAACGCAGTGGATAAGATTGACACATTAAAAAGAAGTTCAAATGGTGAAAGTGTTGGGACCTTGAATTGGGAGGAAACCGAAAAAAAGCAATCTATTTGGGAGATGGTCGGAGGTTTTGATATTTGGTTTTATCTATCTATAATAGGCCTCCTTATTCTAGCAGTAATCATCTTTTTATTGGCAAGAAAGAGGTTTGTAAAAGAAGTAATCATTGTTGCAGATGGCTTTCAATATTCTACAGTTACTGAGGACATAACAAAACCTATTACTAAATGGAGAAAATCAAAGCGACCAACACCTCAAGCGAAGGTTCGAAAGCTTATCCTTGAATTAGAAGTGCATTCCGCTCAGCACGGCCTAGGACGCTTTCATCATGAGAGTGTGTCAGAATGGTTAGGACGTAACCATTTTCTAGATTATCGTCTTGTCGAACACTATGAAAGAGTGAGATACGGAGATGAAGAATTGACCCCCGCGGAAAATACTGCCTGTGAAGAAATAGTAAAGCAAATTAAATCAAAAATAAAAAGCTTAAAAAAGCAGAAATAGAAAAAGAACCTGGCAGCTTCAGGTTCTTCTTTCGTTTTAACTATTAAACACGTTGTTTACTATTTTCTTTTAGTATCATTTTTACTGCCTCGGCGACGGATTCAACCACGAATTTCGCTTCTTTTTTCACATCATCGTGAGCTGTAGCCATTGCAAAACTGAAAGGTGTTAACTTGAACATAGGGATATCATTAAACGAGTCCCCAATACATGCAATTTCACTAGGCTTTACAGATAAATCATCTAACAGCTTATGAACAGCATTTCCCTTGCTGATTTCCTTTGGCATGATATCTAATACATGTGTTTCAGAAATAAATAAATCAACTTCATTTTTAAATTCCATTGAAAGCTTTTCAAACATATCCAATATGTCATTTTCGAAGCCAATTAATGTTATTTTTGAGGGATTAATCTCATTAAATTTCGAATTGAGTTCTGGGTCGATGATGATTGGATGGAACATTCTTTTTTGGACATCTTCCACATATTCGTTGTGTTCGTGTGTGAAATTGGTGTCGTAACTGCAAACAATGGTTACGAATTTCGGATTTAATACCGTACTATAGATTTTTTCGGCAATGTCTGTTGCAAAAGTGCGAGAAAAAATAGATCTCTCATCTATGGTTGATGCAAAAGCACCATTTTGGCTTATTCGATGAAACTTTTGTCCAATTGATTTTAATACCTCTTTTATTTCCGTATCCATTCTACCCGTTGCAATGCTAATTTGCAGACCTTCTTGTAATGCCTGATTTAATGCCTTGGCGTCCTGCGGTTTAACGGTATTGTCTTCTTGTAGCAGTGTCCCATCTAAATCACTAACAATCAGTTTAATCATACTAACACCTCTATGTTTTCATTTTGTGTTGGTAAATTCAATATTCTGCCATTATACATGATATCTAGTGAGAATTGTACGTTTTTACATTCTAGATCAGTCAAACTTATTGTAAAACTATGTTGGAAGCCTTTTATAATTGACTTACACCTTTGAAGATTAGTAAGATATATAAGTTGATAATAGTTGTAAGGAGTTGGGGTTTAGTATGGATTCCTATAAAGTAAAGAAAGTCTTAAATAATAATGTACTAATAGCAACCCACTCCAGTCTGCAAGAGGTTGTTTTAATTGGTAAAGGCATAGGTTTTGGCAAGAAGCTGGGGGAAGAAATCTCTCCAGAGAAGGCGGAAAAAATATTTGTACTTAAGAATCAAAAAGAACAAGAACAATATAAAATGCTCATCTCACAAGTGGATGAAGACTTTATTGAAGTAATGAATGATGTAATCCTTCATATTAAAAATAGAGTCCAAGGACAGCTTAATGAACATATACATATTGCTCTTACGGATCACCTTTCATTTGCAATCAAAAGAATGGAGCAAGGACTTGACTTGTCCAACCCATTTTTAATTGAAACAAAAACATTGTATCCAACTGAATATGAGATAGCAGAAGAAGTTGTACATATTCTCCATACAAAAATTGGGGTTATGCTTCCTGAAGGTGAAATTGGCTTTATTGCCTTACACATTCATAGTGCTATTTCAAACCGGACTATTTCCGAAGTCAATCAACACTCCCAATTAATTGCAAAAATCATAGCATTAATTGAAAAGTCATTGGATGTCTCATTGGATCGAGATAGTATCAATTTCTTAAGGCTTATTCGTCATTTACGTTATACAATTGAACGTGTAAAATCAGGGGAAATAATTGAAGAACCTGAGAGCCTAAAAAAAGTCTTGAAACAAGAGTACCCACTATGCTATAATCTGTCCTGGAAAGTGATAAAAGTGATGCAACAAGCTTTGAAGGTAAAGGTTTATGATGCAGAAGCAGTATATTTGACTATGCATCTTCAAAGGATTGTAACTAAAAACAAATAAAATTTCACGTGTTACTGATACGATCAGGCATGAGTTTTTAATGATTGAAAAATTGTATCTAGGGTAATCTATCCCTATACATACAATCATTATTTGCTCATGCCTTTTTTATTTTTAATGCTCGCGTCACTAGAAAAATAAAGGAGGTAAGTTTAGTGTTTAGGAACATTTTTGGAACACTACAAAAGGTCGGAAAAGCATTGATGCTTCCAGTCGCCATATTACCAGCAGCTGGAATCTTATTAGCTTTTGGTAATGCTTTTCAAAATCCTAATTTAATAAAGCGCTTGCCAGTCCTTGAAGCAGATTGGATTCAGCTTGTGGCTACCGTTATGGAGCAAGCGGGTGGGATTGTATTTGATAACCTCGCCCTTTTATTTGCAGTAGGGGTTGCAATTGGTTTAGCAGGTGGAGAAGGAGTTGCTGGGTTAGCAGCTTTTATAGGTTATCTAATCTTAAATGTTACCATGGGGGTTGTTTTAGATGTATCCTCAAATGTAACTATTACCGGTCAGGATCCTGTGAGTACTGGATTTTCGGATCCTTCATATGCGTACATACTAGGTATTCCTACCCTGCAAACAGGTGTCTTTGGGGGTATAATCGTTGGTATACTCGCTGCATACATGTATAATAAATTTTATAGAATTGAATTGCCATCATATTTAGGATTTTTTGCAGGAAAGCGTTTTGTTCCTATTGTAACGGCTATTTCAGCTTTAATTTTAGGAATTGTCATGATTTTTGTTTGGCCACCAATTCAAACAGGGCTTAATGCTTTTTCTCATTTTATGGTCGATTCAAATCGAACATTATCGGCGTTTATTTTCGGAGTTATTGAACGTGCTTTAATTCCGTTTGGATTACACCATATCTTCTATTCTCCATTCTGGTTTGAATTTGGCCAATACACAAATTCTGCAGGAGAATTAATTCGTGGAGATCAAAAAATCTTTTTTGAACAAATTAAAGATGGTGTTGAGTTAACTGCAGGCACCTTTATGACTGGTAAATTTCCATTCATGATGTTTGGTTTACCTGCGGCTGCATTGGCAATCTACCACGAGGCTCGTCCCGAACAAAAGAAAGTGGTTGCGGGAATTATGGGTTCGGCAGCTTTAACATCATTTTTAACTGGAATCACCGAACCACTTGAGTTTTCATTCCTTTTTGTAGCTCCAATTCTTTTTGGAATTCATACAATTTTTGCTGGATTATCGTTTATGATAATGGACTTATTAAATGTTAAAATCGGAATGACTTTCTCCGGAGGGGTTATTGACTTCTTACTATTCGGGGTGTTACCAAATCGAACAGATTGGTGGTTGGTCATCCCTGTTGGCTTGATTATTGCTGTCATCTATTATTTTGGTTTCCGGTTCGCGATACGTAAATTTGATTTGAAGACACCAGGACGCGATGATGTTGTGGAGAATACAACTGAAAATAAAAAATCAGGAAAATCTGGGGATCTTCCTTATAACATTCTTCAAGCAATGGGCGGAAAGCAAAATATTTCTCACCTTGATGCTTGTATAACAAGATTGCGTGTCTCTGTTAATGACAGTAAGCAAGTTGATAAGGATCGTCTTAAGAGCTTGGGTGCTGCCGGCGTATTGGAAGTTGGTAATAACATTCAAGCAATCTTTGGTCCAAAGTCAGATACGCTGAAATCTCAAATGAAAGATATAATGGATGGTAAAGTTCCATTACCAAGTAGTGTTTCACCTGAAGCAGAAGTGAAAGAACAGGTTGAAGATATAATGCCACAACCAATAGAGAATGAAGGAAACAGTGATGATTTTGTTTCTCCAATTAAGGGAGAATTACATCCAATTACAGATGTCCCTGACGAAGTATTCTCAGGAAAAATGATGGGTGACGGATTTGCGATTCTTCCAAGTGAGGGCTTAGTAGTGGCGCCCGAGGCTGGGAAAATAGTCAATTTGTTCCCTACAAAGCATGCTATTGGACTTGAAACTCTAAATGGTAGAGAAATATTAATTCATTTTGGTATTGATACAGTTAACCTGAAGGGTGAGGGTTTTGAAACATTGGTTTCCCAAGGAGACAATGTGGAAAAGGGACAACCACTTCTTAAGGTTGACATGGAATATGTAAAACAACATGTACCTTCAATTATGACACCAATTGTGTTCACAAACTTAAAAGAAGGTGAACATATTAACATTCAGAAGCAAGGTACTGTTGATATAAAAGAAGAAAATATTATTTCAATTACTCAATAATAAGGAGAAATGCAAAATGACAGAAGAAACATTTAAAATTACTAGTGAATCAGGAATCCATGCACGCCCAGCGACAGTTTTAGTACAAGCGGCTAGCCAATATAATTCAGATATTCAAATTGAATATAACGGAAAGTCCGTTAATCTTAAATCTATTATGGGTGTTATGTCTTTAGGAATTGGACAAGGTGCTGAAGTGAAATTTGTTGCGAAAGGTTCCGATGAGGCAGAAGCGATTGAAAAATTAACAGAAATTATGGCAAATGAAGGACTTGGTGAATAATGTCTAAGATTATTAAAGGTATCGCTGCTTCAGCAGGTATTGCAATTGCAAAAAGTTTTCGACTTGAGCACCCTGATTTAACCGTTGAAAAACAAACAATCAGTGACAAAGATGCTGAACTTAAACGCTTTGAGGAAGCAGTTAATACATCAAAAGAAGAATTAGAAGCAATTAGGAATCGTGCAAATGAAGAATTAGGAGAAGACAAAGCAGCCATCTTTTCTGCTCATCTACTAGTTTTAAGTGATCCAGAACTTCTTAATCCTGTAAAAGATAAAATTAACTCTGAAAACGTAAATGCAGAATTTGCATTGCAGGAAATTGCAAAAATGTTCATTACGATGTTTGAAGGAATGGATAACGAATATATGGCGGAACGTGCATCTGATATTCGTGATGTAACAAAACGAGTATTAGCACATTTATTAGGTGTTACCATCTCAAATCCAAGTATGATTTCAGAAGAAGTCATCATTATTGCAGAGGATTTAACCCCATCAGACACAGCTCAATTAAACCGAAACTATGTGAAAGGTTTTACTACTGATATTGGTGGTCGTACTTCTCACTCAGCGATTATGGCTCGATCTATGGAGATACCAGCAGTGGTTGGAACAAAAATTGTTACCACTGAAATTGAAAATGGTGTAATGGTGATTGTTGATGGACTTGATGGTGATGTTATTGTAAATCCTTCAGAAGAAGTATTAGCACAATACCGTCAAAAGAAAGAACAATATGAAGCTCAAAAAGAAGAATGGGCTAAATTGAAAGATGAAAAGACGGTTACAAATGACGGTCAACATGTAGAGCTTGCTGCAAACATTGGAACACCAGAAGATGTAAAAGGTGTGTTAGAAAATGGCGGCGAAGCTATCGGACTTTATCGTACTGAATTCCTTTACATGGGACGTGACCAACTTCCTTCAGAAGAAGAACAATTCGAGTCTTATAAGACTGTTCTTGAAAAAATGGAAGGAAAACCAGTTGTTGTTCGGACACTTGACATCGGAGGAGACAAAGAGCTTCCATATTTAAATCTTCCGAAAGAGCTAAATCCATTCCTAGGCTTTAGAGCGATTCGCCTTTGTTTAGAGGAACAAGATATTTTCCGTACTCAGTTACGCGCATTACTTCGTGCAAGTACGTATGGTAATTTAAAAATCATGTTCCCAATGATTGCAACGCTGAATGAATTTAGACAAGCAAAATCCATTTTACTTGAAGAAAAAGAAAAGCTTGTAGCAGACGGAACTCCTGTTTCTGATTCAATTGAAATTGGAATTATGGTGGAAATTCCTTCAACTGCCGTTTTAGCGGATCAATTTGCAAAAGAAGTAGATTTCTTCAGTATTGGTACAAATGATTTAATTCAATATACAATGGCTGCCGACCGCATGAATGAACGTGTGTCTTATTTATATCAGCCATATTCTCCATCCATTCTTCGCCTTGTTTCAATGGTTATTGATGCAGCGCATAAAGAAGGTAAATGGACAGGCATGTGTGGAGAAATGGCTGGTGACACGATTGCCATTCCTATTCTTCTTGGATTAGGGCTAGATGAATTCAGTATGAGCGCGACATCGATATTACCTGCGCGTACTCAAATTAAAAATCTTTCTAAAGCTGAAATCGCAAGCTTTAAAGAAAAAATTCTTTCAATGAGCACAACAGAGGAAGTCGTTGAGTTTGTAAAAGCAAATTTCATGAAGTAAAAAAAGAGTCTAACTTTCGAGTTAGACTCTCAGAGTGTAGACAAAGTCAGTGCTGACTTTGTCTACACGAATTTTTAAGGATATCCAAATTTTAACTCAATTCCCAGACTGTTTTGAAAGCGCTTGTCAGACAAGGCGCGCAGCTGAGCGAAGACGCGAATTGAAGTTGCCTTCATGAGTGGACGAGCGAGGCAAGCAACGCAGTATGCAAGCGTTTGTCAACAGTCTGAGAGTCTAACTTTCGAGTTAGACTCTTTCATTTACCCCTTTGAAGGGGTTTTTCCATTCCATTAATAACCCATAATTGCAAGATTCCTCATCTTCAAGATAGTTTTCAATCAAGTGGACAGGAGTCCGCCCACAACGTAGTAAGAATGTAATGACTGGATCCTTTATTTCACCTGTCATTACTTTTCCGATATATGTTTCTACACTCATGTCAGCTGCAAACTTTGAAAATCCGGAAATTCGTCCTCCACCTAAAAGTCGATCCAGATTTAAGTGAATTACTACTTCATACATTGACTGCATGAGCCATTTTCCTAGACCGTATTTTCTGTAAGACGGGCTAACACATATATCAACAATGTATAAAGTGTTCCCATCAGAAGTATGATTTCGAATATATCCACTATCAGTTATTTCCTCCCAAGTATGTTGCGGATGACTAGGGTCAAACATAACCGTTAACCCTGTCATTGATCCGCAAATTGACCCATCCAATTCAACACATAGGGCACCTTCCGGGAAAAGTGTTATATGATTATGTAATTGTTCTTTATTCCACCATAACTCAGAAGGGAATGGAGGGGGAAAGCTTTCTTGTTGAACTCGAATTAGGTCATCGAAATCATTTTCACGATAATTCCGAATCACAGCCATTTTGGGTGTATTTCCGTCAAATACGTAGATTTCTTTATGAAACAATTTCATCACCTCAACCACATTTTACGTTACAAATGATAAGTTGAGAAGTAAAACTACTCGCATTCTTGGTTCGTTTCAAAAAACGAATCAACGACATCTTCAATTATGGTTGGTTCGGGCTGTTCACCTGTGAATGAGAATGTTAATTCCTTAATAAACTCACCATCACGATAGACGTGTATTGCTCCTTTTTGATTTATCACACTATATTCAGTTTCAAATCGATATCCTTCACGGTCAATTGCACCCATTACAATCACTCCTCACTTCTTTAACTTGTTTTTATTGTTCCTTAATGTTAAGCAAAATGTACATATTTTTCATTAAATACGCCACTTTAATGGAAAAGGAGGTATATCCATGCCAGATAATGATCGTGATTATCATGCACGAGATCCACATTTTGATGGAAGATATGAAGGAATTATCAATGATGATATGGCCGGAAATAAAATAGGGATAAGGTCTGATGTGAACCCCGAAAACATGGTTCAACCAAAAAATCCTTATCATATGGAGCCTAAAGTTGATAAAGAAATAAAAAAGTTTCAGGATATTTTTGAAGGAGAATAATATAAAGACAGCCAGCAACTATATATAGTTGCTGGCTGTCTTCGTTGTTTCATTTATCTTAGCACCAAGCAGCGCCAACGATGATAAGGAGGATGAATAGTACAACAATCAACGCAAAACCTCCGCGATATCCGAAGCCGCCATAACCGTAACCACATCCGCCACCAAATCCATATCCTGGGTAACCGTATCCAAATCCCATAACACATCTCCCTTTCTATTTTATAATTAACCTTTAATTTACTTAAAGAATTACCAACCTACATAAGAAGCTCCAACAATTACTAATAAAATGAACAATACGACAAGTAAAGCAAAGCCTGCTCCGAAATATCCGCCTTTTACTCCACTCATTTAGAACACCTCCATATCTATTTGTTATATCCTATGGTATACGCACAGTTTTCGTAAGGTACAAATCCCCAATTTTCCAGGATTTTTTAAATTATTATTTTATAAGTCTTCCTAATTTTTAAATTATGGTATGATAAAAATAAAAAATAAGGGAGAAAAAGTAATGGTACATACGAATGTTTTAAATGAAAATGCAGTAGTTGGATTTATCGGTACAGGTGTTATGGGAAAAAGTATGGCAGGCCATATTCTTTCAAAAGGATATAAAGTTCTTGTGTATACCCGTACGAAAGAAAAAGCGGAAGACCTTGTGGAACAGGGGGCTGTATGGAAGCAGTCAGTGGCTGATGTCGCGAGAGAAGCAAATGTTGTGATTACAATGGTAGGTTATCCATATGATGTCGAAGAGGTTTACCTTGGTGCAAATGGGCTAGTGGCAAATGCTAATGAGGGAACCTTTCTAATTGATATGACGACCTCAACTCCTTCTTTAGCAATTAAAATATATGAAGAGGCAAAACAAAAAGGTATGTATTCTTTAGATGCGCCCGTTTCCGGTGGAGATGTTGGTGCAAAAGAAGCAAGGCTAGCGATTATGGTTGGCGGTGATGAAAAGGCATTCGAAGCATGCAAGCCATTATTTGAACTTATGGGCCAAAACATTGTATATCAAGGTCCAGCAGGTTCTGGCCAGCATACAAAAATGTGTAATCAAATTGCAATTGCATCTAATATGATTGGCGTAAGTGAAGCAATGGTGTATGCAAAGAAATCTGGACTTGACCCTGAAACTGTATTAAAAAGCATTTCAACAGGTGCAGCTGGAAGTTGGTCTTTAAGCAATCTTGCTCCAAGAATGATTGCAGGCAATTTTGAGCCAGGTTTCTACATTAAACATTTCATTAAAGATATGGGGATTGCACTCGAGGAGGCAAAAGAAATGGGAATGGAGACTCCTGGCCTAGAGCTTGCAAAAAAATGTATGATGAATTAGCTGAAAAAGGGGAAGAAAACAGCGGTACCCAAGCACTTTATAAGCTTTGGGAGTAACAATCGGTGTAAAATTCTATCTGAAGACAAAAAAAGAAAGCTTCTACCAGTCAAGTGCCTTAGCACTTGACTGTTTTTGTATAGAAATCCCCATTGAGAAGAAAATAATGATGATTAACTCTAAGGGGGTGTACTTTATATGGCTAAGCGTAATAAAAAGAACGATCCCGAACAAAAAAACAAAAAAGGATTTGACTCAGCCGTGACGGATACTGAATTTGGCAAAGAGTTTGGTAGTGCGGCAGCTAACAAAGCACATAAGAAAAAAGCAAAAAAAGAAAAAGCTTCTAAAAATGATGGAAAATACGAAGGTGGACTTTAATAGCTACTAATTCGACAAGCATGTAGACTTGTCGAATTTTTTACTAATTACATAAAAATGTAAAAATGAAAAATTCAGGTTTCTATAAACCTGTAATTTTGTTTTTATTAAAAATGTCGAAAAACACTGTAATTTTGCCGAATTTTCTATATAATAGCTTTAAAACAGGTCTTTCTACCTATGGATATGGGTTAGTGCCTAAATTAATGTAATAGTATAGTAAAAAAATGGTTACCGATACTTAATATCGACTATTTATCATATAAAAATAGCACTTCTAGCACTAGAAAAGTGAGAGGGGGTACATATATGAAGACTAGAAATCAGTCTAATGCTTTGGAAAACGTGTTACAAACACCTTCATCTGTTAATCTCGTAATAACCGTCACAATAAATGGTCAAATTCTTTATATCTCGAGCAATTGTAAAGACATCCTAGGCTACACAAATGACGTGTTAATTGGAACTTCGATTAAAAATCTTGTACATAAAGACGATCTCTTCATGCTTGAAAGCTTATTTTTTAACAAACAGAACAGTTCATCATGTGCGCTTAGAGTATTGAAGACAAACAAAGAATTTATCTGGTTCGAATCAACAGTTGAACCTATTTATGACTCCGCTTCTTGCGAATATGAAGAAATTCTATTAAAAATGAAAGTGCTAATTGAGCCTACAGATAGCTTGTCATATAAGGAAACTAGACCAAATTCATTTTTCTCTTCACTGATTACGGAAGAGGAAGTACATCAACCTAAATTAGTAGATGCTCCAATCCTCATAGAAGAAGCACCCTTTCCAATTATAATTGCGAAGATGGGAAAAATTATGTATTTGAACAGGGAAGCCGCTTCCTTACTAGAAATTCAAAACCCACAAGATTTTATCGGAGATTCCATTTATCCATTTATCGACGAAGAATTTCATGAGGTAGTAGCAAAACGAATTCAGCAACTACAAAACGGGTTTCGATTGGGGATTATTGAACAAAAGTGGAAGAAACAAAATAAAGAAAAAATCTTTGTTGAAGTAAAGGAAGTTCCGATTTTCATCCAAGATGAATATTATGAATACCTTGTCTTGCACGACATCTCATCACGAAAATCATTCCATGACATCATTCACAGAAGTCGCGAACGATATCAACGAATTGTCCAAAACTCAATTGACACCATAGCTGTCATTTATCAAAATAAGTGGGTATTTATCAATGACTCGGGTGTGAAAATGTTTGGTGCAAACAGCTATACAGAAATGTTAGGTAAAAATATCTATACCTTCCTTCATCCTGAAAATCATGATCAGGTTAGGGATTTTATTGAAATTGTAAATGCCGAAAAAAAAGAAGTGAATTTTAGTAAGCAGTCCTGGTATACTTTCCAAGGAAAGCAGGTATACACGGAGTTAATCGGTATTCCTACAACTTATTTTGGAGAATCTGCAGTCCAGGTTATTATTCGTGATATATCTGATCGCATTAAGGCAGAAGAATTAATGATTAAATCTGAAAAACTGTCAATTGCTGGGCAGCTTGCTGCAGGAATTGCGCATGAAATTAGAAATCCACTAACCGCCATCAAAGGCTTTTTACAATTATTTAACGATGATTTTCAGGGGAAACAGTACTATTTTGATATTATCTTCTCAGAGCTAAACAGAATTGAATTAATTTTAAGTGAGCTACTGTTACTTGCAAAGCCATCAGAAGTTAAATTCAAAAATAAGGATATACGGACGATTTTGCGTGATGTGGTGACATTGCTCGAAACACAGGCAATCCTGCAAAATATCCAAATCAATATTGATTTTATGAATGAAGAATCAATTATTACTTGTGATGAAAATCAGATTAAACAGGTTTTTATTAACCTTATTAAAAATTCAATTGATGCGATGGAAAATGGTGGTCATATTTTTATTCGAACGATGGTTACGAAAGATTCCATCTATATATTATTTATTGATGAGGGATGTGGAATCCCAAAATCAATTCTTGACCGGATTGGGGAGCCTTTTTATACAACAAAGGAAAAAGGTACAGGTTTAGGGCTAATGGTAAGCTACAATATTATAGAAAACCATAACGGAGAAATTAAGGTGGATAGTAAAGAAAACGAGGGTACAACTTTCGAAATAAAGCTTCCACGTATGACTGAAAGGGTGTAGCACTTATTGTCTACACCTATTTTTATTTGTCAAAAGAAATGGAAAAAGGCTAGCACACCTAGCGCTAGCCAAACCATTATTGTAAAAAACTATGTTGGGACAGTAAGATATTATATTGTTTTGAAAGCTCCATAAATAGTGTTTCATCTCGATCAATCAATGATTGATCAATTTGTTTCAGTAATTGTTCTTTTTTAAAGGAGGCCTGTGATTGTATGAGAACCATTTCTGCAACCTTCTCATACATTTCTTCATCAGGCGTTTGAGAAATAACGATTACTTCATTTTTTTGCTCTTTGTTAAAATGGTTCATTACGTAATCACTCCTTTTATTTTTTCGCCCACTCGCTAATCGTATTTAGCCCATAAGCGCCACTAGAACGATAATAAATATTGCATCATCTAGTTGTCTTTCTATTATGAAGGGAAATTGCCTAAAAGTAAAGTATTTTTTAGAAAATTTGGATATGTCAGAACTTAGGTGCACTCACAATCTCTGAAAGTAGTGGAAGAGAATACGAAAAAATGGGTTACTTTCCTAATTCATTTCATAGAATGATATGAAGACTTTTTTCAAAAAGGGAGGTATCACTTATGAATCAACCATATGGTGGATATCAAATGAATCCATACTACCGAGTGGCTCCACAATACTATTACCCAAATTATCCGGTAAATGGCTATCAACAGGCATATCATATAAATACTCCAAGTCCGGCATATCAAGCAAGACAAACAGAAGAGTTTCAAAATGTATGGAAAGAGGTACGCAAAAATTTAAAACCTCACTACGAGGAATTAGCGGAATATAATGTCGATCGAAGAATGTCCCAGTATATAGCAATGCAGCTTGTCATGTATACCATTATGACGCAAAATCAATTTTCCGGTTCCTTAGATCAAAAGGTTAATCAGACATATCAGGCTTTCCGGAATCAAGCCAATTGGATTTTTGTCGTTCTATCCCCTTATCGGATTCCAGATCGAGTAGTTGAAAGGGTATTTAAGGCAATAATTCGCTTAACCTATGAAAGTATTGGCTACTCACCAGAAAAAAGTTGGAGCAAGTGGGAGGACCTTGGAGGATATTTAACCTCCGGACCTTCTGTTGCTGTCCCAGGAAGAAATCAGCTAGATGTGTATGTACGTGGAAGAAATCGCGTCCTTTACCATCGTTTGTGGAATGGATCGAGTTGGACAGATTGGGAGAATCTCGGTGGAACCCTTACATCCTCACCTGCTGCAATATCATGGGGACCTAACCGGGTTGATGTCTTTGCCCGTGGTGAAAATAATCAATTAATTCATAAATATTGGGCCGGTTCAGACTGGAGTGAATGGGAAGATTTAGGTGGTGTTCTAAGTTCATCACCTGCAGTTGCATCATGGGGAGAGAATCGGCTAGATGTGTTTGGAAGAGGTACTGACAGACATCTTTATCACAAATACTGGGATGGTGCTACTTGGAGTGAATGGGAAGATTTAGGCGGTGTTCTGACATCGGCACCAGGTGCAGTATCATGGGGGCCAAGTCGAATCGATGTCTTTGCCCGTGGTGACAATCGTGCCCTTTACCATAAGTATTGGGATGGCTCAAACTGGAGCAATTGGGAAAGTCTTGGGGGACAATTGACTTCAAGCCCATCTGTCTCTTCAAGAGAACCAAATAATCTAGATGTCTTTGTAAAAGGTACAGACAATCATTTGTATGTAAAAAATTGGGATGGAACGATTTGGAATGAATGGGAAGACCTTGGTGGGAATTTAACGTCTGAACCTTCCTCATCCTCTTGGAGTCGTAATCGAATTGATGTATTTGCAAGAGGTGAAAACAACCAACTGATTCATAAATGGAGAGCATAATTTGATCTACGCTGGGAGTTGTGAATATGCCAAGATATGTATGGGGAGTGGATTCAGCGACAGTCGCTGATGAAGAATTATATACTTGTGTGAAAAATAATTTTGGAAACCCGAAATTCTGGGGGAGATATTTAAGTGATGTACCAAATGTGTCGGCCGGTTTAACAAAGGATGAAATTTCGTTTTTGAAGAATCATGGAATTAAGATACTACCAATCTATAATGTTTTCTCTGATGCAACTGGATATGCAAGAGGGCAACTCGCTGCGAGAAATGCTGTATTTAATGCAAGACGTCTTGAAATCACAAATAACGTAGCTTTATTTGCAAATGTAGAGCGTTTTTTTGCTGTAGACGAAGCTTGGATTCGCGGGTGGGTAGAATCAATTTATCCTTCTGGTTACCGCCCAGGAATTTATCATGATCCAATTGAAGGTGGCTTTTCCGAAGCTTATTGTGAGGCGGCTCGAAAGAATAAACAAGTCGCAGTTCAAACGATTTTGTGGAGTTCGGAACCTGAGCCAGGTGTGACAAAGGAACGAAAAGCACCCGTCTTTAAACCACACTCACCAAAATGTAAGGCAAACGTATGGGTATGGCAATATGGAAGAGATGCGCAAATCTGTCCAATAGATACAAATTTAGCTGATCAGCGCGCCTTAAATTACTTATATTAAAAAACCAGGTACATACACCTGGTTTTTTGTTTTGTCTGGCTCAAGCAATCAATGATTTAGAAAGTAAAAAAGGTTGATGATTTGCTCCAGGAGATTTTACCTTTCTAATCAACGATAGCTTTCTCCCAATTTTTTGAATACGGGTTTTTGGTAGGTTCGTTTAGTTGGCCGATGAGTATTTTCCGTTTTTTCTTCAATTCCAACGTATTGTTGGAGTAGGCTTTTAGCTAGAGAAAGTGATAGATAGGTTTTTGGGTTTCGATATGTCTGGTTCAACTTTCCAAGGTGTGGTAGGCGAGAGAAGTCTTCTTTTGTAGGAGGCATGTGAAAATAATAGTCTCCGGCTGAAATTAAGACATCGGATTGTTGTTGACTATTTTTTGGATTTCTGGAAAAGTGAAGTCCTTCTTTTTTTGCTTTACCTTCTGATATAAGCTTTTCTAATGCTTTTCTCTTAAGTAAGTATAGAAATTTTGGATTTGGAGCCGTTTTGGCATGCTTGTTCACGATAAAGATTGCACGTGCAAGGTTGTCCACATTTGGTTCAAGTGGAGTTTGATTTACCTGTTTTTTCATACTTTCTCTCCTTTCTATCTTTTATTATACTGGTAGTAGTGAATTTTGACAAATTAGCATGAAGTGTATTTTAATGTAGACCTACCAAATGTTTATGTTGAAATAATTTCTTTGAAAAATAAAGGTTTTTTGTCGAATCATGAAGAAGATTTAGATATTACTAGTAATAGGGAATGGTACCATGAACAACAATAATCATATAATCTTAAAAAATCAACAATTTAGTGGCTTTGATGAAAAAATTGAAGGCATTATCTTTGAAATTATTCTTAAACATATTAAGGATTTAATATATGTTATGAAAGTGGAGGAAAACAAAACTTTTTCCTATGTTTTTTTAAATGAAGAGGCAAAGGGACATGCGAGATTAACGAACAATAGTCTTGGAAAAACACTTCATGATGTATTACCCCCTGAAACCGCAGATCATCTCCATGAACAATACATATCTGTTTTGGAAAAGAGAGAGCCTGTCTCTTTTCAGGATATTGTCATTCTTTCAGATAAAAGAGTTGTTCACGGTGAATCCATTTTAACACCCATATTTGGTGAAAATGGGAATGTTCTATTCATTGTAAGTGTGACTCGTGATATTTCTGCGAGGGTAGCTGATAAAGAGATGATTACCTACATGGCCTATCATGATCAATTAACAGGGTTGCCGAATCGAAGTTCTTTAAAAAGAGATTTAGATAGTGCAGTAGAAGAAGCGCAAATGAATAGTCAAAATCTAGCTTTAATGTTTATTGATCTTGATCGTTTTAAATTTTTCAATGATACAATGGGGCATGTTGCTGGGGACCATCTTTTAAAGGAAGTTGGAAAACGGTTATCTTCGATTAGTCAACAGGGTTATAAAGTATTCCGTCAAGGCGGAGACGAATTTATTGTGATTCTACCAAACACGTCAAGGGAAATTTCGCAAACATTTGCGCAAAATGTAAACAAAGCTTTTACAAATCCATTCGTGTTAGAAAATAAGGAGTTTTTTATTTCAGCAAGTATTGGAATCAGTCTTTACCCGGAAGATGGGAGAGATGGTAACACATTAATTAAAAATGCAGATACTGCCTTGTATCGAGCAAAGGAATTAGGTAGATCACTCTATCATTTTTATAGTGCAGATTTACAAAAACACTCTTCTCATTTGATGCAGCTTGAGACAGGTCTAAGAAAAGCTGTTGAAAAGAATGAACTCGAAATCTATTACCAACCACAGATGGATCTTGGTACAAATAAGGTAACTAGTTTTGAGGCTCTCCTAAGGTGGAGACATCCGGTACTAGGGTTTGTATCACCAGCTGAATTTATTCCAGTTGCAGAAGATACAGGACTCATTTTATCAATCGGTGAATGGATTATCCATAAAGTCTGTCGGAATCTTAAGCAATGGAATGAAAGCGGGTATGGTCCTGTTTCTATTGGTATCAATTTATCACCGAAACAATTCCAGCAACCTGAATTAGTAACTATTATTGAACAAAATATTAAGCAAAATCAAATTTATCCGGGGTGTCTTGAGTTTGAGCTAACAGAAGGAGCCATGCAGGATCCGAAGAGGACGATGGAAACTTTGGCCAAATTAAAAGACATCGGGGTACGGATTTCCGTGGATGACTTTGGTACAGGTTATTCCTCCTTAAGTTATATCAAAAAACTGCCAATCGATACCTTGAAGATAGATCAGTCTTTTGTAAAAGATGTGCTCCACGATGAGAAAGATGCAGCTATCACAACAACTATTATTCATTTAGCACAGAGTTTAGGTCTTTCTGTTATTGCTGAAGGTGTAGAGGAAGAACAGCAGGTTGAATTTTTTAAGATAATGGGTTGTCATAAAGTCCAAGGGTATTTTTTTAGTAAACCTCTACCGGAAAATGAAATGGTCGAGCATTACTTTAAAAATAAGTAAAAATAACAAGAGGATGCTCCTAAAGGGCATCCTCCATTTTGTTACATAGAAAGTAAAGTGAAAATAGAAATTTCAGGTTTTGCTAGAAATCGTAATGGAAGTCTAGTTGTTCCTAGACCACGATTGACATATAGAAACATGCTAGTAGGTCCAATTTCATGGGCACCCTCGTAATAAATACTTCCTAGTGGTGGGGTAATTAATGGGCCAAAAAAGGGTAACTGAATTTGACCTCCATGACTATGACCTGATAATTGCATATGTGCTCCCACTTCAGTTGCACGTTCAGCAATATCGGGCTCATGTGCAAGTAAAATTGTATAACTAGAAGTATCAACATTTTGAAAGGCTTGTTCAAAATTAGGGCGACCTAACATCACATCATCTAATCCGACAACGGTGATTTTGGAATCTTTTAAGAAGATTTCTTTTGAGCTGTTCATCAAAAGTGTAAAACCTGTTTGTTCCATAAGTTGTTTATAAATTTCAGATCCGTATCCACCATGATCATGGTTCCCGTAAATTGCAAATTTTCCAAGTGGTGCATCTAATCTTCTTAGTATCGGAATAAGGTGATTGGTGGCAGCATACTTATTAGGCTCATCCATTAAATCTCCAGTAAAAAATAATAAATCGGGCTTTTGAGCATTTATTTTATCAACAATCTTGTTAAGTTGATCTAATGAAAAATAATGGCCAACATGAGTATCACTAAATTGCACAATCTTTACATTATGAAATTCTTGTGGGATAGTTGGATGTTTTATTGTGTGTGTTGAAATTTCTAGCTGTTTTGGTTCAAAATAGCGAGCGTACCAGTATGCGAAGGAAGAAGCGATTATAGCTGTAGAAGTGGCAGCTAATGCCCGTTTTATAAATTGTCTTCTTGTGTATTTAGTAGACATACTAACCGCCAACCTATCTTTGTTATCATTTCAATCATATACGCCTTGGTGTATTTACGCCCGATTTTTTTCGAGCAAGCTCTAAAAGTTTCCTTTGAAAAATCGTGGCATCCGCCGGAGGCCATAATTTTATTCAGTAGGAGTAGTACTACTAAATAAAATTATATGAAACTAGTGTAGCATATTCATATTCAAATAATTTTTAAATATGTATTACAGTTGTTAAAATGGGGTAACTGAATGTGAATTCATTTTCGTTGTGAAAATATTTCGTGCCAAGATTCATTCTTTTTTTCACATTCTGATTGATTTAATTGTTTATATATCGCTGAATCTGTCAGAATGTGCAATTATTTAACGAACGATTGATGTCCACTAGAAGGATTGAACTTGTTAAAATGATGGTACTTGTACAATGCCAGTCACTATAGAAAGCGCAAGGCGCCCGCTTATCGGCGACAAGCATAAAACGAGCGCTGACAGAAGGTGCATTTTACCTTCCGAAGCGATAGGCTTATGACCTCGAGCTGATGGCGCCTGAAGCTAGACTGCAAGAAAGGATGATATTTTGAGCAAGCGAATCACAGTTCTTCTCATTGCCATTTGTTTAATCGGACTAGTTTCTGTTCCAACCGCTAAGGCATCATCTGATCAACCACTTTCACAAGAGCAAGTGTTTACACTTTTACAAGAAGCTTTTCAGGCACAATCATCATTAACTCTTGAATTTCGTACATATGAAGAAATCCAACAAATCCTCTCTCCGCATTTTCATGAGGAATACGCAAAAGCCTTTTTACAGGAGAACTTGATAAAGGAAGAAGAAGGATATATCGTATATGGATCTGATTTTGCCCTTTATTTTATTCCGTTTTATTCTTATTCGGACAAAACAAAAGTTTTATTTAATCAAGAAGAAAATAAATATTATGTATATGAATTATTTGAGGCTCAAGACTCAGGGCCTGTTTCATATAATGCTCATTATGAGGTCATCACAATTGAAAAAATCAATTCGAACTGGCTTATTACTGACTTATCTATGCAGGATGAAGCACCTATAGTAAAAAAGGCTGTAGTACGAGGAAGCAATATCATAGAAGATACAACGTTTTTAACATGGAATCCTTTCAAAACGACGATATATTCCCTACTTGAAATGGAAATCCCGACACCACTACATTCAGGCTGCTTTACTAATATCTTTTAATAAAAATAGA
>NZ_HE610985.1:839399-858327 GCF_000285535.1 Bacillus timonensis | reverse complement strand
CGAGCGTTTGTCAAAAGTCTGAAATAGAAATCCCATTTGGGATTTCTATTTCTTTGCTTTTTGGAGAAAATCAACAATTCCCATCGCACAAATATCTAGGTCAAGACCAAGAATTTCGTAAATTTCATGTGTTCTAGGAACATTACGTTTATCAAGGAAGGAAGTGACTTCCTTTAAAATTGAATCCTTAATGACATTCTTATGCTCACTTGGGCTAGCAGTAGGGTTTTTACCAAAGGATTGTTTCCCAGCATCCACAAAAATAGGAAGCCAAAACGTAAGTTGATGAAAGACATCATTCACATTTGTCGACATCCCATAATGTCCAAAATAAATAGCTGAGACTCCAAGTGCTTTTATTTTTTTTACTGATTCAAGCATTTTCTCAGGGTGAAATTGATTCGGTGAAGTCGTTGGCAAATATAATTCAATATGATCCTTTACTAGCTCATGATAATAAATGCCGATGGTATCACCTGTAAATATTCCATTGCTGACAGGATCGTAAATACTAAAGTGGTGATTAGCATGTCCAGGAGTATCAAAAAATACAAGGGTACAATTCGGACCTATCTCAAGTTCTTCCTCATCCTCTTTCACAATTAGTTTTTCTTCGGGAATAGGAATTATTGGATTAAATAAGGTGTCAAAGCTTTTCCCATAAACAGCCCTTGCGCCTGCAATCAAACGGCTTGGTTCAGCCAAATGTCTAGCTCCTTTTGGATGGACGACCACCTTTGCGTTTGGACAATGCTCAAGCAAAAGTCCTGCTCCACCAGCATGGTCTAAATGAATATGAGTTACGATAATATACTCAACATCATTAGGATCAATCTTCAGTACTTTTAAACCTTCTAAAATGTATGAAATGGAGGGACTTGCACTCGTTTCAACTATTGTGATTTTGTTCTCTTTTATTATGTATGAACCTGTACGTGCTTTTCTTCCAAGATCATGTGCATCAATTAAAAATATTCGGTCATTAAGTTGTGTAAGATTTGACATATACTCCTCCCAATTTTTTGTTGTTTCAAAGCTAATTTTATTGTATTGTTACATAGTGGTTATGTAAAGGTATTGAATACAATATTCAGAAAATATTAGTCCGTTCGAAAAAATGGTTAATATCTTGGATAGAAGAGTGGATATTGCTCAATCCTAAAGAAAGAAGTAGGCTTTATGTAATGAAAGGAGAGGCTAATTATGTCACAGTTACAAGGAATCATATCTCGCCTTATAAGCCTTCAGGAAAATGCAAATGGTGGAGAGCCCCCTCAACGTTTTTTTGAAGTAAATGGTGAAAGAAAGTGCAGTGTTAAATACTTTAACAAAACAAGTACATTTGAACTTGAAGTATACCAACAAGGGGAAAAGCCTAAGACATATCAATTCGATAACATTGATATGATTGCAATTGAAATTTTTGATTTAATCAATTAAGTTCGGCACTTTGCCGAGCTTTTTTCTTTAATCTTTCATGGTTATATAGCCTAAATAATACAAGTTATCCTAACAAAATTATGGTAAAATAAAAGAGGAACATTAAGAATAGCAAACTGGCAATATATGAAAATAATTACGATGTGAGGTTGTGAGGCTTACATGTTTGGTCTTCAAAGTGAAAATTTATATGAAACAACAATTAAAAATATGCTAATTCCTGCAGATAAAGTTGCTCATGTACAAATAGGAAATAGCTTAGAGCACGCGCTCCTTGTCCTTACCAAAACCGGTTATACTGCAGTTCCCGTATTGGACCCTAAGTATAAGTTGCACGGATTAATAAGCTCAACTCATATCCTAGACTCAATCCTTGGATTAGAACGAATTGAATTTGAACGTCTAGAAAAAATGAAAGTTGAAGAAGTAATGAATAGGGAGATTCCTCGACTAAATTTAAATGACAATGTTTTAAAAGGCCTACACTTAGTCATTGATAATGCTTTTGTTTGTGTGGAAAATGATGATTTAGTATTTGAAGGGATTTTTACCCGTCGTGCACTCTTGAAACAATTCAATAAACAATTAAAAATTAAATGATTCATCCAAGAGCCTCCATTTTGTCATGGGGGTTTTTTTCTGTTTATAATGAAATGGGGCTAGAAATAAACTATACTATAAGTAAAACTTATGCCTTTTATTCAGGAGGAACGAATGTGCAATTTTCCGAATTTCAATTATTAGTAGTACTCTCATCTGAATTGAACATGCGTAAAGCATCTGAACGCTTATTTGTCACACAACCAGCATTATCTCAACGCTTGCAATCGATTGAAAAAGGATGGAACACGAAAATTTTTATTCGCTCACAAAAAGGTCTTACACCTACACCGGCTGGAGAAAAGATCATTGAATTTGCAAAAGAGGTTGTTGAGAAAGAGGAAAAGATACGTGAACAACTACAAGGACTCAATCAAGAAGTGCATGGAACACTTAAAATTGCGTGTGCGTCTATTATTGGCCAAAATTGGCTTCCAAAAGTACTCAAAAAATATGTCAACAAATATCCGCATGCAAAAATTTCGTTAATTACCGGCTGGAGTAGTGAAATTTTAAAAAATCTATATGATGACACAGTGCATATTGGCATTATTCGTGGTAAACCCGATTGGAAAGGTGCAAAACATCATCTCCTAACAGATACAATGTATTTAGTAGATAAAGAAATCCAGAAAATTGAACAGGTATGGGAAACTGATCGACCGTTTATTCAATTTAAAAGTGACTCAACCTATTATCAAGAAATTCAGGAATGGTGGCATCGTACGTTCCAATCAACACCGCGTCGTACAATTGTAGTTGACCAAATTGAAACGTGTAAACAAATGACCTTAAATGGAATCGGCTATGCCATTCTACCATCTGTCACTTTAAATGATGGAGATACAAAAAATATTTACAAAATCCCATTAATGAATGAAAACAATGAACCAATGAAACGGGATACGTGGCTTGTTGGCTATGATTATGCATTTGAACTTAAACAAGTCCAAGCATTTGTGGAGATGATTAAGGAAAACGTAGAATCTTTATAAGTTCAATTATGAGTACTTGCTGTTAAGAATTCAATCTTCAAATATGTATAGAATAATCACAGTCTAATTGAGACAAATTACATATATGAGGAGGTGGATGATTAATGGCGAAAATTGGAGTAGAAGGTTCATTAACAAATGTTCAGCAGGCTCTTCAAGAAAAAGGCTATGAAGTTATTCAGCTGAAACAAGAAAGTGATGCACAAAACTGTGATTGTTGCGTTGTAACAGGCTTAGATTCAAACGTGATGGGTATGGCTGATACGGTCATGAAAGGACCTGTAATTGAAGCAAACGGATTATCAGCAGATCAGGTTTGTCAAGAAGTGGAGAGCCGTTTAGGACAAGCGTAAATGATGATAGACTTTTAAAAACTAGACTAGGTATTTTACCTAGTCTTTTTAGTGACTAAAATACGCCCCTTTTGCTTAATTTTAAAATAATTAATAAGATTATCTTAATTTGAAAATTTGACACCGTTTTGCTTGAATCGACAGCGGATTTTTTGTTACACTATTCATTGTTGATAGCAATCATCCATGTTTAAACGAAGTGGAAACTGGTTATACTCGAGTACTGGTATGAACGTTATCAATCTACATATAAAAATTATTTGGAGGTCTTACATATGGCAGAACGTATGGTAGGTAAACAAGCTCCTCGCTTCGAAATGGACGCTGTAATGCCAAACAAAGAATTTGGTAAAGTTAGTCTTGAAGAAAACATGAAAAATGACAAATGGACAGTATTGTTCTTCTATCCAATGGATTTTACTTTTGTATGTCCGACTGAAATCACGGCAATGTCTGATCGTTTCGATGAGTTTGAAGACTTAGACGCTGTTGTAATTGGTGCTTCAACTGATACAATCCACACACATTTAGCTTGGATTCACACTGACCGTAAAGACAATGGTTTAGGCGATCTTAACTATCCATTAGCAGCAGATACAAACCATGCTATTTCTAAAGAATATGGCGTTCTTATCGAAGAAGAAGGGGTTGCACTTCGTGGTCTATTCATCATTAGCCCAGAAGGTGAAATGATGTATTCAGTAGTAAATCACAACAATATCGGTCGTGACGTTGATGAAACTTTACGTGTCCTTCAAGCATTACAAACGGGTGGTCTTTGCCCAGCTAACTGGAGACCAGGTCAAGCTACACTTAATGTGTAATTTTATTTAAACAAGGCTAATAAAATTACTTCCTCCCGCGGAGACATGCGATTTTTAAAGGGGATTTTTCGAGCATAAGACCTAAGACTAAGTACGCTACATCCTGTGGCAACGTCTTTGGGACTCACATCATGTGGGCCTGAAAAATTTGGGCACAAATATTCCAATGCGCATTTGATTTAAATAGCCAAAATTGCTTGATGAAGTAAATATAAAAAAGGGCCTAACATGCCGTTAGGCCCTTTATTCGATAATTTGGAGGATAAGAGATATGAAATTACGTGAGCAAATGCCTGAACTTGAAGGTGAAAAAGCTTGGTTTAATGGACAAGTTGATAAATCTGACTTAGTTGGGGATAAGCCAACACTTATTCATTTCTGGTCCATCAGTTGTGGTCTTTGTAAAGAAGCAATGCCCCAGGTAAATGAATTTCGTGACCAATACAAAGACAAATTAAATGTCGTAGCTGTTCATATGCCAAGATCAGAAAACGATCTTGATTTAGATGAAATCAAAAAGGTTGCAGAACAACATAATATCACTCAACCAATTTTTGTTGACAGTGACCTTAAATTAAATGATAAATTTGAAAATCAATATGTCCCTGCATATTATGTGTTTGATAAAGAAGGCAAGCTTCGTCACTTCCAAGCTGGGGGAAGCGGTATGAAAATGCTAACGAAACGTGTCAACCGCGTATTAGAAGAAACAGAAAAAGCGGAATAAGAATAATTAATACACAAAAGACCAAGTCGATATAACTTGGTCTTATTTTTGTGTGTAAAAAATTTGAGATTTTCTGATAATGCACTAGATATTTATTTCGAAAACCGATATATTATATGTTACGTACATTTTTATCTATTTAATGGAAAACAACAGGGGGGAGTTTCATGGAGACCTTTAGGAAATTAAAGGGGTTTTATTGGCCGTATCGTAAGTATTTTTTCTGGTCATTGTTTGCAATGATTTTTGTTACAGGAATTACAGTTGTGTACCCAATCGTGCTTCAAGTCACAATTGATGAAGTCATCAGAGCGGGAAATTATCAACTTGTCCCATATCTTGCATTCGGGTTTATTACCATCATGTTTATAAAAGGAATTGCCACATATTTCAACCAATATCTTGGGGATTTATTTGGAATTACTGCCGTTTATAAAGTAAGAAACGCATTATATGAGAAGCTTCAGCGATTATCTTTTAGCTATTATGATAATGCAAAAACGGGGGACCTCATGTCACGCCTAACTGCGGATGTTGAGGGATTTCGCTTCTTCCTATCCTTCGGTTTTGCTGAATTGCTTCGTTTTACGCTTTTAATTGTGTTCAGTTTGATGGTTATGTTTTCTTATTCAGTTTCCCTTACATTTGTAACAATTATGGCTTTACCGTTTTTAGCAATTGTCGTTTATCGTTTTGATAAACGCGTTCACCCTGCTTTTCGTAAAGTAAGGAAAACATTTGGCCGTTTAAATACCAATGTACAAGAAAATATAAGTGGGATAAATACAGTTAAATCGTTATCAAGAGAAGAGCATCAAATTAACAAATTTAATCGTTCCAATGAGGGTTATCGTGATGTTTCCCTAGCAACATCAGTGATTTGGGCTAAGTTTTTTCCTTTAATGGAGTTTATTGGAAATGTCTGCGTCGTCGCACTTCTATCTTATGGAGGTTATTTAGTCATTGATGGTTCAGTCTCTTATGGGGAACTCGTCGCGTTTTTTAGTTTAGTTTGGTATTTATTAAATCCAATCATGAACCTTGGTTTTATAATCAATATGTTTTCACAAGCGAAGGCTTCAGGTGAACGATTATTAGAAATACTTGAAGCAGATGAAAAAATTACAGATCGAAATCATGTTGTTACTAAAGAGAGATTACAAGGGAATGTTGAATTTAAGGACGTTACCCTGAAGTATACCAAAGATGATGAGGCAGCATTACAATCGATTTCGTTTACAGCTGAACCTGGTAAGATAGTCGGGTTAATTGGAGCAACAGGCTCTGGTAAAACAAGTATCACTCAGTTGATGACGAGATTTTATGAGCCTATTAAAGGGGAAGTTTTTATAGATGGTAAAGATGTTTCGGATTATTCGATTCAAACATTAAGAAGTAATATTGGTTTTGTTATGCAAGAGTCATTTTTATTTTCATCAACCATTCGAGCAAATATTGCATACGGTAGACCTAATGCCTCTATGGAAGAAATAATTGATGCTGCAAAACGGGCACAAGCACATGATTTTATCATGGAGCTTCCTAATGGGTACGATACCATGCTTGGAGAACGTGGTATGGGATTATCAGGAGGACAAAAGCAACGGATTGCTATTGCAAGAGCGATATGTATTGACCCAAGTATTTTAATTTTAGATGATGCCACAAGTGCTGTAGATATGGAAACGGAATTTAAGATTCAGCAGGATTTAAAAGATGTGATGAAAGGGCGTACTACATTTATCATTGCCCACCGAATTTCTTCTCTAAAACACGCGGATGAAATTTTAGTATTAGATGATGGGGTTATTGTGGAACGAGGAACTCATGAGGAATTATTGAAAAACGAGGGTCCGTATCAACGAATTTATGAAATTCAATATAAGGATCAAAAAGTTGTCCTTCAGACACAAGTAGGATAGGTAGGTGAGATATAATGTCAAAGAAACAAAAAAACAATATCAACAACCGCTTCCATTATTCAACTGATCAAGCGATTGAAAAACCATTTAACTGGAAGCAGATGATTAGATTATTAGGATATATGAAGCCATACTCTAAGAATCTATTACCATTATCTATAATAATGGTATTACTTACAACAGCAGTTCGATTAATCGCACCGATTTTAATTGGAAAGTATACCATTGATCATGCCATCGCAAATAAAGATACAAATTTGTTAATCATTTTAGTTGCGACAATTGCTGGGTTGTATGCCATTAACTATGTAGCTAATATTTTTCGAATCAAATGGACGAATATGCTTGGTCAAAATATTATTTACGATTTACGAAAACATCTATTTACACATGTCCAAGGGCTTTCGCATCGATTCTTTGATCAGCGATCAGCAGGTTCCATTCTTGTTCGAATCCTTAATGATGTTAACTCCCTTCAGGAATTATTCACAAATGGGGTCATCAATCTATTAATGGATTTTGTTCTTTTGTTTGGAGTTATCTTTATTCTCTTTGGATTAAGTCCAAAGCTTACATTAGCCATTTTAATTATCTTGCCGTTAATGGTCTTAATTACAACAAAATTAAGAAGGAAAATAAGAAGATCCTGGCAAACAGTACGGATTAAACAATCCATGCTCAACTCGCATTTGAATGAAAGTATTCAAGGAATTCGTGTAACACAGGCTTTTACCCAGGAAAAAGAAAACATTGAGTTTTTCGATGGAATCAATAATGAAACCTTTGAAAGCTGGAGGGATGCAACTCAGAAAAATGCAATGTTCCGTCCCTTTGTTGAAATGACAAATGCGGTCGGAACGGCGATACTAATTTGGTTTGGGGCTATGCTTATTCAGGCTGATGGATTAACAATAGGGGTTTTTGTTTCCTTTGCATTTTATTTAGGAATGTTCTGGGAACCTATTTCACGGTTAGGTCAAGTATATAATCAATTATTAGTAGGTATGGCTTCATCTGAACGAATTTTTGAATTTATCGATGAAAAACCAATAGTCGGTGAAAAAGAAAATGCAATTGATTTATCAGATATGAAAGGGAAGGTAGAATTTGATAAAGTTGAATTTGCCTATGATGATAGCCGGAAAGCGTTAAAAGGCATCTCCTTAACAATTGAACAGGGTCAAACCATTGCGCTCGTTGGTCATACCGGCTCAGGCAAAACGACAATCGCCAACTTGATTAGCCGTTTTTATGATGCAACAAGTGGTGAGGTAAGAATAGATGGAATCAATATAAAAGATTTATCTCTTCAAAGTGTTCGTTCTCAAATTAGTGTTGTCCTACAGGATACATTTATTTTCTCTGGAACGATAAAAGACAATATTCGATTCGGTAGGCCTGATGCAACAGATGAAGAGATAGTGGCCGCTGCCATGGCGGTTGGTGCTCATCCGTTCATTGAGAAACTTGTAAATGGATATGATACGGAAGTTGAGGAAAGAGGAAATATACTATCAGTCGGTGAAAGACAATTATTATCGTTCGCACGTGCTCTTCTTGCAAATCCGAAAATATTAATTTTAGATGAGGCAACTGCGAGCATTGACACTGAAACTGAAGTGAAAATCCAAACCGCTTTAAAACAGTTATTAAAAGGACGTACTGCAATCATTATTGCCCATAGACTATCCACAATCCGTGAAGCTGATACTATTTTTGTATTGGATCATGGGGAAATTATTGAACAAGGAAATCATAACGAATTAATGAAGATGCAAGGAGAGTATTTCGGGTTAGTAAAAGCACAGTTTAAAATGCTGGAAGCAATATAGTGATAACAATGAAAGGATTACTTGGTTAATCCTTTCATTTTTTATTTTTTGATTGTGAGTTTTGTGGGCGGAAGTGGTACTTCCACAATGGTGACAACTTATGTTAAAATCAATGGTATCATCAAATTGATGGGGGAATTGCAGTGAATAAAAAGGAATTTGCAGTTATTGGTCTTGGTCGTTTCGGGGGGAGTATTTGCCGCGCATTGAGCGAAGAAGGCATGGAAGTAATGGCCATGGACATTGATGAAGATAAAGTGAATGAATTTACAACAATAGCCTCTCATGCTGTTGTGGGTGATTCCACGGATGAATCTGTCCTCAAAAGCATTGGGATCCGTAATTTTGATCTTGTCATTGTTGCAATTGGAGATAACCTAAAGGCAAGTATATTAACAACAATTATCCTTAAGGAATTAGGAGTTAAACAAATTTGGGTAAAAGCACAAAATGACTATCATGAAAAAATATTGAGTAAAATTGGTGCAGATCGAATTGTACATCCAGAACGAGACATGGGAAAACGAATTGCTCACAATATTATTTCAAACAATGTTTTAGATTATCTGGAGCTTTCAGATGAACATAGTATTATTGAAATTGTTGCAGGGCATAAAATTAATGGAAAATCCTTAATCGAACTAGATGTTCGTGCAAAATATGGGGTAACCATAGTGGCGATGAAAAGGGGAAAGAACATCATTGTGTCACCGCAAGCCACCGAGCAAATTCATAAAGGGGATATCCTAATTATTATTGGAGCTGATACCGATATCAGTCGTTTTGAAAAAAACCTTATCGTAGAATAAACGTCTCAATTGAGGCGTTTTTTTATTTAAAAACCCACTGAGTAAAAACACCAGTGGGTAATCAACATTGAATATATTGAATATAAGGACTTATACCTCCATGATGATTGGTAAAATCATCGGGCGGCGCTTTGTCTTTTCATATAAGAAAGGAGCAAGCGTATCTGTGATTTCATTCTTAATCTCTGACCATTGTGTAGTACGACGTTCCATTACCTTATTTAAATGCTTTGTAATTAGACTTTGTGCATCGTTTATTAAATCACCGGATTCGCGCATATATACAAATCCACGAGAAATTAAATCAGGTCCTGCAGCTATCTTAAAGTCCTTCATATTAATACTAACGACAACAATGACAAGTCCTTCTTCAGATAGAATGCGACGGTCACGTAGTACAATATTTCCTATATCACCAATACCACTACCATCGATATATACATTACCTGAAGGAATTTTACCTGCTACAGCAGCTTCATTCTCGCTTAACGCAAGAACCTCGCCGTTATCCATAATAAAGCAGTTTTCCTCAAGTACACCACAATCAACAGCAGACTTAGAGTGCATTTTCTGCATTCTAAATTCACCGTGAATGGGCATAAAATACTTTGGTTGCATAAGTCGGAGCATTAATTTTTGCTCCTCTTGGCCCCCGTGGCCAGATGTATGGATGTCGCTAAGTGGCCCGTGAATCACATCGGCCCCAGCACGGTAAAGCATATTAATAATCCGACTAACACTTAGTGTATTCCCTGGAATTGGAGAAGATGAAAATACGACTGTATCCCCAGGAATAATTTGAATTTGTCTGTGTGTACCATTCGCAATCCTTGAAAGGGCTGCCATTGGTTCACCTTGGCTTCCTGTACATAAAATAACGACTTTATTAGCTGGAAGACGGTTGATTTGGTTTGCATCCACAAAAGTGTCTTTTGGACATTGAATGTAACCTAAATCATATCCAATTGTGATTGCCGACTCCATACTTCTTCCAAAAACTGCAATTTTTCGGTCGTTTTGGACAGCGGCTTCAACGACTTGTTGAAGGCGATGAATATTGGATGCAAAAGTGGCGAAAATGATTCGACCATCTACCGTACGAAAAATATCCTGAATACTTTCGCCGACTCGTCTTTCAGACATAGTGAAATGTGGTATTTCAGCATTTGTACTATCGGAAAGTAAACATAGAACCCCTTCTTTTCCGATTTCAGCCATTTTTTGGAGGTTTGCAGGCTCCCCAACTGGTGTAAAATCAAATTTAAAATCTCCCGTATGTACGATTTGTCCAGGAGGGGTCTTAACCACAACTCCATAGGAATCGGGGATGCTATGGGTGGTTCTGAAAAATGTGACCGATGTTTTGCGGAATTTGATAATGTCATCTTCCTTAATTTCAATGAGCTTTGCCTGGCGGAGTAGTCCGTGCTCTTCTAATTTATTTCGAATTAACCCTAAGGCAAGCTTCCCACCGTAAATCGGTATATTAATTTCACGAAGCAAATAAGGAATACCACCAATATGGTCCTCATGACCGTGGGTGATAAATAACCCTTTAATTTTTTCCTCGTTTTTCACAAGGTAGCTGTAATCAGGAATAACATAATCTATCCCTAACAGCTCGTCCTCTGGAAACTTAATTCCAGCATCAATCAGGATAATCTCATCCTGAAACTGCACGCCATAAGTGTTTTTACCAATTTCCCCGAGTCCACCTAAGGCGAAAACAGCTGTTTGATCATTTTTTACAAATTTCATAATTCATCAAATCTCCAATACTTTATAATCTTCATTTATTTTTTCATATTCAAGATAGGCCCCTTCCACCTTTTGAATATATTCAATGTTAATTTTCAGTTCCTTTAATTTTTTGCGGACCTCAACTTGAGATTCTCCCTCAACAAACATAGATTTTGTATTTTCTCTTACTGCAACTTCATTAGCATCTTCTTGATAGTAAACTTTAAAAATCATTGCCAAATCTCTCCTTAATTTCCGAAAGTTAGAGTAACTTTTTCTATTATATAAAAATATAACATGATTTTCATGTTTTTTCTTATATTTCCTAAATAATTCTTATCTAAGGTATTACGAATAGGTATTACGAGGGGGAAGTAGGGGTGAATATTTGACTTTTAAATAGAGTCGGTAATTTTCTTAAAACTTATCATCCGTACACCTAAAGGTTAATTATAACATTAATCAAAATAATAGTATATAACGAAGCCCTCCTATAAGAAGGGCTTATGCATGTTTTAAGCAATTGATTTCCTTTTTAATAAATCTTGCCATTGCTTAATTAATTTTTTCCGTAACTTTTTTAGCATGACTATCATCTCCTTTTTTTTAGACTTTAAACATTCGTAACGACGCGATTGTTTTGAATTTGTCCTTATTATGTGGTAAAAAGGTTTTGATTATCATGTCAAATAATTGGAAGTTCACAAAAAAATACCGATATGCTTTCACACGCATATCGGCACTTTTTGTTAACGTTCAATTTTAACTCCATTTTCTGGTTCATCAAATGGGTTTTCCTCATTTATATGATCATAAAACATAACGCCATTTAAATGATCAATCTCATGCTGAAAACAAATGGCAGGCAAACCTTTTAGTTTCACAGTTATTTCTTCTCCATCAAGTGTTGTCCCTTTAACCGTTATTTTTGCATAGCGCGGAACATAGCCTGGTACAATCCGATCAACAGATAAACACCCTTCACCACTGGTTAAATAGCTTTTTTTAACAGAATGACTAATGATTTTCGGATTGAATAGAGCATAACTATATAGCTCATCATTCTCATCCCGAAGATGTACTGCAATCATTCTTTTCGAAATATTAATCTGTGGAGCAGCAAGTCCAATACCTGGTCTGAGCCCATATTTCTCAGCAATCTCAGGATCTTGACTGTTTTTAACATATTCCAATAAATTTTCTAAAGTTTTTCGGTCTTCCACAGAGGCTGGTAGTGGAACCTCTTTTGCAACTTTTCGTAAAGTTGGGTGACCCTCTCTAATAATATTGTCCATTGTAATCACATATATCACTTCCTGATTCTGATGCTAATGTATTTTTAGTTTATCAAAGGTTCCGCTATTTTGAAACGAAAAGTAGAGCAATAGGTCAGTTCTAAAGATAGGACAAACTCATATATTTAAAATGAGATTTTACCAAAAATATGTTATGAAATCGTATTATTATATAGTATATTGGTAGTAGTTAAGGGGGAGCAGATAGTGAAAAATAAAACGTTTAAAATTGTATTTCTTTTCATTTGTATGAGTTTTTTCTTAATGGGGTGTATGGGCGGCCCGTCGCCTGAGGAACAAATGTACGAGACTTTAGAAAAAGTTGTCACGCTGGAAAAAGATTTTGAAAAGGAACAAGATCCTTTGGTTGAGCTCGAGAAAAAAGAGAAGGAGCTTTACGATGAAATTTTAACACTAGGCATGAAAGAATTTGATCAAATTGTTACCTTGTCTAATGAAGCATTATCAATCGTAGCTGATCGTGAAAAAAGAATCGACAATGAACACGAAAGTATTAAAGCTTCGAAAAAGGAATTTCAAAAGGTTGAATCCATTATTACCGAAATAAAAGAAGATAGTGTAAAGAATGAGGCGAAAGATTTAGTTTCTTTAATGAATCAACGTTATGAGAGCTATGAGGAATTGTTTGCTTCTTACAATGAAGCAATTGAACAGGATAAAACACTATATGAAATGTTCCAAAACAAAGAATTAACACTAGATGAGCTAGAGAAACAAATTAATCTAATTAATGAGACATATGAAAAAGTTGTTGCAGCAAATGAAACTTTTAATAAACTGACTGACCAATACAACAAAGCTAAAGTTTCATTTTATAAAAATGCTGGACTAGAAGTTGTATTTAAAGAGGAAGAATAAAATAAAGTTCGTGAAAGGGCTACCATCGTTGGTGGTCCTTTTGTTTTGAGGTGTTTTGGGGAGGTTTTGAAGAAAAACATTAAAACATCTACTTAAAAATAGTACAGATGATAAATGTGTACTGATACAGTTTCTTAAAAAGGGAAATGATGTAAAATATAAAAATTCATGTTGATAAGTTAAAAACAGCAAACAAACCATTTGACGTGTGTAACACGTTGTTGTACACTTGGAAATGGATAGAGAGCAGTTGTATTAATTGCTTTACTAAAATAATTAATACAGCTTTATTTAGGAGTCAGAATATCCTTTTCGAGCATTGCTGAAAATCATTACATCTAAAGACCTTGTCCAGATGGATAAAAAATGTCTTTGAAAAGATATATTTTTGGGTAACCTAATGCTGTATGTTTTGTATCATTTTTAACTTTATAAGTGTTTTTTCACTATAATAAAGTTGAAGAATCTAGGTGATTTTCACCAGAGGCATGTGATTAAAGAAAATAGGGTAAGAAAGGAAGCGAGAAGAAGATGGCTGTAAAAGCAAATGTCTTTGATTTACAAGGGCAACTGGATAAGGTTGCAGAAAACTTTCCTATGTTACAGATCTTAAATGAAGATGGAGAAGTAGTAAATAAATCTGCTGTTCCTGATTTAAGTGATGATCAATTAAAAGAATTAATGAGAAGAATGGTTTATACAAGAATTCTTGACCAACGTTCTATTTCATTAAACCGTCAAGGGCGTTTAGGTTTCTATGCACCTACTGCAGGTCAAGAAGCATCTCAACTTGCGTCTCAATTTGCTTTAGAGAAAGAAGATTTCATTTTACCAGGTTACCGCGATGTTCCTCAAATCGTTTGGCATGGATTACCATTATATCAAGCGTTTTTATTCTCACGTGGACATTTTCATGGGAACCAAATTCCTGAAGGAGTTAACGTAATCTCTCCACAAATCATCATTGGGGCACAATACATACAGTGTGCTGGTGTTGCATTAGGTATGAAAAAACGTGGTCAGAAATCAATTGCGATTACTTATACCGGTGACGGTGGTACTTCACAAGGTGACTTCTACGAAGGTATTAACTTTGCTGGAGCATTCAAAGCACCTGCAGTTTTCATTGTTCAAAACAACCGTTTCGCAATCTCTACACCAGTTGAGAAACAATCTGCAGCTCATACTCTTGCTCAAAAAGCAGTAGCAGCTGGTATCCCTGGAATCCAAGTTGATGGCATGGATGCACTTGCTGTTTATGTAGCAGTTAAAGAAGCTCGTGAACGTGCTATTAACGGTGAAGGTCCTACACTAATTGAGACTCTAACTTACCGTTATGGTCCACATACAATGGCTGGAGATGACCCAACTAGATATCGTACAGCTGAACTTGACAATGAATGGGAAAAGAAAGATCCACTTGTTCGTTTCCGTAAATACCTTGAAGGAAAAGGCATTTGGAACGAAGAAATTGAAAACCAAATCATTGAAGAAGCAAAAGAAGATATTAAGAATGCCATTAAAAAAGCAGACGAAACACCTAAACAAAAGGTTACTGACCTTATTTCACATATGTACGAAGAGCTTCCTTTAAACTTAGAGGAGCAAATGGAAATCTATAAAGCGAAGGAGTCGAAGTAAGCCATGGCGCAAATGACAATGATTCAAGCAATCACTGATGCGTTACGCACAGAATTAAAGAATAACCCAGATGTCTTAGTTTTCGGTGAAGACGTTGGAGTTAACGGCGGTGTGTTCCGTGCTACTGAAGGTCTTCAGGCTGAATTCGGTGAAGATCGCGTGTTTGATACACCACTTGCTGAATCAGGTATTGGTGGGCTTGCGGTCGGTCTTAGTTTGCAAGGCTACCGTCCAGTACCAGAAATCCAATTCTTCGGTTTTGTATATGAAGTGATGGATTCGATTAGTGGTCAATTAGCTCGTATGCGTTATCGTTCAGGTGGCCGTTACACAGCTCCTGTAACTATTCGTTCACCTTTTGGTGGTGGGGTACATACTCCTGAATTACACGCAGATAGCTTAGAAGGTTTAATTGCTCAACAACCAGGTGTAAAAGTGGTAATTCCATCAACACCATATGATGCAAAAGGACTTTTAATCTCTGCTATTCGTGACAATGATCCTGTTGTATTCCTTGAGCATATGAAACTTTATCGTTCTTTCCGCCAAGAAGTACCAGAAGGTGAATATACGATCGAACTTGGTAAGGCAGAAGTGAAGCGTGAAGGTACAGACATTACAATGATTTCTTACGGCGCAATGGTTCATGAGTGCTTAAAAGCTGCTACTGAATTAGAAAAAGAAGGCATCTCTTCAGAGGTTATTGACCTTCGAACTGTTAGCCCATTAGACATTCCAACAATCATTGCTTCAGTTGAAAAAACTGGACGAGCTATCGTTGTTCAAGAAGCTCAGAAACAAGCAGGAATTGCAGCAAACGTAGTTGCTGAAATTAATGATCGTGCTATTTTAAGTTTAGAAGCTCCAGTATTACGTGTAACTGCACCTGATACAGTATATCCATTCTCACAAGCAGAATCAGTTTGGTTACCAAACTTCAAGGATGTAATCGAAACAGCGAAAAAAGTAATGAACTTCTAATTTAAAAGAAATCATATTGAGGGACTATATCCCTGTAAGCTAAATAAAGCCTTTGGCGTATGAAGTAACTAAATAATTATTTCAACTATGAGTCATGCGCCGAGGCATTTTTGACATGAAATTGACTATTAGGAGGCGAAAACCGTGGCATTTGAATTTAAGTTGCCAGATATCGGTGAAGGTATCCATGAAGGTGAAATCGTAAAATGGTTTGTAAAACCAGGCGATCAAGTAGAAGAGGACGATGTCCTTTGTGAGGTTCAAAATGATAAAGCAGTAGTAGAAATTCCTTCTCCTGTTAAAGGAAAAGTTTTAGATGTACTAGTAGAAGAAGGAACTGTTGCCGTTGTAGGTGATACACTAATTAAATTTGATGCTCCTGGATATGAGGATCTTCAATTTAAAGGTGATGAATCGGACGAGGCTCCTAAACAAGAAGCTCAAGCGGAAGCAACAACTGAAAATGCTCCTGAAGCAACTGCACCAGCAGCAGATGTGGACGAAAATCGTCGTATCATTGCAATGCCTTCAGTTCGTAAATATGCACGTGAAAAAGGAATTGATATTAAAAAGGTTGCAGGTACAGGTGATAATGGTAGAATAATGAAGTCGGATATTGATGCGTTTATTTCTGGTGGTGCACCAGTTGCAACAGATACACCATCAGCTGAAGCTTCAAAAGCAGCACAAGAAGCAGATAAAGCTCCTGCGAAACAACCAATTCCTGCAGGTCAGTACCCAGAGACTCGTGAAAAAATGAGTGGAATCCGTAAAGCAATTGCTAAAGCAATGGTCAACTCAAAACATACTGCTCCACACGTAACATTAATGGATGAAGTAGATGTGACAGAGTTGGTTGCACATCGTAAGAAATTTAAAGCTGTTGCAGCTGACAAAGGTATTAAATTAACTTACCTACCATATATCGTGAAAGCTTTAACCGCAGCATTACGTGATTTCCCTGCGCTAAATACATCACTTGATGATGCAACTAACGAGATTATTCACAAGCACTACTTTAATATTGGTATTGCTGCTGATACAGAAAAGGGTCTACTTGTTCCTGTTGTTAAAGATGCGGATCGTAAATCTATTTTCTCTATCTCTAATGAGATTAACGAATTAGCAGGTAAAGCTCGTGATGGTAAGCTTGCTCCAGATGAAATGAAAGGTGCTTCATGTACGATTAGTAACATTGGTTCTGCTGGTGGACAATGGTTCACTCCAGTTATTAACCACCCTGAAGTTGCCATTCTTGGAGTAGGACGAATTGCTGAGAAACCGGTTGTTAAAAATGGTGAAATTGTTGTAGCTCCAGTCCTTGCTTTATCATTAAGCTTCGACCACCGTATGATTGATGGTGCTACTGCACAAAACGCACTCAACCAAATCAAACGTTTGTTAAATGATCCACAATTATTATTAATGGAGGCGTAATTCAACATGGTAGTAGGAGATTTCCCGATTGAAACAGACACAATAGTAATTGGTGCTGGACCTGGTGGATATGTTGCAGCTATTCGTGCAGCACAACTAGGACAAAAAGTTACCATTGTAGAAAAAGACACTGTTGGGGGGGTTTGTCTTAACGTTGGATGTATCCCATCTAAGGCATTAATCTCCGCTGGACACCGTTTTGAAACAGCAAAAAATTCTGATTCAATGGGAATCAAAGCTGAAAATGTTACACTTGACTTTTCAAAAGTTCAAGCATTTAAAGATGGTGTTGTAAAGAAATTAACTGGTGGGGTTGCAGGACTACTTAAAGGCAATAAAGTTGACGTTGTTAAAGGGGAAGCATATTTCGTTGATGCAAACTCTTTACGTGTAATGAGCGAGAGCTCTGCACAAACTTACAATTTCAAAAACGCAATTATTGCTACTGGTTCTCGTCCAATCGAGATTCCATCATTTAAATATTCAAAACGCGTTCTTGATTCAACAGGTGCATTAGGACTTAAAGAGGTACCAGAAAAAATCGTTATTATCGGTGGCGGTGTTATCGGTATCGAACTTGGTGGAGCTTATGCAAACTTTGGATCACAAGTAACAATCCTAGAGGGAGCAGATGACATTCTTCTTGGTTTTGAAAAGCAAATGACTACACTTGTGAAAAAGAACCTAAAGAAAAAAGGCGCAGAAATCATCACCAAAGCATTAGCTAAAGGTGTTGAAGAAACTGAAAATGGCGTTACTGTGAAGTATGAATCTAAAGGTGAAGAACAATCAATCGATGCAGATTATGTATTCGTAATGGTAGGACGCCGTCCAAACACTGATGAGCTTGGATTAGAGCTTGCGGGTGTTAAAATGAGTGAAAGAGGAGTAATTGAAATCGATAAACAATGCCGTACAAGCGTAAGCAATATCTTTGCTATCGGTGATATCGTTCCTGGACCTCAATTAGCACACAAAGCGTCATATGAAGGTAAAATTGCAGCAGAAGCTATTGCAGGACAACCTTCTGAAATCGACTACTTAGGAATTCCTGCTGTTGTGTTCTCTGAACCTGAACTTGCTACTGTTGGTTACACTGAACAACAAGCAAAAGAAGAAGGAATTGAGATTGTAGCAGCTAAATTCCCGTATGCAGCAAATGGCCGTGCACTAGCTCTTGAAGCAACTGACGGTTTCGTGAAGCTAATTACTCGTAAAGAAGATGGACTTTTGATCGGTGCCCAAGTCGCTGGTGAAAGTGCATCAGATATTATTTCTGAATTAGGTCTTGCAGTTGAAGCTGGTATGACAGCTGAAGATATCGCAATGACAATTCACGCTCACCCAACACTTGGTGAAATTACAATGGAAGCAGCTGAAGTTGCACTTGGCACACCAATTCACATTGTAAAAATAATCAAAAAAACAAAAAAAATCGCTCCAATCGGAGCGA
>NZ_HE610985.1:828985-839054 GCF_000285535.1 Bacillus timonensis | reverse complement strand
CAATCGGAGCGATTTTTTTATTATTTTTTTGAGCTTGCTGTAGATAATACATTTTCCAAAGGGATAATGATTTCATCTTTGGCGACATTTCCTTCAATTTTTTTTAGGACTTTATTTTGTTGAACAATTAATAACGAAGGATATTCCTCAACTTTATACTTCGTATATAATCTATTATCTTCAGAAGAAACAACCTTCATATTGGCGATTTCAGTCGGAAATTTACTTCTTAGCTCCAATAAGGCATCATAGTAATTACTCTCATTGCGGAGATTATTCTCATCTGAAAAAAAGATAATTTGCTTTTCATCGGTTTCAGGCAGTGTTGGCTGCGTCTGGTTAAAAGAACATGAGGAAAGTATAAAAAAGGAAAGTATGATTAGAGTATATGCTTTCATTTTTATAATCACTCTTCCATAAAATAGTCAAATGTATAGGTCTTTATTTCTATTTTTATCATACAAAACACCTATTTTTTCATTCCAGTTTATTTTATCATGTATTCAAAAAATTCATTCCAATGTAATCGATTTGTTATATAAATGAAAAATACTACCATATATCTTTGCATATTAATTAATATAGTAAATAGAAATTCATAAAAGACAAGCTTTAGGAACCTTAAGATAAAAGGAGAGCTTTAATGTGAAGATATATGTTATTGGGCTAATTCAAGTATTAATTTGGAGTGTTTTTTCGTTGGTTACGTGGCTATCTCGATCTGACAGTATACTTGCGAAAGGAATATTATTACTGATTTTTTTGTTATGCCGCCTTTTTACTTGCAAATAAAATTGGTTTAACAAGAAGAGGCTCATTTCTAATAACAGTTGTTTCTTTCCTAAGTTTCTTCTCTTTTGAAAAAATCTTTTGGGCCATTACATAAAAGTAGACCACATCTGATGATATGGTCTACTTTTTTATTTTTGTTTGTTTTTCACATTTTATTTTAAAAATTGTATGATTGGCTATTTTCGTTTGTAAAAATACATGATACGGCCGTTAAAAAAGATGTAGTTCACCTTCAAGTTTTTTCGCTAAGAACTTGCAAAACTCATTAGCCTTACCTTTGTCTCCTGCGGTTGAATTTCCTGGCAATGTTACTTGTATATAAGATTGTGATATAACATCACCATTTTCGCCCTCAATTACTTCTTGGTCTACTCCAACTACGATGGCATTATATTTTTGGTGGTCTGATTTTAAATAAAACCAATTGTTTTCTTGGTTAATCTCTTTTATTTGATACGGAAAGGCAGCATCGTCGTAATTCCAGTCGAGTTGTCTCCCTGTTTTACTCGTAATTTCTTTGTAATAGTTAAAGAGATTTTTGACATCATCAAGTGCTATATTTTGTGTATTTGATGCTGGAACAAGCTTAATGTATGCGTTTTCCAAACTCGTCACTCCCAACTCCAGATTGTTAATTTTCTATGTATCTTGTTTTCTTTTCTTTTTTGAAATCACTATTATTCTAGCATTTAATTGGTAAGACTTACAACTACGGTCTGCATTAGATTCCGGCCTGTCTAATTATTTTAGGAAATATGATGATAATAAGCAAAAAAAATAAAAAATGTTATACAATTAACCATTGACTAACTAAATGTGACATACTATTATATAAGTAACATAACATAAAGCGTTTTCAAAAAAGAGTAAAAAGAAATCTACTTTTCGAAAGGGGCTTTGAATAATGGGTACAATCATCTGTCAAACTTGCAGCGAAACAATCGAGCACTTTGAATACGAGAAGGTAACAACTCTTTATTCAACATGCGACCACTGTGATTGCCGTCACGAAGAAAACTAATTCCATAAATCATATGTAAAAAGCATGCAAATTTGCATGCTTTCTTTTTTGATATTATTTAATTGCTCTGTGTTCTTTGATGACACGTAAGAATTTTAATTCATAGTCTTCAGGTCCTTGAACGGGGAGGCCAGCTTCAATATTGGTTTGAATATAGGTTAAGTTTTCTTCTGTAATGATTTCTCCAGGTATAAAAATTGGAATACCAGGTGGGTATACCATCACGAATTCGGCAATTACACGACCGGCAGATTCTTCAAATGGGACAACTTCTGTTTCAGAATAAAAAGCATCTCTAGGTGATAAAGCGAGAACTGGAATATCAGGTAGTAAAACTTCTGGTACAGCTCTCGATTCAGTCAAATGTGATACTTCATCAGACAGATTAGCAAGCGCCTCAATAAGTATATCAGCTTCCTTTTTAGAATCACCAGGTGTTACAATACAAAGGATATTGTAGAGGTCTGACATTTCAACCTCAATATTATATTTTTCACGTAACCAAACTTCTGCATCAGATCCAGTTATACCAAGGTCTTTAACTGAAATAATTAATTTTGTCGGATCGAAATCATATGTAGCTTTTGATCCCAAGATTTCTCTTCCGACACAATAAAGTTTGTCTATTTCATTGATTTTATCTCGGATATAATTTGCTAATTGAATGGTTCTTTCAATCAGCTCATATCCTTCTGTCACCAAACGTTTTCTGGCAACATCTAAAGATGCTAATAACAAATAGGATGTAGACGTTGTAGTCAGCATACTTAAAATGCTTTGGACCCTATTAGAGGATACTAAGCCTTCTTTTACATTTAAAACAGAGCTTTGCGTCATCGAACCACCTAATTTATGAACGCTCGTCGCCGCCATATCAGCACCTGCCTGCATGGCTGATAAAGGAAGCCCATCATGGAAATGAATATGAACGCCATGCGCTTCGTCAACAAGGACAGGAACGTCATAAGAATGGGCGATATCTACAATTCTTTTTAAATCAGCTGCAATTCCGAAATAAGTTGGATTAATCACCAGTAAGCCTTTAGAATCTGGATGCTGTTCAAGTGCTTTTTCAACTGAATCAGTCGTGATTCCATGAGATATACCTAGCTGATTATCGATCTCTGGATGAATGAAGATTGGTACTGCACCAGAAAAGACGATTGCCGACATAACCGATTTATGCACATTTCTCGGTACAATGATTTTGTCGCCGGGGCCACAGACAGCCATGACCATTGTCATAATCGCTCCACTTGTACCTTGTACAGAAAAAAATGTATGATCGGCACCAAACGCTTCTGCAGCAAGGTCCTGGGCTTGCTTGATAATCCCTTTAGGTTGGTGAAGGTCATCTAAAGGTCCAATATTAATTAAGTCAATTGATAGGGCATTGTCCCCGATAAATTTTCGAAATTCAGGGTCAATCCCTGCGCCTTTTTTATGTCCCGGTATATGGAATTGAGTTGGATTCTTTTTTGCATGTTCAACAAGGCCTGTAAATAATGGTGTTTCATTTTGTGACAATTGATAACCACACCTCTTTAATCATATTTCAAATGATAATTTGCTGTTTTTTTACATTCAGTTTGAGCGCCAACTCCCTCGAGTTCATAAGCCATTCCGTCAAGTAGGTCAAGAATATAATCTATAGGCAGATGTCTTGTGCTTGTCGGGGCAAAAACGGCGATATCACATTCGTTACAAAACTTACAAAACAAGTGAATTATAGCACTTCTCTTACTATTTGCATATAAAAATATTTCTTTCTTTTAAATTGTCACAAAGAGGGATTCTTAAACATTTTTTGAGCTGTTAAACTTTGCTGTAAAATTTATATATCAGCCGCTTGTATTGCTAATAAGAAAAGCTTTAAAAAGAGGAGTTTTCGAATTTTTATCGAAACTCATTAATTGAAAGGTGGGAGTTTAATGAATTGGGAAACAAAGGTATCAAGTTTATTAGGTATTAAATATCCAATCATTCAGGGGGGACTTGCATATTTAGCATACTCTGAACTTGCAGCAGCTGTATCGAATGCAGGAGGACTCGGCCAAATCACAGCTATGTCACTTGACACACCAGAAGAACTTCGCAATGAAATTCAAAAAGTAAAGAAATTAACTGACAAACCTTTTGGAGTAAACTATGCAATCGGACAGCATGGGAGAACATTCTCTGACATGCTTGAAGTTGCAATTGAAGAAGCGGTGCCTGTAATCACAATGACAGGTGGAAACCCTGCTCCTATTTTTGAACAATTAAAAGGCGTTAATACAAAGAAACTCGTTCTTGTTGCAGCAAGAAGACAAGCGGAAAAAGCTGAAGAATTAGGGGCAGACGCTGTTATGGTTGTTGGTCAAGAGGGTGGTGGCCATCTCGGTAGACAAGATATTGGTACAATGGTTCTTATTCCACAGGTTGTTGATGCTGTTTCGATTCCAGTAATTGCATCCGGCGGGATTGGTGATGCCCGTGGCTTGATGGCTGCATTAAGCCTTGGAGCTGAAGGAATCGAAATGGGAACTCGCTTTATTGCCACTAAGGAATGTGTTCATGCACATCAAGCTTATAAAGATGCATTGATTAACGGAACTGAAAATGATACAGTCGTTATTAAACGATCACTTGGTGCACCTGGTCGAGCCATTGCAAATGAATGGACTTCAAAGATTCTTGAGCTAGAAAAAGCAAAAAGTGGCTATGAAGGCTTAAAGGAATACATAAGTGGTCAAGCTAATATGAGCTATGTTTATGATGGTAAAATTAATGAAGGATTTGCTTGGGCAGGTCAAGTAATGGGTCTCATTAAGGATGAACCAACAGTCGCTGAGCTTTTCGAGCGAATGATTACTGAGGCTGAGCAAATTCGAACTAAATGGAGTAAATAGAGGTGAAGAAGTTGGATTATCAATATCCGATTTCATATGAGTGGAACACCGAAGAGGTAGTCGATGTGATTGCCTTTTTTGAATGTGTTGAAAAAGCATATGAGAAGGGAATTGCAAAGGAACAAATGATGAAAGCTTATAAACGATTCAAAGAAATTGTTCCAAGCAAATCAGAGGAAAAACAGGTTTGTGGAGAATTTGAGGAAACTAGTGGTTATTCCGCATACCGTGTTATTCAAAAAGCAAAAGAAAATACGGAAATCATCAAAATGTAACCTTAATCAGTAGGGGTAAATCACAAGCCAATACGTATTTGATAAGAAGGATGTCTTATTTTAAGAATAGGACATCCTTTTTCATGAAAGCTTGTCGAAAAATAATTCGAAAAGTAAACTTATTTTGAACTTTTCTGCGCTAACTGGTATAATGGTAGTAACTTTCTGAAAGTTCCATCAATTGCTTGTACTAATTCATCAGGCTTCATTTCAATTACTTCGTCTCGAGAAATGGTAATCCCACATAAAATTTCTGCTTTTTTAACTGTCTGTAGCCGTGTGAACATTGATTTAAGTTCTTGGTCACTTAACTCATGATGGGTAAGGGTCTCTGGTTTTGTGTGATCAATTGACCATCGGAAATGGTCTGGAACACTTTCTCTAATTTTCTTAGATTGCTTATTTAAGAAATGACCAAACTCAGCTTTGATTGGAGATTCATAAATCACAGCAAACCAAACAAATAGATGAGTATTCCATAATCCAATTTGGAAATGAGGCAACATTTTGTACCCGCGTTTATTATTTGCAAAAGCTACCCATGAATCATTAGGTGGATTGATTGTTCTTCTAGCATGTTTGGCAACATGAGCAAACATTTCATCTCCTGTAAGACTTGAGAGTGTTGGAGCAAAATGCTTACCTAGTTCCTCTAATTTAGGTCGAACATTTGTAATTAATGCATCCATTCTGTTTTCAAGTCCATCTATTGTAAATACACGAAAGTCTTCTTTTGTAAACCCTGTAAAAGCCATTCCATATCCTCCTATTGATAATTCTAATCGTATTTTACCATAGAACAAAAGCGAAACTGAACTAACCTGCTTGGCATCTGCCTTAAATGCTTATCTAGGTATTCGCACATATTTGTTACAATGCTCGAGCTCCTTCATAAGATATAGTAACCAGTAGAAATAGCCAATAAGGGAAAGTGGATGATCGAAAAAGAGGAAAAGGGGTGCGGAAGTTGAAACAAGTGATTAATGATTTGAAGCGAAAAGACGGAGAGAAACGCTTGGCTGTGTTACGGATGGAAGTAGATTATGAATTGGCAACCCTTTATGATGCGATGATTGAAAAAGATGAAATGAAAAAAGAAGAATGTAAAAAGAAATTACAAAAATTAAGCCAAGAAATGATAAAACTTGAGGCATAAAGAAGAGAGCGAACCTGAAATGGTTCGCTTTACTTATTACTTGCATTTCACGTATTAAGTAAAGTAAGATTTTTTTAAAGAATGATACATGTGCATATACTATATGTTGAGATAAAAAAAGTGAGGTACTAAAAATGGTTAATTGGGATGAAATAGAGGACTATGCAAAGCATTGGATAAAAGAGGCAGGAGAACGAATTCGAGATTCTTTTAAAACAAAGCTTGTCATAGAAACAAAGTCAAATCCAGATGACCTTGTTACTAATATGGATAAAGAAACAGAACAATTTTTTATTAAAAAAATTCATGAAACGTTTCCATCACACCAAATTCTTGGTGAAGAAGGATTTGGTGATAAAATTCAATCATTAAAAGGCATCACTTGGATTATCGATCCCATTGATGGGACGATGAATTTCGTTCACCAACAGCGTAATTTTGCAATATCTGTTGCGGTATATGAAGGTGGTGTTGGGCAAATCGGAATGATTTATGACGTGGTTCACGATGAACTATATCATGCCCGCAAAGGACGTGGTGCATATTTTAACTCCACAAAAATTGACCCATTAGAGGAAGTCCCTCTTGAAAGAGCTATTGTTGCAATTAATGCGACATGGGTTACTGAAAATAAACGGATTGACCCTAAAATTTTGATTCCGATTGTAAATGCTGTCCGTGGTACACGTTCCTATGGTTCAGCAGCTTTGGAGTTGGCTTATGTTGTGACTGGGAGAATTGACGTGTATATCACCATGAGACTATCACCTTGGGATTTTGCGGCAGGTGTTGTCTTGTTAAATGAGGTCGGTGGGGTAATTACAACGTTAGATGGTGAACCCCTAAACTTTTTAGCGGAGAATAGTGTTTTTGTGGCAAGACCTAATTTACATAAAGAAATCTTTACAAAATTTTTAAAAAGAAAATAAAAACGTATGCGTGGAAAAGGCAAAAATCAAATGACCCTCGGACATTTGCTCCAAGATTTTTTCGAACTTGTTCGAAAGTTACTTTTGAAAATCTGTGGCATCTGCTGGAGGTAAAACTAATACAGCAGGGGGTTAGCCCCGCTTTATTAGTTAGATTCTGCCATTCTCACGCATTTTTTTCTTTGTTGTAAATCCTAAACCTGTCACAATAATTACAGCAATAATAGACAGAATAATACCTAAGACACTTTTTTCAGCAATTGATACACCAATTAGCATGATGCAAACGGCAGTAGCAATGGCAAACAGAAGCATTGGGATATTTACATTTTTCATCATAATTTGCCCCTTTCCAAAATTTATTTTACAGATAAATGTGTATTATTTCTACTCTATGGTATATAATGTTTTAGTTCCAGTACTTTTCAAAAGTAAAAAAATGTAAAAAATGATTCCTTACTTTACTAATAGGAGATGTGAAATAGTGACAACACGCAATGACTTACGAAATATAGCAATTATCGCCCACGTTGACCATGGAAAAACAACACTTGTTGATACAATGCTTCATCAATCAGGGACATTCCGTTCAAATGAGCATGTTGAAGAACGCGCAATGGACTCAAATGACATTGAACGTGAACGTGGTATAACCATTCTTGCCAAAAATACAGCAATTAATTATAAGGATACTCGTATTAATATTATGGATACACCGGGACATGCTGATTTCGGTGGAGAAGTAGAACGTATTATGAAAATGGTGGACGGTGTATTATTAGTTGTTGATGCATACGAAGGCTGTATGCCACAAACTCGTTTTGTATTGAAAAAAGCGTTGGAACAAAATCTTACACCAATCGTTGTAGTAAATAAGATTGACCGAGACTTCGCACGTCCTGAAGAAGTTGTTGATGAAGTAATCGACTTATTTATCGAACTTGATGCTTCAGAAGAACAATTAGAGTTTCCGGTTGTTTATGCTTCTGCCATCAATGGAACAGCAAGCACAGACCCTCACAAACAAGATGAGAATATGGAAGCCTTATTCAATTGTATTATCGAGAATATTCCTGCTCCAATTGATAATAGTGAAGAACCATTACAATTTCAAGTAGCATTACTTGATTATAATGACTATGTTGGAAGAATTGGAATTGGTCGAGTATTTAGAGGAACGATGCATGTAGGACAGCAGGTTGCCCTGATGAAATTAGATGGCTCTGTGAAGCAATTCCGTGTTTCCAAAATCTTTGGTTTCTCAGGATTAAAACGTATTGAAGTTCAGGAAGCAAAAGCGGGAGACCTTGTTGCTGTATCTGGTATGGAGGATATCAATGTTGGTGAAACAGTTTGTCCAATCGAACACCAAGATGCATTGCCAATTCTTCATATCGATGAACCAACCCTACAAATGACATTCTTAGTAAACAATAGCCCATTTGCTGGTAGAGAAGGCAAATATGTAACATCACGTAAAATTGAGGAGCGTCTTCGTGAACAGCTTCATACTGATGTGAGCTTACGTGTCGATAATACAGATTCACCTGATGCTTGGATTGTCTCAGGTCGTGGAGAACTACACTTATCAATTTTAATCGAAAATATGCGTCGTGAAGGGTTTGAGCTTCAAGTTTCAAAACCGGAAGTAATCGTAAGGGAAATCGATGGAGTACGTTGTGAACCAGTAGAACGTGTTCAAATTGATGTCCCAGAAGAACATACTGGTGCAATCATGGAGTCCATAGGAGCTCGTAAAGGCGAAATGCTAGATATGATTAACAATGGTAATGGTCAAGTTCGACTCATTTTCATGGTGCCTGCACGTGGACTTATCGGATATACAACTGAATTTTTAACCTTAACAAGAGGTTTTGGTATCATAAATCATACCTTTGATAGCTATAAGCCAATGGCTCATGGTCAAGTTGGTGGACGTCGACAAGGGGTACTTGTTTCAATGGAAACTGGTAAAGCAACTCAATACGGAATAACAGGTGTTGAAGATCGTGGTACCATTTTTGTTGAGCCAGGTACAGAAGTGTATGAGGGTATGATTGTTGGAGAACATACTCGTGAAAATGACTTAACTGTAAATATTGTGAAAGCAAAACAAATGACAAACATGCGTTCGGCAAACAAAGATCAAACGACATCAATGAAAAAGCCGCGTATTATGTCATTAGAAGAATCACTTGAGTACTTAAATGATGATGAGTATTGTGAAGTTACACCTGAATCCATCCGTTTACGTAAAAAAGTACTTGATAAGAATGAACGCGAAAAAGCAGCAAAACGAAAAAAACTTGCTGAAGTGAATCAATAATGTTGTGAACCTTGTCCCTTTCTGATACTTTAATGGTAGGAAAGTGCGAGAAGGAGGGTTATTTTTGGATACGGATGTTTATGAACATATGTGGCCAATTGCAAAAACAATCTATAGTTCGACAACTCCAAGTGTCGGTGCAAATATATTGTACGGTGTAATCTTGATTTTGACGATTATTGTCTTTCGTTTAGGTTTTGCAAAGAAGTTGCCATTGTTAAAAAATATTGTCATTTATTTATTTCTTGCTTTAGGCTGTACTATTTTGACGTTTTTAGGGGCATTTTTACCGATTGCAGAAGGATTACTGATTGCCGCCTTGCTTTTATCCATCTATAAAATCAGACTTCACCAAACAAAGAAAAGTGAAGCCTAGGAGGTAATTCAATGAAATCCCTGCAGGATGCAATTTATAATTGGTTAACGATCAAAGTGGTCGCTGAAGCAAGACCTGACGATAAAGCGGCAAAGGAAACGTTTGACCTTTTTGAAGATATTTTGGTAAACGAGTTTAAGTTGCGTGATATCGAGGTTCAAAAAGATGATGTCATGTATCTTGTGAAGTATAAGATAGATGGAGAAGCGAAGAGTGCAAGGTTTCCGACCGAATTAATTGAGGTTATGCACGACCAAATCAGACAACATCCAGAGAGATATCAAAATTACGAATAAATCAACA
>NZ_HE610985.1:799472-828692 GCF_000285535.1 Bacillus timonensis | reverse complement strand
TTGCGCTCGGCTTTTTGTTAGTCCCACCAATCATCGTCGGTTTTCTTTTTGCGGTAAAGCTTGAATTTATTTGTTGCGATTCGTTCTTTCGTTCTTAGTTCGATTCTATCATGGCATTCTTGGCACATATATGTATGGATTGGTCGATTTCTAAGTCGTTTTGCAAGGCTTGATTCATCCTCAATGTCTTCAATTTTATCACAGATTACGCATTTTACTTTCATAATTATGTACCCCTCTAGCATTATCAAATATCTATTTTTCCATTATACAACAATCCATACTTTTCTGACAAAGTTTGTCTTTTTAATGGGGAATATATACAGGTTTTTAAATGAAAAATTAATGATGGACCGAATGAGTGGAAACCATTGGTGAAAAGTTCTTAATGCCGTTGATGAAGGGCCGAACAGAGCGGAGTCTTGCTTAAAAAGTTTTTCATCCAGTCATTGGATACCGAGCAGAGTGTATAATCGTGAAATTCCTTCATTTTACTTAACCGTCAATAGATGAAAACAGCGCGAGAAATTTAAATGTTTTCTCGCGCTACTTTACCTATTATTTATTACCCATTTTATCATTCGACTGATCTTGTTGTTCTTTATCAATTTTCTGTTGTTCTTTTGGATTTAGTTGTCGGTTATTTGATTTCGTTGGCTCTGTGTTTTGGTTGTCAATTAAGTCACTTGGTATATCAGGGACCAATCTACCAACAATTTGTGCCAGTTCATCTAAAACGCCTGTGACTGGTCTTCCGTCTTCAATTTGTTTCTTCATTTGTTTCAATCGCTCATAGGTGTCCGCATCCGCAATAACAATCGCATTTGCACCGTGAGGATCATGTTGTAAACTTTCAGCAACTGAATATTTTATCGTTTGTACTCTCGAGCGCTCTAATTTTGAATCTACATCAATTCCCACCACTGCAAACTTCCCTAGCACTACTGCTGTTGCGTCATTTACATTAGGGACACCACTTGCAAGATCAACAAGATGATTTGCAATTTCTTGTCCTGTTTTTCTGTCGATATTGTTTTCGACAGTATTTTGAACCTTTACACGAGTGTCATCTACTTCTTCTTTAGCATTATTATTAAAACCGCAACCTGAAACAATAAACATTATACTTGAGAACAGAAGGATATAGATATATCTCACCGTTTTGCCTCCCATCGTTCAATGTGTTTTCTTTTTTTATTGTTTAATTATTCTTCTATCTTTATGCATCCATACATATATTTTTATCAATGGTCGTCCTTACACGAACAAAAAATAGGATTGACTAATATAATATTAAAAAAATTCATTAACGAATGGATAACCTGTTTCACTCCTAAAACAAAAAATGAAACCCACTTGAGTAGGAGGCGTGATTTTGGGGAAAATTTATGTATTAGACACAAATGTATTACTGCAAGATCCAAGAGCACTATTTTCATTTGAAGATAATGAGGTTGTTATTCCAGCAGTAGTGTTAGAAGAGGTAGACTCAAAAAAACGTTATATGGATGAAATAGGTAGAAATGCTAGGCAAGTTTCAAAGCTTATAGATAATTTGCGGCAAACAGGAAAGCTGCACGAGAAAATTCAGCTTGAAACTGGTGGAAGCTTGCGAATTGAATTAAACCATAGATCTTTCCATGAACTACAAGATATCTTTGTTGAGAAAACAAATGATAATCGTATCCTGGCAGTTGCCAAAAACCTCTCATTAGAAGAACAAGTAAAAGAAAATGGGAAACAGGTGATATTAGTCAGTAAGGATGCGCTAGTCCGTGTGAAGGCCGATGCATTAGGATTACAATCGGAAGATTTTCTAAATGATCGTGTTGTGGAGATTGATCATATTTATTCGGGATTCCTCGAGATTTATATAAACCGCAACCTTCTTGACCTTTTTTATGAAAAAGGTGAGCTTCATGTAACAGAGTTAGTGAATCATCCATTTTATCCAAATCAATTTATTATATTAAAAGATGCGCTAGGAGGTTCCTCATCTGCTATAGGAATTGTAGATAAAACAGGAAAAGTGGTAAGGAAGCTCAATTTTAAACAGGATCATATTTGGGGTATTAAGCCAAGAAATGTACAACAAACGATGGCGTTTGAGTTGTTATTAAGAGATGATATTCCATTAGTCACATTAATAGGTAAAGCCGGTACAGGTAAAACATTGCTAGCACTAGCAGCTGGATTGATGCAGACAGAGGATTTGGGGCAGTATAAAAAACTATTAGTGGCTCGCCCAATTGTACCTGTTGGAAAAGATATTGGGTTCCTACCTGGAGAGAAACAGGAAAAGCTTAGGCCGTGGATGCAGCCGATATATGATAATCTGGAATATTTATTTAATACAAAAAAACCCGGAGAATTGGATGCCATTTTAGCAGGAATGGGATCGATAGAAGTGGAGGCCCTAACCTATATTCGAGGCAGAAGCATACCAGAGCAATTTATTATTATTGATGAGGCGCAAAATTTAACAAAGCACGAGGTAAAGACCATACTCACTAGAGTAGGGGAAAGAAGTAAAATCGTGTTTATGGGTGATACTGAGCAAATTGACCATCCATACTTGGATGAATACAATAATGGGTTAACATATGTGGTGGAGAAATTTAAGGATCAAAGGATAGCTGGACATATTCGTCTTGTTAAAGGTGAGAGGTCTGGACTTGCACAATTAGCTGCAGATATCCTTTAGAAACATTCAAAGCCTGTCACTACCTCTAGAAATAAGAAAGTGACAGGCTCTATTTTCATGTCTAACTCCAACGCCTAGCAAGGCACTTCTGCTTTCTATCTTATTCAATAATCAACCCAGTAATATTTTTTATAGGATTCTTACGGTTTGAACCGTCTCCAAAATAAAAATGGACTGGACCGTCTTCACGTAAAGGCTTACCATCTTGTGAAAATCCTAGAATGGCTTCATATGCTTCACTTAGTGGAACAGTCGTTTCTTGGTCTTTCTGCACAATTTTTAATGTAATAGCGTCCTCTAATGGTTCCGCATTGTTAATGAAGTCCTTCAGTGGAATCCCAAATGTACCAGTCAAAATTTTTTCTTTTAAAAACTTTTTCTCAGTCTTTAAAGTCGGAGGGTAAATAGCCCCTTCACGGATTTCGCGATCCCAATGTTTTGAAACTGATTTTGTGTATTCGCTTAAATCTTCCTCATTCTTTTGTTCCGACTCAAAATATGTAAGTAAATCAACTCTACGGTCATCAAAAATCCACACACTTGGGTCAAGTGTAATTTTAAACTTTGTCTTACCCTCAATTATCATAATCATGTATAAATCAATCCTTTCCCTCTTATTATAGATGTTTTAACACGTAATAGGAAGTATCAGCTTTTTTCTTGTCCAATGAAAATTGATCAAAAAACGCTGATCTGTTCCGTAAATTTATAGTAAAGAGTACTAGTTTTTGTCTATTTATTCTTGCAATTTTACTGTTTACAGGTTAATATTTATAGATAGGATTAGGTATCGCTTCGAAAACGGAGGGGTTATGAATTGACTTCAGAGATTTCTGTGAATCATCGTGAAAAAGCATTGTCTTTATTACAAGCAGATGCTGAAAAAATATTAAAACTTATTAAAGTACAAATGGATAATTTAACAATGCCTCAATGCCCATTATATGAAGAAGTGCTTGATACGCAAATGTTCGGATTATCTAGAGAAATAGACTTTGCTGTGAGATTGGGATTAATAGAGAGTTTTGAAGGTAAAGAACTCCTTGCAAAACTTGAACGTGAATTATCCGTTCTTCATGAAGCTTCGACTAGAAAATAAGTAACCAATATATAAAATAACTCAAATTAACCTGACTCAAGGATAATTTGAGTTTTTTTATAAGATGGGTTTACAGTATTTCATTTTTCCAGTACTTTAAAAAAAGGTTGTTGCATTACATAGATTAAAAGTTTAATAGAAAATAAAGGATTTTTGCGATATGAAATAAAAAAATATAGTACAATAAATAATTATACCTTGTATTATTAGAGGAAGATGCCAATGCTTAAGAAAATTTTAAAATCATATGATTATACGTTAGTTCTTGCTGTTTTTCTTTTATGTTCTTTTGGACTAGTCATGGTCTATAGTGCAAGCATGGTCATTGCCTCAGCCCCTAAGTTTGGAGAAAACCCATCCTTCTTTTTTGATAGACAAAAATTAGCCTTACTCGTAGGTGCAGCTGCATTTGTCTTTACCATGATCTTACCTTATAAAATTTATGCAACAAAAAAAGTTCTTCTGTTTATTGTCCTTGGTTCAGTTGGAATGCTTTTGTTAGTATTTGTCGTTGGACATACAGCAAATAATGCACAAAGCTGGATTATGTTAGGGGCAAGGGGGATTCAGCCCTCCGAGTTTACAAAGCTAAGTGTCATTATTTATCTTGCCGCGGTTTACTCAAAAAAACAAGCCTATATAAACCAATTTGATAAGGCTGTCATGCCACCTATAATTTTCACCTTATTTATTTGCGCTACTGTAGCTATTCAACCAGACTTTGGTACAGCATTTATTATTGGATTAATAGCTTTAACAGTTATCGTTTGTTCAGGGATGGGGATTAGGAGCATAGGGAAATTAGTTTTGCTTGCTCTTATAACAGCAGTCATTTTATCACCCATTATTTTTATATTATCAGATGAAATTTTCTCGAAAGAAAGAATTGGCCGTTTTGTAGGGTACTTAGACCCATTCGGGGAAGTGGAAGATGATGGGCACCAATTGGTTAACTCGTATATTGCATTAGGAGCTGGAGGTTGGACAGGCCTTGGGTTAGGCCAAAGTATTCAAAAGTTTAATTACCTCCCGGAAGCCCATACAGATTTTATTATGGCGGTTATTGCAGAAGAATTAGGTATATTTGGAGTTTTATTTGTGTTATTATTGATAGCATATATTGTTTTTCGAGGATTCCAAATTGCAAGAAAATGTACTGACCCATTTGGTAGTTTACTAGCAATCGGCATTTCCTCTATGATTGCGATTCAAACTTTTATTAACTTAGGAGGTTTGACGGGTATTATACCAATTACGGGGGTTACATTGCCATTTATTAGCTACGGAGGTTCTTCTTTATTGTTATTAATGGCATCCATGGGGATCTTAATAAATGTTTCAATGTTTACAAATTATCATTCTACGTATAGTACAAAAGAAACAAAGCCACAAAACCAATCGGCTCATTCTTATCAAAAAAACTATGTCTCATATAGATAAAAACTATCTATATGTTGATGATAAATTTTATATTTTTATTTTTTATTTTTTGAAGGAGGATTTTTATGGAGAAGCGCATCAAGAAGGTACTAGTTGCCAATCGCGGGGAAATCGCTATACGTGTATTCAGAGCATGTACGGAGTTACATATTCGTACAGTTGCTATATATTCTAAAGAAGATGCAGGTTCTTATCATCGTTATAAAGCCGATGAGGCTTACTTAGTTGGTGAAGGAAAGAAACCTATTGAAGCGTATTTGGATATCGAAGGAATTATTGAAATTGCAAAAAACAATGACGTTGATGCGATTCATCCAGGTTATGGGTTTTTATCCGAAAATATCGAATTTGCAAGAAGATGTGAAGAAGAAAATATTATCTTTATCGGTCCTAAATCTTCCCATTTAGATATGTTTGGAGATAAGGTAAAAGCAAGACATCAAGCAGAAAAAGCTCAAATACCTGTTATTCCAGGAAGTAACGGCCCATTAAAAAACTTAGAAGAAGCCGTAAGATTTGGAGAAGAACACGGATACCCAGTAATCATCAAGGCATCGCTTGGTGGTGGTGGTCGCGGAATGCGTATTGTCCGCAATAAGGCTGGTATTAAAGAGTCATATGAACGAGCTAAATCAGAGGCTAAGGCTGCATTTGGTAGTGATGAAGTATATATTGAAAAGCTAATTGAAAATCCAAAACATATTGAAGTCCAAATTATCGGGGACAGTCAAGGGAATATTGTTCATCTTTATGAGCGGGACTGCTCAGTTCAAAGACGTCACCAAAAAGTGGTTGAAGTTGCACCAAGTGTATCTTTATCTGAACAATTACGCCAAGATATTTGTGATGCTGCAGTGAAATTAATGAAAAATGTTCAGTATCTAAATGCGGGAACTGTGGAATTCCTTGTAGCAAATGACGAGTTTTACTTTATCGAAGTAAACCCACGTGTTCAGGTTGAACATACAATTACTGAAATGATTACTGGTATTGATATTGTTCAAACTCAAATTCAAGTTGCAGAAGGTCATTCCTTGCATAGTAATGCAATATCTATTCCTAGTCAGGAAGATATTAGTACTCATGGATATGCGATTCAATCACGTGTTACAACCGAAGATCCATTAAATAACTTTATGCCTGATACAGGTAAAATTAGTGCATATCGAAGTGGTGGGGGATTTGGAGTTCGTCTTGATGCAGGAAATGGATTCCAAGGTGCAGTGATTACACCATATTATGATTCACTTTTAGTTAAACTCTCTACACATGCGTTAACTTTTGAGCAAGCTGCATCTAAAATGGTCAGAAACTTGAAGGAATTCAGAATCCGTGGAATTAAAACAAATATTCCATTCCTAGAAAATGTGGTTAAGCACGAAAAGTTCCTATCAGGTGAATATGATACATCATTTATTGATTCTTCACCTGAGTTGTTCATTTTCCCAAAACCAAAGGACCGCGGAACAAAAATGCTTTCCTATATCGGAAATGTTACAATCAATGGTTTCCCAGGTGTAGAAAAGAAAAGAAAGCCAGTGTTTGATAAGCCATTTTTACCAAAAGTAAGACATGATGAGCCAGTCCCTACAGGAACAAAACAAATTTTAGACGAACATGGTCCTGAAGGTGTCGTAAATTGGGTTAAAGAACAAAAACAAGTTCTATTTACCGATACAACTTTCCGTGATGCTCACCAATCTTTACTTGCAACAAGATTTAGAACAAATGATATTAAGCATATTGCAGACCCAACTGCACGACTATTACCAGAATTATTCTCACTTGAAATGTGGGGTGGAGCAACATTTGATGTGGCATACCGCTTCTTAAATGAAGATCCATGGGAGCGTTTAGCTTCATTACGTAAGCAAGCTCCAAATATCTTATTCCAAATGCTACTTCGTGCATCTAATGCAGTTGGTTATAAGAACTACCCAGATAATTTAATTCGTGAGTTTGTAAAGGAATCAGCCGAGTCTGGAATCGATGTTTTCCGTATCTTTGACAGTTTGAACTGGGTTAAGGGAATGACTTTAGCTATTGATTCTGTCCGTAATAATGGAAAAATAGCAGAAGCTGCGATTTGTTACACTGGTGACATCAGTGATTCAACACGAACAAAATATGATTTACAATATTACAAAGATCTTGCAAAAGAACTTGAACAATCAGGTGCGCATATGCTTGGAATTAAGGATATGGCCGGCTTACTTAAACCACAAGCGGCATATACATTAATTTCAGCATTAAAAGAGACAGTATCGATTCCTATTCACTTGCACACACATGATACAAGTGGTAATGGATTATTCACTTATGCAAAAGCGATTGAAGCGGGAGTAGATATTGTTGATGTAGCCGTAAGCTCTATGGCAGGTCTAACCTCTCAACCAAGTGCAAACTCATTATTATATGCTTTAGAAGGGACCGAAAGAAAACCAGACCTTTCTGTCACAGCCTATGAAGAGATTGCACGTTACTGGGAAGGAGTTCGTAAATATTATAAAGACTTTGAAAGTGGCATGAATGCACCACATACTGAAATCTACCAACATGAAATGCCTGGTGGACAATATAGTAATCTTCAACAACAAGCTAAGGGAGTTGGTCTTGGCTCAAGATGGGAAGAGGTTAAAGAAATGTATCGTCGTGTAAACGATATGTTTGGCGATATCGTGAAAGTAACACCTTCTTCAAAAGTAGTTGGGGATATGGCACTTTACATGGTTCAAAATAATTTAACTGAAGATGATATTTATGAAAGAGGAGAAACCCTTGATTTTCCAGATTCAGTTGTAGAACTGTTTGAAGGATATCTTGGTCAACCGCATGGTGGTTTCCCTAAAGAACTTCAACGCATCATTTTGAAGGGACGTGAACCGATTAATGTCCGTCCTGGAGAATTACTAGAGTCTGTTGATTTTAGTGATGTAAAAGATACATTAACACACAGTTTAAATCGTGATGTAACGAATAAAGAAATGATATCCTATGCTTTATATCCAAAGGTGTTTATGGATTATCAAAAAATGTTTGAGCAGTTTGGCGATATTTCGATGCTGGATACACCAACTTTCCTTTATGGAATGAGACTAGGTGAAGAAATCGAAGTAGAAATTGAACAAGGGAAGACATTAATTGTGAAACTTGTTTCAGTTGGTCAAGCCCAGGCAGATGGAACAAGAGTTGTCTATTTTGAACTAAATGGTCAGCCTCGTGAAGTTATCGTTAAGGATACGAATATTAAATCAACAGTTGTTGCAAAGCTAAAGGCGGACCGTGATAATGAAAATCATATTGGTGCAACAATGCCTGGAACGGTTATTAAAGTGTTAGTAGAAAAAGGCGAAAAAGTAAATAAAGGCGACCATCTCATGATTACAGAAGCAATGAAGATGGAAACGACTGTCCAAGCACCATTCTCAGGTGTTGTGAAGGATATTCACGTTGCGAACGGTGAAGCTATCCAAACAGGAGACCTTTTACTAGAGCTAACAAAATAATAAAAAAGAGCCCCATAGACTAACTTTGGGGCTCACTTTTATGAAAAAAATCCGAGGGATTACCCTCGGATTTAATTGTTTTATTGAATTGGTACAGTTTGATTTGGGTTAATTGTTTCTTCATTAGCATTTTCAGATTCTGTTTTTAATGCCATTTCGTTTTTCTTGCTTCTTGAAGATAATAGAATAAAGTAACTAAAGACTCCAAATAAGCAAGCAATAAATAAAGCATGTGCAAGTGCGATAAATAGATTTACTTCTGAGAAAATAATAACAGCTCCTGATATTACTTGAACCGAAACTAAGCCGAGAGCAATCATCCACCCATGATACAGAACTTTTTCATGCTTATAATGCTTAATAATCTGAATAGCAAGCAATAATACCCAAATAAATAATCCACCAGCTAAAGCTCTGTGTCCCATTTGAACCCATTCGTGCATTTGTGTAGGGAGACCAATATTGTTGTATGTACATACTGGCCAATCAGGACAAGCAAGTGAGGCACCTACATGTCTTACTAAAGCTCCAGAATACACAACAACTAAACTATAAATGGTTAAAGCATAAAATTGCATTCGAAGCTTTTTATCTATCACAAGTGAATCGGCATCAAATTTTTTATCGACTTCAAAAATGAGCAAAGTTAACAGCAATACGGAAGCAAAGGAGATGAGTGATATTCCAAAATGAAGGGCCAGTACAACATCTGATTGTCCCCATAAAACAGCCGCAGCTCCAATTAGTCCTTGTAACACTAAGAAAAAGAATGATATAAATGCTAAAAATTTCGTTTCCCTAATATGACCAATTGCTTTCCAAGCCCAAATTGATAAAACTAAAACTAAGATCCCTACCACTCCAGAAACGACCCTATGACTTAATTCAATTACTAATTCAAAGGTTATTTCATCTGGAATTACCTGTCCATTACAAAGTGGCCAAGAAGCGCCGCATCCAGCACCCGATTCAGTTTTTGTGACAAGTGCACCACCGATTAGCACAAATAGCATACCGATTGTAGTTAAAACCGATAACCATTTTAATAAACGGCTCAAAAAAATCACCTTCTTACTTATAAAACAATATATTTTTTTATCTAAATACATTTCTACAATGTTCATCTTATCTAAATAATAGATAAAATTCAAAGGAACACTCTTTTCGATATTACACAATTTACGAATTCTTTACAACCCACTTGAAATTGAAAAAAATTTTATTATTGTAGTAAAAAAGGTTGAATAATATGAATGAGTTTGCTAGAAATAGATAGGGGGAATGATTTACATTTCGACAGGTCCCTAAAAACTTAAGGTTAACACTATTATTATAGTGTAAATAGTAATTATATAGCGGTTTCATTGACAGGAATCGGTCACAAAATAGTCATAAATTATTAACGAAATGTTCACAAAAAAACTAAAAAATGTGATTTAATATACAGAAAGGGTATTTTTTAATATAATTTATAATATCTACAAGATAATAACCTTGGTAACATTTTTAAGTTGTACTTATTTACATACCTACTGACTCGAAAACGCTTTATTTCTATAATTGCGTTTTTTAATACTGAAATTAGTACAAAATGGATATAACATACCAAAATGTGAAATTTACTTAAAATACATAAACAATGAGGCTGATAAGATTGCTGTAAGCAATACGATGTGATGTATTTGAAAGTATGGCTTAGTAAAATTAAGGAGGCTTCTCAATGACGACGACAAGGTCTGTACTCGGTACAGATGAAAAAATGCGGAATGAAAACGTACATGATTCCGAATATAAAACCACAGTGTATAAGGATTTTCTTTCGTTAATTAAAATTGGTATCGTTAACTCCAATTTAATAACTACCTTTACTGGTCTGTGGCTCGCACTGTTTTTTACAGGTAAAGGCTTTTTGCAGGAAATCGATGTTGTTATCTATACACTTTTAGGTTCTGCATTGGTAATTGCTGGATCCTGCGCGATTAATAATTACTATGATCGAGATATTGATCATGTAATGGAACGTACTAAAGTACGACCTACTGTAACTGGTAGAATTACTCCAAAGTATGTTTTGGGAATGGGTTTAATACTCATACTAATAGGAACAGGATTTTTACTTCTAACAACAGTAACGGCTGCAGTAATTGGTTTAATTGGTGTTTTTTCATATATTTTTCTATATACTGTATGGTCAAAACGTCGATATACAATTAATACCGTAATAGGAAGTATATCAGGTGCCGTCCCTCCATTGATTGGTTGGGCAGCGGTTGACCAAAACTTGCATTTAATAGCTTGGCTTTTGTTTTTGATTATGTTTATCTGGCAACCACCACACTTTTTAGCGCTTGCAATGAGACGAGTGGAGGAATACCGTGCTGCTGGAGTTCCAATGTTACCAGTTGTACACGGCTTTGCTATGACAAAGAGACAAATTGTCATTTGGGTGCTTTGTTTACTTCCATTACCGTTTTACATGTTTTCTTTAGGGGCCCTGTTCGTTTTAATTGCAACCCTCCTAAATATCGGATGGTTAATCTTAGGTATTAGGGGATTTAAAATGAAAGATGATATTAGATGGGCAAAACTGATGTTTGTTTACTCACTTAACTACTTAACGATTATGTTTGTAACAATGATTATCGTTACATTAGTGTAAGTGGGTTTCAAAATATACATAATTCTTCTATATTATATAGGGGAATTTAATATCTTTTAAATCTTTATTAAAAGATAGTAGTAAAATATTTTTTGAAAGAGGGGTTTGATGAAGCTATGAAAAAATGGCTGCCAAATGTGCGGTTGATCACACTATTTAGTTTCATGGCGCTACTGTTAGCAGGGTGTGGGGAACCATTCGTATCTGCACTTACTCCAGCAGGGGAAGTTGCAAAAATGCAATACGATTTAATGATTCTTGCGACATTGATCATGGTAATCGTTATTGCAATCGTTACAGTTATTTTTATAATCGCCTTAGTTAAATTTAGACGTAAAAAAGGTGATGAAAACAAGATTCCTAAGCAAGTTGAAGGAAATCACACTTTAGAAATCATTTGGACTGTTATCCCGATTCTTTTACTTTTAGTATTAGCAGTTCCAACTGTATCTGCTACTTTTAAATTAGCTGATGTAAAAGCAATGGAAGCAGATACAAGAGATGAAGATGCAGTAGTAGTAAAAGTAACTGCAAATTTATATTGGTGGGAATTTGAATACCCTGATCAAGGTGTTGTAACAGCACAGGAGTTAGTCGTTCCTACTGATGAAAAAGTATATTTTGAACTTATTTCAAATGATGTTAAGCACTCATTCTGGATTCCAGCTGTTGGTGGAAAACTAGATACCAACACCGATAACACAAACAAATTCTGGTTAGAGTTTGACGGTGGAAAAACAGAAGATGCTGGTGGCTTATTCTTTGGTAAATGTGCTGAACTTTGTGGTCCTTCACATGCTTTAATGGATTTCAAAGTAAAACCACTACCACGTGCCGAGTTTGACCAGTGGGTGGACAACATGGTTGCAGCTAAGGATGCAGAACATGTACCTGCTAATGATCTAGCAAAAGCTGGGGAAGAATTATTTACTTCAAATAGCTGTATTTCTTGTCATGCTATTAACCCAGGTGAAAAGCGTCCGACCGCACCAAACTTAGCTAATTTCGGGGATCGCCCAAGTATCGCGGGTAAATTGGAATTTAGCGAAGACAACCTTAAGAAATGGTTGAAGGATCCTGAAACCATTAAACCAGGAAACAAAATGTCAGGAACTTATGATAATAAAGGTTTATCTGACCAAGATTTAGATGCGTTAGCTGAATATCTAATGGGTCTTAAAGTCGAAGAATAATGTAACACATTTTGGAATAAGGAGGTCACATTGTGAGTACTGTAGCTCAGAAAAAAGGGTTTGGCGCTACTATATGGGATTATTTAACTACGGTTGACCATAAAAAAATTGCTAAACTTTATCTAATAGCAGGCGGATTCTTCTTCCTACTAGGAGGAATTGAAGCACTCATCATTCGTATTCAACTTGCTGTACCAGATAATAACTTTGTAACAGCTGGATTTTTCAATGAAATTATTACAATGCATGGTACAACAATGATTTTCTTGGCAGCAATGCCACTATTATTAGGTTTTATGAATGCCGTCATGCCACTTCAAATTGGTGCACGTGACGTTGCATTCCCATTTGTAAATGCTTTAGGTTTTTGGTTATTCTTCTTTGGAGGAGTTTTCCTAAACTTAAGTTGGTTTATGGGTGGGGCACCTGATGCAGGCTGGACATCTTATGCATCACTTGCATTACATTCTGAAGGTCATGGGATTGATTTCTATGTACTTGGTCTTCAAATTTCTGGTATTGGTACTCTAATTGGTGGTATTAACTTCTTAGCGACTATTATCACAATGAGAGCACCTGGCATGACATATATGCGTATGCCATTATTTTCATGGACTACGTTTGTAGCATCAGCATTAATTTTATTTGCGTTCCCTCCATTAACTGTAGGGTTACTATTAATGATGTTTGACCGTATCTTTGGTACAGCGTTCTTCGTTCCATCAATGGGCGGAAACACAATCATTTGGGAGCATTTATTCTGGATTTTCGGTCACCCAGAAGTGTATATCTTAATTCTCCCAGCGTTCGGTATTTTCTCTGAGATTTTTTCTACATTCTCCAGAAAGAGATTATTCGGATATTCTTCAATGGTATTTGCTACGGTTTTAATTGGTTTCTTAGGATTCATGGTGTGGGCTCACCACATGTTTACAACTGGATTAGGACCAATTGCAAATGCTATTTTCGCAGTTGCTACAATGGCAATTGCAGTACCGACTGGAATTAAAATCTTTAACTGGCTCTTCACGATGTGGGGCGGTTCACTGAAATTTACAACACCGATGTTATATGCAGCTGCATTTATTCCATCTTTTATCATGGGTGGAGTTACAGGAGTTATGTTAGCTTCTGCTCCTGCAGACTATCAATATCATGATTCTTATTTCGTAGTTGCTCACTTCCACTACGTAATCGTTGGTGGGGTTGTATTAGCAGTATTTGCCGGTACTCATTACTGGTGGCCAAAAATATTTGGTAAAATGTTGAACGATACTCTTGGAAAAGTAACTTTTTGGTTATTCTTAATTGGTTTCCATTTAACTTTCTTTATCCAACACTTCCTAGGTCTAATGGGAATGCCACGTCGTGTATTCACATTCTTACCAAACCATGGTTGGGAACTTGGAAACTTAATCAGTTCAATCGGTGCTGCATTTATGGCACTAGGTGTAATTGTTCTTCTCTTTAATGTGGTAATCACGTCTATTAAAGGAGAAAAAGCAGAAGCTGATGCATGGGGTGATGGACGTACACTTGAGTGGGCGATTGCTTCACCACCACCGTACTATAACTTTAAACAGTTACCATTAGTGCGTGGCTTGGATGCATTCTGGGTAGAAAAAATGCAAGGTAAAAAGGAAATGACTCCAGCAGAACCACTAGGAGACATTCATATGCCAAATAGCTCTTTCTTACCTTTCTTGATTTCTCTAGGATTATTTGTTGCAGCATTTGGTTTCTTACACCATCCAGATGGAGCAAGTTGGTCAACTCCAGTTATCATCATTGGAGGAATTATTACTTTTGGTTCGATGTTCTTACGTTCGATCATTGATGACCATGGATACCATATTCATAAAGCAGAATTAATGGATGACGATGACAAGAAAGGGGTTGAGGCATAATGCATGTGGAAGAAAAATTAACAGCTGAAACGTTTCCTGCAGAGCCTGAGAAAGCGACCCTTGAAGGAAAAAATAAATTTATTGGTTTTTGGCTCTTCCTTGGCGGAGAAACCGTTCTATTCGCTTCACTTTTTGCAACCTATTTGGCATTAAATAAAAGCAATGGTACTGGACCATCTACACAAGATTTGTTTGAAATACCACTTGCTTTTACAATGACGATGATTCTTTTAACAAGTTCATTAACAAGTGTTTACGCAATGTACCATATGAAGAACTTTAACTTCAAGAAAATGCAACTTTGGTTAGGTTTAACAGTACTACTTGGTGCAGCTTTCCTTGGCTTTGAAATCTACGAGTTTAAACACTATGTACATCTTGGCCATACAATTACAAGTAGTGCATTTGGTTCTGCATTCTATTTGCTTGTTGGAACTCACGGTGCTCACGTATTATTCGGATTATGTTGGGCTCTTACAATTATGATTCGTAATGCAAACCGTGGATTAGATTTATATAATGCACCTAAGTTTTATGTCTTTAGCCTTTACTGGCACTTTATTGACGTAGTATGGGTGTTCATCTTTACTGTTGTATATCTAATGGGAATGGTGGGATAAACACATGTCAAACAATACTAATAACACGAATGTTGATTTAGCCTATCGCAGAAGAAAAAGTGCGGAAGAAATGAAGCACCATGTCATTTCTTTTGCTCTCATGATTTTCCTTACTATCATTGCCTTTGTAGCAGTAGGATCTGAAAAATTTTCACCTTGGTTCGTTGTACCATTTATTATACTTCTAGCTGTGATTCAGGTTATCCTACAATTGTATTACTTTATGCACATGAATCATAAAGGACATGAAGCACCAAAAATGTTCCTATTTTCAGGAGTATTAATTGCTGCTCTCACAGTCTTATGCTTTATGACAATCATTTGGTGGTAAGTCTCGAAGAAAGTCGGTGTAAAAGCCGGCTTTTTTTATTGTCTAGCGCTTGCTTGTTACCCCTTATGACACGAAATGTTCATAAATGGTTTGTTTGCATGCCTATTTCCCTAAGGGTATAATTAATAGTATGTGTATATTGTTTATATTACTATAAGGGGTGAGATGGAGATGTCTATCGATATCTTTGGTTTTCGGGCATTATGGAGTCCCTATTTTTTAGTTTCACTTTTAATCGTCACAATCCTATATTTTATGATTGTCGGTCCATGGAGACATCGGTTTTCTCATTCTGAACCTACGTCATTTAAAACAAAGATTCAATTTGTAATAGGGATTATCATCTTGTATTTTTGTAAAGGAAGCCCGCTTGACCTTTTAGGTCATATGACCATGACTGCTCATATGACACAAATGGCTGTTCTATATCTTATCGTACCGGTATTCTTTATTTTGGGTGTGCCCAATTGGTTATGGAGAAAGATTATTAATGCTAGAATAATTAAGCCGATTTTTAATTTTTTTACCAAGCCATTAATTGCGTTAGTTTTATTTAACGGGTCATTTTCTTTATATCATATTCCACTTATATTTGATTTCGTCAAAACAAATGTTTTCATTCATGCTACGACGACAATTGTTATTTTTATTGCTGCCTTCTTTATGTGGTGGCCATTAATCAATAAATTAGAAGAGTGGAACACATTAAGTGGCCTTAAAAAAGTGGGGTATATTTTTGCTGATGGTATGTTATTAACTCCTGCATGTGCCCTCATTATTTTTTCAGATACAGCAATGTATGCAACATATACAGAGCTTGGATCATGGATGAATGCTCTTGAACTTTGTGTACCAGCTTCTACGCTAGCCAGTATTAATCTTACTGGCCCAGAGATGTTCAACTTTATGCCGCCGCTTGAAGATCAACGTACTGGCGGTGTCATTATGAAAATTATTCAAGAGTTTGTGTATGCGATTCTACTAGGAAAAGTATTCTTTGAATGGGTTCGTAAAGAACGAGAAGACGAAAAGCTACTAGATGAGCAATTACTTAAACCACAAACAAATTAAAGAAAATTGTGAGAGAGGTTAAACATGAATTTACCGATTCTGCCTACACTGAGCACCACCTTTATCATGTTAAGTGCAGTTACTGTTGCTATCGGTTGGTACTTGATAAAACAGAAAAAAATTGATGCCCATAAAAAAGCAATGAAGACGGCAGCTATTTTTGCATTGTTATTCTTCATTATTTATATGTCTAGAACGATTTTTATTGGAAACACCTCGTTTGGTGGGCCAGATGATGTTAAAATGTACTACACGATTTTCCTAATCTTTCATATCTTCTTGGCTACTGTAGGTGCGATATTTGGAGTGGTTACATTATATCTTGGCTACAAAAATAAAATTGCGAAGCATCGTAAGCTTGGACCGATTACCAGTATTATTTGGTTTTTTTCTGCCATAACGGGTGTTGCAGTTTATTTCTTGTTATATGTTTTTTATAAGGGCGGGGAAACTACCTCTATGATAAAAGCAATCTTAGGTTTTTAGCTTCCCCTGATTTTTTGTTTGTAATATGTATAAGGTGTTCTAGAATACAATGTTCTAGAGCACCTTTTTATTTTGTAATTTTTTTCACATAAATAATTTGAATTTATTATTCGTTAGAGGGGAGTGTTAAGGATGATTGAGATCTTTACAGAAAACTTATTATTGGTTCCATGTTCTTTGGATATTGCCAAGTCATTAGTTTTTCATCGCAAAGAACTTGAAAAACGATCACCTATAACGATTCCACAAAACTGGCCATCTCCATTAATAACAGGTATACTTCCGTTTTATATAGAAAAGCTTGAGAAGGATGAAAGTCATTATGGGTGGGGATTATGGCTAATCATTAATTATGCTGACAAACGAATTATTGGGGATATTTATCTTCAAGGGAAACCGGATAAGAAAGGAAATGTCCAATTGACGTATACGATGAACCGTGATTATCAAAAGACTAGTTTAACATATGAGGCTGTTGATGCTTTAATTGATTGGCTTGTTACACAATCTGATGCAAAAAAGGTTCTGATGGAGTGTAGTGACAGCAATTATCAATCGATTCGCCTATTTGAAAAACTTGGGATGAGATGTACGAAGAAGGATGGTAGGTTTTTAACGTGGGAACTGCGTAAAGTGATTTGATAAAGTATACTCCCAATGAAAAGATTTTTATAGACTAGTGCCCAATTCATCTCTTAATGCATAAGGTAGAGTAACCATGGTAGCTTTAAAAATGTGAAGGAGTGTGGTTGGGTTGGTTAGAAAATCCTTAGAAAATGGCTCTCTATTTATTAAAAATGATGTATTAGCAATGATTGCTTCGATTTGTGCTGAGGAAATGGAAGGAGTAACTATTGTATCAGGCTTTAAGGACGGGGTCACAGGCATTTTGAATCGGAATTTCCACAAAAGTGGAATAACTGTCATTGAGGAAGAGGAAGACATTTCACTTGAGGTTAAAATTGCTATTGAGTACGGTTTAGAAATAAAAAAGACCTGTGAACAATTGCAGGCTGCAATTTTGCATGAAATAAAAACGATGACTGACATCAGTCTCACAAGTCTTACAATTAAAGTTGAAGGACTAACCAATACTCAAGCGCTTGCTACAACGTAAAAAAAGGGAACAGCATTGACTGTTCCTTTTTTTGTGCTTTCTTATGCATTAACTACTGCATCAATTTGCTCTTTTACTTTTGCAAGTATGCGATTGCATTGCTCTACCAGTGAATTTGGGAAAACTTCATCTTCACCATATTCAACCCCATGTGGGTAGTAGTATTTACCAACAAATGGAGTAAGTAGTTTAATTACTGCATCTGTTGCATTTTCTTCGATAATCCCTTCAACCGCATAACCTTGAACGCGTAGGTAGTAAATATCACCCTTAATTTCAAACTTGCGGTCGTATGTAATTCTTTCATAGTCCCACTGACCGGCCAGAATAAATCCTTCTGATCTCATTATGTCAGTTAATCTTGGTAATTCGATTGTTACGTTTTCAATCCCCGTATTTTCAAATTTCATGTAAAATCCCTCCAGAAACCGTCAACCAACGATTTATATGTTCTCAGTATAATAATAGTACGAAAAGATACAAGTTGCAACGTTTGACATTAATATGTCACCAAAAATAAAAATTATTTAATGTGAAATTTACCTTTATTTTAAAGAATAAAGGTAAAGCCTCCTCCTAAAAAAATCTGACTGCAAATATGAAAGACGCATTTGATTGAATTATTTGGTCAAACTAACATGGAAAGGAGGGTCTAGATGAAAAAGATACTTTTCATCATTACAAGTTTGTTATTTGTATTAAGTAGTCCAATGATTGCAAATGGACAAGGTACGACTACATACACCGTTCAACGAGGAGATTCGTTATGGAAGATTGCAGTGAGATATCAGGTTGGTTTGTCAGAAATTATTTCAGCAAACCCACAGTTTAAAAACCCAAATCTCATTTATCCAGGTCAAAAGGTAACTATACCGATCCTGAATAATGTAAAAAGCATTGAAAATCAGGTGATTTCATTAACAAATCAACAGCGGGCCAAGTATGGCTTGCCTGCATTAAAGACGGATTGGGAGCTGTCACGAGTAGCACGTTACAAATCCGTTGATATGAGAGATAGGAACTATTTTGACCATACTTCACCAACATATGGGTCACCTTTTACGATGATGCGAAACTTTGGTATTTCATATCGTACAGCCGCTGAAAATATTGCAGCTGGCCAAAGAACACCACAGGAAGTTGTAAATGCATGGATGAATAGCCCTGGACACCGTGCAAATATTCTAAAGCGAGATGTTACACATATTGGTGTAGGGTATGCTGAAGGTGGTTCAAAAAGATATTACTGGACCCAAATGTTTATTGGTAAATAAGATTAAAAAGTGAGTGTTCAAAAAGGAGGATACAATGGAATTTGTTCGTGATGTAATGAGTACTGATATAGAGTATTGTACACCCCTTGATAATGTTTATGAAGTTGCAGTAAAAATGAAAGATCTAGATGTTGGCGCCATTCCTATTCTAGAAGATAAAAAATTGATAGGAATGATTACTGATCGAGATTTAGTTGTCAGAGGGTATGCGGAAAAAAGATCGGGCTCTAGTCAAGTGACAAATGTGATGAGTGAAAACCTTATCACTTGTTCTCCTGATACGTCTCTTGAGGAAGCGTCAATATTAATGGCTAAACATCAAATAAGACGTTTACCTGTCGTAGAAAATGATCAATTGGTTGGGATTGTTTCATTAGGTGATTTGGCAACAAATAAAATGTCTGATGACCATGCTGGAGAAGCATTAAGTGATATTTCTGAGCAAGACCAACTTCACTAAAATAAACAGGTACCCACTGTGGTGCCTGTTTATTTTTTTCTCCAAAAATAGCATAAATCTAGCATTATTTTAATATACATGGTAGAAATACTTCGATGTTAGGAAGTGGTTCTTCTGAAATTAGCTAAGATTGCTGTTACTATCTTACTTTTAGCTTCTAGCATTTATTATATTTCTATTAAGTATGGAAGAACAGATGATATGAATGGAATCGTTGATCACAATGCTGCGTTTTCAAGCCTTTCAAGTTCAAAAAGTGTGAATATACCCTTTCAAAATGAGGATCATCAGTTTAAAGGGCTATATTCATTCATTGGCATGAAAAGTTCCGAAATAAGGGCGAAATTAGGTGACCCCAACCGAATTGACCCCTCATCCTATGATTATGAGTGGTGGGTGTATAATACGAATCCTCACAATTATATCCAAGTTGGTATCGAAAATGATAGAGTTGTTACTGTTTTTGGAACAGGTAATGATGTTCTTGTCGAACCATTTGAAATTGGACAGCCTATAGTAGACCTACATTCAAAAGGGTTACTGAAGCCAAAGATTTCGTTAAATGTTAATAAAAATCCTTACCGATTTGAGTTAACCGATGATGAAATGATGGCGAGACCTTTGATTGCCATGGGAAATGTCTTTGTACAACTATATGTGGATACATTTACAAATAAAATATCGAGTATTCGTTTTTTAGATGGGAAAACATTAATCAAACTTCGTCCTTATGAATTAGCCTATCGTGGCGAACTGCTCTCAGCTAAAGAGGTTTCTAGAACGGAATGGAAGGAAATTGAAGATGGAAACAAAGCTCAAATCTTAGATTTAACCAATGTAATTCGCATAAGGCATGGACTTCATTCACTTAAAGAAGACGAAAAACTAGCAAAGGTAGCATATTTACATAGTAAGGATATGAGAATGAATGATTATTTTGATCATAATTCACCGACTAAAGGTGGACTGGCGGAACGACTTGCAAGTGGAGACATCAACTTTCAACTAGCGGGAGAAAACATTGCAGCTAAATATGTAGATGGAATTGCAGCAGTAGAAGGTTGGCTCAATAGTGAAGGTCATCGAGAAACTCTGTTAAACGAGGAGTACAACTATCTTGGGGTGGGGGTTTATGAAAAATATTACACCCAAAACTTTATACAAAAATGGGAGTAACGAATGAAAGAAATAAGCAATACAAGACAATGTATTGCTTACTTATGATTATTTTGTTCCGGGCGGTTAATGATAAAGAAACTACCTGTAGCATGAGCGATTAATGTTCCATCATCACGGAATACCCTACCTTCGGTTACACATATTTTGGTTCCTTTATGGATTATTTGTGCAACACAGCGAAATTCTTTACCGATTCCTGGAGCTACATAATTTATCTTCATCTCAGTTGTAACGGCTGCCTTATCTTTTGGAAGCACATGGTGAACAACTGAACCCATTGCAGAATCAAGTAAAGTTGCTGTAATACCACCATGGACGATTTGTAATGGGTTTTGTATGAGCTCAGTATTTGGAATGGTAATTTCATAGGTTTGATCATCAATGACGCTGCGATTTGTTTGCAATAAGCCGCCAATGTAGGAACCATTTTGTTTCATTTGTTTACGAATTACTGCATCGATTACGTGTTCTAATGCTTGTCTTTCCTCATCGTTTGCTTCTAGGAAAAATGTTTGTAACTTTTGTAGTATACGATTTTCCATGAAATTTACCTCAAATCCAAAATATTTGTACTATTTACATTTTACCAATATACGTATGATTATTGCAATGTAAAATGGGCGAACAAATCATTTTATTCTAGATAAACTATAGTAGGCAATCGTATGAAATTGAGGTGATTGATATGGGAAAACAACTACATCCATCCATCCAAGAGTTTAAGGACTTTGTGAAAAAACATCCTATCTTGGTCCAAGAAGTTCGAAAAGGAACGTATACTTGGCAGGATGTGTATGAAGACTGGTTTTTACTTGGTGAGGAAGATGAGAAGTGGAAGAAATTCAAAGATAAAGACAATAAAACAGAAGAAAGTGGTAACAAAGATTTTATCGGTAAAATTTTTTCAACTTTTAAAAATGCAGATATGAATAATTTACAGCAACAAATTTCACACGTAGGTGAAGCTATCTCGACGATTCAAGCGGTTATTCATCAGTTTCGTGGAGAAGAAAAGTCGAATAACTCGCGGCCTTCAAACAGGCCTAATCATCCTTTTGCCTTTCGTAAAGATTAGGTGAGAAGGGAGAGTATCATGCGACAAGAAACATATGAATATCTCAAAACAAAAAAACATCTTCATACGTTTGTTCGTCAAAATCCAATTTGGTACCGAAAATTATCTCGACATCCAAGAGCTTTTCAAATCCTTGAAAATGAGGCAAAGGTATATTATAAACAGACTATTCCACATAAGGTACAAAAACTCAACCAGTCATTAGAAATGGCCTCTTTCATGCTTCAAATGTACCAGGGCATGAGACAAAGTGATTAAATCAGGAGCAATTCTTTAGGAGTTGCTCCTTTTTTATATAGGATATTTAAAGGGCTATAGGAAAAACTAGGAAAAAGGAGTGGGAAAGATGTACAAGTTGGCTTTGTCCCTTATTTTATTAGGTTATTTATTCTTACATCTATCTGTTAATGTTGTCTTGGCAGATTTAAATCAGCCAACCTCTTTTCGTGAAAATAGAACTATTCCATCAGGTCGAACGATTCAAGTAGTACACCACGTAAGAGGGAATGATGTTTACATGGAGTGTATCATTCCAAATTTTATATTTAAAAAAAGTGGTGGCATTAAAAAGGATGGTGAGGGTCATCTACATGTATTAATTGATGGGAAGAGAACGGAAAAAATTTCTACTGCCGCATTTATTATTAAGGGACTTTCAAAGGGTGAACATACCCTTAAAATTCAGGTGGTTCATAATGATTTGACAAATTACCCTCTAGAACAAACGATACATGTTCAAATAAATTAACAAAACTTCGGAAGATGCGATTTGGAAAAAATCGTGGTATAGTGAATGTGGAGGTGTTTATTTTGATAGCTACAATTGAAAGAGTTGAAATCCTTGATAAGGCTCAAAGCTTGTCATCAATGATACTACATTCAGAAATTGCGGAGGAATACCGAAGCTGTTTATATACATTACAAAACGATAAAGAAGCACAGAAACTGATTGCTGAATTTCAAATCTTGAAGGAAAAGTATGAAGAGGTACAACGATTTGGGAAATACCATCCTGACTTTCGAACCGTCTCTAAAGAGACAAGAGAATTAAAAAGAAAACTTGATCTTCATGAAACAATTGCTGATTTTAAAAAGGCTGAAGACAATATTCAAAAAGTACTAGATGAAATAAGCGTATTGTTAGGCGGAGCAGTATCAACACATATTAAGGTACCAACGGGCAATCCTTATTTTGATTCCATTTCTAGCTGTGGTGGCGGATGTGGAAGCGGCGGAGCATGTGGTTGTAAGTAAGAGTAAATTATATTCTGAAATAAATAAGTTTTCTACTTTATTTCATATTGTAAAATTTTAACTCATTATGCTACACTATAAAATAAGTTATCGAAATAAGGAGAAAACACTATGATTGGACAACGCCAAGGAATTATCGTTTGGCTTCATTCGCTAAAACATTCAAAAATGCTGCGTAAATTTGGCAATATTCATTATGTGTCCAAACGACTAAAATACGTAGTCCTTTATAATGATATGGAAAATACAGATTCAATCGTAGAAAAGTTAAACTCTCTTGCCTTTGTGAAAAGGGTAGAGCCATCATATAAACCATTTTTAAAGATTGAATTCGAAAATAAAAACCAGATCGTGCGAAGGAATACGATTATAAGATTGGATTATAAAAAGCTTACCAAAAGCAATTTTGCTTTTGATAAGCTTTTTTATGGTCATTATTTCATAGGTGGTATATAGCGATTCATTCGCAAAATACCGATTAGATATTGGTAATAGAGTTCTTTTTCATTAAATATCGTAGACGGCTTTACATCAAGAGTGATAATAGGCAACTCAAGTTCATTTGCTTCCTCAACAAATAAAGAGTATCGTTTATTAGGTTTAATTTCAGGGTTTGGAATCCCTTCCCTGCAAATATAGATTGCTTGAAAGTCACCTGGATTAGTCGGCTGTAATGCAACAGCCAAAGAGGTAACTTGTTGGTTGTTTATTGTTGTATGAAATGCAAAAAGCCTAGAGATTCGATTTTTATTTCCCCTTGCTAGCTCAAGAAGCTCATAAATATCTGAATATCCTTCACCTAGCTCAATAAAACGTTGTATCATTCATATTTCCCCTCGTTTCATATTTTCCAAGTATACTGTAACATGAAAAGAATATAACTAACAAACAAACTGAAATAAAAAAACCCTGCAAACTACCTGCAGGGTCCTTCCATTCCATGTTTTTTGTTACCGTTCACATGGAAGAAGGCAAAGGGAGAGGAGAAACCGGAGGAAGAACTTATGGGGAAACGTAAGTCTTCTCCGCGGTTGGCAACAACATCCTCGAATGATGTTGTTATTACTAATTATGACCAATTGAAAATTGTGTATACATGATGTCACGTAATTTTATTATCTAAGAAAAATTTTTTTCTTTCTTAGGTGCTCTATTTTTTCGTTACTCATTAACAAACGATGTCGTTTATGGTAGGATTATGTTATTCATTTTACATAGACAGTGGTGATAGCAGTGAGAGTTGTATCTGGTTCGAAGAAAGGTCTTCACTTGAAAGCGGTGCCAGGAATGTCCACAAGACCAACAACAGATAAGGTCAAGGAAGCCATTTTTAATATTATAGGTCCTTATTTTGATGGAGGGAATGGACTTGATTTATTTGGTGGAAGTGGAGGACTTGGAATCGAGGCATTAAGCCGTGGAATTAATAAGGTAATTTTTGTTGACCGAGATCAAAAAGCGATTCAAACCATAAAAGGAAATTTAGAAATATGTCGTCTTGAGGATCAAGCAGAAGTATATCGTAATGATGCATTGAGGGCGTTAAAGGCTATTGTTAAACGCGATATCCAATTTCAGTTAGTCTTTTTAGATCCACCCTACAAACAGCAAAAACTTACAGAAATTATAGAAAAAATAGGTGAACATCAGTTATTAACGAAAGATGGTTTTATTGTTGCTGAGCATGATTCAGCAGTTTTGCTCGATAAAACAATCGGCGACCTTACCATGGTTCGCCATGAAGTGTATGGAATTATAGGGGTATCCATATTTACATATAAAGATGGGTCGGAAGGGGAATAGAAATGACAAGAATAGCAGTATGCCCAGGAAGCTTTGATCCCGTTACAAATGGCCATCTTGATATCATTAAACGAGGGGCAAAAGTTTTTGATAAAATTTATGTGTGTGTGCTAAATAATTCTTCTAAAAAACCTTTGTTTACCGTAGAGGAAAGAATTGAACTTTTACAGGAAAGTACAAAGGATCTACATAATATTGAAGTTGAATCCTTTCAAGGTCTATTGATGGATTATGCAAGCCAAAAAAACGCAAATGCGATTTTACGTGGACTTCGTGCAGTATCTGATTTTGAGTATGAAATGCAAATAACATCCATGAATCGGATATTAAATGAAGAAATTGAAACCTTTTTTATGATGACAAATAATCAATATTCTTTTTTAAGCTCGAGCATTGTAAAGGAAGCTGCCAAATATCATGGAGAGATTTCGGAGCTTGTACCAAAGCCAGTTGAATTGGCGCTTAAGAAGAAATTTAAAAGCCCCACACATTAAGTGCGGGGGCTTTTTAACTTGCTGGAATATACGAGAATATAACATAGTAAAGAAAATATAGTAAAAAGTGGCCCATGAGTTAATAATCCATTCCATACTTTTTCTATCCAAACTGGTGTCTGCTCTGGAATGAATGAAGAGATGACTCCAAGTGTTTCCTGAGATCCGGCATTTTTTAAGTATAGTGGATTCCATAAGAGGAATGTGATGAAACCTGCAATAAAGCCGTGTATTATTCGAGCAATAAAAAAGGGCTTAAAGCTTACGTCTGTTTCTGCCAAAATACTCGCAACCTGTGCTTGAACAGAAAGCCCACAAAATCCAAGAATAAAACTAACCGCAATAACTTTAGGTAGTAAATCAATCTGCTCAAGTTCACTGGTCATCATAGAGCCTGTTGTAATTTCAAATATTCCGGAAATAAGCGGGATGCTTAATTCTGAAGGCAATTGAAACAGGTTTAAAAATAGTGACAAGCCCGCACCTATAATAGCGATAAAATTAATTAATGATAGGAGTTTATTAAAAACTGAAAAGAGAATGATAAATCCACCAATCATTAGCAAGGTATGAATCGAGGTAGTAACCGCGTCACCTAATAATTGCCCAAATGGTCTTTTTTCACTAATTCTTGTACGATGAAGTTCCTGTAAAGCTTTGAAAATGATACTCTTTTTCTCTTCATCTTTAGGTGTATGTTCATCATCCTTTTTACCATGGAATCTCATAATTAAACCGACGCAAAAATTCCCAACATAATGACTTACAGCAAGGACGATTCCTAAGCCAGGATTTTCAAAAAATCCTACAGAAATAGCAGCAAATATAAAAAGAGGATTTGAAGCATTTGCAAAGGAAACGAGTCTTTCACCTTCAATCCGTGTTATTTGTCCCTCTTGTCTGAGCCTTGCTGCCAACTTTGCACCAGCTGGAAACCCTGAGGCCATACCCATTGCCCAAGCAAAACCACCCACACCTGGCACTCGAAAAAGTGGCCTCATTAATGGTTCAAATAAGACACCGATAAATTTAACAACACCAAATCCAATTAATAACTCTGAAATAATTAAGAATGGGAGTAAGGAAGGAAAGACAATTTTCCACCACATTTCCAAACCAACCCTTGAAGCTTCAAGTGATTCCCTTGGAAAATAAATAAGCGCAATCGTTAGTAAAGAAATTCCTGCTGCAATTGTTACTGTTTTAAATCTAGAACGCATCAATGGTACTCCTCCTACAGAAGTCTTCTTTTCTATACAGGTAGATCATTTGAGTGATAGAATAAGAGAGCCCACAATTTTCATAATCTTCTTTCTGAGTTCTGCCAGTGATTGATTGAGTGTAAAGATTTATTAAATTTCAATCAATGGTTTGTACATCCTTTATAAAATATACGTGTATAGGTGGTAAGTTTAGACCAAAAGAATGTACAAGTTTTCATTTCTTTTTTCATATACTGATATAAAAAAACGAAAACACTGGAAAAGAATGATAGTTAGGGGATGATTTTTATGGATGAGCCTATAATTGGGTTAGCACTTGGCTCTGGTGGAGCGAGAGGATTTGCTCATTTGGGAGTCATTAAAGTTCTATTGGAAGAAAAGATTCCAATCAGTCTCATCGCAGGTTCGAGCATGGGCTCATTAGTTGCATGTTTTTATGGAGCTGGTTTAGATATTGAACGAATGTATAAACTTGCACTTGCCTTTAAGCGTAAGTACTATTTAGATTTTACAGTTCCAAAAATGGGTTTCATTGCTGGTAAAAGAGTGAAGGAATTAATCCGTGTTTTTACACACGGTAAGAATATAGAACAACTGGATATTCCAATTGGGATTGTTGCAACAGATTTATTAACAGGTGAAAAAGTTGTGTTTCGTCATGGGCCTGTCGCGGACGCAGTCCGAGCAAGCATAGCTATCCCTGGAATTTTTGTTCCGGAAAAAATCGATGGTCGCATTCTCGTAGACGGTGGTGTGATTGATCGGGTTCCAATTTCGGTGGCTAAAGAGATGGGGGCAGATATCGTTATTGCGGTAGACGTTTCACATGTTAAAATAAATGAAGAAATTACTTCAATATTTGACGTCATCTTGCAGAGTATTGATATTATGCAAAAAGAGCTAGTAAAGTATGGAGAAAATTCATCTGATGTAATGATTCGACCACATGTTGGACATTATAGCTCTCGTGCTTTCACAAATATTGAGGACATTATCAAAATTGGGGAAGAGGAAACGAGAAAGCAACTTCCTAAGATCCTGGAGGCAATTGCAAAGTGGAAGGAGTCTGCAATGAATGAAGAGAAATAAAGCATATTTAAAAGCCCTATTAATCGGTGTAATCCTGGCCATTCTAGGCACATTTATCCAACTCCCATATTACGTAACAAAACCGGGAATGGCGACAGAGCTTGATCCAATCATTAATGTTGAAAATGGCTTTGAAGATGAAGGGGAATTCATGTTAACGACAATTCGCATGGGTCAAGCCAATATCTTTAGTTATTTGTGGGCTAAGTTCCATAAGTACCATGAAATTTTGCCGATTAATCATGTACGACGGGACAATGAAAGTGATGAAGAATATACCAATCGCCAGTTGTATTATATGGAGGATTCACAGGAATCTGCCATTTCGGTTGCTTATAAATATGCGAATAAGCCTATAACTGTTAAAAACCATGGAATATACATTATGGGAATCGTTGAGGGAATGCCTGCAGAGAAAGAATTAAAAGCAGGCGATCGAATATTTGCAGTAGATGGAAAGAAAGTGGAAGAACATACGGAATTTATGAAATATGTAGCTGATAAAAAAGAAAATGATCGTATAAACATTTCAATTGATCGAAATGGTGAAGAGAAAACGGTGACCGTCCCACTTGCTCCATTTCCAAAAAGTCCAGACAAAATTGGAATTGGAATCGAATTAATTACAGATATTGAAGTGGTGACAGATCCAAAAATCGAAATTGATACGAAAAAGATCGGCGGTCCCTCAGCTGGTCTCATGTTTACACTAGAAATTTATAACCAGTTAACAGAAAAAGATTTAACACATGGATTGCGTATTGCGGGTACAGGAACTATGAATCCTAAAGGTGAGGTCGGACCAATTGGTGGAATTGGTCAAAAAATTGTCGCTGCAGATAATTCGAATGTTGAAATCTTCTTTGCTCCAAATGAAAATGGTGCAGCAGACTCTGATTATCAACAAGCATTAGAAACTGCAAAAGATATTAAGACTAATATGAAAATCGTACCTGTTGACACTTTTGAAGATGCACTCCATTATTTAGAGAATCTTGATGAGAATAAATGAGTGAAGAACAGCCGCCCATTGTGCGGCTGTTCCTTTTTACAAGAAAATTTTTTGTTCTTCATTATATCTAATTGGTGGGGTAGCGTATTCCTGTCGTAGTAGGGAGGAGCGTAGAGGTTCAGGAAAAATAGCTAAATACGTTTGGGTAGCCTTCAAATCAAGAGCAAAGAGTTCGTCCGAAAACCCAGCTGTTTTTGTGATAATAGGAAGTTTGACATCCTTTT
>NZ_HE610985.1:705602-799085 GCF_000285535.1 Bacillus timonensis | reverse complement strand
ATAGCTCTGTCCTTTTTGGGACATCCCAAGTAAACGTATATAAGTTGCAACTGGATTTTCGTTGATCTGCTTTAGTTGATCTTTTGTTGTATTGGTTAGGACATGTAAACAAAGTCGTTGAAGTCTTGTCCATGTATAGCGTTTTGTTTTAAGTTTTTCCATAAAATCTTGAAACGAAATTGCCTCTGAGATATAAGTTAATAGTCTATTTTCAATTCCTTCTTCTGCCTCGTAAATATTTGCTAATTCAGATGGTGTAGTCGTAAGTAATTTATACTTTAATAATGTAAAATACTCCTCCCATCTATGGAATAATTCATTCTCATGATAATAGGTTGATAGCCATTTGGTCGTTGATGGTGGGATATAGTTTTTGATTTCATCCATATTTTTTTCAGCAGAAAATAATGTCTTACGTATGCTAGTAGCACTTGCAATAGACTCGTGGGAAAACGTTTCGTCATGATAGCCTGCAGATGTTCGTAAGATTGTTTCTGCTTTAAGAGAACTTTTTTGGTCATGAATCGCTGCTACGTAATGATAGCCTAAAATATTATTTGGTTTTGATAAATCAACGTATGTATCATGATTTGAAAGTGAAGAATAAGCAAGAGATGCTGCCTTAGGATAGCTGTACCCTTTTTTCATATACTGCTCAATTCTGTGATTATAGCTTTGTCGATTTTTTTTCATAAAATCAAGGGTGTCTTCGAAGTCATTAATCGTTCCATTTTCACTTCCAAAGCAAACTTTGTCACAATAGAGTGCGCTTAAAAGCGCAATTGCTCCATTAGCAAAGTTTTCAGCCTTTTGAGTGGCAAAAGCATACGGTAATTCAACGACAATATCAACACCAGCTTCTAATGCCATTTTGGTCCGAGTCCATTTTGAAACTAGTGCAGGCTCACCGCGTTGTAGAAAGTTTCCACTCATCACTGCAATTGTACAATCTGCATTTGTTTTTCGTTTTGTTTCTTCAAGATGATACTTATGTCCATTATGAAAAGGATTATATTCAACAATAACTCCAACCGACTTCATCTGTTACTCCTTTATGAAAAAACTTATTTTTAAATATCATTTTTTTGGAAAAGCTGATATAGTAGATAAGTATCTACACAATTAGTATAGTGTAAAGAAAAAATATTGACAAATGTAATCCGCAAAGCTATAATTACCTTTGTTGCGCTTCGAGGTGATTTCACTTGAAATGGACAATTAATCAATTAAATCAGTTGGCTCAAAAAGGTCTAATGATTGATGAAATTGTGGATGTAAGAGACTTAATGGAGATTGATAAATCAATTCGAGACATTACTCCTGTACAAGTAACCGGTCGTGCTGATCTTAGCTCTACAAAAGCTAGCTTCCATTTAACAATTTCAGGGTCTATGATTTTACCTTGTTCTCGAACTTTGGTTGATGTGAAATTTCCATTCGAGATTAGAACAACTGAAACGTTTTTACTTAGAGAAACATCTGATTTTGACCTAGAGTCGGATGATGATATTCATCAAGTACGTGGAGAAGTAATTGATTTACTTCCAATAATCAAGGAAAATATTTTACTTGAAATACCAATTCAGATTTTTTGTGATGATTCGAATTCTGAAGATGCTGCACCACAGTCAGGACAAGATTGGGAAGTTATTACTGAAGACGATAAGAAGAACAAGATTGATCCCCGATTGGCAGGACTAGCAAAATTCTTTGAAGACGAATAAAATCCATCTTGATCTATTTTTTTTAAGGAGGTGGGAATAATGGCTGTACCTTTTAGAAGAACATCTAAGACTAGAAAAAGATTACGTCGTACACATTTCAAATTACAAGTGCCAGGTATGGTGGCATGCCCAAATTGTGGTGAAATGAAATTAGCACACCGCGTATGTAAAGAATGCGGTAGTTACAAAGGAAAAGAAGTTGTTAACAAATAATTTTGTTAACAAGTTAAAAGCGTGTTGATACAGTGGTATCAACACGCTTTTTATTTTGTCCAAATTTCCAACTTATCAGTGTTGCGAATTCCAGCATTACCAGTACAATAAAGGTAAAAAGGATAAGGGGATAATGATGTCAAAATACATAGTAAAACGAGATAAAGATGGAATCGTTTGGTTTACAATCAATCGGCCTGAAAAATGGAATGCAATAGATTATGATATTATGGATGGAATTGAAAAAACCCTCAATGAGGTTGAAGAAAATGATGATGATAAGGTTTTGGTTATTACGGGAACTGGGTCAAAAGCATTTTGTTCAGGTGGAGATTTATCTGTCTTTCAAAATCTTCAAACAGAAGAAGAAGCTTACAAAATGCTCATGAAAATGGGAATGATATTACACACATTGGCCACTTTATCAAAGCCGACAATTGCTCTATTGAACGGACTAGCAATAGGGGGAGGGTGTGAACTTGCGACTGCTTGTGATTATAGACTAGCATCAGATGAAAGTAGATTCGGTTTTGTTCAAGGTAAACAAGGTATTACAACAGGATGGGGTGGTGCAACTATGCTACTAGAAAGAATGATGATCGATAAAGCATACCATCTCCTTTTAACTGGGGAAATTATCTCTGCTAAGGAAGGGAAAGCACTTGGTTTTATTCAACAAGTTTTTCCAGAGGACAATTCTATCAAGAGCTGTAAAGATTTTATTGCTAAAGAAATAGTACATAGTAATAAAGTAGTAAAAGCATATAAAAAAGTTGTAAATAGAAAATGGGCAGCTACTGGATTAAGGGAAAGAATGATTGAAGAAATCAAGGAATGCTCTGCATTGTGGGTATCTAATGAACACCTTGTGGCTGTCCGGAAAATCATGCAAAAGGAATAATTCTTTTCTTGCTAGAGTGTGTATAGTCTATCTTTTCTACTACATGCATATATATGTGTAAAAAGAAGTTTAGGAGGGAAAAGATATGACATCAACACGTCAAGATGCATGGACTCAAGATGAAGATTTATTGCTTGCTGAGGTAGTATTGCGCCATATTCGTGAAGGGGGAACACAATTAGGTGCATTTGAAGAAGTGGGACGTACATTATCACGGACTGCAGCTGCATGTGGTTTTAGATGGAATTCATATGTCCGCAAACAATATAAATCTGGAATTGAGCTTGCTAAAAAACAGCGAAAAGCGTTAAAAAAACATACTAATGGAGAACCAATTCAGCAACAACAAGCTGAACCAGAAATAGCAGAAAGTGTAAGTAGGCAGACTTCGGAATTGCAACTTCGGGATGTCATCCGATTCCTTGAAGAATATGAAAAAACCGAGAATGAGCTCCAAAATGTAGTCAATGAAAATAAAAGTTTGAACCATCAAATAAGTAAGCTCCAAGAGCAGGTCAAAACTTTAAGTGCTCAAAAAAATACATTGGAAAGTAATATTCAATTAATTGAAGAAGATTATAAGGCATTAATTGAAATTATGGAACGAGCTCGCAAAATGGTGGTTCTTCAGGAGGACGAAAGAAGCAAAAAGGTGAAATTTCAAATGGATCGAAATGGGAATTTGGAAAGAGTTGAAAAATAACGTAAAAACAGCTGACATTATGTTCAGCTGTTTTTCTTTATGCATAGCGCTATTCTTGGTCTAGTCTATTTCGTTTACACCTTCTGGAAACCAAAGTAGAGGGTTTTCTCCAAGGTCACGTTCCATGTTGTAAGCTGCAGGTGAAAACCCCATTTTCTCCCAAAATTCTGAAGATTTTACACGTGGGTTTGTCTTAATCGGTAGGTTATATGATTTTGCATAGTCCACTAGGGCTTTTCCAAAGCCTTTTTTCTGATAGTTTGGTAGTACTTCAAGTTTCCAAAGCTCTAAATAGTCTTGAGCGGGATCAAAATATTTGTTGAATTTTTTGTCAACACGATAAAGGCTCATTCGGGCCACTAATTTATCACCATAGTAAATTCCGTAAAAAGGTGAAACGCTATCATTTTCAATAATATTTGATTCAAGGTCTTCAAGCATGGATAGTTCCTGGAGACCATATTCCTTGAAATCTTTAAATTCTTCAAGTGTTTTATAGTTTACTAATAATTTCTCAACTTTTGCCGTATACATTTGATATCCCCCTTGTGATTCATCTATGAGAATCTGTAATGATGACAATATATTCATTATATAACAAAATTACAAAAAATTCTGTAGAAAAATATAGTAAACGCTTTCAATTATGTGCAGGAAAATGTAGATGAGTGTTGAAATTTTATATTATATCCTAATGTCTCGTTGGGAAAGGGGTAGAAATTCTTGAAAAAAGTGTTGATTGCAAACAGGGGAGAAATCGCTTCTAGGATCATTAAAACATGTCATGAGATGGGAATCGAAACGGTTGCTGTCTATTCAGATGCGGACAGGGAGTTGCCGTTTGTCAAACAAGCAACCGTTGCGCACCGAATCGGTGAGCCTCCCGTTCTGAAATCTTATCTTCAAATGGATAAAATTATCGAAATTGCAGAGCGTGAGCAAGTGGATGGCGTCCATCCTGGTTATGGCTTCTTGTCAGAAAATGCAAGTTTTGCTGAGGCAATTGCGAAAAGATCAATTGTTTTTATCGGACCATCACCCTCGATTATTTCCTTAATGGGGGATAAGGTCAAAGCGAGACAAACTATGATTGATGCGGGGGTCCCGGTAGTCCCGGGAAGCGATTGTGGCATCCAGACAATTGATGAAGCCTGTATACTTGCAGCGGAATATGGCTACCCAGTTATGCTAAAAGCAAGTGGTGGTGGGGGTGGAATCGGGATGGTTTGTTGTCATTCCGAAGAAGAATTACAAAAGGCATTTCAAACAACTAAGACTCGAGCTAAATCGTATTTTGGAAACGATGAGGTATTCATTGAAAAATTTATTCCAAATGCAAGGCATATTGAGGTGCAGATTTTTGGGGATCATCATGGAAACATTGTGCATCTCTTTGAAAGAGATTGTTCGATTCAACGACGAAATCAAAAAGTAATTGAGGAAACACCGTCTCCTTTTCTTTCTAAAGAAACACGTGAAAAAATCTGTAATGCTGCTAAAAAGGCAGCAGCATTTGTCCAATATACGAATGCTGGAACAATTGAATTTATTGTCGATGAAGAAGAAAACTTTTACTTTTTAGAGATGAATACAAGACTTCAGGTTGAGCATGCGATTACAGAGATGATTACCAATATCAACCTTGTGAAATGGCAGCTGCTCGTTGCAAGGGGTGAAAAATTACCTTTGTCCCAAAAAGAAATTATCTTAACAGGACATTCTATTGAGTTTCGCGTTTATGCAGAAGACCCAATCAAATTCTTTCCGTCACCAGGAAAAATTGAGGAATATACTCTGCCTTTAGATGTACAGAATGTTCGAGTTGATAATGGATATGAAGTAGGAACTTCAGTTTCACCATTTTACGACCCAATGATTGCCAAAATTATTGTAAAAGGTAATGACCGAAAAGAAACCATTCAAATAGCTCAAAAGTATCTTAATCAAATTATGATTAAAGGAATAAAAACAAATATCCCATTATTTCAAGAAGTCATTATTGAGGATTCCTTTCTTAAAGGAGAATATACGACCAACTATTTACAAAACTTGAGGAGGAACTAAAGATGAAGGAAATAACAGCAAGTATGGCAGGTACAGTTTTACAAGTATTGGTTTCAGAAGGTGAAGAAATACATGAAGGTCAAGTTGTGGTTGTGCTGGAATCAATGAAAATGGAAATTCCTATTGAAAGTGAAGTAGTTGGTAAGATTTCGAATGTAAAAGTTGAAATAGGTGACTTTGTAAATGAGGACGACGTATTACTTGTACTAGAATAATTGATAGGAGGTCAATCATGCTTCATACAAAGAATTTAGATCAAAAACTCATAGAAAAAAGTAAAGAAATTGAAGCCGGAGGGCACGAAAAATATCACCAAAAACTTAAAGAACAAAATAAATTATTCGTCCGAGATCGCCTTCGACTTCTATTTGATAATGGTATCTATCAAGAGGATGGGAAGTTTGCTAACAATACGGCTGGAGATCTTCCAGCTGACGGTGTTGTTACCGCACTTGGAGAAATAAATGGTCAGAAAGTTTGTGTGATGGCGAATGATTCAACCGTTAAAGCGGGCTCGTGGGGAGCCCGAACCGTTGAAAAAATCATTCGCATCCAAGAAACTGCGGAGAAACTTCGCGTGCCACTTTTATATTTAGTAGATTCAGCTGGAGCACGGATAACAGATCAGCTTGAAATGTTTCCAAACCGTCGTGGGGCAGGACGAATTTTCCATAATCAAGTAAAACTCTCGGGAATGATTCCACAGATTTGTATTTTATTTGGTCCCTCAGCAGCGGGTGGAGCATACATACCTGCTTTTTGCGATATTGTGATTATGGTCGATAAAAATGCATCAATGTATTTAGGTTCACCACGGATGGCTGAAAAAGTCATTGGTGAGAAGGTGACATTAGAAGAAATGGGCGGTGCAAGAATGCACTGTACGGTAAGTGGTTGTGGTGATGTACTTGCGGCAAATGAAGAAGAAGCCATTCAAAGTGCACGTAGGTATTTGAAATTTTTCCCTGCAAATTACTTGAAAAAACCATCAAATGTAGAAGGGGTATCACCTAAAGCTGGAAAAAGCTTGGAAGAAATCATTCCTGTCAATCAGAATGCTCCTTTTAATATGTATGAAGGGATTGATACCCTTATTGATGAAGGCAGCTTTTATGAAGTGAAAAAGCTGTTCGCGCCTGAAATTATAACGGGTCTTGCCCGTATCGACGGAAAACCAGTAGGAATTATTGCTAATCAGCCAAAAGTAAAGGGTGGCGTCTTGTTCGTGGATTCTGCGGACAAAGCTGCTAAATTTATTACATTATGTGATGCGTTCCATATCCCATTGGTGTTTTTGGCGGATGTCCCTGGATTCATGATTGGAACAAAAGTTGAAAGAGCAGGAATCATCCGACATGGAGCGAAGTTGATTGCAGCAATGAGTTCTGCAACTGTGCCTAAAATATCCGTTATCGTTCGAAAGGCATATGGTGCTGGTCTTTATGCAATGGCAGGTCCTGCGTTTGATCCTGATTACTGTGTTGCCCTTCCTACCGCTCAAATTGCGGTTATGGGACCTGAAGCAGCGGTTAATGCGGTTTATTCAAACAAAATCAATGAAATTGAAGATCCGAAAGAACGAATGTCGTTTGTTCAACAGAAACAACAGGATTATAAGGAGACAATTGATATCTACAAGCTTGCATCTGAGCTTATTGTTGACGATATTGTCCCTGCTGTAGAATTACGGGAAGTTCTTATTAACCGTTTGGCTTTTTATGAAAGTAAAGAAATTGAATTTGGCCATAAGAAACATCCTGTATATCCAGTATAATTAGATACGAAGTGTATCCCCAAAGGGTGTTTCCTTTGGGGTTTTCGTATGTTGTAAAATTTTGCTCACCTTTTAATAAGGTACACTAGTCATTTTGTCTGACTTTTTGATAAAATGATAGTAGGTCGAAATATGGAGTGGAAACTATGAAAATTGGAATAATCGGTGGAGGTTCCATCGGGTTACTATTTGCGGGCTATCTGTCAGAAAACAATGATGTTACCGTATACACTAGAACTACACACCAGGCTGATGAAATTAATAAAATAGGTGTAACAATCAACAAACAAAATTTTTCAAAAACATTTCGTGTACAAGCTGTAACAAGTAGCTCTTCTGTTCTAGACAAAGATCTAGTCTTCATTGCAGTCAAACAATATACATTAAATGACGTTTTATCAAATGTTCAAGATTTAGAAAAAGTCCAAACTATTTGCTTCCTTCAAAACGGAATGAGCCATATCAACATGATGAAACAACTCGAAAATCCTAATATTCTTGTTGGAGTTGTGGAACACGGGGCATTTAAGATAAATGAAACGACTGTCATACATACTGGAATAGGTCGAACAAAGATAGGGGTTTTTAAAGGAAAGAATTATGGTTTAGATAAGGAGATTTATAATTTTCCAATCGAATTTCATAAAAATTGGTATGAAATCATATCATCTAAGCTCATTGCAAATGCTGTAATCAATCCGTTAACAGCCCTTTATGGCGTCAGAAATGGGGAATTGCTCCATAATGAATATTTTCACAATCAAATGAATGCTGTCTTTAATGACATCATTTCTGTCATTCCTTCTAATAAAAACGAAATGTGGGAGCTTGTGACCACGATTTGCAAAAATACTGCTGAAAATAAATCTTCTATGCTTCGAGACATTGAGGAGGGGAGAAAAACAGAGGTTGATGCGATTTTAGGATATTTGTTAGTTGAAGCTGAAAAATTAAAACAAGAAGTAGCAGTCATACAATTTCTTTTTGATTCTATAAAAGGGCTTGAAATAAAAGGGGGATAGGGAATGGTCAATTTTTTTGCTAGTATAGCTGCGACATTTGTTACAGTTCCTTTATTAGGATTTTTACTAGTCTACATAATTAGTAGATTTATTTTAAAAAACACTCGAAAATCATTTTTTCTATCTGTTGATGTCACGACTGTATTTTTTCTCATCGCAGTGCATTACCTTTTGCTTGTGATTGTTGGAAAGAGCATGCTTTGGCTGATCATTCTTTTCCTCATCATGTCTATTTTGTTTATGGGTTTCGTTACATGGAGGAAGAGCCGAGAGATAGAAATGATGAAGGTAGTGAGAAAGTCTTGGAGATTCGTTTTTTTAACTTCAACGGTTGCTTATTTTGTTTTACTGCTCATTGGACTGGTCCACCGTATTTTTACAACTACAATAAATTAAATAACCATGAGCGGATATTTTTGGATTCTATAAAAAGCGTGCTATACTCATCTAAGATATATACTGGATAAGAAAGGAAGAACAATAATTTATGGAGGTTTTGGATCTCTCTTTGCCAGCTTCAAATCGATTAATGAATGATTACCTTTCAGGTAGAATGGATATAGAGAAATTTTTCGATTATGACATACATTCTCCTTTAGTCTATGAGGTGAGAAAAAAAGATCTTATAAAACGATATTTTGAACGCGAAAAACTTGTAGAGCATTTGCTTGCTTTTAATAAAAGATTAAATTACCATCCAAATACGATTGACAATATCAACAAACTAACAAATCCAAATAGTATGGTAATTATAGGTGGTCAGCAAGCGGGTGTAATGACTGGTCCGTTATATACAATTCATAAAATCGTTTCTATTATAAAGCTTGCAAAAGAACAAGAAGGGACATTAAATGTACCCGTTATACCGGTGTTTTGGATTGCAGGAGAAGATCATGATTTTGCAGAGATCAATCACCTCTATGTAAACCTTAAGAATGGTATTCGAAAAAGGGCGGTCCCACAATATCACAATCGGAAGACAATGGTATCATCGATAGAAATCGAACAAAATGGGTTACTGGAGTGGATTGAAGACATATTTGAGACATATGGAGAAACCAATTATACAAATGGTTTACTCGATCGATTAACAGGCTATGTAAATAAATCAAAAACATATGTAGATTTCTTTATACAAATTATTAATGAACTATTTGGAGAATCGGGGCTTGTTCTTGTGGATTCTGGTTCGAAAGAAATTAGAAAGCTTCAATCGCAATATTTAAGAAAAATGGTTGAAAAAAATAGAGAAATCCATGATTCGCTGTTACTACAGCAGGAAGTACTGTCATCATATCAGTATCCAAAAACAATAGACATGAACGAGTCTAGTGCAAATCTTTTCTATACTCAGAATGATGAACGCATATTGCTTGAGTATAATGTGGCACATGATATATTTAGCGGGAAAAATAATGAGTGTATCCTTTGTGGTGACGAATTGCTTGAAGTAGCGGAGAACCAACCGGAACTTCTTAGTAACAACGTTGTTACTCGGCCAGTTATGCAGGAGCTCTTATTCCCAACTCTTGCGTTTATTTCTGGACCTGGTGAGGTATCCTATTGGGCAGAACTTAAACAAGTGTTTTCGGTAATGGACATTGAGATGCCGCCTGTCGTGCCACGATTAATGATGACAATTGTAGAAAGAGCGATTGAATCCAATATTGAAGATATTGGTTTAACAATTGAGGGTGCCTTAGCTGGTGAACTTGAAAAAGCAAAAAAGACATGGTTGGATAAGCAAACATCTGATGTGGACAGGGTGATTAATGAAGCAAAGAAAGAAGTAGAGCAAATCCACAAAAAGGTTCGAAATGTGGGACTTGAAGTTGATTCAGGATTAGCGGAACTTTTATTAAAAAATGCGCAAAACATTCAAGCCCAGTTTGACTTCCTAAAGAACACATTTAATCGTAGTATATTAAAACGTAATGAAATTGAATTGAATCGGTTCAACCGTATTGAAACATCACTTCTCCCACTTGGTTCCCCGCAAGAGAGAGTATGGAATGTGTATTACTATTTAAATAAGTATGGAGACGAATTTATTAAAGATTTAGTAGAACTCCCGTTTGAATTTAACGGAAAACATAAGGTAATAAAACTATAAAAAACCTATCGAAAATCCTCGGAATTCCGGGGATTTTTTCATTTGGAAAAAAATAATAATTTTGGGTGGTGGAAAGTGGGGGATTGTGGTAATATAAATACAGAAAGTGGGGACAATGGATATGTTCATGGGAGAATACCATCATACTGTTGATACGAAGGGCCGAATGATAATACCTGCTAAGTTTCGAGATAACCTAGGTGAAACATTTGTTTTAACTAGGGGATTGGATCAATGCTTGTTCGGTTACCCACAATCTGAATGGAAAATACTTGAGGATAAATTAAAAACACTCCCATTGACTAAAAAAGACGCTCGTGCTTTCACACGATTTTTCTTTTCTGGAGCGATTGAATGTGAACTTGATAAACAAGGAAGAGTAAATATTGCAACACCACTTCTTTCGTATGCTGGGCTTGAAAAGGAATGTGTGGTGCTTGGGGTATCAAACCGTATTGAAATTTGGAGTAAGGAGAAGTGGGAAGAATATTTTGCTGCTTCTGAAGAATCTTTTTCTGATATAGCTGAAAATATGATCGGTTTTGATATATAATTATCTTCTGTGTTAAAGATAATAATGATATAACAAGATAATTATAAGAGGTGCAAACATGTTCGAACACAAAACCGTTCTATTAAAAGAGGCTGCAGATGGATTAAAGATTCATCCAGATGGAATATACGTTGACTGCACACTTGGTGGTGCAGGACATAGTTCATACATAGCTTCTAAACTTTCAAACAAAGGCAAGTTATTTGCTTTTGATCAAGATGATATCGCCATTGACCATGCAAGGGACAAACTTGCGAAATATGGTGACATTGTTACCATCATCAAAAGTAATTTTGCCAACATAACTGAAAAATTACATGAACATGGTATAACAGCCGTTGATGGAATTTTATTTGACTTGGGTGTTTCGTCTCCGCAATTGGACAACCCGGAAAGAGGGTTTAGCTACCATCACGATGCACCACTTGATATGAGAATGAACCAAGATTCGTCATTATCAGCGTATGATGTTGTAAATCATTGGTCATATGAACAAATGGTAAGGATCTTTTTTCAATACGGAGAAGAAAAATTTTCAAAACAAATTGCTAGAAAAATAGAAGCGGCAAGGGAAAAGAAACCCATTGAAACAACTTTAGAGCTGGTGGACTTAATTAAAGAGGGGATTCCTGCTGCGGCAAGAAGAACTGGTGGACATCCAGCAAAAAGGATCTTTCAAGCGATTCGAATTGCAGTTAATGATGAATTAAAAGTATTTGAAGATGCAATTCATCAGTCAATTGAGCTTTTGGCGACAGGCGGACGGGTTAGTGTTATTACCTTTCACTCACTTGAGGACAGGATTTGTAAAGTAGCCTTTAAAAAGGCAAGCGAAGGGCCACCCCTACCACCGGGATTACCAATTATACCAGATGAATACAAACCAAAATTAAAACTTATCACAAGAAAACCGATATTACCTTCAGAAGAGGAATTAGAGGTTAACAAAAGAGCCCGTTCTGCAAAGCTAAGAATTGCAGAGAAACTCTGATCGAAAAAACAAGTGATTTTTGTGAAACATAAAAGAGATACTTAAGGAGGGATATGATGAGTAATTTAGCATACAAAGTTAGACAAACAGAAAACTACCAACCAGATCAAACACCAAAGACGAGACCAACTAGAAGACAGAAATTTCGAATTTCGATAGGGGAAAAGGTATTGGGGATGATATTCTCAATAGCTGTGATATTCTGCGCTATTCATATCATATCTAACCAAGTATCCATATACAAAACAAATATCGAAATTCAGCAAATCGAAGCGTCAATCAGTCAACAAACAAAAACAAACAATGACCTTTATGTACAAGTTCAAGAATTAAGCGAATATGAACGACTTTGGGAAAAAGCTAGAGAACTTGGCCTAGTGTTAAATGAGAATAACGTTAAAGTTGTGCAAGGAAATTAATTATGAAAATGAAGGTTAAAAATAACAATATAAATAGAGGAGCAGCATTTATTAGTATAATATTTGCTTTGCTCTTTTTTACATTAATGGCAAGATTTTTGTATATCCAAGGTACAGGTAAGGTTGATGGTGTCGTTTTAGCGGCTTTAGCAGAAGAAAAATATACGAAACAAAGAGTGATTGACGCGCATCGAGGAGCGATTTATGACCGCAATGGTAATCCGATTGCTGAAGATACTTCATCTTACACCGTTGTCGCAATCCTTGATAAAGAATTAACCGTTGACGAAGATAACCCACAACATGTTGTTGATCCTGAAGAAACGGCTCGTAAGCTTGCTCCACTTTTAAATATGGATGAAAACGAAATGTATAAAATATTGACAAAACCTAAAAGAAAACAGGTTGAATTTGGTACTTTTGGTCGAGATATTAGTACATCATTAAAGCAGGAAATTGAAAGCCTGGAATTACCAGGAATTGCGTTTAGAAGAGAATTAAAACGCTACTACCCGAATGGAACTTTTGCATCATATGTTGTCGGGTATGCTCAGAAGGTCACTGACGAGAAAACGAAGGCGACGGAAACTGTCGGGATGTTGGGGGTTGAAAAAAGCCTTGATAAATATCTCCGTGAAGAAGATGGATATATGAAATTCCAGAGTGATACGAAAGGCTATAAACTGCCAGATGCTAAAGAACAAATAGTAGCTCCTGATAATGGAAGTAATGTCTACTTAACGATTGACCAAACGATACAAACCTTTTTAGAGGACGCTATGAACATGGCTGTCAAGGAATATGAGCCTGAAAAAGTAATTGGTGTTGTCGCAAACCCAAAAACAGGTGAAATCTTAGCTATGGGAACAAGACCTAGCTTTGACCCAAATAGTAGAAACATCGAAAATTATTTGAATGATGTCATTTCCTATCCATTTGAACCAGGTTCAACGATGAAAATATTCACATTAGCAGCAGCGATTGAAGAGGGAGTCTATAATGGGAATGCTACATTTGCTTCCGGGAGCTACTCTGCTGGTGGAGAAACGATTCGTGACCATAACAGGGTAGGTTGGGGAACAATAACTTATGACGAGGGCGTGTTAAAATCTTCTAACGTTGCCTTTGCGAAAATTGCAAACGAACAGTTAGGGACAGATAAGTTATTAGAGTATTTAGGTCGTTTTGGACTTGATCGACCAACTGGCATTGATTTAGAAGGTGAAGTTGAAAATACAATTAACTATAAATGGGAGATTGATAGAGTTTCAACGGCGTTTGGACAAGCATCCTCTGTTACACCAATTCAGCAAGTGCAGGCAGCTACTGCGATTGCCAATGGTGGTAAGATGATGAAGCCATATGTTGTTGATAAGATTGTCGACCCTGATACAAACAAAACGGTTGTAAATCATAAGCCTCAAGTGGCAGGACAACCTGTATCAGCAGGTACAGCAAAGCGAGTAATGGATTTACTAGGCAAGGTTGTAACGGATGGGACAGGAAGACTGTATAATCTTGAAGGTTATCAAGTAGCTGGGAAAACGGGTACTGCACAAATACCTAGTCCGAAAGGTGGTTATTTAGCAGGGAGGGGTAATTTCATTTACTCGTTCCTCGGAATGGCTCCAATGGATGATCCGAAACTAATCGTTTATGTTGCTGTTCAACAACCAAAGCTTAAGGACACAGACATTGGAAATGAACCAGTCGCAATTGTTTTCAACCATGTAATGCAGAATAGCTTGCAATACTTAAATATTCAACCGAATGAGCAAAAGGTTGAAAAGAATGTGAGTGTCGATAAAGAAATTAAAACAGACTCATATGTAGGAAAATCAATCGGCGAGGCAAAGTCGTTGATTGAAAAGCTAAAACTTCAAGCAACTATTATTGGAAATGGAAAGAATATTACTGCTCAAAGTCCAAAGCAAGGGGAAAAAATTCTACCAAATGAACCAATATTCCTTCTTACCGACCAAGAACCAACCCTGCCTGATATGACGGGGTGGTCTTTAAGGGATGTCATGAGAGTTGCTGATCTAATGAATATCGAAGTTTCATATAGCGGTACAGGGTATGTTGTAAATCAAAGCTTAGCGGCAGGATCTATTATAAAAAGTGGTGATAAGGTAACTGTAAAACTTGAACCACCAAACACACCAAAAGAAGAAAAGGTTGACGAAGAAAAAAGTGAACAAAAAGACGAAGGGAACTGAATTTTTCAGTTCCTTTTTTAATGAATGAAAATATACATGATTCCGTACTTAGTTTTCGATGTCTACCTCGAGCCGATAGACGGGCGCCTTGTGCTTTTCTTTTACGTTCTATTCATATATGTACAAGCATATATTTAGACGAGCCTAGGATTTTATGTTTTTAGGAGGTACATCGATATGCGAGTTTCAAATGTGACAGTACGACGGAGGTTATCAATAGTATTATTTATAGGTTTTTTATTATTTCTTATCATTGATGTTCGCTTAGGGTATGTTCAGTTTTTTGTTGGTGAGAAACTGACCGCGCTCGCAAAGGATTCATGGAGTAGGGATATACCGTTTGAACCTGAACGAGGAAAAATTCTTGATCGAAATGATGTTGTGCTAGCAACGAATCAAAGTGCGCCGACGGTTTTAGTTGTTCCGAGGCAAATTGAGAATCCTGCTGAAGCTTCAGAGAAGCTTGCTGCCGTATTGAATATGTCTAAAGAAAAAGCATATAAGAAAATTACCCAAAACGAGTCAAAAGTTTACATTAACCCAGAGGGGCGAAAAATATCCCATGAAAAAGCAAATGAGGTCCGTGCTTTAGGGATAAAAGGTGTTTACATAGCGGAAGACTCCAAACGTCACTACCCATTTGGTAGCTATCTTTCCCATGTTCTAGGTTTTGCTGGGATTGATAATCAGGGCTTAACTGGTCTAGAGAAGAGCTATGATGAAGAATTAAAGGGAGAAGAGGGGAGTGTTCAATTCTATTCCGATGCGAAGGGGAAAAGAATGCCTAATATCGCTGATGATTATACTCCACCAAAGGATGGTCTTGATTTAAGGCTAACGATTGATACGAGAATTCAATCCCTTATCGAACGTGAACTTGATAACGCTGAAGCACAATACAACCCAGATGGCATAATTGCAATTGCAATGAATCCCAAAAATGGTGAAATATTAGGAATGTCTTCAAGGCCAGACTTTGATCCAGCAAACTTTCGGAATGTTCCACAAGAGGTGTACAACCGTAATCTACCCGTTTGGAGTACGTATGAACCTGGTTCTACCTTTAAGATAATAACCCTCGCTGCTTCGTTAGAGGAAGGGAAAGTAAACTTAGACAAAGACCATTTTAATGATCCCGGATTCGTAAAAGTGGGGGGAGCGACCCTTAAGTGTTGGAAACGGGGAGGTCACGGACATCAGACATTTTTAGAGGTTGTTCAAAACTCATGTAACCCTGGATTTGTTGAATTAGGAACTAGATTAGGAAAAGATACATTATTTAAGTATATAAGGGATTTTGGTTTTGGACAAAAGACAGGAATAGACTTACAAGGGGAAGGTACCGGAATCTTATTTAAACCAGAAAATGTTGGGCCGGTAGAGTTAGCTACAACTGCATTTGGTCAAGGGGTTGCAGTGACGCCTATTCAACAAGTTACAGCTGTTGCAGCTGCTGTAAATGGAGGAACCCTATATAAGCCATATGTTGCTAAAGAATGGGTAGACCCAGTTACTGGAGAAGTTGTAAAACGGAATGAGCCTGAGGCGAAGCGACGTGTGATCTCGGAAGAAACGTCAGAAAAAGTGCGTTATGCTCTAGAACATGTAGTCGCTAAAGGGTCAGGTGGTGGAGCGTATGTGGATGGTTATCGTGTAGGTGGAAAAACAGGTACTGCTCAAAAATCAAAAAAAGGTGGTGGGTATCTACAGAATAACCATATTGTATCGTTTATTGGTTTTGCACCAGCTGATGATCCACAAATAGTGGTTTACATTGCTGTAGACAACCCGAAGGGAACAGTACAATTTGGTGGGGTTGTTGCTGCGCCAATCGTAGGAAACATCATGCGTGAAAGCTTGCCTCTGCTTGGAATTGAAAAGCGAGACAAACAAATAGAGAAAGAAATTAAATTATGGACAGATAAAAAATATCTTGAGGTTCCAAATTTGATTGGTTTAACAAAACGAGAGTTGCAACAACAATTGATGAATATAAAATTGGATATTAGTGGAGAAGGAAATGTTGTTGTCGATCAGGCTCCAAATGCAGGGGAACGGGTTAAGGAAGGAACAACATTACGGATTCACTTGGGGGATGCCACTGATAAAAAAGAATCAAAAGATGAAAACTAAAGTAGCTCTGAAGGATTCTCCCTTTGAGCTTCTTTTTCTGTAAAAAGGAATACCTTTAATATAGAGGAATAAAATTTTTGGTAAGGTGTCCTTTTTATATGTCTAATAGGAAAATAGGCTACTAGACAACTGCTAAAGACTATCGTATTATGTTAACTTGATGCGAATTCCTGATAAATTTTTCGAGAGGAAATGGTAAAATTCATGATGAGATTACAAGAGTTATTAGCTAACTTGCATGATTTTACGGAAAAGGGTAGTGCCGATCCTTTAATCACATCTCTTGAAATGGATTCGAGGGAGGTAGAAGAGGGAAGTTTATTCTTTTGTATAGAAGGTAGTACATTTGATGGCCATTTGTTTGCAAAACAAGCAGAGGTAAAAGGTGCAGTTGCAATTATTGCTGAAAAAGATGTGCAAGTATCGATCCCGGTCATCAAGGTGAAGGATACAAGAAGGGCGATGGCTGTATTGGCAGATGCGTTTTACGAACATCCAACCCATCAGCTCCGATTGATTGGGATAACAGGAACAAATGGGAAAACGTCAATAAGTCATATAATCGAGGAGATATTTAAAGAGGCTGGCCAGAAAACAGGACTTGTTGGAACGATGTATACAAAAATTGGTGAGCGAATGATTGAAATGAAAAATACGACGCCAGAATCTGTTGTGTTGCAAAAGTATTTCCACAAAATGGTGACTGAAAAAGTAAACACAGCAGTGATGGAGGTTTCGTCTCATGCCATAGATATCGGTAGGGTCCATGGATGTGATTTTAATGTAGCCGTCTTTTCGAATTTGACTCAGGATCATTTAGATTATCATCATACGATTGAAGAGTATCGCAGAGTGAAAGGTTTGTTGTTTTCTAGTTTAGGGAATCGGTTTGAAAAAGATAATCCGAAATTCGCTATTTTAAATAATGATGACCCTGCTTCAGAGGAATATGCAAGATCTACCTCCGCAACAATTATTACATATGGAATTGATCAGTCTGCTGATATTATGGCAAGTAATATTTGTATGACAGCCTCTGGAACTGAGTTTGATTTAATAACCCCGTTAGGTCTTTTTAAAATAAAAATGAATCTAGTTGGGTTATTTAGTGTTTATAATGTATTGGCTGCAATTGCGACATGTATTGTTTCGGGAATAGCGATTTCAACCGTGATAAAAGCCGTCGAAAAGGTTAAAGGTGTACCCGGGCGTTTTGAAATAGTGAAGGAAGGGCAAAATTTTACTGTGATTGTCGATTATGCACATACCCCTGATAGTTTGGAAAATGTCTTACAAACGGTAAAACAGTTTTCAAAAGGGAGGATTATCGTCCTAGTTGGATGTGGTGGGGACCGAGATCGGTCAAAGCGACCAATCATGGCTCAAATTGCAACAAAATATGCGGATGTTCCTATTTTTACTTCAGATAATCCACGATCGGAGGACCCCATTCAAATTCTAAAGGAGATGGAGGCTGGAGTTCAAGGAGAATTTTATGTTACGATTCCTGATCGTGAAAAAGCAATATTTTATGCTATTTCAAATGCAGCTGAGAATGATATAATAATCATTGCTGGCAAAGGACATGAAACCTACCAAATCATTGGGAATAAAACTCATTCGTTTGATGACCGCCTTGTTGCAGCCCGTGCAATTAAGGAGTTGAGATAATTGTTATCTAATCATGATATGTGGAAACTTTTTCGGGATGCGTATGGATTAAAGAATGATGATTTTTATTTCGAAGAAGTCATAACTGATCCGACGATTTTATCGAAAAAAGGCCTATATATTTCTATTGAGCAAGAAAAAGGGGATGAATTATTAAAAAAGGCACTTTATAATGGTGCAGTTGCAGCAGTTTGGCCAAAGGATGAAGAATTACCACTCTTTCTTCCCAATCATTTCCCTGTATACGTTGTAAAAGATCCGCTACCAGCACTCAAACTAATCATAGAATTTTATCTAAAAAAAATCGAAGAAAATGGGTATGATACAATGACAAAATTTAGACTTTTTACTAATGAAACGGAAATTATGAGACAAAACAAACAAATAGTGAACGAAATTAAGAAGCTAGCAAATACTTTAACAACGTTTGAAGATGGGAGGGGATAATGATGATTGAAGAAGTAGTCCTTTATTCAATAGCAATCGGATTTGTAATAAGTGTCATTCTCTCCCCCATTTTTATCCCTTTCTTACGTAGATTAAAATTTGGACAAAGTATCCGCGAGGAAGGACCAAAATCCCATCAAAAAAAATCGGGAACACCGACAATGGGTGGAATCATTATCATGGTTTCTATTTTGCTTACTACGATATTGGTGTCAAATCGATTAGGAGAACTAACGGTTACTACATATCTGCTTTTGTTTGTAACATTAGGTTACGGGATATTAGGCTTTTTAGATGACTTTATTAAAGTTGTGTTGAAAAGGAATCTCGGTTTGACCTCGAAACAAAAACTGTTAGGTCAAATCGTTATTGCTATTATTTTTTATTTTATTTTCAAACAAAATAATTTCTCAACAGCTATTTCCATACCTGGAACAGATTTTCAGTTTGATTTAAAAATCTTTTATGTTTTATTCTTAATTATTTGGTTAGTTGGGTTCTCTAATGCGGTCAATTTAACGGATGGTTTAGACGGTTTAGTTTCTGGAACGGCTGCAATTGCATTTGGAGCTTTTGCTGTATTAGCTTGGAATCAAGCACAATATGATGTTGCCATTTTCTGTGTGGCTGTAGTTGGGGCAGTTCTTGGATTCCTTGTATTTAATGCAAACCCAGCAAAAGTATTTATGGGCGATACAGGTTCGCTTGCGCTTGGTGGGGCTATTGCAACGGTGGCCATTATGCTAAAGCTCGAAGTCTTGCTATTATTAATTGGTGGGGTTTTTGTAATTGAGACATTGTCTGTTATTATTCAAGTTATCTCCTTTAAAACAACTGGCAGACGTGTATTTAGAATGAGTCCTTTGCACCACCATTATGAATTAGTGGGTTGGTCTGAATGGCGAGTTGTTGTTACATTTTGGACGGTTGGTTTATTATGTGCGATTCTTGGAATCTATATTGAGGTGTGGATTTAAATGAAAAATACAATTGAATTTTCAAACAAACATATATTAATACTTGGACTTGCAAAAAGCGGTTTGGCTGCAGCTAAGGTTCTTCATGGAATTGGGGCGATCATTACAGTTAACGACCAAAAGTCATACGAAGAAAATGAGGCAGCTAAGGAGCTTGAAAAAATGGGGATAAAGGTATTCTGTGGAGGTCATCCAATTGAAATTTTGGATGATCATTTTGACTTTATTGTCAAAAACCCAGGGATTCCTTATAGTAATCCCCTCCTTGTAAAAGCAAAAGAAAAAGGAATTCCTATCTTAACGGAAGTGGAGATAGCGTATCATATCACTCCTGCTGATTTTATTGGAATTACTGGTTCTAATGGAAAGACAACCACGACTACTTTAATTTTCGAAATGCTCGATAAAGGTGCAAAATCCCCTTTAATCGCAGGAAATATTGGAACAGTAGCCTGTGAGGTTGCCCAAAAGGCAAACAAGGAAGATATTATCGTTACGGAGCTCTCCTCTTTTCAATTAATGGGAATTAAAGATTTTGCACCTAAAATTGCAGTATTATTAAATATTTTTGATGCACATCTCGATTATCATGGAACGAAGGAAGAGTATATCAAGGCAAAAGCTAGAATCTTTAAGAACCAAACAGAGAACGATTATTGCGTCATTAATGTTGATGACAAGGATGTAATTAGAGCTGCTGAAGGTAGTAGAGGTATAAAAATCCCATTTTCAACTACTCAGCAACTAGAGACAGGTGCTTATATAAAGGACCAAGCAATTTATTTTAATCAAGAGAAAATCATTGATATTAAAGATATTGTTTTACCAGGGGTTCATAACCTTGAAAACATTTTGGCAGCAATTGCAGTTGCAAAGCTTGTTTCAACATCAAATAATGCCATTTTTGAGGTGTTAACTACCTTTACAGGTGTTAAACATCGCCTTCAATATGTTACGACCATAAATAACCGGAAATTTTATAATGATTCAAAAGCTACAAATATCCTTGCGACGAAAAAGGCGATTTCTGCTTTTGAACAGCCTGTTGTTTTGTTAGCAGGAGGGTTAGATCGTGGTAATGAGTTTGATGATCTTGTAAATGAGTTAAAACGTGTAAAAGCAATGGTGCTCTTTGGTCAAACCGCTAAAAAGCTTGAACGAGCGGGTAAACTCGCTGGAATAGAAATTTTAAAAAATGTCGATAATGTTGAAGCAGCGGTTAAAGTAGCTTATGATCTTTCAAATGAGGGTGATGTCATTTTATTATCACCGGCATGCGCTAGCTGGGATCAACATAAAACATTTGAAGAAAGAGGAGACATTTTTATAAACGCCGTGCATAAGCTTAAGTAAGGGCTTGGACAATCTAGATTAATCTAGCACAAGTAGCCTAGCCGCTCGAGGACATAAGCCAAATCACTCCAGAAATCAGGATTTCTGAGCGTGATTCGACTTATGCTTGTCGGGCTTGAACAGGAGGTTCTGACATCGACGTTCGCCATAGGACGTGGCGGTCTTTAGTCGATGTTCAACTTCTGAGGCGCTTGCGCTTTTTCCATGCTCTGAATCTAGAATGTAGAGGTGTTTTGATTGTGACCCAAAAAACGACTCCTGATATCATATTAATTATTACAACACTTACACTTTTAGCAGTTGGATTGATTATGGTGTACAGTGCCAGTGCCGTATGGGCTACATATAAATTTGATGATTCGTTTTTCTTTGCGAAGAGACAGCTTTTATTTGCGAGTGTTGGAGTCATTGCGATGTTTTTCATTATGAATGTAGACTATTGGACTTGGAGAACGTGGGCAAAAGTCCTTATCATTATTTGTTTTGTATTATTAGTTGCAGTATTAATCCCTGGAATTGGAATGGAACGTAATGGTTCACAGAGTTGGATCGGAGTCGGAGCATTTTCCATCCAACCATCAGAATTTATGAAATTAGCGATGATTGCGTTCTTGGCCAAGTTTCTATCAGAAAATCAAAAAAAAATTACTTCCTTTAAAAAAGGGTTAATGCCTTCACTGTCGCTTGTTTTTCTAGCATTTGGTATGATAATGCTTCAGCCAGATTTAGGGACGGGAACGGTGATGGTTGGTACTTGTGTAGTAATGATTTATGTCGCAGGTGCAAGAATTTCTCATTTTGTTGGCCTAGGCTTAATTGGTGTGGCGGGATTTGTCGCCTTGATTTTATCGGCACCCTATCGGATTAAACGAATCACATCTTTTTTAGATCCTTGGGAAGATCCGTTAGGAACAGGATTTCAAATCATCCAATCGTTATATGCAATTGGGCCTGGTGGATTATTCGGTTTAGGTTTAGGACAAAGTAGACAGAAATTTTTCTATTTGCCTGAACCACAAACAGATTTCATCTTTGCGATTCTAGCAGAAGAATTGGGTTTTATCGGTGGATCATTTGTCATCATCTTATTTAGTATTTTACTATGGAGAGGTGTACGAATTGCATTAGGAGCTCCTGATTTATATGGAAGCTTCCTTGGAATTGGTATTATTGGAATGATTGCAATCCAAGTTATTATTAATATCGGAGTCGTAACAGGCTTGATGCCAGTGACAGGAATTACATTACCATTCCTAAGCTATGGAGGATCGTCCTTAACCTTAATGTTAATGGCAGTCGGTGTGCTTTTAAATATTAGTAGGTATTCAAGGTATTAACCCAAAATACCTTGAATATATGTTATACTATGAAATGATTTAACCCTGTTTATATAGCAGGGTTAAATTATTTTAACGATAAATACTTCCAAACGGGAGGAGTTTCCTTGAAAATTGTAGTAAGTGGTGGGGGTACAGGAGGGCATATTTATCCTGCGCTAGCCTTAATAAAAGAAATCAAAAAGCTTAACCCTTCGGCCGAATTTCTCTATATTGGCACTGAAAAAGGGTTAGAAAGTGGAATTGTAACCCGTGAAGGGATTCCTTTTAAAACAATCAATATTACAGGGTTTAAACGAAAGCTTTCCTTTGAAAATATAAAAACAATCACCCGGTTTTTAAAAGGTGTAAAAGATAGCAAACGATTTATTAAAGAGTTTAAACCAGATGTTGTCATTGGTACAGGAGGTTATGTTTGCGGACCGGTTGTATATGCAGCATCAAAGTTACATATTCCAACTGTCATTCATGAACAAAATAGCATTCCTGGTCTTACCAATAAGTTTTTAAGCCGGTATGTTGACAAAGTAGCGGTTTGCTTTGAGGAAGCAAAAGAATTTTTCCCTAAAGAAAAAGTAGTCCTTACCGGAAATCCTAGGGCTTCTGAAGTAATTGGAAAAGATGGTAGAGCAGGAAGAGAATCTGTCGGCCTTACTAGTTCCCAAAAATCTGTTTTATTAGTAGGTGGAAGTAGGGGAGCTAAACCACTTAATGATGCATTTATAAATGCCTTACCTGAAGTGAAAGAAAAAGATTATCAGTTTTTATATGTAACTGGCGAAGTTCATTATGATCATGTTCTAAATCAAGTAAAGGCGATTGGAAATCCTAAGAATGTCATTATCAAGCCGTTTATTCATAACATGCCAGAGGTATTATCTGGTGTAGACTTAGTTGTTGCTCGTGCAGGTGCAACTACATTAGCTGAATTGACTGCTCTGGGTTTACCAAGTATTTTGGTGCCGAGCCCATATGTGACCAATAATCACCAAGAGAAAAATGCAAGATCATTAAGTGATAAAGGGGCGGCTATTTTGCGATTAGAAAAGGATTTAACAGGGTCACAGTTAATTAAGGACATAGATTCTATCCTTTTAAATACGAAAAAGTTAGAGGAAATGAAAAAGGTTTCCTCACAAATAGGTATACCTGATGCCGCTAGCAGGCTATACAAAGTGATGAAAGATTTGATTTAGTAAAGGCGTATTTGTTTAGGGGATAAGAAAGATGTCCCCAATTTTAATGTCTAGCTCCAGGCGCCTTGTAATTTTCTATTTTAGGCAAATGGACCATGAATCAGCAAAGAACATATACTACAGTATATTGGTTCCAAGTTAGAATGCTGATGAAGGAGGTAATTATGGATAAAATTATAAGTGAATTACAAGAAGCAAACGTTGGTAAGGTTTTAGAAAATGAACCATTATCGAAACATACTACCATTAAGATTGGTGGTTCTGCGGATATATTCATTGAACCGAATAGTATAGAATCATTAAAAAAGAGCCTTGAAATTATAAAAAAGCATGGAGTCAAATGGCGTGCTATCGGTAGAGGGTCAAATCTCTTAGTTTCTGATAAAGGGATTGAAGGTGCTGTTATTAAACTTGGTAATGGCATTAACCATTTAGAATTAGATGGTACTTCCTTAACTGTTGGTGCCGGGTTTTCAGTAGTAAGTTTAGCTGTACAAATAGCAAGAAAAGGCTTATCTGGACTTGAGTTTTCGAGTGGGATTCCTGGCTCTATCGGTGGCGCTGTCTATATGAATGCAGGGGCACACGGTTCTGACATTTCTAAAGTATTAACAAAGGCACATGTTTTATTTGAAGATGGAAGCTTTGAATGGCTTTCAAATAAGGAAATGGAATATTCTTATCGTACTTCAATCCTTCAGAAGAAGCGACCAGGTATTGTGGTTGAAGCCACATTTCAATTAACAGAAGGAGATAAAGAAACGATTTCAGCAGTCATGAAGAAAAATAAAGAATATCGAAGAGATACTCAACCATGGGATCTTCCTTGTGCTGGAAGTATCTTTCGTAATCCACTTCCAAATTATGCGGGACAATTAGTTGAAAAGTCTGGCTTAAAAGGCCATTCCATTGGCGGTGCAAAAATTTCAGAAATGCATGGGAATTTTATTGTCAACGCAGGAAATGCGAAAGCACAAGATGTGTTAGACTTGATTGAATTTGTAAAGGAGAAAATATATACTTTACATGGTGTAAGAATGGAAACGGAAGTTGAAATAATTGGTCGGATGTAGCCAGTTTCTGCAACCATTTCTTAGGAAAATATGATATAATACAATAACATGTATGTGTTATGTATTTAATTTTAAACGGCATGTATACATGCCGTTTATTCTTTCGTTAAAAGGGTTTTTATAATTTATGGATTTTTTGGGATTCTTGATTCGCGGGGTGAATGTATTTGGCAAAGCAAAAGGTTGTTACAATAGAAGATCGAATTCCAAAGCTAAAGCAGCGAAGAAAACAAAAAGCTAATCGACGATTGATTATGTATATCACGTTTTTCTTTTTATTGCTTTCAGGGATTCTTTATTTTCAATCTCCTTTAAGTAAAATTGGCACTATTACCATTACAGGCAACCAAAATATCACATCCGAGCAGATTTTAAAGCTGAGTAAATTAGAAGTTGGGACAAGCTTTTGGAAGGTTGGTAGTGATGAGGTAATCCAAAATATCCGCAAACACCCAGAAATTAAGGAAGTTACTATTCAAAAAAAATTTCCAAATCAAATCACGATAAATGTTAATGAATTGAAAAGGGTAGGATATATAAGTGGTAATCGTACTTTTTATCCTATACTTGAAGATGGAAAAATTATTGAAAATGCGCAAAAATACGGTTCGAAAGCGATTCCTGTTGATGCACCAATTTTAGTTGACTGGGATGGTAAAGCCTTAACGTTGTTAGCAAAGGAATTAAATAAAATCCAACCGTCAATATCTAAACTAATATCTGAAATTCATCATACGCCTACTGAATATGATCCCCTTCAGATGACCCTATACATGAATGATGGGTATGAGGTTAGAGCGACTGTAAGAAACCTTTCAAAAAATTTAATTGCATATCCAACCATCGTAAGTGAATTAGATCCGTCACTCAAAGGGTATATTGAACTTGATGTAGTACCTACTTTTATTCCTTATGAATACGAGAACACCAATGAAGAAGGGGAGATGGTAACAAATGAAGGTGAAGGGTAGGCACGTTATTCTTTCATTTGTTTGCTTGGTTCTGGGCTTTATGATTTCATTCTCGTATCAATTTACAAAGGAACAACTGGAATCAAATCAGGTAACTGAACAACAATGGAATGAAGAAACAAAGATTCGAAAAGAATTAAATGAACAAAATGAAAAAATAATGAGCTCCAACTGAAGTTGATTGAAAAACAAAATCAAATTTCAGAAATAGAAGAGGAGTTAGCGAAGGAAGAACAAGAACAAATTTATTTTAATCTTGTTGAAGAGGTTGAGAAGTACCGGATGGTAGTAGGTGAAATCGGTGTGAAAGGGCCAGGAGTAGCTGTAACCCTTGAGGATGCCTCCTATGTTCCATCAGGTCAGGACGTTAACAATTATTTAGTTCATGAAAGTCACTTATTTAAGGTTATTAATGAACTTTATGTATCTGGTGCCCAAGCTGTTTCTATTAATGGGAAAAGACTCAGTCATGACTCTTATATTTACTGTAATGGACCTGTTGTTGTGGTGGATGGCAACCCATATCCGGCTCCATTTGTCATTTCAGCAATTGGAGACCCCAATATACTTGTGTCGGCTTTAAATATGAATGGCGGAATCACAGACCAATTGATACAGGATAATATAGTCGTGACAATTGAGAATAAAACTCAAATTCAGATGGATCCATTAATTAATACAAAAAAATAAATAAGACGGGTAATCTGTTTTCACATTGAAGGTAAGGTGGTTTCATTGGACAAAAAAACTGGCATTAGCTTCACGGTCATTACGTGTATAATAGGTTTTATGGTTGCTGTCCAATTTCAAACCATTAAAGAACCTGAAGTACGTGATACCCGTGACTTATGGGAATTACGAGAGGACTTAAAGCAATCGCAAGAATTATATACGCAACTTTTAACTAAAATTTATACATATGAAGCGAAGTTAGAACAATATGAAAATCAACGTGATGATAGTAAAATTCTCATTCTAAAGGATACGCTTGATGAATTAAAGAAGCAGGCAGGTCTTACTCAAGTATCAGGACCTGGAATCACGATTACAGTTGAGCAATCGTTCAACGAAGCAGGCAGACAGGCTACAACCATCTCACCGAGTTTGCTGAGATGGCTTGTAAATGAATTAAATTCCTATCAGGCAAAGGCGATTTCAATTGATGGGCATCGGGTTATTACCACAACGGTGATTCGTGAAATTCAAGGGAGACCTAAAATTGATTCGTACTCCTTAAGTTCGTTACCAATAGAAATTAAGGTGATTGCAGATGATGCAGAACGACTTTATAACAAACTAAAAGCATCAGAAGCGGAACGACAGTTCTTTATAGATAATTTGCGTTTGAAAATATCAAAACCAAGTAAAGTCGTAACAATTCCTGCGTTTGATGACCCAATTAGGATTACAGAAATGGAACCTAATATGGAACCAGATAAAAAGTGATAAAGGTGGAACATAGTTATGTGGCTCCCAATTTTTGGTCTAATAGTCGGAATCATCCTCGGACTGTTGTCGGAATTTAAAATCCCAGCAGAGTATTCAAATTATTTATCGATTGCGGTATTAGCCGCATTAGATACATTATTCGGAGGTATTCGTGCACACCTACAAAATATCTACGATCAGTCCGTCTTTGTTTCTGGTTTCTTTTTTAATATTTTATTGGCTGCAAGTTTAGCTTTTCTAGGTGTCCATCTTGGTGTAGACTTGTATTTGGTAGCCGTTTTTGCATTTGGAGTAAGGCTTTTCCAAAATATTGCGGTTATAAGACGAATAATTTTATCCAAATGGAGCCTATCTCGTGATAAAATAGAAAAAAATTGATTTTTTATAAAGGGAAATTCCCTATATTTGTTGAATATTTTTCATATACAAAAATTTATATGAAAAATAGCATTTGTTGTTCGAAAAACAATATGTGAGTTGTGTTATTTGGAAAAAGGAGGTGCCACAGAATGAACAGCAATGAAATATGTGTTAGTCTTGACATCGGTACATCCAATGTTAAGGTTATTATCGGTGAGATGGTTGATGATTCTCTTAACATAATAGGTGTGGGTAATGTTAAATCAGAAGGATTGAAAAAAGGTTCAATTGTAGACATAGATGAAACCGTTCATTCTATTAAAAAGGCAGTTGAGCAAGCAGAAAGAATGGTAGGCATTTCTATTAATCAAGTAGTTGTATCGGTTCCAGCGATCAATGTACAGTTACAAGATGCCCATGGCGTTGTGGCAGTTTCTACGGAGTCTCGTCAAAACCGCGAAATAAGTAATGAAGATGTATTACGTGTAATCGATGCCGCACAATTTATTTCTCTCCCCCCAGAAAGAGAAATTATTGATATGATACCAAAGCAGTTTATTGTCGATGGATATGATGAAATTAGTGATCCGCGTGGTATGTTAGGTGTTAGACTTGAAGTGGAAGGTACCATTATCACAACCTCGCGTACAATTTTACATAACCTGCTACGTTGTGTAGAAAAAGCAGGACTGGATATCACAGCAATTTCTCTTCAGCCTCTTGCATCAGGTTCCATTTCATTATCTGATGATGAGAAAAACTTAGGTGTTGCTCTCGTTGATATTGGTGGTGGTTCTACAACGATTGCGCTTTTCAATCATGGTTACTTAAAAGCAACGAGTGTTCTACCTGTTGGTGGTGACCATATCACAAAAGATTTAGCAATTGGTTTACGGACATCTACCGAGGATGCAGAGAAAATTAAAATTAAACATGGACATGCTTTCTACGATGATGCTTCTGATGAGGAAGTGTTTGATGTTCCAATTATTGGTAGTGATCAACAAGAACAGTTTACCCAATTACAAATTTCTGAAATCATCGAAGCTAGATTAGAAGAAATATTACAATTAATACAAAAGGAAATTAAGAAAATGGGTGTAGGAGATCTTCCTGGTGGCTTCGTACTTACAGGTGGGGTAGTGAACATGCCTGGAGTATTAGAGTTATCTCAACTAGTATTACGAAGTAATGTGAGAATTGCTAAGCCAGACTATATTGGAGTCAGAGAACCTCAATATGCAACAGGTGTAGGCTTACTGCAGTTCGCTTATGAGCAAGCTAGAATTCAAGGAAGAAAAATTAGCACTACTGTCCAGGTGGAAAGTCCTGAAAAAAGACCTGCCAGACAGCCTCAAGCGAAAAGTCACCCAAAAAACTCAAAAGAAGAACAAAATATTGGGAAAAAGGTTAAAAAGTTTTTTGGTCTCTTCTTTGAATAAGACAGTTTAACTTTATTCAGAAGAGTTTCTTACAGGACATGATGTAATAGAATACAAGTTGGGGATAAAAACCGGGCTGAATAAAGTTAAAGCCTCCGGCGGATGCCTCAGATTTTCAAAGGAAGTTTTTCGAGCGGGCTCGAAAAAATCTGGGCGCAAATACGCCAAGGCGTATTTGAATAGAGAAGTATATTTGCAAATTAGGAGGATCTTATAATGTTAGAGTTTGATACAAACGTTGATCAATTAGCTACTATAAAGGTTATAGGTGTAGGTGGCGGTGGTAATAACGCGGTAAACCGAATGATTGAACATGGAGTTCAAGGTGTAGAATTTATTGCAGTTAACACAGATGCTCAAGCCTTAAACCTTTCTAAAGCTGAAATAAAAATGCAAATCGGTGGAAAATTAACCCGCGGTTTAGGAGCTGGGGCAAATCCCGAAGTTGGTAAAAAGGCTGCTGAAGAAAGCAGAGAACAAATAGAAGAAGCTCTTAAAGGAGCAGATATGGTTTTCGTTACTGCAGGTATGGGCGGTGGAACTGGTACGGGTGCAGCACCTGTAATCGCACAAATCTCTAAGGATTTAGGTGCCCTTACAGTCGGTGTTGTAACAAGACCATTCACTTTTGAAGGAAGAAAACGTCAAACTCAAGCAGCTGGTGGTATTTCAGCAATGAAGGAATCAGTAGATACTCTAATTGTTATTCCTAACGATCGACTACTAGAAATTGTAGATAAAAATACTCCAATGCTTGAAGCATTCCGTGAAGCGGATAATGTATTGCGACAAGGTGTACAGGGTATCTCAGACTTAATCGCGGTTCCAGGGTTAATTAACCTTGACTTTGCAGACGTAAAAACAATTATGTCAAACAAAGGATCAGCACTAATGGGTATTGGTGTTGCAACTGGTGAAAATCGTGCTGCTGAAGCGGCTAAGAAAGCAATTTCAAGTCCATTGCTTGAAACGTCTATTGATGGTGCTCAAGGTGTCCTTATGAATATCACAGGTGGGACAAACCTTAGTCTATATGAAGTACAAGAGGCAGCTGATATTGTAGCATCTGCTTCAGACCAAGAAGTGAACATGATATTCGGTTCTGTTATTAATGAAAACTTAAAAGAAGAAATCGTTGTAACAGTAATTGCCACTGGTTTTAAAGAAGCAGAAATTGATACAACTCGACCATCTCGTCCTTCTTTTGGTACTAAACCTCAGCCACAGATACAGGTTGCTCCTAGAAGAGAAAGAGAAAGAGAAAGAGAAATCAAGCGTGAAGAGCCAGCACAAGAAGTGAATACTCGTAGTGCAGGTCATGTAGAAGAAGAAATCGATGTACCAACATTCCTACGTAACCGTAAAAGAAGAGGATAAATAGATATCCAACAACATATTAAAAAGGCATTTGACAAAGAATTGTCGAATGCCTTTTTTGCTTTTACCTCTGCATTTCTCCATTGGTTCTTTATTAACAGGCAAACTGACAAAATAAGAACTAATCTTTCAAAATTTCTCTTTTCTTCTCGGCATGAAGTGACAGACTTCCATATAAGATGTACTATATACTATTTTTTAGGATAACAAAATTAAATAGATAAAAATCGATTGCGTTCAAAAAGAGCTGTGACTTTTGGTGAAAGGAGAAATAGATTGTCTATTTATTTAGATGTAATCTGGTTGCTAAATTTTTTCTTTGACGCCTTCTTATTATTATTAACTGCAATCATTCTAAAACGTAGGATTGTTAGATGGCGAATCTTAGTGGGTGCTTTTATAGGATCACTAGTAGTCCTTTTAGTGGTTTCTCCTTTTGCAATAATTGGATCACACCCTGTTACTAAACTTTTATTTTCAATTGTGATTGTAGGAGTTGCTTTTGGTTACAAACGATTTCGCTATTTTCTACAAGGACTTTTAACCTTTTATTTTGCTACCTTCATGATTGGAGGTGGAATGATAGGAGTTCATTATTTCTTAGAATTTGATGTTCAAGTATTTGATGGAACACTCCTTACTCAATCTACCGGCTATGGAAATCCAATAAGTTGGGGGTTTGTATTGGTTGGTTTTCCAATTTTGTGGTATTTTTCTAAAAATAGAATTCAAGATATCGAGACAAAACAAGTTTTCTATGATCAAATTGTGTCAGTTAAGCTCGAAATAGATGATGTAATATTGCATTTAAAAGGATTAGTTGATAGTGGAAATCAATTATTTGATCCGATTACGAAAAGTCCAGTAATGATTCTTGATATGAGCAAATATGAGGAATTATTTCCTGAAAAGTTGATTGAACAATCCAAAAATATCGAGTTATTAACAAATGATTCATCAACCGAATCCCACAAATGGGAAAGTCGTGTAAGACTAATTCCATATCGGGGGGTAGGACAAGAACATCAATTTTTACTTGCAGTTAAGCCAGACCAAATTACGATTTATCATGGAAATGAAGAAAATATCGTGAAAAAAGGGCTGGTTGCTCTCAACCATACTACATTGTCAACAGATGGGGAATATGATTGCATCGTTCATCCGAAAATGATCATTTCTTCTACCATTCAAACAGCTTCTTGATAAGGAAAATGAACGAATCCATTCTCTTTACTTATCATACTCACGATTTTTACAAATTAGAAGGGAGAACTTACCTGTGGCTAAACTAAAATTTAAACTTACATATTGGTGGTATAAACTTTTAATCAAATTAGGATTAAAAACTGATGAAATATATTACATTGGTGGAAGTGAGGCTTTACCTCCACCACTATCGAAGGATGAGGAAGAAGTCCTTTTAAACAAACTTCCAAGTGGCGATAAGGCAGCAAGATCGATTCTTATTGAAAGAAATTTAAGACTTGTTGTATATATTGCAAGGAAGTTTGAAAATACAGGGATTAACATTGAGGATTTAATTAGTATTGGAACAATCGGATTAATTAAAGCAGTTAATACATTTAATCCTGAAAAGAAAATTAAACTTGCCACATATGCATCAAGATGTATTGAAAATGAAATATTAATGTATTTACGTCGTAATAATAAAATCAGATCAGAAGTTTCCTTTGACGAACCGTTAAATATCGATTGGGACGGCAATGAACTTTTATTATCTGATGTACTTGGGACAGAAGAAGACATCATTACAAAGGATTTAGAAGCAAATGTGGACCGTAAACTATTGGTAAAAGCTCTCCATCAACTTAACGATCGTGAAAAACAGATTATGGAACTACGCTTCGGATTAATTGGTGGTGAAGAAAAGACACAAAAAGACGTTGCAGACATGCTTGGAATTTCTCAATCTTATATTTCTAGATTAGAAAAGAGAATCATTAAACGTCTTCGTAAAGAATTTAATAAAATGGTGTAAGAAAAAATAATTTTTGGCTTTATATATATTGATGAGCCTGTTTTTCTCACCTATTTTGGAAATAGTTGTGAATTCAAAATGCATATTTTTCCCTCCGACGGAGATACTTAACTTTGTACATCAACTCCTGTTAGGAGGGAAAGAATTGACTCGAAATAAAGTAGAAATTTGTGGTGTTGATACTTCAAAACTTCCAGTACTAAAAAATGAAGAGATGCGGGAGTTATTTAGACAAATGCAAAGTGGTAATGACTTGTCAGCCCGCGACAAGCTCGTAAATGGAAATTTACGTCTTGTTCTCAGTGTAATTCAACGTTTCAATAACAGAGGAGAATTTGTAGACGATTTATTTCAGGTTGGCTGCATCGGCCTAATGAAGTCAATTGACAATTTTGACCTAAGTCAAAATGTGAAATTCTCCACCTATGCAGTCCCGATGATCATTGGTGAAATTCGGCGCTATTTACGAGACAACAATCCTATCAGGGTGTCACGCTCACTACGGGACATTGCCTATAAGGCGTTGCAAGTAAGAGAGCGTTTAATGAGTGAAACATCGAGGGAACCAACAGCCGAAGAGATTTCAAAGGTGCTTGAAGTGCCACACGAAGAAATTGTATTCGCGCTTGATGCGATTCAAGATCCTGTTTCATTATTTGAACCGATTTACAATGATGGTGGGGATCCAATTTATGTAATGGATCAATTAAGCGATGAGAGAAACCGTGATTCCCATTGGATTGAAGAGATTGCCTTAAAGGAAGGTATGAGACGATTAAATGATCGTGAGAAACTAATCCTTCGAAAACGATTTTTTCAAGGTAAAACTCAAATGGAAGTTGCTGAAGAAATCGGAATCTCTCAAGCTCAGGTATCACGTCTAGAAAAGGCAGCTATTAAACAAATGAATAAGAATATTCAAAACTAACTATAACCCAATAGTGGACAAGTTATAGCATGATATGTAAAATAACTAGACATTCGTACAATTCGAATGTCTTTTTTAATTTATTCAGTCGTAGTAAGCTAAAAAAATTCGGTGCAGTTCGCCAAGGCGAATTTGAACATCAAAAATATGAACCTTCCTTGCCGTCTATTTTTGTCTCATAAATACTGGTGAGTTAGACATATAGTAGTACAATAAGAGATAACTTTTTTAGGAGTATTTGTTGAGGGGGCGGGGAGTGTGGTAAAGATTTCCGATTTCCAAGCGAAGGATGTTGTAAGTGTTGTCGATGGAAAAAGGCTCGGCAACATTGGTGATATTGATATTAACTTAACAACTGGAAAAATAGAATCCATTATTATTGGGGGGTATGGAAAAGTATTAGGTATTTTTGGACGGGAAGAAGAGATTGTGATTCCATGGAGAAATATTATTAAGGTTGGTAAGGATGTCATTTTAGTGAGAACACAAACTAACATTGAACAAAACGGCTAAATTTTGACATTTTCCTAACATATTCTCCTTTCTTTTGCTAAGATATGATAAAATAAGCAAAAGAAGGGCTTCTTTTTTCAAATAGGAATTGTTTCCTTCTCGTTATGAATGGTGGGTTAATAATAAAAGTTAAAGGATGTTGTTATGAAGCTTGAACCATTTATTCAGAAAACAGAACAGGTGTTAATGGTTCCTAGCTGGAGCCAAATTTCAGACCAGCTTATTGTTGGATTTACGACTAAAAATGGTGGAGTTAGCAAAGAGGAATTTCAATCCCTTAATCTTGGTCTACATGTCAATGACGAAAACAACTCAGTTGTTGTCAATCGTAAGAAACTTGCAGACTTTCTACGTTTTCCACCTGAACTCTGGGTATGCTCTGAACAGACTCATAAAAATAAAATTGCTAAGGTTACAACCGATGAACGTGGTACAGGGGTTTTTACCTATGAAGATAGTATCAAGGATACAGATGGATTATATACGACTGAAAAAAATATCCTGTTGACCCTTTGTTTTGCTGACTGTGTTCCACTTTATTTTTTTGCACCTACTAAACAAATTATAGGAATCGCACATGCAGGATGGAAGGGAACAGTTCAGGATATTGCAGGAGAAATGGTTCGGGCTTGGGCTTGTGAAGGTGTTAAACCCGATGAAATCCAAGTTGTAATTGGTCCAGCTATTGATAAATGTTGTTACATTGTAGATGATTATGTTATGAACTTCGTCAAGGATTTGGATAGAGTAAATTCTAAATCATATGAAAAAATTAGTAACAATCAATATCGTTTGGATTTAAAAGAAGTAAATTATCAGCTAATGACAAGAGCAGGAATTCCTCCTGAAAATATTCAAGTTTCCTCGTATTGTACTTCTTGTGAGAATCAGCTTTTCTTCTCGCATCGAAGGGATGCTGGGAAAACGGGTAGAATGATGAGTTTTATTGGCTTTAAGGAGGATTAAATAAAGTGAGTGTAAAAGACAATCTTTTAGTCATACAAGAAAATATCGAACAAGCATGTGTAAGATCAAACAGAACACCAGATTCTGTATCGATTATTGCTGTAACGAAATATGTAAGTGTAGAAACAGCGAAGGAAGCTATTGAAGCAGGTATTCAACATATTGGAGAGAATCGAGACGAAGGTCTTTTAAAGAAGCAAGAGGAAATTGGAAATGAACCGAAATGGCATTTCATCGGGTCTCTTCAAACAAGAAAAGTAAAAAATATCATTGATAAAGTCGATTACATCCATTCTCTTGATCGAATTTCTTTAGCAGAGGAAATACATAAGCGGGCAAATGCAAAAATAAAATGTTTTGTACAAATAAACGTATCCGGAGAAGAGTCCAAACACGGAATATCGCCCGAAAAACTTGAGACGTTTATTATGGAACTTGAAAAACTGCCTTCTATTGAGGTTGTCGGGTTAATGACTATGGCACCTTACACCGAAGATCGTGACATCATTCGTGGATGTTTCCAAAAACTACGGAAATTAAGAGATGATGTACAAGCTCTTGATCTACCTTATGCTCCATGTACAGAACTATCTATGGGAATGTCAAACGATTTCGAAATCGCCATTGAAGAAGGAGCAACTTTCATTCGAATAGGTACTTCATTAGTTGGCAAGGAGTTTTAACAATGACAAAAAAGAGAGGTGTTATAAATGAGTATAAAGTCAAAATTTAAAAGTTTTTTTGCTCTTGAAGATGAATATGATTATGAAGAGGAAGAGTATTTTGAAGAAGAAGTAGAGCCTACTAAACCTGCACGAACTGCTCCAAAGCAAAATGTGGTTAGTTTGCAAAGTGTTCAAAAGTCTTCAAAAGTTATCTTATTTGAACCACGTGTATATGCTGAGGCTCAGGAAATAGCGGATCATTTAAAAAACAGACGAGCAGTAGTTGTTAATCTTCAACGTGTTCAACATGATCAAGCTAAACGAATTGTTGACTTTTTAAGTGGAACAGTATATGCAATTGGTGGAGATATTCAACGCATAGGAACAAATATTTTCTTATGTACACCAGACAATATCGATGTAACTGGAAATATCTCTGAAATTGTTTCTAACGAAGAATACGCTGAAAAGGGGTGGTAGTCGAAAATGGGTATTATTTTCGCTATCTTAAGTCAAGCGCTGGTTCTGTATTCGTATGCGCTGATTATTTATATATTAATGTCATGGTTTCCAAATGCTCGGGAATCAGGAATTGGTCAATTCTTGGCAAGAATATGTGAACCATATCTAGAGCCTTTCCGAAGATTTATCCCACCGTTAGGGATGATTGACATTTCACCAATCGTAGCAATCTTAGTACTTAATTTCGCTGGTAGAGGAATTCATGCATTACAAAGCATGTTCTAAAGGACCTTATTTAAGGTCCATTTTCTTTAACTTTGTCTGGCTCCTGGATCAAGGTTATCTGGTCTAAGCAAGTCTTCGGAAGGTAAGAGGCACATCTGTTATCATTTTGGTTGATACAGTGCCTTAAGGATATGTGTGCCATGAAGATTTTCTTTATTATAAACGAGGTATATCATATGAATTTATATCAACATTTTAGAAAAGAAGAGCATGCGTTCATTGATCAAGTATTAGAATGGAAGCAGGTTGTAGAGAACCAGTATAGTCCCAAATTAACCGATTTTTTAGATCCTAGGGAACAAGAAATTGTAAAGCAAGTTATCGGTACAAATGGGGATATGCTTGTTGACTTTTTTGGTGGTAAAGAGGGACTCGAACGAAGACGAGCTTTATTATATCCAGCCTATTTTGAGCCAACCGAGTCAGACTACAATTTGTCTTTTTTGAAGTGAAATATCCAGTTAAATTTGTTACCGTTGACCATCGAAAAGTACTTGGTTCACTTATGTCTCTTGGTTTAAAACGTTCCAAGTTTGGTGATATTCTTACCCAAGATGAACGCATCCAAATTGTTGTCGCAAAAGAAATAGCGGATTACGTTCGTATGAATTTAACTGCCGTTGGAAAAGCGACTATATCATTGTTAGAAATCCCTATGTATGAGTTGCTTAATGTAATTGAAGAATGGACGGAGCAAACCATTACAGTTTCATCCTTACGTTTAGATGTTGTATTGTCTTCCATTTTGAATGTTTCAAGACAAAAAGTACAAGTATTAATTGAAAATGGGCTTGTAAAAGTTAATTGGAAACAAATCGAGCAATCATCATTTGAATGCAAGGAGAATGATGTCCTGTCAGTACGCGGCTATGGAAGAAGTAAACTTCATTCCATAGAAGGTAAAACGAAAAAAGAAAAATGGAGAATCATTGTAGGTAGACAAAAATAATTGAAAAGAATGCAGGATTTTCTTCTTTTTTGTCGAATTGTAAAGTATCATTCATTTAGGTAATGATTTCTATTTTTTTAATTTATTAATTTTTGGAGGTGGCATTCGTGCCCTTAACGCCATTAGATATTCATAATAAGGAATTTAATAAAGGTTTTCGCGGCTATGATGAGGACGAAGTAAATGAGTTTCTTGATCAAGTTATTAAAGACTATGAATTGGTAATTCGTGAGAAAAAAGAACTTGAATCAAAGCTTTCAGAGCTTAATGAAAGACTGAGTCATTTTACGAATATCGAAGAAACATTAAATAAATCTATACTAATTGCACAAGAAACAGCAGAAGAAGTGAAACGCAACGCTTCAAAAGAAGCAAAGCTAATCATTAAGGAAGCAGAGAAAAACGCTGATCGTATTATCAATGAATCTTTAGCTAAGTCTAGAAAGATATCAATAGAAATCGAAGAATTGAAGAAGCAATCTAAAGTTTTCAAAAACCGTTTTAAAATGCTAATCGAAGCTCAATTAGATTTACTTAATAATGATGATTGGGATCATCTTATGGAATATAATGTTGAGCCTGTTTTCGCTGAATCAGAAGAAAACTAGTCTTTGCACTTGACTCTTTTGTTTAATACGCATATAATTTTAAAACAACTAAACTTTAATAATTAAGCAGCTATGAAAGGGACAGTAATTCTTATCAAACTTATTAAAAAATGTGTGTTTAAAAGAGGATGGAAAGGACCGAGAAGTTCGAGGTGGCACGGTTTTGAGTAGCGGAGCGTATGTAGTGAATACGAGCACGGAAAAACAAGCCAACGAAGAAATTCAATGTGTCATTTCCACCGGACTTTTAAACATCTTCTAAAAGCGAGTCAGGGATGGTGGAAGCCTGATATAAGTGATAAGAATGAAAATCACCCTGGAGTTCGGTGCTGAAAACATAAAAATGGCTTAAAGATTTTTCTTTGAACATTTCTAAGTAAGCATTTCGCGAATCATTCACGTTACGAATGTCGAGTGGACGAATAAGTAACTTCGTCTATAAGGGTGGTACCGCGAGAGGCCTTCTCGTCCCTTTTGGGATGAGAAGGTCTTTTTTTATTCAAATCGGGGTTCTCCACACTCTCATTAACAAGCTGCAATATTAGATTTACAAATAGGAGGAAATGTAATGGAATACAAAGACACGTTATTAATGCCAAAAACAGATTTTCCAATGCGTGGAAATCTCCCCAATCGTGAACCACAGATTCAAGAACAGTGGGAGCAAATGAATATTTATCAAAAAGTTCAAGAACGTACGAAAGGTCGCCCATTATTTGTCTTACACGATGGACCTCCATATGCAAATGGTGATATTCATATGGGGCATGCCTTAAATAAAATCATAAAGGATATGATTGTTCGTTTTAAATCAATGAACGGTTTTTGCGCACCATATGTTCCAGGTTGGGATACGCATGGACTTCCAATTGAAACAGCTCTTACCAAAAATAAAAAGGTAAATCGAAAAGCGATGAGTGTAGCGGAATTCCGTAAGCTATGTGAGGAATATGCATACGAGCAAATCAATAACCAAAGAGAACAATTTAAACGTCTTGGGGTTCGTGGAGATTGGGAAAACCCTTATATTACATTAAAGCCCGAGTATGAAGCTCAGCAAATCAAAGTATTTGGAGAGATGGCCAAAAAAGGCTATATCTATAAAGGTCTTAAGCCTGTTTATTGGTCTCCTTCAAGTGAATCAGCACTTGCTGAAGCAGAAATTGAATATCAGGATAAGCGTTCAGCATCGATCTACGTTGCATTCCCTGTAAAGGATGGTAAAGGTGTATTAGAAGGTGACGAAAAAATCATCATCTGGACCACAACACCATGGACAATCCCAGCAAACCTTGGTATTAGTGTGCATCCCGATCTAGAGTACAGTGTCGTAAAGGTTGACGACACAAAGTATGTTCTTGCATCGGCTTTATTAGAAGCTGCTGCAAAAGAAATTGGATGGGAAGATGTTACTATTGTAAAGACCTTTAAAGGTCGTGAGTTGGAAAATGTAGTAGCTGCTCATCCAATCTATGGTCGCGATTCTCTTGTAATGCTTGGTGAGCATGTTACAACTGACGCAGGTACTGGATGTGTACACACAGCTCCTGGTCATGGGGAAGACGACTTTATCGTTGGACAAAAATATGGTATCGGTGTTCTTTGTCCTGTAGATGAAAAAGGATATATGACTGCAGAGGCAGAAGGTTTTGAAGGTTTATTCTATGATGAGGCCAATAAGCCAATTACAGAAAAGTTAAATGAAGTTGGAGCGCTTTTAAAGCTTTCTTTCATCACCCACTCATATCCACATGATTGGCGTACAAAGAAACCAACTATTTTCAGAGCAACCGCTCAATGGTTTGCATCAATCAAAGACTTTAGAAATGAGCTAATGGAAGCTGTTAAAGAAACGAAGTGGGTCCCAGCTTGGGGTGAAACTCGACTCTATAATATGGTTCGTGATAGAGGAGATTGGTGTATTTCCCGTCAACGTGCATGGGGTGTTCCTATACCAGTATTCTATGGTGAAAATGGAGAGCCAATCATCACTGATGAAACAATTAATCATGTTTCTGATTTATTTAGAGAATATGGTTCAAATGTGTGGTTTGAGCGTGAAGCAAAAGACTTACTGCCGGAAGGATTTACACATGAATCAAGTCCAAATGGTATTTTCACAAAAGAAACTGACATTATGGACGTGTGGTTTGACTCAGGATCTTCTCACCAAGCAGTACTGTTAGAAAGAGACGACTTACAACGTCCAGCAGATCTTTATTTAGAAGGTTCTGACCAATATCGTGGTTGGTTTAACTCTTCCTTGTCAACAGCCGTAGCTGTAACAGGTAAAGCACCGTATAAAGGTGTGCTAAGCCATGGTTTTGCTCTTGATGGTGAGGGTCGTAAAATGAGTAAGTCAATCGGAAACGTTGTTGTTCCTGCGAAAGTTATGAAACAACTAGGAGCAGATATTTTACGTCTTTGGGTAGCTTCCGTTGACTATCAATCAGATGTTAGAGTATCTGATGCGATTCTTAAACAGGTTGCAGAGGTTTACAGAAAAATCAGAAATACATTTAGATTCTTACTTGGAAACCTTAATGACTTTAATCCTGAAACAGATGCAGTACCTGTTAATGAATTACGTGAGGTTGACCGTTATATCCTTGTAAAATTAAATAAATTAATTGATAAGGTGAAAACATCGTATGAAAATTATGAGTTTGCAGGTGTTTATCATTCTGTTCATAATTTCTGTACAATCGAGTTAAGTTCATTCTATTTAGATTTTGCAAAAGATATTTTATATATCGAAGCAGAAAATCAACATGATCGCCGTTCAATTCAAACTGTATTATATGAGGCATTATTAAGCTTAACAAAACTGGTAACACCAATTCTGCCACATACAGCAGATGAAGTATGGTCACATATCGATTCTGTAAAAGAAGAAAGTGTTCAATTAGTTGACATGCCAAATTCAGTTGAAATTCCAAATGCAGATGAATTAGAGGCAAAATGGGATTCATTTATGGAACTACGGGACGATGTTCTAAAAGCTTTAGAAACAGCAAGAAATGAAAAAGTTATTGGAAAATCATTAGCTGCTAGCATTATCTTATATCCAAATAATCAAACAAAGGTTCTTTTAGATTCTGTTGAAGAGGACTTAAAGCAGTTATTTATCGTATCTGGCTTTGAAATTGGCGGTAGTTTTGAAGAAGCTCCAGAAAACTCACAAGTTTTCGAAAATGTTAAGATTGTTGTGGGCGTTGCAGAAGGTGAAACATGTGATCGTTGTTGGGTTGTTACTCCAACCGTTGGCGAAGACCCAGATCATCCAACATTATGCACACGCTGTGCTTCTGTTGTAAAAGAAAATTACGAAAAGTAAACTAGATAAAATCCAGAGTGTGGATAAAGTCAATACTGACTTTGTCTACACGAATTTATTAAGAACATCTAATTATTAATATCTTTCCCAGACTGCCTAGAAACGCTTGTCAACAGTCTAAAATGCCATGGACCCAAAGGTTCATGGCATTTTTTTCAAAATTATCCATGGCTTGAAATATTTCGTTAATAGAACTGTAAACAAACAAATATCTTGTCAGCAGTCAAAAATATATGAGCACAACGTATTATGTAATTAGCAACAGACATAAGGAAACATTTTCATCCGACAGGAAAAAGTTGTTGGCTTTAATGAAAGCAGGTTCAGGCAACACTATCCTTACTACCTTATAGAAATGTTTGTTCTTAAGCATTTAATCAAAAGCATGATAAGGAGGCGTTCCAATGAACGATCAGTATGCAGAGATTAAAGCAGAATTAGAGTTAACGAAAAAGGAACTTTTATCTAGGTTGATGCAGTCAACACAATATGAGGTAAGTCAAGAACTACTATTTCAAAATGAACAAACTGAAAAAGAAAAAATTGTGATAAATCATATAAAAGAAGACTTAAGCGATGTCGAAAGAGCATTAACTAAAATGGAGTCAGGAATGTTTGGCATCTGTGAAGAAACTGGAGCTAAAATTCCGATTGAGAAGCTGAGAATCCTACCAACAGCCCGAACTATTTTTGAATTTTCCTTCACTGATTTATATGACAGAAGTAATGTCATACCCCTTCATAGAGAAAACCATCTATACTTAGTACAGCAGAAGTGAGCCAAACTTCTGCTGTAACTCATTCCCTAAATACATTGTACAGCCGTCCAATCATATGCTAAAATGCAGTAGGTATAGTTTGTTAATGATGGGGGCGTTTAAGTGTATTATTATTTAATAGCTTTGTTTGTGATTTTATTAGATCAGGTTACAAAATGGATTATTGTCCGCTATATGGAACTTGGGGATTCGATTGAAATTATTCCTAACTTTTTGTACATAACGTCACACCGAAATCGTGGTGCAGCATGGGGGATTTTACAGGGGCAAATGTGGTTCTTTTATATTGTGACCATTATCGTTGTCGTTATGCTTGTTCTATACATTCAACGTCTTAAACCAAATCAGCGTCTATTTGGCATTTCACTTTCTTTTATGCTAGGTGGTGCGATTGGTAATTTTATTGACCGTATCTTTCGTAACGAAGTTGTCGACTTTATAGATACATACATTTTCACATATAATTTCCCTATTTTTAATATTGCCGATTCAGCACTTGTCATTGGCGTCGGCCTAATTTTGATATTAACACTTTTTGAAGGGAAATTAGAAAAGGAGAAAACAGATGAATCAATTCGAACTAAAGATTGAAGAACATCAGCAAAATGACCGAATTGATAAAATTGTCTCTGCCTTTAATTCAGAATGGTCAAGAACTCAAGTACAGTTCTGGATTAAGGATGGAAATATTACGGTTAACGGGAGTCGAATAAAACCCAATTATAAAGTGAATATTGGAGACAAAATTCAAATTGAAATTCCAGAACCGCAAACTTTAGATGTTGTTCCAGAAGAGATCGATTTGGATATTTATTATGAAGATGCAGATGTTTTAGTTGTTAATAAACCAAAAGGAATGGTTGTGCATCCTGCCCCAGGTCATATTACTGGTACCCTAGTAAATGGTCTGATGGCGCATTGCAAGGACTTATCAGGTATAAATGGGGTCTTACGTCCAGGAATTGTCCACCGAATTGATAAGGATACTTCCGGCCTATTAATGGTTGCAAAAAATGATGTTGCACATGAATCTCTAGTGAATCAGTTGGTGGAAAAGACAGTCACTCGTAAATATAAAGCGATTGTTCATGGTGTTATTCCGCATGATCAAGGAACAATTGATGCACCAATTGGCAGAGATAAAAAGGATCGTCAAAGCATGACAGTTACCGATGAAAACAGTAAAGTAGCTGTTACACATTTTAATGTCTTGGAACGATTCAAGGAATTTACTTTTATTGAATGTCAACTTGAAACAGGCCGTACACACCAAATTCGTGTTCATATGAAATATATTGGGTATCCATTAGCTGGTGATCCAAAGTATGGTCCAAAGAAAACACTAGATTTAGGTGGACAAGCACTCCATGCAGGGCTCTTGGGCTTTGTGCATCCGCGTACGAATGAGTATCTTGAATTTGAAGCACCGCTTCCAGCTTATTTTGAAAAATTACTTGAAAAATTACGACATTAATTTTATAAATTCGATTAGAAAAAAGGATTGACAAATTTCGATATGCAACGTAGAATTAACTTAACTTAATGAGCCCCTTTAAAATCAGTCCCGTGAGGCTGAGAAGGAAACGGAAACCACATGAGGGTACTTATACCCTGGTGTGTTAATTACCTATGTCCTCTCACTTACGGTGAGAGGATTTTTTTGTAAAATAAAGGGGAGCATTGTCAAGTGAGGTGCAATAAATGACTGAATCAGAAAAAGCAGTAGTTCTTGACAATCAAGCAATTAGAAGAGCATTAACGAGAGTTGCTCACGAAATTATTGAAAAGAACAAAGGTATTGAGGACTGCGTGATAGTTGGGATCAAGACAAGGGGTATATACTTGGCAAAACGCATTGCGAGTCGCATTGAACAAATTGAAGGCAAAAAAATAGCCATCGGTGAACTGGATATTACCTTATACCGAGATGACTTAACAACGAAAACAGAGGATCGTGAACCGATCGTGAAAGGTTCTGATATACCTGTTGATATTACAAATAAGAAAATCATCCTTGTTGATGATGTGTTATACACTGGAAGAACAGTTAGAGCTGCACTTGATGCTTTAATTGACATCGGTCGTCCTGCACAGATACAATTAGCCGTCTTAATTGACAGAGGACATCGTGAGTTCCCAATTCGGGCTGATTATGTTGGAAAAAATATTCCGACCGCTAACTCTGAAAAAATCGTAGTGGAACTCGAAGAAATTGACAAACTAGATCAAGTAACTATTCATAAAAAGTAGATAAAGAACCCTTTAATGTAGTCCAGAGAGGCTAACAAAGGGGTAAACATTCCTTCTCAAAACGAAAGGGATTTGTGTACCTCTTTGTGTAAAAAACACAAAGATTTTTTGTTTTAGGGTATCTTAAGAATGAGGAGGAAAAAGTAATGAGTAATAATAGCCAAAAGATTGTTTTGGGTATAAATGAAAAACCATCGGCAGGCCTCTTCGCAATCCTAAGCCTGCAGCACTTATTTGCCATGTTCGGTGCAACAATCCTTGTACCATATTTAGTCGGTATTAGCCCTGGTGTAGCCCTCATTTCCAGTGGGTTAGGTACACTAGCATTTCTACTTATTACAAAGGGTCAGGTCCCTGCTTATTTAGGATCATCCTTTGCTTTTATAATCCCACTCCAAACAGCCATCGCCGCTGACGGCCCTGGTGCTGCAATGATGGCGAGTTTACTAGCAGGTTTCGTATATGGAGTTGTAGCTTTGTTAATTAAAGTAACTGGCCATAGGTGGTTAGTACGCATTTTACCACCAGTCGTAGTGGGACCTGTTATCATTGTAATTGGCTTGAGCCTAGCAGGTACAGCAGTGGGAATGGCTATGAATGACCCAAGTGGAGCATATAGTCTGAAACATTTCTCAGTGGCTTTAGTTACATTGGCGATTGTCATCATCGCAACAATCTTTTTTAAAGGCTTCTTAAACCTAATTCCAGTACTAATCGGGATCATTGGTGGATATGTTTATGCATTAGCGATGGGATTAGTTGATTTTACAGCAGTAACACAAGCAAAATTTTTTGAATGGCCAGATTTTATCATTCCATTTGTTTCATACACGCCACATTTTTCAATGGACATGATTGCCTTAATCGTACCAGTTGCAGTCGTAACTCTTTCTGAGCACATTGGACATCAAATGGTGTTAAGTAAGGTTGTTCAAAAAGACTTAATTAAACAGCCAGGTTTACATCGTTCCATTATGGGAGACGGAGTAGCAACGATGATTGCATCACTTCTTGGTGGCCCACCAAATACAACATACGGCGAAAATATTGGCGTGTTAGCTATTACTCGAATCTTTAGTGTGTATGTAATCGGTGGTGCAGCAGTAGTCGCCATTGTCTTTGGGTTTAGCGGAAAAATTAACGCCTTGATTGGTTCGATTCCAACTCCAGTTATGGGTGGTGTCTCAATCCTTTTGTTCGGCATCATCGCTTCATCTGGTTTGCGAATGCTAGTTGATAGCAAGGTCGACCTAGGCGAAAACAGAAACCTAGTGATTTCCTCAGTCATCCTTGTGATTGGAATCGGTGGAGCATTTATCCGAGTATTAGGTTTTGAAGTACACGGCATGGCATTAGCTGCTATTGTAGGTGTATTACTTAACTTAATTCTTCCAGGTGGAGAAGTTAAAGAAGACGAAGATATATATGAGAATCATCTTGAAGATGATAATAACTCTGTTGCATAATGTATCACCTTTTAAAATAACCCAGAGAGGTTAACAAGGGTGTAAAGTTTTTGCGAAAAAGGGGTAGCTTACTTGTACTCTTTTTTGACCAAAATCTTGTTCTTACACCCTTACCTATTGAGGTAAGGGTGTTTTTTTTCACAATAAGAAAAATTTGATGTCTAGCACCAGGCGACATCGGCTGGAGGTCATAAGCTAATCACTTCGGAAGGTGAAATGCACCTTCTGTCATTGCTCAGCTTATGCTTTTCGCCGAAAGGCGGTCGCCTTGCGCTTTTCGATTAGGAGGAGAGAAAATGAATCATTTACTCACAATGACCGAATTAAGCATAGAAGATATTGACCGTATTCTTTTTGATGCGAGGCTGTTTTCAGAAGGAAGCATGTGGAAGCTAGAAAAACAAACATTTGTTGCGAATCTTTTCTTTGAGCCTAGTACTCGTACACGCTTTAGCTTTGAGGTAGCTGAAAAGAGATTAGGTGCAGATGTGTTGCACTTAGAGGCTATGACTTCTAGTGTTCAAAAAGGAGAAAGCCTTTATGATACAGTAAAGACGCTTCAATCAATCGGGGCAAATGCGGTCGTGATTCGCCATCCAAAGGATGAATATTTCAACGAACTAAAAGATGGCATTACTATTCCCATCATTAATGCAGGTGATGGATGTGGTCATCATCCTACACAATCTCTCCTTGATTTATTAACCATTAAACAAGAGTTTTCTAGATTCAAAGACTTAAATGTACTAATTGTCGGCGACATTCGCCATAGCAGAGTAGCAAGATCCAATGCACAAGTATTAACAAGACTGGGAGCAAATGTTCAATTTTCGGCTCCATTAGAATGGCAGGATAAATTAAATCCATATGGTTCATATGTAAACCTTGATCAGGGTCTGAAAGAAGCTGATGTCGTAATGCTCCTTCGAATTCAGCACGAGCGTCACGAATCCTCGATGGGGTTAACGAAAGAAGAATACCATGAACAATATGGCCTCACCCTAATGCGAGGAAAAAATATGAAAAAAGGAAGCATTATTATGCATCCAGCGCCAATTAATCGTGGTGTTGAAATGGCAAGTGAATTAGTGGAAGCGCAGAATTCTAGAATTTTTAAACAGATGGAAAATGGCGTGTTTGTAAGAATGGCAGTTCTAAAAAGAGTGTTACAGCAGGTTGAAGGGGGAATTTTAATATGAGCACATTGCTTAAAAATGCAAAAATTCTTAATGAACAAGGTGAATTCGTAACTGTAGATATTAAAATAGCGGAAGGGATAATTGAAGCGATTGGTGAAAATCTAGATCAAATAAATTGTGAGGTAATTGATGTAGACGGGATGTTTGTTTCAGCTGGATTCGTTGATGTCCATGTCCACCTTCGTGAGCCAGGTGGAGAACATAAGGAAACAATCGAAACTGGTAGTCTTGCAGCAGCAAAGGGTGGATTTACTACAATTTGTGCAATGCCTAATACAAGACCAGTCCCAGATACAGTGAATCAAATGAACTGGCTGCAACAAAGAATTAAAGATACAGCTCATGTGCATGTCCTTCCTTATGCGTCCATCTCAATTCGTGAGCTTGGTCAAGAGCTTACTGACATGAAAGGTTTAAAGGAAGCAGGAGCATTCGCATTCACAGATGACGGTGTTGGAATCCAATCAGCGGCCATGATGCTTGAAGCAATGAAAAAGGCAGCAGCAATTGATATGCCAATCGTTGCCCATTGTGAAGAAAATACACTTATCAATAAGGGTGCTGTTCATGAAGGTGAGTTTTCAAAGAAGCACGGAATCAATGGAATTCCTTCTGTATGCGAGTCTGTACATATCGCACGGGACGTTTTATTAGCTGAAGCTACAGGTTGTCACTACCATGTATGCCACGTAAGTACAAAGGAATCTGTTCGTGTAATCAGAGATGCAAAGCGTGCTGGCATCCATGTAACAGCAGAGGTTACTCCACATCATTTATTACTATGTGAAGAGGACATTCCAGGACTAGATACAAATTATAAAATGAATCCTCCATTACGTGGTAAGGAAGATTTAAACGCACTTATCGAAGGACTTCTTGATGGAACCATCGATTTCATTGCAACCGATCACGCTCCACATGCAAGTGAAGAAAAAGAACAAGGAATGGCACTAGCACCATTTGGAATTGTTGGGTTAGAGACAGCATTCCCACTCCTTTATACACATTTTGTGGAAACAAATATAATTTCATTAAAACAATTAGTAGATTTCTTAACTAGCAAGCCAGCAAACACTTTTAAGTTATCAACTGGAAGCTTAGAAGTTGGGAAAATTGCTGATTTAACAGTAATTGATTTGAATGCAAAAGAAAAAATCAACATTGAAAACTTTGTTTCAAAAGGTAAAAATACACCGTTTGCTGGCTGGGAATGTAAAGGGTGGCCAGTCATGACAATCGTAAATGGCAGCATTGTATGGCAGAAAGGAAGTGTTTTAGCGTGAAGCGACAGCTAATTTTAGAAGATGGAACGATTATGGTTGGTGAAGGATTTGGAAGTGTACAAGGAACAATTGGTGAGGTTGTTTTTAACACGGGAATGACAGGTTATCAAGAAATTTTATCTGACCCATCCTATTGCGGTCAAATTGTAACTTTAACATATCCCTTAATTGGGAACTATGGCATAAATAGAGATGATTTTGAATCAATCACCCCAGCTATTAGCGGTTTTATTGTGAATGAAGTGTGCAATCATCCATCGAATTTCAGAAGCCAATTTAGTCTTCACGACTATTTCAAATCAAAAGACATTCCAGGTCTTGCAGGAATTGATACAAGAAAGCTTACGAGAATTATCCGCCAACACGGTACATTAAAAGGTGCCATTTGTGGAATGGATGTCAATGTAAATGAAGTTATTCAGAAACTTAAATCTCAAGCATTACCTACTGACCAAGTGAAACAGGTATCAACAAAAGGCTCTTACCCAAGTCCAGGTAGAAGTCATCGGGTAGTATTAGTTGATTTCGGAATGAAACATGGAATTTTACGAGAATTAAACAATCGTGACTGTGATGTAATTGTGGTTCCATACAATGTGACTGCTGAAGAAATTCTACGTTTAAACCCTGATGGAATCATGTTAAGTAATGGACCGGGGGATCCAAAGGATGTACCAGAATCGATTGCGATGATAAATGGGATTTTAGGTAAGGTTCCACTATTTGGAATTTGTTTAGGCCATCAATTATTCGCTTTAGCAGGTGGGGCAGACACAGAAAAAATGAAATTTGGACATCGAGGATCCAACCATCCTGTAAAACATCTAGAATCTGGAAAGGTTGCCATTACTTCTCAAAACCATGGGTATACAGTAAAAGAAGAATCATTAGTATCTACTAGATTAGAAGTCACACATATAGCACTTAATGATGGAACGGTAGAAGGACTTCGCCATCTTGATTACCCAGCTTTTACTGTTCAATATCATCCAGAAGCTTCCCCTGGACCAGAGGATGCAAATAGCTTATTTAACGACTTTTTACAGATGATTGAAAACTTCAAGAAAGAAGGGGAAGAGCTATGCCAAAACGCTTAGATATCAACACCATACTAGTAATCGGATCAGGTCCAATCATAATTGGGCAAGCAGCGGAATTTGATTATGCTGGCACACAAGCCTGCTTAGCCTTACGAGAAGAGGGCTATAAGGTAATATTGGTTAACTCTAATCCGGCAACAATTATGACAGATGTTGAAATTGCAGATAAAGTTTATATTGAGCCCCTAACGTTAGAATTTGTTAGTAAAATTATCCGAAAAGAAAGACCAGATGCCATCCTTCCAACGCTTGGTGGGCAAACTGGTTTGAATATGGCAGTAGAGCTTTCTAAATCTGGTGTATTAGACGAATGTGACGTTAAGATTCTCGGGACTACACTTTCAGCGATTGAAAAAGCGGAAGATCGTGATTTATTCCGTAGTTTAATGAATGAACTTAATGAACCTGTCCCTGAAAGTGATATCATCCACAACTTAGAAGAAGCATATGGATTTGTTGAAAAAGTGGGTTATCCTGTAATTGTAAGACCAGCCTTCACACTAGGAGGTACTGGTGGTGGTATTTGTAACAATGAAGAAGAGTTAATTGAAATTGTAACAAGTGGTTTAAAAAATAGTCCTGTTACACAATGTCTATTAGAAAAAAGTATAGCCGGGTTTAAAGAAATTGAGTATGAAGTAATGCGTGATTCTGCAGACACTGCAATTGTTGTTTGTAACATGGAAAACATTGACCCAGTTGGAATACACACAGGTGATTCAATCGTTGTTGCACCAAGTCAAACATTAAGTGACCGTGAATATCAGTTATTGCGGAATACATCCTTAAAAATCATTCGTGCCCTTGGTATTGAAGGTGGATGTAATGTTCAGTTGGCTCTGGATCCACATAGTTTCAACTACTATATTATCGAGGTTAATCCACGTGTCAGCCGTTCATCGGCATTAGCATCTAAAGCTACCGGATATCCGATTGCGAAGCTTGCAGCAAAAATAGCAGTGGGGTTAACACTTGATGAAATGATTAACCCGGTTACAGGAAAAACGTATGCTTCCTTTGAACCTGCTCTTGATTACATTGTGACAAAAATTCCACGTTGGCCATTTGATAAGTTTGAGTCAGCCAATCGAAGACTTGGAACACAAATGAAAGCAACTGGTGAAGTCATGGCAATCGGTAGAAATTTTGAGGAATCAATCTTGAAAGCTGTTCGTTCTCTTGAAGCAGGTGTATACCATGTAGAGCTTCAAGATGCTAAAGATGTAGATAACAAGACGATTGAAAAACGAATTCGAAAAGCGGGTGACGAGCGTTTATTCTATCTTGCTGAAGCAATTAGAAGGGGTATTACAATCGAACAAATTCATGAATGGAGTGAAATTGATTTATTCTTCCTTCAAAAGTTCGAAAATATTATTACACTCGAAAACAAGTTACGCAATAACATTGGTGATATAGAGACATTACAGCTTGCCAAAAAAAGAGGCTTTGCTGATGACATGATAGCAAAGCTTTGGAATAAAACAGAAATGGAAATTTATGAAACTCGTAAACAAGCAGGAATTGTTCCAGTTTATAAAATGGTGGATACATGTGCGGCTGAATTTGAGTCTGCAACTCCTTATTACTACGGAACATATGCAGAAGAAAATGAATCAATTGTCACTGACCGTAAGAGTGTTATCGTCCTTGGTTCAGGTCCAATCCGTATTGGACAGGGAGTTGAGTTTGATTATGCGACAGTTCATTCAGTGTGGGCAATCAAACAAGCAGGCTACGAAGCTATTATCATTAACAACAACCCTGAAACAGTGTCTACGGATTTCAGTATTTCTGATAAGCTTTATTTTGAACCTCTAACAATTGAAGATGTCATGCATATTATTGACCTTGAACAACCGGAAGGGGTAGTTGTCCAGTTTGGTGGTCAAACAGCTATCAATTTAGCAAGTGCATTAGATGAGCGCGGCGTAAAGATTCTAGGTACATCATTAGAAGATTTAGACCGTGCTGAAAACAGAGATAAATTTGAGCAAACAGTTCTTTCTCTCAGAATTCCACAGCCAAAAGGGAAAACTGCAACATCTGTAAAAGAAGCAGTCGGTATTGCAGAAGCAATTGGGTACCCAGTGCTTGTAAGACCTTCTTATGTATTAGGTGGAAGAGCAATGGAGATTGTTTACCAAACAGAAGAACTTCTTCACTATATGGAAAATGCGGTGAAAATAAATCCTCAGCATCCGGTTCTTATTGATCGATATTTAACTGGTAAAGAGATTGAAGTTGACGCAATTTCTGATGGAGAAACAGTATATATTCCTGGAATTATGGAGCATATTGAACGAGCAGGAGTTCACTCAGGTGACTCAATTGCCGTATACCCACCACAAACTTTATCAAAGCATGTAAAACAACAGATTATTGACCATACAATTGCGCTTGCAAAAGGATTAAACATTATCGGTCTACTAAACATTCAATTTGTTGTCTATAACGAAGAAGTATTTGTTATCGAGGTAAATCCTCGCTCAAGTCGTACAGTACCATTTTTAAGTAAAATTACTGGTGTACCAATGGCGAATATTGCGACAAAAGTAATTCTTGGACACTCTTTACCTTCGTTGGGATATACAACAGGATTACACCCAGTAAGTGAAGGCGTATATGTGAAGGTTCCGGTCTTCTCGTTTGCTAAACTTCGTAATGTTGACATTTCTCTCGGACCTGAAATGAAATCTACCGGGGAAGTAATGGGCAAAGACTATACATTGGAAAAAGCATTGTATAAGGGTCTTGTTGCTTCAGGAATCACAATACCAAAATATGGATCAGTGTTACTCACTGTAGCCGATAAAGACAAGGAAGAAGCACTAGAAATCGCAAAACGATTCCATATGATTGGCTATCAACTACTAGCAACAAGCGGAACGGCTAGCTACTTACAAAAGGCAAACATCCCTGTGACGGTTGTCAATAAAATTGGTTCGGAAACACCAAATCTTATAGATGTTATCCGACAAGGAAAAGCACAATTTGTTATCAACACATTAACAAAAGGAAAGCAACCTGCAAGAGACGGATTCAGAATTCGTCGTGAAACAGTTGAAAATGGAGTTGCATGTTTAACCTCATTAGACACAGCTAAAGCAATCGTAAAAGTTTTGGAATCAATGACGTTCTCAAGCGAATCAATGGGTTCTCACGTGCAAACGCGTGAGGTGGTACACTCATGATTAAAAAGGAACAAATGAAGATTGTAAGCCATATTCGCATTGCTGAGGATATTTTTGAACTTACATTAACTGGAGAATTGGTTAATAAGATGGGTCAGCCAGGACAATTTGTCCATATAAAAGTAAGTGATGGGATTGATCCATTATTACGAAGACCAATCAGTATAGCAAATATCAACCATGAAAACCGAGAATGTACACTGATTTACCGAAAGGAAGGGCTCGGCACTCGAGTCCTTTCTGAAAAAAATACCGATCAATCAGTAGATGTCTTAGGTCCTCTTGGGAACGGGTTTCCTGTAGATGAAGTCCGTAACGGGGAAATAGCATTGCTTGTTGGTGGAGGAATTGGAGTCCCGCCGCTATATGAATTATCAAAGCAACTGGTAGCAAAAGGTGTAAAAGTTATACATGTCCTTGGATTTCAAACAATATCTGCTGTTTTTTATGAAGAAAAATTTAAAGAGTTAGGCAAAACGTATATTGCAACAGTCGATGGTTCAGTTGGAACGCAAGGTTTTGTAACAGATGTAATTAAAAATTACGGAATTACTTTTGATACGCTTTATTCATGTGGACCAACACCGATGCTTAAGGCAATAGAAAATGCTTATCACAACCGAAACGTATATATTTCATTAGAAGAAAGAATGGGCTGTGGGATTGGAGCATGTTTTGCGTGTGTATGTCATCTGCAAAATGATCCCGAAGGGTCTTCCTATAAAAAGGTTTGCAGTGATGGCCCTGTATTTAAGGTTGGAGAGGTGGTATTATGAACAGACTTCAAGTTGAATTACCAGGTTTATCACTTAAAAATCCAATCATGCCAGCATCCGGTTGTTTTGGTTTCGGAAAAGAATACTCGCAATTTTATGATCTAAGCCAGTTAGGTGCAATTATGATTAAGGCTACAACTGCTAAGCCAAGATTCGGTAACCCAACTCCACGTGTTGCCGAAACAAGTGCCGGTATGTTGAATGCAATCGGCCTACAAAATCCTGGATTAAAGAAAGTGATATCTGAAGAACTACCATGGCTTGAAAAATTCGATGTGCCGATTATTGCTAATGTCGCTGGTTCGCAAATTGAAGATTATGTCGAGGTAGCGAAGGAAATTTCCAAAGCACCTAATGTTCATGCACTAGAGTTAAATATTTCTTGCCCTAATGTTAAAACAGGCGGTATTGCATTCGGTACAATCCCTGAAGTTGCAGCAGAGCTTACGAGATATGTAAAAGAGGTTTCAAGCGTGCCTGTATACGTAAAACTATCTCCGAATGTTTCGAATATTGTAGAAATGGCGAAAGCAATTGAAGAAGCGGGTGCAGATGGTTTGACAATGATCAATACATTAATTGGAATGCGGATTGATTTGAAAACTGGAAATCCGATATTAGCGAATAAAACGGGTGGTTTATCAGGTCCAGCAATTAAGCCTGTTGCAATACGAATGATTCATGAAGTAAGTCAGGCAGTGGCAATTCCTATCATTGGAATGGGAGGAATTCAAACAGCAGAAGATGTACTCGAATATTTTTATGCTGGTGCAAGTGCTGTTGCAGTTGGTACAGCGAACTTTGTTGATCCATATGTATGTCCTACAATTATTGATGATCTTCCAAGATTACTAGATAAATATGGATTTGAGCATATTTCCGAATGCCAAGGAAGGAGCTGGATGTAATGCAACGACCACTAATTATTGCTCTAGATTTTCCTAATTTACTAGATACTAAAGGTTTTCTAAAGGAATTCGCGGGGGAAAAGCTTTTCGTAAAGGTTGGAATGGAATTATTTTATCAAGAAGGTCCATCGGTCATACGTTTTTTAAAAGAGCAAGGCCACTCCATTTTCCTAGATTTAAAACTTCATGATATTCCTAACACTGTCTATTCTGCTATGAAACGTCTTGCAGGGCTAGGTGTTGATTTAGTCAATGTTCATGCTGCTGGTGGATATGAAATGATGGTAGCTGCTCGTGAGGGACTGGAGGCAGGTACAGCGATGGGGCAAACAAGGCCAAAGTGTATTGCTGTAACACAGCTTACGAGTACAACAGAGGAAGTTATGAGAAGGGAATTGCTGATTGAGCGAAATTTACTTGATGTTGTAGTCGAATATGCAACATTGACAAAAAATAGCGGCTTAGATGGTGTTGTCTGCTCCTCTCTTGAAGTTCCAGTAATCAACAGTAAGGTAGGCAATAAATTTATGACTGTAACACCAGGTATTCGTCAGCCGGGTGATGATGTCTTCGATCAAGCACGAGTTGTTACACCTGAGAAGGCACGAGAATTAGGATCAACCGCAATCGTAGTTGGTCGATCAATCACACGAGCGAATAACCCATTACACACATATAACCAAATGAAAGCATCATGGGAAGGGGTACGAGTATGAGTAAAGATATAGCTGGACATTTATTGGAAATTGGGGCAGTATTTTTACAGCCCAATAATCCATTTACATGGTCTTCAGGATTAAAATCTCCTATTTATTGTGACAACAGAATGACACTTTCTTTCCCACAGGTTCGTACGGAAATTGCGAAGGGATTATCTGAATTAATTACGACACATTATCCTGAAGCAGAGGTGATAGCAGGAACTGCGACTGCAGGTATTCCTCATGCTGCATGGGTAAGTGATGTTTTACATTTACCAATGTGTTACGTGCGTAGTAAAGCAAAAGCACATGGTAAGGGAAATCAAATTGAAGGTAAAGTGGTAAAGGGACAAAAAGTAGTGGTGATTGAAGATCTTATTTCAACAGGTGGTAGTGCGATTACTGCTGTTGAAGCCCTGCGTGAAGCAGGATGCGATGTATTGGGAATCGTGGCAATCTTCTCTTATCAACTTCCGGCTGCGGCAGCTAGCTTAGAAGCTGCAAATATATCCGCGCACACATTAACGGATTACCCAACATTAATTGAAGTGGCTTTAGAAAAAAGTGTTGTAACGGAAAATGATATTGAGAGCCTTCAAAGCTGGAGGAAAAATCCAGTTGAATGGGATACTGCCAAAGCATAAAAGTTAAAAACCCTAGGATTCCTAGGGTTTTTTTAGTGATTATCTTCTTAGTTTTACTATTAAATCTTCTTCTGGTGTGACATATACAGTCTGTTGGTTGTCATAGATGACAAAGCCAGGCTTTGAACCATTCGGTTTTTTTACATGACGCACCAATGTATAATCAACCGGTACGGAGGATGAGTTTTTTGCCTTACTGAAATAAGCAGCAATAGTCGCAGCCTCTAGTATTGTTTCGCTTGATGGCTGTTTGCTCCTAATAATTACGTGTGAACCGGGTATGTCCTTTGTATGGAGCCAAATATCATCTCTTGCAGCTAGTTTATTTGTTACATAATCATTTTGTTTATTATTTTTACCGACAAGGATTTCTGTTCCATCACTTGCTACATAGCGCTCAATGGAAGGTTTCGTAGGCTTCATTTTCTTATTCCCTTTACGCTGCTTGTTTTTGAGATAGCCTTCCTCCATGAGCTCTTCGCGAATTTCTTGTAAATCCTTTGGCGCAGCAGACTCGATTTGTTGAAGTAGTGAGTCAAAATAGGCAATTTCTTCATTAGCTTTCTCGATTTCATGTTCCACATATGCGACAGCATTCTTTGCCTTCTGGTACTTTGAAAAGTAGCTTTGTGCATTTTCAGATGGCGTTTTTTGTGGATTTAAAGAAATTTTCAGCTTCTCATTTTCATCGGAATAATAATTTAACACTTCAATCTCTTTGTCTCCTCTGGTCATTGCGTACATATTTGCTGTTAAAAGTTCTCCAAATAACTTATATTTTTCTGCTTTTTCCGATTCTACTAAAGTTGCTTCGAGCTTTTTAATTTTTTTCTCATTTTTCGTTTTCTCATTCACGATAAATCGTTCTAAATCATTTCCTTGTTGCTTCACTCGGTCTCTTTCCGCTTTACCAAAGTAGAAACGATCAAGCATTTCACTAATAGAGGTGAATTCTCTACTTTCACCACCGATATGTTGTAAAGGGAGGATATAGAAATAATCCTTTTGACCTTTCGATATAATTTGCGGGGTAATTTTATTTTCCATTACCGTATTAATCATTGTTAAAAATGGACCTGGTAGCGATTTTCGATTAGCTATTCCAGACCGATATACAACTTCCTTTGCAAATAAAGGGGAGATACCTGAAAATTTATTTACGATTTGCTGATCTAATCGACCGGCATTAAAGTCGATTTTTTTCAGGAATGTTTCTTCATCAACAGTAAAAGGATCTATCTTATCCTGAGCAGGTGGTGAAACATACATATATCCCGGTAAAACAGTGCGATGACGGTTAACTGCTGGTGAAATATGCTTAATGCTGTCTAGTATCGTTTGTTTTTCCGTATCAACTAAAATGATGTTACTATGTCTACCCATAATTTCAATGATTAGTTGCTTATAAGAGACATCTCCAAGCTCATTCCGACCTTTTATATCAAAAATAATGATTCTGTCCTTATCAACCTGACGAATTGCCTCAATAATACTTCCCTCAAGATGTTTGCGAAGTAGCATACAGAACATCGGTGGTTCATGCGGATTATCATATAATTCATTTGTCAGATGGATGCGAGCGTAACTAGGATGTGCAGAAAGCAAAAGTTTGTGATTCTTACCATTTGAACGAATCTGAAAAATTAATTCATTTTTATATGGTTGATAGATCTTTGATATTCTGCCACTTTCGAGTGTTTGTTTTAATTCATTCGCAATTGCATGCGTGAATATTCCATCGAATGTCATACGTGTTTCCTCTTTTCCATATCTATAGAAGAGAATTGTCTTCTAAATCAATTCAATCTTATTGTACCAATAAATAGGTAGCTTAGAAAAAGTATAGCATTTTTTGGGACGAGACTGAATAAGCTTTCATAGAGATAACAGATTTATTGTGAGGGGTGTGTAAAAGACGGATGAAGTGGTATGAGCTTAGATCAGAAGAGGTCGAAAAAAAAGTTAATACAAGCCTTTCTAGTGGTCTTTCCGACCAAGAAGTAAAACAGCGACAAAAGCAATTTGGATATAATGAATTGAAGGAAGCCGAACGCCCTTCAGCACTTTTGTTGTTTTTAGCCCAATTTAAGGACTTCATGGTCCTTGTATTACTTGCCGCAACTCTAATTTCCGGGTTGTTAGGGGAATACATTGATGCCATTGCAATTATGGCAATTGTTTTAATCAACGGGTTTTTAGGTTTTTTTCAAGAGCGAAAAGCAGAAAAATCACTTCAAGCTTTAAAAGAGCTTTCTGCACCACAGGTGAATGTTTATCGAAATAATGAATGGGTTCGCATTCTCTCAAAAGAACTTGTTGTAGGCGATATTATTAAATTCACAAGTGGCGATCGAATTGGGGCGGACGTACGTTTAATAGACGTAAAAAGCTTAGAGATTGAAGAATCTGCACTAACAGGTGAATCCGTACCTGTTACTAAGCATATTGACCCAATTCGTGATGATGATGTTTCACTTGGTGACCAAGAAAATATGGGCTTTATGGGTACAATGGTGACGAGAGGTAGTGGAGTTGGAATCGTAGTAGGAACTGGAATGAATACAGCAATGGGCCAAATTGCGGAACTCCTTCAATCAGCTGAAACAATGATTACACCTTTGCAAAGAAGATTAGAGCAATTGGGTAAAGTTCTAATAACAGTTGCCCTATTTTTAACACTCTTAGTTGTTGTTGTAGGTGTTATAAATGGACATGAAGTATATGAAATGTTCCTAGCGGGTGTTTCATTGGCAGTTGCTGCAATACCAGAAGGTCTGCCAGCAATTGTTACAGTCGCACTTTCCCTAGGTGTTCAAAGGATGATCAAGAAGAATGCGATTGTTCGACGTTTACCTGCTGTTGAAACGCTAGGCTGTGCATCGGTTATTTGCTCAGATAAAACAGGAACAATGACTCAAAATAAAATGACAGTTACACATCTATGGTCTGGCGGTAAAACATGGTCTGTTTCAGGTACGGGCTATGATGTAGAGGGTAAATTTTTCTCAGGTGAAAAAGAAATTAAACCATCTGATCATAAAACATTGCAGCAGTTATTAACATTTGGGGTTTTATGCAATAATGCATCATTAAAGCAAAAGGATAAGACAATGGTTCTTGACGGAGATCCAACAGAAGGCGCTCTTCTTGTAGCAGGTATTAAAGCAGGACTTACAAATGAATTATTGGCAGAGCAATTTGAAATTGTAGAAGAGTTTCCATTTGATTCTGCAAGAAAAATGATGAGTGTCATTGTAAAAGATCAATCTGGAAATCAGTTTGTTGTTACAAAAGGTGCACCAGATGTGTTACTAGGAGTAAGTAAATCTGTTCTTTGGGATAATAGACAACAGCCATTATCAGTAGAGTACGAGAATAATATAAAGGATGCAATTGAAGGCTTAGCTTCGGATGCACTTCGCACGATTGCGGTTGGTTTTAAACCTTTAAGACCTAATCAAAAGATAGTTTCAGAACGTGAAGCAGAAAGTGAATTAACATTTATTGGGATACAAGGAATGATTGACCCGCCAAGACCTGAAGTCAAAGACGCTGTTAAAGAATGTAAAGATGCGGGTATTAAGACAATCATGATTACTGGAGACCATCTCATTACAGCAAAAGCAATCGCTACACAACTTGGTATTTTACCACGAGGTGGTAAAGTGTTAGACGGTTATGCTCTTTCAAAAATGGATGTAGAAGAGCTAGAAGAAATCGTCGATGATGTTTATGTATATGCAAGGGTATCACCTGAACACAAGCTGAAAATCGTTAAGGCACTTCAAAGTAGGGGGCATATCGTTGCGATGACTGGTGATGGTGTAAACGATGCTCCAGCAATTAAAGCATCAGATATCGGGATTGCGATGGGAATTACTGGAACTGATGTAGCGAAAGAAGCATCATCATTAATATTGCTTGATGACAACTTTGCAACAATAAAAGCCGCCATCAAAGAAGGTCGAAACATCTATGAAAATATTAGAAAGTTTATCCGTTATTTATTGGCATCCAATGTCGGTGAAATTCTAGTAATGCTTTTTGCGATGTTAATGGGACTTCCACTTCCACTCGTGCCGATTCAAATCCTTTGGGTCAACTTGGTAACAGATGGTTTACCAGCAATGGCATTAGGACTCGACCAACCAGAGGGCAATTTAATGAAGCATGGCCCTCGTCATCCGAAAGAAGGCGTATTTGCAAGAGGCTTGGGTTGGAAAATTATTAGCCGTGGATTCTTGATTGGTATTGCGACCTTAGCTGCCTTTATGGTTGTGTATCATCGAGATCCCAACAATTTAGGTTATGCTCAAACAATCGCGTTTGCAACACTTGTCATGGCTCAGTTGATCCATGTGTTTGATTGCCGAAGTGAACGTTCTATTTTTCATCGAAACCCATTTCAAAATATGTATTTAGTTTGGGCGGTTATCTCATCTATTCTTTTAATGTTAATCGTTATTTACTATCCGCCACTTCAACCAGTTTTCAAAACATATGCAATTGCACCAAGAGATTGGCTTTTAGTAATTGGAATGTCCGCAATTCCAACATTCCTCTTAGCGGGGGCTTTATTTACAAACAAACGATCCACAGCTCGTGCATAAGACTTGGAATTTAGATATAAAACTATGTTATAATTGATGAGGTAATGGAGTAAATACTCTATTACCTTTTTTACTTTGGAATGAAATCATTAGGAAACTATTCGATTTGAGAAAACAATGGTAAAATAAATATTGCATTTACCCATTTAAATCATAATATAGATATACCTGTTATGTTAGATTGGAAGTGATATGATGATAGCAAGTATGACAGGTTTTGGACGTGCCGAAAAGGAATCAAACGCAACTTACGTTCATGCAGAACTTAAATCTGTAAACCATCGATTTTGTGAAATCAATATAAGATTACCTAGACAATTACTGTTTCTTGAGGATAAAATAAAAAAAGCAATAGTAGAGTACGTAAAAAGAGGTCGTGTTGAAGTATTTCTTACAATTGAAGGCGAAGGACTTGTTTCGAAAACTCTCTCCATTGACTGGGAATTATTAGATAGTCTTGTTGCGTCTACAAAACAAATCCAAGAAAAGTATCAGCTTACCGATCAAATCACAACTCAGCAGCTCCTTTCAAATGAAAATATTCTCTCCATTGAAGAAAAGGAATTGGAAAATAAAGAGATTGAATCAGCCGTACTAGAAGTAATTCATAGCGCGGCACGCCAATTGAAACAAATGAGGGAAGTTGAAGGGAAGAAATTAATTGATGACATTTTCCTTTTTCTTGACGAAGTTGAAGAAAACGTACATATAATCAAAAAATATGCACCGAAAGTAGTTACACTTTATCGTGACCGTATCGAAAAAAGAATCAAGGAATATGTGGGTAATGAATTTGATGAAAATCGAATTCTCACAGAGGTTGCTTTATTTGCGGAAAAAGCTGATATCAGTGAAGAACTAACTAGACTCGCAAGCCATATCGGGCAATTTAGGGAAACTGTTCAAGCAAATGAACCAATTGGTAGAAAACTTGATTTTATCGTTCAGGAAATGAATAGGGAAACCAATACAATCGGCTCAAAAGCAAACGACCCTGCTATAGCAAAGCATGTGGTTGAAATGAAAAGCTTACTAGAGAAAATAAAAGAGCAAGTTCAAAATATTGAATAAGCTTGATTATAAAGCCATTTTCGCGGCAAAAATAGAGGGGTATATATTGGGGGAGATTAAGTGCAAATTAAATTAATAAATATCGGATTCGGGAATATTGTCTCGGCCAACAGAATTATTTCAATTGTTAGTCCCGAATCTGCTCCGATTAAACGAATTATTCAAGATGCTCGTGACCGTGGGATGCTTATTGATGCTACATATGGCAGAAGGACACGTGCAGTTATGATAATGGATAGTGACCATATTATTTTATCGGCAGTCCAGCCAGAGACGGTTGCACAAAGACTATCAAAAGAAGATGAGCTAACAGACGAAGGGTAGGGTTTAAAACGAATGAAAGAAAGAGGATTACTTATTGTTTTATCAGGTCCATCTGGTGTTGGAAAAGGAACTGTCCGAAAAGCAATTTTTTCCCAGCCTAATACAAAATTTCAATACTCTATCTCAATGACAACGAGGAAACCTCGCGAAGGAGAAGTGGATGGAGTTGACTACTTTTTTAAATCTAGAGAAGAATTTGAAGAGCTAATTGAAAAAAACAAACTTCTTGAATGGGCAGAATATGTCGGGAACTATTATGGAACCCCAATTGACTATGTAGAATCAACGTTACAAGAAGGAAAAGATGTATTTCTAGAAATCGAAGTACAAGGAGCACTTCAAGTAAGAAATGCGTTCCCAGATGGTTTATTCATTTTCTTAGCTCCACCAAGTCTGAAGGAATTAAAGAACAGAATCGTTACGAGGGGTACTGAAACTGATGATTTAATTCTTAACAGAATGAAGGTTGCAAAAGAAGAAATTGAAATGATGGACGCTTATGATTATGTAGTAGAAAATGATCAAGTAGAGCTAGCTTGCGACCGGATTAATGCAATCGTCACTGCTGAGCATTGTCGACGTGACCGTGTTGCAAGACGATACAAACAAATGCTGGAGGGAGATTTTTAATGTTAAATCCATCTATTGACTCATTATTAAACAAATTGAATTCAAAATACACACTTGTAACTGTTGCTGCGAAAAGAGCAAGAGTAATGCAAGAGAAAAATGATGGAATGGTACAGAAGCCTGTATCCTTTAAATCAGTTGGGAAAGCATTAGAAGAAATAGATGCTGGTCTACTTTATTATTCAACTGATAAGAAAACGGATGTTGATACAACACCAACAACTACTAATGAATAACCAAAAATAACAACCTCTCATGTAGGTTGTTATTTTTTTAAGTAATGTCTAGCCAAAGCTCCTAGCCCCTCGATCACATAAGCAAAATCCTCTGAAGTCAGGATTATGAGGAAATGTTCGTTTAATGCTTGTCGAGGCTGAGCGAGGCACTTTGATTTTTCTATAAAGGGGGATTCAAATGCTTAATAAAAAAATATTGCTTTGTGTGAGCGGTGGTATTGCTGTTTACAAAGCTGCTGCTTTAACTAGTAAGCTAACCCAAGCGGGTGCTGACGTGAAAGTAATCATGAGTGAATCTGCAATGAAATTTGTTAATCCATTAACATTCCAAGCTCTCTCACGTAATGATGTGTACTTTGATACATTCGATGAAAAAAACCCGGAAGTTATTGCACATATCAATCTAGCTGATTGGGCTGACTTAGTTGTTGTTGCACCAGCAACAGCAAATTCGATTGGAAAACTTGCAAATGGAATTGCAGACAACATGATTACAACTACATTGCTTGCTACAACGGCTCCTGTTTGGATTGCTCCGGCGATGAATGTCCATATGTACGACCATCCTGCTGTAAAACGCAATATTGACATTTTAGCAAGGGATGGATATCAATTTATTGAACCATCTGAGGGATATTTAGCATGTGGCTATGTAGGCAAAGGTCGTTTGGAAGAACCTGAAAAAATTGTTGACTTGATAACTAGTCATTTTACTGAGCCGAGATTACTACATAACAAAACAGTCTTAATTACAGCTGGCCCGACTCGGGAGAAACTTGATCCTGTTCGTTTTTTTACAAATCGTTCAACCGGAAAAATGGGCTATGCACTTGCAGAAGCTGCGAGTAAAGCTGGTGCAGAAGTAACTTTGATTTCTGGCCCAACTAATCTTCCGGTACCTCCAAATGTAAAACTCATTCCTGTTGAGTCTGCGGAAGAAATGTTTAGACAGGTCATGACGTTTTATAAACAAAGTGATATCGTAATTAAATCTGCAGCTGTTGCCGATTATCGTCCAAAACAGGTATATGAAGGTAAAATGAAAAAGAAATCAGGCGAACTCGTACTAGAACTCGAGCGAACTACAGATATACTAAAAACATTAGGTGAACAAAAGGAACATCAATTTTTAATAGGGTTTGCTGCTGAAACGGACAATATTGATGAATATGCAAAACAAAAACTTGCATCGAAAAATCTTGACATGATTGTTGCGAATAATGTGACGACACAGGGAGCAGGGTTTGGTACAGATACAAACCTTGTAACGATTTATAAAAAAGATGGGACTCATAAAAATTTGCCGATGATGACAAAGTTTGAAGTTTCAAAGGCGATACTTCAAGAAGTAAAACAAATTATGGATGGCGAGAATAAATGAATATCGCAAGCGTAATCGTCGATGTTCCTGCAATGCAAACTGATAAACCATTTGATTATATCGTTCCTGATAAATGGAGTGACATTGTTGTACCAGGAATGAGAGTTGTTGTCCCATTTGGTCCTCGTAAAGTTCAAGGCTTCGTTATGAGTTTATCGGAAAAGGGCGAAGTGAATAAGCTAAAGGAAATCCATTCTTTGCTTGACCTTACACCAGCCCTAAACGAGGAGCTCCTCCACATCGGGGAGTGGTTAACAGAAAAAACACTTTGTTTTACAATTTCTGCATTGCAAGCGATGCTACCATCAGCAATGCGAGCCAAATATGAAAAAGAAATACGGCTGCTAGAGCCATCCAAAAGAAGTGAATTAGAGCCGGCCATCCAAGCTTCATTTGAAAAACACGATGTAATTAGCTGGGAAGATGCAGTGGAAAACGATTTGTTGAATATTTACCAAAAGGATATTAAAAAAGGGCTTCTTGAAGTTGTCTATATTGTAAAAAATCGTAGCAATAAGAAAACCTTGAAACAGGTTCATCTTCATCATTCAATAGAAGAAACAGAGAAAATAATGGAAGAGCTACCTGCAACTGCAAAAAAACAAAAAGAGGTGCTTGAATTTTTTCTGGAAGATAATAAACCAATTCTATTGAAGGAACTTTTGCAGGAGGTAGGTGTAACCGACAGCACGATTCGAACAATGGTAAAAAAAGGTCTGCTAATCGAGCGAAATGTTGAGGTTTACCGTGATCCATACGCGGATAGGCATTTTGCACAAACTTCACCAATGCCTTTAACTACAGAGCAACAAAACGCGATTTCCCCTATTCTTGATTCAATTGAGGATGTTATCCATAAGGTGTTTTTAATGTATGGTGTAACAGGTAGCGGAAAGACTGAAGTTTATATGCAAGCGATTGATGCTGTTTTAAAAAAGGGCAAAGAAGCCATTGTTTTAGTTCCTGAAATTTCGCTCACCCCACAAATGGTAAGTCGATTCAAGGGGCGGTTTGGTTCCAGAGTAGCAGTAATGCATAGCGGGCTTGGAATTGGTGAGAAATACGATGAGTGGCGAAAAATTTATCGTAAGGAAGTAAGTGTAGTAGTTGGTGCAAGATCTGCTATCTTTGCTCCATTTGAGAACATTGGGATTATTATAATTGATGAAGAACATGAATCAAGCTACAAACAGGAAGACAATCCGAGATATCATGCGAGAGATGTAGCCATTTTTCGTGGCCAGTTGCATGACGCTCCAGTTATTTTAGGAAGTGCTACACCTACCCTCGAATCATTCGCACGAGCCTCAAAGAATGTCTATGAATTACTAACATTGAAGGAACGAGTTAATAACAGACCTTTACCAACAGTTGAGATTGTTGATATGCGTGAGGAATTGCGAAATGGAAATCGCTCGATGTTTTCGAGCACCTTATTTGAAAAGTTAACTGAGCGACTTGAACGGAAAGAGCAGTCTGTTTTATTTTTAAATAAACGTGGCCACTCTTCCTTTGTGATGTGCAGGGATTGTGGATATGTAGCAAATTGCCCACATTGTGATATTTCTTTGACATATCACAGACCACATCACCGGTTAAAATGCCATTATTGTGGATATGAAACATTTATGCCAAATACATGTACCGAATGTGGAAGTGAGCATATTCGTTTCTTTGGGACTGGAACGCAAAAGGTGGAAGAAGAGCTCGCAAAGGTTTTACCGGAGGCTAAGGTAATTCGAATGGACGTTGATACAACAAGTCGAAAAGGTGCACATGAGAAATTATTGAGGGAATTCGGTGAGGGAAAGGCAGATATTTTGTTAGGAACACAAATGATTGCTAAAGGGCTGGATTTTCCTAATGTCACATTAGTTGGTGTTCTAACGGCAGACACAATGCTTAACTTACCTGATTTTCGATCTTCAGAAAAAACATTTCAGCTTCTAACACAGGTTAGTGGAAGAGCTGGACGTCATCAACTGCCTGGTGAAGTCGTGATTCAAAGCTATACACCTGAGCATTACAGTATCGAGCTCGCAAGTCGGCATAACTTTGATGGCTTCTATCAAAATGAAATGAAAATTAGAAAAGCACATGCGTATCCACCATTTTATTATCTTGCATTAATAACTGTCACACATCCTGAGTTAACGAAGACAGTAGATGTAGCTGAGAAAATTGCAATCTATTTACGAAGATCTTTATCAAATCAATCCATCATTTTAGGACCGGTTACATCACCAATTGCAAGGATTAATAATAGATATCGATACCAATGCATGATAAAATACAAAAATGAGCCAAATTTAAATAAGCTTTTAAAAGGAATATTGGACCGTTATCAAAGAGAAATTTCACAAAACTCGCTTACTTTATCAATTGACTTAAACCCATATATTATGATGTAGTTTAAAGTTTCGAAAAAAGAGAGAGACTGATAGAAAAGCGAAAAGTGGACTTTGAACGAAATATATAAAAACTTGTCATGGAGGAACTTCTTTGTCAGTATTACCAATTGTTAAATATCCAAATGAAATACTTGAAGTTGAATGTGAAAAGGTGACAACATTTGACCGAAAACTATCAAAATTAGTGAAAGATATGAATGATACAATGCTCGAGGCGGACGGTGTTGGCTTAGCTGCCCCTCAGGTTGGAATTGCAAAACAAATCGCAATCGTTGATATAGGAGACGAGAGTGGGCTTATTGAACTTATTAATCCAGTTATACTAGAGAGCAGGGGTGAACAGGTGGGTCCAGAAGGCTGTCTCAGTTTTCCGGGCCTTTTTGGTGAAGTAACACGAAATGATTATGTAAAGGTAAGAGCGCAAAACCGCAGAGGGAAAACGTATATAATTGAGGCTAGAGAATTCTTAGCCCGTGCGATTCAGCATGAAATCGATCACCTGCATGGTGTTTTATTTACTTCAAAGGTGAATCGTTTCTATGAAGAAGGAGAAATTGAAGGGTAGGTAATGATATGGAACGAATTGTATTTATGGGTACCCCTGACTTTTCAGTACCTGTTTTACGACAAATCATTGAGGATGGGTATGAGGTTGTAGCTGTTGTTACTCAGCCAGACAGGCCAGTTGGAAGAAAAAGATTGTTAACCCCACCACCTGTTAAGGTGGAGGCATTAAAACATAATATCCCTGTCCTGCAGCCAAATAAAATTAGAGAAAAAGAAGAAATTGAAAAAGTTTTAAGTTATCAACCTGATTTAATCATAACTGCTGCATTTGGACAGATTCTTCCAAAAGAATTACTGGAAGCTCCTAAATTTGGTTGTATTAATGTTCACGCATCATTACTTCCAGAGTTAAGAGGTGGGGCACCGATTCATTCTTCTATCCTTCAAGGAAAGAAAAAAACAGGTGTCACCATCATGTATATGGTTGAAAAGCTAGATGCGGGAGATATTTTAACTCAAGTGGAAATTCCAATTTTAGAAAATGATCATGTTGGATCTTTACATGATAAATTAAGTGTGGCTGGTTCAAAGCTCTTATCAGAGACAATTCCACTACTTTTAGCAAATAAAATTACACCGATAAAACAGGATGATTCTAAGGCAACCTTCGCATCAAACATTAAACGTGAACAAGAAAAAATTGACTGGGCAAAAAATGGGGAGGATATTTATAACCAGATTCGTGGTCTCCATCCATGGCCTGTAGCATACACCACGTTAAGTGGTGAAGTAATGAAAATTTGGTGGGGCCAAAAGGTGCCTTCATCCACTCCTGAAAAATGCGGGACGATTGTCTCAATTGAAAAAGATGGGTTTATTGTTTCGACTGGGAATACTACTTTTATTAAAATCACCCAACTTCAGCTTGCCGGAAAGAAAAAGATGAGTGCAGAGCAATTCCTATTGGGGGCGAACATACAAGTAGGAACTCAGTTAGGAGACAACAATGACAAGTAATAATGTACGAAGCGTTGCACTTGAAATATTACTACAAATTGAAAAAAATCAGGCTTATAGTAATATTCTTTTAAACCAGATGATTAAAAAACACGAGGTTAAGGGAAAAGACGTTGGTTTGCTAACAGAGATTGTATATGGAACAATCCAACAACGTGATACCTTGGATTTTTATTTAACACCTTTCCTAAAAAATACTAAAAAGCTTGAGTTATGGGTGAAAGTATTATTAAGACTCTCTCTTTATCAAATGGTTTACTTGGACAGAGTACCAGAAAGAGCCATCTTTTTTGAGGCAGTAGAAATTGCAAAAAAGAGAGGCCATAAAGGTACTGCTTCACTTGTAAATGGAGTATTACGTTCAATCCAACGCAACGGCTTGCCTTCGTTAGAGCAAATTAAAGATGAAGTGGAAAGAATAGCCATTGAAACAAGTCACCCGAACTGGCTAGTAACGCGTTGGGTAAAGCAAATAGGAATCGAAGAAACACGGAAAATGTGTGAAGTAAATTGTACTCCACCAGAACAGACTGCTCGTGTTAATGGAATGAAAACAACAAGAGAAGAGCTTATTCACATGTTAAACGAGGATGGAGTTGAAACGGAAGTAGGTAGCGTTTCTATTGATGCGATAAAGGCTATTCGCGGAAATCTTGCAAATACAAAAGCATTTAAGGAAGGTTATTTTACCATCCAAGATGAAAGTTCCATGCTTGTTGCAAGAGCACTCGGTGTAGAAAAAGATGACTATGTCCTTGATAGCTGTGCAGCACCCGGAGGAAAGACAACACATATTGCGCAAATTTTACAAAACACGGGTAAAGTAATTTCATTAGACCTTCATAAACATAAAATAAAATTAATTGATGAAGCAGTAACTCGATTAGGGTTAGAAAATGTTGAAACAAAAGCTTTTGATAGTCGAAAAGCAGGGGAAATCTTCGAGGTGCAAAGCTTTGATAAAATTCTTGTTGACGCTCCTTGTTCGGGCTTTGGAGTAATAAGAAGAAAACCAGATATTAAATATTCAAAATCGGCACTAGACAATTCAAGCCTAGCAAAAATACAATTAGACATTTTAACAGAGGTTTCAACTTTATTAAAAAAAGATGGTATACTCGTGTATAGCACATGTACAATAGATTACGAAGAAAATGAAGGTGTAATCAAAACCTTCCTAGAACAGAATAAAGATTTTATATTAGATGAGACAATTGAAAATTATCTGCCTGAAATAGTGAAACCATATATTAAAAATGGACAGCTTCAGCTTTATCCACATTATTTTGGAACGGACGGATTTTATATTGCAAGATTAAGAAAGCAGGTGTAATGTAATTGGAAGAAGTACAAACAACAAGAAGAAAAAAACAAAACCTACCAAATTCAAAACCATCCATTTATTCGCTTCAATTAGCCGAAGTTGAAAACTGGTTAGTTGAAAACGGAGAAAAGAAATTTCGAGGAAATCAGATTTTTGAATGGCTATACTCAAAGCGGGTTACAACATTCGATGAAATGACCAACCTATCTAATGATTTAAGACAAAAGCTTGCTGAACATTTTACGATTACGACACTTAAAACGATCATCCAGCAAACTTCAGCTGACGGAACAATGAAGTTTTTATTTGAACTTCATGATGGTTATTCTATTGAAACAGTTCTCATGAGACATAGCTACGGTAACTCTATTTGTGTAACAACACAGGTCGGTTGCCGCATCGGTTGTACCTTCTGTGCATCAACTTTAGGGGGACTTAAGCGTAATTTAGAAGCTGGAGAAATTGTTGCCCAAGTTGTAAAAGTTCAAAAAGCACTAGATGAGGTCGGTGAACGTGTAAGCCATCTTGTCATAATGGGGATTGGTGAGCCGTTTGATAATTATGATCAAATGCTTTCATTCCTAAAAATAATTAACCATGATAAGGGCTTAAATATTGGTGCCCGTCATATTACTGTTTCAACGAGTGGAATCATTCCAAAAATCTATAAGTTTGCCGATGAACAATTACAAATTAATTTTGCAATCTCTTTACATGCACCTAATACAGAAATTAGAAGTAGGTTAATGCCGATAAATCGAGCATATAAATTACCTGATTTAATGGAAGCTGTACGTTATTATATTGAAAAAACAGGGAGAAGAATTAGCTTTGAATATGGGTTGTTTGGCGGAGTCAACGATCAAGTTGAACATGCTGAAGAATTAGCAGAGCTATTAAAAGGAATTAAGTGTCATGTGAATTTAATTCCAGTTAATTATGTTCCTGAACGCGATTATGTTCGAACACCGCGAGAACAGATCTTTGAATTTGAAAAGACATTAAAGAAACATGGTGTAAATGTGACAATACGTCGTGAGCAAGGTCATGATATCGATGCTGCCTGTGGTCAATTACGTGCAAAGGAGCGTAAAGAGGAGACGAGGTGAAACAAATGAAGTCGTTCTTTTTGACAAACCGGGGAAAAGTAAGGCAAATCAATGAAGATAGCTGTGGTGTCTATCAAAATAAGGCTGGGCAATTATTAGCTGTAGTCGCTGATGGAATGGGAGGACATTTAGCTGGTGATGTTGCGAGTAGTATGACAACATCACAGCTACAGTCCTATTGGGAGCAAGTTGAGAAAATCTCCACATCTGAGTCTGCAGAAGAATGGTTGAAAGAACATATTTTAAAAATAAATGCAAACCTATATAAACATTCACAGGAAAATGAAGAATGCAAAGGTATGGGAACGACAGTTGTTGCATCCATTTGTACAGATTTATTTTCAACCGTTGCACATATTGGGGATAGTAGATGTTATGTACTAAATAGTCATGGGTTCCAACAAATTACAGAGGATCATTCCCTTGTAAATGAACTTGTTCGGTCCGGTCATATTTCAAAAGAAGATGCAGAGCATCATCCGCGAAAAAATGTTGTTTTACGTGCATTAGGAACCGAAACACATGTGCAAATAGACCTTAAAACACTTATTTTAGACGAAGGGGATATGCTCTTAATTTGTTCTGACGGCTTATCTAACAAAGTCCCAGAAGATAAATTAAAAAGTATACTCGAAAGCGACGAAAGTATTGAAAATAGATGCGAACAACTTATCCAATTGGCCAACGATAATGGTGGAGAAGATAATATAACATTAGTAATCGTCGACTACACGTCTGAAAGTGAGGGCGAATAATCTTATGCTTATTGGAAGACGATTAAGTGGTCGTTATAAAATTCTCGAGGTCATTGGTGGAGGTGGGATGGCCAATGTCTATCTTGCCCGAGACGTCATTTTAGAGAGAGATGTTGCCATTAAAGTTCTACGGTTAGATTTTTCAAATGATGAAGAATTTATCAAGCGCTTTAGACGAGAAGCACATTCAGCTACAAGTTTGGCACATCCAAATGTTGTAAGTATTTATGATGTTGGAGAAGAAGAGGATATTTATTACATAGTAATGGAATATGTCCCAGGCCAAACCTTGAAACAATACATACAGCGTAATGCACCGCTTCATCCGAAGGAAGCAATCAATATCATGTTGCAACTAACTTCAGCAATCACTCACGCACACCAAAATCAAATTGTTCACCGAGATATCAAACCACAAAATATCTTAATTGATCATGATGGAACGGTGAAAGTAACGGATTTTGGGATTGCAGTTGCATTAAGTTCAACAACCATTACACAAACAAATTCCGTGCTTGGTTCAGTTCATTATTTATCACCGGAACAAGCTAGAGGTGGCATGTCTACAAAAAAATCAGACATTTATTCTTTAGGTATTGTAATGTTTGAACTTTTAACTGGGCGTGTTCCTTTTGAAGGTGAATCAGCGGTATCAATTGCATTGAAACACCTGCAATCCGATACACCTTCACCTAAAAGGTGGAATGCGACTATCCCACAAAGTGTGGAAAATATAATTTTAAAAGCCACTGCCAAAGACCCATTCCATCGCTATGATTCGGTTGAAGATATGGAAGAGGATTTACAGACAGCCCTATTTCCAAATCGTTTAAACGAGGCAAAATTTGTGATACCTGATTTGGATGATGAGGTGACTAAAGCAATTCCGATTATTAAGGATAACACACCATTAGCTAAAGAAACGATGGTTAGAGATTCTCAAAAGAACACGAATCAGTCTAATGAGGACGAGCCGAAACCAAAGAAAAAGAAAAAGAAGAAGAATAAGCTGTTAGTCAGTCTTGCAATTATTTTTTTCTTAATTCTTGCTGCTGGTGTGGCTGCAGTTACAATTTTTCCAGCCTTATTTTTACCTAAGGATGTCGAAGTTCCGGATGTCTCGAACATGACCTATGATCAGGCAGTCGATGAACTGAAGGAAGCAGGTTTTACAATAGGTGAAACGAGCGAAATCAGCGACCAAGAAATTCCTGAAGGCTACATCATACGAACAAAACCTGAAGCAGGTAAATTAGTGAAAGAACGTGCTACAATTGATTTATATGAAAGTACAGGAAAAAAGAAAGTCGTATTTAAGGATTATGTTGGTAAAAACTATGATGAAGTTAGGGAAAAATTAACCAAAGAAGAGTATACAGTATATTCCGAAGAAGAATATAGTGACAGCGCTCGAGGAACTATTCTAAGCCAATCCATTGATGAAGGTGAAGAGGTTGTTCCAGAAGAAACAGAAGTTACTTTTACGGTAAGTAAGGGGCTTGAAACTATTAAACTTGCTGATTTATCTAAATATCCAGGAAATGCACTTGCTGAATATGCAAAAAGTACTGGTTTGATAATTGATCAAGCAGAGGAAAAATACTCAGAAGATATCCCTTCTGGTCAAGCAATTTCTCAGTCGCCTGAAGCCGGAGCCGAATTAAAAAAGGGTGATAAGGTAAAAGTAATCATGTCAAAAGGCCCTGAACCAAAAGAGCCCGTAAATGTGAAGCGAACAATAACGATTGACTATACGCCGGATGAAGAGCAGAATCCGCAGTTGGTTAAAATATATATTAAGGATGCCAATCATACTATTTCGGATGTTTATAAACAGTTTGAAATTAAGGAAGATAGCTCAATTGATATAAACTTTGTTATTAACCCGGGTGAATCTGCTGAATACAGAGTGTACATTAATGAAATCCCTTATAAGAGTGAGGAAATTCCGTACGAAGAACAATAGGTTGCATTAGGTAGTGGAGTAATTCCACTACCTAATGCATGTCGTGACGAATGAAATAAAACAAGGAGTGAAACTATGCCAGAAGGCAAAATCGTAAAAGCATTAAGTGGTTTTTATTATGTTCATAACGAGGATGGGGAAGTAATTCAATGTCGTGGAAGAGGGGTTTTTCGGAAAAACAAGGTAACGCCTTTGGTTGGCGATAACGTGGTCTTTCAGGCAGAGAATGAAACGGATGGGTATATTTTAGAAGTATTGGAACGTAAAAATGAGCTTGTTCGTCCCCCAATCTCTAATGTTGATCAAGCTATTTTAGTTTTTTCAGCGATTAAGCCCGATTTCAGTCCATTGTTGTTAGATCGCTTTCTTGTTTTAGTAGAATCGAACGATATAAAACCTATTATTTGTATCAGCAAAACGGATTTAATTTCGGATGATGCATTCAAAGAAATCCAGCAGTACGCAAATATGTATAAGGAAATTGGGTACCAAGTCATCTTAACGTCAACAAAGGAACGTGAAGGTCTTGATAAACTGATGCCATTATTGGATAATCAAATTTCCGTATTTGCGGGACAATCTGGAGTTGGTAAATCTTCATTGTTAAACACTTTACGACCTGATTTAGAATTAAAAACAAATGAAATTTCCTCATCTTTAGGGAGAGGAAAGCATACGACAAGACATGTTGAATTAATTGAGGTTGGAAATGGGCTTGTCGCAGATACACCAGGTTTTAGTTCGTTGGAATTTTTAACAATCGAATTAGAGGAACTTTCATATTGTTTTCCGGAGATTTATGACGCAGGAGCAAATTGTAAGTTTCGAGGTTGTACTCATATTTCTGAGCCGAAATGTGCTGTTAGACAAGGGGTTGAGGATGGAAGTATTGAGCAATTCCGTTACGACCATTATGTGAGTTTTTATGAAGAAATCAAAGATAGAAAGCCGAGGTACTAAAAAATGATTAAAATTGCACCATCCATACTTTCAGCAGATTTTGCAAAGCTTGGAGAAGAGATCAAAGATGTTGAAAATGGGGGAGCAGACTATATTCATGTGGATGTCATGGATGGTCACTTTGTTCCAAATATTACGATAGGTCCGCTAATTGTAGATGCGATTCGACCAATTACTAAATTACCATTAGATGTTCATTTAATGATTGATAACCCGGATCAATACATTCCTGCATTTGCAAAAGCAGGAGCAGATTTTTTAACGGTACATGTTGAGGCATGTCCACATCTTCACCGTACCATCCAGTTAATCAAAGCGCATGGTGTAAAAGCAGGTGTAGTATTAAATCCAGCTACTCCAGTAGATACGATTAAGCACATCATTGAGGATATCGATTTAGTGTTGTTAATGACAGTGAATCCTGGATTTGGTGGGCAAAAATTCATTCATTCCGTTCTCCCTAAAATCGAGGAAGTAGCAGGAATGGTGAATGAAAAGAATTTAAATGTTGAAATTGAAGTGGACGGAGGCGTCAATGAGGAAACGGCAAGGCTTTGTGTCCGTGCTGGCGCTAATGTCTTGGTTGCGGGATCAGCTATTTATAATCAAGAAGACCGCAAAGCAGCGATTGAAAAAATTCGTAGTGTATAAAAAGAGCAGAAATTTCTGCTCTTTTTTGCATAGTATAGCTCGGTTAACACGATTTTTTAGTAATGAACTTAGATTGAATTGTACTTTTTTAAATCAAATAGGCATATGAATGAGTAAGAAAGTTTAAATGGAATTGCTTTTATTTATATGTATTATGGTACTATTTATTTTCATTTGAATATTATTATAAGGTAGACTGCTGATTTCAATGAAAGTACGTGGATATTGCATTGAGGAGGGAAAGTATGAAATTTTATACAATTAAGTTACCAAAGTTCTTAGGCGGTATCGTCCGTGCGATGTTAGGATCTTTTAAAAAGGGATAAAAAAGGCACCGTCCTTGGGTGCCTTTTTTTGTGCAAAAATTTTAGCTCTTACCTAATGTGAGAGCTAAAGACTTTTCTTATTGTCTAGCTTCAGGTGCCAACGGCTTGAGGTCACAAGCCAATCGCTACGGAAAGCAAAAAGCGCCTTCTATCAGCGCTTTTCTTGCGCTTTCGCCGATAAGCGGCCCCTTACGGATTTCGTTTATTACACGCGTTCTACTTTACCAGATTTTAATGCTCTTGCAGAAACGTATACGCGTTTTGGTTTACCGTCAACTAAAATACGAACTTTTTGTAGGTTAGCTCCCCATTTGCGTTTTGAAGCATTCATTGCATGGGAACGAGCATTACCAGTAGTAGTTTTTCTACCTGTAATTACACATTTACGTGCCATTCTATTTCCCTCCTTACTTGCACAGCAACAATCAAACATAATCGCTTTCTTATAGAAATACTTATATAATTTATCATACAAACTGGGATATTGCAATAGTTCAAAGTCAAGGTTTAAAGGAAAAATACTTGTCAAGACATAGAAATAATAAAAAGCTATATAATAAAAGGTAATGAATACTCATGGTAGCTTAATGAATTACTTTTAAAAAATGAAATGTTATAGTAAAATGACTGTAGCCAAGGTGAACAATTTTAAAGGGGGAACTGATATGTCCATCGAATTAAAAACGAAGTACGGACAAATTGATATATCAAATGATGTAATTGCAACGGTTGCTGGGGGAGCTGCTATCGATTGTTATGGGATCGTTGGAATGGCCTCTAAAAAGCAAATTAAAGATGGTATTACTGAGCTTTTACGAAAAGAAAATTTTGCCCGTGGTATTGTTGTTCGTCAAGAAAATGATGAAGTTCATATCGACATGTACATAATTGTAAGTTATGGCACGAAAATATCTGAGGTTGCCCACAATGTTCAATCAAAGGTGAAATATACATTAGACCAAACAGTAGGACTTGCTGTCCACTCGGTTAATATTTACGTGCAAGGTGTTCGTGTAACGAACCCGTAAAGAGGAGGAAAATGGAGTGTCAATTACTACATTAGATGGAAAACGTTTTGCAAAAATGGTGTTATTAGGTGCTACTCATTTATCTAATAACGCAAAAATGGTAGACGCACTAAACGTTTTCCCTGTGCCAGATGGTGATACCGGAACGAATATGAATCTTTCCATGACATCTGGTGCAAAGGAAGTAAAAAATAATGCTAACCCACATATTGGTAAAGTTGGTGCATCTTTAGCGCGCGGGTTATTGATGGGGGCTCGAGGTAATTCAGGAGTTATCCTGTCTCAGCTTTTCAGAGGATTTTCTAAAGCGATTGAACAAAAGGAGACTTTAACAGCATCTGAATTTGCCCACGCATTTGAAATGGGTGTGGAAACAGCTTATAAAGCAGTTATGAAGCCTGTTGAAGGAACTATTTTAACAGTTGCGAAGGATGCTGCAAAGCGGGCAGTTGCTGTTGCAACGAATGAGACTGACATCGTAGTTGTGATGGAGGAGCTTGTAAAGGAAGCCAAAGCTTCATTGAATCGTACACCTGATCTCCTACCGGTCTTAAAAGAAGTTGGGGTTGTAGACAGTGGCGGTCAAGGGCTGTTACTTGTATATGAAGGCTTCCTTTCAGAATTAAAGGGTGAAACAATCGATAATATGTCAATTGCTGCCCCGTCGATAAACGAACTTGTAAAAGCTGAACATCATAAAAGTGTACAGAGTCATCTAAATACTGAAGATATCGTATTCGGCTACTGTACAGAATTCATGGTAAAGTTTGAAACGGAGAAAACTAGTAAAAATCCATTTTCTGAAGAAAAATTCCGTAATGATTTAAGCCAGTATGGGGATTCTTTACTAGTTGTGTCTGATGATGATATCGTTAAGGTGCATATCCATTCTGAGCAACCTGGCAATGTGTTATCATACGGACAACGCTACGGTAGCTTAATCAACATGAAAATTGAAAATATGCGAGAACAGCACACTGCTATCTTAGATGAAGATGAAGCTCATACTCCTGTTGCAGAAAAACGTCCTAAAGAAAAAGAGAAATACGCAATAATTACGGTTGCAATGGGGTCAGGAATTACAGAACTATTCAAGAGCATCGGTGCACACTTTGTTATTGAAGGTGGACAAACGATGAATCCAAGTACTGAAGATTTTGTGAAAGCGATGGAATCAGTACATGCTGAAAATTATATACTTCTACCTAATAACAAAAATATTATTATGGCCGCCGAACAGGCCGCATCAGTCGTTGAAGGAAACGTTGTAGTTGTGCCATCACGAACAGTACCACAAGGAATGTCCGCTTTACTTGCATTTAACCCAAGTGGTGAAATTGAGGCAAATCAATCTTCTATGACAGATGCATTAGGAAATGTTAAGACTGGTCAAATCACTTATGCTGTCCGGGATACCAATATTGATGGTATCGATATTTCAAAAGATGATTTTATGGGAATCGCTGAAGGGAAAATTGTTGTAACGAACAAAGATAAACTAATAGCGGCAAAAGACCTTTTATCAAAAATAATATCTGTTGATGAGGATGAAATAGTGACCGTTATTTATGGTCAAGACGCTTCAGAGGATGATGTAAATGCAATTGTAGAGTATCTTGAAGAAGAGTTTGAAGATATTGAAGTTGAAGCACATAATGGTGGCCAGCCACTTTATGCATTTATTTTTTCAGTTGAATAAAGCTATAATATAGAAGGGATTAGTCCCTTCTATTTCAATGTTTGGGGACAATTTCCTGTAGATAAAAAAGTGATAGACAAATAGAGTAATAAGTAGGAACACAGTCTGACCTTACTCCATAACAATATACAGTAAGTAGGGAGGAGAATATATGAAATATAGAAGTGTTTTTGATATTATTGGTCCGGTTATGATTGGTCCATCAAGCTCACATACCGCAGGAGCAGCTCGTATCGGAAGGGTTGCAAGAAGTCTGTTTGGTCGTGAACCAAAGTGGGCAAACATCTCCTTCTATGGTTCCTTTGCCGAAACGTATAGAGGGCATGGTACAGATGTAGCAATCATCGGTGGGTTGCTTGACTTTGATACATTTGATGAAAGAATTAAAACTTCATTAGAGATCGCAAAAGAAGCGGGTATGCAGATAAAATTCATTGAAGAGGAAGCAATTCCAGAACATCCCAATACTGCCCGGGTGTCAATTGGGGATGAGGATGGGGAATTGGAGCTTGTTGGTATTTCTATAGGTGGCGGAAAAATTGAAATTACCGAATTAAACGGTTTTCAATTGCGGTTGTCCGGAAATCATCCTGCCATTCTAGTAGTCCATAATGACCGTTTTGGTGCGATTGCAGGTGTTGCGAATGTACTTGCAAAATACGCCATCAATATTGGACATATGGAAGTTGCGAGAAAAGAAAGAGGAATGCAAGCACTTATGACAATTGAAGTAGATCAAAATATCGATCAGAATGTGTTAGACGAACTATCTACCTTACCAAATATTTTAAAAGTGACCAAAATTGTTGACTAAGTATCATTTTTAAAACGTTTACAATATTTAATTATGTCTAGCTCTAGGCGCCATCGGCTCTCGGGTCTAAGGTCAATCGCTTCGGAAGGTAAAATGCACCTTCGCGTAGCGCTCGTCTTATGCTTGTCGCCGAAAGCTGCGCACCTTGCGCTTTTTTTGACAGGAGGGTTTTTATGTTTCGAAATGTTGCTGAATTAGTAGAGCTTGCTACTGCTAAAAATATGAAAATTGCTGATGTGATGATTGAACAGGAAGTTGAAGTAACAGGGAAAAGTCGTGAAGAAATCATCGCACAAATGGAACGAAATCTTGAAGTGATGGAAAGGGCAGTTGAAAAAGGACTAGCTGGTGTCTCATCCCACTCAGGTTTGACAGGTGGTGATGCGGTATTACTTCAAGAATATATAAAAAAAGGAAACTTTTTAACTGGTAAAACAGTCTTAGATGCTGTCAGTAAAGCAGTTGCAACAAATGAAGTAAATGCTGCGATGGGAACAATTTGTGCGACTCCAACTGCTGGTTCTGCTGGTGTTGTTCCGGGAACTTTATTTGCTGTGAAAGAGAAATTACATCCAACAAAAGAGCAAATGGTTCAATTTTTATTTACAGCAGGAGCTTTTGGATTTGTTGTAGCAAATAATGCCTCTATCTCAGGAGCTGCAGGTGGCTGTCAAGCTGAAGTGGGATCTGCTGCAGGGATGGCTGCTGCAGCGATTGTTGAAATGGCAGGAGGGACACCACAACAATCTGCAGAAGCTATGGCGATTACCTTAAAAAACATGCTTGGGCTTGTTTGTGATCCGGTAGCAGGTCTTGTTGAGGTACCTTGTGTAAAGCGTAATGCGATGGGAGCAGCAAATGCAATGGTTGCAGCTGATATGGCATTAGCAGGTGTTACAAGCAGAATTCCTTGCGATGAAGTAATAGATGCGATGTATAGAATAGGTCAAACAATGCCAACGGCACTAAAAGAAACAGCACAGGGAGGGCTAGCGGCAACCCCAACAGGTCGTGCACTAGAAGCAAAGATCTTTGGGATTTCGCTAAACAAAGGTGAGTAGTCTATTACAGCAACCTGTCACGGATATAAAAGGAATCGGTGAAGAGACAGGTATACAGCTTAATGAGATGCACATCTTTACCATTCTTGACCTACTTTTATACTTTCCATATCGATTTGAAGATTATAGTTTACGAGACCTTGCTGAGGTTAAACACGAAGAAAAAATAACAATTGAGGGAAAGGTTCACAGTGAACCACTTTTAACCTATTACAATCGGAAACGTTCACGTCTCACTTTCAGGGTCCTAGTAGGTCGCTATTTAATAACAGCGACCTGTTTTAATCGTCCCTATTATAAAAATAAAATATCGTTAAATGACACGATTACGATTTCTGGTAAATGGGATCAGCATCGGCAAACCATTACGGTCAGTGAAATTGTTTTCGGCCCAATGACAAAGGATAATCGAATTGAACCAGTGTATTCAATAAAAGGGAAAATCACTGTTAAAGGTATGAAACGTTTTATTGCGCTAGCTCTTGGGCAGTTTGGTGATCTAATTGAGGACAATCTTCCTGAACAATTATTAGCCACCTATCGTCTTTTACCTAAGAAAGAAGCCATTAAAATTATGCATCATCCATTAAGCCATCAAGATTTAAAGCAAGCGCGAAGGCGCTTTGTATATGAAGAGTTTTTATTGTTTCAGCTTAAAATGCAGGCTCTACGGAAGTTTGAACGTGAACAGACAGCAGGTTCAGCAATGACTTTCTCTATTGAAGAGTTAGAAAAATTTATGAATGAATTGCCATTTCCATTAACAAATGCGCAGAACCGGGTTGTGAATGAAATCATTGATGACCTTCGTTCTCCATATAGCATGAATCGCCTGCTTCAAGGAGATGTCGGTTCCGGTAAGACCGTTGTTGCAGCCATATCACTATATGCCGCAATCCTTGCGGGATATCAAGGTGCCTTAATGGTCCCAACGGAAATTTTAGCAGAGCAGCATGCACACTCATTAATAGAGTTGTTTTCGGCATACGGAGTAAATATTCAATTATTAACAAGCTCTGTGAAAGGAAAACGAAGAAGGGAAATCCTAGAACAGCTTGAATTAGGTGAAGTTCATATATTGGTTGGTACCCATGCACTTATCCAGGATGAGGTGAATTTCCATAAGCTAGGACTCGTTATAACGGATGAACAGCACAGATTTGGTGTTGAGCAGCGAAGAATTTTAAGGGAAAAAGGTGAAAATCCCGACGTTCTATTTATGACTGCAACACCCATTCCAAGAACTCTTGCAATTACTGTTTTTGGAGAAATGGATGTTTCGGTAATTGATGAGATGCCTGCTGGAAGAAAGAAAATTGAGACCTACTGGGTAAAACATGAGCTACTTGAGCGGATTCTGGTATTTATTGAAAAAGAGATAGCAAAAGGTAGGCAAGCATATGTAATCTGTCCTCTAATTGAGGAATCCGATAAGCTAGATGTACAAAACGCAATTGATGTTCATTCGATGTTATCCTATCATTTTCAAAATAAAGCACAGGTCGGCTTAATGCACGGAAGGTTATCTGCAGATGAAAAGGAACATGTGATGAGGCAGTTCAGTGAAAATGAGGTTCAAATTCTTGTTTCCACAACAGTTGTTGAAGTTGGTGTGAACGTTCCAAATGCAACATTGATGGTTATTTACGATGCGGAACGTTTCGGTCTATCTCAGCTTCACCAATTGCGTGGACGTGTCGGAAGAGGTAGTGAGCAGTCTTATTGCATCTTATTAGCTGATCCAAAATCTGAGGTTGGAAAAGAGCGAATGAGGATTATGACGGAAACAAATGATGGATTTGTCCTTTCGGAAAAAGACTTGGAGCTTCGTGGACCAGGAGATTTCTTTGGAAGGAAACAAAGTGGTGTTCCCGAATTTAAGGTAGCTGATATGGTTCATGACTACCGCACCTTGGAAGTGGCAAGAAATGATGCTTCTAAACTGATAAATTCCGAGGCTTTTTGGAAAAGCCCATCCTATAAACATTTACGAGAAGACTTATTGCAATCAGGTATTTTAGATGGTGAAAAATTGGATTAATCGATATATCATTTAGCAGATTGTGAGGGTTTTTTCTTCTTGCAATCTGCTTTTTTTAATTATATACTTACTATTAGTACCTAGTCATAAGAGTGCGGACGGTGTATTTTTAATGAGAAGAAATAAAAAAGAGCGGCAAAAATTGCTTCAGGAAACGATAACAATCAACCCATTTGTCACAGATGAAGAGTTAGCTGAAAAGTTTATGGTAAGTGTCCAAACAATTCGATTGGACCGACTTGAATTATCTATTCCTGAACTTCGTGAACGAATAAAAAGTGTTGCTGAAAAAAATTAGATGATGAAGTAAAATCTTTGCCAATAGATGAAGTCATTGGTGAAATTATTGATATCGAATTAGACCAAAGTGCGATTTCGATTTTTGATGTAACGAATGAACACGTATTTAAACGGAATCATATCGCTAGGGGCCACCATCTCTTTGCCCAAGCAAATTCATTAGCAGTTGCTGTAATAAATGACGAACTTGCCTTAACTGCAAAAGCAAATATTCGTTTTACAAGACAGGTGAAATTAGGGGAAAGGGTCGTTGCAAAAGCAAAAGTGAAAGGTTCGCAGGAAAAGGATAGAACATTGGTGGACGTAAATAGTTATGTTGGGAATGAACTAGTATTTTCTGGAGAATTTATAATGTATCGTTCTAATAAGCAAGTGAAAATTGATTAATAATAACTGAACGATACCATAATTTCAACTCCTAAATGTAGATAAAAGGAATGATACAAGATGAAACTCGCAATAGATGCAATGGGCGGAGATCATGCACCAGAGGAAATTGTTAAGGGAACAATGACTGCATTGAAACATTATAAAGACCTTGAAGTTACACTTATTGGTGATGAAGCAAAAATTCGTCAATACATAACTGAAGATGAAAGAATATCTATTATACATACAACAGAAGTAATTGAGAGTACGGATGAACCTGTAAGGGCTGTTAGGAGAAAAAAGAACTCATCTATGGTCTTGATGGCAAAAGAGGTTAGTGAGGGACGTGCTGATGCATGTATTTCAGCAGGAAATACAGGGGCACTTATGACCGCAGGGCTTTTTATCGTTGGTAGAATTGAAGGGATAGAACGACCAGCATTGGCACCAACATTACCAACGTTAGATAAAAAGGGATTCCTAATGTTAGATGTAGGTGCAAATGTTGATGCAAAGCCAGAACACTTACTTCAATATGCTGTTATGGGATCAATATACTCAGAAAAGGTTCGTGGCGTTACAAGCCCTAGAGTTGGCTTATTAAATGTAGGAACCGAAGATAAAAAGGGAAATGACCTAACGAAACACGCTTTTGAATTGCTTAAAGCAACTAATCTACATTTCGTTGGCAACGTTGAGGCAAGGGATTTGCTAGACGGTGTTGCAGATGTTGTTGTGACAGATGGATTTACAGGAAACGTAGCCTTAAAGACAATTGAGGGTACTGCTCTTTCTATGTTTAAAATGCTGAAAACCGCTTTTACTAGTAATTTAAAAAGTAAAATCGCGGCTGGTCTTTTAATGCCAGAATTAAAGGTATTAAAAAAGACATTAGATTACTCTGAATATGGCGGTGCAGGATTATTTGGATTAAAGGCACCAGTTATTAAAGCGCATGGTTCTTCAGATGCAAACGGTTTGTTTAGTGCAATACGACAAACTTATGACATGGTAGAAAAAGATGTTGCAGGGACAATCAGTAAAACAGTAGAAGATATTCATTCAAAAGAAGACGAATAGGGGGAAGGTAGAATGGGTAAAATTGCATTCGTTTTTCCAGGACAAGGGTCTCAAATTGTGGGTATGGGAAAAGGATTAGCCGACTCTTCAGAAGTTGTTAACCAACTATTTACAAAGGCTGATCAAGCACTAGGTGAGAAGCTTTCTTCGCTTATTTTTAATGGTCCACAGGAAACACTTACCTTAACAGTTAATGCACAACCATCACTTTTAACAACAAGCATTGCGATTCTTGAAACATTCAAAGCAGCAGATATTAAACCAGATTATGTTGCTGGACATAGTCTTGGTGAGTACACAGCATTAGTCGCTGCCGGCGCACTTAGTTTCGAAGATGCTGTCCGAACCGTTCGAAAACGTGGTGAGTTTATGGAGGAAGCTGTTCCTGCAGGACAAGGAACAATGGCAGCAATCCTTGGAATGAGCAGTGAGGATTTACAAGCAGTAACAGATGAAATTTCTGCTGAAGGCCATCCAGTTCAACTTGCAAATATCAACTGTCCTGGACAAATTGTGATTTCAGGTGCTGCCGAGGGAGTTAAGCAAGCTTGTGAATTAGCAAAGGAAAAAGGCGCGAAACGTGCAATTCCGCTAGAGGTAAGTGGACCATTCCATTCTTCATTAATGGAGCCAGCTGCTGAAAAACTCCGTTCAGTACTTGACCAAATTGATATTAATCATGCATCCGTTCCGGTTGTAGCAAACGTGAATGCACAAAGTATGACATCTGCTGAACAAATAAAAGAAAATCTTGTAAAACAATTATATTCACCTGTGTTGTGGGAAAACTCTGTTCAATATATGCTTGACCAAGGAGTAGATACCTTTATCGAAATTGGTCCTGGTAAAGTACTCTCTGGATTAATAAAGAAAGTAAATCGCAGGGTTGCAACTTATGCAATTAGTGATTCAGAGACACTGGAAGCAGCAATTCGTGCGCTAAAGGAGGGAAACTAAGATGTTAAATGGTAAAGTAGCGTTGGTCACCGGTGCATCACGTGGAATCGGACGCTCAATTGCGATTGAACTTGCAAGAGCAGGTGCGAAGGTCGCGGTAAACTATTCTGGTAGTGAGCAAAAAGCAAATGAAGTAGTCGATGAAATCAAAGCATTAGGACAAGAAGCTTTTGCAATTCAAGCAAATGTGTCAGAAGCAGATTCGGTAACTAATATGGTGAAAGAGGTTATCGCTAACTTCGGTAGTCTCGATATTCTTGTTAATAATGCTGGAATTACACGAGATAATTTATTAATGAGAATGAAAGAAGAGGAATGGGACGATGTTATTAATATTAACCTAAAAGGTGTGTTCCTTTGTACCAAAGCTGTTACAAGACAAATGATGAAGCAGCGTTCTGGTAAAATTATTAATATCGCTTCTATTGTAGGTGTTAGTGGAAATCCTGGACAAGCTAACTATGTTGCTGCAAAAGCTGGTGTTATCGGCTTAACAAAAACAGCTGCGAAGGAATTAGCGAGCCGAAATATTAACGTTAATGCAGTTGCGCCAGGTTTCATCACGACAGATATGACTGATAAACTTCCTGAAGATGTGAAAAATGAAATGCTTAAATTAATTCCACTTGCTAGATTTGGTGAAACAACGGATATTGCAGGAGCTGTTTTATTCCTAGCATCAGACAATAGCAATTATATGACAGGCCAAACCTTGCATATTGACGGTGGAATGGTAATGTAATAGGAAAAGCGTAAGGCACCCACCAATCGGCGACAAGCATAAGTCGAGCCCTGACAGAAGGTGCTTTTTACCTTCCGATGCGATTAGCTTTAGACCCGAGAGCCAATGGTGCCTGGAGCTAGATAGCGAAAACTATGTAAATAATTTAAAGGCGCTTGCGCTTTTCTAGTAAAACCAAATATAATACTTTGAGGGGAGGTGAATGGAAATGGCAGATGTTTTTGAAAGAATTACAAAAATCGTAGTTGACCGATTAGGTGTAGAAGAATCAGCAGTAACTTTAGAGGCTTCTTTTAAAGATGATCTAGGTGCGGATTCACTAGACGTTGTTGAACTAGTTATGGAACTTGAGGACGAGTTTGACATGGAAATTTCAGATGATGAGGCTGAAAAAATTTCTACAGTTGGTGACGCTGTTAATTACATAAAAAGCCAGCTATAATATTTTTTGAAGAAAAAGTCCCGTTATGTAAACGGGGCTTTCTCCTTGGAGGTCAATAAGGTGAAGCGGATTAATAAAGACAAAACAAATAAATTCGCTCCAAAATTTAAAGCTTTTCAGGAGCGTCTTGGGATCAATTTTCATGATGAAAGTCTACTTATTCAAGCATTTACACATTCATCTTATGTGAATGAGCATCGAAAAAAGCCACATGAAGACAATGAACGGCTTGAATTTTTAGGAGATGCTGTTTTAGAACTTACCATTTCCAAGTTTCTCTTTAAAAAATACCCGATTATGAGTGAAGGAGAGCTTACAAAGATGCGTGCAGCAATTGTGTGTGAGCCTTCTTTAGTAACACTTGCAAATGATTTGCAATTCGGGGAACTTGTGTTGCTGGGAAAAGGAGAGGAAATGACTGGGGGAAGAGAGCGGCCAGCCTTGCTTGCGGATGTTTTTGAGGCATTTATTGGGGCGCTGTATCTTGACCAAGGTTTAGAAGTAGTTAACCAGTTTTTAGAAAAAACAGTTATACCAAAAATTAATGCGGGTGCTTTTTCTCATGTGATGGATTATAAAAGTCAGCTACAAGAGTTAGTTCAACGTGATGGGATTGGGCTTATAGAGTATAGGGTGCTTCAAGAGAAAGGACCAGCTCATAGTCGTGAATTCGTCTCAAGAGTATCCTTAAATGGAGAGGAACTTGGGACAGGCACAGGAAAATCGAAAAAAGAAGCTGAACAACATGCAGCAGAAATTGCTTTAAAAAACCTGAAAAACAAACAAAATTAAGTAGCATACCCCACAATTACGTGGGGTTATATTTTTGTCTATTTCTAACATCCATAGAAAAAGTAATCCAATAAAACAGTAGTTTGTGATAAAATATGTAGGACTTGAATTTGTAATTGAGGGGGAAGTTTATGTTCCTCAAACGTTTAGATATAGTAGGATTTAAATCGTTTGCTGAAAGAATTGCAATTGATTTTGTACCGGGAGTTACGGCTGTTGTTGGACCGAATGGTAGTGGTAAAAGTAATATTACAGATGGAATCCGTTGGGTTCTTGGAGAACAGTCGGCAAAATCATTGCGTGGATCAAAAATGGAAGATATTATTTTCGCAGGAAGTGACAGCCGCAAAGCATTGAATGTGGCTGAAGTAACGTTAACATTGGATAATGAAGATCATTTTTTACCGATTGATTATCATGAAGTCAGTGTAACTCGACGTGTATATCGTTCTGGTGAAAGTGAATTTTATATAAATAAACAGTCATGTCGACTAAAGGATATTGTTGATTTATTTATGGATTCTGGCCTAGGCCGTGAAGCTTTCTCTATCATCAGTCAGGGGAAAGTAGAAGAAATTTTAAGTAGTAAAGCTGAAGAGAGAAGAAGTATTTTTGAGGAAGCCGCAGGCGTATTAAAGTACAAAACTCGTAAAAAGAAAGCTGAGTACAAACTAGCCGAAACTCAGGAAAATTTAAATCGTGTAAATGATATTATTCATGAGCTGGAGTCGCAAATTGAACCATTGCAAATCCAGTCTTCAATTGCGAAAGATTATCTTGAGAAAAAGGAAGAACTTGAAAAAATTGAAGTCGGTTTAACTGTTTTTGAAATCGAAGATCTTCATGAAAAATGGGAAAAGCTTTCAAAACTTGTTGAAGAACATAAAGAACAGGAACTCGCTCTAAATACAAAGCTTCAAAGCAAGGAAGCAAAAATTGAAGAACTTCGAACTGGGATTGAATCAACAGATTCATCCATTCATGAGCTTCAACAACTTCTTTTACGAACTAGTGAAGAACTTGAAAAATTGGAAGGTCGAAAAGAAGTCTTAAAAGAACGTAAAAAAAATGCAACTAAAAACAAGGGACAGCTACAAAATTCTATATATGAGCTTTCTCAAAGACTAGACAGCATGACCGAAAGTAAACAAATCGAGCAGCAAGTGCTTTCAACACTGATCGAGGAAGTTAAAGATCTTGAGCGACAGCTGAAAGAAAAACAAAAGTTACTTGCTACTTATGATCAAAATATCGAAGAAAAAATTGAGAATTTGAAAAGTGACTATTTTGAGTTGCTTAATAAACAAGCATCATTTCGAAATGAAGTGGGCTATATTAAGGATCAGCTTTCGCAACAGGAAGTGAAAGTGACTCGACTAGACGAAACCAATCAAAAATACTTGACAGAGCGCAAGGAAATACTTGACGAAAAGGTACGACTTCAAACAAAGCTCTCTGTTATAGAGCAAGAAATCAACCATCAAATTGTTTCATTTAGAGACCTGCAAGCTAAGCTAGAAAATAATAAGAAAAATTACCAAAAGCAAGAAAGCATGCTGTATCAAGCATATCAATATCTTCAACAAACAAAATCAAGAAAAGAAATGCTTGAGGAAATGCAAGATGATTATTCTGGATTCTTCCAAGGAGTAAAAGAGGTTTTAAAGGCAAGAAATGAGCATCTTGAAGGAATTGAAGGAGCGATTGCAGAGCTAATTCAAGTTCCAAAAGAATATGAGACTGCAATTGAGATTGCGTTAGGTGCAGCAACACAGCATATTGTCGTGGACAATGAAAAAAATGCTAGAACGGCAATCCAATATTTAAAGAAAAATTCCTATGGCAGAGCAACATTTTTACCAATGAATGTTATTAAGGAACGTTCAATTCCTACTACACAGCTTGTCGCAATAAAGGGACATCCAGCGTTCATAGGAGTAGCTTCTGAATTAGTTACTTTTGATGGTAGATACCACTCTGTTATCTCTAGTTTGTTGGGAACCATTTTGATCACAACAGATTTAAAAGGCGCAAATGATCTTGCTTCCCTAGTTGGTCATCGATATCGAGTGGTAACACTTGATGGTGACGTTGTAAACCCAGGTGGATCGATGACAGGGGGAGCGGTGAAAAAGAAATCAAATTCATTACTAAGTCGTGGTCGAGAACTTGAGGCAATCACCGAAAAGTTAGTTGAAATGGAAACGAAAACGTCTGATCTTGAAAAAACGGTCAAAGAAAAGAAGAAGCAAATTTCAGAACAAGAAGGAAAGCTTGAGATACTTCGTCAAAGCGGAGAGACACTACGCTTAAAAGAGCAAACCATTAAAGGTGAATACCGTGAAGTTGCTGTAAAAGAGAAAAATGTTAATGAGCATTTGGAATTATATGATGATGAAAAACAGCAATATCAAGTCGATAAGGAAAAAATGACTAGTCGTTTAAATGAGCTTAAGCAAGAACTAGCCATGCTAGAAGAAGAACTCAAATCATTAGACACGACAATATCTCAACTTAACTCACAAAAATCCGATCAACAAACTTCTCGTGAAACAGTGCAAACGGAAATAACGGACCAAAAAGTTATTTTAGCCAGAAAAAAACAAGCACTTGAGCATCAACAGGAGAAAGTGAATCGCTTAGAAGAAGAAGTTACAGTTGGGCAAGAAAGACTAAACGATTTAAAAGATGATTTAGCACTTCTTGATAATGAAATGACGTCTAGTAATTCTGGAGAAATGGAACTTGAAGAAGCTGCAAAACAAAAGTCGAATGATAAAAACGAAACGATTCAAATGATTAGCAATAAAAGAGAGTATCGCATGAGTCTCCAAACTAGTCTTGAGGATCTTGAACGAGAATTGAAAGAATCAAGACGTCAGTATAAACAGCTTACAGACATATTACAAGATGAGGAAGTAAAGGTGAATCGCTTAGATGTTGAACTTGAAAATTGCTTAACACATCTTCGCGAGGAGTATTTATTAACCTATGAAGCTGCAAAGGAACAATTTCCGTTACAATTAGAAGTTTCCGAAGCCAGGAAGAAGGTAAAACTAATAAAGCTTGCAATCGAAGAGCTTGGTACGGTGAACCTTGGGGCTATTGATGAATATGATAGAGTGTCTGAAAGGTATACTTTCTTAACCGAACAACAACGTGATTTACAAGAAGCAAAGGGCACATTGTTCCAAGTCATTGATGAAATGGATGACGAAATGAAAAAGAGATTTGAAACTACTTTTACAAGTATTCGTTCTCACTTTGAAACTGTTTTTCAAGCCCTTTTTGGAGGTGGCCGAGCTGACCTTCGATTAACTGATCCTAATGATCTTTTAAATACGGGTGTTGAAATTGTTGCGCAGCCACCAGGGAAAAAGCTTCAAAATTTAGGACTATTATCTGGTGGAGAAAGAGCGTTAACCGCAATCGCGCTATTATTTTCAATTCTTAAGGTGCGCCCTGTTCCATTCTGTGTCCTCGATGAGGTGGAGGCTGCTCTGGATGAAGCAAATGTGTTCCGATTTGCACAATATTTAAAGAAATATAGCCATGAAACACAGTTTATTGTCATTACACATCGAAAAGGGACGATGGAAGAAGCAGATGTGCTTTATGGTGTAACCATGCAGGAGTCTGGTGTTTCCAAACTTGTTTCGGTTCGTTTAGAGGAATCAAAAGAATTAGTTTCGCAAACGTAGAATGAAAGGGGATTTAAATGAGCTTTTTTAAAAAAATCAAAGAAAAGATTTCGAATCAAGCTGATTCAGTGACCGAAAAATTTAAGGATGGCTTATCTAAAACTCGTAATTCCTTCTCTGAAAGAGTAAATGACTTAGTTGCTCGCTATCGAAAGGTGGATGAGGACTTTTTTGAAGAACTTGAAGAAATCCTAATTGCCGCCGATGTGGGCGTATCGACCGTAATGGAATTAATTGATGAATTAAAGATGGAAGTTAAAAGAAGAAACATTCAGGACACAAAAGAGGTCCAAAGCGTTATTTCAGAAAAACTCGTCCAAATTTACCAAGGCGGTGAAGAAAAATCACCAAAGCTAAATATTCAAGAGGATGGTCTTACTGTCATTTTAGTTGTCGGTGTTAATGGTGTTGGAAAGACAACTTCCATTGGTAAAATTGCAAATCGTCTTAAAAATGAAGGCAAGTCGGTTCTATTAGCAGCAGGAGATACCTTCCGTGCTGGTGCGATTCAGCAACTTGAAGTTTGGGGAGATCGTGTTGGTGTTGATGTAATTAAACAATCCGAAGGTTCAGATCCTGCTGCTGTAATGTATGATGCAGTTCAAGCAGCTAAATCACGTAATGTAGATGTGTTAATTTGTGATACAGCGGGACGTCTCCAAAATAAAGTGAATCTAATGAAAGAACTTGAGAAAGTAAAACGTGTTATTGAACGTGAATTACCAGGTGCACCACATGAGGTTCTACTTGTACTAGATGCAACTACTGGTCAAAATGCTTTAACACAGGCAAAAACATTTTCAGCTGCAACCGATGTAACTGGAATTGTGTTAACAAAATTAGATGGTACAGCTAAAGGCGGAATCGTTCTTGCAATCCGAAACGAACTAAACATTCCTGTTAAGCTTGTGGGACTAGGTGAAAAAGTTGACGACCTTCAAGAATTTGATGCCAAAAACTACGTGTATGGCTTATTTGCAGACTTAATCGAAAAAACAGAAGAATAAACAACTATTAAAAGAGCCTGTGCCCAGGCTCTTTTAAACTAAGTAAAGTATATTAGCTTGACAACCCAATCGTAAATAGGTAAACTATTGACTTGTAAAGGTATTTCACTTAACAAGGGGGAGATACTATGCTAGAAAAAACAACGAGAATGAACTATCTCTTTGATTTCTATCAATCGTTGTTAACTCCAAAGCAAAGAAACTATATGTCTTTATATTATTTAGATGACTTTTCCCTTGGTGAAATAGCAGAGGAATATGAGATAAGTCGTCAAGCGGTCTATGACAATCTAAAGAGGACAGAGACAATGCTTGAAGAGTACGAGGAAAAACTGTTACTATTTCAAAAATTTCAAGAGCGAAAAAAACTGATTACAGAGCTGAAAAAACTAGCACAAGAATATGATGATAGCGCCCAGCTTCAAAATGTGATACAGTTGCTTGAGAAATTAGAATAGGGGGCGGCAAAAATGGCATTTGAAGGATTAGCCGACCGACTGCAAGGAACTCTACAGAAAATTCGCGGTAAAGGAAAAGTTTCAGAATCCGATGTAAAGGAAATGATGCGGGAAGTACGTCTTGCCTTACTTGAAGCAGACGTTAACTTCAAAGTTGTCAAAGATTTTGTAAAGCGTGTCAGTGAAAGAGCTGTTGGACAAGAAGTAATGAAAAGCCTAACCCCAGGACAACAAGTTATAAAAGTTGTTCAGGAGGAGCTAACCGCACTTATGGGTGGAGAGCAGAGCAAAATTGCGGTTGCTAAGAGACCGCCAACTGTTATTATGATGGTTGGTTTACAAGGTGCCGGTAAAACAACAACTACCGGTAAGCTGGCAAATTTATTACGTAAAAAACACAACCGTAAACCGCTTCTTGTTGCTGCAGATATTTATCGTCCAGCTGCGATTGACCAATTACAAACTTTGGGAAAACAGCTTAATATGCCGGTTTTTTCTCTAGGAGACAAGATCAGCCCTGTTGAAATTGCTAAACAAGCAATCGAAAAGGCAAAAGAAGAACACCATGATTATGTCTTAATTGATACAGCAGGACGACTGCATATCGATGAAGAACTTATGGATGAGCTAAAGCAAGTCAAAGAAGTTGCACAGCCTGATGAGATTTTTCTTGTTGTTGACGCAATGACAGGACAGGATGCAGTCAATGTGGCACAAAGCTTTAATGATTTACTTGGATTAACTGGTGTTGTTTTAACAAAGCTTGATGGTGATACCCGTGGGGGGGCAGCACTATCTGTTAAAGCTGTAACAAATACTCCAATTAAATTTGTGGGTCTTGGAGAAAAGCTTGATGCAATAGAAGCATTTCATCCGGAACGAATGGCTTCCCGTATTTTAGGGATGGGTGATGTTCTTTCACTCATTGAAAAAGCCCAAGCTTCTGTTGATGAGGATAAAGCAAAAGAGCTTGAAAAGAAATTTAAGTCAATGTCCTTCACATTCGATGACTTTCTTGAGCAGTTAGCACAGGTGCGGAAGATGGGTCCACTTGATGAAATCCTTGGGATGCTCCCAGGTGCTAACAAAATGAAAGGGCTGAAGAATGTCCAGGTTGATGATAAACAAATTGGTCATGTCGAAGCGATTATTCGTTCTATGACCAAAGCTGAAAGAGAACAACCTGAGATTATTAACTCTAGTCGTAAAAAGAGAATTGCAAAAGGTAGCGGTCGAACCGTTCAGGAAGTCAACCGTCTTTTAAAGCAATTCGAAGACATGAAGAAAATGATGAAGCAAATGACGAACATGACAAAAGGTAAGAAAAAAGGACTAAAATTTCCTTTTATGTAAGTAAAACAACAAGTGAAAGCACTTTGGTTTTACTTAAAAAATTATAGTAATAATAACCATTTCATTGATGTAAAGAAAAAACACTTTACAAACAGATGTGGAACAGTTAATATTATATCTTGTTGAAATATTTTCGGAGGTGCTATTAAAAATGGCAGTAAAAATTCGTTTAAAACGCATGGGAGCAAAAAAATCTCCTTTCTATCGTATTGTTGTAGCTGATTCTCGTTCACCACGTGATGGACGTCAAATTGAAACACTAGGAACTTATAATCCAGTTGTTCAACCTGCAGAGGTTAAAATTGATGAAGAATTAGCATTAAAATGGTTACAAAATGGAGCTAAACCATCTGACACAGTTCGTAACTTGTTTTCTAAACAAGGTATTATGGAGAAATTCCATAACGTAAAATACGGTAAGTAATGGGTAACCTACAGATGAAAGAGTTAATTAAAACAATCGTACAGCCACTTGTTGATCACCCTGAGGAAGTCGAAGTCACTGAGACTGAAGATAACCGCAATATCACGTATTTACTAAATGTAAATAAAGAAGATATGGGAAAAGTAATTGGGAAACAAGGCCGTGTTATTAAGGCGATTAGAACTGTTGTCTATGCAGCAGGAACAGGACATAATAAACGAATTCATCTAGAAATTAACGAGTGAAAAGAAAAGTGAAGGCGGCTTTGTCAAAAACGAAATCTGGAGCCTTGGACGAGAAGTGTTTTTTGCTTCTGCTGAGGAGTTAATGATTCTCGAGTTTTTAGCCGCTGGAACTGGTCAAAACAAGAAAAGGGCGAGGGGAATCCTCCCCTTTTTTCTGTATAGATGTAATCTATTTCTATTGATAAGATTTTTGTATTA
>NZ_HE610985.1:661509-705386 GCF_000285535.1 Bacillus timonensis | reverse complement strand
CGTAAGGGTTGTGTTCGCGAGAAGATAGTCCAAACAGTTGAAGTAAAACAAGTCTTAACGGAAACCAGCAAGAAAAAACTCATCGATTCATTACAAACCAATATTGATCAATTATTAAAAGAATGTGAACAGCTTAAATTTGAATTAAAAAAGATGGAAAAACTAAAAAAATTCGATCCTGCAAAAATTAAACGATATTTTGCAAATGAAATAGAATCCAGGCATGAAAAAATAAAACAACTCGAGTTCCAAAGCGAACAAATACATATGCTACCAATAGGTAGTGAAATAAAAGAGAAAGAAGTTCAATCGATAATTGACATAAAAGTAGGCGACAACTGGGATGACGCAACATCTGCACGAACAATTGTAATTAAAGAAGGAATAATTAAAGAAATTCGTTAGAGGTGAAATAAATGGACAAGTGGTATAACGTCGGAAAAATTGTAAATACACATGGAATCAAGGGCGAGGTTCGAATTATCTCAAGAACGGATTTCCCTGAAGAGCGTTACAAAATCGGAAATACACTACATATCTTTGTATCTGATAATGAGCCAATAGAAGTAACTGTTCAATCACATCGAACTCATAAAAATTTTGATTTAGTTACCTTTGAGGGGTATGACAATGTCAATGATGTGGAACCTTTGAAAGGCGCACTTGTCAAAGTTCATGAAAGTCAGCTTGGGGAATTAGATGAGGGAGAGTATTACTTTCACGAAATCATCGGCTGCACCGTTATAACTGAGGAAGGCGAAGAACTAGGAACAATTAGAGAAATTTTAACTCCCGGTGCAAATGATGTATGGGTTGTTAAGGGAACAAGTGGTAAAGAAATATTAATTCCATTTATTGATGATATTGTGAAGGGAATTAATGTAGAAGAAAAAACTATTACCATTCACCTTATGGAAGGATTAATTTAACATGAAAATTGATATTTTAACCCTTTTTCCAAACATGTTTAACGGTGTACTAGGGGAATCCATTTTAAAAAAGGCACAGGAAAAAGATAAAGTTTCATTCAGGGTTGTTAATTTCCGTGAATACGCCGATAACAAGCATCAAAAAGTTGATGATTATCCATATGGTGGCGGTGCAGGGATGGTATTAATGCCACAGCCGATCTTTGATGCAGTCGAAGATTTATCGAAACAAACGGAATCCAAGCCGAAGGTAATTCTTCTTTGCCCTCAGGGCGAAAGATTTACCCAAAAAAAAGCAGAAGCATTGGCAAAGGAAGAACATCTCATTTTTATCTGCGGCCATTATGAAGGCTATGATGAAAGAATACGTGAACACTTGAGTACTGAAGAAATTTCAATCGGTGATTTTGTTTTAACTGGTGGCGAATTAGCCGCAATGGTGATTTCTGATAGTGTCGTACGACTATTGCCAGGCGTTTTAGGTAATGAGGATTCACCTGTACTTGACTCCCATAGTACGGGATTGTTGGAGCATCCCCACTATACTAGACCTGCTAATTTTAGAGGAATGACCGTACCTGACGTCTTATTATCTGGTAACCATATGAATATTGAAGAATGGCGGGAAAAAGAATCACTTCGTCGAACCTATAAAAGAAGGCCAGATTTACTCGAAAATTACCAGCTATCTCCTAAACAAGAAAAATGGGTAAAAGAATTTACATTAGATGAAGAGTAGCTATTGCAACTATAGCTGGATTATGGTAATATACTCTTTGTGACTTGGGCAATCTGTCCGTGTCTTATTAAGATGTTCCGCTGCAATGAATCGATATTGGTAAGAGCATCTGTTGGAAGGAGTTGAAGAAACGATGCAAAACATTATTGAAGAAATCACAAAAGAACAATTAAGAACTGACCTTCCTGTGTTCCGTCCTGGAGATACTGTACGTGTACACGTGAAAGTTATCGAGGGTACTCGTGAGCGTATTCAGGTATACGAAGGTGTTGTGATTAAGCGTCGTGGTGGAGGAATTAGCGAAACTTTCACTGTTCGTAAGGTATCTTACGGAGTTGGTGTTGAACGTACATTCCCAGTGCATACACCTAAAATTGCGAAGCTTGAAGTAGTTCGTCGTGGTAAAGTACGCCGTGCGAAATTATACTACTTACGTGAACTTCGTGGTAAAAAAGCACGTATTAAAGAAATCCGATAATAATACGAAAGGAGCTTGTATAAAAATAACAAGCTCCTTTTACATTTGCTCGCGTAATATTTATAATAGAAGAATAATACATACTATGTTTATTAGATATAATCTATTTGGTTGTAGAAGAGAAAAGAGTAGATGGAGGAGCAATGATGGCCAAACAAAAAAATGAACTTTGGGAATGGATCAAAGCGTTAGCAATAGCTGTTATTTTGGCAGCTGTTATACGTTATTTTTTCTTTGCACCGATAGTAGTAGACGGGCTATCTATGATGCCAACATTACATCATCAGGACCGTATGATTGTCAATAAAATTGGTTATAAGGTCGGAAAACCGGAACGCTTTGACATTGTTGTCTTTCATGCAACAGTTGAAAAAGATTACATCAAGCGAATAATAGGGTTACCTGGTGATCGAATTGAATACAAGGATGATATTCTCTATGTTAATGGGAAACCATATGATGAACCATATCTTGATGAATATAAGAAAAACTTAATTGATGGTCCACTAACAGATCCATTTATATTAGAAGAAGTTCCAGAAGGGCACCTGTTTGTTATGGGTGACAATCGACGCTACAGCAAAGATTCACGCCACATCGGTCCAATCCCTATTAGCGAAGTGCTAGGAGAAACTAGCTTAATCTATTGGCCACTATCCGACTTTGGCATTGTAAAATAAACAAAAACAAAATGTATGTAAAAATTACCATGTAAGTTGGTGAAGAAATTTGACAATACAATGGTTTCCAGGCCATATGGCAAAAGCAAGAAGACAAGTTACAGAAAAGCTTTCGCTCATCGATATCGTTTTCGAACTTGTTGATGCCAGAATCCCTGCATCATCACGAAATCCCATGATCGATGAAATCATAAAAAACAAACCAAGGCTTCTCCTTTTAAACAAAGCAGATAAGGCTGATCCAAAAGTAACAAAAGAATGGATTTCTTACTATAAGGAAAGTGGTGTACATGCCTTAGCTATTAACTCACAAGCTGGTGAGGGAATGAAGCAAATCGTGAACGAAGCAAAAGTAATCTTAACAGATAAATTTGATAAAATGGCTGCAAAAGGGATTCGGCCACGTGCGATTAGAGCGCTTATTGTCGGGATACCGAATGTCGGCAAATCAACCCTTATTAATCGCTTAGCTAAGAAAAACATTGCACAAACTGGTGATCGCCCGGGTATTACAAAAGCTCAGAGCTGGATTAAGGTTGGCAAGGAATTGGAACTTCTCGATACACCGGGTATTTTATGGCCAAAATTTGAAGACCAAGAAGTCGGTCTAAAGCTAGCAACAACAGGTGCAATAAAAGATACTATCTTAAATTTACAAGATATTGCGGTATATGCCCTACGATTTCTTGAGGAAAACTATCCGGATAATTTAAAAGAACGTTTTGATTTGGATCAAATTCCGGATGATATTGTAATTTTATTTGATGAAATTGCAAAACGTCGAGGAACAATGATGTCAGGCGGATTAACAGACTACGATAAGACTGCAGAATTAATTATACGAGAAATCAGAACTGAAAAATTAGGTAGGCTTACTTTTGAAAAACCGTAAAGGTTCGCGTCAAAGCGAGCCTTAATTTTTTTGTACAATTGACGATATTACATACATAAGCATGAAAAAACGAAGGTGAAAAAATGTTGTCATTAACAATTAGAGATATAGAAACGAAGCTTGCCATGATACATGATGAACAAGATGAATTTATAATAGAATGCGAAAAAGATACTCGAAAAGGTGTTCAGGTTCTCGTCCAACGTTGGAAAAGGAAAAAGGCTGAGGAAAAAGCTTTGGAGCAACAATTTAAAGAAATGACTCAATACGAAACGCATCTCTATCATAAGGGATTTAAGCGTATTGCTGGCGTTGATGAAGTCGGTCGTGGCCCTTTGGCGGGACCAGTAGTAGCTGCTGCGGTTATTTTACCTCAAGATGCCTATTTACCTGGTATAAATGACTCAAAGAAACTTTCTGAAAACAAAAGAGAAGAATTATTTGAACAAATTACAGAATGTGCTACTTCCATAGGGATTGGAATCATACCCGCAAAGGTTATCGATGATGTTAATATTTATCAAGCAACAAAACAAGCAATGAAGCAGGCACTTCTTGGTCTATCTGAAAAGCCTGATCATCTTTTAGTCGACGCAATGAAAATACCAATTAACATCCCTCAAACATCCATAATTAAAGGGGATGCAAAAAGTATATCTATAGCAGCAAGTTCTATTATTGCAAAAGTGACTAGAGACCGCTTGATGGTTCGCTTAGGACATGACTATCCACAATACGGGTTTGAAAAACATATGGGATATGGTACGGCATATCATTTAGATGCACTAAAAAAATATGGTGTAACAAGTGAACACAGACGTTCATTTGCTCCAATCCGAGAGTTAATAGAGGTAAAGTGATGATACCAATCAATATAATACAAGCACTATTTAAGAGTGGAGCTTTACAAAAGCTCCACTCTCTTCCAAATACAAATCAAAATGAACAAAAATCACAACATCCTTCCACCAGCTTATCAAACATAATACCTATTATGAATAATGATATAATCGAAAATGCCTCCCAACATAGCCAGATACATCAAACGGATAAAGTTGAACTAACATTAAATGATTCAAGTCAATATATTCAGCACCTAATCATCTTTCAAAACCAAGACTTTAAGAAATTTTCAATTCAAATGTCTGGAAGGAAAAAAAGCGGGAAAATCAATCCAGATTTTTGCCGGTTGCTTTTTTCACTAGAACTCGAGAATTTAAGTGAGGTAGTCATAGATGTAAAGGTTCAAAATCGTATTTTATCAATCGTCATCTTTAATCAGGCGGAAGGGATTGAGTCTTTAGTAAATGATCTGAGAACAACACTGCAAGAGAGTTTTGAATCACTAGGGTATAAGCTCTCGTCTATTAAAATAGGGAAATCAACAACTAAAGATAGTAAGGTAGGGCAAGCTGATTTGACTAGATTTCACGAAAGAGTGGATTTTAAAATATGAAAAAAGCGCCACAGAATAAAGAGATGAAGGCTGTTGCTCTGTCATACAACGAAACAATCGATACTGAGCCAAGGGTAGTTGCTAAAGGAAAGGGGAAAGTTGCTCAAAATATTATTGTGAAGGCTATTGAAAATAACATTCCGATACAAGAGGATACAGCTTTAGTAGAATTATTGGGAGAGCTTAAGCTAAACGAAAGCATTCCCGAAGAATTGTATCAGGTGATTGCGGAAATTTTTGCTTTTGTATATAAAATGGATAAAAGTATTGGTGAATCAAAAAAATAGTTTCCTGGAATAGTAAATTTGTCGTTTTTTAGTATAAAAAAGAACAAATTCATGCGAAATGGTAGACAAGCCGTCTATTCAGTTATAAAATGAAAGCGCAGTCTAATTAAATCTAGTAAGCGTCATTAAGATTGAGCAAAATAGCTCACTCAGAAAATGATGTAATTTTCTATGCAAATAGGATTTTTCGGAAAAGTTCTAATTGTCAATAGAAAGTTAATGAAAGAGAATGTATAATAACATTTGGACTGACAAAATATTCTTTGCTTTTTTACATAAGAATGGAGGATGGGAAATGAATATCCATGAGTATCAAGGAAAAGAGATCCTCAGAAAATATGGGGTAGCTGTTCCAAATGGAAAGGTTGCATTCACGGTTGATGAAGCTGTTGAAGCTGCTAAAGAACTTGGAACCCAAGTTTGTGTTGTTAAAGCGCAAATTCACGCAGGGGGGACGAGGTAAAGCTGGTGGTGTTAAAGTAGCGAAAAACCTGGATGAAGTTCGTACATATGCAAATGAAATTCTAGGTAAAACTTTAGTTACACACCAAACAGGTCCAGAAGGGAAAGAAGTGAAACGTCTTCTAATTGAAGAAGGCTGCGATATTAAAAAAGAGTACTACGTTGGTCTTGTACTTGATCGCGCAACTTCTCGTGTTGTTTTAATGGCATCTGAAGAAGGTGGAACAGAGATCGAAGAGGTTGCTGAAAAAACACCTGAAAAGATTTTCAAAGAAGAAATCGATCCTGTAGTTGGATTACTTCCATTCCAAGCTCGACGTATTGCATTCAATATTAATATTCCGAAAGAATTAGTGAATCAAGCTGTTAAATTTATGACAGCGTTATACACTGCATTTGTGGAAAAAGATTGCTCAATTGCAGAAATTAATCCATTAGTTGTAACAGGCGATGGTAAAGTAATGGCACTTGATGCAAAACTAAACTTTGATTCTAACGCATTATTCCGTCAAAAGGATGTATTAGAATACCGTGACCTAGACGAGGAAGATGTAAAGGAAATTGAAGCATCTAAATATGATTTAAGCTATATTTCATTAGATGGAAACATTGGATGTATGGTTAATGGTGCTGGTCTTGCTATGTCTACAATGGATATCATTAAACATTACGGTGGCGATCCCGCAAACTTCCTTGATGTTGGGGGCGGTGCTACTGCTGAGAAAGTAACCGAGGCATTCAAAATCATTCTTTCTGATGAAAACGTGAAGGGCATTTTTGTAAATATCTTCGGTGGAATTATGAAATGTGATGTGATTGCAGAAGGTGTAGTAGCTGCAACAAAAGAAGTAGGCTTGGAAATTCCTCTAGTAGTACGTCTTGAAGGAACAAACGTTGATTTAGGTAAAAAGATTTTACAAGAATCTGGTCTAAACATTACTGCTGCTGAATCAATGGCAGACGGTGCACAAAAAATCGTATCACTAGTAGGATAGAAAGGCAGGGGACAAACATGAGTGTTTTTGTTAATAAGGATACAAAAGTAATTGTTCAAGGGATAACAGGTGCGACTGCGCTTTTCCATACAAAACAAATGCTTGAATATGGTACTAAAATCGTTGGTGGTACTTCACCAGGTAAAGGTGGAACTGAAGTAGAAGGTGTTCCTGTATTTAATACTGTTAAAGAAGCAGTGGAGCAAACAGGTGCAACAGCTTCTGTTATTTATGTACCTGCTCCATTTGCTGCTGATGCCATTATGGAAGCAGTTGATGCAGAACTAGATTTAGCAATCTGTATTACAGAGCATATTCCGGTATTAGACATGGTTAAAGTGAAACGCTACATGGAAGGTAAGAAGACTCGTTTAATCGGTCCTAACTGCCCTGGTGTAATTACAGCTGACGAATGTAAAATTGGAATTATGCCTGGTTATATCCATAAAAAAGGCCATGTAGGAGTTGTATCACGCTCTGGTACATTAACATACGAGGCTGTTCATCAATTAACACAAGCTGGAATTGGTCAAACAACAGCTGTTGGAATTGGTGGAGACCCCGTTAATGGAACTAACTTCATCGACGTATTAAAAGCATTTAATGAAGATGAAGACACATATGCTGTTATTATGATTGGTGAAATCGGTGGAACAGCTGAAGAAGAAGCTGCAGAGTGGGTTAAAGCTAATATGACCAAACCTGTTGTTGGATTCATCGGTGGACAAACAGCACCTCCAGGTAAACGTATGGGCCATGCAGGTGCGATTATTTCTGGTGGTAAAGGTACTGCTGCTGAAAAAATCAAAACAATGAATGAATGTGGAATTAAGGTTGCTGAAACACCATCTGTTATGGGTGAAACTTTAATTTCCGTTCTAAAAGAAAAAGGTTTATACGAAAAATGTAAAACTCATTAACAAATAAAAGAATGGGGCAGTTCTGTTTAAAGGAACTGTCTCTTTCTCATGGAAAAAAGGAGAACATATGGATAAATTTCGTGAAAAGTTAATACATCTTCACCATTGTCGTGGAATAGGTTGGAAATCTATTTTTCGAATTCTACAACATGATCCCACACTTTCTTCGATTTATACTATCCCCTCTTCTGTATATGATAAAATCCTACCATTACCCAAAAATCAACTAAATATTTTTTTAAAAGATTTGCATTCTTTATCAATCCAAAGTATGCTAAAACAATATAGATATAATAATGTGGGCATAATTACCATCTTCGATCAAGAATATCCTTTTCTTTTGAAGCAAATTTATGACCCACCTTGGGTTTTGTATACAGCAGGAGACCAGGCATTATTAAATAGTAGGAAATTATTGGGTGTTGTAGGTTCTCGTACACCGATAAGAACAAGCGTTGAAAGTATGACAAAGGTCTTGGTGCCTTTGATAAAAAAAGATTGGGTAATGGTTAGTGGTTTAGCACGTGGAATTGATACAATGGCACACCAATTGGCAATTCATCATAATGGCAAAACAATTGCAGTCATAGCTGGCGGCCTTCATCACATATATCCTCGAGAAAACATTGAGTTGGCAACTACTATCACTCAAAATCATATACTTATATCTGAATATCCCCCATCAACAAAACCTGAAAAATGGCAGTTCCCCATGCGAAATCGTATTATTAGTGGTTTAACACAAGGAACTTTAGTTGTAGAAGCAAAGGAAAGAAGCGGTTCTTTAATAACGGCTGACCAAGCTGTGAATCAAGGAAGAGAGGTTTTTGCGTTACCTGGGTCCATCTTGGAACCTTCTTGCGTAGGAACAAATAAATTAATTCAATCAGGAGCGAAATTAGTTCTTTCTTGTGACGATATTTTATCAGAAATTCCTACAAATTCTTAACAGTATAGATAAAAAATGTATAAAAATAAAACATAACAGTTTGACAAACTGTACAAGAATATTTAATAATATGGAGGATTTAAATTTATTCTGAAGGGGTATCAACCCATCATATTAACCGGAAATTATTTTAACCTCTAAGGAGGAAGCGATACATGTCGGACTATTTAGTCATTGTTGAGTCACCTGCAAAGGCGAAAACAATTGAAAGATATTTAGGTAAAAAATATAAAGTAAAGGCTTCTATGGGCCATGTGCGTGACTTGCCAAGAAGTCAAATGGGGGTTGACCCAAAGAATCATTTCGAATTGAAATATATCACAATTCGAGGGAAAGGCCCGGTATTAAAAGAATTAAAATCAGCAGCTAAAAAAGCAAAAAAAGTATATCTTGCAGCTGACCCCGATCGTGAAGGGGAAGCAATTGCTTGGCATCTCGCACACTCATTAGATTTGGATATTCATTCAGACTGTCGGGTTGTTTTTAACGAAATTACTAAGGATGCTATTAAAGAATCTTTTAAACATCCACGTCCGATAAATCAGGATTTAGTGGATGCACAACAGGCAAGACGTGTTCTTGACAGATTAGTAGGCTATAATATTAGCCCATTGCTCTGGAAAAAGGTAAAAAAAGGGCTAAGTGCTGGTAGAGTACAGTCCGTAGCTGTAAGACTTATTATTGAACGCGAAAAAGAGATTCAAGATTTTGAGCCAGAAGAGTATTGGTCAATAAAGGCTGATTTTATAAAAGGCAATGACCAATTTGAAGGTCAGTTTTACGGTCTAAATGGAAAAAAAGTTGATTTAACAAATGAAGCAGAAGTAAAAAAAGTTCTATCGGCAATAGATGGCAACTCGTTTACTATTGATTCTGTAACAAAAAAAGAACGAAAAAGAAATCCAGCACCACCATTTATTACGTCTTCTTTACAGCAAGAGGCGGCTCGTAAATTGAATTTCCGTGCCAAGAAGACAATGATGTTGGCACAACAATTATATGAAGGAATTGACCTAGGTAAAGAAGGTACAGTAGGTCTAATCACATATATGCGTACTGATTCAACTCGGATTTCAGAGACAGCCGTTGAGGAAAGCTCTCAATATATTCAACAAACATTTGGAAAGCAATTTTTAAATGATACGAAAAGAAAAGAGAAAAAAGGTGCGAATACACAAGATGCACACGAAGGGATTCGCCCGACTTCAGTCTTTAGAGAACCGAGTAGTGTGAAGCAATACTTAGGCAGAGACCAGTTACGTTTATATAAACTTATTTGGGAGCGTTTTGTTGCAAGTCAAATGGCATCTGCAATTTTGGACACAATGAGTGTAGACCTTAGCCATGGTGATGTAGTATTTAGAGCAACAGGATCAAAAGTTAAATTCCCTGGTTTTATGAAGGTTTATGTTGAGGGGAACGATGATAATGTTGAAGAAAAGGAAAATATGCTTCCTGCATTAGTAGAGGGAGATAAAGTTTTCTCAAAGGATATTGATCCAAAGCAACATTTTACTCAACCACCTCCTAGGTATACGGAAGCAAGACTCGTTAAAACATTAGAGGAACGTGGAATAGGTAGACCATCGACATATGCACCTACCCTTGATACAATTCAAAAAAGAGGCTATGTGGCATTAGATAACAAGCGATTTGTTCCAACAGAATTAGGCCAAATTGTAGATGAATTGATGCTCGAGTTCTTCCCGAAAATTTTAGATGTGGAGTTTACTGCTAAAATGGAGAATGATCTTGACGAAGTCGAAGATGGAAAAACAGAATGGATTAATATCATAGATGAATTCTATAAAGACTTCGAGAAAAGATTGGAAATAGCCGAAGCGGAAATGAAGGAAGTTGAAATAAAGGATGAACCAGCAGGTGTGGATTGTGAAAATTGTGGTCATCCAATGGTATATAAAATGGGACGATATGGGAAATTCATGGCATGTTCGAATTTCCCGGATTGTCGGAATACGAAACCGATTGTTAAAGAAATCGGGGTTCCTTGTCCGAAATGTGGAAAAGGTAACATTGTTGAAAGAAAAAGTAAAAAGAAGAGAATCTTTTATGGATGTGATCAATACCCAGAATGCGATTTTCTTTCTTGGGATAAACCACTTCCTAGAAAGTGTCCGAAATGTGAGAGTTTGTTAGTTGAGAAAAAGCTTAAAAAAGGTATTCAAGTACAATGTGTTGAGTGTGATTACAATGAAGAACCTCAAAAATAACGTTGTGGTGGTGAGCTTCACATATGGCTCACCACTTTCTACGTTTTTAGAAAAGATACAAACGCTATTTCTTGCGCAATTCAGAATTTTGTAAAAAAATCAGAGTTTTTATTTGCAAGGGCTACTAAATTGTGATAATATTTAGTAGCCCTTGTGAGGTGAAAAAAATGGAAAATGTGAACAATTCGTTACAGTTATTCAAAGAATATTTACAAATCGAGAAAAATTATGCAGAATATACTATTGTGCATTATGAGCAATCAATTGAACATTTCTTCGAATTTCTGAAACGTGAGTCTATCACAAATTTATCAAATGTAACATATTCAGATGTACGATTGTATCTTACTGAGCTTTATAAGAAACAATATGCTAGACGTACTGTTGCTAAAAAAATCTCAACTTTGCGTAGTTTTTTTAATTTCCTTCTACGGGAAAAGTATATTTCTCAAAATCCATTCAAATTGGTTTCAATGCCGAAAAGAGAACAAAAGCTTCCTCATTTTTTATATGAAGAGGAATTGGAAAAGCTTTTTGCAGTTTCAGATATTTCAACGAGTATTGGTCAGCGGGACCAAGCGTTATTAGAATTGCTTTATGCTACTGGAATCCGTGTAAGTGAATGCTGTAAACTTACACTTCAGGATTTAGACTTCTCATTAGGAACCGTGTTTGTTCACGGTAAAGGCAATAAACAACGATATGTACCTTTTGGAAGTTATGCCGAGCAAGCACTTTCAAACTACATATCAAATGGTCGCAAGGAATTACTCGAAAAAGCATCAGTACATACAAACAATTTATTCCTTAATTTTCGTGGTGGGCCTCTAACCACAAGGGGAGTCAGGTTAATCTTAAATAATATGATAAAAAAGACTTCCTCTACCATTCATATTAGTCCACACGTATTAAGACATACATTTGCTACACACCTTTTAAACGAGGGCGCCGATATGAGGTCTGTACAAGAACTGCTTGGACACGAAAGTCTTTCGTCTACTCAAGTATATACACATGTTACGAAGGATCATTTACGTAATATCTATTTATCCTCACATCCACGTGCATAAGGAGGTTGTTTGAGAAAATGTCAAATTTTCATGCAACGACAATATTCGCTGTAAAACATAAAGGAAAATCTGCAATGGCGGGAGATGGCCAAGTTACTTTTGGTAACGCCGTTGTTATGAAACATACAGCAAGGAAAGTACGCAAGCTGTTTCAGGGGAGGGTAATTGCTGGATTTGCAGGTTCTGTTGCAGATGCCTTTACCCTTTTTGAAATGTTTGAGGGACGATTAGAGGAATTTAATGGAAATTTGCAGAGAGCGGCAGTTGAACTTGCTAAAGAATGGAGAAGTGATAAAGTTCTCCGGAAATTAGAAGCAATGCTCATTGTTATGGATGAGAAGGATTTGCTTCTTGTATCCGGTACAGGTGAAGTCATTGAGCCTGATGATGGCATTTTAGCAATCGGTTCTGGTGGGAATTACGCTCTTTCTGCTGGACGCGCATTGAAGAAATATTCAGGTGATCATTTAACAGCAAAAGAAATTGCAAAAGCTTCATTAGAAATTGCTAGTGAAATTTGTGTATATACTAATGAAAATATTATAGTTGAAGAACTATAAGGAGGGGATTACATTGAAAACGAATTTAACCCCAAGGCAGATAGTAGAAAAATTAGATCAATATATTATTGGTCAGAAAGACGCAAAAAGGGCCGTATCGGTGGCGTTGAGAAATCGTTATCGTCGCAGTTTACTTAATGAAAAAATCAGAGATGAGATTGTACCTAAGAATATTTTGATGATTGGACCAACAGGTGTTGGTAAAACTGAAATCGCTAGACGACTTGCTAAGCTAGTGGGCGCACCTTTTATCAAGGTTGAGGCTACAAAGTTTACTGAGGTTGGATATGTTGGTCGTGATGTTGAATCGATGGTTAGAGATTTAATTGAAACCGCTGTTCGCCTTGTAAAAGAGGAGAAAATGGCTGAAGTATCTGAGCGTGCTGGTGAGAATGCAAATAAGCGAATTGTTGAATTGTTGGTCCCAAGTTCTAAAAAGCAAACTGCTTATAAAAATCCACTAGAAATGCTTTTTGGTGGAAATAATAACGAGCAAGAAGTGGAAAAATCAAGTGAAGATGAAAGCTTGAGTGAAAGAAGAAAGCGTATGGCGCATAAGCTTGCACTTGGTGAACTTGAAGATTATTACGTGACAGTTGAAGTTGAAGAGCAGCAAGCATCCATGTTTGATTTACTTCAAGGTTCTGGTATGGAGCATATGGGGATGAATATGCAGGATGCGCTTAGTAATCTTATGCCTAAAAAACGCAAAAAGCGTAAATTAACGGTTAAAGAAGCCCGAAAAGTCTTGACGAATGAAGAAGCGGCAAAGTTAATTGATATGGATGAGGTTACACAAGAAGCTATAAACCGTGCTGAGCAATCCGGAATTATTTTTATTGACGAGATTGATAAAGTGGCGGGTAAGAGTCACAATTCTTCTTCAGCAGATGTTTCGAGAGAAGGAGTTCAGCGTGATATTTTACCGATTGTCGAAGGATCAACGGTTGTCACGAAATATGGCTCTGTGAAAACTGACCACATGCTATTTATTGCGGCAGGTGCATTCCATATGTCAAAGCCTTCGGACTTAATCCCTGAATTACAAGGTCGTTTTCCGATTCGAGTAGAACTTACTAAACTAACTGTCGATGATTTTTATCGCATTTTAGTCGAACCCGATAACGCCCTATTGAAACAATATTCAGCATTATTAGAGACGGAAGGTATACAACTTGAATTTTCTGACGATGCTATTCGTAAGATAGCTGAAGTTGCCTTCCAAGTGAATCAGGACACGGATAATATTGGTGCTCGTCGCCTACATACGATTTTAGAGAGGCTATTAGAGGACTTATCATTTGAAGCGCCAGATATAACAATGGAAAAAATCACGATTACACCTCAATATGTCGATGAGAAATTGAGTACAATCGTGAAGAACAAAGATTTGAGTCAGTTTATTTTGTAAGATTATCAGGAGGAACAAGTAAATGCCATTATTACAAAGAACAAGAAAAATTAATGCTATGCTGCAAAATGCAGCTGGTAAACCAGTTAACTTTAAAGAAATGTCAGAAACTCTACGCGATGTAATTACAGCTAATATTTTCTTATTAAGTCGCCGTGGAAAGCTTCTTGGATTTGCCATCAATCAACAGATTGAAAATGAAAGAATGAAGAAAATGATTGAGGACCGTCATTTCCCTGAAGAGTACACACAAAGTTTATTTAACATTACGGAAACTTCTTCAAACCTTGATATTGAAAGTGCTTATACTGCTTTCCCGATTGAGAACAAAGAATTGTTTAAAAGTGGATTAACAACGATTGTACCAATTATCGGTGGTGGTGAGCGATTAGGTACACTCATTCTTTCAAGACTAGACCAAAGTTTTGAAGATGATGATCTAATTTTAGCAGAGTACGGTGCAACAGTTGTTGGTATGGAAATTCTTCGTGAAAAAGCAGAAGAAATTGAAGAAGAAGCTAGAAGCAAAGCTGTTGTTCAAATGGCGATTAGTTCATTATCCTATAGTGAATTTGAAGCAATTGAACACATTTTTGAAGAATTAAATGGTAACGAAGGGTTACTAGTTGCAAGTAAAATTGCAGACCGAGTGGGTATCACAAGATCTGTAATCGTTAATGCTTTAAGGAAACTTGAAAGTGCTGGTGTAATTGAATCTCGTTCACTTGGAATGAAAGGAACTTACATTAAAGTACTTAACGATAAATTCTTATTTGAATTAGAAAAATTAAAATCACATTAAATAAATCCAAAAAAAGAAGATGGATGTTTTCCATCTCTTTTTTTATGAATTATTTTAAGAGGATATCACTATCATAAAATGTCGAATTCTTATAGTGGAAATAAGTTCTTGTCTATATTTGTAAAAAACACGTGAAAATTTGTAGAGTAAACACTATAATTATGTGTGGAACAAATAGGGATAAAGACCTATATTGTCGAAAAAACTCATTTTTTATCGCAAGCTTCATAGACAGATAGATTATATTTCATTACAATAATAAAGAGTTTATACAATACGTTATATTTATTCGTAGGATATCTATTTTTTGTGAGGGGATTAGATGAAACTTTTTTCAAATACCATTTATTCGCTCGAAAAGGCTTTGGATTACTCATCTTTAAGACAAAAAGCTATTTCGAATAATATTGCGAATGTAGATACACCGAACTATAAAGCACAAGATGTGAGCTTTAAGAACCTTCTTTCCAATGAAATGAATAGCCAAATGAGTGCAAATAGAACGAACGAAAAGCACTTTGAATTTACAAACAGCAAACGTTCAAACGGTTCGCTCATTACAAAGAATGATACAGCATATAACCACAACGGTAATAATGTGGATATTGATAAGGAAATGGCTTTGCTTGCAGAAAACCAAATTTATTATAATGCAATAACACAAAGAATAAGCGGGAAATTCAATACATTACAAACAGTGATTAAAGGAGGAAACTAACAGTGTCAATATTCCATAGCCTCAATACTAGTGCTTCAGCCCTAACAGCTGGACGACTCAGAATGGACGTTATTTCCTCAAATATGGCTAATGTGGATACAACAAGAGGGAAACTTGTTGATGGACAATGGCAACCTTATAAAAGGAAAATGGTTGTTCAGCAGCCACAAGGTTCTACTTTTTCCTCCTATTTGTCAAAGGCGATGAATCATTCAAAAATAGGAAATGGGGTAAAGGTAACGGGAATCGTCGAAGATACTACTCCATTTCAGCTTGTATATAACCCAGAACATCCTGACGCGAATGAAGATGGGTATGTGGCTCTGCCCAATGTAGACCCTCTTAAGGAAATGGTCGACCTTATTAGTGCCACAAGATCTTACGAGGCAAACGTGACGGTTTTAAATGCGTCAAAAGGAATGTTAATGAAAGCTTTAGAAATAGGAAAATAGGTGATCAACGTGATTGATAAGATAAATTTAGCATCAACACCTCAGGTTATTTCAAAGCCTGTCGTTCAAACGAAGACTGCGAGTTCTGTTCAAAAAGAGTTTAGCGGTTTTTTAAAAGATGCCCTGAATAATGTAAATGAAACACAGAAAACTTCAGATAAAATGACAGAAAAACTTATTAAAGGTGAAAACGTTGATTTGCACCAAGTAATGATTGCTTCAGAGAAAGCGAGTGTTTCATTGCAGGCGACACTTCAAATACGTAATAAGGTTATAGAAGCATACCAAGAAATCATGAGGATGCAGGTTTAATCCGGTAATCTGGAGATCTATAAAACGACTTAGGGGTATGTCATGAAAGAGAAACTACAATTATATAAAACGAAAATAAGTGAATATTGGAAAAAACAATCTGGTCTTCAAAAGACCACTATTATTGGACTGCCATTACTCTTAATTTTCATTATTTCGCTTACTGTGTTTTTTACAACAAAGACAACACTTGTTCCTTTGTACAGTAATCTATCTCCACAGGAAACAGGACAAATAAAAGCAACTTTAGATTCAAGGGGAATTCAATCGGAAATAGCGGATAATGGAACAACCATTAAGGTGCCAGAAGAAGTGGTCGAAACCTTAATGGTTGAACTTGCGGCAGAAGGAATACCAGAGAGTGGTAATATCGATTATACATTTTTTGGTCAAAATGCTGGCTTTGGAATGACCGATAATGAATTTAATATGCTAAAACTTGAATCCACTCAAACTGAAATAGCTAACCTTATAAAGGGCATCGATGGGATAAATGATGCAAAGGTTATGATCAGTATGCCGAACGAAGGGATATTTGTGAAGGACAGCCAGGCAGTGGCGTCCGCTTCAATCGTTCTAAACACGAAACCAGGATATAAGTTCGACCAACAGCAAATAAAGTCCTTATATCATTTGGTTTCAAAGAGTATTCCAAATCTACCTACTGATAATATCGTCATAACTAACCAAAACTTTGAGTATTTTGACTTAGAAAATGAAGAAAATTTATCAGTAATTGGAAATGTAGCATCTCAACTCGATTTAAAACGAGAAATTGAAAGAGATATTCAAAGACAAGTTCAGCAAATGCTTGGCACAATGATGGGACCTGATAAGGTTGTTGTATCGGTTACGACTGATATTGATTTTACGCAGGAAAACCGTCAAGAAAACCTAGTAACACCAGTTGACCCTGAAAATATGGAAGGGATCGATATCAGTGTTGAAAGAATTACCGAAACTTTTACGGGTGAAGGAGCCCCGGGGAATGTACCACCAGTTGGTTCGGGAGAAACTGATATCCCAAATTATAACACTGGTGGACAAGCTGGTAATGGGGATTATGAACGTATTGAAGAACGTGTCAATAAAGATGTGAATCGAATCACAAAGGAGATTGTAGAAGCCCCTTATAAAATAAGAGATTTAGGAATTCAGGTTATGGTCGAAGCACCTGACCCTAAAAACCCTTCATCAATGCCACAGGAACGTGTTGATGACATTGAGAGAATCTTAAGTACGATTGTTAATACTAGTATTGATCAAGATGAGAATAACGAATTAACGCAAGAAGAGATTCAAGATAAAATAGTTGTTTCTGTTCAAGAGTTTAATGGGAAAACAACAACTGTAACAGAAACACCAAAAACAACAACTATACCGTTATGGGCATATATTGTTGGTGGTCTTTTAGCACTTGGACTTATCATTCTATTATTCTTAATTTTACGTAAAAAGAAAGTTCCAGAAACCGAAGAGGAAATTGAACAACCTGAACCAATTTTCTTTAATCAAATTCCCGATGTTAATGAGGAAAAAGAGTCTGATGCTACAGTTAGACGTAGACAATTAGAGAAACTTGCCAAAGAAAAACCAGAAGATTTTGCAAAATTATTACGTTCTTGGTTGGCAGATGAGTAGGAGGTGGAGAAATGGCAAAAAGAGATATTCATAATGGACTAAACGGCAAACAAAAAGCAGCCATTCTCCTCATTTCACTTGGTCCAGATGTTTCTGCTTCAGTATACAAACATCTGTCAGAGGAAGAAATTGAAAAACTAACTTTAGAAATTTCAAGTGTCCGAAAAGTGGAAGCAAATACAAAGGAACAAATTATGGACGAGTTCCATCAAATTGCGATTGCTCAGGATTATATAAGCCAAGGTGGTATAGGATACGCCAAGACAGTACTCGAAAAAGCACTCGGAGAGGAACAAGCTTCTGCCATTATTAATCGGCTCACTTCCTCTTTGCAGGTAAAACCATTTGATTTTGCAAGAAAAGCTGATCCTGGACAAATTTTGAATTTTATTCAAAACGAACATCCACAGACAATTGCGTTAATTTTATCCTATTTGGACTCTAGACAGGCTGCTCAAATTTTATCTGAGTTGCCACAAGAGGTCCAGGCCGATATCGCTAGAAGAATCGCAGTTATGGATAGGACTTCGCCTGAAATTATTAATGAGGTTGAGCAAATACTTGAACGCAAACTTTCAACTACTGTGACGCATGACTATACCCAAACCGGTGGGATAGAAGCTGTTGTTGAGGTATTAAATGGAGTAGACCGCTCAACGGAAAGAACAATCTTAGACGCGCTCGAAATTCAAGATCCTGAACTTGCTGAAGAAATTAAAAAGAGAATGTTTGTATTTGAAGACATCGTCACTCTTGATAATCGTGCAATTCAACGTGTCATTCGTGATGTTGAAAACGAAGACCTTATGTTATCTCTTCGTGTTGCAAGTGAAGAAGTGAAGGAAATTGTCTTTAAAAACATGTCTACAAGAATGGTCGAATCATTTAAAGAGGAAATGGAATACATGGGACCAGTTCGTTTGCGTGATGTTGAAGAAGCTCAATCACGTATTGTAGCGGTTATTAGAAGACTTGAAGAAGCAGGAGAGATTGTCATCGCTCGTGGCGGAGGAGATGATATTATTGTCTAATGTGATAAAGTCAAATTCGCTTGAGTCCAAAGAAATATCAAAGAGAGTCATTGGGTTAAAAGTGTTACAACAAACAGACGGCAGTCAAGTCGAATATGAAAATTCAGATATACAAATTGTTACTCAAAAAATGATTAATGAAGCTAAAGAACAAGCAGATAAAATTGTTAAAGACGCGATAGCCTATTCAAATTCACTAAGGCAAGAAGCATTAGTTGAAAAACGTAAATGGGAAGAAGAAAAACAAGAACTTTATCAAAGAACGTCAGAAGAAGGTTTTCAAGCTGGAATGATTAAAGGTAAAGAACAGGGCTATCAGGAGTATGCGGATTTACTTTTAGCTGCACGTCAAATCATTGATACATCGAAACAAGATTATGAGCATTATCTCGATTCTTCTGAAGAGGTAATTTTAAAGCTCGCTATGGCCGTAGCAGAAAAAATCATTGGAGTTCACTTAGCTGAGAGTCCGGATGATTTTACTTATCTTGTAAAAAAGGCAATTAAGGAAGTAAAGGAACATTCTGATATAACTATTCAAGTAAACCCTCGCTATTATCAAATGATGGTTGAACAAAAGGAAGAGTTAACGGCTATTCTTAATCGAGAGAGTGATCTTTTCATTTATCCGAATGAAGATTTAAAAGAAGCAGATTGTGTGATTGAATCTTCTTTTGGAAAGATAAATGCAAGTGTGGATACCCAGCTTACAGAAATTAAAGAAAGACTTCTTTCTATACTATTGGAGGAATAGGTTGTGAAGGCAATCGAGCTTCTAAATGAAATAGATTCACTTGATTCATATAAACGTTATGGGAAGGTAACGAGAGTTGTTGGATTAATGATAGAATCTCGCGGCCCAGAGTGTTCGATTGGAGATTTATGCCATATTTATGTGGGATTAAACCATAAAAGTTCTATCCAAGCGGAAGTTGTTGGTTTCCGAGAGGAGCATGTTATCCTAATGCCTTTCTCAAATGTGAAGGATATATCACCTGGAAGCATTGTGGAAGCGACGGGAAAGCCCCTTGATATAAAGGTTGGAGCCGGTTTGATTGGAAAGGTATTAGACCCATTAGGGCAACCACTTGATGGAAGTGGGTTACCAAGGGGGCTGTCTTCAACTCCTACTGAACAAGACCCACCAAATCCATTATCTCGTCCTCCAATAAAAGAGCCAATCGAGGTTGGGGTTAAAATGATCGATGCACTCTTAACCGTTGGAAAAGGACAACGTGTCGGAATTTTTGCGGGAAGTGGAGTAGGGAAAAGTACATTATTAGGCATGATTGCCCGTAATACGACAGCAGATATAAATGTAATTGCTTTAGTTGGGGAACGTGGACGTGAGGTAAGAGAGTTTATTGAAAAAGATTTAGGAGAAGAAGGCCTCAAAAGATCGATTTTAGTTGTAGCAACTTCTGATCAGCCGGCTCTCCTTCGAATCAAGGCAGCAATGACAGCAACTGCAATTGCTGAGTATTTCAGAGACAAGGGTCTTAATGTCATGCTGATGATGGATTCAGTTACTCGTGTAGCTATGGCAAGTCGGGAAATTGGTTTAGCTATTGGTGAGCCTCCAACGACAAAGGGCTATACTCCAAGTGTATTTACAACACTTCCAAGATTGCTAGAAAGAACCGGGACAAATCATTTAGGGTCGATAACTGCTTTTTATACGGTACTAGTAGACGGTGACGATATGAATGAACCGATTGCGGATACAGTTCGAGGAATACTCGATGGGCATTTTGTGCTAGACCGAAGTCTTGCAAATAAGGGCCAGTATCCAGCTATAAATGTTTTGAAATCAATCAGCCGGGTAATGAACCAAATTACATCTAGTAAACATAAAGCATATGCTGAAAAACTTCGAGGAATTATGGCTACATACCTCAATTCAGAAGACTTAATCAATATTGGAGCGTATAAAAGAGGTTCCTCAATTGAAGTTGATGAAGCAATCAGATATTACCCAAAGATTCTAACGTTTTTAAAACAGCAGACGGATGAGAATTTCACGTTTGAAGAAAGTTTACATTTATTGGCGCAATTGGCTGAAAAAGGTGAATGAAATAAATGAGTTACAAGTTCAAATTTCAAAAAGTTATGTCGATAAAAGAAAATGAGAAGAATCAAGTTCTTGCGGATTATAAAACATCAGTTAAAGAATTTGAAGATGCTGCTACAAGTTTATATGAGTCCTTAAAAAAGAAGGAAACACTTGAAGAAAGTCAAAGACAGCAGTTACAAAATGGTTTATCCATTCAAAGTATTCGGCACCAACAATCGTTCATAACAGCACTAGAAAAAACAATTATGAATTACCAACATCTTGTCAGTAATGCAAGACAAAAAATGCAGCAACTGCAAGCAGTATTAACCGAAAAGAATATTGAGGTTAAGAAATATGAGGTTATGAACGAAAGAGATTTTGCTATCTATGAAGGACAGATAAAGATGCAAGAGAGTCAAATGATGGATGAAATTTCAATCCAACAATATATGTCAAAAGGAAGATAGGTGTTCAAATGGAGACAAATGAAAAAGAATATAGCAAATTTCAGTGGTTTCTGTTTGTTGTAGTAATTCCGTCTTTCTTTACTCTTATTGTCGTATTCGTTCTACTATCTGTTACTGGATTTAATCCACTCGGAGCAATGAAGGATTTTGCTACAAAGATACCAGTTATTTCTTCCCTATTTAATAATGAAGAAAATAAGGCGCAAAATCCAAAAGAGGATGAAGTATCCGTCTCAGATTTGGAAGAAGAGATACTGGCAAAGGAAACAAAAGTTACCCAATTAGAAAATGAATTAGAAACAAAGAGTGGCGAAATCCAGTCATTAGAAGAGGAAATTAAAAATCTTTCAGATGAACTTTTACAACTTCAGGAAGAACGCTTGTCAAAAAGTAAATCTTTAAAAGAATTAACCAAAATGTACGAGCTTATGTCTCCTAAAAATGCGGCAAAAATTATTCCGAATTTAAAAGAGGATGAGGCCACGGAAATTCTTTCAAGTATTGATACTGAAAAACTAGCTGCTATTTTTGAAAAAATGTCACCTGAGGATGCAGCGAAATTCACTCAATTAATTACAAAATAAATGGTTATAAATACTTGAAGGGAGGTGAAATGGCGTGAACGTAGTAGCAAATTTCGAACCTTTAATGGGTTCTATACGAAAGTCTGTTGCTTCTGGAACGAGTGGAAATGGTTTATTTCAAGGAGAGAATGTTTCACAATTATCTTTTCGTGAGAGTTTATTCGTTTTAACGAGTAATCAAGAAATACCAGCAATGATTTTAAATGAGAAAATCCCAACGAATATGATAGAAGAAAAAGCACAGGAAGACCCTTCGATTGATACAATCACTCATTTTTTATCTGAAATGGAGACATTTACGGAAGAAAAAATGGATTTGTCTGATTTTCAAGATGCTCTTCTGATGTTTCCACCTGAATTGGTTGACCAAATCAAGGCATTTATTTCTAGCATTCAGTCTGGTACTACTAAGTTGGAATTGGATAAGGTTAACGGAAAAGAGGAGCTAATTGGTCTGCTTTTACTGACAACAAGCTATGTAGAAGACAGTTCCTTTACGAATAAGGAAGGTCTACTTAACTTGTTAAAGCAGTTAAAAATGACTGCCAATGAGATGTTACCAACTAATTTCCTGACTACAAAAGATGCTTCAGTTAGTAAGGTCAATAAGTTTGTTCAGGAATTGATACAAAAACTGGAAAATAAGTTTCTTGTAATAGATAAGCATTTAATCGAACCACAGTCGCGAAATCAATATTTACAAACAGTTCATGCAAGGTATTTTTCAACACCTAAAGGGATTGAAACACCACAGCCCGTTAGTAGTAATAATCAATTTTCCAGTAGCACAATTCAAGAAGCAGCGGCATCAATTAGGACGCTTCTTCAAGTTGGGAAAGAGGGACAGCCAGAATCTGTAGGTATAGTAGAAAAACCTGAAAAACTCCTGTCCAAAGCAAGTAGCACTACGGAAGTTACTGGAACAACAAATGTGGCGAATTCTTCTGGAGATGCGAGTTCGGGTCAATTATCAAAAGTACAACAATTTTCAATATTTGTTGATCAAAACGGCAAACAGGTGCCAAATCAACAACAATTTATAAGGCAGTTTCAAAATATTTTAGCAAGAAGTAGCTTTTTAAATGGTAGTGGGCAACAAAAACTATTAATTAATTTATATCCTGAACACCTTGGTTCATTACGAATTGAACTTCTTCAAAGTGAAGGTGGAATGATTGCTAGAATTATGGCATCAACAAGCCAGGCAAAGGATTTAGTTGAATCACAGTTGTCAAACCTGAAGCATTCACTTCAGGCACAAAATATCTCGATTGAAAAAATTGAAGTTTCAACACAACTACCGAGCCAAACTGAGAAAAGTTTACAAAGAGAAAGTGAACAGCAACAAGGACACCACTCAGGAAAACAACAAAAGGATCAAGATAAACAAGAAACAAATGAGGATCAAACCTTTACAGCTGCTCTACATGACGAGCTTGTTAATTTTAAAGTATAGGTGGTGATTATATGACAACAAAAATTGATTCAAGTCTTTACCTTTCAAATCTAAAAAATGATCGTAAAACAGGTAATGACATTTTAGGAAAAGACGATTTTCTAAAGATCTTAATGACTCAGCTTCAAAATCAGGACCCCATGAAGCCGTTGGAAGATAAAGATTTTATCGCACAAATGGCGACTTTTACTTCACTGGAACAAATGACAAATATGAATAGTACATTAGAAAAATTTGTAACTGGCCAGCAGGGTGAACAGCTTTTAAAATACAGCAGTATGATTGGGAAAGAAGTAGAGTACACCTTTAAATCAGAGGATGAAGATGGGAAAGAAATATTTAAAAATGGACAAGGAATTGTAACATCTGTTTCTCAAAAGTCAGGATATATTGAGCTAGAGTTAAAGGATGGAACGAAAATTTATAGTGATGAAATTTTGAAAGTAAAAGAACCTTCTAGCGAAGAAGAATAGGAGGTGTGAAATTTTGGATCATCGTATTCTACAATTACAAAATCATCCCTTATCATTACAAACGAAGAAGAAAGTACAGACTTCAGACCAACCTAAAATATCATTTAAAGATACGTTAGAGAAAGAGACAAGCCTTGTCATTAGTAAACATGCTCAAAAGAGGTTGGATGAGAGAAATATTAGTATTCAAGATTCGAAGTGGAAAGAAATACAAATGAAAATTTCTGAGGCGAAAACAAAGGGAATTAGAGATTCATTGGTTGTTACCAATAATGCAGCTTTAATTGTCAATGTACCGAATAATACAGTCATAACGGCGATGAATCGTGATGAAGCAAACTCTCAGATTTTTACCAATATTAATGGAACCATTATTTTAGATTAAAGATAAGGACTGGCTGGACCTTAACAGGAAGCCGAGGTGTGCCGACCGACAGAAGCCACCTATATTCGAAAGGGGAAAATAAAATGTTACGTTCAATGTATTCAGGGATAAGTGGTATGAAAAACTTTCAAACCAAGTTAGATGTAATTGGTAATAATATTGCCAATGTTAATACTTACGGCTTCAAAAAAGGTAGAACTACTTTTACAGATATGATGAGTCAAACCATACAAGGTGCTAAAGGAAATGATAATTTACGAGGTGGTGTGAATCCTAAACAAGTTGGGTTAGGCTCTACATTATCTACAATCGACACGATTTCGACACAAGGAAGTATTCAGTCTACTAACCGCCCACTAGATTTAGCAATTTCCGGTGATGGCTACTTCACACTAACAGAGGGAACAAATACCTATTATACAAGAGCGGGGAATTTTTATTTAGATGAATCTGGAAAACTAGTAAATAGTAGCGGTTTAAATGTAAAACCAAATATTTCTATACCATCAAACGCTCAAAGTTTTAGTATTGACTCAGCAGGTGTAGTAAGTTTTGTAGACAATGCTGGTAATTTACAAACTGCGGGAACATTAGAAATTACTGTTTTTGCTAACCCTGATGGTCTTGAAAAGTTTGGTGATAATTTGTTCATCGAAACTCAAAACTCTGGAGCTCCTCAGGCAACTACAGCAGGTAATGGAGGAAGCGGGAAATTAATGGCTGGTGCACTTGAAATGTCAAACGTTGACCTCTCCGAAGAATTCACGGAAATGATTGTGGCACAGCGTGGTTTCCAAGCCAATACTCGTATCATTACAACTTCTGATGAAATCCTTCAAGAGCTTGTAAACCTAAAACGTTAAGGGGGTAAAGGGTTTTAGGTTTTTCTACTAAAACCCTGAAAAACATTGATAACTTTAACGAGATTAAATAATAAGAAGTTTACATTAAATGCATTATATATTGAGCAAGTAGAATCCTTTCCAGATACAACAATTACATTAACTAATGGGAAAAAATTTGTTGTGAAGGAAACAGAAGAGGATGTACAAGTGAAGGTTCTTGAATTTTATCAAAAAATGAATGTGCTAGGCCTTCGTTAATGCTTGGGAGGGATAAGTTGCTATGAAGAATAAGCTGCTTGTAATAATGGTCATCATATTAAGTACAATTACGTTGGTTGGTACCACTGCTTTTGTTATTTTAACGAAGGTAACAGCTAGTGATAATCAAAAGGAACCATCTATAGACGAAGTACTTAAATCGACCGTTGAAATTCCGGAAATAACAACAAAACTATTAAGTGATGATTACATTCGTATATCTTTTAACATTCAGACAGATGGTAAAAAAGGCAAAGAGGAATTAGAGAAACGTGAATTCCAGGTCAGTAATATCATCATTAAAGAACTTTCGAATATGACATCTGAAGAATTTAAGGGTGAAGAAGGCATCGTTAATCTTGAAAATAGATTAAAGGAACGAATTAATGAATTAATGCAAGATGGAACAGTCGTAAAAGTTTATGCGACGTCCTTTCTTCCGCAGTAACATAATAGAAAATTAAGTACTTAATGAGCGGAGGTGGAACCTTGCCTGGTGAAATACTATCCCAAAGTGAAATAGACGCCTTGCTTTCAGCTCTTTCTACTGGAGAAATGAACCCAGAAGAATTAAAAAGAGAAGAAAGTGAGCGTCGTGTCAAAGTATATGATTTTAAAAGGGCACTTCGTTTCTCGAAGGATCAGATTCGAAGTATTACTAGGATACATGAAAACTTTGCACGATTATTAACAACCTTTTTTTCTGCTCAGCTTCGAACATATGTGCAAATAACTGTAGGTACAGCAGATCAAGTGCCATATGAGGAGTTCATTCGATCGATTCCAAATATGACTATTTTAAATGTATTTGAAATGCCTCCACTTGAGGGGCCAATCATATTAGAGGTAAACCCTAATATTGCATATGCCATACTTGATCGAATGCTCGGAGGAAAAGGAACAAGTTATAACAAAATTGAAAATTTAACTGAAATTGAAACGAAAATAATGAGCAATATGTTTGAAAAAGCATTTGATCAAGCGCGAGAAGCATGGGCAAATTTGGTTGAAGTGGACCCGATTTTAACTGACTTTGAAGTGAACCCACAGTTCCTCCAAATGATCTCGCCAAATGAAACGGTAGTGGTGATTTCACTTAATACACAAATTGGAGAAACAAGTGGGATGATTAATATTTGCATTCCCCATGTATTCTTAGAGCCAATTATTCCTAAATTATCCGCCCATTACTGGATGCAATCTGCACCAAAAAAGGAACGGAATGTTGAGGAACTTTCTAACATTAAACACAATCTTAAGGATACGAAACTGCCAATTGTAGCAGAATTAGGTTCAGCTGATATTGCAGTTCAGGAATTCCTATTATTAGATATAGGCGATACAATCAAGCTTGAAAAAATGATTGATCAACCTATTGAGTTAATGGTTGAAGGTATACCTAAATTTTATGCTCAGGTTGGTAGGGTTAATAAAAAGCAAGCCGTGCAAATTTTAGAGGAGATTAAAGGGGGGAACAGTGAAGATGAATAATGGAAATATGCTATCTCAAGATGAAATTGATGCTCTATTAAGAGGTACAGTAGACATAGACAACGAAGAAACGGTAGCTAATTATAATAAACCCCTAGTAGAGGATTTTTTATCTTTAATTGAACAGGATGCACTTGGGGAGATTGGAAATATATCATTTGGAAGTTCGGCAACTGCCCTTTCTACATTACTCAATCAAAAAGTGGAAATTACCACACCAAATGTTTCACTTGTTCAAAGCTCTGAACTAGCAGATGAGTTTCCACATCCGTATGTCGCAATATATGTAAATTATACCGTTGGGTTTACAGGAACTAATATGTTAGTAATTAAACAAAGTGATGCAGCAATTATTGCTGATTTAATGCTTGGTGGAAGTGGTCTTGGAGCTCCGGAGAGTTTGGGGGAACTTCAATTAAGTGCTGTTCAGGAAGCGATGAATCAAATGATGGGTTCTGCCGCTACCTCCATGTCGACTGTTTTTAGTAAAAAGATTGATATATCACCACCAAGTATTGATATCCTTGACATTAAACAAGGTGAGGGTGCTGAAAACCTTCCTATAGATGATATTTTAGTGAAAATATCGTTTCGTTTAAAAATCGGGGAACTAATCGATTCAACAATCATGCAGCTTGTTCCAGTTGAATTCGCAAAAGATCTTGTTGGAGAGCTACTTTCTCCTCAAGTGGACATGGTAGCTCCAACATTGGAGGTTCCCAATCAACAAGTAGATAGTGAGATTCCTGTTGAACAACCAAGCTTTACTGAACATCATGAGGAACAACGTACAACCTATCCACCAAATCAACAGGTTCATCAGCCAGAATTTAAACAACCGGTTACAAACACAGGTCCACAGCATTTAGGTGGTACCCAGGCAAAACAGCCTGATATTCAACCAGCTTTATTTTCGGAATTTGAATCAGTTCATTTACAAGAGGCTGAATCAAGAAACTTAAATATGTTATTAGATATTCCATTACAAGTTACTGTTGAATTGGGTAGAACGAAACGATCCATTAAAGACATTCTTGAATTATCAGCTGGTTCTATAATAGAATTGGACAAGCTTGCAGGTGAGCCAGTAGATGTTTTAGTAAATGGGAAACTCATCGCCCAAGGTGAGGTAGTCGTTATTGAAGAAAACTTTGGAGTCAGAATAACGGATATCATTAGCCAAAGTGATCGAATTAAAAAATTGAATTAATACAGGGGGCTTTTCTAATGGCACATAAAATTCTTATTGTAGATGATGCAGCATTTATGAGAATGATGATTAAGGACATCCTAACAAAAAATGGCTATGAGGTTGTTGCAGAGGCAGCGGATGGTGCTCAAGCAGTTGATAAGTATAAAGAACACCAACCAGATCTTGTAACAATGGATATTACAATGCCCGAGATGGATGGCATAACAGCACTAAAAGAGATAAAAAAAATCAATCCAAATGCAAAAGTTATCATGTGTTCAGCAATGGGGCAGCAAGCAATGGTTATAGATGCAATTCAAGCAGGAGCAAAGGATTTTATTGTAAAACCATTCCAGGCAGACCGTGTTATTGAAGCGATAAGTAAAACACTTAGCTAACTTTATTTAATATAGTCAAGCTTCGGACAAGCATTAATGATCTTATTTAATTCAGGAGAGTGGCAACAATAGTGAAACACATAAAAAAAGTTGTTATTGCACTTATCTTCTTTCATGCCTTGCTTGTCACTTTCCCTGTACAAGCAGCGGAAGGTCAGATTGATAAAAGTGTAAATGACGCACTTAATAAGCAAGAAAAACAAATTGACGATGAGCAGGAAACCAATCCTACTGAAAATTCACAACCTGCCAATGAATTTACAGCGGGCGATTTTTTTAGAATGATTTTTACAACCTTATTTGTCATTGCACTCATCTATTTTTTATTAAAATTTGTTAATAAGAGAAATCGAATGTTTAACCAGCATAGGTTTATTGAGAATTTAGGTGGGACTAGCTTAGGTACAAACCGCTCCATTCAAATTGTGAAGGTTGGGGAGCGGGTTTTGGTCGTTGGAGTTGGGGACACAATTCAGCTTCTAACAGAGATCGAAGACACGGAAGAGATTAATGAAATACTTGAACAACATAATGCTTCACTAGAATCCATGATTCAACCAAGAGATATCATAAACCGTTTTATTGATAAAAGAAAAGAAGCGAAAAATGGGGAGCAGCCTTTTTCCTCCGTGCTCCAAAAACAATTAGGAGAATTAAAACAAGGGAGAAAGAAAATTGTCGAGCAACTTGAAAATAAGGAGTCTAGTAAAGAATGAATGAATTTATGGAATTTTTTAATACTAGTGCGCCCGAAAATGTCTCGACATCCGTAAAACTTCTTCTTCTTTTAACTGTACTTTCACTTGGACCAAGCATTTTAATCCTTATGACAAGCTTTACGAGGATAATTGTTGTATTGTCTTTTGTTCGAACGTCTTTGGGGACACAACAAATGCCTCCAAATCAGGTGTTAATAGGACTAGCATTGTTCTTAACCTTTTTTGTGATGGCACCGACATTTAGTCAAGTGAATGAGCAGGCATTAACCCCGTTGTTTAATGAAGAAATTAACTTAGAGGAAGCCTATGATCGTGCAGCTGTTCCGTTTAAAGAATTTATGAGTAAACATACCCGCCAAAAAGATTTGGAGTTATTTTTAAATTATTCAGGAGCAGACAGGCCAGAAACGATTGATGATATTCCTTTAACAGCAATGGTACCAGCCTTTGCAATTAGTGAGCTCAAGACAGCTTTTCAAATCGGCTTTATGATTTTTATTCCGTTCCTTGTGATTGATATGGTTGTAGCAAGTATCCTAATGTCAATGGGGATGATGATGCTTCCACCAGTAATGATTTCCTTGCCATTTAAAATACTTTTGTTTGTCCTTGTGGATGGATGGTATTTAATTGTTAAATCTTTATTACAGACCTTCTAAAAAGTAGGTGAACACAATTGAGTCCTGAAGTAGTTATTTCATTGGCAGAACAGGGTGTATATACGACTTTAATGATATGTGGTCCACTATTATTACTTGCATTAGTCGTCGGACTAATTGTTAGTGTGTTCCAAGCAACAACTCAAATTCAAGAACAAACTTTGGCTTTCATCCCCAAAATCGTTTCTGTTCTACTTGGGTTGGTATTTTTTGGACCGTGGATGCTTTCAAAGATGCTTGCGTATACACATGATATTTTTAGTAACTTAACGAGATTTGTAGGGTGAAAAAATGACTGAGGTTTATTCTTATTTCCCTGCATTTTTACTTGTTCTAGTGAGGGTAACAAGCTTTTTTGTGACCATGCCTTTGTTTTCGTATCGCACTCTTCCAACATCACACCGGATTGGGGTTGCGTTTTTTCTTGCATGGATTATGTTCCTATCAATGGAAAAACCAATACTCCAAATTGATGGCTTTTTTATCATGTTGGTTTTGAAAGAGGCTATGGTAGGTCTTTTCATCGGCTTAGTTGCTTATATGATTTTTGCTGCAATCCAAATTGCAGGGGGATTTATTGACTTTCAAATGGGTTTTGCTATCGCGAATGTAATTGATCCTCATACTGGTGCGCAAAGCCCGTTAATGGGACAATACCTATATACATTTGCACTTTTGTTTTTATTGGCTATCAATGGTCATCATCTATTATTAGACGGTATCTTTTATAGTTATGAATTTATCCCAATGGACCAAGCTACACTTCCCTTTGGTGATGAAAATGTGGTGGCCTTTGTTTTAAAGGCTTTTAGCACAATGTTTATTATTGCATTTCAAATGTCAATGCCAGTCGTTGGCGCTTTATTTTTAGTAGACATCGCCTTAGGTATTGTAGCGAGAACAGTCCCACAATTAAATGTGTTTGTAGTAGGTTTACCTTTAAAAGTTGGGGTTAGTTTTATTGTATTGTTTATCGCAATGTCGATGATTTTTATGCTTGTCGGAAAACTAGTAGACAATGCTGTTTTAACGATGCGAGGATTAATGGAACTATTAGGGGGAAGCTAGATGTCTTTAGTTCGGCTTGACCTACAATTTTTTGCAGGTGAAAAAACAGAAAAAGCCACTCCTAAAAAACGACAAGAATCAAGGAAAAAAGGACAGGTTGCAAAAAGTTCAGATGTAAACACGGCCATCCTACTTCTTTCTGTCTTTTTTACTCTCCTCGTTTTTGGAGGTTTCATTTTTGACCGTGTATTAACATTTTTAAATCATTCATTTAGTCATTATTTATTAATTACACCTACTGAACAAAGTGTTCAAGAAATTTTTATTGAATTATCAATAGAAGCAGCAATTATTTTAGCCCCAATTATGATTGTTGCCCTCATCGCAGGGATTGCAGCAAACCTTATGCAAGTTGGATTTTTATTTTCACCGGAAGCAATTCAAATGAAATTAAATAAACTTGATCCGATCCAAGGCTTTAAACGAATTTATTCGATACGAGCCCTTGTTGAAATGATTAAATCCATCTTAAAGATTGTAATTGTCGGTGGCGTGACATGTGCAATCCTTTGGTTTCGATTGGAAGAAATTTTATCTTTATCCCAGAAAACCGTCAGCGCAGCTCTAATTGTTCTTGCTAAACTAACGGTCCAGATGGGATTATTTGCTGGTGGGGCACTTCTATTCTTATCGTTTTTAGACTATCTCTATCAACGTTTTGATTTTGAAAAAAACATTAGAATGTCAAAGCAAGATATTAAAGACGAGTATAAGAAGACAGAAGGAGACCCATTAATCAAATCAAAAATTAAGCAAAAACAACGTGAAATGGCCATGAGTCGAATGATGCAAGAGTTGCCAAAGGCAGATGTCATTATAACAAACCCAACTCACTATGCGATTGCTTTAAAATATGATGATACAAAAATGGATGCTCCCTTTGTTGTTGCAAAAGGTGTAGATTTTGTAGCTGCACGAATCAAAGAAATTGCAAAAGAGCATGAAATTACTACTATTGAAAACCGACCACTTGCAAGGGCTCTTTATGCAAGTACAGATATAGGGGATGCCATTCCAGAAGAGTATTTTAAGGCGGTAGCTGAAATACTGGCCTATGTGTACCGCTTGAAAGAAAAATTATAAATTGTTTTTGAGGATTTATTTTAGTTACCTCAACACCACATGTGCTTTTGACTTAAAGGAGAGAAAACAATGCGTGCAAGAGATTTATCAGTTTTACTAAGTGTTATCTTAATCGTTGCAATGCTTATTATCCCATTTCCTTCGTGGATGCTAAGCATTTTAATTATCATAAATATATCTCTTGCATTGTTGGTCCTTCTAACTTCGATGAATATGCAAGAACCACTTCAATTTTCAATCTTTCCATCATTGCTTCTTCTTTTAACCTTATTTCGACTAGGGTTAAACGTTTCTACAACAAGATCGATTCTTGCAACAGGGGATGCAGGTGGAGTTGTACACACCTTTGGTACCTTTGTTGTTGGAGGCAATGTTGTTGTTGGATTCGTTGTCTTTTTAATCCTCATTATCATTCAATTTATTGTTATTACAAAAGGTTCTGAACGTGTATCAGAAGTTGCTGCCCGATTTACATTAGATGCAATGCCAGGTAAGCAAATGAGTATTGATGCTGATTTAAATGCCGGTATGATTTCTGAAACAGATGCTCGTGAGCGTCGTGAAAAAGTAAGCAGGGAGGCTGACTTTTACGGAGCAATGGACGGTGCGAGTAAATTCGTAAAAGGGGATGCAATTGCAGGGATTATCATTGTACTTATCAACTTAATATTTGGTTTCATCATTGGAATGACACAGCATGGGTTAGGGTTCCAAGAAGCCCTATCTAAGTTTACTCTTTTAACAGTGGGGGACGGAATCGTCAGTCAAATCCCTGCCTTATTAATTTCTACTGCAACAGGAATTGTTGTAACTCGAGCTGCATCAGAAGGAAATTTAGGTTCAGATATAACTAAGCAATTATTTGCCTATCCGAAAATGCTATATATTACGGCTGGTACAATTTTTCTTTTGGGATTGTTTACTCCGATTCATGATTTTTTAACAATCTCTATCTCAAGTTTTTTAGCAATTGGCGGCTATATGATTTCGAAAAATAAGGATCAAGAGATTGATTTAGAGTCTGATATGGAAGAGGAAGTACAAGTAGAGGATTTAAAGAGCCCTGAAAGTGTAGTTAATCTTTTAAATGTTGATCCAATTGAGTTTGAGTTTGGCTATGGTTTGATTCCACTAGCAGATACGAACCAAGGTGGAGATATTTTAGACCGAATTGTTATGATCCGTAGACAATTGGCAATTGAATTGGGTTTAGTAATACCTGTCGTTAGAATTAGGGATAATATTCAATTACAACCGAATGAATATCGCTTGAAAATTAAAGGGAGTGAAATGGCGAGAGGTGAGCTCTTGCTGGATCACTTCTTAGCAATGAGCCCTGGTTATGATGACGATTCGATTGAAGGAATTGATACAATAGAACCTTCTTTTGGCCTACCTGCAAAGTGGATTTCCGAAGAGGTGAAGGATCAGGCAGAGATGCAAGGGTATACGGTGGTCGATCCGCCTTCTGTAGTGTCCACACATATAACCGAAGTCATTAGAAGAAATGCCTATGAATTGCTCGGTCGACAAGAAACGAAACAGTTAATTGATCATTTAAAAGAATCCTATCCAATTTTAGTGGAAGAAGTTACACCAAATCCATTATCAGTTGGGGATGTTCAAAAGGTGTTGGCAAAATTACTGAAAGAAAATGTTTCAATTCGCAACCTTCCGATTATATTTGAAACTTTAGCTGATTTTGGTCGAATGACGACTGATACGGATTTGTTAACTGAATATGTAAGACAATCCCTTGCAAGACAAATAACAAACCAATACCTTGTTCAAGGGGAAACAATGAAGGTTGTGACTCTCTCAGGTAGAGTCGAGAAGTATGTGGCAGATGGTGTCCAGCAGACAGAACATGGAAATTATTTATCAATAGACCCTACTGTTTCACAATCAATTATAGAATCAATTGCAAAGCAAATTGAAACGGTAAGCATCCAAGAACAAGCTCCAATTTTGTTATGCTCACCAGCGGTCAGAATGTATGTCAGACAATTGATTGAACGCTATTTTCCTCAGGTTCCGGTGTTATCCTATAATGAGCTTGAGGCAAATGTTGAAGTTCAAAGTGTTGGGGTGGTGAATATAGATTGAAGGTAAAAAAATACGTTGCGCCCTCTATGCCTGAAGCGATGAAAATAATCCGTGCTGAATTGGGTAGTGAAGCAGTTATTTTAAACTCAAAGGTCGTTCAAACTCAAGGTTTTTTCGGCTTTTTTCGAAAAAAGAATGTTGAAGTAATCGCAGCGATTGACCCAGAAATATCAAGAAATCAAATGGTTCAAACGAAAGAACAGAAAAGAAAAGTACCAGTTAACGATGTCAAAATTGAAACAACGAAACCAGTGGTTCGTGAAACGGTGAAGCAATACGAGACAAAGGACGAACATGCATCGTCTCCAGACCTTGTGAAAGAAATTCAAGAACTAAAAGCAGCCATGAAAGAATTATCCTCAGATATTAGCCCTTACACAGGGGTACTACAGGACATGAACTTATTGCTGCATCATCAAGGAATTGATTCTTCTATTCGAAAAGAAATCATGACTAGTTTACAGGGAAAATGGTACTCTGCTTCAGAAAAAGCTTCGTTTGAAACAGTTAAATTGTGGGTCAAGGAATGTATCATTGCAAAGATTTCTGGTGTTCAGTTTGGTGGGATATCCTATCAAAAAAAATATATTAATGTAGTCGGTCCTACGGGTGTTGGGAAGACAACTACAATTGCGAAAATGGCAGCTGATTGTATGTTAAAGGATAAAAAAAGCATTGCCTTTATTACAACTGATACCTTTCGTATTGCTGCTATTGAGCAGTTAAAAACATACGCCAAAATTTTAGGAGCACCTGTTGAGGTTTGTTATTCATTTGAAGATTTCCAACATGCAAAAGAAAATTATAAAAATTATGATGTTGTTTTCATTGATACTGCAGGCAGGAACTTTCGAAATGAAAAATATATTAACGACTTAAATAGCCTAATCCATTTTTCGAATGATATGGAGACGTTTTTGGTGCTTTCTTTAACATCGAAAATGAACGACATGAAATTGATTTATGAACAATTTTCAAAAATTGCAATATCTCAATTCATTTTTACAAAAGTGGATGAAACCGGAAATTATGGTGCAATGGTAAATTTAATTGCTGATACTGGTGTTGGTGTCGCATATTTAACGAATGGACAAAATGTTCCAGATGACATTGTTGTAGCTTCACCATCCTTAATCGCTAATACTATCCTTGGAGTCGATGAATTATGATAGACCAAGCTACAGCTCTTCGTAAAAAACTAGCATCGATGAATAATGACCAAGAACAACCGAAGACAATAGCTGTAATCAGCGGAAAAGGAGGGGTTGGAAAATCAAACCTCTCACTTAACTTTTCCATTGCCCTTTCTAAATTTGGCAAAAAGGTTTTGCTGTTTGATATGGATATCGGGATGGGTAATATTGATATTTTGATGGGGATTACAGCCCAACATACTATTGTTGACCTATTTAAAAATAACCTTTCCATCAAAGATTTGTTAATCAAAGGACCAAAAGGTATTGATTATATTGCAGGCGGAAATGGATTACCAAATCTGTTTAAACTTGATGAAAAGAAATCAGAATATTTACTCGACCAATTGCAACTTATACTTAATGATTACGACTATGTATTTTTTGATATGGGTGCAGGTATGACGGAGGAAAATGTAAAGTTTCTCATGGCTATGGACGAAATCTTTGTCATCACAACTCCAGAACCTACTTCGATTACTGATGCATACTCGGCGATGAAATATATTTGTTTATTCGACCAAACCATTCCCTTATATCTACTTGTTAATCGCGCTGAAAGTGAGCCTGAGGGAGTGCAGACATTGAAAAGGTTAAAACAAGCTGTGTTGCAGTTCTTAGTAAAGGAAGTCGAAGTATTAGGTGTTTTGCTTTATGATAAAACGGTTCAAAAAGCGGTAAGCCATCAAGAACCATTTTTGCTATATGCACCAAAATCAGGAATCAGTAGACATTTATTAGATATTTGTAGAAATTATTTAGAAAAAAAGAATGAACAAAATCACGATAAGAATCACCAAATATCCTTTATATCAAAGTTGCAACGTTTTTTCGTACGTGGTAGATAGGAGCACTTGCGATGACAAAAATTAATGTTCTTATTGTAGACGATTCAGCATTTATGAGGAAACTCATTTCAAATTTTCTTCAGGAAGATTCAAGGATTAATGTTATTGGTACTGCAAGAAACGGAATCGATGCACTGAGTAAAATAGAAAAATATAACCCAGATGTGGTTACTTTAGATGTTGAAATGCCTGAAATGAACGGGATAGAAGCATTACAACGTATCATGAGCGAATTTCCACGACCAGTTGTAATGCTTTCTAGTACTACGAAAGAAGGGGCAGACAACACATTGCTAGCGATGCAATATGGTGCTGTGGATTTTATTCAAAAACCATCAGGGTCGATTTCAATTGATCTTCATCTCATTAAAAATGAAATTGTGACAAAAGTACTACATGCAGGGCAGGTTAATATAGAATTACTTAAAAAGCCATTGAAAATTCAAGAAACACCTATTAGTAGAGTTATAGATTATAGTAAAATAGAACTAGAACCAAATAAAAGTATAAAAAAAATTGTCTGTATCGGTACATCAACAGGAGGGCCAAGAGCACTACAACAAGTCCTCCCTGAATTCCCAAGTAATTATCCCGCACCAATCGTCATTGTTCAACATATGCCAGCAGGCTTTACTAAATCGCTAGCGAATAGGCTAAATAGTTTAAGTAAGATTACGGTAAAGGAAGCTGAACATGGGGAGTTTTTGAGGCCAGGAACTGCTTATATAGCTCCCGGTGGTTACCATATGAAATTAAAAAGGATTGGGACAACAATCGCAATTAGTATTGATGAGAGTGAGATTCGAAATGGGCATAGACCATCCGTTGATGCCTTGTTTGAGTCGGTAAGTGAAATTAAGGGCATTCCGAAAATCTCAGTTATCATGACAGGAATGGGAGCAGATGGTTCTAAAGGATTGAAAAAACTTAAAGACACAGGACAAGTTGTATCAATTGCTGAATCAAAGGAAACTTCCATTGTGTTTGGAATGCCAAAAGCGGCAATTGAAACAAATTTAGTTGATAGGGTTGAAAATTTAGAGGATATTGCGGGTACCATAGTTACCCTTACATAAGCAAAGGGGTGTTATTTGGTGGAAATGGATCAATATTTAGAAGTGTTTATTGAAGAGAGTAAAGAGCATCTTCAGGCTTGTAATGAGCATTTATTAGAATTAGAAAAAGAACCAGAAAATATTTCAATTGTAAATGAGATTTTCCGCTCAGCCCATACATTAAAGGGAATGTCCGCTACGATGGGATATGAGGATTTAGCAAGTCTTACACATCAGATGGAAAATGTACTCGATTGCATTCGAAATATGAAAATAACGGTATCACCATCACTTTTGGATGTTGTTTTTAAGGCAGTTGATTATTTAGAGGAAATGATTTTTTCGATTGCCGATGGCGGCGATGGTAAAAAAGATGTTTCCGATGTTGTTTTTTACTTAAGAAGATTGAAAGTGGAGAAGAAATTACCAATTCTGACACTCCTGTTTCAGTAGAGGCAATAAGTGAAATTGCTAATTCTGTTGGAAAAACCACTTATGATGATTTTGAAATAACAGTCATTCAGCAATCGAAAGAACAAGGATTTACTTGTTATGAAATCACGATTCGTTTACGTGAAGATTGTTTACTGAAGGCTGCACGTGTATTTATGGTCTTTGAGGTACTTGAACAAATTGGTGAAATTATCAAGTCTCTTCCTTCAGTAGAACAACTCGAGGAAGAACAATTCAAAGATGAATTTACAGTGACGCTCGTATCAACCGAGTCAGCCGAAAATATCGAAAAACGGATAATGAAAGTTTCTGAAATAGATAAGGTAATAGTGACCGAATTTAAAATTGATTCATTAATGGCACAAGTACATGAACAGGAACTGGCGAAGGAAGAAGTTGCTCCTTCTCTTACAGTTGAAGAAGAACATTCAAAACCTAAATTAGAAGAAAACCAGCCTGCTAAAAACACTAAGCAAAGCGGTAGTCATAAAACGATTAGGGTCAATATTGAAAGATTAGATATTCTTATGAATCTATTTGAAGAATTAGTGATTGATAGAGGACGTTTAGAGCAAATCTCTAAGGAATTAAATCATTCTGAGTTGAATGAAACAGTCGAAAGAATGTCTAGAATTTCAGGTGATTTACAAAATATTATTTTGACTATGAGAATGGTACCTGTAGAGACAGTCTTTAATCGTTTCCCACGCATGGTTCGCCAATTAGCGAAGGATTTGCATAAGAAAATTGATCTTCAAATTATTGGTGCGGAAACAGAATTAGATCGCACAGTAATTGATGAAATTGGAGACCCACTCGTACACCTATTGCGAAATGCACTAGATCATGGAATTGAAAGACCTGAAGTCAGAGTGCAAAATGGGAAATCAGAAGAAGGTACGGTTATTCTTCGTGCATACCATAGTGGAAATCATGTCTTTATTGAGATTGAAGATGATGGTGCGGGAATTAGCAGAGAAAAAGTAATTCAAAAGGCGATTAGCAAGGGATTAATTACAGCAAAATCTGGAGAAGCGCTAACTGATAGTGAAGTATTTGATTTCATTTTCTCTTCAGGATTCTCAACAGCTGAAAAAATTTCAGATGTATCAGGACGAGGAGTCGGTCTTGATGTTGTAAAAAATACAATTGAATCATTAGGTGGATCAATTACAATTCGTTCGTCACTTGGAAAAGGGTCAATTTTTTCAATTCAGTTACCGCTCACTCTATCCATTATCTCTGTAATGCTAGTTGAAGTACAAAATGAAAAATATGCTATCCCACTTTCTTCCATTATCGAAACAGCCATAATAAAGAAAAGTGAGGTTCTACATGCACATAATCAAAAGGTAATTGATTTTAGAGGCAAGGTAGTTCCATTAACAGATTTGAAAGAAATGTTTGAGGTTCCATCTTCTCCTCAAGAAGATGATTATCTTTCTGTTTTACTTGTAAAAAAGGTGATAAATCAGCGGGACTCATTGTAGATTCTTTCATCGGTCAACAAGAAATAGTGTTAAAATCGCTTGGGAATTATTTAACAAACGTATTCGCCATTTCAGGTGCAACTATCCTCGGAGATGGACAAGTTGCATTAATCATTGATTGTAATGCGTTAATTAAATAAAGTTGGTTACATTTATAGGTTAAGGGGGAGAACAAAATGACAGAACAAGCAGCAGCGTTAAAAGTGATTATATTTTCGCTCCATAATGAGGAATACGGAATTCCAGTTTCCCAGGTGCGTTCAATTGAAAAAGTACTACATATAACTCGCGTACCTAGAACAGCACCATTTGTAAAGGGTGTAATTAATTTAAGAGGAGTTGTTACTCCAATTATTGATCTAAGAACTCGCTTTGGAATGGTTGAAACGGAGTATACGGATAGTACGAGGATTATTATTGTTGCTACCGAAAATGTAGAGGCTGGGTTAATTGTAGATACAGCAAATGATGTTATGGATATCCCGGTTAACACCATTGAGCCTCCACCAGAGATTGTAGGTAGTGTAGAGGTCGAATATTTAGAAGGTGTAGCAAAACTTGATAAAAGACTACTCATTTTATTAAATCTAGAAAAGGTTCTTAACCCAGAAATCGTAAGGGAAAAGATTGAAGGGTAATTGCAATGTCATTTTTCGGGCGTATTAATTCTACTCATTTAGATATTTTAAAAGAGATTGGCAATATTGGTGCGGGACATTCTGCTACTGCTTTGTCAAAACTTTTAAATCGAAAAATTGATATGCAAGTTCCTAATGTGAGAATCGTTTCTTTTAATGAAATGATGGATTTTGCTGGTGGGGCTGATAATGTCGTTGCAGGTATTTTCCTACGAATTGAAGGAGATTTAACTGGGAATATGTTTTTTATCTTACAACTTCCACAAGCCACTAAGTTAATTCAGGATTTACTTGGCGATGAGAGCTTTTCTTTCGAAAGTGGCATTCAGAATGAAATGGGAATTTCTGCTTTTCAAGAGGTTGGTAATATTTTATCGGGCTCTTATTTGACCTCGCTTTCTGATTTTACTCATTTGAATTTGTATCCCTCTGTTCCGGGATTTTCAATTGATATGGTCGGGGCAATTATTGGTTACGGTTTACTAGAGCTTTCCCAGATAAGTGATTTTGCAATTGTCATTGAAACAGAAATTAATGAAGATGAAAATCCTGAGAACAACAACATCAATGGGCACTTTTTGCTGTTGCCGGATCCTAATTCTTTTGAAAAAATCTTTACGGCATTAGGAGTTCAAACAGATGGTTGATTCATACCAAATTGTTAAAGTAGGTATAGCTGACTTGAATGTCATAGCCGCACCAGACCTAATTCGCACATCAGGGTTAGGTTCTTGTGTAGGTGCTGTCATTTATGATCAAGCAAAACATGTAGCAGGACTTGCCCATATCATGCTACCGAGTTCCGCTTCAATAAAAGCAGGAAATATGAATATTGCTAAATATGCTGATACTGCAATAGAGGAATTAATTAGCCAAATCATTAAAATTGGCGGTCGACCGAAGAGTTTAAAAGCTAAAATCGCTGGTGGGGCCCAAATGTTTCAATTTCAATCTGGCAGTGATATTATGAGAATTGGTCCTCGAAATGTTGAGGCAGTTGAAGCAGAACTAAGGCGCTTTAATATTACACTTGTAGCGTCGGATGTTGGTGGGAGTAACGGTCGAACAATCGAATTTGACCCCGTGACAACCATCCTTAAAATCCGCACAGTTAACAAAGGGATAATGGAAATATAAAAAAGATTACACCCTCTGTTCCGTCATGAATAGTTGTATAGGACTTTGCTAAAATAAGTAAAATAAATGTTCAAAATATGAGCAAAGGAGGAGTAGAATGTCCAGATTATCATCCACAGATCACGGCGATTATTGGCAGAAATGGACCGACTCACGAGACACAGATGCAGGAGACGCACTTGTCAGAAAATATATGCCACTCGTTTCATACCATGTGCAACGTATCTCAGTTACACTTCCGAAAAGTGTGAACAAAGATGATTTAAAAAGTCTTGGGATGATGGGGTTATATGATGCTCTGGAAAAATTCGATCCTTCTCGAGATTTAAAATTTGATACATATGCGTCCTTTCGAATCCGAGGAGCTATACTTGATGGTCTTAGAAAGGAAGATTGGTTACCTAGAAGTTCAAGAGAAAAATCCAAAAAAGTGGAAGCCGTCATAGAAAAACTTGAACAAAAGTTAATGAGGAACGCCACGATACCAGAAATTGCAGAACAAGTTGGAATGAGTGAAGAGGAAGTTTATCAAACCATTAATGAAGGATTCTATGCGAATGTACTTTCGATGGATGATTATCAACATGATGATGACGGCAGTGAAAAGTCAGCATTTTCGATCAAGGACCATACAACCTTAACACCGGAAGAACATGTCGTTAAAAAAGAAATTTTAAACAAGTTAATTCAGGTAATACAACAATTAAATGAAAAAGAGCAGCTAATTATTAGCTTATTTTATAAAGAAGAGCTAACATTAACCGAAATTGGACAGGTTATGGGGTTATCAACATCAAGAATTTCTCAAATTCACTCTAAAGCCCTTTTTAAGCTGAAGGATATCCTACAAAAACATATCCATTAAAATCATGGTCAAAAAGTCGTTAAGCTTACTCATTTGGTGACTTTCTGAATAACCATTAAAAAGGCGGGAGGATTGTGGCGGAACTTGAACTACTAGTATCCAAAGATAAATTAACTGTACATGTAAATGCTAGTAAAGATTCTACACCTATACAAAGTGAAGAAAATGATGTGTACTCGTTGCTTACTAAACATGGAATTTCATTTGGAATAAAACGAGATATCATTTCAAACATGTTCTCAAATTTGAACGACATGCATTTTCCCTTATTAATTGCCGAGGGCGAGGCTCCTACAAAAGGAGAAGATGGTTTTTTAAAGCTTGAATTTCCTGAAAAGAAAAAAGAGTTTCAGTCGAAAGAGGTATTAAATTTTCGGAATGTGAGGGAAATTCCTTCTGTAAAAGCAGGTCAATTGATAGCAACCGTTTATCCTGGAAAACCTGGACTACCTGGAAAAAATGTATTTGGACACCCAATTCGTGCGGTCAACGGAAAACCATATTCATTGAAGTTGGGTAAGAATATTGTTGAAACAAGTGGAAAACTTTATGCAACAATTGACGGACAAGTCAGCATATCGGGAAATAAGATAAACGTTCTTCCTGTCTATGAAGTGAACGGGGATCTGAACCTTAAAACAGGAAATATTGATTTTATTGGAAATGTTACAATCAGAGGGAATGTACCTAGTGACTATGTCGTAAAAGCAGGCGGAGATATCTCAATCTATGGAATCGTCGAAGGAGCACAGCTAGAAGCTGATGGGTCCATTTATATTTCAGGTGGTATTGTAGGTTTTACGAAAGCTTCGATTCAAGCTCAGGGAGATATTATCGCTTCTTATATCAATCAGAGTCAAGTAATTGCCGGAAATAATATTGAAGTAACAGGATCTATTCTACATAGCTCATGCCGTGCAAATGGAACCGTCCGTTTAGTAACCGGAAGTATAATAGGGGGCTCTATCACTGCTGGCAAACAATTGGATGCAAAAGACATCGGCAATGCTTTACATACAAAAACAGAGATACTTATAGGAACAGGTAATCTCCATCATGAAGAAGAGAAACGAATACGTGTAGAAATGGAAACAACAAACGTTCAACTTCAAAAAGCAATCCACATTCTCCAGAAATTAGCTGAAAAATACAAAAAGACATCTACCCTTTCTGAAGATGAGATTTTACTCTTAAAAAGAGACAAACTAACACAGGTACAACTTACAAAAAAACTCGATTTGCTTGAAGCAGAATTACAGGACCTTTCTAAAAAACGAGGGGAAGACACAACCAAATGTGTAGTTGTGAGAGGCAATCTCTATCCGAATGTCTTTGTCCAATTTGGGAAATACCAAAGAATTATTAATCAACTCTTTCATCATGTAAAAGTGCAACTAGTTAATAAAGAGATTTCAATAAATATTTTTTCCGACAATTAAAAAATGGAAGAAGTGAAAACTTTGAGTCTTAAATTAATTGAATTACAAGTTGCAATCCCAAGAACTCAAGATGCAGGGAAGATTCATGAACAATTAATGATGCGTGGACAGCATATGCAAGATCATATCTCTGCGGAAAATGATAAATTGGATAAAAGAAATCGAACTAAAATAAGTGAGAAAAACAAATCTGAAAAAGCTCAAATACATAAGGATGGTTCCTCAAACTCTTTTTTAAAGCAGTAAACTCAAAAGACAGAAGACTCTGATCAAGAACAAGAGGAAAAGGAACACCATCCCTATAAGGGCAATTTTATTGATATAGTGGGATAGAGGGAGTATCGATGTCAACCATTTTATTTGTACTATGCTTTGGATTATTCGCAATCGCATTTTTCTTAATTATTCTTTTATATCTCAAGATTACACAATTAAAGGATGTTGAGATTAAGCAAGAACGTTTACTCAAAGAATTTGAAAATGTAATCACTTCATATGTGATGG
>NZ_HE610985.1:472690-661180 GCF_000285535.1 Bacillus timonensis | reverse complement strand
GAAGTGTTTTTAAATAGAATTCAACAAGTGAAACAAGTATCGACAATGTCAGAGACTGATAAAGTAAAAAATATCCCTGACCAAACGGAGATAAATAAAAAAACAATACAAATTAGGGAACTAGAATTAACAGCTGAAGATATAGAGGAACTTTTGCCATCATATGCAAATCAGGAAAAATCTGAACAGGCACCATCAGTAGAAAATGATACTCAACGAGATACTGTCGAAAATCATGAACCGAAAATTGAGGATCTCGTTAAAGATATTGAGGACCAACTAAAACTAGGTTATTCATATGAAGATATCGCTAAACAATTAAATAAGGGTAAAACGGAAATTGAGCTTTTACACAAATTTCGTCAAAACAACTAATTTTTCTTGCTTGAGAGATATGATTGTGTTATATTAATTTTTGGTGTTATCACACACGTTCATAGATTTAAGCATTGGTGCTGTGAAACAGTTTTGCTTAAAGATGAAATGAACGGAGGAAAAAAACCATTAGGAGGATTTATCCATGTCAGTAATTTCTATGAAGCAATTGCTTGAAGCTGGTGTTCACTTCGGTCACCAAACACGCCGTTGGAACCCAAAAATGAAGCGTTACATCTTTACAGAGCGTAACGGAATCTATATCATTGACCTTCAAAAAACAGTTAAGAAGGTTGAAGAAGCTTATAATTTCGTTAAGGAATTAGCAGGCAACGGTGGAACAATGCTTTTTGTTGGTACAAAAAAGCAAGCTCAAGATTCTGTTAAAGAAGAAGCTGAGCGTTCTGGAATGTACTTTGTTAACCAACGTTGGTTAGGTGGTACATTAACAAACTTTGAAACAATTCAAAAGCGTATCAAGCGTCTTAAAGACATTGAAAAAATGCAAGAAGACGGTACTTTTGATGTTTTACCTAAGAAAGAAGTTGTTCAGCTTAAGAAAGAGTTAGAACGTCTTGAAAAATTCTTAGGCGGAATTAAAGATATGAAGCAATTACCAGATGCTTTATTCATCATTGACCCTCGTAAAGAGCGTATTGCTGTTGCAGAAGCACATAAATTAAACATTCCAATCGTTGGTATCGTTGATACAAACTGTGATCCGGATGAAATCGATTATGTAATTCCTGCAAACGATGATGCAATTCGTGCAGTTAAGCTTTTAACAGGAAAAATGGCTGATGCTATCCTAGAAGCTAAACAAGGTGAAGAAACATCTGCTTAATGAGCGAAAGGTGATAAGAGGGTTATGCCTTTTATCACCTTTTTTAAGAATTATATATTTTGTTGACTTTTAAGTCATAATAGAAACAGATTGTCTAAAAGATATTTGAATTCGTAGTAAACGCACATGTACATAGTGTCTAATAAGGAGGAAAACATAATGGCAGTTACTGCACAAATGGTAAAAGAGCTCCGTGAAAAAACTGGAGCGGGAATGATGGACTGTAAGAAGGCTCTTACAGAAACTGATGGTGATATGGAAAAAGCGATTGATTACCTTCGTGAAAAAGGTATTGCTAAAGCTGCGAAAAAAGGTGACCGTATCGCTGCTGAAGGTTTAACTTCTATTGAAGTTTCAGGTAATGAAGCTGTTATTTTAGAAGTTAACTCTGAGACAGATTTCGTTGCAAAAAATGAAGGCTTCCAAACGCTAGTAAAAGAATTAGGTGCTCATCTTTTAGCGAATAAGCCTGCTAATGTGGAAGAAGCATTAGAACAAAAAATGGACAATGGTTCAACGGTTTCTGAATATATTAATGCTGCAATCGCAAAAATCGGAGAAAAGCTTTCCCTTCGTCGTTTCGAAGTTGCAACAAAAGAAGATGGTGATGTATTTGGTGCTTACCTTCACATGGGTGGACGTATTGGCGTTCTAACTGTTTTAGGTGGTACTTCAGATGCTGATGTTGCAAAAGATGTAGCAATGCACGTTGCAGCTGTTAATCCTAAATATGTATCACGCGACCAGGTTTCTTCTGATGAAGTTGAACATGAGCGTGAAGTTTTAACACAACAAGCATTAAATGAAGGTAAACCAGAAAATATCGTAGCGAAAATGGTTGAAGGACGCCTAGGTAAGTTCTTCGAAGATATTTGTCTTCTTGACCAAAGCTTCGTTAAAGACCCAGATCAAAAAGTTCGTAAATTTGTTGAATCTAAGGGCGCTACTGTAAAGAGCTTCGTTCGTTACGAAGTTGGTGAAGGTATCGAGAAACGTCAAGATAACTTTGCTGAAGAAGTAATGAGCCAAGTTAAGAAGTAAAAAAGAAAACAAGGGAACACATTATGTGTTCCCTATTTTTAAAATGTCTAGTTTTAGCGCCAAGTAGGGACGCTAGTACTATTGTTTAAGATGGAGGTTTTTTATTCGATGAGTGGTGCCAAATATAAACGAGTAGTGTTAAAATTAAGTGGAGAAGCATTAGCGGGTGAACAGGGATTTGGTATAAATCCATCTGTTATCCAGTCTGTAGCTAAACAAGTGAAGGAAATTGCTGAACTAGATGTGGAAGTTGCAGTAGTAGTTGGAGGCGGAAATATCTGGAGAGGTAAAATTGGCAGTGAGATGGGAATGGACCGTGCAAATGCTGATTATATGGGTATGCTTGCTACTGTGATGAATTCATTAGCTTTACAAGATAGCTTAGAGAATTTAGGAATCCAAACTCGTGTCCAAACTTCCATTGAAATGCGCCAAGTCGCAGAACCATACATAAGAAGAAAAGCAATTCGTCACTTAGAAAAGAAACGTGTTGTCATTTTTGCAGCAGGAACAGGAAATCCTTATTTTTCAACAGATACAACTGCTGCCTTGCGTGCGGCCGAAATTGAGGCGGAAGTTATTTTAATGGCGAAGAACAATGTTGATGGTGTGTACAGTGCGGACCCAACTAAGGATAAAACAGCTGTTAAATATGAAACATTATCGTATCTTGATGTTCTAAAAGAAGGATTAGCTGTTATGGATTCCACTGCTTCATCACTTTGTATGGACAATGACATTCCGTTAATTGTCTTTTCAATCATGGAAGAAGGAAATATTAAACGGGCAGTTCTAGGAGAAAATATCGGAACGATTGTAAGGGGGAAATAACTTTATGGCAAATAACACATTAAACCAAGTTAAGGATAAAATGTCAAAGGCGATCCAAGCATTGTCTCGTGAACTAGCAACTGTTAGAGCTGGTAGAGCAAACCCAGCAATTCTTGATAAGGTTACGGTTGATTACTATGGAGCACCTACACCTTTAAATCAACTAGCTTCTATCAATGTTCCTGAAGCAAGAATGCTTGTTATTCAACCATATGACAAATCCGTTTTAGGCGATATGGAAAAAGCGATTCAAAAAGCTGATTTAGGTTTAAACCCTACAAATGACGGATCTATTATTCGTATTTCTATCCCACCACTAACAGAAGAAAGACGTCGTGAATTAGTGAAGCTGGTTAAGAAATATGCTGAAGAATCGAAAGTGGCGGTTCGAAACATTCGTCGTGATGGCAATGATGAATTAAAGAAGCTTGAGAAAAACGGTGAAATCACAGAAGATGAATTACGTAGCTTAACTGAAGATGTTCAAAAAATCACAGACGAATCTATTAGTAAAATTGATTCTGTTTCTAAAGAAAAAGAAAAAGAAATCATGGAAGTCTAATCCATTTCAATGTACAATATATTGTAAAAAGACCCTCTTACGTTTACAGGGGGTTTTTTTGTTAATACTGTCTACTAGTTGAAAAGTTGAATGATTCTGTATTGATACGGTTGTTGGAGGACTTATGCATGTTTGAAAAATTTAAAAAGTCGAAGAAAGAGCCAGGTTCTATTTCAGAAGAAGAAATAGTAAAAGGGCCAATTCCTAATCACATAGCAATTATCATGGACGGAAACGGGAGATGGGCCAAGAAACGGTCACTACCACGAACTGCTGGTCACCATGAGGGGATGAAAGTGGTTAAGAGAGTGACAAAGCTTGCAAGTAGACTTGGAGTAAAGGCTTTAACAGTCTACGCATTTTCAACAGAAAACTGGAAGCGTCCGGAAGATGAGGTAAATTTTTTATTGAAACTTCCTGAGGAATTTATGGGAACATTCTTACCAGAATTAGTTGAGGAAAATGTTCGGGTTCAAATCATGGGGAATAAAGATGCGATACCTACACATACTCAAAAAGCGGTTGATAAAGCGGTAAACGATACCAAACACAATACTGGCATGGTATTAAATTTTGCCCTTAACTATGGTGGTCGAGCTGAGATCATAGAAGCGGTAAACAATATCCTTGTAGACTATCAGGAAGGAAACCTCCATAATAAGGTAGACGAAACACTTTTTGACCAATATTTAATGAGTGCAGGTTTACAAGACCCCGATTTATTAATTCGTACAAGCGGGGAAATTCGGTTAAGTAATTTTATGCTCTGGCAACTTGCGTACACTGAATTTTGGTTCACCGATGTATTGTGGCCTGATTTTAAAGAGCAACACTTATTAGAGGCCATCCAGGCATATCAAAAGAGAGGCCGACGTTTTGGTGGTATCTAATGATAGTAACCAATTCGCATATAACAAAGGAATGATACAATGAAACAAAGAATAATAACGGCGATTATTGCAGCTGCAATCTTTCTACCGATTGTGACGATAGGTGGAATCCCGTTCACTATTTTAGTCTTTTTGATGGGTGCTATTGCTATTTTTGAACTCTTACGGATGAAGAAAATTAATATTGCATCAATACCTGGAATAATATCTATTATATTGCTTTGGGTTATTTTAATTCCCAGTAAGTACAATGACTTATTTACGAACTTAAAATTTACAAAGATAGAAATTGTCCTTCTAATCGTTTTGTTTATTTTAACGTATACAGTTATATCTAAAAACAGCTTTACTTTTGATGATGCTGGTCTTGTTATCCTTTCGGCTCTTTATATTGGATTTGGTTTTTATTATATGATAGAAATAAGAGCGATGGATTTAGCATATATATTCTATGCGTTCGTTGTTATTTGGACAACCGATTCGGGAGCTTATTTTGTTGGGAGAAAGCTTGGAAAGAAAAAGCTTTGGCCAGAAATTAGCCCTAATAAGACTGTGGAAGGTTTTGTTGGGGGTATCATCACAGCAATTATATTCGCGTTTATATTTAACATAATCGTGGATTTGTTTGATTCTTTCTTTTCCTTATTTATTGTGACAATAATTGTGTCCGTTTTTGGACAAATTGGAGATTTGGTAGAATCTGCACTTAAGAGACATTATAATGTGAAAGATTCGGGAACGTTACTTCCAGGCCATGGGGGTATATTGGACCGTTTTGATAGCATGCTATTCATTCTGCCGATTTTATATTTTTTACGAGTTATTATTTAGTAGTGGTTGTGTATTGGGAGTGAGTTTGTGAAAAAAATTAGTTTATTAGGTGCTACAGGCTCAATTGGGCAGCAAACATTGGATGTCATTGAACAGCATCCGGAAAAATTACAGCTTGTGGCAATGTCAATAGGGGAAAATGTAGCCCTTGGTCGAGAAATCATACATAAGTTTTCACCAAAGCTTGTTTCTGTAAAATCTAAAGAAACATGTGAAATATTTAAAAGTGAATTTTCTAGTCAAATACAATTTGTATATGGTGATGAAGGTTTAGTTGAGGTTGCAACTTTTAACGAAGCAACAATCGTTCTTAATGCAGTAGTAGGGAGTGTTGGGTTATTACCAACTTTAAAAGCCATTGAAGCGAAGAAAACGATTGCTCTGGCCAATAAAGAAACCTTAGTAACTGCAGGTCATCTTGTTATGGATGCCGCGAAGCGACATAATGTTGAAATTTTACCTGTTGATAGTGAGCACTCAGCCATTTTTCAATGTCTTCAGGGAGAAAAAGAAAAGAATGTCGAGAAAATTATCCTTACCGCATCAGGAGGCAGTTTCCGCGACCGAACACGTGAAGAACTAAAGGACGTTACAGTCAAGGATGCCCTCAATCACCCGAACTGGTCAATGGGGGCTAAAATTACGATTGATTCTGCAACAATGATGAACAAAGGGTTGGAAGTAATAGAAGCACATTGGTTGTTTGACTTACCGTATGAACAAATTGATGTTCTCCTTCATAAGGAAAGTATTATTCATTCAATGGTCGAGTTCCATGACAGTAGTGTTATTGCACAACTAGGAACACCTGACATGAGGGTGCCAATCCAATATGCCTTTTCCTATCCAGATCGCTTTCCAATGCCTGCTTCCAAGGAGAGATTACACCTTTGGGAAATCGGTAAACTACATTTTTCAAAGCCTGATTTTGACAGATATAGAGCATTGGGACTTGCATTTCATGCTGGAAAAACAGGTGGAACATTACCAACTGTATTAAATGCAGCAAATGAGGTAGCAGTCTCAGGATTTTTAAATGGAAAGATTTCTTTCTTAGAAATAGAAGAATTGATTGAGGGAACAATGGAAAAACATGATACCATTAAAAATCCTAGCTTAGACATTATCCAGCAGGTAGATTTTGAAACACGGGCATTTGTTCGTGAGTTAATAGAGAAAAAATAAAGAACATTAGTCTATTTACGTCTAGCTCCAGGAGCCAACGGCTCGAGGTCACAAGCCAATCGCTTCTGCAGGCTAAAAACGCCTTCTGCCAGCGCTTATCTTGTGCTTGTCGCCGTTATATGGGCTCCTTGCGCTTTTGGTCTAATCTAACAAAAGGTGGTTAAATATGTGGAGACTGTGATAGCCTTTATCATTATATTTGGTGCACTCGTATTTTTTCATGAATTGGGACATCTCGTATTTGCAAAGCGAGCAGGCATTCTCTGTCGTGAATTTGCAATAGGAATGGGACCAAAGGTATTTACCTTTAGAAAAAATGAAACACTTTATACGATTCGTCTCCTTCCGATTGGCGGATATGTTAGAATGGCCGGTGAAGACCCAGAAATGGTCGAGATTAAACCTGGTCATAATATTGGGTTAGTATTCGACAGAAATGGAAAAGTTGATAAAATTGTTTTAAATAATAAGGATAAATATCCGGATTTAAAAGTAATTGAGGTCGAAGAAGTGGATTTGGAGCATAATCTCTTCATCTCAGGGTATGAAGATGGAGAAGATGAGATACTAAAAAGATTTGAAGTGAGTGAGACTGCATTTTTGTTGTTGATGGACAAGAAACTCAAATTGCTCCTTATAATCGTCAATTCTCTTCTAAAACACTAATGCAGAGGACTTTAGCTATAGCAGCTGGTCCCGCAATGAACTTTGTACTAGCTTTTATTATTTTAATTGTAATTGGATTATTACAAGGTACTCCAATTGATAAGCCAATCTTAGGAACATTAACCGAAGATGGTGCTGCTCTTCAGGCTGGACTACATGAAGGCGACATTGTTCGTGAGATTGATAACGAACAAGTTTCCACCTGGAATGATATTGTCAATATCATTCGATCACATCCTGAAGATGAAATCAGTTTTGTCGTTGAACGTAATGGAGAGCTTCAAGAAATTGCTGTAACTCCGAAGGCTCAACAAGTTGAGGACAAGACAATTGGAATCATAGGTGTATATGGGCCAGTTGAAAAATCTGTTTTACCATCCTTGAAATATGGGGTAATGGAAACCTTTATGTGGACTAAGGAAATCTTACTTGGTCTTGGAAAATTAATTACAGGTCAATTCTCCATTGATATGCTTTCTGGACCAGTTGGAATATATGTGTCAACCGATACGGTTGTACAGTCAGGGATTTTTTATGTAATGAAATGGGCTGCAATCCTTAGCATCAACTTAGGAATTGTAAACCTCTTACCATTGCCCGCACTTGATGGAGGAAGATTAGTATTCTTTGCGTTGGAAGCGGTCCGTGGTAAGCCAATTGACAAGCAAAAAGAAGGTATGGTCCATTTTATCGGTTTTGCTTTACTAATGCTTTTGATGTTGGTTGTAACTTGGAATGATATTCAAAAATTCTTCTTATAAACAAGCTTAAATATAAAGAGGTGCAATATATGAAACAAAGTATGACGCTTATCCCTACTCTACGAGAAGTACCAGCAGATGCCGAAATCAAGAGTCATCAGCTTTTAATTCGGGCTGGATTTATTCGACAAAATGCTAGCGGAGTTTATAGCTATCTTCCATTAGCAAAACGTGTTTTACAAAAAATCGAGACAATAGTGCGTGAAGAAATGGAGCGAGCTGGTGCTGCTGAACTCCTAATGCCAGCTTTGACAGCTGCTGAGCTCTGGCAGGAATCTGGACGCTGGTATTCGTATGGACCAGAACTCATGCGCCTCCATGATCGTCATGAGCGTGATTTTGTGTTAGGTCCGACACATGAAGAAGTAATTACTAGTCTTGTTCGTGATGAAATTAAGTCATATAAGAGACTACCGATTACACTTTATCAAATTCAAACTAAATTTCGCGATGAAAAAAGACCTCGTTTTGGGTTATTACGTGGGCGTGAATTTATCATGAAGGATGCTTATTCATTCCATGCTGATCAAGACAGCCTTCATGAAGTATATGAAAAAATGTATACTGCCTATTCAAATATATTCGCGCGATGTGGACTCAACTTCCGTGCAGTCATTGCAGATTCAGGAGCAATGGGTGGTAAAGATACTCACGAATTCATGGTTTTGTCAAAGGTAGGGGAAGATACAATTGCTTATTCCGATACCTCCTCATTTGCGGCAAATATTGAAATGGCACCTGTTGTTATGGAATATCCAAAAAGTGATGAACCACTAAAAGAACTTGAAAAAGTAGAAACAGTCGGGAAAAAAACAATCGACGAAGTGGCAACTTTCCTTGATGTTCCTAAGGACAAATGCATTAAATCACTTCTTTTCGAGGTAGACGGAAAATTTGTTCTCGTATTAGCTCGTGGTGATCATGAAGTCAATGATATTAAAGTGAAAAACTTGCTTGAAGCTACAAATGTGGAACTTGCAACTACAGAAGACACTGAGCGCATTATGGGATGTACAGTTGGTTCACTAGGTCCAATCAATGTAACTGAGGAAATCACTGTAATAGCTGATAATGCAGTGGCATCTATTGTCAATGGCGTTTGTGGTGCAAATGTAGAAGATTATCATTTTGTAAATGTAAATCCAGATCGTGATTTTGCAGGAATTCAATATGCAGACCTACGTTTTATCCAAGAAGGGGATCCATCACCAGATGGACAGGGTAAGATTGTATTTGCAGAAGGTATTGAAGTTGGTCATATCTTTAAACTTGGTACACGATATAGTGAAGCGATGGGTGCATCCTTCCTTGATGAAAACGGCAGATCCCAGCCAATGATTATGGGATGCTATGGAATCGGAATATCAAGAACACTTTCTGCGGTTGCAGAGCAATCGAATGATGAAAATGGGTTAATTTGGCCAGCAAATCTTGCGCCTTATGATTTACATCTAATCCCTGTAAATACAAAAAATGAAGAACAAAAAGCTCTTTCTGAATCTTTATACCTTTCTCTTCAGGAAAACGGTTATGACGTTTTATTCGATGATCGCGCTGAACGTCCAGGTGTAAAATTTGCGGATTCCGATTTAATTGGATTACCACTACGAATCACTGTGGGTAAACGTGCAAGTGAAGGTATTGTCGAAGTAAAAGTTCGTCAAACAGGGGAAACATTGGAAATAAATATTGAAAATATCATCGAGACAATTAACAAATATGTAGTAAAATAAATAGTAGAAGAGAAAAGGGTACCTCGGCGATGGAACTGAGGTACCTATTATTCTGTCTGAAGAGGGGGAACGAGGATGGAATTAACGCAACAGCAAAAAGAACGTTTTATGGTACTACTGCAACAACTTGAATTAACTGACGATGCAATTGTTACACACTTCAAAAATGCAGGAATTGAAAAACTCTTGATTGACAAAGAAAAGAAAGCATGGCATTTCATTTTCTGCTTTGAAAATGTAATTCCAGCAGATGTCATGAGAATTTTCTCCACCCAATTACGCACAAAGTTCACCCATATTGCGTCTGTGACCTTTTCATTGCATGTACAATCACAGCATGTGACTGAAGAAATGGTACAAGCGTATTGGCCGCTTTGCTTACAAGAGTTAGATGGAATCGCTCCACCTATTCTTACATTATTGCATAATCAAATGCCAACTCAACAAGGTCTTAAGCTTCATATCAAAACAAGAAATGATACAGAATCAATTGCCATAAAGAAAAAATACGGGCAATTGATTGGAAATGTGTATCAATCCTATGGATTTCCAATGTTACAGCTTGAAACCGAAGTAGAAGCTTCCAACAAAGAGTACGAACTGTTTTTAGAGAAAAAACAACAAGAAGACCAGGAAAGAGCTTTATTAGCGGTTGCTGATATGCAGAAGAAAGAAAGGGAAAAAGAACAGGAAAACACTGTTTCTGGACCTATTACGATTGGGTATACAATCAAAGATGATGAAGATTTTAAAGAAATTAGTTCAATCCTTGATGAAGAACGAAGAATTGCCATCCAAGGGTATATTTTCTTTGCAGAAACAAAGGAATTGCGAAGTGGAAGAACTCTTCTAACCTTTAAAATCACGGACTATACTGATTCAATCCTTGTAAAAGTATTTTCTCGAGATAAAGAGGATGTTCACCTTCTACAATCCATTAAAAAAGGCATGTGGGTTCGCTGTCGAGGAAGCATTCAAAATGATACATTTGTTAGAGACCTTGTCATGCTTGCAAATGATATTAATGAGATACAACCAATGAACGAAAGAAAAGATACTGCACCTGAAGGAGAGAAACGTGTCGAGCTTCATTTGCATTCTCCAATGAGTCAGATGGATGCTGTAACTTCAGTAAGTACATTAGTTGGACAAGCTAAAAAATGGGGCCATACAGCCATCGCTATAACAGACCATGCTGTTGCCCAATCATTTCCGGAAGCTTATGCAGCGGCAAAGAAAAATGGAATCAAGATGATCTACGGTGTAGAAGCCAATTTAGTGGATGATGGAGTTCCAATTGCTTATAATTCACAACATCGTAATTTGGAAGAGGATACGTATGTTGTTTTTGACGTTGAAACAACAGGACTTTCTGCGGTTTACAATACAATCATTGAGTTGGCTGCTGTTAAAGTGAGAAATGGCGAAATCATTGATCGATTTGAATCATTTGCCAACCCACATCATAGATTAAGTGCAATAACAATTGACCTTACCGGAATAACAGATGATATGGTTAATACAGCACCTGAGGTAAGTGAAGTTTTAGTGAAATTTAAGGAATGGGCCGAAGATGCAATACTAGTTGCCCATAATGCGAGCTTTGATATGGGCTTTTTAAATGTTGGTTATAAAAAAGCTGGACTTGAACAAGCATCGAATCCTGTTATCGATACACTTGAACTCGCTAGATTTTTACACCCAGACTTAAAAAATCATCGATTAAATACATTGTGTAAGAAGTTTGATATTGAATTAACCCAGCATCACCGTGCAATTTATGACGCGGAAGCAACAGGCTATTTAGTCGTTAAATTGTTGAAAGATGCAGCTGAAAAAGAAATTGTGTACCATGATCAGTTGAATGACTATATGGGACAGGGTAAAGCGTATCAACGTTCCAGACCTTATCATGCAACATTATTAGCCCAAACTGATGTTGGACTTAAAAACTTATTTAAATTAATTTCTATATCTCATATTAATTATTATTATCGTGTACCTCGTATCCCACGTTCACAGCTACAAAAATATCGAGAAGGTATTTTAGTAGGCTCTGCTTGTGATAAAGGGGAAGTATTTGAAGGTATGATGCAAAAGTCACCTGAAGAAGTAGAATCAGTAGCTCAATTTTATGACTATCTAGAAGTACAGCCACCTTCAAATTACAAGCATTTATTGGAATTAGATTTAATTCAAAACGAGCGTGAACTTAAGGATATTTTAAAGAATATTGTCAAGCTTGGTGAAAAGTTGAATTTGCCGGTTGTTGCAACAGGAAATGTACATTATTTAAACCCGAATGATCATATCTATCGAAAAATTTTAGTAAGGTCTCAAGGTGGGGCGAATCCATTAAATCGACATTCGCTACCAGAGGTACATTTCCGAACTACAAATGAAATGTTAGACTGTTTCTCCTTCCTGGACAAAGAAAAAGCGAAGGAAATTGTCGTTACAAACACTCAAAAAATCGCTGATATGATTGGCGAAGTAAAGCCAATCAAAGATGATCTTTATACACCTAAAATTGAAGGCGCTGAAGATGAAATCAGGAATATGAGCTATAGTATGGCACGTAGTATCTATGGTGAGGAGTTACCTGAAATTGTTGAAAAACGATTAGAAAAAGAACTTAAAAGTATTATCGGACACGGATTTGCGGTTATTTATTTAATTTCCCACAAGCTAGTAAAAAAATCATTAGATGACGGCTATCTTGTAGGTTCTCGTGGATCTGTTGGTTCATCATTAGTTGCCACAATGACAGAAATTACTGAGGTAAATCCTTTACCACCACATTATGTATGTCCAGAATGTAAGCATTCTGAGTTCTTTAATGATGGTTCAGTTGGTTCAGGTTTTGACTTACCAGATAAGGAGTGCCCAAATTGTGGGGCAAACTACAAAAAAGATGGTCACGATATTCCCTTCGAAACATTCTTAGGATTTAAAGGAGATAAGGTACCGGATATCGACTTAAACTTCTCTGGGGAGTATCAACCACGTGCTCATAACTATACAAAGGTTCTGTTCGGTGAAGATTATGTATATCGTGCCGGAACAATTGGTACAGTTGCTGAAAAAACAGCTTATGGTTATGTAAAAGGATATGCAAATGATCATAATCTAACAATGCGCGGTGCTGAAACGGATCGGTTAGTATCTGGTTGTACAGGTGTAAAAAGGACAACTGGTCAGCACCCTGGTGGTATTATTGTTGTTCCAGACTATATGGATATTTTTGATTTTTCGCCGATTCAATATCCTGCCGATGATATAAATTCTGAATGGAAAACAACACATTTTGATTTCCACTCTATCCATGATAACGTGCTAAAGCTTGACATACTTGGACACGATGACCCGACAGTCATCCGGATGCTTCAAGATTTAAGCGGAATAGATCCAAAAACGATTCCAACTGATGATCCAGAAGTCATGAAAATTTTCAGTGGAACCGAATCACTTGGTGTTACAGAAGAGCAAATCATGTGTAAAACAGGAACACTCGGGATACCAGAATTTGGAACGAGATTTGTACGACAAATGCTTGAAGACACAAAACCAACTACTTTCTCGGAACTAGTTCAGATCTCAGGCCTTTCACATGGTACAGATGTATGGTTGGGTAATGCACAGGAACTTATCCATAATAATATTTGTACATTAAGTGAAGTCATAGGGTGTCGTGATGATATTATGGTCTATCTCATCTACAAAGGTTTAGACCCTTCATTAGCATTTAAAATTATGGAATCTGTTCGTAAAGGTAAGGGACTTACAGATGAATTTATTGAAGAAATGAAGAAAAATGATGTCCCAGATTGGTACATTGACTCATGTTTAAAAATTAAATACATGTTCCCGAAAGCCCATGCTGCAGCATATGTATTAATGGCTGTAAGGATTGCGTATTTTAAGGTTCATTTGCCATTGCTTTATTACGCGGCATACTTTACAGTTCGTGCAGATGATTTTGATGTTGAAGCAATGGTTAGAGGGTCAAGTACCATCCGTGCGAGAATGGAAGAAATCAATGCTAAAGGATTAGATGCTTCGCCTAAGGAAAAAAACCTGCTTACAGTTCTCGAACTTGCACTTGAAATGTGTGAACGTGGATTTGCGTTTAAAAAAGTGGATCTATATCGCTCAAGTGCAACAGAATTTATCATTGATGGAGATGCTTTAATTCCTCCATTTAACTCCATTCCAGGACTGGGAACAAATGCTGCAATCAATATAGTAAAAGCAAGGGAACAAGGTGAATTTTTATCAAAAGAAGATTTACAAAAGCGTGGTAAGGTATCAAAAACTATCATGGAATATCTTGATAACCATGGCTGCCTAGAAGATATGCCTGAACAAAATCAATTATCCTTGTTCTAAGCATCATTTTAATTTGCATATAAATAGCGATTATGTTATAGTTTTTATGGATATGCTATGTATATTACTGGTAAAAGAGTGGGACCTCCCACTCTTTATTCTTTGGCTGAGGCTAAAAAATTGTGTAATCATTTTGACTGAAGATGGAACTTCTCTATATTTTCCAACTGCCTCCCTGCTATTATAGCAGGGTGTTTTTACACTACTTAGGAAATACTAATGTACAAAAAGAAATTCCTTATTTAGCTTAGGAGGAAAAACATGAGTAAAAAGGTAACACAAATAGTGGAAGAATTAGTGATACCTATATTATCTGAATTACAAATGGAACTTGTTGATGTTGAGTATGTAAAGGAAGGGAAAGACTGGTTTCTACGCGTCTTTATCGACTCTGAAAAGGGTGTTGATATTGAAGACTGTGGAAATGTAAGCGAAAAGTTAAGCGAAAAGCTTGATGAAGTAGATCCTATTCCTTATAACTATTTTCTTGAAGTTTCAAGTCCAGGTGCTGAACGACCATTGAAAAAGATGAGCGACTACGAAAAGGCGATTGGAAAACAAGTGTATGTGAAAACATACGAACCAATTGATGGTGAAAAGGTTTTTGAAGGAGAGCTTGCTTCATTTGATGGAAGTATAGTTACAATCAACATAATGGTCAAAACACGCAAAAAAACTGTGGAAATTCCGGTTGATAAAATTGCAAATGCAAGACTTGCTGTTACTTTCCATTAATTTTTTTTAGATAAAAAAGGGGGATTAGAAAACCAATGAGTAGTGAACTATTAGATGCCTTAACATTGCTCGAGAAAGAAAAAGGCATTAGCAAAGATATTATTATCGAGGCTATTGAGGCAGCACTTATTTCTGCATATAAGCGGAATTTTAATCAGGCTCAGAATGTAAGAGTGGATTTAAACTTAGCAAATGGCTCAATGCGTGTATTTGCTAGAAAAGATGTAGTAGATGAAGTGTTTGACCCACGATTAGAAATTTCCTTAGAAGAAGCTCGAACAATTAATCCTAATTATCAAGTTGAAGATGTAGTTGAAATCGAAGTTACACCAAAAGACTTTGGAAGAATCGCTGCCCAAACTGCAAAACAAGTTGTTACTCAACGTGTACGTGAAGCAGAAAGAGGAGTTATTTATTCTGAATTTATTGACCGTGAAGAAGATATTATGACGGGAATTGTTCAGCGTTTAGATTCTAAGTTTATCTATGTAAGCTTAGGTAAAATTGAGGCATTACTTCCGGTTAATGAACAAATGCCTAACGAAAAGTATAAGCCTCATGATAGAATTAAAGTTTACATAACAAAGGTTGAAAGAACAACAAAAGGACCACAAATCTTTGTTTCTCGAACACATCCAGGACTATTAAAACGTCTTTTTGAAATCGAGGTTCCAGAAATCTATGATGGAACAGTCGAAATAAAATCAGTTGCAAGAGAAGCGGGAGATCGTTCAAAGATTTCAGTTCACTCTGAAAATCCTGAAGTAGACCCAGTCGGTTCTTGCGTAGGACCTAAGGGTCAACGTGTTCAAGCAATTGTGAATGAACTAAAAGGTGAAAAGATCGATATTGTAAAATGGTCTGATGATCCTGTTGTCTTTGTAGCAAATGCTTTAAGTCCTTCGAAAGTACTCGATGTTATTGTAAATGAGGAAGAAAAGGCTACAACAGTCATTGTTCCAGATTATCAGCTTTCATTAGCAATTGGAAAAAGAGGACAAAATGCTCGATTAGCTGCAAAGTTAACTGGTTGGAAAATTGATATTAAGAGTCAATCAGAAGCAGAGCAAGCGGGAATTTATCCACGAGAAAGTTTTGGCTTATTTGATGACGATCAAGATGAAGAACACGAGGAAGTAGCATTCGATTTGCAATCTGAAGAAATCGAGTGAGGTGAAAAAATTGGTTGGAAATAAAAAAGTACCATTACGTAAATGCATAGCTAGTGGTGAAATGAAGCCGAAAAAGGAACTTGTGAGAATTGTACGTTCCAAAGAGGGCGAAGTATCAATTGACCTCACTGGAAAAAAATCTGGTCGTGGTGCGTATCTAAGTAAGGATAAAGAATGTATCTTACTCGCAAAGAAAAAGAACATTCTAGCAAATCAACTGAAAACGAAGATCGATGATTCAATTTATGAAGAATTACTTCAATTGGTTGAAAAGGAGAAGTCTTCATAAATGAAAAACAAAGACTGGGTATCGTTATTAGGTCTTGCCAATCGAGCGAGGAAAGTCATTTCAGGTGAAGAACTAGTTGTGAAGGAAATTCGCAAAGGAAACGCAAAGCTCGTTCTTTTATCTGATGATGCGTCAGCAAACACTACTAAGAAAATTACGGATAAAAGCACGTATTATCAAGTTCAACTTCGAACTGTTAGCGACCGGTATACATTAGGCAACGCGATTGGGAAGGATGCCCGAGTAGTTGTCGCTATTACAGAAAGTGGGTTTGCAGAAAAGATTAATCTCTTGCTCGATTAACATATTTGGGGGTGAACATATGAGCAGAATGCGTGTATACGAATATGCAAAAAAGCAAAATATCTCAAGCAAAGAAGTTATAACGAAACTAAAAGAGATGGACATAGAAGTTAAAAATCATATGGCAACAATAGAGGGAGATATTTTGAAAAAATTGGATCAAACATTTGGAAAGAACTCAGAACAGGTAAAACCTGCAAAAGATCAAAACAAAAACAATACTCCAAAGACAGCTGTAAATGAGGGTAATGCTACCGGTGCGGTTGATAAGAATGAAACTAAGAAAAAGCCTGTACCTCCTAAAAATCGTGACGGTAAAAAAACCGATAATCAAGGTCAGAAAAAGACATTTCAGCCAAGAGATAATAAGAGGAATAAGAATAAACAACGAGGCAATCATCGTTCAAACAACAATCACCAACCGGTCCAACCAAAGCCAGAAAAGAAATTGCCGGAAAAAATTACTTTTATCGGCTCATTAACAGTTGGAGAATTAGCTAAAAAACTTGGCAAAGAACCTTCAGAAATTATAAAGAAGCTTTTCATGCTAGGTGTTATGGCTACAATTAACCAAGAACTTGATAAGGATTCAATTGAACTAATTGCATCTGATTACGGTGTAGCTGTCGAAGAAGAGATTGTTTTTGAAGTTACAGAATTCGAACAATATGTTGAAGAAGATAAAGAAGAAGATTTAGTTGAAAGACCTTCTATTGTAACAATCATGGGCCATGTTGACCATGGTAAAACAACTACCCTTGATTCTATCCGTAATACAAAGGTTACAGCTGGTGAAGCTGGTGGTATTACGCAGCATATTGGTGCATATCAAGTAGTTGTAAATGATAAGAAAATTACTTTCTTGGACACTCCAGGACACGCTGCGTTTACAACAATGCGAGCAAGAGGTGCTCAGGTTACAGATATCACTATATTAGTTGTTGCAGCGGATGATGGTGTAATGCCACAAACAGTTGAAGCAATAAACCATGCGAAGGCTGCTGAGGTGCCAATCATCGTTGCTGTGAATAAAATGGATAAACCAACAGCAAATCCAGATCGCGTCATGCAAGAATTAACAGAACATGGATTAATTCCTGAGGCTTGGGGTGGGGACACCATCTTTGTTCCAATTTCTGCGTTAACAGGAGAAGGCATCGACAACCTGCTTGAAATGATTCTTCTTGTTAGTGAGGTTGAAGAATATAAGGCTAATCCAAAGAGAAGAGCAACTGGCACAGTAATTGAAGCAAAGCTTGACAAAGGAAGAGGCTCTGTTGCGACACTATTAGTTCAAAACGGAACATTACGCATCGGTGACCCAATAGTAGTTGGTAATACATTTGGCCGTGTCCGTGCAATGGTTAATGATTTAGGTCGTCGTGTTAAAGAAGCAGGACCTTCAACACCAGTTGAAATCACTGGGCTAAATGATGTTCCACAAGCTGGTGATCAATTCGTAGTTTTTGAAGACGAAAAGAAAGCACGACAAGTTGGAGAAGCTAGAGCACAAAAACAATTAGTAGAACAACGTGGCGATAAAGTAAAAGTTAGTCTTGAAGATCTATTTGAGCATATTAAACAAGGTGAAATGAAGGAAATTAATCTTATTGTTAAAGCCGATGTTCAAGGGTCTGTAGAAGCTTTGGCAGCATCTCTTCAAAAAATCGATGTTGAGGGTGTTAAAGTTAAGATTATTCATACTGGTGTCGGTGCTATTAATGAATCAGATATTACACTCGCATCAGCATCAAATGCGATTGTAATCGGCTTTAATGTTCGACCTGATGTGAATGCAAAGAGAACTGCTGAAGCTGAGGAAGTTGATATCCGTCTTCACCGTATTATCTATAAGGCAATAGAAGAAATCGAATCCGCAATGAAGGGCATGCTTGACCCTGAATTTGAAGAGAAAGTAATCGGTCAAGCTGAAGTACGTACTACCTTTAAAGTATCAAAAATTGGTACGATTGCTGGGTCATATGTAACGGATGGTAAAATCACTCGTGATAGCGGAGTTCGACTTATCCGTGATGGTGTTGTTATCTTTGAAGGTGAAATTGATACATTGAAACGTTTTAAAGACGATGTCAAGGAAGTTGCGCAAAACTATGAGTGTGGTATAACAATTGCGAAATTTAACGATATTAAAGAAGGAGACATTATAGAAGCATTTGTAATGCAAGAAGTTGATCGTCATTGATTGGCTATGTAGAATGCGAATGTGTCATCTATGATGCGAATTCTTTAAAAGCAAAACGTTCCGTATTACAAAGCGTCATGACTCGGCTCAAACAAAAGTTTAATGTTTCAGTTGCAGAAGTAGACTACCAAGATACATGGCAGCGCACAAAGCTTGCGATTGTTACTGTATCATCAAGTCGAAAGCATTCTGAGCTCGAATTAAACAATGCCTTAAAGTTTATTGATTCGTTCCCGGAATTAGATCGAACAGTGACCGACTTTGAGTGGTTATAACGAGGTGATATAAAGATGAGTTTACGACCAAATCGTGTTGGAGAACAAATGAAAAAGGAATTAAGTGACATTATTGGACGTAAGATTAAAGATCCGCGGATCGGATTTGTAACTGTAACCGACGTTCAAGTTACTGGAGACCTTCAACAAGCCAAAGTTTTTATTTCGGTTTTAGGTGATGAGGAGCAAAGACAAAACACTTTAAAAGGTCTTGCAAAAGCGAAGGGCTTTATCCGCTCAGAAATTGGCCAACGTATTCGTTTACGTAAAACACCTGAGATTTTATTTGAGTTTGACGAATCAATTGATTATGGGAATCGAATCGAATCGATCCTGCATGAAATTAACAAGGATTCAAATCAAGAGACAAACCGAGAATAATAAAGAGGATAGGCTTTTTACAAAGTCTATCCCTTTTTTCAGTTGTTTTAGTGGAATTTTCATAAAAAGTATTGGGAGTGGTTCTTAGTGGATGGAATATTACTACTTAATAAACCAAAAGGGATGACTTCCCATGATTGTGTATTTAAGGTTCGTAAATTAGTGAAAATGAAAAAAGTAGGCCATACTGGAACATTAGACCCTGATGTTTCTGGGGTTTTACCAGTTTGTTTAGGTAGAGCGACGAAAATTGTAGAATACGTGACTGCAGCAAATAAAACCTACGAAGGGGAAGTAACATTAGGTTTTTCAACTACAACAGAAGATGCATCCGGCGAGATAGTTGGAGAGAAAAGAGTAGACCGCGAAATAATGAAAGAAGAAGTAGTAAACGTGTTGCATTCATTAACTGGTGAAATCATTCAAACTCCCCCTATGTATTCTGCAGTTAAGGTGAACGGAAAGCGCCTGTATGAGTATGCTAGAAAGGGTATTGTAATCGATAGGCCATCTCGCAACATTACCATTCATAAACTGGAGCTAATTAGCGATATCAATCAAAACGATCAAACTGTCTCTTTTCGTTTTCGTGTAACATGCAGCAAAGGCACCTATGTACGAACTCTAGCCGTACAAATGGGTGAAAAACTCGGGTATCCATCACACATGTCTGATTTAAGAAGGACCTCTTCTGGTGAGTTTACGCTTGAACAATGTATAACACTTGATGAACTGGAACACATAGTGAAAACTGGGACAATCCAGGAACATCTCCTTTCAATTGAGGGTGCTCTTTCACATTTGCTCAAATTTACGATTAATGATAAAGTAGCAGAGAAAGTAAAAAACGGGTCGGTTTTACCGGTTCCAGAAGAGTTACATGATCTTCGAATCGGAGAGCCTATTGCTATTCTACATGATGAAAAAATCCTAGCAATATATCAAAGACACCCAGATAAACCACAATTGATAAAACCTATTAAAGTACTAGTCAATAACCAAGAATTACAATAGGGTATTCAGTGAGAAAAGGTGAAATAGAAGTGAAAACGATTTATATCACACATCCACATACATTTAATCAAACAGATTTGCCGCCTACAGTTTTGGCATTGGGCTATTTTGATGGTTTCCATTTGGGGCACCAAAAGGTTGTAGAAACGGCAAAAAAGGAAGCAAAGAAAAAAGGGATTGCATGCTCTGTTATGACGTTTGATCCCCATCCATCAGTTGTACTTAAAAAAGATGTTACCCATGTTGAATATATTACTCCATTGCATCATAAAGAAGAGTTATTTGCGCAAAGTGATATCGACTATTTATACATTGTAAACTTCTCATCTGAGTTTGCGAGTTTACTTCCACAACAATTTGTTGATGAATATATTGTTGGGCTTAATGTAAAGCATGTTGTTGCAGGATTTGATTTTACCTACGGTAGATTGGGCAAAGGAACAATGAAAACTTTACCTGTACATGCCGATGGAAGATTTACGCAAACAACAGTAGAAAAATTAACCTTTAATAATGAAAAGGTAAGTTCAACGTTGATTAGAGACTTCATCCAAACAGGAGAGGTCGATAAACTTCCACCACTATTAGGTAGGTTTTATACAATAAAAGGGATTGTAGTTGATGGTGAAAAACGTGGAAGAACCATTGGCTTTCCGACAGCTAACGTGAAACCGAATGGTGATTATATCATTCCAAAAATGGGCGTTTATGCTGTTCGTTTAAAAACGGGTTCAAAATGGTACACTGGAGTATGTAACATTGGTGTTAAACCTACCTTTCATGAAAACAGGACTGTACCTTCGATTGAGGTTCATCTGTTTGATTTTAATGAAGATATTTACAATGAGGAAGTTACGGTCGAATGGCATGTAAGAATCCGTTCCGAAAGAAAGTTTCCGTCCATTGATGAATTAGTAAAACAAATTGGTCAAGATAAGGAACACGCAAAGCAATACTTTGAAAAAATAGACGAACATACTTGCTTTTTATCGTAAAAAGTTGTATTCTAGTTAAGTATGAAAAAGAACCATTGCGTGGCAGTCCGAATCACCAACGTCTGCTAGGTAATCGGGGATACTATTATAGGAGGTGAATAGGATGGCAATCACACAAGAGCGTAAGAACGAAATTATCAGCGAGTATAAAACTCATGAGAATGACACTGGTTCACCAGAAGTTCAAATCGCTGTCCTAACTGAGCAAATCAATAAGTTAAATGATCATTTACGTACACACAAGAAGGATCATCATTCACGTCGTGGTCTATTAAAGATGGTTGGTAAACGTCGTAATTTATTAACATATCTTCGTAATAAAGACGTAACTCGTTACCGTGAGTTAATCAACAAGCTTGGACTACGTCGATAATCTACGAAAAAGCGGGAGCATTCCCGCTTTTTTATTAGGTTAAAAATAGAGGGATATTTTTCCTTCATTTCTACTATTTGAACAAAAATTCACTTTACATATTTAACTAGTATTGATATGTTCGAATAAATTAGTTCATACTAACACTACATATATTTGAATGTGATTTAGAGAGGGGTACTATTTTATGGAACAAGGAAAGCAAGTTTTTTCCATGGACTGGGCTGGCAGGCAACTGACTGTAGAAATTGGTCAATTAGCAAAGCAAGCTAACGGAGCTGTATTAGTTCGCTATGGAGAAACTGCTGTCTTAAGTACAGCAACAGCATCAAAAGAACCAAAACCTTTGGATTTCTTTCCACTTACTGTAAACTATGAAGAACGATTATATGCAGTTGGAAAAATCCCTGGAGGATTTATCAAACGTGAAGGTAGACCAAGTGAAAAAGCAATTCTAGCAAGTCGATTAATAGACAGACCAATTCGTCCTTTATTTGCTGATGGATTCAGAAATGAAGTTCAAGTTGTTAGTATTGTTATGAGTGTGGATCAAGATTGTTCATCTGAAATGGCGGCAATGTTTGGTTCATCATTGGCGTTATCTGTTTCAGATATCCCATTTGAAGGCCCAATTGCAGGTGTAACTGTTGGAAGAGTTGATAATCAATTTATCATTAACCCATCAGTAAAAGAACAGGAAAAAAGTGATATCAATCTAGTTGTTGCTGGAACAAAAGATGCAATCAACATGGTTGAAGCAGGTGCTGATGAGGTTCCTGAAGAAGTAATGCTTGAAGCAATTATGTTTGGACATGAAGAAATCAAACGTTTAATTGCATTCCAGGAAAAAATCGTAGCAGAAATGGGTAAAGAAAAAATGGAAATTGCCCTTTACGAGCTTGATTCAGAATTAGAGGCTCAAATTCGGGGGAAAGCTGAAGAGAGCATTAACAAAGCAGTACAAGTTGCCGAGAAACATGCAAGAGAAGATGCAATTAATGAAGTTAAAGCAGCACTTGTTGCAGAATTTGAGGAACAAGAAGCTGAAGCTACGACGATTAAGCAAGTTAAGGAAATACTAAATAAACTTGTAAAAGAGGAAGTTCGACGCTTAATTACAGTTGAGAAGGTTCGTCCGGATGGAAGAAAAATTGATGAAATTCGTCCGCTTTCTTCAGAAGTAGGCATACTTCCACGTACACATGGTTCAGGACTATTTACACGTGGACAAACTCAAGCGTTGAGTATTTGTACTCTTGGTGCCTTAGGTGACGTGCAAATCCTTGATGGATTGGGAATTGAAGAGACAAAACGCTTTATGCATCACTATAATTTCCCTCAGTTTAGTGTTGGTGAAACAGGACCTATGAGAGGACCGGGTCGTCGTGAAATTGGACATGGTGCATTAGGTGAGCGTGCATTGGAGCCAGTTGTTCCATCTGAAAAGGATTTCCCATACACTATTCGTCTTGTTTCTGAAGTTTTAGAATCCAATGGTTCTACGTCTCAAGCAAGCATCTGTGCAAGTACATTAGCTATGATGGATGCAGGTGTACCAATTAAAGCACCAGTAGCAGGTATTGCAATGGGTCTTGTTAAATCTGGTGAGCACTACACTGTGTTAACGGATATTCAAGGGATGGAAGACCATCTTGGAGACATGGATTTTAAAGTAGCTGGAACATCAAAGGGAGTTACAGCGCTACAGATGGATATTAAAATTGAAGGACTTTCTCGTGAAATTCTCGAAGAAGCACTACAACAAGCGAAAAAAGGTCGTATGCAGATCCTTGATTCTATGTTAGCAACATTAACAACACCTAGATCACAGCTTTCTAAATATGCTCCTAAGATTTTAACAATGACAATTAATCCAGATAAAATTCGTGATGTTATTGGACCAAGTGGTAAACAAATCAATAAAATCATTGATGAAACTGGCGTAAAAATTGATATTGAACAAGACGGTACTGTCTTTATCTCTTCAGTTGATGAAGCGATGAATCAAAAAGCCAAGAAAATCATCGAAGATATTGTTCGAGAAGTGGAAGTTGGCCAAATGTACCTTGGTAAAGTAAAACGTATTGAGAAATTCGGCGCTTTCGTTGAAATTTTCAGTGGCAAAGATGGACTTGTTCATATTTCAGAACTTGCTGAAGAACGGATTGGAAAAGTAGAGGATGTTGTCTCAATTGGTGATGAAATCCTTGTAAAAGTGACAGAAATTGATAAGCAAGGTCGTGTCAACCTGTCAAGAAAAGCTGTTTTACGTGAACAAAAGGAAAAAGAACAACAACAACAATAAAATTTTTCTAAAGCCTGGTAAACCGGGCTTTTTAGGTTTTATAAAAGCATATTCATTTAATAGCTTATTTATGTGATTTATGTTCTACCTTGTCCCTCCTTTACATATTTTCTAGTAAAGAGGGGGATAGCTATGAAAAAACAGTACATACAATTTTTTGTTTTTATATGCATTTTATTAATTTCCATTGGTTCATTACATAATCCGTTTACAAATGACTACATTCGGGGACTCAAAGAAAGTGCTGACGCAATCCCTGTTAGTAGTAAAGGTAATCAGTTGTTAAATGAAATTGAAAAAAGGGCAATTGAATATAACATTCCTGCGGAGGATGCAAAGATTGATTCGGTTTGGAAAGCTACACCTGGCTTAAATGGACTTGAAGTAAATATTAAAGCTTCTTATGAAAAGATGAAAAAAGTAGGCGCTTTTGATGAAAATAAGCTTGTGTATAACCAGCTAGCGCCGAAAGTTCACCTTGAAGATTTACCTTCGTCTCCCATTTATCGAGGAAATCCTAACAAACCTGTTGTTTCATTTATTATAAATGTGGCATGGGGAAATGAATATATTCCTGATATGCTTGAAACTCTAAAGAAGCATAATGTAAAAGCAACCTTTTTCTTAGAAGGTAGATGGGTAAAGGAAAATCCGGATTTAGCAAAAATGATTGCGGATAGCGGTCATGAGATTGGGAACCATTCCTATACACATCCAGATATGAAAACATTGGCATCCGATATGGTTAGGGAGCAGTTAATTAAAACGAATCAGGTAATTGAGGCAGCAACAGGTAAAAAGCCAACCCTTTTTGCACCTCCAAGTGGGAGTTATCGTGATGAGGTAGTAAAAATAGCAGATGATCTCGGTATGAAAACAATCATGTGGAGTGTGGATACAATCGATTGGCAGCGCCCCCAGCCACATGTATTGGTTCAACGAGTAATGGGCAAAATTCATCCTGGAGCCATGGTCTTAATGCATCCAACATCACCAACTGCTCAGAGTCTTGAAAGATTAATTTTATCTATAAAGCAAAAAAATCTTGCAATCGATAACGTTTCTACATTATTAAACGAGGAACGTATTATACTAAAGAAAAAGTAATATTGCGTTTTGAGAACAGGAGGAATACAACCTTGATCAAAAAATATACTTGTCAAAATGGTGTAAGAATTGTATTAGAAAATATCCCAACTGTTCGATCAGTTGCAATTGGAGTGTGGATTGGGACGGGATCCCGGAATGAAACCCCAGAGAATAACGGAATTTCTCATTTTCTTGAACACATGTTTTTCAAAGGGACGAAAACCAGAACCGCAAGGGAGATTGCAGAGTCATTTGATAGTATTGGCGGACAAGTAAATGCCTTCACTTCCAAAGAATATACTTGTTATTACGCAAAAGTATTAGATGAGCATTCAAAATTTGCATTGGATGTATTAGCAGACATGTTTTTCAATTCAACCTTTGATGAAGACGAATTGAAAAAAGAGAAGAATGTTGTCTATGAAGAAATTAAAATGTATGAAGATACACCAGATGATATTGTCCATGATTTGCTAAGTAAAGCAACTTACGAAAATCATCCACTAGGTTATCCAATTTTAGGTACGGAAGAAAGATTAGAAACCTTTAATGGAGATAAGCTTCGTCAATATATGAATGACATGTATACACCAGAAAATGTGGTTGTGTCTATTGCTGGTAATATTGAAGAAAACTTTATTACTGAAGTTGAAGCTTATTTCGGCAACTATTCAGGAAATCATACGAAGCAAGAATTGCAAAAGCCTACCTTCCACACCAATAAAATCACACGAAAGAAAGAAACGGAACAAGCTCATTTGTGCTTAGGTTTCAATGGTTTACAAATTGGGGACAAAGATATATACGATTTAATTGTGTTAAATAATATTCTAGGTGGCAGTATGAGCAGTCGTTTGTTCCAAGATGTACGTGAACAAAGAGGCTTAGCCTATTCGGTATTTTCCTACCATTCCTCATATAAGGACACTGGAATGGTAACCATTTATGGGGGAACAGGAAGCAATCAATTAAATCTGTTATTTGAAACCATTCAAGATACATTAGCAAAGCTTAAAGCAGAGGGCATTACCGAAAAAGAATTAAAGAATAGTAAAGAACAAATGAAAGGTAGCCTCATGTTAAGTCTTGAAAGTACAAACAGCAGAATGAGCCGAAATGGGAAAAATGAATTATTATTAAAAGAGCATAAAAGTCTTGATCAAATTTTAGACGAGATAAATGTAGTTAATGAAGATAGTGTAAATGCAATGGGGAAACGAGTTTTCACTGATGATTTTTCATTAGCGTTAATTAGTCCTACCGATGATTTACCACTAAAGCTTTCAAACTAATTTGCTTCTAAAAAAGTGGACTACTCCATAGTATGTAGTAAGGACATTGAAGGGGTGGTCTTCTTGAGACTAAGTGAATTAAGTGGAAAAGAAATTGTCGATGTAAAACGTGCGGAAAGACTTGGTGTTTTAGGGCAAACAGATTTAGAAATTGATGAAAGAACGGGTCAAATAAAGGCACTCATCATACCTTCGTTAAAGTGGTTTGGTTTAAGAAAACAAGGAAATGAAGTCCGCGTATCATGGCAACATATTCGAAAAATTGGAACTGATATGATTATCATTGATATTCCAGAGGAATATGGATCTGAAGAAAGTGAATAGCAAAACAATGTAAACCCACGGGTATCCGTGGGTTTTTTTGTGTTTATCAATTGAATATGTTATCTTACTCAAATTTTAACTTGTTCATTCACCTATTTTAGAGATGCCTCATAGTATGGTGAAGTAAATAAAATTATTGTGATTTTATTAAATTTGAGTTGGTATAAATGAACGAAGAAGTCGAGGTTACTGATGTGAGGTCTTACTTAACCAAACTCACATGATTTCGAGCTTACTTTAGTTAAAAGAAGGTGATAAAACGTATGTTAACTGATATGCATGTGGCAATTATTGGCGGAGATGCACGACAGTTAGAGATAATTCGTAAACTAATTGAATTAGATGCAAGGCTTTCTTTAATTGGATTTGATCAATTAGACCATGGATTTACAGGAGCCTCAAAAGAACGATTAGATGAAATTAACTTTTCAGATATAGATGCCATTATATTACCAGTTTCCGGAACGAATAGTGAAGGAGAGGTTGAAACGATTTTTTCAAATGAAACAGTCGTTTTAACAGAAGAAATCTTATCAAAAACACCTGAACACTGTGTTGTTTATTCAGGAATAAGCAATTCGTATTTAGATGGAATTACTGACGCTTCAAATCGAAAATTAGTACGTTTATTTGAGAGAGATGATGTCGCAATTTACAACTCAATTCCGACTGTGGAAGGAACCATTATGATGGTTATTCAACATACCGATATAACCATTCATAATTCGAAGGTTGCCGTACTTGGTCTTGGTAGGGTTGGAATGAGTGTTGCAAGAAGTTTTGCTGCATTAGGGGCACATGTTAAAGTAGGTGCCAGAAAAACAGAGCATATTGCAAGAATTACAGAAATGGGATTAACACCTTTTCACTTATCAAACCTTGCTGAAGAGGTTAAGGATATTGATGTTTGTATTAATACAGTTCCAAAGTTAATTGTAACAGCAAGTGTTATTTCGAAAATGCCTGCACACACATTAATTGTGGATTTAGCATCAAAACCTGGTGGTACGGATTTTAGATATGCTGAAAAAAGAGGGATTAAAGCATTATTAGCGCCTGGATTACCTGGTATTGTTGCGCCAAAGACAGCCGGGCAAATTGTGGCGAATGTATTATCTCAACTACTTCTTGAGTTATTGCAACAAAGAGAGGAGAATGAATAATATGACTTTATTAAAAGGGAAAAGAATTGGATTTGGTGTTACTGGATCTCATTGTACGTATGATGCAGTTTTACCAGAGATTATCAGACTTGTAGATGAGGGGGCCGAGGTAATACCAGTCGTTTCGTGGACTGTACAATCAACGAATACTCGTTTCGGAGAAGGTGCTGAATGGATAGAACGAATTGAAAAAGTCACAGGTAATAAGGTGATTGACTCAATTGTAAAAGCAGAACCATTAGGTCCGAAAATTCCACTTGATTGTATGGTAATTGCACCACTAACGGGGAACTCCATGAGTAAATTTGCAAACGCCCTAACCGATTCCCCCGTATTAATGGCGGCAAAAGCAACATTAAGAAATCAAAAACCAGTCGTTTTAGGCATCTCAACAAATGATGCACTGGGCTTAAATGGTGTAAACTTAATGAGACTAATGGCAACAAAAAATATTTACTTTATCCCATATGGTCAAGATGCGCCTTCGAAAAAACCTAATTCTATGGTAGCTCGGATGCCAATGCTTAGAGACACTGTTGCAGCTGCCATTGAAGGAAAACAATTACAACCAGTGATTATTGAAAAGTTCCGTGATGATGAAGAATAATGAAAATTATTAGAATAAAGGAGAAAGAATGAAAATTCTTCTCTCCTTTAGTACTTGTATGTGGTAAAATATAAATCATTAAACGTAAATTAGACGTTCTAGTATTACTTGGAAGGGGAATAACATAATGACATTAGAAAAAGATTTACATGTTGCAGTTGTTGGTGCTACTGGTGCTGTAGGAATGCAAATGATTAAAACACTCGAGGAAACCGATTTTCCATTAACAAAATTAACTTTATTATCATCAGAACGATCTGCTGGTAAAAAGATTACGTATAAAGGGAAAGAAATAACAGTGGAGGTTGCAACACCAGAAAAATTTGAGGGTGTTAATATTGCCTTGTTTAGTGCTGGAGGAAGTGTATCAAAGGAACTAGCTCCAGAAGCAGTTAAACGTGGGGCAATTGTAGTTGATAATACAAGTGCTTTTAGAATGGATGAAAACGTACCTCTAGTCGTTCCAGAGGTAAACGAAAACGACCTTTTAAATCACAATGGTATTATCGCAAATCCTAACTGTTCAACGATTCAAATGGTAGTTGCTTTAGAACCAGTTCGTAAAACATATGGATTATCAAAGGTCATTGTTTCAACTTATCAGGCTGTTTCAGGTTCAGGAGTTGCAGCTATCACAGAAATGAATGAGCAAACAAAGGATATCATTGAAGGTAAAGAAGTTACCCCGAAAGTCCTACCAGTTAAAGGTGATAAAAAACATTATCAAATTGCTTTTAATGCCATCCCACAAATCGATAAATTCGAGGATAATGGGTTTACATTTGAAGAAATGAAAATGATTAACGAAACGAAAAAAATCATGCATTTACCGGAGCTACCTGTCGCTGCAACTTGCGTTCGTTTACCGGTTGAAACTGGTCATTCAGAATCTGTTTATTTCGAAACAACTCAAATTGGAGTTTCTGCACAGGACGTAAAAGACTTGCTATCAACTGCACCTGGAGTGGTTTTAGAAGATAATCCAGAAGAGCAAGTGTATCCAATGCCAATTCATGCAGTAGGTAAAAAAGATGTGTTTGTCGGAAGAATTAGAAAAGATTTAGATCAAGACAATGGATTCCACATGTGGGTAGTGTCTGATAACCTATTAAAAGGTGCTGCATGGAACTCTGTACAAATTGCTGGTAGTCTATTAAAGCTAGGTTTAGTAGCAAAATAATCGTTTCAACCCAAAACATGAGGTGGTTTCATGAATATTGTTGTACAAAAATTTGGCGGAACCTCAGTACGAAATGAAGAATCGCGAGAAAGAGCTAAAAAGCATATTGAAAGTGCCGTTTCAGATGGAAATAAAGTAGTTGTCGTTGTATCTGCTATGGGACGTATGGGTGACCCTTATGCAACGGACACTTTGTTAAGTCTAGTAGGGGAACACAATTCAAGCATAAGTAACAGGGAAATGGATATGCTAGTTTCCTGCGGAGAGATTATTTCCAGTGTTGTTTTCACCAATATGTTAAATAAATCTGGAATATCAGCTGCCGCCTTAAATGGTGGGCAGGCTGGTTTTCGAACTAATAACGAACACACTAATGCTAAAATTATTGAAATGAAGTGTGACCGATTGCTTCAAACCCTTGAAGAACATGATGTTGTTGTAGTCTCAGGCTTCCAAGGGATTTCTAAGTTAGGGGATATTACAACCCTTGGAAGAGGCGGAAGTGATACTTCGGCTGCGGCACTAGGGGTTGCACTACAAGCTGAATGGATAGATATCTTTACAGATGTGGAAGGTGTAATGACAGCAGACCCTCGTATCGTTGGAGATGCAAAACCGCTATCAGTGGTCACATATAACGAAATTGTGAACATGGCTTACCAAGGAGCAAAAGTGATTCACCCACGTGCTGTTGAAATTGCGATGGAGGCTAAGGTACCAATTAGGGTGCGTTCAACATACTCAGATGCACCTGGTACGCTAGTGACAACAATTGAAAAACGTCGAGGGGTCGAGGTCAAGGAAAGATTGATTACAGGTATTGCACATGTCACAAATGTTACCCAATTAAAGGTTCAAGCCAAAAAAGGTCAATACAATCTGCAAACAGAAGTATTTAAAGCGATGGCTAATGAAAAAATCAGTGTGGATTTCTTTAATATCACACCTAATGGAGTTGTCTATACTGTTGCAGGGGAAATGACGGAACGCGCAGTTACAAAACTAAAAGAATTGGGATATGAACCTATTGTTACGGAAAGATGTGCAAAGGTAGCGACAGTTGGAGCGGGAATGAACGGGGTACCTGGAGTAACTGCTCGGATTGTTACAGCACTCTCGGAAAAAGGAATTCAAATCCTACAATCAGCAGACAGTCTTTCTACGATTTGGGTACTTGTAAAAGAGTCTGAAATGAATGAAGCGATTAATGCTCTTCATAAGGCATTCCATTTATCCGATGGACCTGTTGGAGCAGAAGTGGTAGACTTTTAAAAGAGGGAGCCTCCTTTACGAGGTGTCCCTTTCTTAATCAGCAGTACGTAAGATTATAAATTTTTAGATCAAGCCTAGGTGAAACGAGTAATACCTGGCGTAATTGATGGGAGTAGGTGTAAAAAGCATGATTGATTTTGGAAGAATCTCTACTGCAATGGTGACACCATTCGATAATAAAGGAAATATTGACTTCGGAAAAACAACTCAGTTGATCAATTATTTATTAGGCAATGGTACAGAATCATTGGTTGTTGCAGGAACAACAGGTGAATCTCCCACATTATCATCTGAGGAAAAAGTGGCTCTATTTCGTCACGTTGTAAAGGTTGTCGACGGTCGAGTTCCGGTCATTGCTGGAACAGGCAGCAATAATACGTATGCATCAATGGAGTTAACAAAAAAAGCACAGGAAGCCGGTGTTGATGGGATTATGCTTGTTGTACCGTATTATAACAAGCCCAATCAAGAGGGTCTTTATCAACATTTTAAAACAATTGCAGAAAGTATGAATCTACCTGTGATGCTATATAATATTCCAGGTAGATCAGTTATCAATATGTCGGTAGAAACCATTCTTAAATTGTCCAAAATTCCAAATATCGTAGCTGTTAAAGAAGCGAGCGGTAGTTTAGAAGCGATGACCGAAATAATTGCAAAGACAGATGCGAATTTTGATTTATATAGTGGGGATGATGGAATAACATTGCCGGCACTTTCAATTGGAGCAAAAGGTGTTGTTTCAGTTGCTTCCCATGTGATAGGTAATGAAATGCAGCAAATGATAAAAGCGTTTTTAGCAGGAAACAACACAGAAGCTGCCAGCCTCCATCAGAAGCTTTTACCAATCATGAGGGGACTATTCGCAGCTCCAAATCCTGTACCAGTAAAAACAGCTCTTCAAATCAAGGGATTAGATGTTGGTTCTGTTCGTTTACCACTTATCCCGTTAACCGAGCAAGAACGTATTGAGTTATCAAATTTATTATCATAATAAAGTCAATTGTTAAAAGTCAATCAAATGGTTGGCTTTTTTCATTTTCCCACAATCCAGAATGAAAAGAAGCCATGTGTTTATACTAAATGGTAAATGGGTTGAAAGGAGATTGTTATGAATAATAATCAATACATAAATGAAGAACAACCACAAGGGGATCAAGATAAAAATGAAACAAAGGGGTCATCTCTAGTCGAAAAAATTCAACAATTAGGGCAAACAAATGTTCCCCAACTGTCAAATGACAGTAATATACATTGCCTTACAATTGTCGGCCAAATTGAGGGTCATATTCAATTGCCGCCACAAAATAAGACAACTAAATATGAACATGTAATACCCCAAATTGTTGCAATTGAACAAAATCCTAAAATTGAAGGTTTATTAGTAATATTAAATACAGTTGGAGGAGATGTTGAGGCAGGACTCGCGATTTCTGAAATGCTTGCATCACTCTCAAAACCAACTGTTTCAATTGTGTTAGGAGGCGGTCATTCGATTGGAGTTCCAATTGCTGTAGCGTGCGACTATTCTTTTGTTGCCGAAACGGCAACGATGACAATCCATCCAGTAAGATTAACCGGTTTGGTTATCGGAGTTCCACAAACATTCGAATACCTCGATAAAATGCAAGAGCGTGTTGTGAATTTTGTAATCGGTCATTCGAATATTTCTGAAGAGAAATTTAAAGAATTGATGTTTTCTAAAGGCAATTTAACGAGAGATATCGGAACAAATGTAATCGGTTCTGATGCGGTTGAATACGGGCTAATCAATGAGATTGGTGGAATTGGGCAAGCAATTAAAAAATTAAATGAGTTAATTGATGAGAGAAACGTATCCAAAGAAAGTGGGCAGATGATTCAATGATTTTATATACTATGATGCCACAAGAGCTTATTTTCCCTCAAACTGAAATGGAAGAAAATAATGTAAAGTATGTAGATATAAATGGAGTATCATTAGCTGTTAGTCAAGCCCAAAACGGTGAGTATACAATCGAAAGAGTGATGAGTACCGACCCTCAGCACTTTTTAGACGGTAGATATTCACCAGGCCAAAAAATAAAATTTTAGTACTGAATTTTTAGCTCATGTTAGTGAAACCATTGTGTTTCACTAGCCTTAAGCTATAGTTAAAAGTAGTTAATAGCCAATAAATAATCAACAAGCAAGCTTATCAATAAATGTTATTGTCTATCATCAAATGAGCTAAAAATGAGAAAGTATAGTAGGTATTCTATCATTACATCAATTGTCCCCAATTGGTATAATGTGCTATAATTTAACTAGATTAACTTTAACAGCTATGGTAATATCCATAGCTGTTAAAGTTGGGCCTTCGGCGGATGCCACAGATTATTAAAAGTAGCTTTTCGGCTTTGCTCGAAAAAATCTGGGCGCAAGTACGCCTTGGCGTATTTGATACAATAGGCAGCCATGGATATGGCTGCTTTGTCTTTATTGATAGGTGGAGTAGGTGTAGTATGGCAAAACGAAAACGTAGACACTCAAAGCGGAAAGATGAGTGGAAAAAAACTCTTAAGTTTGAATTGCTGGGGTTATTATTACTAGCGTTAGCATGTATAGGTTTAGCTAGACTGGGTACGGTAGGAACCGGACTTGTCTATTTATTTCGATTTTTTCTTGGGAATTGGGATATTCTCGGATTAATCGGACTATTGCTTGTTTCTTTTTATATCATATGGAATCGAACTTGGCCAAGGATTGTTACAAGGCAATTAATTGGAGTCTACTTAATTATTAGCGCATTACTATTATTAAGTCATATACCGCTTTTTAATTTGCAAACAAACGAAGGCAAATTTACGGACCCAAGTGTTATAAAGAACACATGGAGTATGTTTTGGGCAGTTGTTAATGGAAATACGAGTACAACAGATTTAGGCGGAGGAATGATTGGTTCACTTCTATTTGCAGCTTCCTATTTCTTATTTGATGAAGCAGGGACAAAAATAATATCTGTCTTTTTAATCATAATTGGTGGTGTCCTTGTTACCGGAAAATCACTTCATGATACTCTTGCAAAAATTTTTGGCCCCGTTGCTTCTTTTTTTAGGAACCAATGGATTGCATTTGTGGATGACAGTAAGAGTTGGTTTCATCAACGTAAAAACCAGCCTAAAAAAGAAAAACGAAAAAAGAAAAAAGACAACAAAACTCAGGATTTACAAGCTTCACCAGAAGCTAACATTGAAGAAGATCCTGTTGAAATTCCGATTGAGCCAATTATTTCAAACTTTGCGGATAAGGCATATACAAAAGAAGCACAACATGAAAAACACGATTCTCATCATACAACTCAGGAGGATCATGACCACGATGAGAAAATGCCGATCACTTTTACAGAAGGTGAGCTTGAGAATGTAGATTATGAACTACCTCCAATCGAGCTTCTTCATCCACCAAAGCAAACAAGCCAAAGTGCGGAGCATGAAAATATTTATGAAAATGCTAGAAAATTAGAAAAGACATTTCATAGTTTTGGTGTAAAGGCTAAGGTAACCAAAGTCCATCTTGGTCCAGCAGTAACAAAATACGAGGTGTACCCGGATGTAGGGGTTAAGGTAAGTAAAATTGTAAATCTTAGTGATGATTTAGCCCTCGCATTAGCGGCAAAAGATATTCGTATTGAAGCACCAATCCCGGGAAAATCAGCGGTTGGAATAGAGGTTCCTAATTCTGAAATTGCTGTTGTATCGTTACGGGAGGTACTAGAGGATATTGAACCACAACGATCTGATGCTAAATTATTAATAGGACTTGGTCGTGACATTTCAGGTGAAGCTAAGTTTGCAGAACTAAACAAAATGCCCCATCTATTAGTGGCAGGGGCAACAGGTAGTGGTAAGAGTGTTTGTATCAATGGCATAATAACAAGTGTGTTAATGAGGGCAAAACCACACGAAGTAAAAATGATGATGATTGATCCGAAAATGGTTGAATTAAATATTTATAATGGGATTCCACATTTACTAGCGCCTGTTGTGACAGATCCGAAAAAAGCTTCTCAAGCCCTCAAAAAAGTTGTGAATGAAATGGAGCGGAGATACGAATTATTCTCCCATACTCATACAAGAAATATTGAAGGATACAATGAATATATTCGACGCCACAATAGTGAAGAAGAGGCGAAACAACCAACACTTCCATACATTATCGTCATAGTAGACGAGCTAGCGGATTTAATGATGGTTGCCTCTTCAGATGTCGAGGATTCTATCACTCGTCTGGCCCAAATGGCTCGTGCTGCGGGAATTCATTTAATAATCGCAACACAAAGACCATCAGTTGATGTAATCACTGGAGTCATCAAAGCAAATATTCCTTCTCGGATAGCTTTTAGTGTTTCTTCACAAACAGATTCTAGAACGATTCTAGATATGGGAGGAGCAGAAAAACTTCTAGGACGCGGGGATATGCTTTTCTTACCTGTCGGTGCTTCAAAACCGATGCGTGTTCAAGGGGCCTTTTTATCAGATGATGAAGTAGAAGAGGTTGTAAACTTTGTAATATCCCAGCAAAAAGCGCAATACCAGGAGGAAATGATACCGACTGATACGGTTGAAACGACAGAGGAAGTAGCAGATGAACTATATGATGATGCTGTACAACTAATTATTGAAATGCAAACAGCATCTGTTTCAATGCTGCAACGAAGATTTCGAATTGGTTATACTAGAGCTGCTAGACTGATTGATGCGATGGAAGCAAGAGGTGTAGTGGGTCCTTATGAGGGCAGTAAACCAAGAACTGTTCTTGTTTCAGCAAAAAGCGAAGATGTTGGAAGTTAAGTTTTTTACAAAGAAGGGCATAGGCTCTTCTTTTTTTTCGACAAATTACGCAATTGCTGTTTATTTCTTGTAAAAAAAATGATATATTTATTTTCAGATTAATCGGTCTAACATCAGAGGTCTGATGACTACTATACATAAACTGGGGGAAAAGCAGATGACTATCAAGTTAGATAATCGACCATTGTACTTACAAGTGATAGATCAAATCAGACTTGATATCGAAAACGGTGTCTATAAAGAAAAAGAAAAACTACCATCAGAGTTTCTGCTAGCAAAACAATTAGGGGTAAGTAGAGCAACATTAAGAGAGGCGTTACGAATACTTGAAGAAGAGAACGTAATTCTCAGAAGACATGGTGTTGGAACCTTTGTAAATACAAAGCCCCTATTTAATTCGGGCATTGAACAAATAAGTAGTATTACAGATATGATTATTCATGCTGGAATGTCACCTGGTACAATTTTTTTATCAAAAACAATCAAGGGTCCTACAGACGGTGATATAAAGGGCTTTAGTTGTTTGGAAAATGATGAGATTACCGTAATTGAACGTGTACGAACAGCAAATGGAGAACCTGTTGTATATTGTATCGATAAGATTCTATCAAAAAATTTACCAACCAATTATTCGCATGAAGAGTCCATCTTTGATTTGCTAGAGAAAAAGGCGGGACGGAAAATCACATATGCTGTTACGCATATTGAGCCTATTGGCTATCATGACACCATTTCACCCATATTAAATTGCGATCCGGAAACAGCATTGTTGTTATTAAAACAAATGCATTATGATGAAAATGATGAACCGGTTTTATTCTCACAAAATTATTTTAGGGCAGACAAATTTTCTTTCCACGTTGTTAGAAAGCGTGTTTTATAAAGTGAAATAACATGCACACTTTAAGGAGGTGAATAAGTAGTCCGTTACTTACAGATATTTAAAGTAAGGTAATTTTTTTTGATTAAAAAACTTAGGGGGTAATTCCATGTTTAAAAAGAAAGCTGGTTTTGGACTAGCATTTCTCCTTGCAGCTGGAACATTGCTAGGTGCATGTGGAGGCGCAGACGAAGAAGGTACTAGTAAAGGAAATGGAAAAGGTACCGATGTAAAAGTAGGTATGGTTACTGACGCTGGTACAATTGATGATAAATCATTTAACCAAGGTACTTGGGAAGGTATCTTAGCCGCTAAAGAAGCGTATGGCATACAAGAAAAGTATCTTCGACCAGCAGGTGAAATTGAAGCAGAATATTTAAAAGAAATTGGGAATCTTTATGATGCAGGATACAAATTCATTTTTACTCCTGGCTTTAAATTTGAAACTGCAATTTACCAAGCTCAATCTAAATATGAAGATGCAAAATTTGTTATTATAGACGGAAATCCTCATAAGGGTGATTTTGTACCAGATGTGGCTGATAACACTGTAGCTGTATTCTTTGCTGAGCATGAATCTGGTTTCTTAGCGGGTGTAGCTGCTGCTCTTGAATTAAAAGAGGGAGAAGCTGGATTTATCGGTGGTATGGAAATCCCAGCTGTTCAAAAATTCAACTGGGGCTTCCAACAAGGTGTAACCTATGCAAACGAAAATTTAGGAACAAATCTTAGTATTAAAGAACAAAACGTTATTTATCAAGGTACTTTTACAGATTCTGCAGCCGGTGGACAGATTGCAGCATCAATGTATGATCGTGGCGTAAAAGTAATCTTTGCCGCTGCAGGTGGTGTAGGTGTAGGAGCTATCAATGAAGCAAAAACACGTGTAGGTAATGGAGACGAAGTATGGATCGTTGGTGTTGACGTTGACCAATATGCTGACGGTGTATATGATGAAGCAAATAATAAATCAGTTATCTTAACATCTGCAATGAAGAAAATAACTCATGCAACTGAAGAAATTATCAAACAAGAGCTTGATGGTAAATTCCCTGGTGGACAAACGTTAACATATGATGCAACAAACGATGGAGTAGGCCTTCCAGATGAGAATCCTAATTTAAGCGATGAAACTGTTAACAAGGTAAAAGAAGTTTTTGAAAAGATTAAATCAGGTGAAATTAAAGTCTCCGGTGAACAAGGTAATTTAATCAAGTAAGAATTTTGCTGATAAAAGAGACGGTTTCAGCCGTCTCTTTTATATTAATGTAATACGTAGAGGTAACACATTTTTTGGGTGTGAATAGGGGACTCATAATAAAAAGGAATTGAGTCTAGAAAAAGGTGAGTGCTACTATGGAATATGTTGTAGAAATGCTAAATATTAGGAAAGAATTTCCGGGTATTGTAGCGAATGATAATATCACTCTTACTTTAAAAAAAGGTGAGATCCACGCCCTTCTTGGTGAAAATGGGGCAGGGAAGTCGACGCTCATGGGCGTTTTATTTGGTATGTACCAGCCTGAGCAAGGTATTATTAAAGTAAACGGAGAACAAGTACACATTTCCAACCCTAATGTTGCAAATCGATTAGGTATTGGAATGGTGCACCAACATTTCAAGTTAGTTGAAAACTTTACGGTCACTGAAAATATCATTTTAGGTAGTGAACCTATAAAGAGTGGCGTTGTTTTGGATATTCAAAGTGCCGCAAAACGCATTGAAGACCTATCGAATTATTATGGACTTAATGTGGACCCGCATGCAAAGATTGAGGACATATCTGTTGGAATGCAGCAGCGGGTTGAAATCATGAAGATGCTTTTCCGCGAGGCTGATGTGCTTATTTTTGACGAGCCTACAGCTGTCTTAACCCCAACTGAAATTGATGAATTAATGAAGATTATGAAGAATTTAATCAAAGAAGGAAAATCCATCATCATTATTACACATAAATTGAAGGAAATTAAAGCTGTTGCAGATCGTTGTACAGTTATTCGTCGTGGTAAATACATAGGAACAGTGAATGTAGCCGACGCAAGTGAAGCAAGCTTGGCGGAGATGATGGTTGGCCGAAATGTTTCCTTTAATGTAGATAAAGAAGAAAGTAAACCAGGTGAAGTGGTATTAGATATAGATTCTCTTTCCGTTAAAAATAATCGAAAAGTCATGGGATTAAAGAACTTTTCTTTAAATGTACGAAAAGGGGAAATTGTGGGTATTGCAGGTGTTGAAGGAAATGGTCAATCTGAGTTAGTGGAAGCCATCACAGGTCTTCGTAAAGCTGAATCAGGAAAAATTACGTTAAATGGTGAGGATATTACTACTCTTCCAGTGCGTCAGCGTATTCAAAAGGGTATCGCTCACATACCAGAAGATAGACAAAAACGAGGTCTCGTTTTAGATTATACACTTCAATCTAATATGGTATTAGAGGTTTATAATAAGCCACCATTTGCAAAACGTGGACTTTTAAATGTAACTGCAATGAGAGAATATGCGAAGAAAATTTTAGAAAACTTTGATGTGCGTTCAGGAGAAGGGGAAAAATCCATAGCAAGAACCTTATCAGGTGGTAACCAGCAAAAGGCGATTATTGGGAGAGAGCTAGAATTAAATCCCGAGTTGCTAGTAGCCGTTCAACCAACTCGTGGGCTAGATGTTGGATCAATTGAATATATTCACAAACGATTGATTGAACATCGTGATAAAGGAAAAGCTGTACTCCTAATCTCATTAGAACTTGATGAAGTATTGCAGCTTTCTGACCGGATTGCCATTGTCAACAACGGCGAACTTATTGGCGTTGTAAATGCCTCTGAAACGAATGAAAATGAGGTTGGTCTCATGATGGCTGGTGTAGGTAAGGAGAGAAGTGTATGAGGAATACAATCATTTCATTAATTGCAGTACTTTTGGGTTTAATCGCTGGTGGAATTTTAATGCTCTTTATTGGAAGTAATCCTTTCGAAGGGTATCTTTATTTGTTCCAAGGTGGTTTGAAAAACGTTTCAAGATTTGGTGATACTTTAGCAACCGCAACGCCATTAATTTTTACTGGTTTATCAGTTGCTTTTGCTTTCCGAACAGGATTATTTAATATCGGGGCTTCTGGTCAGATGCTAATCGGAGGTTTACTAGCAACAGCTGTTGGTTTAACATTCGAGTGGTCCAGACCAATCCTTTTACTCGTAATGATTTTAGTAGGATTTATTGGTGGAGCACTTTGGGCATTTATTCCAGGTTTACTTAAAGCAAGATTTAATGTCCATGAGGTTGTTTCAACTATCATGATGAACTGGGTAGCCTATTGGACTGTTTATTATGTTGTTCCTGGTTATTTTAAAGGTGAATTTCTTGAGACAGAATCAAGAAAATTACCAGATGAAGCAACCTTAAGAGCACCATTTTTAACCGAAATGTTCCAAGGCTCTTATATTAACCTTGGTTTGTTTTTAGCTATTATCGCTGTTATTATCATTGGTTTTATTATTAATAAAACAACGTTAGGGTTTGAATTAAAAGCAGTAGGTTTTAACCGTCATGCTGCGGAATATGCAGGTATGCGAGTAAATACTAATATCGTATTATCTATGTTAATTTCAGGCGGCTTAGCCGGTTTAGCTGGAGTAGCAATGTACACAGGTAATGCAAGTACGATGCAAATTGGTAACTTACCATCTCAAGGTTTTGATGGGATTGCAGTAGCGTTATTAGGGGCAAATAGTCCAGTTGGGGTATTATTTGCAGCTGTATTTTTCGGTATTCTCTATTCTGGTACAGGATTTATGAACGCGATGACGGAAATCCCACCAGAAATTGCAAATACAATTATTGCGATTATTATCTATTTCGCTGCTACTAGTATTTTAATTGAACGGTTAATGAAAAAGTTCAAAAGACGGCAAACTGATAAGTCAGCTGTAAAAAAGGAGGAAGTGTAAAATGTGGTCTATCATTGAACAAATCTTTCCATATGCAATAGTTTTTACCATTCCCCTCCTAATAACAGCGCTTGGTGGCTTATTCAGTGAACGAAGTGGTGTCGTTAATATTGGTTTGGACGGCTTAATGATCTTCGGAGCATTTGCAGGGGCACTCACAATCAATTTTCTTCAAGGGTCAATGTCAAACCATAATCTAGTCTTATGGATTGGATTACTTGTTGCAGCAATTGTTGGGATACTCTTTTCTCTATTACATGCATTTGCTAGCATCAACTTAAATGCAAACCAAATTATTAGTGGTACGGCAATCAATATGATTGCTGGTGCACTAACCGTGTTCTTAGCAAGAAATATAACTGGTAGTGGAAATATCCGTATTACAAGTGGTTTTTCACCTACAGATATTCCAGTCCTATCTAAGATTCCAGTTATAGGTGATCTGTTTTTTACAAAAACATATCCAACGACTTGGTTTATTTTACTTGTTTTATTAATTAGTGCATTTGTTTTATATAAAACAAAAGCAGGACTTCGCTTACGTTCTTGTGGTGAATTCCCGCAAGCTGCAGAAGCTGCAGGAGTTAATGTAAGACGCATCCGCTACCTAGGGGTTATTCTTTCAGGTGCCTTTGCAGGTTTGGGTGGTGCGATTATCATTGTAACGTATGCAGGCGAGTTCACTGGGAATGTTTCTGGTTTAGGTTTCTTGGCACTTGCTGCCTTAATCTTTGGACAATGGAAACCCCTTGGAATTTTAGGCGCTACTTTGTTCTTTGGTTTTGCAAGTACAGTTGCCAACGTTTCATCGGTAATACCAGAGCTTGCAGTTGTTCCACCAATTCTCTTAAAGATTTTCCCTTATGTGGTAACATTAATTGCATTGGTTATATTTTCCAAGTCTTCACAAGCGCCTAAGGCTGCCGGTGAACCATTTGATTCAGGGAAACGATAAGATTATAATTTTTTACGGAATGGCAGTAATGTCATTCCTTTTTTTAAATGGATAACTGGGAGGGAGATTATGAGTAAAAAAGAGATTTTCTGGGGTAGTCTATGCCTCTTCTTAGTACTGGTAGCCTACATCATACCCTATGTCTTTTTATCGGATGTAACAGCTTGGTATGGTAGTTTTCTGCTTTGGATTGTGTTAGCTCTCTTGATAATTTTGATAAATTACATCATAACAAGAAACTGGAGGTGAGTAATGAATGAGTGCATCTATTGTTTGGTGGGGAATTATTTTATATATTATCCTTTCAGTCTTTATTGCTTATTTATCTAGAAGTGATAAGCAAGTAAATATGGAGGGTTACTTTTTAGGTAACAGAAAAATGAACGGTTTTGTTTCCGCTTTAAGCTATAGTGCTACAACTTATAGCGCATTTATGATGGTCGGGTTAGCTGGATTGACCTATCGTGGTGGTGTTGGCGCACTTGGTTTTGAAATTATATATTTTATGGGCGTTTCGCTAGTTGCTTTTTTTGGACCACGCTTTTGGATAGTTGGTAAGAAATATGGGTATGTGACGCCATCGGAAATGTTAGGAGACCGTTATAACGATAAAAAAGTTGCAGCGATTATCTCGATTTCTAGTTGTATCTTCCTTATTCCGTATAGTGCAGTTCAATTAGCGGGAGTGGGATATTTACTTGAGGGGATTACAAATGGAGGGATTTCGTTTACAACTGGTGCAATATTGGCAACTGTTTTAGCACTGATTTTTACATACATTTCTGGAATTCGTTCTGTAATGTGGACCGATTCCCTTCAAGCTCTCGTAATGATTGTTTCCTCATCACTTGTTGTTATTTTATTAGTTAATGCACTTGGTGGATTTAGCACGTTTTTTAGTGAATTGCACATAAATCATCCCGATTCACTAACGGTTCCAGGCAATGGGTATTTTAGTTTTCCTACCTTTTTGTCATTAACTATCCCTTGGATTTTCTTTAGTCTTTCTAATCCTCAGGTGAGTCAGCGTTTATATATGCCTGCTTCCTTAGGAAGTTTACGAAAAATGTTGTTAGGATTTCTTGTGTTTGGGTTTATTTACACGATTGTTTCAGTAATGTGGGGGTATTCCGCAATATTATTATTCCCTGGCCTTGAAAATCCGGATGTTGCCACACCTAACTTACTTTCTTCTCATCACGTTCCAGTGATTTTAGGAGTTATTGTGATGGTATCCATTATGGCTGCGGCCATCTCTACCATCGATTCGATATTATTAACCCTTTCATCTCTTTTCGCAAGAGATGTGTATGGCATTTCTTCAAATGGTAAGGATGAGCAGAGACAATTAAGAGTCGGTAAATTTATTATCCCAGTCATCGCAGTTCTTGCATATGGGTTTGCCGAACTACAATTAGATTTAATTGCTGTGCTTTCGGTAGCTTCTTCTGCTGGTCTAATCGTTGTCGTTCCAGCTATTATTGGAGCTTTTTTCTGGAAGAGAGGAACTGCAGCAGGGGTAATGTCAAGTGTTACGATAAGCGGATTAGTGGTGATTTTTCTAGAAGCCATGAAGCTTAAACCATTTGGGTATGGGTCTGGTGTGTGGGGATTGCTTCTTTCGATTGTATTATTTGTAGGGGTCAGTCTTGCAACGAAACCACCTGAAAAGAAAGCAAATGAATTTTTATCATATATAAAAAGCGAACTTGCAAAAAATCAATGACTGATAGAGACAAACTAGTTATGAAACTGGTTTGTTTTTCTTTGTCAGGAAAATATAGGGTCAAAACTTGAAATCATTGCTAATCTGAGGTTATAGTGTTTTTAAGATTAAAATTTCGTTTTGGTTGAAAAATAGCCATATAGGGTTTTGCGATGACCAAAAAAGGAGGCTATGTATAAATGATTTTATTGGATGAAACTGTGCATAAAGTAAACGGCATGACACTCCATACGATTAAAACAGATAAATTTAAAACGAATACAATTGTATTAAGAATCAAAGCTCCATTAGAGGAGGAGTTTGTTACACAGAGGGCATTGCTTCCATATGTGCTTCAAAGTGAGACACCTAGCTATCCTTCAACCACAAGTTTGCGTTCCTATTTAGACGAATTATATGGTGCTGCATTGTATGTAGATTTAGCGAAAAAAGGGGAAAACCACATCATCTCTTTTTTCGTGGAAATTGCAAATGAACTATTTTTAAAAGACCAAACACCATTACTTGATAAAGCAATTTCATTGTTGCAAGAAATTGTATTATCTCCTGTCACCGAAAATGGAGCTTTTAAAAAGTCAATCATTGATAAAGAAAAACGTAGCCTTAGACAGCGAATTCAAGCCGTTTATGATGATAAGATGAGGTATTCAAATTTACGATTAGTCGAAGAAATGTGTCAGGATGAACCATATCACCTTCATGTGAATGGAAGAATAGAAGATCTTGACAGCATTTCAGCTGAGTCCCTCTATAATTATTATCAAAAAATATTGGCTGAAGATGAGATTGATTTGTATATTATTGGTAATGTCGAGCCTGAAAAGGTAAAAGAAGTTGTTTCTTCTGCTTTTGTATTTTCTGAGCGAAGCAAACGAACACAATCAGAAACGAAAACAAAACAGGTTGTAAAGGTAAATGAAGTCATCGAAAAACAGGATGTGAAACAAGGTAAACTAAATATTGGGTACCGAACAAATATCACATTTGGAGATTCTGATTATGATGCCCTTCAAGTGTTTAATGGAATTTTTGGCGGTTTTTCACATTCTAAGTTGTTTATTAATGTAAGGGAAAAAGAAAGCTTAGCTTATTATGCTGCATCAAGGGTGGAAAGCCATAAAGGTCTTCTGATGGTAATGTCTGGGATTGATATTAATAATTATGAGCGGGCTGTGACAATTATTAAGGAACAAATGAAGGCAATGGTCGATGGTGATTTTACAGATGAAATCATGGATCAAACAAAGGCTGTCATACGAAACCAGTTGCTTGAAACGCTTGATACTTCAAGAGGGATGGCTGAGGTTTTATATCACAACGTTATCTCAAATAAATCCAAAAAGCTTGAAGAGTGGATAGCAGGCATTGAAGCAGTTACGAAGGAGGAGGTAGTGAATGTTGCGAAGAAAATTGAACTTGATACCATTTACTTCCTTACTGGATTGGAGGGAGGTAAGTAATGGATAAAATCACATTTGAACAACTTCAAGAGGTTCTTTATCATGAGAAACTTGAAAACGGCCTAAATGTTTATATCCTCCCGAAAAAAGGGTTTAATAAAACGTATGCAACTTTTACAACCAATTATGGGTCAGTAGATAATCAATTCGTACCACTAGAGAAAAACGATTTGGTTAAAGTACCTGATGGGATTGCTCACTTTTTAGAGCATAAGCTTTTTGAAAAAGAGGACGGAGATGTGTTTCAAGATTTTAGTAAACAAGGTGCTTCAGCAAACGCATTTACTTCTTTTACACGAACTGCTTATCTATTTTCAAGTACATCTAATGTTGAATTAAATCTTGAGACATTGATTGACTTTGTCCAAAGCCCCTATTTTTCTGAAAAGACGGTTGAAAAAGAAAAAGGGATTATTGGTCAAGAAATCACGATGTACGATGATAATCCGGACTGGAGATTGTATTTTGGTGTGATTGAAAATATGTACAAAAATCATCCTGTCCGTATTGATATCGCGGGAACGATTGATTCTATTGCTAAAATAACGAAGGATATGCTGTACGAGTGCTATGAAACCTTCTATCATCCGAGCAATATGGTGCTGTTTGTGGTCGGCCCAATTGATCCGGAAAAAATAATGGAACAAATCCACACGAATCAAGCAAAAAAAGATTATAAGAATCAGCCTGAAATCAAACGCCATTTTGAAAATGAACCGGTCCAAGTGAATGAAAAGAAGAAAGTTCTTGAAATGAATGTGCAGTCTTCAAAATGTATGGTTGGTGTAAAAGCTCTAAAATCCTTCCCGAAAAGGTAATGAATTACTTAAAAAAGAATTATCGATTACGATTATTCTAGATTGGTTATTCGGAAAGAGCTCAAAGCATTATCAAACATTGTATGATGAAGGCTTAATAGATGATACTTTTACGTACGATTATACTGAGGAACAAGGGTTCGGATTTGCCGTAGTTGGCGGTGATACATCAAACCCAGATGAATTGTCAGCCAAAATTAGAAAAATCATGCTGTCCAGTAAAAATCAAGGGATTACGTCAGAAGAATTGGAGCGGGTAAAAAAGAAAAAATTGGCGCTTTCCTTCGCTCCCTTAACTCACCTGATTATATTGCAAATCAGTTTACACGATATGCTTTTAATGATATGAATTTATTTGATGTTGTTCCGATAATGGAAAGTTTAACAGTGGATGATATTACGAACACTGTGAATGAATTTTTTGATGAGATTAGAATGACGGAGTGCCAGGTAATACCTAAAAAATAGTAAATGCCAAAGCATCCTTTTTAAAGGATGCTTTTTTAAGGGGAAATGAATTATGAAAAAGTATGCGTTAATAACAGGCGCTAGCGGAGGGATTGGAGGTGCCATTGCTAAAGAAGTTGCCAATCTTGGCTATTCGTTATACCTTCACTATCATAAAAACGAAACGGCTGTAAAAAGGATAGCCGAAAATTTGTTGCGTGAGGGTGTTGAGATCCACCTACTAAACGCCGATTTAAGTCAACCATCTGGCGTAGAGCAGGTAGTTAATCAAATCCAACACCCAATTGATACAATTGTCCATAATTCAGGAAAAAGCGTATTTGGTTTGATGACTGACTTTGATCAAAAGACGGTTGATCAAATGGTACAGCTTCACATAAGTACACCCTATCTGTTAACAAAAGCCTTGCTCCCAAATATGATTACGAAAAAGAGTGGGAATATTATCGTGATTTCATCAATTTGGGGAATCACAGGCGCCTCTTGTGAGGTGTTATATTCCATGGTAAAGGGAGGACAAATTTCATTTGTAAAAGCACTAGCGAAGGAAGTTGGTCTAAGCGGGATTCGGGTTAATGCAGTAGCTCCAGGAGCGATAAATACAAATATGCTACAGGAATTTTCAGTGGATGACCTGCAAGGGATAAGTGAAGAAATCCCAATAGGACGAATCGGCGAACCAGGTGAAGTAGCAAATGCGGTTGCTTTCTTATTGTCCGATAAAGCATCTTACATTACTGGACAAGTGCTCTCCGTTAATGGTGGTTGGTATTGTTAATTCTTTTGAATATGTTACGAATAATTTATTTCACAATCGACAAACTAACTATGTACTAACCTAATAAGGAGGGTCACTTATGTCAGTACTAGATAATTTTGAAGAATGGAAAGATTTTTTAGGTGATCGCTTGCAGCATGCTAAATCTGAGGGAATGGATCAAAATGTAATCAATGATATGGCTCATCAATTAGGTGATTACCTAGCAAGTGAAGTTGAACCAAAAAATGCTCAAGAAAAAGTATTACGGGACCTTTGGAAGGTTGCTTCAGAAGAAGAGCAACAAGCAATTGCTAATGTAATGGTAAAGCTTGTCCAATAGGTTAGGAAGTGTTTCGAAGCAAGAGAGGATTTTCCTCTCTTTTTTATTTAAGCAAATTTCCTCATTTTTTATCCAGCCCTCTATAAAATATGAATTGATTAGTTTATAATAAAAGCGATGCATTATTTCATAATTGGAAATTATAACCACTACTAGTAAGAGGGGCTGGAACTTTTGGAGAAAAAAGAGTGGTATTTAGAATATGAAATTGCAAAAAATCGCCCAGGTCTCCTAGGTGATATTTCTTCCTTACTAGGAATGCTTTCGATAAATATTGTCACAATAAATGGTGTAGACGATCGTAGAAGGGGAATGCTTTTATTAAGTGATAATAATGAACAAATTGAGAGACTTGAATCAATTTTACATACAATGGATACGATTAACGTTACAAAATTAAGGCAACCGAAGCTTCGTGATAAGCTTGCCGTTAGACATGGGCGCTATATTCAAAGAGATGCAGATGATAAAAAAACATTTCGCTTTACCCGTGACGAATTAGGTCTGCTTGTTGATTTCATGGCAGAGCTCTTTAAGCAGGAGGGCCATAAGCTTATTGGGATTCGAGGCATGCCAAGGGTTGGAAAAACCGAATCAGTTGTGGCTGCAAGTGTTTGTGCCCATAAAAAGTGGTTGTTTGTTTCATCGACATTATTAAAACAAACCATGCGAAATGAGCTTATTCAGGATGAGTACAACGTCGATAATCTTTTTATTATTGATGGAATTGTTTCAACTAGGCGCGCAACCGAAAGGCATTTACAACTTGTAAGAGAAATTATGCGACTACCTGCTGTTAAATTAGTAGAGCATCCTGACATGTTTGTACGTCATACGGAGTATACATTGAAGGATTTTGATTACATCATTGAACTTCGTAATGACCCTGAAGAAGAAATCACGTATGACATCGAGTATCAACAATTTTCTGGATCTGATTTTTCAGGTTTTGATTTTTAATTTTTTACGTTAAATCAGAAGTAAAACCTTTACTGAAATAGATAAAAATGCTAGTATAATCAACGCGAGGACGCCAATAGTATCCCGGAATTGGTAGGTGAAAAAAATGAGTGAGTTAGGATCTCGACTTAAAGAAGCGAGAGAACAAAAAGATTTAAGTTTGGACGATTTACAGCAAATGACCAAAATTCAAAAACGGTATTTGGTTGGGATTGAAGAAGGAAATTATAATGTGATGCCAGGTAAATTCTATGTCCGTGCTTTTATTAAGCAATACGCAGAGGCTGTAGGGCTTAATCCTGAAGAATTATTTGAGCAGTATAAGTCAGAAATTCCTGGTACATATAATGATGAAATTCCTGAACAAATTTCGAGAGTGCAATCAAGAAGACAAATTTCTTCGACAAGTTCGAAAATTATAGATAAAGTTCCAATGATTATATTGGCCCTTTTTATTCTTGGTGGTGCGATGACAATTTACTGGTTTGTATCCAAAAAAGATGTTGCGGAGGAACCAAGCACACAACTTGAAAGTCAAGAAACAGAATATGATGAATCAAATGAACCACCTCCTGATCAGGCTGAAAAGAAAGAAGAACCAACAGAAGAGGAACAGGTAGCAGGTGAAACAGATACTGACTCCGCTGAAGAAGAGGAACCTGAAGAAGAGGCTACCACTCAGGAACTAGTTGAGGTTGGTAAAGGAACAAGTACAGCTACTTATGAATTGAAAAATACAGATTCATTTAAGGTTAAACTTACTGCAAAAACAGGTGGAAAAGCGTGGGTTGCGGTTAGAAATAGACAAGGAGAAAAATTTGTCTATAAAGAAATCGCAGATGGTCAAACAGAAGAAGTTGATCTGACTGGACAAACAGAAATCAATTTTAATATTGGAAGGTCTTCTGATTTAGCAATTGAAATAAATGGCGAACCATTCCAATATCCATTTAACACCGGAGAAGTTGTTCAACAGATAATAACCATAAAATTCACTCCGGGAACGCAAGGATAACAAAAAAGTCATCGTTATGATGGCTTTTTGTTTCGTACAAGTGGTATTATCACTAATATAAGTATTTAACTTTATTCATTAGGAGTTACGTCTATAAATGGGAATAAACGTAATAATGGAAAAAAACCAGTAAGGGTTTCTTCCACCGCTTGAATAATGTTAAGCCTCCGGCGGATGCACGATTTTTAAAGAGGGAATGTTTCGATTAGTAAGTTCAAAGACTAAGAACACCACATTCTGCGGCAACATCTTTATGCCCCACTTCCTGTGGAACTGAAAATCGGGTGCAAAATGCCGAGGCCCATTTGATTATATTTTGGAGGTATTATTGTGAATTTACCAAATAAGATTACGGTGGCAAGAATTTGTTTAATTCCACTTTTTTTAATTGTCGTGTTTGTTCCATTTGGTTGGGGTAATGTAGAAATTGGCTCAATTAATCTTCCAGTTGCTCATCTAGTTGGTGCAATTATTTTTATTGTTGCTTCTAGTACAGACTGGATTGATGGTCATTTGGCACGAAAGCATAATTTAGTAACGAATCTTGGAAAGTTTTTAGACCCTCTTGCAGATAAGCTTTTAGTATCAGCAGCCCTGGTCAGTTTAGTTGAATTCGGCCTAGCACCTGCTTGGATGGTTATTATTATTATCAGTAGAGAATTTGCAGTTACAGGCTTACGTCTTTTATTAGCTGAAGGTGGAGAGGTTTCTGCTGCAAAAATGCTTGGAAAAATCAAAATGTGGGCCCAAGTAGTTGCCGTTTCCGCATTACTATTACATAATTGGCCGTTTGAATTTCTTTCAATCCCATTCGATATGATTGCCCTTTGGGTTGCAGTTATTTTTACAATTATTTCAGGTTGGGATTACTTTGCGAAAAACAAACATATCTTTGCAAACTCAAAATAGGATGGTGACGATCTTCAATGAATGCTGAAATAATTGCTGTAGGCTCTGAGCTCCTTTTGGGGCAAATCGCAAATACAAATGCACAGTTTATTTCCAAACAGCTTGCTGAGCTTGGAATCAATGTTTATTACCATACAGTTGTTGGTGACAATCCTGACCGTTTAATGGATGCGATAAAAGTTTCGCAAACTCGTTCTGATTTAATCATTTTTACAGGTGGATTGGGGCCAACAAAGGATGATTTAACAAAAGAGACAATCGCAAGGGTATTAGGAAAAAAACTTGTTTTTGATGAAGAAGCCTTACGTAGTATTGAAGATTTCTTTAAGAAAACGAACCGTCATATGACAGAAAATAATAAGAAGCAGGCACTCGTGCTTGAGGGTTCAGAGATTTTGCCAAATGATCACGGGATGGCGCCTGGGATGGGACTCGAAGTTGATAAAATTACATATATGCTTTTCCCAGGTCCACCAAAAGAACTTAATCCAATGTTCCTTTCATACGGTGCCCCATTCCTATTAAAATCACTTGGTGTCGTTGAACGAATTGAATCGAGAGTGTTGCGTTTCTTTGGTATTGGGGAATCACAGCTTGAAACAGAGATTGAAGATATAATAGACAATCAAACAAATCCAACAATTGCCCCATTAGCAGGTGATGGTGAAGTTACACTTCGATTAACAGCAAAGCATAGCTCACTAGATGTCGCAAATAAGCTACTAGATGAGACAGAGACTCAAATATTAAAAAGAGTTGGCAAGTTCCTATATGGGTATAACTCTACTTCTCTAGTAAATGAACTCATGAATAAGCTCAAATCCTCAAAGCTTACCATTGCAAGTGCAGAAAGTTTAACAGGTGGTTTGTTCGCTGAAGAACTAACTAACCTAGCGGGATCTTCTGCTGTTGTGAAAGGCGGAGTGGTTTGTTATACAAATGAAGTGAAACAACATGTGCTACATGTTAAGAAAGAAACGTTAGATACTGATGGAGCTGTGAGTAGCTCAACAGCTGAACAGCTTGCGGTAAATGTAAGAAAGCTTTTGCATTCTGATATAGGAATTAGTTTTACTGGCGTAGCAGGGCCAAGTGAATCCGAAGGAAAACCAGTAGGCACTGTGTATATCGGGATATCTTATTTAAATCATCCGACTAAGGTATACCCGTTGAAGTTAGCGGGTTCCCGTCAAGGAATACGAATACGAACCGTAAAATATGGTTTTTATTATTTACTACAGTTATTAAGTGAGCAGGGAAACTGATTCATTTGTTTTCAAAAGGCGATCATTATGGATCGTCTTTTTTATGGAATTAGAGGGAAATACAGTTAGTTGAAAAATAAAACTGTTTCAACTATTTTCAAAGACTAAAATTCAATTTTGCTTGGTCTATGTTATTTTGAAAATATGATTTTCAACTATTAAAAATTGGATTTTAGGGAAAAAACTATTAACAAAAATAACCGAATAAATGTTCGTTTTTTTGCTTGGCAAATCGAACAAAACATTGTATAGTATTAATAGTTGCACGAATAAAGGAGGAAAAATAGTGAGTGATCGTCAAGCGGCCTTAGAAATGGCACTGAAGCAAATAGAGAAACAATTTGGTAAGGGCTCAATCATGAAGCTTGGAGAACAAACAGATCGTAGAATTTCCACTATATCTAGTGGTTCACTAGCGGTAGACATAGCATTGGGTGTTGGAGGATATCCAAGAGGACGGATAATTGAAATATATGGACCAGAAAGCTCTGGTAAAACCACTGTAGCCCTTCATGCGATTGCTGAAGTACAAAAAACTGGTGGACAAGCAGCGTTTATTGACGCGGAACATGCACTTGATCCAGCATATGCACAAAAATTAGGTGTAAACATTGATGAACTATTATTATCTCAGCCTGACACTGGTGAACAAGCATTAGAAATAGCTGAAGCATTAGTTCGTAGTGGTGCCGTCGATATTTTAGTAGTTGACTCTGTTGCAGCACTTGTTCCAAAAGCAGAAATTGAAGGTGAGATGGGAGATTCCCATATGGGTCTACAAGCCCGATTAATGTCACAAGCATTACGTAAGCTTTCAGGTGCAATCAATAAATCAAATACAATTGCAATCTTCATAAACCAAGTCCGTGAAAAAATTGGGGTAATGTTCGGAAACCCAGAAACCACTCCGGGCGGACGTGCGCTTAAATTCTATTCTTCTGTAAGACTAGAGGTTCGTCGTGCGGAACAATTAAAACAAGGCAATGAACTTGTTGGTAATAGAACAAAAGTGAAGGTTGTTAAGAATAAAGTAGCACCACCATTTAAAACAGCTGAAGTAGACATTATGTACGGAGAAGGAATTTCGATTGAAGGTGAACTAATCGATATTGGTTCTGAACTTGATATCGTTCAAAAGAGCGGATCTTGGTATTCTTATAAGGAAGAACGTGTTGGTCAAGGTCGTGAAAATGCAAAACAATTTTTAAAAGAAAACCCTGATGTCAAAAATGAAATCCTTCAACAAATCAGAAATCACTATGGATTAGACGGTGTGGTAGTTGCTCCGGCTGATGAAGAACAAGAAGAATTTGATTTACAAGACTAATGTAGATGGAGACACAGCAATTGTGTCTCTTCTTCAATTACTCCACAAAATTTACTCTTTTTAACAAGAAAGAAGACCTCAAATTCCCAATATAGATAATTCAACTATATAAAATTTCCATTTTCATGTAATACTATTTTTGACAGGCCTTGACAATAAAATTTCACACATTTACAATTAAAATGTATATTTTACATTTTGTTAGAGTTAAAACGTTAGAAGCAAAACTCGGTTTGAGCATTTGCTATTCAGACCCGGAGTAGTTTCGCTGCTTTCGGATCGTAACCTAAGAATCTGATTAGCTTAAAAAGCCTTTGTGCTGTATGTTGCTATTACAATGTACATGCCGACATTTTGATCTAGCAAGAAAAAGTTCATAGCAAGAGGAGGTGAAGAAGATGGATCCCATTTCTATAATCATCTCCGCTTTGTCTGGCCTAATCGTCGGTGCGATTGTTGGCTTTTATGTTCGTAAGTCTATTGCCGAAACTAAAATTGCTGGTGCAAAAAGTGTTGCCGAACAAATTGTTGAAGATGCGAATAGAGAAGCAGATTCAATTAAGAAGGAAGCACTGTTAGAGGCAAAAGATGAAATTCACAAACTTCGTGCAGAGGCAGAAAAAGAAATCCGTGATCGAAGAAACGAACTACAAAAACAAGAAAATCGTTTAATGCAGAAAGAAGAGAATCTTGATCGTAAGGATGAAACATTAGATAAACGTGAATCCATGTTAGAAAAGAAAGAGGATTCTCTCGCTCAAAGACAACAGCATATTGAAGAGATGGAAAGCAAAGTGGAAGAGATGGTAAACAAGCAACAAGCTGAACTTGAGCGTATTGCTAGCTTAACACGTGAAGAAGCAAAGCAAATCATCCTGGAACGTATTGAAAATGAACTTTCCCATGATATAGCGATGATGGTGAAAGAAGCAGAAAATCGTGCAAAGGAAGAATCTGATAAGAAAGCAAAGGAAGTACTTTCGCTTGCTATTCAAAGATGTGCCGCTGATCATGTCGCGGAAACTACAGTTTCTGTAGTTAACTTGCCTAATGATGAGATGAAAGGCCGTATTATTGGTAGAGAAGGACGAAACATCCGGACACTTGAAACATTAACGGGTATTGACCTTATTATTGATGATACACCTGAGGCAGTTATTTTATCTGGCTTTGATCCAATTCGCCGTGAAACAGCGAGAATCGCACTAGAAAAACTTGTTCAAGACGGACGTATTCACCCGGCACGTATTGAAGAGATGGTTGATAAATCAAGACGTGAAGTTGATGAATATATTCGTGAAGTGGGTGAACAAACAACCTTTGAGGTTGGTGTTCATGGACTCCATCCAGATTTAATTAAGATTTTAGGCCGCTTAAAGTATCGTACAAGCTATGGCCAAAACGTCTTAAAACACTCAATGGAAGTATCATTCTTAGCAGGCTTAATGGCTGCTGAGTTAGGTGAAGATGAAACACTTGCTCGTCGAGCTGGATTATTACATGATATCGGTAAAGCTATTGACCATGAAGTGGAAGGTAGCCACGTTGAAATCGGTGTAGAATTAGCTACGAAGTATAAAGAGCATCCAATTGTAGCCAATAGTATTGCTTCCCACCATGGTGATACAGAACCAACATCAATCATTGCTGTATTAGTTGCAGCCGCTGATGCATTATCAGCTGCAAGACCTGGTGCCCGAAGTGAAACACTTGAAAACTATATCCGTCGCCTTGAAAAGCTTGAGGAAATTTCCGAATCCTATGAAGGTGTGGAAAAATCCTTTGCTATTCAAGCAGGACGTGAAGTAAGAATTATTGTAAAACCTGATGCAATCGATGATTTAAATGCACATCGATTAGCCCGTGACATTCGTAAACGAATCGAAGAAGAATTAGATTATCCGGGTCATATCAAAGTAACTGTAATTCGTGAAACAAGAGCGGTTGAATATGCAAAATAAAGTGGTCCTTTGGCCACTTTATTTTTTTGCTCGAAAAATGTTTGAAAAGTTCCATCTATCGAACTTTCTTTTAAAATTGCCTTTGAGATTGAGTTTTTTCAGTTTTTGTGCTTCACTTGTTATGAAAGGGGATTTTACATGAAGATTTTATTTATTGGTGATGTTGTTGGCTCACCAGGAAGAGATATGATCCGAGAATATCTTCCGAAATTAAAGGCAAAATTCAATCCAACACTGACAATAGTGAATGGAGAAAATGCAGCATCTGGTAGGGGAATAACAAAAAAAATATATAACCAATTTCTCGAAAATGGTGCACAAGCAATCACGCTTGGAAATCATACGTGGGACAATAAAGACATTTTTGAGTTTATTGATTCTGCTAAAAACATGATACGACCAGCAAACTTCCCTGAAGGAACTCCTGGTCAAGGGATTATGTTTAGTAAAATGAGCGGACATGAGGTTGCAATCATAAATTTGCAAGGGAGGACATTCCTTCCTGCCATTGATGATCCATTTAAAAAGGCTGATGAATTAATTGAACAAGCGAAAAAACGTACTTCCATTATTTTTGTAGACTTTCATGCGGAAGCTACGAGTGAAAAAATTGCAATGGGCTGGTACCTAGATGGACGGGCTACAGCGGTAGTTGGTACACACACTCATGTACAAACAGCAGATAACCGTGTTTTACCGCAAGGGACTGCATTTATCACAGATGTTGGAATGACAGGACCGTACGATGGCATTTTAGGTATGGATAAAGATGCCGTCATTCATAAATTTAAAACAGCATTACCTGTGCGTTTTGAAGTCGTTCAGGGAAGAACTCAATTAAATGGAGTCCTAATTGATATAGATCCAAAGAATGGAAGAGCAAAAGGGATACAACGAATCCTTATAAACGACGATCATCCATTCTTTGACTAACCGAGATATTCTTTACATATCTTGGTTTTTTTATATTTTAATTAAGTTTTTGAATTTTTAGAAAAAACTTTTAAACAAGCAGGAATACAAGTAGTTTCTAGTGAATATAGTAGTTATGGGATCATTATTCGTTGTTCATCAGGACTCGGTAATCCCTGGTTGAATAAAGATAGCCAATGGTAAGTTCTGCGAAAAAAATTTAAAAATAGAAAGATTAAATGATAGATCGCAAAAATTACCAACAGCTATTAGTTAGTATGGTTCTATCGATCACTCAGGGAAACATTGTAAAGAACAAGGAGGAAAGTAGAAATGGAAATATTAAAAGTTTCAGCAAAATCTAATCCTAACTCTGTAGCTGGAGCGCTTGCGGGTGTATTGCGTGAAAGAGGAGCTGCGGAAATCCAGGCGATTGGTGCAGGTGCATTGAATCAAGCAGTGAAAGCAGTAGCGATAGCTAGAGGATTTGTAGCACCGAGTGGAGTGGACCTAATTTGTATTCCGGCATTTACAGATATTCTAATCGATGGTGAAGAAAGAACTGCTATAAAATTAATCGTTGAACCTCGATAAAAGTATGTACTTATATATAAAACGGTCAAATGACGGGTAGTGACCTGTTTGTCAACTAAGACAAACAGGTATTTTTGTGTAAAATACATATAAGGAGATGATCAATGTGAAAATATTTGATGCACATTCAGATGTTTTATATAAAATGTGGATGGATCCGACGATTGATTTTGCGGACTCACCAAAATTACATATTACATACAATCAATTAATAACATCAGGTAGTAAGGTACAATGCTTTGCAATTTATATTCCGGAAGAAGTGAGACCTGAAAGCCGATTCGAAGTAGCGTTAGAGATGGTGGAAATATTTTATAAAAAAGTAATTGATCCATTCCCTTTATTAAAATTCGTACGAACAAGGGATGACATCTTAGCCTTGAAAGAAAATGAAATCGGTGCGCTTTTAACTTTAGAAGGATGTGACGCCATTGATCAAAGTATAATAAAACTTCAAACGTTATTGAGGCTTGGCGTGTCATCTGTTGGTTTAACGTGGAATTATGCTAATTTTGTAGCAGATGGCATTGCAGAACCACGTGGAGGGGGACTATCAAGCTTTGGGAAAGAAGTTGTAGAGGAGCATAATAAGGCACTAATATGGACTGATGTATCTCATTTATCAATCAAAGGATTTTGGGATGTAATGGAGGTAGCAGATTTCCCAATTGCTTCTCATTCAAATGCAATTTCGATTTGCAATCACCGTCGTAATCTGCAAGATGAACAAATACAAGCATTAATCAAAAAGAACAGTATGATTGGAATTACATTTGTCCCGCAATTTTTAACTAATCATGGCAATGCAACAATTGATGATGTATTAAAACATCTTGATCATATCTGTTCACTAGGTGGAGAAAATCATGTTGGATTTGGATCTGATTTTGATGGAATAACTGATACGACGAGAGGACTTGAAAACTTCTCGGGGTATGAATCTCTGATTGATTATTTACTTAAATTCTACTCTGAGAATCAAGTAAAAAATTCTTGTTTCACAATTTTGTCAGAGTTTTGCCAGCGTAAATAAAATAATTATTTAAGGGATAAAAATATAATTTATTGAAAAATAAAAAAATATGCATTTTTCACGATAATTTGCTGGCTAAGGGTTGCTTTTTTTCGTTGATAGGTCTAGAATTGAAAGCGTTTAGTACATATCCAACAACTATAAATTTGGACAGAATTTTATACAATATTTTTGGTGATATTATCCCATTTTTATCATTAGAATTGGTCCAATTTTACTTTAGACCATACATAATCATTATTTTCAACTCAGTTGGAAGTGCTATACGCTCAATACGATAAAAAATCTTATATAGAACGTATTCCAAAGGGGTGTAAGCCATGATCAATCAACTTTCGTGGAAAGTTGGCGGACAACAAGGGGAAGGAATCGAGAGTACGGGGGAAATCTTTTCCATAGCTCTAAATCGTTTAGGCTACTATTTATACGGTTATCGCCATTTTTCATCACGTATTAAAGGTGGTCATACAAATAACAAAATTCGTGTAAGTACAACTCAAGTTCGTTCAATCTCTGATGATCTTGATATTTTAGTAGCTTTTGACCAAGAAACAATCGATTTTAACTTTCATGAGTTACGAGCTGGTGGAGTAGTGTTGGCGGATGCTAAATTCGGGCCAACAATTCCTGAAGACACAAATGTTCATTTGTTTTCAGTTCCTTTTACGCAAATTGCAACTGAACTAGGAACGTCCCTTATGAAAAACATGGTTGCAATCGGTGCAACTAGCTCATTATTAGACCTAGATTTAAACGTTTATTTAAATGTAGTTGATGAAATTTTTGGTCGTAAAGGTCAGCAGGTTGTTGAAAAAAATATGGAAGCAATCAAAGCTGGAGCAGAATTCTTGGAAAATCAGCTTAGCGAAGACGTGAAAATGAAGCTAGAAAAAGCAGATGGAAAACAACGTATGTTCATGATTGGTAATGATGCAATCGCGTTGGGGGCTTTGGCAGGTGGAGCAAGATTCATGCCTGCGTACCCGATTACTCCTGCCTCTGAGATCATGGAATATTTAATTAGCAAACTACCGGACTTTGGTGGAACTGTCATCCAAACAGAGGATGAAATTGCAGCTTGTACGATGGCAATTGGCTCTAACTATGCAGGCGTACGTGCTTTTACGGCTTCTGCTGGACCAGGTTTATCGTTAATGATGGAGTCTATCGGATTATCTGGTATTACCGAAACTCCTCTTGTAATTATTGATACACAACGTGGAGGTCCAAGTACAGGTCTTCCTACAAAGCAGGAACAATCTGATTTAATGGCAATGATATATGGTACGCATGGAGAAATTCCTAAGATTGTGATGGCTCCAAGTACTGTTCAAGAAGCTTTCTATGACATTATAGAAGCATTTAATCTAGCAGAAGAATATCAATGTCCGGTTATTTTTCTAACAGATTTACAACTATCATTAGGTAAACAAACGGTTGAACCACTTGATTATTCTAAAATTGAAATTAGACGCGGTAGTTTAATTCTTGAAGACGAATTACCTGAATTAGAGAATAAAGAATACTTCAAACGCTATGAAGTTACTGACAATGGTATTTCTCCACGTGTAGTTCCAGGTGTAAAAAATGGAATTCACCATGTAACAGGTGTTGAACATAACGAACAAGGTAAGCCATCTGAAGTAGCTAGCAACCGTAAAGCTCAAATGGAAAAGCGCCTTAAGAAGATTAAAAATCTTCAATTCAAGACCCCTGTTCATAAAAACGTGAAACATGGAGAGGCGGACCTTTTAATTGTTGGTTTTAACTCTACTCGCGGTGCGATTGAAGAAGCAATGACACGTCTTGAGAATGATGGTATTAAAGTGAACCATGCTCAAATTCGACTTATTCACCCATTCCCAACGGATGAAGTTTTGCCTTTGATTCAATCTGCTAAAAAAGTATTAGTAGTTGAAAATAATGCTACAGGTCAGCTCGCCAACATTATGAAGATGAATGTAGGACATGCAGATAAGATTACAAACTTTTTAAAGTATGATGGTAATCCGTTCCTACCTCATGAAGTTCATACAAAATGTAAGGAGTTGTTCTAATATGGCAACATTTAAAGATTTTCGTAATAATGTAAAACCAAACTGGTGTCCTGGATGTGGTGACTTCTCCGTACAAGCAGCCATACAACGTGCAGCTGCAAATGTTGGACTCGAGCCTGAACAGCTTGCTGTTATTTCAGGAATTGGTTGTTCTGGACGTATTTCAGGATATATTAATGCCTATGGATTACACGGAATTCATGGTCGTTCATTACCAATTGCTCAAGGTGTAAAAATGGCAAATCGTGATTTAACCGTTATTGCTTCCGGTGGAGACGGTGATGGATATGCTATTGGGATGAGCCATACTATTCATGCAATCCGTCGTAATATTGATATAACTTACATTGTAATGGATAACCAAATCTATGGTTTAACCAAAGGTCAAACCTCTCCTAGAAGCGAAATGGGCTTTAAAACAAAGAGTACTCCACAAGGCTCAATTGAATCTGCACTCTCAGTGATGGAGATGGCTTTAACAGCTGGAGCTACTTTTGTTGCACAAAGTTTTTCAACAGACCTTAAAGATTTAACAGCTTTAATCGAAGCTGGAATCAAACATAAAGGTTTCTCTTTAATCAATGTATTTAGTCCATGTGTTACATACAACAAAGTCAACACATATGACTGGTTTAAAGAAAATCTTACAAAACTTGGAGATGTTGAAGGATATGACCCATCTGACCGCTCCATTGCGATGCAAACATTAATGAAGCACAACAGCCTTGTTACTGGACTTATCTATCAAAATACAGAAAAGCCATCCTATCAAGAACTTGTGCACGGGTATGGTGATGCACCACTTGTAAACGCAGATTTGAACTTGGATGAAGAAAAGTTCAATAAACTGGTTGCTGAATTTATGTAAATAAACAAAACCCTACTAAGCATGTTTCGCTTAGTAGGGTTTTTTATTATTGTATAGCTTTAGTCACCTCCCTGTCTTTAAATCTTTACTAGGTGTTTGTTGAATGATAAAATAAATACGTATGTCTATAAAGTAAAAATAAATTGCTAGAATAGAGCTTACTTTTTTTCTAAAAATGTATAATTTTCTACAATTTAATGGTTGCATTGTATTAAAACTTGTTAAACCTTATACTAGTTAAATGGAAATTTATTTTTTACAAAAGATAGTTTTTAGAAAAAGGAAGGAGATACAGCATGAACGAAAAACAACGTCTTGAAAGTACTCAGGTAAAGCCTGCGGACAAAAAATCCGAAAAGGATTACAGTAAGTATTTTCAAGCTGTTTATCAACCACCTTCATTAAAGGATGCGAAAAAACGTGGTAAGGAACAGGTTAATTACCTAAAAGAGTTTTCAATTCCTGAAGACATGAAAAATGCAGGAAAAGGAAAGCGTTTTTTAATCCGGACGTATGGTTGTCAAATGAATGAACATGATACGGAAGTTATGGCCGGTATTTTTATGGAAATGGGCTATGAGCCAACTGAAAATACGAAGGATGCTGACATTATTTTACTAAATACATGTGCAATCCGTGAAAACGCTGAAAACAAAGTATTTGGTGAAATCGGTCATCTAAAACCATTAAAACTTGAAAATCCTAATCTTTTAATTGGTGTTTGTGGATGTATGTCCCAAGAGGAATCAGTTGTTAATAAAATACTTGAAAAACATCAATTCGTTGATATGATTTTCGGTACTCATAATATTCATCGCCTTCCTTACATTGTAAAAGAAGCAATGTTCAGTAAAGAGATGGTTGTTGAAGTTTGGTCTAAGGAAGGGGACATCATTGAGAACCTTCCAAAAGTACGTAAAGGAAATATCAAGGGATGGGTAAACATTATGTACGGTTGTGATAAATTCTGTACGTACTGTATCGTTCCATATACTCGTGGTAAGGAACGTAGCCGTCGCCCTAAAGATATTATTGAAGAAGTCCGTCATTTAGCAAGACAAGGATATCAAGAGATTACCTTGCTAGGACAAAACGTTAATGCCTATGGTAAGGATTTTACTGATATTAAATATGGTTTAGGTGACTTAATGGACGAATTGCGAAAAATTGACATTCCACGGATTCGTTTTACAACAAGTCACCCACGTGATTTCGATGATCATTTAATTGACGTGCTCGCTAAAGGTGGAAACCTCATGGAGCACATTCATCTTCCAGTTCAGTCTGGTAGCTCACAGGTATTAAAGTTGATGTCACGTAAATACACTAGAGAATCTTATTTAGAGTTAGTACGCAAAATGAAGGAAAGAATTCCGAATGCTTCCTTTACGACAGATATTATTGTTGGTTTCCCAAATGAAACGGATGAACAATTTGAAGAAACTCTTTCTTTATATAGAGAAGTAGAATTTGATTCAGCCTATACCTTCATTTATTCACCACGTGAAGGAACACCAGCAGCAAAAATGGAAGACAACATCTCAATGGAAGTGAAAAAGGAAAGACTTCAGCGTCTTAATGCACTTGTAAATGAGATTTCCGCAAAGAAAAATCTTGCGTACCAAGATCAAATTGTTGAAGTTCTTGTTGAAGGTGAAAGTAAGAACAATCCGGATGTTTTAGCTGGTTATACAAGTAAAAATAAATTGGTTAACTTCAAGGGTCCTAAATCAGCAATTGGTAAAATTGTAAAAGTAAAAATTATCCAGGCGAAAACTTGGTCATTAGATGGCGAAATGATCGAAGAAGCGGTAGAGGTGAACTAAAATGGCAGAATTCACAAAAGAACAAATCGTTGAGCGTGCAACTGAGCTTGCAAAAATGATTGCAGAAACACAAGAAGTTGATTTTTTCAAGCGTGCAGAAGCACAAATAAACCAGAACAAAAAAGTTCAAGAGATTATTGAGACAATTAAAAGCTTACAAAAACAAGCTGTTAATTTTCAACACTATGGCAAGTCAGAAGCATTAAAGCAAGTTGAAGAAAAAATTGATAATTTACAAGAAGAACTTGACAACATTCCTGTTGTAGCAGAATTCAAGAGTTCACAAGTTGAAGTGAACGATCTTTTACAACTTGTGGCACATACTATTTCAAACAATGTAACGAATGAAATTATTTCATCAACTGGCGGAGACTTGCTAGCTGGTGAAACTGGTTCAAAATTGAATAACCAAAGTGGCTGTGGCTGCCACTAATAACCAAAGGCAAAAGCGTTAAGCTTTTGCCTTTAATTGATTGTGAAGCTTTAGCATTATAAAGCTTTATTTTTTTTGCTTGTACAGCTTTTAAAAAAGGTACATAAATGGGCGAACCAGCATAGAATGAATTATACGGTAATTGTAAAGTTGATTTATAATGCGATTTTTTATTTCTTAATTTGAATGGCTTACTCAACTTTTTTCGGTGTACTTACAAGAAATGCATCGAAGTGACATGCAAAAAAGTTTGTAAAAAGAAATCAGTCTTTAGCACACTAGTCAAATGTCCCGCATAGGATGAATTGAAGATTGATTGAGGAGGGTTTGTTCGAATGTCTGAATACAGAGAGATAATCACAAAAGCTGTTGTAGGTAAAGGACGTAAGTTTTCACAATCTACTTATACAATTTCTCCACCGCACCACCCATCCAATATTTTAGGGTGTTGGATCATTAACCACCGTTACGAGGCGGAGAAAAAAGGTAACACGGTAGAAGTATGTGGCACATTCGATGTGAACACGTGGTATTCTTATGGTAACAATACAAAAACAGAGGTCGTTACTGAAACACTTTCATACAAAGATTCCATCAAACTCAAGTACAGAGATGAGAATTTCTTAGGTGATAGTTGTGATGTGCTTGTAGAAGTGTTACAACAGCCAAATTGCTTAGAATGCACAATTTCACCTAATGGAAACAAAATTCTTGTTGAGGTAGAAAGAGAGCTTCTAGCTGAAGTTATTGGTGAAACAAAGGTATGCGTCCACGTAAATCCAGATGGTTGTTATGATGATGATAAGGATTGGGATGTAGATGACGAAGAATTCGAGGATTTAAATCCTGATTTCTTAGTCGGCGATTTAGAAGAATAATTGAAAGCTAGGAGGGCTGACTTCCTAGTTTTTTTTCATTTTATGGAAGACAAGTCTTTCCCTTTACTTTTTTAAGTTATGATATAATATTGAAAGAATCAATGTTTGTTGGGGGGATTTATAAAATGGCAGAGTATACGCCGATGATAAAGCAATATTTAACGATTAAGGCAGATTATCAAGATGCCTTTTTATTTTTTCGACTTGGTGACTTTTATGAAATGTTTTTTGAAGATGCAGTCAAAGCATCACAAGTTTTAGAGATTACCTTAACTGGAAGAGAAGGCGGAGTGGGTGAAAAAATCCCGATGTGTGGGGTACCCTATCACGCAGCTGCAGGCTATATTGAACAATTAGTTAATCAAGGATATAAAGTTGCAATTTGTGAGCAAACTGAAGATCCAAAACAGGCAAAAGGTGTCGTGAAACGTGAAGTTATTCAATTAATTACACCCGGTACTGTAATGGAGGGTAAGAATCTTTCAGATAAAGAAAATAATTTTATAGCTTCTTTATCGACTTTTTCAGATGGTTATTTTGGATTTGCATTAACAGACTTAACAACTGGAGAAAACAGGGCTTCTTTATTGTCGTCCTATTTTGAAGATGTCGTCGGAGAAATTTATGCGAATGGTGTAAAAGAGGTTGTCGTTCCATCTGATTTTGATGAGAAATATAAAAAAGCAATGATTGAACGGTGCCAAGTAACGATTTCTCATGAAGACAATAGTACAATAGATGTTCATTTACAACGGATTACCGAAGACCTTAAGGATGAGAAATTGCTCATCACCTTTGGAAGATTATTAAATTATTTAATGAAAACTCAAAAACGATCTCTTGATCATCTCCAAAAGGTCCAGGTTTATTATACAAATCAATTTATGAAAATTGATCTTTATTCAAAACGTAATTTGGAACTTACTGAAACCATTCGAAGTAAAGGCAAGAAGGGTTCTTTATTATGGCTATTAGACCAAACAGTTACTGCAATGGGTGGACGGTTGTTAAAACAGTGGATTGATAGACCATTATTAAATAAAACAGAAATTGAAGCCCGTTTAAATATGGTTCAAACCTTCATAGAACAATATTTTGAACGGCTCGAATTAAGGGATTTGTTAAAGGAAGTTTATGATCTTGAACGTCTTGCTGGAAGAGTAGCTTATGGAAATGTGAATGCAAGAGACCTTTTACAGCTAAAGAAATCGCTGGAACAGGTTCCAGGAATTTATAAACTTGTGACTCAGTTACACCATCCATATGCAAACAATCTAGGAAAACAAATGGACCTTTGTGAGTCTTTAACGGACCTTCTTCAGCGTTCAATCAAGGAATCGCCACCACTTTCGATTAAAGAAGGAAATATCATTCAGGATGGATTTAATGCTACACTTGATAAATATCGAGATGCAAGTCGAAACGGGAAATCCTGGATTGCTTCCTTGGAAAAGCAGGAGCGAGAAAAAACGGGCATTAAGTCTTTGAAAATTGGATATAACCGTGTGTTTGGTTACTATATTGAAGTGACAAAGTCTAATTTACACTTTTTACCAGAAGGTATGTATGAAAGAAAGCAAACATTAGCAAACGCGGAGCGCTTTATCACACCTGAACTAAAGGAAAAGAAACATTAATCCTTGAGGCAGAGGAAAAGATTATCCAATTGGAATATGAAATTTTTCTTGATATTCGTGAACAGGTAAAAGCCTATATTCCGAGACTTCAGGCTTTAGCAAAGATAATCAGTGAGCTAGATGTACTGCAATGCTTTGCAACGATAAGTGAAGAACGCCACTATTGTATGCCACGTTTCTCAGAGGACGAGCTTTCTATTAAAGATGGACGCCATCCTGTAGTGGAAAAGGTGATGCAAGCACAGGAATATGTACCAAATGATTGTGTGATGGAACATGATCGATCCTTACTTCTTATTACTGGTCCAAATATGTCAGGTAAGAGTACGTATATGAGACAAATTGCTCTTACCTCGATCTTGGCACAAATTGGCTGTTTTGTTCCGGCAAGTGAAGCTGTTTTACCAATTTATGATCAAGTATTTACACGAATTGGTGCGGCAGATGATTTAATCTCAGGGCAAAGTACATTTATGGTGGAGATGCTCGAAGCTAAAAATGCTATTGTGAATGCAACATCAAAGAGCTTATTATTATTTGACGAAATAGGACGTGGAACGTCAACCTATGATGGAATGGCTCTAGCTCAGGCAATTATTGAGTATATTCATCAAAATATCGGAGCCCACACATTATTTTCTACTCATTATCATGAGCTAACCGATTTAGAATCAAAATTAGAAAATCTAGTAAATGTACATGTGAGTGCGATTGAAGAAAATGACAATGTTGTCTTTCTTCATAAGATTAAAGAAGGGGCGGCAGATAAAAGTTACGGGATTCATGTAGCAAAGCTTGCTGAACTACCTGAAAACTTAATTAAACGGGCCAATGAAATTTTGTCACAGCTAGAACAAAGCCAAAAGGAAGTAGTTGTGACAAAAGATGAGTCAATCGATCACCCAGACAATCAACAACTTTCATTTTTCGAGGAAACTAAAGTACCGTATCAAAAAGAAGAAATGCAGGTCTCTTCTGCGGAGAAGGCTGTATTGGAAACTATTAAAGAAATGGACATTTTAGGTATTACACCTTTGGAAGCTATGAACAAGCTATATGAAATTCAAAAAAAATTAAAAAGATAAAATGAGTGTTCAAAAAATCAACGGAGCTTATTATCTGGTGTTTTTTTGAACATCCCCTAAGAAAATGAGGTGAGGGCATGGGAAAAATCATCCAGCTTGATGACCTTCTTTCAAATAAAATAGCGGCCGGAGAAGTTGTTGAACGCCCGGCCTCTGTTGTGAAAGAATTAGTCGAGAATGCCATAGACGCAAACAGTACAATAATTGAAATTGAGATTGAAGAAGCGGGCCTGTCCAAAATTCGCATAATCGATAATGGAGACGGAATGGATAGTGAGGATTGCGTAAATGCCTTTCATCGTCATGCAACAAGTAAAATCAAGGACGAAAATGATTTATTTCGCATAAGAACGTTAGGTTTTAGAGGAGAGGCACTTCCTAGTATTGCCTCTGTATCCGAGCTTGAAATGAAGACAAGCACTGGGGACAATTCAGGCACACATATTCTAATAAAAGGTGGCCAGGTAGTCTGGAAAAAATCTACCAGTAGTCGCAAAGGGACTGATATTACAGTATCTAATCTCTTTTATAACACACCGGCACGCTTGAAATATTTAAAAACTGTTCATACTGAGTTGGGTAATATTACGGATGCGGTAAATCGAATCGCCCTTGCTCATCCAGAAATTTCAATTCGTTTACTTCATAATGGAAAACGACTCTTATATACAAGCGGAAATGGAGATGTTAGGCAAGTACTTGCAGCAATTTATGGTTTAGGGATTGCGAAAAAAATGGTTCCAATCCATCTTCAATCTTTGGATTTTACAGTAGAAGGCTTTGTATCAATGCCAGAGGTAACAAGAGCATCGAGAAATTATATCTCAACCATTATTAATGGTAGATATATTCGAAACTATCCACTTGTTAAAGCCATTCAACAAGGTTATCATACTCTTTTACCGATTGGCAGATTTCCAATTGTATTGTTAGATATTCAAATGGACCCACTATTAGTTGATGTGAACGTCCATCCTGCAAAACTTGAAGTAAGAATTAGTAAGGAACAGGAGTTAAATCTATTAATAGATGAAGGGATTAAAGATGTTTTTAAACATAAACAATTAATTCCGGATGCAGCATATCCGATAAAGAAAGAAAAACAAAAATCAGAGCAACAAGAATTTGTTTTTCAACATTCCATAAAAAATGAACCTCAACAACCAATTATTCATCGATATAATGAGACAGTCCAAGAGGTTCCGAATAAAGAGGAAACAGTTTTCGAAAAACAAACCACAAAAATCCCGTCTTCTAACCAGGAACCATTATATGAGTCGGAGAACGTAATGATTGCTGAATATGAAGATGAGAGAAGTGTAGTCCTAGAAGAGTATGAAGAGACAGATTTTACAAGTACTGAACAGGCGATGAATGAAGAAGAACGGGTGCCTGTGATGTATCCAATTGGTCAAATGCATGGAACTTATATCCTAGCTCAAAATGAAAAAGGGTTATATATTATTGACCAGCATGCTGCACAGGAACGAATTAAATATGAATATTTCAAGGAAAAGGTCGGACAGAATATTTCTAATCTCCAGGAATTACTACTCCCAATTACCTTAGAATATTCAACAGATGAATGCATCAGCATAAATGCACATAAACAGGATTTAGAACAAGTAGGTGTTTTTCTTGAGCCATTTGGCCATAACAGTTATATCGTTCGCTCTCATCCCCAATGGTTTCCGAAGGGTGATGAAAAGGAAATAATTGAGGAAATAATTGAACAAGTGCTTAATGATAAGAAAATAGATATTAAGAAATTAAGAGAGGCAGCTGCTATTATGATGAGCTGTAAAGGATCAATTAAAGCAAATCATCATTTACGGAATGATGAAATCTTTGCATTACTTGAAACACTTCGTAAAACCAGTGATCCTTTTACATGTCCACACGGTCGCCCTATCATCATACATCATTCGACCTATGAAATGGAAAAAAATGTTTAAACGTGTTATGTAATAGAAATGGAAAAAGGGTTGAAAACTCGCTGAATTGGCGAGTTTTCCCCATATAAGACGAAAGTCGTATAGAAGTTTAGATAAAATGTTATTTTCTATTCTGATTTGGATATAATAATTTAGTATTCGTCTTATTATCTGTGTTACGATAATAGTATGAATTGAAGTAAAGGTAGTGATTGATTGGAAGAATCGAAAAAAGAGAAACTGGTCGTTCTAATTGGTCCAACCGCTGTTGGAAAAACGAAATTAAGTATAGAGCTTGCTAAGAAACTAAATGCCGAAATCATTAGTGGAGATTCCATGCAAATCTATAAAGGTATGGATATCGGTACCGCCAAAATTACAAGAGATGAAATGGAAGGTATTCCCCATCATCTTATCGATATTAAAGAACCCAATGAGAGTTTTTCGGTTGTTGAATTTCAAGAAGTTGTTAGAAAATTAATTACAGAAATACATAAACGCGGAAAACTACCGATGATTGTAGGCGGTACAGGGCTTTATATTCAATCTGTCATTTATGATTATCAGTTCACAAATGAAGCCTCTGATTCTGACTATCGGAAATTACTTGAACAACAAGTTGCCGAAAGGGGGATTGAAACTCTTTTTCAGGAACTTAAAGAAATCGATCCAAACAGTGCAGAACGAATTCACCCTAACAATGTTAGAAGAGTTATTCGTGCCCTTGAAATTTTTAAAACAACCGGCAAAACGATGACCGAATATATGGAAGGCCAAAAGCATGAGCTTCTATACGATTTGGTTCTCATCGGTTTAACGATGGATCGAGAGCTGTTGTATGATCGAATTAACAAAAGGGTGGACTTGATGGTAGAGACAGGGTTACTTGACGAAGTATCAGCTTTCTATTCTAGAGGGTTAAGAAATTGTCAGTCTATCCAAGCAATCGGATATAAAGAACTTTATAGTTATTTAGATGGAAAACTATCACTAGATGAAGCCATTAATGACCTTAAGCAAAATACGCGCAGATATGCAAAGCGACAATTAACATGGTTTCGAAATAAAATGGATGTAAAATGGTTTGATATGTCAATGGAAAATGAGTTTGACGAAAAATTTAATGAAATTTATAAATATATAGCAGGAAAGCTAGAAATTTAAGAGAATAGATAATAATAGGATATTATCGTTTTGTCCTAAATAGGGCAATGCAGTTCCAGCATTCTGCGGGAAGATATAGAGGAGGACAGTTCATGAAACAAGCAATCAATATTCAAGACCAAATTTTAAATCAATTACGTAAGGATGGGACATTTGTAACTGTATTCTTATTAAATGGATATCAATTACGAGGTTTAGTAAAAGGGTTTGATAATTTTACAGTTTTATTGGAAACAGAAGGGAAGCAACAGCTTATTTATAAGCATGCCATTTCTACATTTGCCCCACAAAAAAATATTAAGCTTGAGCTTGAATAACAAACAAAAAACAACCCTACTTTTGAAAGTAGGGTTGTTTTTTTCGTCTTGTCTATTTTTTCTTCAAGATTTATAAATTACCTCATATACATATAGTGTTATGGATAAATATTTTCTGGGAAAGCGCAATCTTTGACAAAAAGCAAGAGTCGTTTGTAATAAAAGTGAGAAAATTGTAGAAATAAAAAGGAAAAAAGTCAACGTTCTACGTCTAGCTCCAGCGCCTAGCCCCTTGAGGTCACAATTCGTTCCGTCAAGGACGGCCTGCATTGTGCTTGTCGGACTTGCACATTACAAGAAAGGCTTCGGGAGCATAATCATCGCACGAAGAAATGCAAAGCATTTTCGAGGATGTGCTGACATCGATGTTCGCCACAGCACGTGGCGGTAGTTAGTCGATGTTCCGCTCAAAAGGCGCATGCGCTTTTGTTTTTTCCTTGGGCTTTTGTCACGAAATGAACCTAACAACGTATAATGTACACAAAATGAGAGGTGAGAGCTCTTGGACCAACCAATTACAATGAAGAACAATGGACAAATAAATGTAATTTTAAATGGTGAAAAAAAGAAATTAAAGGTTATGCACTCAACATCAAAAGAAGCGGTTGCAACGAAAATCCAGACAAAGCATGCAGCTCTTAAGGAAATCGAAGAAGAAATGAGTGCTCTTGTTGGAATGGAAGAAATGAAGAAAATGATAAAGGAAATATATGCTTGGATTTATATTAATAAAAAACGTGAGGAACAAGGTTTAAAAGCAGAGAAGCAGGCACTTCATATGATGTTTAAAGGAAACCCAGGAACAGGGAAAACAACGGTAGCCAGATTGTTAGGTAAATTATTTCTCCGAATGAATGTTCTATCTAAGGGACATTTGATTGAAGCAGAAAGAGCCGACCTAGTCGGAGAATACATTGGCCACACCGCTCAAAAAACGAGAGATTTGATTAAAAAGGCGATTGGTGGCATTTTATTTATTGACGAGGCGTATTCACTCGCAAGAGGAGGAGAAAAGGATTTTGGTAAGGAAGCCATCGATACCCTTGTGAAGCATATGGAAGATAAGCAACATGAGTTCGTTTTAATTTTAGCAGGTTATTCGAAAGAAATGGACCATTTCCTATCTTTAAATCCAGGACTATATTCTCGTTTTCCACTTGTAATTGATTTTCCAGATTATACTGTTGATCAGTTAATGGAAATTTCAGCAAAAATGATGATTGAGCGTGAATATATTTTTAGCCAAGAAGCGGAGCGTAAATTACGAGAGCATTTACTTACGGTAAAAATGGATTCTTCGCCTGGAAAATTTAGCAATGGTCGTTATGTTCGGAACGTCATCGAAAAATCCATTCGTACACAAGCAATGAGGCTCTTAATCGATGATTCGTATAGTAAACAGGAGCTTCAAACAATTAGAACACAGGATTTGATTTTTAAAGAATAATCCGGCCGCCTTAGTGGGCGGTTTATTTCATTTCTATGTTAAATTTGGTATGATAGCTTAAAGAAATAGACCTTTCATGAAAGTGGGTAAATTTATTGGCAAACGAACATAAAAAAGAAATGGAAAAAGCCATACTTGTGGGTTGTCACATACAAAATGATGACGAGAATCGGTTTCAATATTCACTCGAAGAATTACAGTCATTGACGAAAACTGCAAAGGGTCAGGTAATAATGACTGTTACGCAAAAGCGGGAACGAGTTCACCCAGCAACATACATTGGAAAAGGTAAGGTGGAAGAACTCGTTAGTCTTGAGGAAGAACTGGAACCGGATATTATCATTTTTAATGATGAATTATCACCAAGTCAGGTAAGGAATTTATCCTCTAAGCTTCAGGCTAGAGTAATTGACAGAACACAGCTTATCCTTGATATCTTTGCCACTAGAGCGAATTCCAAAGAGGGTAAACTACAAGTAGAATTGGCACAGCTCCAATATCTCCTTCCCCGACTAACTGGGAAAGGCATTGAATTATCAAGACTCGGTGGAGGAATTGGAACACGAGGTCCCGGAGAAACAAAACTCGAGACAGATAGACGACATATCCATAAACGAATTGATGATATTAAAAATCAATTGTCAGTTATTGTACAACACCGTGAACGTTATCGTGAGCGAAGAAAGAAAAACAATACATATCAAATCGCGTTAGTAGGTTATACAAATGCGGGGAAATCGACCTTATTTAATAGATTAACTGAAGCAGATTCATTTGAAGAAAATTTATTATTTGCAACTCTTGACCCGATGACTCGTAAAATGATTCTTCCTTGTGGACTAACAACTCTTTTAACAGATACAGTTGGTTTTATTCAGGATTTGCCAACTTCACTTATTGCTGCTTTTCGTTCCACTTTAGAAGAAGTTAAGGAAGCAGATTTAATTGTTCATGTTGTGGATTCCTCAAACCCTGATTATTTCAATCATGAAAAAACAGTAGTAAAACTTTTAGATGAACTAGGTGTGGAATCGATACCGATTTTAACACTTTATAATAAAAAAGATAAAGTTCACCCTGATTTTGTACCTTCTTCAAAATCTAAATCGATTTTAGTAAGTGCTTTTGAAGAAAATGATTTAATCTTGATTAAGACAAGAATTGAAGATTCAATGATTGAGGAGATGGAGCAATACAAGGTGTCACTACCAAGTTCAGAGGGCAGGTTATTGGCATATTTAAAACAAGAAACGATTTTAAAAGAACTACGATACAATGAGAATGAGGAAAAATATGATTGTACAGGTTTTATTTTTTCAAATCATTCCTTAGTAGGGCAACTACGAGATTTTTATTCATAAAGGGGAAGTACAATGTTTACAGAATTAGATTATGGTCAACTAATATCCGAATTAGTTGAAGAAACAGAACAACAAATTAAAGCAGTACATACAAAAATAGAAAAAAGTATCGATTATAACCAATATCGTGTATTAAAAAGCTTTCAAGATAATCGAGTGAGTGATTCTCATTTTATCCCGTCAACTGGTTATGGTTATGATGACATTGGGAGAGATACATTAGAAGCTGTTTATGCGCAAATTTTCGGTGGTGAAGCTGCGCTTGTGCGTCCGCAAATCATTTCAGGGACACATGCCATTTCAATTGCGTTGTTTGGGGTGTTACGACCTAATGATGAGTTGCTTTATATTACAGGAAATCCATATGATACATTAGAGGAGATTGTGGGTATTAGAGGTTCGGGAAATGGATCTTTAAAGGATTTTCATATCGGCTATAACACTGTTGACTTAACACCAGAAGGAAGACCAGATTTTGAAGCAATAAAGAATGCTATTCATGAGAATACAAAGATGATTGGAATCCAGCGTTCAAAGGGTTATGCGACAAGACCCTCCTTTACAATTGAAGAAATCAGAGAAATGATTCACTTTGTGAAGCAAATAAAACCCGATGTTGTTGTATTCGTGGATAATTGTTATGGTGAATTTGTTGAACTTCAGGAACCTTGTCATGTTGGAGCCGATTTAATTGCAGGATCACTTATAAAAAACCCTGGGGGTGGACTTGCAAAAACAGGTGGTTATTTAGTTGGGAAAAAAGAACTTGTTGAAGCATGTTCATATCGAATGACATCTCCTGGAATTGGAGCAGAGGCAGGAGCATCTCTTTACACCCTGCAAGAAATGTACCAAGGACTCTTCCTTGCACCTCATATTGTAGGACAAGCATTAAAAGGAGCTGTATTTACTGCAGCAATTTTAGAAAAAATCGGCCTAAAAACAGAACCCAGCTGGAATTGTGAGCGTACTGATCTAATTCAATCTGTTCAATTTGATAATAAAGACATGATGGTTGCTTTTTGCCAAGCTATTCAGTTTGCGTCTCCAGTGAATTCTCATGTCACTCCGTACCCAAGCTCTATGCCCGGTTATGAGGATGATGTGATAATGGCAGCGGGTACGTTTATTCAAGGTGCGAGCATTGAATTAACAGCAGACGGTCCAACGCGTCCACCATTTGTAGCATATGTTCAAGGTGGTTTAACATATTCACATGTAAAAATTGCAATCTGTTTAGCGTTAAATCAATTACTTTCAAAACAACTCATTACCATTCAAACAGAGGGTTAATTTCCTCTGTTTATTTTTTTAAAAAAGTCATGTTAGATTTTCTAACATGGTGTTGACAGATAATCTAACATCATTTAAAATCAATTTATTCATTGCAAAAGGAGGACCACAAATATGAGTGACGAAATTCGACGTTCAATGCCGCTCTTTCCAATTGGAATTGTTATGCAATTAACTGAATTATCCGCTCGGCAAATCCGATATTATGAGGAAAATGGGCTGGTCTCTCCTGCAAGAACTGAAACAAATCGAAGACTATATTCATTTAATGACGTTGATCGATTACTTGAAATAAAAAACCTAATCGAACAAAAAGTCAACTTAGCAGGGATTAAACAAATTTTCGTAGTCCAAAATCGTAACACAGTTGTTGATGAAAAGCCGGTGGAACCTGTGAAACAAGAAATATCTAATTCTGAGCTAAGAAGACTATTAAGGAATGAATTGCTTCAAGCAGGAAGATTTAAGAAGCAATCGAGTCCCCATCATAATGATATGTCAAGATTTTTTCATTAAAAAAGGGTTTAAAAAACGATACTTACAACAAGGTTTGGGGAGGAAAACGTAATGTCCAAATATACGAAAGATGATATTTTTCGTTTAGCAAATGAAGAAAATGTAAAATTTATTCGATTACAATTTACAGATATTCTTGGAACAATTAAAAATGTTGAAATTCCTGTAAGTCAATTAGAAAAAGCATTGAGTAACAAGATGATGTTTGATGGTTCTTCAATCGAAGGTTTTGTGCGTATTGAAGAATCTGATATGTACCTTTTTCCTGACTTAGATACATGGGTAGTTTTCCCGTGGACTGCTGAAAAAGGGAAGGTTGCACGTTTAATTTGTGATATTCATAATGCTGATGGTACTCCATTTGAAGGTGACCCTCGTAATAACTTAAAGAGAGTCTTAAAAGAAATGGAAGAACTAGGATTTACGAATTTCAATCTCGGACCTGAACCTGAATTTTTCTTATTTAAATTAGATGAAAAAGGAGAACCAACACTTGAGTTGAATGATAACGGTGGATACTTTGACTTAGCTCCAACAGACCTTGGTGAAAATTGCCGTCGTGATATCGTTTTAGAGCTTGAGGAAATGGGATTTGAAATTGAAGCTTCTCACCATGAAGTAGCACCTGGACAGCATGAAATCGATTTTAAATACGAAGATGCTCTTACTGCTTGTGATGAAATTCAAACGTTTAAACTGGTTGTTAAAACAATTGCACGTAAACATGGTTTACACGCAACTTTCATGCCAAAACCGTTGTTTGGTGTAGCTGGATCTGGAATGCACTGTAATCTCTCATTGTTCAAAGGTGGAGAAAATGCATTTTTCGATCCGAATGCAGACTTACAATTAAGTGACAATGCAAGACATTTCATTGCAGGTGTTTTAAAACATGCGCCGAACTTTACTGCTGTTACAAACCCAACTGTAAACTCATATAAACGTTTAGTTCCGGGTTATGAAGCACCTTGTTATGTTGCTTGGTCTGCTCAAAATAGAAGTCCGCTAGTTCGTATCCCCGCTTCACGTGGATTAAGTACTCGTGTTGAGGTGCGTTCAGTTGACCCATCAGCGAACCCTTATATGGCTATGGCTGTGTTGCTAGCCGCAGGTTTAGATGGTATTAAGAACAAACTTACACCACCAGCTCCTGTTGATAGAAACATCTATGTTATGAACAAAGAGGAGCGTAACGAAGCAGGAATTGTTGATTTACCACCAACATTAGCGCTTGCCCTAGAAAAATTAAAAGGGGATGAAGTGCTAATCAAAGCATTGGGTGGACATTTGTTCGAACATTTTGTTGAAGCAAAAGAAATTGAATGGGATATGTTTAGAACACAAGTTCATCCATGGGAAAGAGAACAGTACATGACCATGTATTAAGAAAAGCGTAAGGTGATTAAGCCTTATGTAACAAGTATCAGACGTGCTCAACCTTCAGTAGTATTTGGCCAGACCAAAGAGCAGATGAGTCTAGATTTGTTAAATAAAAGAGACCCTTAACATTTGTTAGGGGTCTTCTTCATAAAAAAGGAACATTTCAGTAAGAAATGTTCCTTTTGATTTTAGTGAATCGTGCGGTATACACCAATGACTTTCCCTAAGATGGATACGTTTTTTAAGATAATTGGTTCGAGCATAGAATTCTCGGGCTGTAATCGAATATGATCCTTTTCTTTGAAGAAACGTTTTACAGTGGCTTCATCGTCTTCTGTCATTGCGACAACTATATCCCCATTGTTTGCTGAATGTTGTTGTCTAACAATAACATAGTCTCCATTTAGAATACCGGCTTCTATCATACTATCACCCATGATTTCTAGCATAAAGATTTGGTCATCATGGGCCGCGAAACGATCTGGTAATGGAAAGTACTCTTCAATATTTTCCACTGCTGTTATTGGTTGACCCGCTGTTACTTTACCGATTACTGGTACATTCACAACGTTCGCAGTAGGTATTGCTTCACTTTCATCTACTTGTAATATTTCAATAGCACGTGGTTTTGTTGGGTCTCTTCGAATTAAGCCTTTGCTTTCAAGTCTGGACAAATGCCCGTGGACTGTCGAGCTTGATGCTAGTCCGACAGCTTCACCAATTTCCCTTACGGAAGGTGGGTAGCCCTTATCTTTAACTTCCTGCTTAATATAATTCAATATATCCTGCTGTCTTTTTGAAAGCTTTGTTGTCATCTGCACTCATCCCCTTACATTCTTAATTTCATTTTATATGTATCTCATTCTCGATTTCATCCTCTTCGGATTGTCTACTTGTGATTTCGACAAAAACCGAATTTCTTAAGTTGAGTATAGCATGTTTTACATGATTATACAAACATAAGTTCGAATATTTGTTGACACAAAACATTTGTTCGGTATATAATAAAAACATAAAATACGAACAAACATTCTGTAGGAGTGAATATTAGATGTTAAAGAAATTACAAGGCGGATTTATCTATTATGTACTATTTGTTTTACTAAGTATGGGTATGGTTTTTATCACAGCCAACTAGATAAAAAAGTGAAATACTTGTAAATAGTCTTTTCATTTAGTACTATGAACTATGATTTAGAAAAGATTATACAAGGAGTAAAATTATGCTTTCAAAAGATAAATTAGATCGGATCAATATTCTTGCTAAAAAAGCGAAGACAGTGGGCCTGACGGATAAAGAAAAGGAAGAACAGAAAGAACTGAGACAGGAGTATTTACATGTTTTTAGAAATTCAATGACTAATACATTACATTCAGTAAAGGTTATTGACCCAGAGGGTAATGATGTAACCCCGGAAAAATTAAAAGATAGTAAGCGGAAAAGATTACATTAACAAAGAATACATAGATTTCTATGTATTCTTTTCTTTTTGTGCATACTACATAAGAATGAACTGTTTTACATCAAGTTAGTTCTTCATTAGAATCTTTTGAAAGGATGAATTGTATTATGACACATTCAATAACGGACTTATCAATAGCGTCGATTCGAACGCTTTCTATCGATGCTGTTGAAAAAGCAAATTCAGGACACCCGGGAATGCCTATGGGTGCAGCACCAATGACATATACTCTTTGGACACGACATATGAAGCATAATCCGAAAAATCCAAATTGGTTTAACCGCGATCGTTTTGTTTTATCTGCAGGACATGGATCTGCCCTTTTATACAGCATGCTTCATCTATCTGGCTATGATTTAACAATTGATGATTTAAAACAATTTCGTCAGTGGGGAAGTAAAACACCAGGACATCCTGAATATGGGCATACGTCTGGGGTCGATGCAACAACAGGTCCCCTTGGGCAAGGTATCGCAATGGCTGTTGGGATGGCAATGGCAGAACGTCATTTAGCAGGTGTATATAATAAGGACTCATTTGAAATTATTAACCATCATACATACGCCATCTGTGGTGATGGTGACCTAATGGAAGGCGTTTCTGGAGAAGCTTCATCGCTTGCTGCTCATTTGAAATTAGGGCGTCTAATAGTGTTATATGATTCAAATGATATCTCACTTGATGGTGACCTGGATCAAGCGTTCTCAGAATCAGTTGAACAACGATATAAGGCATATGGATGGCAGTATCTTCGAGTCGAGGATGGAAATGACGTTGAAGCAATTGACAAAGCAATTGAAGAAGCAAAGGGTGATGTAAATCGCCCAACTCTTATTGAGGTTCGAACTACAATTGGCTATGGTTCTCCAAATCGTGCTGGAAAATCAAAAGCACATGGTGAACCACTAGGTGCCGACGAATTAAAACTAACTAAAGAGGCTTATAATTGGACGTTTGAAAATGATTTTCATGTTCCAAGTGAAGTTTATGCTCATTTTGAGGAAACAGTGAAAATGGCTGGCGAAAAAATTGAACAGGAATGGACTCAATTGTTCAATAGTTATAAAGAAAGCAACCCTGAGCTTGGGAATCAGTTAGAAATGGCAATCGATTGCAAACTTCCGGAAGGGTGGGAGAAAACGTTGCCAGTCTATGAGGTAGGTAAGTCGCTAGCTACACGTGCTTCATCTGGTGAAGCGTTAAATGCAATTGCACAAAGCGTGCCTCAATTTTTTGGTGGTTCTGCAGATTTAGCGGGATCGAATAAAACGATGATTAAAGATGCTGACGATTTTATGCCAAATGATTATAGTGGCCGCAATATTTGGTTCGGGGTTCGTGAATTTGCAATGGGTGCCGCTTTAAATGGTATGGCTCTTCATGGAGGTCTTAAAGTGTTTGGTGGAACATTTTTTGTGTTCTCCGATTATTTACGACCGGCGATAAGACTCGCTGCACTTATGAAAATTCCAGTTACTTATGTGTTTACGCATGATAGTATCGCGGTAGGTGAGGATGGACCAACACATGAGCCGGTTGAACAACTGCCAGCATTACGTGCAATGCCAAATTTATCTGTCATAAGACCAGCAGATGGAAATGAAACGGCAGCTGCATGGAGAACCGCTATCGAGTCAAAAGATGTGCCAACAGCGCTCATTTTAACGAGACAGAACTTACCAACATTAGAAGGAACAGCAGAGAATGCATATGAAGGTGTACAAAAAGGTGCATATGTTGTATCACCTGCAAAGTCAGGACAACCGGCTGCTCTTTTATTAGCAACAGGATCTGAGGTTAGTCTTGCGGTTGAGGCTCAAAAACAACTTGCTAGTGAAAATATTGAGGTGTCAGTTATAAGTATGCCTTCGTGGGATCGTTTCGAGGCACAATCAAAAGAATACAAAGAATCTGTCCTTCCTAAAAATGTGAAAAAACGTTTAGCAATTGAAATGGCAACTCCACTTGGATGGGAAAGGTATACGGGTGATGAAGGGGATATCCTTGGTATTCATGGATTCGGTGCCTCTGCACCAGGAGAAATTGTTATGAAGGAATATGGCTTCTCAGTTGAAAACGTGATAAATCGAGTAAAACAATTGCTTCAATAAGCAAATAAAGGGGTCGAATCGGGCCCCTTTTCTATATAAACAAAGGTTTCGACAAAACTAGACGATTCTTACTCCAGCTTCAGACAAAAAACACAGACTCTTTCGAATATACTATCACTAACAGATAGTATTAGGAGGAAAGGGTATGAGAGAGTACTACATTTATTTAATAGAAGAAGAATTTGCAACTCATTACTTTGGTCGTGAATCACTAATCTATCATCTATTTTTAGAATATAGCCAATCCAAACATGAACGGAAAGAAATACTTAATAAACAGATTGAATTTATTACAAGGTCGATACCAACCTTACGCATCCAACAAAAAATCGAAGCAAGCCTTGCTCACTATTTCTACTATAATCATCAAAGTCATATACACACTATTGATTGGAATGAATTTAATAGCTTTGCAAAACTAACGATACATAATGAATACATACAACTGCAGTCCTCAGGTAGCTATGAAGCTGAAACAGCTTTTTTTGAAATCCTACGCAAATATGATCGGTGTTTTCTTGCAATGGATTTTTCTGCGAATAAATATGGGTGGCTTACTCCTATTAAGGAAAGAAAGTTAATATAAATGCTAGGAAAACATAAAACAAATATTGTATAATTACTAATGGTTTAGTACACTGTAATGAGACAACATGAAGGAGGAAGTTTTTGTATGATGCAAATATGGTTAGCTATCTTATTAATCGTGATAGCTTTACTTGGTGGCGTTGCATTAGGATTTTTTATTGCACGTAAATACATGATGAATTACTTAAAGAAAAATCCACCAATCAATGAGCAAATGCTAAAAGTAATGATGATGCAAATGGGTCAAAAGCCATCTCAAAAGAAGATCAATCAAATGCTAAAAGCAATGAATGGTCAAATGGACAAGCAATAAAAAGTTGGAAGGTTTACATCCAACTCCCATAAAAAGCCACTTTTCTAGTGAGAACTCACTAAAAAAGTGGCTTTTTTGCTGTCACGATTATAAATCTCTTTGGTCCACGTTCAATTCAATGATATTTCCGTCAGGGTCCAAGCAAAAAATTTGTGCAAAACCGCTGACGCTGTCCGGTTTTTCGAGAACAGTTACATTATGCATTGATAACCAATTTAACGTGTCGTAATAATTATCTACCTTAAGTGCAAAATGACCTTCGCGGCTGCTGATGCTTTTATCCTTTCGAATCGTTTGGGATTCAGGTAAAACGATTAAATGTAATTGTTGATTACCAATTTCATACCAAGCACCTGAAAAATCAAAATCAGGACGGTTTATTTCATTTAAACACAGAATATTGCTATAAAAATCCTTTGCTTTTTCGAGATTTGTAACTGATAAGCTCACATGATGAAGTTCCTTATACTTAATCATGAATATTCACCTCAATTTTTAATCTAAAGTCATTATAATAAAAAATATACTATTTTGCATTTATTTCTCATTTGTGTCTGGTTATATCTTCCTGAAATTTTAAAAATTTGGTAAACTATTATGGCACTTATTCGTCTTTCGGAGGATTATAGGATGAAAATCTTTAAGGATTTAATGTGGTTTTTCAATCAAGAGAAAAAATCATATCTCACTGGTATTTTTTTATTAATGATAGTTGCTTTATTGGAACTTGTTCCACCAAAAGTTATTGGTATGACGGTTGATTTTATTGCTCAAGGAACACTTACAAAAGAAAAACTATATAAATGGTTGAGTATTTTATTTGCAACCGCATGTACCGTTTATATTGTTCGGTTCCTTTGGAGAATCATGATATTTGGCTCTTCTGTAAAATTAGCTAGATTACTAAGGAATCAGCTATATGAACATTTTACGAAAATGTCACAGGGCTTCTTCCAAAAGAGAAGGATTGGCGACCTAATGGCACATTCGACAAATGATTTACAAGCGATTCAACAAACAGCTGGCTCGGGTGTATTAACTTTGGTCGATTCGCTAGCGACCGGAGGGTTTGTATTATTAACGATGGCAATCACGATAAACTGGAAGCTTACGTTAATCTGTCTTATTCCATTACCTTTTATGGCACTTTCTACAAACTATTATGGAACACTTTTACACAAGCGTTTTCATAAGGCCCAGGAGGCTTTTTCCAGCCTTAATGATAAAGTTCAAGAAAGTGTAAGTGGAATAAAGGTTATTAAAACATTTGGTCAAGAGGACGAGGATACAAATGTTTTTCGAAAGCAATCAGATGATGTCGTGCAGAAAAATCTTGCCGTGGCAAAAGTTGATGCACTCTATGATCCGACTATCTCTTTAATAGTAGGTATTTCATTTTTCCTTGCTTTAGTGTTTGGTTCTAGATATGTTCTAGCAGGCGAAATGACACTTGGAGAGTTGGTCACATTTACAACATATTTAGGTCTGTTGATTTGGCCGTTACTAGCTTTCGGTTGGTTATTTAATATAGTGGAGCGGGGAAGAGCCTCCTATGACCGTGTTTCAAAGCTGCTTGCTGAACCTATGGAAATAACAGATTGTGAGAATGCTAGTGAAGCAACACCAACAGGTGATGTAGCTTATACAATTTCTACATTTTCTTATCCAGGTGAACAAAAGCAAACTCTTGAGGAAATTGATTTTACCTTAGAACGAGGTCATACACTCGGTATTGTTGGAAAAACGGGTGCGGGTAAAACAACACTGTTAAAACTGTTAATTCGTGAAATTGAAGGCTATGAAGGTCAGATTTTAATTGGGGATAAGGAAATAAAGTCATTTACACTTGATGCTTTACGAAAAGGAATTGGTTATGTTCCACAGGATCATTTTCTTTTTTCAGCAACAGTCGCAGATAATATTGCATTTGCAAAACCAGATGCCTCAATGAATGAAATTATCCAAGTTGCGAAACTTGCTACTATTCATGATGATATCCTACAGTTCACAGATGGCTATGAAACTATTGTTGGTGAGCGTGGAGTTTCATTATCAGGAGGGCAAAAACAGCGTATTTCAATTGCTAGAGCTCTTTTGATGAACCCAGAAATATTAATTCTTGATGATTCTTTGTCGGCAGTTGATGCCAAGACAGAAGAGGAGATATTGCGTGCGTTACGGGAAAACCGAGAAGGTAAAACGACGGTAATTACATCCCATCGTTTAAGTGCAATCCAGCACGCAAATCAAATTCTTGTAATAGAAGATGGCAGGATCGCTCAGCATGGTACGCACGACGACCTTATGGAACAGAAAGGGTGGTATCGTGATATGTATCACCGCCAGCAACTTGAAACTCTTGCCCGCATGGAGGGTAACTCATGAACAAAATGACGAAAAAAGACCAAAGGCGTGCATTAAAACGACTGCTTTCCTATACGAAACCTCATGCTCGTGAATTCGTATTTGCATTTGCATTGTTATTACTAGCTACTCTTGCAGACATTGTTGGCCCAATTTTAATTAAAATTTTTATCGATGATTATCTAACACCACGTAATCTTCCGATTGAACCATTAGTAATCCTAGGGACAATCTATCTTTTTATTCATTTTTCAAAGGTGATTCTTCAGTATTTCCAGTTGGTGAAATTTCAAAAAATTGCTTTAACGATTATTCGGGAAATGCGAATTGAGGTTTTTACAAAGGTACACAAGCTTGGACTCAAGTATTTTGATAAAACGCCAGGGGGAACTATTGTTTCAAGAGTTACAAATGATACCGAAGCCATTAAGGATATGTTTGTCGAGGTTGTCGCCACGTTTGTACAAAATGGTGTGTTTTTAGTCGGGGTTTTTATTGCGATGTTCTATTTAAATGTGCAGCTTGCCCTTTTTTGCTTAGTACTCATCCCAATTTTGTTTATATTGATGCAAACATACCGAAAATACAGTTCTAGATACTATCATGACATGAGGGAACGAATCAGTCAGTTAAATGCAAAGCTAAATGAATCACTTCAAGGAATGGCAATCATTCAGGTATTTCGACAAGAAAGAAGATTACGTCGTGAGTTTGCTGAAATTAATGATGCACATTATCAGGCTGGTATAAAAAATATTAAGCTTGACGGGTTGTTATTAAGACCGGCTGTTGATTTCATATATATCGTAACAATTATTATGGTGTTAAGCTTTTTCGGTATATCCGCACTTGAAAGTCCGATTGAAATTGGTGTTCTATATGCATTTGTGAATTATCTTGAACGATTTTTCGAGCCGGTTAATAATATGATGATGCGTTTATCTCTCCTCCAACAGGCAGTAGTTGCATCCCAACGCGTATTTGAAATACTTGACCATGATGAGCTAGCTCCACAAACAATAGGTAGCGAGAATCCCGTGATTGAAAAAGGCGAAATCGAATTCAAAGGTGTGAGCTTTTCTTATGATGGAAAGCGAGATATCTTAAAAAACATTTCATTTACAGCAAAACAAGGTGAAACAGTAGCGCTTGTCGGTCATACAGGAAGTGGGAAAAGTTCAATAATAAATCTATTGATGAGATTTTACGATATTGAACATGGAGATATATTAATTGATGGACACTCGATTAAATCTTTTGACAATAAGGAGCTTCGTCAGAAAATCGGTTTAGTGCTCCAGGATCCATTTTTATTTGTTGGGACCGTAAAGGAAAATCTTCGATTAAACAACCCAGATATTACAGATCAGGATATTGAAGAAGCAGCTAAGTTCGTTCAGGTAGACAATTTTATTAAAAAGTTGGAAGACGGTTATGATTATCAGGTAGTGGAGCGCGGATCAACATTCTCAAGTGGCCAAAGGCAGCTATTGGCATTTGCACGTACGATTGTGACGAATCCGAAAATTTTGGTTTTGGATGAAGCTACAGCAAACATCGATACAGAAACAGAGGAAGAAATTCAAAAGGCGCTCAAAAAAATGAGGCGGGGAAGAACGACAATCGCAATTGCCCACAGATTATCAACGATTCAAGATGCCAATCTAATTTTAGTACTTCATCAAGGAGAAATCGTAGAAAGAGGAACACACCAAGAGCTTCTTTCTCAAAAAGGGCTATATTATAAATTGTATTTATTACAGAATGGTAGTCTAGATAAGGTTGAAAATGCAATCATGTAAGAAGCCTCTCAAGAATTCGAGAGGCTTTTTTGTGTTCTTCCTGCATTATATTCATTTAAAAGGCTATCTAAATCCTGGCTCACTTTAATGGTATAGGCCGCAGTAAAACCGTGTTTCAAGACAATTTCAACCAGTTCAGTTCTTTTTTGTTCAATTTTTAGTAGAAGTTGTTCTTTAGACACAAGGAATAACCCTTTCGTAGATAAATTAGTTCCGTCTTGGACGAGTTATATTATAGTATATCATATATGGTAAATACTTGGTAAAAAACTTGCTTGGAAATATATTCAACACTGGACTCGTGTTAGACACAAAACTTTCATATTAATAATTATGAATATGTATAATTATTTGCTAGAATGATAATGATGATCAATTTAGGAGTTGTTAAAATGGCTGATGTAAATGTGTTTCTTGCTTTTGGTGCAGGCTTTTTATCCTTTATTTCACCATGTTGTTTACCCTTATATCCAGCATTTTTATCGTATATAACGGGCGCATCTGTTAGTGAATTAAAGTCAGACAATGCAATGCTACAAAAACGGAGTATTTTACATACGATTTTCTTTTTAGTTGGTTTTTCCATTATTTTCGTTATGCTTGGATTTGGAACATCTTTTGTTGGCCAAATATTTAGCGATTATAAAGACTTAATTCGTCAGATTGGTGCGATTCTCATTATTTTCTTTGGTCTTGTAGTACTTGGTATTATTAAGCCTGGATTCTTAATGAAAGATCGTAAAATAGAGTTCAAACATCGACCCGCAGGATATGTTGGATCAATCTTTATTGGAATGGCGTTCGCCGCTGGTTGGACACCATGTATGGGACCTATTTTAATGTCTGTTATTGCGCTCGCGGGTACTAATCCTGATTCTGCAATGCTTTACATGGTAATGTATTCATTAGGATTTTCGATTCCGTTCCTCATACTTTCATTTTTTATTGGGCGTTTACAATGGATTCGAAAAAACAGTATAAAAATAGTAAAAATTGGTGGATATGCAATGATCATTATGGGGATTATACTATATTTTGACTGGATGACAAAAATAATTGCATATGCAACTGCTATCTTTGGAGGATTTACAGGTTTTTAGTCGAATTGGTACCTGAGTGATATTTTCAAGGGGGACTTGCAGTGGCTAGGATTTTGGTAGTTGATGATGCGAAATTTATGAGACTTACCCTTACAGATATATTAATGAATGCAGATCATGAGGTTGTGTCAGAAGCAGAAAATGGAATAGAAGCGATTGATAAATATAAAGAAACAAAACCGGACCTGGTTACAATGGATATAACCATGCCAGAAATGAATGGCATTGATGCTCTCAAAGCAATCAAAGAAATCGACCCAAAGGCAAAAATAATTATGTGTTCTGCTATGGGGCAGCAAAAAATGGTCGTTGACGCAATCTCGGCTGGAGCAAAAGATTATATCGTGAAACCATTTGACGATAGTCGAGTTGTTGAGGCTGTTAATAGAGTTTTACATTTAACGTAAACCCATTTAAGAAAGAATTTCTTAAATGGGTTTCAGTCGCTATACAATACAATTTTCAGACGATAAGAAAAAAGGACTGATTCTTTTGGTAATAGCATCTTCGATAGTCGCAATTATGATGGCGATTTTCGTAACCTTTTTAAGAACGAAATCATCCCAAAAACCAGCATCTGTAAAAAAGATTATTTTGCCCCCTGTATTTATGAGCACTGGAGCACTCATGTTTGTACATCCAATGTTTCGTGTAACGCCTATCGAGATTACTGAAGCTGTTATTGTTGGAATGCTTTTTTCCACTCTTTTAATAAAAACTTCATCATTTGAAATAAGAGAAAATGATATATATCTTAAACGTTCAAAAGCGTTTATTTATATTCTAGTAGGTTTATTGGCAATCCGGATTGTTTTGAAGTCAGTATTAAGTTCTACAATTGATTTTGGAGAATTAAGTGGAATGTTCTGGATTCTTGCTTTCTCGATGATTGTTCCATGGAGGATAGCCATGTTTGTGAAATATAAAAAACTTGCTTCGGCATTATAAAAAAACCCCGGTTCTGAAAACCGAGGTTTTTGCTTTATAAACTTAAAACAATTCCTTATAAGGAGTAACATCTATTTGTTTTTCTTGTAAGGTTTTTAATAAAAATTTATGGTCACGCTTCGGTGTGGCTATAATATATCCTCGGACAACTAGGTCCTGTGAAATTTGGTTTGCTTTTTCTGTAAGTGCGAGTTCACCAATTTTACCAGCAATTTTCTGTCTAGCAACATCGCGGAAAAGCTCTGGTACTGGTTTCACTAAATCCTCTAATAAAGCCTTTTGATCGCTCGGCCATAAATGACGCGTTTGTTCTATGTAATAATCTTGCCAATCTAAATCTGACTTTCCATCTTCCTTGGGAAGTTTCTTTAAAAACTTTCTGAACATAAAAAAGCCGCCAATTCCAAGGATTGTGATAAAAAAGACTACCCATAATAAAATAAACCATAAAAACCATCCAGATAACTGCTGCATGAAAATGTTCACCTCAATGGAACATTATACCTTATATAACAAGTGTTTTAAAAGAAAGAACTATCATTTTAATAAAAAACTATGAAATTTTAGAACTTCATATTAAACATAGTAAATGGGAATTATACGGATATGAAAAAGATACTATTTTTTACGTTTATATTTTTATTTGTAACTGGCATCTATACTGGAGATGCAGAAGAGATGGTACGTGTTCGGCTTGAAAATTTCGTCGGGAATGCAGATGAAGTTCAACTTCGATTCAAGGGGGAATATTTCACTTTAGACCCGACTTTATCATTACAGGAAGGAGTGAATTACCGGTTATATGTTAAAAATGGGAACTTGTATCTAAAAGGAGGAGAAATTAATCAACAGGTTGAAAACAGCTTTGCATTAATCCCTCGAAGCTATAATGAGACGTATCGTGTCTATATAGATGAACGTCCCTATTTAGGTGCAATGGAATTTCAAGTCGAAAATAATCATTTTGTACGACCCGTTAATCAGCTTCCATTAGAGGATTATTTAAAAGGGGTTGTCCCGCTTGAGGTATTTCCTTCATGGAATATCGAGGCCTTAAAGGCCCAAGCGCTAGCTGCTAGAACCTACGCCGTTTCTCATTTAAAAGAGGATATGGATGATACAACGTATTATCAGGTATATGGTGGTTATGCATGGAATGTACGTACAACAAAGGCTGTTGAAGCTACAAAGGGTCAGGTTATTACATATGATAATAAATTAATTGATGCTTTTTATTCAGCAAGTAATGGCGGAATGACCGAAAATAATAAAAATGTATGGGGAGGAGCGAGCAAATCATTCTATCCGATTAAAGAAGACCCATTTGATCCAATCCACCCGTGGGAATTTACGTTGTCGAAACTTCAAATTAATCTTGAGGACATTGATTGGGAGAATGTTAAAGCTTGGGACGGGCTCCGAGAAAAAGATAAAAACATAACTGATGTCATGAAGAAATCAATCAATCGTCAAGGGTATGCTGGGGATATTGTCATCCTTTCGATTCCTAAATTCGAGGTGCATCCGAAAAAATATCAATCAAATCGCTCCATAACAGGTTCCATTGAAGTTGAATTTTTACAAAGATTAATTGATGGTACAATCCTTTTAGGAAATGTGACATTGGAGAATGTGAATTTAAATCGGATTCGGCCAATGATTGGGGGAGCTATTTTTAAAAGTTATTATATTGATTCACTTGAATCGGATGAAACGAAATATGTGATGAGGGGAAGAGGCTTTGGGCATGGAGTTGGGATGAGTCAATGGGGAGCAAGTATTATGGGGGATAAAGGAAAAAAATATGATGAGATTATTCAATTTTATTTTCCGGGTACAACCATCATAAATTTTGAAAATAAGTGAATTAGAAAAGGTCCTGTAGTGTTTTACAGGACTTTTATATTTATTTTGCTTTTCTTTTTTTACGTTTGCCATTCTTTTTAATATATATTTCAAGGATTTCATTTCGAAACAGTGCTTCAATTTTCCTTTTTTCTAATTCAAACGGAAGTGTAACGACTCTTTCTGTTAATACTGTCTCATCTGGAGGTTCTTCGCAATTTGTCAATTTGATGTGGAAGGTATCGTTTTTTACGTTTAACTGAATCTGCTCGGGCTGATATCCAAAGAGTTCAGCCTCGATGATATATTCATTTTGTGTTTCAAATAAATCAATTCTAAATTGATAATCATCTAATAGATACGGGTCTTCAAGAAACTGTCTCATCCATTCCTCCAAGCCATTTAAGGATAAAGGATTTGAATCATCGAAATTATTCATGTCTTGACCTCCATGGAATTCTATATTTAAGATATTCAGAAGTGAGGCTGTTCGTGATAGTGAAAAAGAAAAAATTTGTACAATCTGTTTGTAATGAAGGATGGAATCATGTAAAAATAGACGTATACGAGCTTTAGTGGGGGAATTAGGATGAAAAATTTGTTTCAACTGCTTCCAGCGATTCATGACTTGCAAGCATCTCCAGCATTTGAACATCTTCTACAAATTCAACAAGTTGAAAAGGGATATATGACAAGCGTAGTAAGGGATGTAGTCACGAATGTTCGGAATAAAATGATTCGTGGAGAATGGAATGAACCGATTTCCTCAAGGGAAGAAATGGTGGCATTTATTATTAACAAGGTTGGAGAAGAGCTAGTAAACAGATCAAAATATTATTTAACAAAAACGATAAATGCAACGGGGACGGTTTTACATACAAATTTAGGACGAGCAAGACTAAGTGATGAAGTTATTCAACATATTATTACTATCTCAAAGGGATATTCGAATCTTGAATATGATATAAACGATGGTACTAGAGGTTCACGACATTCAATTGTAGAATCCCTCTTAAAGGAGCTAACAGGTGCTGAAAGTGCGATGGTCGTAAACAATAATGCAGCAGCTGTCTATTTAATTTTAAGAGCTTTGGCTAAGGACAAAGAGGTGATTGTTTCACGCGGACAATTAGTAGAAATCGGTGGATCCTTTCGTATATCGTCAATTATGGAAGAAAGTGGAGCAAGACTAATTGAAGTGGGCACAACCAATAAAACACATCTCGAGGATTATGAGAATGCCCTAACGGATGAAACATCGATGGTTCTTAAAGTTCACACAAGCAATTTCAAAACAATTGGTTTTACAAGTACAGTAGAAACCTCAGCATTAGCCTTATTAAAGAAGAAGAAAGAAAATCTTATTATCTATGAGGACCTTGGAAGTGGTGTCCTGTATGATTTTAAACAGCATGGAATCGGTGATGAACCCGTTATTAAAGATGTTATAGCGAAAGGTGTAGACCTTGCTTCCTTCAGTGGTGATAAACTTTTAGGAGGGCCACAGGCGGGAATTATCGTAGGGAAAAAAGCATGGATTGATCAATTAAAGAGACATCAAATGGCTCGCGTATTACGTGTAGATAAAATGACGTATGCCGCATTAGAAGCCACTTTATTTTCATATGTGAAAGGGAATTATTCCGACATACCAACGATTCGTGATATTTTAGCTACTAAAGAGGAAATAAAAGAACGTTGTCAGATTTTCACTGAAAAATTATTGGGGAATACAAAGCATTTTAACATTCAAATGAAAGAAGATGTTTCACCAATTGGTGGTGGAACAATGCCTGGGGTTGAGATACCAACATATGTAGTTTGTTTAACTCATTCAAATAGAACAGCTATGGAGATTGCAACACTCCTTCGCCAGCATTCAACCCCGATTATTGCACGGATAAAAAATGAGGAAGTAATTCTTGATTTTCGTACGATAGAAAAAGAAGATATTGAAGAAATTGTTATAGCTTTTACACATATTGGGTAAAAAGCCGCAAGAGTAGCGGCTTTTTACTGTCCAATTTATTACATATCGTGTCCTGGGTTATTGTTTTGCCTTGTGTGATTGCGGTTTTTCACTTTTTTCGAACCACTTAATGGTTGTGGTTGACTTCCTGTGCTTTGGCCACCGTTTGCTCTTATATCTTTAAATGTATTTTTTTCTCCCATGTTCATCCCTCCTTCATATGTATTAGGATAATGTTTTTCCACTTTTTTATGCGAGGGGAACCGAATGATTTTTTGGAAAAAAGGTAAGCTATAATTGCACGAATTACCGTAAGGGAGTTGAAAAAATGCCATATCATAAAGATAAACAGCAAGCCTTCCAAGCTGCACAGCAAGGAACAGAGCAGGCGAAAGATGTATATGCAAATATCATTAGTAATGACCCAGATTATGGAGCACATCTAAAGAGGTTGAAAAATGAAGTAAATGAAGCCTATGAACAAATTGAGAATGCGTTAGAGGTAGCTTCAGAACACCAAAAAGAACAGCTTCAGCAATTTCAATCCGATTTACAATCGATTATGAACGAAGTAAATGAATAAAAACAAGCCCGCAATTGTGCGGGCCATTTTTATTTTTACTTATTGATTTTTCTTGCGTTTTTTATTGTTTTGACGTTGTTCTGCCGTTAATGGCTCATTAGAGAATTCTTCATTATATCCCGCTCCAACACCTTGGGCACTTGCATCATTCATTCCAGGTTGCACATGATTCGCTTTGCGTTTCGACATCCTTTTCACCTCCGACCTTATTTTATTCAGTTTACTACAAATTATCCTTTAACCTCATAAGTAAAACTTATAGAACGTAATAACAATCTTGTTATTTACTTATGAATATAGTTATATTAATATATGTATTGCAAGGAAATTGGATTGGAGAGTATAGATTCTCTTAAATTTCGACAATTTTGTAAAATTGCGTTATTACTTAAACAAAGGGGGTATACATATGGCAAAGCATGATGTATTTAATGCTCGTTCTTCATTCGAAGCAAACGGCAAAAAGTATAACTATTATAGCTTACAAGCATTAGAAGATGCTAAAATTGGTAACGTTTCAAAATTGCCATATTCCATTAAGGTTCTTTTAGAATCTGTTCTACGTCAAGTTGATGGTAGAGTCATTACGAAAGAGCATGTTGAAAACTTAGCAAAATGGGGAACTGATGAATTACAAGAGGTTGATGTTCCATTCAAGCCTTCTCGTGTAATTCTTCAAGACTTTACTGGAGTACCTGCCGTAGTTGATTTAGCTTCACTTCGCAAAGCAATGGCTGACATGGGTGGAGATCCACAAAAAATCAACCCGGAAATTCCAGTTGATCTAGTTATTGACCACTCTGTACAAGTTGATAGAGCGGGTACACTAGATGCATTAAAATACAATATGGATTTAGAATTCGAACGTAATGCTGAGCGTTATAAGTTCCTAAGTTGGGCACAAAAAGCATTTGACAACTATCGTGCTGTTCCACCAGCAACTGGTATCGTGCATCAAGTTAACCTTGAATATTTAGCTAACGTTGTTCATGCTGTTGAAGGTGAAAACGGTGAATTCGAAGCATTCCCTGATACACTTGTAGGTACTGACTCTCATACTACAATGATCAATGGTATCGGTGTACTTGGATGGGGTGTTGGAGGAATTGAAGCTGAAGCAGGAATGCTTGGACAGCCGTCCTATTTCCCAGTACCTGAAGTTATTGGTGTAAAACTTGTTGGCACATTGCCAAATGGCACAACTGCTACTGACTTAGCACTTAAAGTAACTCAAGTATTACGTCAAAAAGGTGTTGTTGGTAAATTTGTTGAATTCTTCGGTCCTGGAGTATCTCAACTTCCACTTGCTGACCGTGCAACAATTTCTAACATGGCTCCAGAATACGGTGCTACTTGTGGATTCTTCCCGGTAGATGGAGAAGCACTAGAATACCTTCGCTTAACAGGTCGTGAAGAGGAGCAAGTCAAAGTTGTAGAAGAATACTGTAAAGCTAACGGCTTATTCTATACGGCAGATGCGCAAGATCCAACTTTCACAGATGTTGTTGAAATCAATCTTTCTGAAATTGAAGCAAATCTTTCTGGTCCTAAGCGTCCACAAGATTTAATTCCACTTTCAAAAATGAAAGAAGCTTACCATACTGCTTTAACGGCAACAGGTAATCAAGGTTATGGTTTAACTCCTGAAGAAATAAATAAGGAAATTACTGTAACGTTCAACGATGGTGAAGAAGTACAAATGAAGACTGGTGATATTGCTATCGCTGCAATCACTAGCTGTACAAATACTTCAAACCCATACGTAATGTTAGGTGCTGGCCTAGTTGCAAAGAAAGCGGTTGAATTAGGCTTAGAAGTTCCTAAATATGTAAAAACATCTTTAGCACCTGGTTCTAAGGTTGTTACGGGTTATTTAGAAGACTCTGGTTTACTACCATACCTTGAAAAGCTTGGATTTAGCACAGTTGGTTATGGATGTACAACATGTATCGGTAACTCAGGTCCATTAGCTCCTGAGATTGAAAAAGCAGTCGCTGAAAATGACCTTGTCATTACTTCTGTTCTATCTGGTAACCGTAACTTTGAAGGACGAATTCATCCACTTGTAAAAGGTAACTACCTAGCATCACCACCACTTGTAGTGGCATATGCTTTAGCTGGAACTGTTGATATTGACCTTCAGAAAGAACCAATCGGTAAGGATAAAGATGGAAACGATGTATTCTTTAACGACATCTGGCCTTCTGCAGAAGAAGTTAAAGCAGAGGTTAAAAAGACTGTTACACCTGAGCTATTCAGAAAAGAATACGAGCGTGTATTTGATGATAATGAGCGTTGGAACGCAATTGAAAGCACGGATGAAGCACTTTATGTGTGGGATGAAGAGTCAACATATATTCAAAATCCACCATTCTTTGAAGGTCTATCTAAAGAGCCAGGTGAAGTTAAGCCACTTAACGGATTGCGTGTAGTTGGTAAATTCGGTGACTCAGTAACAACAGACCACATTTCACCAGCAGGTTCAATTGGTAAAGATACGCCTGCAGGTAAATACTTACAAGAAAAAGGTGTTTCACCACGTGACTTTAACTCTTATGGTTCACGCCGTGGTAATGACCGTGTCATGACAAGAGGAACGTTTGCGAATATTCGTATTCGTAACCAAATTGCTCCTGGTACAGAGGGTGGATGGACTACTTACTGGCCAACTGAAGAAGTAATGTCTATCTATGATGCATGTATGAAATACAAGCAAGATGGAACTGGCCTAGCTGTTATCGCTGGTAATGACTATGGTATGGGATCATCACGTGACTGGGCAGCCAAAGGTACAAATCTTCTTGGTATTAAAACGGTTATCGCTGAAAGCTTTGAGCGAATTCACCGTAGTAATCTTGTTTTAATGGGTGTATTACCATTACAATTCAAGCAAGGTGAAAATGCTGAAACTCTTGGTTTAACTGGTAAAGAAGCAATTGAAGTTCAAATTGATGAGAATGTAAAACCACGTGACTATGTAAAAGTAACAGCTACTGACGAAGAAGGAAACAAGAAAGAATTTGAAGTACTTGTTCGTTTCGATAGCGAAGTTGAAATTGATTACTATCGTCATGGTGGTATCCTTCAAATGGTACTTCGTGATAAAATGAAGGGTTAAGAATGAAAGGTTGAGGCTGGACATAACCTTCTTTTCTTGGGCAGTTTTGTGAATTTCACAAAACTGCCTTTTAATTTTGTCCTATTGTAAAATTAAATTGATATAATTATGATTAGGGAACCTTTTGAAATTGTTGATTTTTTACGGAGGATTCAAATGGTAAAAAAATTTATTATTACACTTGTCTTAGTTGGCCTTGTAGGCTATGCCGTTTTTGAATTTGTTCAGGATCAAAAAAGAGAAGAAACTGGAATTGAAGTCGGAAATATAGCACCTGATTTTGAACTTCAACTGTTAAATAATGAAAATAAAACAATTCGTTTGTCTGACTTAAAAGGTAAAAAAGTGGTTGTAAACTTTTGGGCTTCTTGGTGTAAACCGTGTCGTGAAGAAATGCCAGAAATTCAAAAGTTTTATGAAACAAAAAGTGACGATATTGAAGTACTGGCAGTGAATATGACAGCTTCTGAGGTAAAAGCGGAAAATGCACATACATTTGTTGAAGGAAAAGGTTATACATTTCCACTCTTAGTAGATCCTAAAAATCAAGCAAGTAGTGATTACCAAGTTTTAGGATTACCTGAAACATTTTTTATTAATTCAGATGGTACAATTAATGACTTTATTAAGGGACAAATGGACCTAGAAATGTTGGAAAGTAAAGTAAATAAGTTAAAGTAACAAACATGAACCAATTCGTTTTGGTTCTTTTTTTATGTCATTTTTTGTTTTAAAAATACTTTTATAAAATTTTTAAATAAATTTTCGAAAATTTGTAATAATTTCCGCGTTTTTTGGAGATTATTACTATTACAATGATATATAGAGGAAGGTGAGAAAATTGAGAAAAGTAAGAAAGGTCTCGTTTGCGGATTTGGTTAATGAAAACAAACAACAATTGTTAAAAGACCAAGAAGCAATGGAGCGTATTGAGGCTAGACTAGAGCAAAAAAGATTAGAAAAAGCTGAGTAGATTTTCCATCAAATCTTTGATATGGATACAATCTCCTCTCTTCGTTTTACATGAGAATCCCGATTATAGGTGATAATGAAAAAGAGGAGGGGGAATTAAATATGCCAAAAAATTATCATAACCAATTTAAAAACAACCAAATAGGTACACAACCACGTGGATTTGGTGGAAATAAAGGGAAAAAAATGCAGGATACATCTGGAAAACATGCTCAAGTCATGCAAACTAAAGGTGAATAAAGTGTTATGTACACAAAAGAAAAAGGGCGTTATTGATAACGTCCTTTTTCTTTTGTATAAAAATATCCTATTTTTACATACGAAACCTCTTTCTTCTTGAAATAAATTTGTCACTTCTGAAGCAAAATAAAGTTGTAATTCTAATACATAGGAGGAATGAGGATGACAAAGAACCGTCCAAAGCCAGACGATCGAAGTGATAATGTAGAAAAGCTACAAGACATGGTCCAAAACACGATTGAAAATATTGAAGAGTCTCATGAGGCAATGGAATTCTCAAATGAACAAGATCGCAGTAGAATTCAGGAGAAGAACCAACGACGTGAAGAGTCAATAGCTGCGATGAGAGAAGAGATTCAAGACGAAGCTTCTGATCGTGAAAACGGTTATCAATAAAGTGTAAGAGTATCAGAGTGTAGACAAAGTCAAAACTGAATTTGTCTACTTGAGTTATTAAAGATATCTAAATATTAATTCAATTTCCAGACTATCTTGAAAACTCTTGTCAGATAAGGAGCGCAGCTGAGCGAAGACGCGAATAGAAGTTGCCTTCATGAGTAGATGAGAGAGGCAAGCAACCGCAATATGCGAGCGTTTGTCAACAGTCTGAGAGTATGCCACTATTATTGGCATACTCTATTTTTATGTTAGTTGTTTCATTTTTAGGGCCAATCCATTTGTGATACTATATTAATTGGAACGTTACTTAAAATGAGGGAGAGGTTTGAATTGCTCATATCAAAAAAGGAAGTCGAAGTACGATACGCAGAAACCGACCAAATGGGGGTAGTTTACCATGCTAATTATTTAGTTTGGATGGAACTTGGTCGGACAAAACTAATTCAGGATTTGGGTTTTAACTATGCAGCAATGGAAAGTGACGGTATAATTTCTCCTGTTATTGATTTACAGGTTTCATACAAAAAACCATTAAGATATGGTGAAACTGCTGTAGTAAAGACATGGATTGAACATTATGATGGTCTTCGAGTCATTTATGGCTATGAAATCGAAAGACCAGATGGAGAAGTTTCTGTTAATGCCACCTCTTCACATGTTTGTGTAAAAAAAGACTCATTTCGCCCAATCTCAATTCGCAAACACTATCCTGACTGGCATGAGGCCTATGAAAATGACAAAAAAACAAGCAGAATAAAATAAACAAGGCATATCTTATGATATGCCTTGTTTATTGTTCTTTTTCAAGCCATTGATTCATATGGTGGGTCATTTCCTCGTATTTACTCGAGGCATTGCTTAACCCGAAGGAATTCGCATCTTGTAGTGGTACAACTTTAAAGTTTTTAATATGGCTATTTGATACAAATGTTGGGGTGAATTGTGGATTTTGAATGTGGATGAGGGTCTCATCCTTTGATTTTACTTCTTTCACAATTTCAATTTGCAAAACCCCACCAATATCTTTATAATCCCACATTTGTCCAGATAAGAAATTGCCTAGAGAATAAATTACAAATGTTTGATTACCATTTTTACCTGTTAGCCAATCCATTGGCTGTAACACATGTGGATGGTGACCAATAATAAGATCTACACCCTCGTCGGCGAGCTGTTGTGCTAGTTGTTTTTGGTAATCATTTGGGAATAGTTGATACTCATTTCCCCAGTGCATGCTAACCGAAACGACATCAGCTACCTTTTTTGCCTCTTTTATATCTTTTTTAATGAATTCCATGTCAATTAAGTTAACCAGATAATCTTTCCCCTTTGGAACAGGGATTCCATTTGTTCCATATGTGTAGGAAAGGAATGCAATGCTGATTCCATTTCGATTTAATACCCGAATTTTACTTTTGTCTTCAGGACTTTGGTAGCCTCCAGTATATTCCATGCCAATTTTATTTAAATAATTTGTTGCACTTAAAATTGCCTTTTCACCGCGGTCAAGTGTATGATTATTCGCGATCGAAACAATGTCTACGCCAGCATCTTTAAATGCATCAGCAACCTCAAAAGGGCTATTAAAGCTAGGGTAAGTCGATAAACCAATTTCCGTTCCGCCAACGATTGTTTCTTGATTTGCAATTGTGAGATCTGACTGTTCAAGTAATCCCTTCACATTTGCTATCATAGGTTTAAAATCATATCCATCACCAGTTTTCGCGTCATTGTAAACAGTAGAATGAATTAATATATCTCCAATTGCTGCAAGCGTCATAGAAGTGGTAAAAGGTTTAAAGTTCTGTTCTGTTTTTTTAAATTCATGATTATGAGCGATGTAGCTTACCGTATTCGTATTTGCTTTTACATTGTTTAAACTGAAATAAATAACGATTGGAACGAGTAATAGAATGATGAAACTAATGAGATATTTGGTGAAAGGTAACGACTTTTTTTTTCTTCTGCTACTTCTCATATAACATTGCTCCTCATATTAGATGATAACTCTACTATAATATAAAATTATGAAAAAATGTTAGAAATTTATCGAATATTGTCAAAGTTTTTTATATATTTCACGATTCGAAATAATAGTGGAGGAGAATCTAAAAAATCGTCGAATTATTGTAATAGAACTTAAATCTAGATAAGTAGGTGTATATAATGGAGTTTCAAAAGCCAGATGTAGAACAATTTTTTAGAACCTTTGGGATTCAAAATTTCACGATCAGTCCCGATGAAAAACAGCTAGTATTTAGTACAAATCTCAGTGGAAAGTATAATCTTTGGGCAATGGATTTGCCGAATCAATTCCCATATCCGCTAACTTTTAATGATCAAAGTTGCCAGGAGCTTTCTTATGATAAAAATGGTCAATTTTTAATTGCGGGCTTTGATAAAGATGGCGACGAAAATACTCAGTTATATGCTATACAGCCACAGGGTGGGGAGTTAAAGCCAGTCCGTATTCATGAAAGGCATCGACATATGAACCCTATCCTATCAAAGGATGGAAAAAAATTGTTTTATACTTCAACCAAAGACAACCCGATGTGTTTAAGCTCATATTGTTATAACTTAGAAACGGACGAGGAAACGATTATTAACGAAGGACAAGATGCAGCAACCTATTTAATCGCCCTTAGTCCAGAGGAAATTGGCCAAATTTATTTAAAACACTTTGCAAATACTTATTCATTGGCCTTTTTACATCAAGATAGAAAAGAAACACGCTTAACACCAGAAACTGATAAACAACATACCGTTTCGGACGTCCTATTTACTACAGAAACGATAATCTATTTATTGACAGATTATGATGATGATTTTTCATATCTAGCAAAATATGACGTGGAAAAGAATGAATTTTCTAGGGTTGTGTCCCTTGAAAAAGAAGATTTTAAGTCAATTACATATAATAAACAAACACAAACCATTTACATTGTAAGTGAAAAAGGTGTTGAGGATTATCTGTATGCCTATCACATTGAATCAGGCCAATTAAAAAAGCTTGAATTCCCAACTTCTGTGATTGAAAAGTTAATCGTCTCAGAAGATAACAACCTATATATATTAGGGCGATCTTCAACAAGTCCATTTAATATTTATAAGCGCCAAGCTACTGAAGGTACGTGGGTAGCATGTACAAATTTTGGAGTTCCTGGAGTGAGCGAAGCCCAGCTAGTTCATCCGGAAGTTATTAAATATCCATCCTTTGATGGGTTGGATATAGAGGCATTATTCTTTAGGGCCAATGAGGAAGTATCAAATGGTCATGTTATTCTATGGCCACATGGTGGACCACAGTCTGCTGAAAGGAAATCATTTAGAGCAATGTTTCAATTTTTAGTAAACCGTGGGTATAGTGTTTTTGCTCCAAATTTCCGAGGCTCAACAGGTTACGGTTTGGAATTTACGAAAATGGTAGAGGGTGACTGGGGAAATGGTCCACGCCTTGATAATATCGAAGGACTTGAATGGTTAATCAAAAATGGATATGCAGACCGTGAAAAAATTCTTCTATTGGGTGGTAGCTATGGTGGATATATGTCTCTCTTGCTTCACGGGAAGCATTCTGAATACTTTAAAGCTGTCATTGATATCTTTGGACCGAGCGATTTATTCTCATTTATTGATTCAGTTCCAGAACATTGGAAGCCTGTCATGAATCAATGGGTTGGTGATCCAGTGAAAGACCGTGAAAAGTTAATTGAATTCTCACCAATCACACATTTAGATGGTATGATAAAGCCGATGTTAGTTATTCAAGGGGCAAATGACCCTCGTGTTGTGAAAGCAGAGTCTGATAAGATTGTTCAGGCATTGCAAGGTAAAGGTAGGGAAGTTGAATACGTGGTGCTTGAAGATGAAGGGCATGGATTTTCGAAAAAAGAAAATGAAATAAAGGTAAACCGAAAAATACTAGAATTTTTTGATCGTTTTATCTAGAAAAGAAGGACGTGTGGCCATTAAGGCTCACACGTCTATATTATAACCACTTAATTTTAGGTTCTGTTTTATTTTTGATTCGGGCAATGTTTGCACGGTGACGATAAAAGACAAAAACCGCTAGTAATGTAACAACGATGATTAAAGGATAATCGGTTTTAAAGAAAATACTATATACAATACTGTAAGTGATGCAATAAATTGCTACTAGCATTGAAGATAATGAAACCATTTTCGTTAATTTTAAGAAAATAAAAAAACATAATAAGGTAGTTACAAATAGGAGTGGATTATATCCTAATAGAACCCCACCGGAGGTTGCGACTGCTTTTCCACCTTTAAAGCCTGCAAAAATTGGATACATGTGCCCCACAACTGCCACCATACCAACTAATAATGGAAAATAATCAGGAAATGAATCCCCCAATAATAGAAAAGGTAGCAGGGTTGCTAATGTCCCTTTCAAAATATCAGCAGTCGTTACGATTAAGCCTGCTTTTTTTCCTAGCGTACGGAATGTGTTTGTTCCACCTAAATTTCCACTGCCATGTTCCCGAATATCAATACCATAGCCAACCTTCCCAACGATTAGCCCTGAAGGAATCGAGCCAAGAAGATAAGCCAGGAGTATAATAACAATATTTAGTATCATACACATAACTCCTTTAATAAAATAATAAAGATAAGTGCTCCTGCAACATGGTACCATTCTGTTGTAATAATACCATGCTTGTACAAGTATTCTCATTATACTAGAAATTTTTCCTGATAATGAATTTTTCTTTTAATTTCGACAAAAAATTATTGAATTTTGTTTAAAGTACAATCAAAAGTGTTGAAAATCAAAATATATGCAGGAATATCTCTGCTTGGGACCGAAATACTATGAGAGATATTATGACGCCGTTAAGAAAATAAAAAAGGGGACTGTACGAAAATGCCAATGGAAATTCCAACTCGTGCTGAACTTGGTGAAATTTTAAAGAAAAGTAAAAGGATTGCTGTTGTAGGTTTATCTGACAATCCGGACAGAACCTCCAATATGGTAAGTAAGGCAATGCAGGATGCTGGATATGAAATTATTCCTGTAAATCCAAATATTGATGAGTCATTAGGTGTAAAAGCAGTTAATTCTCTTAAGGATATTGAAGGCCATGTCGATATTGTTAATGTTTTTCGACGCTCAGAGCATTTAATGGATGTTGCGAAGGAATTTGGTCAAGTTGACGCGGATGTGTTTTGGTCACAGCTTGGATGTGTAAGTGAAGAAGCATACAATTATTTAAAGGAACGTGGGATTACCGTTGTAATGGATCGTTGTATTAAGGTTGAACATGCTTTGACAAAATAACAGATCACAAGACAAAAATCCTTGTTATTACAAGGATTTTCTCCTTTTTCTTGAGAAACGGTTTGCCAAATCTAGATAAAGATATAAAATAAAAGGTAGGGCATTAAAAAACAAAACGTTTGTTCTGTTAAGTAAGAATTCTTAAATTAGTGATACTACTTATATAGAGAGAGGCTATTTGTTAGCTTATTTACTTGGGTAACTCCAAGTGTTTTGTATATGAAAGGGGTATGTTTTTTGGTAAAGCAACAATTTGAATACAATGATGATGCAATACAGGTCTTAGAAGGCCTTGAAGCCGTTAGAAAGAGACCAGGTATGTATATTGGGAGTACAGATAGTAAAGGTCTTCACCATCTTGTTTATGAAATTGTAGACAACTCAGTGGATGAAGCTTTGTCTGGTTATGGGAATCACATCATTGTTAAAATCCATAAAGATAATAGTATAAGTGTTCAAGATAAAGGACGAGGAATGCCAACAGGCATGCATAAAATGGGAAAGCCAACACCAGAAGTTATTTTCACTGTGCTACACGCAGGTGGAAAATTCGGACAAGGTGGATATAAAGCAAGTGGTGGCCTTCATGGTGTTGGAGCTTCTGTAGTTAATGCATTATCAGAGTGGCTAACTGTAACAATTAAACGTAATGGTTTTGTTTATGAGCAGCGCTTTGAAAATGGCGGAAAACCTGCTACGACACTTGAGAATAAAGGGAAGACAAATCAAACAGGTACAACCATCCATTTTAAGCCAGATCCAACCATTTTCAATACAACCACTTTTAATTTTGAAATATTAAGTGAACGCTTGAGAGAATCAGCTTTTCTGTTAAAAGGGTTGAAAATTGAAATTCTCGATGAACGGAATGGTTTCCATGAGGTTTATCATTATGAAAATGGCCTAGAAGCATTTGTACAATACTTAAACGAAGAAAAGGATGTGTTACATCCTGTTGTATCTTTTGAAGGTATACAAAACCGAATTGAAGTAGATTTTGCTTTTCAATTCAATGATGGGTATTCTGAAAATATCTTATCTTTTGTCAACAATGTAAGAACAAAGGACGGGGGAACACATGAAGTTGGTTCAAAAACTGCATTAACCCGTGCTTTTAATGAATATGCACGTAAAACTGGTCAATTGAAAGAAAAAGATAAAAATCTTGATGGATCGGATATTCGTGAGGGATTAACGGCTATTGTATCTGTTCGTATACCTGAAGAATTATTGCAATTTGAAGGTCAAACAAAAGGAAAACTTGGAACAAGTGAAGCTCGTTCAGCAGTAGATTCAGTTGTGTCAGAAAATCTAGCATATTTTCTTGAGGAAAATCCAGATGTTAGTACACTTCTTGTTAAAAAGGCAATTAAAGCTTCTCAAGCAAGAGATGCTGCTCGAAAAGCGAGAGAGGAAGCGAGAAGTGGGAAAAAACGAAAGAAATCCGAAACCTTGCTAAGTGGTAAACTAACGCCTGCACAATCTCGAAATCCTGAAAAAAATGAACTTTATTTAGTGGAAGGTGATTCTGCTGGAGGTTCAGCTAAACAAGGGCGCGACCGTCGCTTTCAAGCAGTTCTTCCTCTAAGAGGTAAAGTCATCAATACGGAAAAAGCAAAGCTTGCTGATATTTTTAAAAATGAAGAAATCAATACAATTATTCATACAATTGGCGGCGGAGTAGGAGCAGACTTTACTGTTGAAGATATCAACTATGATAAAATAGTCATTATGACAGATGCCGATACTGACGGAGCACATATTCAAGTCTTACTTTTAACATTCTTTTACCGTTATATGAAGCCTTTAATTGAAGCAGGCAAGGTCTATATTGCACTTCCACCCCTGTACAAAGTTAGTAAGGGAGCGGGAAAGAAAGAAGTCATTGAGTATGCTTGGGATGATAGTGAATTACAGAGTGCTATCAATAAGATTGGAAAAGGCTATATCATTCAGCGCTACAAAGGTTTAGGAGAAATGAACGCTGATCAATTATGGGATACAACTATGAACCCTGAAACGAGAACGTTAATTCGAGTCCGAATTGATGATGGAGCAAGAGCCGAGCGTAGAATAACAACACTTATGGGTGATAAGGTAGAACCAAGACGTAAGTGGATTGAAACGAATGTTGCTTTTGGTCTTGAGGATGATTCGAATATATTGGACAATGAAAACTTATCGGTCGTAGAAGGGGAGTAACAATAGATGGTACAAACAGAGAGATATCGTGATTTGCCTCTAGAGGAGGTAATCGGCGATCGTTTCGGAAGATATAGTAAATATATAATACAAGATCGTGCATTGCCTGATGCAAGAGATGGTTTAAAACCAGTTCAAAGACGTATTCTTTATGCGATGCATGTCGAAGGAAATACAGCTGATAAAGGGTTTCGTAAATCGGCTAAAACTGTTGGTAACGTAATTGGTAACTACCATCCACATGGTGATACTTCTGTATATGATGCAATGGTTCGTTTAAGTCAGGACTGGAAGGTTCGAAACGTTCTAGTTGAAATGCATGGAAATAACGGTAGTAACGATGGTGACCCACCAGCAGCAATGCGTTATACAGAAGCACGTCTTTCAAGACTAGCTTCTGAGCTGTTACAGGATATTGACAAAAATACAGTTGAATTTATTCCAAACTTTGATGATACAAGTAAAGAACCAGTTGTTTTACCAGCTAGTTTTCCTAATTTGCTTGTTAATGGTTCAACAGGAATTTCTGCAGGGTATGCAACTGATATTCCGCCACATCATCTCGGTGAGGTTATTGATGGTGTTATTATGCGAATCGACAATCCACATTCAACGGTCGATGAACTTATGCAAGTGATTAAAGGCCCAGATTTCCCTACTGGAGGAATTATCCAAGGGATTGAAGGAATTAAGAAAGCCTATGAAACCGGAAAAGGAAAAATCATTGTACGTGGGAAAGCGGAAATTGAGGATCTTCGTGGTGGAAAACAGCAAATTGTTGTAACTGAAATTCCATATGAAGTGAATAAAGCAAATATGGTTAAAAAGATTGATGAGATTCGTTTAGACCGAAAAGTAGAAGGAATAAATGAAGTTCGCGACGAAACAGACCGAACAGGTTTAAGGATTGTCATTGAACTAAAAAAAGATGCAGATGCACATGGAGTGTTAAACTTCCTCTATAAAAATACTGATCTTCAAATAAACTACAACTTTAACATGGTTGCAATTTTAGACAGACGACCAGTATTGATGAGTTTACCGAAAATCCTGGATGCGTACATTAACCACCAAAAAGAGGTTATTACCAATCGATCTCATTATGAATTGGAAAAGGCACGTGATCGTCAGCATGTTGTAGAAGGTCTTATTAAGGCGTTATCCATCTTAGATGAAGTTATTGCAACCATTCGTGCTTCAAAGGATAAGAAAGACGCGAAGAATAATTTAATCAATAAATTTGACTTTACAGAACCACAGGCTGAAGCAATCGTTTCCTTGCAATTATATCGTTTAACGAATACAGACATCACGGCACTACAACAGGAATTTGATGAGTTAAACAAGAAAATCAGTGAATTAGTGGAGATTCTTCAAAATGAACGCAAGCTTTTTCAGGTTATTAAGACAGACCTTAAGCGTGTGAAAAAAACATATGCAGATAATCGCCGTTCAAAAATTGAAGAAGAAATAGAAGAAATAAAGATTAATCTGGAGGTGATGATTCCATCTGAGGATGTGATTGTAACAGTTACTCAGGACGGCTATGTAAAGCGGACTAGCCCACGGTCCTATGCCGCTTCAAACGGACTTGATTTCGGTATGAAGGATACAGACCGTCTGTTACACAAGTTTGAAATCAATACCACGGATACATTACTACTCTTTACAAACAAAGGGAACTATTTATACATTCCTGTACATGAGCTGCCTGATATTAGATGGAAGGACCTTGGTCAGCATGTTGCCAATATTATTAGCATAGATCGTGATGAATTCATTATTGAGGCACTTCCTGTAACGAATTTTGAGTTACCAGAATATCTATTTTTCGTCACCAAAAACGGAATGGTGAAAAAGTCTGAGCTCTCATTATACAAGGCCCAACGATATTCAAAACCACTCGTTGCGGTTAATCTGAAAAATGATGATGAAGTAGTAAATGTTCATATCACGAACGGAAATATGGATGTGTTCTTAATTACCCAGCTTGGGTATGGACTCTGGTTTGGAGAAGAAGAAGTAAACATCGTTGGTCAAAGAGCAGCGGGTGTGAAAGGAATTAACCTGAAAGACGGGGATCATGTTGTCGCTGGATATGTCGTACCACCATCTACACCAGCAGAACTAAGTATTGTTACACAACGTGGAGCCGTCAAGAAAATGAAAATTACGGAATTTGAAAAAGCAACACGCGCAAAACGTGGATTAGTAATGCTTCGTGAACTTAAAAATCATCCGCATCGAATTGCTGGAGCATATTTTGTGACTAATGTAGATGAACTTTTCATAAAGACACAAAACGGAAAAATTGAATCTGTTGAAACAAAATCCTTACGTTCAAATGATCGGTATAGCAATGGTTCGTTTGTAGTTGATACAGATGAAGCGGGAGAGGTAATCGATGCATGGATTGTCACAAAAGAGGACAATTCTGATGAAATAAAATCATAATCTTAGCAGCTACTTAAGGTAGCTGCTTTTAGCTATGAATAATAAACGTTGCAACTCAGAAGCTTTAATTTTGAAAAATATTTATATTTTAAATATGCCTGCTTTACTGTACAATAATTTTATAGGGATAATGGATTTATTTCCTGTAGGCCTATAAAAACAGGCGCATTTACGCCAAGGGCATTTGATTTAGTAGAGAGTAGGTAATTTTGCAAAAATGGTAAAAAAATATTTTAATAAACGAAACATTTTCCTTGTCGTTACAGCAATAGTGCTGTTGTATTTATTACCAATGTCAATTTCATTGATTTTGGCCTTTCTTACTGCTCTTTTATTGGAGCCAATTGTTAATTTCTTAATTACCAAATACCGATTCAAACGTATTTATTCTGTTACAGTCACATTTGTGATTTTTATGGTGTTTTTATTGTTTTTAGGATATTTATTAATCAATGTGATTATTAATCAAGTGATTACAGTTGTAAAAAATATTCCGTTTTATGTCTCAAGTATTGATACTGACAAAATCCTTGCAACCTTTGAAAAGTTAGAAACCTATTTTGAGGACTTGCCAAAGGAAGTCATGGATTCAATTATGAATACTCTGTATTCCTTCCAGGATTTATTGATTGTCCTAGCTAGGAATATTACAGAAGGTACTTTTGGTTTTGTATCAAGTCTTCCACAGTTGTTATTAGAGCTAATTGTGTATTTAGTTGCAGCTTTTCTTATCATGAACGATCTTCCAACAATTAAAAACAAACTAAAAGATACACTGCAAGAAAGCGCAATTGAAAAAGTAAAGATTGTCACAACTCAATTGAAAAAGATATTTGTTGGCTTTTTAAAAGCCCAAATTGTTCTCAGTGGTGTAACGTTTATCATCACGTATATTGGGCTTTGGATTTTAGATGTTAAGTATCTATTAGTCGTCTCTTTACTGATTGTAGTTGTCGATTTATTACCTATATTAGGTACAGGTTCATTCATTGTTCCGTGGTCTATTTTTGTTTTAATTAACGGAAACACTAAACTTGGGGTAGGGTTATTGATTCTTTTCGTGTTAATAACAGTCATTCGAAAAATCATTGAACCTAAGGTGTATTCACAAAGTTTTGGTATCAGTGCATTAGCAGCCCTCATCAGTATGTATTTAGGATTTAAGATACTAGGTATTGTGGGACTGCTGCTTGGTCCGCTATTGGTGATTCTTTATGATTCATTAACAAAAGCCGGAGTTATTAACTTTAGTATTAAAAATGATTAATAAGAAGAAAAGAGCTACCTAACACTAGGTAGCTCTTTTGTTATAATGATTCCCTTATTTTTGAGTCTAAAAAGTTTTTAAATGTGTCCAAATCATTTGCATTTTCGAATGCGGCCTGGGCAGAGGTATTATTGCCGCCACCTTTCCCGTTGAAATTTTTCAATTCTTGTTTGAATAAGGGACCACATTGAACAGAAATAGATCCATTATGTGAAATGAGTAGCTTATTTTCTAGGGTTGTTGTAAAAATGACACATTGATTGGATGCTGCGTTAATTTGTCTTGCAATTCCTTGAAGCTCTTTTAAAGATTTATCTTCAAAAGTCTTGTTAATGATAGGGTCGTTATGAGTTTGAATGAGCTCCTGAGCTAGAAAATGATCAATTTTTCCTTTTAACTCCTCAATTTCTCTTTGGTATTGTTTATTTTCCGTTTCAATTTTAGCAATTTTGTCAATTAGCCCTTCACGGTTTGTGCTATGTTGATTGGCTAAAGTGGTTAATACGTTATGTGTTTGTTGATAATCCTTTAATGCACGACCACCGAAAATAAAGTAAACACGTGTATTTCCCTTACTTTTCTCCGTTTTTAACAGCTTCATGAGTCCTAATTCACCAGTCCTCGATACATGTGTGCCTGCACAAGCAGATGTATCAATACCGTCTATTTCAACTATGCGCATTTCATCGCCTTCAACGTCAGGCATTTTTCTAAGTGGGAGTGTACCGGCTTGTTCTTTAGAAACAAAATATGTTTTAATTACACGATTTTCATAAATAGCTTTATTAACTTGATTTTCAATATGTATGAGTTGATTGTCACTAAATTCGGAAACGCTCAAATCAATTGAAACGGTGTCTTTTCCTAAATGGAAGCTTGATGTGTGTGCATCATATTCGTCAATACAGATTGCAGACAGCAAGTGCTGCCCTGTATGTTGCTGCATATGGTCATATCTTAACTCCCATTCGATTTGACATTCAACTGTCGTGTTTTCAGGGGGATGGGGGGAGTTTATGGAACACTTCACCAGCTTCTTGATATACATCTAATACCTTAATGTTATCAATTTGTCCTGTGTCAGATGGCTGCCCACCACCCTCAGGGTAAAACGCCGTTTCTTCAAGGGTAACCAGATAGAAATCATCTTTTTTAATAATATTTGTAACGGAAGTTGTCCAGTTGGTTAAATAGGGATTTTCATAATATAACTTTTTTGTCATTTAGAATTCGATCCTTTCGAAAGTAGATAATAAAAACATACTAAAAAAGACCGAAAGATTCAATTAATAAAACAGATTCGTTGTAATAAATAAGAGGGAGGAGGAGCAATTTAAAGGTAAAAAAGGAGGAATAAATAATGGAGGAAAATCGTTTAATTGTGGGAGAAATTGAAGAAGACGCATTTGTGTTAACGCAATTCAAGCATATGAATACTCAGTCGGTTATCAGCAAGGAGAGGCTTGAGGCAATCTGTGATTATTTATTGAAAATACTAGAAAATGGGGAACAAGAGAATTTTATTACGTTAAATGATCAATTGCCGGTTAGGGTTAATCATGCTGAAATGGAAGAGATGCTGGCTATATTTATGAATATTCGCGGGATGTTGAATTGAGTTAGATTTTTAAAAACGGCGGAAGTTTATCATAATAGTATTATGTAAACTAAAATAAAGAGAAAATAGAGGGAGGGTTAGAATGAATGATTTTGATATTTTTTAATGATAAATTCTATTCCAACTTCGATCAATGTGTTGGCATGTGTATTGAGTCTACGAGCGCGGTCTTTTAGCAACTCATATTGAGCATTACTAAATGTCGTACCCATTTGAATTCGGTCTTTAGGTTTAGTTGGAGCTTTAAATTCTTTAGGTTTCTTATAAGTATCCAATACATAATCAATTGCTTCAGATAGTAATTGATTTAGCGGAACTTGATCATTATTTGCGATTATCTTTATTTGTTCGAGTAAACTACGGCTAATTGTTGTATTTTTAGTTACACGATCAGCATTATGAGGTCTAATTTTACTTTCGTACGGCATATGTAAATCAACTCCTGGGTTAAATGTATACGGCATAGTGTATAAAGTTCCGTTTACTAATAAAACTGTAAGTAATAGTTTCTAAAAATAAATTAACAATCCTAAAGATGTTTTAATTATAGCATGGATTTTGCTATAATTTATTGAAAATAACTAAGTTCCTAGAATAGATATTATGTAAACTAAATAAATCTAACAAAACATAAGTATAGTCTTTAGTAAACTAATGACATAAAAGTGTTGTCTTAATTGACAAGAATCTTTTGTATTTCCCCCTTTTGGCAAAAATATCTAAATGAACAAAGATTTATTAATTATTTTGACCAATAATAGTTATCTGGTATCTGCAAATCTAACTGTACTTAGCATTCATTAGACATTGATTATAGCAGTATATTTATTGCATTAAAAAAATAAGGCGTTATATTCAAGTCTTGCATAAAATCTTATATATAACGCCTTATTTGAAGTAAATGCATATATAACTAAACCACTCATTAGTTTAAGTACATTGTTTCACAATATTTTAATATTAAAATTCTCTTGAGTTGGGTCTGTATTCACTCCAATTGCTGCTCTACTGCCCTGAGCCGCTGCAATAATCACTTGTGAAGGAGCGATAACGGAGGTGTCACCTGCAGCATAGACACCTTCAATGTTTGTCCTGCCTAACTCATCTGTTATGATTCCACCAAGATGGTTTATTTCGCAACCTAAAGATTTTCCAAAACATGATTGAGTCAAAAGTAAGAAGAATCCGCCGCGGCGGATCCTTCTGTTTTGTATTGAACTAAAGTATCGGCTCATTGAACACAACTACCCCTTTCGTTCAATAAAAAAGAGCTACTCAGAATTCTAATTTGTTATCCTCTGCTAGTTTTTGTTCTCCATTTATAGACCGGCTACGCATAGAGAAAGTCTATCTACTATCTTTTATTTGAAATGATAGAATTTACTGCAAGTATGAGGAATATTAATAGCCCACGTACAACACCTTGCCAATAATAGCTAATTCCCATTAGGTTCAAGCCATTCGCTACAATCCCAAAAAATAATACGCCAATTATTGTTCCAGGTATGTTGACCCGACCTTGTCTGCTTAAAGTACTACTAATAAAAACAGCACCGATTGCATCCATAAGATAATATCTGCCACTTAAAGGAGTAAAAGCTGTCAATACAGAGGAACCGATCATTCCAGCTAATGCGCAAATCATTCCAGTTATGACAAAGGCATAGATTGTATACCTACCAACTGGTATACCTGATAGCATCGCCGCTTCTCTACTGGATCCTATTGCATATAATTTGCGACCATACACAGTTCTCTTAAGAATAAAATGGGCCACTACTGCTATAAAAAGAGCGAGCAGGATTGAAAATTTAAAATTCGTTACTCCTCCTGTACCTGTCTCAAAAACAAAAAAGCTACCACGTCCAAGAAACTGGAAAGCCTCATCCATCCATGGCAAATAAATCGGTTCTCCCCCTCTTGTAAAAATTTTTTCGATACTTTCTCCGATAAAAAGGGTTCCAAGCGTTACTAAAAAGGCACTTATTTTCAGTTTCACTACAAAAAAACTATTAAAAAGGCCAACCGCTGCACCTGCAGTAAGTCCTAATAGTAAGGCTGTAAACCACCCTAACCCTGATTGCAAAGCAATAACAGCGACCATTGCTCCAAGATCAAAAGATACAGCTACGGATAGATCTATCCCTCCTGAAGTAACGATAAAACATAAACCAATAGCTACCAAAGCTAATACTGCAGATTGACTCAATATATTTGCTATATTATTCATGCTTAGAAAGGAAGGAACAGTGAAGAAGAATAGGATAACAATAGATAATAACGCAATGAGAGTGCTATAATGTAACGAATTACTTCCAAGTCTTAGAAGAGGACTTTGATGTACACTGTTTTTCACTACAAGCTTAGCCATGAACTGTTACTCTCCTTTGCTGTATAGTTGTAATTGAAACGGCCATCAATATTAAGGCTCCTTTTATTGCATAAACCCAGTAAGTAGGAACATTTATTAATGTAAAACCATTGGATAACATTCCAACAAAAATGGCACTAAAAATGGCTCCCGTCATATTGGGAATTGACAAACGGGAAAAAACGGCACTCATATAACCTGCAAGTAATACGTCTAATAACATCAAATCACCTATTCCTGGAACACTTCCAGATAAACGAGCAGTAACTAATAAGCCTGCTAATGCTGCCGTTATTGAAGCAATTACATAAGTCATTCCTACGATTAAAGTTACATTGATACCGGCATTTATAGCTGCTTGTGAATTGCCTCCAACGGCATGAACCCAATTCCCAAAAATAGACTTATGAAAAAGAATGTACAATACGGCGCCTATAATGGCGAAAATCCAAATCTGTATAGGTAATCCTAAAAGTTCAGTAGTCGCTAATGTGATCATTATTGGATCAGTCACATTTACAACGGTGTTATTTGTAATTAATAAAACGATTCCCTGCAGTAAATACATCATAGCTAAAGTACTTAATAGAGGAATGATTTTCAATTTAATAATTGAAACAGCATTAATTATCCCTATTATTAAACTACACAAGAATGCAACTGAAAAAGCCGTTACGAAAGAAAATCCATTATTGATAAGAACAGCAGTGATAGCAACATTTAGTGCAAGATTGTTTGCTAATGATAAATCAATTCCTCCTTTTAAGACATGATTTCCCCCACCAATTAGGATAGCTGTCATGCCACAAGACACAATCCCTAATGCACTTGATTGCAATAGAATATTTTTCAAGTTATGTATGGTAAAAAAACAGGTGAACTTAATGAGAAATATACAGCTATCAGTATAAATGCTACATAACTGCTATATTTAAGTAGACCATTCCAATTAATTGCTTTAGTTGTTACTGCTACTTGATTCATCGTTACTCCCTCCCATCATGGAAACCATTATTTGATCTGTTGTCGCGTTATCTCTTTCGAATTCTCTAACTACTTTCCCGCGGTACATCACTAAAATCCGATCACTTAGAGTGACCAACTCCTGAAGATCTTGAGTGATTAATAGCACCCCTGCTCCATTTTTTGCTACTTGAGTAATAAGATTATATATTTCTGCTTTTGTACTGACATCAACAGCAGCTGTTGGCTGATTTAAAATATACAAACTAGCATTACTACTTAGCCATTTTGCCAATACTGCTTTTTGTTGATTTCCACCACTTAGATAGTTAATAGTAGTTTTTTGGTTTGGTGTGCGAATCCCCAATTTATCAATTATCGAATCAACCTTTTCCCGCTCCAATTTCCTTTTTATCACTCCTCCCTTACTCACACTTTTCAGACTTGTAAGAGTGATATTTTCTCTCACCGACATATTTTGTAAAATTCCGAGATTCCGACGATCTTCAGGGATATATCCCATTCCTAAGGCTACTGCATTTTCAGGATTATTTTTCGTTAGACGCTTCCCTTCAAATTCGACAAAGCCATTCGTAATACGGGAGTTATCATATATTGACATCCCTAGGTCCGTATACCCCGAACCCATTAGCCCCGTAATTCCTACAATTTCTCCTTTCCGAATTTGAAAATTCACATCATGAAACTGTTGAGATTGAGTGAAATCTTTCACATTTAATAAAACATCGCCTATATGACGGGCCTTTGTTGGAATTTCGTTACCTATACGTCTACCTGTCATCAAATAAACAATATCCTCAATTGTTAATCCCTTTGTTTCTGTCGTTTTAACATTGATTCCATTACGTAATACTGTTATTCGATTGCAAATATCAAGTATCTCTCCGAAATAATGTGATATATAGATAATCGAAATTCCCTTATTCTTCAATTCCTTAATGATGTTGAATAACTGATCTGCTTCCCGTTTAGCAAGTACAGCTGTTGGTTCATCGAACACGATTACTTTTGGATCTTGAAGTAATGCACGACAAATCTGCAATAATTGTTTTTCTCCTACAGAAAGATCACCCACTAGTTTTTTCCCAGATAAATTCACCCCAACTTTTTCAAACAAGACTTTTTCTGCTTCCTTTTCCATTGTGCGTCGTTTTAACAAATTAAAGGAAGCAAACTTATTTTCGATACCTAAAAATAAGGATTCGGCAACTGTCAAATATGGTACAACATGTCGTTCTTGGTGAATAAAGTGAATTCCCAATTTTTCTACAATCTTCGGTGTTAATACCTTTTGTAGATTTCCGAGAAATTGTATTTCTCCACTGTCATGAGTATAGATTCCAGCTAATATTTTCATTAATGTCGATTTACCAGCACCATTTTCTCCAACTAGTCCATGGATTTCTCCTTTTCTCAGCTGAAAATGAATATTTTGAAGAGCTTTTACGCCAGGAAATTCCTTTTGAATCTCCTTCATTTCCAATACATACTCATCAATCATGATCCAAACCTCACTTTCTATTAATTACCAGCATAAATTTCATGGGAGGATAGAATCATCTATCCTCTCTTTTTCAATTCTAAGAAAATGTTATTCTTTAAATAATATTTTCTTTGATTCTTCGGCATTATCTTTCGTCACAAGAAAACCTTCGTCATACAGCTTAGTTGGAACCTCTTGCCCAGCTAATGAACGTGCCACTATATCAATCGCTGATTGACCAGTCTGATATGGGATTTGCGCAAAGTCAGCCGCAAAGGAACTATTTGGATCAGCAACCATCTCAACTGCAGTTGGATCCCCATCAACGCCATAGACTTTAACATCTTTCCGTCCTGCTGCATCAACAGCTTGAGCTGCACCAATGCTTGGAATATCCCATGCTGCCCAAATCGCTTTAATGCCACTTCCTTCAGGATGTTTAACTAGAAGGTCTTCCACCTTTTTACGTGCATCTTCTATCGTTCCAGGAATCACATCAATTAGTTCTGGTTCAATAAACTCAATATTCGGATAATCCTTTGCAACATATTTCATCATGTCATAACGAATTTCACATACCCGAACTCCTGGAAATCCATGAAAAACGGCTACTTTTCCTTCTCCGCCCATATCCTCAAACATTTGTCGTGCTAACGCCTCACCTGCATAATAATCATCAGAAACAATATTTGAAATGCTATATTCACTATCGTGTGCAACTGTAAATAGAGGAATATTAGCATCATGAACTTTTTTAAGTACAGGTTTATATACAGTTGTATCACCTAGCTGCTTAATAATTGCATCTGGCTTCTGTATGATCAAATTTTCAATATCCGTGATATGTTTTTGATCATTCCGTTCGCCATCAACAGCAACCGGAGTCCCTCCCAGTTCCTTAATTCTGTCAATTTGCCCTTGGTATGCTTGGCGATCCCAGTTATGATCTGTCCCTATAACCGCTACTCCAATCGTTTTCCCTTCAAGAGACGGTACAGGCTTACCATCAATAACTCCTTTAACACCAGAATCCTTAACATTCTTTGATGTTTCCCCTTGATTACTGCTAGTTGTCTCAGACTTTATATCACTAGTAGATACCGTTTGATTCGAGCATGCTGATACGACTAACATCGTTAGAATGAATGAAAACAGAAAAATCTTCTTCATATTTTTTTTGATTGTCACTTTTGTTTCCTCCTCGGTAATATGGAACATTCACCATTGATGATTGTTTAGCTTTATACGATTTCACTCATTTTTTAGAATTGTTGTTTTCTCATTAATCTACTAACCTTTTAGGTTAGTTTTCATAGAACTTACATTACGAATAGCTGCTTGGCGTAGGGTTCTCTCCATGTAATAGCCATTGACCTATATTTTTTCTTTTATATTCAATTGGATTATGTAGAGAATGGATTCTTACATTTCTCCAGAATCGATCATAATTGTTTTTGATGGTTGCTGATCTAGCTCCCATCACTTCAAAGATATGACTTGTAACATCTAAGGCAATTTTTGTCCCAAATGCATTTGCTGCAGCTGTAAAAAGAACAGTTTCTCCTCGTTCTTCGTAAGTTAAGGACAGGTCCTTCTCCCAGGCGTCATCTACTTTTTCACCAGCCTTTTCCACTAATTGAATAGCTGCCTGAACATCAATCCAAAACTCACCATAGAGACGTTGAATAAAAGGATCGTCTATGGCTTTTTCATAGCTAGTTAAATACCACGGTCGAGATTTACTGATTGTGTATTTACGTGCTACCTCTAAAGCCCCCTCTGCACTTCCTACAATTACATTTGCTAAGATAATCTGTGACAAAATGGCATCAAACGTTGAGAAAGGTTTTCCTGCAGACTCCGATTTATCCAGTATTTCGTGTGGTTTTACAATAACATTTTCAAAAGTGACTGATCCGCTATCTGTTTGCCTTTGCCCCATTCCGTCCCAGTCATCATTCACAACTACTCCTATTCGGTTAGTCGGAATAATACCAACATAAACTTTTTCACTTTCTTCTTTATCTATCCAATAAATTAATAGACGGTCAGAGTCTTTTGAACCAGTGCTAAATGTGTTATATCCATTTAAAATAAACCCATTTCCTTCTTTTTTTCCAATTAAGGTAGGCTCGATTGGATTTGATGAATTTCCCCAAAACCAATTATTTTTTGCTGATGCCGTATAAAAGTATTCCTTCTGTTCTTTAGAACCAGAAAAATGTGGAGTCACTAGTTGCAAATAATGATAGCCGTATAAATGCGCGAGTGCCGCATCTGCTTTTGCCAATTCACGAACAATGCGAAGAACCAAAGACCAAGGCTGACCTCCCCCTCCATATTCTGTTGGAATTAAAATCGTCAGCAACCCAGATTCGCGTAATGCATCGCGCTGTACTTTAGCAGTGCCTCCAATTTTATCCCGTTCAGCAGCATCCTTTTCAAACTCTTGTGCAAGTAATTTTGCTGTTTTTAGGTAATCAGTAGCATCAATTGTAATTGTTTCGACCATCTCTCTCCCTCTTTCACCATATTTTCAACATGTAAAATCTATATTTACAATTATTTCTACACTTGAAGTGTAGATTGCTTACGGTACTGGCGAGCTGGGTGGTGGTCAGGTAGTTGTTCATATCCAAATAAATTTTTACGCAAGCCACCATCCGCATATTCTTTTCTTACAAGTCCGCGTTCCTGTAATACTGGAATAACCAATTCTACAAAATCCTCAAACGTACCTGGTGTAACAGCGTACGCAATATTAAATCCGTCGACATCCGTTTCCTCTATCCATTTTTCCATTTCATCAGCGACTTGTTCAGGTGAACCTACAGCAACAGGCCCAATTCCGCCAATTCCTACAAATTCTGCTACCTGCTTAACGGTCCAGTGTTTTTCTGGGTCTATTTTTGTAAATGTCTCAAGGGCTGAATGAATGGCATCATTCTTGATATATTCAATCTTGTCATCTGGATCGTAACTAGATAAATCAACACCAGTCCAACCACCAAATAATGCTAACCCACCTTCATAACTAGTATGTTTTTTATACTCTTCAAATTTGGAGTACGCTTCTTCTTCATTACGTCCAACGATTGGGGTAAATAAAGATAGAACTTTAATTTCGTTTGGATTCCGCCCCGCATTTTTTGCTTCTTCACGTAAAGCTTTTACAAAAGTTTGACCAATTGGAGCCGTAGGAACACTGATAAATACCAGTTCTGCATGTTTCGCTGCAAATTGCCTTCCTTTCTTCGAAGCACCTGCTTGAAAAATAACAGGTGTTCTTTGAGGAGATGGCTCACATAAATGAGCACCTGGCACTTTGAAATACTTGCCATTATGGTTAATATCATGAACTTTGTTCGGATCCGTATAAATCTTCTGTTTTTTATCTATTAGAACGGCTCCATCTTCCCAGCTTCCTTCCCATAATTTATAAACAACCTCGAGGTATTCATCGGCTATGTTATAGCGTTCATCGTGATTGATTTGCTGATCAAGACCTAAATTCTTAGCTGCACTTTCTAAATAGGAAGTGACAATATTCCAGCCTATTCTTCCTTTTGTAAGATGGTCCAGTGTAGAAATGCGTCTTGCAAAAGAATAAGGATGCTCATAACTTGTTGATGCTGTTAACCCAAATCCTAGATGCTTTGTTACTTGTGCCATAATAGGGACAACAAAAGCAGGATCGTTGACTGGTACCTGTGCAGCTTGACGTACAGCAGGATTTCTTGAATCCTGGTACACATCATACGTCCCTAATACGTCCGCCAAGAAAATGGCATCAAACTTACCTTTTTCCAACAACCTCGCAAGGTTTTCCCAATACTCCGCATCCTTGTAAGTTGAAGATTGATCATCTGGATGTGTCCATAACCCTGGGGATTGATGACCAACACAATTCATATCAAATGCATTTAAATAGATTCTTTTCTTTGGCATTTCGTCTTACCTCCTATTTGTTCTTGAATTATAGTTTTAGTAAAGATACTATGGTGACTTAGTATCTATCACTCTTTAACTCATGCACGAAATCAACTCCTCCCGACATGCCATATATAAGGTGGGCGTGTTTGATTAACTGCATAATCCCCTACTACTCTCTCTTTATAGATTAGTGGATTATGAGAAGCGAGTGTTCGGGCATTACGCCAATATCTATCATAGCTTTTGGTTTGCAATGTGGCAGAAGCACCTAATGCGTCGAACAATAATGCTGTTGCTTCAAGTGTTAAACTACTAACTACAATTTGAGCTTGTGACACTTCAATCTCCGCTTCATCATTTAGCCATTCTTCATTTTCAACGTCTCCAGCAAGATGGACTTCATATGCGTTTTGTAAAGATTCAGCTGCTTTTAGAACAATCGCTCCAGAAGAATAAGCTAAACTATGAACCTTTCCAACTACTTGTAGCACTTGCGCATCTTCACTTGGACGAGCACCTGATGCATGTGTATACGTTCTCTGGCGCTCAGCTACAGCTTTCGAAACGTCATTTGCAGCTGCACGGGCAATTCCAGCTAGAGTAGCCAAATGCATCATTTGGAAAAAGGCAGCCTGATATTTCGCATTAAACTCCTCAATAAGAATTTCATCTTCCTTAATAGGAACATCAGAGAATCTTGTTGTTCCACTACCAGTCAATTTTTGTCCAAAGCCATTCCAATCATCAATTACGTCTACACCTTTTGCATATCTTGAGATAACAGCAAAGACATTATTCGCTTCCTCTTGGGTTGCCAAAACAAGAATCCAATCGGCATAAATGGTGCCCGTCGAATAATATTTTGTACCGTTTAAAAATAACTGGTCTCCTTCTCCTCTTGTTACTTTCGTTAAGAAACTGCCAGCCTTCGCGCCACCAACTTCAGACCAAGCATTCCCAACAATATCTCCCTTTAAAATACGCTTTATCCACGCACTTCTTTGCTCACTCTTTGGTGAATTTAAAACCATCTCAACAAAAGAAAAATGTGCTCGAAGTGCTTGTGGTATATTCGAATCTGCCTCTGCTAATTCAATGAGTAAATTAAATAACTCTGGAATTGTCGCACCCAATCCTCCTTCTTCAAGTGGAATCCGTATAGCTCCGAAACCTGCGTCTTTTAACAATTGTATTTCCTCGAAAGGTAGTTTTCTCTCAGTCTCCCGTTGAACCGCCCCTTCACGTATTTGTTGAAAAATAGCTCGGAATCTTAATGCCAATTGTTCATAGTTATTACTAGGTGCACTACCCCATACACCTCTTGCTTTTTCTATCGTTAATGTCATTTCTCATTCCTCCTTATGTGTTAATGTAAACTAATACAATGATGAATGCTTAACGCATTAAAGAAAGCAATTGCTTCTCTATAACGTGCATCTCGATGAGGCTCAATCTATCACCTCCTCCAAAAAAGTTTATTGTTTAAAGTGTCCAGATCACTCTGCTAATTCTAGATAGAGCACGTTCACGACGTATAAGCATCACATTGTCTATGAATTCTTCATAGGAGCCAGGGATTGTTATCATCAATACATAACCTCCCATTCTTACATATGAGATTACTTCCTCTTTAAACTTTTAGTACAATTCAAATAAATACTTATAATCACATATGAATAATATGTTTTGAAGTGAGACGAATCCTTGTAAGAGTCCACACTGAAGCTTATCTTTATACTTTAAAGAATCTCTTTCTTCATATAAAAAGACACCTCTCTTTCCAAATATAGATTGAAAAGAAAGATGCCTTTAGTTGTCTAATCGGCAGATATATAAATGTCTAAAAAGATTGATGTTAATAGGTAGATGATATGTTCCTATTTTCACTTTTTCGGCACAAAAAATTTCTGAAGCTCTCTTGTTAGCCCTCCATTTCCAAATCGGATAAATTTACCATGTTCCTCCTTCATTCCTTCTTCTACACTGTAATCTAGAAAAGCCAAAAGATAGATACGGCGGTGTTGTATGTTGATAATTCCATTTCCAAAAAACCAGTTATCTATCGTATTAAAAACACCTCTATTTACTCCATATTGGCTACTACACCATTTATAAAATTGTAAATCAGGTAAATTAAGATATTCATTTTGCTCAAATGAATGAATTTCTCTTGTTTTTATACGAATCTTATTCGCGTCTAATGCATTTTTCATGATGAATATCCTCCTTTGTTTTTTCTCACTTTTTATTAAAAAATACCATTAAGCGTCATTTTTACACAAAAAAACCAAAAGCACTGAAAAAGTAAAAATTCTAACAGTGCTTTTGGTTGACCAATCAGCAAATCTAAATATGTAATTTTCCATTTTAAATGAGTACAGAATATAAAAAACCTCTTCAAAAAATAAGAAGAGGTTAAATGATTCGTTCTTTTTACTCTCCTTATCTTTCAAGCATACGCTTGCTGGAATTGGCACAGTACTATAAAAGTCTGCTGCCGAGGTATCTTCGGGCCAGTCCCTCCACCTCTCTAGATAAGTAAATATTTTTAATTATTTTATAATATAAGCCATGGCAAATACATTGTCAATCATTTTTCATAAAAAATTAAATACATATTCAGTGGCAATATCCATATTTCAGGAAAATAAAAAGCGTACATTTCCTAAATAGACTTAAAAAGGTATAGAAAGAAAATCGGATCTAGAAAAAGCTTACAAATTGGGAGTACAGTATGCACAAGGATATTTATTAAGTAAACCTACGAAATTAAAAGCGTATAGTATGATCAAGGTGTAAACAGTTTCCAATGCCCTTCGGATAAAACTTCTACCGCTCCTTCGATTACTTTGATTGCGGTTTGATCGTCAATCGCATACGCAGGTCCCTGCATCCCGGCTGCCCATCTCTCTGCGGTAGCCATGGTGTTTCCCGGCAGCATCTCGTGATCCAAGTGCGGAAAGATTGAAAAATTAACCAGTCTCAGTGTTTCATCACCACCGCCTGGTGGAGTCCAGCCAACGAAGTATTCCCCTATGTTAGGTGCCAACACCATGCTCCCAGCACTAATTCCCACATAGACTGAGTTCAGTGACGGTAAAAGGTCTGCCAGCCCGGATTGACGCATCCAGTGGCACAGGTAAAGGGCGTCTCCGCCTGACACCAGCAGTACATCGGCCTCCTGTACCAGAGGTATCCAGCGGTCTTCGTCGATGCTTGGAAGCGCTGTGAGCTCCAACACGCCAACGGATTTCCAACCGAGGTCGACCATGGGAGTCTCTTCTTTCCCACTGATGAACTGCCAGGCTTTGACGCCAGGGCCAACCCAAGGGTGTCCATACATCGCAGTAGGGATGCACAGGGCGTTGGAGTCAGCAATCGGCTTGCCCAGCATGTCAACCAGCGCGCCGTGTATGCTTTTGTTATTGATGCCTCCAGATGTAAGCAGAAATTTCATAACTTCACTCCTTGTCTTTGTTTGGTACTGTCAAGTTTGTTCTTACTTCTAAGATAGCAACCCTAGCTTATGAATGATTAGAACACTACAATTGAATTATTGTTAAGCCGATGTTCAGCTTATTTGTCTATTCGAATACCTCGTGAAGCTCAATCTGTACTACACTTTACAATTCTACAAAACTAATATAAATCCTTGTTCAACTATTCTCCCCTTGATTTTAATACTTTCAAAAAAAAGGTGCATTAATCCTTCTTGGATCAACGCACCCCATAGCGATCCATGAAGCGCAAAAATCGGCGCTTCACCACAGAGAATGAAAATAGTTAGTTTGTGTCAATACTGATACTGACCTTGATCCAGTCAACCAATCCATATACATATTTGCAGCTCTCTCAATTTTTTTAAACACATGAGACGGGTTCTATTTGGTATTGTCTTTTTTCGAGGACAGATAAGTTATTTTTCATGGTAGTTTAAGTACAATTCTTTCAATCTAAGAAATAAAATATGTATAAGGTAAATAAAATAGCCAAGAAATCTTTTTCCATTAATGCGAATTTTCTTGTTCTAAGCGCTCCCTTAAAATATCGTAATCCTCATCTCTCATCGATTCATAATGGTTAGACTTTTTAATTGGTGGATGACGATACCCTTTTTCTTGCTGTAGTTTATAATTAATCCATTCATAAATTTAGAGTCGTATATTCCACTCAATATCACCAAAAGATACAGGAGGTTTACCTTCATATTTCTCCTTGGTTGCACCATGTCTTGCAAAAAGCCTAGAACCTGCTCGGGTGTTACTGAAATGAAAGAAATCTCCAACTTTAAAAAAATTGTACGCCTCCATGAATGTTTCGCCCAAATCCGGACGTATAGCTTCTAACCTTTTTTCCTTTCTTTTGGTGTAATATCGAGACCTAAATCATGCTCTATATTTTCTATGATCTTGCTTGTATTAATTAGTATTAATAATGTATCAATTTTTGTAAGGATAAATAAAATTAGAACCTCATGCACCAATTCATCTTGATAAGCATAATTTAAAAAGTCTACTATGTAGTTTTTGCGCATTTTAGTTTTATCAAGATGCTCTTTGAATTTGGGAAGTTCTATATCTTCCTGGAAAGGAGACTGAAGCTCTTCATACTCAAGATCATGATCTGTCTGGATAATATTTTTTGACACCCAAACATCATGTTCCTTTACATAATAAATTTCATCATGACTAAATGAAAGCTTTAAATCACTTTCTAATAATAATATACCGTTTAAAATACGAATTAGTGCTTTCATCCGATAAAATGCTCGAAGGTAGTGTTTCTCACCAAACTACCTTCGGGTATATTGTCAAGATGTTTTGAAGTGAAGTAAAAGGTTTCGTGCTCCGACATATCATTTTCAGAGAAAATGCTAAAATGTTCTGAAAGTAATGTGGATAAACTCCTTGTTAATGAAGATTGAACGTATATGGACCACAAAGTAAATACCCTCCGTTTCGAGTTTTTATATTTCCCAGTGATTGCGTTGGTTTGAGTAAATGTTCTCATAAACTTAGCGCTACTTGTCTTTTTCATGTCCGATTTGAGTCTAATATGTTTAAAAGGGTAAGTTGTGTCTTGAAAAAAGACATAATCTTACCCATAATATATAAATGATGTAGATCTATTAAGCTTTTTGCCAATTTTATAAGTCCGATATTAGGACAAGAAAAGTTTGTGCAAAAACAGATAAAAATTTTTGTGCAAAATCTGCTTTTGCCTCCTTCTATTTGCTGTTAAATACACATAAATTTGTAAATAATAAAGGAAAAGAACAAATCCATCTCCGTCACAAACTCATAATCTATATCCTATATCTAGACTTGTAACCCTGTTATTAATAATGTAATTATCTACTTATAACCTTATTTCGATCCTCATTGTAAGCCGCTTTAATTTCTTTTTCCCTATAAATTAGATTTTTATATTCTTTTTCATTAAAGGCATTATTATTTTTTAGTATTTCTCTTAGAAGTTTTGATATTACTTTAAACTCAACGGACAAACGCCCTTTTTTTACAACTGCAGCGGGTAAATCATATCATTACAAATATCTTGGTAACTATTTGACTGAAAAAATTAATAAGACTAACATTGACTTTGTTAAGGCTAGAAATAATCCTATTACAAGTTCAACCCTAAGGCAAACTTATGCCGTCTTGACTGAGGGTGAACATAGTGATCTTGTATCTCTAAAGGAGACTTTAGGTCATAAAGATATTAAGAACACAATAATGCTACTACAAGGAAAAAACAAATAATTCATTTTTTGTCTAATGAATATTATAGTATATGGTAATTAATTGTTTATCTTCTTTAATATCTATTTCAGCAAGTATGAATGGATTAATACAAATTTCATAGAATGAATATTTATTATTACTTCCTGCTCTTTTTAAAATATGATTATAGACATTTAAGACCAGAAGCCCATAACACTTGTGTAGCATGTATTCTCTTTGTTCAGATGAAATATTAATTTTACTTAGTAAGAACAGATTTAATTCGTCCATTATCTCATAAAACCTAGACGAATAATATTTATGAAATTTACTTCGATATTCACAATTATCAACAGTGTAAAGTTTTTTGTGATTTTCTATGTATGCTCTCCAAAATAAATAAACCTCAACAATTGGTTCATCCCAAGTGGTTAAGTTTTTTTAGCTACTTTTAATGTTTTTTTTGTACTATATTCAAGTTTTGTCTTTTATGTCTTGCTATGGATTTAAAAATAGCCTTGTAAACTGAGTAGTTATTCTTTGGTTCAGATTCAATAATTTCGGTATCAATTATTTCTGGGGCATTGTACTCCATCCTTATACTTTTCAATCTAAAAATAGATAATTGATCTAATGAAATATTCTTTGAGGAATTAAAATAATATCTCCTTGTTGATTTAATAAACCAAACAGATAATAACTGATCTTTGATAGTTGGTTCAACTGGCACTAAGTGGGAGCTATCTGTAGCTATACTGAATTCGAATAGCTCTCCAACACAAAAACAGTCTTTATTTTCTTCATTTTCTGGATTAATTTTGAATTGGATTTTATAGGAAGATAACGATAAGTCGAGCCTTATCAAAATCTAATAGATATTATGTGAACTAAATAAATCTAACAAAACATAAGTATAGTCTTTAGTTTAATATATGGTTAAAAGCAGTGTAATTTCTTCTGATGTGAAATCCACTGCTTCTATATCTATATTGATTTTATATCTACCTTTTCTCATTTGGAAGTAACTTTAAGAGAAGCGGATTAGTTTTTTATTTACTTTACATATTGACTATCCTAGGCTCTATGTCCCAACAGCTTTATTTTGTCACGATGGAAACTCCACCATCAACAATGATATTTTGACCTGTTACAAAGGAAGATTCTTTGGAAAATAACCAGGTTACCACATCTGCCGCTTCGGAAGAAGTCCCCATTCTTCCTAGGGCATTCAGGCTGTTGTACTTTTCTTCTAGCAATACTGATTGCTCTTCGTTCAAGTTTTCAAATTTTCGTTCAATCATCGGAGTCCTGATTGCACCAGGTGTAATGGTATTAACTCGGATTCCCTTATTTCCATATTCTTGGGCGACTCCGCGAGTTAATGCCAGAATTCCACTTTTGCCAGCTGCATATGCTGTCGTGTATGCCGAACAAATTAAGGCATCCAGGGATGATGTATTAACGATTGAGCCAACACCATTTTCAATCATAGCTTGCAGCTCATACTTCATACACAACCAAACTCCTTTAATTGTAGACCCCATCATATGATCGAAGTCTTCTTCACTGAATTCATGTGTCAATGCAGGCGTACCTTCCGCATTTCCAGCATTATTAAATGCAAAGTCGATTCTACCAAATGTGTTGACTGTTTCCTTTACCATCTGTTCTACTTCTATTCCTTTGCTTACGTCAACTGAAAGAAAAAGAACATGGGGACTAATCCGTTTCAGTTTCTCCAGTGCGGAGTTACCCCTTTCTCTATTACGGCCTACTATGACAACCTTTCCCCCCTCATGTAGCAATCGTTCTGCTACAGCTAATCCGATTCCAGAAGTCCCCCCGGTAATAAGTGCCACTTGATTTTCAAATTTCATACCATCCACCCTTTAGCGTTAGAATTATCTAAATTTTAGCATAAAGGAAAAAGACTAGGAACTTTATTTTGATGAAGCACATTTAGATAGGTTCTGTGATGACTTTTCTGGGCTGTGAAATTTGTGTTCGGTTTCATTTCAATATTCCTTATTCCATACTATACATATCTTGAACGGTCACAATAACTCCATCCATATTGTTACCAGAAATCTCAACAAATTGATCATTTGGGATGTTAATTGTCCTATTCTCGGAAAGAGAATAATATGAAATCTTGTATTTTTCACCATCAATAGTAGCTGAAATATGCTTTACCTCTTTAAGGTATGCTAAATATTCCTCTAACACAAAATTTTTTTCCTTCATAATCGCACTATGTGGTAAACCAACATAGCGGATATGCCATGGCTCATATTGAATTCCTGTTATTTCGACTTTATCTTTTGGATAACGTAAAACGAAACCGTATTTCCAAGCATTTTCTTCAATCCATTTTCCTTCAGGTGCTTCAGCCATCTTAGTTTGAGTGGATCCTATGTCAAGTGACAAACCCAAGTTATGTTCGCTATAACCAGCTGGAAGAGCATAATCAGAACCCATTTCTTGATAAAGAACACTTTGTTCAGCAAAATCTCGAAATCCACTTGTTATCACAAAATTACTGACACCATCTTTTTCGGCCAATTCAACCATCCTTGAAAAATTGCGAGCTATTTCCTCTGATAAATCAACTCCGCTATCTATTAAACCAAATCCATCGATTAATTCATTCTGGGTGGAAAGATTAATAACATCTGATTTAATACTTTCTTTCTGAACAGGATTATCACTATTCACCAATAGCAAATTTCCTTCGAAGATTTGTTCCTCTGTAATCTCTATACTTTGAATGCTTTCAGAAGTCCTATTTCCTTCTACTGGAACAATTGCTTGTTGTCCTTCTTTCTCTATTTCAATCTTAGGTTCATTCAACGGTTCATAAAATATAATAGTTAAACTTAAGCACAGTAGTATTAAAAATAAAAATCCCCACTTCTTCATTTTTCAATTTCCTCCCTATTCTTCTCTATTAATAAGAATAGACAAAACTGCTTAAAAAAAGAGTGGGGTAAATCTTAAATTTTTCTTAAATATATATTAGTCGTTTGTCTCATTCTCCAATGGTAATCGGACTTCAAAACAGGTCTGAATCAAGCTGCTGTTAGCTGTAATCATTCCATCATGCTGTTCCACAATATTTTTTGCAATAAACAAACCGAGACCTGTGCTATCTTCACGATGAGTTCGTGCTTTATCTCCTGTGTAGAACATATCAAAGATATGTGGCAACTCTTCTGAAGGGATAGTACTTCCATAATTTAAAACTTGAACGACCACTGCATGTTCATCAATAAAACCATGAATATCAACATACTGACCATCACATCCATATCGAATGGCGTTCGTTAATAGATTTTCAAATACACGTGCTAGTAAATCTCCATCCCCTAAAATGAGTAGATGGGGCGCACAATTCATCCGAGCAATCATTTGATTCTTTTCAAAAACGGGAAATAATTCTTCCGTTAGTTGATGAAGGAGATCCGTCAAATTTATTTTCTTTTTATTCAATGGCAGCATTCCATAATTCATTCTTGTTATTTCAAATAATTCCTCAATTAATCTCTCTAATCGTTGAGATTTTGTAAAGGCAATTGTTAAAAAGTGTCTAATTTGTTCTTGTGTCAACTTATCATCCTTAAGGAGCAAATCCAAATAACCTAAAATTGAGGTAAGTGGAGTGCGCAGATCATGAGCTAAATTGACAACTAATTGATCCTTACTGGTTTCGGAAAAATCTCCTCGTTGAATCGCTTCCTGTAATTTTTCACTTGCCAAATTGATATCTCTTGCAATCTCCCCAAACTCATCATTTGAGCCAATATGTACCTGATGGTTAAAGTCTCCACGGGCGAGATAATGAATTCCGTTTGAAATCTCTTTAAAATATGTAGAATAAGGCTTAGTAAGGAAAAAGAAAAAAAGAAGAGAAAGCAAAATAAATACAATAAAAAAGAGAGGAAAATCTCCGTATCTTCCTATCGTAATACGAATCTGAGCCAAAGGATCTCCAAAGAGGACATATGTGTGATAATAATATTGCAGTCCTTTAAAGAGTAGATACGTGATTATACCCGAAAGAATCATACTTACACCAAGTAACAATACAATCCGAGTACGAAATTTGGAGGTCATTTTAGCCATTGAATGTATACCCTACTCCCCAAACGGTTTTAATCCATTTCTCCTTCCGTTTATCTTCTTCAAGTTTTTTCCGAAGTGTACGTATATGGACCATAACGGTATTCGCTCCTTCGAAGTATGTTTCGCCCCATACCCGTTGAAAAATATGTTCCACACTAAATACTTTCTTGGGATGACTCGCTAGTAAATGCAAAATCTCAAACTCTTTCGGGGTAAGATCAACCCTTTTCCCATATAAACGAACTGTACGCTGATCAGGAGAAATAACCAATCCAGCAAATTCCAAACTGTTTGTATCATATATACTGCGTTTATGCTGATTTAGCTTCATATAACGCCTGAGCTGAGCGTTAACACGAGCAACCATTTCAATTGGAGTGAAGGGCTTCGTCATATAGTCATCTGCTCCAATTACCAGTCCCTGTACCTTATCAAAATCTGATGTTTTCGCACTTAAAAAAATGATCGGCATATTATGTTGTTCGCGAATACGGCGGGTTACTTCATACCCATCCATTTTCGGCATCATAATATCCAAGATAAGTAAATCTATTAATTGATTCTCCACGACACGAACAGCCTCTTCTCCATCGCCCACTTTAATTACATGGTACCCTTCTTTTTCTAAATGAATGGCAATTAAATCAGCAATTTCATTCTCATCATCCGCTACTAATACCGAAATATTTCTCATCTTCCCACTCCTACGACATCGTAACATTCAAGTCCCTTTCTATTGTAAAGGGGTTTTTAGTAAATCCTATAGTTAATACGGATAAAACGGTAAAAAGTTCTAAAAATACCACCAAAAGTTAGTTCCTATTGTATTGAATCGATTTTTACCATTGCCAGATTAAGTCTAAAGAACGACATGCTTGGAATATATCTGCATAATAAAAAACACCGTTTTACGTTAAAACGGTGTTTTTTATATTATGTGTGATGACTCATTCGTTCATCACTTTTACTTAAAGTTGTAGTTTGATCTTCGCTATTACCAGTAATTAAATAAACAAACATTAACCTTAGTAAAGATAAGCAATCGGGCTAGTTTGTTTTTGTATGAATAGTGTGTTGCAACATTTCATTTTGAATTTCAGAGTAAATATTATTTTCACGACAAATTTCAGTAACCTTCAAACCGTTATTTTCATATAGTTGTAAATTATCAACTATTTTAGGGAATACTTTTTTAGTGATGTGTAATAATTGTTGTATATCATATCCTTCTAAATAATATGGGTAAAAAGTTTTTGGAGAAATCTTAAATGCAAAGTTTAATGAATTTATTATATTCATCATTAAAAAATTACATATTTTCCCCTTGTTTAACCACCCTTTCCCCTTTAACTGTTTTTTTATTAGAGATATACATTCCTCATCGGAACGAATACTGATGTAAAAATCGACTAAATCTTTTAAGATAAAAGAAGTATTATTCAAAGATACTTTTCCGTCGTTGTGTTTTTTTATGATGTTAGTCCTAAGATAGCTTCTGAACTTCATATAGTCTTTATTTACGAATGAGACTTTTTTATTATCAACTTGATAGATTCCTGCAATTTGTAAAACAGTAGCTACGTCAATTTCAAAGGTATCACTTTCCTTGTATGTTATTTGGTATTCTGACTTTGGTAAAATCTTCTTAATCCATTCGTATTTTCCAAGTTTCTCGCCGCGACTTATTTCCTTAATTGGAGTTGTTGAATTGTTGGAAATTGTAATAAATGGAATTTTATCAAATGGAATATTAAAAAAGACGAAAAGAAGTACATAACTATTACTCCTTCCATATTTTGAATTTACAATAGAAGTATGACTGCCATTAAATATTCCCTGTTCCTGAGTAAAAAATAATGAAAATGTGCCATTTTCATTTTTCGTATAATCTTCTGCTATAAGCCGAATACCATTATTTTTATAAAGAAAATATTCAGGATCGTTTTTTAATGTTTTTATCATTTCAGGTACATTTTTATTTTTACGATCCATGTATTCTCGACTATTAGGGTTATTTGGAAAGGTGACATTTAACAATTCTTTTCCCGAAATAACACCTATTAAGCATTTTTTATCATTAAACCAAAATTCCCTTAAATCAGCTTTTATGTTTACAGTCATAAATTTTTTCATTTTATTATTTCCCCTAACTCAATTTTTTTGAAATCTTATTCAAAACAATATTAATTGATATATAGGTTAATAGGGAAGTGGTAAATTTATGTAATTATAAAAATCCATTGACTATAGTCAATTATTTATATATAATATTACAATTTTAATTTCACGAATAAATATAAATAAGAAATAGAAAAGCTTGCACTTATTGGATTGTTTGTCTCAACACTCTTCTTATTATTTAAATGAAAAGTAAATATAGGGAAAAACAAAAAAGATAACACTACTAACAGCTAAACCAACAATTCTGCTAAGATAGTGTTGGATAAGAACTTTAATAGCCATAGGAAGAACTAATTGAACAGTCGTGCTGTCAATTTGTTATACAAGAAAATCCTCCTTTCTGAGTAATGGTGTGAGGTAACTTCATATATCTCAAAAGGGAAGATATTCTTGTTTTATGTATACAAATTCTTGTTGATTGGAACGGAAGGCGGCGACTAGCGTGGCCAGGTGAGACCCCGCAAGAGCGGAGCGATGAGGAGGCTCACGGCCCGCCCGCGGAAAGCGTCCGCTTGGAGTGGAAATCAACTTATTATTAACTATCTATACAAAAAGAGTGCCTATAATAAAAGATTGGTTTTTGGTACACATGCATCCCGGTTTATCTGACTATCATTTCCCTCTTTATTTAGGTGGCCCGATGTAAAATCCCTGTACTTCTATTGTTCTTTCTATATTGTTTAAACATAGAAACGACAATCGTAATCAAAGGTAAACTCCATAAAAATATCGCATATGGCAGATAAGCAGTAACAGGAAGTCCCAGAACAGTGCTACACATAATTGTTAATACACTCCATGGAATCATGCCAGGAAATAGCATGGTAGAGTCTGCCATAACCCTTGCTAAGTCATCCTTTGTTCGTGTATTTATCCAATGAGGTAGAAGTGTTCTTCCTGTAAGGATAATCGGTAACGTTTGATTAGCAGCAATCAGGGAGATTCCGAAGGTAGCGATAATTGTTTTCATGGAATCTTCAATTAATGTTTTGGATGTAAGTAGCCAACCGTCAATTAAGGGCTGGATGACCTTATATTCTTCTAAAAGTCCGTTATACGCACCCGCTAATGCTAAGAAAACAAGGAGTGTATACATATTAATAAGCCCCCCACCCATTCCTTTTACGCCAAAGAATAGAGCGTGTAAAAGTTGAGAAAAGGTACTTCCGTTGATAATCGAAATGATACTAGCCACGATAATACTCGCTAAAAAAGCTGTTATAATTCCCTTCCGAAATAAAACGACACCAATTAAGATAAGTGGTGGTAAAAGCTTTATAAAGGATAATTCTCCCCAACTAAACGATTGAACTTCTCCAATTTGCACATTTTCAAAATCTAAAAAACTATAAAAAGCAATACCTATTAAAATGGCCGGTATTGTAGTGATTAACAATGCCTTAAATTGCTTTTTAATAGAAACCTCAACCGTATGTGATAATAATTGAAATGCGCTTGAAAAAGGTGAAGTCCGATCCCCAACAAATGCACCAGATACTAGAGCCCCTGCTACGATATGAGGTGCCAAATCTATTGAAATAGCCGTACTCATTATTGGAATCCCCACTGCACTTAATGTTCCAATAGAAGTACCAAGGGTCATAGAAAAAAGCATAGCAATAATAAAGGATAACAAAAAGAAATGATCAGGTGTAATAATGTGTAACGCAACTGAAACTAATAGTTTGATAGTTCCTGCTTCATACCAAGATGGAAGGACAAAACTAACTAGAAATAAAATGAAAATGACCGTTTGTGTTTTGTTTACGCCCTTCTTACATATCTCCCATATTTCTAGATAAGATATTCTCTTCCTCTTAATCAATAAAACGAGAAATACAAATCCGGGTAAAAAGCCGATAAATAATGGAATATGAAAGCTTACAGACAATAACACACCTGTAAGTGTAGTAATAATAAGAGTAGATATTTGTACATGTGTAAATCGATGGTTGTTCAGTTTACTCACTCCATTTAGACAATAATATTCCTGACCTCAAACCAACTAATTTAGAAGGTGAAAAACAAAAAGGACATTTTCTAAGCTAATTATATTTCAATATTGAATTCATTCCTACCTTGTGACGAAGATAAAAGAAGGAAATAGTAAATATGGATAGCTCCAGACAGGGCTTATTTAGCAAGTATTCCCACACAATAAAAAAGGTTAGAAAGACAGATAACCCTTTCTTTCTAACCTTTTCTTGTTTTATATAACATTTATATCAATGTTTAGTCGCTTTTAGTATGCGCGTGTACTTTTATAATACGAATTTTTTTATTAATCCATCTAGGTTTGCAGCCATTTCCTTTAATGATGTAATAGAAAATAAAATTTCATTGATATAGTTTTCTTGTTCAACGGTTAATCCCACAACATCTTTCGAACGATCGGCAGCCTGATTGGCAAGAACGGTCGTTTCCATAACAGCTGTAGCTATTTCTTCCGAATAAGCTGACATTTCCTCTGATGTTAATGATACCCCTTTAATTTGAGCAACAACATTTTGGATGGAATCTAAAATACTTACAAAGGAATCTCCTGCTTCTTCAACGGCTGTGATTCCCTCGGTAACATTATCATTTACTATTTTCATTGAGTGTACAGTTCGGTTAGTGTCTTCTTTCATATTTGAAATCAAAGTTGAGATGTTTTTTGCAGCATCCTCTGATTGCTCTGCTAGTTTTCTAACTTCATCAGCGACTACTGCAAAACCTTTTCCGTTTTCTCCTGCTCTTGCAGCTTCAATTGCAGCGTTAAGTGCTAATAAATTTGTTTGTGCAGATATATCTCGAATTATTTTAATAATAACCGAGATTTCATTGGATTGCTCCTCAAGTTCTTTTATAGAACTTGCTGACACTTTTACTGAATCGTTTAGTAGGGTCATTTGATTTATGACATTTTCAATTCGATTATTTCCCTGTTCAGCATACTTTAAGCTTATTGTCGATAACTCTGCAACACTTGAAGAGGTAGCCGCAATATCACGAATTCCTTTTGAAAGTTGTTCTAGTGTTTCTGCACTCTCTTCTGAAGATTTATATTGTGTATAGGAACCAGCAGACACTTCTTGCATGGAGTTTGTTATTTGATTACTCGCTTCACCGGCTTTATTACTATTATGTAATAATTGGTTTGATGTTTCGATTAATTGACTCGAATTAGTATCTATTCCCTGGATTACCTTTTTTAACTCATTTACCATTTCACCAAAGGTTTTGGTTAATGCCCCAATTTCATCAGTTCGAGTTGTTTCTATAACGACCGATAAATCACCTCTACCCACCTGTCTTACATTTTCAGTTAACCGTTTCAATGGTTTGGTTAAATAGTCTGCGAATAAATAAACAATAACCATACCTATTAGTAAAATTACAATTGTGATCCAAGTTATTTTAGCTTTACTTGAATCAATGGCATCATATACATGTGTAGCATCAATATCAGCTCCTAAAATACCAATAATTCCACCATTTTCATTTTTCATTGGCACATAGACTGAAATTAAAGCACCATACTCTTCATCATTTGAAATTTCATATTCCGTTTTTCCTGATTCAAAAGCCCTTATCATCGCCGGAAAATCAGCTACATCCTCTTCTTCTTCCCCAAGCGCTGATGCATCCTCAGATTCAAGAGGCATCCCATCTACCATATAATAGTACTTGTAATTATCGCCCTTTTTGCTACGAGACATTGTATATAAATATACAAGCTCGTTCATTTCTCGTATTGTGTTTAATTCTTTTCTTAATTCTTTATAATATCCCGTCTCACCTAACTCAGGGGTTATTTCCTTATACTTGTTTAAATTGATGACACCAACAGAACTTTCAACAATTTTTGCTGCTTGTTGTCCAACTGATGTTTTTACAGTATTCATTGAGAATTGGTAAACTAGTAAACTAATTAACGTACATGCTGTTAATAGTAAAACGGAAAAAATGAATACCATCTTAAACTTTACGCTTTTTTTCATAGAAGTGTTCTCCCTAGTCAATTCATATTACAACCGCATAATTCTTTGTGCCTAAACTATTTCATTTTTTTACCATATCCAGAATTATATACAAAATTCGTCATTTCTGTCTATATTTTTTCAGGTTATTTTCGAGTCTAATTGAGTTTTTCGTATCAGTTGTTAGATTGTTTGATATGTTATCACCTGGAAACTCCAATTTTTGAAAAAACGAAAGATAGTTTACAAGTCAAACTAACTATTGGGAAATAAATTATTCACCTCTAGAATATGTATTATAGCGAGATAATATCTTAGCTCCTTCTCCTTTTTCTAGTAATTTAGTCATGTGTTTTCATAAAAAAAGCATGAGGACATAGTATCCTCATGCTTTCCAATAACCCTCTCCCCTCCTTCGTCAAGTCAACACCTATTGCGGTGGGGTGCATTGATGGATGATTTTATAAGCCACCTCCAACGCTTTTGTGGCTTCTGAAACATTAATGATTGGTTTACTTCCTGATTGAATACATAAAACGAAATGGTTGATTTCGTCAAAGAGCGGATCACTGTATGGTACGGCAATTTTCTCAATAAAAGTCTCCGGTACATAGGACTTTATTCCCTTAGTGTTTTGGGTAATATTACGATGAATGGATACATCTTTTGTTAACAGGTTCGCTTTTATAAATCTGTTCTTTTCTGTAATATAGATATCACGCATTTTTTCTTGAGACTTTCGATTTGCAGCTAAGTTTGCAATCATGCCGTTTTCAAAAGTAAGCAAAGCGTAGACAGCGTCCAAATGCCCCTCCTTATTTAACGAAATGCCGTTAGCCGATACTTTCGTTATTGGACTATTGATTAGATGCAGAACAATGTCAATATCATGGATCATCATATCCAAAATGACATCAACATCAATCTTTCGACTGGGTGTACCAGAACGCCTTGTTTCAATCGAAATGATGTTTTTTCGCTCGATAGCTTCAGATAATTGTATAAACGACTGATTAAATCTTTCAATATGACCAACTTGTATAATGAGTTCTTTGTTTGTGAGCTTTTCCTCGATGTAAGCAGCTTCGCTCATTGCAGTCACAAAAGGTTTCTCAACAAAGATGTGTTTATTATCCTTAATAGCTTGCACGATTAGAGGGAAATGAAAGGTGGCTGGAACTGCAATAATAATTGCATCTATGTCTCTTAACAATTCTTGATACGATAAATAGGCTTTCACTTGAAATTTTGTTGCTACTTGCCTACATTTTTCATTATCTATGTCGAACACACCGACAAATTCTACTTCTTTCAGCATCTGTAATATTCGACAGTGATTAAGACCCATGCTTCCAACACCGGCGATTCCTAGCTTGAGTTTATCCATTGGTAACACTCATATCAAAAAATTCCTGAATACTATTAATAACCTTTTGCTGCTGTAATTCGGTTAGCATGGGGTGAATCGGTAGTGCTAAAATATTAGTTGAAACTTTTTCAGAAACAGGGAAATCCCCTTTTTTATGTTGAAGATAAAGAAAAACTTCCTGAAGATGAAGTGGAACTGGATAGTATATTCCCGTTACTATCTGTCTTTTGAGGAGATATGAGGCAAGTTCGTTGCGCTGTTCGGTCTCAATACAATATTGGTGGAAGATATGTTCTCTATCTTTAGGTATTACTGGTAAATGAACGAAGTTAGATAATTGCTCGTTGTATCTTGTAGCAAGTTTTCTTCGGATTTGATTCCATTCCGATAATCTCTTAAACTTCACTAAAAGGATAGCAGCCTGTAATTCATCCAGTCGGCTGTTCATCCCAATTTTTTGATGGACATAGGTTGCAACGCTACCGTGATTTCGCAAACAATTAATTGTTTCATTGAGTATAGGGTCATTAGTGACAATCATACCCCCATCTCCAAATGCTCCTAGATTTTTGGTTGGATAAAAAGAAAAGCATCCTACATCACCTAATGAACCTGCCATTTTGCCTTTATAAGTGGCACCCATTGCTTGGCATGCATCTTCAATTACATAAAGATTATGGCGTTTTCCTATGTCCATAATGCGATCCATTTCCGCAACCTGTCCGAATAAATGCACAACCATAATGGCTTTCGTTTTTTGAGTAATAGCACGCTCTATTAAATCTGGATTCATATTATAGGTTACGGGATCAATATCGACAAAAATAGGAACTGCTCCGATTCGTGCTATTACCTCGGCCGTAGCAAAAAAAGTGAATGGGGTGGTGATGACCTCATCCCCTTTTGTTATTCCCAATGCTTCCAAAGCGAGTAACAATGCATCAGTACCGTTAGCGACTCCTATAGCAAAAGAACTCCCGATATATCTAGAAATGGTTGATTCAAGCAACGCCCCTTTTTCTCCTAATATATAAGAACCACTTTGCAGAACCTCTTCAACTTCGGCTAGAATATCATTTTTTAGTACTTGGTACTCCGCTTTTAAGTCAAGTAGTGGTATCACGTTCAATCATCCCTTTTGAAACAGAATTTTCATAGCTTATTACATTTGCGGGGGATCCGATTACTGTTTGGTAATCATCTACATTTTTCGTCACAACTGAACCAGCACCGACAATAGCTGACTTACCTATCGTAATTGCTGGCAATAAGGTTGCATTATTCCCTATCTTGGCGTCTTCTTGAATGTAAGGCCCTTTAAGGATATATTCTTTTGCCCCCATATATTTATCATTGGACATGGATACACAAGGACCGATGAAAACATGATCTTCAATTGTTGTATCACCTGTAACGTAGGCCATTGTCTGGATTGTACAATTTGCTCCAATTTGGGTATTTAATTCGATAATGGCCCCACGTCCTATTACTGTTCCATTCCCAATCTGAACATTTTCTCGGATGCTTGCATGATCAGCAATAAATGTATCTTGAGCAATTGTTGTCCCACTATATATCGACACAAGATTTCCAATTCTACTATTGGCTTGAATAACTAAATGTTGTGCAGTAGAATCAGATTTTCGCATGTTTTTGTTTTGACTTTTCCGTATTCCGAGTACACAATTACAGCCAATGGTTACGTTATCACCAATTTCTGTATCTTTTAAAATGACCGTATGATGGCCAATCGTAACATTATCCCCGATTTTTACCCCTTCTTCTATCACAACAAAGTTTCCGATATTTGTGTTTTCTGGAATAGACACGTTTTATGCCCCCTTTTTATTGGCTTTTATTTTGTTGGTGTTCTCTCCAAGCATTTTCGACTTCTGGCCATACGCGGGGTATTGTAGATTGATATCCAAATTGTTTTCTTGCAAACTTATACCCATTTCTGGCAATTCGTTTTCGAATCCCTTCATTCTTTAAATAAAAGGATATTTTCTCCAATGTTTCTTCAGGGGACTTTGATACCTCGCAATGAAGACCTGGACGTAAAATTTCTCGGATAGCAGGTGTATCTGATGTGAGTAAAAAACCACCAGAGGTCAAGATATCGTATGTTCGATTACTGACTTGATTTTCTAAAGATTGGACACTTATATTTATTTTTGATGAATTGTACACTTGCGGAGTATGATGAAAAGGAAGTATTCCTTGGAGCATTCCAGGCCTTGGCAATTTTTCATAATAGTCTTTAACGTTATCCCACCCCTTCCCCCAAATTTTCACATTGTAAGGTGTGTCAAACAATGGAATTACTAGATCAGCAATGCTTTTACGCCTAAAAATGTCATATTGAAATTGTGGGTTGACTAAAACGGACACGTCACAAATAAACTCTAATTTAGGAGGAACGCGGCGATGAAGATGCAGATTGCTACCAACATCTAATTTAGCCGATTTTATACCTACCTCGGCATATTTTGGGATACATCTCTCACTTCGAGTAAGAACAAAATCAACAGAAGATCTCATCGCGTATGGCAATGACCAATTTTCAAAATGAAGCCAATCCTCTTCTGCAAAATAGAGATGAAATAACCCGTGACGTTTGCATACCTTCCCCAATAAATCCATATCATCATGTATTGTATCCCACCCCATATCCACCAGCATGTCTGGCTTAAACTTCTCAATAACCTCTTCTAATCGTTCCTCACTAACGGTATCAAGATGATAAATTTTATGGCCAAGGTTTTTAAAGGATTTGCCAAAGGATTCGTATAAAACATCCCATCCCATTACAATAAGAAGCCGCATATTAATTTATACCTCCATTCAATAACGAGTTGATGTTCATGTTAATTGTATTTTCTATTTCAGGGGCAAACGGAGCTGGCAACCCAAAATAAAAACAGGATTCGTAGGCCTCGTATCCACCTTCTGCTATCTGACTCGCAGTAGGAATATAACCAATCATTCCATTACTGTATGGTATTGGCAGCACTTCTTCTGAAGATTGCTTTTTAATATTGAGGCCATATTCCACAACCACTTCTGCATTCATAGTTAAAAGGGTTAACCCATTAGCAATGGTTAATATTTGTATTTTGAGAGGTACGTAATTTACGAGACGTTCAGGATTATTAAGGAGCAGTTTACTCCATTCTCCTGTGACACCTGATCGTCCTTGTTTTGATTCCAAGAATTTTAGAGCGGGTATGGATTGTAGGGGAAGGTTCAGTTCTACCATTTTTGCAGAAAGAATACAGGGTGATAATGATTTCATTGGACTACGTAATGTTTTAAGCACCTGATGAGCAAGTTGAGTTGCCAGTTCGTCTATTTTTCCTGAGTCAAAATAAAATCTATTATCCTTTATTAGGGATGGCTGGATATCTCCGCAGCAGCCTTGTAAGTATGCCGCTACTACATTTTCCCCAAGAGCAGTTTCAATACGCTGCATGGCCACTCCGGTAAATTCTGAAGTTACTAAGTTTTCCATACTCGTTACTGGGTGACATGTATAATGGGTTAAAATGGCCTTTGTTTTATCATTTTCCGTTCTGAAACGGATTAAATTAAGTTGTGGATCAATTGGACCCGCGGGATTTGAAGCAAGTTTCACCCGATTTTCAACTTTTTTCCGGCGGTTTATCCCGATATGACATTCACCGATTCCTTTATCGATCGTGACGGGTTCTACATTATTCAAAGCTAACTCAATTCCTTCAAATAACCTTTGCTCTAAGAATAGTAAATACTGATTATCACATCTTCCGAGGGATTCCGTGAACCGTTTGGTAGTCTGAGGCGCGGAGTGATTATGAGTAGCATGTAAAACAACGAATTCTGGTGCTAGATTCCATTTTTCATAAAGCTTTTTTTGGAGGAGTTCTATGTATTCATTCCCCCACCAAATCAGATCCGCACTCACAATCAGCCCTCTTTTTTTCCGTTGGAAAGTACTTGTTCGAATAATAAAATCCTTGCATATAGAGGATGTAACACTCCTTCGAAATTATCCTTCCGAGATTCGAATCCCGCTAATGGTACGGGATGAAGGGGAGTGATGTCTATTTTCGCCGTTCCAAGTTGAAGGCCTAGTCCATCGCTACTCATTTGATTCATCTCCTTAAAAAGTTAAAGATAGGCAATTATAAATCTTGTAATCGTTCAAGATATACCAAAAGGGATTTGTTATTTTTAGTCTTTAATGCATACAGCAAAGAGTAGAACATACTGGATTTTACATAAAAATTACATATTCTGTCATAAAAGGTTTTGTCTATAGGTCCACCATAAGATTGAAATACCTCGTGGAAAAAGGACTTTCCATAGGTCTTGTATATACCTGTAAAGTCATATGCAGGATCTCCAACCTCCATCGCACCGAAATCAATGACTCCTGAAATACGCATACTTACGGGATTGTGAAGGATGTGTTTGGAGTTCAAATCACCGTGTATAAGACTGCTTTTAAATAGGAAGTTGTCAGGATTCATAATGAAACCCTCAAATAAATGCTCTACCTTTGCTTTTTCAATAGAAGAAATCAAAGGAAAAACCTTTTCTTGGATTTCTTCGTAGAAGTTTCCCCAATACTCTTTTTTAAAATCTGGTTTTACCTCATCAGGTGGAAAATAAGAATCAGCCGGAAAATTATGAAGAGCAGTTAGAAAATGGCCTAAATCTTCCGCTATCTGTCTTCTTTGCGTAACGGATAAATTTTTAATGCTTTTTAGTGGGATGCCTGGAATCATGGGATATCCTACATACATCATTTCATCAGGTTCACTTGAGGAATAAATGAAATCCGGAATATCTACAGGTAACGCCTTTTTCAACTCCGGTAAGATTCGCTGTTCCATTTTCATTGAAGTTTTATCCTCATCTGTACGTGGAAAACGGAATATCAGTTTATTGCCAATAACTAAGACTCGATTGGACCAACCTTGATTATTTTCAACAATCTGCTCATCAGAGAACCGGGGATATTTCGTCCTAATAAAATGAATCAATGCATCGGCAGAATCAATCATCATACATAATCTCCTTCAAAATTTTCATAGTTACAAAAAAGCTAGTTTCAAACAACATCGTACTTTCCCTTAACGATTGAATAATTGGTTTACTTTTAGAATATTTTTCTCATCCCAAAAACGTGTTACTTTGTCTGAAAAGAGGCCAATAACTACCAACATAAACAAAAAAGCATGAGACCAATAGCCTCATACTTTCCTAAAAACCTCTTCCCCCACCGCCAGATCTACTGCCGCCGGAAAAAGAAGATCCTCCGCCACTATTTGTATTTTGTTGAATTTTTTGCTGGGTCACCCTTGTGTTGTAATGTCGATCCATTTTGTTTGTAACGTTGAATGAATTAGATTCTAAATAGGTGCTGGCTGTTGTTGTGGACCGCCCACGGTTATACATTGCCATAATTCCAATCGAAATCACACCAATTCCAACAGCAATCGCAAGATAGAGTAATAGTTCTTTAATTAGTTCATCATTCGACCCTACTGAGCCGCCGCTAGCGGTATAGGACGTATTTCCCTCAGATGGTACATATCCATCAGAAGAAGATGAACCTTCTGGAATTCCTTTATCCATCGTCATCTCTAAATCCGCCAAAAAAGCTTTTGCACTTTCACCAAATGCCTCTTCTGTTAGATATGGGTACACATGATCAAGAATTTCTTCCACGGTAACGTCCGGGAAGTAATCAACAATGCGATCCCTTGTGAAGATATATACTTCACGGTTATCCATGTCGATTAGATATAGTACCCCATCCTCTGTCTGTCCGTACCCGAATTCATGACTATCATAAAAATCACTTGCATATTGCCTTGCTGACTTACCTTCACTGTCATTAGTAGTCACTATTGTGATATCCATTTGGAATTGTTCACTTAATCTACTAGCTTGTTCCTGTAATTCTACTTTTTCTGTGTCCGAAAATAAATTGGCCTGGTCAAAAATACTCTCACCATTAGCAAATGCACCTGTCGCAAAAGTCAGTAATATTAGGAGGAAGAATGGTAGTAAAATCAGCTTTTTCTTCACCATAAAAATAACCCTCCTAATGACAAGATTGCAAATACACTTGCTGAAATCATTCCAAACCATTTGCTGGCTCTTCCAATGCTTATTGGCAAGTTCCCAGCGATTTTACCGGTTTGCCCATTCATTGCAAAAACATAGGTTTTCCCTTTAAATTGATACGTAAACATCCATACCGGTAATAAAACGTATTTAGCCTTTACGTTTGAAAGTCTTATATTGGTATTCTGAATGGACACCGTGTTATATCCGTGGATTGTCCCTTCAAGTAGTGTTCCTAGATTATCACGGAGCAAGCTTGAAATTCTACCGTAGACGTCGTTTTGGTTCATATCATACTTTTCGGCAAAAAAACCAGATAAATAGGACATTGAAAAATCAGTTAAATCCTTATAATCATACGGCTCAAGAATTGACATGAGCTGATCATCCATTTTTTTAGAACCATCAGCTGGTACATCGCGGAACTTGGCGTTTCCTTCCCGCATCACTTTATAGTATTTGGTTTCAGTGTACCTAGTATCTCCTCTTGTATACGTTCTAACTCTTCTAGCTTCACCTTCAACTTTTCCGGCTGTTTTACTATCAAACAACCAAAATGGGACATAAATTCCAGAAAGTTTTTCTAACTGTGAATTCGAAGTGAAGAACTTTGGAAGAAGAGGTTTGCCTTTACACCATTTCCTAAATAATTCTTCTGCCTTTTTCCGATCGATTTTAAAAGGAATAACCTTTTCTGGGCGGTACTCCCCCTCTAATTGTCTAGGGATAATCGTTGGGTTGTGACAATAATAACAAAAAGTAGCGGCGGTGGTATCATCGGTTACAATTTCAGCTCCACAACTACTGCAAGTATACCCTGTTGCTTTTTCATTAAATTCCCGGTCTAGTTCCTTTGCTTGGTGTAGTGCCTCTTCACTAGCATCTGCTTCGGCAGCTACTTTCTCATGATCTACAAAGTTTTTTACATCTGTTTCTGTGAATTCACTTAAACAGTAATCACAGGTCCAGTTTTGGGTTTCAGCTTTAAATGATAATGGTCCCCCACAGTTTATACACTTATAGACTATAAGCCCCAACCCATATCACCTCTTATTCTTTTGTATATGGTTGATTAATGCTCAAACCGTGTTCCACACTCTGGACAGAATTTAGCATTTTGATTAGAAGGTTTAAAACCACAATTTGGACATGTATGTTCTTCTGGCTTTTTACTACCACAGTTTGAACAGAACTTTCCATGATTTTCTTGGCCACATTCGCATTGCCATGTGTCTTTTTTAGCATCCTGTTTTGGTGAACCACATTCTGAACAAAAGTTACCTGTGTTTGTATGTCCGCAAGCGCAAATCCACTGATTTGGGTTTGCTGCACGTTGGTTCTGTTGTCGTCCTGCTTGTTGCTGCATTTGCTGACGATTTGTTTCAGAAGCTGCACCCATAAAACCACTCGTGCCTTGCATACCCATTCCCATGCCTAAAAACCCTTGCATCGAACCAGCTTCATTGGATCCAGCCGCCTCTAAACCTCTTGCTATGGCACCTTGTACATAACCTTCACGAACAGAGGGGTCCTGAAGCATTGCTCCTTGGTTTCTCATGTTTATGAGTTTTTGTGATTCCTCATCATAGGTAATACTGTTGATTCCGACGGATTCTATCTGCATTCCGCGCATCCGTGTCCAATCTTCATCAAGGACGTCAGCCATATATTTTGCAAGTTCCATACCTTTTGATGTGACGTGTGAAATCCGAATCCCATCTGCGGACATTTTATTAATTGCTGTTTGCATCGCATTCATATATTCAGATAAATATTGTCCATTGATGTCATTAATATCAACATTCGATTTGTTTCGTGGAATGGCTTCCATAAAAAATTTAATAGGGTCAACGATTTTAATGGAATAAGTCCCGTGAGCACGTAAAAATAACTCCGCATTATAAAAATTATCGAAGTAATTGATAGGGTTACGAGTACCAAATTTAATTCCTTTGATTTCTTGAAGGTTGATAAAATATACTTTTTGCGATGTGGATGGGACACCTCCAAATTTAAACCGATTGAAGGTTTCGTACAAAGCTTCTTCAAATTGCCCATTGAATAAGGATGGCTGTGAAGAATTTACAACTTGGTAATAGCCTTCTTCAGCTGTATAATCAATTATTTTTCCGCTATCTACTAAAATCATAAATTGATTGGGGTAAACGTGAACGATTGAACCATTAGAAATAGTTGAATCGGTTCCTTTAAAATTTTGATTTCGACGATCTTTTGCTCGTACTTTTACACCCATTGACATGACGGTCGTATCACTCATAGCCTGAGGTTCGATAACCTCATGCCATTGATCGGCTAAGTTTCCTTTTACCGCACTGACTGCTGCTTTTATAATGCCCATTTATAACCCCTCCTGCTAAAAACAATATCCTTGTAACTTTTTGAATGAAATTTTTCTGTCTATATTCATGATAACAGATAAAAGTGTTGCTGTTGCCAACTACTATTTTAATACGATTATCATAGGCAATTGGTTTCGTTTTTATGGAAATTGACAAATTTTACAAATAAAAACTGAGTAGGAACACCCACTCAGTTTTTATAATCCTTTCACCCATCTAGCAGCCATCTCAATCCAATTCTCTATTTCTGGCTGGATATGATTATCTCTACCTTTTAATTGTGTTTCTTCTGTTCCAAGTGAAAGTCCATGAACTCCTTCAGGATAAATATGCATTTCAAGCGGGACTTTGTGTTGTAATAAACTTTGTGCAAAGAGCATGCTGTTTTCAACAGGCACAGCATTGTCTGAAGCTGTATGCCATAAAAAAGTTGGTGGGGTTTCGTCCGAAACTTGGTTTTCTAACGATAAAAACTCTCTTTGGTTTTCGTCTTCGAACTTATCTCCTAATAAAGCCCGGAAGCTACCCTCGTGTGCATGAGGACCAGAAGTAATAACAGGATAACTTAGGATTAAACCATTTGGTTTGATTTGCTCCTTTGAATAGGTCAGTTGTTCTGTTAAAAACTTCTCTTTCCAGAAAACTCCTAAGCTTGCTGATAGATGGCCACCGGCTGAAAAACCCATGACAATGATTTTGTTAGGGTCAATATTCCAGGTATCGGCGTTTTCACGAATGAAGCCGATTGCACTTGCTAACTGGCATATGGCAGTTGGGAATACCGTTGGTTCCACACTATATCTGAGAACACTTGCGTGATAACCTCTACTTAGCATTTGTATTGCTACGGGTTCTGCCTCACGGTCAGATGTATGTACGTACCCGCCACCTGGACAAATGATAATCATTGGTCTTTTTCTGTCTGGGTCAATACTCGGTGAATTATCAAGAATATACGTAAATAGATCTGCTTTTTCATTTTGATGTATAAGTTCATGTTTTTCGTGAATCATGCGCTCCCACCTTTTAAATTTTTCTATGTATAAACTTTCGACATTTATTTTTGACTTCCTTCAAAAAAATAAAGGAGATCAGGTCTCCTTTATTTTATAATAAACTTTTGAATGATTCTCGAATGACATCACCGCGACTAATGATTCCAACTAATTTTCCATCTCTTTCAACAGGAAGTTTTTTAATATGCTTTTTTCCAAGAATGGCTGCAATGTTTTCTACATCTTCATTATATGAAATTTTTAAAACCGATGTTTTAGCAACCGTCATTACATTGAGTTCAAGTAATTTCTGGGTACGTTCTTCATAGTCATCTTGATCTTTCACGACTGCAATATAGTTAAACGTGTTTATCATAATTTCTCTATGTTTTCCGATATAACGCATAATATCGCCATCACTTATGTATCCGATGATATGATGATGATTATCGATGATTGGAAGCCCGCTTATTCCATGAGTAATAAATTTCTGGATGACGGTTTTGACAGTGTCTGAATCTTTAACCGTAATTACGTCCTGTTTCATTATATGTTGAGCCTGCAAGTTAATCCTCCTTTTTGTGATACATCTTCCCGTCTTATTTTCCCAGTTTTATTAATTATTATTTGAAGATAAAAGAGGGGTTGTCCACAAAGTTCACTTTTCAGTGACTTTCCGAACAACCCTTTAAAATTCTATTCATATCGAAGTGCATCAATTGGACTAAGTTTTGATGCTTTGTTTGCTGGTAAGATTCCAAAAATGATACCTATAAATGCAGAGAATCCAACACCAATAATGACAATTATTGGACTAACGGTTGCTGAGATTGGTGCAAATTGTGACACAATGATTGTTCCCAATGTTGCAAGTCCAATTCCTAACAAACCTCCTAATGACGTTAATGTCATCGATTCAATTAGGAATTGCAATAAAATTCTACCACGAGTTGCCCCAAGTGCTTTTCGCAAACCAATTTCTCTTGTTCTCTCAGTAACTGAAACGAGCATGATGTTCATAACACCGATTCCACCAACTAATAAGGAAATCCCGGCAATACTACCGATTACTAGTGTCATAATGGTAATGACTGTATCGACCTCCTGTTCGTATTCGCTAAAATCGTTAACCGTATACATCCCGTCCTCAAGTTTTTTTGCTCTAGTTAATGCATCAGCTGCGGAACGTCCAATTTCAGAAATTCGTTCTGGGTCATCTGCAATGATAGATAAGCGTTCGATTTCTCTATTTCCGAACATCATTGATATGACTCCTCGAGGCATAAGCATTTCACCTGATTCATTGTAACGATATTGTTCAGGGATAGGTGATTCATAGACACCGATCAACTTATACGGATTCCCGTTGAGATCGATAATTTCACCGATAATATTCTCTTTATCACTAAAAAATTTCTCGCGAGCAACAGTATCAATCATGACAACACGGTTTCTTCCATCATTATCCCGAGCATTGATTGGTCGACCTTCGACAATTTGAATATTTCGAGCAGTAAAGAATTCAGGTCCAACTCCGGTAATTTCCATTTCACCCTGTTTATCATTATAAATCAATGGTCCCCATCCTTGGTTTGTGGCGATAACAGCTTTTACACCGGGAACTTCGGAAAGAGTTTCGACGTCTTCTGAAGTAAGTTCAGGTTCCACCCAAAACATCTCTGATTCTTCCTCTCCCTCTTGAGGAGTCGGTTGGTACCAAATATCGACTACATTTTTTTCAAGACTAAATAATTCTTCCGTCATTTTTGTTTTGGCGCCTTGTCCAATTGCAACAATAATGATTACAGCTGCCACACCAATGATGATTCCGAGCATCGTTAAAACCGACCGAACCTTATGATTCCATATCGAGGATAATGCTACCTTAAAACTTTCCATTAGACTCATAAAATTCTCCTCTGATCATCCGTTATCATACCATCCTTTAAAGTGATAACCCTATTTGCATATGCGGCAACTTCTTCCTCATGGGTAACGATAATAACGGTTCTTCCTTCATTATTTAGCTGAACCATTAGCTCCATAATTTGTTCACTTGTTTTTGAATCAAGGGCACCAGTTGGCTCATCTGCTAATACAATCGAAGGGTTATTTACAAGAGCCCTTGCAATAGCAACCCGCTGTTTTTGTCCACCTGATAATTGGTTTGGCAAATGTTTAATTCGATCACCAAGTCCAACCTTTTCTAACATTTGCTTAGCTCTCTCTGTTCTTTCCCGCTTTGGCACACCTGCATAAATGAGTGGTGACTCTACATTTTTTAATGCATTATGGCGTGGCAAAAGAAAAAATTGCTGAAAAACGAATCCGATATGTTCATTTCGTAATTTAGCTAACTTTTTATCCTTTACAAGTCCAATTTTTTCCTCGTTCAATTCAAATTCACCCGAAGTTGGAGAATCTAGAAACCCAATAATATTCATTAAAGTGGATTTTCCAGAACCAGATGGTCCCATTATGGCAATGAATTCCCCATCCTCAATTGTTAAATCAATTCCGTGGAGAACAGGTATTTCAAGCGCCCCGTTTCCATAAACTTTTTTAATCTTACTCAACTTCATCAAAGGAGGTCACTTCCATTCCATCATGCAATCCTTCGTATGGTGTTACTACCACTAGTTCATCCTTTGTGACACCTTCTGTGACTTGGATAAACTCATCATTCATCGAACCTGTTTGAACTTCACGTCTCTGTAAGATTCCATCTACTAAAACGTACACAACTGCAACTCCGCCTTCATCTAAGATAGCAGTATGTGGTATGACTGGTAGTATTTCAGCACCTGGTATTCTGACTTCTAATGAAACGTGGAAACCTTGGCGAAGCTCAGAGGTATCATCTGTAATTCCCACTTTGAATGGGTACATCGTGACATTGCCCCCACCCATTCCAGGAAACTCTTCGCCTCCACCACCGTCATTATTCGGGAAATGTGAGACGGATTCAACAACACCCTTCCATTCGCGGTCTTTGTATACTTTTGGACGGACGATAACCTCTTGCCCCTGTTGAATTTTTACTGCATCAAATTCACTCATCGTACCAATTACCTTATAAGGTTTGTTTGAAATAATATGTATGACTGGTTCTGATGCACCCGTTTCCGTCGTTGCAAGGTTTTTATTTACTTTTACAACAATCCCGTCCATTTTACTCACAACTGTCATATCTTTTTTCTGATTCGTTATTTCTGTAATTCTTTCATTTGCTGCAGTTATTTCAGATTTTGTATTTTCATATTGTAATTCCATTTGTACTTTTTCGTTCGTAAGCTGGTTTACATCTTCCTGAGGTACTTCTTCTACTTCTTCTACTTGTTCCGGCTCTGCACCCTCTTTAGTCTCGGAAGTCTCCTTTTTTGGCTTAGCTTTTTGTGCTGCCACATTCTTTTTTGCAGCCTCTATTCGCTTGCTGAGTGCTGTGATTTGACTTTGTTCGGTTTTAGCTCTTACCTGAATTAAATCCCTTTCTCTAGTAGCTCGAGCTAGCTCAGTATCTAGCTTTGAAGAATCATAAACAAATAGAGGATCACCTGCCTTTACAGCTTTGTTTTCTTCTACTTTATATTCACTAATTTCTCCATGCTCAGGATTTAAAAATACTTTTTGTTCTCCTTCTGGCACAATTTCTCCCGTTACGAGGATTGTTTCTATTAATTCCTGTTCCTTTGCTTTTTGCACCGTTACGTTTACTTCTTCAACTTGGTTTCCAACTGATGCCATGCTTTTTTCCTTCAAGAAAAAGGCTGCTGCCCCTCCTGCGATTACCAGTAGTCCGACAATCGACAAGATCCATACCAAAACCTTCTTTTTCTTCACCATGTTTCCCCCTGTAATTTGCATTAGGTAACTTTGAATCTCTCTATCTGTCATTTTGATTAGTCTAGTTGAAGGTGACTAAAAAATTCCAAAATTAACCCTAATCATTAAGACGGCAAAGTTCGCTAAAAGGTTTCATTTTTTTACAAAAATTTTTAAAAGTTTACAAAAAATGAAAGTGGCATAAGAGTGGTCCTCCATTTTTTTTGGACATACAGTAATACGTTCAAAAGTTCCTCATAAAATGTACAAGTTGTAATTTTTGTTTATGGAGTGAGTGCTTTTGAATGTTAGTATTTTAATTAGTTATATTGCTTTGGGTTTGGCACTAGCTGCTCCCATTGGTCCTGTTAATGCGGCGCGGCTGGATAAAGGAATCAAGAATGGCTTTTGGCATGCGTGGGTGGTTGGGTTTGGATCAATGATTGCAGATGCCATCTTTATGTTTGTTGTATATCTGGGGTTGGTTCATTTTCTTGAAATACCTCCTGTACAAGTATTCTTGTGGTTGTTTGGGGGCTTTATTCTTCTCTATTCAGGAATCGAAAGTATGCTAGGGGCTCAATCGTTTGAATTAGAATATAATCGAAACAAGGAATCCTTTGTAAAATGTTTTTTGACTGGTTTCATTATGTCCATTACAAGCCCGCTATCCATTTTATTTTGGCTTGGAATCTATGGCTCGATTTTGGCAAAAACAGCACAGGAAAATGGTACAAGCGATTTGTTAATTTATAGCTCAATGATTTTTCTAGGGCTGACTCTGTGGGATCTTTTTGTGGCTGCACTTACAACAGTATTTCGTAAATTTCTGACTAGTATCGTTCTGATTTGGATTTCCATTTTATCAGGTTTGTCGCTAGTTGGCTTTGGGGTTTATTTTGCGTATCAAGGCATAATGACATTGTGGGGATAACAATCATACATAAAAAAAGTAGCCCAAAAGCTACTTTTTAAAGTAAGTCATTTCTGCTACCTTCTTCTTGGCCGCTCGAAATAGCATTCATTACAGATTGCAAATGTGAAGCCAATTGGAAGGTTTTTGCCGCATCGTTTGCATACCCGTTTGGCTGATTGAATTCCGCTCTTTAATTGTTCATGGATTTTGTCACTTATTTCTTCTCGAATCCTTTCCCAATAATGGGCTTCTGTCTGTTTCCCTAATTTATAAAGAAATAATAAGTGAAGTCCGACCGCTTTATAAGACAGTTCGAGCTCCTCTAATCCAGTTTCCTTAAGGATTGGATCTGGAAGTGGATTTCCGTCGACAATCGCTTCGAGGTTTTTCTTCCATTGTGAGCGTAATGACGGTTCATTTGATGAAAACGGCAAATGTAAAAATCCATAAAGGTCAGGTAACGAAAGCTTTGCCTCAATAATTGTATCCTCTACCAGTTCATAAAGCATCCGTTCCTCATATAGACTTGCCTTTTTGGTTCCTTCTGGACTTCTAAATTGATCCCATAGATAGAAAAACATTCTCATTTTTCGAGAGTATTTTTGAAAACGTTCTAAGACCGCATTCGTTGGTGCAATTGCAAAGCCCTGAAGCGGTGCATCCTCTTGTTCTAATAAACGTGTCATTGTTTTAATATCACTCGTAAATGCAACTTTTCCGATATCATAGATGCCTCGTCTTCCAGCCCTTCCAGCGATTTGTTTCACTTCCTGTGAGGTAAGTAATCTTCTTCTTGTTCCATCGAATTTATCATTTTCTAAGAAAACAATTCGTCTAATCGGCAGATTTAAACCCATTCCGATTGCGTCGGTTGCTACAATAACAGTTGTTTCCCCGTTATTGAATCGTTGGATTTGCTTTTTTCGTGTTTCCGGTGGCATACTTCCATATATCATACTTACACGACGACCACTTCTTTGTAACTCAGAAGCAGTCTCAAGAACTCTTCTTCTTGAAAAACAAACTAATGCGTCACCTTTACGTGTTTGGTTTAATCGAAATAATTGTGGTTCAACCTCTAAAGGCACATCCCGATGATATTCATGAACCTCTACATTCGAGTTTCCAAGTAATTGAAGAATCATCCATTTAGCATGAAAGCTGCAAATGATGTGAACCTCTTTTGCATTTGCATTTGTGATGGCTTTATACCATGAGAAGCCTCGGTCTTTATCAGCAATCATTTGGGCTTCATCAATCACAATTACGTCGTAAAAATCTTTTTCTCGAAGCATTTCAACCGTTGCGGAAGAGTGATTTGCTCCCTCCACTACCTTTTCTTCTTCTCCTGTTTTTAAATTGCATGGAATTCCATCCTCATTTAACGTCTCATATATTTCAAGTGCTAATAATCGTAATGGGGCTAAGTATATCCCGCTGGTTGCCTCTTTCATTCTTTGGATTGCCTGAAAAGTCTTACCTGTATTCGTTTCCCCAACATAAAGAACATATTGGATATTTCGGCCTGGTGATAAATGATAGGCATGTCCGAAAATATCCTCAATCATTTTTTGTTCCTCTTCTTTTTGACGCCTTATTTCCTCTTTTTCCTTTTCTACTCGTTCTTTTCTCTCGGTTATGTCTCTTTCAAATAATTCTTTATGAGTGTCTAGATCAAAAGGAATATCAATAAGCTGAACAAGGTCTGACACATAATCCTCTAATATATCCTCAAATAAATCATCACGCACATCAAGAAAATATTCATATGCCACTTCTTGTAAAAAGGTATTCGATAATGATTCATTAAAGCTAATTTTACATTCTTCAAACATACGTTCTGGAATATGTGATTTTAACCAATTAGGTCCAAAATCCATGAGTTGTTGTAAAATGAAATCTTCATATTCTTCAATTAAATTTTCTTGATAAAAATAACGGTTATGGGCAAGTTCTGTTTCTTTATAAAGATAAGAAGCAAACGTTACATCATCTGAGGACAAAATCAACCCCTTTTGCTCAATTTCAATTGCTAAATGACTACCAAGCAAATAACGAATCCTTAAAAAGAGTTCTTCATAGTGGTTACTAAGTATTTCGTTCAGATAAAAATTAAGTTTAAGCATAAATTTTCTTTTCGCTTCACGTTCTTGTTGTTTCTTGATGCGATTTTTATAGCCTTCTCTTGCTGTTTCATATTTTTGTTCCCACTTAATTGGTTGATTTGCAAAGGTGACCTCAAGCCAATTGATAAAGTCAAAAGGCTCAATGTTGCGAACTTCTGTTCGAAATAAACTATTTAGTAGCTTTTTACCGACACCCTCAACTTCAAAGCAATGCTGAGATAAATAGGCTTTTTTCTCTGAAATAGGTGCCTGTGTGGCAGTATTCAGCCACGCATTAAGCCAGATTTGTTCGATAAAAGACTCTCGCTCACGTACATATTGTTCATATGAAGGCATGGGTTCCTTTTGTTCTAAATAATGATTGATATCGTCCATAATCATTTGTTTTGCTCGTGTGACAGCTTGATTATAGAGCTGTCCAAGTTCCTTACTCATCTTATTCTCCTTGTCAACATGACGTATTCTTTTTAGTTTATATAGGACATAAAAAATTATTATCTATAGGATGATATTACCACAACCGCTCACTGCAACTGTTTGTTACAATTTGAAGATAATGAAATTCAGGAGGACAACATCATGAAAAAACGATTTATCTTCCTTAGTATTTTGCTCGTGATTATATTTGTTGGTGGATTTATCGCAGGTACTCTGTATACAAGCCCGAACCAACAAAGCTCAAAAATAGGTAAGGAAGTACCTCGTTCATCAAAAAAGCCAGAACAAAAAAAGTACCAAAACTTGATAAAACACAATCGAAGGTATTAGTTGGATATGTGCAAGATTTTCGGGATCCTAATAAAATCGATTATTCTAAGCTCACACATATTATCTTTTCATTTGTTCACCCGACAAAAGATGGTCAAATCTTATTTACAGGTGATCATGCCCTAGAAAATCTTAGGAAAATGGTCTCCAATGCCCATAATCATAATACAAAAGCAATGCTAGCAGTTGGCGGTTGGTTTCATATGAATGGCGGAGAATCCTATGATTATTTTTCTGCCGCACTAGCAAAGCCGGAATCGCAAGAGAGGCTAGTTAATGAGATCGTTGCAATTGTTGAACAAGAAAATCTAGACGGTATTGATATTGACTTTGAACATCCAAGAACAGATGCAGATGCTATGAATTTACATGCATTTATACAAAAAGTAAGTGAGAAATTACATTCGAAAAATAAAGTAGTATCCATTGCCGTTCATTCGAAGATTCATGGTCAAACCTTAACAGAATTAGCGTATGTAAAATATGAGCCAAAAACTTTTACGTATGTCGACTATGTCAACATAATGGCATATGATGGCCAATGGGATGGCGGCTATCATGCTGAGAATTTATCACCTTATCCATTTACCAAAAGTGTTGTCAAGTACTGGGCGAAGTTTTTTGACAATCACAACATACAAAAAGACAAGCTAGTCCTAGGTGTTCCGTTTTATGCACAGCCCACAGACCCGAACATTAAGCAAGTTTCGTTCGGAGCAATTGTAGAAGCTAATCCTGAAAATGCGGTCAAAGATATCGTTAATATGAATGGAACAACCTATTATTATAACGGCCAGAAGATGATGACAAGAAAAACAGAGCTTGCTTTGAATCACGGATTTGGTGGAATGATGATTTGGGAACTTGGCCTTGATGCAAGTGGGCCAAATAGTTTGACTAATACACTATATGAATCAATTGCCGTTACAAATGTAAAGAAATAATTTTTTTGTTATGTTATTTCATTTTTGGAACCATCCTAACGAAATGGAGGTGAATAACATGGCTAATCGCAACCCAGTTGAATTTACAGGTAAAGTGTTAGATAAAAGAAATACCTTAACAGGTCCAGATGATGAAGGGAAAGTAGGACATCCAAAACGTCCCCAAAATGTACCGATAAAAAATGATAAATAAGAATGATAAAAAAGTGATTCACATGAATCACTTTTTTTTATGAAGAAGTTATTTGTCCGCCATTAACATGGATTGTTTGGCCAGTAACAAAACGGGAATCATCAGATGCAAGATACACATAGGCTGGGGCAAGTTCAAAAGGCTGAGCTTGTCGGTCCATCGGATTCCCTGCAAGCGGGACTTGGTCTGCAGAAAAGCTTGCTGGAATCAGTGGTGTCCAGACTCTGCCAGGAGCTACAGCATTCACACGAATCCCTTTTGAAACAACATTATTGGCAAGGGCACGAGTAAATCCTACGATTGCTGCTTTCGTCATCGAATAATCAATCAACTGCTCATTTCCGTAATAAGCAACAACGGAAGCTGTGTTGACAATGGAACTTCCTGCCTTTAAATGCTTCATCGCTGCTCTTGTCGTGTAAAAATAGGAATATACATTGACCTTGAAAGTATTATCGAACTGTTCATCTGATATATCAAGAAGGCTCAGTTGTTGGAATTGAATACCCACATGGTTTACAAGAATGTCAAGTTTACCAAATGTCTGAACCGTCTGCTCAACATTGTCAATGCATTTCTGTTTATTACGTAGGTCACCCGGTAAGAGTAAACAGCGTTGGCCTTGCTCTTCAATTATTGATTTTGTTCGATTCGCATCTTCGTGTTCATCTAAATATGAAATCGCTACATCTGCCCCCTCTTTTGCGAAGGCAATTGCGCAAGCAGCACCAATTCCACTATCACCACCCGTAATCAAGGCAACTTTCCCTTTTAGCTTTCCACTACCTTTATATTGGGGATTATCAATAATGGGTCTTGGTACCATTATGCTTTCGACACCAGGCTGCCGAAATTGACGCTGCTCAGGAACTGTTAGTGCGACATCCTTATACTGTGTAATTTTTCCGTAATTTGGATACATTGGATAGTTTTGATTTTGTCTATCTTCTTCTCTAGAACGAGACATAGGCAAACCTCCTAAAAAACTCAATTTGTTCTAGACTATGTCAGTTGAAGCATAACAGTGCCTTGACTGATTTTCTGTTAAAAAGGAGTACGGGCTCATCTTTGCGATACATTGAATAGACTAAACAGAGATTTTTATAAGGGGGATGAACTGATGAATTATTATTACAGTCCTGAAGTGAAATTTTTACTGATAAATGAAACAAAGGAACTTGTGGAAGTATCGTATCTTGATCAAAGCTTTGAGTTACCTCAAATTGGACCAAGACCACCTTACTATTACAATCCACGGTATGAACATTATTATCCTGTTATTTAAAAAAATTCAATATGGGGAATATAACTCTATAAAAGATTGGAGGAAATCCCCGTGATGGAAAATGAAGATGAAAAGGTACATTTAAATGCCAATCCCATTCGTGAACGGATGAAAAAGAAAAATCCAACAGATTTTAGTAGTTCATCACTACGAAGAATTGCCTTGACACAATTAAGTAGAAACGCTAAAAAACGTTAGGGTGTGCCCCTAACGTTAATCTTATACGAATGAAAATTGTAGATTTTCATATAGTTTTATATATTCTTTTGAAGAAGCCTCCCAGCTAAAGTCGAGCGTTAATGCTTTTTCAGAAAGCTCTCTCCATTTCTTTGGCTGGAAACGGTAAAACCAAATTGCACGTTCAATGGTATATAACATGTCATGTGCGTTGTAATTCGTAAAGCTAAATCCATTGCCATGTTCGGTGAACTCATTGTATGGTTGAACCGTGTCTTTTAGTCCACCTGTTTCTCTGACAAGTGGAAGTGTGCCGTAACGGTATGCAAGTAATTGGCCAATTCCGCATGGTTCAAACTGGGATGGCATTAAAAAGATATCGGAACCTGCGTATACTTTTCGAGAAAGAGCTTCATCAAAAAAGATATTCGCTGATACTTTCGTTGGGTATCTGCTTGCAAATTCGCGGAATGCATCCTCATAATGTCCCTCACCTGTCCCGAGTAAGACAAATTGTACATTTTGACTCATGATTTCTTCAAAAACATGTAAAACGAGGTCAATCCCCTTTTGTTCTACAAGTCGAGTAATCATGGAAATAACCGGGACTTCTTTGTTTACTGGAAGTCCAAGATGTTGCTGCAATGCTCGTTTATTTTCCATTTTACCTTCATACGTATCATAAAAGGTAAAAATAGCCTTGTCAGTAGCGGGATTATAATTTTCATCATCAATCCCATTTACAATTCCTTGTAATTCGAAATTACGTTTTTGTAAAAATCCATCCAACTGCTCCCCGTAATAGGCGGTTTGAATTTCATTTGCATAAGTTGGACTTACCGTCGTAATAGTGTCAGCAAAAGCTAAACCTGCTTTCATATAACTGACATTCCCATAAAACTCGACACCATCTATATGAAAATAACGCTCACTTACATCAAGTAATTCTCCTAATACAGATTTCGGGAATACACCTTGATAGCGCAAATTATGAATGGTAAAAACGGTTTTCATGTCTTTATAATCTGGATGGTTTTCATAATGTGCTTTTAATAAAAGAGGAATCGGTCCTGCTTGCCAGTCGTGACAATGAATGATGTCTGGCTTTTGCTCTAAATATGGGATTGCTTCCAGCACCGCTCTCGAGAAGAATGCAAACCGCTCCCCATCATCATAAAAACCATAGCTACCATACCGTTTAAAATAATATTCATTATCTAAAAAATAATAATTAATGCCGTTGTAAACTAATTTTTCAATCCCGCAATATTGTCTTCGCCACCCTAAGGGTACCTCAATAATGCGCTCTAAAACTAACTGTTCTTTGTATTTTTTTGCCAAATCACCATATTTCGGAAGGACCACATTTACATGGATACCTTCCTGTTGCAGGGCATTTGGTAAAGCTCCTATTACATCCCCTAGTCCGCCTGTTTTAATGAATGGTGCACATTCTGATGCTGCGAATAATACATTCATGATTTTCCCCCATTAGATGATATCTGCTTTTTTTATCACTGTTGGAGTAAACTCCCCAATGATAACTTTTTCAGATGTGATGTTTACTTGTTTATCTGTTATCACATTTTCAAGGTATGTTCCCTCATCAATAACGCTTTTTTGCATGATAATGCTGTTTTTTACAGTAGCCCCTTTCCGAATTTTTACACCCCGGAAGATAATGCTATTTTCAACCGTCCCTTCAATATCACTGCCGTTAGCAATTAATGAGTTGCTTACATTTGAGGTTGTTGAATATTTAACAGGTGGCTCATGCTTTGTTTTTGTATAAATCTCCCAGTTATCAAAGAAAAACTCCTTTGTAACCTGTGGGTTTAAGAATTCCATATTTGTTTTATAATAGCTTGAAATAGAATGAATAAATGGCATATACCCTTTAAAATGATAGCTGTTTACTTTTAGACGTTGTAAATTTGCTTTTACTACATCTCGAATAAAATTAAATTCCCCATTTTCATAGCATTTTGTAATGAGTTCAATTAATACTTTCTTGGAAAACACAAAAGTTTCCGTACAAACAGGGTCACCCTGGTTTGGAGATGTATAGAGTTCTAGATTAGTTAATGTATCTTCAGCATTTAAGATGCATTTGTGATAGATGGGTTTGTCGACAGGCTCCCCGTCATAGTCCTTATACACGACTGTAAGGTCTGCCCCACTCTCTCTATGGCATTTAATGACCTCATTAAAATTAATTTTGTAGACATGATGACCAGGTGATAATATCACAGTGTCTTCATGGGAACGCTGGAAAAATTCAAGGTGATCATAAAATTGCTGAACGTCACCAACAATACTTTTGTCTGGATGGACTGGAGGCAAAATAAACAATCCCCCATTTCGTCGATCAAGGTCCCACTCCTTCCCATTACCGAGATGATCCATGATTGAACGATATTTGTCCTTGGTGAAAACCCCTACTTTTTTAATTTGGGCGTTAATAAAATTGGACATGGTAAAGTCGATTAATCGATATCTTCCTCCGAATGGTACAGCTGCCAAACAACGATGCTGTGTTAACTCTTTTAAATATTGTTTATCATTAACTAAATTAATTACGCCAATTACTCGTTCCAATCTCAATCGCTCCTCGTGTAATATTTATTTACTTACCGTTAAAGGTCTTACACTGCTTTCATCTCCGACTAATGTAATGGCAGCGTCCGGGGCATCTGAACCAATATGTGCTCCATCTGGAATACATAAATCACTTGCGATAATGGCTTTGTGAATAGTCACATTTTTGCCAATTTGAACATTTGGCATGATAACAGAGTCTTTAATCCTCGAATTTTCTCCAACCTTTACATTGTAAGAGAGAACCGAATGGTCAACTGTTCCTTGTACAATACAGCCCTCATTAATCAGTGACTGAGCAATATCTGCCGCTGGTGATATATATTGTGGTGGATGAGTCGCGATTCCCGTAAAGAATGGCCAGCTAGGATCGTGTAAATCAAAGCCAGGAGCATCATCTAATAAGTCCATATGTGCTTCCCATAGACTTTCGATTGTACCAACATCCTTCCAATAACTATCAAACTGGTATGCATATAAAGTATTATTGTCTTCAAGTAATTTAGGGATAATGTCCTTCCCAAAATCGTTTGAAGAATGAAGGTTCAATTCGTCTTCGGTTAAATATTTTTTTAATAACTTCCATTTGAACAAGTAAATGCCCATTGACGCTAAATTGCTTTTTGGATTCGCAGGTTTTTCATCAAATTCAACAATTTTCTTTTCGTCATTTGTATTCATAATCCCAAAGCGACTTGCTTCTGCCCATGGTACTTCAATTACTGCAATTGTGGCTGCAGCATCTTTTTCCAAGTGGAAACGGAGCATCTTACTATAATCCATTTTGTAAATATGATCTCCAGATAAAATGAGGACATATTCCGGGTCATATTGCTCAATATAATGGATGTTCTGGTAGACTGCGTTGGCAGTTCCTTTGTACCAATCTCCACCATTCTTTCCGAGGTATGGCGGAAGGACGGTTACACCCCCATTGTTCCGGTCAAGATCCCAAGGACGCCCATTGCTTACATAATTATTGAGTACATGTGGGCGATATTGAGTAATGACACCAACAGTATCAATACCTGAATGAGTACAATTACTTAAAGGAAAATCAATAATTCGGTATTTTCCACCAAACGGAACAGCGGGTTTGGCAAGGGTTGTTGTTAATTCCCCCAATCTTGACCCTTGACCACCTGCTAATACAACTGCAATCCACTTCTTTGACCTCATTTTTTGACGACACCTCTTTTTCTCTTTTTTGTCTCTTTTCTATAGATACTAATTGCTAAAGGTGGAACTTTAATTGTCATGCTATAGGGTTGGTTATGTGCTGGTGTCTTATCAACGGTAATAGCAGCTGTGTTAATCTGACCAGATCCCCCAAATTCCACTGAATCACTATTAAATAATTCTATATAACTCCCAGTTGATGGGACACCAATACGATAATTGTCATAGACTTCTGTTGAAAAGTTACAAACGATGATTGAATAATCACCCTTGCGTTTTCCATGTCTCATAAATGTAATGACAGATTGCTCATGGTTATCTGGGTCAATCCATTCGAAGCCATCTTGTTCATGATCCTGCCTCCAAAGACTAGAATCCATAAGGTAAAAATGTTGAAGTTCTTTGAAATATGCCTGAAGCTTACTGTGAGAATCATAGTCTAGAAGCATCCAATCTAGTTCCTCCAGCTCTTTCCATTCGGAAAATTGGCCAAACTCGCCACCCATAAAGAGCAGTTTTTTTCCAGGATGGGTCATCAAGTATCCATATAGTAATCGTAGATTTGCAAACTTCTGCCAGTAATCACCGGGCATTTTATCTAAGAGGGATTTTTTCCCGTGAACAACATCATCATGTGAAAAAGGTAAAACAAAATTTTCTGAAAATGCATAGAAGAAGGAAAAGGTTAATAAATTATGATGATAACATCTGTCAGACGGGTGCAGACGCATGTATGTTAGAACGTCATTTACCCAGCCCATATTCCATTTATAATTAAAGCCTAATCCACCTTCAGAAGTTGGTGCAGTTACAAGAGGGTAATCAGTTGCTTCCTCTGCAATCATTAACACACCTGGATATCGTTTGAAAATGGCTTCATTGGCTTTTTTAATAAATTCGATTGCCTCCAAATTTTCTTCGCCACCAAATTGATTAAATAGCTTTTCTTGTTGCGGGTTGTCGTGGTTGAGGTAAATTAATGAAGATACGGCGTCGATTCGAAAGCCATCAATATGGTACATATCCATCCAAAAAACAAGATTTGATAATAAAAAACTATGAATCTCCATTTTTGTAAAATCAAAACTATACGTCCCCCATAATGGTCGGTCAGCTCGTTTTGAGTCAGTTGGCTCATAAAGAGGAGTTCCATCAAATTTGCCGAGTCCGTGCTCGTCACGGCAGAAATGTACAGGAACCCAATCAAGTATGACACCAATGCCTTTTTGATGACATTGATCCACAAAATACATAAAGTCTGAAGGACCACCATGTCTACTGGTTACCGAATAAAACCCTGTTATTTGGTAGCCCCATGACAAATCAAATGGATGCTCCATTATTGGCATCAATTCAATATGTGTAAACCCATGTTCAACAACATAATCAATCAATTCGTCGGCTAGCTCACGATATGTATAAAAGCTACCATCTTCTTTCTTTTTCCAAGAACCAGTATGTAATTCATAAATCAACATTGGATTATTGTACGAATCCGCTTTGTCGCGATTTTTTATCCATTTTTTATCATTCCATTTGTACTGGTCAAGTCTTGTTATTATGGATGCAGTATTAGGTCTTACTTCAGAAGAGAATGCGTAGGGATCAGCTTTTAATTTCTTATCACCATTTGCATTTGTGATTTCATATTTATAAAGATCACCTTCTTTTAGACCTGGGATAAATCCTACCCACACACCATGATTCGGAATCATTTTAAGGGGGTGTGAGCTACCTTCCCAATTATTAAAATCGCCAACGACTGAAACGGATTTGGCATGAGGTGCCCAAACGGAAAACCTTACACCTTCTTTACCTTGAAAGGACAAGACATGTGAACCAAGCATGTTATAACCTTCTAATAAGGTTCCTTCGTGAAATAAATATAAGTCGAATTCACTTGGCAAAAGTTCAGACTTTTTTTCACTGATTGAATTCAAGATGTTATCCTCCTTTTGTTATATGTAAAGAGAATATATGTAATACCAAAAACTTACGACGTTTGTATGAAATGATAAAAATAAGAATAAAACAATAGTCTGGTATTACTTTTTCACTTTACTATCTTAATTCGTCTCCATGCAGAAATATTCCTTTGGCGAATAATGTTTTTTATTGTCAAATAAGGTAGAATACACAGAAAATTGTTATTTTAATGAGAATATTTTTTATCAAAAATATGTAACCGTTTACAAAATAGTGTTGATTTATATAAGATTTTTACATTTTTGCCCAAAAATTTGATATTGCAAAATAATGTAAATTCGGGTACAGATACCTATTGTATTATTATCCTAGAAAAATTTGTGCACCATAATTCAAATGGTCTAGTAAAAACGAATATAAAAATGCAAAAAAGCTGCTTACGCAGCTTTTTAAGATATTTTTTGTTGTGCCATATCTTCAATCTTCGTGAGGAAAATATAGGACATTGCGACTGACCATGCTAATGGGGTGTTTCCATTTGGCCTATTTGTTCCACCTACATAGAGCTCAGGAACCTCCCAATTATCAGGCACGATACGCTTCGTTTTTTCTATATATTCACTGGCTTTATTAAATTGACCTAATTCAAGATAACAAAGACCTAGCCAAGGGAAACCAAAGCACCACTCTGCCTCACTTCCCTCATTATAATACTGATCGTTTTCATAGCGAATGACACCATATGTGCGCTCTAATTTTGAGGAAACGGTTTCAACAATCTTAATTGCAGTATCACGGTCAACAACTCGGTATGGGAATACAAGTGAAAGAAGTGCAAGGTCGGTATTTTTTGTTTCGCTTTCACGAGGTAATAAATTTCGGAGGGCTTCTTCCCCTTTTTTGATAAGGTCATCTTTTACATTGACCAAAATTTTTACCGCGTTTAAGCCAGCAACACAAGCACCTATACTTGAAGCGTGGACTTCCATGTTTTCTTCCCACATGCCATTGTCTTTTGCTTGCCAATATTGTAAGCATTCAAGATAGTCAACGAGCTTTTGAATAATTTCAATATCTTTTTTGTCACGGATTACCTTTTGTCCTAAGCGATACCCTTCACCAACACCCCATAAAAACGCGCCAATCGCATCATTTTGGGCATGCCCCCATTCAACAGGCATCTCCTTTAAATCTGTAGAATACCGTGAATGGATATATTCAAACAGATAAATTGGCTTCTTTTTCCGATGGATATCAATTTTCCATTCATAAGTCTTAAACATATCAAATAAAGCATGATAGGCCTTTGCATATCTCTCAGATGGTTCATTAATAAATGGCAGAACTGTATATACTATATCTCGAATCCACACATAGCTATAATCATTTGATAAACTTGCTGTATAAGCACCATTTGATAAACGCATACGGTCAAGAACCTGAATTGCTTTATTGGTATACATTTCGTATCACCCCATTAGCTTATTTACTATACATTCATTCTTGACAGAAATCATATTTATAAAACACACCTAATTTATTTAGGTCATTTACCAAATTAATAAATTAATTTTAATATTAATTTATATTCTATACTATGTAAGCAAAGCTAAAATGATAACAATTGTCTCCTTTTTGTGAGAAACGCCTACATTTTGTGCATGTCACGGCTCGACTTTTCTTGTTTCACGCAAAGTTTCACAAAAACGAAAAAGACCAAACCCGTTAATCTTGGATTTGGTCTTTTTCGTTTATTTATTTTTTATTAAAGATAGTGGAGATGATTTCGTCTGTTGTCATATCGCTGTTAATTTCGTATGTTCCAAGCTTTAAGTATTTAGCTACTCCTTTTTTCTCAACTAAATTTGCAAAATCCCAAGCATCGCCACTAATGATTTTAGCTGAAATAAGTGCTTTACCCACCTCATAGCTTGTCATACCTTCTGAAACAGTTATAGTCGTTTTATTGACAACTGGTTTAGCTGGTTCTTCTTTCTTTTCTTCCTTCACTTCTGGTTTTGCTTCTTCTTTTGGTTGCTCTGAAACTTTTTCATTTGATTTCTTGGCTTCAGCAACCGCGTTGTTCCACTCTTCTTCAGTGTGGACTACATACCCTTCTGCTGCAAGTAGGCTCTTTAGTTCTTCAACAGTTGGTTTTTCTTCAGCTTTTGTACTCGTTGCTTGTTGAGGTCCTGTAAAATATACGATTGCACATACCGCGGCAGCAAGTAAAAGCCCAGAAGCAAAGCTACTTAAAGTTTTAGCGGTCATTGGCAACAATTCTCCCTTCTTTTTGTTTTGTAAAAGGAGAAAGCATACCTTGTACTTCAATTTCACTTATATTTTTTTCGTTGGCGATACTTGATACAGAATATCCTCTCTTATATAGATCGAGCATATCACGGAGTAATTCATGTTGTTCCGAATCTGTTGTGTCAATCCCTACTTGGTTTTTCAGAATTTCAGTATCTAATTCTAGTTTTCTCATTTGTTGCTGTAACTTATTAATCTCTTCCATAAAACTTATTGAATATAGTTCAAGCTCACGTTGTTCAGCTTTTTTTGCCTTTTTCGTAAGTGCATAAGATAAAATGAGCAACACTGCTGCTACTCCAAATAATATGACTAACGCCCATTCCATCATTGGACATCATCCCTTTCAAAGCTTTTTGTCTTACAACAGACAATTATACAATGAAATAAGACAAATTTCGATTGTTTTCGATAAAATCCTTCCATGGTCAGTAGGAATGGAAGAATTTAACGAAGGAAAGGCAGGCTTTTCCCCCTTTTGACCTATGTACAATGGGCAATCTTTACAGACTTGAATGAAAAAGTAACCAATAATTACTAGTCTCTAAAAACTAAAAAGGATGCGTCATTTTCCATCATTTATAAACCTACATATTCAAACCAGTCAAAATAGGCTTTATTATCACTACTTGCGCCATTCGAACTCGCATATAAGCCTAACTCGGCACCTACAAATCCGCCGGCGACATCTGTACTTAAAATCCTCCCATCCACATTTTCTACAAGTAATTGATAACTCGTAGTGCTTTCTCCATAATAAAAATTATAGTCCTGACCATGTGCCTCTACCTTTAAATATAATGTAGATGCATCTATTGGCATTTCTTTTATTACTTTGTTTTCTCCACCTGCACATCGGACCAACCTGATTACCTTTTTATCCGCTACCTTTGAATATAAAAAGCTAAAGTGATACTCATTGCTCTGAAGCAACACGATACCCGCTGATTCGTTGTCCTTCTTCGGTGTAAACTCCATTACAGTAGAAGCCATGAAATTTATATGTTGTTGTCTTCTTCCAACGAAGCTAGGATTACCAAGCTCTGTTATCTTGTCAGGTCTTAGTGTTAAGGTTAAATAACCAGGGCGGTCTGATAAACTATAAAATTCTTCTTTTGGTGTCCGTATAAAATTCCATGCATAATCCAGTTTTGTGTTTTCGAAATGATCACAGGTAGAAGGTATTTGTGGCTTCACCTGAGGTAAGTCAGGTAGTTGATAAAACATTTCTAATTTACCAGTACCGGGACTCATAATCGGCCATCCATCTTCCCAAACAACTGGCATCAGAAACGTTTCCCTTCCAAGATTTCGGTAATATCCCCCATATGTACGTGATGCAAGTCCGACAGCCCACCACTCTCCATTTTGAGTTTCCACAAAATCACAGTGGCCAACGTTCACAACTGGATAATCTTTACCAAGATGTCTATGTGTTAGAATTGGGTTCCCTGGATTTCCAGCATAGGGACCCGTTACTCTTTCACTTCTTGCTATGGACGATGCATGGTGATGACCTGTCCCAGCTTCCGAGATTAACAGATAATAATAGCCATTTACCTTATATAAATGTGGACCTTCAGGCCATATGACGTCCCTTAACGCACCACGCCACAATCCAACGGGTTCTCCTACTAGCTGCTTTGTTTCTAAATCTAGTTCTTGCAACCATACTTCCCAGTTGCCACTATACTTTTCTCCTTCTGGTGCAGGCCTTGTACCGTGGTAGTAGACTTTTCCGTCATCATCAAAAAATAAAGAAGGATCAATACCAGGTGCATCCAAATAATAAGGATCAGACCAAGGTCCTGCTGGGTTTGTTGCTGTTACAAAAAAGTTACCACCTTTCCCAACATTTGTTGTGATCATATAAAAAACACCATCATGATAACGAATAGTTGGTGCATATATACCTTGTGACTGCCGTAGTCCATCTAGTGGAAGCTGGGATGGTCTATCCAATACATGTCCAAGCTGTTTCCAATTCACTAAATCTCTGCTATGGAAAATGGGAACGCCGGGATAATATGCGAACGAGGAAGTCACTAAATAATAGTCTTCACCTACTCGACAAATTGACGGATCAGGATAAAAGCCTGGCAATATTGGGTTATTAAATGATTTCATAATATTTTAACTCCTTTTTATCTTTTAATCTTCAATCTTAAATTTGTGAACTCTTACACTATATCTTCTACTATATTTTTCAGTGCTTGTACCGCAACGGCAAAACTCTTTGCTCCACCCTCTGGTAAATCATACCCTAGTGAACCGGGCTTAAGTAAGGAAAAATCTTTATAGTCCCATAAATGTGGTTCAAGTGACAAAAAGCCATGATATCCGTTATCATGTAATTTTTTCAGAATTTGTTTTACATTTCCGTCACCTTCTCCTGCAGGTACGACATGATGATCACTGTAAACTGCATCCTTGACATGAATATATTCAATATGATTTTGAAGTAAGTTATAGCCATCTGGATAATTTTTCACATTACATTGCACAAAATTCGCAAAGTCGAAAATCGCTTTAAAATGGTCACTATCCATTGTTTGTAAGAGATCCAAACATCTTTCAGGGGTATCTCCATAAATTCCTGATTCATTTTCGTGTAGTAGGATAACACCACTTCCATCTGCTACTTCAATAAAACTCCTCCACCGTCTCATCACTTCATCCCTGTATTTTCCAGGGTCTTCGCCTTTTGGTATGAAAAAACTAAACATCCTTATATACGTACAATCCATAATTTTAGCAATCTCCAAAGTATGCTTAAACAGATTTAGATGGAGGGCAAAATCATCGGTGATTTTAATCTTCCCTAATGGGGAACCGATTGCTGAAAGCTTAAAACCTCTAGCATCAATCCTTTTCTTTATTTCTTTAACTTCTTTTAATGAATAATCAATAAGATGTTTCCCATCCACACCTCTCATTTCAATATGTTTAATACCATGCTGTTCTAAAACATCCATTTGAGTATCTAAATTTTGATCTATTTCGTCGGCAAAAGCTGATATTATAAATTTACCCATCATTGTCAACCCTCTCTGAACTTCTGTCGAATATACCTGTATTTTATTACAAGCGTTTACATGCTTCTTTGACTTTATTGCTTAATACATTGCAAATATTGCTTTCTTTATCATGATGGATTAATGTAGACAGGGGAAGAAGATTGTATTTACAGATAAGGGATGATAGAGAATGAAACAACTTTTACATTACGAAACGAAAACGTTTGCTTTGGACCACACGGTTATTGAATCCCCCTATGACATAGATACGCACATCCATGATGGCTATGAACTTTACTACTATATCTCTGGTGATCTCACCTATTACATTGAAGGTCAAGCCTATGAACTATACCCAAATGACATTATCATCACAAATTCAAGAGAGCTTCATCGAATTGTTTTCAATTCCGATGTCCGATATGAAAGAAAGTTTATCCAATTCAGACCTGAATACATTACATCTTATCAAACAGAAGAATACAATTTGTTGAATTATATCGAGCATAGGAAATTAGGTTATTTTAATAAGATATCTGCAGAATATGTTCTAAAGTCAGGCATAAATAAACTGTGGGAAAAAATTGAAGAGGCTACTCTAGAGGATGCTCCTGAAAACCAAATATTGATGAAAACATATTTTGTACAATTGCTTATTAAGATTAATAAAATTTTTTCAGAATTTCATAATCCTTTGATAGAACGTCACCAATATGATTACAAAATCGTCAGCATATTGGACTTTATTAATAAAAATCTTGATAAAAAAATATCATTGGATTTGTTACAGGATACGTTTTTCGTTAACAAATATTATTTAAGTCATATCTTTAAAAGAAACACTGGTTTTACTATTATGGAGTATATAACCTATAAGCGAATCATGTGGGCAATGGAATTACTGTTATCTGGGATTACTGCACTTGATGTTGCGCATAGAACTGGATTTAGTGATTATTCCACCTTCTATAAGGCATTCAAAAAGATTACTGGCATTTCTCCTAGACAATATTGTAGCGCTTGAGCGAATAGTTATATTTTTAAAAGAGTGTTATCAATAATGCATGTCCTAGAAATAAAAAGAAGCCCCACAATCCTGTGAGGGCGATTTGAGTCAAAAAGGTAAAGAGATTATTCTTTAATAAATTCTTTTGTACTTCTAACCGTATCAATTGGTCGAACATAACTTTCTATGGCTTCACGCTTTGGCTCTAAAAATGGTGGTAATGAAAGCTTTTCTCCAAGTGTTTCATATGGTTCATCTCCCATAAAACCTGGACCGTCTGTAGCAAACTCAAATAGGATTCCAGGAGCTACTCTTGAGTAAAGCGATCCGAAGAAGAAACGATCAACAAAGCCAGAAGTTTGGAAACCAAATCCATGTAAATGCTTGTCCCATTCATCAAGAACTGATTTATCTTCTACGCGAAAAGCGGCATGATGGACTGTTCCATATCCTTGTTGTGCTGGTGGAAGAATCGTATTATTTTCTACGATTACTCGAGCTCCATTCCCACCTTCACCTACTTCAAACAAGTGGAAAGAACCTTCCGCATTCAATTCTTTAAAGTCTAATACTTTTTCAAGCATTTCTTTAAAGAAATCAAAATGTGCGGTACGAACAAATAATGGTCCTAGACCAGTAATTGCATATTCTAATGGAATTGGTCCTTTTTGCCAAGGTGTTCCAGCGGGAACGCCTTTGTTTTTTTCATCTGAGACTAATTGATATTGTTGGTCATCAAAATCGACGAATGATAAAGTTTTGACTCCGAATTGTTCTTTTGCACCAAAATGTTTAATATTTAGTCGGTCAAAACGTTTTACCCAATAATCAATAGCTGCATCAGTTGGAACACGGAAGGATGTTTTTGAAATTTCATTTGTTCCATGTACCCCTTTTGGAATCCCTGGAAAATCGAAAAAGGTCATATCGGTTCCTGGGCTGCCTGTATCATCTGCAAAAAACAAATGATATGTTTGTATATCATCTTGGTTAACTGTTTTCTTTACTAATCTCATCCCTAAAACATAAGTGAAAAATTCATAATTTTTTTCCGCACTACTTGTAATTGCAGTGACATGGTGAATACCCTTTAAGTTCCTCATTATTGTATGCCTCCAATTATCTGCCTTATCTTAAGTTTGTCCAAGACAGCTCATAAAATTGTCTTAAATTAATATATCTCTAATTCAAGATAATTATACTACGGAATAATATATGTGTCAAAAATAAGCCATAAATTTCTTTGTAAAAAAATGTCCTCACACAATGGTGAGGACTAGAAATGATTATTCACCTATCATCACCCGTAGAACATTTGGGCGATCGTTAAATGTTTTTGTACCTGCCCCATAACCAATGGCCGACACCTTCATTGATGGAAAGCTACAAAATTCGTCTGTGAGGACAGAAACAATTCCTGCTCCAGTTGGGGGTTGTTAGTTCAAAACGAATATCACTTTGTTCGATTGGAACTCCTTTTAAAATCTCAAGTGTTGCTGGTGCCGGTACTGGATAAATACCATGATCAATATGGATTTTTCCTGTACCCACCGGTACAGATGATGATTTAATGGTTTTGATTTCAAGTTGATGTAGTAAAATAGCCGTTCCCACAATATCAATGATTGAATCAACAGCACCAACCTCATGAAAATGTACCTTTTCTAATGGAAGTCCGTGAATAAGGCCTTCGGCTTCCCCAATTTTCTTAAAAATCTTAAGTGACATATCCTTTACTTCTGGCTCTAACTCAGAATCCTTAATCATCTTAACAATATCGTTATAGGCACGATGTGAATGGTGGTGATGTTCATGATCGTGACTATCGTGATGGTGGTCATGACTATGTTCGTGCGTATGTGCATGGTCATGGTCATGATCATGGCTATGATGTTCGTGGTGAGCATGTTCATGATTATGAGAATGTTTATGTTCGTGTTCGTGTTCGTGTTCATGTTCATGAGTATGTTCATGTTCATGATGTAGGTGACTATGGTCATGATCGTGATCGTGGTGATGATCATGTGAGTGCTTATTGCCATCAGTTTTTAAGATTACATCAAATTTTGTTGATGTAATTCCGTTTTTCACGACTTTTTTCCATTCTAATTTGTATTCATCTTCAAATTTCAGTTTCTTTAATTCTTCAACAAGTTTTTGAGGGTCAGCGCCTGCATCAAGCAGAGCGCCAATTACCATATCCCCACTAATTCCGGAAAAACAGTCAAAATAAAGTGTATTCATTTATATTAGTTCTCCTTTTGTGCGAGTTGATCAATTAAAACTGCGTTGTAAGCACCGCCAAAACCATTGTCAATATTTACTACACTTATTCCAGATGCACAGGAATTAAGCATTGTTAATAAAGCTGATAGTCCTTGAAAATTTGCACCATATCCTATACTTGTTGGAACAGCAATAATAGGATGGGAAACTAGTCCTCCAACTACACTTGGCAAGGCGCCTTCCATTCCAGCGACAACAACCGAGACATTTGCGTTACGAATTTCTTCAATATTATCAAGTAAACGATGAATGCCAGCAACTCCTACATCATAAAAACGACGAATATCGCTACCTAATACTTCTGCTGTGATAGCAGCTTCTTCAGCAACCCTTAAATCAGATGTTCCTGCACAAACAATAGCTACATAGCCATTTCTTTGTTTGCCTTTTTTCGTTTTGTCTGTCCAGTATAAAAGTTGTGCTGTTTCATTGTACACAAACTCCGGATTTGATTGTAAAATAAAATCTGCTTTGTCTAGTGAGATTCTCGTAACAAGGACATTGTCTCCACGTTCCTTAATTACTTTAATAATCGATTGGATTTGTTCTTTCGTCTTACCCTCACCAAAAACAATTTCCGGAAAGCCTTGTCTGTTTTTTCGATGATGGTCAATTTTTGCAAATCCTAAATTCTCATATGTAGCTAGCTGTTTCTTTGCATCCGCTATGCTTAACGTTCCTTGCTTCACTTGTTTTAAAATTTCTTCTACCATGTTTCACACACCTTAATCGATTTGGAATCGATGTATAGCCTTTAGCGCCAGTAGTAAACTGACGCTAAAATTTTTTAGAAATGCTTGATAATATCTTTTTCAATTGCGACATATTTTTCATAAATCGCTTTATAATTTTCATGGGTTTCCATATTTGGAACAACAGGATCTCCCATCGGAATATTGTTCTTAATTTCTTCAAAGGAATTCACTTTGCCAATGCCAACTAGGGCCGTCCAAGCTGCACCCCATGCTGCACTATGATGAGTTTCTGGGACATAAACCTCTTTACCAAAAACATCAGCGAGCATTTGAAGCCATAAGGATGAACGTGCCAAACCACCGTTAACATACAGTTTTTCTGTTTCTCCAGCTTGTTTTTCAAGTGCTTTCCCGATTTGGTATAGATTAAATGTAATTCCTTCTAAAACAGCACGAACAAAATGTTCTGTTTTATGAGTAACAGACATTCCAAAGAAATTTCCACGAGCTTGCTGGTTCCATAATGGTGCTCTTTCCCCATTTATATAGGGATGGAAAAATAAACCGTCCGCACCAGGTGTTACTTTGGCAGCTTCTGCAGTAAAATGATCAAAGCTTTCTTGATAATTAAGAGTCTCTTTTAGCCATTGGAGTGCAATACCGCCATTATTTGTTGGTCCACCTACAATAAAATACTCTTCAGAAAAAGCATAACAGAATGTTTCATGTTCTTTATTTGATTGGAACCCTTTTGTAAATTGACGAATCGCTCCGCTTGTACCAACAGTTACCGCCACTTCCCCTGGAGAGATGGCACCAATTCCTAAATTCGCAAACTGACCATCAGCCGCTCCGATGATAAATGGCATTTCACTTGAAATCCCCATTTCATCTGCTATGGTTGGATTGATTTCGGTTAACTGATATGTTGGTGGTACGATTTTTGAAAGCATGTCCTCAGTAATGCCTGCTTTTTTAAGAACATCTTTATCCCATTGAAATGTATTTCCGTTAAACATTCCAGTTGCAGATGCCATGGAATAATCAATTACGCGTTGATTAAACCATTTTAAAAGCAAATACTCTTTAATAGATAAAAAATAACTTGATTGGTTATATGGGATATATTCAATTTCTTTCATCCAAATGAGCTTTGCTAAAGGTGACATCGGATGAATTGGCATACCTGTTCTTGAAAAAATTTCTAGACCATCTGATTCCATAAGTTCATTCGCTTGTTTTGTACTTCTACCGTCAGCCCAAATCAATGCTTGGGAAAGAGCTTCTCCATTATCCCCCATACAAATGATGGAATGCATCGCAGCTGAAATACCCAAGCTAATAATTTGATCTTTGTTAACATTCGCTTGTTGAATGGCCATATTGATTGCTTTTACAGCAGAGCGCTCAATTTCATCAGGGTCTTGCTCAACCCATCCTTGCTTAGGGTAGTATGAGGTAACTAGATCCTCAGCTTCGGCAACTACCTTACCCTCTAAAGTAAAGATAACTGCTTTTGCACTGGTTGTCCCAAGATCGAGACCAATTACGTACTCATGTGACATACCTACATCTTCCTTTACACATTCTTGAGGATGTTCAAAAAATCCGGTGAAAATTTTGAACACGCACTTCTTTCGTATTTTCGTTAGTTTGTGATTTAATGTTACCATATTATTCTTTCCAAAGAAAAAGCTTTGGAAAGACTCCAAAGCCTTAAGAAAGTACTTTATTCATACTTCCACTCTTATAACCTACTAAATCTAGTGTTATATATTTGAAGCCAATAGTATTTAATTCTTTTGTGATGGCTTCATGATTTTCTAGGACAATTTTCATATCGTTAGGTTCAACCTCAATCCGTGCAATATCTTGATGTGTACGAACACGAACCTGACGAATCTGTAGAGTTTTAAGGAATTCTTCTGCTCTTTCAACTTTTGTTAGTTTTTCAATTGTGATTTTTTCACCATAAGCAATCCGTGAAGATAGACAAGCAAATGACGGTTTATTCCAAGTTGGTAAATCGAATTCTCGCGACAATTCTCGAATTTCATCTTTAAAAAGATTTGCCTCCTGAAGTGGCCCGCGAATACCTTTTTCCTTTGCGGCCTTCATACCTGGACGGAATTCATTCATATCATCTGCAATAACACCGTACACAACATTGTGATAGCCTTCACGTTCCATAACGGGAAGTAAATGATCAAAAAGACTGCTTTTACAGAAATAACAACGATTTCGGTCATTTTCAGTATAACCTGGAATGGCAAGCTCCGATGTTTCAATCACACGATGATGAGCACCGATGTGTTTTGCTAGAATTTGAGCTTCCTTAAGCTCAGTTGAGGGATATGTTTCCGAATCAGCTGTGACTGCTAAAACATTTTCCTTTCCTAGCGTGTCGACAGCGACCTTAAGTAAAAATGTACTATCAACACCACCAGAAAATGCAACAACAACAGATTCCATCTCTCGGAGAATTGACACAAGCTTTTGATATTTTTCATCGATCATTGTCTTCTCCCCCTCTCTCCTGCATTTAATATTTTGATTTCTCTCTATTTTATTTATATCATTTCATGAACAAGAAAAGAAGTGTTAAATCAAATACGCATTCGCGTATTTGATCTCCCACTTTTATCAATTTAGATTGTCATGCTTCCGAATCCGCCGTCAACACGTATGAATGTACCAGTTACAAAGCTAGAAGCGTTTTCTGATGCTAGGAATACAGCTGCACCTTTTAGCTCATCAGGGTTACCGAAACGGTTCATTGGAGTATGCCCCATGATTGATGCAACACGCTCTTCACTTAAGATTTTACGGTTTTGCTCTGCTGGGAAGAATCCTGGAATGATTGCATTAACACGGATTCCATGAGGAGCAAATTCTCTAGCTAAGAACTGAGTCATGCTATTTACACCAGCTTTTGAAACTGAGTATGTAAATACTTTAGATAATGGTGTTGTAGAAGATACAGATGAAATGTTAATAATGCTTCCTTTGCGCTCTTTATCAATCATTTTCTTTGCGAAAATTTGTGTAGCAATAACATACCCTTTAAGGTTTACATCCATGATTTTGTCGTACTCGTCCATGTCAAGCTCAAAGAATGGAGTTGGACTGTTCATCCCAGGAGCATTTAATAGGATGTCAATGCTGCCAGACCAAGCTTCGATTTCTTGAGCAGCATTTTCAAGTGATTCACGAGAAAGAACGTCGGCTGTGAATGCTTTTGCAACTCCGCCTTCTGCTTCAATTTCTTTTACGACAGCTTCTGCTTTTTCAAGATTACGTCCAACGATTGCTACTTTCGCACCTTGTTCAGCGAATCCTTTGCAAATAGAAGATCCAAGTACACTATTTCCACCGATTGCTACAGCAGTTTTTCCAGTTAAGTCAAATAATTTAGTCATGTCTATTCCCCTTTTTTGTATGTGATTAGGTCTTATTCTGTCAAAGATGTTATTCAGTCGGGGTTAGAACCCTGACTGAATATGGTTGAATGAATTTATAATAAGTTTCCGTTTTCATCGAAGTCAAATTCGTAAGGTTCAGAAATTAGTTCAATGTTTGGATGTTCCTTAACGTATTCTAACAAGGCTTCTGATACTTCGATTTCACTCACATGCAATGTATCTTTAATTCGAACCATTTTCACAGTTGAAAAATCTAAGATATTACATGTTTTAATTGCTGCTTGGATTGCTTCTTTATCGTTTGGAAGTGTTGTTGCAATTTTTGTAGGTGCAACAACAGTTGAAGTTAATCCATTTGCATACGTGAATTCGAGATCCATTTTGTCCACAAGACGTTGTGTCGTGAAATCAGCTGTCCCTACTCCGTTTGCATTACCTTCGGTTTCTGGAGTGAGATTAAGAACAACCATTTTGTTCACTTCAGGACCACCGTGTGCATATGGGGTTGGGTATCGACCTGTAATATTAGGATCCATGCCGTCACCACTGATATTTTTACCAATTTGATCAATAACAAGAACATCAATTTGGTCAAAGAATAGCTTTGGTAGTAATTGTTTCGCTTGAGCTTGAAGTTCAGGTTCTTTTTCAATAACCTCATTTTGTAACATAACTTCAATTCTAGCTACTTTATCAAAGGCGTTTTCAACAGTTGCCACACCAAATAGAAATGGAGTCTTTTCCATGATCATTCGTGCCATGGCTGGAACATTTTCTGCCATGTATTTAAAACCTAATTGATGGCAGGCTTCTGCTCCTTTTTGTTTACCAAGACCTATGCTAATCATTTTTTGAATGCCACTTTCTACAGGACCGCGGAAAGCAGTATGTGGTTTTACACGGTTAATAACAACTATTCCGTCAGCCTTTGAAGCGAATTTATCGATATATACAGGTAGACCGTTTGGTAATTCGCCTAGCTTTACAACTTCCATTGAAGAACGGATTTCACAGCCAACGCTTTCTTCTGTTACCCCAAGATGTTTGAGCACTTCTCGCTGACCTTCACCTGTTGCACCACCATGACTACCCATACTAGGTACGATAAAAGGTGTACCACCTTGATCTTTAATTAATTGAACAGTGGTTTTAGTAATGTCAACTAAAGCATCGATTCCACGACTTCCTACTGCAATCGCAATTTCCATACCTGGTTTAATAGTTTGTTTTACTTCTTCACGTTGTAATTTGTTTGTTAAATCTTCAACAAGGTTTTCAACTTTTGAATCATCAAAATGTTGTTTGATTTTAACCATTTTTGGAACAGGAATGTCCCGTAATAACTCCTGGAGAATACCCATGATTAGTCGCCCTCCTAATTAGCGTAAACATTTATAGGAATAGTTTACGTATTTTTCAAAACGATGTTTCAAACATATAGAAAAAATACGCCGGTATGTAATCCCTTTCATCAAGGGATGAATTTGTACAAAACAAAAGCAGGGGTTTCAATGTTGAAACCCCAACAATGATTTATTCCATCCAGTTAGTATGGAAAATACCTTCTTTGTCAACACGTTGGTAAGTATGAGCACCAAAGTAATCACGTTGTGCTTGAAGAAGATTCGCTGGTAATGTTTCAGTACGGTAGCTATCGTAGTACGCAATAGCACTTGAGAAACATGGAACTGGAATTCCTTTTTCAACAGCAACTGAAATTACTTTACGTAATGAAGATTGGTAACCTTCTGCAATTTCCTTGAAGTAAGGGTCTAATAATAGGTTTGCTAATTGTCCGTCACGGTCATATGCATCTTTGATTTTTTGTAGGAATTGTGCACGAATAATACATCCACCACGGAAAATCATTGCGATTTCACCATAGTTTAAATTCCAGTCATATTCTTCAGACGCGACACGCATTTGAGCAAAACCTTGTGCGTAAGAAATAATTTTACTTAAGTAAAGTGCTTTACGTACTGCTTCAATAAGTTCTTGCTTATCTCCGTTAAATCCTTCTGCAGATGGACCAGAAAGAACTTGGCTCGCTTTTACACGCTCGTCCTTCATTGCTGAGATAAAACGAGCAAATACAGATTCAGTAATAATTGGTAGTGGAACACCTAAATCAAGTGCATTTTGGCTAGTCCATTTACCAGTACCTTTTTGACCAGCAGTATCAAGAATTACATCAACAAGTGGTTTACCTGTTTCTTCATCTTTTTTCTTGAAGATATCAGCAGTAATTTCAATTAAATAGCTGTCAAGTTCCCCTTTGTTCCATTCAGCAAATACTTCGTGAAGTTCGTCCGTGCTTAAACCTAGAACATTCTTAAGGATGAAATATGCTTCACAGATTAATTGCATATCTCCATATTCAATACCGTTGTGTACCATTTTTACGTAATGGCCGGCACCATTTGGTCCGATATACGTACAACATGGATCACCAGATACCTTTGCAGAAATTGCCGTTAAGATTGGTTCAACAAGTTCATATGCTTCTTTTTGTCCACCAGGCATGATTGAAGGACCTTTTAATGCCCCCTCTTCACCACCAGATACACCTGTTCCGATAAAGTGGATACCAGTAGATTCTAATTCTTTGTTACGACGGATTGTATCTTGGAAGAATGTATTACCACCATCAATTAGGATATCATTTTCTTCAAGAAAAGGTTTTAAAGAATCAATGGTAGCATCTGTTGCTGGACCAGCTTTTACCATTAATAAGATTTTGCGTGGCTTTTCAAGAGAGTTTACAAATTCTTCAATTGTTTTGGCACCAACAAAATTTTTGCCAACTGCTTCATTTTGTAAAAACTCTTCAGTTTTTTCATAGGAACGGTTAAATACAGCTACAGAATATCCTCTGCTCTCTATGTTTAACGCTAAATTTTTACCCATTACTGCTAATCCAACTACACCAATTTGTTGCTTAGACATAAGATCATACCTTTCCAGTTATGTATTATTTTAAGAAAACAAATCATGATATTATTTTGCGTATCTTTTAAAATGATTATTACCATTTAATTTAAAAGATTTGTTTTGGTTAAATAATTAATTTGTTTTCTAAACTAACTATTTATATATAGAAGAATATACTGTTTAAATCAATTCGTCAACTGTAGAAATTTGTAGATTCCATGAAGTTTTGAAACTAGTAATTTCATAAATCTCTTAAAAACCGCAAAATTTATTAATTGATTATCTTAAAAATAGTGTTACAATGAGTAATAATTTAAATTTTTTGATTTTACTTTATTCAGCAAAAATATCCTTTTTTCACTGAATAAACGTAATTTTGAATTGGAGGTAAACTTTTATGGCAGATTTACGTAGTAGTATGATTAAATCGGGGATTGACCGAGCTCCTCACAGAAGCTTGTTACGTGCAGCAGGAGTTAAAGATGAGGATTTTAACAAACCTTTTATAGCAATAGTGAACTCATATATTGATATTGTTCCAGGTCATGTTCATTTACAAGAGTTTGGAAAAATCGTAAAGGATGCAATTCGGGAAGCTGGTGGTGTTCCATTTGAAATGAATACAATTGGTGTTGATGATGGAATTGCAATGGGTCACATCGGAATGAGATATTCCCTTCCAAGCCGTGAAATAATTGCTGATTCAGTAGAAACGGTTGTTTCTGCACACTGGTTTGATGGAATGGTATGTATTCCAAACTGTGATAAAATCACCCCTGGAATGATGATGGCTGCAATGCGTCTAAATATCCCTACTATCTTTGTTAGTGGTGGTCCGATGAAAGCTGGTCGTGATGCAGCTGGGAATCCACTTAATCTAAACTCCGTATTTGAGGGTGTAGGTGCCTATCAGTCTGGTAAAATCGATGAAGCAAGATTAACAGAAATCGAACAATTTGCTTGTCCTACTTGTGGTTCTTGTTCTGGTATGTTTACAGCAAACTCAATGAACTGTTTAGCAGAAGGACTTGGTCTTGCTCTTCCAGGGAACGGTACAATCCTAGCTGTATCGGAAGAAAGAAAAGAATTTGTTAAAAAATCAGCGAAACAATTAATGTATTTAATAGAAAAAGATATTAAGCCACGTGATATCGTAACTGTCGATACAATTGATAATGCATTTGCTTTAGACATGGCAATGGGCGGTTCTACGAATACTGTGCTTCACACTCTTGCATTAGCAAATGAAGCAGAAATTGAGTATTCATTAGAGCGTATTAATGATATTGCTGCTCGTGTTCCACACTTAGCAAAAATTGCTCCTGCATCTGATCACCATATTGAAGATGTTCACAATGCTGGTGGCGTTAGTGCAATCATTAATGAATTACTTAAAAAGCCAGGTGCAATTAATGGAGATTGTTTGACTGTTACTGGTAAAACATTACGAGAAAATGTAGAAGGCTGTGAGATTACCGATCACAATGTGATCCGTCCACTTGAAAATCCACATTCTGAAACAGGAGGATTGGCTATCCTATTTGGAAACTTAGCTCCTGAGGGTGCAGTCGTTAAGGTTGGAGCGGTTGATCCAGCTGTTGGTGGATACCATAGAGGTCCTGCAGTTTGCTTTGATTCTCAAGAAGATGCGCTATCTGCTATCATTGTTGGTAAAGTAAAAGAAGGCGATGTTGTTGTCATCCGCTATGAAGGTCCTAAAGGTGGTCCAGGAATGCCAGAAATGCTTGCTCCAACATCCCAAATTGTTGGTAGAGGCCTTGGTGCAAAAGTTGGCTTAATTACTGATGGACGTTTCTCAGGTGCATCAAGAGGTATCTCAATTGGACATATCTCCCCAGAAGCTGCTGAAGGCGGTCCAATTGCGTTTGTTCAAGATGGCGATATAATTGAGCTTGATTTAAATAATCGTAAAATAACTCTTGAGATTTCTGATGAAGAATTCGAAGGACGTAAAGCTGAATGGAAAGGCTTTGAACCTAAAGTGAAAAAAGGTTACCTAGCTCGCTATTCCAAACTTGTAACAAATGCAAGCACTGGTGGAGTTATGAAAATCTAATATTCGTGAATATTATAAACAGCCTGATTCAATTGAATCAGGCTGTTTTGTGTTCATGTTGGTCTACGCTCTTTCAAGCATTCTATTAAGGGCTAGTACTGCGTCCTTTGCAATTTCTTCTGGAACCTTAATGATTTGGGTGTTCTCCCCTTTTTCAATCATCTCTAATGACCAAGTCAAGTGTGGCAAATCAATTCGATTCATGGTCAGACAAGCACAAAGATGAGGGTTTAGTGAAATAATTTCTTTATCTGGGTGCTGTGCAATGATTCGTTGAACGAGATTCATCTCCGTTCCAATAGCCCATTTGCTGCCTGCCGGGGCCTTTTCAATCATATCAATAATATAAGCGGTTGAACCTGCATAATCTGCAAGAACCACTGTTTCATACGGGCATTCAGGATGGACAATAATATTCATATCTGGTTTTGATTTACGAAGATGTTCAATATTTGCTGGTGTAAAGTTTTCGTGTACAGAACAATGTCCCTTCCAGAGGATGATTTTTACATCCTCCACTCTTCCTTCAAATTGCAAATCATTATTTATTGGATCCCAGACAGCCATCTTATCAAGAGGAATTCCTAGGGTAATGGCTGTATTTCTACCTAAATGTTGATCAGGTAAGAATAATATTCTTTCTTTTTGTGTAAATGCCCATTGAAGCATTCTTTTTGCGTTCGATGAAGTAACAGTTGCTCCCCCATTTTTTCCGACAAACGCTTTTATGGCGGCTGTTGAATTGACATAAGTTAATGGTAGGATTGTGTCGCCAAAGGTCTCCTGTAAGTGGCTCCAACATTTTTCGGTTTGGTTAATATCTGCCATATCAGCCATTGAACATCCAGCTCGCATATCAGGTAAAAACACTTTTTGGGATTCAGTCGTTAAAATATCAGCTGTTTCTGCCATAAAATGAACTCCGCAAAAAGCGATGAATTCTGCATCTTTGTTTTCTGCGGAAATCTGTGCAAGTTTTAGAGAATCTCCGGTTGCATCAGCAAACTTAATAACTTCATCTTTTTGATAATGGTGGCCAGGTATAAACAGACGCTTTCCTAAACGGGCCTTGATTTCCATAACGCGTTCTTCCATTTCCTGAACAGAAAATTGTTTATATTCTTCTGGAAGGACAGCTCCAGCTGTACTATTTCTCATCATTTCTAGAATGTTCATCTGCAATCTCTCCTCTTATGCTAAAAGACTAATATCTAATGCCTTTACTGAATGTGTTAAAAAACCTAATGAAATATAATCCACACCTGTGTTACCAAATTCATGTAAAATATCTAATGTTATTCCACCTGAAGCTTCAGTCACAATATGCTTTGGTACCAGCTCGACAAATTCGCGGATTTCGTCTGGTGTGCGATTATCAAACATGATAATATCAGCATTTGCTTGAACTGCTTCAAGGACCTGTTCCCTACTCTCCGTTTCAACCTCAATTTTCACCATATGGCCAACTTTTTCACGAACTGTTTTCACAGCTTTTGTTATTGAACCGCAAAATGCAATATGATTGTCCTTAATCATTACACCATCATAAAGTCCGAAACGGTGATTAAACCCTCCCCCACAGGTAACGGCATATTTATCCAACATTCGTAGACCTGGCACGGTTTTTCTTGTGTCACAAATTCGTGTATGGCTGCTGTTTAAAGCAGTGACCGCTTGATTTGTTGTAGTGGCAATCCCGCTCATTCGTTGTATCAAATTTAAAATGACTCTCTCTCCTGTTAAAAGCTTTGCCATGGGTCCTTCAACAATAGCCAATACATCCCCCTTTTGAAGAAAATCCCCATCTTTTTTAATGAATGAAACTTCAACTGAAGAATCGAGAAGAGAATACGCATTTTTGATAATGGATGACCCGGCAAATATCCCATCTTCTTTTACGTAAAACTTTGCTTTTCCTCGTTTATCTTCAGGGAAAATACTCTCACTTGTGATATCTACTTCACCGATATCTTCAATGAAATAGGATTGCAATAATTGTTTAAGCTTGACTTCATTCATTCCAATGTCCCCTTTTTCCTTGATTATGAATACACTACATTTTCTAAAGCTTTTGTTTGGATAATCTCTTTTTTGCGCCAATTCAGATTGTCTTCAGATGGATAATCCTCGCGGAAATGACCACCTCTGCTTTCCGTTCTCATCAAAGCAGACTTGGCAATTAACCATCCAACTGTAATCATGTTTACTAACTCAAGCTGTTCAATTGATAAGCTTGATAGTGAAATACCCTCGAATTCACGTTTGAAATTTTCAAACCATTCCATTGCATATTGAAGTCGCTCTTTGTTTCTTACAATTCCAACATTCTCCATCATCATCATTTGTATTTGAGCTTTTGATGGTAGATTTAGAAAATGTTCTTGTTCGTTATAGGTATCGTTTTGTGGTTGTGAATTCAGCCTGATAGGCTGAGAATCTACGAGAATATCATTCGCAACTATATTTCCAAATACGATTCCTTCAAGTAACGAATTACTAGCTAAACGATTTGCTCCATGAACACCGGTACAGGCGACTTCCCCAACGGCATATAATCCAGGAATGGATGTTCGTCCTCGCTTATCCGTTTTTATCCCTCCCATTGAAAAATGGGCTCCTGGTGTTACAGGTATTAAGCCGTTTTCAATTTGAATCTCATTTTCCTTGCAGAGCTTTGTGATTGTTGGAAAATGATGCGAAAAATCATCTATCATGGAAATATCTAAAAACACTTTCTTTCCTTGAAGAATCTCATGGAAAAGAGTACGAGCGACTACATCTCTTGGTGCAAGATCTTGTAAAGGATGGACTCCGCTCATGATTGGTCTTTTATTCTCGTCAACAAGAATGGCGCCTTCTCCCCTCACTGCTTCCGAAACAAGTCCACAGGATTTTCCATCTTTATGCAACAATGTTGGATGAAATTGAATAAATTCTAAATCACTTAACACTAAACCAGCTCGATATCCCATTGCGATCCCGTCCCCAGTGATTGTTTTGTCATTTGAAGTGAAGGAATATAATCCCCCACATCCCCCAGTCGCTAGTATGGTATTTTCTGCAAAAAAATCCTGAATCATATTGTTTTGTGATTTCACTTTAACTCCAATACAATGTTGATTCTGAATCACAAAATCAATTGCTGTTAAGCCCTCTATAATTTGTACCCGTTCTTTTACCTTCTCTAGCATATGCAATACCAATGCTCTACCCGTGGCATCTCCACCGGCATGTAAAATTCGTCTTGTGGAATGGGCCCCTTCTTTGCCAAGTAGTAGATTTTGTTCCTTGTCCCTATCAAATCTCATGCCGCCATTCATTAACTCCGACAAATAGTGGGGTCCCTCTTTAACTAAAATTTCAACAGCATTCTCATTATTGTGGTAACAACCAGCAGTGAGTGTATCATTAAAATGAGAACGCCATGAATCGTCTTTTCCTATACTTGAAGCAATACCACCCTGAGCCATAATTGAATTACTATTTGTCATTTTTGATTTTGTGATAATTATCACATTCTTTTCCGTACTTAATTGGTAAGCAGCTGTCAGGGCTGAAATACCACTACCAATAATAATGACACTGCTATTTGCCATACGATATGGCCTCCTTACTACAAGGAATTTTAACAACAAAAATAAATTTAGTTTACAACTGTCTTGACACCTATATTTACACAAATATAGACTAATGACAAGATATTTTTTATGTTACAGTTGATTTAGATAGATTGAGAGGATGGTAGAGACGATGATTTACTTAGATAATGCAGCAACGACTCCGATTTGCGAGGAAGCTTTACAGGTATATACAGAGGTTTCAAGAAAGTATTTTGGAAATCCGAGCAGTTTACATGATATCGGTTCACATGCAAAACAGCTTCTTGAATTGTGTCGTAAAGAGCTAGCTGATAAAATAAATGGTGATGCTGAAGGGGTTTATTTTACAAGTGGAGGCTCTGAATCAAATCACTTAGCCATTCGCTCCCTTCTTGATGCTCATCGAGATAAAGGTAATCACTTGATTACAAGTTCAACGGAGCATTCATCTGTTCATAATGTATGTAAGCAGCTCGAAACAGAGGGTTTCGAGGTTACCTACCTCCCTTGTGACCGGTATGGACAGGTGCATTTGGAGGATTTGCAATCAGCGATTACGGATAAAACCATACTGGTGTCTATTCAGTTTGCAAACCCTGAAATTGGGACGATTCAACCAATTATAGAAATTGGAAAGTTCCTTCAAGAACGAAATATTTTGTTTCATACTGACTGTGTCCAAGCTTTTGGGAAGGTTCCAATTGATGTAAAACAAGCAAATATTGATAGTTTGTCCATTTCAAGTCATAAAATAAATGGCCCAAAGGGTGTTGGTGCTTGCTATATACGCCCTTCTGTTATGTGGAGAATCCAAGTGCCTGGTACTACACATGAAAATGGGTTCCGTCCTGGAACTGTGAATGTACCAGGAATTGCGTCCTTTATCACCGCTGCACAGGTGATTTGTAGTGAAATGGAAGCAAATAGTAGAAAATATTCTGGTTTACGTGAACGGCTTTTAACGGGTTTATCCAAATTGAAACATGAGATAATTGTTGAAGGACATACGACCAATCAACTTTCTCATATCGTTGGATTGTCAGTTTCGGGCGCACAAGGGCAATATGTCATGCTTGAATGCAATCGTTATGGAATTGCAATATCTACTGGAAGCGCATGTCAAATTGGCAAACAGAGTCCTTCTAAAACGATGTTAGCAATTGGAAAATCCGAAGACGAAGCCAAACAGCTTATTCGTTTATCTTTCGGACATATGACGAAAAATGAAGATATTGATAAGGTCATTGAAGTTTTACAAAAAATTACTAGCCAGCTTTAATTGGAGTGAAATTTATGAGTGGAGATAAAAAGCTTTTAGGGGAAAAACGGAGAGAAACCATAGTCAATTGGTTAAAGGAAAGCCAGACCCCAATTATTGGTGAGGAGTTATCTAAGCGAGCCAATGTGAGTCGTCAAGTAATTGTTCAAGATATTTCGTTATTAAAAGCGAAAAATGAACCAATTGTTGCTACAAGCCAAGGTTATATTTATTTACAGGAACAAACAAAGCAGGAAAACTTTTCACGCATTATCGCGTGTAAACACACATCAGAGCAGACGGCGGAAGAATTAAATATTTTGGTCGATCATGGTGTAACTGTTCGCGACGTTATTGTGGAACACCCTGTATATGGGGAATTAACTGGGTCACTGATGATTAGAAATCGTTTCGAGGTCAAACGGTTTATTGAGAAAGTATCTGAAACTAACGCTTCCCTTCTCTCGTTGTTAACGAATGGCGTACATTTGCATACGATTGAAGCCGATTCAGTAGAAACATTAGATACAGCGTGTGAAGCATTACGTGAAGTAAATATCTTATTGAGTGAACAGTAAGCAAAGAGCAACAAAAATTTTGTTGCTCTTTTCGGATTTTCATTAATTTGGTTATTAAAAAGCCAGTTTGCAAAAACTCCTATTTAACGGCCATAAATCCTCTATTGGCTATAATGATAAATAATCAGCCAAAAATCAAACCATAATCTTACAAATATCATTTGTAAACTCAACTGGGTCTTGGATTGGCAAACCTTCGATTAGAAGCGCTTGGTTATATAATAAGTGAGTGTACAAATCTAGTTTTGTTTTATCTGTTTCAAATGCATTTTTTAATGAATGGAAAACTTCGTGATGTACGTTAATTTCCAATACTTTGTCAGCTTTAATATTTTGATTATCTGGCATCGCATTTAAGACTTTTTCCATTTCAATGGAGATTTCGCCATCAGTTGATAGGCAAACTGGATGTGTTTTTAAACGTTTTGAGATTCTTACATCTGTTACCTTACCACTCAAAGCATTTTTCATGTACTCAAATAGTTCTTTGTTTTCATTTTGCTCTTCTTCTGTTGCTTTGTCACTTTCATTTGGTTCGAAGCCCAAATCACTACTAGAAACAGATTTGAATTCTTTTTCCTTATATTTCATGAGCATTTTAATGGCAAACTCATCAATATCCTCAGTGAAATAAAGAATTTCATAGCCTTTATCAGCAACAAGTTCTGTTTGTGGAAGTTTATCAATACGTTCAACAGATTCACCAGTAGCATAATAAATGAACTTTTGATCCTCTGGCATTCTTGAAACATATTCATCTAATGTGACAAGCTTTTTGTCTTTGGAAGAATAGAATAGTAACAAGTCTTGTAGTGTATCTTTATTGCTTCCAAAATCACTATACACACCAAACTTTAATTGTCGACCAAAGCTATTATAGAACGTTTCATATTTTTCACGTTCATTTTTTAACATGGTTTGTAATTCACTTTTGATTTTCTTATTAATATTTTTCGCAATTAGCTTTAATTGCCGATCCTGCTGAAGCATTTCTCTTGAAATATTAAGTGATAAATCCTCAGAATCTACTAATCCCTTCACAAAGCTGAAGTAATCTGGTAGTAGGTCGGCACATTTGTTCATAATAAGAACACCGTTCGAATAGAGTTCCAGCCCTTTTTCATATTCCTTTGAGTAATAATCAAACGGAATATTTTCAGGAAGATAGAGAATGGCATTGTAACGGATTGTACCGTCAACACTGATATGAATATGTTTTAATGGCTTATCGAAACCATAGTGCTTTTCATTATAGAATTTTTCATAATCTTCATCAGTTAGTTCGCTTTTGTTTTTTCTCCAAATTGGAACCATACTGTTAATGACTTGTTCCTCTGTAACCTGCTCGTATTCAGATTCAGTGCCTTCTTTTAACTTACTAGTTGTAACATCCATCTTAATTGGATAACGAATGAAATCAGAGTATTTTTTAATGATTGATTGTAAACGATATTGCTCTAAGAACTCGTCATAAGATTCGTCTTCCGTGTTTTCCTTGATTTTTAAAATGATATCAGTTCCAACAGTGTCTTTGTCCACAGTTTCAATGGTGTATCCATCTGCACCCGTTGATTCCCATTTGTATGCTTCTTCACTACCAAGTGCTTTACTATAAACAGTTACGACATCAGCAACCATAAAAGCAGCATAAAATCCAACGCCAAACTGTCCAATAATGTCATGGCCATCTTTAATTTCAGTTTCTTTTTTAAACGCTAGGGACCCACTTTTTGCGATTGTCCCAAGATTTGTTTCAAGTTCTTCCTTTGTCATTCCGATTCCTGTATCAGAAATTGTAAGGGTTCTGTTCTCCTTATCAGGAGTGATTTTAATGAAATAGCTATCCTTGTCAAATTGATAGCGGTCGTCAGTTAATGATTTATAGTAGATTTTGTCAATCGCATCACTGGAGTTTGAGAGTAACTCCCGTAAGAATACTTCGCGCTGCGAATAAATAGAGTTGATCATCATCTCTAATAATCTTTTTGACTCTGCTTTAAATTGTTTCTTCGCCATTGTTAGTTCCCCTTTCCGATAAAAACTTTGACTATTTGTTCTATATTAAATTAGCACTCAATGGACCTAAGTGCTAACGCCCATTTTTTAAATACCATATATTTTTATCTCTGTCAATTAGATGGCTCTTTCTTTGTCAAAAAAGAAGCAATTTCTTTTCTATGTTTTCGATAAGAATCACTTCCAAGCTCACTTAGGAAATCAATGTGTTCAGGGGCATCGAATGGAACCTCCTGACCAAGGTCAACATTGATTCGAAAATAGTTATCACGAAGCAGATGTTGACAATGATAGGTTACAGATTCTGATGATAAGTGTAAAGCAAGATCAAGTAATTTTGGTGTCATTCTTAAGGATGGAAGATGAAATGGTAGCCATTTACTAACCCCCCATTCTTTTTTTGCTTCAATGGAAAAATCAATCTTTTGCAAACCTGTTCCAATCGACATAATATGAATGTCTCGTAAGTTCTTTTTAAAGTAGTGCTGTGCCTCCGTAATACAAACAAGTGACGGATTATTAGCCCAAAGTCCCCCATCGATTGCTAAATAATGATTGTTTATATTATTAGGTGGAAAAAAGACGGGTGCTGAACACGAAGATAGTACAACATCCCAAAGCTTAATAGAGGGATCCTCCTGTTCAGCATTTCCATAATTCGACCGGTGGACAAATGGATTTCCATGAGTGACATCAACAGTCGGGATGAGCAAAGGTTTTTTTATGTCAAACAATGTTGTTTCACCGAATGTCTCTTGCATATAATGCCGTAAAAACCGATCACTGTACACACTTTTAAGAAACCCGAATGGCGATTGTTTTGTGAAGATTTTTTTGCCATATTTAATATAGCTTTCCTCTACCTCGTCCATGCCTAGTCCTAGCGTGGCAGAAGCTGCGATAATTGCACCTGTACTTGTTCCGGCAATCATATCGAACATAGTTGATATCGGTTTATCATATTCTTTTTCAATTGCACGTAAAATGGCAACAGCAAACACTCCGCGAATTCCGCCCCCATCAATGCATAGGATTTTCATAACTTTCCCCTTTTAAAGAGTTTTCTTACTAGTATTCCCTTCTGTTATAAAGGTATAAGCAAAAAAAGATGCCTCTATAAAGGGCATCTTACATAGTTTCCATTAGTGTAATAATCTCTTCAGTTGTTGGGAACCTACCTATTTCTTTTTTGGAGAAGATTTTTTCTTCATTAACAGTTACCTCGAATACTCCACCTGAGGAAGGAATGAGTTCGAAGGTAGAAATGTTTTGTCTGAAATGTGTTAAGAGTTTTTCCGCAAGACCTGCGGCTTTTGGTGCGTAGTTTCACTGCATACAAAATTCGACTGATACCTTGTACATAATAAAACCTCCTAATTATTTACCCATACCCGCTTCCCTTCTTGGCGAGTTGTAAAATGCTGATTATCGAGTAGTTCCAAAAAAGGAATGAGATATTTACGTGAGAGTGATAGTATTTCTTTTGCCTCTGACAAATTAAAAATGTCAGCTGTCTTTTCTCTTAACTGGTTAACAGCTTTGTCAAAAGCAATTTTGTGTATCAATGTTTCTTCGGAAAGTAAAAATGCTTGATTCGTTTTTAGTAGGTACGTTTTTAGTTCATTGGCTTCTCGATTCGTAATAGATGCTTCCTTTGTATAATCTGTCCATTTTTTTGGTTGGATACCATCATTAAGGAGTGTTTCTACTAAATTCTCCATTGGCCCTTTTGGAAGACACGGCTGGAAAGTAGATGTCGATAAATATTGCTCATCCTTTTTTATATCGTTCGTTTGTATAAGTTCGTTTACACAATGTTCAACGAGATATTTTTGTTGTCCAAGTATTTGAAGAAGTTCAGCTTTACTCATACCTATTCGTAGAGGATACTCTTCGTGATATTCCTTCAATTTGTTAAGGATAGCTTCATTTAGTTCTGAAATGATTCGTTTTGAAGTATAGGCATTCTCATGTATTTCGATGTATTTTCCAGTCGATAAAATCGCTTCAACCTCCTCCTCATGTAGGGAGGATAATTGAATAAGCTGAAGTTTGGATAATAGCTTATGCTGATGAAGCAAATCCTCAATGATCTCTGAAGGTGAACGTTCCTTTTGTCTATTTAGCATTGTAATAGTTTCTTGGCCAAAGCGGTATTTATGCGCAAGGGGCTGAATGACCCATCCGCCACCAAGTGTTTCAATAGGAGTAGGTCTACGTAAAATAAATCTGTCCCCACGACGGACGACAATATCATCCTTAAGCCGTATCTGACATAATATCTCTTCATCTGATTCTTGTACGTCATTGCGATCAAAAAAGATTATTTTGCCGTATGCTTCTGTCGTTCCAACATGCAACTTGACTGGTGAGCGCTGCTTAAGTGGGATTGATAGTTTGGAAACTAGCTGTAGTGATATATCAATTGTCTTTGTCACTTGAAAGTTATCTGAATCAACAAGCACATCACCACGGTTTATTTCGTCCTTTGTTGCACCTGTAATATTTAGTGCAACACGTTGCCCAGCTTGTGCTTTTTCTGTTTCTTGATTATGTACTTGGAGTTGGCGTATTTTTATCTTTTTCCCCGATGGCAATAATGTTAACTGGCGATCTTTCGTAACAACTCCTTCGAATACTGTTCCTCTAACAACTGTTCCATGTCCTTGAACAGTAAAGGCTTGGTCAATTGGCAAGCGAAATGAGCCGTTACTATCTCTTTGTTCAAGGCTCATGATTTCTTGTTGAATGGATTGCTTTAGTTCAGGGATTCCTTTGCTTGTTACACTATCAACAAATAGAATCGGTGCATCCTGATAATTTGTTTCAGTAAGTAAGTCTTTTATTTCATCGACAGCGAGTTCAAGTAAATCTTCTTCCACTCTGCCAATCTTTGAAACGACGACCATGCATTTTTTAATCCCCAAAAAGTTCAAAATCTGGAGATGTTCCTTTGTTTGTGGCATGACACCTTCATCCGCTGCAATCACAAGTAAGACAAGGTCAATCCCTGCAACGCCTGCAATCATTTGTCTAATAAATCGCTCATGTCCAGGGACATCCACAATCGATACGTGAATCCCGTTATCTAATAGAAGTGGTGCATAACCAGGCTCAATGGATATATTCCGTTCTTTTTCTTCTTTTAAACGATCAGTGTCAACCCCTGTTAATGCTTTTGTAAGGGTTGTCTTTCCATGGTCAATATGTCCTGCCATTCCGATTGTATAAAAGGCATCAGCCATTTTTCTCCCTCCTCACTTTTCATTTTTCCCGTTTACTCTACCTTCTACTTTACTCGGTATCACGTGATAAATACAAGTTAGAAGATTATTATTTGCCTTAAAAAGAGATTCTTGTATATAATGTAATGTAATCTATTTTGGGGTTGGCTGGGTGACTGGTGTCCCCCTGGGTCTTCAAAACCCTGAGGGAGGCGCGTGTCGTCTCCGGTGGGTTCGATTCCCACACAGTCCCGCCAAGTCTTTTAGGTACTCGTTCTTCTTCAAACAATAGATTATGAAAAGAAGTTTTTTTATTTGAATGGGTAAAACTGCAGACGTTGAATGATTTAGCTGAATAAAATATAAAAGTCAAAAAATAAAACTGGGTAGAATAAGGAGACTTCCTTTCTACCCAGTTTTTTTATTGCAATTCCATTTTTTAAGTCAGCTTCTTTTGTCCAT
>NZ_HE610985.1:462526-472449 GCF_000285535.1 Bacillus timonensis | reverse complement strand
CTTTTGTCCATCCAATCACTTTTAAACCATGATAGATAGCTAGAGTAATAATAATTGGAAGGATAATCCCAATAGCAATGTAAATTGATAAAACAATTGCACCCTGTTCAGCTAAAATATTAATCGGTGCGATTAGTGAGTTAAGACCAAGGCCGGCTAATTTATATGGAACTTGAAAATCAAAAATCAATGTTGCTATTGGAGCACAAATGACAGCTGCGATAAACGGCGGAATGGCAAGCCGTGGATTTTTAATTAAGTTCGGAAACTGTACCTTAGGAGTAATTAACGATTGTGCAATGTTAGCCCCTGCATCATTTTGTTTAAAGGACATCGCCGTGAAACCAGCAAATTGGACTGTACAACCAATTAAAGCAGCTGCACTTGAAACCGGATCAAGTTGTAATGCAATCGCAATAGCAGCTGAAGAAGCTGGTGACATTAGAAAAATACTCCACACAAGTGATATAACCATAGGTCCAATGATGGGAGAACCAGCAACAGATGAAGCAATTTGTGCGCTGAGCCATTCTAACAGCGGAGTGGTAATGATTGATAAAAATACACCAGCGATACCTCCTACAAAAATAGCAGCAAACGGTATTGCCATCATATCAAGTTTCGTTTTTCCTGCAACCCGCTTACCTACCCAGGTAGCGACAACAGCGGCCATAACTGCACTTAACGGTTGTCCGGTTACTAATGTAACACCGTTTTCTGTCATTTGAACAGCGCTTGCTCCCACCGTAGAGCAGGCCATTGCACTAAAAATGACTAGTGTATTACCTCCAAGCTGGTACGCAATGCCTGCTCCAAGAGCTGGAGCTAACATAAGCTGAGCCGAAACTCCGATTATAGTAAAACCATCCCAACCAGTAAATGTTCCAAGTGATTCCATAAGTAGACCAATTCCCAGTGTTACTAAAACTGCATTTGCAAGTCCTTGTGAAGCTTTATACATTCTGTCAATCAAATATTTTTTTGTTGATTGTTTCATTATGTAATCCCCCTGAAGTAGTAAATTGTTATAATGATATAGTTATTTTCAGAAAGTGTCAACAATTACATTTATTTTGAATCTTAAAAAACGCTTTCATTAAAGGTATTTATAAAGTGATAAATTCAAATTGAGTGTAAGAAAAAATGATTGTATATTATTTGATTATAATTTTTTGTAGCGCTACGATACACTATCCAAAAAGTTCAAAGAAGAATGAAATGAAAAAGCTGGATAGCCAATTTCTTTATTCAAAGCTAATTATTTGTTAAATAAATTCGTATTAATTTCTAATACTACGTTTCTTGTGCTAAAATAAGTTTGGAAAATAGGTGCTGAGTAAGTACCAAATATAAAGTATGGAAGGAGTGAAGTTGATGTCTAAGAAGGAAGAAATCATTAAATTGACCTCCCTTTCTACAAAAGCTGGCTGAGGATGTAAAATCGGTCCTGAGGACCTGACGCAGGTTCTGCGTCATTTACCTAAAGCTACACCAAATCCAAATTTATTAGTGGGTCTGGATACTCCTGATGATGCTGGAGTATATAAAATCAATAATGAACTAGCACTTGTGCAAACCCTTGACTTTTTTACGCCAATTGTGGACGATCCGTACATGTTTGGGCAAATTGCTGCCGCTAATGCTTTAAGTGATGTCTACGCAATGGGAGGAAAACCAATTACGGTCATGAACATCGTTGCCTTCCCTATTAATACATTGGATAAAAGTATTTTAGCCGATATCCTAGCAGGCGCTGCTGAAAAGGTGAAAGAATCAGGAGCATCCTTAGTGGGTGGTCACTCTATTGATGACAAGGAGCCAAAATTTGGGTTATCAGTAACGGGTACGGTTCACCCGAATAAAATTCGTGCAAATGCAGGTGCCAAACCTGGTGATCGTCTCATTTTAACAAAGCCAATCGGTGTTGGAATCTTAACAACAGCCATTAAGAGAGATTTGTTGGATAAGGAAGATATAGAAAAAGTTACAGAAGTAATGGCAACCTTAAATAAAAATTCTGCAGAGGTAATGGAAAACTATCAAGTTCATGCTTGTACAGATGTAACAGGGTTCGGACTTCTCGGGCATGCGATGGAAATGGCGGAAGGAAGCCATGTAGGATTTACAATTCGTTACGAAAATGTCCCTATTCTACCGAGAACTAAAGAACTCGCTGAACAAAAGGTGGTTCCAGGTGGAACAAAGAAAAATCACGCTTGGTTAGCTGAACGAGTAGAATATAGCTCTAGCCTTGATGAACTCGATCAACTCATTCTTTGTGATGCGATTACGTCTGGTGGATTGCTAGTATCCGTTCCAGAAGCTGAAGCTGAAAAAATGCTGGTAGAACTACACCAAAACAATGTAGATGCTCACATAATTGGGGAAGTAACAAGCGAATACCCTGGATATATTAAGGTACTTTAAAGGACTCTAGATTGAGTCCTTTTTTGATTGTTGTGAAATAGTAACCTTGTGCATTTATCTTGATGGAAAACCGGAAGAATTTACAGAGGAAATGGATGAGCAAATGTATGATTCATGAAATATTTTTCCTTGGAAGGAAATTATTGTTTTCTAAATCATGGCTTGTTATACTTCTAGTAACTGCATATTAATAGAAAAGAAGGTACATACTTTGTCGAAAAAGAAATTTCAATATTGGCTGATTCAAATTTTGTTAATTTTAACAATCATCTTTGTTTCAACGAAAATTACATTTTTATTTAAACCAATTGGTGTGTTTTTTTCAACGGTCTTTTTCCCAATTTTGATAACTGGATTTCTCTATTTTTTATTAAATCCGGTCGTCAAATTCCTTCATCGGCATAAGGTTCCGAAGAGTTTAGGGATATTAATTATTTATATTGTATTCTTTGGATTACTTGTTTTAGCGGGTGTGAATTTAGTTCCTGTTATTTCAAATCAATTTACCGCACTTGGAAATGCCTTACCAGGATACGCCAATCAAGCGATGGACTTTGTCGAAGATTTCTCGAAGTCCTCAGAATTTAAGTGGATTCAAGATGAACAACAAGAGTTATTAAACACCATTGAAGAAAAAATAATCGCATTTGCGAATACCCTCCCAAATCGTATTACAGGTGGAATTACACAAATTATTGGTGTCATAACCAATATTGCAATCATCCTTGTAACTGTACCATTCCTCTTGTTTTACATGTTTAAAGATGGAGATCGATTTCCAAAAGCGATTGCAAGGTTTTTCCCTACTGTATACAGGGATGAAGCTTTAACGATTTTAAAAGAAACTGGAGATACACTATCTGCTTATATACAGGGGCAAGTTACGGTAGCATTAGCGGTTGGTACACTTTCATTTATTGGATACTTGATAATTGATTTACCGTTTGCGCTTGTGATGGCATTGATTGTTGCGGTCACTAATATTATTCCATATGTTGGACCCTTTCTTGGCGGAACACCAGCTGTTATTATTGCTCTATTTGACTCGCCTACAAAGGCATTGTTAGTTGTCGTGGTAATTGTTATTGCGCAGCAGATTGAAGGAAATGTGCTCTCCCCTCTTATTCTTGGAAAAACACTTGATACACATCCAGCAACAATTATTATTCTCTTACTTGCAGCTGGAAATTTAGCTGGAGTATTGGGGATGATTCTTGCAATCCCGACATATGCTGTTATCAAGACAATCGTCATCAATATCGTGAAATTTTTAAAAGCAAAGAAAAAGGCGGACTTAACAACGGATGTATAAACGAAAACCACGGAATTGTGTTCCGTGGTTTTTATGTTTAACAGATTTCAATCAATAGCAAGTCCAACTTCTTTCGCTATTAATTCATAGGATCTGACCCGGTCTGTTGGGGAGTGCGTGATTGTGACAATCATTATTTCATCTGCATGGTATGTCTTTTGAAGTTGTTGGAGTCTCTCCTTCACTTCTCTTGGATTACCGATGAGCACTTTTTGTTTCATTTTTTCAAAGCCTTCATGGAGATTCTCCTTCTCCAGGTAATCCCTTGCTTCTGGAATAGATGGTACTCCTTCTATTCCTTCGCTTTTTTCTCTTTGCTTCCCCCACACATATGAACTTAACGCAATATCTTCTGCTTTTTCTTTGGTTTCAGCACAAATGGCAGAAACAGTCACAATCACTTGTGGCTTGTCATCTTTATTCTGTGGCGTAAAGTTTTGAATATATTCTTTGACGATTTCTTCGCCATCATTATCGCTCATAAATAGACCAAATGTGTAAGCTACCCCCTTCTCAGCTGCCAGGATGGCACTTTTTTTGCTTGTCCCCAGTAGCCAAGGAACTGGCGGTGTTGGTGGAATTGGAGCAGCTGTTAGGTTAGTAAATTCATGGTCAGGTGGGAAATCGTGATGTATAAAATGAAGAAGCATATCTATCAATTCTGGCATCTTCCAAACCTGTTGCAGAAAATTGTCGGATAACGCATTCGTTGCTTCGGCTGAACCTCCAGGTGCCCTACCTATTCCAATGTCAATTCGATTTGGAAATAGGGTTGAAAGCATATTATACACTTCTGCAACCTTATATGGTTTATAGTGAGGCAATAATACGGCTCCTGATCCTATACGAATTGATTTTGTGTGAGCACCTATGTAGGCGAGCATAACCTCGGGTGCTGGACAAGCAAGTCCGGATAAGTCATGATGCTCAGCAATCCAATATCGTGTATAACCCAAGCGTTCCCCTGCCTGGGCTAGTTTCATTGATTGTATTAATGCTTCTTGTGGTGTTTGATTAGTTGAAATGGGAGCTTGATCTAGAATACTTAACTGCATTATGATAATTCCCTCCCACTATCTTCTTTCACGAAGGGTTAATTTGAAATCCCCAACCTGATTTTTTTCATATAGATTGGTAATTGAAGTGGAATATTCTACGATTGTAACTTTACAGTCTATTTTTCTTTTAGGTATCTTTAAGTTAAATTCGCCTTTGTATAAAAGAGTTGTTACATCGTGGTACTCCTCGCTTGATACGTTAAATTTGACTGTTACATGCAACAAATCGTTTATATGTTCTTCATGGTATTCAGTTACATTCAATTTATAATCATTTAGGTATATTTCTGCAACCAATGGTCAGCACTCCTTTTTGTCATTTCGTATTTGCAAGGTTACGAATAATCCATTATAAAATTCTTTTTTGGCAACAATGGGTAAACCATTTTGTTTAACTAGATTTTCTGTTTCTCTATTTAAACAACAACCATCACAGACTCTTTTCCATGCTGGAGTAAGCCAATCCTGAAGCTTTGATAAAAATGGGTCTCTCATTTTTACATGTTCAAACATGAGTATTGTTCCATTTGGTTTACATACTCTCTTCATTTCACGTAGAGCTTTTTCTACATTTGGGATTGTGCAGAATACAAGTGTGGCCACAACTGTATCATATGTATTATCTTCAAATGGTAAACTTTCCGCACCGACTTTTACAATTTCAATCGGCACTACCGCTTTTGTTTTGTTTTCAATTGCTCTTTCTGACATATTTGGGTTAGGTTCAATTGCTGTAACACTTTGTACACCCCGATATAGCGGGAAATTGATACCTGTTCCTGAGCCAATTTCAAGGACTTGCCCGGTAGCCTTAGCTAGTAATTGACTTCGAATTGAAATGAATTTTCTTTTTTCGAGTGGTTTCATAAATATATCGTAGAGTGTTGGAAAGATTGTACTCATTTTTTTCATCTCCGTTAGGATTCATTACCTTCATTATATAATAGTTTAACCGGGGATATCGAATAATTGGTATGCAGTATGAACATGTAATGCTAAAATGGGTAAGATAAAATATAAGACAAGGTAAGGAGTTGTATGTGTTGAAATTCCAATGGAATTTAATTTTAGGACTATTATTTGCACTTATTGTAGCAATCTTTGCGGTTGTAAATGTAGATTCAGTTAGAGTAAATTTTGTATTTGGTTATACAGAGATCCCGCTTATTTTAATTATTTTGGGTTCTGCTCTTCTTGGTGGACTAATCGTTGGTATGTTTGGTATTCTCCGTCAATACAAACAGCAAAGACAAATCAAGAAGTTGGAAAAGGAGCTAGAACAACTAAGAATGAAAAATAAAGATAAAGCTGATGGGATAGAAAATGATGTTGAAACAACTGAACAAGTAGAGAACGAAAAATAAGGAAAGGTGAGGACCCTTCCTTATTTTTTAATTATTTACTTTCACCTCATCCACCGGCTCTAACAACCCCATTTGTAGGCAGGTTTCAAGGAGCAAAGCTTTCAGCTCTTTTTGAAATTGAATCTCGATTCTTTCTTCAGTAACCGAAACAATGGTTCCATGCCCGAATACACGATGTTTTACAACCACTCCCTCTTGTATCTCATCTATTTTTGTTATGGCATTAGGATTATAAGGGACAGCCGACTTTTCAAGGACCTGCTTTTTCGGTTGTGCAGGTTGCACTTTATTAGGTGGAGAAATGATATTTCTTACATTTGCCACAAACCGAGACCTGGTAACATCTTTTCCATTTTGTTTTTTGTATGATAACAGCTCCAGCTCTTGCTTAGCACGTGTCATTCCAACATAAAACAATCGCACGGATTCTTCCATGAGGCTACGGTCGCCATCTTTATATTTGTTAATCTCATCATGCGAAGGAATCACTCCTTCAATCAAATCAATCATATACACTTTTTTAAACTCAAGTCCTTTTGAACTGTGAAAAGTTGAGAGGGTAATAGCATCTCTATTCTTGTTAAATTTGGACTCTTTCATCACGTTTTCTAGATGGTTTAATCGATCAGCAAATTGTTCCATTGTTTCAAGTGTATCGGCAATTTCCTCAAGCGTTTGAAGAACATTGAACAAATAATCCGTTTTAAAGCCAAGCTTCTTACTCATTTCTTTAAGGGTTTGGTCATAGCCTAGCTGGTTTCTGATAATCTTTATCGCTTTAAGTGGTTTTATCCCCTTCATTTGTTGAATAGCTTTTTGGCATGTTTGAATTTGCTTTATTTGATAATCCTTTAAGCTTTTATTTAGTAAAAGTCGTTCGAAAATGGATTCACCAGGCTTTTTTTTAGCTAGTTCGAACATTTGCTCTCTAGATAGGTAGAAGCCGCATTTCGTGTAAATTTGCTCGAAGATATCCACCCGTTTATCAGTAAACGTCATTCTCATAAAGTTCAAAATATCTTTAACGATCCAATGTGAGAAAAAGCGGTTATCAGAATCTTTAATATAAAAAGGGATTTGATTTCGATCAAGTTCGTTTATTAACATAATCGAGGCAGAATTATTCCGATATAACACAGCAATATCTTGTTTCTTTTCTAGCATACTCATTTCTTGTACGAGGTATTTTGCTTGAAGCCGATAATCCTCAAATTGTTTCAACTGAATTGGCTTATGACTGGGGTTTTCAGTAAACATATTTTTGTCATAGCGGTCCTTGTTACGTTTAATGAAGCGATTCGCAATGTCAACAATATCCTTAGACGAACGGTAGTTCTGCTCCATTTTAAGGATAACCGCGTTTGGATAGACTTTTTTAAAATCTAACAAATACTTTGGTTCAGCACCACGCCATGAATAAATGGATTGATCATCATCTGCCACGACATATAAGTTTTGATGTGGCTTTACCAGCTTCTCGATAATGGCATGCTGTACGAGCGAGGTGTCTTGGCTTTCATCCGTTAGGACATAATCATAACGGTCTTGATAGTTTCGAAGAACGATTTCATCATTATTGAATGCCTCATTTGCAATCGTAAGCATGTCATCATAATCAAGTAAAAGATAACGTGGATTCGCATTTTTAATCTTTTCATATTCCTCAATAATCGCCTCGACGGAAGGAATGTCACACTGAATGGTTCCCCACTCCTCACGAGGGATTATTTTATTTTTCATATAACTAATATAAGTGGTTAATTCCTCGAGTTGCTCTTCCGTTATATTTTCACCATTCATCGATTTGAAAATTTTCCGTAACAACAGTTTTTTAGTTGGACCTCCGTCTTGGTTACCTTCAATCAATTGATACGATATATTTTGCTTATAAAAATAATCTCGTACAACTTGGAATGCCAAACTATGAATCGTTGAAAAATCAACGGAGTCTGTTGAGTGATCAGGAAAAAAACGGGCAAATCTTTCTTTCATATCAGCTGCTGAGGCGCGGCTAAAGGTAACAGCCTTTATTCGAGCTGGTTTTGCTCCCTCTTCTTCTATTAAGTAACCAATTCGCATAATCGTGGTTGTCGTTTTGCCGGACCCAGGTGATGCTAATAAAAGTAAGGGTCCCTTTGTATGGAGAACAGCCTTTTTTTGAACATCATTTAATATCACACCAAGCTGTTCCTTTTTACGATTAAAAAAGCTTTGTCCTTTATTCATGTAGCCCACCTCCTGTTCATTCAAAATTCCATTATAAATTCTATTATTTTGATTGACAAGGGTATGAACTTCAAGCAAGTCTAGACATAAAATGAGGGAATATTTGGTACTTTATATAAAGAGGAAAATGAGAGGTGACTAAATTTGGACTACAGAATTGAAAAAGACACAATGGGTGAAATAAAAGTCCCTATTGATGCTTACTGGGCTGCCCAAACTCAGCGGAGTAAAGAAAACTTTCAAATTGGTACGGAAAAGATGCCTCAAGAGGTAATCGAGGCCTTTGCAATTTTAAAAAGGAGTGCCGCTCTTATAAATGAAAAGCTTGGGAAGCTAAGTGCCAACAAAGCTAAAGCTATTACAAATGCTTGCGATGAGATTCTATCAGGAAGTATTTTTGAGCATTTTCCGCTTGTTGTGTGGCAAACAGGCAGCGGGACACAAAGCAATATGAATGTAAATGAAGTGGTTGCAAACCGTGCCAACAAGTGGTTAAAGGAAAATGGATTTACTGAGAAAATCCATCCAAATGATGACGTTAATATGAGTCAAAGTTCCAATGACACTTTTCCTACTGCAATGCATATTGCCGGTGTGAAAGCAGTACACGGACGTCTTCTTGCAGCAGTTGATACATTACAAGCTACTTTAGAAGGAAAGGAAACAGAGTTTGAAAATATTGTAAAAATTGGCAGAACTCATTTACAGGATGCCACCCCGTTAACGCTTGGTCAGGAAATTAGTGGCTGGATTCATATGTTAAAACGTTCTAAGGAAATGATAAAGGAATCTACTGAAAAAATGCTCGCGCTTGCCATTGGTGGTACTGCGGTTGGAACTGGCATTAATGCACATCCGAAATTTGGAGAGAATGTTGCTAAAGAAATCTCAGACTACACAAAGCTCTCTTTTTATTCTTCTAAAAATAAATTTCATGCGCTCACAAGTCACGATGAAATTGTTTATGCTCATGGAGCATTAAAAGGATTGGCAGCGGACTTAATGAAAATCGCCAACGATGTAAGATGGCTTGCTAGTGGGCCACGCTGTGGGATTGGGGAAATTACCATCCCGGAAAACGAACCTGGCAGTTCGATTATGCCAGGGAAAATAAATCCAACCCAAAGTGAAGCACTCACAATGGTTGCTGTCCAGGTGATGGGCAATGATGCAACAATTGGAATTGCAGCTAGTCAAGGGAATTTTGAATTAAATGTATTTAAGCCGGTGATCATTTATAATTTTCTTCAATCGGTTAGACTTCTAGCAGATTCAATCGAATCATTTAATAAAAACTGTGCAGTTGGAATTCAGGCAAATGAAGCAGTAATATCCAAGAATTTGCGAGATTCATTAATGCTAGTGACAGCTTTAAATCCTTATATCGGATATGAAAAGTCAGCAACCATCGCAAAACATGCTCATAAAAATGAAATGTCCTTAAAAGAGGCAGCACTTCAGCTGGGATTACTAACCGAAAAAGAGTTTGATCAATATGTAAAACCTGAGGATATGGTTCATCCAAAGGAATAAAAA
>NZ_HE610985.1:455924-462210 GCF_000285535.1 Bacillus timonensis | reverse complement strand
GAGGATATGGTTCATCCAAAGGAATAAAAAATAGCCTTCCACTACTGGAAGGCTATTTTTTAGTACATAGTAGAGAATTCTTCTACTAACTCATTAAACTTTTTCATTGAATTTTCAATTGGATATGGAGTTGTAAGGTCAACACCTGTCTTTTTCAACAGCTCAAGTGGGTAGTCAGAGCTACCGCTTTGTAAGAATTCAAGATAAGAATGTATTGTTGTTTCGTCCCCTTCAAGAATCTTTGTTGCGATATGAATCGCTGATGCAAAACCTGTTGCATACTTATAAACATAAAATGGACGGTAAAAATGTGGAATCCGTGCCCAGCCATATTTTACTTCATCATCAAACACAAGGTCATCACCATGGTATTCTCTAAACAATCCTTCATACACTTCACTAAAGGATTCAACATTTAAAGGCAACCCTTGTTCAGCCATTTCATGGGTCTTTTTCTCAAACTCCGCAAACATAACCTGTGTAAATAAGGTTCCCTTGAATTTATCAATAAAATGATTGATGAGAAATTTCTTTACCTCTTCATTTTCCTCGGTGTTTAAAAGATAGTTAATTAATAGTACCTCATTCACGGTTGAGGCAACCTCTGCGACAAAAATACTGTAACGAGCCGTGATTTGGGGTTGATGTTCAGAACTTAATTTACTATGAACGCCATGGCCACATTCATGGACCAATGTAAATAAACTATCTAAGTCATCTTGATGATTTAAAAGAATGTAAGGATGTACCCCGTATACACCTAAATTATAGGCGCCTGATCGTTTTCCAGGCGTTTCTCTCACATCGAAATAACGTGATTTTCTAAATTCTTTTAACGTTTTGATATAGTCCTCGCCTAATGGCGCAAGAGCATTGCACATTATTTCAAATGCCTCTTCAAAAGGTATATCCTTTTTGGCACCACTCACAAGTGGAACACTTAAATCATATTGGCGAAGTTCATCTAGACCAAGTTTTTCTTTGCGAATATTCGTGTATTTGTGCATGACACTGATATTTTTCTTTGTAGTTTCGATTAGATTTTCATAGACGTCTTTAGGAACATTATCCCCGAATAATGCTTTTTCAAGTGCAGATGGATAATGACGCAGTTTTGAAATTGTCACATTATTTTTAATGGCAGCTGACAAAGTAGAAGCAATTGAATTTTTTAAATGTACATAAGGCTCATAATAAGCTTTGTATGCCTCTCTTCGTTTCTCTCGGTCCTCATCCTCAATTAGCTTTGCATACATTCCTCTTGTTAACTCAACCTTTTCACCATTCTCCTTTGTGACTGTTCCAAAGCGAATATCAGCATTATTAATCATTCCGTAGGTTGTGCTTGGTGCAGAGAGTGCTTCTCCTAATCGTGACAGGATTTCTTCTTGGTCTTTATTCAATACATGTGGCTTATAACGGAAAGATTCAAGCAGTTCTTTTTTAAAATACTGAAGCCCTTCTTCTTCGGCAATGTACCGATTTAATGTTTCCTCATCTAAGCTTAATAAAAATGGCATGAAAAAAGAATTAGCAGAACTCACCTTCACACTAAGCTGTTTGGCGCGGTCTAAAAAAGATTGTGATTTTGTAACACGGGTATCTTCATCAACCTTTAACATCGCATATGCATACAGCTTGCTAAAATGGAAAGACAGTTTTTCACTTAAGGTTAAATACTCACATAATGAATGTCCATCATGAATACTTCCATCAAATTTCGCGAGGTCCTCCCCCATTTTTTCAATCAGTTTGTAGTCTTCCTCCCATTTCGTAAGGTCAGAATAGATGTCATCCAAGTTCCATTTTTCTTGTTCAGGCACTTCATTTCGAGACGTATATGTAGTTGTCATCGCAATTCTCCTTTGAATTAAATTGAAATTACTTTTAATATGTAAGAAAGAAATATATGATATGAGATAGGTATGTTTCATTTTATTGTATATGAATTACATAAATTTGTAAAAAATGAAAGGATGTTCTTACATGGCGAATAAATTGCCTCATGTAGAAGACTCTCAAGGGATGGCGTATCTTCCTCCAAAAGGCGATTACGAAACATTTGTTGATGAAGACCACTATGAAGAAAAAGTTCGTGAGTGGGGTCTCTCCGTTAAAAAGGAATACTGGTATAAGGAAAGAACCCACCAACGCATCGTAACAATAAAAGGCTATGAGGTGTATGGGAAAACACAAGATCATAATACAATAGTACTTGAGTTTGAGGATGGGAATTTAACTTGCATACACCCAGCCTACTTAAAGGAAATGCAATCACCGAGCTTTACGAAAGCGGCTATTTCAGACACATCAGTAGCTCCTATGAAGAAAAAGAACATGAAAGCAAGCCGATTGTTGAAAAAACAACAGCAAGAGAAGCAAAGCCAACAGCTAAACAGGAACAACCTGAGAAGAAAGCGAAAAAAGAAAAAGCACCAAAAATTGAGTTACCAACCGATAAGGTGCATTTTACCGCTAATGTCAAACAATTCGCGTTAACATGGAACCACTTTAATGAAGATAATGATGAAGTCATTGTGCTAGAAAATGTTTTGATTCAACAAGAAGAGCCAATTGAAATTGGACTTGCTTGGTGTTCACATTCAAAGACTTTAAAGAAATTAGAGCTTGAGCCAGGGAATGCCTTAGAATTTGATGCAAAAATCGTCAAAAAAAACTGGCAAAAGGCAAAGATGTTGAAGAAGAATTTATGATTGAGGATCCGGTTCATTATAAAATTAATAATCCATCAAAACTTAAGAAAAGCTAAAAGAGCAGATTTTGTTCTTTTAGCTATTTTGTTTGTACTTCCTTTTATAATGAGCCAGTGCTAGTAACGGGAAAATAAAACGATAGCTATGGTAGTGAATATAAAAATCCCCAGCCATACCTTGCCCTTTTGGATATCGTGTTGTCCAGTCATTTCGGTCTAAATTCTTTAAAAGAAAATCTACTCCATCGTTAATGGCCTTGGTAGGTTTGTTGCTTGCTGAGATAAGAGCATCAACTGCCCATGCAGTATGGGTTAAGGTACTTGTTTTCAGCGGGACATACTTGTTTTTGCTGTCACTTCTACATGATTCACCCCACCCTCCATCCTGGTTTTGAATTGATTCAAGCCAAGTGACAGCCCTTTTAATCGATGAGTTTGTTGACAAAACGCCAACAGCAAGTAAGCCTGTAATGGCTCCCCATGTACCATAAATAAAGCATATTCCCCATCTGCCATACCATGATCCATTATCCTCCTGATTTTTATGAAGCCAGTTTATCGCTGATTGAACCGAAGGATGGTTTTTTGGCAGTTTCGTATATCTACCAAGATACTCAAGTGCCCGCCCGGTCAAATCAGCGGAGGATGGATCGGTTAGTATATATTCAGCGTTTTCGATTGGTAATATGCTAAGAAGCTTACTGTCTGTATTTTTCTCAAAGGCTGGCCATCCCCCATCATTATTTTGCATAGATAGTAACCACTGTAATCCCCTATCCCAGGAGTGTCTATATTCTGGTTCGATTCTTACCATCCTCGCAATTGAGCGTAAGGAAGCGGTCGTATCATCTACATCAGGATGAATCGTATTCATATCTGCAAAGCCCCATCCGCCAGGAAATCCTGCTTGATTTTGAACAGCCCAGTCCCCGTATTTGATATGTTGGCGTTCCAATAAATAATGGTTTGCCTTTTTAATCATGGAATCGGAGGAGTGTACTCCTGCTTCTTGTAAGGCATATCCGAGAAGGGCGGTATTCCATACATGGGCAGTCGTATATTGCATATGTGTATGACCATTTATTTCAGTTTTCATTGACTTTAAACCGTTCACGGCATGAATGATTGTTGGATGTCTTTTTGGATAACCCAAGCTTAGTAATGCAAAAATCATAAGAAATGTAGAGCTAAAGTAACCAAGAAATGTTCCGTCTGGTTCAATCCGTTTTAACATGTATTGTTTTGCTTGTTCAGTTGCTAGCTGATGAAGATAAGAGGGTAATCCAATTAAGTGATTGATTGCCTGTTTTAGACTTGAATAGAATGAACGCCATTCGTGAGAGTTTCGAAAGTCTAATTGACTTTCTTCTCTTGTACTAGTTAAGTCAGATAAAGTAGGATTTTTCTTAGTTGTGAGACTATATTTTTTGTCAGCTAGAATCATGATGGGTGTAAGATTAGCCCTCCCAAATACTGAAAAACGATAAAAATGAATCGGAAAGAATGGTGGCAGCAGGATGAATTCAATAGGCAGCGGAAAAAAGTCCGGCCATTTTTGCTGACCTGTTAAAGCAAGCATAAATTTCGTAAACATATGAATGTTCTTAAGTCCCCCATTTTTTAAAATAAATGATTTCGCACGTTTCATTCGAGGGTCTCTTTTATCGATATAACCCGAATAAAGGATTGCGTAATATGCTTCTACCGTTGTCGTTATATTTCCATCCCCTTCATCATAAAAAAGCTTCCATGCCCCATTTTCCTCCTGCTTACTTACTATCCTTTCTGCTAGTTGTTGAATCAATTTCTCATCATTTATTTCAAGGCTTCTTAATAAAATAATCATATAACAATCCGTTGTAATTCCAGTTTCAAAAGGGTAATTCCACGATCCATCAGAAGTCTGGTCCTGTCTAATGGTATCAATAAGCTTTCGGATTCCGTCATTCACTTTATCTAACATATGTCACCTCCATATAAGCCTATTCCATACATATTCAATGTGTAGTTAGAGCATTCATTGAGGAGGTTATCACTAATGTGCAACCTATTTAAAAAGAAGAAAAAGCCGCGACTCTCTGTATCTCTTCTACAAATTAAAAAGGATATAAAAAGAAGACAAAAACGGCCCAATACTTTTTCGCACCTTTCGTTGGAGGAACAACTTCTCATCAAACAAATTAAAGCGATGACAAAACGTCTAAATCTAAATAATGTAACACGGACAAAGGCTTATCTAGATTTCTATTTAACTCATCCCGAAATTCATTGGGCATTTCTAGGACATATGGTATCTCGCAATGGTGGTTGGAATATGACGGACTTAAAAGGTGGGCAGCTTTCAAGACTACTAAAAATGAAGGATGCAGAGTCTTATTTTACCTTTTTGGAACGTGGGAATTGGTTGATTTTTCAAGATGCCTTTCCTCAATTTTTACTCTATGAGGCTAGTAAATTATACCGACAGAACTTATTTTACCTACTTCCCCATTTTCATGTATCAGTTTTTATGGAGTCTATTTGGAATTATTTTTGGGAGAGGCATGATACGTACATATTGACGGTTGCTCAAATTATTAATGAGCAAAGTTATCTCGAAAATCGTGTTATTGTAAATTCCAAATATAAAAAAGAAGTCTTTGATACAGTAGAATTCAAGCTTCAGGATTTATTAGATTTGAATCATATTTTATTTCCATTTGAAGAAAAAGGAAAAATTCATTTGATTGGTCAAACCCTCCATCAATTTAAGAGTGTTCGTGAACGTATCTTGTTAGGAAAAAGACTGTATTCCATCTTATTTAGAAATGAAAAGAGATTAAAATCGATCGAGACCTGGGCAAAGAAGGTCCAGCATTCTGGGTCAAGAAAAGATTACTGGCCACATATATTTAATCATGTAGATGAAGGTTTGCCTGGTTCGTTATTGAAACCACGTGTGAAATCCTGTGAACTTACAAAGGGTTCACCAAGAATTTATAGTCCGAGATTGGAGATGGCATGGAAAAATAGGAAACATGAGCCTGCTGAAATTGGAGATTGGTACAAGGAATGGGAAGTCATTCATTACCTAGCTGCTGATTATGAAAATGTGGATGGAGAGATTCAACATGAATACTGTAAAACCCTTGAAAAATTTGAGCTCGCAGCAATTGCCAAAAAGGCCATTTCGATTTTGGATTAATCGAGAGCTAGTAGTCACAGTATTATTTGGTTGCCTAATTGGCACATATCTTGACCTTTATTTTGTTGGAAAGAGTTTATATTCTTTCCCTGTGCGACCGTTTCCTGAAGTTTTTTCTATCCATATTGGCTTTACACTGTTTGGATTGCCGCTTTTAATTATTGTATTTCTTTTGATTTGTCAAAAGCTTAATAGGATTGGAAAGCTTTGTCTCGTACTTTTCTTTGCAGCTATTATGGCCGGTGGAGAAAAAATGTCTGAAGCAATTGGCTGGTTTGTTCATGACTCATCTTGGCAACATTACTATTCTCTAATTGGATATACAATCTATTTATTAGTCATGCTTGGTCTTTACCATTTGCTGTATACAAAGAAAACCTGACTCTTTA
>NZ_HE610985.1:438544-455086 GCF_000285535.1 Bacillus timonensis | reverse complement strand
TTAAAGGGTCAGGTTTTCTATTTATGAACCTAAAATAAGTTTGCTGCTTTTTTTACAAAGGGTTGCATTTACCCCCTGGCTTTGCAAGTGTGAAAGAATTTGTTGAATCGACTTTTTTGGTTTTTTTACAGATTCTACTTCTTTCAATTTTGTTTCATGAATAGGTTGCTTCATTACATTAAACTCCTTTAGGAATAAAGATTTCGTTGTTCTCTTTGTTTTTCTTCATTCAAAAATTCAATAAAAAAATGTAAAGCAAGCTTCGGTTGGTCTTTAAGCTTTGTAATATAGTCTTGTTGACGTCCTTCCGTTACAACTTCGCTTTTCCTAATTCTTTCAATGATGTAATTGGAAGAAATGGACTGAATTTCCCTTTTCTTGTACCTTGCTTCTTTTGATAAAGCGAAACCAATGGCTCCGATAATCGCATAAATGAGAAGTGAAGGAATCACTTCATCTGTAAATGGCATGAAAAATAGTGAGAAACCTAGGTTAATGAGTGAAATAGTGATTAATGGAAATGACCAGAACATATATTTAGAGGTCTTGACCATGATCGGACCTATTTTTTTATGGAGCTGCTCGAGCTCTTTTGTGATAAACAATGGCAAATTCTTCGTTGTAATAATATTCATTATGAACTCCCCTTCCCTTTTTGATAAATGAGAAAAAGCCTATATCACTTAGATATAGGCCTAAAAAAAGCAAAAAAGACCTATACCTATTTTCGGTAAGGTCTTGCTAACAACGTGATAGTTGCCAACAAAGCCGAGAGATTATTCTCTGTATTGACGACTTTGCTGTTAAAGCTACTCCCCTTAGAGTGTTCAATTAATTACTAAATATTTTAACATATGGACGAGGTTCTATCAACCCTTTAATAGAATTGAAGTAGATTGACATGTGTTTTTATTTTAAATATGGATTGATGATTTCAATCATTTGTTGCAGTTCTTTTGATTGGTTATAATACATCTGCCTTGCATTTGGGTCGTTTGTTTCAAGTGAATAATTCTCTAAATCTGCTTGTAGTTTTCTTAGTTTTGCGGCTAGCATTGGTTTTTGTTTGACTTGTTGTTCACTACTTTCATCATTATATAAGTCCACATACACATTGCCATTCGAATCAATTTGCCCCAAAAAAACATCTTTAATATCGTTTGCTCCCTGCTTCATAATTTCATCAAGTAGCCAATCTTTCGTATATCCGTGATAGCTCAGTCGTTTTTCTAATAAATGTCCATCAATGATAATCAAGCCAGGCATATGTTCTTCTTCCACAATGATACCTAAATCTTTTGGTGTTACAGGTTGTTTTTCAGATTTTTTCATTACACTTAACTGACCATTTGTTTCGAGTACCGCTAACTCAACATCTGCCAATTTGAAGGCGTCTTTTTCTCTTAGTCCTGTCATTAAATCATCAAAGGTCATTTTGTTCTTTCCAAGATTTTTTTCAAGAACCTTACCATCTCTTATTAAAACCGTAGGGCTACTTTCAACGATTTCTCTAAAAGTAAATGACTTTTGAGCTCCAAAGGCAATAAGATATGTTAAAACTGAATAAACGATTAGTCCAATTATCCCGTTGAGGAGTTCAATCGCGGAGTCTACCGCTACCGCAGCTGCCATACTTCCTATCGCTATCCCTGTTGCATAATTAAAAAATGTAAGCTGTGAAATTTGTTTTTTACCTAGAATTCTTGCAAGAATGAATAGAACAATAAACGAGATAATTGAACGAATCACGATAATTAAATATTCAGGCATGGATATACCTCCGAAACTTTCTTATCTATATCTTTACCAATAAAGGGGCAAAATAAGAAAAATATTTGAGGTGGGAGCCATGAAAAAATATAGTCTAATTTTAGGAGTATGCGTATTCTTAGTGAGTGGATGTTCAACGGAAACGATAAGTAAGAAACCAATCTATCAAGAATCAAGCAAATTGATGGAACTTATTGACGGGGCACAGTGGGAATTGGCAGATAAAGAAGTAATGGAAATTCAAAAACTCTTTAAAAAAAATAAATGGAAGTATATGTTACTAGGAGATGAAACTGAATATAGTGGACTAAATCAGGAAATTTCAAAACTAGTGGCATCTATTGAAGAAAAAGACACACCTGAAGCGAAAAGAAATATACTAATGATACAAGATTATATTAAATCAATTTATTTTCACTAGAAAACCTTCCAAGTCGGAAGGTTTTGATTTTAATAATTTTTGTATTGTGGTAACAAAGTTTACGAAAACAGCTAAAAATTTAGAGGAAAATCCCCTTAGATTTCTCTCTAGAATAGGCATTAATTTTTTATAATGTCCACAATTTGCCCTGCTGTTACCGCTGTTAAGTCACTAACACTTACTTCAACCTGCATGCCAATTTTCCCAGCACTAACAATAATACTGTCAAGATTCGCAGCTTGCTCATCAATAAAGGTACGATATGCTTTTTTCATACCAATTGGGGAGCAGCCTCCTCTAATATATCCCGTGTGTTTTTGGATATCCTTCACTGGAACCATTTCAACTTTTTTAACTTCAGCTACTTTTGCACATTTTTTTAGGTCAAGTTCATCTTCCACTGGAATGACAAACACAAAGATATCTTTGTTGTTTCCTTGGACAACCAATGTTTTATATACCTTTTTAGTCTCTAAACCTACCTTTTGGGCGACAGATACCCCATCTATTTTTCCATCATTGCTTTCATATGTATAGATCTTGTATGGGACATTTTTAGAATCTAAAATCCTTATTGCATTTGTCTTTCCCTTTGCCATTATTTGGCCTCCCAATTTTCATAAGGTTTTTGTAAAAAGAAGGAAATTGGAAAAGCTACGCACAAAAACTACATCGCTTTCCCTATTCTACCAACCTTTATTTTTAACTAAGGTCGTAATATGTGCAAGATGGTGATTTCCGTGCCAAGCACAGAATCCTAAAAAGACACCTAATTTCATTTCGCCACCTTCTGGATGAACATATGATAATTGGAAATCTTCCAATGAAAAGGCTTGTAAAAGTGTGAACCAACGTGCGTGAACACCTTCAATAATTGCTAGTGAGGATTCAACTGGTAAAGTAGAATCCTTAAGATTGGCCCACTTTGCTTCATCATATGGTTTAATAACAGGATTGCTTTCTGTAACTGCTAATTTAAAACGAATGTACGAATTCATCGATGCGTCTGCAATATGGTGAACCACCTGGCGAAGTGTCCATCCTCCAGCACGATAAGGTGTATCAAGTTGTTGATCTGTTAAGTCTTTAACAGCTTCTCTAACTAATGATGGTAAAATCTCAATTTCTTTTATCCAAGTTGCTACTAGTTCTGTATTCAACTCTCCTTCAAATTGGAATTCACCTATTGGATAACGTTCATCCATCTCTATCCCCTCCTATAAAAATATAGCTAATTCCATTTTAACAAAAGCTTGGGAAATTTTGTGTATACATATTTCATTGATGTAAGAAAAAGAGTAAGTATATGGTCAAATAAGGAGGTTTCAACATGTATCGATATTTCATTATTACACTATGTATATTCCTGTTATGCCCACTCTCCATTCTTGCTGAAAAACAAGATTTTGTTAAAGCTAGTTTTATTCGGAATGGTGATCTTTGGTTATTAGATGGCGGCACAGAAAGTCAAATTACTACCTCAAAAAATGTTCTTACGAAGCCATCCTGGTCAAATGATGGAAAATGGGTATTATACCAACTCTCCACCCCATCGGAGTTTGAAAAAAACCAGCAACAGTCAGAGGTATGGGTCTATAATGTTGAAACAGGTGAACAAAAGAAGCTTTTTTATGATGGGTATGCACCAAGCTGGTCCCCGACGAAAAACGTCGTTGCATTTAATGCGAATGGAATCCTCGATATTTCTGATTTTACCCGATTCTACAATATTGCAACCGGTGTTCATAGCTTCACCTGGCTGCCAGATGGAAGTGGCTTCCTTCTTTCATCCTCTGGTGTATTGCAACCAGATGGATGGACTAGCGCTACGCTTTATACAAAAAAAGTGAATGATAATTACAATGACATTGTTCTTTTTGGTGGAGTTGAACAATTCTTCCAGCTTCCGCGGGAAATCGGTACAACTGATAAAAACAAGGTAATTGCGGTCTATGCAGATCAGTTTGAATACTCTCCAAGTAAAAAATGGATCTCGTTTATTGTTTCACCTACTGCATCTTGGTCAATGGATAGTAATATGCTTTGTGTACTTGATAGTGACGGGAAAAACTTTACTGTATTGGACGAGGTAATTTTTGAGGTAGGAAAACCAAAATGGGCACCAAGCACGGATACACTTGCTTATATTGCAGGCGGAGGGAGAATTGTTCTAGGTTTTAAAAATAAAGATTTAAAGGTAAGAGAGATGCCTGTTTCGGGTATTTATACGCCTGCAAACTTTGCAGATCTTGATTTTGCTTGGCTGTCAAACGAAACAATTGTTACCTCTCGCATTCATGAACAAGAATGGACGAATGATTTTAGCAAGCACCCCCGTCCTTCGCTGTTTCGTATTGATTTAATAAACAATAAGCAAACAAACATAACACAGCCACCCGAGGGTTTTGGGGACTATAGTCCACAATTCGTTTCTTCTATTAATAAATTGGTTTGGGTACGGGGAACATCAATATCTGATCACAAAAGAACACTTTGGTTCTCAAATCCTGACGGTTCCGATGCGAAGGAATGGATAAGAAATATCGATGAGATTGTATTTTATAACGGTGAGTAGGAGAATCATTTGAGATTCCCCTACTTACATGATTTTGACATAAAACGTACGAGTTCGAGGACCATCAAATTCGCAAAAATAAATTCCTTGCCACGTACCTAAAAGTAAGCGACCATCAGTAACAATTACATGTTGCGACGGCCCTACAGTACTTGCTTTCATATGGGCAGCAGTATTTCCCTCCATATGGCGGTCAAGCTCATGGTGCCAAGGATACACTTCATCAAAACGACGAAGCATATCACGTTTTACATCAGGGTCTGCATTTTCATTTATTGTGATGCCAGCCGTTGTGTGGGGGCAATAGACAATCACTGCCCCCTCATTCATTCCACTTTCGTTAACAACTGCTTGAACTTTATCTGTTATATCAATCATTAGGTCACGCTTTGTTGTTTGTATCGTAAATTTTTGCAGCATTGTTAGTTGGTTTCTCCTTTATTTTTTTATCCAAAGAACAGGTCAAGAATGTTTGATGCAGTCGATGAATTCTTGTTATAAAACTCTGAGTACCCACAATTCTTGCAAAATACCACTGTAAATTGGTTATGCTGTAGGTCAAACATTTTAGATAAACCTGAGCCTGTCATCGACACGTCCTTTGTTCCAGCATTCGTACTTCCACATTTTACACAGCCTTTGCTTTCCATAAAATCGCCTCCATTATTGTTTAAACATTATTGTTTACGAATTTATAGGAAAATAGTTTCAAAAGTTTTTATTTGAAATTTGACTTAGTGCCTCATCAATTGTCGGATAGGTAAAATGAAATCCTTCTTTTCTAAGACGTTCTGGGATTACCCATCTGCTTTTTAAAATTAATTCCGTTTCCGTTCTAATAAAAATTGCACCAAGTTTAAGAATCCAAGCTGGCGCAGGCAGCCCCATTTTACGATTGAACGCTTTTCTAAGACTTTTCATCAATTCACGATTTGTAATAGGATACGGTGTCGAACAGTTAAAGATTCCAGTTAAATGACTGTGCTCCTGAATATATAGAACCACATTGAACAAATCCTCGATATGAATCCAACTAAATTTTTGAGTGCCAGGTCCCTGAATTCCACCAAGCCCAAAACGGACTAGGTTACTATAAGGAATCATTACACCCCCGCCGGCTCCGAGCACAATCGAGATTCTTAGCGCGACCTGCCTAGTATTGGGAAATTGATAAGAGAAAAAAGCTTCTTCCCATCTTTTTGCAACATCTACTGAAAAGCCTGTTCCGATTTCCCCAGTGTCCTCGGTCATTGGCCGATCCTCCGCATGTCTATAAATGGTTGCTGTGCTAGAATTGATCCATAGTTCCGGAGGATTTTCACATTGTTGAAGTGCTTCACCTAGTATTTTCGTAGTCTCGGTTCGTGAGTTAAGGATTTCTAGTTTGTTATTTTCATTGTATCTACAATTCACTGATTTTCCTGCTAGATTGATAAGCATATCAGAACCTTCAAGTGCACGTATAATTCCGGGTTCATCGTTCCAAGTAATGTTGGGTGTATGCCTTGAAATAATTTTAACCTCATAGCCAAGTTTAGTAAATTTTTCGGAAAAATAAGTACCCACAAAACCAGTACCACCCGCAAGGACGACCTTCTTTTTCATTGTTACCATCCCCTTCTACGTTCTTTTTACTAGTTTACCATTATCTGGTGTTGTTTGTGATTACCGAGTATAATAGATTTGAATTTATATGAAAGGTTGTGGACTATGATTTACAAGGAAAGAACTGAATCTATCGATATTAACATTATGAAAACGTAACGTTAAAAAGTCGAAAAAACTTGATTGAGACAGAGAAACAATATTTTACAAATCTCATAAAGGGTTTTGATGGAGAAGTGATATTCGATTCTTATACCTGCAAACTAGATTGTGATTGTTTAGTTTTAAATGATTTATTACTCCGATTTAACAACATGACTTTTCAAATTGACTCCCTAATGATTACTCCCAATCTACTGTATTTCTTTGAAGTTAAAAACTACGAAGGTGATTATTATTATGAATTAGACAGATTATACAAGAAAACCAAAATTGAAAGGAATAATCCACTTATCCAGCTTCATCGAAGTCACTCCTTACTTCGCCAATTGCTGCAAAGTCTCGGAAATACAATACCTATTAAAGCCTACGTTGTTTTTGTAAACCCCGCTTCCACTCTATACCAGGCACCCCTTAACATACCAATTATCTTCCCTACTCAACTAAACGCATTTTTTCATAATCTCAATAAAACTACTGAAAAATCAACAAACAAACATAAAGTATTGGCGGAAAAATTGGTTTCATTGCATATTCCAAAGTCTCCGTATAATACGCTACCGGAGTATAAGTATAGTGATTTACAGAAAGGAATGTGTTGTGATAAGTGCGGGAATTTATCAGTAGAGATTGCAGGAAGAAAGTGCACTTGTATTAGTTGTGGTCAAGTGGGATTAGTTACTAATGCAGTTATTCGAAGAATAAAGGAATTGAAACTTCTCTTTCCGGAGTATAAAATTACGACGAATTTGGTACAGGAATGGTGCGGGGGTTGGGAGTCGAAAAAGAAAATCCAACGAATTTTAGATAAGAATTTTAAAACTGTAAGAAATAATCGGTGGACATATTATGAATAATACTCTTTGTCTTCGAGAGTGGTCTCGGAGACAATTCGACTGGTAACTACTAAGCTTTTGTCTGTGAGAAGCCGTGTCAGAGACAAAAAATCTTGGATTTAATTGAGTTTTGTCTTCGAGAGGCGGTCACGGAGACAATTCGACTGAGGACTATTAAGCTTTTGTCTGTGAGAAGCCGTGTCAGAGACAAAAAACCGTAGAATCAACTGAGTTTTGTCTTCGAGAGGTAATCTCGGAGACAATTTGAATGAGGACTATTAAGCTTTTGTCTTGGAAAAACTGTGTCTGAGAAAAAACATAGTTCTAACTCAGTTTTGTCTAAGAGAGCAAGTCTTGAGTACCTTTAAAATTAAAACTAACTAGATTTGTCCTTGAGTTCAACAATCAAAGTCATTAAACCAAAAACAGGCACCCGTTCACGGGTGCCTGCCTTCACATATCTATATGGATGCTTGTTTATTAATCCACGGATGTATGCGAACATACAATAGCATAAAGATTACTGCGACAATCAATCCTTTTAGGAAGTTAAACGGAAGGATTGCGTACACCACCATTTTGAGTGTTTCTGGTGCTGACATCGCCGGTATATTCAAGAAAAAGTTGAATGCCGGTAAGAAGACATAATAGTTTAGAACACTCATGATGACTGCCATCATAATTGTACCGCCAATTAATCCAAGGGTTAAGCCTGTTTTCGTTTTAAGTAGTTTGAAAATGTAGTAGGTTGTTAGTACGAAAATAATCCCTGCTACAAAGTTTGAAATATGGCCGACAGGTACACCTGTTTCACTTCCGGTGATAAAATAATCAATCATGTTCTTGAATAATTCAACTAAGATACCGGCCATCGGTCCAAAAATTAATGCTGCAAGTAATGCGGGAACATCGCTAAAATCGACGTTCAAAAAGCTTGGGAATGTTGGCAACGGAAAATTGAAAAACATTAGAATGTACGAAATCGTACTCAACATTGCAATTGCCACAAACTGACGTAAAGGTATTTTCTTCATTTTTACTTTCCTCTCCTCTTTTGTCGATCCACCTCAAAAGAAGAAAGGTTCGGCTTTTAAGACATACCCAAATAAAAAACCCCCAAGAATCGGCTTCTTGAGGGAGTAATGCAAAGGCATGCTTAATAAACGTCCAGCAAATAAATTTTTTGAACGCGCAGAACCTCCATCTTCTCCCATCCAGACTATACTGTCGGCTTTGGAATCGCACCAAATCCTGCCTTGCGGCTCGCGGGCTTAGAGAGTAAATCTCATCACCGCCGGTCGGGATTTTCACCCAGCCCCGAAGATAGATCAATATTTAAGTTTCACTTTATTTTAACAAGTTTCATGTATATTGTGAAGCAATTTGCTTCAAATAGCCCAATTATTCATAAAAGCCCCATGCTTACTAGCAAAGGGCCAATCAAATTTTTATTTTCCATCGACTACTTCTTTTAAAATTTCGTACGAGCGCTTTTGTTTATCTGGATCATAGATGTATGAAACAGCCATTAGTTCATTGACATTGTATTTTTCTTGAAAGCTTGTTAATTGGTTGCGGATGGAATCTTTGCTTCCTAATAATGACACACTGGACATTGCGGTAGCCATTTCTTTTTCAGGTTGATTCCAAAGTTCATCCATGTTGTCAACTGGTGGCTGTAATGGGTTTTGTGAACCGCGTACAACGTTTAAGAAAAATTGCTGCATAGTTGTAAGTTCCCGCTTAGCCTCCTCATCGGTTTCAGTTGCAATAACATTTAGGCAAACCATCATGTATGGTGAGCTCAAATATTCGGAAGGCTGAAAGCGGTCACGGTAAATAGAGATGGCCTCTTCCATGAATCTAGGCGCAAAATGTGATGCAAACACATATGGTAATCCTAATTTTGCCGCCAAGTAAGCAGAATCCGTTGAGGATCCAAGAATATAAATGGGTACATTTGTACCAACTCCTGGATAAGCTTTTACATAACCTTGTCTCTCCATCGGTCCAAAGTATGTGAGTAATGCATTTACATCATTTGGGAATGTATAGACAGAGTCATTGTTTGAGCGCCTTAAAGCACTTGCTGTCATCATATCAGTGCCAGGAGCCCGCCCAAGTCCTAAATCAAGACGATTTGGATAAATGGTAGCCATCGTTCCAAATTGTTCAGCCACAACAAGCGGTGAATGGTTAGGAAGCATTACTCCCCCTGAACCTACCTTGATTTTTTCTGTATGTTCCAAAGTATGTTTAATTAAAATGGATGTCGCAGAACTGACTAAAGTTGGTGAGTTATGATGTTCAGCAATCCAATAACGAGTGTACCCCATCTTTTCGGTTGTTTGAGCTAAGTCAACCATAGCATCAATTGCGTCTTTCTGATTCTGTCCCTTGCGGATTGGAGCAAGGTTAAGAACGGAAACTGGAATATTTATATTTGTCATATGCAATTTTCCTTTCATTCAGATTTCCTCAGTACTATCTTATCAATTGATAAAAAAGAAACAAATTTTTCTGCTTGAGCAATTTTTCCTACGAAAGTTCAGACCTTTAGACCAAGAGAATTTTTATAAATTATGTTAGTATATTCAAATAAATTTTTATTTTATAAATTTAAAATGAAAGGGGTTACTTCATGTCGAATCTTCATACTCCTATACATGCACCTACTCGTTTTAAAAAGAAAATGGCTATGATTGGCCCTGGTTTTGTAGCTGCAGCAACGGGCGTTGGAACCGGTGACCTTGTCGCGGCATTGGTTGCAGGGGCAGGCTTCGGTCTTGTGTTTGTGTGGGCAATTATTCTCGGTTCTATTTTTAAATACTTTTTAAATGAAGGTGTAGGGCGTTTTCACCTTGCGACAGGAAAAACGATTATCGAAGGCTGGCAGCAAATGGGTAAATGGGCAACTGGATATTTCGGGGTTTACTCTGTTATTTGGGGATTTGTATATGGGGCAGCTGCAACATCCGCATGTGCACTTGCAATGACAGCCATGTTCCCTATCCTTCCCTTCTGGGCGTGGGCAGTTATACATGCAATTGCTGGATTCCTCCTCATTTGGAGTGGCCGTTATTTGCTTTTTGAAAAAGTAATGATGTTCCTTATTGGACTCATGTTTGTTACTGTAATTGGCTCTGCAGCACTATTTTTACCGAATGTTGGGGATTTATTAAAAGGTTTTATTCCGATTGTTCCTAAAGGCTCGTTTATGCTTGCACTTGGGTTGATAGGTGGTGTAGGTGGTACAATTACGATGACTTCATATGGATATTGGTTAAAAGAAAAAGGATGGAAAGGAAAAGAGTGGATTCCAATGATGAAATTGGATTCAAAGGCAGCCTATTTTATGACTGCGTTGTTCACTCTATCCCTATTAATAGTAGGAAGCCAGTTTCTCTATGGGTCTGGCATCGAAATTCAAGGGGAACAAGGTCTATATAAGTTATCGGAAATGATTGGTGATAAATTCGGAAGTGTTTTTACATGGCTGTTCTTAATTGGATTTTGGTCAGCGGCATTTTCTTCATTATTAGGAGTTTGGAACGGAGTCCCCTATTTATTTGCGGATTTTGTTAGACTCATGAAAAAGAAACATCACTCAGTTACTGAAAAAGATCCAGCATATCGTGCTTATTTAGCCTGGTTAACATTTCCCCCTATGCTTCTCTTGTTCTTTGGGAAACCCGTTGAATTAATTATTTTATACGGTGCACTTGGAGCTCTGTTTATGCCATTTTTATCAATCAGTCTACTATGGTTATTGAATTCTAAACGTATAGAAGAAGATTACAGTAACAGTCTTTTGTCCAATGTTGTATTAGCAACATGTTTGGTCTTATTCGTTATTTTAGCTATTCAACAATTGGTTGGTTTATTCTAATCAGGTTAAGCACTTTCTATAATCAAAAATAGGAAGTGCTTTTTACATTTTGAGATGTTAAACCAAATTTGCCAATTTTTAATAGTAATAATGAATTTGGTGCAAACTAAATGCGACTTTTTAGGTCAAGGGGTGTTACTATGCATTTTTTCGCTTCTCAAGACCATCTCACTGCTGTTGAATGGATACTACGGGCAATTGTGGGCTTTGTTTTTTTTATTGTAGTAGCTAGAATGATGGGACAACGAACTATTTCTCAGGTCGGCCTTCTGGACTTCGTGATTGTCTTATTAATTGGAAATATTATTGCTCACCCATTATCAGATGAGGGATTAGGTTTAGCAGGTTCGATGATTACAATGACTGTCATTTTGATGCTTTATTTGATTGGGATTTTGCTAAGTTTACGTTCGAATAGGTTCAGAAAGTTGTTTATCCCAGCACCTATTCCTCTTATTGAAAATGGATAGATCCTATATGAAAATTTGAACAAAGCAAGGATTTCACTTGATGTGCTTTTATCAGAATTAAGGATTCATAAAACGGAAGATATTCAAAAAGTAGCGCTAGCTTTTTGGGAACCTGGTGGGTCTATTTCAATTTTTTTAAAAAGTGAACATCAGCCGCTTACTCCTAGTTCCTTTAAGAAACCTATTCAACCATTTCAATATCCGAAGACGATTATTAAGGAGAAAAAGATTGATTATAATGAACTAAATCAAATTGGAAAGAGCGAGGATTGGCTATTGCAGAAACTACAAACAACTTATAAAAATGTCACACTTAATGATGTTCTACTTGGAACAATAGATGAAAGTGAAAATGTTACGATTTTCCTATATCATTAGAGTAACTGAATGGGGTATACAATGTCTTTTGTGATTTTTGTATACTCCTACCATTTAGTTACTTCTAACATCCATATCATATGATCAAATCCTTCACCTCAATAATCTTTTACTACATAATTGGGTTCGCCGAATTTGTTTTTCCAAATATTTTGTGCATCTTTATAACCACTATCTAAACAACATTCCCGTATACTTTTATCTATTAAAGCCTTTTTAATTGATTGTAAAAGAATATTTCCAATACCTTTCCCCTGAAAATTTTGGATGAACGAACACAGTTCCTACTTCAATTAAATCGCATAAGTCATTATTGGTAAGTTTACTTATTAAGCTACTTACAGGACCATATTCAATCGTTTCAACAATTGTTCCCCCATAGGTTGCAACAAGAAAAAACGGTTCTGTCCATTGCTTTCATAATCTTTTTGTAAATAACTGTTTTTTGTTTTAATTTCCTCTTCAATATCATTTGTTAAATGACCTATTCTTCTTTGGAGAAAGTGTCCATAATGACATCCCGAAAAAAGAGATGAAGTTCTTTTTGGTCTTCAATTTTAGGCCTTCAGATTTCAACATTCACTTAGGCAGCTCTCCCTTTTGTTTTCGATTACTATCTGTACTAAAATACTCCCCTCTATAATTGGTCATACTAACCAAATGAAGATTTTTTACTAACTGGAGGATTATATTTTGGAACATTCATGGCTATCACTGATTCCTTTTTTAATTGTAATTGGAATGGCGATTTGGTTAAAAGATATTTTACCCGGACTCGTTTTAGGATTAGTTGTTGGCTCAATTCTTGTAACGTCTAATGTTTTAGGAGGTATTCAACAATCCATTACATATATTGTGACAACTTTGTCAGACCCAACCAATATTAAAATTGTCAGCTTTTTATATGTGTTTGGTGGTTTAGTTGGGATGATGAACATAGCTGGTGGTATTAAAGGATTACGGAATGGATTGGGGAGAAAATCAAGAGTGAACGTGGTTTGTTAGGGTTAATTTGGCTCACCCTCCCTTTTACCTTTATGATGCCAATGTTTCGGATTATGATGATTGGTCCAATTATTAAACAACTCATTAAAAAAATGAATCTTTCAAAACAAAAGGTTGGGATGACATTAGATATTTCAACCGAATCGGTTATTGTTCTGTTACCTGTTGCAACTGCATTCGTTGGATTTATGGTTTCCCTAGTTGAAGGCGGAATAAAAGGACTTGATTTAGGGATGTCCGCATATCAAGTATTTTTATTAAGTATTTTGTTTAATTTTTATGCAATTGTGATGCTTCTTATTGGAGTTATTCAAACATTTTGGCCTTCCAAAACAAAATCCAAAACTAGCAAAAATCCAGATGAGGAAGAACATGAACATGAATTCCATAGGATGGGGATCAAGAAGGAACTTTCACTTGTAAAAGCACAGACTTGGAATTTAATTGTCCCTGTTATCTTACTTTTAGGTTTGTCTCTTTATCTTTTATGGGAGGATGGACGATCCCTTGGAGCAGAAACTGTTTTCGAAGCATTTTCAATGGCTGATGCAACTTTCGTTATGCTTTTGGCAGTGTTTATCACACTCATTATTACTTTTGTCTTTTATGTAATTCGAAAGCAAAAATTACATGAAATTATGTATCATTTTTATGATGGTGGGAATCAAATGATGCAGGCAATCAGCCTCCTTATTTTAATTTGGGCTCTTACCTTATCAGCTGAAGAGCTCGGATTTTCATCATTTATAAGTTCAAGCTTAGGTTCATTTCTTCCAGGTTTTTTAACTCCTGCAACGATTTTTTTAATTGGTTCTGTTGTTGGATATTTTATTGGCTCTTCCTGGGGAACTTGGGGATTATTTATGCCGCTTGGTATTGCGTTGGCCCTGTCAACTGGTGCTTCCATCCCATTGACTGTGGGGGCTGTATTTGCAAGTGGTGCTTTTGGTGCATTGACCTCCCCGCTTGGTGATACCACGATTACCACAGCATCAATTTTGGATATGGACCTTGTTAATTACGCGCAATATAAATTGAAGGTCTCAGCAATTGGAGGCGTACTTGCAATTGTGTTATATATTCTCGGGGGCTTATTTATTTAAAAAGGTTAACAGCAACAATCTTTTCGAAATAGGTCATTAAAAAAGACTAAACATATCAGTTTAGTCTTTTTGGCTTTTTAAAAGTTGCGTTCTTGATATGTTTTAAAGGCAGGGCTTTTTAAGACGATTCCAACAATAATAAATCCGAAAATAGACCCAGCAATTGAGCTGAAAATAAAGGATGGTATAAAACCAAAGACAGCCGCATCTTGGCCGAGAATGAGTGTAGCGATTGGATAACAAGCGATTGCACCCAAGAATCCTGTTCCGATGATTTCACCTGTCATTGCCATCCAAACTTTCTTTGTTTTGGAATATAAAAATGCTGCTAAAAACGCCCCAATCATACTTCCTGGGAAGGCGAATAATGAACCCGTTCCTAGCATATTTCGTAGTAAAGATACAGAAAAAGCCTGAAGGACGGCATACGCCGGACCTAGAATTACTGCTGACAAAACATTAATAAAATGTTGCATAGGAAAAACTTTTGTGAATCCGATTGGAATTGCAAATAAATGGCTCGTAACTGTACCAATCGCAACGAACATCGCTGTCATAGTCATTTTTAATGTTTTACTCATAAGGAGCACTCCTTTGATTGATTAATCCATGACCAAACCGCCATCAACGACAAGATTCTGGCCTGTTACTCCTTTACTCCATGGTGATGCAAAGAAAAGCACGGCACTCGCAACATCTTCTGGTGTTGTGACTTTTTGAAGTGGTGTAGAATCCTTAATTAATTGGAATACTTCTTCAGATGTTGCTGAACTTGCATCCGTTGTTTGAAGCAAGCCTCCGGAAATCATGTTAACATTAATGCGATATGCACCAAGGTCTTTTGCCATATTTCGTGTAAAACCTAAAAGTGCAGCCTTACTTGTGTTGTAATCATGGTAAGCGACAACAGGATTTTGGACAAGATTGGTACCTATCATTACGATTCGGCCAAAACCAATCTCTTTCATGTCGGAAACCGCAGCTTGAGTTGTATGTAAGGCACCTCGGATGGCCCCTTCCAGCTGTACGTGATAATCTTCCCAAGAAATGTTTTCCGCGTTTTTTCTTGCAACTGGATCGAAACGGAAATTGATTAAAGCATTATTGATAACCGTCGTAATCGGTTGATTAAAATGCTGTTTTGCTTGTAAAAACATGCTATCTACCTGTTCACGATTTCTTATATCGGCTTGAATCGCAATCGCATTTTCCCCAATTTCTTCTTTCAAATTATGAGCTTTTGCTTCACTTTGAAAATAGTTAATGACCACTTTCGCCCCTTCATTTGCAAAAGCTTTTACGATTTCCTTTCCTAATCCACGTGCACCGCCAGTAACGAGAATAACCTGTTTCTGTAGCTCCATTCTAGTAGCCTCCTAATATAGTAAATAAGAACAACGCAAAAAAGCCAGATCACATAAATGGACCTGGCTTAGGTAGTAAGAAAAAAATGGAGTGTTCCACTCTACTTTCCTCCGCCGGTATTACCCGGATCAGGTCCAAAGGGTTAAAAAACGTCCGTTCTTCTCTCAGCCCAATCGGGCACCCCTAGTAGTTTGCGAATATTCTTTTTATAAGCATAGTACGTTCACACAAAAATGTAAAGGTATTTGATCTTATTTAAAAAAGGTTGAAAAATAAGAGATTACATACCAATTTAAAATGAAAATTTAACTTTTTCGCTTCTGATTAAATATACTTACTCCCCTCTCTGACACTCAACTTAGGTAATGTGGTTTCAGTTATAAATTTGCGGACTGAGTCTGGATTAGTCTTTGAGTATTCACGTAAAGCCCAGCCAATTGCTTTTTGGATAAAAAATTCCTTGCTATTTGAGTTTGCTGTTATGTATTTGTATAAAATGGTTTCATTCGTTTCTTCCTTATATTTTAACTGAAAAAGGATGGATGAACGTTTCAGCCATAAGTGTTCTCCATGTGCCCACTTTTCAATTTTTTCTACGATGATGCTAGGCGTTTCTTTTGCCATTTTCCCGATAAGATGTGGAGCAAGAACATCGACCGTATCCCACCAAGATTTTGTTATGATAAGATTTTCTATAAATGGAAGATGAGTACTATTTATTTTTTTTATTGACTTAACTAGGTAGTCCTGTGCTGCATATTGATATTCACGCTCATCTTTCAACCACAATTGTTCGACGAGTTCAAGATTGATTTCTTGTTTTAAAATTCCTGTTTCTTTATAAAAGTCGCTCGTTAATTTTCTTCTTAAAGGTGTTTTTATTCCTAGGAATGGGAATGAATTTTTCATGTAATTTTGCATTGGAACTGCGTTTTCATTATTTCGATTCGCTTCAAATAAAGATAC
>NZ_HE610985.1:434151-438219 GCF_000285535.1 Bacillus timonensis | reverse complement strand
TTCAAATAAAGATACAAGATAGTTTATATCATTCATGTTAGGCTTCCCTTTTCCTTTTTTCCTTTATTGTATCTCATGTCCTATTTATAGCAATATAAAAATACCATCTTTTCTATGTAAAATACGTACGAAAAGATGGTATTATCCTCTATTTATTGCATTTTAATAGGAGTAACAACTGCAAATAGGTTTTCAGTTGGATTGTTCAGGTTGACTTCAATTACCTTGTACCCTTCTTTGTCCTTGTAATCATTTGTAACTGGTGTTTTAATCCCGTTGCTCATTTTCCGTACTTCCCTTCTAACTTATTTCTCACACAGTAGGTAGTATATGATGGGAAATCGAAAATGTGCTTCATTATGAAAAAAATTTTTAAGATGAAGTAATGTTTGGCCATTGATAAGTTCTTAATAACAGCCTTTTTATATATATTGTATGAGTAGAATCTATTTTTATAGAAAGGTGGTACTCACTTTGATTGAAAACATATTTTATACCCAAGAGTTTCATGGTCCCTATGAACTTTATAATTTAGGAGATTTTACATTAGAGGAAGGCGGAGTTATCCCGAATTGCCAACTAGCATATTCAACCTTCGGAAAATTAAATGAAGAGAAGGATAATATGATAGTCATTCCTACATGGTTTTCCGGAACAAACAAGGCATATGAACCATATATTGGTGAAGGAAGAGCACTAGATCCTACTAAATACTTTCTTGTTATCATTAACCAAATTGGCAATGGTATATCTAGTTCCCCACACAACAGTCCCGCTCCGATTAGTATGTCGAATTTTCCGAAGGTCAGAATTGGTGATGACGTGCGTGCTCAATATCAGTTCCTTACTGAAAAATATGGTATTGCTGAAGTTGCGTTGGTTGTAGGAGGTTCAATGGGAGCTCAACAGACCTACGAATGGGCCGTGAGATATCCTGATATGGTCAAACGCGCTGCACCTATTGCTGGAACGGCAAAGAATACATCACATGATTTCATCTTTACGGATACATTAATAGATGCTATTACATCAGACCCAGGCTGGAATAATGGAAACTATCAATCTGTTACAGAGGTTGTCGATGGATTAAATAGACATGCAAAAATATGGGCGGTGATGGGGCTAAGCACAGAATTTTATAAGCAAGAAAAATGGCGCTTATTTGATGTTCATTCTGTCGATGAGTTTGTAAATAGCTTTTTACAGCCTCTTTTTGCGGCTATGGATCCAAATGCATTACTAATAATGGCATGGAAGTGGCAACGAGGGGATGTAAGTAGAATGACAAACGGAAATCTTGTAGAGGCGCTTGGAAGCATTAAAGCAAAAACATTTGTTATGCCTATTGATGAAGATATGTTTTTTCCCCCACGAGATTGTGAAGCTGAACAAAAAATGATACCAAACAGTGAACTACGGGTGATTAACAGCATATGCGGACATTTTGGTTTGTTTGGTGCGGATGGTCCAGCCTATTTTGAACAGATTGACATGCATCTTAAAGAACTTCTTGCCACACCTGTATAATAAAATCAATTTTATTCTTTGGCCATCTACCAGTAGATGGCTTTTTTTATGTAACATGTGTAAAACCATTTGGAAAAAGACATATTAGAATAATAATTGCTTTTGAAAGGATGGTAATGGATGGAAAAGAATGAACATCTGAAGAACCAAGTTCTTTATATCACGAATCCAGCTTATGATGCATTACAGTCAGAAAATCTTCTGGATGCAAAAGACAATAAAAATCACCCCGAACATTTAGATCAAACAGATATAGAAAAGTAATTGAAAAAAGGAGAACCATACAGACAATGTTCTCCTTTAAGTTCATTAATCGATTGGTGTAATTTCTACATTTAAGACACCAACACTTGGGGATGCCCCTAATGCTTCAAACGCTCTTCGGTGAAGGTTGATTCGATTTGATGGGTATTTCTTCACTTGATCGACGACTGTTACAATAACTTCTTGATGCGGGACAAACGAAACATTTCGAATCCGTAATTGCTGACCACATTTAAAAGGGCTATTTTCTCCTACCGCAGCCGTCATGTTGTTATCGTAGGACCAACCCAGTTCACATTTTGTTGGTGTTCCGCCCCATGTCCATGTAGCTTTACCTAAAATCGTTTCAGGATTTCGATTCCAATCCCAACCGTAGTTAGGTACTGGGGACATTGGTACGAATTGCTGGTAATAATACGCATCATACATGTTCCGTGGTTCTAAGTATCCGTGACAATAAGGGCAGTAAAAACCAGACGTTTGTCTTGTCATCTCTCTCCTTCTCCTTTGAAACCAGTATTTTCTAATTACTTCGTCTACTTAAATGTATGTAAAACGACTATTAATGGTTCCTGAAAGAATTATACTTTGGGTATCTAGAGAGGAGATGTTGAAAAAGCCGATTTTGTTTTTAGTCTTGTAAACGAAATAAACCAAGTAGATCTGATTTATTCGTAACCAGGTCCTCTAATGTATATCCATTTAACACATTAATGAACGCTTGTAATGCTTCGTTGAGAGCAAATTTTAGTTTGCAGGAAGGTGAGATTGCGCAATAACCTCCTCCCTCTTTAAAGCAATCAACGATATTGAAGTCATCTTCTGTATTTGAAACTACTTCACCGATATTAATATCTTTCGGATGCCTAGCAAGTCTGAAGCCTCCATTGCGTCCACGGATTGTAACGATATATTCGAGTTTTCCTAAATGATGAATAATCTTCATTAAATGGTTTTTTGATATATTATAAGCTTCTGCAATTTCTTGTATGGTTGTTAATTCTTCCTCTTTTTTTAAAGCCAAATACATTAATACACGTAATGAGTAATCTGTATAATTTGTTAACTTCATAATAAAAAACTCCTTACATTGATGAGTTCTCAATAAGTATAGCACGGAAGTCTTTTTTTACCGTAAATGTGACAACTTTTCAAAAGATGTATTCAAAGGGTATCTTTTATTTACACTGTCATTATATTATAAACATGTATTTAAAATATTTGTTTTAGAAAGGACGTTATGTAATGCTAAATCAAAAAACAATTGAAATCGTGAAAAGCACAGTTCCAGTTCTAGAAAAATACGGAAAAGATATTACGACTCATTTTTACAAACGTATGTTTAAAAATAATCCTGAACTATTAAATATTTTCAACCATGCAAACCAAAGACAAGGTCGTCAACAAACTGCTTTAGCAAATGCAGTATATGCTGCCGCTGCTCATATTGATAATTTAGAAGCCATTATTCCTGTTGTAAAGCAAATTGGTCAAAAACACCGTGCATTAGGAATTCAACCAGAACATTATCCAATCGTAGGTGAAAATCTTCTAGGTGCAATTAAAGAAGTGTTAGGCGATGCAGCAACTGATGAAATAATCAACGCATGGGCGGAAGCATACGGTGCCATTGCAGATGCATTCATCGGTGTAGAAAAAGAAATGTATAAAGAAGCAAAGGAACAGCCTGGTGGATGGGAAGGCTTCAGAAACTTTGTTGTTGAACGTAAGGTAAAAGAAAGTGAAGTTATTACATCCTTCTACTTAAAGCCTGAGGATGGAAAAGAAATTGCATCTTATCAAGCTGGTCAATACTTAACTGTAAAAGTTCAGCCTGAAGGTGATGAATATACACATATCCGTCATTATAGTTTGTCAGATGCACCTGGAAAAGATTATTATAGAATCAGTGTTAAACGTGAAGAACATGGTGTCGTTTCAAATTACCTACATCAACAAGTAAACGAAGGCGAGATCATTACAATAAGTGCTCCAGCTGGAGACTTTGTTCTTGAATCAAAAGAAACGCCTGCTATTTTAATTAGCGGTGGTGTTGGATTAACACCAATGGTAAGCATGCTAAATACTATTGTAGAACAGCAGCCTGAACGTGAAGTTATGTTCATCCATGGTGCTCTTAATAGCGAAGTTCATGCATTAAAAGATGAAGTTGCAGCACTTGCATCAAAACATGATAATGTAAAGAATTTCGTTCCATATTCTTCGCCTAATGAGCAAGACCGTCAAGACATGAATTTTGATAAAGAAGGCTTTATT
>NZ_HE610985.1:428895-433773 GCF_000285535.1 Bacillus timonensis | reverse complement strand
TATTTCTGTGGTCCAGTTCCATTCATGAAGATGATGTATCGCTCATTAAAAGAATGGGGAGTTGCATCTGAGAACATTCACTTCGAATTCTTCGGTCCTGCAAGTGAATTAGAAGAACCAACTGAAACTGTACCAGCCTAAGTTAATACAAGTGCTAGCTTTGGAGAATTCAGAACTTTGCACTTATATGAAATGCCATCTAGCAAATAAACTAGATGGCATTTTTGTTAGGATAGGGATTCAGTTTTTGCGATTTTCTTTTCCTCAGGAATGAGCAAGTTAAGGATCAAAACTGCAATTGCCCCCACAGCAGTACCAGAAGAAAGAATGTAGTTAGCGAAATCTGGAACACTGTAAAGAATTTCTTTTGGTAATACAATTGTACCAACCGTTAAGAGAATAGGAACGCCGATTACAATCATATTGCGGTCATCGATTGTAACATGTTGAATAACCTTCAGACCATTCATTACTATTGCCACACAAACAACTCCAAAAATACCTTGGATGACAGGCTGAGGAATACAAGTAATAATGGCCGATAGCTTTGGTATAAGCCCTAAGAAAACTAAAATAATCCCTGCTGCAATGATTGCCATACGGCTTGCAACACCAGTAATCGCAATTATTCCAGCATTTGACGAATAACCTGTCACAGGTGTTCCGCCAACTAAAGAGCCTACAAAACAGCCAAGTCCCTCACCTACTGATCCACGATTCAAACGTTTGTCATCTAACTCTTCATCCGTAACTGTTGATACAACAAACCAAGTCCCTGTTGTTTCAATTAAAATAATCATATAAATAAATACCATTGTTAATATGGCTTGAAGATCAAAAATAGGTTTTCCGAATGGAAAGAAACTTGGTAATGAAATCCACTTTGCTTCTTTCACAACTGAAAAATCTACAGTACCAAAGAAAGATGCTGTAATCGTTCCAACTAAAATCGCCAAAATAACGGATACTAACCGGAAAAATGTACCATATCCTGTTTTTTTACGACCAAGTAACATAAAAACTAATAAGACTCCTGCCGATACTGCAGCGACGATCACATTATGCCCAACATTTCCTGGTGAAGTGTAAATGCTATTAAATGCACTTGGCATTAATGAAATTCCAACAATGACAATTACCGTACCTCCTACAAGTGGAGGAATAATTTTTCTCACTGTTTTAGCAAATACTTTTAATGGATAACCTAAAATTGCAATTAATAGAGCCCCTGGTAGTAAGCTTCCGAATACTGCTCCTAACCCCAGTTTCCCACCGATGGCTGCAAGAGCACCGATTGGTACATAGGATGGACCTTGAACAACAGGTAATTTTAACCCACCTATTGTTTGAATAAGTGTGGCGATACCAGCCGCAAGAAAACACATTTGAATAAAGTAAGTGGTATTCATTGTGTTCAATGCTAGAAGCCCCGCAATAATAATTGGAGCAATGTAAAGATCCATTGCTAGAACGTGTTGAAACCCTAGTAAAAGTGATTTACCAACACTAATTTTGTCATTGACACCGACGGCTAAGTTCGGATTTTGTGAATTCTGTTCCACGATTCTTCCCCCAATTTTATGAAATCAATTAAAATAAATGATAGCTTCTTAGAGTAATTACTCTTTTGAATGATGTAATACAAACATGATTTTAGGTATTTACCCTATTCACATGTTGTATAGCATATTTGCATTATAAAAAAGGTTTATAAAAATGTAAATAGTAAATACGAATATTTGATTTTATTTTTTAATTAATGTTCGGTTTTTATTGACTTCGATCTTTCCTCTCTATAAAATATAATGTGGGAATACATGAATTAAGGAGGATTGGTCATGTTAGTTGAAGACCAAGTATTAAGAGATCAATGGGTCGTTGCTGCAAAAGCTGAAGATATTCAAGAAAAACCACAACAAGTGATTGTATTAGGTGAACGAATTGTCTTATTTAGAACGGAAGAAGGAATCCATGCATTTAAGGACCTTTGTGTACACCGTGGTGCTGCTCTTTCACTAGGCTGTGTAAAAGACGGACAACTTGTTTGTCCATACCATGGTTGGGAATATAATACTGAAGGTGATTGTACAAAAATTCCACAATTACCAGAAGGAAGAAAAATTCCATTAAAAGCAAAGGCGATTAAATACTCATGTAGAGAAGAATACGGTTATGTATGGGTAAATTTAAATAATAATAATCCCAACATGTTTACCTATCGCCCATTTCTTGATGAAACCTACCATAATGTTTTATGGGGACAAACAGAAATTAATGCGAATCCACCTAGAGTTGTAGAGAACTTCCTAGATGTTGGACACCTTGCATTTGTCCATGAAGGCTTCCTTGGTGTTCAAGAAAAACCAGTAATCGGTGATTATAATGTTCATCAAGATGAAGAACGTATCTATTCAGATGAGATTGCTATCTTCCAACCGGATCCAGATGGAACGGGTGTTGCTAAGGATGTTTATTATACGTACGAAATTTTTAATCCACTAGTTGTTCAATTTACAAAAAGAAATCCAGAAAGTGATAATAAAATGTCAATCGTACTAATGATTCAACCCGTTACAGAAGGAAAATCGATTGCTCACGGAATCATTTCCTTTAACTATGATACTGGTACTACTGATGAAGAGACTGTTAAGTTCCAAGATATGATATTTGCACAGGACAAGCCAATTGTTGAAAATCAGAAGCCTGAAGATCTTCCTTTAGATTTGCAAGTTGAACTTTCCTTGAAATCTGATCGTATGAGTATCGCATATCGTCAATATTTGAAAAAAATAGGTGTTATATTAGGAACAGCTTAATAGAAAACAAAAGGTGCCAATCCCCTAGTCTACTAGGAAACAATTGGCACCCTTTTTTATAGCTTAAATACATTTCTAAGTCTCATTACATTATAAAAAAGAGCTGCGTCTCTTCCTTCTTTTGTGGAACGGTTTTTGTATTGTTTTAAACAATTCATAAAAGCTAAGTCACATTTTCGTGAAGGACCATATCGTTGATAGCATAAGTCATGTTTCATACAACATGAATCAACCCTATTCGTTGGTGGACCAGAGCCACCACAGCCAGGTCCACACCATCGATAGCCAGGCATGCAAAAACCAATCCCTCTCCTCTTGTTCATAACGTCCCTCCTTTTGAATACAATCTATACTATTAAAATATGTAATCATTCTATGAAAGGAAGGGCAATTGACATGTTTATTAATATATCAAAAATAATAATTGAAAAGTCTGATAAAAATTTGTTAGTATTACATTAATAGAATTGAAGGATATCCAAGGCCAATGGAATATTCATTTGCCTTTTTTTATTGATCCAAACATTTTTACATCTAGAGAAGGAGATTATAATGAGGGGTAAATTTCATTATGCGTGGATTATTGTATTTGTCACTTTCCTAGCATTTTTAGCGGTTCAAGGCGGTAGACTTGCGTTCGGCGCTTTCGTTGAGCCTTGGGAAAAGGATTTACATATGAATCGAGCGACAACTTCGCTGATTTCGACTTTAAGTTTTGTAATATATGGTTTATCACAGCCTTTTATTGGTAAATTGATAGACAGATATGGTGCTCGTTCTATATTATCGGTTAGCACATTTATAGTAGGGATTAGCTTCTTTTTTATCACTTTTATTACCCAACCGTGGCAATTATTTGTCCTTTATTCCCTTGTTTCCATTGGAGTCGGTGGTGCATCAAACGTAGCCGGCACAGTTCTTATTACAAATTGGTTTAATAAGAAACGGGGCCTTGCCTTAGGAATAATGGAAGCAGGCTTTGGTTTTGGCCAAATGCTATTAGTCCCAGGTTCTCTGATATTAATTCATTGGTTTGATTGGAGAACAACAATCTTTATTTTAGGTGTATTGTTGATTGTGATTGTGTTCCCTGTCGTTCTCTTCTTTTTACGCAACCATCCGAATGAAAAAGCGATGGAGCCATTGGGCGGAAAAATGAAAGTGGAAGATGAATATGAGGCAGAATCTAAAAAGAAATCAGTTTCACTTAAGGGTCTTTTTAAAATGCGCCAATTTTGGTTTTTAATGGTACCATTTGCAGTTTGTGGGTTTACAACAACAGGTTTAATGGATACACATTTAATTCCTTTATCCCATCACCATGGTTTTTCTTCAACTGTGACGGGTACGGCGGTAAGTATTTTAGCAGCTTTTAATATTATTGGTATCCTGCTTTCCGGTGTCATCATTGATTATTGGAGTAGCCGAAAACTCTTAGTGTTTATTTATTTTACTCGTGCACTATCCATTGGTATTTTAGTATATTCACATAATACTGTGTTACTGTTAGTATTTGCGGGCGTTTTTGGATTAGTTGATTTTGCCACAGTTGCGCCAACTCAATTATTGTTAACCCAGTATTTTAAAAACGAATCAATTGGGTTTATTGTGGGATGCTTGTCTCTTAGCCATCAAATAGGATCTGCATTGGGTGCCTATATTCCTGGACTTATATTTAGTAAATTTAACAATTACGACCTATCTCTCTATCTTTCTATTTTTATTGTCCTAGCTGCAGCAATTATGAATCTATTATTACCTGAGCCGAATCGAATAAAAATGAGTGACCAAAGGGCAAGCTGAGGTTAGTGAGCTTTCCCCTTTTTTGATGTTAACTCTTATTATTTTAAAAATAGAACCATGGACATTTGAAATATTGTTTGGCCATGGTGTAAAATCGTTAAGCAGCACTGACTTTGGTGCAAAAGGGATACAAGGAGAACAAAATATGAAAAGCATTTTACGTAATTTTATCAATGGAATTTTAACAATTGTTCCGATTATTTTAGTAGTGTATGTTGTTTTAAAGTGTTTTATTTTAGATGGAATTTTAGGAAACTTC
>NZ_HE610985.1:368632-428377 GCF_000285535.1 Bacillus timonensis | reverse complement strand
TTTTATTTTTAGATGGAATTTTAGGAAACTTCTTGAAGCCCTATTTGAGAGAAGATTATATTCCTGGAATTGGGCTACTGCTCACGTTAGTTGTCATTACGATTTTTGGCTGGTTATCAACGAGAGTTTTTGCCGGGGCAATTTTCCGTTTGATTGACAGGTTATTAGAAAGGATTCCGTTAATCAAAACCCTTTACTCGGTAATAAAAGATACTTTTAACTCCTTTCTTGGTGAAAAGAAGTCATTTTCAAAGGTTGCGCTTGTAACAATACCTGGAACGGATGTGAAAGCAATTGGTTTTATCACGACTGAAGATGTGGAGAGCTTTTATGATCCGTTAAAGGATTATGTGGCTGTTTATATTCAGCAAACGTTTCAAATTGCAGGCTTCACCTTCCTTGTGCCTAAGGATGAAGTTGAAATTATTGACGTCAAGCCTGAGGATGCCATGAAATTTGTTGTATCTGGTGGGATGACTTCTAAATAGAAATAGAAATATTACCCTTTTAATGACGAGTAAACGTACTCTCAATTATTGAGTACGTTCTTTTTTGGTTTTTGAGTTTACATAATAATATTACATTAAACTTACTGAGCGTAAGAAAATATTTTCGTTTTATGAACCAACACAGATTTCACACATATAGTATCAAATAAATATGTGGGCCCTTATAACGAATTTCATTTGAGGTGATATGCATGTATGTTGTCCATTACTTTGAAAACAAAAATCTTTTATTAACTCAGCTGGTGCAAAATATACCTGCTGTTGAAGAGGTTATCAAAATAAAAGGTCGCAAAGGCAAGGTTACCAAAATAACCGATATTGATGAAAAAAATGTCCATGTCCAGGTAGAATTGGATCAAATTGTAAAGAAGAAAGCTGTAGATGATTCCAAAAAACGAAGAAGATAATAAAAAAGGCCTGTTTCTAGTGTTTAGAAACAGGCCTACTACTATTTCCACCAATCATCGAACATACTTGCTGGCATATGTCGTTTATGCTTAGTAATGAGATAGCGTTTTTCAATTTTTTCAGCGACTTCTGGTGAAACTTGTTTTCCTTCCAAATAATCGTCAAGAAGATCATATGTGATTCCAAGTTCAGTTTCGTCAGCTTGCTGTGGTTTATTGTCTAACAAATCAGCAGTTGGGACTTTTAAATACAGACGTTCCTCTGCTCCTAACTCCTTTAATAGAGCACGACCTTGCCGTTTGGTTAGCCCTGTTAACGGCAATAAGTCCGCTCCCCCATCACCATATTTCGTAAAAAAGCCAGTGATTGCTTCAGCGGCATGGTCTGTTCCAACTACTAATAAATTATGCATACCACCGATCGCATATTGGGCAATCATTCTTTCACGTGCTTTTACATTCCCTTTATTGAAGTCGCTGATTTCCTCAGATGTTGATTGTTTGTACTGTGTTACAAAAGCATTAACAGTAGTTGCTATATCAAAAGTAAATTCACGGTCTGGTTGAATAAACGCGAGTGCAGCCTTTGCATCTTCTTCATCCTGTTGAAAACCATATGGAAGTCTAACAGCAAAAAAGTTCGCCTTATGTCCTTCATTTCGAAGCTCACTGGCAGCCATTTGACAAAGCTTTCCCGCTAAAGTAGAATCCTGTCCACCACTGATACCTAACACAAATCCGTTTGTCTTACTTTTTACTACATATTCCTTCAAAAAACTTACTCTACTTTTAATTTCTTCCTTTGGATCAATCGTTGGTTTTACATGTAATTCTCTCATAATCTGTTGCTGAATACTCATAAAAACTCCCTCCATTGAAGATGGTTCGTTTCGCAACAAAATCCGTTTAAATCTTTCCAATCATTTCTTCAATATTTTCCTTTACTTCTTCAATTCGTTTCATTTTATTGTTCCAACATTCTTGACTTAGGTCTACTGGATATTCTTCTGGCATTGTTGTACGCTTGTACTCGTCCCAAAGTAATTCCAGATTTTTATTTAAGTACGCTCGGATTTCCTGTAAAGTTGGAACTTCATAAACAAGATTCCCATTTTCAAAAATTGTGTGCTGCAATTCTCTTGCTTCAAAGTTTGTAACAAATTTACTTATAAATGTATGGACTGGATGGAACATTTTAAGTCTTTCTTCATGTTGTGGGTCCTCATGCTCGAGTGTAATATAGTCTCCTTCAGACTTTTGGCTATTCTTATTAATTATCCTATACACTCGCTTTAATCCAGGTGTTGAAACCTTTTCAGGATTACCGCTTATTTTAATAGTGTCTACCATGTCTCCATTTTTATCTTCAACTGAGACAAGTTTATAAACTGCACCTAATGCAGGTTGGTCATAGGCAGTAATCAGCTTAGTTCCGATGCCCCATGAATCAATTTTCGCCCCTTGGGATTTTAAGTTGATAATGGTATGTTCATCAAGATCATTGGATGCCACAATTTTGGCGTTTGGAAATCCTGCTTCATCTAGCATTTTTCGTGCTTCCTTTGATAAATAAGACAAGTCACCACTGTCTAAGCGAATCCCTATAAAGTTAATATTGTCTCCTTCTTCCTTAGCGACTTTAATCGCATTTGGAACACCGGATTTCAATGTGTCATATGTATCAACGAGAAAAACACAATCTTTATGAGTACTTGCATAATGTTTAAAAGCTTGATACTCATCTCTATATGCTTGTACTAATGAATGTGCATGTGTTCCGGAAATTGGAATATCAAATAATTTACCAGCACGAACATTTGAGGTTGAATCAAATCCAGCAATATAAGCTGCCCTCGTCCCCCATATTGCTGCATCCATTTCTTGTGCACGTCTTGTACCGAACTCCATAGCAGTTTGGTCTCCAACCACCTGCTTAATCCTTGAGGCCTTTGTTGCAATCAATGTTTGGTAGTTGATAATATTTAAAATGGGAGTTTCCAATAAAACTACTTCACAAATAGGGCCCTCAATACGAAGAAGAGGCTCATTTGCAAAAACAACTTCCCCTTCCTTCATTGAACGAAGAGTTCCTGTAAATCGAAGATCTTTTAGATAATCTAAAAAGTCCTCCCTATAGCCCTCCTCCCTTAAGTAGGCAATATCCGTTTCGCTAAATGCAAAATTCTCCAGGAATTGAATAATTCTTTCAAGTCCAGCAAAAACGGCATAACCATTCCCAAATGGAAGTTTCCTGAAATTTACCTCAAATACTGCTTTTCGAGTATGTAAGCTTTCCCTCCAATAAATCTCAGCCATATTAATTTGATATAGATCTGTATGTAGTGCAAAACTATCATCTTTATAATGCTTATTCATCCAAAATTCCCTCCAATAAATGACCCATTGCTTTTACTCTAACGGACTTCAGCGCCGATTGAGTCTTTAAAATGGCCTAAAGCCCATTCATGTCCAGCTTGATTAAAACTTGCAACTGCTGAACTGTGTATGACAATTTTAAATCCACGATTGTATGCGTCGACTGCAGTGTGAAGCACACAAATATCCGTACAAACTCCAACTATATGAACTTCTGTGATGCCACGCTCTCGTAATTTAATGTCAAGGTCTGTACCAGCAAACGCAGAATATCTTGTTTTATCCATCCAGTATACATTTGCATTTGTTTGCTGCTCATTGAACACTCTTTGTAAATCCCCGTAAAGAAGTCTCCCTGACGTATCTTCTATATTATGAGGTGGGAAAATTAAAGTTTCAGGATGTAATTCATCGCCTTCTTTATGAAGATCGATTGCAAATACAACAAAATCCCCATTTGAAATAAATTCTTCAGTAATCCGAACTATTTCTTTTTCGATTTTTTGGCCTGGTTCCCCACAAGTTAAAGCTCCATCATTTGCAACAAAATCATTCGTATAATCAACATTTAACAATGCTTTTTTCATACTTTTTCCTCCTCATAGACATACTGTTAACTTCATATCAAAAGATAAGCTAAATTTGGTCGATGTTTCTTCCTGTGGAAAAAAATTTTTTAACTATAGTCCATTTTATATGAATTCTGCTTAATTTTGAATAGAATTGTACTTTTTTGTATAATCTTAGGATCCATTCAATTGGGATGTGTAGTTTTATGAATGATTTAAATAGCAGAATAATGAAAAGAACCCCACAGCCGGGGTTCACAGTAAATCAGTTACATATTATTCCTCGTCTAATTCTTCATCAAATATTTCATCGAAAGCGGCAGATACTTTATCAAATTCTTCGTCACTTTCGATTGCTGAGAAATCTCCCTCTTCATCCACTTTTAAAAAGAAAATATCAATATCATCCTCAGACTCTTCTTCTAAATCTTCCAGAAATCCAACTGCTGCATATTCTGTTCCTTCAATCGTTACAACGCCAAGTACCTCAACATCTTGCTCTTCGCCAGTTTCATCACTAATTGAAAAAACTTCTCCAACTTTTACTTTTTCCATGATTTTTTCCTCCCCAATTGAGTTATGTACTATTTTATCTTTCCAGTGTACAAAAGAAAACATACCTTGTACACATTATTATTTCGAGGTTTGCAAACAATAATCCTGTGGAAGGTTTACTTTCACAAATATCAATGTGGAGGGATATACATTGAATATTCTGTTTCGCTTATTCCCAGAGTTGTTTTATTCATTCGTAAAGTTGACAATTTTCGTGAGAAGACTAGCAGCTAGACTTCAGTATTTATTACGAATCCCAGCTCTTGCGTAGAAAGGATATTCAATCTGTATAGGTAAAACTCATTGATGTGGAAAAGGTAGGCGAATCGTTGCTTACCTTTTTCTATTATTTTTTGCTTAAAATGGTATTTTAAATTAGAAATTATGTTATGATGAGGAAAAAAATGGGAGACATTATATGAATCCTTTTCTATTTGGTGTGTTAGTTGTGACCACTACAGCGTTAATGGGTTCCTCTTTTGCGGTTGGTAAAATTGGATTAGGTTATGTAACGCCCCTTCTTCTTGTTGGTTTACGCTTTACAATTGCAGGTATTCTCATGGCTTTATTTGTATGGAAAAAACCACTACCCAAAAAGTTTCTTGATTGGGTACGAATTTTTACGATTGGGCTCTTTCAAACGGCTGGTGTCATGGGCTGCATATTCTTAAGCCTTCGGACGATTTCAGCAGGGGAGTCTTCCATCCTTACATTTAGCAATCCCTTACTTGTTGTTATTTTAAGTACAATCTTTCTTGGAATTCGTTATCAACTTTTTCATTGGATTGGGGTAGTCATTGGGTTTTCAGGAGTCTTTATAACCCTTGGTTTTCACCTACATTTAGAAATTGGGATATTATTGGGCCTCGGAGCATCTATATCTTGGTCGATTGGAACATTGTTAATTAAAAAATGGGGTTCCAATTTTAATATTTGGGTGTTAACGGCTTATCAAATGTTGTTTGGCGGCATTCTTCTCCTTTTGATGAGCTTGACTCTTGAGACACCTGATTTAACGATTACTCCTACTTCCGTTTTTATTATTTTATGGCTTGCAATCATGGCTTCGATTGTACAATTTGCAATTTGGTTTTATTTACTAAATACCGGTGACCCAGGAAAAACCTCAGCATTCTTATTTTTAGCGCCTTTTTTTGGAGTGTTATCTGGATGGGTGCTTTTAAAGGAAGTTGTAGAATGGTTTGTATATATCGGTGCCCTCTTTATTTTTCTAGGTATCTTTTTAGTAAATTGGACATTTGCTAAAGATAGAAAAGTAGACCAAAAGCTCGGCGCATAAAATAGGCCCCATTTTCTATTTTAGAAAACGGGGTCTTTCTCTATGTCTAGCACTAGGTGCCTTTAGCTTTTTCTATTAATTAATAAATTTTTCTGTTTCGTGCCAATATTCCTTCCGAAGGTGAACTTTTTGGATTTTACCTGATGCTGTTTTGGGTAGTTCATCTTTGAAGACAACCTTTGTAGGGGCTTTAAAATGCGCTAAACGACTCCGTGAGAAAGCAATTAACTCTTCTTCTGTTACATCATAGCCTTCACGTTTAACAACAATTGCCTGTGGGGTCTCACCCCATTTTTTATGTGGTATTGATATTACTGCAACTTCTAAAACAGCAGGGTGATCGTATAATGCACTTTCAACTTCAATGGAGGAAATGTTTTCTCCACCACTGATTATGATGTCTTTTTTACGGTCAGCAATTTCTATATTTCCTTCTGCATCTACAATTGCCAGATCACCTGTATGATAAAAGCCATTGCGAATGACTTCGTCTGTACCTTCTTTATTATTTAAATAGCCCTCCATTACAGTGTTACTGCGGACAATGACTTCCCCTATTTCTTTCCCGTCCTTGGTTACGTCTTCTCCAAATTCATTGACAACACGTACCTCTGCTCCAATAAACTCATACCCGGCTTTTGCTTTTAAACGATATTTTTCTTCTTTAGATAGGTCATTCTGTGTATTGCGAATAATGGAAGTGGTGATAAGAGGTGCAGCTTCAGTCATACCATATACTTGGATAAATTCCCACTCTAGCTCCTCTTCCACACGTTTAACAAATGCAGGTGGAGGTGCTGATCCAGCGATAACAATTCGAATATCTTGTTCTTGTTTTGTAAATCCACTTGATTCAGCATATTGTAGTAACGAATTAAGAACGGTTGGAGCCATATGCATAACGGTAACTTTATAGGTATCTATCTTTCTAAAAATTTCCTCTGGCCTTACCTTTCGTAAGCAAACCTGTGTGGCTCCATTTGCTGTGTAGTAAAAAGGTGATCCCCAACCATTGACATGGAACATAGGCAATATATGAAGAAGTGTATCACGGTCTGATACGCGAAGATGATGCATGGTTGTTAATGCATGAAGGTAATTACTACGATGTGAGAGCATAACGCCTTTTGGTTTTCCAGTTGTTCCGCTTGTGTATAAAAGGGTAGCAATGTCATTTTCATCTAACTTAGGTCGTTCGACTGGAGCTTTTTCAAAGCGTGCCAGCCATTCCTCATAAGAAACAGTCCACCCCATGTCCCCTTTTTGCCCGTGGACAATGATCTTTTCAACAGTTTTTAAGTTTTCACGAATAGGCTCAATGTGTCCTACCAGCTCATGATCAACAAATAAAACTTTTGTTTCACTGTGGTTTAGTATGTACTCATAATCAGATGGAATTAATCTTGTATTTAACGGAACAATGATGGCACCGACTTGAAATACTCCGTAAAAGCCCTCAAACATCTCAGATGAATTCGGAGCTAAGTATGCGACACGGTCCCCTTTTTCACTCCAAGATAGTTTAATCCTCGTGAGAGTTGGTTAACTCTTTCATTTATTTCTGCATACGTAAAGCTTTTGTCGTCATCAATCAAAGCGGTTTTTTTTCCGTATAGTTTGACAGCTCGATCTAAAAATTGAGATAAAAGCAAAGGTACGTACAAATTCAATTCCCCCTTAATAAGTATAAAACCAAACCTGCATACGTTTTCATTATAAGTAATATTCACATACTTTTCAAACAATTTAAAATTTAAAAAACATCTACTCAATGTAGATGTTTTCCTTAAAGACCTATTTTTGACCAATCAAATAGTGAGCCAGGGTCTGTTTTTCTTCCAGGTGCATATTCATCATGTCCAATGACATGGTTTCTGTCACGTAAAATAGAAGGATTTCTTTTTAAAATAGTAGTAATCAATAATTCAAGTGATTGATATTGAGCATCCGTATAGCCTGCCAATGAAGGATCTATTTGATTATAGATGTTTTCTGGTATAATCTTTACCATTTCTTCCCTTGTACCGATTGCAAGAAGCTCAATTCCAATCGAATATTCATTCATCTTATTTTCGTATTCTGGAAAATCAGACAAGCTTCCTTTTCCTGCATGATAGGCCACCCTGTCCTCGGGAACAAGGCTATAAATAGTGCCTTCCCGATCAATCAGGTAATGAACGGAAAGTCCGTATTCCTCAAAAATAGAATAGACATCTTCTACATTATAAGGATCTGCCGGATTAACCCCCGCATTACTAATAAAATGAATCATAAGATGGGTGATTTCTTTTGTCCGTTTCTCGGAAATGTCAAGGGGCAATGGTTTTTGGACAGTAGTAATAATTTCTTCTGTAGCCACTTCTACCTCCGTATTTTCAACTTTTGCTTCTTTGGCCTGTATTGAACAGCCGAATAATAGGCTGGTGAGTAAGCAGCCAATACCAATCATTTTCCATTCCATGGTTCGTATCTCCTGTAACAAACTTTATCCTATCGTTTTTAGGTCATATTACCTATATGTATTTGAATTGCTTGTCTCGTTTAGTAAACTATAAGATACATTATACATAGCAATTTATAGGATGTCAGTCTAAAGTTGGAGATTCTCGTTTTGAAATTCAAATTCCCATTCATCTTTTACTAGTAAATATAGGACTAATAACTCATTTTCTAATTGTTCGTACGTCTTTCCGGCTACATCGATTCCCACTTTTGGTAACAAAATATTTGCGATTTGCTTCGTTCTTCTGTCTTTTATATCCTCTTTCAATTGTAGAAAACGATGACAATAAGTTTGAAGCAATTTCCATTCCTTGTTTCCAAAAGATTTTAATGCCCATTGGTCGATTGGAAGTGAATCTTTATCAAGTCCACGTTTACGAATTTCCAATTCTAGTGGTTTTGGTTTTTTATGATTTTTTGTTCGTCTTTCATGGATGACGATTGTGCCCGCAACAAGGTCACCAATTCGCTTATGTTTAGTATGAAAGAATATCATAATAATTCCTAAAAAATAGGATGCTGGTAAAGAATCAATGATGCGCAGAAAATTGCGGATGAAACTTGATAACAGTGTAATACTATGCCCGTTTTCTTGTATGACACGAATTCCGAGAACTTTTTTACCGATGGTCTTACCTCCAGCGAAAAACTCAAGCAAGAAAAATAACTCCAGTTTAATAAAAACAATATGATAATTGTAATTGCCAATGCGCTGGAAGAAAAAGTTTCTCCTAGTAGCCATATATCAGGACTGCCGTTTAAAATAACCAGTAAGATTAGTAAAATTAGAAAACTCGCCGTTGTCAAAATTAATGTATCTAGTAAGAAGGCAGCTGCACGGCTTCCTACCCCAGCTAACTGAAATTGGATGGAAACAAACTCCGGTGTTTTAATATTCGTTTGTTCTTGATTCAAAAAGATCCCCCTTTCCTGGTTTCTATTTTTCTCTAAAATTACTATAATAAGGTTATTGTAAAGTAAAGAGGTGGTTGCCCGTGAACATGAAGCAGTTTGTAAAACAGCACCGAGACGAGTGGAAACAGCTTGAGCAAATGATTTCCAAGATTCATAAGCGTAGAAAATCGCGAACTAGTAATGAAATTAATGAGTTTTATAGACTTTATCAAAAATGCACGCAACATCTTTCCTATAGTCAGACCTATTTTCCAAACGAAGAGATTACCCCTTATTTAAACGGTCTTGTCTCAAAGGCTCATAACCTTCTATACAAAGACCAGGTTTCAAGTTTCAGGCAAATCAGGTATTTCTTTCGTACAAAATTTATCGGTCTATTACTTGAACAATGGAAATTCGTGGTTATTGCCATGGTCTTGTTTACTCTAGGTGGGGTTGGTAGCTTTTTTTCAGTTGCACAGGACCCACTACATATGTTTTCTATTTTGCCAACTGACATTGCGCAAGGTGTTGATCCTGACTATTTAGGAAGTCAAGATGGTGAAGTAGATTCATCCTTAATGTCTGCAACCATTATGACAAACAATATTCAAGTCGCTATTCTTGCATTTGCAAGCGGAATTACCTTTGGACTTCTAACCGTTTATATTTTAATTTACAACGGGATTATCGTTGGTGCATTAGCCGGCCTATTTTGGCATTATGGGAAAACCTATGATTTTTGGGCTTATATTGTCCCGCATGGAATGATTGAGCTTACCGCTATTTTCATTGCAGGTGGAGCTGGACTGTTAATGGGCTACAAACTGCTTGTGCCTGGAAATCACACAAGAGGTTATCAGTTAAAATATCAGGCGAAACGTTCAGTACAGCTCCTTTTAGGCACGCTTCCTTTATTTGTTATTGCCGGGATCATCGAAGGTTTTATTACACCCGCTGCTATTTCACTTGAAGCTAAATATGCAGTTGCATTCATTACTGTAATTGGATTAATCCTTTACATCGTAACTGGAAAACTATTACTAGCGAGAAAAAAGGCTACAGCAAATTCCGATTCATAATATCAATATAATAGGAAACGGCTGTTGCTGCCATATTTTCGGCTTTGGCCTCTACCATTATGAGGCCTTGTTTTTCCCATTTTAGTTTTCCACGCTTTTTCTCGAGCATCTGCATTTGTGCCATACTTTTTAGCATCACCGTTTGGACATTTGTAGGCCTCTCTTTAATTCTCTTGTTTAATGTTGCATCCTCTATTCCAATCATTAGAAAGTAATGCCGTTGCCTTACTTTTTGTAAATAAATCAATGCACTTTCTTCCCTTACAAATGCATGTACATCACTAAACAGTAAAACGAGGCTTCGTTTTGTTTGCATTGTTTCTAAATAAGATAAAACAGCGCCATAGTTTGATTCAACTGCGTCTACTTTGAGATTATAAATCGCATGTAAAATGATTTGAAGATGGGCCATCCCTTTTCCAGCTGGGACAAAAACCTTAACATCAGTTGAAAAAGCCAACATAGATACAAAATCCCCGTGCTTGAGAGCTGCAGTGGCTACTGTTATTGCGGATTCAATCGCTCTTTCAAGGCGATTCCCCTTATCCAACTCTGCCCCCATCATTCTTCCACAATCAAGTAATATCGTAATATATTTTCCGTGCTCTGGTTCGTATTCATTCGTCATGACCTCATGGAGCTTTGCTGTCTGTCTCCAGTTAATAGTGCGAGGATCATCACCGACGACATAACTTCTAATTTTTGAAAACTCTCCTACGTCTTTTTGTTGCTTTCGAATTTTTACGCCTTCATATAATAAAAATTTCTGTGCGTTTTCTAGATACTGTCTTGTTTCTGAAAGATTTGGTATAACTTTTACTTGGTTTTCTAATGTGAATGTGACTTGTTTTTCCCATAAACCTAGAATACTTTTGTACCGGAAATATAATTTATTAATTTGATAATCACCACGTTCCATTGCTTCAGTTTCATAAGTGATGCGAGTAGTTGTTTCACCAGAGATTTTCCCTTGAATTGGAAAGTCTCTAGAAAAGGAAGCGGGAATTCCATCTACTAATCGATAAAACATGTCAAATGTAGAATTGTTGGTTATAAAAATTTTAATTGGTGTTGAAAGGCCTCTCTCCAATTCATTCTGTAATTTACGTGTCGCTGTTATTTGCTTTTTTTTTGGAGAAAAGAATAAATCAAGGAAACTTCCAAATAAAACAAATCCATTGATACCAAAGATAATCCCCCATGAAAGTTCAAATGAAGTCAATACTAAAAATCCAATTGAAAGAATTAAAAATACGGACATCAGACGTTTTGTAGGAAGAATACCTCTATCTAGGAACAGGAACCGATCCCACAAGTTCTTCAATGATTTCGTCAATGGTGATTCCCTCCAATTCTGCATGCGGAGATAACTGAATACGATGTCTTAGTGCGGGCTTTGAGACCATTTTTACATCGTCTGGAGTTACATAATCTCGGCTAGTTAGGTAAGCCCAAGCCTGTGCTGCTTTTGCAATCGAGATAGCTGCCCTGGTACTTGCTCCAAATCGAATTGTTTCAGACTCCCTTGTTTTTCGGACGATTTGCATGATGTATTCAAGAACACCATCACCTAAAGTGACTTGTTCAATTTCCTTTCGAATCGATAAAAAAGTGGATAAATTGAGGATGCTTGACGAATCTTGATCACCGAAACTTTGTTCGATTATTTGTTTTACAACTTTTTTTTCTTCCTCGAAAGCTGGGAAATCAATTTGCAACTTGAATAAAAAACGGTCCTGTTGAGCTTCTGGCAAACGGTAAGTCCCCTCAAATTCAATTGGGTTTTGTGTAGCGACAACAAAGAATACGTCTGGTAGCTTGTATGTCTCACCTTGTATCGTAACCTGTTTTTCCTCCATTGCTTCTAACAATGAAGCCTGCGTTTTCGCAGGTGTACGATTTATTTCATCGGCTAATAGGATATTTGTGAAAACGGGTCCTTTTAATGTTTCAAACGTACCCTCCTTCATGTTGTAAATCATACTTCCAGTAATATCACTTGGTAACAGGTCAGGCGTAAATTGAATTCTTGTGAACTCTCCACCAAGAAGTGTTGCGAGTGTTCGTACCATCTGTGTCTTGCCGGTACCAGGTACACCTTCTATTAAGACATGACCACCAGCTAGTATAGCAGAAAGTAAAAGTCGTAAATTTATATGTTGACCTAAAATTCTTTGTTCATATTTTTCAAGTAAGGATGTAAGTTCTGGTCTCATCCTTTCTCCACCTCTTTTCGTAATTCATCTATGTTCTTTGACCACTGCAAATAATCGTATTTTGATATTTTTTCATTTTCTAAGTTTTTCGAGAGGTCTCGTAAAAACCTGTGAATTTCGCTTTCGTTTTTTCCGGTCCAGCGCTGCACATGCTTACTTGAAATGTCAGACCAGTTGCGATGAGTAGGTATCCCCCATTTTTCTTGTATCAGTTGTTTCACATAATCAGCTTGAATGTTCAATGATTCATGGTAGTAATGTCCTCTTAAATACCATGCGCTCAAAGCACGTATACCTTCATCACTAAATCGAACATATTCTTCACGGGGGGAAAATATTGGACCAAATCGCTTTCCTTTGTACCAAAGCCAAAGCAGTATGATTATTCCACCTTGTAAAAGGAGAACTAAAAACCAGGCTGGATATAGTGATGTAATACTGGAAGCATTTTGCGGTCCATGAACATATTCATCAAAATAATAAGTAGTTGTATCGGTATCCCCAATTAATGATATTACAAGTGGAATATGTTCATAGTTTAAGAGATTGCCATTTAGCATCCACTCTGGTGAAATCGCTGTAATGAGTTCACCATCCCCAATTTTTCGACTTGTTGCAATTACACCTTCCTCATCCTCAAGAAGTACTTTGTCCTTTTTACCTGGTATGATTCTGTTTGTAGCTTGTAAAAATGCAACATATTCTTTTCCGTCACGATTCTTGATGGTAATCGCTTCATCAAGAAAAGGATCAATGTCTGCTGGTAAGGTCCTGATATCAAACATCCCTCGTGGATTTGTTTTAAACAAAATCACCTTATTGCCAGCTTTCATAAAATCAAGATACCCAGCCATTTCTTCTGTTTCAGGTGTAAAATATGGTTCCACCATAATCAATACTTGATTACTATCGTGTTTGGAAAGAAGATGTGGTGAGTGGGACCACCTTTTTACATCATGCTCTTCATTTAAATATGTATAAATTGCCTTAACACCGGTTGGAGCAGGAGAGTTAGACACATAATGTGGATATGCTTTTGGGTTAAAGGATTCAATAAAATATGTTAGAAAGAGTAGGAGAGCAATAAGGCCGATCAAAGTGGCCCATACTTTACGGTTTTGCATCTTTCTTCTCCTTTCCTCCCTCTTTGTCATCTAGCCAGACAAAAGCTTTTTTTCGAAACTTGGTGTATTCTTCACTATCAATTTCATATTCTCCATATGCAATCTCATCAAACACTATTGCTAAATCGTAAAATTCATCTGCCCAAGATTGATTCACTCTACGTAATTCATCGTAATACTCCCAATTTGTTTTCCATCGTTTTGCCTCAAGCCATTCTTTCTCATGGAAAAATAGGAGGAGTGCTAAAAACAAATGTCTCGTTGCAGGTGAATACTGTTCATTTTCTTCATGCATTACCGCTTCTCGTATATGCTTTTGATAGGTCCAGCTTAATTCCTCAGCTGAATGAAGAGGTTTATTTTTACCAAACTTCGTCCTTCTTGTTTTATTCCGCACTAGTAAAAATATTGCAAATCCTAAGAGTAAAGTTGCTGCAAGAATGACCAGAATTAGCACCACCTCTGAGGCACCACTACTCGACTCAATTGAAGGGAATAAATTTTCTAAAAAATGTGCCAGCCGATCTTTTATTTGATTCCACCATTCCTGAAACACGTTCCTTGATTCATCATAGTAAATCCGATATTCTTTCTCATTTAAAATTTCTTCAATTCGGTCTCTTGCATCATATATTTGACCCATTGACTATCACCACTATCTCGGTTCATTGAACTCCTCAATCATTTCATCCAAATCTTCTGCATCATGTCGAGCCTTCGCATCAAGGTACATTACACCATATCCTACTGCAAACAATAACGTGGTAAATATAGTTGTTAAATTAACAAGTAACGTTAACAGAACACTATTACCCAAAAAGATTCCGAAAGTGGCCTCAACTGCAAAGCTAATCGCACTGATAATTAAAAAGAAAACAATATATAGACCAAAAAGGACCCAACCTCGTTTCTTTGATAAATGCCAACTTCGAGAAAATCCAGGAGATTCATAGTCTAATACTACGGAACCAAAATAAAAGCCCCAGCGCGTCAATAAATAACCGAGAGCGACAAATATCCCTAGTCCTAACACAAATGCTATTAATATCCCGACAGGTGCTATTGCTATTGCAGAGATTCCAATGGGTACTAATAGTAGGACCGCTACAAAGAAGAAACCAAATACAATCAGACTAAATAAAATATTGCTTCCTAGCATTGCCCAAAATCGTGTAAATGCCTTTTTAATTACTGAACCAATCATAAATTCTTCATTCTTGCGAATATGGTTCAATGCAATTAGAATTGCAGCTTCAGCAACAGGAAATAGAACAAACCCCGCAATACCAATTAGCATAGTTCCAATTGCCAATCCAAAACTGGTATTCTCAACAACGAGTGTTTCATCGAAGCTACTAAGTACTTGTGAAAACCAATCGTTACCAGGCCCAACCTGTCTTATAAAACTTCTTCCTGATCTCACTAGAATTAGTGCCTCGAGTATGTAAATGGGTCCCATAAAAATAAGTAAGATTGTAAAAAAATCACGAAATCGATTTTTACTTAAACTAAATGTGAGATCAAGTATTTCACCAAAACCCTTTGGTTGTGAAAATTTATTATTCAATCTGCCAGCCTCCCGTTATGTGTTGAAATGAATACTAATATCGCCTATTTTAACATTATTCTGGAAAATTTTCTGTAGTAATTTAGAAATAATTACTAATTTGAATCTAGGAAAATGCAAAGGCCTGACCCCTTTTGGAATCAGGCTGTTAAGATATTTGGCTTTGCGACTATATCATTTAATAGCACCTGTAATATCATAATGACTTAAGTCGATTTCAAGTGGTTTACCCATGGCTAGTTTCGCTAATTCACCACCTAAAAATGGACCAACAGTTAATCCAGAGGCACCGAGTCCATTTGCAACGAAAAGGTTATCAAAGCCAGGAATAGCACCAATTACCGGAAGAAAGTCTGGTGTAAACGGTCGAAAGCCAACTCTTGTTTCTAAAACCGTTCCTTCCGATAAACCGGGAGCAATACTTAGAGCTTTATCGAAAATCTCATGAAGTCCACCTGCAGTAACCCTGTAATCCAACCCCTTTTCATTTTCATGGGTGGCTCCAACAACGACATGTCCATCATCAAAAGCTAAAATATACTGATCATTCGGTGGCATCACAACTGGCCAATTACCTGTAGTTGTATCTTCCAAGCCCAAATGGACAATCTGGGCTTTCTGTGAAGTTACCAAAAAATCAAAACCAAGTGGATGTAGTAATTCATTTGCCCAAACTCCGGCTGTTACAATTACTTTATCAGCTTTAAAAAATTCATTGTCAACCATCGCCCCAGTAAGTTGGTCCCCTTCTTTTACGATAGATGCTTCCCCTTTTTTCACATCTGCACCAAAATGTTCAGCAGCACGTATCAAAGCGTTTCGAAGTTCCCTACCATTTACTCTAGCTGCACCGCTTATATGTACGGCCGAAAATTCTTCAGATATTGGCGGAAATAGTTCTGTTGTCTCCAAAGAATGTAAACGTGTAATCTCTCCAATTTCTGGTGCATCTTCGCGACGAATGTGGGCCCGCTCTTGCATTTTATCAAGCTTTTTTTCATCAGTATGAAGACTAATCGCTCCTACCTTTTTATACCCTGTATCAGACTCACCTAGTGTTTCAAGCTCACTTATTAATGTCGCATAGTATTTTGCACCAGCTTTTGCTAAATTGTACCACGCTTTATTTCGGCGCTGAGAAAGCCATGGACAGACAATCCCTGCAGCAGCATCAGTTGCTTGACCTTGATCTCGTCGGTCAATAATTGTTACTTGAGCACCTGATTTTGCCAGATGATAGGCGGTAGACGCGCCAAGAATCCCAGCTCCAATAACAAGATAATTAGTCATAATTTTAAATCTCCTTCTAACCTGTATGTGCTTTATTTTACTAAAAAAGCAGATTAGAAACATCTTTTTGTCGAAAATTGTATATTTTTCAGTTAATCATCCAGTATATAGATAACGCTGTAAAATATAGGAAATAAAAATTTGTTTAAAACAGCGAATAAAAATAATGAAAGGAGGAATGACAAATGGCTAAAAATAAAAATAATCAATCGCAAACAGGTGCAAATAGTATGGACACGGAGTTTGGCGCGGAGCAAGGTATGAGTAAAAAAGCTCGCAAAAAAGCTGCTCGAGAAAATCGAAAAAATAAATAACTTTTAAATAACAAATATTCGTACCGGTACATATTTGACCTGTTCTGAGGCATTATTTCTGGAACGGGTTTTTTCTTTTATCACTTTAGTTATTGGACAACTGCACGGGCCCGTATACTATCTAAAGGAGGCGATTATTGTGAAACAACTAGACATTCAAATGGTATTATTTGTCGGGGCAACCTTAGTTCATGAATATTGGCTACATTGGGGACTTCCAAGGGTCTATTATTGGGATGTTAGGAATACTCACTTTAAAAACAATGAAGATGATTCAGATGAGAAAATCGCATAGAAAAAGGGATAACAAAGTTACCCCTATTCCTTTACTTTAAGTAAACGCAAGCTGTTAAGTGTGACAAGTAAGGTTGCACCCATGTCAGCAAAAATTGCTATCCAAAGTGTGAGCCAGCCAGGAACAACCAATAATAAGGCCAATGCCTTAATTCCTAAAGAAAAAATGATGTTTTGTTTAATGATCCATAATGCTTTTCGACTTAATTTAATCGTATAAGGCAATTTCGTTAGATCATCAGACATTAAGGCGACATCAGCGGTTTCAAGTGCTGTATCTGTTCCAGCACCTCCCATCGCAACACCGATCGTCGCAGCTGCTAGTGCAGGAGCATCATTTACCCCATCTCCTACCATCGCAACATTTCCATGGGTTATTCGAAGTTCTTTTATTGCATTTAATTTGTCTTCAGGTAATAAATCAGCTTTTATTTCGGTGACACCAACTTCTTTTCCAATGGCATTGGCTGTTCGCTGATTATCACCGGTGAGCATGATTGTTTTTTCAATGCCGACAGCATGAAGTTTGCGGATAATCTTACTTGATGATTCTCTAGGTTTATCAGCTACTGCTATAAGTAAAAGGATTTTCTCCTCGGTCCCTACTATCATAACTGTCTTAGCCTGGCTTTGTAGTTCAGCAATTTTTTCTTGTTGCTTAGTTACGAGTCCTTTGTTTACTTCTTCAAAAAAGGTAGGACTTCCAACGAAATAAACTTCATTTTTTATAAGTGCCTTTAGACCTTTTCCAGTGATAGATTGAAAGTCTTCAATTACCACGTCTTGGTATGGTAGGCCCTCAGCTTTCTTTAGGATAGCTGTAGCAAGTGGGTGTTGTGATCCTTTTTCAATAGCTGCAGTAAACGTCAGCCACTCTTGTTCATTTTCATCGTATGAAATGATGTCAGTGACAACGGGAATGCCTTTAGTTAACGTACCCGTTTTATCAAAAGCAATCACTTTGAGTGCGCCTGCTTCTTCGAGGTATATACCTCCCTTTATCAGTACACCGTGTCGAGCTGCATTACCAATTGCAGTTACCACTGCGACTGGAGTTGAAACGACTAATGCGCATGGACACCCTACAACTAAAGCTGCTAGGCCTTGATAAATCCACACATTCCATTCTGCACCAAAGAACAGGGGTGGAACGATCCCAATTAAAATGGCTAAGACAATGATTGCAGGTGTGTAGTATTTAGCGAATTTATCTACAAAAGCCTGTGAAGGAGCACGTTCAGCCTGCGCTTCTTCGACTAAATGAATGATTTTGGCGATTGTCGTATCTTGGACCCGTTTTGTTACTTTTACTTCAAGCAGTCCCTCTTCATTCAAAGTTCCAGCAAAAACCTCATCATCAATTGATTTGCTAACAGGAACACTTTCACCAGTAATCGAAGCTTGATTTATCGAAGAGTGTCCTTTAATCACGATACCGTCCATTGCAACTTTCTTCCCAGGCTTCACAATCATGATATCTCCAATTTGAATATCCTCAACATCAATCATCAATTCTTGGGATCCACGTCGTATCAACGCTTCGTTTGGTGCAATATCCATCAACGATTCAATTGATTTTCGAGCTTTGTCCATTGAATAGCGTTCCAAGGCTTCACTTATTGCAAATAAAATCACAACAGTTGCCCCTTCACCCCATTCTCCGATAATGGCTGCTCCAATAATCGCTACTGTCATGAGGGTATTCATATCAAAATTGAAGTGAAATAGGTTTTTTACTCCTTTTTGAAATAGTGTATAACCACCAATGATTATGGCTGCAGCATAGCCGAATATTGAAGAGATATGTTCTTCTCCATATTGCTTAGCTATAAGCCAGCTCAAAAAAAGCAAAACAGCAGAAATATAGACTTTACTATTTTGTTTTTGCTTCCAAAATGGTATTTGTGGTGCTGCTTTTTCATGTTCATCTCGAAGTTTAAGATTTTCAAAGGCACCTGCTTTTTCAAGTTCTTCAATTGTTGTATTTCCTGTAACTGTTAGTTTAGAAGCACCAAAGTTTACATTTGCATCTATAACACCATCCAGGTGTTTCACATTCGTTTCGAACGTTTTCGCACAACCTGCTCAGGAAAAGCCTTGAACTCGGTAAGTCTTTGTAGCTTGCTCTGACATATCTTCACCCCCCGTGAAAATGTTTTCTCTTATAAATCATTATACACTTTTGTTTTTATGACGTACTAGGGAATGGCTTAGATTTAGGCAGCCCTATTTCATTTCCATACATCGGATAATGTTTCTCTAAAAAGTTGATCTAACAAGGGTGTAGAATTTGAGATGTTAGATTCTTGCTTAGATACATATCGTTCAAGATGTTCAATTTCTTTTTCAATAAATTTGTCTAAAACGGCTATTTTTTCAATGACCTTTTGGCCAGAAGACTTAAATTTAATTAGTTGCTTAATGATTAATTCTAGCTCCTTGTTTGATATAACCTCACTAACGAGTTCGTTCAAATCAAGGTGAATCATTTTATTCTGTATTTCAATGGATTTTGCCATTAGTAATGGTCGAATCACATTCACATACGTTTTTACTTGTGGTCCACTTTCTTGAATGATTTTGAAATTTCCCTTTGCCATACTTACATAATGATACATGCATGGAATGGGTGAGAAAATGGTGGGCTCTAATTGTTGCATTTTTTCAAGGAAAGAAAATGCTTGGCAATAGATAATAGGTGAATGTAGCCATTCTAAAAGAGCAGGATTTGATTTTCGATATAATCGAAGTGCCTTTGTCAGTTCCCAGCCACTCATATCAACTAAAGGGTTTACAGTGATAGATAATTTATCATGTTTTGGAATTTCAAGCACATCTCGCTTTTGATCTATCGAAAGATACCAATCAATTTTCTGTATGTAAATAAACCGAACATCATAATCACTGTCTTCGGAAGAAATTCCCCAGGTTCGGCTTCCTGCCTCACAAGCATAAAGTATTTTAACGTCGTATTCCTTTTCTATTTGCCAAAGAATTTCTAGAATATGCTCGTTCATTGTGACAACCCCTTTCCTTGCATGAGAAAAGGAGATGCATACTAGTCATCTCCTTTTACTAAATAGTATTCTCTATTTACGTATACATAAAACACATCAATACATGTGCTGCGAGCCTACTGGTGATATCACGCACATCTTTAGATGGATCGATTTCAACAATATCCATTGCTTTTACTTTTGAATGAGATGCGGCTACCGAAAGACTTGAAAGAAGCTCCCTAGATGTTAAACCACCTGGCCCAATTGCTGGGCAACCTGGTGCAAAGGCTTGATCAACAACATCCATGTCTACAGAAAGGTAAATAAAATCAACCTGTTGTGAAAGTCGCTTTATTTCTTTTTCCATAATAGGAACAATTCCGTTATGGTCTACATCATCCATGGTATATACTGAGACGTCCTTGCTTTTTACATATTCATGATATTCAAGGGCATTTGCATAATCACGAATTCCGATTTGAGTGAGATCTTCCCCTTTTAAAAATCCACCCTCAAGTAGACTTCGAAAAGGTGTACCGTTCGTTCTTCCACCATCTTCTACATTACGAACATCATGATGGGCATCCCATTGAATCACACCGACTCGACCAAAATATTCTTGAAAGGCTCGAATTGAAGGAAAGCTTACACCATGGTCGCCCCCTAGCATGATATATCTTCTGCATGCATTCGTTTGAAGCATCTCTTTTACACTGATATATAAACGTTCAGTGGTTTCTTCGAGTTTTGTCGGATGGGTGTGCACATCTCCAAAATCTAGTATGGTCGTATCCTTGTAATCATGTTTTCTTTCTCCTGAATACGTGGAATACGCGTTCAGTGCGTTTCGAATCGTTTTAGGAGCTTCAGCTGCAAGGGATGGTGAAATTGATGATTTCGATGCTGGCAGTCCAATGATTCCAATGTCAGCCTTTGCACCTTTTTTATATGGTTTCATACATTCAGTCACTTTTGTAACATATTTATCTTTAAAAATTGCTGGTTTTCCAGGTGTAAGGTATTGAAAATCAGACATTGTCGTCTCTCCCCCACACTTTTGTTCCATTAATAAAGACACTATTTGTATGGTTTACGCCAAAATGATATGGAAGGTACATGTAATTTGGAATATCCCATAATACAAAATTAGCGTTTTGACCGATTGTGATGGTACCTGCTTCTTTGCATTTACCAATTGCATATGCTGCGTTTACTGTAACTGCATTCCAAATTTCTTCCGGGGTCATTTTTAACTTTAAAGCTGCAAGGGACATAATAAGCTGTAAGTTTTCAGTTACACAACTACCCGGGTTAAAATCCGTTGCAAGTGCAACAGCAACCCCTTCATCAATCATTTTTCGGGCTCGTGCATAAGAATCCTTGCCAAGGTAGAATGTTGTTCCTGGCAATAAAACCGCAACTGTTTCTCCTTCAGCTAGCATCTTGATTGCTTCATCCGAGGCAGCGACTAAATGATCAGCACTTGTTGCACCGAGTTCTACGGCTAATTCGGTTCCTCCTAATGAGTCAATTTCATCCGCGTGAATTTTTAAGCCAAACCCTTTTTCCTTTGCCTTTTGTAAAAAGTACTTTGATTGTTGCGTGGTAAAGACACCTGTTTCACAAAAAATATCAGCAAACTCTGCAAGGTTTTCTTTTTTATTCTATCAAGTAACCGGACCATATCCTCCAGAAATTCATCCTCTTTCCCTTTATAGGATGGAGGAATGGCATGTGGTCCAAGGAAAGTAGAAACAATTGAAATTGGAAAACTTTCTTTTAGTTTCTTAACAACTTTAAGCTGTTTTAATTCCGTGTCAGAATCTAAGCCATATCCACTTTTTGCTTCCATCATGGTTACACCATATGAAATGATTCGATTTAGATGGAAGGAAGCTTTTTGATATAGTTCTTCTTCGGTAGCTTTTCTTGTAGCTTCCACCGTTGAAAGAATGCCCCCACCTTTCGCCAAAATTTCAAGATAGGGGATACCGGCTTGCTTTAAGGCAAGTTCTTTTTCACGAGAACCTCCGAACACTAAATGTGTGTGCGGATCCACCAGTCCTGGTGATACTACCTTTTGCTGTGCATTAAGCTTTTCTAATGTTTGGAAATGGCTGGCTTCATCGTTTGTACCAATCCAGGCTATTTTTTCATCTTTTATTGCAAATGCTGCATTTTCTTTTATCGTAAGCTGCTTCATTTCTTCGCCTTTAAGGGGTCTTGAATTTGCCTTTGGTAAAATTAATTGACCTATATTATGAACGAGTAAATCGAATTGCATAGTAACACTCCTTTCGTTTTAGATTAATAGCTTTATAGCATTGGGATATCTACCCCTTTTTCCTTCGCTACATCGATTGCTTTCACATAACCAGCATCAGCATGGCGGACAATTCCCATGCCAGGGTCAGTCGTAAGGACACGACGAAGGCGTTCTTCAGCTAAATCCGTACCGTCAGCAACAACAACCATACCTGCATGAAGTGAATAGCCCATACCCACTCCACCACCATGATGGACAGAAATCCAAGAGCCACCTGCAGCTACATTGATTAATGCATTCAAAATAGCCCAGTCTCCCACTGCATCACTGCCATCTTTCATGCTTTCCGTTTCTCGGTTTGGTGAAGCTACAGAGCCACAATCAAGGTGGTCTCGACCAATTACAATTGGAGCCTTAAGTTCTCCCTTTCGAACCAATTCATTAATGGCGAGCCCCATTTTCACCCTTTCCCCATAGCCTAACCAACAAATTCGAGCAGGGAGTCCTTGGAACTCGACTTTCTCTTGAGCCATATCAATCCAACGAAGCAATGCTTCATTTTGAGGAAACAATTCTTTAATTAGTGCATCTGTTCGATAAATGTCATCAGGATCTCCGGAAAGTGCTGCCCAGCGGAATGGTCCTTTACCTTCACAGAATAATGGCCGGATGTATGCTGGAACAAATCCTGGAAAATCAAACGCATTTTCTACCCCATTATCTTTCGCAACTTGGCGAATATTGTTTCCATAATCAAAGGTCACCGTTCCTCTACGTTCAAATTCAAGCATTGCAATTACGTGATTAGCCATTGATGCAGATGACAATTCAACATATTTTTTCGGGTCGTCCGCACGCAGAGTATTAGCTTCTTCAACAGAATAACTTTCTGGTACATAGCCATTTAACGGGTCATGAGCGGAAGTTTGGTCAGTCATTACTTCAATCTGTATATTTCTGTTTAGTATTTCATGATGCACTTCAGCTGCGTTACCGATTAAACCAATTGATAAAGCATCACCGTTGTGTTTTGCTTCTAATGCCCATTTAATCGCTTCATCAATTGAATCTGTCATTCTATCGCAATATTTTGTATCAATCCGTTTTTGTATACGAGTTTTATCAACATCAACTGCAATACAAACGCCACCGTTCATAGTAACGGCAAGTGGCTGTGCACCCCCCATTCCTCCTAATCCAGCTGTAAGCGTAATCGTTCCTTTTAATGAGCCACCAAAATGTTGGCGTGCTACTTCTGCGAAAGTTTCATAGGTTCCTTGTAGGATTCCTTGGGAGCCAATGTAAATCCAGCTTCCTGCTGTCATTTGTCCGTACATTATTAGCCCCTTTTTATCTAGTTCGTGAAAATGTTCCCAGTTCGCCCATTTTGGAACAAGTACCGAATTCGATAGCAATACACGTGGAGCTGCTTTGTGAGTTTTAAAGACTGCAACAGGTTTTCCAGATTGAATTAACATTGTTTCATCATTTTCTAACCGACGAAGGGTAGTTACGATTGCGTCAAAAGCTTCCCAATTTCTCGCTGCTTTTCCGATTCCACCGTAAACTACCAGTTCTTCCGGTTTTTCAGCGACATCAGGATCTAAATTGTTGTATAACATTCGTAATGCTGCTTCCTGCTCCCAGCCTTTACATTCAAGCTCCAGCCCTTTTTTTACATGAACGATACGATTTTGAATTGACATGGTTCATTCCCCTTTTCTAATTATTTTTCGATTAATTCAAGATTGGCTGTCCATACTAGGTTATTTTTTTAAGCCATTCAGTCATTTTCTCAATATCTTCTGCAAAAATACGGTCCTCTGTTATCGATGGGACAATTTTTCGGGCTTCCTGATAAAATGCATATGTTGCAGAAGCCATTTTTTGAACACCACGATATTCGACGGCTTGGAGGGCACAAATGCATTCTATTGCTAATACTCGCCGCACATTTTGAATAATCTGGTAGGCATGACGGGAGCCAATCGTTCCCATACTGACATGGTCCTCTTGATTTGCCGATGATGGAATCGAATCGACACTTGCTGGGTGTGCTAGTGTTTTATTTTCAGATACGAGCGATGCAGCCACATATTGCATAATCATTGCCCCAGATTGTAAACCTGGTTGAGCACTTAAAAACGGTGGCAAATCATTTAGTTGAGGATTCACAAGTCTTTCAATACGACGCTCAGAAATGCTTGCAAACTCAGCAACCGCGATTTTCATAAAATCCATTGCAATTGCGATTGGCTGACCATGGAAATTCCCGCCTGAAATGACTAAATTTCCATCTTCAAAGATTAACGGATTATCAGTTGCTGCATTTATTTCAATTTCGAGTTTTTCTTTAACATAGTCTAATGCTTGCCAAGAAGCGCCATGAACCTGTGGTATGCAACGTAACGAATAGGCATCTTGTACTCTCTTTTCACCTTGCTTTGTAATCAGTTGGCTATCGGTTAAAAGTGAGCGAATTCTTGTTGCCACATCTATTTGTTGTTGGTACCCTCGTGCCTCATGTATAGCAGGATGGAAAGCATCTATGATTCCTTCAAGTCCTTCAAGTGTTAAGGCGGCAATCATTTCACTTTGTAGGGCAAGCTGTGAGGCTTCTAACCAATTAATCACGCCCATCGCTGTCATTGCTTGGGTACCGTTGATTAACGCAAGCCCCTCTTTTGCTTGTAAAATAACCGGGGTAATGCCCTCTTTTTCAAAAACAACGTTTGTAGGAAGAATTTCTCCCCTGTAATGAACCTTTCCCTCTCCAAGTAGAACAAGTGCAAGGTGAGATAGAGGAGCCAAGTCACCAGAGGCACCAAGTGAACCCTGTTGAGGGATAACTGGATGAATGTTCATATTTAACAGAGCGACAAGTTTTTCAGCAACTAGCGGTCGAATTCCTGAAAAACCTTTTAATAATGCATTCAACCTTAGCAAGACCATTGCTCGCGAAACTACTTCAGGGAATGGTTCGCCAACTCCACAGGCATGAGAGCGAATTAAATTTAGTTGTAAATCGTTCACATCGTCATCTGCAATGATTACGTCACTAAATTTACCAAAACCTGTATTAATTCCGTAAATTGTTCTTTTATCTGCTACAATCTTTTCAACAGCTCTACGACTTTTCTCGACTTTTTGAAGTGATTCTTTGCTAATTGTGACTAGTTCATTGTCATAGCAAATCCGTTTTACTTGTTCCAAAGTTAACGAATGACCAGTTAACTCAACCATACATCATCCCCCTAAATAATTATGTTTCAGATTCTTTTTCTAGAAATGAGTCGTGGAAAAACGAAAAGAGGCGACAATGGCATAGAGATACCATCATCGCCTCCTATTGACTAAAGGACTATAGGCAATGTCACAAATATTAAATATGATTAATTCCGAGACCAATTGTTTCGTGTTCAAGGCCTTTGATAGGTGCCCCAATTGTCCCGTAAAAAGCAACGGCAATCCATTCGCCTTCTTCTTCGTTTGTATAGGGAGTCCCTCGAACGATTGCAAAGCGAAGACCGACAGTCCGACTAATTTCACCAATCGCGGTTTGCCCTCGTGTCACACCCTCGATTCCTTCAATAATCGCGTGGTAAAGAGCATGGGTTTCACGGTATTGTGACTCATGAATTAGGCCATGTCGTTTTGCAGCTGTCTCAACTGCTGCAATCACCTTTTGCATGTTCATCGAGCCGACTTTTCCTTGACAGTATTTAACATTCGTCAAGCTTGATGAAAAAGTAATCATTTCTTCTTCCGTTAATGTTGCAAGCAGTACAGCAATTTTTCCAATTGTTATTTTTTGACTCATAACTAAGAACCTCTAATTTCTGAATTTTCCTATTATCTATTAACTTATTAGTATTGTAAGCCTGAGCCAATCCAATTGTCAATGGATTTGGAAAATTTTAGTATATTAGTATAGTAGTAATCTACCTAAGTAAAGTGAATTTGTAAAATAAAAAAGCCCATTCGAAAATGGGTTTACTCGTATTTTTGAAAAATGACATTGCCTTTGATTACATTTTTATCATGCTGGTTTACGGCTGCTACATCAAAGACTAGATCGTTCTCTTCTATTCTTTTTAATGTTGCTTTGAGTGTGATAACGTCTTCTAAGAACACCATATTCCGAAACCGAATCGAATAGGTTTTAATAAAGCCTTCCTGGTAAAAAGGCGTAAATAGTTTTGCGAGGTTTCCCATTGTCCACATTCCATGTGCAATGACTCCAGGTAAACCAGCCTTATGTGCTTCAACATCAATCGTATGGATGGGGTTGTAATCACCGGAGGCACCAGAATATTTAATTAAGTCCATTCTTGAAACAGGTGGAAGTTGGACAGTTTCAAGTGAAGAACCTATTTTGATATTCGTTAATGAACTCATGACATAATCCCCCTTCTAACTGCTTCGGTAATGATAACGACCAACTTAGAAGTAAATATCAGCTCACCATTTACATCTTCTCCGTTTTCACTAATTGTCAGAAAGCACATTGATCCAGTTGCCCCTTTTTTCTCAACACAATTTTCGACTTTGGAATAGCAATAAATTTCTTCCCCAACGAGTAAAGGTCTTTTATACTTAAAAACCTGCTCACCATGAATAAGTCCTTTTTCAGGTAAAACAAGTCCTTGAATTTCACCAAACTCTAAAACTCTAGGAAATGTTGGTGGTGCAATATTTGTTTTATAAATGGAATTCTTCCCAAACTCTTCGTCTATGAAAATTGGATGAGCGTCACCGATTGCTTCTGCAAATTTTTTGACCGCACCCCATTCGATGATATTTTTTATTTTCGCTGATTGTTTACCGATAAAATCTTTATACACTACACCCACTCCTCTACTCTATTGAGCCGTCCGCCACATAAAGAATTCTCAAACACTAGCTATGTATAGTTTTATTTTATTTCGAACTTTCTGTCAACACAAGAGAAATTAATAAAAGCCACACGAAAGCATCCGTGTGGCTTAGCCAATCAATCATTCAAATCCAGCGGTCATTTCATCTGGATCTGAACCAATTCGATCATTTTTATTAAGTGAGTTGATTTTTTCCATATCTTCTTGTGAAAGCTCAAAATCAAAAACATCCGCATTTTCTTTGATGCGGTTTTCTTTAATTGACTTTGGAATCGTTACAACGCCGTTTTGTAGATCCCAGCGTAAAATTACCTGTGCAACTGATTTGTTGTATTTTTGGCTAATCTCAACGAGTGTTGAATCGTTAAGTAATTCTCCGCGCTTAAGTGGAGACCATGATTCTAATTGAATGCCTTCCTTTTTACAGAATTCGTGTAACTCTGTTTGTGTAAGGTGTGGATGGTATTCAACTTGGTTCACCATTGGTTTTATCTCAGAATTTTTCAAGAGATTTTCAAGGTGGTGAATATGGAAGTTACTTACGCCAATTGCACGTACGCGACCTTCCTTGTATAGCTTTTCAAGTGCGTGCCATGTTTCAATATATTTATCTTTTCCAGGCCAGTGAATTAGATATAGATCTAAGTAGTCCAGACCTAGTTTTTGGAGGCTTGTTTCGAAAGCTTGAAGTGTAGATTCGTAACCTTGGTCACTGTTCCACACTTTGGATGTAACGAACAATTCTTCACGGTTAATACCAGATTCGCGAATTGCTTGTCCTACACCTTCTTCATTTTGATAGACAGCAGCTGTGTCGATACTCTTATACCCATGTTTGATTGCCCATTTTACTGAATCAATGACTTCTTGGCCCTCTTTTACTTTAAATACGCCAAGTCCAAACCAAGGCATTTTTACTCCATTATGTAATGTTGTTGTATCCTGAAGACTTTTTACCATATGTATCCTCCTAACAATGTAAGTGTTACCATTACTAGTTTCTCATACGACAGAGCATTTTTCAAATCTGACGAAACGGAAAAGTAGAAAAATTTCTCTTATCTAGAAATCTACAAAAAGTTCAATATTAGGATTAGGACACACTCAAATAAGTTTTCCACAGTGATAATTTTGATAATTGGCTGGACTACAAAAAAATATTGTGAAAGTATAGATTGTTTTTGTAGAATGTTGCTGAAAGGATGTGGTTGATTGATTTACAAATCTCGTGGTGAAAATACTGAATTGGAATTATTTCGTACTATTCAAGTCCGCAAGAGAATTGGGGAAAAAGATGAAAATAATTACAAGTACCTTGAAAAAGGTTGGCTCGGTGAAAAACAGTTTGACCAATTGTTTCTAACCCTCACAAATGAATGCCTTATTTTAAACAATCTCCTCTTTGAAGTGAATAACACCCAATTACAAATTGATTCCTTACTAATTACCTCCAAAGAAATCATCATCTTTGAAGTAAAAAACTTTGAAGGTGATATTGTTATCGACGGTAATCGCTGGCACCTACCATCTGGAAAAGAAATCAAAAACCCGCTAATACAATTTTCCCGATGCGAATCATTGTTTCGACAGCTATTAGAAGAGTTGAGATTTACTCTATCAGTTGAATCCAAGCTTGAATTTATAAACCCTGAATTTTATCTTTATGAAGCACCGGTAAAAGCTCCATTTGTATTTCATGCGCAACTCGGAAGGTTATTTAAAAAATTAGATACATTGGCTGCTGGTAGCTTGCCTGGGGGACATTTACAATTAGCAGAAAAATTGGTTTCATTACATATTAAGGACACTCCATATAAGCGATTACCTGTATACAATTACGAAGAGCTAGAAAAAGGGATTGTTTGTATGCGGGGGTGTTCGTTTATGGTTGTCGCCAGTCAAAATTATCTCGTTTGTCTTAATTGTGGTGACTTAGAGCATAAGGAATCAGCGGTTCTACGAAGTGTGAAAGAGTTTCGTTTACTTTTTCCGGAAAGGAAGAATACAACGAGTCAGGTTACTGAGTGGTGTGGGGTTATTAGTTCTAGGTTGACAATCAGAAAATATTTGTTAAAAGAATACAAGCTAGTAACTACAGGTAGAACATCACATTTTGTAAAAAAAGATGAATAATGCTCATTATAGAATTTAGTTTTCGGTATCCCATTTATCGTTTAGCAGTTCAGTGATATACCGATTACACCGTTTTCGGCGTATCATTTATCGTTTTTCATCTAAGTGATATATCGATTACCCCGTTTTCCGTATACAAATAAAAAAAGAGAGGTACAAAACCTCTCCCATTACTTATCATTATTTGCTTTTGTTTCAACGTCGTCGTCATCAAGGATGCCTTTTGTTGCTTTTTTGAATTCACGAAGTGTTGTTCCAGCTGCTTTTCCAAGCTCAGGAAGCTTTTTAGGTCCGAATACGAGTAATGCAAAAAAGATAATTAATAATAACTCACCGAAACCAAGGTTTCCCATGATCATTCCACCTTAAAACGAAATGTATTGCAACCTTATTTTATTCCTCCATTCATCATTTTTCAATTGAAATTTTCAGGTCTGACCTTATTTAAACCAACCTTTTTCTTTGGATTGAGTGATTGCCTCGATTCGATTTTTCACTTCAAGTTTATCTAAAATGGTTGAAATATAGTTTCGGACTGTACCTGTTTTAATTCGTAATTCATCCGCTATTTCTTTTGTGTTTTTTCCATCTGCGACAAGTTCAAGTACTTCCCGTTCCCGCTCGGTTAACGGGTTTTCATCTGCATATAAATCATCCATTAATTCAGGTGCATACACGCGTTTACCACTCATGACACTTCGAATTGAATCCGCTAATTCATCACTTGGACTATCTTTAAGCAGGTATCCCTTCACTCCTGCCTTTAAGGCGCGTTGAAAATAACCAGTTCGAGCAAACGTCGTCAAAATAATTACCTTGCAGTCTGTTTCTTTTAATTCTTCTGCTGCTTCAAGACCCGTTTTTAGTGGCATTTCTATATCCATTATGCAAATTTCTGGTTGTAGCTCTTTGACAAGCGAAACGGCTTCTTTTCCATTACTTGCCATCCCAACTACTTCCATATCGTCCTCTAAGTTTAAGAGTGAACCTAGCGCCCCTAGGACCATTCTTTGATCTTCTGCTATCACAATTCGAATCATAAAAGTCCCTCCACTTCAACCTGTTTACGTACATTTGGTATTTTAATAAGTAAAGTTGTACCGTCCTTCGTTACAATTTTTAGACTTCCATTTACAAATTCTAAACGTTCTCTCATTCCCTGTAATCCATGACCATCAACCACATCTTTATCAGGATTGGTGCCAATCCCATTGTCCTTAATGATTAAATGAATTTCTTCCTCAAATTTTGAAATTTCAATGATACAACGAGTTGCTTTACTATGCTTAACAACATTATTAACCCCTTCTTTTATTAGCATGCTGATAATATTTTCGTGGAAAAGTGAAACATCCTTTAATGAATCATCCTGTATATATTCAAATTCAATACCAGCGGCATTTAATATTTCATGAACTCGGACAATTTCTTCCTTTATGCGAATACCACGCATTTGTGATACCATTTGACGAACTTCATTCAATGCGGTTCTTGCCGTTTGTTGCACATCCTTTAATTCATGACGTGCTTTCTCTGGATCTTTATGTACCAATTTCCTCGCTAAATCACTTTTTAAACCAATCATTGAAAGCCTCTGGCCAAGTGTATCATGAAGGTCCCTTGCAATTCGTTGGCGTTCTTCTTGTTTGACTAGCTCTGCAATTCGTTTATTTGCATCCTCAAGTTGTTCCTCAAGCTTCTCTTGTTTCTTTTTATTATAAATGTTAAATGGCAAGAGGATGACACTGATCCAAATGATAATAACGAATGGTAATTGGGTTAAGAACATCTCATCTTGTAATACGAGATTGTAATTAATAGAGAATGTAATAGCAACTAAATGGATAATGTATAAAGTTAAAAAAGCTACTCGGTTCCTTATGTGTCCATTGTAATAGGCTATATAGAAAGCAAAATAAATAAACGCAAACAAAATGGACATTGTTAATGAAATCCCAATTAAAATTGAAGTCCATAAATAAACTGGCCATTTTCTCGAGATAAAAGCAAATCGTAGCGAAACGAAAAAAATGACTGTTAAGATAAGACCAGCAACAATTTCAGGGGTCGATGATGATTGGAAAATAAAATAAAACGGTAAAATACTAATAACTGCCCAAATATACGGCGAAACCCCCGACCATTTTTGAAAAAGTGAATATTTTTTCATCCAACCTACCTCATTTTATTTCTGTTTAATTTGTATCATATCATATATAGAGAAAAACCCAGCTTATTTTTCTAAGCTGGGTATCTTTTTTACATTCTTTTGATCAGCAACCATTTCTTTTATTTTTCCGTAGCCGACAAACACTTTCTCTTCTTCATCCCACAGGCGGAATTTAAGTGATTTTAAGCTTGTTTTAAGTGTAATGGTTGGTACATGTTGAAGTGGAGCTGTTTGATTGTGTACTTCTTCAAGTTTGTAATTCGGAACACGTGGGCTTAAGTGATGTACATGGTGATAGCCAATGTTTCCTGTTAACCACTGTAAAGGCTTTGGTAACTTGTAAAATGAACTTCCTTCAACTGCAGCCTTTACATATTCCCAGTTTTCATCTTCCTCAAAATAAGAATCTTCAAAAGTATGCTGAACATAAAATAACCAAACTCCAGCAATTCCAGAAATCATAAAAATCGTTCCCTGTACGATTAAAAACGACTGCCAACCGATTGCCCAAATAATAATAGCGAAAAGGACCACGATTCCTAGATTTGTTATATATGTGTTAAGACGTTCTTTTTTTCTTGCTTTTTTTCTATTGAATCGATTTTCAATTAAAAATACATAAATTGGTCCTAAAATAAACATCACAAATGGATTTCGATAAATTCTGTAGCAAAGACGTTGCAAAGCTGAAGCTTCCAAGTATTCCTCTACAGTCATTACCCAAATATCACCCGTACCACGTTTATCGAGATTTGAGCTTGTAGCATGGTGTACGGAATGATCATGTCCCCATTTACTGTATGGAAATAGTGTTAAAATCCCGGAAATGGTTCCAATTATTTTATTTGCTGTGCGATTTTTAAAGAATGAGTGATGACAACAGTCATGGAAAATGATAAAAATTCGAACTAGAAAGCCTGCTGCAACCACACCAATTGCAAATGTCAATAGATAAGAAATGTTTAATGAATAATAGGCAAGAACCCATAAGCCAAGATAAGGAATGACAGTATTTAAAAGCTGAAACAGACTCGCTTTAAAGTTTGATTTTTCAAACGGCGCCACTTGTTTACGTAAGCTTCGCTGATCTAATTTGTTCATGTAATCGTTCCTTTCTTCAATCTTTTTTCATATTTGGATTTTTAAAATTAATAAGGTGACTTTTGCTGACTTTCGCCAACAGTCGTTTACATTATCAATATTATCGGAGAAAAAAGATTTGCACTAGACATAGGTGTCATGTGAAATATATGATAAATGTCATACCCTATATTGAAAATTTAAAATACACAAAAAATTAACATAATAAATGGGCTAAATACACCGATTTTATGCTATACTTAAAAAACAGAATATTTCAACCAATATTCAAATAAAATTTTTAAAAAAAGAGGGAGGAAACCTATGTACAAATTGAAGGACAAAGAGAGGATATTTATTTATACAGGACCAGATGGTTCTGGTAGAAAAACGTTAGGAAAAATGGTTGCAACAGCATTTGATATGCAGACGGTACCCTCATTCACAACTCGAAGCCCCCGCCCTTTCGAAAACAACGGAGAAGACTACCACTTTGTTAGTAAAGAAACCTTTCACCAAATGATGCAGCAAAATGAATTTCTAGAAAGTGTCGAGATTGATGGACATTTCTATGGAATACGTGAAATTGACATAGTAAATATTTTCAAGAAAAATAAGGTTGTTTATTTAACACTAAATCCAGAAGGTGCGGAAGTTTTGAAGCAAATGTATGGAGAGAATGCGATTCGAATCTTTGTCTACGCTGATAGAGATACTGTCTATGAACGTCAGATTGAACGTGGTGATAGTCCAGAGGATATCGAACGTCATATGAACCATTATGATGCTACAATGGCCTATAAAGCGTCTTGTGAACATGTATATGAAAATTATGACCTACCTCAGGTCTCATATCAGATTAGTGAGATGATTGAAACATATTTAGATAGACAATTAATTGCTGACGATTATTAAAGGAAGATCTCGAGTAAGCGCAATAAAACTAGAGCAATTGATGCAATAAAGCCCTAAAAGAGGTTTCTTATCTCTTTTAGGGCTTATTATTATGATAGGCTATTAAAACTTTCAGTAAGTACTGGAACAACTTGTTTCTTACGAGAAACAACACCTTTTAAATCGGCTGTTTTGTTTTCTAGGGTTACATTAAATGCTTTTTCTACGGCTTCTGTTTTTGCACCGACTGCTAGTCCTACAGAATCGTTGTTTAAAATATCTGTAATGACAAGTAAGAATAAATCAAGTCCATTTTCACTGATTTGTTGATTCATCACATTTTCAAGCTCACTCTGTCTTGCTAATACGTCCTGTGGGTCCACAACGTTTACTTGAGCGATTTGGACTTTGCTGCCATTCATTGAGAATTCTTTAGAATCTAAAGAAACTAATTGTTCCGCAGTCTTGTCACTTACATTTGCACCAGCTTTTAACATTTCAAGGCCATATGCATCTGCATCGACTCCTGCAATCTCTGCTAACTCACGAGCAGCTTGAATATCTTCCTCAGTGCAAGTTGGAGATTTAAATAGTAGTGAATCAGAGATAATTGCTGAAAGCATTAAACCAGCAATTTCTTTTGTGATTTCAACATTATTTTCTTTGTAAAGTTTGTTAAGAATAGTTGCTGTACAACCAACAGGCTCTACACGGAAATATAATGGATCACTTGTTTCAAAATTTGCTACACGATGGTGATCGATTACCTCTTTGATTTTTACTTTTTCAAGTCCATCTGCACTTTGTTGACGTTCATTGTGGTCAACTAAAATGACAGATTCAACTTCATTTGCTACATTTTCAACTAATCGAGGTGCTTCAGCTTTGAAATAATCCAATGCATATTGGGTTTCACTGTTTACTTCACCTAAGCGTACCGGCTCAGCTTCTAAGCCTAGCTTCCTTTTTAACTCAGCATAAGCAATCGCTGAACAAATTGTATCCGTATCTGGATTTTTATGACCGAAAACAAGTACTTTTTCCATTTATGCATTACTCCTTATTGCTTAATATGTATGATATACTCTCTCATTTTACACAAAGATTCCTGAACGATAAAGAATTTTGGACATTTTTATTCATTTTGTTCGTCTAAATGTGTTTTACAAAATTCATTAACCGTGATTTCTTCTTCTTCCTCTAGCTCGAAATCAAGCACTTTTTCAGTGCCTTTTTCATAAAAATAATATTGGGCGATTCTCTCTCCCCTACTATCGATTGCAAAAATTACTTTTAGTTCAATTCCATTTTCAGAATATAGTTCATCATCCTCAGGAACCTCGATTTCCAAAAAGAACTCATAGCGCTCTCCCTCTAATATGCCTGTTGGATCCTTTAATCTTTCAACCGAATATCCGGTAATATTCATTCTTATATTTCCACCCTTCAAATTGAATAAAGTCCGTAACTATTATACACATTCTTTCCTGATTCGTGAAAAAATTTCCGATTATGGAGCTAAATTTTCACCATCACATTAAAATGAGTGTCCCAAAATTTTGGAACACCCATGTGATTTTTATAGATTACCATGGAAACATTCTTTTACGTTCATTTTCCTGTTCACCCATTACTTCATCATCACGATGGCGTCTACGGTCTTCAACACCACCTACATCATCAAAATCACGTCGATTATGTCTTCTTTTGTCATTTGTTTCGATAATAATAACCTCATCTGCATTGATAATGACTCTGTCTGCATTAATCACATGACGTCTTTTATTTTCACTCATATCGGTTTCACTCCCTTCAAGCTTATACAATAAAGTATGGGAATGAAACTAACTTGATTGGACGCGTATCCGTAGTACATCCATCTATTTTTACATGGTTAATTGGATTTAAGCTCATAGGACAAACGATTCCTAAATAGAATAATAATAATCCCGCAAGCAAAGGAGTTGTCGTTGAATGGCAGTAATGAATAAAATAGCATTAATTTTTGTGGTACTTTACTCTGGCATTATCTTGATGAATACGCATTTAGGGGAAACGGAACGAGTACAATCGAATGTCGTCATTTTGGTTTTAAATGGCTTTGCGTATATTGTATCTGCGATAGATATCGAAAGAGAAAAACAAAAACTTGTCGAAAATCAATCCACCGCATAAAAAACGACCGCTTCGTAATTAAGCGGCCGTTTTTTATTTATTGACATGTAATAGACAATAAAATCTCCAACTGATAGAAGTTTCACGTTATGAAAGTAAAGCACGGTCATTTGTCATCTTTGCGCCTCTGATACGTTGGAACTCATTTAGCAATTGATCAACAGTCAAATTCGCTTTTTCTTGTTCATCAACTTCTAAAATAATTTGTCCCTTATCCATCATAATCAGACGATTTCCTAAATCAAGTGCTTGTTGCATATTATGTGTGACCATTAGTGTTGTTAGATTGTATTTCTCGACTATTTCTTTGGTTAAGTTTGTAATTAATTCTGCACGAGCAGGGTCAAGTGCTGCCGTATGTTCATCCAGTAATAAGATTGAAGGTTCTGTGAAGGTAGCCATTAAAAGTGATAAGGCTTGGCGTTCTCCACCAGATAACAAACCGACTTTTGCAGATAAGCGATTCTCTAATCCTAAGTTTAGAGATTGGAGTACTTCTTTAAAGTAGTCCTTACGTTTCTTTGTTACTCCTCTACGTAGTGTGCGAGATTTATTTCGTGAGTAGGCCATTGCTAAATTTTCCTCAATGGTCATGTTTGGAGCAGTTCCAGCCATTGGGTCCTGGAATACACGTCCAATAAGCCTAGCCCGTTTGTGTTCTGGTAAAAATGTAACATCTTTACCTGCTATCTCTACAGAACCAGCATCAGGAATCAATACACCTGAAATCACATTCATTAACGTAGATTTACCAGCACCATTACTTCCAATTACAGTAACAAAATCTCCTTCTTTTAACTGTAAATTCGTCCAATCTAGGGCAATCTTTTCATCGGGAGTACCTTCATTAAAAATTTTATGAATTTGATTTAATTGTAGCACTCGCCTCACCCTTTCTTTCTGAAGGTACATTGTTCGATTGTACAAGTTGCTGCTGTCGTTTTGCCCTTCTGCTTTTCTCTTTTGTTCCTTCAAGAACTTTCGGAAGAACTAGCGCAATGATTACAATGATTGCGGTAATTAATTTCATATCCCCTGGTTGTAGGAACTCAACACGTAATGCAAGTGATACAACAATACGATAAATGATTGCCCCACCAATAACTGCAATTGTAGCTCTTGCAATCGTTTTGGCACCAAATAAGGCTTCACCGATAATCACGGAAGCTAACCCAATAACAATCATCCCAATTCCCATTCCAACATCGGCGAATCCACCTTGTTGGGCGATTAGTGAACCTGAGAATGCTACTAGAGCATTGGATAGACCTAATCCAAGTATCGTCATTAGATTTGTATTTGCAGAAAAGCTGGAAATCATTTTTTTGTTGTCACCCGTTGCCCTTATCGCTAGACCAATTTCTGTTCGTAAGAATAGGTCAATTAATAATTTAATTGCAAAAGTAACAACTATCATAAAAATGAGGATTCCCCACGTTTTAGGTAAGCTTTCACCTAATCCTGTAGCTGTTAAAATAGAATTAAAAAAGGAATCTAAGCCTAGAGAAGCTGATACATTAGAAACGTTTGTAAAAGCTGTATCAATGTTTAATAATGAAACATTTGATTTGCCCATAATTCGTAGATTTATAGAATAAAGGGCGATCATCATCAAAATACCAGATAGTAATGCATTAATTCTACCTACCGTGTGCAGTAATCCAGTGATACTACCAGCAATAAATCCGGCAACAAGTGCTAGAAGTGTTGCGATAAAAGGATTTACTCCATTTGTTATTAAAATGGCGGAAACAGCAGCTCCTGTAACGAAGCTGCCGTCAACCGTCAAGTCTGGAAAATCTAGTATACGGAAGGACAGGTAAACACCAATTGCCATGATTGCATAGATGATTCCTGATTCAAATGCCCCAAATAATGCCGTAAACATGTTGAATCATCCTTTCTTTAAGTACGTGTTCAAAAAGGAGGATGAAAAGGACCACGTCGACCAGAACGCCACGTCCTTTGGCATTGTCGACACTAGCACATCCTGTGCGTCGAAAGTTCGAGGCGGCGAAGCTTTGAGTACCGGAACGTATATAATTAATACGTGAGGAACGCAAAAGTAAGCCAACGAGCTTCCACAGGATGTGATGACTTCGACGTTCGACACAGGACGTGTCGGTATTTAGTCGAAGATCCGCTATCGATGTGGTATTTTCACCGGACTTTTTGAACATCATTGATTATTCACCTTCGTAGATGTCAGCAATTTCTTCCCATTCAGGTTTTATCTCGATACCTTGCTCTTCCGCTGCTTTTTTGTTTATGACAAGCTGTAAGCTGTTTGGAAGTTCAACTGGCATTTCAGAAGCTTTCTTCTCACCTTTTAGAATCTTAGCAGCCATTAGGCCAGATTGGTAACCGATATCATAGTATTCAAATCCGCTAGCTGCAAATCCACCAGCCTTCATTGAATCAAGTTCACCAACGAATAGTGGAATATCCTTTTCGTTTGCTACTGCAATGATTGAATCTAAAGCTTGAACAGCAGTGTTATCAGTCGGAATATAAATGGCATCAACACGTCCAACTAAGCTTTGAGCAGCTTGATTGACTTCAGCTGTTGTAGAAACAGAAACTTCAACTAATTCTGCCCCACCTTTTTCAGCAAATTCTTTTACTTGTTCGACTTGTACTACAGAGTTTTGTTCACCAGAGTTGTAGATAACACCAATCTTCTTAGCACCCATTTCCTCCGTAATAAAGTTGATGGTAGTTTTTGTAGCATCTGGATGGTTGTCAGTAGTACCCGTGATATTCTCACCTGGTTTATCAAATGCTTCTACTAATCCAGCACCAACTGGATCTGTAACCGAAGTAAAGATAATTGGAATATCACTAGTTGCATTAAGTACAGCCATTGCACTCGGTGTTGCGTTAGCAAAAATTAAATCTACATTATTACCAACAAGGTTTTGGGCTATTGTTGCAGTATTACTTTGCTCACCTTGAGCATTTTGAGAATCAATTTTTAAATTTTCCCCTTCCTTAAAGCCTTCATCTTCTAATGCCTTGATGAAACCTTCAGTTGCAGCGTCTAATGAAGTATGTGGTGCATATTGCGAGATGCCCACTACTACTTGATCTTTTTCGCTGCTATTACCAGCATCCTTGGAAGTGTTACCAGCGTCTTCACTTCCACATCCTGCTAATGCAAGGAAGCCAGCTAATAACACTCCTAACATTTTACTTGAACTTTTCATGCATATCCCCCCGAAATGTCTTTACTCTTTTTTGATTTTCTAGTACATTATTATTTTACTAGAATAATAATATTCATACACTTTGACTTTGCTGCATAAAAGCGAAAAAGCGTTAATGTATGTAATTGGTTAATCGTAATATTATCATTCTAGACGCTTTGCGTCAATTATTTTCTGAACATTTTACAATTTCAGGCTACATTTTTTTCGTGTAGTGAAAATTGTTTTTTTGCTTTCGTGTGATAATACGTTTTATTTTATTTCACATAACAAACAATAAAACAATATGAAGTTGCAATGGAGGTATTTGGTTGAAACAATCAGAACAATGGTCGTCAAAAATTAGCTTTATTTTAGCAGCAGCAGGTTCTGCTATTGGATTAGGGGCAATTTGGAAATTTCCTTATGTAGCAGGTACTAGCGGTGGTGGAATTTTCTTTTTATTATTTCTCTTTTTTACATTATTAATAGGATTACCTCTCTTGTTAGCTGAATTTGTGATAGGGAGATCTACCCAAAAAAATGCAATCGACTCGTTCAAGGAGTTGGCTCCACGAACAAATTGGCACTTCGTTGGTCGTTTAGGTTTTATAACAAATGCTATATTACTTTCTTTTTATAGTGTTGTGGGTGGCTGGATATTAATTTACTTGTTTAGTGGAAGTATCGGAAGATTAAATGGATTGACTGAAACTGAGTATGGAAAGTATTTTGGAGAAACGATTTCAAATCCATTTCTTGTAGTTACAGCACAGCTTGTATTTATGTTAATTACCATTATTGTCGTAGCAAAAGGTGTTCAAGCAGGGATAGAAACAGCAAGTAAATGGATGATGCCAGCACTTTTTATCCTTTTCATTGTCATTATTATTCGCTCGGTAACACTTGAAAACTCGCTTGAGGGAATCATGTTTATTCTAAAGCCTTCCCTTTCATCAATCACATCTGACACTATTCTATTCGCTTTAGGTCAATCCTTTTTTGCATTAAGTGTTGGTGCCTGTACGATGTTAACCTACAGCTCCTATCTTTCGAAAAAGGAAAACTTAGTGCAATCTGCATTTTCAATCGTGTTATTAAATATTTTAGTTACACTTTTGGCTGGGCTGGCTATCTTTCCAGCTGTCTTTGCTTTTAGCTTGGAACCTGATGCAGGACCTGTTCTCTTATTTAATGTATTGCCGACGGTATTTAGTAACATGCCATTTGGGATGATTTTTTTAGTAGCATTTCTGTTATTATTTTTATTTGCTACACTAACTTCAGCATTTTCAATGCTTGAATTAATCGTTTCAAATTTATCAAAAGGTGATGAGCAAAAGCGTAAGTTAAATGCATGGGTGTCAGGTCTTGTCATATTTATGATAGGAGTCCCATCTTCTCTTTCGTTTGGAGTATGGAGTGATGTAAGTCTATTCGGAAAATCCATCTTTGATTTTGCGGATTACCTTGTAAGTAATATTCTCTTACCTATAGGAGCTTTTTTTATTTCCTTATTTGTCTCATTTAAATTTCCAAGAAAAGCCCTTTTCGAGGAAATGAGGCTGGGAAGCGGATTTCCTTTTACACTTTTAAAAGTTTGGTTCTTTTTAATTCGATACGTTGTACCGATTGTCATTGTCATTGTATTTTTAGATAGTCTTGGCATTATTTAAAAAGGTGTTCCAACTATGATTGGAACACCTTTTTTTATCGCGTTTTTTAGCAATAGTTTTTTCACTTCGAAATAATGTTAATCTTTTTCTGTTTCTTCTTCTTTTACGACCGAATCAAGATTATTGATTACTTTTATTCTCATTATTCGTTTCTCGTCCATTTCAACAACCTTAAACGTATGATCTTTGTATTCAATTTCTGGGTGGACATCTCCTGATGGAATATACCCTAATTGACCAATCACAAAGCCACTTAATGTATCGTATTCATCTGTTGGAAGATCAACCTTTAAAATATCTTCAACTTCATATAAATTGATTGTTCCAGCCATGGAATACGTCTTATCATCAAGCTGAATAAATTCTTCATCATCAATCGTATATTCATCATATTCATCAAAAATATTTCCGACGATTTCTTCAATTAGGTCCTCGATGGTAACAATACCATCTGTTCCCCCATATTCATCAATGACAATTGCCATATGAATATTGTTTTTTTGCATTTCCTTAAATAATTCATTTGTGTGTTTTGATTCTAATACAAAATAAGGATCCCTTAGCAGATCTTTTAAATGAAAGGAGACTTCATCACAATCATTAACAAATTTTATTAATTCTTTTGAATGTAATATGCCGACAATTTGATCGATGCTCTCATCATAAACAGGAAACCGCGTGTATTTTTCGACATTTACAAGATGAATGATTTCTTTTAATGTGTAATCGAGCGGTATCCCAATAATATTTGTCCGATGTGTCATAATGTCAGAGACGGTTTTATTATCAAATTCAAAAATATTGTTAATCATGAACTTCTCTGATTCCTGAATCGTACCTCTTTCTTTACCTACATCAACCATCATCCGAATTTCTTCTTCTGTAACATTTTCATCATCAGCATTTGGATCAACTCCGAATAAACGTACAAGTCCGTTTGTAGACAATGTTAGAAGTTTTACAAATGGTAGTGTGATCTTCGATAAAATAGTTAACGGCCTAGCTGCAATCAATGAGATTTCTTCCGCCTTTTGTAACGCCAGCCTTTTCGGTACAAGTTCTCCAATTACTAACGTAAAATAGGACAAAATGAGTGTAATCACTATTACGGATATGGAATCAATGACGGACGGTGCAATCGGAACTCCTATTTCGACGAGCCAATTCGTTAAGTATGTGGCAAAACTTCCAGCTGCAAATGCACTTGCTAAAAAGCCTGCCAATGTTATCCCAATTTGGATTGTGGCTAAAAATCCACTTGGATTTGAAAGAAGCCTATGTAACAAAATTGCTTTTTTATCCCCACTATCAGCCATCATTTTTACTTTATTGTCATTTAATGAAACCATTGCCATTTCAGAAGCGGCAAAAAATGAATTTAATAAAATTAAAACAACCAGTATTAGAATTTCAACAAACATAGTAAAAACCTCCAAAGATAGAAAAGGAACAAATCATTATTTTTTAAATTCCCCTTCTTTTACATGCATTATGCTAATTTTACTATGGGATACACTTGCAATCATTAATAATGCTTAAAATTTTAATTATTTTTATTGACACGAAGAGAGGTCAGCTTTATAATTTATCTTAAAGATAATTATCTTGAATTGAAGATAAATGATTTTAAAATAATTTTTTAGGGGAGATTTAACATGACAAACACAAAATGGGCAGTAGATGCATCACACAGCAGTATTGATTTTTCGGTAAAACATATGATGATTGCTAAGGTAAAAGGTTCTTTTGAAAAGTTTGAAGCAACAATTGAGGCTGATCCAGCTGATTTAACCTCTGCAAACATCGAATTTAAAGTAGATCTTTCAAGTATTAATACAAAGAATGCAGATCGTGACAACCATCTTCGTTCTGCTGATTTCTTTGATGTAGAAAATCATCCAGAAATGAGCTTTAAATCAACATCTATCGTTAAAACTGATGATGGTGAGTATGATGTAACTGGTGATTTGACAATCCTCGGAACAACAAAAACAGAAACGTTCAAGGTTGTATTCGAAGGTTCTGGTAAGGATCCTTGGGGAAATGAAAAAGCTGGATTTAGTGCAACAGGTAGCATCAATCGTAGCGATTATGGTTTAGTATGGAATGCTGCATTAGAAACTGGTGGCGTTCTCGTTGGAGACCAAGTGAAAATTTCAATCGAAATCGAAGCAGGAAAAGCTGAATAAAATAGTAAAAAGCAGGCAAATTGCCTGCTTTTTTAGTATTCGTATAACAATGTTACGATTTTGTCCTCAATCGGTTTCCCATGAGCATCGTCCATTAAGTTATTTAACAATATAGAGAAAATGAGCTTTTCCTCACTTTTTGTCTCCACATAGCCTGATAATGAGCTCACCGTTCGAATCGTCCCCGTTTTTGCCTTTACTTTTCCTGTCAACTCTGGATTCTTCAATCGATACCGTAGTGAACCACCAATAAGTCGTTCACTATTTCCGGCTACCGGTAAAGAATCTAAAAATGCAGGAAACCAGGATTGGGATTGTACAGAGTAAAGAAGTTTTGAAATATCGTTCGCGGAAATCAGATTAACATGTGAGATTCCAGAACCATCCCTGATTACCATACTACTTGGGTCAACCCCCATTTTTCGAAGTTCTTCCTTCACAACATTGATCCCTTGTTCCCAGCTTCCTTCCCCTTTCTTAACCTGTCCCATTTCCTTTACTAATGTTTCACCATGGCCATTATTGCTTAGCTTCATAAAAGGAACAAGAAGTTCTTTTAGGGGGATGGATTTATCTGTTGCTAATCGTGTCGCGTTTTGTGGAGTCTTGGCTATACCTTCCGTTCCAATCACATGGATTCCTTGTTTTACTAATGATTGCTTAAATAAATCTAATGCAAAGCCAGTCGGCTCCCAAACTGTCATCCATTCTTGAACAGGATTTGAATGGACTGGGATTGTCCCTTCAATGGTGATGACATTTTCCCCATGCTCACGAATAATATCAATTTCGTTCTTCCCCTCTTTTTGTACCGTTTTCGTGTTGTTAATGATTTTTACATAATTATTTGTTGGTTGTAATGAAATATGGGCTTTGCTCCCGACTTTCTTTCCTGGTGACACCTGAACAATTACAGTTCCGGAATCATAATCCTTGTTTGGGGAAGCTGTTAAACCTGAAACCGCAGAACCGTAATAATATGTTTCATCGCTCCAAGTTAAATCAATCGAATAACGCTCTTCGTCATACCAGGAATCATCTGCGATGATGTTACCAAATATTACGTCAACACCAGCTTTTTTGATTTTTTTCGCTAATAAATCCAAATCTTGCTGACGAAGAGTCGGATCTCCTTTGCCCTTTATGTAGAGATTTCCTGTTAGTTTGTTACCAACGAGCTCTCCGTCTGTCAGGATTTCTGTTGAAAATTGATAATTTTCTCCAAGTGCAGATAAAGCCGTTGCGGCTGTTAAAAGCTTCAAATTTGAAGCAGGTCGAAGCCGAACGTCACCGGCGTGTTGATATAGAATTTCCCCGCTCTTTGCAGACCTAATACTAATACCCGCAATTGCTCCTTTTAAATTGGGTTCATTTAAAACAAGCTGATTAAGTTGACCTAGCACTTCTTTTTGAGATGCGTTTGCCTTCACGTTATCTTGTTGTGGGTGGATGGATGGCATAATTGTGATAATAAGCAGAAAAACGAAGCATAGTAAATATTTCCGAGAATGAATAACTGGTCTCCCCCTTCTAGTACTTTTGTACAAGTTTTGGAACTATTACCATATTTTATACAAAAATAACTGTAATATGAAGTGGGACTAAAAATTTAATCCATAAAAAAAGCATCCCAAAATGAGATGCTAACCTTTATTCAGCCCTTTTGTGGAGCACATTTGATAAAAGTTTATAAAAACACAAAGTAAATGACAGCTGCTAATACGATACGGTAAATCGCAAATGGTAAAAGTTTGATTTTATCGATTAAGCGTAAGAAAAATCGAATTGAAATGAGAGCGAATACGAATGCACTAATGAATCCCGCAATAAATACTGGAAGTGCATCAACTGAAAAGTACTCAATGTTTTTAAGTAAGGAGATTCCACTTGCTCCTGCCATAATTGGAACAGCCATGATAAACGTAAAATCTGCTGCTGCTCTATGGCTAAGACCTACAAGTACACCACCTGAGATAGTTGCACCTGAACGTGAAAAACCTGGCCAAAGTGATAAACATTGGATGAGTCCAACTGTCAAAGCTTGCTTGTACGTAATTTGATCCACTGTTTGCGTATTTGGATGGTTACTACTGTATCGATCAGCAATAATCATTAATATCGCACCGATTACTAAACCTATTAATACTGTTTCAGTTGTAAATAGATGATCATCAATTGCATCTTCAAATAATACACCAAGTACACCTGCAGGAATTAAACCTACAATGATATGAGTTAATCGTAAATGCTTCGCACCGACAGGCACAATTTTATTTTTACGATTGAAGCCTAGTAAATCAATAAAACGGTCTTTAAAGACAACTACTACGGCTAGTATGGAGCCGAGTTGGATGACAACTTTAAATGTATTTGCTGGGTACTTCCCCAGAAACTCTTGTGTTTTAAGCCACATATCATCAACGATAATCATGTGACCGGTTGAAGATACTGGCGCAAATTCTGTTAGACCTTCAACCATTCCTAAAATAATCGCTTTTATTAGTTCAATAATATCCATTAGACGTAATAAACTCCTTCTTCACTTTATCTCGTTTTTGATCTTCTTTTGGTGAAAAAAATAACAAGAAATCCAATTCCCGCCAAGGCAATTAATGCATACGTAATATTAGAATAGATGTCCATGTAGTGAACAATTACATCCCATGATTCGCCAAATGCAGCACCAAGTAAGACTAGGATTACATTCCAAATTAATGTACCTAGTGTTGTAAACAAAATGAACATCCAAAAATTCATATTGGACATCCCTGCTGGAATGGAAATTAAACTTCTGATTAAAGGTACCATCCGGCAGAAAAATACTGTCCAGTATCCGTATTTATCAAACCATGAATCCGCTTTGTGAACATCCTCTTTTGTCACACGTAAAATCCGACCATAGCGGTCAACAATTTTCTCTAATCGTTCCACGTCAAGTAATCGACCAATACCGTATAGGATAATCGCTCCTACAACTGATCCAAGTGTAGCGGCGATAATGACACCAGTTACTGTTAAATTTGTTTTAATCGTCATAAATCCACCTGCAGTCAAAATAACTTCAGATGGAATGGGTGGGAAAATGTTTTCTAAGGCGATTAATAGAAAAATCCCGATATACCCAAATTGATCCATAAAATCTGTTATCCAGTTTTCCATTTTTACCTCCAAATAAGATGCTACTCTTTCTAATTCAATAGCATTCTTATTGTAATCTATGTTTGTCCTTCTTTAAAGTATTACTTTAAATTTTTCCTATTTTTGTATTTGAAGGACTACTGGGCAATGGTCGCTGCCCATTACGTGAGAGTGGATTTGAGAATCTTTTAGACGATGTTTTAACTCTTCTGAAACAATAAAATAGTCAATTCTCCATCCAATATTTTTTTCTCTTACATTTCGCATGTAGCTCCACCACGTATATTTATCCGTCATATCTGGATAAAAGTATCGAAAGGAATCAATGAACCCAGAGTTAAGCAAGTCGGTCATTTTTCCACGCTCTTCTTCGGTGAATCCTGAATTTCCTCGATTTGATTTTGCATTCTTTAAATCAATGTCGGAATGAGCGACATTCAAATCCCCACATAACACAATTGGCTTTAGTTTATTTAATTGAATGAGATATTCACGTATTCTATCTTCCCAATTGAGACGGAAATGAAGTCTTGCAAGATCCCGTTGAGAATTTGGCGTATAAACATTAATTAAATAAAAATCCTCAAACTCTAGCGTGAGAATTCGTCCCTCGTCCTCTTCATTTTCATCAGCTACACCATACGAAACAGAAAGCGGCTTTTTCTTTGTGAAAACGGCAGTACCAGAATATCCCTTTTTAATCGCATAGTTCCAAAATTGGTGATAACCTTCAAGGTCTAGTTCGATTTGACCTTCTTGGAGCTTTGTTTCCTGCACACAAAAAATATCAGCATCCATTTCATGAAAATAATCCAAAAATCCTTTTTTTACACATGCTCGTAATCCATTTACATTCCAAGATACAAGTTTCATAATGTTAAAGCTTCCCCTCTATGTTACTCCTCATATATCATTTTTCTCGTCATACCGCCATCAACAACGAGATTAATTCCAGTAACAAAATTATTCTTCGCATCAGTTAAATAAAGACATGCATTTGCAATATCAGCTGGTTTTCCGACACGTTTTGAAAAATGCTGTTCATGGTCGATTTTCCGAAGTTCCTCATATTTCCCTGTTTCAATCCAGCCAGGCGAAATAGCATTTACAGTAATTTGATATTCTGCAAATGATGCAGCAAGTGCATGAGTAATCGCTACGATTCCACCCTTTGTTGCTGAGTATCCTTCTGAATGAGGCTCAGACATCATTGCTCTAGTTGATGCAATGTTTACTATGGATCCACCATTTTCCTTCATATATCGGCCTGCTTCTCTTGAGCATAAAAATACACTTCTTAAGTTTGTATGAATCACTTCATCCCATTCCTCAACCGTAACATCGAATGGTGATTTAAATAAACCTTTTCCGGCATTGTTTATTAAAATATCAATTTTACCATAAGTTTGATAGGTTTGGTTCATTAAAAGAATGATATCTTGTTCATTTCTTACATCTGTTTTCTTGAAAATTGCTTCATTTCCTTGGTGTTTAAGTTCATTTAAAAGCTTAGTACCAGCTTCTACATCAACATCTGTTAAAACAACCGTATCCCCATTTTGAGCGAAGGCCATTGCAATCCCTTTTCCAATTCCATTTGCAGCTCCAGTTACGATTACCACACGACTCATTTTATTCACCAACCTATTTTACTAGTTTACTTGCTCTTTTCCCATTATAATCTACAAAGTTAATCTGGCAAAATAAAACAGAGATTCAGTGGTTCTTGGCATGATAGAATGAACTTTGGGGAGTGAGAATTATGAAGAAAAAAAGAATTGCATTCCTAGTAGTATTATATTGTAGTCTCTCGATTCTACTAAGCTTAGACCCTGTCACGTATGACTCTTCGTATTATGCCAAATACGAATCTCCACAAGGGACTCTTTTCCTTAGCTATTCAGATAACTGGAATGAATCACAATTAGAAGATTTATATAAAGAATTAGTAAAAAATAAACATGGTGAAGAAATGAACCTTTTACAGGAAGTTCGTGTAATGGACGGTCCGTCACCTTCAAATAGTATGATTACGGGTATTTACCATCCTTTTATTAGCAGTATTACACTTTATAAAGGAAATGAATATACCGATGCACGAGAATATCGCGATACTTTGTCACATGAGTACGGGCACCATTTTGCCTATTCCTATTTTCCGTCCCATCATTTTCCATTTTCTAAATGGGCAAAATTAAGAGGATTGGACCATATGCCTGTCCACTGGAATTCATTTTTTAATTATTCCGTTTCGTCCCATGAATGGTACCCTCAGGAGATTTTTGCGGATGATTATGTGCTATTATATGGTGCTGCGGATGAAGCAGCTCGAAGCAGTGTCTATTCGAACGAAGCATTTTATATGGGAACACAGCATGAAAATCAAAAGCTTGATAATGTTTTGGGAAATAAGGAACTACAACAATATATTGAGGAAGAAACCGGTATTAAAATTGATGAGGACCGCAAATTAAAGACTCCTGAACTTACTGACGTGAATGATGGAAGTTTGACTTTCTCTGTAGAGAAAAAAAAGAATGTAGCCTACCGGTTGAATCTAGTAGACTATGAACTCTATGAAATAACAGAGGACGAAAGTGGCATAGTCACTTTTTCAAATCTTGATTTGCCCGAAAATGCCGTTGTTTCTTTAGATGTTCTTGATTTAAAAACATCCATTGGCTTCCATACTCAGAATATCCGATTACAAAAAGAGGATTGAGATAGAAAATTACTCGCATTTCATTATATAATATGATTATGATGTTTTTGAAAGGCGGTAATGACGATTCCGACACCGAGTATGGAAGATTATTTAGAAAAAATTTATTTATCAATTCAGCAAAAAGGCTACGCTCGAAGTGTAGATATTGCTTCTTCATTAAATGTTCTCCCTTCTTCCGTTACAAAAATGATGCAAAAATTGGACGAGGAAGGTTTTGGAATATATGAAAAATATAGAGGCTTTGTGCTTACCGATAAAGGAACTAGTGTGGCTAAGAAACTAGTTGAAAAGCATGAGATGCTTGAAGACTTTTTGAAAATGATTGGCGTACAAGATAAAAATATTTATGAAGAAGTTGAAAAACTTGAACATTATATTAGCAAAGAAACCTCTCTTTGTTTATCAACATTGATTGAGTTTTTTGAAGAAAATCCAACTGCAAAAAAGGAATATTTACAATTTCGAAAAGACAAGATGTAAAAAGCTCAGAAAGACTCTGAGCTTTTTTTATTGCAATTTTATATCTATCTCATCATCTAAATACGTTGTTCCTTGATAACCGTTAATTTGAAGCCAACCAGGAATGATTTCCTCTTCTGTAATTTCGCTATGGACTTCAATTCCTATTTTCGTTTGGTAATAGCGTGGTCTTTCAAGTTGGTTCATATTCGTATAATAGTTGTATTCATCCTCTTTATACATCTTTCCACTTCGATCCACCAATACTCCCTCAACATCATGTATCCCCATCGAAACTGGTGTCTCATCATTTTCACCAACTATGTCAAACATAATGGATTCAAATTGTCTGTTTTCTGTCATTTCTGTTGTTAATTCAATTTTAGTAGGCATTCCTAATTCAATTTTATCAATCGAGATGTTATTACCAAGATAGTCAAAGGACTGTGGAAATGGTTGGTTCATGTCTATATCTACCTTGTAAAACTCATTTTTATAATAGGATATTGAGCCAAACTGAATACTCACTTCTTTTGGATCCTCAAAATAGAGTGAATCAAAAGCAGATTGAAACGATATCCATTGCCCATAACCGCCATTAATAGGGATATTCCATCCAAATAATGCTGGTTCGGCAGTCTTTTCTTTCACTTTAATTCCTTCGAACAACAGTTCATTAATGTTTTTATCACTTACAAATTGTTCAAATTGGTACTGAAGGATTGTAATAGTTGGAGCGATTATCAATTTTTCAAATTTAATTGGCATCCCATCCACTGTCATTTTTTTTTCAATTTCATGCTCAATCGATGCCTTCTTTTTAACCGGAATTTCAAAGTTCCATTCTCCTGTGACAAAGGCCTCATCACCATAGAATTCAGCCCATCTTGAATTTTCAGCTTCCTGTTCCATCTTTTGTAGTTTTGTTAAGTTCACTTTTATGTTTTTGGTATCAGGTAAAACGGGTAATAAACTAATGGTTCCTTTAAAAATTTTCCCTTTACTCTCTAACGGTTGGACAGGTGGCTGGTTAAGTGAAATCGCCTGTTGGTCAAATGTCTTCATTTCATCTTCCACAGTGACCCCATTCCAAAAATTAATTCCATATTGCTCATCTCCCTTACGATTTTCCACCTCATAATAAATCAAAGTTTGAAAATCATCGGCTATGACACTTTTTATTGTTACTTTTATTCCATTACTTTCTTGAACAAGATTTAGTGGTTCACCTAACCCACTTTTTAAATAAGCTAGTAGCTGCGCATCCTCTTTATCACGCCAGTCTAGCCAAGAATAATACATATAATGAAATCCATTTGTCACATAACCAATCAATAGAAGTAAAAAGAGTGAAGATGAAACTGCTATTCCAATGGTTGTGCGTTTCTTTTGCTTTTTTCTTTTACCATCTTCAACTTTCTTTACTTTTTTTATTACTTCTTCCAAGAAATTTGTTGGCACTTTAATCGTTTCAGCTTCATCAATTAGTGAGTGGATTGTATCTTGAAATGCAACTAAACTATTTTGACAAATTTGACAAGCATGTAAATGAATTTCAAGTTCAATTTTTTCTGGCCGCTCTAACGTTCGACTTACATAATCGATAAATTTTTCATGGTAATGAGCACCATCTACTCCACTCAAATGTCGAATCCCTTTATGTAAGCGATCCTTCACTGTTTTTACAGGTATAGTAAGTACCTCGGCAACCTCATCATGTGAAAGGCCAAGTACATAGGTTAAAATGAGAACATCATCAAACTCCTCCCTCTCAACGCCTTGTGAACCCATTTTCTTACATTCCTGTATAAAAAGTGACATGACCCAACTTTCGAAAAATGGATTCTTTTTTTGCTTACGTATCTCTGTATGTACCTTTATTATGCAGTTATAAAAAACGTCTTGAATCTCCTCAAGATTTTTTATGTATGACCAGCTAAGTTTATAAAAACTTGCCTTTCTTACGTCGAACCAATTGATGATAGCATCCATATCTCGTTCACGTATCATCTTGATTAAGATGGGATCCGTTTCCGCCATTATCACAATTTATGTCTCTCTCCCTTGATAAAATTCTGTCTTATCCCACATAATTCAACAAAAGGGCCGGGAATCCTGCTTTCGAACATAATAAAAAGACTAAATCCGCTCCGATTTAGTCTCATTCTTTTTATTTCTTTTTTATTTCATCTGGATTTATATCATTTTCTTCAGCGAATTCTGTTTGAAAGCTTGGTTGTAATTGCCGGCTTATTTGTTGTTGATTTTCATCTTTGAGTACTTTCTTTTGCATGTATGCATGGAAAAGTGCCTCAGATGCTGTAATTAAAGCTGCTGCAGTAAGAGACGCTGTAATTAAAGATGAGGTATTTTCCATAAACAAGTAACTCAAAAACCAGATTGAGAAAAATGATAACCCAAAATCTGCTATCGTAGCTACTGCATTTCCCATTCTAGGTAACGTAAATAAATCACCAATCAAGTAAGCAATCCCTGTAACAAGTAAGCTCATCAAGAGTATGTTACTAATGGATGCGCCTCGAAAAATTGCAAAAAGTGATAAAAGCACAATTGATATCACAATAAATTTAATACCTATCGCTTTAAAATGCCTCATTTTTAACATCACCCTTTACATTCTAATTTAGATATATCTTTTGATGATATGTATTAGAATATAAAGGTAATTTTTGGACAAGAAGCAATTTGACGTTTAAATGACCTGATTCTCTAATTGACTATTATATAGATTATGATAATATCCTTTTTGCTGTAACAGAGAATCATGACTTCCCTTTTCCACGATATTTCCTTCATTTAATACGATGATTTGATCGGCTCTTTCAATGGTGTTTAAGCGGTGCGCGATGATGAAGCTTGTTTTTCCAATCATTAACCGCTGTAAAGCTTCTTGTATCTTCATTTCCGTTACAGTATCGATACTGCTTGTCGCTTCATCAAGGATTAAAATAGACGGATTTGCAAGGATTGCTCTAGCAATCGAAAGTAACTGCTTTTGCCCTTGACTAATGCCACTTCCATCTTGGTTTAGAATCGTCTTATAAAGATTTGGAAGTTTCATGATAAATGAATGAGCGTTTGCTAACTTTGCTGCTTCAATAACTTCCTCGTCAGTTGCATCTAACCTGCCATAGCGTATATTGTCCATAATGGATGCTTGGAATAAATAAACATCTTGGAGGACGAAGCCCATTTGTTGACGAAGGCTTTCCCTTGTGATTGTGGACGTATTAATTCCATCTATTAAAATTGAACCAGAATCCGGCTCGTAAAATCTAGATAATAAATTAATAATCGTAGTTTTCCCAGCACCTGTAGGTCCAACAAAGGCAGCAGATTGCCCCGCCTTTACAACAAATGACACATCTTTTATCGTATTTCGATCTGTTTCATAAGAAAACGAAACATGTTTAAATTCAACATTTCCTTGAACGTGTTTGATTTTTTTCGCTTTGTTTTCGTCCCAAGCCTCTACTTCTTCATCTAAAATATCAAACACGCGTTCTGCTCCCGCAATCGCAGATAGTAGGGTATTGAATTGGTTGGCTAAGTCATTAAGTGGTCGAGTAAATTGCCTTGAATACTCAGCAAAAATAACAATTGTTCCAATAGTAATATGTCCGTTTAAGGCAAGAATACCCCCAATTCCCGCAATGATTGCAAAGCTTAGGTTATTTAACACGTTCATAAGCTTCGGGATAAAACCAGAATAAGCTTGTGCAAAATATCCGGCTTTCTTTAGCTTTTTGCTTTTTTCTAAAAACTCGTTTATTACAGTCTCTTCTTGAGAAAACGTCTTAACAATTCTTTGACCAGAAATGGTTTCTTCAATATAACCATTGAGTTCTCCTAAATAACGTTGCTGTTGCTTAAATAGTTTTCCTGTCCGTTTCGTGATCCATCTAATCCCAATAAACATAATTGGTATAATAATCATCGTGAGTAGTGTCAACAACGGACTTAACCAAAGCATAATCGCCACAGTTCCAATTAATGTAAGGACACTTGAAAAAATTTGTATAACGGATGAATTCAAAGTAGAACTCACGTTTTCAATATCATTTGTAATACGACTCATTAGTTCTCCATGTTGCCTTTTATCAAAAAAATGAATCGGTAAACGATGCAGTTGTTCGAAAAGTTCCGTCCTCATTGAGAATACGGTGTTTTGTGCAATGCCAACCATCCAGTAGTTTTGATACCATAAAGATAGTGAATGGAGGATAAAAACGAATCCTAAACCAAGTAAAAGAAGAAGAATTCCTTTATGATCCTTTGTCACAATATATTCGTCAATTCCTCTTCCTAACAAAAACGGTCCAAGGAGTCCAAGACCCGAGCTCGCTACTACCATCGCAAGAACGGCAATCAATAATTTATCATTTACAGCTAGGTATGACCAAATTCTTTTAATGGTACCTATTTTATCTTTAGCTTGTTGTGGTTTTTTTCCATGATTTTGTTTAGGGCGGTTCATCCGTGTTGCCATGAGCTTGTCCCCCTTTTTGCAAACTGTGTATCATAGACCTTTTGATAAAAAGGAGAGGAATGTAAAAGGTCATCATGACTTCCAGAAGCAAGTAACTTTCCATCTTCCATGAGTAAGATGGTATCAGTTGCCATAGCTGTGTAAATTTTTGATGTAATGATTAAGGTTGTGCACGTATAATCTTTCAAGGCCTTTAAAATGGAGGCTTCTGTTCTTAAATCCAATGCACTTGTACTGTCGTCGAGTAATAAAATTTTTGGGTTGCGAATAATGGCTCTTGCAATGGAAATTCGCTGTTTTTGACCACCCGAAAGGTTAACCCCTTTTTGACCAATGATTGTATCGTATTGTAGTGGAAGTTTTTCAATCGTCCCATGTATTTGGGCTACTTTTGCTGCTTCTATTATTTCTTCCATAGTCGCATCCTGTTTTCCCCAACGAATATTGTCTTTTATCGTTCCAGTGAATAACAATGCCTCCTGAGGAACATAACCAATTTGCTTTCGTAATTCATCAAGCTTTCTGTCTTTAACATCAAAGCCATCGACTTGTACATGGCCATGGCTAACATCATATAAACGTGGAATTAATTGAAACAGCGACGTTTTACCAGACCCTGTCGCCCCAAGAATCGCAACGATTTCACCTGGTTGAATTGAAAACGAAATATCTTGTAATACCTTGGCACTTGTTCCTGGATAGTTGAAGTCAACATGAGAAAATGTAATGCTACCTTCGGCATTTTTGATAGTTTTATTTATTGAAGATTCTACTAAATCAATGTCCGTATCTAATACATCAACAACACGGTCTGAGGAGGCTTTTGCTCGTGAAAAATGCATGATAATCCAAGAAAAAACACCAAGTGCTCCAGTAATCCGAGTTGTATAATTGAAAACAGCTACAACTTCCCCAACTTGTACATGACCCGCACTTACATCCATACTTCCAAACCAAAGAATGGCGATAATACTTCCGTTCATTAAAAGAAGAAGTACTGGCATTGTCAATTCGATAAGGCGCAAAGATGTAATGGTTTTGTTCTTTAACTCTTCATTCGCATGAAAAAACCGTTTCGTTTCATGTGCTCCTCTAACAAATGCTTTTATTAGGCGCATTCCCGATAGATTTTCCCGCATTACTCCATTGACCATATCTAATTTCTTTTGAACGGATTGAAAAAGACTTCTCGCTCTCGTCATTACAAAAAGGAGAAACAAAATTAAAAATGGGATTGTAACGATAAGCATCATAGCTAGTTTTACATTTACGAGCAAAGCCATGATCATCCCAAAAACGATAAGCATCGGTGCACGCATTGCAATCCGTAAACTCATAAACACTGTGTTTTGTAACTGAGTTACATCGTTCGTCATTCTTGTAATCAATGTAGCTGTATCAAATTTTTGAAGATTAGCGAAGGAAAAAGATTGAATTTTTGTAAACAAATCTTTTCTAACATCAAAAGCAAAGCTTTGACTTGTATGTGAAGCAAAAAAGGAATTCGTAATTCCTGAGAGAAAGGCCAGTAGGGAAATTCCTACCATAATTCCTCCCCACTTCAAAACAACAGAAAGATCTTTTTGTAAAATACCATCATCAATTACTTTTGCAATTAAAAGCGGTTGCAAGAGTTCCACTGCAAGTTCAACAAATGTTAAACAAAGAGCGACAGTTATGGCGAGTCGATAAGGTTTTAAATACACAAGCATTCTATACATAATTGCCTCCAAAATATGTTACCAAATAATTCTTTCAATTCTCGAATTATTTTTATCATACAACAAAATTCACTATTATTATAGAAAAAAAAGACCAAAAGCATGAGCTTTTGGTGTTCTACTGTTTTTGTAGATTATATGAATATAGTTTTTGACTGGCAAAAAAGCTAATGATTGTGGCAACTGCGACTGCAATCAGCATAAATAAAATGAGATTATGCATTCCTTTTGCGACATCGACCTGATTTGTAATTAGCATCCCCATAATACTTGCCCCGAATGTGGTACCAATATTTCTTGCAAAGAAATGAAGACTAGTTGACATCCCCTTTTGATGGGCTTTTGCCAATTCCTGTGACCCAATTGTTCCAATTGTAACGACAATACCAAACGCAAAGCCTTGGATTGTTAAAATAGCAAAGATATACCAAAAGCTTGTGTCCTTATTGATGAACAATGCAAGAAACGCAGAAAGGATGAGTAGCGCATTTCCAAAGAAAATTGTATTGCGATAACCATATTTTAAGATAAGATTCCCTGATGGTACAGAAGCAAACATCCAGGCAACACTCATTCCAAATAGTACAAGTCCACTTACAATAATGGAAATCCCCTGTACCTCTTGCATAAATAAAGGAATATAGTTTTGGAACGCAAAAATACTCAAAAAAATTAATAGACCATTAATATTCAGCCATAAGATATTGTTATTCTTTAAAATCTCGATTGGGATAAAACGTTTATCCGATTTATTCTCTGTGAAAATAAAAGTGATTAAGAAGATTATCCCAATTAAATTATAGATTACAAGATTTTTAGTGGTAATGGTGTTCATTAAAAATGCAAGCATGCTTGCTGTGAAAAGAAATGCACTAAAATAATTGAGTGGATTTTTATCCTTTGTAATATTTTCTTTATAAGGAATTAGACATAAAAGAACGATAACCCCGATTGGAATATTGATAAAGAATATCCAACGCCATGACATCGTTTCAACGAAAAAGCCTCCGATTAGCGGAGCAATGACTGCAGAAACTCCCCACATGGCTGAAAAGAAGCCCTGGATTTTACCTCGTTTTTCGATAGAGTAAAGGTCACCAGCAATAATCATTGTTAAAGGTGATACCCCACCAGCACCTAAACCTTGAATGCCTCGGTATACGATAAGTTCTATCATAGAGTCCGCTAATCCACAAAGTAGTGATCCGACTGTGAAGAGAATGATAGAAATGCTAAAAATCTTTTTTCTCCCATAAATATCGGCAAGTTTCCCGAATATTGGTAAGGAAACAGTAGAAAATAATACATATATGGCAAACATCCATCCATAAAACTTGTAACCGCCAAGCGTTTCTGCAATCGTCGGGGCAGTCGTCTGAAGGATTGTCGTGTCCATGGCACTAATGAGCATCGCAAGTACAATACTTACTAAAACAAATGGTTTTGATTTCATTTTTTCTTCCCCTTTTAGCTTAAATTACTCTACTATCATACAGATTTTGAAAAACCAAGAAGTATCGTTTTTTTTTCAAAACTCTTATAGATAAACCAAAAAATGAGGTTATTTCATGATTCGCATTAATGCAATTACACATAAAAATGAACGCCTAACAGAAATCCCCATTTCAGATATAAAAAATACGAATTATAAATGGATTTGGATTGATTTTAATCGACCGACTGAAATGGAAATAGATGAATTATCAACAACCCTTCATTTTCATCCACTAGCCATTGAAGATTGCATCCATGTGTTACAACGACCCAAATTAGATTTTTATGAAACAAATACCTTCTTCGTCTCACATAGCCTTCAACAGGATACAATGGAAAAAGAAGAAATCAATATGTTTTTGGGTGAGGATTATATTGTAACCTTTCATTTAAAAGAATCAAGTGAAATTAATGATGTATGGAATAGGTTAGTGGTGACGGAAACGATTGAAAAATGGGACCCCTCCCTTGTGTTATATCATATCATTGATAAACTTGTTGATAATTACTTTCCAATTGTGTACCACCTTGAAGACACATTAAATGAAATTGAAGATAATTTGAATGAAAAATCAATGGAAGAGCTTCTCGATGAACTTTTTGAAACACGTCACAATTTACTTACTTTACGACATACAGTGATGCCCATGCGCGATTTAGTTTATCGGATTATCAATTCACATCGTCTTGATTTGTTGCAGCATCGTATCGAATATTTTCATGACATTCATGATCACCTGTTACGACTAACTGAAAAGATTGACGCAAGTCGTGAGCTAACGGCAGATATACGGGACAGCTATCTGTCATTGAATTCACACCAAACAAATAAAGTGATGCGTATATTAACAGTGATTACGACCATTTTCATGCCACTCACCTTCATTGCTGGAATATATGGAATGAATTTTACACATATGCCCGAACTTACTTATAAATATGGGTATTTCGTGATTCAAGCAATTATGATTGTGATTGGAATTGGGATGTTTGTTTGGTTTAAGCAAAAAGGCTGGTTTAAATAAGGTGGCTAATTGAGATGGATAAATCGGTGACGGCGATGTCAAAAAAGTGACGTAGACCAAATGGTCACAGTCACTTTTTATTTTTTCGAAAAAACTTTCTGAAAATACTATTAATACTTCTACTATTTCGTTTATAATAAAAATTGTTAGTGTATCGAAATAGTTTATTGAGGGGGCAAAATCATGACTATAGTGAAAGAGAAATTAGTAACTCGCTCCGAGGTTCCTGTTGACCAAACGTGGAAGCTTGAGGATTTGTTTCCGTCAGTTGATGCATGGGAACAAGAATTAGCAGCGATTGAGGCGGACGTCTCATCTGTTACCCAATTTAAAGGCCAATTAGGAAATGATTCAAAGACTTTTTTAGACTGTTTACTTGCTGAAGAAGAGCTAAAAAAACGAATGATTTTAGTTGGCACATATGCAAGTCTTCGCTTCAGTGAAGATGCAACGAATCCTGAAAACCAAGGGAATGCAGCTAGGGTTTCGTCTATTTTTTCAGCAATTAGTGCAGCGCTGTCATTCATTGAGTCTGAAATCCTTGCTTTACCGAAGGGGACAATAGAACAATACATAAAAGAAGAGAACGAATTAGAAGTATTTCAGAATAATTTAAATATGATTTTGGAGAAAAAACCGTATACCCTATCACCAGAAACGGAAGAAGCACTTGCTGCTCTTGGAGAAGTTCATGATGCGCCATATATGATTTATCAACGAAGCAAAGCTTCTGATATGACATTCCCTACCTTTAAAGATGAGGAAGGTAACGACCTTCCACTATCTTTTGCATTATTTGAGGATCGTTATGAACTGTCTGAGAGTCCAGTAGTTAGACGAAATGCTTTTCAAGCTTTCTCTGAAACATTAAAAAAATATCAAAATACATTCGCTGCTGCCTATGCGACCGAAGTAAAAAACAAGTGGCATTATCTAAAATACGAAACTATAAATCTGTGACTGAAATGCTTTTACAACCGCAGCAGGTTACATTAGAGATGTACAATAATCAATTAGATATTATCCAAACCGAGCTTGCACCACATATGCGGAAGTTTGCTAAACTTAAGCAACGTGTACTTGGTTTAGAAACGATGCATTTTAGTGATTTAAAAGCACCTCTTGATCCAGATTTCAATCCAAAAACAACTTATGAAGAGGCATCAATAACGATACTTGAAGCATTACAGGTAATGGGTCCTGAATATAGTGCGATCATGGAAAAAGGTCTCACCGAGCGCTGGGTTGATCTCCCTGCGAACGTTGGAAAATCAACTGGTGCATTCTGTTCAAGTCCATATGGTGCTCATCCATACATTTTAATTACTTGGACTGACACAATGCGTGGGGCATTTATTCTAGCTCACGAACTAGGACATGCTGGGCATTTTTACTATGCGAATGGACATCAACGCGTTGGTAATACTCGTCCATCTATGTACTTTATCGAGGCTCCTTCGACAATGAACGAATTACTTTTGGCTGATCATCTATTATCAAAAACAGATGATAAGAAAATGAAGCGTTGGGTAATTCTTCAGTTATTAGGAACTTACTATCATAACTTTGTGACTCACTTACTTGAGGGTGAATATCAACGTCGAGTCTACGCGCTAGCTGAAAGTGGAAAACCAATTACTGCCCCTGCCTTAAGTACCATTAAAGGTGACGTGTTGAAATCCTTCTGGGGAGACACGGTGGAAATTGATGATGCTGCAAGCTTAACATGGATGCGTCAGCCACATTACTATATGGGTCTTTATCCTTATACGTACTCAGCTGGGTTAACAGCCTCTACTGCTGTGGCACAGTTGATAAAAGAAGAAGGTCAGCCTGTTGTTGATCGTTGGATTGAGGTATTAAAAGCAGGAGGCACAATGAAACCACTGGAGTTAATGAAATATGCTGGTGTTGACATGACTAAGCCTGATGCAATTCGGAAAGCCGTCGCGTATGTTGGCGAGTTAATTGAAGAATTAGAAGGACTTTACGAATAATTGGTAAAATGCCCAGAGCTTATCTGGGCATTT
>NZ_HE610985.1:350285-368136 GCF_000285535.1 Bacillus timonensis | reverse complement strand
GTCAACAGTCTGAAATGCCCAGAGCTTATCTGGGCATTCTTTTAAAAGAACTCACTAATAGATTTTCAGTTTCTCTAATCCATTCACCATTTTTATCTGCAAGTATTGTACTCCAACCTAGAATTTTTGCAGCATTTAGATTTTTTTCTTGATCATCTATAAATAAAATACGGGCCCCTTGAGATATTTGATTAGCAACTCTCACAAAGATCTCATTATTCGGTTTAGAAAAACCTACTTCACTTGAGATTGTTATACTATTTATATGGTTTTGAATGGGTTCAATTATATGATTTAACCATTCTCTCCGATGATTACTTACTAAATGAATAGTAGCATATATACTCCACCTTGGAATATGATCCAATGCGGGCAAAGGTTTAATCATTGATAATAAACTATTTCTTGCATACTCTATATCGATTGTTGGAAACCTTTTTGTAAGAAGATACCAATATCTTCCCTCCCCAATTTTTCCTGTCCACAAATCATGCCGAAATTCCTTTTTAAATTCTAGAAGTTTATCATGGGGAACATTAAATTGTGTAGAAAGATTTTTCCAAAATATCGGTGAGTAGTTGGTCGCAATAACTCCCGCAATATCTAATACTAAATTAACCTTTTCTTGCATCTGTATCTTCACCTTTTCTAACACTTCAATAAAAGCTTCGAATTAAAAAGAACTCTCTAATGCCCACAAACAATCTCCCAATTCATCTATGAGAGCCTTTGCACGCTTCTCAACCTTGGTCGGAAGATTGTCCTTGTTAAAAAATGTTAAGTTTATACTTTCACCATCGTTCATTTCTAGTACACCACTGACATCTTTAGCATGAAATAAGTTAATCACACTATAGGTCTCATCCCCACTTGGATAACGAAAATAATAACGAGGGCCTGAAAAAACACCGATAAATTGAAAAAGCATACTTGTTAATCCAGTCTCTTCTTTAAGTTCACGAGCTGCAACTTCCTCTATTGTTTCTCCAAGTTCCATAGTCCCTCCTGGTAATCCCCAATCCAGTGTATCAGAACGGTGTTGAAAGAGTATTTCGTTTTTATCATTAACAACAAGAATTGTTGCACCAACCGTTATAATAGGCCGGGTACCGATAAATTTTCTTAGTTCAGAAATATAACTCATCAATATCACCTCTTTTCCTTTTACAATAGGATAGTATGAATGCACTATATTTCAATCCACTTCTAGCAAGTACAAGCCATGATTATATTTCCATCGGGGTCTTTAAAATTAAACCAAGCAAAATTCTCCCCTACTCTCTCAATTTCCCTGACGATTTCGATATCATTCGATTTAATAAAATCGTAGGCAACATCAATATCTTCGACTAGAAAGTTAAAAATTGGGTTGGGTGAAGGACTGTGGATGAAAGTTGGATCAAAAGCGTGATCATCTAGTGTTAAACTCGTCGTTCCTGTAATTGGAATGTTATAAACAGGACTATGTACATGAATAAAATCAGGTTGAAATCCTAAAATGTTTCCATACCATTCAACTGACTTTTTTAAATCTGTCACGTGAATAAAGACTCCTCCCATAGTATTTTTAATTGGCGATTGATTCAGCCTATTCATTACTACACATCCTTTTTATAAATAATATTTTTAGTAACAATCCTACCTTTGATTAATGCTTACACGCTTTGATTATCATTGTTGTTGGAAACCTTCGCGCCTTATGTAAGGAATAATAACGGTCTGAAACACTATCTTCAATTGAATCAAAAGACGCTGACACATCACTTTCGATTACTTGATCAATTGAAAATCCTATTTTTATTAATTCATTGATATATGTACTCATTTTTCTAGTGGGGATAACCATTTTTGCATCTTCCCCTTTGAAATGATTGTATGTAACAGAACTTTCCTTTTGATAGGAGCCTTCAAGATAAATACGGCCATTCTCACTCTTCAGATGAGGATATAATGGATGATCCCAGCTGAATATGAAATAACCACCAATTTTCAAATAGTCATAGATTAATTGAAATGTCGTCGCTAAATCTGTTGTCCAACCAATGGCATAAATGGAATATACTAAATCAAAATAATTCTTTGGTATTCCAACATCTTTTTCCATGGCAGCACAAAATAACTGAGGATTCAAATTTTTCAGTGTTTCAAACGCAGTTGTAATTTGGTTTTCTGATAGGTCCACTCCCCATAATTCACGTGCTCCTTTTTCCGACATGTATCGTAGGGAATGTCCACTTCCGCATCCGATATCAAGAACTTTTTTATTAGTCACATCATCAAACAGATGTAATTCATCCTCTGTTTGTGTAAAAGGACCATAGCTTGGAAGTGCATCCTTCCCATTAAAATGGTGTGCAACTTTGTCCCAGCTTATTTTATTGTTTTTGAGTATTTCATTAACCATCACTCTTACCTCCTGAGTTTACCTTTCCCTATGAAAATCCAGTGAAAAAAATGTAAATTCTCATTTTTTATCCTTCTAAGGTTACATTCTATAAAAATTGGAAATTTCCTTTGTTTCATTTCACATGAAATTTACAAAATCTTGCAGGAGATAGTCGGAAATAGAAGAAATATATACTATCACTTGGTTTAAAGCGGAGGAATAATGGATGCTAGAAGTTATGAAAATTAAACCAGAAATGACGTACGATTTAAGACACCGTATTTTGCGCCCTCACCAGCCAATGGAAGCTAGCATGTATGATACGGATTATCAAGAAGGTGGATTTCATGTTGGAGCATTTATTGATGGTACTCTCATAAGTATTGCATCCTTTTGTCCCATAGTAAATCTCGATTTTTCAAGCGGAAAGCAATATCGTTTAAGAGCGATGGCAACTCATCCTGAATGTAGAAAGTTAGGTGCTGGACGTGGTGTAGTAAAGTATGCAGAAAGTATTCTAACGAAAAACGGTATTGATCTACTTTGGTGCATGGGTAGAACGAATGTTCAAGAGTATTATGAGCGGTTGGGATTTAAGCCTCATGGGGAAGTCTTTGATTATCCACCAATTGGGCCTCATATTGTAATGGTAAAAAAATTACTCTAAGTAACTATGTCAATATGTAATGGAAGATAATCTGTTGAAACAGACAAAAAAGAAGCATGAGAACCCGGAACTCATGCTTCTTTTTTCATTACGTCCGAATTAAAAACATGTAAATGATTGGATTTGTCTTAGGCTTATGCCAAAGTACACCCATGAAAATCCATTCCATCTATACCCTGAAACAGATCTTCTTCCAACAAATGTTGGATAGAACCAGAATTGTCCTGAACCTCGTAACCATACATAGGTATATCTGAATAAACATCTTCTTATACTACCCGGATCGACTGCAAAGGCTTGTGCTTGTTGACTTTGTGTAGGAACAAATGAAGGTGGTGGTGCTGTTGGTGGCCCTCCCCCTTGACCTTGGCTTGGTGGGCCAAAAGGTGGTCCTCCTCCAGGACCTTGGCTTGGCGGACCAAAAGGCGGAAATCCTCCAGGACCTTGACTAGGTGGCCCGAATGGTGGCATCATTGAACCTCCACCAGAAGGTGGGAAAAATGAGCCCATTTGTCTTTCATACTCGTAATTGTAATCATAGTCATAATCATAATCTGTGTAGTATGGTGGTGATGACGCCATTAGACCGGTTGGGTCATAATAATACATCTTTAATCACTCCTTATTCATAGCCTACTAGCATCCTATTCGATAGGCTTATGCCTTTCAACTTGTACTTTGAAAATGTGCTTTTACCCAGAAACAATGGAGCATTAAAAATACCCACCCCATAATTGGAAGGTAGGCATTCATTTTAGTGGTCTCTTTGCACAAAATAATTCAATACTTGTTTTAAGAAAGGTGTTTTTAGGGGTATCTCTTTCAATGTCTCCATCGCCAGGCAGTAATGTTCCCACATCTCTTTTTTCGCATCCTCTACCCCTAAGATGGTGACAAATGTAGAATGATTATTTTCGGCATCTTTACCAACTGATTTTCCTAGTGAATCAATTGTACCTTCAACATCTAATAAATCATCCTTTATTTGAAAAGCAATACCTGCATGATACGCAAACTTTTTTAAAGCTTCGGTTTTATTTTCATCTACATTTGCGAGGATTGAAGGCATGATAAGAGCAGCTTCTATCCCTTTTCCCGTTTTTAAATGACACATAAGATTTAATTCTTCTAGTGAAAGGTGTTTTCCTTTGGAGTCCAAATCCATTACTTGCCCCTTACACATATCCATCGTACTCTCAGTCGAGTATTGGATTAGCCTTAAAACTGTATTCGGATCAAACGAAGTCAGAGATGCTTGCTCAAATGTAGCAGTTTGTGTCAGAAAGAGCCCCGTTAACTCAGCAATAGCGGTATTATAAAACTGGTGAACAGTTGGTCGCCCTCTCCGAAAGGCTGCATTATCCTGGGATGGAAGATCATCATAAATTAACGAAGCTGTATGCATGTATTCTATTGACTTCAATAGAGGTGCAATTTCCTTTTCTTGCAATCCATATTCCTTAACACCCATCATCCAAGTCACTATGGGTCTTACTCTTTTCCCATCTCCATTGAGACTGTATTTTGCTGCATCCGTAATAGGTGAAGTGTTATTTGCATTTTTAGAAATGTGCAGAAGGCCGTTTATTTTTATTCGAACTTCTTCAATTAACTCAGAAAATTCCTCCTGTTCATTCTGTTCAATTTTCAAACTAGTCACCATATGATCACGTAAAAGTTTATCAAAGAAATCAACATCATCAGCTTTTCGAACTATTTTTTGAATCATTCGATTAAAGTTTGGATTATCCGTTGAAAATGTCTCCATTACCTCATTGTACACTCGTTCCCCGGACCGCTTTTTAAAACGCTTCAACCCATTAATCGCACGATCCAAAATAATTTCACTGACTTTCGAATTTGATTCGTACACATTATGGATTAAATATGAAATCACAACCCAATACAACTCAAACGGATTAACTAAATCGGGGCGCTTTTTGTGATATTTTAAATAATACGTATAGGGCGTCACCGCACCGTCCTCCAAATCAGAAAACATATCTGCGAAGTCATCTGCAAGTTGGTTGTAAATACCATAGTAAAAGATGCGATTGTCAAGCTCTTCATCTTTAGGGGCATTGATTAAAGAACGAACAATCATTCGCGAAGAGGAGGATTTGATAATAATTGGGACAAATAACTCTTCATTCGTGTATGTTTTAATTGAGAGATCTTTTTCACGGTCGACTTCTTGAGATTTGAAAAATACATAGGTTTGTTCGAAAAAGGAATGTAAGGTTTCGTGAGGCTGTTGAGTTTTAATATACTGGAAGGCTTCTGAAAGTTCAGTATGAATAAATTCTAACATTTCCTTGTTATTCCATTTCCATTCCCCTAAATCCGGTACAGTTTTAGTAAGAAGTGTTGTTCGTATCATGTCGGAAAATTGCCTTTTCTCGTGGTCAGACAAAACCTTTGAATCCAATAGATCGTCAATAAAGGGATACGTGAGGCCATAAGCAAACCCCAAACGTATGGCTTTATCTAGTTTTTTGAAACGCTCTTCTGGTGAAATGTTTTCTCCTATTTCTTCCATGTCATTTATGATAACACCTGCAATAATTTTGATTAATTTCCGCCTTGCATGAGTAGCATCCATTCCATCAGGTATATTGATAGATACAGCCTTTAGTTTGTCCATCAACCAAATAATTGTGGATTCAACCCCCTCCTTTTGGCCCCACCGATATAAACCTGCCATACTAAAAATATCTGATTCTTCTTTTTTATCTTTAGAAGTCCTTTGTAGTAAGTGTTTTTTCAATCTGGTAACAACATTATTAATTCTAGCTTGCCTATCCAGCGAAGTAAGGTCTTTTCCCATATCTCTCATATAAATATAGGAAATGCTTCGATTTAAATATGGTTCAAGTTTTCCTTTGGCATTCAACCATCTAATATAACTATCATAATCTTGAGTTTCTGATTTTGCTTTGGTGCGAAAGGGAATAACCGTACGAAAGATATGTTCTTGTTTCCAAGAGTTTATATCTTTTGAAAGTGTTGAGACATATTGCTTTTCCTTAATGTCTGTAAAAAGCTCTTGAAAATAACGTGATGCTTTTTCCTCCGCAAGATGATAACTGTTTTCGATATTCGTTTTTGACTTACCATTCATAGTGTAGATACCTCAACTTTTGTTCAAAGCCTTTTTTTATGCTACTAAATTGTATAACAAATTGTGTTACACACATCATGTTTTTTAACCAATTATGTGAATACCTTCAAGAGTTCCTTATAATGTTAAAAACTCTAAGCTTCCTTCCTATAAAGTTAGCAGAAACAGGATTTATTTGTAATTCTCTAGCCCATATTGAAAGTTGACCTATATGGTGTATTTCATGGGCGATGATGTGATGAAGGATTTCATCAATTGTATATGGTTCTTTATCCCACGGTACGATTACAGTTTCTTCTTTGATTATTTGAGATTTTAAAAATCCTGATATTTCTTTTCGACAAGTATCAGATAGGGACTTAATACTATCAAGAGTGTTATAATCTTTATACTGAAAGATGATATCCTCTTTGCCTTGAATCCCCCTTACCCAACTATACTCCACATCAATTATGTGAAAAAGTGTATATAAAATACTTCTGACTCCACCAGTGCGTTCCTTTACCAATTCTTCATTCGAGAGTTGTTTACACCACTCAAACCATTCATCCCTTACCTGCCAGTTGTACTCAAAAAACTGTTTCACACTAAATCCCCCTAATGATTATTCTTTTTGAAACAACCCAGTTAAAAAGTCAGGGACACCGAAAACATGATTAGGTTGATTAAATACCTTCATTTTTCTAATTTCTATTTCTCTAAACTCTCGAAAGACTGTTCTTAATTTTTCATCAGTATAACCTAATCCACCTTTTAGGCTGCGTAATCGATACACTTCCCAATCAGAAATATCTGATCCGCCAAATAATCCGCCTTCATAAAAGCAAGTAATCGCAAAATAACCATTAGGTTTTAAAGCTTTTTTTACTACATTTATGTAACTCATCCTACGATGTGGAGCAATATGGTGAAAGCAACCTGAATCGTAAACAAAATCGTATGTTCCTTCTTCTATTTCCAAATCAAAAATATTCTTATGTATAAAATTGATATGTATATTATTTTCAATAGCACGTTCTTCTGCCCACTTAAGGGATTCTTTGGATAAATCAACAGCATCGACCGTCCATCCTTTTTGTGCAAGATAAATGGCATTTCGGCCAGGTCCACAGCCTAATTCAAGTACTTTTCCCACATTCAAAAAGTTTCTATCAAAATATGAAACTAGGTTTTCGTCGGGTACGTTTACAAAGAATGGTATCCCTTTTTCTCTATCGGAATAAAAGGAATCCCAAAAATGAGTCGGCTCTCGCAGTAAAGAATCTAACATGTTTAATAGGTCTTCGTAATGATAAATAGTTTCCTTCAAACGTTATCACTCTTTCCTTTATTAATAAATTCCTTCAGCATCAAATGGAAGGTTTTTCACATGTTCTAAATAATTCGTCATGTTTTGATCATCCATAAGTAGGTATGTAAACGATAAGTCATCTGCTACTTCTTTAGCTAATGTTCTGAATAACTCACAAGTGACAAATATAGAATGCCAAAAGTTAGCATATTCATGGTTGGAATATGTTTTTTCATACTGTTTCCAATAAGGTTCTGGAAGATATTTTTTATAATATTTCCCCATTTTTCCTGCAGAGACTTGAAAATCCGTGTTACAACCAATATACCATTCAACCATCTCATCTAGGCGCTGCCTGATAATCCCTTCAAACATTTGTTTTGCATACGGTAATTCATCGCGCCAAATTCCTTTAGCAACGTTTTGCAAACACCACCAAAAATCATTGCAACAATTAAAAAACATGGCTTCCGATGGCTGTTTAACATGATAGTCAACATCTGTAGGAAGTGGAATTGATGGTAATATATTGTCTTTATCCAATAAAGGTAATGTTAATTTATCAACACCATATTCTTCGAGCATTTTTTCTTGAGTTTCGATATGTAGGTCAATTCGATTTCCATCTTGAAATAACATTAAATACCCATAGGAACGAGTTACATTTGCTTGAACTCCACTCAATTGATCATTTTTATCCGGTTCCTGTAGCAAGAGTAATTCACCAAAACGCTCAATCCAGCCCTCATCTTTTATAAAAGACTCTGTTTCCGTTACCACATAGACAATATCATAATCTTGGAAAATATCTTTTGGAACAGTAGGATTTGTTCTTGAACCATTCATGTACACGGCTCGAATTCGTTCATCATCACTAGCAATTTTCAATATTAACTCCATCATTTCTTTTTCGCTTCTCATAGTAACTCCTTGCACATAAACTTTGTATACTATTAAATTCGATTTTCAGCACAAAATACCCTTCCTTTTCTAAATAAAAATGGTCAATTCCATGTAGGAGATTGACCATTTTTTTGTGCTGGTAGACCACTATCTACAACAAAGTTTCCGTTGTTACTCACTATTGCGGGACTAAGTTTGGCCCGGTGGAACCAGGAGAACCGTCCCCTTGGTTCCTAAAGCTTTAGTTTTGCGAGTGCATCGGCTAGTGCTGTGTTGATTGGTTCTTCTTTTTGTTGTTTTTTCATGTAGTTGGATACTTCTTTTTTAGAGAGTTTTCCATTCTGGTTCTTTTTGCGTCTTTCGTTGAAGGCAGAAAGTTTTTCGCGGTGTCCGCATTTACATACGAATAGTTGTCCTTCCCCTTCTCCACGAAGTTCCATTTTCTTATGGCAGTTCGGGCATCTGGCATTTGTCAGTTTTGCAATGTTCTTTCGATGGCCACACTCACGGTCCTGACACACTAACATTTTTCCCTTTTTCCCATTGACTTCAAGCATCAATTTTCCACAGTCTGGACATTTTGTGCCAGTGATGTTATCATGCTTGAATTTTGAATCGCTCATTTTAATGTCAGAGACAACTTCCTTCGTATATTGCTTAATATCTGAGATGAACGCATTCTTTTTCAAACGGCCTTTGGCGATTTGTTCAAGCTTTTGTTCCCATTCAGCTGATAACACTGGAGATTTTAAATCCTCTGGTACAAGTTCTAATAGTTGTTTCCCTTTATTTGTAATATGGATATCCTGCCCTCTTTTTTCGATTAAGAAGGTATTGAATAGTTTATCAATGATATCTGCACGGGTTGCAACTGTACCAAGTCCACCTGTTTTACCGATTGTATCGATTAAATCTTTGCTTTCTCCTGCCATGTATTTTGCTGGATTTTCCATTGCTGAAAGTAAAGTACCTTCATTGAACGGCTTTGGCGGTTGTGTTTCTTTTTCGATTTCCTTTACTGAAAGGACGTTAAGGTTCATACCTGGTTGGATTAGTGCTGGAATTTGACCTTCATCATCATTTTCATCGACTGCTGTGATAACCTCTTTCCAACCTAATGAATTAACGGTAATTCCTTTGGCAACAAATAGCTCATTACCAATACGTGCATGCACCGTTTTTTGTTCGTACGTATATGGTGGAAGAAAAACAGCTAAGAATCGTTTTACAATCAAATCATAAATTTTTTCTTCCTTTGCGGATAAGGCTTGAAGATTCGGACGTTCCTCAGTCGGAATAATTGCATGGTGGTCGGTCACTTTGCTGTTATCGATAAATGATTTGTTTGTTTTGATTCCATTTTTCAAGATTTTTGAACCAAGCTTTGCATATGGCTGCACCATACATCCTTCAATTCTATCCTTTAGTGTGTCAATGATATCTGTAGAAAGATATTTTGAATCAGTCCTAGGATAGGTGACAAGTTTATGATGTTCATACAATTTTTGGAGCACATTTAAAGTCTCCTTAGCTGAAAAGCCAAACCGTTTATTCGCATCACGCTGAAGCTCTGTTAAATCATAAAGATGTGGTGCATAGCTTTTCTTTTGTGATATTTGAACGTCGATGATTTTCGCTTTCTGTCCCTGGAGAGAACGAACGATGGATGATGAAATATCCTTTTTAAAAATGCGTTGTTCTTTTGTTTTTTCATGTTGCCATTTTAAATTTAAACCATCGGTTATTGCTTTGATTTCATAATAGGGTGTTGGTTTAAAATTCTTAATTTCTTCTTCACGTTTTGCAATCATTGCCAAGGTTGGTGTTTGCACACGTCCACAGGAAAGCTGCGCGTTAAACTTGGTTGTCAATGCTCGTGTTGCATTGATTCCAACTAACCAATCAGCTTCCGCACGGGCAACTGCTGAAGAATAAAGATTCTCATATTCCTTCCCGTTTTTCAAATTAGCAAATCCTTGTTTAATCGCCTTATCTGTAACCGATGAAATCCATAAGCGTTTGATTGGTTTGCGAGTATGTTTTTTTCAATAATCCATCTAGCAACAAGCTCGCCTTCTCGTCCAGCATCAGTTGCGATGATAATTTCATTGACATCTTTACGGTGCATTTGTGTTTTAACCGCACTGTATTGTTTACCAGTTTGCTTAATGACCACAAGGCTTAGTGGATTCGGAATAATCGGTAAATCCTCTAGCTTCCACGTTTTATAGTGGTCTCCATATTTTTCAGGATCTGCTAGTGTGACTAAATGGCCTAATGCCCATGTCACAATATATTTATCCCCTTCGAAAAATCCGTTGCCCTTTTTATGACAGTTTAGAACACGGGCAATGTCTCTTCCAACAGAAGGTTTTTCTGCAAGAACAAGTGATTTCATTTTAATTCCTCCAATTCACCCTTCCTATTATACACGATTTAGATTTCAAGACATAAAGAAAACCCGGTCCTTTGCCGAGTTTTACTACTCACTATACGGTAGAATGATTTTAAATTCTGTTACATTTGAATCCGATGAACAGGAAATTGTTCCACCATGTTTTTCGATAATTTTTTTACATACAAAAAGTCCAATCCCTGTTCCGAATTCTTTTGTAGTATAAAATGGTTCGAAAATCGTATCCAAGGATTCCTTAGGAATAGCTGGGCCATTATTAGAAACGGACACAATTATCTGTTCGTCAATATGTTGGCCCTTTATTAAAATGGTTCGGTCTGTTTCTCTCAGTTTTAATGCGTCAATGGAGTTCATCAATATGTTTAACAACACTTGTCTAATTTCATCTTCATTAACAACCATATGTATGTTTGATTCAATATCGATATGAACTTTCACATCTCCATCTAGAATACTCGCATAAATGAACTCCGTGATTTCTGTAAATAAATCTAATAACGAAATTTCATTTTCATTTTTTTCCACTAACTCTTTTTTAGAAACGTGTAGGAACTGCGATATTTTGTAGTTTAACTGATTTAATTCATGACTGATGATATCTAGATATTTGATGTCAGGGTTATCATTACCAATTAATTTAACAAAACCAATCACAGCCGTCAGTGGATTTCGGAACTCGTGAACAAATGTTGATGCCATTTGGCCCAAGATGGTAAGTCGCTCTTGGTGGCTTTGATCGATATATTGAATCTTTTCCTGGAGCTGCTTTTCTTTCATTTCCGTATATCTCGATACGGCATAATACGAAAACAAATCAAATATCCGGTTAACTTCTTCAAAAACAGACTCTAGTTGATCATGATCAATGTTTGACCTATATATGTATTTTAATATTTCAGTTCTACCTAGATTAACATTATAGACGAATTCCCCAATATTAATATTCGCCTCAACCCGTTCTTCTGCCAGTTTGTGAGCGAATATTTCGAGTTTTTCTTCATCAATTGGATTGATCAATGAGTTTTTGATTAGTTCAAACATGGTTAATCCGTTCAAGACTAATTTGTCCTTATGAACATCATATTCAGACATCACGGTCTTTTCTTTCCACGATTTTAAAAAAACGATAAATTGCTTTCAAGATAATAAACGAGTTCCCCAACCACTGGATTCATACCGTCAAGTCCTTTCTTTCTCTACACTATTCATTCTTTTACATGAGTTCATTATTATATTACGTATAATATTCTACATATTTCGCATAATTCCTGTTTGAATTTTAAAAAAACTTAAATAATAGACAAGTTTTCTAGTGGGTCAAGCATACATTATAGGGAGAGAAACTATAGGAGGGTTGAAAATGAAATTTGTTGTGGTTAAAAGAAGTTGGATTGTTACTGCTTTTATTGCTGCTGTGGTATTGGTTGGTGGTTGGCTATGGCTGCAACCTGAAATCATTCCTACGATTGCTCCACAAGCAGCCAAAAAGGATGTCGTGATACATATTACAACAGGAGAACTAAAATCGACGACAGACGATGGCAAAGAGATCGAGTCCTACTTCTGGAATCCAGGAACTGTATATGTTCCTCAAGGTAAGGAAGTAACCTTTAATATTTACGGTGTAAATGGCAAGGAACATTCCTTCTATATTGAAGGTACAGACATTAAAGGCACTGTTAAAAAAGGAGAAGAAATTTCACTTAAAGCGAATTTTAAAGAGGAAGGTATGTATCGCATCATTTGCTTGAATCACTCTGATAAAAATAATAATGGCCCGATGATTGGGTATATTGTAGTAGACTAATAGAAAATGCAAGGCGCCGGCATATATCGGCGACAAGCAATCCAAAAGCGCTGATAAAAGGCGCTTTTTGCCTTTAGAAGCTCTTGGCTTTTGACCTCGAGCCAATGGTCCCTGGAACTAGACATTTAAAAAACAGGAGAAGGCGAGCCTCTCCTGTTTTTTAAATTTTCCGGACGGTAATTGCATTTGTTGTCTTTTTGACAATACAATCCTCAATGTCAGCTTGTCCGATTAGGCCAAGCGTAACCGCTGCTTCGACTTTTTCTTGATTGGGTTTCTTAGTAATTTGAATGCAATCGACGAGATTCAATTCCTCTAATCTTTTTACCATTTTCTCGTCATGATAGCTTTCTGAAGAACGAATCTGTCGTTGAATTTTGTAATTTCCAACAATTGACTCCCCTTTTTCATGCTTTCCAACCGTCTCATCAAAGTAAACATTCAGAACCTTCTTCATTTCCTTTAATTCCTTCTCAATTTCTTTCGCCTGTTCACTTAATGTGAAGTACGTTGAAATAAGCTCCTCTGGTAGTTGTGTAAATCGCTTCGAATCCTGCACATTCCTCACCCCTATTTTCTTAATACTTCATCATATGATAGCGGTTGAGATAACATTCTTTTACAAAAAAAATCCAGCTAGAATAGCTGGATTTAAAAAATAAACGCTACGTACTGTTTAAATACTCTTATACAGCAGTTTTTTCAGCAATGGAAACAAAACATCTGGTAATTGGTCAATATTTGGTACCAAAATACTGTACTTTCCGTAAATGTTTTGGATTGTTGTTTGCTGCCCTTCATCAATTTCTCCGTTTGATAAGAACACATTAATGACTTCAATCCCATGTTTTCTTGCTTTTAATACGGCTTCGTGTGTATCGATGATGCCATTTTGTTCATAATCAAATGCAGCTGGTTCACCGTCAGAGAATACGAGTAGAAACTTCTGCTTTTCTGTACGTTGTAAAAGCTTTTTCGTTTGTAGGCGAATGGAAAAACCGTCACGGTTGTCTTCCTCTGGCTCAAGCTGCATAATTTCCGCACCGTAACTGCGCTTTAAGCTAGAATCAAAATCGATGACCGTTTGCATATAGTTCGGTTGCTTTGTATTATCTGCATCATTTGTATCCTCCCAGAAACCTGTAACATCGTGAGGAACCTGTACAGATTTTAAGGCTTCGTGAAATAGCGCAATACCAAGTTTTGTCTGATCCATTTTATCAAACATCGAAGCAGAGCAGTCGACTAACAATGAGAACACAGCATCAATTTGATGGGAGGGTTGTTCTTTTTTATAAAATAACCGTGGATTGTCGTCAGTAAAAATTCGAATCAACTTCTTATTCAATCGTCCAAAATGCAAGTCTCCTCTTGGAAGATTCTTTTTATGTTCTAATGTTTTTATGATCATTTGCTTTAACTTTTTCTGATATGGAGCAATAATTGATTTGTTTTTTTCGTATTGAATGACTTCATTATCTGTTGGCTTTCGTGCATTCTTAAAGACTGGGTAAGCAAAACGATTTTCCTTTCCAAATTCTGATTCTGAGGAACCCTCTTTTTCAGATTGGACCATTTCCATGGCTTCAAGCTTCGAGTAATCATTGTTTTTACTTTTTTTAGACGAGCCTTGGGCAATCCCTAACGCTTGGTCACCCTCTTCGCCTTCTCTTGCCCCTTCACCCATCAGATTCGTTCTTGAACCTTGTTCTAAATCAAATTGTAAAAAGCTTTTAGTTGGTGTGCTTGTTTCTCGATGCCAGGTTTCGAACTTCTCTTCATGGACATCTTCATCGCCTTTTTTTACATCATCAAGCACATCATTGTTTTTTAATTTATCTTTCCGTTTCAAGTCATCGATGGTTAAGCCATCCTCCAAAGTTTCATAATCGAGCTCTGGTAAATGAAAATAAGTGTTCAACATATCTTCATGAAGTATATCTCCTAACACATCAATGACTTCCATACAAATTTTGACGATATCTTTTGTATCTTTCGCGTCGAAGACTTTCGGAATTTGGCTTCGGAGAAACGGAATAACAAGATCAATTTTTTCTTGAATGAAAGGAATTTCTTCAAGTGGTGACTCGGCTGTTAAAAGAATTAAAATCGCATTAAATAAGGCATCAGTCGGAACGCTTTTAACCATGTTGACATGGAGTTGGTCCTCATAATACTTGCGATACATTCTCCGTCTTTTTGCAAATGATTTCCGTGTTCCTGGGCGATCTTTTATGCAAAGCTCTTCCAAACGAAAATCCTCAAACAACATAAACATTTGCTTAGAGAAGCTAGGGAGCTCCGATTTTCTACAGAATTTTAAATAACGATCAATTTCTTTAAAACTAGTGTACCTCATGCTACCAATTGTCCGTAAAAAAACATCGCTTAATAATCCGTATCGTTTATCGCTATTTGGACGGTTGTCCCAGAAATGACTGATGATGATTTTTTCTTGAATCGGGTCAAAATATGATTTATAGCCTAACTCAATTTCTAGTTCTGGATTTTTTGAGATTGTCTTAGCGAGGTCTGACAATTCCATGAATAGAAAAGAGTCGACCTTTTTATCATTAAATTGAATAAATCTCATTGTAACAACCTCACTCGAACAGAGTTTCTGCTATATTTTTAACCGCTGCTTTCTCTCGATCATCTTCTAGTTTTTCGATAATGCCACGTTCAATAGCACGTAATGGTGGCATATACATGGCTAAATCACATGTGTCAATCAAAGCTCGGATCGATGCCGCTTCTTCTGAAAGCATACCACCACGAACTTGAGTAATTAAGTCAGATGATAATGAAACAAATTTGTTAATTAAATTTTCGTCCTGTAATGCTGTTTGTGTTTGAAGCACCTCTTTTAGTGTTTCTCCTTGAATATAAGGAACCTCGATAACGACAAAACGGTTCTTCAAAGCCTCATTTAAAGGCACAGTTCCGACATATCCTTCATTAATTGCTGCAATGACACCAAAGCCATTTTCAGCTCGAACCACTTCAGCAGTAAACGGATTTGTTATCATTTTTCGATAATCAAGTACACCATTCAAAATGGGTAATGTTTCTGGTTTTGCCATATTGATTTCATCGATATATAGTAAGTATCCTTTTTTCATCGCATTAATTACAGGGCCAGCAACAAATTCGATTTTCATTTTTCCTTCTTGCTCTTGAATTGTTTTATAGCCAAGCAATGCCTCTGCATCAAGGTCTACTGAACAGTTAATGCTATACATCGGTTGCTGAAATAAATGGGAAATTGTTTCAGCAAGCTTTGTTTTACCAGAACCTGTTGGGCCCTTAAGCAGCACATTTTTTCCTATGCTTAGTGCAATAATAGCATCGCGAATAATATTGATATCTGAAGGAGTGTACCCACCTTTTCCGATTAAAAGTTCATCATTTGCCTTTTTGTTCTTTCTATTTGAAATGTCAGTTTTTAAATTTGTCGGTAGTTGTAAATCTTCTAGCTGTATTGTCATGTAGAATCAAATCCTCTCATACTATATATAAAATATGTGAACATATACTTATATCCCCACGTATTTTATCGAAGTTTAAACAATGAAGCAATGAATTCACCTTGAAATTCAAGTATTTGTGCCATTTTTTTTGAAGTTATGGTATGATAATTGTAAATACTCGTAAAATACAAATAGACCGCAGATGTTGCGAGCATCTACGGCCTAGCAATAGAATTGGTCCCACTAAGAGGATCAGCCTAAGATAAGATAGACCTCACCCGACTTTAGCAGAGAAAGGGAGGTCTATTTTTTATTGTTGTCAAAAGATAAAATCGCAACAACAAGCGACGCAAACGAAAGCATAATTACAAGACTTTCATAAATCGTCATATAGGCATCACCCCCTTTCAACGGGAGCTTAGCCGACCACCCTTATGGACAACCTATTGCCATTTTATTATAGCACATTTTACCATACGAACACACGTTTCATTTTTTAAAACACTAAAATTGGTTCTTTATACTCACTAACGCACCATCAAGGTTCGCTTTAATGGCATCTTCTTTCTTATTTATGTGCTCGCCAATATAGGTAAGAAGTTCATTGTCAAAGGCTAAACCACTTGCAAATTGACGTTTTACAAAACGCTCAACTTCTTCAAATGATGAAAACTTTGCATCAAGTGTTTTTTTGTCGTGGTGGATGACCCATTTATCCTCTTTTTTGAAAACAAATGATTTTTCCCCTTTACGATTCACAAACAGTGTCCCATTTTCATTTTCTTTTACGTTAAGTTGGTTTTCAGGAGCATCATGTCGTATCGCATATAATGGGAATGTATTTTTTACAAAAAGCTCAAATGCCGTATCGCCAAGTGAACAGCCAGATGCTTTTGGATGTCCCCCACCGCCAAATCGCTTCGCAAATTCCGACACATCAACATCATCGTGTATAGTACGAAGTCCGATTTTTTTCGTACCGACATTTAGTAATGCAATTAAGTCCAAATGCGGGTTCAGTTTTCCAAGTGCATTTCCAAGTTCAGAAATGTATTGCTCAGCATGAACGACACCGACGCAATATTCTTCGATAAACGTCTGCACCATTTGTCTATTTTTAGAGTTAATATAGCGCTCGATTTTTCGATCTTCGGTATCTAATAAGAAATTCTCGGCATCTGTTAACTGGAAAGTATCACGATTGTGTTGGAGTCTTTCTAACATTTTCGTTTCAAACTCTTCAATTCCAATAATAAAAAATAAATCATTTAAACGTTTAGCTTCGATTCGATTTTCAGACTCCCATTCCCATGTATCATAGAGACGCACTAGCTCAATAAATTCTTCTAAACCTTCATGTTTTTCGATAAGATTTTTTTCAAGAAGAAATTCATAGTATAGCGAGGTTGCACAGGTTTTTTTGCCGTTGTCATATTCAGCTTGTACAAATCCCCAGTCATATTTGTTAAAATGCATCGCCGTTTTGTGATGGTCTACCATCTGTATGTAATGACCCGCTTTATGGCGTTTTTCCAATGATTTTTCATTTTTGTCATTCACCGCAAGATCGGTTATGTACACCTTAGCCTGATTGTGCTCGCGGTTTTCAATATATTTTTCCACACGCTCATTAAGGTTTCGGTAAGAGCAATAGGAGACATCAACTTCTTCACCAAATGCCAGTTTGGCTACAAGTCCACATCCTACTCCATCTAAATCACTATCTGAAAATAACTTTATCAAAGTGGATTCCCCCTTCACTCTTAGTTTCGATTACATTTGCTATTTTC
>NZ_HE610985.1:328963-350041 GCF_000285535.1 Bacillus timonensis | reverse complement strand
TATTTTCATACCCGTTTATAACTTTACACTAAAAAGAAAAAAGAACGAGACTTGCATATGCATAAATATAAAATTTCTCCTTCAATGATGACATTTTTGTGATATAATCCTTTAATCATATAATCATATAGGAAGGTAAAAGGTTTTTTTATGAATCAAACATTTAGTATAAAAGATAAAAGTACATTATTTTTTCATATTCTCTTTCCCATTTTGGCTACACAAATTGGACTTAATCTTATAAATTTTGTGGATACAATGATGTCGGGACGTGCTGGTGCGAATGATCTTGCAGGTGTTGCGATTGGATCAAGTCTTTGGGTCCCAGTTTATACGGGGTTATCGGGTATTCTTGTTGCTATAACACCTATTATCGCACAATATGTTGGGTCAAAACAAAGAGACAAAGTTCCATATTCCGTCATGCAGGGCGTCTACATCTCAATTGTAATTGCGTTAGTTGTTGCTGTAATTGGTGGATTTCTACTAGAACCAATTTTGGGCTATATGAAGCTTGAAACCGAAGTTCATGATATTGCCAAGGAGTATTTAATTGGACTATCATTTGGGATTGTACCACTTTTTATGTATTCTGTGTTGAGGTCGTTTATTGACGCACTTGGTCATACACGAGTAACGATGTTTATTACGCTTTCTTCACTTCCGATTAATGTATTATTTAATTATTTGCTGATTTTTGGGAAATTTGGATTTCCAAAGTTAGGTGGTGCTGGTGCTGGATATGCAACAGCGATTACGTACTGGCTCATTGTGTTTTTAGCTGTATGGATCATTTTGAGGAAGCCCCCTTTTACTGATTATCGTGTATTACGGAAACTTTATTCTGTTTCTCTTTCAAGTTGGGGTGAAATCTTAAAACTAGGACTACCTATTGGTTTTGCAATCTTTTTTGAAACAAGTATTTTCTCAGCGGTGACGCTTTTAATGAGTGAATTCAATACGATTACGATTGCCGCTCACCAAGTTGCAATAAATTTTGCTAGTTTGCTTTACATGATTCCACTAAGTATTTCGATGGCACTTACGATTGTGGTTGGTTTTGAAGTCGGAGCGAAACGTTTTACGGATGCAAAGCAATATAGCGTTCTAGGTATTGTTATTGCCGTAATCATGGCGCTTGTATGTGCTTCGATTATCTTTACCTTCGAAGAATCAATTGCAAAAATGTACTCGGCAAATACTGCAGTTATCGAATTAACGACTCAATTTTTAGTATATGCGATATTCTTTCAGCTTTCAGATGCGATTGCGGCACCTATTCAAGGTGCACTACGCGGATACAAAGATGTTAACACTACCTTTGTCATGACGCTTATCTCTTATTGGGTAATCGGGTTACCTATCGGATATGCATTAGCGAAATTTACTTCACTTGGTGCTTTTGGATATTGGATTGGCTTAATTGTTGGACTTGCGGCAGGAGCTATTACATTGTCTGGAAGATTGCTGAGTGTGCAAAAGAAAGCAGTTAATAAGAATTTGAGTGCAGAATAACTGGGAAACCAGCCTTTTCGAGGGCTGGTTTTTTGTTGAAATTTTATTTTAATTTATGGTCAAAAAGGGACTTCTAATGGACTTAGCTACTTAATTCATCAACTCATTCAAAAATTGAATCTCATCTTCATGCGAATAATTTTCCTCGTGTGGTGTTTCGAGTACGAACGGAATATCGTCAAACACTGTACAGGATAAAAATTCCTTTATTTGCTCTACCTTTATCTCTCCATTTGGAATATTAGCGTGGCGGTCTTTCATAGATCTCGTTGGGTACGCGGAATTATTTAAATGAACGGCTTTTAAATGTTCAAAAAACTTGAGTTCAAGCCCTTTTTCCTCTACTTCACGCCAATTATCACCGTCCCATACTCCACTTGCGAATACATGGCATGTATCTAAGCAAAACCCAATTTTGTCAGGATAATCCGTGAGTTGTCTAATTTGAACAAGCTCTTCCAGCGTTGTGCCTGTTGGTCCACTTTTCCCTGCATTATTTTCTAACAAGACGAGTGCATTACCGTCCCACTTCGACAATACATCGTTCAACGTCCCGATCATTCGTTGGTAGCCTTCAAGCGGATTGGATGCGTTTTTCAAGACACCAAAATGAACAACTACCCCAATAGATCCACATGCATTGGCAATCTCCAAATCATTTAAAAGGGATTCTATGACAAGGCCCATTTGATCGTTATCAGCCACAAGGTTTGTAGGATATGGAGTATGGGCGATTGTAAGTAAATCATGTTCCTTACAGTATTTTGCACAATCCTGTGCGTCATGGAGATTAAATTTTTTTACAGTGAGACTCCGTGGATTTTTAGGAAAGTATTGAAAAGCTCTTGCTCCAATTTTTGTCGCGTGCTTCGCTGCACCCAAATACCCATCGCGAATACTAATATGGCTACCAAATCTCATTAGCTCGGCTCCTATTCTATGTATACGATTAGTTTTTCTTTCAATGAAGGAAGTATACCAAAAATGGACATAATAGTGATGAGGTGAAGAATTTGGAAAACTTTACGTCGAAGGATGAAACAGTCGTAAATAAGTCAATTGAAGAATTAGAAGAGGAAATGGGCTTATATTTTGTATCTCCCGAAAAAATCGGTTCATTTTTAGAAGACGAAGAACAATAAAAAAGAGCGTAGATCCCACTCGCTCTTTTCAGAAGAATTCTGCCTTTATAATTAATGAAAGTATGAAAATAGACTAGCTGCTCTCCAAACAATAACAAACGAACATAAACTAATACATGTTCCACTCACAATTTTAGCTACCATTTTATGTGTTCCTTTAAAAATCGAATAAGCGAGAGAAAATGCAAAGATCAAAAACAAGATCAATGAAATTTCCATATACATGTTCATCTCCATGAAAATACCCCTTTCAAAACTTGATATGTTGAGATATTTTGACGAGCCCTGCTTGTATATTCACCGATTATAAAGGAAACTCACACGTTGTACAACGGAAATTTGAACTATTTGTAAATTTTTTCTTATTTTCGTTTACATTTTCTTCACATTTTCCATTTCTTCAAGATAAATATGCTGTAACTGGAGCTTTTCTTCAATTGGTAAAGTCGAATCAAAAATCCTTTTGCTTGCAATAAAAAACTTTTCATATGGAGTTTTACGAAGTCTAGGGTGTGTTAGTTCATCGAGTAAATCCCTTTGAATGGTTGCACGAAGAATTTCCTCACTGCTAAGGTCCTTTTGCCAAAGTCTTCGGTTCATCCAAAGTGATTGATATGCTTTTAAAAGCTGGTCAAAATCAACGGGATCCATGTTCATATAGCTCCTTTTTACGTCAAAGAGCCTATTTATTTAGGCTCTTCGTATTTAATCATCAAATTTATAGGTCCAATAAACCTCTGTTCGAAGCCACTCAATAACCTCATTATCTTGGTTATCAACCTTCTGAATTAAATTTCCCATCATTAACTCTGTTTGCGAGCGATGTGCTTTTAATGTTGCAATTTTCTTATCTAACACTTCGGTTACATCAAATTCAACATCATGTTCTCCAATCTTTTCAACACGGTCATGGGTGATAGCTTTACAGTATACTGTTGGTCTGTTTTCTTTTGGAATACGCTTAACAGCACGAATCGTTGCTTCACCTGTCGCATCATGGTCAGGGTGAACACCATGTCCAGGATAAAATGTTATAACAAGTGAAGGGTTTACTTCCTTGATAATTTCTTCAATAGTGTCTGCAATTTTTTCTGGGTCTAAGAATTCCAATGTTTTATCACGATAGCCTAGCATGCGGAGATCTGTAATTCCGCAGGCCTTGCAAGCATCCTTTAGCTCTTTCTTACGAATTTCTGGCAATGTTTCTCGCGTTGCAAAAAAGGGATTTCCAAGATTTCTACCCATTTCACCAAGTGTTAGGCAGGCATAGGTAACGGGTACCCCTTTTTGTGTATTTAAACTAATTAAACCTGACACGCCAAATGCTTCATCATCTGGGTGTGGAAGCACGATTAAAATATGTCGTTCCATTTTATTACTCCTTTTTATAGTATCAAATGAGGTAATCTTTAGATCGCTTGTCTTAAGACATTAGAATGGTGTTGAGCTAATTTGAAGGGCGACTGCAAGCTTTCCTTCTTCATCATGACCTGCAAGTAATAAACGATTTTTTTCATCTAGCTCCCAATCTGTTAACCCTTCTGCATAAATCCAGCCGATGTCCATCTTTAGGCCAACACGGTATGAGTCGTTCCCAACGATTTTCCCTTCAGTATAGGTAACAAGTGCATTTCGGATATATGCACCCGCTGAAGTTTTTCTGGCACCAGAATGGACAGCATATGCGCCATTTGTTGTTTCAAGATGAATATAAACGTTTTGGTTGGCAAAACGGTTGATTAATTCCTGAACGTCTTCTTTATTAATCGGTTTCAAATGTGGATCCTCCCAAACTCTAAATAAATAGTCATATTTAAATATTAACGATTTTTTCGATAAAATTCCAATAATGCGAACTAAAAAAGCTCAATAAGTTGTATTTCTTAGTAAAACTGGTATGATTTTCTACGTATTGGACATATTACGTGTATGAAGAAGGTGGTGAACAAAATTGGCAAGAGAAAACCTACAGTTAGTTAACAACATGGAATTTGGTATTACATCTAAATTCGTCCCGAACTTATGTGAAGCAAAAACATTAAAAGTTGTTGAGATAAATCATTCATCCGTTCGAATTGAACTTGAATCGAAGCAAAAGGGTGTCTTCCCTCTTTCCCATTTTCAATACTTAATTCGCCATGGGGCATTAGTATTAGCAAAAGATGAGGACGAAAATGAAGTAACAGCGTAAATCCATTTCACCTCAACATATAATCAAGTCGTGATGGACCAATCCTGACAAAAAAGTGAGAACCAAAGAAAAGTGAAAACAACCATCCTATATGATGGTTGTTTCCTTTTTGAGATTATTCACCTAAATTTTCTTCTTTTAATACAGATTCAATTCCTTCAATTGCAGCATCCGCATCATTGCCTTCAGCTTGAATCACAATTTGAGAACCTTTTGGTACACCTAGAGACATTACGCCCATAATTGATTTAAGGTTTACAGATTTCCCGTTATAAGAAAGTGTAATTTCTGATTGATATTGACTTGCTTTATGTACGAGCTTTGTTGCTGGTCTAGCATGTAAACCTGCATCACTTGTAATTGTAAAAGTTTTTTCTGCCATAGTTTATCCCTCTTTCTAATTTTCATTCATCTATAGAATAGCCATTAATGCCTATGATAATCAAGTATAATTTTTTAGATTTGGCAATTTGCACAAAAAAATGTTTTTCTTGACGACACTTCCTCCTTTTGAATAACTGAACCACAACGAACGCACGTTTCTCCTTCGCGGTCATACACTTTACATTTATCATCATAACCACCAGTTAATCGATCTTCCTTAAAGAGTGGTTTCTCTATATATCCACCGAACTGAATTGCTTCTTGAAATACAGTTAATATCGAGTAGTACAATTTTTCGATTTGTTTCGTATTAAGTGTATCAAATGTACGGGTAGGCAAAAGTTCTGCAGCAAAACAGATTTCATCCGAATAGCAATTCCCAATTCCTGCAATAAAGTGTTGATCAACAAGTGTTGTTTTAAGCCTGCCTCTTTTATCTTCAACTAATTTTTCAAAAGCCTTTAGTGAAAAAGTTGGTTGGAGCGGCTCAGGTCCTAAATCTTCTAATTCCTTTTCAACTTGATTAGGAGTTAGGAGATGTAAATACCCTAATCGTAGACCAACAAAACAAAGCCGATGTGATGCAAAATTTAATATAACTTGCTTGGTTCTCGAGATTGTGTCATTCTCCGTTTCAATGTACATCAAGCCACCTAGCATGAGATGAAGTAGCAATTTATTTCCGCTTGCGAGGTCGAAAATAAGATGCTTCCCTCTACGGTCAATTTGTGTAATTTTATTGCCTACTAATTCTTTGGTAAAATCGGATATTGAAGTGTTGATCGATTTTTCGCGGTTAACCTCAACTGCTTGAATGGTGTGCCCCGCTATTTTCAGTTGGAGGAGGTTTTTATATGTTTCCATCTCTGGTAACTCAGGCATTTTGATACCTCCGTTTTGTTTTCATTTAGCATAAGCAATTCATAAAGATTTCATGTATGTGAGAAAAGCCTTAAGCTGACAAAAATAAGAAGCCACGAAGGTTGACCTCCGCGGCTTGAATTAGTGTAGTTTTTCAATTTCATTTTGCAATTGTTTTGTACGTTTTGCATTTCCTTCTGCGAAGTTGGCAAGTCTTTCTTTCAGTTCATCATCATTATGAACTCTTTCAGAGGTAATCAAATAGCGGCGCATCAGTTCAGATTCTGCTGTATAGGCTGTCTCAAGAATCTCTTTTAAAGAACCGTCAGTCAGTGCATCCTCACGATCATGATCCCGATCATAATCTTTTTCATGATTCATCAAAAATCACCTCATTATCAGTATCTACTTTTTGAACAGGATTAAGGCTGTAAATATATGGACGATTTGCATGCCTTTTTATTCAAAAGTCCCCTTTATCGGTTGGCCATTTTTCACGTAAGATAGCACACCTGTTTCATCCTTTGCAATTTTACCAGATACGATTACATATTCAATTCCTTTTGATAAGGAAGCTGGTTTTTCTGCTGTTGATGTGTCGATGATTTCATCATAGTCAAAAATCGTAATATCAGCTGTTGATCCTTCGTGTAGTCTTCCCCTTGTTGCCATCGCAGGGGCCGTGTTCTCAAGCTGTCGTGCCGAATGAATGGTAATTTTCTTCAATCCTTCCATCAGTGGTAGAATATCAAGGTCCCGAATATAGCGCCCGATAAATCTGGAAAATGTTCCAGCCCCTCTTGGATGATTATATTCGCTATCCATTGTTGCATCACTACCAATCATACTATGGTCTACTTGTAATGCCTGGATGAGTTCGTCCTCATTCATCGCATAGACGATTACTTGTCCACCTTTTTTCCGGTATTGCGGGAAAGTTTCTGCTGTTAGTCGCTCCGTTGTTCCTGCGACTTGTATATCGGAATAAGTAATTCCAAAACGTGATTGCCAATCTCCAGCTAAACGCTCAAATGAAATATCGGTCGCCCAGGAATCATACGGATAAACATCATAAGTTACTTGGTATCCGTCAGCCCGTGCTTCTTGGATTAATGCTAGTGCCTCATCCATTGCACCTGTACCACCTGTACTATGTAGATGCATAAAATGAACGGGTGCGTCCAGCTCCCTTGCATATCCAAGAACCTCTTTTACAGAATCAATACTTGTATGCTCTCCTGTCAGACTAGAATGTCGTCCATGGAAATGGGTTACAATGCCGTACTCTTTTGCAACCTTCATAATTGCCTTGATTTCTTCAGGAGTTGTACCTGGATAATACTCGGGACTAAAGGCAACTGCGAGAGCACCTTTTTCAATTTCTTCACGTGCCCTTTTTACCATATAGTCTATTTGTTCTTTGGTTGGTGTTCCGTGATTTCCAAGCCCTGCTTCATATCGTAAGCGGACAGCAAACAAGGCACCTCCATAATTTACAGAAGTAGGATAATTTTCATATTGATTAAAAAAGCCATTAAAATCAACGGTACATCCGTGCATGGAAAGATTTGTTGTAACACCGTCCCCGATTTTAAATTTAGCTGCCATAGGGTTTGGATTAAACGATAGCATATCAATAAAACCAGGACTTACAATCTTCTGATACGCATCAATTTCAGTTTTTCCTTGAATATTTGTTTTTGTAACTGCTTTTACTTTATCGTCTTTAATCCCAACATGATAGCCAATTTTGATGGTCTCTTCATCAGGATCGAGAACAATTCCATTTTTTATGACGATATCAAAGTTTTGACTTTGCTGTTTATCCTTAATGGCCGTACGATTATAGTCGTATTCCTTGATTGAAAGCTTATTTTTTTTGGATTTGAAGCCAATAAGTTGTTCTCCATCAAATAAAAACTTATCTCCACTAATTTTTTCTAGTTGAGCAGTTTGATTGGTTGTCAAATTGTGTACAAAGGCAGAAACTTTGCCTTGATCCTTGATTGTGTAAACAACATACTCAAGATCAGGATTGGCATCAACCCAATCTAGCTTCGCCGTTTTTGACGGAAGATTTACAACAAGTAAATCCAGATGAGAATTAAATTCAGTTGTATTGAAAATAATTTCAGCTTTTTGTTTTTCTAGATCCGTTTTGGCATACAACATGCCTTCTGTATAGCCATTTTTAAACTTAATATTGCTGATTTTTGCAGAGTCTTCAAACGGAATCTCTGAAACAATTTCTTTTGTGCCAATATTAATGACTTCCATAAAATTGCTGCCATCTTTCTTTTTCCCATACAAATACAATAAATGGGCATCGGGATTCACTTCAACACCTTGATAGTCTTTATCTGGACTTTTCGGAACTTGAAAATCAGCCCATGGTTTTACATTTTCAATGACGGATTGTGCATGATCCCCGATATAAAGCTTTTTTTCGCCTTTTTCATCAAGAAGGGCGAGCACTTGGTCCCCATAAAACGTAATTCCGTCAATTTTGAATCCGTTTACAATTAACTGACTTTTTATCTCTTCATCGATATCCGTATATGATTCTGAAGGGGATATAAGTTTAGAACCGAAAAAGACGATAAATAGGACAACAACAAGTGTTAAGCCATATTTTACAAAACGATTTTTCATAAGTATCACCCTACTAAAAGAGGAAAAAATCTCGAAATCGAAATTCGAAATCTTTTCCCCTCAATGTTTACTGTTTCAATTTACTCTTTCAATGCTGCTTCTAAAGCAACCTCAATCATATCATTAAATGTTGTTTGACGTTCTTCAGCCGTTGTTTCTTCTCCAGTTAAAATATGGTCACTTACTGTTAAAACAGATAATGCATTACGACCAAATTTTGCTGCTAACGTGTAAAGTGCCGTTGTTTCCATTTCAACAGCTAAAATGCCGTATTGTGCCCATTTTTCTAGTTCAGCATTTTCATTATAGAATACGTCACTTGTAAAAACATTTCCTACTTTTAATTTAAGGCCTTTTTCAGAACCCACATCATATGCTTTTTTTAATAAATCAAAAGAGGCTGTTGGAGCATAGTCAACAGTTCCAAAATTAATCCGGTTCATTTGTGAATTGGTAGATGAAGTCATCGCTAATATGACATCGCGTACCTTCACGTCTTTTTGAATCGCACCACAAGTACCAACGCGAATTAAGTTTTGAACACTATAGTCATTCATTAATTCATGTATGTAAATTGAGATGGATGGAACACCCATGCCAGTTCCTTGAACAGATACGCGCTTTCCTTTATATGTACCAGTAAATCCAAGCATTCCCCGCACTTCGTTGTAGCATTGAACATTTTCAAAAAAGTTTTCAGCAATATATTTTGCACGCAATGGGTCTCCTGGAAGTAATACCGTTTCCGCAATGTCACCTTGCTTTGCACCAATATGTGTACTCATTCATGATCCTCCTATGTAAAAAATTGCACCTGTCCTATCTTACCACAAAAGCATTCATGAACACAAAAATATAGGGAAAGCTAAGGTTGTATTATTTTAATAAGGGGGTATTATTCATGGCTAAAGAAAAAATGAGCAAAAAAGTAAGCCAAGCTGTTGATTATGCAAATGCAACCGACACAACAAAAGGTGTTGGAAATCCACCTAATACATCGAAAAAAGCGAAACAAGGTTTTATGCAACCTAAATAATTGGAGGGGTAAAAATGGGAAAGAAAAACCGTAATCGTATAAATGCACCTAAGAAAAACAATCATACGCCACCTGAAGCAATTGAGGCAGAACAAATCGCACACGGTAAAGAATTTTCTGCAGCAGGTGGTCGTAAGAACGGTCCAGGACATAATGAGTAAAACGTAAAAAGGCGTCCCTTTGATGGACGCCCCTTCTATTAGCTATAACGACTAATAATTTGATTAATTTTTGACTTAATCGTGGGAAGGTCCTCAGATGTCAATGTGAAGGTAACAAAACATTCATCCATATCCATGGCCTCAGCAAGAAAACTGCTTAATCCTCGTGCACGTCTGTCAATCTGCATCATTACTTCTAGCTTATTGTCTGATTGCGGGAAGAACATGACTTCCACTTCGTCCAATCTTCCACGAAATTGTCCACTTGTTGACACAAATTCAAATTCCTGAACAAAAGGAAGCCGTCTTCTTAAGCGATAGGGTGCGGCCTCACAGTCTACTTTACGAAGGCTAAAACCTAAATCATAAACCGCATTTAGCACACCAGCTGCTAAGGGAGATGGCGAAACAGATATATAATCTTTATCCGATGGATCAACTGCATTTTTTATATCTAAGCCAGTGTGAATCCACACTTTCGTTCTTCCAAGTGTCGCTGGCGTATCTAGCGGAAGCACGAATGAAAATGGGAATTCACGTCTTTCATTACTACCTATTGTAAACGGCTCTACAATTTTTACTTTTTCAATGGTTGCCTGCTTGGTAATCTTTCTGTCATTTGATTCTTTTATATATGTTGTGACCAACGACAGGTAAATTTCAGCAATTTGTTGTTCCATGTTTCCCCCGGTGATTTCAACAACACCAGAGACCTTTTCCCCCGCTCTTAGTTGGTCAGTTGTAAGCTTTGTATCAACTTTTGCACTTCCAATTCCTATGCTTGAGAAAATTTTATTAAAAAATGACATCGTATTCCCCCTAATTCTTGATATATACCTATACGAATTAACACGAAAAAGGTTTATCTTCCATTGAAAATAAAATGACTTGAAGCGGAAATCAATTGTGTCAATAAGTTTGTGAAAACAACCAAAGCCAAATAAATAGACGACGGGTTTCCCCGCCGCCTCTATGTACTTAGTCCTTTTCTTCGTCGATTACACATTTATAGAGCAAGTATTCGAATGTAATATCCGCCAATTCTTCTAGCTCTTCCTCGCCTGGGGCAAATCCCCTTTGGACAAGCTCGTTATAGAAAAACTCTGCAATTTCCTCCGTATCAATAACAACCTCAATTTCCTTCAGCATGATCGCCCCCTTTACTTAAGATGTATGTAGAAAACACGACACCTATGTCAGTTTCTTATGTATTTTATTTTGTAGTCATGAAATCAGTGGTTCATACATAGGATGGAATATAAAGATTGGACAAGTTTATAGGAGGGGTTACCATGACAAAACAAGCAACCATCGTAAAATTCCCAGTACAAGAAGAAGTCAAATTGACAAATAAAATCCTAGCGTTTATTGACGGCGAAGGATTCGACAAAGTTTTAGGAAAAGTAACAAAAGGATTATTTTCTGCTATTCTATTTTTAGGGATCCCTTATTTCTTTTATGTGGTCGTACAAGCATGGTTCATGGGTTAATCGTTACCTTTCCCAGTTTCAAACTTTTGTAAATTTTTCATGGCCAAATCCATAACATCTTTATATTTCTGATCCTGGAACATGTCGTACAGGATCTTGTAGTCGTTGTATACATCGAGTAATCCGTCGATGATTTCTTTTTTCTCTTTTTTGATACGCATATGATCTTTTTCGGATTTACGATAGATATCCATATTTTTATACATCCCCACATTGTTGTTTTTCTTTTTTACAAAATAATTCAATGAATATTTTTGAAGGAATGTTTCTGCTTGATCAAATTCTGCAAGTAGTGTTAGCTCATCCTCTCCTGCCTCAAGCCACTCACCATCTGTCACACGCGCTAGCTCGTAAATCACATCCTCCCATGCACCCTCTTTGTATCTCCAAATTTCTGTGTGTATTCCAACAATTTTAAATACATCATTGTCATATCCTTGAACAAAGACAAGGTCACCAAAATAATATTTATATTCAATCTCGATATTTTCAATTTCAATCGGTTTTGCTTTGTATTCGGAAAGTAAGGTTAGCACTGATTCTGAGTAAAATACCTCACCTTTATTTACCTTATAAAGAAAGTTTCCATCGAGCTTCCGGATATCAGTCACTGATCCAACCGTTCCATATAACGTAACAACCACGATATCCCCAATTTTGTATTTTGGCTTTTTGCTTTTACCTTCCATATCCTCATCCCTTTAGCTTTTGTGTCGATTTGAAGGGTGTGAGATAGTATATGCAAGTCTTTTGCAAAACGGCATTATAATAGGGCTTGTGAGATAAGAAAAATTATTGGCGGGCGAGCCTAAAATTTATTTAGGTGGCGTCGTTCGATTTAGAGGTCTATTTGGGTGTTCGTTTAGTGGCAGTAAATCTTGGATAATGGGAGTATTTTGGGAATAGTGGCAGTAGACATGGGTAGTGACAGTATTTTCGAGATAGTGGCAGTATTCAAATCACATGTTCAATTTCAGATAATCTATAGTTTCATAGAACTAAAAAACCACCAAGAATCCCGATTCTCAGTGGTCTAACATCAATCTTCGTTAACATAAAGCTCCCAGGCTTTATCAAAAATGGACATACTTTTTAAATATTGTCCGTTTAGCTCTAAATAAGAACTCAATTCATCGTAATCTTTCGAATAAATTGGAAAGCTGTGATCCAAATATACGTCATTCGCAAATTGACTAATGTCATCTTTAGCTTTTGCCGTGCGAAACTTCACAAGATAATGATAAAATGACTTTCCCATAATAACCACTTCCTACTCAAGCGTTCGTTTTGTCATTTTATCATGTTATCGTGTCGTGTCAACTAAAAACGAAAGTAATTATGCTTTAATAATCGCGGAATCTCCATGAGTTCCTTATATTGAATAGTTTTTGCAAGTTTTTTCGTATCGATTAACATAAGCTGGTCTTCGATTTCATTAATAATGCTTTCTTCTTGATATTCCATCCCACATTCTTCACATTTCACACTAGGCGTATCTTGTATCTCAATTGCTCGTGTTCCATCAGGGAGTTCCCAATAAACACTATTTTTTGTTTCCTTCGCTTTTTCCGATTCACACCACATACAATTCAACAATATGACCTCCTCTCCAAACTACGCTTCCTCTTCCTTATCGCCTTTCATTTTTTTCAAGGTTGATTGATATTTTTTCTCTTTTAACTCGTCACGTTTCTCACGTTTATCCTTTAATGTACTGTGGGTTGGGTCTTCCACATATTTCTTTCTTCTTGAAATTCGGTTAATCCCTTCTGGAACAAGGTTGAATCCGTCGCCTAATAAACCAGCAATCCCAACAGTTGACTTTTTATCTTCAATAGAACCAATATGCTCAGTAAAGTAAGCATCAGCAGAGCCTTGTACATAGTTTTCCGGTTCTGGATAAGTCGTAATTACACCTTCAAAATTACGCAAGACGACTTTTTCAGGACTTTGAGAAAGAAGATAATTCGGCTGTAGGGCAATTTTCCCACCGCCCCCAGGAGCATCGACGACAAATGTTGGGACTGCATAGCCTGAAGTGTGTCCACGCAAGCCCTCGATAATTTCTAAGCCCTTTGAAACAGGTGCTCTGAAGTGGCCAATACCTTCAGATAAATCACATTGATAAATATAATAAGGACGTACTCTAATTTTGACTAAATCATGCATGAGCTTTTTCATAATTTCGACACTGTCGTTAATTCCTGCTAAAATAACGGATTGGTTTCCGACTGGAACACCACTGTTAACTAACATTTCACACGCTTTTTTCGCTTCTTCAGTAATTTCGATTGACGTATTGAAATGGGTATTTAACCAAACCGGATGGTATTTTTTTAAAATATTGCAAAGGTTCTCGGTAATTCTCTGTGGAAACACGACCGGTGCTCTCGTTCCGATACGAATAATTTCGACATGTGGAATTGCCCGTAAATTTTTCAAAATGTATTCAAGAATGTTGTCATTAATCAGTAGTCCGTCACCGCCTGAAATGAGTACATCACGAACTTCAGGAGTGTTTGCAATATAATGGATGGCTGCATCAAGTTGCTTTTTCGGCACCCCCATACCAATTTGGCCAGAAAATCTTCTTCTCGTACAATAACGACAATACATGGAGCATTGGTTTGTGACTAAAAAGAGGACGCGGTCAGGATAGCGATGAGTAAGGCCGGGTACTGGTGAATCCTCATCTTCTTCAAGTGGATCTTCTAAGTCGTATTTTGTTTTGTAGATTTCTTTACTGATAGGAACGGATTGCATCCGAATTGGACAACGCGGGTCATCTGGATTCATTAACGATGCATAATAAGGCGTAATATTTAAAGGAATTGTCTTTGTCGAAATTAAGACACCTTCTTCTTCCTCTGGTGTTAAGTTAATCACCTTACGTAAATCATCAATTGTGCGAATTGTATTGGTCAATTGCCAAATCCAATCGTTCCATTGTTCTTCTGTTACGTCTTTCCATAACTCAATGTCTTTCCAATGACGCTTTGGTTTATATAAATTCATCTGCATAAAAAATCTCCTCCCTACTGTAAATAACATGCAAGTTGCATGCCAAAGTTTCAGTAGGAAGGAGAAATTAGAAAATTGGGTCTTAATTTTTCATTTTTTGTAGTTTATATTGCAAGGTTTGGCGTGGAATATCTAATAGTTTAGCAGCTTGATTAATATTCCCTCCAGATTCTTTCATTGCTACTTCGATTAACGTGTTTTCCGTTTCTTGTATGGCTTGGCGAAGTGGCCTTAAAGTAACCGTAGATGTTACTTGTGAATCGACAAGATGATTTGGTAGTAAATCCTTCGTGAGGGTCAAACCTTCCGCCATAATCATTGCATGCTCAATGATATGCTTTAACTCTCGAACATTCCCTGGCCAGTTGTAACTAGTAAATAGTTCAAGAACTTCATCATCCACTTTTGATATGTTTTTTTGAAAACTATGGTTATAGTGCCGAACAAAATGCTCCACTAAATACGGGATATCTCCAATTCGGTCGCGCAATGGTGGAATCTCCAGTGAAAAAACATTTAATCGGTAATACAAATCTGGTCGTAGTTCACCGGCCTTGACACATTCCTTCGGATACTTATTTAAGGCAACAATGACACGAACGTCTACCTGAAGAGCTTTTGGGCTACCTATTCTACGCACCATTCCGTCTTCAAGCACACGGAGTAATCTTGATTGAAGCTCAAGTGGCATTGAATTGATTTCGTCTAAAAAAAGTGTCCCACCATGTGCAATTTCAAATAATCCAGCACGGTCCACCGCCCCTGTATAACTACCTTTTACTGTTCCAAATAAAATACTTTCTAATAAGCTTTCAGGTAATGCTGCACAATTTTGTGCAATAAAAGGTGCCTGTCTTCGCGATGATTCATTATGAATTGCTTGAACAAGAAGTTCTTTTCCAGTGCCAGTTTCCCCATACACTAATACCGTTGATGTTGAGCTTGCGACCTTCGTTGCTTGTCGCTTCACATAATTGAACTGCTCATTTTTCGTCAGGATGTCATGAAAGGTGTATTTCGCTCCGTAAATTTCATTCGGCTTTTTTGAGACGCCGCGAACTTTTGATTGAAGGTCCATCAATTTATTTGATAAATCTTTGATCTTTGAATAGTCCTTTCCGATTTCCACTGCACCGATGAAAATACCGTTTATTTTTATCGGAAGAGTGGTATTCACTGTATCGATAAGCTTTCCCCATTTATTTTTATAGGTTTGGGGGAGATGAAAAATCGGCTGTTTTGTGGAAATAACCTTTAAAAGAGTGCTAGAGTTCTCATTTAAGGAGGGAAAAACTTCGAGAATATGTTTTCCGAGAACCTCCTCCCGACTAAGTCCATCATGCTCTGCGGCAACTTGATTATAGAAAATAGTGATTCCATCCTCATTTACAACATGAATGGCTTCATCAATACTATCTAAAATGGCAATCACTAGTTCTTCACCGATTTGCATTCATCTCCACCTCCTATCGTATGATGAAATTCCGGCGCTTGCTGCCGAAATTTCGGCAGTTCATCCCTTTGATAAATCTTTCACCCATACATTCATATCTTCAATCTTATCAAAGATATAACAATTATTTGTAAGTCTCCCAGTATAGTAGTATCCAAGCTGGTAAAAGCTTTTGTTCATGCCATATGAAAGTGCCCTCGCAATCGAGTATGCACAATAGATTCCATTGTTCATTAGCTCTTTTTCAAGTTCAACCAAGAGCTGCTTCATTAAACCGTGTTTCCGATATGCCTCTAAGGTCGCACAGTCGGTAAGTTCTGCATTGTGAAAGGTAGTATTTATTTCGGCTGATGCACTGCTTACAATCCCACCATTATCAAGGACTACATAGAAAACCGTTGAATCCTTCATTACCTGCTGAATATAGTCTGGGTTGTTTAATGGAGTTGGGTAGATTTGAAACACATTATTGTATAAAGCGGCTAGTTGTTCTGCATCTTCATGTGTTGCTTTGCGGATTAAAAACGGTGTGTCTGTTCGCTTATTTTCGCGTGGATTTCGTAAAATGTCTGTGATGATTTTTTCTTCTTCCATCCATTTTTCACTATTTCGTCGTTTGTTTGTAAAATATTTCGTAACAAAATAGGTGTCACTGCCATTAAAATAGTTTGGAATCATTGCTTCAATCATAAAGCCTTGAGCCATAAACTCTAGCAAGTCTTCTTGCCTTGCCATACAAATGACTTTTTCAAATGAGTGTTCTGTGACAATTTCGTTTACTTTATCTAATAAGGAATTAAGATTGCCTCGGTACTCTAAAACCCGAAGTCTACAGTTAAAATAATCAACGACCAAATTCGCATGATATGTAGCTGCTTTTATTTGTTTTAGTTCACTGTATGTGTGATTTGACAACATCACACCTCCTATCTCAATCTTTTCATCTATCATATCATGAATCTTCTGCAACTTCACACCACTCTAAAATCGTGTGCGCAATGATTTGGGCCGCTTCGAACATTTGCTCTAACTCGATATATTCATTTGGATAATGGGCGACTTCAGTTGTACCTGGCCCGAAGACAATTGTTGGGATATTCCCCACTGCTGATAGAAGTCCACCATCTGTACCCCAAGGTGATGCTTCAATGATTGGTTCTTTCCCTTTAACCCGTTGAAAGCTATTTTTTAAAAGATTCATAAGTTCATGATCAGGGTCAATCGTACCTGGTACCCATCGTGCTCCAAACCATTCGAGACTAACCGGATGGTCCTCAAACCATTTGTCGATTTCTGGTAATTTAGTTAGCCATTGTTCCATTTCAGCCTTTGCATGTTCAATCTTTTCCTCCGGTGCAACTCCCATTCGCCCTTCGATTGTGACGACGTCCGCAACAGATGACGGCCAGGTTCCTCCGTTTATCTTTCCAATATTAATTGGCACAGGAATAGGTGTATTTTTATATAAAGGATCATTTATCGCGGCATTACGAATCATTTCAAGTTTTAAGAGATGGTTAATGACAATCATGCTTTTTTCGATGGCACTAACTCCTTCATATCTTGTACCACCATGTGCTATCCGACCATAAATGTCGATTTTAAACCACATCGAACCTTGTTGTTTTGGGAAAATCTTCATATTTGTAGGCTCTGGAATAATTGCTCCATCTGCTTTATATCCTTTTAAAATGGTTGCAAGAGTTCCTGCCCCGCCACTTTCTTCTTCTATGACACTTTGAAAAATAACATCTCCTTTTAATTGAATACCAGATTCCTTGATGGCTTGGATTGCTAAAAGCAGGGCAACATTTCCGCCTTTCATGTCGGTAGAGCCCCGACCATATAATTTACCATCTTTAATTTCAGCTGAGTAAGGGTCCGTTTCCCATTGCGTGATATCGCCCTCTGGGACGACATCAATATGACCATTTAAGAGGAGTGATTTTCCACCACCAGTACCTTTTAAAGTTCCAACAACATTTGGGCTATCGAGAAAATTTGATCTTGGTGATACAAAATATGGATGTTTTAAAAGTTCTGTACCATTCGGTTCCCAGATGTCAATTTCCATGCCAAGTTGACGGCATTTTTCGATTACAATCGCTTGAGAAGACCTTTCATTTCCTTGAAGACTCGGTTCCTGAACAAGTTTTTTTAATAAACGGATTCCCTTTCCTTTATTTGCTTGGATCCATTTTGATACTTTCTTTTTATTGTCACTCATGCATTTCGCCCCCTTGGTTAATGTTCAAATGCTTGTAATGGTATCATCCCACTTCAATTCGGCATTTGTATTTTTGACGACATCCTCTACTGTAAAAGGAGCCATTACCTCAAGTAAGTGAAGTCCATTCTCCCTGACCTCAATAACAGCCATATCGGTAATAATAAGATCAACACAGCTCTTTGAAGTCAGTGGTAGGCTGCATTCCTTCAATAGCTTGGAGTTCCCATATTTGTCAACATGGTTCATCAATACAATCACTTTCTTTGCTTTTTGCGCTAGCTCCATGGCCCCTCCCATGCCTGGAACACGTTTTCCAGGAACAATCCAGTTAGCAAGGTCGCCTTTTTCACTAACCTGTAGCGAACCTAAAATGGTGATATCAATATAGCCTCGGCGAATCATCCCAAATGCAATGGAACTATCAAAGTACGATGAACCTGTGACAGTTGTTACAGGATACCCAGCTGCGTTACAAATATTTTCATCCTCTTCTCCTTTTTCTGGGCTTGGACCGATTCCCAAAATCCCATTTTCTGCATGAACCATGACATGTATGCCATCAGGTAGGTGATTCGGAACTAGTGAGGGAATACCAATCCCAAGGTTTACAATCATTCCATCTTTTATTTCCTGCGCGGCCCGTTTAGCAATTCGATTGCGAATATCTATTCCCATACCCAATTCCAATTCACCCCTTTGCTTTTAATGATCATGTCGACATATATTCCTGGCGTTACAATTTCTTCCGGGTCAAGTTCACCTAATGGAACGATTTCCTCAACCTCAGCTATTGTGAATTTCCCTGCCATTGCAACGAGAGGATTCATGTTTCGGGCACTTTTGTCATAAACTAGATTTCCAAAAGGGTCACACTTTTTTGCAAAAATAATGGAAACATCTGCGGTTAATGGTTTTTCTAATAAATAGTTTGTGCCATCAACAGGTATGATTTGTTTCCCCTTTGCAACGATTTCGTTATCGATTCCTACATCAACTAAAATACCTCCTAAGCCAACTCCACCTGCACGAATTCGTTCCGCAAGTGTGCCTTGTGGTGAGAATTCAATTTCCATTTTCCCTCTGTCATGAGTTGCCCAGCAACCGGATTAGAACCAATATGTGAAACAATGCATTTTTTCGCATGACCGCGACTAACGAGTTTTCCGATACCGATATTCGGAAAACCCGTGTCATTCCCAATTAAGGTAAGATCTTGAACACCTTTTTCTAGTAAACCATCGATAAGGGTTGGTGGGCTTCCAATTCCACCAAAGCCTCCAAACATGACAGTTGTTCCGTCATGAATATGTGTGAGTGCTTCTTCAAGAGTTGAAAATTTATGGTAACGATTTTCAATCAATCTATAACACCTCCATATTATGATGAGATAATACCTTTATTACGGAGTTCTGTTTTGACATCGTTTAATGTTTGGTTAAGAAGCTCGATAAGCTCATCGATTTGTTTCGTTGTAATTGTAAGCGGTGGGGCAACTAGGATAGCATCGCCACCAATACCTTCGATTCCAGCTGCCGCCGGGTATAGTAGGAGCCCATTTTTCTGACCTTGATTCACAACGTGACTCGTTACATCTATTTCCTTATTAAATGGATACTTCGTGACCATATCAGAAACAAACTCAACTCCACACATTAACCCTTTTCCACGTACATCGCCTATTATTGGATGATCTTTTTGTAATTTTTGTAGTTTTGTAAGTAAGTATTCTCCGTTTTTCGCAGATTTTTCAACGAGATTATGAGTTTCAATGTAGGTAACCACCGCTAATGCGACAGCTGCAGATTGTGGATTTGCACTATAAGTGTGGCCACTCATGATTAGTTTGGACCCCTTTTGAATCGGTTCCATTACCTTTTCGCTGACAAGGGTTGCGGCGATTGGTGTGTAGCCAGCACTCATTCCTTTTCCGAGAGCAATGATGTCTGCTTGTGTATCCCAATGTTCAAGGGCGAACATTTTTCCCGTCCGACCCATTCCCGTCATCACTTCATCAGCGATAAATAAAATATTGTACTTCTCACAGATTTTTTTAATGACTTGGTAATAACCTTCAGGTGGAACGATTGCACCACCTGCCGCTCCGATAATCGGCTCTGCAATAAAGGCCGCAATATGTTCGGCACCAATTCGGTTAATCGCTTGTTCAAGCTCTGTAGCACACATATGGTTGCACTCCGGATATGTTGTGTTATATGGACAACGGAAGCAATACGGCGGATCAATGGTAGGATAGTCTTCTAATAAGGAAACAAAACGAGCCCTTCTGCCGGTGTGACCGGACATCGAAAGTGCTCCAATTGTGATGCCATGGTAGCTCATCCACCGAGACAAAATTTTGTTTTTCCCCTTCATTCCTTTTTCTTGCCAATGTTGAATTGCAACCTTCATTGCTGTTTCGGTTGCCTCAGAACCGCTGTTCACAAAAAAAGACCAGTATTCACCGCCTTTAGTTAAATCACTTAGTTTTTTTGCTAAGTTTTCGGCCGGTTCACTTGTGAATTGTGACCTGTACACGAACGAAATTTTGTTAGCCTGTTTGTCAATTTCCTCAATGATTTCCTTGACGCCATGACCGATACTCGCCGTGATAGCTCCTGATGAACCGTCAATGTATTTTTTTCCGTTTGTGTCATATAAATAAATTCCATCCCCATGGCTTATCATCGGATATTCCTTATCCAATAATGGTTTAATTAAACGGGTTTCGTCCACCGCGAACCCCTCCTCGCCGAATTGGTAGTACAGTACTGTTTTGGTAAATGGATTATGATTCTAAGGTGTGTGATTTTGTTTACGACCTTTTAGTTTTTAGTGTTGAAGTATACTGTTATTGATTTCGAGACTCGGTTTTGAGATTTTTCGTTTGATGAAGGACTGATGTACGTGAAAACCCTTGTAGAATGTCCTTCAGATGTCCGATG
>NZ_HE610985.1:272021-328772 GCF_000285535.1 Bacillus timonensis | reverse complement strand
GATGAAGAGGAAAATCACATCAATTTTCCCTCACAATCCCCTTCATACCACCGGTGAAGAGGAACGCCACGTCAATCTTCACACGCAATCCCCTTCATACCCCCGATGAAGAGGAACGCCACGTCAACCTCCCCTCGTAATCCTCTTCATACATTCAATGAAGAGGAAAACCACTCCAAAACAACACCGATATGCCCTTCATCAACCTTCTATAACCCCTTACTATGTTATTAACGAAACTACCACAACCTTCTATAACCCCTTACTATGTTATTAACGAAAACTACCACAACCTTCTATATCCCTTTAGGATGTTATTAACGTAAAACTATCACAACCTTCGAAAGCGTTTTACTATTTAAAAAGCCTATTATTACATCATATGTAAGTAAAGAATGATAATTTCGTTATTCAAACGGTTATTTTTCATTTATAAGGCTTTTGTGAATCCAAATGGCTGCCTGCATTCCGTCTCCCATGGCAATTGTTGTTTGCTCTGAGTGGACAGTAATATCCCCCGCCGCCCACACATGGTCAACATTTGTCTTCTTTGTTCGTGGGTCCACAATGATATGTTTGTTTTCTGTACGTTCAATTCCTAGATCTTTCGCAAGCTCTGAACGAACCATATTTCCACCAAATCCTAAAAATCCTCGATCCCCGTTAAGAATATCTTTGCTTTTTAAGCGTACACCGACAAAATGAGAGGATTCCCCTGCAACTAAAATTTCCTCCACATCGTCTTGGATATAAGTAATTTCCTTCTTTTTTAAGTCATCCATTGTCTCGTTATCAAGGTTTTGCCAATCATGATTAATAAATGTGATTTCTTTTGTAAAATAAGTTAGCGTGAGGGCCATGTTTGCTCCAGGTTTTCCGGAGCCAATGACAATCACGTGCTTGTCTACTACTTCATATCCATCACAATCGGGACAAACATAGACGGATAAACCTAGGCATTTGTTCATGTTTTTAATTGGAGGAATATTGTCCTTCACACCTGTTGCGAAAAGCAATCGTTTTGCTGTATAGGTTTCACCATCTCGACAAAACAACTGAAATGCCTCATCCCCTTTTTCCGCCTTAAGGACTTCATTATGTACGAAAGAAACTCCATAACGTTCAGCCTGCATTTTTCCAAGACTTCTTAAAGTTTCACCACTCACACCGTCTGGCCAGCCTAAAATATTATGGTAACTTCTGCAAATGCTTGAGCGTCCATCATTTGAATCAATTACTGCAATACTATGCTTATATCGTCCAAGTTGGATGGCCGCTTGCAAACCGGCAATTCCCCCGCCAATGATAATGACATCATACTGATTCATCATATTTTCACCTCTGTTCAAACATATACTTCATATTTTTTGTTTTAAAGTTCAATCTATTCATAGTCAACATAATATTTTTATGGTTAATCAAAGCAAAATTAGTTTACATATTATTTTTATCGTAAATAAGAAAAGGTTCCATTCACGTTTATTGTGAAAGGAACCTATTTTTAATGCTTTGTATATTTTTAACGTACGTAAGAAGCACCAACAATTATCAATAGAATGAATAGTACAACAATTAATACAAAGCCATGGTGATATCCAAAACCACCATATCCATACCCATATCCGCAATGATCATGATATCCGTAATACATAGTGTCATCTCCCTTTCTATTTCTTACAATGTTATGATATGAGCCTATGGGTTGTACTGTATGTGCAGGTGCCTATTTTTCAAGATTTTTTATTTGTTATATAAAAATAGTATTTTAGACAAAGAGACTGATTGAATTTTTATACATTGTGATTTATAATAATCCAAGAGAAACCTATAAAAAGAAAGCAGGGTCATTATGAAGGCAGAAATACTTGCAGCTATTGAAGAAAACAAAGATCGTTTTTATGAAATTAGTGCTTATATTGGGGCAAACCCAGAGCTTGGGCATGAAGAATACAAGGCTTGTAAAATTTTAACCGATGAACTTAAAAAACATAATTTTAGTGTAGAAATTGGGACAGCAGGCCTCCCTACTGCGTTTGAGGCTACTTTTGACAGTGGTAAACCGGGTGCGACGATTGGAATTATGTCCGAATATGATGCACTACCTGAATTAGGCCATGCATGCGGTCATAATCTAATTGGAACAATGGGAATTGCAGCTGGAATTGGCTTATCAAAAGTTATTCATGAAACCGGTGGAAAAGTGGTTGTATACGGTACACCTGCTGAGGAAACTAAAGGTGGAAAAGTCACTATGGCTGAACAAGGTATCTTTGATCACCTTGACGTTGCTATGATGGTCCATCCACTCAGCCATTACGAAAAAAGTGGCGCTTCCCTAGCAATGGATGCCATTCAATTTGAATTTTTCGGAAAAGCTGCACATGCAGCTGCAGCTCCACATGAAGGAATTAATGCCCTTGACGCAGTCATCCAAACATTCAACAGCATCAATGCATTAAGACAACATATCACCTCAGACGCACGTATTCACGGAATTATTTCTGAAGGTGGACAGGCAGCTAATATTGTACCTGATTATGCTGTGGCACAATTTTATGTTCGTGCTGCAACACGTGACTATGTAAACGAGCTTGTTGAAAAAGTGAAAAAATGCGCACAGGGTGCAGCACTTCAAACAGGTGCAACAATGGAATGGTCATTCTATGAATTCTCGTATGATGACATGGTTACGAATGAGAGTTTTTCCGATGTTTTTACTAACACATTGATTGAATTAGGAGTAAATCCAGAGGAAATTCTTGAACGTGCAGAAGGTGGATCTCTTGATATGGGGAATGTGAGCCATGTGGTCCCTTCTATTCATCCATATGTAAAAATTTGTGATGAACCATTTGCCTGCCACACACATGGATTCCGTGAAGCTGCCCTTAGCAACCAAGGGAAAGAAGCAATGATTCTCGGAGCCAAGACAATGGCAGTCACAGGATACAAAATTTTAACAAATCCTGAATTACTTGAACAAATCAAAACAGAATTTGCTAATAAATAAGATTCATGGACGGTGTTCTTGGCGAGCTAAGCTTTAGAACCCGTCCCTTTTTTATTGCCGATATTGGGTGGGTGTCATACCGGACTCTTTTTTAAATACCCTTGTAAAATAAGAGGGGTCATCATATCCAACCAGCCACGAAATCTCTTCAATCGAAAGTTTCTCCGACTTAAGTAAATATTTTGCTTGGTTAATTCGAAGCATTTGTTGATAACTGGTTATTGTATATCCGGTCTCTTCCTTAAATTTACGTGAAAGATGACTTGCGTGAGTTTCAACTTTCTCTGCCAAGGTTTCAATTCGCAGTGGCTGATCATAATAATTTGTGATGTGTTCGATTACCTTTTGAATCATGATGGAAAACTGTTTTAAGGTGTTGGATTGAACTAAATCACAATATTCCCCAATCATTTGGTCTTCTATCTGATAAAGTTTCCCTAATTTACTTGCCTGTTCAATCTTAAATGCATAACCTTCAGAAATTCGATGAACCATAATGGATGGTACTTTACTATTTCTGGCAGCAGTTCGTAATAGAGTATTCATGACGATTAAATTATTTTTTACTCTTCGAATGGGTTGATTAGGGAACCGTTCTGCAAATGAAAACAAAGGATTATTTGAACTTATTAATTGTAATGCTTGTTTTTTGTCTCCATTTTCTACTGCGCGTAAAAAATTTTTTTCAATTTCATATCGTAATTGTACTAGCTCAACCTCTTCTGCATCTGTGTTATTAGTATTTTTTAAATCCTGATTTTTTGCGTTGGAAACAATGATTTGAGTGGTTGCGTCATTCTCCATCAAACGTCGAAAATGCTGTAAAACACTCGCAAAGCTGTTTGTTTTTTCTCCCGTAACAATTGGAATCTTCTTTGCAACATCTCTCAAAGCTTCACTTTGATTATGACTTAACTGATGTTCTCTAGTGAGTTTATAAAAATCGGGAGCCATTTCATAATAGGGTCCTAAAAGAATATAAAGCTTCAGTCCTTGAACTTTTAGGGAGTAGCATAAAAACTGCAAATCCCACTCATAATTAAAATTATAAACCTGTTCCTCCTCCACTTGAGAAAGTTTTGCAATGATCGTTTCATGAGTTTCACGCATAAAACTTGGGAGTTCAAATAGTTCCTGACGGTAGGAAAACTGTCCCTCCTGATTCAATACATAAATATTTAAATCTGTCAGGTAGTGTAATTTTAAAGCGGTTGAAATGATGAATGATGTTTCCAAAATTTTTCCCTTCTTTTTGTCCTGATTTTATCAAAATAGTCCTATTAAAAACAAAGACGAACTCATTATACTTAAATAGTAAAAACAAAAGCAAACATTTTGAAAACGTTCGCTTAGAAATTGTGAGGTACTACTATGAATCAGACAACAACAGATAAAAAGCCTTCAAAATTATCGATGATTTTAGATGTTATTTCTGGAAGCTTTGCTCCTATTATTGGGGTTCTTGCAGGAGCTGGTTTATTGAAAGCGATGTTATCCGTCTTGGTTATGCTTGATTGGATATCACCAGAGAATGGCTCATACATCGTCTTATCTGCAGCTGGGGATGCTGTATTCCACTTCCTCCCTGTCTTTTTAGGTATATCGATTGCACTAAAATTAGGTGCAAATGGCTATGTTGGCGGAGTAATCGGTGTTTCCATTTTAAGTCCTGAAATTGTTCATCTTGTCGAAAATGGAGTTCACTCGATTGATTTTCTAGGACTACCTGTTTTACTTTCTGATTATTCAGCAACTGTCTTCCCTATTTTTATCGCGATTTTTGTTTACGCAGGACTTGAGAAATTCCTGAAAAAAGTCATCTATAAAGATATCCAATTATTTATGAATCCATTACTTGCTCTTATTATAATGGTGCCTTTAACCTTAATTGTCTTTGGACCAATTGGAACTTTGTTAGGAGAAGGTTTAGCTACGGTGATCACATTCCTTAGTGAGAAAAGCGGGTTATTAGCGGGAGCCGTACTTGGAGGGGCTTGGACATTTTTAACAATCGCAGGTCTACATTGGACAATCATTCCATTGGCAATTGCGAACCTTGCAACTGGACCAGACCCAATTATCGGGATGGCTGCCGCAGCGCCATTTGCACAAATTGGGATTGGAATTGCTGTATTTTTAAAAACGAAAGATAAAGATTTAAAAGCTCTTGCCGCAAGTGGTATTGTTCCAGGTGCTCTAGCAGGAACTACTGAAGCAATTAATTATGGGATTATTTTACGCTATAAAAAAACGATGGTATATGTTCTAATCGCAGCAGCTGTTGGCGGTGCGATAAATGGTAGTCTAGGAATAGGCATGAACGCTTTTGTTTTACCAAGTGTTCTTTCAATCCCTGCATTTTCCCCTATTTTGCCATTTTTAATTGGGATTACTGTTGCATTTGTATTAGGATTTATTTTAACGTATTTATTTGGTTTTGAAGGTAAAGTAGAAAAAACGAAAGATAATTATAATCAGCTAATCGTAAGACCAGAAAAAATTAGTAGTCCATTACATGGTAAGGTTGTTCCGCTATCTTCAATCAATGACCCACTTTTTTCAACAGAATCTGTTGGGAAAGGAATCGCAGTTGAACCCGAGGATGGAAGAGTCGTATCTCCAGTTGACGGTGTTGTGACAACTCAATTTCCAACTGGACATGCCATTGGTATTACCTCAAGTAATGGAGCTGACGTGTTAATTTGTATCGGTATTGATACGGTAAAGTTGAAAGGAAAATATTACAAACAACATGTGAAGCAAGGTGACAAAGTCAAACGTGGCGACCTGCTCATCACGTTTGACTTACAACAAATCAAAGCGGCTGGTTATGAAACCACTAGCCCGATTGTCATAACGAATTCTGAAAAGTATTTAGATGTAAAAGCGTTTGAAACAAACATTGTTAATACATCTGAAGATTTATTGAAATTAAGTATATAAAAGCAAATGGGACGGTTCTCTTGGCACTAGGAGAACCGTCCTATTTTTTGTGGAAAACGAGTTCTAAAAAGAAACGATGTACAATATTCTATGGTAAGACCATACACCACGATTTTCCATAAGGTTGTTTTCGCGAACTTTGTTGTTATTGAAATAATTGATTTCCGCTGCAGGTGGACGCTTTCTACGGGCGTGGCTTAAGCCTCCTCGTCGCTAATCGATCCTGTGAGGTCTCAAGTCTCACGCTTTTCCCGCTGGAGTCGCCACCTTTCGCAGCAATCAATAGTTTTTTTCCATTTGCAACAAACTTTTAGAAAATAGCCTTCCATAAAAAATGAATAGGATGGTGACAGGAATGAAATTACTTTCGTTTCAAGCTACAGATGGTGTTCGTTTAGGTATTAAAACAGACAGTGGCATTGTTGATGTAAAGGCCACTGCAGAAAAAGCTGGTTTATCGGCCCCTACCACGGTCGATGAAGTGATTTCAAGCGGCACATCAGGACTAGAACAACTACAGCAGATTGTAAGCAAAGCCGAAGAATTTTTAGACGAAGATTCTATCTCATTTGCTCCAGCTGTTCAAAAACCGAAAAAAATCATATGTACAGGAGCAAATTATCGCGCCCATGTCGCTGAAGCAAACTTTACAGTACCAGATTATCCAATTTACTTCCCTAAGTATCAAAATAGCCTTGCAGCACATAACGAAGATATTGTACCACCTTCTGTGACGAAACAAGTCGATTACGAGGTTGAAATGGTTGTTGTGATGGGAAAACAAGCGAAAAATATTACGCAAGAGGAAGCACTAGACTATGTGTTTGGATATGCGACTGGAAATGATTTATCAGCAAGAGAGCTTCAAACCAGAACTATCCAGTGGATGTATGGAAAAGCAATTGACCAGTTTGCCCCAATTGGACCTTATCTTGTCACAGCTGATGAGATTCCAAATCCACAAAACCTCGATTTGAAATGTTGGGTAAATGGTGAATTACGTCAAAGTTCTAATACAGAACTAATGATTTTCCCGATTGCTGAAATGATCAGTGACTTGTCACAGACAATGACTCTAGAACCAGGTGATGTCATATTTACAGGTACACCTGAAGGCGTTATTTTAGGAATGAAGGAAAAAAATTGGTTGAAACCTGGTGATGAAATTGTTTGTGAAGTAGAAGGACTTGGTAAATTAATAAATCGAATTGCGGAATAACAAACATTTTGAAGAGCTCATTCGTGACTAGACTTGTAATTTTCGAATTAAAATTCCCCCATTGTTTATGCAAGTCACGAATGATTTTTTATAAAACAATGTAAGCGATTACAATTATGTTCTATTATTAAAGGGGGTTCATAAATGGAAGGTACAATTTTTTCACTGATTCCACCGGTTGTAACGATTGCCATTATCATCTTTACGAAGCGCTTATTTTTATCATTAGGTATTGGAATCGCATTAGGTGCACTGCTTTATAATCAATGGAATATCATTGATAGTGTTGTCAATGTCTATCAAATCATGTCTTCGGTATTAATAGGTGATGGCAAAGTCTTATTGTTCGTAGTGTTAATTGGTATACTCTCCTCCCTTCTCTATCTTTCAGGCGGGATATATGCGTTTTCTGAATGGGGAGTAAAGGTTGCAAAAACAAGAGTTCAAGCCCAGATGGCCACGATGTTTCTAGGTTTTTTCACATGGTTTGATGATGCCTTTAGCTGTCTATTCCGCGGTAGCGTAATGAGATCTGTTACCGATAAATACCAAATTTCTCACTCTAAATTATCTTATTTAATCCACTCAACCTCTGCACCAATCGCTCTTCTCATTCCTATTTCAGGACTCGCAGCTTTTATTACGTCCATTATTGCAGGTGTTTTAACCGCTAATGAGATTACTTCCTACCAAGCTTTAGAAGCATTTTTACTAGCAATTCCAACGAACTATTATACGATTACCACGATTGTCCTTGTGTTTATTGTGGCATATTTTGGTATTAATGTTGGGCAAATGCGTAAGGATGAAAATCGTGCAGTTGAAGAAGACATTTTATTTGATACAAAAAGAGGTAAGGTTCCAGGTTCTGAAGATACAAAGCTGCCTACAAGAAATGACGGAAAAATGGCTGATTTAGTATTCCCTGTTTTAACATTAATTATCGTAACAGTGATTTCTGCAATCTGGATTGGACGTTCAAGTGCAGAAGGCCCCATTACTGCTTTTGACGTTCTAATTAACACGGATATTATTCTTTCCTTAGTATATGGTGCAATTGCGGCTGACCTTGTTATATTAACTAGACTGCTCATGAAAAAAACGTCCGCCGAACATTTAAAGATCTCAGCACTTGCAGGAATCAAAACGACACTACCGAGTGTAGCCATTCTCTTCCTTGCATTAGTTACAGCGGGAGTGATTTCTTCACTAGGTGTTGGTGAATATTTAGCAACATTAATTGATGGAAATCTGCATCTTGCCTGGCTACCAGTTATTTTCTTTGTTTTTGCAGCGTTTATTTCTTATTCCATTGGAAGTACGCTTGGCACGGCTGGCCTGATGATTCCAATTGGAGCTGAAATTGTCGCGACAATGGATGTCACGTTTCTTATCCCAGTAATTGGTGCCGTTTTAGCAGGAACTGTATTTGGAGAACATACGTCACCATTATCTGATACTACCATTCTTGCTTCGATTGGAAGTTCAGTCCACCCTATTGATCATATGGTGACACAGCTCCCTTATGCAGTACTTTCAAGTATTTCTTCCATTATTGGCTTCATCGTTCTTGGATTTACTCAAAATATTGTAATCGGCTTGATAACAGCAATCCTTGTAATGGCCATAGGTGCCTATCTTTTAAAAATGCGGCTCAATAAAATTCAAACCTTACATGGGGAAATTGCGAAATAGATTAATAGGTCAATTCATCCCCCCTTTTACATATAATTAGGGGGGATGTTGTTTTATAGCAATATAGGTAGAATTTAACATTATTGTACTAGATATGAAAGGTGATAGAAAAATGATCGAACCAGTAAAACGTTTGAATGTGACGGATAGTATCGTTAACCAAATTAAGGACCTTGTTCTTCAAGGCAAGTTAAATGAAGGTGATAAACTTCCTCCTGAACGAGAGCTTATGAATTTGTTTGAGGTAGGAAGGCCATCCTTAAGGGAAGCGTTAAAAGTTTTGGAAGCACAAGGATTAATTGAGAAAACGCAAAAAGGTACAATAATTACAGGTAATCATGATAAGTTTTTCTCTGACTCCCTCATGTTTCAGCTCTATTTTTCCTCAGCAGACTGGCAAGATATTTTTGAGGCGCGAAGATTTCTAGAGAGAGAATTAACCTATTTAGCAACAACAAGGGCTAGTTCTGAAGACTTTGATGAAATCGAACATACCATTGATGAGATGGAGCTTTCAATTCACGATAACAATCAATCCGTGTATGTCACTTCAAATCTGCTCTTTCATGAAAGAATTGCGAAAGCATCGAAAAACCTTGTCTTATTCAATCTATATGAATCCATTAATAATTTAATCAAGCACTCTCAAGAAAAAGGAGTGACTGTTCTAGGGGTTATGAATGAGTCACTTAATTACCATAAATCTATTCTAGACGCGATGAGGCAGCGAAACCCAGAACTCGCCAGCAGCCTTATGGTAAAACACATTAATAGTGTCGAAGGCTACTTTCAAAAAAGCCAAAAATGATGAAAAGGGACGGTCCTCTTCATGAAGAAGAAACCGTCCCTTTTTCTAGTATTTGGAAGATAGACAAGGCTGTAATCTACCTGTAAAGAAACTGTAATACTAATCTACTTATTTTTTTCATAGAAATGAGTCATAGAGAGTTACCAAGTACTAAATTGACTAGGAGGACTATTACTATGAAAAAAATACTATTTGGACTAGCGATCTTTATAGCATCTCTATTTTTTGCGGATCAAGCATTTGCTTATACAGTACAAAAAGGTGACACAATGTCAGAAATTGCACGTAAGCATGACATAACTTTAGAAGAATTAGCAGTGATGAACCCACAAGTAAAAGATTTAGACCTGATTATTGTCGGGCAGCACATACATACAGAGGGACATGATAACTCCCCTAAATTATTTATAGGAATGAATGTCGAGAAAAAAGAAGAAGTTGTCGTTGCTACGCAAGAAACGGTAAAGGAAGAAAAAGTTGTAACAGAAGTAAAGAGTGTTTCAACAAATTATAATTTTTCTACGGATGAGTTAGATTTATTAGCAAGAATTGTACGAGCAGAAGCTCAAGCTGAACCTTTTGAAGGAAAAGTTGCTGTTGCGGCTGTTGTATTAAATCGAGTAGAAAGCCCCAAATTCCCTAATACAATTCGAGACGTAATTTATCAACGTGGCCAGTTCCAGCCTGTAAGAAATGGTGCAATTAATAAACCAGCTGATGAAGAGTCTAAAAAAGCAGTGCGCGCTGCACTGACTGAAATGAGGCATATCGCAAAGGAAGCATTGTTCTTTTATAATCCTACCACAGCTACAAGTCGCTGGCTGGATTCAAGAACGACTGCCGTAAAGATTGGACGACATGTGTTCAAATATTAGTTTCATTAACCTTAGAAAACAAATTAGGTGTACCTGATACTGTGGTAGTGGTCGCCTGTTAAATCATATAGATAAATGCCTGATCCTTTCAAAGGTTCAGGCATTTTTGGTTTTTGAGCTCTTATTATCTTATCTTCAAAAATTGCATTCGTTGGTTGAATAGTGTTGGATAGGATAAAAATCCGAGCATGATACTTGTTACCGCCGCTGTTGTTAAAAGCAAAAAGAGTACAAGCAATTGAAATTGTACAGCTTGAACGGGACTGGCTCCTGCGATGATCTGACCGCTCATCATGCCTGGAAGTTGAACAAGCCCGATTGTTTTTTGACTTTCAATCGTTGGAATCATACTTGCCTTAATCGATGTGATGAGCTGTGTATGAATCGCTTGTTTTGGGTTTCCTCCTAAGGACAGAATAAGTTCCGTTTGTTCTTGGTGGGTATCAACCTCAGCAGTGAATCGGTTTAAAAATAAAATCGCAAGAACCATCGAATTGCCGACTACCATCCCACTGATAGGAATGATGTACTGTGCTGTTGCAGGTGTAATGTGAAAACCAAGTAAAATAGCTTGTGTAAGCACTTCGATAAAAACTAACGTCGCCGCTACTTTCCAAGTTATTCCTTTAATCGTCTTTCCTTTTTTTCTTGCATTTTGAGTTGCCGCAACAATCATTACAATGACCATTAGAAAAATATAAATGAGACTTTCGGTTTCGAAGACAAATTTTAAAATGTACCCGACCGCAAACAATTGAATAATCGAGCGGACAACCGCGATAGTTGTGTCTTTTTCCAAGCCCAAGTTAAAGGCTTTCGATAAAAAAATGGGAATCAGTACAAAAATGAGTGCGATAGCTAAAGCAAGTGTATTCATTCCATCTCCCCCTTCACAAATTGTTTTACTTTATGATGAGTAGGAGATTTCAACAATGTGCTTTTTCCTGTTTCAATGACTTCCCCTTCCATTAACACCCACACATAGTCGCCTATTTCAATGGCTTGTTGGATGTTATGGGTAATCCAGATAATGGTTACCTTGTACTTTTTGTTGATTTTTTCGATTAGTTCTTCAATTTCTGTTTTAGAAACGCGATCAAGCGCAGATGTTATTTCATCCAACAACATGATTTGAGGCTGGTTAACGAGCGTACGCGCAATAGACACTTTCTGACGCTGTCCACCCGATAAGTCTCGGACATCTCGATGTAATAATTCTTCTTCAAGTCCAACGTCTTCTATTAAATCTTTCGCTGTACTTTTCTCAAGTTTTTTCCCTTGGAGCGTCAATGGTAAAGATATATTATGAAAAACAGTCCCGTTTACCATTGGTGCATTTTGCAGCGCAATTCCAACATTCCGGCGTAATTCAACTGGCTCGAATGTATTGATATCCTTTTCCTTTATGTAAATTTCACCGGAGTCCGGAGACAAGAGTCCATTACAAAGCTTAAGCAATGTTGATTTCCCCGCTCCAGATGGCCCAACTAATGACGTAATCGTTCCTTCATAAAAAGAACCTGTGATATTTTTTAAAATATGTTTGTTGTCTGCATGAAAATTAACATTTTTAAAATGAATGGCAGGTTTTAATGTTTGCATATTTTTCCCTTCCTAAACGCGATATCTATAAGATAACATACGTGTGCCATACTAGATAACAGATTTACATCATTATTATGTACCTTTTTTGGCGATTGCCATTTACAATAGAAAAAGGAATAATTCGATGTAGGAGTGTTGTCACAAATGTTGGATAAAAACAAAGTAATCATTATTGGCGGAGGAATCGCTGGAAAATTGGCAGCGCGAGTTCTTTCAAATTACTATAAAGAAATAATGATAATAGAGCAAGATTCTGAGGTTTCTTCACCTGCACCAAGAAAAGGTGCACCACAAGGTAATCATATCCATGCATTGCTGCACGCTGGAGAACACGGGCTTGAAGAGCTCTTTCCTGGAATTACTGAAAAATTTCAGTCAACAGGTGCAGTAGTAATCAATTCAACTAAGGATCTTGCATGGCACCATCATGGAGTGTGGAAGCTACGCTATGATGGTAGTTACACAACAACACTCCAAACAAGACCTCACTTGGAATGGCATATTAACCAATATATAATACAGGATAAAAATATTATCATTCAATATAATCAAAGTGTTAAAAAATTTATTTATGACGAGGTAAAAAATCGAATTACTGGGATTGAACTAAAAAATGGCTCCGTAATTCATGCTGACCTTGTTGTAGATGCGAGTGGAGCAAGTAGTTTCTCCCATCGTTGGCTAACCGAAAAAGGCATACACATCCCTGCTGAACAAGTTAAAATTGACTTAACATACGTCAGTCAGATTGTAGAGTTACCAGAAAATGATGATCGAGACTGGACAATAAAGCTGCTTTATCCAAATCCACCTCACGAAAAAATGGCCGGGTCCATTTCAAGAGTAGAGGGAAATCGATATTTGGTAACATTCATTGGATATCATGACAGCATTACTAGTAAAGAGAAGATTACTAGTTTAGTAGAGTTAGCGAAAAAACTATCAAAATCCGATATTTATCATGAATTACAAAATGCTAACCCCGTCACGGATATATCTATTTATCGGGTGCCACATATTACATGGAGAAAAATTGACAAGGTAAAGAATTTGCCTGAGGGTCTTTTAATGATTGGGGATACGATATGTAGAATTGATCCCTTTTTCGGTCAAGGAATGAGTATTGCAGTAGTAGAAGCACTTGCATTAAAAGGTATTTTAGAAACACAGTCTCAAGAAAATATTGCACAAAAATTTCATCAAGAAGCTGCGAAAATCATAGCTCCAATTTGGAATATGGTCCTAACTGAGGATTTTCGATATCCTGAGACGACTGGTAAAAAACCACTCGGACTCCCTATCCTCCAATGGTATGCCAAAAACGTATTTCTTTTATCAGGGAAAGACGAGAAAATTTATGATTCTTTTATTAAGGTGATGAACCTAAAACGGCCGATGACGATATTAATGAAGCCGAGAATAGTATTTGAAGTATTAAAGTGTTCTTTCAAAAAAAGCGCTGAATGAACGAAATGAAATAAAATCCCGGAGGATGTAGGTATATACATCCTCCGGGATACTAGTATCTCTAACTAAAATGGAACAACTTGTTTAGCTTAAGACCACACCTTCCTTTAGTTCTTCATGATAAATCCACGCATTCTGTTCAGGTGTTGTGGCACCAATCCATACGAAACGTGGATCTGGTCCATGTGAACCATTAAAGGTGACGACTAAATGTTTATAAAGTTTTAGATTATGTTCAGCTTCCTCTCGGAAAAACGAAAGCTGAGGATTGTACAGACGATTTCCTTCCGTGTATTCATTTCTGTATTCACTATATTCCGGTAGATCTTCCGGTCGTTTTACTTGGCTGAAGGTCACTACGATTTTTCTCGTTTCGAAAAATAGCAAAACATATTCATAGGATAACCCTGCGGTTCTTATTTCGGGTGTTACATTTAATTCTGGATGTTGATTCGCGATGTGGTAGATGGAGTCGAAAACATAAGAGGCACGTTGTCTGGAGATGAAGTTTCTTTCAGTGATGAGTTCGGGTTTCCCTTCTCTGTCCTTATAGAAACGCTCTAATCCGCGTCTAATTCCTTTGATTATTAATTGTCTTTCTGCACTGCTTATGTAAAATTCGTTAGTAGAATCTAGCAAGAATCGAACCTCCCTATTCCTTTGTTTTTATAATTATACCTTTACGAGAGTGTCGAAAAGTGTTAGATTCTGGTTCGTATATGAAACTTATTGATTTTACCTACAGTTGGTAAAATGAAAGCAAATAAAAAAGAGTTGCCCGGAAAGTCATTGAAAATGACATTTTAGGTCAACCCTTCTTTTTTATAGTATTGTCGCTTAAAACGTGAAGTTGATTTCCACTGCAGGCACTCGCTTTCCGCGGGCGGTCCGGGAGCCTCCTCGTCGCAAGCTCCAGTGGGGTCTCCCCTGGCCCCGCTTTTCCCGCAGGAGTCTCGTACCTTCCGCTCCAATCAACAAACTTTTAAAATTAAATACGTTCCTTGATTTGGACTATCTAGAGATTTCCTCGCATAAACTTAATTATTACCAAGTAGCTCGTTTGTTGCTTGTATCCATGTTTTTGCCATGAGCATATTCCCTGTGGTGTTCATATGGACACCGTCTATCGTAAGAGGAAATTCTTTCTTGTATGTTAAAAACGCAAGAAATGCCTGATGTGTTGGAACAACGACTGCGTGGTATTTTTCTGCTAGTTGATGCATGATATCAACATAGGGTTTTAACATTATATTTCCTTTTCCCTGAATATCCTCTGATATTACCGTAGGTTCCATTAAAACGATTGTTGCATTAGTTTTTTGCTTCGTAGTAATAAGAAGTTGCTCTAGTACTTCTTCAAACCGGTTTGGTAACACTTGTTCGATGTCAGGAGAATCCACTTGTCTCCATACATCATTGATTCCGATAGAAATCGAAACAATATCGGGAAGATAAGAAATCACATCACGGTCCCACCGTTCTGCTAAATCTATTACCCGATTTCCACTAATCCCTTTGTTTATAATTTCTAGATTCCTATCAGGATAGGAAATCTTTAAATAGTCATGTAACAAACGTACATAACCAGTTCCTATCGAATCATCCTCGCTCATTCCCCACCACGTAATACTGTCACCAATAAACATAATTCGCTGTTTCATCATTTCCCCCCTATGCCTTACTGTATGTAATTCGACTCTTATTCTACCTTTTCCTTCCACTCTTGTAAGTAAATCTCTAGCATTTCACACACATAATGAAGATAAAAAGTAATCATACTGTATGGGTCTTTCATTTCTGAGTTAAAATCAACTTTAAATGGTTCAAGTTCATTTTTCCATTTGTGTAGGTCATAGATAATACGATGTAAGTCCTCACACTCTTTCACTTTTTCAGGATCTATTACCCTACTCGGAAATAGTGGGACATTCCATTTCGATACTCCTGAGAGGGTAGACTCCATTTTGGTAAGTACATTCTTGGCCACTATTTGATGCTCATTAAAGATGGAGTAAAAGTCTTTTTCAATTTCTTCAAAGTCATCGCCCCACGTTAATCGTGCAAAATAGTAACTGTTCATTAGCTGTATGGATTGCCATGGAAACTGGAAATCTCGTTCATTCACATTTTCTTTTGGAATGTATGGAACAATCAGATTGACCATTTGGCTAATTCCCAACTTTGAATACAGATTGATATCTTCATAAATCCTATGAAATAAAGGTGGGAATAGATTCCCTAACATAAAATGGTCACTATAGTATTCAAATATTGTAATTTCTTTATGTGTGTCTTTTGTTAATTGACACCATTTTTGTAAAGCATTATAGGCTCGTTCCTCATTATTAAAAGATTGCTGGTAATTGCGACCCCAGTATGCGTATAACGTATCTACCGTTTTCGAACTATCGAAACGATCTGGTAACTCTAACATATCCCAAGATAATCCCGCATTGTAAGCGATATGCTCTACTTCTAAACTAGGAATTTGCTCTTTTACTTGTTCAGTAAATGCAATGTATTTGGATAAAAAATCTTGATCATCGTTTATCCCTATATCGGCTGGCCATAAAGATAACCTTTTGATAGATGGTGTTTTTTCGAGATAATTTTTATTTTATCAATTAGTAAACCTTTCCAACTATCATCTGAATAATTAATCTGCCTTTTATCCGAAACAGAGATATCACGTAATAAGTAGTGCATGCTATGACCACCAATGGTAATGGTGAACCCACGTTTTTCGATCTCTTTTTCAATTTCTGATTTTACCTTGTCCCATAACATAAACGTAAAAAACAGTTCATTTATATAGTGTTTAGCTGCCCAATCGATGATTTGTAAAAGGAATGAGGTGTCATCATAATTTTCAATAACCAACCCTCTTCTACCCATTTTCCCAGTATGAAGGGTTGATGATTCAAAACTTGCATCCTTGTATACTATATTTTCTTTGGATAAAAAATGAACCCACTTGTAACCAAATAGTTTTTTACAAGTATGATAAACACCATAAAGTACCGACCTAGGATTTGAGCCGATGATATAAATCTCGCTGTTCTTTTGTACTAGTTGAAAAGTGTCAATTGTCGAGTTTTTCTTTAATGTAGGTTGTTCAACTAAACCCTTTTCAATAAAATCTTGTTCCATCCCTAACACAAAAGTATACGGAATGGGCTGTCCGACTTGTTGGATATACTTAAGCAGTTCTTCTTTCGCATATACGACAGGTTTTTCATCAGTAAGAATGCTGCATGTTACTGACATAGTGCGCCTCCTCTCACAAATCCAATAAGGATTGATCTAGTTCTTTTAAAATAAGGCTTGAGAGAATAATTGCATTTGTCCATCCGCTTTCTATCACATATGCACCCCAGCCAGTGTCACCATTATTGCCAAAATACTCTCCACTCTCGAGATGAAAAGACCGCATCCATCCACCATCAAATTCCTTTTTTGAAGAAGTAATCTGAATGGAGGCTAAAAATTGAACAAGCTTTTCATGTAACTCTTTAACTTTTGGGTCGCCAGTTGCTTTCCAAGCCTCCCATGAATTCATTAGTAAGAAATTATTCGTATATAATTGGTCCGCAATTCCTTCTCCATTCATTCGGAACACTCCTGTGTCCTCTGTACCATAGCGGTCAGGCTCTGGATTATCACTTTCCTCAATTCCACCTAAATCATGTTGATGGTTAGTTAAGTACTCCAGTACTTCTTGTAGCCCTTTTAGAATGATTTCATCCTTTGTAACGGCATACATTTGTGCTAATGACAGTAAGAATCTACTATAACCAGCCGTCTTACTATACATAAACTTTAAATCTCTTTTATTTTCAAGCAGTGTTAAGGTACCCTGATACGCCGTTTGTAAAAAAGCATCATCCTTTGAAACAAAATAAGCTTGGATAAAAGCAGCATGAACAATTGCTTCAAAATGAGGATTCATACTGGCCAATGTTGAATTTTTGAAATATGCGGTACCATTATCAAGTAATTCTTGTTCACGAATACATTCTGGTCTAAGTCCGTTTTTATTTTGGGTTTGTAAAAGAGCATAAGCGGTTAATAAACCTCTCTCTTTATATTCCGTTTTACCTGTTTTCCGGTATAAATATAGTAGGACAAGTGTTACCCAACTATTATCATCTGAAAAAATTTGATCTGGCTTTCTTTTCGGACTTTGAAACCATTTCCAAAAACCATATGTTGCTGAATCAGGATCGGTATCCTGATAACCGGCTTCAAATAAGTAGTTTAATAAATTATTAGAACGCTCAATCCATTTTTGTTCGTTTGCATATTCTCCATAAAGATAAAATAACAGGGCTGTATGTGCATGACAATCAGGACGATAGTCTTTACTAATATCACTTCGAATCGAATGTATATTTTCATAAATTCCGAGACAACCATCTTCCTTTGGTAAAATACCAGAGGTTAAAAACCAGTTCATCCCTTTTTCAATTGTCTTTTTACTATTCGTTTCTTTTGTCGGGAGAATGATTGGTTGTTTGCTCTGTAGTGGCAAATGGTAATCGGTTTGTAACCAGTTGATAACCTGATTCCATAACCAATTAGGCCGTAACGCCCAATACTGTTCATTGCCTAAAAAAGAAAACGTCGAAAAAATGGCTTTTCCTTTCCCATGGTTTTTCACAACAATACCAGGGTATTTTCCTTCTTCATCCGTCGAATGTGTCTCTTTAAAATTACCTATATTTAGCAATCTTTCGGTGTCAAAGGTAAAGCCTGTTATAAAGGGCCCATGCCATTCGAGCAGCTGCCCTTTTTTACAATAGCTATTCTCACGTGATATCACTAGTTTTTCTAATCGACGATGGGTTACGGTAAAATCTTGCTTGAATCCAAAAAGACGGGAAGATGGGAAGTCATCACAATTGATGAGCTCCCCATATACCATCCCTCCATGTTCCACAAAATTCCATAGCTTTTCAAGCATCTCATATGACAATTTCATTGGTTTTCCATTGTCATGACCATTTATAAAAATACATGAATAGGAATGGAGGTCTTCTTGTAAAAGATTATTGATGTCTGAAAAATAGTGAGTAAAGATTACTTGATTTTTCATTTTCATACTTTTGTCAACGAGAGCTATCATTCCTTATCCACTCCACTCTATTTTTTATCAGATTTTATGAATTTTGGGCCACTCTAGTTCAATTCCCGCTTTCACTAAATGCGACTGAAAATCTCTTAATTTTCCTTCCTGACTCCTGACTTCTTGTGGGACGATTTCATGGTCAATACAATAGGCTGCTAGGTGGCCGGCTGCTTCCCCGATATTCCATTCGACCGGATGAAGTCGATAACAGCCATTCGTAATGTGTGTGGTCCCAATATTTTTACTTGCAGGCAACACGTTTTTAACACGAATAGGAAGTAAACTGCCGAGTGGAATTTGAAATGGATGAGATGAAAAATCAATATACGTATTCATTCCTGTACTCGGATGCAGATCTAAGCGATAACTTCCAATTCCGACGCTATCAGGAAAATAGGTTGCACTGTCTTTCCCTTCAATTTCACCACTAATATGTTGTTCTTTTACTGTAAATTGTGCTTTAATTCTTCTTGATTCTCGAATATAAGGGTACATTGCCAAGCCATCTTCAGTACCTAACACATCTTTTCGTAATCGAATGCCAGGATAACCTTTTCCACCATCTGGACGTGGTGCCTCCGTTTGCATCCAATAAAGTAAAGACAAACTTAGTTGTTTGGCATTATATAAATGCTTTTCTTTTTCTTCATCGGATACATCAATGATAGGACCTAACCAATAATCATTTTGAGGCCAATTAACGATTGTCATATCACTTTGAAATGTACCTGGTTCAAAATTATTTTTATCAATTATTCTACGATAATTCCAAAGTGAAAAACGATTAGGCTCATAGAATAAGGAATACTCAATCGGCTCCAATGTATGAGGGACAAGTCCCCACCAGCTTAATTGCTTAGCTGGCCAAAAGTCAGCTTGATAGTTTTTCCAAAACTCATATTGTGCAGGCTTTTCGATTGTATGATTTTCTCCTTCAATATGATCAATCGCAAAACAATACGTAAAAGCCTGCATATTAAATGGCTCTGCATCCTTTGGTGCATGGGGTTCTCCAGTTTCAACCTGTGATTCTGCACCGGTAACATATTCAACTCCAGCAAGTGGTAAAACATCACCCACTTCTGTTGCATCCAAAAAATACGCTCCTTTTAAAAGGTAAGAATAGCCAGTACTTGTATGTTGAACAGTCACAGCTTGAACGTCATCTTGTTTTGTTTCAGCATGTATGATTTTATATTCTGTTAATAATGTTAGCTTTCCATTGCTTATATAAGGTGCAAGCATATCGTAGAGTACCCTTAATGCAACTCTTGGCTCGTGACTTATTTTACTTACAATGGCAGTACCAGGATTAAATTGATCATTCGTTCGTTCAATATTTTTTACTGGAAGATTAGCAACATAATATTCTCTTATTTTTTTACGGAAAGTCCGATAACTTCTTGTCGCTCCAAAGCTTTCAATCCAAGGATGCTCGTCCGGTGGCACTCCTTGGTTTGTAATTTGACCGCCAATCCATTTTGTCTCTTCTGTTAAGATGACGTTTTTTCCGGATTGTAAGGCAGAAAGTGCCGCAGCACACCCGCCAAGGCCTCCTCCAATTATCACAATATCCGCTTGTAATTCTTGTGAGACTGTCATTTACTCACCCCTATTTTTAGTAACTGAACATTCTTTCATGGTTAGCTTAATTTTACTGGTGCTTTTTTCTCGAAAGATTGATAGGCGGCTAGTGCTACCTCCACCGCTTTCAAGCCTGAATGGCCTGTCGCAAGTGGTGCTTTTCCTTCTTTTATACTTGCAACAAAATCCTCAATCAGACCTGCGTCCATATCATCTCCCCAGCTAATCCAATTGACCCCGTCCTGATTGGAGTAGAAATCGATTTTTTGAGCGAAAGCATCAATTTTCAAACTGCCATTTGTCCCGATAATTTCCATTGTGACATCGCCCCATGTAGGATAGGCACTATTTCTTGACCAGCTGCAATCGAGAGTGGCAAACATGCCATTTGTAAATTCCATCGTTAAAATTCCACAATCGTCAATTTCATGATCAATATAGACATTGCCAATTTCAGCGTATACTTCCTTCACTTCAGCCCCTGTAAACCATCTCATAATATCGACAACGTGTACCGTATGGTCGAGTACTGCTCCACCACCTGATTTCTCCTTGTCAATAAACCAACCACCAGGATTGGTTCCACGATTTGTCCCTTTAATGGCTAAAATATCACCTAATACACCTTTTTCAATTACCTTTTTTGCTTCCAGAATAGGTGTATTGAATCGGACAGGAAACGCCGTTCCTAGCAGTACTCCATGTTGTTCACAGACTCGAATCATATCTTCAATGTCTTTTACATTAGTGGCTAACGGCTTTTCACATAGTACATGTTTACCAGCTTTAGCAGCTGCAATTACATGTTGATGGTGTAAACTATTTTCGGAGGTAACAATAACCGCATCAATGTCAGTGTCGAGTAAATCTTGATAATTTTTATAATAAACGGTGTCAAAAAGCTGTGAATTTTTCGTACCTCTATCCTCATTATCATCGGCAATTCCAGCTAATGTGACATCTTCCATTTCATTTATAACAGACGCATAACTATTCGCGTGCATATGGGCAAAGCTAATGATGCCAATTTTCATGTTAGTTTTCCCCCTTTTGACCAAGTGTTACAGGTAAACCTGTTTTTAAAGATTGAAGGGCTGCAATTGATATTTCCATCGCTCTATAGGCATCTTCAGCTGTTACAATCGGCGTTTCATTTGTTTTTAAACATTTCAAGAAATGCTGGAGTTCGGTAAAGTAAGGTGATCTTCTCAAAGGACTTTGAGGTACTTGAACACCACCTACATCTCCATTTGATTGCTTTATGGAAAGGAAAACAGGTTCTTCTTTAGAACTATCATAATCAACAATCCCATTTGTTCCAGCAAACTCAAATTGAGTCGAAAATGTTTGATGGACCCACGAACCCTCAACATGTGCGATTACCCCTGATTGAAAGGCTACTGTCACAATTGCATAATGAAGGTTAGGAAGACCTTTTGCATATACTCGCTCCACTTCTCCAAAGTTCCAGCGTAAAAAATCAAAATCATGAATAATTAAATCTAGTATCACGCCACCACTTTTCGCTGCATTTGAATACCAATCGGTCCAACCTGCGGGGAAATTTCCACCTCGTCTTGTTCGAACGACTCCAATCTCCCCAATTGCACCATTGGCAACGAGCTCTTTTGCTTTTGCATACTGCGGGAAGAAACGAACAACATGCCCAACAAATAATTTCACCTGTTTTTTATCACAGTAGTCCATCATTTCCTTTGCATCTTCAAGTGTATAAGCTAATGGTTTTTCACAAATAACATCAATTCCAAAATCAGCAGCTTTCATGACATACTCTTTATGCAGGAAAGTCGGAACACAAACATCAATCACATCAATATGTTCGAGTGTATTTACCGCCTCTTCTATGCTTTCAAAAACGATGGTATCTTTATCACCGATAACTTCCTGTGCTTGTTCTGTTCGTTTGTCTACAATCCCAACGACACGAACATCTTTCATCGCATAATAGGAATTAGCATGTTCCTTTCCCATTGTTCCTGCACCAATTAATAAAACGTGTTGCATACAATCCCCCTCTTTCCTCATATTCCCTAAGTTGCCTCTTATATTTGGATACGTTTACAAAACTACCAATTTAAATTACCTGCCGTTGCAATTCGATGGTAAAAGTGATTCCCTAAAGAGCCTTCCAGAATTCCATTTGGACCATCATGTAGTAATCTCTTTTCTTCTAATTCTTCAATTCTATCAATTTTACCTTCTAGCCATTGTTGAATCCGTATTTGAGTTGTTTCCAAACGGGCAAGAAGTCCTCCATAGCGAAATTCAATAATCTCCCAACCAAATGGTTTATATAATGAAAACCAAACATCCCTATGTTTAGAGTGTAATAGACGTACCTCGTTAATCATTCCTTTAACCAATTCAAGAAGGTCTGACATACTCTCTTTATCACTTCTGTCATATGCTTGCTTCAACTGAATGCCTAATTCTGCCTTTACACTTAAAACCTTTGCTACTTGTTCATAGAACTCAAATAGTTGAACGGCATTCGGGTTTCTTTCCTTTGCTGCCTTTAATTGAGGGACTAGCTTTTGATAATGTTCATTCATTTGAAGTCCGCGAATATTTTCATCAAATAAACCGATTAGCAGATCCTGCCACAATAAGAACTTTGATGCATTAGATGAATTTAAATTGTTTTTCATCACACCTGGGGTTTCATCCAATTGATTTAGGATGAGATAATCCTCTAAAATTCCACCTGTACAAAACTGAAAGCGCTGTGCTAAATGTTCTTTTGTAACTATTTCGTGATAGGTGTGTTCCGCATAAAGTTGAATGACAGGTAGCGCCGATGTAAGCGGAGTTTCTGCTCCATTGTCACCCCATAATGTCGTAAAAACTTCTTCGAGGCCATCTTTTTTACACGCTGTTAGTGCAGCTTCTGTCGTTACAAATGCTCTTCCGTAATTTGGGGAAATGCCATTCCATGTCCATGCCCCACCTGCAAAAAGGGTATTTCTTCCTAACTCTTTATGTTTTTGAAGATAAGAAGTATAAAACTCTTCATCTGCATGATAATAATCCCAATAAACAAGTTGGACATTTTCAGGTATAGACTCAATTGCTTCTTTTGGAATATGGACGTCATTATCATAATATCCACCATGTTTTGAGCCTAAGCGGAAATACATATCACTCCAAATCATTGGATTTAGACCTTGTGCCTCAGCGATAGATACAACTTTGTCTAGATGTTTGTTCATAATGTCAAAACGGTTTTCATATCCGTGTAAATCTAGATATCTACCTAACCCGAGCTGATGAGCTTCGTCCATCCCTAAATGAATCCGGTTTGATCTAAATGGTTTTGATGCAGCCTTAATCATACTTTCAATAAAATGGTATGTTTTTGATTCACCAACTAATAAGATATCAGCAGTATCTCTTATTTCTTGAGCATAGCCCCATTTTAATGCCATTGTTAAATGGGCAAGTGTTTGAATACATGGAATCATTTCTATACCTAGAGCATCTGCATATTCATCACATATTTTTAATTCGTCTTCCGTATATCTACCACGCATATATCCAAAATACGGATATTCTGGAACTTCATACGTATCTTCTGTATAAAGCATAACGACATTTAACCCCATAACTGCCAATTTCCTAAGTAGACCTTGTACCTCATCTACTTTCAATACGGCATTTCGGGAAACGTCCAACATGATACCACTTGTTTGAAAATGGGGTTGTTCAGTTAACTCAAATTCTCCATTTTTTTGATAGTTCTCTAACCAGACCCCGATTGCGCGATAAAAGTGGATTTTTTCTTGATAAAAGATTTCACCTTTTCCATCCTTATTCAGTACTTGAATAGGACCTACCCTTTGTGTAACTGTAATCGGGTAGCCATTTTCGTGTAATTCAATATTCAATTCATCTGTTAAAAACTCTAATCCTTTTAAAATTGAATTTGTTTCACCCATAACATTTATTTTCATTGTGGATACCTCTTTTCGTTTTTCACGTAACGATTACTTACTAAGCTCAAAAAACAAAGTTGCCGTCTATAATCGTACTTTTCACTTCTAATTCAGTTGATAAAATGACAAGATCGGCATCATAGCCCACTGCAATTCTGCCTTTTCGATGGCTGACTCCAGATACAATAGCTGGATTATAGGTGGCCATCTGCACGGCCTCTTCAATTGGGACAGAACAAGTAAAAACAATATATTGAACTGCTTTGTCTAGAGTTAAAGCACTTCCTGCAAGGCTTCCATTCGCCAATGTTACTTTACCATCTTGTTTGTAGACTGTTTTCCCACCAATTTGATGACATCCTTCAGGTAATTGATTCGTTCCGGTGCAATCGGATATTAATGTTATGTGGTCGACGCCTTTCATTTTGTAAAGTAACTCAATTATTTTCGAATGTAGATGTATGCCATCAGCTATCATTTCGCAGTGTAATTCTTCTTTATCGAGAGCTGCAAATGCAACTGTTAAATTCCGATGTGTGATTGGAGCCATTCCATTGAAACAATGGGTAATTCTCGATAATCCATACTCAATTGCCTGTTCAATTTCCTCATAGGAAGCATCTGTATGTCCTGCGGATATAGCCACTTTTTTGTCATGTAATAATTTAATAACCTCGAGTCCATGTGGAAGCTCTGGAGCCAATGTTACAATGCGAATCAAATCTTCAGCGATATGCAGGGTGGAACGAACTCCCTCTATTTCAGGTTCTATTATGTACTCCTCTTTTTGAGCACCCTTATATTTTTGATTAATCCAAGGGCCTTCCAAATGAATACCAAGTAGCTGAGCACCATTACGTTTTTCAGCAGCTACTTGTTTACTTAATAAAAGGAAGGTTTTAATATCATCTAATGTGGCTGCCCTTGAAGTTGACAAGAAACTTGTCACTCCAAAGGATGGAAGCCCATCTTGAATACGATAAAAACCTTCCTTTGTACGATCCATAAAATCATCACCATTGAGACCGTGTATATGTGTGTCAATATAACCAGGACAGATCCACCCATCTACTTGGTAGAAGGGCAGATCCTCTTTTTTTCTATCATCTTTCTTGCCAACGAAAATAATTTTTCCATCTTTGATTTCAAGAAGCCTATTTTTATAGATTCTTTTATCAGTAACAACATTTCCTTGTAAGTAAAAGTGGTTACACATCATCTGATTTCAAAATCCTTTCCGTTTACAACCTTCTTCTTCGTTTACGTAAAATGAATTAATTTTGTAAGTGTTGTAGATTCTTTGTTTAACAGTTTTTCAAATTCATGTGGCGCATCAGTAAGTTCAACAATTTCTGAAATAAATGGCTGAACATCAATTCTTTTTTCCTTAATAAGACGCACATATTCTTCTAAGTTCCTACCTTCTGTCCAGCGAACATATTCATAAGGATAATCAATGGCTTCCCTTTCATATACACTGTCATATCTTCCAGGACCACCAGCACGTGAAATGAGTAACTGCGCCTCTTTGCCAAACATTAAGTCTCTTGGGAAGTCTGGCTCGATATCACCGACAATAACAGCCTTGCCTTTTTTACGGATCCATTTCAGACATTCATGAGTAAGTGGAGAGCGCTTTCCTCCTGCACATAAAAGGACGGCATCTGCTCCTTGAGAATTTGTTTCAATGTTTATAGCCTTTTCCATTGCTTCTACGGACGAAAATGATTTAATTTTTTCTTTCTCTAGCATTTCTACTCGACTTTCGTGGAGATCATACGCGATTACATTAAAAGCTGCGGCGTTAGCAATTTTGGCAATCAATTGTCCTAAAACTCCTAACCCAACGATTACGATGGTTTCACCAAATTGAAGGTTAGCAATTCGAAGTGCATGAATTGCAATCGCACCAAGACCACCTAATGCAGCTTCCTTTGGATCTACGGTATCAGGAACCTTTGCATACAAGGTTTTCGGTACACATAAATATTCATCATGGTGTACATAGGGCGCACCGTAACAAGCGACGAGATCTCCCTTTTTCACGTCCGTGATGTTACTTCCACATTCCACTACTTCACCCATCGCACTGTAACCAAGGTGAAGCTGCTTATTTTCACTAATCGCTAGCATCGATAATTCAGTGCCTGGGGAAATAACAGAATACAACGTTTTAACTAATATATAGGAAGGTTTTCCCTCTATACTTGGCATTTCATCTTCTATAATTTCAACTTTTTTGTTGTGGGCTACAATTCGTTTCATTCGAAATCCTTCTTCCGTCGATTATTTAGCCAACCATTTTGATAGATTTGCTTTTACAAATTCATCATCATGTAAATGAGGGTAGCTAGCATAAATACGGTCTAATTCTTCTGCCTGACCTGGACTTAGTACTTCACGATCAACCAAACACCAATTTCCTTGAAGCAATCCTTGTCTTGCTAAGATTTCATTAATACCAGCGATGCTTCCTTTAAAGCGATTTCGCGCATCAAATATGGCTGCATTGGCATCTGTGATTTGTTGTCCTAGAGTCAATAATTCCTTTGGAATGGATTCATGGTTTCTAACCTTTTTAATTTCCTCGAATGTCTCAACGACTCGTTTGGTCCAAACCGACCAATGTCCGAGAAGACCACCAACGATGTTCTTTTCCACCTTTGTATTTCCAACAGTGAATTCAAATGGCGTTAACAAATCATTAACAATGTTGTCGTCATTTCCAGTATATAAAGCAATTTCTTCATTACGAGGCGAATGACTTACCGCACGAACTACATCAATTGAACAATATCTATCAAACGGTGCAATTTTGATGGCATACACATTTGGAATATTGGCAAAGCGCTCCCAAAATTCATAGGAGAAAGTTCTTCCACCTACTGCAGGTTGTAGATAGAACCCAAATACCGGAATAATTTCTGCTACTTTTTCTGTCCGTTCAAGTAATTCTTCTTCAGATAGATGCTGTAAACCACCCATACTCAATAATCCTAAGTCATAGCCTATCTCTTTGCTAAAGGTCGCTTCACGAATGGCTTGTTCTGTCGGCCCGCAAATTCCTGCTACTTTGATAAAATCATCCGAAACATTTGCACGTTTCGTTTCCTCAATGGCAATGGATAACACCTTTTGATAAAGATTGAATTCAGGATCACGAATTTCAAACTGGGTGGTATGAACACCTACTGCAATTCCACCAACACCAGCATCGATATAGTAACGGGTCAGGGCTCGCTGCCCTGCCTCATCAAGCTGTCTTTCTTCTGTCAATGCAAGTGGGTGAGCTGGAATCACTGTGCCCTCATGAAGCTTTTTCTTAACAGCCGAGTTTAGCATTAAAATGCACCCTCTCTTTCTTGGAAATGGGTTGGCTTATTAATGGTATGCCCATCACTCATTACCCAGTGAGCAATCAAATCAATCATCTGTTGAACCGTCACCTTTGGATAGCCGAATAATTTATGGGCAAGTGAAGCATTATTAAGCAACGCTGTAGGACTTTCACTGTTAACAAACAACGGTTCCTTCTCCATTCGTTTACTGAATTCAGTGGCAAGCCATCTTACAGATAATGTTTCAGGTCCAGTTACATTAATAATTTGTGGAGGGTGATTTGTATGTAATAAAGAGCGAATCGCATATTCATTCGCATCACCTTGCCAAATGACATTTACATTTCCCATTGTTAAATCGATTGGTTTACCTTGGTGAACAGATTTTGCAATTTCCAGTAAAACTCCATATCGAAGGTCGATTGCATAATTCAGTCTGAAGAGGACAACAGGTGTTTGGTGTTTATGAGAGAAATAAGTGAGCACTCGTTCTCTTCCTAAGCAGGATTGTGCATATTCACCAACTGGATTTGGAGACACGTCCTCCGTGCATCCATTACTCAATACGGAAGTCAGCGGATAAACATTACCAGTTGAAAATGCAACAATTCGTGAGTCTTTGAACTTTTCAGCGACACGTCCAGGAAGATACGCATTCATCGCCCATGTCCGGTGCTCATTACCAACTGTACCAAATTTCGTTCCAGCCATAAAAATAATGTTTTTCACATTTGGAAGGTTTTGTAGGTCTTCTTCTTTCAAAAGATCTGCTTTGATTGTTTCTATTCCGACTGCCTCTAATTCGTCTATTAAACTCTCATCTGTGAATCGTGCAACCCCAATTACTTTTTTGGGTAAACCTGACTGATCAACAGCTCGCTTCGTTAGTTTGGCTAAAGTCGGTCCCATTTTCCCACTTACACCTAAGATCATGATATCTCCATCAAGTTGTTGAATATCTTTTATTAATGCCTCGCTCGGCGTTGACATAAAATCCTCTAATTCCGCAATCGTTTTCATTTAAATCCTCCTCGTTATGTTTTTTGAAGTTCTAGAATAGGAAAAACATGGTTACTAACTAATTAACTTCATTGTATAATCGACTTTATTAAAAGACAAGTCACTTAAAAGTCTTTAAATAAATCCGGTTTTTTCATTGACAATTGGAAATGTTCCTCTTAATCTAGTAGTAAGATTAATAAAAGACATATTAAGGAAATGTCTTTAAATGGAGATGACGTGATGAAAACAAATCAATTATCAAGTAATAGTACTGAAATTATCATTGGCATTGTAAGTCCTGAAGCACTTGTGAACGAAATTATGAAAGCGCTTGAATCGTTTCCAAATTTTCAACCTTTCTTTCTACATGCAACTCCATCAACGATTGAGCGTAAGGAGATTGAAGACTTGGTCAATAAGGTCGAAGTTCTCCTCTTTATGGAATTTCCAACATATATAAAGGCCAAACAACTTTTTGATTTCGCCATTCCTGCACAATATGTTCCATTAATGGGTACGGGCCTTTATCGGTCTTTATTTTTAATTAAGAATCAATATGATATCAGGCACTTTTCAATCGACACGGTTGATGAGAAATACATCCAAAGGATTCTATATGAATTAGACGAAACCAATTATGAATGTACCTCCTTTCCACATTACAATGAGACGACTACTTTCGAGGCAATTATTGAGTTTCACCAAGAGAATTATCAGAAATTGGGTTCAATTGCCATTACTGGTACCCAGGAAGTTTCATTAAAACTTTCAGAATTGGGAATACCCAATGAATGGGTTACACCAACCTATCAGGACTTAATCGTTTCACTCGAGCGTGCATTGCTTGCGACGGAGGCCCGGAAAAATAAAGAATCGCAAATCGTGTTTGGCATCATTGATATTGATAAATTCGACAAAGCCACCGAAAAATACAAAACGGAACATGAAGTACAATTACTCAAGTTAAAATTTCAACAAATGATGTTGAATTATACAAAACTTCTTGATGGTCATTTGATAAATTCTGGCGGAGATGAATTTTCTTTTATTACAACACGTGGTATTTTCGAAAGAGAAACACGTGGATATAAATTCATCCCATTGTTGAATTCAGCAAAAACAGAACTAGGTGTCTCCATTAGCATCGGTGTAGGGTTCGGGCTTTCTGCAGCTGAAGCAGGTAACCACGCAAGAATCGCTCTTCGTCAATCGAAGGAACTCGGTGGTAATGTCTGCTATATCGTTCGTGAAGACCAAAGTGTGATCGGTCCAGTAGACATTATCACGGATACACAATACGAAAAGTATGATTTATCCATCACAGATGCAGAACTACTTAACAAAGCCGAACAGGCCGGTATGTCAGCAGCCTATATGACAAAATTAATGGCACGAGTAGCACGTCATAAAAAATACGATTATACAGCTCAAGAGTTAGCTACGACTTTAAACATTACAACAAGAAGTGCCCATCGAATCCTATTGAAATGGATGGACGCCAATTTAGTAGATATTGTAGGCGAAGAAAAAATTACCTATAAAGGTAGACCAAGACGGATTTATCGTCTTAGCTTTATCCTAGATGAGCACGAATAAAAAAGATGAGGCGGCGGGAACTATATTACCCGCTGTCTTATCCTACTATATCCTTTAAAAAAACACCTGGTTCCCCGTCTCCCTACTTTCATTTGCCGCTTCAATAAAACGAATAATTTCTATCGTTTCATGTAAAGGCACTCTTGTTTTACCGTCCTTAAAAAACTCCAAAACGTTCTCTAATAAACTAGCATAAAAGGGTTTTGAGGATGAGTTAATTGATACATACTCACTCCCTTTTTCAAAATGAATGACCGAACCGAAATCACCATTCCCCTTTCGATTCCCTCTCACCGAACCAATGCGACCATCCTCCCACTCTGAAACAATGACATCAAAATCCTGGTTGGATTCTGACCGAACATGCTTTGCGCCACTACCTAGTATCGTATAAAGCATTTCAACTGAATGAATCCCATACCAAAAATAGCCTGGTTGGGTGTCTACTATCTCCATCGGTCCAAAACAGTCCGCACCAATTATCTTCCCTTTATCCTTAATTGCCAGTGCTTTTGTTAGACTTTCTGCAAAACGCAAAGCAGAAGTGCTCATAATCGGCGTATGATATTTTTCAGATAGTTCCACGATTCCTTTCGCATCGGAAGAAGTTAAGCAAAACGGTTTATCTACAAATATTGGTTTTTTAAACTCAATTATTTTGCTTACTTGATCAAAATGAACCCTTCCATCCACTGACTCTACTAAAACTGCATCACACTGGTCTGCTACTTCTTCGATTGTATCAACGATTTGAACACCATTCTGTTCAACCTCTTTTGTAATAGGACCAATCCGTGTATAACTTAAATCAAAATCAGGTGAACCGACAGGATAGGCCATGACTACTTTCCCACCCCCTACATAAAAGGGGTGGGAAGAATCATTTAACAGTTTTGTAAAAGCAGTTGCATGCGAGGTATCGAGACCAATCATCCCTATTTTTAAATCCTTCATACATTCACTCCTTTTTAAATGAAGAAACTTATTTTAGACCTGACAACTGTATGCCCTCTGTAAAATACTTCTGGAAGAATAAGAAGATTAAAAAGGTCGGGATAAATGAGAGTGTTGCCCCCGCCATTTCAATACCAAAGTTTCCTTCTTTGCTTAATGTAGAAGCTAGCCCAACTGTAATCGGGTACATTTTCTCATTTGTCATATAAATTAATGGTTGGAATAAATCATTCCAGTTACTTACAAACGCAAACGTTCCGACGGTAGCGATTGACGGAAATGCTAATGGCATATAAATTTTGCGAAATACCTGAAAATCATTAGCTCCATCCATTCTTGCAGCCTCATCTAATTCCATAGGAATGCCTTGCATGAATTGGCGAACTAAGAATACACCCATAATCGCCCATAGTTCTGGAACAATCAGAGCTTGGTATTCATTAATCCAACCAAATTTTGAAAACATGATAAATTTCGGTATGATAAGGAGTTGCGATGGAATCATGATGACGGCCATAAATGTCCAGAATATGAATTCCCTGCCGAAGAATTGCTTCCTTGCAAAAATATAGCCTAATAATCCAGCAAAAAACATTTGTGAAAAAACAGGAACAATTGTAATCACAACAGAGTTAAAAATCCATCGTAAGAAATTATCATTACGAAATAGATATGCAAAGTTACTAAAAGACACACTGTCTGGAATCCAAAATAACGGATCCATAGCTGCATAAGTTGTTTCTTTAAATGAACTTAATGCCATAATTAAAAATGGAAGGAGAAAACAAAACCCGAAGAAGAACAGGACTAAATAGTTAAGTGTTTTTTTTATCAAGATATTTCATCTCCCTTACAATCACGCTCAGCCTTAATAAATACCTTGATCTTTTCCAAAGTATTTTCTCTGAATAAGCGAAATGATTAAGATAATCGCAAATAATACATAAGATAAAACTGCTGCATAGCTAAAGTTCAAATTCGTAAATCCTATTTGGTATAAATAAAATACAATCGTACTTGTCGAGAAGTTTGGTCCCCCGTTCGTTAATAGAAAAGCAGAGTCAAAGATTTGGAAAGAACCAATCGTAGTTATGATTAACACATAAAAATGAATCGGTTTTAATAATGGGAAAGTAATCATCCAAAAGGATTTTAAAGGTGAAGCACCATCGATTTTTGCCGCTTCATACATATCTTTTGGAATGGACTGGAGCCCTGCAAAGTAATAAATCATTGTGCTACCAGATACTTTGAATATACTCAAACCAGCCAATACAAGTAAGGCTTGTGAAGAATCAGATAAAAACAACTGTGGTTCAATTCCAAAAAAGCTTATTACGTAGTTAATTAATCCTGATTCAGTTCCTGAAAATAGCCATTCCCAGATACCTGCCACAACAACAAATGAAGTAACAACCGGCAGGAAAAAGATCCCTTTAAAAAATTTCGTAAATCGAATCCCTGATTTTATGATGAGCGCTAAAATCAAACCAAGTGCCATTGTAGGAAGTATATAATAGAAGGAAAATAATATAGTGTTCCAAATTGATTTCAAGGCGATCTCATCTTGAAACAATTGCTTCCAGTTTCGTAACCCAACGAACTCAGATGTACCGATAATTCGATAATTAAGAAACGTTAATATGAAACTATAAACAAATGGAATGACTTGAAAGATTAGAAAATGGATTAATACAGGAGTAAGTACAAGATAAACAAGACCATTTTTTCTCCATTCATCTTTGATCCTTTTCTTTAAAGGAGGCTTGACCTTTTTAATGTTTTCTAGAGGTGCATTGTTATGAGTTTCTACGACCTTTTCCAAGCTATCACCTTATTTCTTTTATTGATAAACAAAACAAATTTTCATAAACAGAGAGTTTTATTCTCAAAAGGAATAAAACTCTCTTTACGTAAAGAAGCTATTATTTTACGGCTTTGCTAACTCAGCTTCTATTGCTTCAGCTGCTGCATCTGCTGCTTCTTGAGGAGTTTTGTCTCCTGCCATCATAGCTTGAATTTCAGCTTGAATAAATGGCATGATTGCACGACCTTTTGGATGAATAACACCTGGTAATGCATATTGTGTATATGTTGCTAATTGGCTCATATATTCATTCGAATCAAAGATATCCTTTGCTTCTTCTTGTGTCGGGATATATTGAGTTACAGTGTTAAAAATACGTTGATTTTCAGGATTTGTAACAGACTTTACAAATTCTGCTGCTGCATCAGGATTATCACTGTTTGAAGGCACAACGAACATTCCAGTCGTACCATAGGTTAATTGCTTTTCGCCAGTTAATGGAGGAGCAATGGCAAAATCAAATTTACCTTCTTTTTCCATCATTGTAATACTTATTCCGGATCCAAGTTGTGCCATTATTTTTCCAGCGAACCATAATTCATCTTGAGTGGTTGCAGTAATAGAATCTTCTGGAATATACCCTTTTTGATAGAAATTATTAATCGTTTCGAATGCTTTTACACTTTCTGGGCTATTGATTAACACTTTATTGTCTTCTGTTACAACATCGCCACCAGCTTGCCAAATCCAAGGATAGATTGTTCCATTCATGGAACCTCCTCCAAGATAGTTTAATCCATAGAAACCTTTTTCTTTCGCTTTAGCTGCCCATGCCTCAAACTCTTCCCAAGTTGTTGGAAGATTTGCTGGATCTTCACCAATCGCCTTCACGACGTCTAGATTATAAATGAATGTATAAGCTTCTTGCAGGATTGGTAATCCATACTTTTTGTCTTTCCATGTAGTAGATACTAATGAAGTATCAACGAACCCTTCAAGATCGGATTCCTCTAAATATGGATCTAGTTCTAAAAGCATTCCTACATCTGCATATTGCGGCATTTGGTCAGGAATCGCATAGAACACATCTGGCCCATTGTTAGCTGCTAGTGCAGTAAGAACTTTTTGGTCTCGATTTGCCCATGGGATTGTTTCAATGTTTACTTCTACGTCAGGAAACTCTTCATTGTAGTTTGCAGTGATTTCTTTCCACATTTCTTCTTCCTTCTTAGCATCAGCTGTATAAGGATGAACCCAAACGGTTATTTCTCCATCAACTTTGCCTGAATCTTTTCCTTTATCAGGTGTTGCTGACGAATCATTACTACAAGCAGAAAAAAGTAAGCTACCTGAAAGCAAAAGTGCCATGAACGAAAAACGTTTCTTATTCATCTACGAAATTCCCCCTATTTAGTTAAGTTCACAAAAAATCTCAAAGTCTAATAACCTGGAAACGATATGCTGTCTCTCCATCCCCCCTTTAATCTGTTACCGTTTTTTACTGAAAATACGCATAATTGGAAGCGGTAACAACTATTTATAAAAAAATTTGCTACATATCTTGCTCGATTACTTATATTCTAGTTTGTTTGGGATATTGTGACAAGTCTATTAATTGTCTTTAATAGAAAATGAAATTTAATTTAGTTCCTATACTAATTTAATTTTGGGTAAAAAGGGCTATTCTGCATGCTCCCCTCATCCTACACATAATTCAAACCTTGTGGAAATGGAAATGGGATTGGAAATACATCCCCAAAATAGGAATCTACGTTTTTGCTGCCTTTTAAAATCAATTCTTCTACTTGAGAATTACTCATGAAAACCGAAATTTCTTTACCTAAAAGGCGTTTTTGATTTTCGTCTACAGTTGATATGTCTAACTTGTCTTTAAAATATGGGTTAAGCTGGTTTAGCAAACGATCCAAATTCATGATCTTTATTGTTCCTGGATATGTCTTTTCTACCTTTTCCTGTAACAAGTCAAGAGCTTGAATAAGTTCTTTTTCATAGCTTGGAACGTTCCATGTCAAAGAATCGAGTCCATATGTAAATGCTTCTGAAAGCAAGGTGGTGATTGCAAGTGGGTCTCCCCCCCATTCAATGACGTGAGAGTCCACCCCTTCTTGTTCTTCATATGGCACTCCGAATAGTAAAAATGCTGTTACTTCATGGTTTTTTTCGGCAACAAGGACCTTATGTTTCATTTTAAAAATACTTGCATATCCAGCAGCCTTAGTGAGCTGCGCTATTTCGAAAATAGTTTGTTCATAGCGTATATTTCGATCATGGCTTAGCTTTCTAAGTTGAAACCAATCATAGGAGCCAAGCTCTCTTACGTTTAAAGAGGTATCCGCTGTGATATCACCCCTATGAATCTTATATTGATTCATTTTTCCATAGAACGTACAACCTTGTTTAAGATAGAGTGGTAAATCTCCTGAAATAAATAGAACGGATGCATCAGAATTGTTGACATGATCAAAGACTTTCTCTAATAGTTTGTTTGCGAAGCCCTTTTTACGATAGTCAGGGTCTGTACAGACAGCACCAATTGAAAAAGCCTGTACCTCAGCATCTTCAAGATGAAGAATGGATGGGACTAATCCAATAAATGAAACTAGTTTATCATCGACAAAAGCACCATAAGATTGATTCAACGCTGCAGAAAACACTTGTGGAAAGGCAATTCCCATCGACACATGCCCTTTTTTACGAAAAACCTTATCGGCTAAATCAATGGCTTGTTGAAACTCATCTTCTTCTACTAATCGGAATTCTAGCATTTGTTCACCTCTTTTTGCATTTTTTATCACAAAATGTCCATGGCTAATATAAGCGTTTTAAAAATGGAATCGCTACCATTACAATCCATGTTATAATACAACTAAACTATACTTACCAATACTTACTTACTATTTTATGTGAATTTTAACAAGTGACAAGTCTATTTATTGTCTTTAAATATTTTTCTAGTGATTTTTTAACAAATTGATTGAGGTGGTTGATTTGGGTGGATGGGAAAAATTTAATCATTTTGCCATTATGATGTTGAAGATTGCATATGTAAATATACTGTGGATTAGTTTTACACTTTTAGGTCTGGGTGTGCTCGGCCTATTCCCTTCAACTGGTGCTATGTTTGCCATTGTCCAAAAATGGCTTCGTAAAGAACCAGTTGAAAAGATCTTTCAATCGTTTTGGAAAACCTACAAGAACGAATTTATTTCGCTAAATAAATTTGGCCTATTTTTCATTTTAATTGGATATATCTTACTCTATGATTTTATGTTTTTACAAAAGAATATAGATAAATTGCAATTTCTTTTTCCAATTCTATTATTTCTAGCCATTTCGTATTTTGTAACCTTATTGTATTTCTTTCCCGTATATCTACAATTTGACTTGAAATACTTTCAATATATCAAACAAGCCTTTTTAATTGCAGCAAGTTCTCTTTTAGAGACGATTCTTATTCTAACAGCATGTATGCTTGTTGGAATTGTTGTAAATTTAATACCAGGGATGATTCCGTTTTTTACAGGAAGTGTGTTAGCACTAGCAGTTACGTGGTCTAGTAACCGTGCATTCTTGAAAATTAATAAGAAAAAGTTGATTACACAGTAATAAATACACAATCTCTTTAAGAGTGTCCTTATTTGGGACACTCTTTTTAATGGAATGAAACTACGTTCTGACTTAAAGTCCGTTAAAAGTCTTGATTATTTCTAGTATTCTTTTAAACTTTTAAATAGGTTTGAAAGGGTTATCATCATACCCATTTAAGGAGGATATCAATGGACTTCAGTCAATTACATTATTACGTTCCTACTCCGAAAGCAAATGACCCAGCCATCATCCAAAGAGATTTAATTGTCTATGGTGCGACACCCGCTGGTATAACAGCAGCGATTCAAGCGAAGCGAATGGGTCTATCTGTCGTCATTGCTGAATTCGGGAAAAATATTGGCGGTATCACGGCAAGTGGATTAGGTGCTTCTGATATTGGTGCAAAAGAGGCAATCGGTGGTTTATCGAGAAAATTCTTTCAGGAATTAGGAAACTACTACAATACGAACGAACAGTGGACATTTGAACCAAAAGCAGCCAAATATGTGTTTGAGAAGTGGCTTAAGGATTACGAGATTGAAGTGGTTTATCAACAGCATGTAATAGAAGTAAACAAAGAGAATAACGGGATAACAGAAATCACCATGGAAGATGGAACGACATATATAGGCGACATTTTCATTGATGCTAGCTATGAGGGCGATGTGATGGCCAAAGCAGGTGTTACGTATATCGTAGGTAGAGAATCGAATGCCACTTATAAAGAGACATATAATGGGATTCAATTTGGACACCCCCATCATCAATTTGAGAAATGGATTGATCCTTATGTAATCGAAGGCTACCCTTCTAGTGGTGTTTTACCAGGTATTACGGAAACGAGTCACGACACTCTTGGGTATCAAGGACAAGGTGATCATCGAATACAGGCCTATAATTTCCGAATTTGCTTAACAAATCGTACCCATAATCAAGTTCCTTTTCCCAAACCACCATCCTATAACCGGGACCGCTACTCCTTATTGTTGCGTTATCTCCATGCAGGTGTATGGGATGCGATGAATCTTCATACGATGTTGCCAAATGGAAAGACAGATTTAAATAACTATGGAGGATTTTCAACTGACAATATCGGAATGAATTATCAATGGCCAGATGGAGATTTTGAAACACGTGAAAGAATCTTTCAAGACCATGTTACTTATAATCTTGGCTTGCTCTATTTTTTAGCAAATGATGAACAGGTTCCGAAAAGTATTCGTGACGAGGTCTCCCATTGGGGCTTAGCCCGTGATGAATTCGAAGAAACTGGGCATTGGCCACATCAGTTATATATACGTGAAGCAAGGAGAATGATAGCTGATTATGTGATGACAGATCACAATTGTTTAGGCGAGAAGACGATAGCTGACTCAATCGGACTTGCATCCTATCAAATGGATTCCCATCATGTGAGAAGAGTGATTATTGATGGTCGTGTATACAATGAAGGCGACGTAGAAATCCCGATTTCACCTTACCCTATCTCATATCGTTCGATTCGACCAAAGGCTCAAGATTGCACAAACTTACTTGTTCCTGTTTGTTTATCTAGTTCCCATATTGCCTACGGTTCCATTCGAATGGAACCCGTATTCATGATTTTAGGGCAATCAGCAGGAGCTGCGGCTGCATTAGCCCATAAAAATAAAACAACAGTACAGGACATTTCTTATGATCAATTAAAAATGGAATTGGTCTCCTACGGACAAGTACTACAATGGGATGAATCCATTGAGGATGACCCAGTATTACGGATGAAAGAGACATTTGGGAAGAAATGACCTAGCAGGACTACATTTGATTTGATTCAAGTGTAGTCTTTTTTATAGTAACTCCCCTCCCCTTAACTACTTATAAGGTATTCCCCCACCTTTCGTACGATTTTAAGATGTTAGACTACTACTACTTTTTACCTAAAAACATTAACGACATTTTAAAGACTAAACTCTTTCATTATTCTTTAAATGAAGTCAGAAAATTTTTAATAGTTTCAGAGGTAAGGAATTTTAATAGTAGAAGATTGGAGGCGTTTTTGTATGTGAAACGTTTGAAAAGAATTTTTGGAGAAATAATAACACATTTTTATAACAAAAGGCTACCAACTCATTACATAAAAGGAGGAAAAACATTTGAATAAATATCTAAAAAAAGTCAGTATTGCTTTATTAACATTGAGTCTAGTACTATCAACCTTCCCATTCTTCCTACAACCAATAAAAAAAGTTGATGCCTCCAGCGAAAAAAACAATGATAGCGAAAGGGTTGTTGAAATGGAATCTAACAATCTAGATTTTCCAGTTGATTATGGAAAACCTATTAATCATGGTCCTGCTGCGTTGGCTGCTAAATCGCAAGGAGTAGCGATTGGAGATGGTGAAGTCTACTATGCAACGAACGGTTCACCAGCAACGTTTTATGCAGCTGATGCAAAAACAGGTGAAAAAATATTTTCCGCAGGCTTACCTGGAAGTGATGTCGTCTGGGCAATGGTTGTAGGTGCGGATGGAAATGTTTATTTTGCAGGCACCTATGATGGAATTTTATACCGATATGTAGTGAAGGAAAAACGATTAGAGCAACTCGGGAAAAACCCATCTGATAATTGGGTTTGGCAATTAGAAGCATCCAATGATGGAAAAATTTATGGGGCCACCTATCCAAATGCAAAAGTGTTTGAATACGATATTGAATCTGCTCAATTTAAAGATCTAGGTACTTTTTATGAAGGTCAGCAATATGCAAGAGGACTTGGAATTACAGAAGAAAGTCTATATGTTGGAACGGGAACAACTGCCTATTTAATGAAAATGGATCTTGCTACTGGTGAAAGAACCGAAATAAAATTACCAATCACTGGTGAATCAACTCAAATATCAAATATTTGGGAATATGGAAATTATCTTTTTGTTGCCTATGGAACATCACTGGTTACCATCGATAAGACAACAGGTGAAGAAATGAGCACGATGAATTGGCAAGATGAGAACACATTTGATGGGCTTATCTCTTCCCCTTCCCCATACAATGAGAACATTCTTTATTACATTAATAAAAACACACAACAGTTATGGACATATGATATGACAACACATCAAAAAGCAAAGGTGGAACCAACTGTACAGTTACCTGCTACCCCTGCTAAAGCGATGCGTTGGATAAAAGATGAAAGTGGTAAAGACGTATTAGCCATTTTACATCATCAAATTGAATATTCAATTTATGACCCTACTACAAATACTGTACAGATTAGTTACCCTGAAGTGGACATGCAGGGATTATTAATGCAAAGCTTAGAAATTGGAGAAGATCAAAAAATCTATATGGGTGGATATCAAGGTTCTTTTGGTATATTTGATACATCAACTGACCAGTATATCCTTCATGAACGCGATCCTCACCAAATCGAAGGAATTGGATTTTTAAATGGTGACGTCTATTTAGGGACCTATGGCGGAGCAAAAATTTATAAATATGATCCAACTCAACCCTTTACCTTCTCAGGTGATAAAAGCGGTGAGAATCCAGAGTTAGTTCAAGACATCGAGGATGATCAAAGCAGACCTTTCACATTTACATCTGGAGATGATAAGCTCTTTGTCGGAACCATTTCTGATTATGGAAAATTAGGTGGAGCACTCACCATTTTCGATGCTAAAACGAATCAGTGGAATACCATTCGAAATATCATAAAAAATCAAAGTATCATTGGACTAGCTTATCTCGACGGAACAGTATTCGGTGGTTCCACGATATCTGGTGGTCTTGGTATTGACCCAACTGAACCTATAGCCAAAATGTTTGAATATGATGTTGCAACTGGTAAACATGAAGTATTCGACCTTAAAGTGGATGGACTGGAAAAACCTGAAATGATAGGTGAATTGTCCGTTGGTCCAGATGGAAATGTCTGGGGTGTAGCATGGGGATTAGATAAGGCTGGTGCTTACAACACTGTTATCTTTGCCATGAACCCAGATAATCGAGAAATTGTAAAAAGTAAGCAACTTTATAAAGGTGTAAACCGAGGAAGCCAATGGCGACCATTTTTCATACGTTGGGATAACCAAGGATTGCTTTATACAACAGCAGGTCGTACGCTAACCGTTATTAATCCAGAAACAATGAACAGTAAACAATTGGTTACAGGTAATGTTCAACTAATGGATGTAGATAATGAAGGAAATATTTATTATACCGCCGATCATAACTTGTATCAGCTACCCGTCCTACTAGAAAATGGGATAGTGACTGTCGAAAAGGAATCAATGATACAAGGTACCGAGCAAAACATGGATTTAACTGTGACACTTGTCAATGGAAATACAATTGACCTAGCAGGAGCTCAAATCGAGTGGATTAATTCAAATCCTGATGTTGCGAGCATTGAAAATGGGAAAATACTCGGAAAAAATGCAGGTACAACCGAGATTTATGCAACTGTATCCTATAATGGCGGTGAAGTTAAAACAAACACGATTGTTGTAACAATTGAGGTCACAACCGACACATTAGCTAAACAAATCAGTGAGCTTGAAAAAGCGGAGAGCATCCCGCATTCTGTAGCCCAACAACTTAAAAATCGATTAGCACAAGCTGAACAGCATTACCAAAAAGGTAAGAAAGATCAAGCACTAAAACATCTAGACGATTTCCATAAACATCTAAACAACAGCAACATCGATGGCAAAATCAAACTTACCTTACAAAATAATGCAAAAGCTATTGAGGAAACGTTCAAAAAATAATGAGTGATAAAAAGGTCCTCTGCAGTTGCAGAAGACCTTTTTCTTTAAACATTACCCTTGGCTCCCCGGTTTTCCTGGTTTATCTGGTTTACCTGGTTTTTCCGGCTTTCCTGGCTTATCCGGTTTCCCGGGCTTATCTGGCTTTCCTGGCTTATCCGGTTTCCCGGGCTTATCTGGCTTATCCGGTTTTCCTGGTTCTAATGGTTCATCCGTCCAAATAATCGTATACGTTAAGGATGACTTGCCATCTGTACCAATAACCTGAATTTCTGTTCGGTCCGTTGAATGTACGATTTCGACAGTCGCACCCGTTTGAGTAGCTTCTGCCACGATATTTTCAGATTGTTCTCCATATACCGTATAAGTTGTGGCTCCTGGTTGGAACCCTTCAAGTACTTCTCCATCAATTGTAATTGATGTTAAGGTAGCATCCGTTTCAGGGACAGCAATTTTATGAAGCTCACTGCCTATTGAATAATAGATGCTTCCATCAACGCCAACTGTCATGTTGTTCATAAAATCTTCAACTAAAACTTTATAATTTAATGTTTCAGGATCAATCGCAATTAGTTTACGAGATAAAGTTGTATAGAGCATTCCGTCTGGACCCCACTCAAGGCGATATGGAAACCATTTACTACTATTATATAAACTTGGTCGAATCTCTTTGCTATCGACAACTTCATAGGTTTCTGGATCCATTTTAAAAATAGTTCCTTCAACAGCACCCCATAGGTATCCATCGGGACCAAATGATATGTCACCGATCATTTGAGGTGTAACGTCAATACCAGGAAGCTCTGGTGTGAATTCAGCAATCTTTTCACCTTTTTCAACATCCCATACAAAAATCTTAGCTTCAGATGCTTTCGGGTTTATTCCTAATCCACCCCATACTGAGGTACCACCAAATAATTTACCATCATGATAAGCTAGACTAATAATACTTTGGTCTTGGACAACATTTCGTTGTTGGAACCATTCTCCTTTATCCTCATCATAGATGGCTAGGGCCCCACCTAGTACGCCATAATCAGGAATTGTTCCAACAAATAGTTTGTTATCACCTGACGTAATTGCAAATGGTCGATCTTGTTCATCTTTTATATCATATTCAAGCTGTGGATTGCTATTTAAGTCAACAGGCTGATTGGGGTCAAAGCTGTACATAATCGCACCCACATATGTTCCAAAATACGCTTTCCCATTCAAGAATCCAATCCCTTCTGGTTGCGCAAAGGAAGAAATATTTACTTCGATTTCATCTGTAAATGGATTATACACACTCATTCCACGCTGATAGCCACCCATATACAGTTTTCCATCTGGACCTGTTTGAAGGGACTGAATTGCAACCGCTGTTGCAGCAAGGTCTAAAGCGACGAAATTCAGTTCATTAATTTGGGGATTATATAACATATATTCACCATACTGAGTCACCATCGCTACGACTGTTTCACCAGTTGAAAGCGTAATCCAAGCCATGTCCTTTACTCGTGGAGTATCTGGAAGAATTGGAAGGTCTTCGATTAACGTTTCTTCATTTGTGTTAAGGTCATATTTGTATAATTGTGTTCCATTCTTATAATAAATCATGTTAGGCTCTGCAGGGTCTGGTTCGGAAATCATATTACTAAATCCGAATGAACCTTCCACTTCCATTGTTTCTGGGTTTATTACAACCATATTAACGGTCGAAACAGCCACAAGAAGCTTCCCATTCACAACCCAAACATCCTGGATGAATCCATTCTCTCCTGAATGTCCTTCTAGCATGAGCTCCTCTTTTTCACCTGTATGTCGATTGATCTTATACAGATGCTTTATAGTGCCAGTTCCAACATAAATATAATCCCCATCCACAGCTAGTCCACGTGCATAATCTTGGTCTGAGACACTACCAAAATCTTTAAACTCACCTGTATAAATGTCATACTCAAATACACCTGCACCTGGATAAGTGGCACCATAAATCTTACCATCCTCTGTCGCTTCTAAATCCCATACCCAAGACGCAGAAGGATTTGCTCCCAGATCTTGGACTTCTTTTAATTCTGGTACATATCGGTATAACTTTCCATCAGAAGTGCTAGCGAAATAGACATTTTTATCTGGGCCAATCGTAATTGCCCATACAGCTTCAGTGTTCTCGATCACTTTAGAAAACTTCAGCTCACCTGTTTCAGCATCTAGGACCGAAAACGTACCAGGGGCACCATTCGAATGATAGTATACTTCATTTTCACCCAGACTATTTTCCTGAATTGCACCTGCTTGTCCTAATTGAACATCAACCATTTCGCCTAGATTAATAGGTGCTGCATATTCACGGTCAAGTTGAGAATCATCTGTAACTTTCTCAAAGGTCACATCGTCAAAATAAACCTCGGTAAAACTAATCCCACCAGAATAGAATGCGAGTCTTGCGTATGCTGCATTATCTGGAGCCACACTAAATACTTTTAATTCAGTCCATTCATTTTTTGGTAGGTTTCCATTCAGTTCCCGATGCTGAGTGATGCTATTGTTATTTGCATCAAAATAACGAATTTCTGTCACAACGTTATGGGTCTGACTGACAACATTTGAATAAACAGTTAGTAAATAAGATGCCCCTGCCTCAACTGCTATTTTATCACTCAAAACACTCACACCTGCTTTATCACTTGTATCATGTAAATGGACGCTTTGAGCTCCTGTACGAGCTCTATCAGTAGTTACTAGAATACCAGGACCTTCGAATTCTGATGACCAACCAGGAATGTTTCCATCAACTACCGCTTCTTCAAAGCTTGGATTCACCAATTCCGGATGGACATCATCAACTGGAGGCTCTTCCATAGAGCTATTTTCAAGCGTTACATCATCAAAATAAGCCTCCGTGAGCGAAGGATGACCAGAGTTGAATCGAAGTTCAATTTGTGTCGCCCCTTCTGGAACATCAAACGGAACTTGAATTTCAGTCCACTTATTTGTTCCTAAAACATCTGCACCAAAGTTAATAAAAGTAGCATTACCAACCTTTTGTCCTTCTTCGTTAAAAAAATGAACCTCATACCCGATACTATGCGATTGGCTGACAACGTTCACATATGCTTTCGCAATATAAGACCCACCTGGCGTAACACGAATCTTGTCACCTGTTACCTGCAAATTTCCGGGATTATTACTATTTTCATCTTTAATATACAAACTTTTCGTTCCTGTACGAGCTTTCTCTGAACTAAATGCAAAACTAGTGGATGGGTTATTGGTTACTTGGCTCCATCCTGGATATACAACTTCCTCCTCAAAGGATGCGTTTAACGGTAACGTTTCAGTAGAATCAGAATCCTTCACAATTTTCACATCATCAAAGTAAGCTTCTGTGTTGGATGGATGGCCTGAATTGAAGCGAAGTTCAACTTGTGTCGCACTATCTGGAACAGTAAATGGCACCTTAATTTCAGTCCATTGATTGGTTCCTAAGGCTGCTGATTGAAAATTAATAAATGTCGGGCTTCCTACCTTTTGGTTATCAGCACTAAAATAGTGAACTTCATACCCAATGCTATGTGATTGGTTGACAACATTTACAAATGCCTTTGCTGTATATGCCTCTCCAGAAGTGACGTCTATCTTCTCACTTGTCACTTGCAAGTTTCCACCTGGATTATTCGAATTTGAATCTTTAAAATGTAAGCTGTATGTACCGGTGTTTGCACGATCATGACTAATCGCAATACTTGTTGAAGGATTATTTGTTACAAGGCTCCACCCAGGAATTATGACTTCTTCAAAACCTCCATTTACTACCACGCTTGGTTCTGTTTCTGCAGAAACGTTTAGCATTCCAGTACTAGTAAAAGGAGCGATTACCCCAAATAACAAAGTAAAACAAAATGTAAGTATTATTGACTTTTTCCACTTTTTCTTCCTCAACCAACAAACCCCCTATTAAGTATGTAAAATTGAAACGTCGTTACCCTCCTTCCATCAATCTAAGGAAGCGTTTACATTTATTTGATTGACATTCACTAATCTATCAAAAATTACCATTCTTCTAAACCTTCCTTATTTTGATTCTACTTAACTATTTTCCTCATACATATAGGCCATTCTTACCATACTCTGTCATAAAAGGGACTTTATATCACTACAGGAGGAAAGTGATAGATTAGTGTAGCTAATTTGTAAATATATGGTTAAAAACCACATGTGTTTCTCTTTCTAACTAAAAAGGTTTTCTACATTAATAGAAAACCTTTTTATAAAAATGTGTATTAAGTTCGTATATCTTTAACGTGATGGTTTTGGAGGTTGACACACATCACATTTTCGTTGGTTATTATTTTTAAATTTTGTAAATGTTTTTTCAAAATTACTTCCACATGCACATTTAAATAGCAATTTTTGGGAAAAACCATGAAATTCCGTCGAAAGCAATTTGCTATCTGAATTGTTCTCAACAAATTGTTTTATTTTATCAATTGTCCACCGTTTATTCATTCTTTGACACCTCTAGACTTTTAATTCGTCGATTGTTTTTTCCATACCGATGATTGTAACGCGGTTAGTTTAGTCTTTGTTAAACCAAAGCTCATCTTTGTTATCAACATCGCCATTGTAATTGATTAGAATTTCGTCTCCTGCTTTTATATCTGTGTAAGCATAAAAATCAAATGTATGATTATCAAAATTTATTTCATAAATGGCATTAGGTTCATAGGAATGGTTAAAGAGCATTCCATAACCAAGAAGAATCGCGGTATGATTGATTCCATATTCAAATGCATAATCAGCAAGTAACGTTTTTTCAATATGTTCATGCTGTTCATTCGGATATGAAATGACGGGTGCCTCATGAATAAGCTGCCCCTTCTTGATATCTACTGTAGCAAATACCCCTCTATTAAATTCCCCATCACTTAGTGTAGATGTTTTTATCTCGATCATGTTGTTTTACCTACCAGACTTTTAAGATTTTCTTTCTAACTGTACCATTAAATCACTAAAATAAAAACCCAATGAGAAAGTAAATTACAAAAACGTAAAGAGGCTGCGAACCGCAACCTCTTTCTATGGCAATTTTCGAGTCAAACAGATACTTTTTCCACTGGACCTACCTTGCCCATTTATTCAATTACAATCGTTTGTTCTTTTGTCATTCCATTTGCTTCAACCTCGAGATTTATTCCTCCCGTCTTAAGTGCCTTGAGCTCTCCAGTTTTATCATTGAAGAGTGCCGCATATTTTCCTGATGTTTCTGCACGTGTTAATTCCTCTCCACTACCGATAAAGACATTGTCACTCCCATTCCATTGCACCGTTGCAGGATAGCGCAGTGGGAAGTTTAGATTATCTTTTGATGTCCTGTTGCCTCTATTTTTACGGTTTCTCCCGCCTTCATACTTGCTGGTGCTTGAAGGGTAATGTCCAACAATAACGGATTCACTTCTGCTTGAATCCAGTCAGTACCAGAAACGGCACTTTGACCGTTTGCTTGTTCCGGTCCTTTAGCCTGAGCAGGTACTGGAGTAGGATCCACACCAAACATTGTCCATTCATAAAAACCACCTGCATCACTTGATCCATACGGTGCTTTTCCTGAAGGACCAACAACCATATACGGAACCCCTTCGACACGTTCTACACTCACAGTATGGGCATGTCCACCGATAAAGAAGGCACCCTTTCCGCCGGACGTTTGACGGAATTCTGTTAAAAATTGTTCAAGAAGATTGGATTCTTTTCGGTCACTAAGTTGACTGTTTTTAGTTGGTAACGGATCGCGAGTTGGATGATGTGCCATCACAACTACGTTTTTCACATTTTGATCTTTGGCAGCCTCAGTTAATGTCTTTTTAAGGTCAAGTAACTGTTGGAAGTCGCTCGTACGGAAACTACCTGTAGAGGAATCTAGTAAAATAAACCTTGTCCCTTTATGGTCAAATGTGTAACGATTATTTTCATAAACTTCTAGGAAATTATCCAATGTACCTGGTCCCATTATTTCATGGTTTCCAGGAATGTAATAGATTGGTAGTTTGTCTCCTACTTCCTCCTGTAAAATTTGCTCTGCGAGATCAAAGTCCTCTTCCCATGCTGTATCAACAAGGTCCCCGTTTATGACCAGGAAATCTGGATTTGCTGCCACGATTTGTCTCAGGGATTCTCGAGCCATTTGTACTTGAGAACTGTTTGGTGACTTGGCAACAAATTGACTATCAGCAAGTACCGCAAACGTCCATCGACCTTTGTCAATCTCTCCATTTTGGATAATGAGAGGGTCTTGGTCTCTAGTTTGTTCAGGAACGTCTATGGTCGTAGGAACTTTAACAGTCATATCATCAAACACCAATTGACCTTTATATTGATTGCTCTTGTTGGTTTCGACGGGGTAGATTCTCCATAGCTTTACTGGATATCGTACCCCTTCAGGTACAATTGCTTCGACATACTTCCATCCGGTCCAATCTACTTTGTCTGCTAATGTTAATGTATATCTTGTATTTCCAGCATCCTCTATTACTGTACGAAGCCAAGCCCCGTTTCCATCACCTTTTACCCAAAGTCCAATTTTTTGTACGTCACCAGGTAGCTCAATGGTTGGTGAAGCTTGTAAATACGCAGCACGTGTAGCCGTAGTTGTTGAAAAATCATAGGCAAGCTCGATACCTTTTCCGTCCCTGCCTTCAATATGACGCATACTTGCTCCAACCTCATTAGGATATTTTGTAAAAGACCAACCGCCTAACTCTTCAAAATCATCAACTTTCTTAGTAGCAAGACCGATTGTCACTGGTAGATACGCAATCTCATCATTTACTGAAATGGTAATTAACGCCGATGCACCATCCTTTTTTGGAACTAATGTAAAACTACCATCGACATTTTCCATGATTGAAACAACAGCTTCATCATAGTTTAAGCTCACATCTCTTGCCTCAATCGGTGCGCTATATCCACCTTTGTCATAACCAATTATAGAAAAAGTAGATTGTTTTCCTATTTCAAGACTTAGACGTGCGTTCGAAGCTTCAATTCGATCTACTTCACCAAGAACAGTAATCTCCATGGAACCTTTTGCAGATTTTACTTGTGCTTGAGCAATGGCATTACCTGACTTTTTCGCATGAAATACTCCATCTTCATCAAATGCTCCAACATCTGCCGGAAGTGCCTTCCATTTTACTTCACCAACCGAAACTGGAGAATAATTTTCATCATGACCTAGACCAACAAACGTTCTGGATAATCCAGGAAATACACGTTTACTTTTGTCTGAATCAAAAACCGTTTCAACTGCAAAGCTCTTCAATTCTCCACTTCCAGCTTTCGAAAAAATTCCAATTCCATTTGGAACAGAACGTTCTGCTCCATCAGACGGCTCATTCACAACTTTCACGTCTTCCGTACCAGGTTTACGGGCAACCATTGTAGTTGAGCCACCACCGTCAAGGTTTAGCGCATAATGTGCACCATGTTCCTTCATCAATTCCGCTACCTCTTTAATCGTCATTCCACGACTGTCTGCTTGTCTTCCATCAACTGCTGCTAGAATCATTGTTTTTCGGTCTACTGAAAATCCTACAGCTGTTCGAGGGGCTGAAGTCGTATCGTCGAGACCTGAAATGACTTCCCCGTTTTCAACAAGCTTGATATTCCCACCAACTGCAAAGGAAACATCGATGTCAGACTTAGGTGCATATTCAACACTCACTTCATCCCCTACTGATAAAGTCTTTAACGCTTCTGCACCTTTTTCTCGTCCTACTAATAGATAGGCATTCTCAGGAATTTCTCCACTCCCGGCTCCTTCTGTTACAGAAGCAACCTTTCCATCCACTATCATTACCTCATACACTGGACTTCCGGCTTGAGATCTCTCAGCACTTCCCCAGACAGATGTGTAAACACCAATGCCATCCTTAGAAATTCCGTATTGATTGAGGGCATCGAGTTTGATTTCTTCATTAGGTAGTTTTACTTTTCCATCCAATAGAATCGTTGAAATATGACCGAGACCATTTTTATCAACACTTGCAGTCAGTGTATGGCTGCCTTGAGGTCCTTTTACGATTTCACCTTCACTTACAACCGTACCAAGAGGAGCTTTCGTATTATTAATATCAAAGAAATCTCCATTTACTCCCGCGATTGCTCCTGCATTTTTTGCCATATCAGATAATGGTTTAGCAGATGAAACACTACCAGGAAAAAGCAAGTCTGTTGAAATACTGTTATTTCCAAGCTGTATAGTCATCACTTCTCCGTTTAACCAACCTCGAGCATCAAACCTTTCAAAACTAGTAAGTTCAATACCTGGACCAATTGGTGTCGTTGTTTCATGCGAAACTAGCGTCTTTCCAGCTGGACCGACAAAGATTACAGGTTCTGTTCTGTCTGAAGAGGTTGATCGGGCCTGAGCGACATCTGATGGTTCACCTTGAGCATGTACAGTTGGTGCTAGTGGTACTGCAATTGCTGAAGCAAGTAATACATTTGTCCACCATTTCACATTCATTTGCAATTCTCCCTTCCTATAAAATCAAATTTTAAAATATACAGAAAATTCTTGAAGTATATTTTCATTATAACAAGAATCTCTTACCAGAATAACTACTGAATATTAAGCCCTTGTTAGGGTACCGTTAAGTTTTCACAGGAAAATAGTAGGAAAATCGTTTACAAAAAACAGCGTATTATAGTGAAGTTCGTCGAAAGACAGGGCCAAAAGGTTCGGTTTTCATCCAATAATTCATATCAAATCAATCGATATCAACAAAAAAACAGGAAAAAAGGACTGAACCTACCTCTATAGATTCAGTCTTGATACCAAATTCCCACTTAATTCTTGTGCTTTAGCCAAATTACTAGGTTTTCTGCGGAAATTCACTAGATTATACCCCAATTTAATAGAAAACAAGCTTTTGTACCATGCATCTCGTATTGTTTTACATACATTATGATTGAGACGTCTCCTACAACGTAGTTACGAAAGGAGGTTGAACATATATGAATCTAGCTGCATTGCTTATTGCGGTGTTTTTCTTTATCGCATTGCTTATTGCTCTATTACTAGGAACTCCTGAACAGCGTAACATCGTTATCGATTGTATTGAAGAAATTCTAGAAACAATTGGTTAATAAAGTATTCCTACAAATAGAAGGTTTCCTTAGAATAGGCCTCTTTCTAGGGGGACCTCTTTTAAAATGAGTAAAGTGGGGTGAAAAAATGAGTGAGAATAACAAAAGATCAACAGGTGATACAAATGGCATTAACGATATATTAAATGCTGCTAATAAATTGTTCACTGAAGATTCATTAAAAAAACTATCATCAACTTTAGAGCAAACTTCCAATACTTCCGGGAGTTCAGATTTATTAAAAAGTTTAAACGGTCTAAATGGTTTATCTGGTTTAAATGGTTTAGGTGGATTAGGTGGATTAAGTGGTTTAGGTGGTTTAAATGCAAATCCTCTATCCCTATTATCAGGTTTTAGTAATGTATTCAGTCAATTTTCAAATTCGACGTCTACTAGTAAATCTCAAAATAAAGAGATGCTTTCACTATTGAATGAAATTAATGAAAAAGTAGGACATTTGCAAAATAAAATTTGTAAATCCGAAGAAAACAAAGGAAACTCACATTCCGAAAAACAACGTGACAAAAATGATGACAAACATTCTGATAAAGATCAAGATAAACAACGCGATAAACACTCTGATAAAAAACGTAACAAACACGATGATAAACATTCCGATAAACATCGTGATAAACATTCTGATAAACATCGTGATAAGAATCATGATAAGCATTCGGATAAACACCAAAAAAAGCATAGCGATAAGCATTCAGATAAACATCATGATAAAAAGAAAAAGAAGTAATCTATGCAAAGCCCTATTTCATTCTACTCCCTAAAGGACAAGGGATTCCTTGTCCCATTTCAAATAAAACCGGCAAGAGGAACCTTTGCCTTTCATCCCAAATTACTATAAAAAATAGGATACAAGAGTTCCAATAATGCCCATACCTATTGCAAACGGCGTATTTAATAAGGTAATACGGTATGGGCTTTGCTCGGTATTCATGCATGGAAGTTATTGTAACAAGTAACCCGTACGTACCTACTGTGTAGGTAGCGACAGATCCTGTTAGTAAAGCAAGTGCAATACTAAATAGATATAGCAATTCTAACAAAGGAGTAAGGATTCTAGCAAAAAATACAGTTACATACAGTTTACTGTTTAAGGACTTCTCCTGGTGTGCGAAAACGAATTTCAGTCTACCTCCCCTTCAACTGCTCAAACAATCTACCAACGTTCACAACCCCGACATTTTTGTATTTTCCGAGAATCACAAGTTCTTTTGGTAGTTGACCCACAGAATGGATACCGTCCTCGTTAAGTTGTTTGATGAGACTTGGTATCCCGGTAAATTGCTCTTTTGTAAGTGGAATATCTTTTAATGCATCAGTAAGGATAATGTAATCATCTTTATAAAATAAAAAGAGTTCTCCTGGTCGTTCAAGGGTTACTTTTCGGCGAATCTTTTCTTCTTCAATAAAGATTTTTAGTTCTTCAAATAACTGTTTGTCATTATTTTCATTAAATCGTTTTACATGATGATGCAAGTTTTCGAGATTATTAGGTAATTCACTCATAATGCGTGCTTGTTGTTCTGCACCTAGTCTAATTAAAAAGGTCTCTGATTTCTCAAATCGTTGTGGTAATAAAAAGGCATCACGTAGAAAATAAGGAACCTCAAGTGTGTCACCATTATACTCAAGAGCTCGAATGGTTGTGTAACCGGGCTCAGCCATTTTCACATGTGGAGAAGGTATATTGGAAGTCCCCTCTTCTTGTGATGTTTTATTTGTTTTCTCCTTTTTCATCGATGCAAGTAATAACTTCTCTAAAGATTTTAAGCGGAGTTCCAATTCGGTACTGTCATAACGTTCTTCCTTCGGAGTGGTTGGATCTTGATACTCCGGGACCTCGACTGATAATGAAGTGTACACTTCAACGAACCATCTGACAATCTTGTAAATCGCTTCCCACGATAAAAGTGCCTCAGAAAAACGAAACTTTCGTTTGTCGTGTGATGCCTGATTGCCTAGTTGACGAACTAAATGAAGAGCATCTCTTATTTCCGTTGTAAGAATTCCTTCATTTTCTAATATCGTGAGTCGTTCCTTTAATGTGATACGAGGCTCTTCTTTCATTTTTTCAAGTTCCATGACTTGTTGAAGAATATTTTCTACTAGAACTCGAGAATGAGTGAGCATGGTACGTGGACTTGAAAAAATTGTATTTTCTAGTTCCCCTGCTAAGATAGCTAATTCTTTGGAAATGGGTTCTAGAAATTTATAAAAATACGTTGTTGAGTTCATTCGTGGTGTTCCTTTCTTCTATACAATAATGAAAGCCTGAATCTTGTTAGGTAGACTCAGGCCATCTTTAGATTATTAATTTTAGATGAAATATAGAGTACAATCAAGGGCCTTTTACTGATGAGATTTCAGTATAATTCTTTATTTTCACCTCTTTTGGAAACATATCCCTTTTCAAGTTATCGAAATTATGGTAATTTTATAGGTAAATTAAATATTTCTGTTTTCACTAGGGGAACTCTTGATAAGAGCTGAGAAAAAAGTAGTTTACTTTGAAACCCTCATTACCTGAACAGGCTTGTACCTGCGTAGGGATGTGGTTAATGCATTTGTTATGTTAATTTATGTTCTACCCAACCACTTTCCTGCATTGGAGAGTGGTTTTTTGTTGTGCTTTAACCAATCAATTCCCTTTTGACGCTAAAACTCGGTAGACAAAAAGGAGAACTCAGATGAAATTAATCGCGGTAACGGATGGTTGTCACTCAGTAGTAGCAGTTGCTGAAAAAATAATCGCCATTAAAGATGTCATTGATTTTGTTCAGATTCGCGAAAAGTCAAAATCCGTTCAAGAAATTGTGACACTAATTGAATACATCGTAAACAATGGTGTAAAAAAAGAAAAAATCATAATAAATGACCGTTTAGATGTTGCGTTGTGTTTGGACATCCCCACTGTCCACTTACCTGAACATGGACTGCCTTTAAGAATGGTAAAACAACGATACCCACACATGAGAGTCGGATGCAGTGTTCATTCGTTTGAAAAAGCAAAGGAAGCAGAACGGAACGGAGCAGATTATGTCATTTACGGGCATTGCTTTAAAACAAAAAGTAAACCGGGATTGCCTCCAAATGGTATTGAACCAATCGTCCATATGAAAAAGGAACTTAGTATCCCTATTTATGCAATTGGTGGGATTACATTTGATACATTACAATCTATTCAAGCTGTTAAGGCAGATGGTGTTGCGCTCATGTCCAGTATTTTTGCTTCAGATGACCCATATTCCACAACAAAAAAGTTCAGTGAGGCGATTTATGATGAGAAGTAAATACGAAGTAATCGTAATAGGTGGTGGAATTATTGGTTGTTCCATTGCTTACTATTTAGCAAAAGCTCAGATGGACGTTGCCCTATTTGACGGAGGAAAAATTGGAGCGAAGACAACACAGGCCGCTGCCGGAATGCTTGGAGCACATTCAGAAAGTGATGGGGATTACTCCCTCTTCTTCCCTTTTGCTAGATCAAGTCAACGAGAATACACACGCTTAAAAGATGAACTTTATGAGGTAAGTGGTCTTGATATTGGGTATAGAGCGGGAGGCATACTGAAGCTTGCTTTCAATGAAGAAGAAAAGCAAAACCTCCATTCACTTCTGACACAACCAACTGTTCAATGGTTGAATTTCAATGAAGTGAACATGTTGGAACATGGGATTAGCGATGATGTTTTAGGTGCTGCCTATATTGCAGATGATGTGAACGTGATTCCCTCCTCCACTTGTGAAGCTTTTGCAAAAAGCGCACAAGTCCTTGGAGCATCTCTATTTGAAAACTGTACTGTCTATAGCATCGGTAAGGGTAGAAACTACATTGTGAACACAGAAAAAGGCAATGTCGAGGCAAAGCATATCGTTGTGGCAACAGGCGTTTATAGTAATCACCTGTTTCAAAATCTAGGAATCTCTGAACAACTTTCACCTGTTAAAGGTGAAAGCCTCATTGTTCAGCATGATGGCCCGATGTTGCGGTATACGCTGTTTCATGATAAATCATACATCGTTCCAAGAAATAACGGCAAACTTGTTATCGGTGCAACTATGATTCAGGATGACTGGAGTGAATCCATTTGTCTTCAAAGTGTTGAAGGCTTAATTAAAAAAGCGAAAGCGATGCTCCCCTCGTCTGCTAACTGGAAGATTGTAGGCTTTACATCAGGGTTACGACCAACCACCTTTGATGGCCATCCATTTATTGGCAGACATCCTGAGGAAGAACGAATCCTGATTGCTTGTGGTCATTTCCGAAATGGGATACTACTTGCACCAGCAACTGGAAAGATGATTCGTGATTTAATCCTTAATAATGAGGTGAATCAAGAATGGGTCGATGCATTTCGTATTGATCGAAGGCAAATGGCCGCAATATAGGAGGTGAGAGATATGAGAATTAGACTTAATGGAGAGCAGGTAGACATCCCTGAAGAAGTAAATTCAGTGGAAAAGCTTTTAGCTCATTTTAAGTTAGAAAACCGGATTGCGATTGTAGAAATCAATGAAGAGATTATTAAAAAAGAAGACTATAAAACAATCAAACTTGCAAATGGTGATGTCATTGAAATCGTTCAATTTGTAGGAGGAGGATAATCATGTTAACAATAGCAAATCATACATTCAAATCTAGACTTTTATTAGGAACAGGAAAATACCCGTCTTTTGAAATTCAAAAGCAGGCTGTAGAGGTATCTGAAGCTGAAATTTTAACGTTTGCTGTAAGAAGAATGAATATCTTTGAAGAAAATCAGCCTAATTTCTTGGAGCAATTAGACTTAAATAAATATACGCTTCTACCAAATACAGCAGGAGCGAAAACGGCTGAAGAAGCCGTTCGAATTGCAAAACTAGCGAAAGCATCAGGTTTATGCGACATGATTAAGGTTGAAGTCATTGGGGATGATCGTTCACTTTTACCAGACCCGATTGAAACGTTGAAGGCGTCAGAAATGCTGCTAAACGAAGGGTTCATTGTGTTACCGTATACGTCAGATGATGTGGTCTTAGCAAAACGATTGGAAGATCTCGGTGTTCATGCGATTATGCCTGGAGCAAGTCCAATTGGTTCAGGAAAAGGAATCATAAATCCGTTAAACTTGACATTTATTATTGAACAATCTCAAGTACCTGTCATTATTGATGCAGGAATTGGTTCTCCAAAAGATGTCGCCTATGCGATGGAGCTTGGCGCGGATGGCGTTTTATTAAATACAGCTGTATCAGGTGCAAAGGATCCCGTGAAAATGGCACGTGCTGTAAAACTTGCGTTAGAAGCAGGACGACTAGGCTATGAGGCTGGGCGGATTGAAGAAAAAGAGTACGCAGTAGCAAGTAGTCCTTTAACGGGATTGGTCGGTTCTTAATAATATAAACACTAAAGGAGGCCGTTTTTCAGTATCCATTTATAGCTACATAAGAAACAGTCTCTGAGAATTATCACCCTCCATTTCACACATCATATTAATGGAGGTGATAATTGTGGAAAATCAAAATAAAAGCAAAAATAGTCTACAGCACGATTACAATGAAGGCTTTTTGAATAATGTGAGTCAGACACTTGAAAATGTCGCAGATGCGATTACAGGTCAAGACGATGGAAATCGCAACCAAAATCGTAGTAAGAAAAACAAGTAATAAATTGCAACAATTTTATTGAGACTGCAAACATTAATAAAGAAATGATTGTTTGTAGTCTCGATTTTTTTAGCAGCTTTACCGATTGCCGGATCCAATTCCTGTTCCATTGGTACCTGCATCGGCACCATTTCCACAAGCGTCCGTTCCATTTGTGCCGTTTGCAGTTCCTAGACCATTTATGCCAGGTCCTGTTCGACCTCTATTGATGTCATCACAATTTGGGCCACGATTATTTATCATGTTCCCGTTATTCATTATGTTGGTACGATTATTAGTAGCGCCATCTCTCCTTTCAAATGTATTTCTTTGATTGTTATTACGATTATCCTGTTTTTTTTGATCCAGTATTTTTACATTCCTATCATTTTGAATTTCAAAGTTAGACCCGTTAGTTCCACATCCTGTAAGACCAACAATCAATATAGATGCTCCTAAAAATGATGCTACTGATTTTCTCATGTGTTAGCCCCCTTTTTAAATAATGAACATTAATAAAGAAGAGTTCTTTGATGCTCATCTTTAGAGTGGCTTAATATATAGATTTATAAATCTGTTAGATAACGGAAATAGTTGGTTGAATCCACCTTATTCCCTACTTGGTGTTTATATTATTAAAT
>NZ_HE610985.1:182083-270982 GCF_000285535.1 Bacillus timonensis | reverse complement strand
GTGCTTACTCCTAAATGCTAGGAGTAAGCACTACTATAAAATCATCAAGCAAATACTTCACTTGTCTTTAGTAATTCGTTTCTTGCTTCTATATATTCTTGATGGAGCTTATGAACAAACTCTCCAGCACTTGTCACTTCGTTAATCACACCAATTCCTTGGCCACTTCCCCAAATATCCTTCCAAGCCTTTGATTTTCCATCTCCACCAAAATTCATTTTTGATGGGTCACTTTCAGGAAGATTTTCAGGATCTAAGCCGGCTGCACGAATCGATGGAGCAAGATAGTTTCCATGAACACCAGTAAATAAATTGCTATACACAATATCATCAGACGTGGATTCAACAATAGCTTGTTTGTAGTCCTCAGATGCACGCGCTTCATGTGTAGCGATAAACGGTGAACCGATATAGGCAAAATCTGCACCCATAGCTTGTGCTGCTAAGATTGACTTACCACTTGCAATTGAACCAGCTAACGCTAATGGACCATCAAACCACTCGCGTAATTCTTGTACTAACGCGAATGGACTTTTGCTTCCAGCATGTCCTCCAGCACCAGTAGCAACGGCAATTAGCCCATCTGCTCCCTTATCAATTGCCTTATGAGCAAACTTATTATTGATGATGTCATGTAACACGATTCCCCCATAGCTGTGGGCAGCTACGTTAACTTCTTCTCGAGCACCCAAGGAAGTGATGATAATCGGTACTTTGTACTTCACGCAAAGTTCCATATCATGTTCAAGTCGATCATTTGACTTATGTACGATTTGGTTAATTGCAAATGGTGCAGCAGGACGCTCAGGGTTTTTTGCATTGTAATCTGCAAGCGCCTCTGTTATCTCAGCTAACCATTCATCTAATTGTGAAGCTGGTCTAGCATTTAGTGCAGGCATAGAGCCAACAATCCCTGCCTTACATTGCTCAATCACAAGCTTTGGATTACTAATAATAAACATTGGTGAACCGATAACAGGAATCCTTAAAGACTTCAGAATTGATGGAATGTTTGACATGTTATTTCCTCCAATTTCAAAACATTTTTATTGCAATTGTTGTGCAGCAATCATTTCGATTACGAAAAGAAATTAGCTACCTTTATACAGTGGGAGTAAACGTTTTCAATTGTCCTTCTATATAGTAATACTATATTTATAGGGTTATAGTCAAACCATTTTCCGAAATTATAGAAATATAGAACAATTTGGATTATACTTATTCAAACGAATTTCATATCCGATTTTCTTTCACTTCCGTTCTAAGTATGCTCAATTCACATTCAACAAAAAGGGTACTATTCCTTCTTAAGGTAAGCACCCAAACATTCATTTCTGCATGAACAAACTATGCTATTTTCAAGTGCAACCAAAATACTCATTTAGGTTGCAATGCGCCAAATTTTTTAAGCTATTGGAGTTCCATTTTTAACTGGTTGATCTGGCTTTAATAGCACCACGTCACCTTCTTCTTGAACTCCTCCAATGACTAATACCTCTGATTTAAAACCTGCGATACGTCTTGGAGGAAAATTTACTACTGCAACTACTTGACTACCAACTAGTTGTTCTGGTTGATATCTTTTTGTAATTTGGGCTGAAGACTGTTTAAAACCCAATTCACCAAAATCAATTTCTAACTTTATTGCAGGTTTTCGTGCCTCTGGGAAAACTTCTGCTTTAACAACAGTACCTATACGGATATCCAATTTTAAAAAATCCTCAATTGTTGCCATAAATACTCCTCCATTTTTACACCTTTTCAAATTCTATTTACTGCATAATTGAATTATTCTTGCCTTATAAGACTACTATTGACAAAGTTTTGGTGTGATAACCGTTGTAGAATCAATAATAGCAAGACTGAGAGTAATTTCGTTGCTCAATCAATCTCTACTCTGTCCCCAATGCTTACTTTTCCTGGCCTAACAACGGAGGCATAGATTCCGAAGCCCCCGGCATTATTTCTCACAATCGACCGTAGTACATTGGGATCTTTGGGTAGGTCTCCTTGAGCCAATGTTGTCATTATACATCTCTTCGTCTCCTGAGATATTTTCAACTGAACGCTGCCAATTGTTAAGATCTTTCCCACCCACTCTTTTTCGATAAAACTGTCCGTATCCGCAACGTCAATAATCATATTCGGCCTAAACCGTCGTGGCTCAATTCTGCTTTCCGGTGCAAGTTTCCTTAAGTAATTGATTGTTGAGGTTGTAATAATATGAACCATATCAATATCAAAAAACGTATCAGTAGGTGAAGTTCTCGAAAAAATCGTCCCTCTGTTTTCGAGTTCCTCTATTTCTTCAGGAATATAGCCCTCAAATTGTACATCAACACGTGAAGGAGTTGACAAATGAACGTTTCGATTAAAACTGTTTGAGAGCAGTGTATTTTTTTCTTCATCTGTGCTAACAATCGAACGACCATCTGGTAAAGTAATTCTTACGGGTGGAATCTCTCCATCCTTCTGTGGGGGCTCGATAAAATTAGACCGGTACTGAAACATGTCCGGCCATTTCTTAGGATTTTTAGCATTAGCAAGTTTTCCAGTCTCATTATCAATTACCCCATAAGCTCGGTCTCCTACTAACCCCTTTTCTGTAATTTCACATGCATTTAACTCCTCCCCCATCATTGACTTAACAGGGTACCTCCAAATTGAAGCAACCTTTGGGGATGCCATACAAATCACCCTTCCCATATGTAATGAAAGACACGTCTTATATGTAAGTATATTAGTTTTCGGAAAATTTGCAAAAGAAAGCACTGCGGAATTTGAATTAGTAGGTCGGTTCACGCTTAGGGGATTAGGCTGAGCACAAGAGCTGATAAATAAACGGAAAGATGCCTCATAATTTGTATTTATTAATAAAATAGGCTTATATAGTCGGACAGATTCCGGCCATTGTCTTAAAGTATATGAAAATGAGAGATTTTTCTTTGTATAATCGGAAACCCTCCCCTTATTCCCCCAAATAGAGCTTCATTCTGCATTTAACCAGAATACTAGCTCTTATTTTATTTTTGTTTATACACTTAAGTGCAAGACATCATAATCTGAAAAATCCAAGAGAACCTCATTTTGACGTATTTCTTACACTTTACTTCCTCTTAGCAATGTTATTTTTGAAATAATTAGTTCATCCTTTATATGGTGTTTTGCACCTTAAAACAGTACCCGTATACGAAGACAGCCTTTTTAAATATCCTACCTAAAAGACCTGTATGTTTTCCTTCCCAAAATAAGGATGATAACTGATTCAATGTGGGAATAAGGCATTTTTTTAAAATTGTTAAGTAAAATTCCTCTGATACTTTTTCGCCCAAAAGGCGTAATCCAAGGTACCCTTATCTGTTTTGTTTATAAACTAAAGTTATAACGTAACTTAAAAATAGAATTGGAGTGGAGAGTATGAACGAGGAGCTTCAAAAGCTGTTCAATAATTTAATTCAAATTGAACATATTTCAACGACATTATACCTTGCTATGTCTTCATATATGGGGAGACTGAACTTAACAGGTATGGCCCGCTGGCTAAGATTGCAATCTGAAGAAGAAAGAACCCATATGCTTAAATTAATTGATTTTGTTGTAGGTCGTGATGGCACTGTACAACTCAGTACCATTCCTGCCCAACCTAGTGACTTCGGTACGCCTTTAGAAACGTTTCAAAAGGTTTTAGCACATGAGCAATTTGTTACAAATTCCTATCGGCAGGCTTATAACTACGCTAATCAAGTAGATCCACAAGCCGGTGTCATCATACAGGAGTTTTTAAGAGAACAAATTGACGAAGAAGCACAAGCCAAAACAATTGTTGACCGCCTTAGACTGGCCGAAAATAATCCTTCCGCCCTTTTATTATTGGATCAAGAACTGGGTGCTAGAACAAATACAGCTACTGCCGCCCCTACACCGCCTGCAGGATAAAAAAGTTTATGAATTCGTAATTGAGTAAGAAAACAAGGTACGAACATAAAAAAACTGCAATGTTATTGTCAACCACCACCCGCTTTGGTGGTTATTTTTATGATGGTAAACTGGAAAAGTAAGCAGTCTTGTTTTCTCTTCTCATAGATTGTTCAACTCTCTGATAATTAACAAAAGCCTAGGTTACTTCATACACTATTCAAAAAATGGAGCTGATTTTCTTGGCGAAATGGATTAACGTATCTACATCAAAGCATCAATTAAAACTTTTTGATGGAAACAGGCTGATAAAATCTTACCCAGTTGCAATTGGAAAGATATTGACACCAACGCCTACTGGGTCTTACATGATTATGAATAAACAACCTAATCCCGGAGGACCATTTGGAGTACTATGGATGGGATTGTCAAAACCTCATTACGGTATACATGGAACAAATAACCCAGCTTCAATCGGTAAAAATGTATCACATGGATGTATTAGAATGTACAATCATGATGTTCTAGACTTATCATCTAAAGTTGCCATTGGTACTTGGGTTGTTATTCATAAATGATAGTGTTAATCTCGGAAAACCAACGCTCTTAGCTAGGACACTAGAAATAACCTGTAATTTAGAGTATTGGGACATGAAAATAAAGTACAAAAAATAAGATAATGGGAATCGAGGTGAGTAGAGCTAAAACTGGTTTTTTGTAATGGAACCAAAGCATTGGAAAAAGAATGAAATTAAAACCTACTGACCACCCAATTGTCCAACCATTTTGGTGAGAAACTAAATTCAAAAATTGTAAATTTATATATTCTATTAGTGAATATAAAGTTACCCAGAATATAATCCAAATAATGCCCTTATAAATCCCCTTTGGGAATTTACTAAGGTATATCAACACTGTTGATGGGTAGGCAACAAACATGATTAATAAGGAAATAATGGTATGACTTGAAAGGAGATTTTCAGCAAATATGGTCTCTTTATACTCCCACATTATATAATCATGACAAATAAAATTGTAAAGTAAGTCGCCAAACCATAAAAACAAAATTGTAGAATGGTACTCCCTCCAGTTCCTCCAATCCCCCCATCTTAGTGAAGCAACAAGAAATATTCCATTAAAAATCAAATGCATGTAATCAGCTCCACATTTTTCTGATTACTATTTTATCCATATTCTGTAAAAAATAATGATAAATTTTATTTCATGAGTAAAATCCTTCTCTTCAAGATTCATCAAAACCCCAAATCTGGTTGAACTATTCTTCTCCTTTTGTGATGACTTTTAAAATAGGTAAACTCTTCCTTTCTCGGGATAACCTCCCTTAATTGGCTGATTTGAAGTTTCATACAGTATCAATTTTGGGATACGTTAATAACAAGAAAGTTAGCCTATATTGGGAGAAGGATGTTAATGTTATGTTATTAAAGGTTCAAAAGATATCTAATATTGTTATGGTCTTACTTGCACTGTCGACAGTACCTTTTATTGGATTACAACATGTAAAGCGATTCTTGCCTGTTTCCATTCTTATCGGATGTATAGAGGGGATAACTGCCTTAATCGGAAAAAAACGTAGATGGTGGGTTTTTTATAATAAACCACAGTCATACCTCCTTAATGAGCTCCCTTTTAATATTGGTATGTTTTTGGTATCTTCAATTTGGTTAATGAAGTGGTCATATGGAAAGTTCACAAAATTTGTCCTTCTAAATGCAATTGGTAATGCTTTATTTGCTTATCCATTCGCCAGATTCGCAAGAAAAATTAAGTATTTCACATTGGTACGTCTTACTCATTTACAGTTTTTCTTTTATTTCTTTTCTAAGGTATTTCTGTTCTATGGATTACAATACTTATTTGAAAAGTACAAAAGTCGCACTTAAAATATGCTAATTTTTTTAGCTTACTATGGAGTGTAACAAAAAAAGTGCCATTATCCCTTCTTGGTTCAAAGCATCCGAATCTATCTTTACATGTAGTGTTTCAAAAATTTAATTTATCCTTTACTTTTCTTCTTTTTTCCATTTGGTATAGGTGTATTTGAGGGTTCTAATTGCAATCACTATTAATAGTATGGTTTGTATGAATGCTATCTTTATGGGAACAAATAAAATCCCCAAACGATTATCAATATTGCTATCGGTATAAATGCTAAATTCCAAATAAATTTCCTTTTATAACACCAGCTCCAGTAGGTCACCTTTACACCCCTTATAAATAGTTTATCTATGAAGGAAATTTTTGCTTTATACTAAATCAATGATAGCCAAAAGTTTCCCCTTCTTTTAAATTTAGAATATGATTGTTTATCGACACAATATCATTGCTTTGCCAATCCACGCTAACATCTTCCATCCTTTTTTGAATATAAATTCTTTTTTTAAACCAAAGTGGACCATTTAATTCTCCTCTTATTCCAAATGTGCCCGTTGCGCCTTGGTCCCAGCGATAAAAATCAACTGTATAGTCACCATTAGGAGAATGTATGGTTTTAACATGTTTATTAGCTTCCATTGAAGAAAAAAGAATCGTAAATAAGAGGGTTAAGGAAAGAATAATCGATAACAACAATGAAAAAATGACGGTTAACCACCCTCTTGTGAATGCCAACCAATTACTTTTATCTGTTAACCCTATAATCCCTAAGATGAGGGCTAAAGCACTCATGCCAAGTAGGATGTAATTGGGAGGTGCAAGTAACCAAGTGCTTTCCAGATAAGAATAAAATGCGTAGATTGATAGCCCTATGCAAAAGAATGTTAAATGGAATGACCATAAATTATATTTTACTTCCATACTTTCCCCCAATACTTTCAATCCTCTCTCAAATCACTTACCTCCTGGGGAACACATCCCCTTTTACAATTGCAATATCCTTACTTATGTATATTTCCTCTTTGATGAATTTTCCTTCTGTATCCTATTTTCGCAAGAAGGTGTTTCACCTTATTTTTTAGGGAACAATACCTTTGAGGTGGTAGCAATGATGAGAAAGGTTATAGTATGTTTCTTTATTTTTCAACTCATTTCAACAAATGGTATCGCTCAAACGAATCAGCAAATACAAATATTCGATATAAATCAAGCTAAAGTTGTAAAACATGTAGCGATTAATCCAAACATACACCAAGAAGTTGAGACTTTTCTAAAAAATATAAATGGAGTATATGTTAAATACAATCCCATTCCAGCTAAGGGAATCATGATTAGAATTCCTGTAGAACCTACTATTATGATAAGAAACAAATGGTTTGATGATCTTGTGGATGAAGTCACAATTATTTTTCCAGAACAAGAAAAACCATATTTAATGCTGTTTGACGATGAGAACAAACCCTATTTCTTAACATTCAAGGGCAACACAGCAAAAATCTTGGAATTAATGAATTTTACATTATAGACCTCAGCGAAAATGAGGTCTTTTTCATTTTCTCCATTTTCCTAGTTTTATCCAAATGTCAAGGGTTTTCAACTATTTCTTTGCAACATTAAGATAAATCAAATATATATGGATTACAAAAATCTAGGGCGAAATTATACATAATTCTACTAGAAAGAGTGGAATTTTAAGATGGAATATACAAAACTTGGAAATACCGGTTTAGATGTATCAAGGCTTAGTCTTGGATGCATGAGATTTGGAGATGCTACGAATGGCTTCATCAATGGGTACTTGATGAAGAAAACTCACGTCCTCTTATTTGGTCATTATTAATTTGAACAATTTTAAAAAAAAGCCGTTATTCCCTCAAAAAAGAATAGCGACTTTTTTATGAAGGAAAGACTCACTTAACAAGTAGTATTTCCACTTGTACAGTGCCTTCCAAAATTCGAAGATAGCACCTGTCCATATTGGTCTATTTCACTCTTTTCCTTCTCATCCATTGGGTCGCAGCCCACTTATCTCCGACGATAACAGGTGCTCCACCATGTAGGGTTAATTCATTTAATGTTTGATCATTATAGAAGTATTCAAAATACACGGCCATCCCCTTCTGTGGAGATACTGAAAAATGAAGCTTTGGAAAATATGTTTCTCCCCCTTGTTCCACATCGCTTAAATACATAACAAGCGTACTAATTCTAGGGTTGTTTATAGCGTTATGAGGAGAACTGAAAAAGTCAAAATGAGATTTATATTCTTGCCCGACCTGATAGTTTAAAATTTGTAGACCTTCACCATATTCAGTTGGTATATTCATAATTTGCGAGATTCTTTTTTCAATTCTAGAAACGATGATGTTTTCATTTTCTTCTATGAATGTACTGCTGCTTGTTCTCATGTTATCTACATTCGCATTGGCAATTTTAGAACGATTAATTCGATCCTTAGACAATCTAATCAACTCATCACATTCTTCATCACTTAACACATTTCCTAAAACCACAATTAATGGCTCTTCCAACTTCGCAATTATCTGTATGTCGCGATCATCTGTAATGATTTTATTGCCAATATGACTAAAAATAGTTGGTTCTTTCACAGGTACATTTGTAGCATCCATTGTCAACTTTCATCAACCTCTTCAATCATTAGATTTTTTTATATATGGATTGATATCACAGAAAGCAGTTTATTCGTTTTTTTCCTTTGTACCTCCGTTTTACAGAATGGATGTCAACGTTTACATAGTTCGTTAAATGTGAACTACTTTTTTTGCTTTTTTATTTTACACCCTGAAAGGTGATTTTTCTATTATTTTTTTGAAAAAATACTCTTGTTTTACGATAACACGAGACAAAAAAACCTAGATACAATCTAAAAATAGTAACTAGGTTTCACTAGAGTGAAATGATTTATAAGTGATTCTTTTTGTGTTGTAAGTGGGACCACGGGAACCGGCCCCTGGTTCCCTGGTTTCCTTGTTCCTACATCATCTGTTTGACTTTTTGTGCGTTTTTTTCTTTCTCAAGAATTTGTTTTATTAGTTGGTGGACTTCTTCTAGTTCAGCACTTGGGTCTTTCCACCAGTTTCTGCTCCAGATGCGGTGGATGGTCCAGCCTTTGTTTTCAAGGAATTTTTGTCGATAGACATCTCTTTCTTTTGCAGATGGTGAGCTATGGTACATAGCCCCATCACATTCAATACCAAGTATATATCTCGATTCATTTTCAGGATGAACGATGGCTAAGTCAATCCGATAATTGGACATCCCCACTTGGGTGTCTACTTTATATCCCATATCCATTAACTGTTCATACACTTGTGTTTCAAAAGGTGAATCAAAGTGAAGAGCTTTTTCCTGACGCTGTGTGTTCATCTCTTCATTCAGCTCTGAAAGCACGGCTCCGATTCTCTCCTTTTGTAAATTCGAAACAGCTTGTGCATACTCTAAATAACTTTTGAAAAACTTGGGACCGACGTTTTTCGTCTTCGAGACGTCCAGTTCATTTGGTTCAATACTTGATACAACATAAATGGCTTCTTTTGAACGAGTCACAGCGACATTCAGGCGATTTTCTCCACCCTGTTGACCAAGTGGACCAAATCGATTGTATACCCTGCCATTTTCTGCTTTCGCATACCCAACAGAAAAGACGATGATATCTCGCTCGTCTCCTTGCACATTTTCAATATTCTTTACAAAGATTTGTTCATCCAAGTCCTTACTCATGACCTGATGATACAAGGTATTGAATTCCTCATCGTCTTCCGCCATTAGATCAATATAATCCAGTATTTTATCTTGTTGTTTGGCGTTAAACGTAATGATTCCAATCGATTTCGTCGAATCCTTCTGGAGAAGCTCCTTTAATAAGAGGACAACTTCTTTTGCCTCTACTTCATTACATTGATTTATCCACTGACCGTCTACCTTCCGCCATTGGATAGCAGCCGGATTCTTAAGATGCTCCACGTTTGGCGCGATTTGAATATTGCCGTTATAGTAGGCATGATTTGAAAAGTTAATCAATTCCTCAGACTTTGAACGATAATGCCATTGCAGCATTTGACTTGGAAATACTCGTTTCGCTAAATTTAAAAGACTTTCTGATACAACCAGATCGTCCTCATCGACATCATCTTCATCAATCTGGATACTTCCCTTAAACAAATTACTTGGCGGTAACTGTTTTTCATCACCAGCTATAATAACCTTCGAAGCCCTGTAAACAGAGGGAATGCCATTTTCGACTGTTAACTGGGAAGCTTCATCGAAAATAACAAGGTCAAAGAGCTCCTTTCCTAATGGGAAAATGGCCGACGCCGTTTCAGGTGATACAAGCCACACCGGTAACACATCTAAGATACCTTCTTGCGCATATTTATTCACAAGCTTTCGTACAGCCCAAATTTGTCGTTTCTTTCCTGTTTGGTAAATGATGTCCTTAATCGCTTTCGAATGGTGCTCCCTTACTTCATCAAGTGCTTTTAATAAACGATTTTGCAAAACCTTAGCCGATAGTTGTTTCTTTTCTTCTAATAGTTCCTTGAATCGTGTTCGCATTCGTTGAAAGCTTTCCGTCCCAATCTTCGTTAATTCCGGGTGTTTACGTTCAATCTCATCAATCCAATAAATATAGGTCGATTGCTTTATGTTCTCAACCCATTCTTTTGCTAAATCTCGATGAAGTTGGTCTTTACTTTTTTCCTTTAGTTCATCGATGAGTGTTTTGATAAAAGGCATACTTTCATCATAAATTCTGTCCATATTACGAAGATCATCAAAATCTTGAATGACATATTCTTGTTGCTTTTGAAATTGTGCTAATGGAATATCTCCTTTTGAGATTTGCTCCTTATACTTCTGTATTTTTTCTTCTTTAAAATAAGGAGAAAGTTGCTTCAATTCGGCTGTCATGTCATTTGATACATGAGAAAGTTCATATAGGATTCGTAAGCTTTCTCTAAGCTTTGGCCACTCGGTCGATGACAAACCTTTAAATTTGTCACCGGCGATTAATTCTTCAACTATTGTTTTCCCTGTAAAAGAAGTCCACCACCAAAGCCTCAGTTTCTGTAACGTCTTTTTCTCTTGGGGATTTAAGTCCTCATAGATTTTCTCGAGCTTCCCGCCAACTTCCCAACTGTACTCCGGCGTAATCTCGTCTTGCTCAAAGTGCTCCAGAAAGGAAATACTTTCTTGAGCTTTCTCTGTTACCTTCTTGAGAATCTCAACAATCGTCAAACGATCTTTTATTTCTAGCTTTGCAAACGATTTACGGTCTTTTAATGGATAATTCTCCTGTCCGAATCGACTATAATAATTCCCGTATGAAAAGATCGTTGTTAACACATCATCTATATTATTCTTATTTAAGTCATTAATAACTGCTGTCAAATTGAGAATAACCTCTTGTTGATTAACCGGTTTTCCCAGGCCATACAGGTCATAAGCACGGTATCCATGAGGTTGCGTTTCATACAAACCTTTGGCAATCGCGTTTAGTTCATCTTCCATTTTTTCGATTTTCTGTGATAATTGTTCATATTCCACTTCTAAATCTTGAATATATTCATCTTTAACCAAGCGATTATGAAGTTTGCGGTATAGTCCAGTTCGGTCCGTTTTTTCATCATGTAAAAGACTGACACTCGCTGAAAGACCTAGGCTATCAAGTCTTTGATAGACGACATCAAGTGCAGCGCGCTTTTGACACACTAATAAAACCTTCTTCTTATCGGCAATTGCATTGGCAATGATATTCACAATAACCTGTGATTTACCAGTCCCAGGAGGACCATGAACAACCATGCCATCGATATGTTGGATTGAATTGATAATCTCCTCTTGGGAAGCATCCGTGTCTAGCACAAAGAACTTTTCTTTTCCTTTTTAAGAGGTGTATCAACATTCCTTTCACCACTTCCGAGATTATCGGTTGTGAAGGTAGAACTTTCTTCCCCAACCTTCATCAATTCTCCAGCCAATCCAAAATCAGGGTCACCCTCTTCCAATTGTTGAAGGAAGTCTTCATAGTCTTTTAAAATGGCTGAATTCCCTTGGGGGAAATGACCCAAAATTGCATGATTATCTAGTTGAAACTGACCTTTTTTAAAGGTAGGAATGAGATCGGTTGTGAGATTCGTAAATGGCGTAATATCTGTGGAATTCGACCACTTAATATCGATATTGTATTTTTTCAACCACGTTAGCCAACCGAGAAAATCCATCTCCGTAGATTGTTCGACGGCCTCGTCATACATCTCGTCGGGAACATAAAGATTGCTCATTTTTTGCATGGCTAAAAAAAGAGGTCGATTTAACATTGGCTCTGCATCGTCCATTGGCTGAAGTACCCACTTTGTTCCATGTTCTTTTACTCGTTCTAATTTAACCGAATGGAGAAACAAGGGAGCCCGAATGTATGTTCCATCTAACATCGCACCACTTATGAACGGATACCCGATATATAAATCATACAAACCTGTTTCGTCTTCGATTGCCTTTAAATTCCGATAAAGGGCTGTTAATTTCCCTGACAAAGTAAGCGATTGTTCATCGCTTACATTTTGTTTCACGATTTCTACTTTACTATTGTGCTTAATGATGGCATTTAAAATATCCTGAGGAATTAAATTAATTTTCCCAACTTCACTCAGATCAAAGTTCCATTTGTTATACACCTTAAGCATGCGAATGGATCGATTTCGTCGACTAATGTCATTCAACCGATCCTTCAATGTCGTTACTTTTTCTTTCAATTTAGATCACCTAATTTTCAATTCGTTCAAATACATAGTTTCATTATATACTTCTTTTTCCAAGATTATTTCAACTGAAGGGAATTTGTATGGATGTAAGACAAAAATAGCCATGAAAACATTTATCTTTAATTTGATAAAACGACACTTTGTAAAGTGATAGTTATGTTTTTCATATTTTTGTCACATTCTATTACTCTACTTTTGACTAATTTTGTCGAAGGTCTTTTCTTTATGTAAAAAATTATGCATAATATTGTTTGTGTTTGTTCTAAATTGCGTTAAATCAATAAAGAGGTGTAAAAAGTGTTACAGGAAAATGTACAGATTAGTAGAGAGTTTATTATTATATCAATCGTGCAAAAAAGAGATGAAATGATTCGTCTCGCTGCCGTAAATGGTCTATTAAACAGTGAAACAATTAAATGTAGTCAGGAGCTTGATAGATTATTAAATGCTCTTGAAAAATATCAAATTCATTAAAGGTTCAATAGGTGTCCTACGTCTACTGCAAATGTTTTCCATTTGCGACACCAATTTTTTAGTCCGATATTAAAAGACACCCCATAGAGATACCTCATGTTTTTCAATACATACAATCTCATTCATAATGAAACTAACCAAACCATTTCTTGTACAAAGTGCTAATCTTTACAATATGTATGCTATAATTTGGAGGGTAAAATAAAGGTAGAGGTGAGAATCTTGGCAATCCATGTTGTACTATATCAACCAGATATACCATCTAATACAGCAAATATTGCACGTACTTGTGCCGCAACGGATACAGCCCTTCATTTAATCCGACCACTTGGTTTTTCAACAGATGAAAAAATGTTAAAACAAGCTGGTATCGATTTTTGGGATACTGTTAACATCACGTATTATGACTCCTTGGATGACTTTTTCATAAAGAATAAAGGTGAGTTTTACTATATCGAGACGTTCGGTGAAAAACCACATTCATCCTTCGATTTCAGTGATGTGTCAAAAGACCATTATTTTATGTTTGGTAAGGAAACAACAGGTTTACCAAAAGATTTACTAGAACAGAACAAAGATCACTTTATGAGGATCCCCATGAATAATCATGTTCGTTCATTAAATCTTTCAAATACAGCTGCCATATTGGTGTACGAGGCATTGCGTCAGCAAGGATATCCCGAATTAAAATAAATCTTCCAGAATGGAAGATTTATTTATGATTTCAACACTCTTTGTGATCCGAAGCATTCATTTTATACTTTTTGTATGATAGTGGTGTCATGTTCATCGAACTTTTAAATTTAGCAATAAAATAGCTTGTGCTAGTAAATCCGACTTGATAAGCTACATCGGTAACATTGGATTCTTCTTGTTGCAACAAGAGTAAACTTTTTTGAATCCGATAATCGGTTACGTAACTAAGTGGAGATTTCTTTACCATTCGTTTAAAATAACGACAGCATTCGGAACGACTCAATCCACCAGCTCTCGCAATATCGTCTAATAAGATTTTCTCAGCATAATGATAGTGGATCCAATTTATCATTTGCTTCATTCGATGATTTTTTACCATTTCTGTTTGATCATATTCTAATTGAAAGCCATTAATCATTAGGTTTTTCCAAATGAACGCTAGTTTTGTTGTGATATCAATTTCATAGAATGGTGTTTTGTCTTGAATCCATTCATTGATTTTTTGAATTGCCTCTAAAATATTCTTCCCCCAAGGTTCATTAGCATGTAAAGATACATAAGGTAAATTTGTGGCTTGAAGATAAGGAGATACATAAGCGGTATAAAGCTCTTGAGACAAAATGATTTCAGGCGAAACATTTAAACAAATATATACACAACCTGACTTGTTGCTTTCTTCCGCCATATGCAGGCAGCCACTATTTATAAATAGCCCGTCCCCTTTTTGCACCATTATTTTTTGTTCATTTATTTGAAAGATAGCCTCCCCTTTTACAATCAAAACAAATTGAAGCTCATCATGCCAATGTAGAGGTATATAGCCATGTACATTTTGGTTAATCGTTGTTTCATAACATGCAATTGGTAATGCAATTGTACGATGTTCTGTCAGCTCTTTTAAACGATCATCCACTTTGAAATTTTTTATTTGCAAATAATCACCTCAATATTCTTATATTTTTTCATTCAATTTAGGTATTATTTGACCAATTTTTCACTTATTATAACATTATTATTATATTTATTGGAGAATCAGTCATGAATAAACTTTCTAGAAGAACAGGGTTTGTACTTGTAACCATGGGAGCAACATTTTGGGGTGTCGGTGGTACTGTCGCACAAAAGCTCTTTCAACAGTATGACATTGATGTCAATTGGCTCGTAACCACTCGATTGCTTATATCCGGTTTTTTACTTTTGATTGTTCATTTTTTTACAAAAGACCGATCTCAAATTCTCGGAGTCTGGAAAAATAAAAAAGTGGCTTTTCAACTAATCACCTTTGGGTTACTTGGTATGCTTGCCGTTCAATATACGTATATGGCATCAATCAATCACGGGAATGCTGCTGTGGCAACACTTCTACAATATTTAGCACCAGCTATGATTATCATTTATTTAATTTTACGTAAACAAGCGGTATTGACGCGACAAGATGTAATAACTGTTTCACTTGCTTTAATTGGTTGCTTTTTCTTATTAACCAATGGCTCGATTTCAGGGCTATCGGTGCCAACAGTCGCCATCATTTGGGGTGTTTTATCTGGTGTTTCTTTAGCATTTTATACCTTATATGCCGTTCCCCTTCTAGCAAAATACGATTCTCTTCTGATTGTTGGATGGGCAATGTTGATTGGAGGATTAGGATTAAGTTTCATTCATCCCCCATGGCAAATTGACTTATCAACCTTTACCTTAGAAACGTATGGCTACTTATTTTTTGTCATCATCTTCGGTACCATGATTGCTTTTTGGTTTTATATTGAAAGCTTACAAAGTCTGGCACCTAAAGAAACGAGCCTACTCGGCACGTTAGAACCTCTAGCAGCCGTCTTTACCACCGTTGTATGGTTACAAGAACCTTTTGGAATGTTTCAATGGGTAGGAACAGTTTGTATCATTGGGATGATTGTGTTACTGGCTTTGAATAAGAAGTCATCTTCCAAAACGAAGAAACACCTACCAAGTAAAAAAGCCTTTCAGAATTAGTTAACTTTAACTAATTCCGAGGGCTTTTTTTGTAATGCTGTTTTCGCAAACTTTGTTGCTATTGACACAATTGATTTCTCTGAGACTCGCGCTCGAAGTCAGTTCTACGGTTTTTTGTCTCTGACACCACTTCTCAAAGACAAAATCATGATAGTCTCCAGGCTATTTGTCTCTGAGACCCCTCTCGAAGACAAAACTAAGTTAGTCCAACGGTTTTTTGTCTCTGACACGGCTTCTCACAGACAAACTCTTAATAGTCTCCAGTTTTTTTGTCTCTGAGATTACTTCTCAAAAACAAAACTAAGTTTGTCCAACGGTTTTTTGTCTTGACACGACCGCTCACAGACAAACTCTTAATAGTCCCAAGTCTTTTTGTCTCTGAGACCCCCGTTCAAAGACGAAACTAAGTTAGTCCAACGGTCTTTTGTCTCTGACACCGCTTCTCACAGACAAAATCATAATAGTCTCAGTCTAATTGTCTCTGAGCCCCCCCTCTCGTTCATGTTTCAACGGGTGGGTACAGTTGGGGATGATTGTATGACTTGCTTACAAATAAGAAGTCTTCTTCCAAACGAACCAACACCTACCAAGTAAAAAAGCCCTCCAGAATTAGTTAATTTCAACTGATTCTGAAGGCTTTTTTGTGAAGATTGTTTTCGCAAACTTTGTTGTTATTGACACAATTGATTTCCACTCCAGGTGGACGCTTTCCGCGTGCATGGCTTGAGCCTACTCAACAAAATGCATTAAGCGGCTCAATCAGAAACAAGGAAATTGGAGACTCCGACAAAGAGGCGTAATTTGCCTCTGTAAGAGAAGGTGAAGTTTCTCGAGTGTCTTGTCGCTGAATCTAGACAAGTCGCTAATTGCTCCTTTGGTGGGGTCTCAAGTCCCGCGCTTTTCCCGCTGGAGTCGCCACCCTATACTGCAATCAATAGGTTTATTTTATCCGTTGGCAACAATCTTTTAGAAAAGAGCCTTTGTGAAAACATACCAACAATCTTTACTTAAATAAATCACCTTGTTCAGCAGATACAACAATTTCCCCAGATTTAATTTTTTCATAAACGTCTTTAACTTTAGTTACTGTATCTTCACTTAGGTTAGGGTTTTCCTCTGGGATACCTACACCATCATTCTCAACACTATATATAATGGTTTCTCCGCCTGGGAATTCTCCATTTAATTCCTGTTCAATTAATTCTTGTGTAGCGTGAGACAATTTCTTCGTAGCAGATGTCAGTATTACAGACTTGCCATCTTCATATTCCCCGTCTGCATATTGATCAACATCGACACCAACAATCCAGACGTTTTCTCCCTTTGAAACGCGTGTTTTTGCTTCGTTGATAGCACCAATTCCTACTCCGCCAGCTGCAGCAAAAATGACATCAATGCCTTTATTAAACATTTGAGCCGCAATTTGACCACCGGCAGCAACATCATCAAATGTACCTTGATAAATAACATTCTCCGCCTTAATCGTTAAATTTGTGCCTAAATTTTCATTCGCGTACGTAAGACCTTGTTGGAATCCCCAGTTGAATTTTTGAACTGCAGGGATTTCCATTCCACCAATAAATCCAGCTTCACCCTCTTTTAATTCTAAGGCAGTAGCAACACCAGCCAAGAATCCGGATTCATGTTCCGCAAAGAAAATTGAAACCGTGTTCGTAGCTACCTCTGGAACAAAATCACCTTTATGTGGATTCCCATCTAAAATAACGAATTTAGCATCCTCGTATTTCGTTTGTGCTTGGTAAATAGCCGTTTCAAATTTAAATCCAGGTGTAACTATAAATTTGAAACCTGCATCATAAAGATTAGCAATCTCTTTTAGGTACTCCGACTCAATTTCACCTGACGGCTTTAAATATTTTTCTTGAATACCAAGACTTTCTTTCGCTGCTAGTATCCCTTCCCAAGTACCTTGATTGAATGATTTATCATCAATTGTACCTGAGTCAGTAACCATTCCCACTTTTAAATCAGACTTTTTTACTTCTTCTCCACTCTTTTCTTTTTCATCTGTACCGCACCCTGCAAGTAAAGTAGCAATAGTAAGTAAAGATGCTAGGCCTAACATTACTTTCTTTTTAAACATTTATAGACCCCCTCACTTTTCATTTACTATCATGTATACTACAAAGCTATCTTTTTAATAACCACCCTACAACACGATAGATTTTTCAAAAAAAATATCACCCCCTAGTTCCTAAAGGAGGTGACATGAACGTTTAAACGATTACTGTGATAAGCCTGACGCAAAATCGATATTATTTACTAGTTGAGGATAATCAATTAAGGGATTTCTGTTCTTCTGAATTAGGAAAATTTCTTTGTTACGATGTTTTTCATAGATAGATACTTTATGAGCATGATGCCATTCTAGCATCATTTCAATGTCTTTTTTGTTGTATTGATTAATCTCCCCTGGATATCGTAACAAAAAATACAAAGTCGCTCTGGCCACTTCTCCTTTTCCACTTTCTGGCTCAAACTTACCTTCTTCATATTTCCCACAATTTACTTTTATCGAACCAGACTCTATTATAGGAAGATAATCATCAAAATCATAATAAGGATAATTCGATCTTGTTGAATTACAGTCTTTTTCGCATGTAAAAAGATGATGCAAATCCCCTTTCATCGGATTATCCTCATTAAACCATGACTGTGGTACGACATGTTCACAATTAAACATATTTTCTTTTTTAATAGTCGCCACTGCCATCTGTAAATCAAATTCAGTTTTCGTCTCATTTTTTTGTAACAGGTCATAACTTTCTATTCTTTTTCTATCCGCTTCATAATCTTCTTGAATAACTTGTTCTGGTTCCCTGTCTTTTCCAGAATAGATGCTCTTTAGCTTTCCATTCATTTGGAGGTCTACCCTTGAATAAAGAATATTCCGGGTTTTTGAGTTATAAGGAAGCTGATGTTTATGTGTATTCGTAAGTAACTGATTGATTTGATTATATAATTCTTTTTTATCACTCTGAGTAAAATCAATGTTCTGATAATATTCAGTGATGTTCTGCTTGTCCACTTCTTCATCATAATACTCTTTTTCATTTTCAAATCTCTTTTTTATTTCCTTTACCTCTAACAAGACGGCTTTTAAATCTGTGCGTTCATTCGTCACTTCACCTTGCAGTATTTCCATTTATTTTCTCCCTTCCTGGTTTATTCGTTAACCTGTAAAGGATTCAATAAATTCTAATTTGCATTCACGCTTGTCGTAGGAATTAAATCTTGTAATTTTTCGACTACGTTAAGCTGGAGAAACCCGTTTCCTTCTGCACTTTTCCTATTACCTAGTGGTACAGTACGTCTGATGAGTTGGGCATAGACCTCTTCTTCACTTAGTGTTCGATCAAACTCTTTTTCACTTTTATTAATTAGTAATGCGATAGCACCCGCAACATGTGGAGTCGCCATCGATGTTCCCGTTAATTTTGCATATTTATTATCTGGATACGTTGAAATGACATCAACACCAGGGGCCACAAGATCTAATTCTGTATGTGTATTGGAAAATGGAGCAGGTTGCAAATCCATGTCCACAGCTCCTACCGAAATGACTTCATTGTACGCTCCAGGATAGGCATACTCAAATGTATCATCCTGGGAATCTCCTTCGTTACCCGCAGCAACAACGACAGATATGTTTTGATTGACTGCATTTTGAATGGCCTTATGCATTTCAGGTACGTCTTCAGGACCACCTAGTGACATGGAAATCACTCGAACTCTTTCCTCGTTAGGACCTCTCCAATCAACTGCATAATGAATGGCATCAATGATCCACTCATAATTACCTGAGCCTTGTCCTGTTAAAGCTTTCAAACTTAAAATTTGAGCCTTCGGAGCAACCCCTACAACTCCTTCGTTATTCAAACTAGCGGCGATGGTACCAGATACATGTGTACCATGACCATTGTTGTCTTCAAAAACCTCAGGGTCTCCTTGGTAATCTGATGTAAAATTCCGTCCAGCAATAATTCGATCCTTTAAATCTGGATGAGAACTATCAATCCCAGTGTCAATAACCGCAATGACAATGCCTTCTCCCTGACTGCTATCTTCCCATACTGAAGGGGCCTGTACCAATTGAACTCCTTCTGGCGTTTCATTTGTTTGATCCACAACAGACTGAATTGTAAACGGTAATAATTTGACTTGATTTTTCATGAAGATTCTCCTCCTTCAAATCTATTTTCAAACATAATTACCCTTATTCCCTCTGTCTTGTTGTATGTATGTCATTTAGTAGATGGCCTTCCCTCGGTTGAATGGGAACGTTTGTTTTATTATATCAGCGAAAAAAGTGTTTAACAAGATAAAATACTGAAAATTAAAAAAATGAATAATTTGTCCCAGTCATTTATATGCATGTTTTTTTATATGAATCTATATGACCAGGCGGTGTACGATTCCCATCGGTGCTCCGAAACAATAACTGATTTTTATGTCACCTAAGGTACTTTTAACTTTTTATACATTTTTTGCATATGTTGCTGGATAATTACCTAAAAAGGGAGTGAAAAGGTTTGGCATTTATTCCATTTCAAGGATTTATGAGAGAACAACCACAATCACCTCCACCACCATACGTTCCACCAAAACCGTTTCCTTCTCAGTATTTAGTCGACTGTTTATATAACTACACAAATGTTTGGCTCGTAACTGGAGAGAATTTTTGGTTTTATCCGACATACCTCCAATTTGGTGAAGTTGCTGGATATAGGTGCACGGGTACATTCTGGACGTTCTATGGTTTTGATGAAAGATTAGTTCAAACGGTAGCCTGTAATCCAATTCCTACTTTGTACTAAAAGCAAAAGCACCTTGTGGAGATCCTACCACAAGGCTTTTTTATAGTTGTAATGACTTTATTTTTTGAATTGTTGGAAGTAGCTTGCATTTTTATAGTCTCATTTCATCTTGAATGATTTTAATTGCTTCTTCCATTACATCATGATTGTTGCTTTTTAGACCTTCTAGTAAGAGCAGCACATTATCGAATGTAAGAAAAAAAGATACTTTTTCCAATTTATTCGGAATGTTTTTTACGTATCTTTTTTCCATTACATTTCTAGTAAATTCTTCGCCGCACTCTTCAAACAAGTAAATATATTCATAATCAGGATCACCTATCCTCATATCACCAAAATCAATGATTCCAGTGAGTTCCTGCCTCTGTTTATCAAACAATAAATGGTCTATAGATAGATCAGAATGTAGGAGCATTGGTGTATATATGAAGTATTCTTTATTGTCTAAGTAGGATGTAAATCTGGAGGTAATATGCGTTTGCAGTTCTTTATTAATGATAGGATATACCTTTTCCTGAACTTCTTTAAAGGTTTGTAGATATTCATGATAAAAGTTTGTTTCTTGTACATGAAGTTCCCTTGCCTTCTCGACATTGAAGGAACTAATCTGATTGATAAATTCAGCAATCTTATCACAAATCCTGTTCCTTACTTCTACTGGTAAGGAAAGAAGCTGTTGCTCAGTCAATGGATCTCCTTGCAATCTTTTGTAACCGACAAAAGGAAATCCATTATCTTGTCTTCCACAATATATAAATTCCGGTATTTGTAAGGTAATCTGATTTTTTAAGTACGGCAGCACTTTGATTTCCTTTTCTGTATCAATAGCTCCGGCTTCTGCCTTTGGAAATCGAAAAACAAAAGTATGATTGATCAAATATGCCTTACTCCGCCATCCTTCTCCTAGTTTCATGATGTGTTTGATTTTTGTATTTCCCATGTATTTAGAGATAGTTTCTTTAACCCAGTCAAACTCCGCACTCTCTTTTATACGGTCCATCACAATTTCTCCTTTTAAGAAAATAATCTATTTCCTGTTTTTAAAATACATAACGAATATAAGAAGTCAAAAGAACTCCTTTCCTACAACCGGTATATGTACGTTCATTCTATTACATAACTTATTTCTGAAGTCCTTCTCAAACAATTCTAATCAGAGACTGTACCCCTTTTAAGAGATGTTGAAATTACACGCAGTTGGATAACATAACGATATTACGTTTAAAAAAAGAGAGGACTGTCAATATGAGTTCTTCAAATAAACTAGGATTTTGGACCCTGACAGCATTAGTCGTTGGGAATATGATTGGATCTGGGATTTTCATGCTACCACGTACACTGTCAGAGGCAGCGAGTCCAGCTGGAGTTATGCTTGCTTGGGGGTTAACAGGGTTAGGGGTGTTAGCTACTGCATTAGTCTTTGGAAATTTAGTTATTCGAAAACCCTCCCTTTCTGGTGGACCACAAATATACGCGAAAGAACTTTTTAAACCAGAATCACACGTATCTACTATCTCAGGCTTCATCACTACGTGGGGATATTGGATAGGAAATGTTGCTGGTAACATCGCCATTATTACGACGTTTGCTGGTTATTTATCTACATTTTTTCCGATTCTCACAAATCAGGGAGTCTTATTTACAATCGGATCATTTTCGTTAAAAATGGGGAATGCTCTTACATTTCTTATTTGTACATTTCTGCTTTGGGGAACTCATTTTATTATTCTTAACGGTGTTAACGGAGCTGGAAAGATTAATTTCATAGCAACGGCTACAAAAGTAATCGGTTTTATACTATTTATAATAATTGGGCTGTTTGCGTTTCAAGTAAGTAATCTGCTGCCTTTTGTTGCACCTAGATTTGATGAAACAGGTGAAACGATTGGACTTCTTGGCCAAGTTAATCGGGCGGCTGTAGGTACACTTTGGGCTTTTCTTGGTATAGAGTCTGCCATGATTTTTGCTTCTAGAGCAAAAAAACAAGCAGATGTAAAACGTGCAACGGTTCTTGGACTATTAATAGCCCTTGCAATCTATCTTGGAATCAGTCTACTCGTTATGGGAATGTTAAGCCAGGAAGCACTTATCCACTCAGATAAGCCTTTAATTGATGCTATTGAGACTGCGTTAGGTCCAATCGGGGCTAAATTCCTTGCTGGAATAGGGCTAATTAGTTTACTTGGTTCAACCATTGGATGGATTATGCTAAGTGCAGAGGTACCTTACCAAGCTGCAAAACAAGGCGTTTTCCTACCTTCGTTTTTAAAAGTAAATAAGCTTGGGATGCCAACTTTTTCATTACTATTGACAAATAGTTTAGGCCAAATTTTTATTTTTTCAACAGTCTTTAATTCAATTTCTGCTGCTTTTGATTTCGTCATATATATTGCAACTTTATCTTATTTACTTCCTTATTTCATTTCATCAGTTTATCAAATGAAACTTGTACTAACTGGTGAAACGTATAATCTGAAACCAGGTTCACGATTCTCAGACGGCATAATTGCCTTATTTTCAACAATCTATTCAACCTGGGTCATTGTAGCTGGTACTGCGGATATGAAAACATTTGGATTTGGAATGGTATTACTTTTTTCTGGAGTATTCTTTTACAAAAACCTTTCAAAACTTCAAAAACAAAATTTGTGATTAAACGACGTACTCACTTTTTACTCAAACACTGATTCGATTATATCTCGAACAACCATAATAAATTCCAAAAAAGAGAAGTGTCAGGTACCCCTCTACGAGCCTGAAGCTTTTCAATCTTCCCTATTTTTTCCTTTTTCTAATATATGCAATCAAAAGAAGTGCTATAGGTATGATGATTTGAAATGGTAAATGGAGGATCCAAGGAACTAATTTGTATCCCTCCTGAAGATGTTCAGGAAAACTACTGGCCATCGTAATCGACAAAAGGATCACGACTAGACCAGTTGGAAAACATAAACGGGTGTGATTTTCAATTTTGAACAAATTTGCAATTCCAGAAACGACTGCATAAAAAAAGATACCAATCTTAAAAAAGCCGCCAATTATTAAAGCTAACATAAAGAAGATATCCAGACGTTCAATAAACTCAGCTACTTGAATCATTTGGATTGTCGCAAGCAGTGGAAAAGGCGCACGGGATGTCAGGTTAACACCAAGGACACTAACATTTATTAACATAACTAATGCAAGGTTGACGCCACTTAAACCTATCGAAAATAAACCAGCAATCTTTGCTTTACGTGGATTATTCAAATAAGGGAAAATCATTGCAAAGACGACCACTTCTCCGAACGGAAAAAACAGGACTTGAGTAAGTGTTGCTTTTATAACAGGAGAAATACCATTTTCTAATATGGGCTTTAGGTTGTTAAAATCGATTAACCCAGAAACCACGATTAAGATAAAACCGGTTATTGCAAGTAAATACATGATGACAAAAAGTATTTCCCCTGTCCTTCCTAACACTTCAATCCCTTTACGCACACCATACACAACAACCATCATCAATAGTGCATTCACGATAAATAATGGCGTTTCAGAATAGGCGAATGTAACCAGCATGACACCAAAATCACGTAGTACTCTAGCTGCAAGATACGTAAAATAAAGCAGATATAAAAAGGCAAATATTTTCCCTACTAGTTTCCCAAGTATGATTTGTGCATACTCTGTAGGCAATTGGTTGGGGTAAAATTGATATAGTCGATAATAGAGCATAAAAAGGGACATTCCTCCAATGATCCCGAGAAGAATGGAAAGCCAGGCATCTTGCTTCGCATCAATTGCAAGAGGAAGCAGTAATGCACTTCCTAATTCAAACAGCAAGATAAGTACAAATAACTGATACGAACTTATTTTTGCCTTCTCCATGTTAATGCTCCTTTACCATTTAACGATTTTCCTTCATTTCAGAGAGGAAGGATTTACTTCGTAGTCCCGACCGGCGTACGAAGGAATTTACCTTAACATCCACTTGTAAATCTGGGAAATACACATCATTCCAGTCCGCCTTTATCTTCTTCCAAAGCTTTGGATCAGATTGATGTACTACTTCCCCAAAACCGAAAACATCTGATTTATTTGCTTGTATTTGTTTAATGGCTTCCTGAATTTCTTTCTTGATTTCTTTTTCAATTTCCGTTTCAATTCTTAATAGTAAGTGTGGGTTTGTTAAATCAATGGGCACCTCAACTTCCCCTATTTCTCCTTCGGCTTGAACTTCAACATTAATCATGGGTTTTCCCTGTTGAGTCGTGGACGAAACTTTGGTATTCTGTCGAATCACTTCGTACGCAATCGCATCAACTTTTCCTTCCCAATCAATATTAAGATCTGTTTCTTGAATTTTGTCCAAAATCCATAAACTTCCCCTTGCCGTATCATCTTGTAACCAATCAACCAACTTTCCGTCTTTAAATACAGCGATTCCTTCAGCTTGAAGAATGGCTTCAGGAGTCGTTTCTTGAAGATTTTCCAATTTCATCGCTTGATTGATTTCCCCTCTTACACCAAAACCGGTTATTAACGGTTCTTTCCCTTCTGAAACAAGGTCATTTATTACATCTTTCATATTAACTTCTAAATGTGAACCCCAATTTTTTTCAGTACTCTTTAATGTTTTAATAACTTTGTTAGAAGGTAATTTATCAATAGGAGTCAATGTTCTTAAAAGGTCTTTAGCTGCAGTATCCTGAGCAATGACCACAACTGACGTAATTCGAAATTCTGGGTCACGGTCCATGGCATCAAGAATATGCAAAATTCCCTCTTCTCTTGCTAATCGTTCTCCGACAACGACCAAATTTGTATGAGCATAATAAAGCCTTCTTGAAATCTTTGTTGAAAACTTCTTACTTATTTCAACTAAGTTATTTCCAGTTTCACTATACACATTAACGGGTGGCCCATAGCTATTATTGCCACCACCTTGCTGGCCTCCTGCAACGTTACCGGGGTTTACCACTTGAATTGTACCTACATACCTACCATCTCCATCCAAATCAACCCCTAAAGCGGAAACGATGGCAATATCGGTAAGCTCCTTTTTGCTCCAACAACTTGTTAGGAGTAACATACTAAGGAATAACATGACAAATAAGATAACTTTATTCATGCTGGTCACCCTTTTCATTACTCAGATTCATCATTCCACGGTCACTTGGAGGTTGGGGTTTCTGGTCTTTACCTTCCCGAACCTTATTTTCACTACTAATAAGTGGAGGACGTTTTTTTAATGCCCACCATGGTGCCCGGATTAAAGTATCTTCATTGTTGACAAGGCTTAATGGGGCAAATGGCATCATATAAGGTACACCAAACGAGCGTAGACCACAAAGATGGATTGTGAGCATGATAATCCCGAGAATTATGCCATAAAAACCAAATGCTGCAGCACCAATCATAAAGATAAAACGAACCAAACGGGCAGCAATTGCCATCGCAAATGATGGTGTTGCGAAACTAGCAATTGCAGTCATCGCCACAACAATCGTCATGGCAGGCGAAACAATTCCTGCTTGAACAGCTGCTTGTCCGATGACAAGTGCTCCAACAATGGAAATCGCCGAGCCCACTGCCCTTGGCATTCGAACTCCAGCCTCTCTTAATATTTCAAATGTTATTTCCATAATCATGGCTTCCACAAATGCTGGAAAGGGCACAGCTTCCCTCTGTGCCGCTACCGCAATCAATAGCTGAGTCGGAATCATTTCCTGATGGAACGTGGTTGCGGCAATATAGGCAGCCGGTGCAATGAGCGAAATAAAAAAAATCAAGATTCTTAGAAAACGAATGGCTGTTGCAATATCAAAGCGGGCATAATAGTCCTCGACAGACTGAAAGAATTGAATAAAAACTGCCGGGGCGAGTAATACAAAAGGAGTTCCATCCACGAAAATGGCAATTCTCCCTTCGAGAAGATTCCCAGCAACAGCATCCGGTCTTTCTGTGTGATAAAGAGTCGGAAAAGAGGTAAACGTTTGGTCCTCGATGAGTTGTTCAATATAGCCCGATTCAAGAATACTATCAATGTTGATTTGTTCGAGCCGTTTGCGAGCCTCTTTAACGATTTTGTCATTCGCAATTCCTTTTATATACATCATGGCAACATCAGTATTTGTGACTTTTCCAATCTTCATGGACTCCACCCATAAATTCGGATCTTTGATACGTCGGCGGACCAACGAAGTATTTGTTCTAATGGACTCCGTAAATCCATCACGCGGACCACGAACGACCACCTGACTGCTTGGCTCTTCAATCGATCGTTTTTCTCCACCCTTTGTATCAACAATCATCGCCTTCGTTTTTCCATCGAGAAGAATGATTGTTTCCCCTTCCATCAATGAAGAAAACAGTTGTTCCCAATCACTGGCTAATTTGATACTGCCAAAAGGCAATGCCTCTTCTTCGATGATTTCTATTGGATCTTGTCGAATCAGTTTTTCCTGTAAATCAGGATTTTTCATGATGGTTTCAATTAAAAAATCTTTAATGGAGTCGCTATCAACAAGTCCTTCTATGAATACAATAGCAATCTGAGACTTGGTATGGAGTCCAATGTTTACTGTTCGAATGATGACATCAGAACTATTGCCTGTTTTTTTTGAATCACATCGAGATTAGTAGATAATAATTCATCTAAGGGGTTCTTGGAATCCTGATTCGCCTGACTATTATGTTGGTTTTCATTGATTATGCTTCGTTTATTTTGTTTACTCTTGAAAAAACCAGGCATTATCTATAACCTTCCTACACTTTTTACATACAGTTGTCGCCATTAACATTTTTATTTATACCTTTGTGATATAGGTGATTTTACAGGGGATGATAAATAAAAGGAGGGACATAAAATGAAGATAATTGGAATTAGCCTGTTGATAATGGTTTGTTTAATGGGTTTTTCGTTTGGGCTTGATTATCTGCAAGGATATGATCTTAATACAACGATTCGAAATGCAGTTAGTCCTTTTCAAGTAATGGATGCCGCTGAAGTAATAGTTCTTTTTTCCTTTGTGCTGACTATCATGGGCGAACTTTTCCATTATTTTTACAAAAAAAGAAAGGGAAATCTAATTCCAAATAAGAAACGGGCTTAGGTTGAGATCGTTAAAGAACTTTGATTTAGCAAAAGACGAATATAAAGGATGTCTTCATAAAAAAGTCAGGTACCATACTTGCGGTCCTGACGCTTTACTATTTCAATTAGGAATATCATTTTCTCAGATTAACTTACGTGTTCTTCACTCTTTTTACAAAATTCCTTAATGTATTTCGGAGTTGGTCTGAATCAGAACTTGGTCTAAATTCTTGATTATCAATGACTAAAGGTGCTCCAATGACTACGAGTGGTGCACCATGCTTTGGCATTTGGGCAGCTTGTTCAATCGATAAACCACCTACAGCTTGAACAGGAATGGACACTGCGGATACAACATTTTCTAAGCAGTCAAAAGGTGAACGTTCTGGATCTTCTCCTCTTTCATCAAAGCCTGTATGAACAATAATATAGTCAACACCATTTTCCTCAAGCATTTGTGCACAGGATATTTTATCAGGTGATGCCATTATATCCCCCATAACCTTCACATCATAATCGCGTGCAGCTTTAACAACTGCTCGAATGGTAGCTGGATGAGCAACTCCCATGACAACTACATGTGTTGCACCAGCCTTAGCCATCATCTCTACTTCTAAATAGCCACCATCCATCGTCTTTAAATCGGCGACAATCGGTTTATCAGGAAATCTTTGGCGAAGTTTTTTAACAGCATGTAAACCTTCTGCAAGTAAGAGTGGAGTTCCCGCTTCAATCCAATCAACTCCAGCTTCTATTGCAATTTCTGCCATTTCCACTGCTTCATTAATATTAGTCAAATCTAATGAAATTTGCACAATTGGTTCCATTTTTCCAGCTCCCTGCTTATTTGGAATGACTCATACGCCACTATAAACATTTTACTCATACGCTGCCTTAGGAAATTGCGTAGCATATTTCCCTCCACTTACATCGATTAGCGTACCAGTTATATACCCTGCCAAATCTGATGCTAAAAAACAGATGAGTTGAGCAATATCTTTTTTCTCCCCCCACCTTCGTAAGGTTAAACTGTCAAGTAACCGATCCTGCTGTTCTTGTGGAAGTTCAGAAAAATGATTGAGAGTTGTAGGAATCATTCCAGCAGCATAACTGTTAACCGTAATGTTCCACGGTCCTAACTCCCCAGCAAGAACGCGTGAAAATTGTTTTACTCCCGCTTTTGACGAAGCATAAGCAGCACTCCCGATGCTTGGAATAATCGCTGCAAAGGATGCTGAATTTATAATCCGACCAAATTGCTGCCTTTTCATGATAGGAATGACTGCTTTACACATCAGGTACATTCCTTTTAGATTGACATCATGACAGAAATCCCAAATTTCCTCAGGTAATGTTTCCACTTCTCCATTTCCGGCAACCCCTGCATTATTAACTAAAAGATCAACCCGACCATACTCTTTTATAGTCTTATTGACTACTTCAGTTATCATTTTGCTATCTCTGACATCACAGTTAAAAAACAGACCATCTAATCCTTCTTCACTAAACTCTTGTGAGAGTTGGTCTAGATCCTCTTGGTTTACATCAACCCCAATTGTTTTAACTCCTTCTCGTGCAAGCGTCATTATGATTTCTTTTCCAATTCCCTTCCCGACTCCAGTAACGATTCCTACCATTCCTGATAATTCAATCTGCAACTGTATCACCCTTTCTTTATGATGGTTACCCTTTTACTGCTCCTGAAGTAATTCCACTAACGATGTATCGTTGTAAAAGCAATGATATGATTAGTATCGGTAGCGTAATAATGACAGCAGCTGCCATAAGTGCTCCCCAATTTATTTCGGAATACGAGATAAAGTTAAAGACGGCAATTGGTAAGGTCTTCGTGTCATCTCCAGCAAGTACTAAAGCAAACATGAAATTATTCCAGGATAGAATAAAGGACATCATCGACGCGGTGATAATTCCAGGCGAAACGAGCGGTAGCAAAACCCTGAAGAAAGCACCTTGCAATGTACAACCATCAACTCTTGCTGAATCCTCCAATTCTTGTGGAAGAGCTTCAAAGGAAGAAATCATAATCCAAATGATAAATGGCAACCCAACTAACATATGGCTTAATGTCAGTGCTGTATAGGTGTCAACCAGTCCCAATTTTGAAAAAATGATAAACCAAGGAATCATAAACGAAATACCTGGTATGATTCTCGCAATTAAAATAATCACCCCGAATTTATGCAATTTATATTTTGAAATTGCATATGCTGCAGGTAATCCCAACACTAATCCTAGAACAGTAGAAGCAAATGCAACGACAAAGCTATTGATGATAAATTTAATAAAGTCATATTGTTCAAAAACCTCTTTGTAATTGGTAAAGCTTGGTTTGAAAATAAAGATTGAATCAGTCGACATGATTTGAGCCTGATTTTTCAGAGAGGCAATAATCATCCAAACAAATGGGAATAAAAATACTAAACTCACAATCACAATTAGAATATAGCGGATAATCTCCATTCTCTTTTTATGCTTCATAATGTCACCTCCGTTTTCTTACGGAAGATTAAAATTAGACAGCTCATAATCAGCACAATCATAAAGAATACCATTAAAATGGCACTTGTATATCCTAATTTAAAATATTGAAAACCATTTGCGAACCCATAAATATTTAAAGTTTCTGTCGCATAGCCAGGTCCGCCTTGTGTCATCGCATAGATTAAATCAAAGTGTTTAACTGCATCTATGGAACGAAGTAGCACTGCTGCGAAAATAGTAGGGGCCATAAGAGGTAATGTGATTTTCCAAAAAATTTGCCATGAGTTAGCGCCATCCACAGCTGCCGCTTCATAATTTTCGTTTGGTAATTGAGAGAGTCCAGCCAATGTGATTAACGTAATCATCGGTGTCCATTGCCAAGTATCTACCATCGCAATCGCTGGTAGTGCCAGTTTTGGTGAAGCAATCCATAACTGTGGATCAATTCCAAAATAACTTAAGAACTGATTTGCAAATCCAATCGATGGTTCAAAAATAAGTAACCATACAAGTCCAATTGCCACGGGTGTTGAAACCATAGGAAGTAAAAATAAGGTCTTTACTAGATTACTACCTTTAAAGTTTCTGAAGAATAAAATAGCAATTGCAACTCCTAATACGGTTTGAGTAACAACAGCCAAAATCGTAAAATAAAAAGTTCTGAAAAAAGCAGGCCAAAACCGTGGATCATCAAATAATAGTTTCTTAAAATTGTCTAAGAAGACCCATTTAGGTGGTGTAACACTTGACATACTCCAGTCAAAAAACTCAAGTATGCTGTATAGCCAACTGGAAATACAATCATGATGAGTACAAAAAGTACGGAAGGCAACGTAAAAATATACTTAAGATGTTTTTCAATCCAAAGTTGAATGGCAATCATCCCCCTTCTATGTAAACCAATAAACTGGATAGAGGGTATTAATGTATCCATTAATACCGCCCTATCCTATCAATATTTATTTTTCATCATCTAGCAATTGTTGGAACTGTTTGTTGGCTTCTTTTGCTGCTGCTTCCACATCGCCACCTTCTATACCCGTTACAATCGCTGTTCCAATCATATCTCTTGCCTCATTCACCTTGATTACCAATGGACGGTCATATTCTTTTCCAATCTTATTGGATTCGGAAATGACTTGAACAAGTTCTTCAGGAAATGCTTCTGTTCCTTCCGGTGAATCCCATACTGACTGTCTTGGGCCTGGAACACTCTTCTTTTGCAATTCAGCCACAATTTCTTTACTTGTCGCCCACTTGATAAATTCCCATCCGGCATCTTTATGTTCTGATTTTTCATTCATCGCGACTCCCCACGATGTAACGTTATATGGCGTTTGACCTGAAGGTCCTTCTGGGAATACAGAAAACCCTACTTTTTCACCTACTACGGATTTTTCAGGATCCAACAAGTTTGGATAAATACTATCCGCATCTGTATACATCGCTGCTTTCCCTTGCGCAAATAAACCAGCCGCTTGTGGCCAACTCATATTTAATACGCCTGGAGGTCCTGCTTCCTTCAGTAAATTCCCATAGAACTCAAATGCTTTAATCGCTTCTGGTGTATCAATGGCAGCTTTTCCGTCGACGATAAAGTCACCACCAAATCCATATAAGTAACTGGAGAATTGTGTAACTGCTGCAGCTCTTTGTCCACGTGATACCATTCCGTAAAAGTCATTCGAAGGATCATTTAATTTCTTTGCAATTTCATATAGTTCATCTAATGTTTTAGGAGGTTCAATCTTATTCTCTTCAAATATATCTTTACGGTAATATAGGATTTCACGTTCAGTCACAGTTGGGATTCCAAAGATCTTATTACCATCTTTTAAGGAATTAACGGAGGACTCTGTAAAATCACTTAAATCCCACTCTGAATCACCTGTATAACCTGATAAATCTGCGACCCAGCCATTAAGATTAAAGAGCTTCCCTTCTTGTAACGGACGAATCATAAAGACATCGATACTATCTGAACCGGCCGTAAATTCTGTTGTGAGTTTTTGAGTTAGTTGATCTTCAAAATATTTTTCTAGCTTTACTTTAATCCCTGTCTCCTTTTCAAATTGTGGAATGAATGGTTCTATCGCTTCAGTCCATGGGTGGTTCGCGGCAACGATTCTTAATTCAACGTCTTTGTTTTTATCACCATCATTATCTGATGATGGCTCATTTGAAGAACTGTCATTGTCACTACAAGCAGCCATTAAGCCTATGAATAATCCAAAAACTAGTAAAAAGCTCAGCCCCCTTAATCTTTTCACTTCACTTTCCCCTTTCATATTTTTATATGGTTAAGACGTAAAGCGTTTTCATTTGAATTTACGTCAATTACCCTATCAACGATATTCATTGACTTTCCGCTTTAGAAATTCTACTGATTCCTTCATTTCCTCTAACCCATTAACACCATCTTCAATGGAAATCCATCCTGTAAAATGGATAGAAGCTAACAGCTGAAAAATACGATCGTAATCAATAATGCCTTTTCCGATAACACCATGTGCCAAGGCATCTGAGTATCCTTGTACCAAATGAGATTCGATATCTTTCATGGTATATCCGTCTTTTATATAACGATCACTGGCATGCATTGTGATTAATCGATCCTTTACCTTTTCTAGTAACTCTAACGGATCATCTCCTGCAAATACAGCATTGGATGGATCGAAATTGACCCCAAACCAATTAGAAGATATTCCTTCAATAATTTCTAAATAGATATCTGATTTCTGAGCAAATTCTGGATAAATCCAAAACCCATCCTTATAATGGTTTTCCATCACGAGATAAACACGTTTGCTTTCCGCATAAGCAAGGAGTTCTTTTATACAATCTTGGGTCCACTTGATTCCTTCTTCTCTCGAAACCTCAGGTCTTCTTTGGCCAGAAAGTACACGACAACTTCGAAACTCTTCTGGCCCGAGAAATGCCATGACATCAATCATTTCTTTTATCTTATTGACTTCATTTTCTCGAAAAGCGGGATCGTGATGAGTGAAATCTGGTGATGCACACATCATTGGAATCGTTAGATTAACAGAAGTAGCTGCTTCCTTTACTTTTTCCAAGTAATTTCTATCCGTAGATTGTAAAAAAGTCGGATACATTTCCAATCCGTCGGCACCAAGGGTTCCTGCTTGTTCAATCCATTCAAAAACCGTCATTTTACCAGTAGATAAATCATCGATAAAGCCTTTAGGGAAAACTGATATTTTGATAGTATCTTCCATTTATTTCTCCTTTTTAAAGTTTTTTAACAAGCTAGTTTGGTACAATAACAGATTTCGCATGTTTTAACGAATCCATCTCATCGAAAGCCTGTTGCCAATTATCTAGTGAATAAATCTTCGCCATTGGTAGTGGGTTTATTTCTCCCTTTTGCATGAGAAGCAATACTTTCTCCCACATCGGATAGGTATGACTAAATGACCCCTGTAATTTAGCGGCTTTTTGAATAAGTGGGTCGAGACTGAAGCCAATAGGTTCTGGACCCCATCCAATTTTCGTAATTTGCCCTGCTGGTCGAACAATTTCAATACTTTGCTTCAGTGTTTGGCTAACACCAACTGCATCAAGCACTAAATCTGCGCCAAAACCGTCTCCATAGCTGCAGATTTCATGTATTACATCTTGCTTATCTGCAATAATCACTTTATCTGCGCCAAATTCCTTGGCTACTTCTAAACGGTTAGAATCTTTTTCTAAACCAACCACTGTTAATTTCCCAGGTGCAAATAATCTCGCAATTTGTACACACATTAATCCAATTGGACCAGGTCCAAAGACAACAACATGGTCACCTGGCCGAATTCGCGAATGATGCGCTACCGCATTATAGGCAACACATGACGGCTCCGTTAAGGCTGCTTTTTCAAATGGAATTCCATCTGGTACGTGATGTACGATTGCTTCTCTCGTTTTCACGTATTCAGCCATTGCCCCATCTGCTAACACACCAAACCCTTTTCTATCTGGGCACAAATTATATAATCCTGTTTTGCAATAAATACAAGTTTCACAGACATATGAAGGTGTCTCGCTGACAATACGGTCTCCCTTTTTAAATTGGGTTACTTCTGAACCTACGTCGGCAACAGTTCCTGCAAACTCATGTCCTAAAATCACAGGTCGTTTCACTGCAAACCCTTGAATATCATGGTACATATGCAAATCACTACCACATACTCCAACGGCTTCTACTTTTAATAAAATATCTTTTGCACCTATCTTCGGGATTGGTACTTCTCTAATTTCAACTTTGTTTTTACCAGAATCGTAGTTTACAAGAGCCTTCATGATTATCACCTTTTCTTGATTAATGTAGAGGAGATGAAGAGTTACCTATTACAATTTCAGGTTCTATAAAAATTTGAATATTTTGGTGGTGTCCCCCATTCTTCAGTTGTTCTAATAGGATTGTTGCTGCCTTTTTCCCTATTTCACGTGGAGATTGAACAACTGAAGTCACCTTCGGAACAATCAAATCCCATTCATACTCTAGTTCTCCAAATGACACAACCGTAAGTTGTTCAGGAATAGTAATCTTGTAGTTTTGACATGCCTTTAGTACACCTGCCGTCATATTATTGTTCGAAGTAATGATGGCAGTAGGAACGTTTGTAGTTGATAAAAAATAATCGACTGCATTTTGGCCCCCTTTATAGGTAAAATCACCAATATACTGGTGTCTCGTCGAAAGACCATATTTCACAAGTGACTGTAAAACAGCCTTATGACGAATTCTTCCGTGAATGGTATTCAAATCACCATGTACGACCCCTATTTCTTTATGACCTAATTCATATAAGTATGTAACTAATTTTTCCATTCCAATAAAGTTATCATCTGCCACGATGTTGACTGGCAAATGGGAAATAGGCCGATCGACAAGGACGATTGGAATGTTTCTTTCGGCTAACGAAATAATTTCTTCGTTGACATGGCCAGTTGAACAAAGAATAATGCCGTCAACACGTTGCTCATAAAACATTTGTAGATTTTTTCGCTCAATAGTAGGATTTTCATTTGTGGAACTGATGATGAATAGATAGTCTTTTTCAAAGATAACTTCTTCAATACCTTTTGCCAAAGTCATCTGGAAGGGATTTGTAAGGTTAGATAGAAGAACGGCAATTGTTTTGGAGACGGATGACTTCAAACTTCTTGCGATCATGTTTGGGGAGTATTGTAGGGCTTTTATTGCTGCGTTTACTTTGTCTTTTAGTTCAATTTGGACGTTACCAGTATTATTTATGACTTTAGATGCAGTACCGAGTGATACACCAGCTAACTCCGCAACATCTCGTATCGTCACTTTTTTATTCATGGTATACTTCCTATGCTTTTTTGAATGAAACGTTTCATCGAATAGAGCATAGCAACTAAATTGAATATTGTCAATTCACTCAATATTTGTAAAAATAGCGATTTCCACGTTTGGAAAACCTTAATTTCAGGCCTGACTTACCTGTATTTGGGTAAAAAGTAGGAAAGAATTTTTTTATAGACTTGATTCGACACTGTCTAACTAGATAATAGGCGCATTACCTAAAAGATTGTTGTTATTAAACGTGATTGTTGTTATTAAACGTGGGTGATTTCCGCTCCTGGAACTGTTCCTCTCCGTTACGGCGCTCGCTTTTACGAGGGCAATCCGCAAGCCTCCTTGCTTCACTGCGGGGTCTCGCTTGGCTCTCTATTCCTGCAGGAGTCGAGCGCCTAAACTCCAAGGAACAAGAGTAGTTGTGTAAATAAAATAGGTACCCTAATAAACCAAGTGGATCTTTATTTATCATTATTTGATAATCTAGTTAAACCAAAATGTGGGCGATCTTCTGCTAGAACGAAAGACATGGTAAAATCCATGTCTTTTTGTTTTCTATTAAGTTTGATAGAGTCTAGTTTTTCACTTCAATTTCCATTTCTAATAATGCGGAACTTATGCTCTTGCCATGAGTATCAATGGCTACTGATGTTGTTACACCACCCATTAAACTATCTTCACATACAAAATTAAAGGCTTTGATGTTTGATAGATCATACCTCGTGACTTTGCCCTTGATGATAGTGTTAAGGTGATTTTTTACTTTTTCTGCTGTGACAGATGACGAGAGCCATTCGTAATCGCCCTCTTTGTAGGGGATTAATGAGATGTTTAGTGTATTGCCTTTATCCCCAGTTCGGCTATGGGCGATGTCAATTAGCTTTACTTTTTTCATTTGCTTCACTCCAAGACTTCTGTATTTACAGTGATTTCTTTACGATGGATAAAGGTCGAGACAATCCCGATTACTTCTTGCACATTTTTTCTAGCGCCTCCTCCGGCTGCAGGTCCGTTTGTGTATAAAGATTCTACCTCATGACCGATTGTTTTCGCTTCCTCTGCAGTTTTGCAAAGAGCAGCCACTCGAACACGAACCTCATATGGGCATGCGTTTCCAAATTGGCGAGGATGTAAAGAAGAAACTCCTATTAAGTCTGTTTTTAACTGAGGATAATTTTGTAAAAGCCTCTTTGTTAAAATTTGTTGTGCTAATTGTCCCCTTTGTAATGCTGTAGAACCTCCATACGAAATTTCTCCTTCTCCTAAAAAACCAGCATGATATCCAACTGATACTTTTAGCGTATCTGGTTTCCTTTTTCCGGTTGCACCGTATACAAGGACTTTGTTTTTTCCGGTTTCTTCGAGTTTTGCTGTAGAAAAATCAGCAATACAATCAGGCGTATAATAATTTGTAGGATCATGAATTTCATATAGTAATTGTTCTTTCACCGTTTGTAAGCTAACCGTACCTCCCGTTTCAGGTAATTTTGTAATCGTTGCATGACCATTCGGCTCGATAATTGCATAAGGAAAGCCGAGATTTTCAAGCCCTTCAACATCTTTCCGTCCTGGGTCAGCAAAATAGCCACCCGTTATTTGTCCGGCGCACTCCAATAAATGACCGATTAAAGTACCTTGACCAATCAAATTGTAATCTTTTAGGTCCCAGCCATAATGATGAACGATTGGAGCTAGGAATAATGACGGGTCTGCAACCCGACCTGTAACGATGATATTGGCTCCTGATTCTAATGCAGGAATAATTGACTCAATCCCAAGATAAGCATTTGCAGAAATAATAGGTTCATAATCTCTGAGACTTTTATCTGATTCTAATACGTTGTATGCTCCATTTATTTTATCGAATACATCATCCCCTGTCACAGCTGCTACCTTGCATGAAAGACCCAGTTCTTTGGCGATTTCAATTATTTTCTTTGCAGCACTGGATGGATTTGCCGCCCCCATATTCGTTATCAAGCGTACTTTCTTTTTTAGTAAAATCGGCAATAAAACGCGAATACGTTCCTCAAGATATTCATTGTATCCTTGAGATGGATTTTTCTGCTTATGTTTCTGTGCGAGAGCAATCGTACGCTCTGCTAATCCTTCTAAAATGAGATAGTCTAAATTCCCTTTTTCCACTAATGCTTTTGCAGGTTCGATACGGTCACCAGCAAATCCTGCTCCAGATCCAATTCGCAACAAGGTTAACACTCCTCAGTTAAAGAATAGAAATCGCGCCAGTAATAAAAGCAACAATTGTCATTATTATGGTTGTGCCAAATGCCCATTTAAAGATAAAACGTTGATGATCGCCAAGTTCTACTCCAGCCAACCCGATTAGTAAGAAGGTAGAAGCTGTAAGTGGACTTAATGGAAAACCGGTTGTCATTTGCCCTAAAATAGCTGCTCGCCCAATCTCAACTGGAGCAATTCCAAAGGCACTAGCTGTTTCACTTAAAATCGGTAGTACACCGAAATAATAGGACATCTGGGGTAAACACTAAGCTAAGTGGCATACTGGTAATGGCTACAATCAACGCCATGAAGGAGCCCGTGCTCTCTGGAATGACACTCACCATCGCATTAGCCATCGCTTCAATCATTCCTGTACCAGATAAGACACCCGTGAAGATACCTGCAGCAAATATGATGGATACAACAGTAACCATGCCAGTTGCTTGTTCGGTAATCCGATCTTGCTGATCTTTTGGTTTCGGATAGTTTACGACAAGTGCAATCGCAAACGATACCATGAAGACGATCGGCAATGGAAGCCATACCTTTACAAGAGCAACAAGTGTTAAAATCGTCAATAAAAGATTAAACCAATATAATTTTGGCCTTTTTAGGCTTAATTCCCTCTCACTTAATTCCTGGTTAAACTCATACTCTACTTGTTTTATGCCTACACGCTCTCTTTCTTTTTTTCCTAAAAGATAACTAACAAACAACACCCAAATTAATCCGACAATCATCGCGGGAATCACAGGAGTAAATAAAGTATTCGCATCCAATCCCAGTGCACTAGCAGCCCGTGCCGTTGGACCGCCCCATGGAACAATGTTCATCGTCCCGGCACTAAGTGCAACGACTCCTGCCAGTACTAAGCGACTCATTCCCAAACGATCGTAAAGCGGAAGCAGCGCTGGAATTGTAATTAAAAATGTAGACGCTCCTGAACCATCTAGATGGGTAAGCATTCCTATAACAGCCGTCCCTATTACAATTTTTAGAGGATCACCTTTTACTACTTTTAACACTCTTGAAATAATTGGATCAAAAAGACCAACACTATTCATCAAGCCAAAAAACAAAATAGCAAATGCTAGCATAATCCCTGTCGGTGCAACCCCAGATACCCCATCTAAAATCATGGTACCAAGATTAGCCCTCTCACTCGTAAATAAACCAAATAGGATAGGCACCAATATTAAGGCAACAATGACGGAAACTCGTTTCGATAGAATAAGATACAAAAAGATTGCAATTGTTAAAAAACCCAATAACGCTAACATAGTAAGCCCCCTCTCGTTTTTAAAACGCCTTCAAAATGCAGTGATTATGTCAACTTGTATCCTCTCATTTGGAGGAAAAGACAAAGAAACAACATCTTTTCCTCACGTTTTTAGTCTTGTACGCATTTTATTTCGTGTTTACTTGAGTAAACATCCATTCAATCATTTCTTGATTTTCATAAGCAGGTACCCAAGAAGCATGATTGTAACCGAGTGCTGAAGGATATTCTGTATAAATTGGAGAACCGCCAGCATTTTTAATAGCCGCAATGATATTTCTTGAGTGAGCCACTGGAATAACACCATCGTCTTCCGCATGAAACGCCCAAATAGGTTTATCGACAAGTTTATCTGCTTCCGCCGGGTCCCCACCTCCTGCTATCGGAACCATAGCCGCAAACAAATCTGGGTACTTAAGATTTAAATTAAACGTACCATATCCTCCTTGAGACAATCCGGTAGAATACAGGCGACTTCTATCAATATTATATTCTTGTAATACATGTTGAAGAATTTCATACGCTTTTCCAAGATCCTCAGAGAACTGAAAAACTTTGCTTAAATTCACGATATTGTTCGAATCACGAGTAACCGTGAATCCACCATCATGTTGATTACGGGCTTGTGGAGCCAATACAAAAGCTTGATGTTTGGCCTGATTTTCAGGCGCAGCCCAAATGATAGCACCATCATTTGCAAGAAGTTGCTTTTCATTATCGTTTCCGCGCTCTCCTCCACCATGTAAGAACAATACTAATGGGTAAGATTTTGAAGAGTCATAGTTTTCTGGTACATAGAGACGGTAAGGCATTCCATCATACGTAAAAGATAAGAATTGATCCGCAATCGTTTCCCTTGTTACAAACGTGAAAGTAAATACCGCGACATCACTATGGGTATTTCCCTTGCTTTTAAGTAAAGCTTTTGAGCTAACGTTGCCACGAACTGCGATTGTTTTCAATGTCGTGTCTTTTTCAACTAGGATTGGCTCCGTATACACATGACCATTTTTTATTGGGTCGCTACCGTCTGTGGTGTAGAGAATCTTGACATTTGGTGTTGCTGAACGTAACTCTACCAATTGCTCTCTGTAATATTGTCCTGAGATAACAGATGATTCAGGCTTACTAACCTTGCCATGCTTACCTTGAGCAAATGCCTGTAGGCTAAATAAAGGTAATAAAAGTAACGAGACTAACATAACAATAATGGCTTTTTGAAAAAGGCTTTTCTTCATCGTTCCATTCCTCCCCACGTAATTGATTAAACAAAATTAATGTAAGCTTATCCTCCCTTCTTCTGGACGCACATACAACTAAGAGATGCAAGTTTTATGCCAACTAAAAAAAGCCTGATATTACAAGGCTTTTCAAATTGAATGGGTTGTTATTTTTCTAGCATTTTAGAAACTTATTGTATGGTTGAAAGCTTACTTGCTCAAAGAGTCAGGCTTTCTAAAAAGGTAGAAATGAATTTGCAAGAATTCTAAAAACCTAGAAACTATAAATGGATCTGTAGTTTGGACATTTTATTATACAAAGAGGCTAAAGATATCCCTAGTTTTTGTGCAGCCGCTTTTTTACCTTTAACTGATACACCTGTTTCTTGAAGTGTCTCAATAATGGCTCTCTTTTCTGTTTCTCGTAACAAATTCTCTAAAGATTGATGTGATTGGGATTGGGGCTTTTTCTTAACATGCATAAATTGAAGTTTAGTGGTTTCTGGTAGGTTATCAAACGTGATAACATCGTTGTCAGCCATGTTTACCGCATAATTAATCGTGTTTTTTAATTCTCGAATATTCCCGGGCCATTCATACTGCATGAGCGTATTCATTACATCATCTTCGATTTCAAATGGTGTGGAGGTACTTTGGATATTGATAAAAGAAGATACAAACTTCGGAATATCATCTTTTCTCTCACGCAGAGGTGGGATGGCAAGATGTACGGTGTTAATTCTGTAAAACAAATCCTCTCGAAAACGTTCCTTTTTTACCATATTTAATAAATTTTTATTAGTAGCTGCGATAATTCGAACGTCAATATGTTCTTCTTTTAGTCCTCCTATTTTTCGAAAAGTACCCTCTTGTAGTACACGAAGTAGTTTTGCCTGAAGGTCCATTGGCATGTCCCCTATTTCGTCCAGAAAAAGGGTTCCTTTATGGGCTAACTCGAACAGACCAACCTTTCCGTCCTTTTTTGAATTCGTAAAAGCACCTTCTTCGTAGCCAAATAACTCACTTTCAAGAAGGGAACTTGGAATGGCGGCACAATTCACTGGGACAAAGGGGTAAGCCTTTCGAACACTAGCGTGATGTATGGCTTGAGCAAACAACTCTTTGCCTGTACCCGATTCTCCGGTTATTAACACATTTAAGTCCGTTGGAGCTATTTTCTTTGCTTGATGAATAACTTTTCTGAACAGTGGATTGTTGCCAATCATATTGGAAAATGTGTACTTTACTTGATGGATACGGCCAATTGCATTCTCTAATTGATTGACACGTTGTTTATTTTTCTTTAATTCTAATGATAATTGATAGACTTCGGGAACACTTTTGCATACTGAGACTCCTCCTATAATCTCATCATTTTCGTAGATAGGAGCCATATCTACAACATACTCCAACCCTTTTTCCTTCCGAAACACACCTTCCATAGACTTCCCGGTTTTTACTACTGTGGGCAGTAGCGCACCTGGTCGGACATCAATTAGCGACCTACCTATGATTTGTTCTTTTCTTACACCTGTTATATTGGTATATTCTTCATTGACTAACTGAACAATTCCATCTTGATCAATCACCAAAATTCCATCATGAACCGCTTCAATAATCCCTTCAAGCCATCCAATTTTATTCCTTACATTCAGCATTAGAACAGCCCCTTTGTATCCATAAAAAACTTTTATCGTGAAGAATTGAATGAATTATCAAAATTATATGCGTAGTAAACTGATTTTAATAGGATAAACTGGATTTCGTTCGTTAAAATCCTGAAAAAGTCTGATACCAAAGATAATTTGATGGATACAGAAGGATGAATAATAACGTATATAAAAAAACTCAAAGTTCTCAATCTTGCAAATGTAATTGTTGATATGCGGTTTCTCTACTTCTCCTTTTCCAACAAATTATAGAGTCAGGTGTTTCCATTATTGTAAAAATGAAATAAATGGGGATAGTAATGGAGAACGGAGGATGTATGATATGGACATTTTTTCTCATTATAAAGTAAACGAAACAGAACACGGAATGGAAGTCGTCTTATTTTTAAATGACAATGCAACAGAATTCTCTGCAGAACTAGGCTCTATCTCCAAAGCGCAAGAGTCTAGTATGACGAATGAAGCTATTAGCTTTATCAAAAGAAAATTACCTTCACTAAAGATAAAAACCGTAAAAATTATGGCCGGTGGAATGCTGTTATCCGTACTAGGAATTGGAACGCTCCCTACACATAAAGCTTCTGCAGCTAAAAATAAAATGGATCATTCACACACTACTTCTTTAGCTTATACAGTAACAGCTGGTGACACACTTTATAGCATCGCCCAACATTATGGCACAACCGTTGATGCCATAAAGCAAGCGAATCAATTATCTTCTGATAGGTTACAGATTGGACAAGTGCTTACAATCCCTTCAGGCATTTCATCTGCTCCCATTCAAACGGCTGAAACTACCTATCAGGTTGTAGCTGGGGACACGTTATACCGTATCGCAAATCAGAATGGTACGACGGTGGATGCCATTAAGAAGGCCAATCAGTTATCTTCTGATATCTTACAGGTCGGGCAGACATTAATAATTCCATCTGGCGAAACGACCGCTCCAACTCAAAATAATGAAACCACCTACCAGGTTGATCCTGGTGACACCTTATACAGCATTGCTCAACGGAACGGTACATCAGTTGAAGCTATTAAAAAGGCCAATAATTTATCATCCAATTTTTTAGAGATTGGTCAGGAGTTGACTATCCCGTCTAAAGAAACACACATTCACACTGAAAAGAATGGAACGACCTATCAGGTCGTTTCCGGGGATACGTTGTACAGTATTGCCACTCGCAACGGTATAACAGTTGATGCTATTAAGAAGGCGAATCAGTTATCATCTGATTTATTAAGTCTTGGACAAACATTAGCCATTCCTTCTGGCGATAGGTCAGCTCCGATTGAAAAATCTTTCACTTCTAAGCAAGAAGCAGTGGCTGACCAAGAAGAAGTCGAGTGGTTAGCAAAAATGATATACAGTGAAGCAAGAGGTGAATCATTAGAGGGGCAAATTGCGATTGGTGCGGTTATTATGAATCGAGTAAAAAGTCCTTTGTTTCCGAACAACATAAAGGATGTTTTGTTTGAAAAAAGCTATGGGTATTATCAATTTACACCGGCAGAAACTGGCGCCATACAAAAGGCTACGCCTACCAAAGAACATATTGAAGCAGCCAAACGTGCAATAAATGGTGAAGATCCAACAAACGGAGCATTGTTTTTTTACAACCCTGATAAAACCTCAAGCTCCTATCTCAGAAGTCGTGCTGTTTCAACCACGATTGGAAATCATGTTTTTGCATATTAGCAATTATGAATTCCTTTTCATAAATGCGTAATTAACAAAAGTCTTGCACATCATAAATAAGTACCATTTTTAATGAAGGGAAGAATCTACAATGAATTTTAAAAGTAAACTACAAGAAGCACAAGATATCATTCATAATGCACATCATCATTTGAAACAAGTGAACTCAAACAGTACTGAATCAGAAGCATGCCATTTTGCCCAAAGTGAATTAGAAAAAGCACAACATATCATCCAAGAAGTTCAACAACAAATACATAATTAGCAAAGTATGTAAAAAATGGCTGGAGCACATTGAATCCAGCCATATTCCATCATTTATTCATTCTTTGGTTGTGGAGTTTGGGGTTGAAAGTCAGGTTTTATTTCTTTCGCTATTTCTGTGGCGATATCAAAGTTCACATCAAAAGGATTTCTTTTTGGTTCAGAGGAACTTTGAAACGAATTTTTTGCTTGTTCAAATTTCTTTTGAACTTCTTGATTGACTCTGCTACTTCTACTTCCCAAAAAACTAAGGAGCGATATTCCTAAAATCGAAATCCAAACCCACCCTCTATTTTTCTTTTTTTGGTTAAATAACTTCAGTGATTTGTTTCCAGTCAGCTTACCAAGTACCGATGAAAGTAGTTGCATATAGTTCATCACTCTTCCCTCCTCACTCTCATATTGTGTGGACTAGCCTAACACAATATAGGTGGAAATTTTTAAGAGCCGTCAAGTGCATGATTTTAGGATAGGAAGATAAAATAAATTTATAGTACTGATGTATTTATTTTGAGTAATCGAGCAAAACCTTCTCGTTTTTACTGACTTTGCGCTTTTTGGATATTGGTTAAATAGTCAATCGGATTTTTTTCAAGAAAATCCCCATCTTTGAATAAAGGATTTTGTTTTAGTAATAAAGTAACTTTATTGAGCACGGCTGCTAATCTTTTATCACATATTTTGAATAAATGGAAAGTAGATTCCACAAGTCGGAAGAAGCATTCAAACATTTTCTTCATTATTTGAGAAAAAGAATATATAAAGGAAAAAATGCCTGCACCCGAATGTAAAATTATATTACATTGGGTCCAAGCATCTAACCACGTACAAGTCTATAAGTCTATTCTGCGAAAATTGGTAATTTCTCTAAGAAGATTATGTCATTCCGTTCTGCAGCATCTCCTTCTGCTAGGATAGCAGCTTTTGCAACAACAATACCTCCTGCCTTTGTCACCAATTCTTCCAATACTTTCATTGACTCTCCGGTACTTATCACATCGTCAATTAATGCCACTCGTTTTCCTTTGATTTTTTGAGCGTCATGTCCATCAAGACATAACAGTTGTTCTTTTTGTGTTGTAATCGAAATGACTTGATTGATTAAAGGTTCTTCCATATATGGCTTTACACTTTTACGGGCAACGATATAGTGCTTCATATTTAATTCCTTGGACAATTCAAAAACAAGTGGAATACCCTTGGCTTCTGCTGTTACTAAATAATCAACATCTGTTAATTTTTCTGCCAATAATGGTGCCGCTGCTGATACAATCTCTGTATCTCCTAAAATAACAAAACTTGCAATTTTTAATGAATTCGAAATGGGTATAATCGGTAAGTCCCTCTTTACCCCCGCTACTGTTACTTGATAAGTTTCCAAATTTAACACCCCTATTGTATTAGACTCCAAAAATTCCTAGTAAAAATTCCATGATGACACCAGCCAGTAATCCAAAGAATGGGTCGGTAATAGCCGTCACAATAATAGTAACAGCCGCAACGATTGGAGAACCTGGTTCCGTACCTGTCAGAGCTGCAGTTGCATTACCAGGTAATGTAACAATCGCACCTAGTACAAAAAGGAAGCCTGCAATAGAGGCACTCGGTACATATTTCCCGATTTTTGGTAACAGTCTAAAAAATAATATTACGGCTATGATCGCCATTGTTAAAACCCCTGCCCAGACAGCATGAGGTGCAGATGCAGTAGCCGATATGATAACTTCAACCGGGCCTCCACCAAACAGGGCTGACGCCATGTCTGCTAGACTACTTATGATGGTAAGGGTATCAATATTTACTTCCTCGCCAGCAATTTCACCATTGATTTTTCCAAACGCAATATTGGCTCCAATATTTAAACAAACAAGTGCTAATGCACCTCGAATAACAGACGGATTGAGGATGAATTTTTGCAACTTGAATTTATCTTCAATAACGTTTTTCGTAACTGTTTCATTTCCTTTCTTCGTAAAGTTATAGACAAGACTAGAAAGGATTACCGAAATCGTAATTGTATAAACTAAATCCTTCGTGATGATATAGGTCAATAAAGCACTGGCAAAGGAAGTCACTCCAATCATCCGATCATTCTTCGCCATATCCCATGCAACTTTTGCAAGCATGAAACCAACACCCGCCATCATTCCATTTGTAATGACAGGACCAATCCATTCAACGATTTGCTCCATTAATCCAAATAAACTAATCACTACTAATAGTAAAGCACCATAAAAAATGGAAGAAAGGCGCTCCCGCATATCTTTTCCCATCGTTCCAGCAACCGCAATCGTCTCTGCCTGAAATGATATAACAGCCACATTGCTTGTTAAGCTATTCCCCACCGCACCAACAAGAAATGCAAGTGCAGTCGGCACAGATGCAAATCCGAAAGACAGAGCAAGTAAGCCCTGGGGTAAACCGTTCAGTACAACACTGAATGCTGCTAGTAAATCTTTAAGTATGTCTTCCATGTGTCTTCTCCCTTTTTCCCCCAATATTGTCTCACTAAAAAACCATCCAGTATAATAAACTGAACGGTTTCATCAACAGAAGCACCGTCCATAGTAGAGTGATTTACGGCCACTCTGTAGAGACTCCCAGACCATATTACCGGGATTATACGGGGGTTGTATATTATTAAATATCGAACAATAAATAAATTATAATACAATACGTTCGGATTTCAAGAGAAAATTTTGATATTTTATTAAATAACATAAAGATAATGATATAAAATGCAAATAATTTACGTGTTAACGGTTCAACCTTGTTGATTTTTATAAGCTGGTCGATAAAAAGCTGCTGATTCCCGTATAGCATGCAATTATGGTAAGGGGATTAGGTTAAGCACTCGGACTAATAAATAAAATAAACTGTCAAATTCCGCTTAATTCGTAATTATTTTTAAAAAAGGCTTATATAAACGGTGAGATTCCGGTAATGCCTCCAAACATTCGAAAATGACACGATTTTCTTTGCATAATCGGAAAGCCTTCCCTTATATAACCCAAAACGAGCTCCATTCTCCAACTAACCGAAGAACCTCCGCTTAGTTTACTTTTACTAGTTAGTTGATTAAGAACAAGAAATTTAAGGTGTAGCAATAGTCCAAGGCAATCCTTTATCTGGTTAGACTTGAAATAATGATAAAACTTGAACCAGTTTTAGTATTGGTGTTTTTCATCCTAAAACAGAGCCCATTTAAAAATGCCCAATCTCTATCTTCTAACATACAGTATCACTTCAAAGAATCTTATTAAACTGGAGAAAAAATTCTAGATTATCGAGTCAATTTCCGCCTTCAATTCAGAGAATAATTTGGGCTCAAACTTTTTCTTTAATGTCGAAAGTGAGATTGTTTTTTGATGAGGAAAATATGTATTTAATTCTACGGTAGGCACCACATAAAACTTCCATTGGTTTGTATCTAATGGGTTCACTATTTGAGGATTCTTTTCGTGTAATAAACAAAATACATATAGGTCCGCATGTCTTGTCGCTTCTGGACTATAGGTATTTGTTTGATAGTCGTATTCCTTTTTGGGGCCAATCGTAAAACTAATTTTTGAAAGTGTTCCCTTATACCAGGCTTGAATAAAGGCAGCAGATTTCACTTCAATTTTTTTATCCTTGTAATTTAAATCATAGGCGTCCCATTCTATTCTAGTTTCATTGAGTGAGCCAATTGCCGCACCAACAAGAAACTCAGCAAAAATACCCCTTAATGAATTAGTGAGTACATTGGAGAAACCCCATTTCCAAAAATCTAAAATGGTGAAGTCCGTACCAGAAATGGGTGAATCTTGATTAGGAAGATGATTGAAGTCCAAATCAGTAGCTCCTTTCTTGTTTGTTTATTGCACTCATGAATCATCATGTCCCATTCCTTAGTTTCTCTTTCACTATCTAGTTTTATCGCATTTTTCTGTTTATCTGGTTTATGACCAAGATATACCATTCAACTCAAACTCCGTTTATTTTGTATAATATACCCGAAAATATGTTCAACTTATTAATTACAAAAAATTTATATGTTTTATTAGTTGTACATCTATAAGGAACGAAAAAAAGCCCTGACTACTTACATAACATAAGTGGTCAGGGTAACATTTATAGTTCTTAGTTTTGTTTTAAATCCCCATACTTGAGGTAGAAATATCTAACTGCAACAATTGACAGAATCTAAATTAAGAATGTGAAATTGCAGCTTTTTCTGTGTTTACTCGAACAATTTGCTTCGTTTCATTTGATTCAAGTGCTGCTAATATTACCTGAAGTGATTTCATTCCTTCTTCCCCGCTGATTGGTGGGACAGTGTCATTGATAATGCAGGTTACAAAGTTTTCAATGACATGCGTATTGGTTTGTCCGCCTTCTTCATTTGATTGGATTTTATCTAGCTCATATTTCACAACTTCACCGTTTTTGTATTCGACGATTAATGAATGTACAGGGTCAGCTTCTAGCCTTAGTACTCCATTTTCCCCATAAATAATTGTTGAATTATCGCCTCCAGAAACATACGACCAACTTGCTGTTAATGTACCGATCACACCGTTTTCTGTTTTAAGAATACAAACCGCATTATCATCGACATCTGTGTTTTCCTTTGCATTTGTCTCAACAAATGAGCCAACTTCAACAATTTCGCCGAGCAAATAACGAATTAAATCTGACTTATGTACGCCGAGGTCTCCCATTGCACCAATAAAAGCTCGTTCTTTATCAAAAAACCAACTTGTCGCACCATCAATGCTCCATCGTTCTGGTCCAGGATGACCGAATGTTGTTTTAAAACTGTACACTTTGCCAATTTCTCCACTGTCAAGTATTTGCTTTGCTTTTACATGTGACGCAACAAAGCGCTGATTATGAGCAATCATCAGCTTTTTATTGTTTTCTATTGATGCTTGAATCATTTCCTCAGCTTCTCGTCTCGATGTAGCCATTGGCTTCTCGCATAGCACATGCTTTCCTGCATTTAATGCATCAATCGTAACTGGCGCATGTAAAGCATTTGGTAAACAAACACTTACAGCATCAATGTCTTCATTTTTTAGCAATTCCGTATAATCCACATATGCGATTGCCCCGTATAATTCAGCCATTTCAATAGAACGTTCTTCAACAATGTCACAGACAGCAACAATTTCAACATTTTCTTGTGCCGCATACTCCGGAAGGTGACGACGTCTTGCTATACTTCCACATCCAATTATACCCACTTTTACTTTACTCATTATTAGTTCCTCCCTCAAAAGTTTTAACTTTATCATTCTCTAGTTCTTCTATTCCGTTTTCAGGAAGTGGAGCAGCTTGCTCAAAAGTACTTTTCATCGTATAATGCATACCATTTAATGAAGATTCATAAATGCCATGCATCACTTCAAGTACATGATAGGCCTGTTTTCCTGATGCACGTAGAGGTCTCCCTGAGTGAATGGCTTCTGCCATATCAGCAACCCCAAGTCCCCGACTATTTTCTATGAATCCGTGAGTTAAGCCCACTTCCTCCCAATCGGCCTCACCTGGTTTGCGAATCATGACAGGTCCGCCAAATGTATTTGGATCAGGAACACTTAATGTTCCTTCTGTTCCATAAATCTCAATATACGGTGTTTTCGAACCCCACACATCAAAACTTGTAATGATTGTGCCAATTGCACCATTTTCAAAATCAAGAATACCTGTGACATGTGTAGGTGTATTGACTTCAATCTTTTTTCCGTATTTTGGCTTACTCGTAATGGTTCGCTCAGGTACCGATATTTGTGTTGATCCTGTTACTCGGCGAACAGGACCTATTAGCTGAATAAGGACATTAATATAATATGGGCCCATATCAAACATTGGTCCAGCTCCGTCTTGATAGAAAAATTCAGGATCAGGATGCCAGCTTTCCGGACCATGTTTCATCATAAATGCAGTTGCTGCAATCGGTTTGCCTATTGCCCCATCTTGGATCAACTTTTTACAAGTTTGTATGCCCCCTCCTAAAAACGTGTCTGGAGCAGCACCAATCATTAATCCTTTTTCTTCGGCTTTTTCTAAAATTTTATTACCGTCGTTAAGGGTTGTTGAGAGTGGTTTTTCAACATATACGTGTTTTCCAGCCTCTAAAGCCTGCAAACAAACATCTGCATGTGCACGAGGAATTGTTAAATTGATAACAAGGTCAATTTCAGGGTCTGCTAGTAGCTCCTGAACAGATAGAACCTTTCGGATATTATATTTCAATGCTTTTTCTGCAGCTTTATTCAAATCTAAATCTGAGACAGCAACTACTTCGAGGTTCTGAAACGTTTGACAGTTTGTTAAATAAATATCGCTAATATTGCCACAACCGACCACACCGATTTTTACTTTTTTCATTTCTGGCCATCCTTTCTTTACTCCTTAACTGCACCGCCAGCAAGTCCTTTTACAACTTTTTCTTGTGAGAAAAGATAGACGACTAAGATTGGAAGACTAGCAAGTGTCAATGCTGCCATCAATCCAGGAATATTCACAGAAAATTCCCCTTTAAAGTCTTGTAAACCTAGAGGTAATGTCATGTTTTCTGGACTAGAAATCAGGACAAGGGCAAAGATAAATTCATTCCATAAATGAATGAAATTATAGATTAATACAGTCATTAAAGCAGGTGTTAGCATTGGAAGAAGTACTCGCCAGAAAATCTGAAAGTGATTGCATCCGTCTATTTTGGCAGCTTCCTCTAGTGATTTCGGAATTTCTTGCATAAATTGAGTTAAAATAAAGATTGAAATTGGCAGACTAAATGCAATATACGGCCCAAGCAATGCCCAAATCGTATCCAGTACACCCATGCTTTGCGAAAGTTTAAAAATTGGAATTAGGGTTGCATGAATAGGAAGCATCATCCCTGAAATAAACAATAAAAACAAAACTTTATTCAATTTAAATTTCATTCTGCTTAATGGATAGCTTGCTAAAGAAGCAATAATCATCACTGCAAAAACGGCTACAGTGGAAACTACGATACTATTAAGAAAGTAACGACTTAATCCCATTTCAAAGACCGTTTGGAAGTTTTCCAGATTAAAAGATGAAAACAACGCAAATGGCTTTTCAAAAAATTGACTCTGTGTCTTCAAAGAGGTCGAGATCATATATAAAAACGGAAATCCTGTGAAGACTAGCAATAAAACTGCAATGACATATAGAGGTATCTTTTTGAATCCAATCGTCATACGTAGGCCCCTCTCTTTTTGCGATAATAGTCCATCACTTGAATAATAATGGTGACAAAAAGTGCAACAAAGAACATCACAAAGGCAATGGCACTAGCATACCCCATGTTAAAATTAATAAATGCCTGCTTAAACATGTATGTACCTAATAACTCTGTCCCATGGTTAGGACCCCCGCCGGTCATAATATAGAAAATATCAAACGCCTTTAATGACCCGACTATTGCTAATATGGAAGAACTAACAATGGTTGGCATTAATAAAGGAAGGGTAATACGAAAAAACTTCGTTAAAGGATTCGCCCCATCAATTTCCGCTGCTTCATACAAATCTTCTGGAATTCCGACAATCGCAGCTTTAAAAAGAATCATGTAGAAGGGTGCGAATTGCCACACAATTACGAGTAGTACAGCAAAAAGTGCCGTGTTAGTCTGGCTCAACCACGCAACATTTTCAAAGCCAAACAAATTAATAAACTGATTTATCATTCCGTTGATTGGGTCAAACATCAATACCCATAACATTCCGATTGCAACTGTTGACATAAGAAACGGGAAAAAGTAAATACTGCTGAAAAACCTAATCCCTTTAATAGGCGCAAACAGCATAAGGGCCATGATTAAACCTAAAGGAATTTGTACAAAAACGGAAGTTAATACAACCCAGGTATTGTTTGTAAGTGCCTTCCAGAAAATGACGTCTTTGAATAAGTCAATATAGTTTTGTAATCCTACAAAGACTCCAACTCCCATCCCATCCCAATCATAGAAGCTGTACATTAACGTTGTTAAAATTGGGTATATCACATAAATGGAATATACAATTAACGCTGGTGCTACAAACAATCCAATGGTTAGAGCACTCTTAAATTTTTTCTGCTTTGTTCGAGTTGCTACATTTATAATTGACCTTGTGTTCGTTACTTTAACTTCTGTTGTTTCCATCATATATCCCCCTCCTTTTTTATGGATATGTAAGGGAGAGAAAACTCCTCTCCCTTTTTTATAGTTACTCTAATACTTCTTTCGCTTTTGTTTCCATCTTCTTAGCGGCTTCTTCTGGAGTCATATCCAATCCATATATGGCTTGAGTCGTATCTTTATGCAGTTCTGCCAATTCTGGTGGAAGTGTTTGATCATATGGCATTTGCAAATGTGTTGCTCCTTGAACAATCTCATAAAAGCGTTTTGTAAATTCATCTGCTGGTTTAATATCTTGGATAGCAGATAGTGAACCTGTACGATCCATATAATTTTGAGCAGTTTCTGCACTTGTTAATTCTTTTGCTAATTCGGTAGCTAAATCAGGATATTTACTGTTTTTTGCTACTGACCAAACCGGTCCTGTTGCAGCTCCAACTTGGGTTTGATCTCCTTTCCCACCTTCAACAGTTGGGAATAAGAAAAAGTCTAGTTTTTCTTCAAATTCAGGTGCTTCTTGTCTTACGTTGTTTACGAAAGAGATTGTCATATCCATCATGGCAGCCTGTCCGGAATAAAGTAATTGGCGACCTTGACCTTCATCATAAGGGACACCATTAAACCCAGGGTTAAACGCTTCCCTTTCAACCATTTCTTGTAGATATTCCCCTGCTTGAACATATGCAGGATCATCAAAGCCTCTGCCTTTTCTATTAAACGCGCTATCAAATAATTCAGGACCTGCAATACGACTTGCAAAGTTCATAAACAGATAAGCCCCTGGCCATTTTGTTTGATTTGCTAAAGCAATTGGAATAATATTGTTTTCTTTTAACGTATCAATTACTGAGAGCCATTCATCATATGTTTTAGGTGGTGTTAATCCGTATTTTTCAAAAATTTCTTTATTGTAAAACACAACATCAATTGATAAACCTAAAGGAAGACCATACACTTTATCATCAAAGGTTGTATTATCAAGAGCAAGTTCGTTAAAATGAGCCTTATCGGTTGATTCCGTTAGATCTAACACCTTCCCTTGATCAACAAAGTTCTTTAACCAACCTCCACCCCAGTTACTAAACACATCGGGAGCTTCGTTACCTGACATTGCAACAGAAAGTTTTTGTTTAAAAGCATCATTCGGAATGCGAAGAACCTTTACGTCGACATCCGGGTGTTTTTCTTCAAATCTAGCAACAGCTTCTTCATAGATCTTTTCTTTTTCACCTGGATCAATATGCCAGAATTCCAACACTTTTTTACCCTCATTACTTTTACTGTCCTCAGCCTTTCCAGATGATGATTCGCTTGTTGAACCACCACCATTCAACCCACAAGCAGCTAATAGTAAAACAGATAAAACTGTAAAAATAGTAATCAGCTTTTTCATTTTTTAACCTCCTGAATTTTTATATAGTAAGTAAAGTTCTACCTTCGTTACCTATTACTAACTAATATCTTAACTAGAAAGCACTGACTTTTTTTTCAAATATTGAATACTCATTTCAACACTTTCAAGTGGGGAGCGCCTTGAACGATCTTGTTCAACAATGAACCATTCCACATTTGAGTTTGCCCCTTGCTTTAATACCGCGTCTATATCTACTCCACCTGTCCCTAATTCAGCGAAAAATTGTTCACCGTCTGTTGTCATATCCTTTAAGTGAACAAGTGGTGTTCTTCCTTGATAACGTTGCAACCACTGAACCGGATCTTCACCAACTTTTGTTAACCAATAAATATCAAACTCTGCTTTTACCCATTCAGGATTTGTTTCATATAGAAGTGTTTCAAGTGCGGTACGTCCATTCGATAGGAGTTGTAATTCAAAATCATGATTGTGATAACAGAATGTAATTCCTTCTTTTTGACACTCTTGCCCAATATGATTCAAACTATTAATTAGTTGTAGATAATCTTCTTCTTTTCGTCGTTCTGGAGGAAGGAATGGACAAACAATTTTGTCGTTTCCAATTGCATGTTCGTAGGCGATAATCTCATGTAAGTTTTCTTCTAAAGAGGATATAGGAATATGACTTGATGTAGCTTTTAAACCAAGATGATCGATCACTTTTTTTAACTCATTTGCAGGTAGACCATAATACCCAGCAAATTCAACCCCTTGATACCCGAGTTCTGCGACTTTTTCTAATGTCCCTAAAAAGTCATTACTACACTCATCTCTTAGTGTAAACATTTGAAGTCCAATCGGAATGTTTTTCATTTTACCTCTCCCTTTACTAAGAATTTTCTATTAAAAATGATTATGTAAACGAAGTTGCTTTGTTCACCTCCTTAAAAATCGATTAAACCGGTTACATTATTTCATCAAAAAACAGCCTAAAACCTTGTTGTTAAGCGACGAACGTAATGCAGGTGTTGAAACCGATTACATTTCGTTGTGTAAAAATTAACGATAAAACTATTTTTCTATAACTGTTACTTTATTAAAACCGCAGGAATCTCTTACCGTTAACCTCGCATTTAGTACATGCTTTATTTTTGTCAGCTTTTCTCCATTAATTTGCTGAAGTAATAACTCCATTGAGCGTTTCCCCATTTCAAAAAATGGTTGTTCGATTGTCGTCAAAGCAGGCTCAAAAATATCTGAAAACATAATATTGTCAAAACCTACAACAGCTATATCTTCCGGTACTTTGAGTCCCTGTGCTTTTGCAGCTTTCACGACACCCATTGCCATCACATCATTTCCAGCAAACACGGCAGTCGGTGGATTTTCTATGGCCAATAATTTTAGCATCTGATTATATCCGGATTCATAAGAGTAGTCACCCTCTTGTACTAACAAACTATCTACATCTACTCCATACTGTAGCACTGCTTGGTGATAACCTTTTAATCGATCCCTACTTATTGAAATTTCAAGTGGTCCAGTAATATGAGCGATTCTTTTATGACCAAGCTTAATCAGATGTTCAGTCGCTTCTCGTCCACTACTAATATTGTCAATGGCTACAGTTGGAATATTTAATCCCTCATTGTAATCCGAGGTAAGAACAACAGGATAGTTTGCTGCAACCTCAGTTATAACCTTTTCTTCGAGGGGGATTGTTAATAAAATCATACCGTCCACCTGTTTTTGCTTTAATTCATTAATAAAGATTAATGTTTTCTCAGGATTTCGATTGGTATTTCCTAACAGAACTTTATAACCGAGCTCATTTGCCGCGGAATCGATTCCTCCAATAATTTGAGGGAAAACGTTATTCATAATGGTTGGGACAACAACAAGTATTGTTTTTGTTTCCGTTCTACGAAATTGTCTGGCAAGTAAATTAGGTTGATAGTTTAGTTGTTCGATTGCATTAAGCACTTTTTTTCGGGTTTGTTCTTTGACTGTCTCTGGATTTTGCAACACCCGTGAAACAGTCGCTTTTGAAACATTTGCTAATTTTGCAACATCACTCATTTTGGCCATATTATAACTCCTTATCGTTTCCGATATTGCTTGTTGAGTACGTCTAAATATTATTTTTAGAGAATGACTCAAATGTAACCGGTTGCATTTTGTATGTAAAAAGGTTCCATATGCTTGTTCTTGACCATTAGTATAAAGAATCATTTTTTAACTTTCAAGTATTTTTAGAAAATTTTATTTATTCAAAAAACATTTAGAACTTTTGGCCTATTTTAGATTCAATTTTTATTTTTAATGTGTTCTTTGGTGATGAAGTTTTATTAAGGTAGGTAAGATGTAGGAAGATACTGCATAGGACAGCTTGGGTGGTTTGGAGATTAACTGTATAGTACCAATTAGAGGTTAAATAAGATGTTTTTCACTGATATCAAATTTATTTTGGTTTCTTCATTTCCTCCTACGTTTATTCGAATGATTTCTATAGGTCTCCTCCCTTGAAACAAAAGGTATTACTTTTGATCTATGAAACATTTCTTTCTTTTCATTTTGTAGTTGAAATTGTGTTCTTTTATTTTTAGAAATTCTTTCGATTGCTTCAACGTATAAAGAATAACTAGCGATAACTGCTTCCATTATTTTTTTCATGGACACCCCTCCTTTTTTATAAAAGCAAGTTTTCCTTTGAAGTTGTATATGAGCATTATATTGATTTATTTCGTTATCAAGAACAAAATTCAAAGGAATATTACATATTTTATTATAAAAATATGTAATGTCCTGTCTTCTCAATATTCATGCATTTTTTTGAATAAGCTAGCTAGAAATCCTATTCAGCTCGATACTCAGTTAATGCTTCAATCACTTCCGACTGTCTTTGTTTCGCCATGTCAAAGTTCGAGCTATAAACACTAGGCGCTTGGGGCAAACCAGCCAAGAACGTAGCCTCTTCATAATTGAGTTCAGCCGGTAATTTACCAAAATAATTATCACTTGCGTCCTTAATTCCGTAATTTCCGTCACCATAATAAATGACATTAACGTATAGTTCTAAAATATCATCTTTGCTATAGACCCTTTCAAGGTCAAAGGCGACAAAAAGTTCAGCTGCTTTTCGAATCAGATTTTTGTCATTGCTAAAATATAAATTCTTTCCAACTTGTTGTGTTAATGTGCTGCCACCTTGTGTAAGCTCTCTTGCTTTTAAGTTGACAAAAGTTGCCCTGACAAGCGATCTAAAATCAAAAGCTCCATGCTCATAAAAGCGATGATCCTCTATGGCAACAATGGCTTCCGAAAAATCAGGGGTGATTTCCTCTAGAGGAACAAAATTTTCCTCATTCCTTATAGAATCAACTTTTTCGGTAATAGGAATCTCTGAAACAACTTCTTTATATTTCAAATACCCTAACCCTCCAATCAATGAACCTACAAGGAGAGTAATCATCAATACAAATTTTAGTAGATATTTTATTAATCTGAACATACTTTTACCTCTAATCTGTTTTTAAACTTATTTGCTCGTTTAATTCTGTTGCTGCCCGCTTTCCGTCAACAAGCACTTCAACAATCGTAATCAATAATTTGTAAAGTTTACTCATTTCCCCATTTCTCCTTAATTTTTAACAATTTCATAATTCAATTGTAAAAAATAAAGGGATCTAGAACCATCGAGCTTACTTACCGCGCCTTACATTTTTGTAAGAGTCATTCCTTTTGCTCAATAAAAGGTAATTTCGGGCAATCATTTTTTGATCTCTAATATTTACGATTTTCCTCTATAAAAGTTTCGTTTTTTGGTCCTTTTGATGCATGTATGATGCTAAACAAAGGTTGTAACTAACTCCTCTTCTTCTAAAAGTAAAGAAGAAAAGTGTCAGGTATCCTATTTTGGCCCTGACACTTCACCTCAAGATTATTGTATTTAGTTGTTTTCTATTTTAAGGTACTTATATTCACCTTTTGTTAACCTTGCCACGTGACTTATGCTGCATCCGAATGCACCGGCTATGACTTCTAACGTTATTCCCTTTATTCTCATATTCTTCATATCTTTTACATCTTGTTCTGAGAATTTGCTTCTTAGTGTTTTACCACTACCAGTAAGAATGATATTTCTTCTTGATGTGTTTTCACTTTTTGTTATCCAACAGCAATTATCCGGTTCATAATCCAAATCTTTGTCTATTCTTTCAATAGTTAGTGTGTCATTATACCCCATACTTGTTGCCCACTTTTCAAACGTCAAATAATCATTCCATTCAAGGCACACTTTGATGCCGCGTCCCCCATAATTCGAATAACCACTAGCATTAGGATTACTACATCTCTGTCTGATGTTTTTCCAAATAATATAAAGCCGGTTATTATTTGATTTCCCATGAACAGTATTTCTTTCAGTTACGATTCTTGAAACTTTTTCACTTCTCAGACACCCGCAATTTTTAGAATACCCATTTTTTATTGCCGTGAGCGTTTTTATCTTTAAAGTATTACACCTTGTGCACTGAACGATAACTTGTTTATGTTTTGATTTAGCAGGCGGTACGTTATCTGATATTATCAACCAATCATAAAATTTTTTTGCAAGAATCCAACCTCAATTTCCGTGGTTTTCCTACTATCATGCCGCTAATCACAAACACTATTCTATTATCCTTAGTTGAATTATTAGTAATGATCAATGCTCACTAAAAAAGCCAGCGTCTTTTGACGCTGACCCGTAGTGTATTTAGGCAGGAATGTAAGTCTAATCAGAATTCAAGAAACGACTAATCCCCATACGAAACTTCCAGTGGCTTGTACAATTACACCTGTTGCTGCTGGAGTGATGATCTCAGCGAAGTTACCGATAAAGGTTTGAATTCCAGCAACCGTTCCAATTGCATTCGAAGGTTCCCAAGTTCATTTACCCTCCGCCAGCTTAAATCAAGGCCTTGATAATCGGGATTGCTTTCTCCATATCTGGTAATGTGAAATATGCTTTTTTGTTCATTTCTGTTGTGGGTTCGATTAAATCAGGAATTAATATACAGCGGATATTGGCTGCGTGGGCAGCCAATAGGCCATTTAAGGAGTCCTCGAGAACAATGGCTGCCGTTGGGTTTTCCCCTACCCTCCGGCAAGCCTCTATAAATATATCAGGATGGGGTTTGCCATTTTCGACTTCACTTCCGCTGATAAAAAAGTCAAACCTAGATTCAAAGCCGACTCTCTTTAAATAATCCGCAATCGTACTCCGAGAACTAGAGGATGCGATACATTTTTTTATCTTTTGTTCCTCCAACCAGTTCAATAACTGTTCTGCACCCGGCTTAAGTGAAACACCTTCAGTTTCTAAAATTTCTCCAAATCTGATCCGATATTCTTCAATAACACTCTCAATCTCTAGTTTCCCATCATATATTGTATCTAAAACAGAACGAGACATACTTCCATGCAGACCAATTAATTGCCGATAGTTTGAGATGGGAAACGATAATCCCCTGCCTTCCACAGCCTTTTTCATGGCAAGGTAAGATGGCCATTCTGTATCAAATAATAGCCCATCCATATCGAATATGACTAATTTGAGTCGCTCCATCCTTACTCTCCTCTCCAAAGTGGGCAAGTGGGACATATCTCTTAACCCACGATACATTTACTCGGACAAAATGTCCGTCTGAATCACTAAGACCCGGGCAATGTACCTGTTACCATGTACGTAAAATTAATCAACACTTATGTCGATGTAGAAGTTGACTCGGTTTGCGAGAAGGTAGTATTTAGAAAAGTGAACGGGTTCATCGTTTTCACCATGAATGATTTTGGTGACTTGGACTAATGGGTCTATTCGTGTTATGCCAATTAGGTTGCAAAGTTCGGGCGTTGGCATGATGATTTCAATATTTTTCTGTACCCGTTTGAATTCGATACCATAATCATTATGAATGAGTTGAAAGGTCGAAATATTATCCTTTAGTTTTTCAGAAATACCATTATAGATGTCATTAGGCAGATAAGCATAATCAAGACTGAACACACCGTTATCATCTTCCACTATCCGCACTAATTCAACGACTTCAAATTCTTTGTCTCGCTTGAAAACTTCCATCAATTGTCGATCTGCAGTGATGAGTTTGTTTGAAACAATCTTTTTGGAAAAATTGTTTTTTTCCTGTGTTGAAAGTCCTTCTGTAAACCCTTTCAAATTTAATATATGAAGGGAGTGCTTGATGTTTTTGACAAAGGTACCCTTTCCATGAAGGATTTCGATGACGCCCTCGTCTTCAAGTTCTTTTAAAGCCCTACGAATGGTAATTCTACTTGTATCAAATATTGTACATAGTTCTTGTTCGTTTGGTAATTTCTGACCTGGCTTAATGTCTCCATTAGCTATCATATCCTTGATTCCAAGCATAACTTGTTCATATAATAGGAGACTACTCTCTGAACTAACGAATTTGTCATTTCTCATAAGCTACCTCTTTTACTATTTTCATACTATTAATATACAAAATTTTCCGCCATAGTTGCAAATGAATCCTATTTCGTAACACGCGATTAAAAACGCTCAACCCGGTCATTTTCATAGAGTTCTCAATTTCGTAGAAGCAATAATCCTTCTGTCTTTTGTCATCCCCACTCCTAAATTGTGGCTGCCTACGTTTATATTAATAAATATTAAATACTGGAAGGTCTACCGAACCTAAGCTACTCCAGCTTGTTTGGATAACCAAAACCTCCGTAGAATGTGCATGTGGTGCTTGCACTTTTTGCTGCATCGTACAGTGATTCCTCCATACTTTTCTCGTTATAAAAGGCCGTTAAGAAAGCTCCGATGAAACTGTCGCCTGCCCCCATTGTGTCGACTACCTCCGTCTCGAGTACCTCTTGTTCATAGCGCTTGCCATTGTGGACGAAAATAGCAGGTTTAGACCCTCTTGTGATACCTATTACTTTCAGGTTATATCCTTTAAGCTCTGCAAGAAGATTCTCGATTTCGTCATCAGATAAGCTAGCTCCTGAGAAGAATCCGATTGAAATATAGGGACAAACCTTTTGTAAATATTCCGAATCCCTATTCTCTGAAAAATCAAAGGATACATCAATTTGTTTTGACAATATAGGAAGTTCATCCTCAAGCCAAGAATAACAGCTTGTATGACAGACATCGAAGGTTTTAATATAATCATAATCTCCCTCAACAAGTCTTATTTTGACAAGATGTTGGACCGTATCCTTTGGGCTAAATACGAAAACTCGGTCGCCTTCTTCCGTTAGATTCACCCGTGGTTGTCCACTTTTTCCCTCAACGACTCTTGAGCGTTGGTAAGAAATCCCCTCTTTTGAAAGGACATCCTTCAAATGCTGGGCTTTATCATCTGTTGCAAATACTCCGATATAGCCAACTTCTTCAGCACCAGAGCGTTTGCAATTCACAGCAACATTCACTGCATTTCCACCCGGGTAGTATAGCCCCTGGTCTAAATAGCAATCTACTACATTATCACCAATTGCGATTACTTTCATCATCATTCACCTTTCCATTATCCTTTTACAGATCCTTCTGATAGACCTCTAACAAGATATTTTTGTAAGAAAATAAGCAATAAAACCATTGGAGCTGCTGACATGACCATACCCGCTAGTAGAACGCCCCAATCTGTTCGTAACGCATCACGGAAGTTCATCAATCCTGAAGGAATGGTTTTTAAGTCATTTGATTCAATAAAGATTGTAGCAAATAAGAACTCATTCCATGCATAATAGGAAGTCAATACAATGACCGTAATAATAATTGGAATGGACATTGGCAGATAGATTCTTCGATAAATTCCAAATTCGCTACAGCCATCAATAATTGCTGATTCTTCCAGCTCCCGCGGAATACTTAAGAAATATGCACGCAGTAGTAAAACCGACAATGGAAGTCGATAAGAAATATAAGTTAGGATCAATGCCCAGTGAGTATTAATTAAGTCTAAGCCACTTAAAATATTAAACAATGGAATTAAGGCAACTTCTGGGTTCATCATCATTCCACCGATGATAAAAATCAAGGCAAAGTCTATCAGCCTTGTACGATATCTCGCTAACACGAATGCTGCCATAGACCCGATCAGTACAACGGATATAACCGTTATTGACGTAACAAATAAACTATTTAAGAAATAACTTGAAATTCCCTTTGACCAAGCTGTTGAGTAGTTTTCAACGAGCCATGTACTTGGAAACCCCCATACATTGTTGTAGATTTCATTGTAGCTTTTCATCGATGAGACGACCATCCAGAAAAGTGGGTATAGGATAATGACAGCGTATACAATTAATCCGATCGTGATAAAAAATTCACTGAGACCGAATCGTTGGTATCGACGAGATGATTTTAGTAGTCTTCCCATATTAATCATCCTTTCCAGTACGAGACAATCTTATTTGAATGAGGGCAAGTATCGCCGTTATCATGAAAATAAAAATTGCAATAGTAGAAGCATATCCCATATTATCCTTGACAAAGCCTTGCTGATACATATGTACAGACATGGTCATCGAACTAAAGCCAGGCCCCCCGTTTGTTAAGATATATGGTTCGTTGAACACTAACATTGACCCTGTTACGGTAATCAATGTGTTAACAAAGATTGTCTCTCTCACTTGCGGTACGGTTATACTAAAAAACTTACGTATTTTACTCGCTCCATCAATGTCTGCTGCTTCGTAAAGTTCTTGAGGAATTTTCTGAATGGCTACGATAAATAACATCATAATAAAGCCAATACTCTGCCATTGTGACATAGCAATAACGGCATAAATTGCCGTACCCGAATTGCCCAGCCACGGTTTTGCCCATTCCTCTAAACCAATTAACTCTAGGAAACTATTTAAAATACCCATTTGCGGATTATAAATAAACCCAAAAAGTAAAGCAATAACTGAAATAGAAACCATAACAGGGATAAAATAGACAACTCTTAAAAATGGCGCTGCTTTTCGAAAAATCTTATCCTCAAGGATATAAGCTAATACTAGCGCGAATCCTACCTGTAAAACAACTGATATAATCATATATTTAAAGTTGTTACCAATTGCAGTAAGAACGACTTTATCACCCAATAGATTTTTAAAATTCTCAAAACCTACAAAAGTCTTCTTTTGTGAAAATACGGAAAAGTCGAAGAAGCTATTGTAGAAATTTTGTACAAGAGGAAGATATACAAATGTGGCAAGAAATACAATACTCGGTATTAAGAAGAGTATAGGGATCCATTTACTTCTTTTTCTTAACATACGCTTCACCCCTATCAATTAATTTGTTAAAAAAGGCTACTACTCTATGAAATGGAACTAAAGATTCAAGTACGAGTCCTGAATCTTTAGTTATCATTTACGGGTAGTTATTTTCCTAATTTAGCCGCTGCTTCCTGAACTTCCTTCATGATATCCTCAGGTGTTGCATCACCAGTTGCTAAGGTTTGACCACCTCTCATGAAGATATCTGCAATATTGATATTAACCGCATTATCAAACCACGGAGCAGTTGCACTTGCATTTAACACGATATCATAGGCTGCCATACTTGTTTCGGATGTATTTTCAGCATCAACAGAACCTTTAATTGCATTTAGTTGTCCATCAGCTTTCGTAAAATCGTATGCCGTTTCTTCAGAAGTTAAGAATTTCAAGAATTCCACTGCTTCTTTTGGAGCATTCTTACTTAACATCCACCCTTCAGGTGCACCTGTTAACGCTTTAGAGTCTCCTTTTCCACCTTCAATAGCAGGGAAATCAAAGAATCCAATGTCTGATAGGCCCATTTCTTCAACCATTTTGATTTCGGCAAATTGCATGTATACCATTGGGACTTCGCCATTCCCAAACATATTACGTGCTGCCTCGTGATCAATCGCGGTTGAAACGTCACCCATATAGGTTGTAAGTTCCTTGAAGATTTCTAACCCACGGATGTAACCAGGATCCGTAAATTCACCCGTACCGTCAACATAGTCAACAGCTGTTACAGCAGGGTCTAACACCCGTTGGAAAATGGTTCCTAAGTAGTGGGATATCGCCCAGCCATTCGTCAACCCTTCCACGAGTGGAGTTTCATAACCAGCCTCTTGAAGTGCATCTAATACTTCGATTAATTCGCTATAGGTTGTTGGTGCTTTTAAATTGTGTTCCTCAAATATTTTTGTATTGTAGAAAAAGGCTTTTCCATCAATTGTGAATGGAATACCATAGGTAACATCATCAAAAGTGAACCCTGAATACTGTGATTCGATAATTTTATCAGACCACTCAGTATCTTCCTTGATAATATCATCTAATGACATAATTCTTTCAGAAGAGACTAGATTTGCGGCGAACGAATCAGACCAAGAGGTGAAAATATCTGGAAGATCATCGTTCGAGACAAGAACTCTAATCTTTTCTTTATAAGAGTCATTGAGTACAGAGTCAACATTAATTTTTACATTTGGATGAGCCTCTTCAAACTCTTTAATTTTTTCATCATAAAAAGATTTACGTGGCTCGTTTGGCCATCTGTGGAAAAAATCGATCACTACTTTGTCGCCATCCTCTTCTTTCGTAGAAGATGAATCTGAGCATGCTACTAATACTGGAACAAGGATAAGCAATATCGCTAAAAACGACAGGAATTTTTTCATCATAATTCACTCCCCTTTGTTTTTTATCTATTCAGATAATTTATAAAACAGGAGTGAGTCCATTAGCTGCCTTTTCCAGTCATACCCTTAGAATTTCACCATGTATGACCCCCACTGTAATGTCTCACAAGGAACTTACTCCTATTAGTAATGATTGTATAACTCTTAAAAGTAAGAATCTATTACTCTACTTAACGTAAACTATGATTTAATATTCCATTTTCCACATATATCTTCGTACAGAAAGTGGATGACCTGTGTGTTCTGCTAAGCCATCAGCATATTGACGTAACACAGCACCTACAATAGCGGGTCCAAAATATTCAACGAGATCCTCATCAACACCTGTGAAGTCTAGTTCCGCAACATCAACCACTTCAACATTATTACTGAACTTTTTAGCAAATGTGATGGCTCTTTCATCTAATGGACGGTTAGCATCCTCCCCTTTAATAATAAGGAATGGTACATCGTAATCTGTAATTTCGAATGGGCCATGAAAGTATTCTCCTGAATGAATGGCATTGGAATGAATCCAGAGCATCTCCATTAGTAAGCAACTCGTGAATGAATAGGCTTGGTGATAATACACACCACTACCCATCGTATAAATAATTTTTTCTCTCTTATTTTCCTTGCCCCACTCAAATGCTCGATCAATGGTTTGTTGTTTATTCGTTTCGATTAATGTTTCAAGATTTTCTAACTGCTGTAAAACTCGCTCATATTTTTCATTTGGAGCAAGTGTATTTAAAAGATTAAATAGTAAGCTGAAATACATGCCAACTTCACCGTCAATCGCATTAGATCCATCTTTGTAGTTGTAGTGTATTATGAATTCTGACTCTTTACAAAGTGGGGATTCAACTTCCATCGAAATTGCAATCGTTAAAGCACCTTTTTCTCTTGCAAATCTTGCAGCTTCCACTGTTTCTGGTGTCGTACCAGAGTGAGAACGTAAAATGACAATACTGCCTTCACCTAATCCCTTAGGAGCACTGTGGACAAATTCATTTGATGTATAGACTCTAGTAGGTACATCAAGCTCACGATCTACAAAGTAATCTCCCGTACCTAATGAAGCCATTGACCCTCCGCAAGCGACAAAATACATATTCTTAACCTCGAGACCCTTGACAGCAGCTACCACATCAGAAATTTGTTTAACATGTTCTTGTTTCATTTCTTGCACCTCCATTTGATATAACATCATATGATGTATTAATTAAAATATAATGCATCCGTTTTCATATGTCAAACATTTTTAAGTTTTCTGTTTATTTTATTTTTGGAAGTATGTTCCAGAAATGAAGTGGAATGTGGGAGAACACTCCCATCTTTTCCCTAGGAGTGGCAGACATATCCTCTAGCTAAAAATAAACCTGCTAGTAGGATGACATAAAAAGACTCCCCCTATTGAAGACAGATTTGGTAATCTGCTTGCTTTAGGGAGAGTAATTTTCACCTACTAAGAGCTAAAACGGAACTTTCTTATAATACCGTCTTGTGGAGAGTGGATGGTTTCGTTCTTTCTCCAAATGGCAGCTTACTCTCTCAAGGAGCGTTGCCAGCACAATGGGAGATACGAGACTTCTAACTTCATCTGATATACCTTTGAGTTCATAATCTTTCGTGTCAAAGACGGTTAATTCCTTCGTATAATACTCTGCAAAGCGCTGTACTCTCTCGGTAAGCGGGCGAGAAAGACCTTCACCTTTTAACAGGATAATACTTGTATCCTCTTCTACCAATTCTAGCGTTCCATGAAAAAAGTCTGAGGCATGAACTGGTCGTGTTTTAATCCATTGCATTTCTTCTAGGATACACATGGCATAATAATAAGTTTCGCCCCAATCGACGCCAGTACCGGAAAGAATGTGATACGGTGTGTCTTTATGCTTTTTAGCGAAAGCTGATGCACGGTCTTCAGTGTCTTCTTTTACCTTTACTAAAGCGGTTGGAAGCTGTTTCAGTTCTTCTACAATTTGATGATAATTCGGTAGTTCATTACGTTTGTACATTAATCTGAATGCTAGAAGATAGGATTGTAGATAAAAAGATTCACAGGATGTATCATCTGCGGCAAAGTTGACAAACGTGTAATCGGTCATGGTAGCTAATGGTGTGTTGGCATGACCCACTAGGCTAATGGTTGTGGCTCCCTTATCTTTACAAAATGCTGCGGCCTCCACTGTTTCCTTTGTTGTACCAGATAAGGATGGTAATATAACTAATGATTTTTGACTTAAATGCTGATGATTCATCCTCATCAATTCTGAAGAAATTTCAGTAAAGACTGGTAAAGTTGAATTCGTTTTTAAGATATATTCTGCAGGAAACATTAAAATGGTTGCTCCACCTGTCCCAACGAAAAAGACATTTTCGATTCCTCTTTCAACAATCGTATCAATGGCCTCTTCAAAGTCATCCTGTAACGACAATGCACCGTTTTGAATGTTCAAAAATCTCTCAACATCAAAGTTATACATGTATACACCCCTTAATAATCCATTTTTCGATAGTATCTTCTAATGTCTAACGAATGGTCTCTTTCACGCTCCAGATATACACTAATTCGACCTGTTAAGGCCCAATTCACATTAACTGCTACATACTTTCGGAATTCTTCACTTATACCTGGTAGTTCATAGTCTTTTGTATCGAGTATCAAAAGCTCGTTTGTAATCTTTTTGGCAAAGCGTTCTACCCTTTCCGCTAACGGACGAGTTTCATCCTCTCCTTTAAAAATGATTACACTTGTGTCATCCTCTACAAGCTCAAGCGTACCATGGAAAAATTCTGCAGCATGAATCGATTTTGATTTTATCCATTGCATTTCTTCCAAGATACACATCGCATATGAATACGTATTTCCCCAAAGGTTTCCCGCTCCTACGAGCATATGATAGCCTGTATCTTTATGATGGGTCGCAAATTGCTCTGCTCTTGAATCAAATTTCTCCATTGCCTGAACCATTCCTTCTGGTAAGAAAGCCAACTCATTTGCAAACTGTTCATACTGAGGAAATTCATTTTGATTATGGATAAAACGAAACGTTAATAGCTGTAAATGAAGAAAGAATGTGTCAAACGAGTGTTTCTCATGACCTGTTGAAATACAATAGTCAACTGCATTGGCTAATGGTGTATCTGGTAGAGCAACTAATCCGATTGTCGTCGCACCTTTTTCCTTACAAAATTCTGCGGCAGCTACCGTTTCCTTCGTTGTACCTGTTACCGAAGCAAAGACACAAACAGAATCCTTTGACAGGTGTCGATTATTCATAACAAGTAGCTCTGCCGCGATTTCTGCATGAACTTCGATTGTGGAAGTAGACTTTAACATATATTCATATGGATACATCATGGCAATCGTACCGCCAGAGCCAATTAGGAAGATGTTTTTATACCCTTTGTCTGAAATCTCATCTACTATTCTTTCGATTTCTCCTCGTTTGGATAGTCCCTCTTCCCCTACAAATTTTAAAAATTGTTCTTTATCAAATTTCAACATACGTTTTCCTCCGTCTCTTTTATATAGTGAAAGCACATTCTCATTTCTACCAGCTACAGGTATGTCAGTGAGCGTATTACGTAGAATCACCACAACACTAAGGGATCTCCTTGCAAAAAAACATCCAATCCGTTTTGTACATCACGTAATAGATGATTCACCTCCTTATTTACTCATTTTTAACATTCATATCATTTTCTTTTTACATGGCAGAATAGCCCCTATTTCAGGTATGGTTCTAATGTTCGTAAAGATTGTTCAATCGCTGCATTTGGATTTTGTAAGTACATGGATGACGTAAATTCCAGCGTTAATGCACCTTCGTATTTATGGTCTGCTATTGTTGTTATCCATTTTTCTAATGGTAAATTTCCATCTCCCCAAGCTAAATGGCCAGTTGGAGTTCCATCAATAAAATGAATATGGACAAAATCATCCTGTAACTCAGTAAAATAATCCTCCAACTTCTCCCCTTCGACTGCTAATGGAATAGTGTCTACCATTCCTTTTAAATTAGAGGAACGAATTCCACTCAGCATCTCTTTTAAATCACTTAAAGTACAAATCAAATTCGATTCAACCTTTTGTAGTGGTTCAAGTGCTAATACAATTCCTTTTTCTTCTGCATAAGATGTGAGTCTCTCCAAAGAATTTTTGGCTCTAGCCAGCGCCTCATTTCTACTTTCATTGCGATAGCCCCAACCTGCTGTTACTAATACCGTCGGAGCATCTAATTCGATCGCAGCATCCACTGATTTTTTAAAATAGTTGATACTTCGTTCACGTATAGCTGTTTCCTTCGCAGCAAGATTGATTGGGTACATACATTGCTCCGGGGTAAAACAAATCACTTCTAATTCTCTTGTGTCTATTTCTTTTTTGATGTTGCGAATATCTGATAAACTCAAATCCTCCACATAACAATGTGGTGAAGCACCCCACAGCTCAATCTTTTGGAAGCGGTACTTGACCATGGCATCTAAAAAAATAGTGCAGCGGATAATGGAGATAATGAAAGTTCATTCCCGTAATTTGTGACATATTGATTTTTGTCATAACAACCCTCCTTCACATTTTCTATAATGTAGATTATTACTTCCTCATTTGGTATATACCATTTCAGACAACACTTTTTTGCCGTTTTTATAAAAGTTAGGAAAGGGAGTAAGGTTTACTCCCTTTTTTCATCCTTTGACCCCACCAGCCGAAATACCACGGACAAATTGCTTTTGGAAAAGGATGAACGCAATAATCATTGGCATCGCGGATATTGCGAGTCCTGCTAATTGGATTCCAAAATTCGTATTTAATTGACTTCGTAAATTCATAAGTCCTACCGGTATCGTTCGGAGACTAGAATCCTCTACGAAAACCAGAGCAAACATAAATTCATTCCAAACGAACATGCCTGTTAATAGAGCCGCAGATGCGATAATCGGCCGACCCATTGGAAGAATGATATGCCAGAATACCTTCCAGCTATTACAGCCATCAATGATCGCAGATTCCTCTAGTTCCCTAGGGATAGAAAGAAAATAAGATCTCATTAAGAAAATCGCAAACGGCAGTTGAAAGGCTACATATGGAAGAATTAAGGCACCATATGTATTATAGAGACCAATTGTTTGCAGTATTTTATAAAGTGGAAGTAAGCTTACCTGGGGAGCAAGCATTAACCCACTTAGTATGATGACAAGCAGGATATTTTGGCCCTTAAAGTGAAAACGACTTAGTCCATATGCAGCCATCGCCCCAATTAGTAGAATGAGTACTACCGAAACGACTGTTACAAACACACTATTAAAGAAAAAGTCTCCTACTCCTGCATCCCAGGCTGCCTTGTAGTTTTGCCAAAGCCATTCCTTTGGCAGTGTCCATGTATTTAGAAAGAAATCCCGATTTGACTTTAGACCGCTTAAGCCGAGCCAGATAAGCGGATAAATGATTACCAGCGAAAATATCCCAAACCACACGAATACGACGAGTTGAAAGATTCGATTTTTAATCGTCATTGTCGTTATTACACCTCCTTACCTGTTTTCCCAATTTTCATTTGTATCAGTGATAAGGTTAACGTAATAACGAATATGACGGTTCCAATTGTAGAAGCATAACCCATCTCGTCATTTCGGAACGCAGATCTGTATAACATCGTTCCCAGCACTTCGGTTGATCGACCTGGTCCTCCAAACGTCATGACGTATACTTCATCAAACACCTTAAATGCGCCAATGACAGTAATAACACTCCCAACAAGAATCATTTCTTTTATTTGAGGTAGTGTGATATGAAGAAAGGTTTTTATCTTAGAGGCACCGTCAATCATGGCTGCCTCATAATACTCATAAGGAATTTTTTGCATCGCAATCAAGAACAGCATGGTTATATACCCTGTATATTGCCATTGCGAGACTGCAACTACTGCGTATATCGCAGTTTTACTATCTCCTAACCAAGAATGTGTCCATTCTGAAAGACCTATGGACTCTAGGGCGCCGTTCACTAGACCAATCTCTGGATTGTACAGAAGCTGCCACAACAATCCAACCACTGCTATCGAAATAACAGACGGAATAAAAAAGACAGTTCGAAAAAACGGTTGGAATCTTCGAATCAATTTATCTTCTAAAATAGCAGCAATAATGATACCAAGGCCTACCTGAAAGATGAGCGAAATAATCGCATACAACGCATTATTTTTTAAGGCAGTGTAAAAAACAGGGTCTTTAAAAAGTCTGATATAGTATTCAAAACCGACAAACGTCCTCCCAGCATCAAACGAATTCCACCTAAATAAACTATTATAAAGATTAAGTACAATTGGCAGGAAAACCATACATACAACTATGAGAAAAGACGGCAAGATGTAAAGGAGTGCGGTTCGACTACTTCTATAATTTTTCATCACGTCCCCTCCAGGAGGGGGTAAACATTATTTTCATATGTTTACCCTTTTCGTTATTATTCAACTTCACTTTGGATTTCTTTGGCGACCTTCTGAACCTCTTTAATGATTTCTTCAGGTGATTTTGATCCATCAAGTAGTAATTGAATGTTTGCGAGATACACATCTGCAACCTTTGCATGGACATCGGTATCTAACCATTCTGCCATACCCTCTGCTTTTTTCATCGTTTCAACACCTTCTACAACTTGTTGTAGCGCTGTATCTGGGTTTGTTGCGCCATCGATTGGACTAGGCCAACCAATTTGTTCTGCTAATTTTATTGCATTTTCCTTACTCGTTAAAAACTTTAAGAATTTAATGGCTTCTTCAGGATGCTTAGTTTTAGATGATACAATAAATCCATCTGGCGCTCCTGTTATGAAGTTCTGATTACCCTTTCCTTCTGAAATCGTTGGGAGTTGAAAGAAACCCCAATTCCCTGGCATGTTATCTTCAACATTCTGGAACTCTTCCAATTCCACATACATAATAGCTCCTTCTCCAGTAAAGAAATACTGCTTTGCCATATCATGTGAGCTTGAGTTCACATTATCCATTAAATAACCCTTTTCGTTAAGTTCAGCAAACATTTCCATTGCCTTTACATAGCCAGGATCTGTAAATTCACCTGAGCCAGGATTATAATCTTTCATTCGAACATCTTGCGGAACCATTTTTTGATTTAAGCCAGTTAAATAATGAATGGCTGCCCAAGGACTTTCATTACCTAAAATAATCGGGGTTTCCCCACCTTTTTTGAGTGTATCTAAGACATTGATAAACTCATCCCATGTCTGAGGTGCTTGTAGATTGTATTTATCGAAGATTTCCTTGTTGTATACGAAGAACTTTCCATTAAAACGTAGAGGGATACCGTAATTTTTGCCATCAGATGAAAATGGCTGAAGTGATGCCGGAATGAAACTATCCTTCCAAGCAGTATCTTCTTCTAAATAAGGTGTTAAGTCTAAGGCTGCTTCAGCACGAACGAACTTTCTAGCAAACTCTCCTGACCATGAAAACATAATATCAGGTACTTCACTACCACCTAATATAACCCGCAGTTTATCTTTAATGGGTTCGTCTGCGATTGCTTCCATTTGAATTTTAATATCGGGATTTTGCTTTTCAAATTCCTTGACTACCTCTTCAAAGTACGGTGCGTATTCTGGTTGAGGCCATTTATGCAGAAATTTCAAGACAGTTTTTCCATCCCCCGATGAGGAATCAGAACATCCAGATAACAAAAGGACGAAAAGTAACATTGCCATACCAAGAGTCTTTGTCCATTTTCCCACTCATTAACCCTCCTTATTTTTTGTGATCTACTACTTCGGACTAATTTCTAATTTCCATTCTTCACCTCCTACATGATGTAACATGTTTATAAATTCTCTCAAAATGAGAGTCATTAATAAGAGAGTCCGTGACCAAATGCGCCATCTACTAAACAGATTTTCGCTGCAAATTTAGCGCCTTTTTCAAGACTGCTTTGTATAAGCTGAGCCTGCGAATCATATCGATTTTCCTTCCTACCTTCTAAATAGTGCAAAATGAAGGCGGTGAAAAAGGAATCACCAGCGCCTAATGTATCAACTGGTTTTACAAAGTGAGGTTCCTGCTTATAAAAGCTATTCCCATCAAAGACCATCGCTCCACGGGAGCCCATCGTACCAATTGCCAAACTACTTCCATACCGATGGACCTTTTTGAGTAAAGACTCCACTTCTTCCTCTACCAATTGTCCACAGGACAACAAACTAATATCAATATCTCTGCAAACAGAGGATAATTTCTCGTCATTATACTCATTCGAAAAATCATAGGATAAGAGAACACCAGCTTGCTTGATTTTATGTAATTCAGAGTCCATGTCACTGTATACACTGCTGTGGGCAATATCAAACAGTTTGATAAATTCAATATCCTCCTTCATCAGCACAACAGGATGCTCAATTTGGATACCACCATCATTCCCACCGACAAAGACTCGGTCACCGTCTACCAGGTCGACTGCGGCATATCCATTTTCACCTTCATGTTGTCTGCAATGAGAAATATCAATCTCTAAGTTTGTAAGGGTTTTCATAATATGGTTTGCCGCTTCATCATCACCAAATACTCCCAAATAAGCTGCATCTTTGCCTAGCTGCTTTGCATATACACTAAAATTCAGTGCATTACCACCTGGATACATGATTCGTTTGTGCACATATTTATCGACTACATTATCACCTACACCAATTACTCTCATTGTTTCTCCCCCTAACAAATCAATTAATGGTATATACCATTAACTATAAAGTAATACCTAAAATGAAGATCATTTTAGGTTCAATTCTGAGTAGAATTTAACAATATCACTTCTAGTTAATGATGTAGAAAATTCAATTTCTTTATTGTTTCGATCAAACGCAACGGCCTCACGGAAAATACACGGACTTTCTGACCGAATGCGTAACAGCTTACTCTCATGGTCTTCCGAATAAGTGACTCTCATATACTCTTTTGCCTTAACAAGTTTAATTCCATATTCATTCTCTAAAATGTTATATAAAGAGATATCATTCGTTATGTAATCCTTTATGTTGCTACAATATTCTTCTGGAATAAACGATTCTTCAATGGATATTGGTCTATCATCGACTAGGCGAAGACGTTTTACAGTAAACAACTCCATCCCCATGGGTATCTGCAATTTCTCTGCTAATAATGGAGTTGCTTCCATATGTCCCATTGAAAGCACCTGTGTACTAGGCGTTAATCCCTTGCCTAACATATCGTTTGTAAAACTATTAAACGTAATAAAATCCATTTGAATCTTATTATTTGAAACGAAGGTACCTGCTCCAACTCGACGCTCAACAAGGCCTTCTCTTTCTAGAACGGACAAGGTATGTCTTGCAGTCATTCTACTGATTCCATACTGCTCAGCAAGATCACGTTCCGAAGGCAGCTTATCACCATGCTTCAACTTTCCAACTTCGATATCTTCTATGATTTTCTCTTTGAGTTGTTTATAAAAAGGAACGGCTTCCTCTTTTCCTAAGGATTTCTTCTTCACACATGTTCTCCTACTTCCTTCAAGTATCTTCAATACCATTATAAATGAAATTGAAGATGCTTTTTACAAAAAATGTCTTGTGCATTATTGGTATATACCATTTGAGTTATTTGTTTAAAAAAAATGATTGGTAGTTATCAAAATGAAAATAAGTTGCTGTCATTACGAGTTTACGATTCGATTGTAACAAGCTGTTTTCATAGTATTAGAATAGTCTAAATTTTCGTACATGTCAATGCAATCCATTCAAAAACCCTTCTCTTATATACGACAGCATTCGATATTTTCATACTCTTACTCCATTTCAAACAAATGGAGATGAGATACCTCACCTCCAATTTCTAATTAACTATCTCCTTCAATCTCGTATGAATCCTTTTCCAATCCTGATTCAAATCCACGGTACAAACATTAATCCGATACCCTTTGATTTCATATGATAAATCCAGTTCCTTTCCCGTTAACGGATAAAGCAGCATTCCCTTTAGTTCCTTTTTAGGAAAACCCCTATCTTGGTAATTGCTTAAGTACGAGAACAGTTGATAGAGATTGCCACTAATTAATTTTTCTGAGCCCCAATGGCCCTTTACTGCCTCTTGATAGAATTTAGTATCGATGATCCATTTTTCTTCTTTGTTCTCCAATGAGATGTCGGTTTCCATAATCGGCAAATAGCTTAATTGGTCCCCTTCTGCGTCCCAATTAAATCTGTCCCGCTTTACTTGATAGGAAGGTAATTCTCTTTTATAAAAGTTCCGGACAAATTCCTCATATAAACGAGGCATTCTTTTTGCATCTCTTTCGAAATCAGTAAACCTCGCGTCCTCTCCATTTTCGTGAATCAAGAGAGATTCAAATAAAAACTGACAGATGTCTAATACAAACCGATATTGCTGGTTACTTCTGTGTATTTTTACATTGGAAAACACCCCTGTATGGAGGGATATTAACTTGACACCTTCAAAATTGTGATATAAGCGTTTTACTTCATCTAGTAAAGTTTGATCGAACTCACGCACCATTAATAAGGAGTGCAAAGTAGCCTTAATGATTTGGTTGTGAGGGATATTAAGACTTAACTCCTCATATTCACAATGCATTTTCCCCCGGTTAAAAGAAAACGAATGAATGGATTCTGAAAATAGGATTTTTCCTCTTAACATTGACATCTCTTCTTGATTGCCTCTGTATTCCCGATAAAATCCCCTCTTAATTAATGAACGTAACTTAATCACTAGAATTCTCGTGAGCAGATGCTGTATATCTTTTTCATCTTCCCGTGCAACTTTACTCATGTCCTTTTCCGCTAAATGCCCCCAGGCATAACAGAGCATGTAATAAATGTTTTTTACCGGAATTCTACTTAATTCTGTCAAGGAGCTCATGAACTTTCTCCTCCTGGTCAAACCAATACTCCATTAACAATGGCTTAATTTCCAACTTGATAATGCGGTCATACCATTTTTGCTCGTCGGCTACCGTATCGACTGTAGGACAAAAATAAGAGTGGCCAATCACAAACCCTTTTCCTAAATTGACAGTGTCATTTACGATTTCCCGATTAAGATCGTTGATATTTTGAATAATCGTCGAAATAAAACCCTGACTTAAGCCTTTTTTTCGTAAATACTCACTGAATTTTTCAGAATCAAAGGCTGGTTCAATATTGATAAATGAAAATCGTCTTCGCAACGCATAATCCACTAAGGCGATTGAACGGTCAGCGGTATTCATCGTACCAATCAGATAAAGGTTTTTCGGAATATAAAAAGTTTCTCCCTTATTCCTACTATAAGCGAGCTGCACTGCATATTTCTTTCCTCGTTTATCTGATTCAATTAACATCATTAATTCACCAAAGATCTTCGAGAGATTTCCACGATTAATTTCATCAATCACCATGTAATAATTCCCTTCCGGATCCTCGATTGCCTTTTTGCAAAACTCGTAGAATATCCCGTCCTTTAAGACGAAATGGCCATTTTCATTTGGCTTATATCCCCGAATAAACTCTTCATAAGAGTATGATTGGTGGAATTGAATCATTGCAATTTTACTTTCATCAATGGCCCCCATATGTAAATAGGCGAGTCGTTTCGCTACGAATGTTTTCCCTACACCTGGAGGACCTTGGAGGATAATGTTTTTCTTGTAGTCCAAGGTTTCAAGAATTTCCTCGATTTCATCTTCTCCCATGAATATTTCCTGTTGGATTTTTTCTGGATGAAAAGGAGGTACTTCCACTTGTTCTTCCGGTGGTCCTTCTGATATAGAATCCGCACCATGACTTGGAGGTTGATAGGTAGAGCCAGACTCCCCTACTTCCATGATTTCAAGAAGTTCCTGAAGATAATCGTCATATGGTGTTATATCCGTCAATGTTTTCTGATGTAATGTTAACTCACCTGTATCCCAGTCTCCAAATTTCAACCATTCAACTTGACGTATGGAGTGATAGCCTTCTCTAGTAGAATCATATATATACTCAGATGTAATCCTTCCTAACGCAATCAGCTTTCGAATCCCTGCTTTTATCAGAACATAGTCTCCAATTTTCATTTCAAATGCAAACTGGTAATTCGCCAATGCATCATTATTCGGATTATAATCCAATTGATGAATCTCTTTTAAAGTTTCAATAATCTCGCGTTTACTTCCGTATTTCTTTAAATCACCTAGGTCTTTCCACCCGATTCCAATCAATTCATTGTTCTTAAAATCATCCCACATCGAACTGTTTTCACCCGGAGATAACAACCAATATTGTGGCCCGTCAATGATATCCTCTGTCTCTTCCTCACCCGGTTTGCTAAATGTTTCATATAAGTAGCTAAAAAACTGATCCAATTCAAGGTACTTAGGGAGCTCTGTTTGTTTCCCAACAATATTGAGGTATTGCCATGATATGTCGTTCAATTCAAGGCACTTTTGAAACTTCATAAACTTTTCACCGATTGTATCTTTTCTTGCATACTCGGGATCGAGTTCCAAAATATTTTCCACAGCTACTTTATCTCTTTGATTGTAAAAACAGTACTCCTCAGGAAACACATTTCCAATAAACTCACTGACAAAACTTACGCCAATTCCAAAGAGCTTGTACTTGTCATCTTGTAAAAATCGGTTGATACGTATTTCCATTGGGTCTTCACCATAAAGAAGATAAATAAAACTTTCTCGATATTTTTCAATGGGCGCATTCGGGTTACCAAGTGCCCGTTTCTTTGCGAGAGGCATTGTGACAAACGCATTAATATGGTTTCCTAACTCTTGAATGTCGCTCCATTCCATTTGCTGCAGATGCTCCAATGATTTAAAACGCTCAAAAAACGCATGGTTATCATATAGGAATTGCGTATTTTGAAACCATTCTTTTGCTTTCGGTAAAAATGCATGTAAATACCGTTCGACTAGTGGAAGTTGGAGTCGTTCTTCTAACAACTCTGGGTTTTCCCAAAAATGTAATAACGTGTTAAATTCGTGTTCCGATAGTTTGAAGTTTGTACCCATACCCGCTTTCAAAATTTGAATTGTGTTGATTTCTGGTAATTCCTTTAGCTCATGGCGCATCAACATACCGTCCTCTTTCGTCAACCGGTATTCGAGGACTTCTAACTCCACTTCATTGTATTCTTTCCCTTCAAAGGGTTCAGAAGTGATTTCACTTAGCGCAATTACCCCTCCTGAATTCTTCTTTCCACCGTCCGCTCTCCATATGAAGACTTTGTCTCCGATTTTGATATCATCAAGGAAATGCTTCTGCCTGATATCCCAGGTTACTTCTTTATTCTCTTCCAAATATGTATTCACATCAAATTGCTTGAGGTTTCCTTGGAAAATCCAATAGTTCATAGAAATTCTCTCCTTCCCATATATTGTATACTCTCTATATTCATCAAAATTCTACAAAATCCTTTTTATAATGACTGGGGTTTGATGCAAATATGAAAAAATACCAATTTTTTCTTCTGGTATAGGTTGTGTACATTTAAAGTGTAGCAATGAAATACTTGAATAACTACCTGTATTGGATTTCGCTAGTTTCATTTGAGCAAAAAAAATAGCATTTGATGAACGTGTCATTCCAATGCTTGTTTCTCCTTGCAAAAATTATGTCACTTTCAATAGAATTGTAAGTTGTTTTTTAAAAGTAAAATTATTGGAATCATATTAAAAAGGGAAATAGAATTTTACCGTAAATCAAAAAATAACGCACTTAGATGTGCGCTATTCGTGTTTTTAGTTATGTTTAAACCTATCTAACAAGATCTTCGTAATATTTGGGTTCTCTATCAGTAAAAAACATGTAATCACTTCTGCTTTTCAACAAGGATTCGTTCGTTAAGGTAGCCGAAATATCAATAGGTTCATTTGTCAAAGCTTCTCCAAGTATTTCTCCTTGTGCATTCACTATTTTACTTTGTCCAAACCTTTCCCATCTACCAAAAGCTTCACCTAAATATTGTCCTCCTGCAGCATTGCACAGTAAAAAATGGGCTTGGTTTTCGATTGCCCTCATTATAGGGGCATAAGAGAACAGTCTTTGTTTGCTTTGTCCTGATCCAACGCCTCCATTGCTTCCACCTTTCCAGATTGAACTTGGTGCTATTAGAATTTCCGCACCTCGTTTCGCTAGTACACGTGACACTTCCGGAAAAAAGATTTCATAACAAGTCATCATACCAATTTTTCCAATTGGCGTATCATATACATCTCCAACATTCCCTTTTTTATAATAAAGCTTTTCAGCAGAGGGTAGATGGAGTTTGCGGGAAACTCCTATGACTCCTTCAGGACCAATCAGGACAATACTATTAAAAACATCGTACTCTCTCTCGTCACGTTCTGCCATTCCGCAAATCACATAGCAATCATGCTGTCTCGCTTTTTCGATAATGGATTGAACGAGATCACCATTTATGTATTCTGCGTCTTCCTCCCAATGGCGTCTTCGTTCATTCTGCTGATGTACAAAAAATCCTGTTAAACTCATTTCTGGAAATACGATTAATTTATGTCCCTCGGATGCCAGTTTATCAATTTTTTCTAAATGAAATCGTAAGTTTTCCTTTTTTTATTCAGTGGCTGTGGCTCGAATTGTACAAGAGCAACTTTCAAACTATCTATCATTTTGTCTTACACCTCGTTATTAGTGACATGTATAAAAAAGAGGTGGCCCAAAAGCCTGTTTCCTGACTTTAAGACACCTCAAGCTATATAAGAAAAGTCTTGATATCTGTCTTGGCTACTTTATCGTGGGAACTTTGTTCCTAATTTGTAGCCGAGCATCTCATCATAAAGGTCGGTTCTTCTGTCGCGTACTAAGTCATTTAAATCATTCCATATTGGTGCAGTCCTTGCATCAGACAAATCGATACTTGCCTGTAAAATCGTTTCTCCTTCTGGCTCAGCTGGTCCTGTAAGTGGCCATCCATTTGTACCGGAAATTAAGCTACAACCTAGGAATTTTGAGTCCTTTTCGACACCAACGCGATCAGCAGCGGCAATAAAAACATTATTTGTATGCGAAGCCACCATCGTTAAATAGGTCGCCATACATTTTCCACTTTCATCAAATAATGGAGGAGGAGTGAATACCCAGTTATTACATGAGCAAATAATATCCGCTCCTTGCATACTTAGAATTCTAGCTACTTCCGGGAACCAAATATCCCAACAAATTAATAATCCTATTCTACCGATTTCAGTTTCAAAAACAGGGTATCCTATATCACCCGGTGTGAAAAAGAGCTTCTCTTGATTCCAAAGGTGAGTCTTACGATACTTTCCAATATATCCTTTTGGCCCTATTAATACAGACGTATTATATAATTTTTCACCATCTACCTCTGTAATTCCAGCAGCGATATATACATTTTTTTCTTTAGCCTTTTCCATCCACTTTTCTATTGTTGGACCACCTGGTACGGGTTCAGCATGAGCAAAAGCATCTAAACGATTTTCAAAACTATAACCGGTATTACATAGTTCAGGCAAAACAATCAGATTAGCTCCATTGTTAGAAGCCTGCTCAATAAACGAAAGTGTTTTTTCGATATTTCCCTCTTTATTAGCCAATCCAACTTGTGGATCCATTTGTACGACAGCAACATTTACTGGACTTGCCAAAATAATCACAACCTCTTCATCTTATTTTTATTTAATTAAATTTTAAAATTTAAAATCAAAACCATGGTAAAGCATTCATAACAACAGCCACTACGATGGTACAAAGAGCCATTGAAGTAACATTTGCGACAGTTGGATGAATATGTTCAGGTAATTTTCTCGCAAAATATTCAGCAACCGGAGCACCAATTATACCTCCAAGTACTCCTGCAAAAACGGCAACTGGGATTGTTGGACCAAACATCAGAACACAAGCCGGACCAACACTAACAACAGGAACATAGGTTGCATACCAACCTTGCTCGATATATTTACCTCGGAAAAGGTAGATTCCCACTGCTGCACTAATAAATTGTGAAAGTATTATAGCTGGAATGGCCCCAGAAGCATACGCACCATGACCGCTATTTAATATCCATTCGATACTCACACCTACTAGTAAAAAGATACTTGCAATCTCATTTCCATAAAAAGGTGCTTCCGTAAAATCTGCCAAAACCCTTCTAACAAACCATGAAGGAGTAGACATTTGTTGCTTCATTTCATCCTTCGTTGGTGCTGGCTCAATCGGTTTTATTTCTTTTGCCGGTACTTTTTTCATCCAAGGGAGAACGTGGCATAGGTGGTAGACTACAATACCCGTAATAGCCATCGTCAATACATTACTTACTACTCCCGGAACACCTAAGACAGGAATAATTGTCGTCATGATCCAAAAAGCAACCGGATAACTAATTAATCCGCCCAATATAGAACCTGTAAATAATGCTCGATAACTTGGGCCATATAAAAGCATGACAGCTGGCGGAACAGCGACAACCGATATGAATGTCGGAAGCCACGTATATTCTCCAGTAGAAAAGGCATTCGTGTAATTCAAAATGAAAATCGCAATGGCGACTGAAATGAATTGTGAGGCAAAGATCCACGGCCAGAGATTGCTTCCATAACTAATTCTAATACCTGCTAAAGGTGACCTTTTGACATCTAATCGCCAGGCAATAAAAGCACCCACAATCATAAAAATGGAGGCTAAAGCACCTGCATAAAACTGTGCTTCCGTAAAGTTCATTAACAACCAAATAAATTTGTAAAAAAGGTTGTGATGGGCATTTGCAATAACCGTTTCATAAGGAAGCCAGGTTCCATCCGTTTGAAATAAGGTTAAAAAGAAATATAAACCAAACCCAAGTATTAATACCGAAATAAAACCAAGTAATGGGCCAATTGTTGTAGAATCAATTGTAGGTTTTACATGTTCAAATTCTTCAGTGACTTGTGCCTTTGCCATCTAATCCCCCCTTTGTATTTACTTATGAATAATCTAATACATAGCGAATATATATTTCTGTTACTCTCGCAATAGATGAAATTTGAATTCGCTCGTCTCTTTGATGGGCCATTTTATCGTCACCAGGTCCTATTATTACAAAAGGTATCTGTAAATCAGGAACGACTTGGGAAGCATCTGTATAAAAATATAAACCGGTAAATTCCACAGGTATCGATAATTCATCGAACGTTCTCTTTACCTTTTTTATAAATATATGGTCTGGTAGAGTTTCGATTGGAGGTCGATTATTTTCTACCTTAATCTTTATCGAAAGATGCTCCAACTCTTGCATTAGTTCCTTAGCGACCTTATTAGCCTTCTTAATTACGATATCATTCTTCTCAGATGGCAGAGTTCGAATATCAAGTGAAGCCTTTGCAAAATCAGGGATCACGTTCGTTTTATAACCACCTTCTAATTTTGTTACAGATATAGTTGCTTTCCCTAATAGAGGATGTGTAAACTCCGTGTCTACCTCTGCTTTAAACCTATCTGTGAATTCAACAAACTTTTCAACAGCATTTACTCCAAGTTCTGGCCTTGATCCATGTGCAGGTAAACCTTCAACTGTAATATCCAACCATAAGGCACCTTTTTCTGCAATTCCAATCTTCTCATTAGAAGGCTCAGGAACAATAAGTTCCTTAACACGATCTAAATACCCAGATTCTTTAATTGCCAGAATCCCCATTCCTCCAGCTTCCTCGTCAGCTGTAAAACAGAACAGTATGTCATGAGCTGGCGTAATTTTCTGTTCAAGGAGGTGAAGCGCTGTCATAATCATGCAGGTTACTCCACCTTTCATATCTGCAGTACCTCTTCCGTACATATAATCGCCTTCAATAATCGCTTCAAATGGTGGATACGACCACTCTGTTGGTTCACCAATAGGGACAGTATCTACATGTCCTATAAAAGCAACGGATGCAGATGCATCTTTCCCAGGAATGGTAATAACGAGGGAACCCCTATTTTCACCATGATCAATGAGGTGATACGTTATCGAATAGTTTTTGAAAAAGGATAAAATAGTTTTCATTACATCCATTTCGTTCCCATTAGGATGAGTAGTATTTATTTTCACTAGTGTTGAAAGGATATCTATACAACGTTCTTCTGTCACGAACTTATTTATTTCTGTCTTCATGTTAAAACTCCCTCTAGGAACGAACTGCAGGTTTTTCGTAGGAGTGTGTCGTTAAATCACCAACTCCAACCCTCTTAACCATTCCGAACTTACTTACCCAACCTCCAGCTCCATTACCTCGTCTAATAGCTCTATTTTCAAATGAAACCAATTCTCCATTAACAATGGTATATGTAGCCATTTTGTCTGCTTTATCAATAATGGTTACATTCGCTAAGGCACCGACTCCAAGATGACCAACCTCTTCTGTCCACCATTGATTGTTCGTCTTCTCTGCAATTAGTCTAGAAACATTACTTGTCATAGTGGCAATCGAATCAGAAAGAGTCAATACTCCTTGCTCTGCCAACTCAATTAGGGCAGGGATGTTGTCGCGGGTGTCCCCAAAGCCTTTCATAGTGGCAGCATTTTGACCATCAGAGATTAGAACGTCAACGACCCCAGAAGATAGAGCATCAAAAGCAAGTTGCTGTGATTGTTTTGTCATCATTAATCCTTCTCGACTACCTAACCCTTCTCTTAACATTGTTGTAACAAATTCAGCAGAGACATTATCCCTTTTACAAAGCTCAATTACCTCTTTCATGCCTTCAACTGGATCTGCATGACTTCCACAGCCCGCAGCTGTAGCATGAGCTAAATGTACAGGACGTCCTTTCGATAATTCTAAGACACGATTTGCATGACTTGGACACTGCGTATGGGACATAAAGATTAGTTTAGCTCTTGATGTAATTTCAAATATCTTATCAAAATTTTCGTCCGGCATAAGATAATGACCCATATGGTCTTTAAGTCCAACAATTAATGGAGCAGTCTTATAAGTTAGCATATTTCTTGTCATTTTACGTTCAGCTATCTCTTGGTCTAACTTCCCTTGAAACAATAGAATTAGTTCTTCTACATCAAGCATAGTTCCTAGTACATTTGGTGCTCCTAAGAATACCCCAATATTAAGAGGAAGGCCACGATCCATTTCTGCCCCTACTAGAGCAGGTGTCATAAATGAATTGCCAGCTCCAGGTGACAATCCCATCGTAACTCCATCCTGTACAGCTTCAAAAATAGGTGCAGATGATACATCGAATAAGTCTCCTAAATGGAGATGCATATCTATTAAACCTGGTACAACAAGTAATCCTTCACAATAAATGACCTTATCCCCTTTTTCAGGGATAATATCGCTTTCAACTTGGTGAATACGACCATGTAAAATAGAAATATCTTTAATCTCTTCTATTCTATTTTTAGGATCGATTACAGTTCCGCCCTTTAAGATTGTTCTTCCGGAAAGCTGCAAATCACCTATTGGGTCCTGTAGAGTTTCATTTATTACAGTAGCTAAAGAATTAGGTAAATCTTCCTTAATTGGACTATACATCATTCTTTCACTCCTTTTGAAAATTCGTAAAATTCAACATCTATTACCATCTTACTCTACTTATCTACACTTGTCTTTGTACCCAAGGGACATAAAATTTTTAAAAAGATGTACCATAAGGACAATTATTTATAATGCGAATTTTAATAGGTAAACCTCAATCAATCATTTGATACAGACGTATAGCGATGGTAACATTGATTTTATTTTCAAATTTCTTTAAATCCATCTGAAGAACATCACATATTTTTTGAAATCGATACTTCATCGTATTATAATGTACAAACATCTGTTCAGCTGCTAATTTAAGATTCCAATCGTTTTCTACTAAAACTAGTAAGGAGTCAAAAAGGGTAGAATCATCCACCTTATCATAAGTTAACAATTTTCCTAAATAGGTATCACGAAAGGACCTTGCTTCTTCTTTATCGACTGTCTCAAGAAGGTTAAATATACCTAATTGGTCATGAAATACAGTCTCATTATTTTTGTGAATAATCCTTCCTAATCTAATAGCATTTCTTGCCTCACGATAGCTCATATGAATGTCACTAGGATTTTTTTTATAGTTTCCGATTCCAATCATAACGCTGGAATTAAGAGTTGAAGAAACCTGGTCCCTAATTTGCTTACTTACCTTGATTATGTCTTGTTTTAGTTTATAAATATCATCTACGGAATGCTGAATGAGAAAAGTAATACTATCACTGAAGTGTGTATAAAAGACATTTGAAAAAGATTGTTTTATTTTTGTTTTTGCTAGTGTAAATATCTTTTCTTGTAGTTCATCCAATCTTTTTTGATTTTCAAGATTAGTAAGTTTACTATATTTCTCCTTAAAATGATCGATATCCACTATAACTACCGTTGTTTCTATATCCATATTCCAATTGTATAGGTTCGCCCTATTATTTATCTCATCGTACGACTGGATATTATTAAGGATTAAATCTTGTATAAATTCATCTCTATGGCGTTCCTCAATCTGTCGATTTGAAATCTTTTTTTGAATCTCTAATTTTAATACAGTACTGGCATGCTCTAGAGCGATTTGTTCATTTTCATCCTCGTTATTATGGTCACATAAAGAGTTCAACACAATATAACCATAAGTTTTCGAGTCAATTTTTATAGGATAACTTTTAAACTCTTTTGTAATTTGGTACAAGCTAATACCTTTGGTTTTTTCTAAAAACTCATATGCGTTTGTACTTTTATATACCTTTTCGAAAAAAATATCATGATAAATGATGTCCGTCCCAATTAAATTTGCCAATGTATCGATGATTTCATCAACTCCTCCACCTCTAATCGCAAGGTCAGTGAAAGACTTATGGATATTATTAGAATACAAAAGACTCCTTGCTTGCTTGTTGATTATCTCAGATAAAACGGGATTAATAATATCAGAAAATGAATAATGGATAGGTATCGAGATGATAGGAAGATTTACCTTTTCAGCTGTTTCTATTACTTCAGAAGGTAGTTCATCTATAAACCGTTTAAGTTTTATACCAAGTGCTGCAGCCCCATAAGAATGAATACTTATAATTAAATCTTTTATCTTTGAAGGATCCTCTTTCAATAAGTATCCTGTTGTAATCAGAAACTCTCCGCCTTTAAGATAATGATGAATACCAGGTGCATCTATTACATTTACTGTCTTCACTTCTCTATCTAGACCTTTTTTCCCAGCAATTACAGTAAAATCCTGAAAAATAGTAGTAATCATACTATTTACATCCATACATGTCCTCCATTCTCTAGTTCCTAGTAGTCTGTATTTGTAACACGTATATTTCGTCAACACAATTGGATAAAGATTAGTAAATAAGTATAATTATAACATTCCGTAAAGTCCCAAGTAATTACCAATAGAAATAGATATTAAAATAACATAATTAAAATGTACCTAATATATTTAATACTACGTTCTAAAAAGATTTCCATACAAATTACACTCCGGAATGGAACTTAAGCCTCTCCTCAAACAGCCTTTTCTTCGCTTCAAAATCCAATTCAATTATTGGTTTGTCCGGTAAATTTTCATTATGGAGCCACTCCGGAATGAGTTCTTTTCGAAGTGGTTTTCTAAAGGTTTGCTGCTGTTTTTTTGTTTTATAAGCATGTTGTGCGTCTTGGATTTCCTTAACACTTCTGTACCCTTTTCTACTCCAATCTCTTAGGACTGCCTCTACATAATTCCACCGTTTCGATCCATTTTCCAATGCTAGTTTCATTGCCACTATGACGATTTCACAAGATAATTTCTCACACCATGATTTTATTTTTTGCGCATAATAGTTTCCAATTTTTCCAAATCCATTTTGCTCGAAAAATCGAAATGATTCTTCTTCGTTGTCATTTGTTTGTTTTGAAGAAGAAGAAGTCTTTGATGTATTCTCTGAAGTAATCTCTGAAGTAATCTCTGGTATTGCTCTGCTCATGTTGGACACAACGTCTGTCCAAGTTGAACACATCTTCTGTTCATTTTGAGCAGATGTGCTGTCCACTTTGAGCATATCGTCTGCTCTATTTGGACACGATTCATGGTTGGGTTGCGGGATTTCGGTCTTTTCTTCTACGTCATGTTGCAATGCATTATCATCCGCTTTTAGTTCTTTTACTTTTTCATAATTGATTGAGTACCATTTTGTATTATCCATTTTCATTTTGTTGAAATTGTCGGAAGCGAGAAAACCTTTATTTTCTAACTTCTCAATGGCCCTCCTAACCGTACTATTTGAGACCTGGATTTGCTTCGCTAATTCATCATACGTGATATATACCCATTTTCGTTCTTGTCGGATATTATCGGTGCGTTGAAGCCAGTAATGAATCTGTTGAAGAACTAAACTTGCACTTCGTCCAATCTTCCTTGCTAGCGTCGGTAGAAGAGGTATAGGGCTTTCATTAAGTAGTAATTTTTCGCTCATTTGTGGTTTCCATCCTTTTTGAGGTATTTTTTGCGAGGTTTGGTTTATATACCGAGAACTGAATGCGCTTGCATTTGTTCAGGCGTTGAATATTGCAAGATACACATAGCCGTACGCTGGTATTGTTTCTGCAAGACATAACAAGATTCATTCATGGAAAGTGATTGGTTATTCTTAAATTGAATAATAGATTGGTTTGTTGGACTTAGAACCTTTGGGAAAGTAATAGATTTTATGTGATGATAGAAAATCCAGTTGCACTCAAACGTGGTAGGTGAATGAGTAGGAAATGCGAAGATCTTTCTTCGTGGATTGATTGGAATGGGTACCTTTTGCTTCGCCCGGTTAAATGGCTGACAGCCTTTCGTCTACCTTCATAGGAAGCACCACCTTCTAAACATGCTGCTTTAATTAATTGTAAAGGTGTTTTTCTAACAAGAATTTCCTTACCATCCTCAAGAACAATCGCAGAATATTCAATTTCAGCAACTGACAGAATTGCCTGCGTTTGAGGATTGATTTCATAAAAATTTAGTATTTGATTCATGGGGTCTTCTCCTTTTGCGAAGTAACTTTTCGTGGATAATCGTTTTTTTAAAAAGTATGTAATTAGGGGATTGTACATTCTGTTATTTCAAACAATCACCTCTACATATAGTAAAACCTAAAAAACGAAAGTTGTATACCAACTATAGTGGGTATTTTCTACAAAATCCCCCACAATAGTTGGAATTTCGTGAAAAATATTTGAACATTTTTCATTTTATCTACTAGTGATAGATTTTCTTTAAAAATTTTTAATTGAGGTGCCCCTTTTTGCCCCCTTTCCCTCTATAACATAAGTGTAAAGGAGGTGAGGGACATGGCAGCATACCAAGATATTCAAGACACACAATTACGCTTAGTATTTGAAACCGGTGTTGACGAAAAGGGGAAAGTAATCTACAAAAACAAAAACTACAACAATATCAACCCTTCTGCAACTGCTGATCAATTGTATTCAGTTGCCGTTGCAATCGAAAAGCTTCAAAGCTTACAGTTATTCAACATCGAGCGTAATGATAGCTACATGCTAGCTGGGGATGGAGAATAATCATTAATCAAAATCTAGGGAAAGGAGGAATAATAAATGGCTAAAACACTTGAAATGCAGTTTACAAACTTGGCTGGAAAAACAGCAACTGTTTCCATTGAAAATCCAAAGGAACCGGTTGATTCAGTAGCACTTTCCGCAGCAATGGACTTAATTGTTTCATCAGATGTGTTTTTAACACCTGGTGGTCCGATTACAGCGAAAAAAGGCGCACGTGTTGTGGAGCGTAATGTTGAAGAAGTGGAAATCTAAACAAATGTGAGCCAACTCTTTTTTTAAGGAGTTGGCTTTATTATTAGAAAGGAGGAAAACATAGTGGAACAGTTATTGCCTTTTATTCAAGAGGTTGGATTTCCGGTTGTCGTGACATTCTACCTGCTGCATCGGATCGAAACTAAGCTTGATAGTGTCATTGATTCAATACAAATGCTACCACAAAGCATGAAGGCGGATCCGTCTTATGAAACTAAAAAAAATATATCGTAGAGTATGAACACCTGACTTCGAGTTAGGTGTTTTTCTAATGCAGCATATTCTGATCTACTAAGAAAAAACACATTAGGATTTATCTATAAATTTTCATTTCAATTAGAAGTCTCTTACTTCTTAAATAATTTGAACATAAGAATATACATTCGAAAACATAGTCACTTTCAACGGTAAATCACTTCGATTTTAAGTGAAAATAACAAAAAAATTTCTAAATACCAACTATAGTTGGTATTCAAATGTAAGTACCAACTATAGTTGGTTAACATTTGTTTTCTTCTAGGATTTACTTATTCTAGAGGTGATTTTAATGTCAGATACGGTTGGTAAAAGAATTCAGATCTTAAGAAAAAAACGAAATTGGACTCAGCTTGATTTGGCAGAAGAAGTTGGCATTTCCTCCACTTATATGGGTGAAATCGAAAGATCAGAAACAAATGTGTCTTACGAAATATTAGCAAAGATTGCAAAGGCACTAGATATTCCTTTATCAGATCTAGTACTATATTCAGATAAACTTAGCCTTATTGAGAATAAAGATACACTTGTTGAAATAATTGAATTGCTTTCATCGAGATCATTGGATATACAGCATGATGTGTTAAGTATTATTGAAATATATTTAAGTGGCAATGATCGTGAATCGTCAAAATAGAAAGTAATTTCTGTTATTAATTGGGATCTATCGTAGCTAGACTTTGTAAACAAATTAAATCCAATTTCTGTTGCAGGACAACTTCGTTCACCCCAAGATGAAGAAGAATTTATATTTCCCACAAACATTTTAATTAAATATATCAATCACCTCAATTATATATAAACTTTAGAAT
>NZ_HE610985.1:103172-181854 GCF_000285535.1 Bacillus timonensis | reverse complement strand
ATTTTTTATGATGTTATTTATTCCGTCCCATTATTCTATTCAATATAATTACACTTAAATAGGACCTATGGAATGCTTTTTAAATTTTTTGTGACACCGAACCAATGACGAACGCCCGATTCTTAGGATGAATGGGGTGCCGTCTATTGCAAGATTGTAAAAAAGTAAAGTCAATCGTAGAGAGTTTTGAAAGCATTTCCATTAGAATAAATTGACTTTACATTTACTTCCATTCTCTTCCCTGCTGTTGATTTAAAATATTATGGTACGATACCGGTGGTCGGGGTCGAAACTGACATATATTCCTTGATATTGAAGGTTTATACACTTGTAGTGTGCAAAATTGTATAAAAGATTTTGATGTGTTAATTTACCAAGCAGGTATGTCACATCAAATCCACCATTAAGGTTAACTATATTTTTGCTTGGTTTCAGCAATCCACTCTGGAAGTTTGTCAGTTAGTGTCATATTATGCCTTAACAAATTGCCAGCCGATTGATTGGTTGCCTTGTTAAAATCAATACTACTAATCAGTTCATTAATGTAAGGAACTACATCAGGCTGCGAAGTAGAATAGGAATTCACAGATTTTAAAAGCAGTTCGCTATCTAATCCCCACTCTGAAGAAAAATTAATAACAGTATCCTTCAGCGTATCTGTTTTCCAAATCTCAAAAGCTTCATCAAAGTTTATATCGTTCGATAATTTACCAGGTACGAGCTGAGTATCAACAAATTCTTTCAATAACTGTGCTTGCTCATGTTCCCCCATGTTACTCAACTCTTGAATTTGTTCATAAATAATCCGGAGTGTTTCACTATCCACCGTTTGTATGCCGTACGGTGAGGTAATCTTTGAACCGATTAAAGTAAGAATATGATGTGCATCGATTACTTGTGTTCCAGCCAACTTCGTTTTTCCAACAAGAGGATTAATCGGTATTGGTGGAGGCGGAGTTCCCGGCTTCCAGGTTAAGTTTTTATACGCACCGACATATTGCAACCAAGTATGCTCATCAATACCAAAAGATACACCATCCCACTTAAATTGATAGTATTGTTCTACCAAATTCAATTGCTCAGCAGCATCTTTAAAAGCAAGTAAAAATGCATCTTTTCTGTCCTCATCGTGTTCCATTGTCTGCCATTCAGTAGGGTCAGGTAAAGTTGGAATCATTTCCGCAACTTTTAATGCTAATTTCTTCACAGCAGTTGCATAGGTATCAACAATTGCCTTATTGCTCTTGCCACCACTTCCATAAAGCTTCAAAGCTTGATTCACGATTTCTTCGGTTATCCGTGGATATTGGAAGTTGATAATCGTTCCAAACTCTTTATTTGAACCAAAAACACGATTTGTTCGTGAATAGGCTTGAATCAAACCTTGAAGTTCAAGTGAACGATCAACATAAAGTGTATTAAGACGCTTAGAGTCATAACCTGTTAGCAATTGGTCTGCCACTATCACAAGGTCTATATTCTTAGGATTTCTTCCGCTACCGCCTCGAGTAGCACGTTCCACGACATCTTCAAAGTATGCATCCTCGCCATGTTTTTTATCACCAGCAACAAACTCAATTCCTGTAAATTCAGCATAGTCTTTAAACATACCTATGACAATTTTAGGATCCAGAGGTGTAGGATCATTTTCGTTACCGAAGCTAAACGTCATTGCTACGTTCAACTTATCCCCACGGTCTGCCAATTGTTTCTTAAATTCATTATAATAAGCAATCACACGATTTTTATAGGCAACTGTCAAAATCGCATTAAACTCTCTTCCTTGTGATTGCGATTCCCAGTTATTCAAAATTTCTTCAACAACTCTTGGCATATGTGTTTCATCTTGGTATACTAGCAATCCCTGTTTTTTAGCTTGCTTTTCAACCTCAACTTCTGACATTTCTTGAACTTGACGTTCAACTTCTCTGTCAGTCATTTCAGGATGATCTTCCTTAATTTTCTCAGCTATTTGGTCTCTTAAATCATCGTAACTCTTAAATTCCCCGGTGTTGATATAGTCTACATGAAAACCTAATACGTTTTTATCCGCAATCGCTTCATCAATTGTGTATTGATGTAGCTTAGGTCCAAATAGCTTTTCAGTCGTATTTATGACTTCACTTTTTTCATTAACCTTTCCTTTGATTTTATTTTCATCAAATAAAGGTGTTCCAGTAAACCCGAAGAAGAGTCCATTTTTCTTGAAATACCTCTTAATAGTTCCCATCATCTGCCCCATTGTCGTACGATGGGCTTCATCAATGATAAAAACGATTTTCTTATCTGCTAAACAAGCATCGTGAGTTTCTTCCAGTTCTTTAACTAAAGAATTTAATTTAAATGTTGTCGTTACCACAATTCCGTTTTTAGCTGACTTGAGTATTTTTTTAGCTGGAAGGTGTGTTTCGTATCATCAACAGAAACGGACTCGTAAGCAGCATAGGCTTTAAAATTTTCACTGGTACGATTGTCTAGCTCTCGTCTATCAACAAGGAAAACGACTTTATCAAATCCTGCTCTAGTTGATAAAAACAAAGCAGTCTTAAAACTCGTGATGGTTTTCCCTGACCCTGTAGTGTGCCAAACAAAACCACCATGAGGTAATTTTTCATCATTGTCCCAACCAAATGCTGCCCCTTCAACCGCTTGTAAAGCGTGGACTTGATATGGACGCATAAGCATATGACGCCTATTTTCTTCGTCTTTAGCTTCGTCAATCACCAAGTAATCTCCTACTATTTGATGCGCCATTGGAATCATCAGAAAATTACTCACAACTTTTTGCCATTTATTTATTGGTTTATTGAATTTATCCGCCCAATGAAAGACGAAACTAGGGTTAAATTCTCCTGCTGTTTTTGGAGTAGCGAAATATCGAGTTGCAATTTCAGAAGTGATGACCATCATCTGCGAAAATGCCATAAAGTTATTACTGTATTCACCCTCACGATAGTAGCGGATAAACTGTCCAAATGCTTCGTCTAGCGTTTTGTCCGTACGTTTTTGCTCTATATTTATTAAAGGCAGGCCGTTGATAAGTAAGACTATATCAAAACGGTTGTTGTTTGGTGTCTCTACTTCTCTTGCAATCCTATAACTGGAGTCCCCTCCACGCACTTCAGCCTTTTTGAAGATAGTAAGCGTAATTTGTTTCCTTGTGATATTTGGATTGTCATCACGGTAAATTCCATCAATCTTTCCTTTTGAATCTTCAATAGCTAAAATCTTCGCTGCCTCGTAGCTATTTCGTATTTGTTTAACCTTAGTCATTACTTGACGGAACTCATTCTCAGTTAATTCTACACCTTCAAGTTGGTCTGCATTCATTCGGTTAAGTTCACTACGCCAATGAGTAATCAAGTCATTAACAGTCACCTTTTTCTTGTTGCCGTCTAAAAAATCGGGTGCTTCCCACTTATATTTACTTAGTTCTTGGACAAAATTCGTTTGAAAAGCTTTCTCTGCTGCACTTTTTGGTGCATTGCCCATAACGTACCTCCCTTCTACACAAACATCTCCATTAGGTAAGCTTTTTTAATATTTTGTAGTTTTTCTAATTTACGCTGATGAAGAGCGATAGTGTCGTCTAGTTGTTTGAATAATTTTCCTATTTTTTCTTGTTCCTCCAATATCGGGAACTCTCCTATCATGTTTTCAAACTGCTCTCGTGAAATATAAAATATTGTTGAACCAGCAGATTCTCGTTTCATCTTTCTTTGAATACTTGTCGATTTAAAAAAAGCATATAAAAAATCAATATTGTAGTTGGTATTTGGGACCAAACCAATAAAGGTTTGGTTAGTTATTAAGTCATTGTTTACAATAGCAACAACTCCAAAAGTTGCACTTGCTGATACAATTAATGAACCTTTAGGTATTACTTTTAAATTCATAGATTTAATTGTTTCTTCAGAAACAAATTGTCCACTTGTTGTACCATTAATAAACCTACCTTCTATGTCTTCGATTCTCGTCCATGGTACAGTTCCAGAAAATTCTTTGGGTTTGTCTCTCATTGGAACAATAAAATCTTTAAAGACTGTTTTCAACTTACGCTGCTTCCAAGCTTGAGTAAATCCTGCAAATCTCCGCTTTGGCTCAAGCTCACCTTCAGCAGGGAACATTTCAGAAAGATACGCTGATTTTAATGCTTTCATCTTTTCTAACTTACGTTGTTGAAGGGAGATGAGATTGTCAAGCTGGTAAAAAAATTCACCGATTTTCTTCTGTTCTTCTTCACTTGGTAACATAATCTCTTGATTTTTTACTAAATCAGAATTCAAGTTAACTTGACTACCAGGCTGTCCGTATTTTTGCCATTTCGGGCGGAACATCTCCAACCACTGGAACATGAATTCACGGTTAAATTTTGGATTTTGGAAGATTAAAAATCCATCGTGAACGCCAGTCTTAACATGGTTCACAACAGGTTTACCCACCGTTGCAGCGATACTCAATAATAAATGTGTTTCAGTTAATACACGAGTTTTTTCTTGCCCAGCTTTTGATATACGTTGTTTAAGAAAATGAATACGTCCGTCTTGTTCAGTCACATCTGCAATTCGTAACCACCCAATATCAGATTCATCATCAAACCATTTTGGATCTTGAATAGGTCTGGGGCTTGCACCACGTACAATATCAGCTAATTCCCCGAATTTCCGTTGTTTCCAAGCGTGAGTGTTTTTAAACTCCTTAAATCTCCTTTTGGGTACTAAACTCTTTTTATCAGTCATTATCTCACCACCAATTCACTCATCAATTGTTCAAATGCTGATTCTAGGTTACGACTTTCCTCGTCAATCACTGACAAAGTATCCGAATAACGATTGTGCAACATTTGCAATGTGCTCAATTCTTTTTTAAGTGGAACCTCTACCAAATCAATCATAGCTTCCACTGTATTACTGAACCATTTTTCAAATATTAAGCTGTCAATTTCTTCGTTTGTCAAAATTATGATACGTTCTTGCACCTCTTCTTTGAGGGCTTTTTCATCCGCTTTCACGGCTTTGCCCAGCGCTGATTTATCTGCAAATAACATCTCCACTTTTTTCAACAGGTTATATTCAACTGTTCCCTTTGTTGCCTTTTTCAACTCTGCTTTGACTAATCTGTTTTCAAATGCCTCTCCAGCATCATTCAAGGTTTCGCATAAAGCAATGGCTTCATTGCTTTCCTCCACTTTCGCAGCCTCAACCAAGTCAGACAGCTCCGTTTCAATATCTATAATACGAGTTTTCTTTGTTTCGATTTCTTCTAGTTCCTCACTGTATAAACGTTTTGCAATCAACTCATTAGGTACGATACTGCCAACCCATCCGTCTTGTTCTTCACGTTTTTTACTACCAGTTCCTTTCGTGACCATATTAGGTTCACGAGTGCGTCCTGCTGTATAGAAATCACTTAGTGCAATAATTTCTGTATCACGTGTCAGTGTATTCTTCCAAATTTCAGCCACAATCTGATAGCCATCATAAACATCAATATATTTGAACTCTGACAAAATCACCTTAATTTCTACAAGCATTTCCTCCATTAACCCAGTCAAATTACTGCTTTTGTCTACATTTCGTAAAATGTCCCAGTATTTATCAATATAGGACTTTGTCTTGTCTTCAATTTCTTTCGATTTTTCAACAATGCGGGAATCGTTAAGTATATCATCAGAAATTTCCTCAACTGGTTTCAAAAGTTCCACATAGCCGTTACGGATTTCTTGCAAAGATTGTCCCAAAACATCTGGTACTGTAGACTGCAAAATCTTCAAGTCATCAATATTTCTTTGAGGTATTCCACCAAGTAGATGTGCATCTACATCTTGAGGAATTTCTCCGTCAATCGCATCAATATATCGAGGAATGTTCATGTTATAATCATTTTCCAGTATTTCCTCACGAGTTGCTAAATGACTGTACCCCTTCTCTTCTCTACGTTTGATATACGTATCAACGATTTTAGAGATGTTTTTTTCCTGTAGAACGTTTTGTTTTCCAACTTTAATAAAGCTATGAGAAGCGTCAATGATTAAGACTGGCTCACCAACTTTTCTGTTCTTCTTCAGAATAATAACAACGACAGGAATACCAGTATTGGTAAATAAATTGCTTGGCAAGCCGATGATAGTATCTATGTAATTTTTCTCAAGCAATCGTTTACGAATCTCACCTTCAGCTGAACCACGGAACAGAACCCCGTGAGGCAAGACAATAGCCATCGTACCGTTTTGACCTAAGTGGAATAGTCCATGTAAAAGGAATGCAAAATCTCCTTTAGAGTCTGGTGGTAACACTCCAGCAACTTCAAAACGTGGATCGCTTACTTTTAGCCCTTCTTTGTTCCAATTCTTTGCAGAATATGGTGGATTCATAACTACCGCATCGAATTGCACACCTTCGTTAGGGCGCTCTGGATCTTCTGGCCAGTCTTGGGAAAGGGTATCTCCGTTTTTAATCGTCATCTTTTCTGGCCGAACACCATGAAGCAACAAATTCATACGAGTTAAGTTATAGGTTGCTGTGTTCTTTTCTTGACCATAATAGTTCATATGCTTTTGATCATCTTCATCTAGATGTTTACTAACTGTTAAGAGTAGTGAGCCAGAGCCAACAGTTGGGTCATAGATTGATTTAATATCAGATGATTTCGCAACGATTTGTGCCATGACTTCACTGACTTGTCGTGGCGTGTAGAATTCACCAGCCTTCTTCCCAGACTCCATGGCAAACTGACCGATAAGATACTCATAGGCATCTCCCAGAATATCGCCTTTTTGCAATGCAACCATGTTCAAATCTGCAAACAGTAAAATGAGTGCCTTAATATTTTTACTACGTTCGTTTAAATTGCTACCTAAAGCAGTATCAGTTAAATCAAGAGTTGAACTTGAGAACAATCCTTTGAAGTCACTCGAATCACCTGATACCGCAATAGTACGCTCAAAGTTGTTCAAACTATCGGTTACTTTTTGAAGTTCAAAATCTCCTGAATTGATGTCCTTTAGCCAAGTCTGATACAGGTACTCTGGCGAGACATAATAACCGAGTACATTTTGAATCATTTTATCTAGCTGTTCGCCGTATTCTGCTTTTGCCTTTATGTATTCCTCAACCAATTCGAATTCAGTCATTTGTCCTAAACCGCTGGTCAATTTGAATGTTTCTAAAGTCTTATCACTCAAAAACTTGTAGAACATTAATCCAAGCATATAATCTTTGTAACGACTGGCATCCATTGAACCACGCAGTTCATTTGCCCCGTCCCATAATCTCCGTTTTATTTCTTCTGATGTTATCACTTCGTATCCTCCATTGTTTATTATTTTTTCAGTCCAATAATATCGCATATATAAACAAGCACCTAACAGACTGAGAGTGCCCGTGTCAGCACCTTCTTCGGTAAAATCGTCAAAATAATTAATAATGATCCCTGTTTAAGCTTTATTCACAAAATAATGCCTATATTTTCTTGCAACATCGGATATTTCTTCCCACAACGTCACGGTTCCATCATTTTTTACTACAAATACTTTCCCGTGTGATTTGCCAGCATCTGTGCACATCGATGAGAAATTCCCATTAAAATCTCTCACTAATAGAGATGGCTCAGTGCTACAAACCATTTGCATTCCATTTTTAGTTACAACTCCCTTAGCCTCCAATAAAAAAAATGCTTTTAATATCTTGTGGTTGATTTGATTTGGTTTTTCAGACCACTTTGGAATTCTGGAGATTGCTTTTCCAAATTGTGCATCACCCATATGATGTTTTATACCTGCTGTCAAATCTTTTAGTTCAGAATCAAATGATTGAATGATATATTGGCGAATAAACGTTGCCAATACCTCTGATTCCTTTTCCTTCTTAAGTTCCAGAGAGATTTTAAACTTCTCCAATAGATCTTTTTCTATTCTAAAAGTATAATCTGTTCTCTCCATCTCGTTCATCACCACTCATTTACTAATTATTTACTCATAAGTCCTATAAAGTCATTTTACCATTGTCTTATAATGTTTAACATTGAATTAAACAAAAATTATCAAATGAATAACTAAAAAAGACCGTTCATGCAACCGCAGATTGGAGCCACTACTATGGGAATCACCAAATCAAAATTCGAGCGATATAGAAAATTATCCATCCTAAGTGATGAATTTAAGGATTTACTGGGATGTAATAAGTAAACAATGGGGCCTGGATATGAACTTGCTACGAGAGATATGGAAACTCAGAAAAAATATTTTCAGCAGCTAGCCCATCTCCCTAAAATCAATGAGAATCATATCAAATATATAGAAGAAAATTCTCATGGAAGAAGTACTATCATGGTTGGACTTGAAGAAGAAAATTCAAAAACAAAACAAGAAGTATCTATCCCGAAATAGAAAATCTTTGCCATCAATACAGAGATACCGAGAGCAAAAATGATGCACAGGATTTTATTAAACTATTAACAACATTAATAACAGACCATGAACTACAGGAGGATTAAACTTGTCACAGAAACGAAACTGGAAACTTACCGCAAAAGAGCAAGCCTTTTTTAATAATCTATGGAATCAGATAATAGCAATTTTTAATTACACTAATCATCAACAAGGTTACAGAGGAACAGAACGGTATAGGAATGGTTGAGGGCTTTTTGTATGCATCTTGCTATTAAATACCGAACTCAAAACTTTAGAAACTTACAAGATAAGCATCTTATTATCTTTATTGAAGAATCCATCGCAGCAGGTGTAGATATATCAACATTAAAGACAGATCTATCTGCAATCAGGAAGCTTCACAATCTTATACCTAAAACAAGGTATAAGCTAACTATTGGAAATGATTTGTTGGGTGTTGAGAAAAGAACGAAAAAGCTAATAAATCGTACTTGGAACGAAAAAGAGTACAATGTCGCTATTAATCTAGCACTTTTAATGAACAGAAATGATGTCGTTTGGTCCCTAAACCTTGCTTGGACTTATAGTATCCAATTAGAAGAATGTACTGCTTTGGCTAGAACTCAACTTAAAGAAGCTTTAGTTCAAGGATTTTTATCCTTAAAAAATACTAAGAACGAAATATTAAGAGATATTCCACTCAATTCAGATGCTAAAATGATAATCTCTAACATTATAAAAGAAGCATCTTATGAAAGGTTTTTTGTTTACCATGGACGCAATCACATGCAAGCTAAGAAAAGTATTCAAAATTGGATTATCAATAATCGTTCTAAATTTACAGAGCAGAGTGATCAAGTACAAGGCAATTTAGATATTAATAATAGTGATTACATCGTACAACCAAAACTAACATACCATGGCCTCCGCCATTCTTTTGCCAGAGAAAGACATCGAGAATTTATTGGCAAAGGCTTTTCCCGACAGACATCTCGGAAACTAGTAGCAGAACAGCTTGGACATGGACGAGATGATGTAACTCGAATTTATCTTGGGCCTATATCAGATCCTGAAATGATTAATATTAATTCCCCCTCCCATTACGAGGGGGATTCTGTCTAAAAACATTAATATTCTTTATTCTTTATCCCTGCTTAATAGATTTTTATAGAGAAACTCAACATCATAATAATAATTATATACTTTCATCCTTTTTCCCACGTGAATATGGTTCTTTTTCTTTCCAAATCGGACCTTCCTTTGTATTGTAATGCTGCCCATGCCCCTTAACATTATGTTCCGTACGAGAAGCATGGGTAGCAGTATTTGTATTAGCTCTTTCATTTGCACTATTTTTTATTTCTATAGAATCATTTACGTTTTTTTCATTTCCCTGATTATCAATTAGACTTGATCCCGGGCCCGAACCACTTCTAAACAACTTGTTCAACAATACCCTGCCAGCGGCTTTAACTGGAGGAGAGGTTAATATTTTTCCACCTACATCAAGCGCCATTTAGTACGAGATGCATATCCAAAGAAATTTGCTACCCTTTTTGTAAAGCCATTATGCTGGGATTTGTTAACTTTTTTATTCTCTTGTACACATTTGGTTTTTTTATTATTTCCCATTCCGTTTGCATATTTTATATTTTCAGTTGAAACTTTAATATTTTTCTTGGAAACTTCTTCGAGTTTTTTCTTTTCTACTTTTGCGATGGTCATATGATTCAAATAATTTTCTGGTATATTTGGTAATTCAGAAGCTTTTTTACAGAACTCATCCCAGCTAGAGCGATTTTCTATTTTACCTGGTAGTTTAGATAACTTATCTCTTATTCTATCTTGATTTTCTTTACTGGCAACAAACGGTCTATCTTCTGAATCAGCGGATGTAATACCATCGCTTGCATATTTAAGATAATCCATCATAAGCCTATTATTGTCTTGTTTATTCCACTCTGATTTAAGAAGCCTCTTCTTAGGAGGTAATTGTTTGAGCTGTTCAAACTTCTCTCTTTGCTTGTCAGTAAGCATTTTTAATCCTTCTTCGGTTGTCAGAATACCATCCATATCAACCATAGCTATGTCATATCTACTATTTACAATTTTGTTCCACTGGTCTAAGACATACGTACTACCCCCTCATTTTATATCTGGCCCGGGGATAGCTTCATATTTATCACCCTTTTTAATGATATGTAATAAATCTGCCTTTGAAGTTGAATCAGGATTAATTATTATCATCAAAAAATTTCCCTTATTTTTTAACGCAGTATATTCAATACATGCCAGCCATTCAGCTAATTTACCTCTGAAAAGACTTAAATTGTTATCCCTGATTGCACTAATACTCGTTGCCATGCTCTGAGGCTTTTGTAAAATTGAGTCAATGGTTGCCTCGGAATATATGCTATTAGTGGCATATTTTTTTATAGTTTTTTATAGCATCTTTAATACATGCATGAAATTCATTAGGTACAACGTACTCATAATCAAGTATTTCCAACATATATTCACGTTGACCTATACTAATATTCATCTCAATCACCTACTTTCTTATACAAATTTAATCCCTTTTTCAACGCTTTTTAAATTCAATATATCTCTCTATGGTAAGCCTATAATGATTGAATAAAATTTGGAAATTTCTCTTCAATTAGCTTTATAAGACTAGGAGAAACCTCTTTTTCTCCATTATAAATTCGCTTACTATAATTCCATTCAAACGTCCTTCATAATCACGAGCTGATTTTTCTCTAAACTTGTATTCTTCCATTAGAAAACTCTTAAAATCCATGATAATTCCTTTTCTCCTTTTCTATACTTTATAGTAATTTTGCTGTATCTTGTGACACGACGAAACATTAATTATTTTTAATCCGCTCTTTTAATTGCTCTACAGATAAATAGGAACCGCTTTCCATTCTATGTAGCAATGCATGACAGTTTGGACAAACAGGAATTAAATCTTTGATCGGATCCACTTTATAATCCCCCTGTATTTGATGTAGGGGAACAATATGATGTACATGAATAAAATCTTTGCCCACTTCCCCATATTTCTCTTCAAAGTTAAAATTGTAAATTTGACATTGAACACCGTAAAAATCCATGCATTGCTTCCTAGCAAGGGGATTTCGCTCATATACGCTAACGTTAATAGTTTTACGTTTTCCTTCTTCTAACCCCTTAGAAACTTCTTCAGGATAATATCCCTCCGTTAAGCCATGTTCAAAAAATGACATGATATAGTCATGTAATTCTCCCTTGAGCTTCATAGCTCCTTGAATATTTCCTTTTAGACTATAATTTCGCAATTTTGCAAGAGAAAGCTCTGGAGTATCTATCTCATCAAGTAATCGAATTCTTGTATAATCATATTCCCTAGACTTTTTATATTTTTCTTCATCCAACCAAAATTTTTTATCATATGTAATATCTTTATCCTTTACAATACCTTGTATAACTTCTACTTTAAAGCGGACTTTTTGAATATTACCGGATACATAAATAAATAGGATATCGCCATTTTCATAGTTAAAAGAACACTTCCAACAATCGTATCATAATAGCTAAATGCACCTTCTACGTCATAATCATTAGGATTAGCAGGTACCAACCAAACACGACGGGCGTTCCGAACGGCATTAAATTTAACAATTGAATTGGTGAAGAATTAGTTCGAGAACAATAAAAAAATCAACCTATAGCCTTTAAAAGGATAGGTTGACTTAGTATTATTTTAAAAAGTCGTTAACTATGGAAACATCAACGCCAGGATCGTTTTCCTATAACCCAATTATTTCTGCCACTAATTGGTGAGAGTTGAGTCGGGCATTGTGGTCATAGACCGTTGTACTTACCATTATCTCATCTACCTTCGTCTCATCTAAGAAGGATTGCAGCTTTTTCTTTACAGTAATAGGACTTCCGATGATTGTGGAGCCTAATTGTTTTTCTAAAATTGCCTTTTCGTATGGGCTCAAGAGCTCATCAAAATTCTTTACTGGTGGTTGTAACTGTGATGGTGTATTCCTTATCATATTTAGGAAGTTTTGTTTTAAGGAAGTAACAAGCAATTCTGCTTCCTCATCCGTTTCTGCCGCTATAATGTTTACTGCTACCATTGCGTAAGGCTCCTTATAATCCTCCGATGGTTGGAAGTTCTCGTAATACAAGTTCAGGGCTGGTAGTGTGTTTTCAGGTGAAAAATGACTGGCGAAAGCAAACGGCATGCCGAGTTGTGCTGATAATCTTGCACTAAACCCACTAGAACCTAACAACCAAATAGGGATATTTGCTCCTTCACCAGGGATAGCTCGTACCGGTCCAGAACCTTGAAAATAGGCTTGTAGTTGCTCTAATTGTTCTGGGAACTCAACGCCATTGGTGTAGTTTGCTCCACGAAGGGCATGGGCTGTTCGTTGGTCTGTACCTGGTGCTCGCCCTAAACCTAAATCAATTCGACCTGGAAACATCGCTTCAAGGGTTCCAAATTGCTCCGCAATAACCAGTGGTGAGTGGTTCGGAAGCATGATTCCACCGGATCCTACACGAATAGTGGAAGTATGCGCTGCTACTTGGCCAATGACGAGAGATGTTGCAGAGCTTGCTATGCTAGGCATATTATGGTGCTCCGCTAACCAGTACCGTTTATAACCTAGTTTTTCTGTTAGCTGTGCTAATTCTACCGAATTTTGGAAGGATTGGCTAGGCGTCCCTCCTTTTACGATGGGTGCAAGATCAAGGACGGAAAAGGGTATTTCGTTGATAGATTTTGTCGGTCTAGACATTGACATACTAATCACTTCTTTCTTTTTTTATATTAATTTGATGGAGTCTGATAACTCCAAATAAGCAAATAACACTACTATATCTAACTAATGAAAAATACACCATACTTCCATACTGGTAAGGTATTTCTATAAAAATCGAAATATAGACCATGAAATGATTAGGTAACATATGTATTTTATTATTTCTATAAATTTGAAAATAAAAGTTAAGATAATTTTTCCTTATCTATTTCTATATACATCGAAATATGAAATAAATTAAAACAGCTAAACATATAGACTAAAAAGCTTTCTCTTGGATTAAGATTGGTGCGTACTTTTGTAAGATGTCACGATTAAGATTATAGTAACGATAAGTCCCCTCTTTTCTTACAGAGACTAACCCGGAGTCAGTCAATATTTTTAAATGATGTGATAAGGTAGAGTTAGAGTTAATTTCCAGTTCCTCGGTCATCTCCATACAAGGCTTATGTGTTTCAGCTGCTAAAATTTTTATAATTTGTAAACGTGTAGGCTCACCAAGTGCTTTATAAATTTTCACTACCATTACATCGTTCACGTTCATACACTCCTCTGAATGGTATTTCGATATATGTTGAAATACATGTTATAGTTTTTACAAACCTTTGTCAAAAACTATAACCTTACCTTAATCAAAGACCGTGGTCGGATTCAATCCAATATGTAACTGAATTTTCACCTGTTCAACCAAAAATCAAACTAAAAATACGTTCATGCGCATCATATATTTTATCTGCCTCTTCAAGTTGTTTGAACTCATCTCGATATAGACCGACAAATAAATCTAATTCACGAAGTTCAATCAGAATATTAACCAACACTTTTGGAATGTCCTCCCATGAGTAAACCTCATCGATAATATCGCTTAATTCATGATAGATTCGTTCAAATTGTTGTTCATCCAACCCTTTGCCATTTTGAAGTTTTTCGAAAACATTTCCGTTTTCGTTGATTTTCTCAATCAGTCTGGCAATCACTTTCGCTTTTTCGGGATCAATTTCACCGGGTTCTTTCGTACATCTTTGAATCAGCTTTTTACTTTCTTCGGCTGCTTTCTTGATACGAACTGATTCTTCACCACTGTATAGTAATGAAAAGTTGTACAATTCATCGTATAGTCCAACTAAAGTGGGAACGACTTCACCAGGTAAACTTGGACGATTCTCCCATTCTTCCACACAGACGGTGAGCGCCTTAACCAACTTTTCATACTCCTTTTCATCGAAACCTTTTCCCATTCGCAGCTCTACAAGTAAATTCATTTCTGATTGTTCAAAGGCATCTATTATCTCTTTGTTTGTCACAATCTCACTCTCCTCTGCGTATAAGCTGTTTACCGTGGGTATTTGCAAAACAACCATTCCTCTATGATTTTTTTCATGATTATTTAACTGTTAGTAAATTATCTTCATTTATACTATTCTCTATATTGAACGAAATTCCTATCTATAGGCTAATAATCTATTATACTAAAAGGTAATAGATGAAAATATTGAGGAAGGAGCTTAATTTATGTCCTGGTTTCAAGAAAGAACAGCCTACCATCAACACATGAAGTACCGAGAATCACATCCCGATCCTTATGTAAAAAATTTGGAACAAACAAGCATGTTGATCATAGCAAAGTATTGTCCGATAACTTATCTGAAAATCAAAGATTAGTCGATACAGTTTTATTTCAATTAGTAGCCATATTGCCAGAAACAAAGCTATCTTTACCACAATCGATTGAAGTACATTTTGCATCTTCAATAGAAGAATTTCATGATAATGATTATTCAATAATTGGATGTGTCTTACCTTATAAAATTTATCAAAATGGAAAAAAACTTCGGGATGGGCAGTTAAAGGTATCGAATTGGGGAAATAGAGGCGAACCCGCTTCAGTCTATGAGGATGCATTTTCAAGATTTCTTATCTTTGATATAAAAAAGCAAAACACATCTAAATTTAATATGTTAACCCAATTTGGGTTTCATAAATTTTTAAATGCAAGATATAAAAGGCTCTTACATGAGTACAAAATACTGGGCGTTTCGAAAGATTCGAAACAACAAATCCTTCATACTTTAGAAAATGTTTTTAGACTTCAAACAACGACAGATTCAGTAATCTTACCAACTGTTGAAATAAGAGAAAATGAATGCACAAATTTACTACCTCTAATTGAACTCTTATTAATCATAGGTTTAGTAAAGGAGTATTTTCGTGGAAGGCTACCAGAAATACATATTTAATAACAGGAATGTTGGGAATTGTACTTTCTTCTGTATTACCAAAATAGATAACAAAACTTAGTGAGTTTACATAGTCCGTCTGCTAGCCACGTGAGGTGCTTCCCTCAGCTGAGACGGCCAAAAATAAGACAGTCAGTAAAAAAAACGCTGTAAGTTATTATTTACAGCGCTTTTTCTATGGTTTCTTGATGATAGGTTATAGAATTTAATATGCTAATTCCTATTCACGTACGTCTTACGAAATTTTTATCGAACGGGAAAACTTCTGCTGGAAATAAGCTAGATTAATAAACTCTTAGATTGTCACTGATATTTGAATAACTTTCTACAAAACCATTAGAGTCAAATCTAACCGTCGAATAATCATATGACCACGAATTGTTCGAAACTCCAGATGGAGTTCCCATTGCCTCTAATACCTCTTCTTTTGAGGAGCCAATCGTAAAAGATACACTAGAAATTGGTTCTGATATAAACACATTTAGATTATCACTAATATCTGACCAACCAACTACTTTATCTGCATCAAAAGTGACATCGGAATATTGATAACCCCAACTATTATGATAAATGCTGGTTGGGGTTCCCATTGCCTTTAGTACATCATCCTTCGAGGAACCTAATGTGAATGTTACACCTTCTTCTTTTTCCCCTAATTTTACATTAAGATTATCACTAATATTCGACCATCCTATAACAAACTCTCCATCAAATGTAACATTTGAGTAATTATAACTCCAACTATTACTATATACAGAAGATGGCGGACCCATAACTTCCTTAACTTTTTCCTTAGAAGAACCGAGTGTAAAATAATGTTCATTATTTATTATCGTATCTTGAATCTTCTCTTCAGATGAAACCATATTTTCTTCAGTATCAATACTAATTTTCTGATCAATTTCTTCGATTATTTGGTTGTTATCCTCTTCATCGGCAATGGTAAATTCTCCAACAGGCGCAACTTCGTCTGGCTCTATCGAATTAGTTTCTTGCTCTTGCTCAGATGTGTAATCTTCAATAAAACTAGTTTCAACATCTAGATTTTCGCTTTGTATACCATCATTTTCTATTATGTTAGTTAATACGATAAAAAGTATAATTAATGATATTCCAGTAACCCTATATAGTAGTCTCCATTTAAATCCTGATGATTTACGATAATCATGATTATCGGATTTTGTCGCCTTTTTTTCAGGATTAGATGTAGCATCCTTCCATTGTTGTAGAGTTTCTTCATGAGATTTTTTTAAATAGTTTAAGTAAACCTTATTATAATGTTCCCTTGAATTATTATCATATAAAACTTGATATGCTTCTTGAATCAATTTAAACTGACTCTCAGAACCACCAACATCGGGATGATATACCTTAGCTAAGTGACGATATGCTTTTTTAATCTGTTCCAGACTTGAATTATAAGGGACACCCAAAACCATATAATAATCCGTAAATCGATTTTCCATCTGAACCTCCTAATATAATAGGTACAATCTGATTATAGTAAGAAATGATTATATTCGCTTTAGTAATTTTTGCTAGGAGTTCTTATGAAAAACAAAATATGGCTCGTGTTAGATATAATAATAATAATCGTACTTATTATGATTTGCATCAATCTATATCAAAAGTCAAAACGATTAGCACTACTAGATGTTGAACAACAAATTGAACTAGAAGTTACTCTTACCGACATTAATCTGCTTAATAATCAATCCGTTGGTAACAACTGGGATACTGGAGTAAAGGTCAATGATACCTTCTTACCTTTAGGGAAAACGCTTAATATTACAACTACTATTAACGATAGTATGGATTTTGTCGTAGGTGCCAGGGAGATCGATAATATACCTGATGTAGGTATTACTACCCACACAGTTGAAATCAAGGATTTAGATTTAGTAGAAGGTAATACACTTCATATGGAAGTAGCAGTACGGGAGAATAGAGGTAGGTATACAGGAAACTACGCTTATTTTGAATTTTTAATAAGAATTCAAAGAAAAGTAAAATTGGTCGATATCATGAATAAAATCACACAGATTCAAGTTGAATAGGGTTCGTTATTCTGCATCCTCAATGGACATTGGAGAACCAACCCTTGTTTTATTGGACGAATATTTAATGAAATAAACTACAAGTGCAAATTGCGAAGTATGAGATATATCATACTATAGGAAAATTTATTTTACTCGGACTTTTATGAATGTTAACTTCTCGTTCGAAGTTATTCATCATGAAGTAGAGAAAAAAATAATGGAACAACTTATTAAATTAACAACAAATTTGGATTCAATCTTGGATTTGATTGAAAAGTTTAATGATATTTTTTTCTCACCTTTTTTTGCATATCCATAACATGATTCTATAAAAATTACAGTACATAGGATAAACCTTGGAATAAAAAAAGAGCCTTGCTCAAAAGACTCCACGATGGAAACCATTACCTATTTGGTCACTCATATAATATAATTAAGAAATTTGAAACAACAGGGCCAGACAACTGGGCAAACCCACTGGCCCTGTTGTTATAAACCTAAAATATCTACTATTATTTTCGCAAAATCCGTTAAAGTAATGGTGATATAGCCACGATCAAATAAAGTATAAAAGTCTTTTCTCAGCAAAAGTCCATTCTTGATTTCGTGACTACCTTCCAAAAACAGTGGGATGTTTTCTTACTCAAATTAAATTATTGTGATGACGTAGCAGACATACCGCCATCGATACGAATCATTGTTCCATCAATGAACCTAGATTTATCTGAACCCAAGAATACCATCAAATCTGCAATTTCTTCTGGAGTCGCATAGCGCCCCAATGGAACTGCGGCCGCAAATGCTTTTTGTGCTTCTTCAGCATGTTCCTCCCCAACTGCATTTTTTTCAATTCTGCGCATCATATCTGTATTTGTAGCGCCCGGAGCAACTGCATTTATGCGTACCCCATATGACGCCATTTCTAAAGCTGCAGATTTTGTAAGTCCGAGAAGAGCATGTTTCGATGCAGCATACACACTCATTCCCGGCGCACCAAGCCATCCGCCGTTTGACGCTGTGTTGACAACAGCACCAGATTTTTGTTCTTGCATAACACGGAGAACGTATTTTAATCCGTAATATGCACCGAAGAAGTTAACATCCATTACAAATCGCAAGTTTTTTTCTGTTTGCTCTGTAATTGTTGCATTGGCGCCATTTACACCTGCATTGTTAATGAAAACATCGATACGCCCATATTTTTCGACGGTTTTATCAACATAATTTTGTACCTGATCTTCTTTTGTAACATCTGCAGGAACATATAAGATATCACTGGCCTCCATTTGTTCGGAAGCTTTTTTTAACGCATCTTCATTCAAATCCACAAGCTAATTTTGCGCCTTCCTTTGCAAATGCTTTTGCTGTTGCAATACCGATACCTCCGGCTGCACCAGTAATTAGAACAACTTTGTCTTTTAATAACATACAATCATCTCCTATTTATTGTAATATTGATACACATAATGCCAAAATGGGTAATAAGAAAAATAAAGAATGATTATTAATAAGGTTAGGAATACTCTACAACAACACGAATTCCTTGTTCCAGTCTTCCACCCTTTCTTATCGATTTTCTTTCATATATTGTCCCGAACTATATAAAAAATTCGACCCATGTATAAACCGTGCCACTTACACTTCGAAAATTTATCTTTTGATAGAAGGATTATAAAAAGACATTGCTACACAAGCAATGCCTCTAGAAAAATTATTCCATATAATCCTCTACTAACTCATAGCATCTTTCCTCAGTAACATCTGCGGACCACGATTGTCTATTATAAAATGGTTCTATACTAAAAAAAGTGCCAGCTCCCCCAAACGGCAAATCACAACCGCGCCGGGGCCTGGAACCCATATTTATATTTTTCTTTCTTATATAATTGTTTTCTAATAAAAAATGACATCCAAGCCCGTAGGCTTGGATGTCATTCTTCTAACTAAATAAAATTAATCTTGGTTTTTTGTTACTTTATTTAAAATATTCCACGCTACTGACAAGCTTGCATAATCCCCTACCTCTTCCCCTAGTCCAGCTGGAACAATTTCGCAAACGGATAAGGCTGTCGGTAAGGATTCATTTTTAAGAATACTCATAACAATTGGTTCTAAGATATCTTGTTGTCTTAAGTATATACTTCCAATGACAATCCTTTCTGGATTTAAAATATCAACTAAAATGGCCAAACCTTTCCCAAGCTTTTCTCCAACTTGTTTAAAGATATTTAGTGCCAATGGATCCTGTTTTTGTGCTGCCTCACCCACTTTTTTGGTTGTGATTTGATCCGACTGTTCGATGGAGTGGCATATAAGAGTGGATTGTCCTTCTAGTAACCATTTTGCAACCTCTTTACGTGCCAGTTTTTCAATTCCTCCACCACTACAAAACCCTTCAAATGAACCTTCTTTGCCAAAACCCATTGGACCTTCATTTTCTAAACGGATATGACCTACTTCCCCTGCCATATCATTTGTTCCTGTGTATAGTTCACCATTAATGATTAACCCTGCACCCATCCCAGTTCCAAATGTTAGAAAAATCATATTCCTGCAACCTTTTCCAGCTCCCCACTTCCATTCAGCAAGAGCACATGCATTTGCATCATTTTGCAAACCGACAGGCACATGATATTTGTTTTTGAATAGTGATACGACGTTAATAGATTCCCAATTTGGTAAATTAGGTGGTGAGAGTATTAATCCACGTTCACTATCAAGCGGACCACCACAACTTATCCCGATGGCATCAATATTCGATATTTCCAATCGTCTCATTAGCTGTTCAAGTGTATCTTCTATTCTTTTTAAAGTTGTTTCATGAGACGAAGTTGTAGAAAATCTCTCCTTGCTATGGATCTTAATAGAATTTTCTTCAACGGTTCCGATAGAAACAGCACACTTTGTTCCACCAATATCAATTCCAACTAATATAGTCATCTTAGAAAATATTCCTCCTCTAACATTGCACAAAGCGCATGGTAGATTGGAACGTGCTTCTCTTGTATTTCTAGAGTTCTATGAAATGGTACACAGATTGTAATGTCACATATATCCTTAAATGAACCTCCACTAGCCCCAGTAATTCCTATCGTTCTTAAACCCAATACTTTTGCTGTTTTTAATGCATATAGCACATTTTTTGAGTTCCCCGATGTGCTGATTCCTATAATAGTATCACCTTTAACTCCGTATGCAAAAACCTGTTGTGCAAATACCATATCAGGTGAGAGATCATTTGATATAGCAGTTATTAATGATGTTTGACTTACGAGTGAAATGGCTGGCAAGGCCATTTGTAAGTGGTTTCCAATAAACTCCCCGTCATTAGAAAACTCATTTAGTAAACTTGTTTTAAATGAACGATCAATGGGTCGCTCTAACAAAAAGCCTTTCATGAGTTCCCCAACAATGTGTTCACAGTCAGATGCACTTCCTCCATTGCCACAAAGTAAAACTTTGCCTTTTAGATTATATGTGCTTTTTAATATATCAAATGATTTACGAATATCATCTAGACATTTTGTTAATTCAGGATACTTGTTTTCTAAATTACGAAGGATCATCTCCACTACTAATCACCTCATTATTCTTCTATTCCAACTCCCATTCTATTAAATTTGTTTCGGTAACTGGTTCGTTCGAATTTAATGGTATACGGAACGTTTTGATTTCGCACGGATTGAATACGGTTACAATTTTTCTGTTTAGTTTCGGTATGTCGATAACAGCATTTGTCTTCACATTGGAAGTTTCATAGCATCTAACGATAAAGTCGTTATTATCTTCTGCTTTCTTTACAACATTTACAATAATATTTTCTACATCAACTGAAAGAAATGAATCACTTTGTGGTAGAGGACCATCATGGAATGATTCAATAATAGTTACAGGTTTTTGGTTTAACTCAGCTGCTCGTTTTACAGTACCTGCTTGTTCCCAACTTTCTTCGTGTGGTAGAAGACTATACGTAAATTGTTGTATACCTTGGTCAATAAAAGAATAGTATTTATCTTCATTTGGGACCTCCGGATCATGATGAGCATAAATTGGACTCCTAAGAACTGTTAAACTTACCTCGTTATTATTGATATCAAAGCTATATTTAGAATCATTTAATAAACTTAGACCACACTTATTCCCTGTAAGGGGATGAATTCCTGTTAAGTCAATCCAATTCTGACCAGGCTCTTCTTCACCATTTGTTTCACGAACAATGTGACCATATGGGACTTCATAGGTGGCTGTACGGAACTTTAGATTTAAAGGAAACTTAAGTTTTAAGGCTTTAAATTGTTCCTGCCAATTTACTTTTACAAAAACATCGATTTGATCTAAATCATGATACATCGTGAAATCTTGAATGATTGTTGATTGGTTGTATTTTCCGATTACGCGTATCACTGATTTAACTGGTCCATGCTCTACAAGAGTAATTTTATCTTTTGTGAAGACCCCACATTCCTTATTAAAGTGTAGAACATCATGAGACCAGGTGTCACTCTTATCCTCTAGGACAACCGGTCTTGCTGAATGCCCGTCTATGAGTTCCTGGTTATTTTTTTGTCTAAAAGGCTTGAAATGAATCCAGTATCAGGATCAATTTCTAAGCGATAGTTGTTATTTTCAATTGAATAATTTGTCGCCTTCATATAGCTTTTAGTTTGTTTTGAAGTGTTAGGTAAAATTTTATACACTCGATAACCCATTGGTGGGAGGTCAGCAATAAAGCTTACTCGACTCCTTCCTCTCGTCGTTGCCCATGATTGTACTCTTTGCATAGGGACTTGATTACCTTCGTTATCAACTAATATATCATCTTCACCTAATCCGCCAACTTCTTGCTCCACATTAACTCGACTATTCCATGAATGTGGATTAAAAATTACAATTGGTTTCATACCATCAACATGTTCAATGTTAATTTTCCACGAAAGTGATTGGATTGCGTAATTCAATCCTCTACTTGCAATAGACATCGCTTCACCATGCATGTTCCTTGCGTCCTCATATGCTGCTTCAAGACTTGTACCTGCTAAAATATCATGGAATTGGTTAAATAATACATTTTTCCATGCAGTTAAAAGATTATCGGGATAGACTTGTTTAGTAATTAAATAGGCAAAGGAAGAAAATTTTTCTACTTTAATTAACAGATTTTCAGCCTGTCTATTCCACTGTTTAATTCCAGAATGGGCTGCATAACATCCACTTGCATGGTGTTGTAAATCATCGTGTACGACCGGGAAGGGTAATTTCTTTTCTGAAATCTCTTCAAAAAATTGATTAGGAGTACTAAATTTTAGCTGCGGAAGTTCTTTTATCTCTTTTAGTCTTTGAATACTTTCAATGTTTCGTTTCGTAGGACCGCCACCATGATTTCCTACTCCATAGAAAAGCATTAAATCATTAAATGGATCCTTTAATTCACCTACAAAACGTTTAACATAAGATTCGATATCATTACCTGATGTATTATATTGAAAGGGAATTCGAAAAGTTAGTACACGAGATCCATCATCAGATTCCCACCAAAACAATTTTTGAGGAAGACCCTTTTCTTGCGGTGCTGGTCTCATAAAAACGTAATAATCCATTCCACTTTTTTTAAGAATTTGTGGTAACATTCCAAAGTGACCAAAACTATCGACGTTATAACCTACTTTAGCAGTGACACCAAACTTTTCTTTGAAATATCGCTGTGCATATAATCCTTGTCGCACAAATGATTCTCCACTCGGAATGTTACAGTCAGGTTGAACCCACCAACCACCAACAATTTCCCAGCGCCCTTCTTTAATTCTTTCTTGTATTTCCCTAAACATTTCAGGGTCATTATTTTCCACCCACTCATAATTAGCAGCAGAACTAGAGGTAAATAAAAAATCATCATACTCCTTCATTCGATCAAGAGCAGACCGGAATGTAGCTTTTGTTTCTTGGAAACCTTCTTGCCATTGCCACAACCATACTGGATCTAAGTGCGCATTTCCAATCATATGTATAGTTTTCTCAGCTGTTGTTGATTGTTTTTCTTGAATAGACTCAATTTTACTCAACATTTCTCTTCCCCCTTAATGAAATATCACGAATATTACTAACATTCCAAAGGCAAATAATACCAAATTATAGAAATCAATCTACATACTTCTTGAAATAAATTCAAAATGTAATAAAAAGATAACATATAATTAAAGTATTGTATACATTTTTTTAAAATAATTTATATTCTGAATTATAGCTCATTGGTTATACCCTTTTTTATAATAAAAAAGCAACTTTTAATGAAAAAATTAAAAGTTACTTTTTACTAAAATAGAATCAACAAATTATTTTTCTAAGCTGCCATTAAAATATTTTTCAAGTATAAGTGTTCCGGCCCCAACAACCCCCGCTTTTTCTTTGTATGTACAAGGAAGAACAACAATATCATTCGTGAAAGAAGTAAACACCCTTGATTGAGCAATCTCCTTTACTTTAGGTAAATACTCTGAGTATTCGTTTACTAGAACTCCTCCCATTACTAATATTTCCGGTTTAAGCAGATTAACAACAGAAGCAGTTGCTATTCCAACATATCTTGCAGATTCATCTAAAAGACTTTTTGATAATTCATCACCATTATTGGCAGCTTTAATAATTTCATGCACAGTAATGCTTTGGTTGTCCTCTAAATAATGTTCAACTAATTCACTTTGGAATCCCCTTCTTATTTCTTCACCAAATCTTCTGACTATAGCTAAACCAGATGCAACAGCCTCTAGACATCCATAGTTTCCGCAATTACACCTTGGTCCATCAATATCAATTGTTCCATGCCCGATTTCTCCTGCTCCAAATGGATATCCATGATAGATTTGACCATTAAGGATAATTCCACTTCCAATTCCGATATCCAGATCGATAAATAATAAATTCTTTTTTTCTCGTAATCACCGACCAGATACTCTCCGATGGCCATAGAGTTTACATCCTTTTCAATAAAGGTTGGTATAGCGAAATGACTCTCAATAATATCTCCAAGCGGGACTGACTCCCACCCTTTAAAATTAGGTGGTGATAGTAATATTCCCTTTTGTGGATCTAACGGACCTGGTGCTGCAACTCCAATACCAATTAAATCACTTTTATTAATCTTTGATTTTTCAACAACAGCATGAATGACTTTTTTAATTTGTTCAATAACGATCTCAATACTCTTTTTACTATTTGTTTGAATAGAGTATTCAGCTATAATTTCATTGTTAAAATTTAATACCATCGCAAAGATATGAGACAAACTGAAATGTACACCTACAGCAAAGTATCTATTGGAATTAAGATTTAATAAAACTGGTTTTCTACCACCACTTGATGTTTCAAATCCAGACTCATAAATTAATTTTTCTTTTATGAGGGAATCCACGATATTATTTACTGTAGTAAATGTCAGTTTCGCTTGGTTTGCAAGATCAGCTTTGGTTATGGGACCCTTATTTCTAATTAATTGTAAAACGATTGTGCGATTAATATTTTTTGTTCGAATCTTATTTGAACCAACATTTCTCTCCACAAAAGTTCCCTCCCTTATTTTTATTATAGAATACTTTCACCATAACGAATCTCATGATCCTAATTCCACTTTTATTATAGTTAAAATTTGATTTCGATTGAAAGAAATTGTTTTCACACCCCTATAAAAAAACTAACTATTTTAAGATTTCTAACTATTGACAAAAATCAAACAAGGCGTTTATACTCTTTTTAAAGATACTTTTAAAAGTTTCTTTTAGCGTAAGTATAAATGAAAGCGCTACTATTTTGTTTACTTTTTGAATTATTTTTAAAATGTTTCTTAGTTTTCTCTATGAAGTGGATTTTCATATCCACCAGGTTTTTGGTTTTACATTCTTTACATAAAATTTTAGGGGGTTGGGTATGTGAGTAGACGTTTTTGGTTCTTTCTAGTTATCATTTTCTCTGTAGTTATTAGTACAGCGTGTAGTTCCTCACAAAGTTCTGATGATGGTAAGAAGGAAATTAGTATCGCGTTTAGGGATAATGGAGGAACAAATCCTCCAGGTAAGCTTTGGCTAACTGAAGCTAAGGAAGAGTTTGAGAAAGAAAACAGTGACGTCACGGTCAAACTTGTACCAATTAATGCAAATGAAGGAGACTTCTTTGCAAAACTGGCTTTAATGGTAAAATCACCTGAAACTGCTCCCGATGTCATTACAGAAGACTCATTTATGATTAACTCAGATGCTAGTGCTGGATATTTAGAACCTCTTGATGAACGTTTAAATGCTTGGGAAGACTGGAGTAATTTTGAAGAAGTAACAAAACAGGGTGTAACCGCTGCAGATGGAAAAATATATGCTGTCCCATATAGTACGGATGTTCAGGGGATTTGGTATAACAAACAAATCTTTAAAGAAGTGGGACTCCCAGTACCTTGGCAACCCAAGAATTGGGATGATTTAATGAATGCAGCAAAAACAATTAAAGATAAAGCAGCAGATGATGTAATTCCTACCTTCTTGTATGTAGGAAAGGCTACTGGTGAAGCAACTTCAATGAGAACATTCCAAACATTATTAAGTGGGACTGGTGAATCCTTATATGATTCAGATGAGAAAAAATGGGTTGTTGAGAGTCCTGCAATCCTAGACGTCTTAACATTTGTAGATGAAATCTATTCAAACGACTTGGGTCCTGAGCTTTCACTAGCTTTGAATGGTCAAGTCTCCTCTCTACTAGCAACACAATATATGCCTGAAAACAAACTAGGTTTTGTATTAGATGGAAGCTGGGTGTCTAGTAACTGGCGCGAACAAGGGAATCATCCTTGGCCAGATGCCCTTGATACGTATGAGTTCGTTGCTACACCAACACAAAATGGTCAAGATCCAGGTTATACATCAATGTCTGGTGGGTGGACGTTAGCTATTCCTAAAAATTCTGATGAAAAAGACCTTGCCTGGGAGTTTATTAAACTAGCGACGAACAAAAAACATACACTTTCTTATACTAACAAATCATTTGATATGACAGTAAGAACTGATGTAGCCAAAGAAGAAGAATACTTAAATAAACCAATGTCACAATATGAAGAAGCTGCTGAAATTCTTAAGTATACTAATTATAGACCGTCAGTAGATAAGTACCCTGGGGTTTCAACACAAATCCAAGATGCTGTAGAAGCTGTTGCAACTGGTTCTATGACCCCCAAGGAAGCTATGGAAACATTTGCAAGCGGTATGGAACGAATCGTTGGAGCTGAAAATACAATTCGTAGATAATTCAATGAGTGAAAATGTGACCATGGCATTAAGACAGCTATGGTCACAATAATTCGGGGGTAAAAAAATGATCTCAAACGTTAATAAAAAAGAAAATGTAGATAACAACATACAAATTTCTTCTTATTCATTGCAACGGAGGAACAAACGAAATCTCTTCACTCTTATGTTACTACTACCTTCCTTAGTTCTATTACTCTTGTTTTTTATTGGTCCAATTTTACTTACAGGGTATTTTGCATTTACTAATATTGCTCTGACAGGTACAGCCTCGCAGGCAGTAGAATTTATAGGATTTAAGAACTTTGTGATGATGTTTTCTGATCCTAATTTTAAATCAAGTATCATAGCAACAATCATTTTTCTCCTTTTTTCTGGAATCATCGGCCAACAAGTACTTGGTTTTATAATTGCTTTATTAATGAAACAAAAAAAAGTGAACTTCAGAAGATTTGTCGGAATCTGTGTTATGGCTGGATGGATAACTCCAGAAATTATTTGTGCTTTTGCTTGGGTCGCATTCTTAGGCGATAACGGAACCCTTAATAATCTCATTAACATTTTGGGATTTGAACCCATTACATGGATGTACACCTTCCCATTGGTTAGTGTCATTATAGCAAATATTTGGCATGGCAGCGCTTTTTCCATGTTAATCTATCAGGCAGCACTGGATGATGTTCCACGGGATATTGAAGAAGCGGCTATGATTGATGGCGCGTCTTCATGGCAACGTTTAGTAAGAATTGTACTCCCCCTAATAAAAGGTCCTGCAGCAACAAATATGGTAATTGTAACATTAAATACTCTAGGTGTTTTCACCTTAATTTATACAATGACCGGTGGTGGACCTGGAAATGCAACGATGACACTCCCTGTATTTATGTATAATCAAGCATTTATTAACTATCAATTGGGCTATGGAACTGCAATTTCGTTAATCATGTTAATCATAGGAATTTTTGCAAGTTTGATATATATAAAGCTCATGAAGGTGGAGGTTTAAATGAAAAAACGAAACTTTTCAAAGGTAATACCTTATGTGATTCTATCAATTATAGCATTGCTATTTATCCTGCCATTATTATGGGTGTTTACATCATCTTTGGATCCACATGCTGCTGCAGGTATTAAGCTTCCAGACAAACTTACCGTTCAGAATTTTATTGATATCCTAGCCAATCCATCAAACCAACGCTCCTTCATCATTGGAATCATATTATCTCTTAGTCAAGCAGTTTTGGTAGTAGTATTTTCAGCATTAGCTGCATATCCTCTTTCACGATATCAAATAAAATATAAGAAACAATTTATTCTTTCCATTTTATTTATGACTTGCTTACCAATCACAGCGGTTATGGTCCCCGTCTATCAATTATTTATTTATCTAAATTTACAAGATTCATTGATGGGTACTATCTTTTTCTTAGCAGCGTCCGCCTTACCCTTTGGAATATGGATGATGAAAAACTTCATGGATTCTATTCCGCTTGAACTTGAAGAAGCTGCTTGGGTTGATGGTGCATCTACCTTAAAAAGTCTAACGAAAGTAATATTACCACTTATGGTTCCAGGTACATTTACTGTTATGATCTATACATTCATAGGGAGTTGGGGGAATTTCTTTGTTCCATATATCCTAATACAATCGCCAAATAAATTTCCTGCATCAGTAACCATTTATCAATTCTTTGGACAACATGGAATGGTTGAATATGGAAGATTAGCAGCATTTTCTGTAATATACATGTTACCAGTTGTTATTCTTTATATTCTTTCTCAAAGCCATATGTCAAAAGGATTTAGTTTGGGCGGAGCTTCTAAAGGATAAAGACTTATAGATTTGTAAAATAAACTCCACCCTATAAATTCGGGTGGAGTTTATTTACAAATCAAAAAAATGGGTGCCTAACCCCCCACTTCGTTAATGTATAAATGCAGTTAGGCTCACGCTCTAGCATAATATTCCCCTTAATTCTTCAACAGTACGTTCAAGTTTATCAATCCTGACAGTCGCCATTTCTATTGTTTTATCCGTATCGACCACTTCCCAAATTGGAAGTTCTTGTTCATCTTCTTGTTTTGGGTAGAGTAAGATGCGTCGTTTCACATTTTATCTACTTCAAGAGGGCAAAGTTTCATTATAAGATGACAGTTTTGATTAAACACTATCGAAAATTTGAATATTCGTTTCTTTTGACTTTGCCTTAACAGTTTCCCTGGATTTCTAATCATTTTTAATTCATTGAGGCCACCAGTTAACGGGATTAATCGGGAAGTTTAAAAAATATAAAGTGCCAGCTCCCCCAAACGGCAAATCACAACCGCAATTGGAGTCTGGCACCCATATTTTTTTTAATAAAATACTTTGTCAACGTTATATTTAGATCGAAGTTTATTTATAATGTAAGTTTCATAAATGTCTCGTTCCATTGGGTCTTCTACGATGCAAATATCGATTTTATGGACTTCGTCTCTGTGCATTTTAATAGGAGAAACCGTATCTTCAAAATGTTTTTTAATTCGTTGACGTAGTTTCCGGGCTTTCCCAACAAAAAGAAGCTCATCATCTTTATTAAAGAATAAGAAAATGCCACCTTTATCTCTTGGAATTAGATGAAAGTCAATAAATCCGTATATATCCTTGATTTTCGGTTCATTTTCATTCGGAATTTGTTTCCGTTCTGTTATCGTAATATCTGGAGTAGGTATGCTAATTTTAATCATGTTCAATCACGTCCCTTTTTTGTATAGAGGTAAATGGTATCATATGTAGGAAAGAAATGCGATTTAACAGTTAATTCACTTCCTTGCTTCTTTCTTCAGTCAACTCTACAAGTTTAAATAAAAATTGATATATCAGCCGGTATGCTTCCTCTAATGACATCTCCTCTTTGAACCCATTCACGTAATTCAGAGCGAAATTCAAGTCCCATAAGCCATCATTTTGATTGAACATCAATTCAAATTTTGCTTCGTCTCCCTGTAACTCTTTACGTAGGTTTTCTTTAAGAGAAGGCCCATACTTTTTCTGCAACTTCAAGCCTACCATGACGTCATATGTTCCAAATACATCATTCATTTCAAACGCAATTGCATCCACGCCGATTAATTCCAACCATTCTGATTCAAAGTATAGAAATTCATTCTTGTGTTTTTGAAGGTAGTCAATTGGGTGTTCTAAAAAGCCAAATAATTCTTTCGAGAGCGTTTCTTCTGTTTCTTTGTCGCATCTCTCAATGTAAGCTTCAAGGAAACGCGTAGTAGGATCTTTTTCTATCAATGTAATGTCATTCGAAATTAACTTATATTTTTCAATGTACTCTTTTTCCTCTTGATATACTGCAACTTGTTTCTCTTCACTCATCAACTCTGATGAAATGTAATTTTTCATTTGTTTTTGTAACATGGGTGTATCCTCCTGAATTTGGTGCCTTATCCCCGGTGGACAAGATAAGGCATCCATTTTGTATCATTCACTCGTTTAGCGACTACGTCTTCTACCCTTCGGTGAATTGCTTGAATTGCTTCTTGACCGTCTATCATTTGGTTTTCTGTTTGAAGATAACTGTGAAGCCTTCCTTCCGTCTCTTCCACTACTTGCAGAACGTTTTGCTTCTTTTCTTTGCTCGCCGCTTGCTCTCTGATAATCCTCACGATCAGGGATACTGACTCCCTTAATCACTTGTATGTCTAATTTTTGATGAATTCCTTTTTCAATCATACGGAGGAACTCCATATCCTTAGGATCTACTAACGTATAGGCAACCCCATCGCCACCTGCACGGCCAGTTCGTCCAATCCGATGAACATAACTTTCCACATCATGTGGAATATCATAGTTGTAGACATGTGTCACCCCTTCTACATCAAGTCCCCGTGCAGCAACGTCTGTTGCCACTAAAAACTGTGTTTTTGCTTCACGAAATCGTTTCATCGCTTTTTCACGTTTGGATTGAGGTAAATCACCATGCAATTCGTCTGATTCAAATCCGTTGGCAATTAATGCTTCATGTAGCTTGTTGGCACGAACTTTTGTACGACAGAAGATAATCGCTAAAAAAGGACGATGCTCCTCGATTAAATGCAATAAAGTGGCTTGTTTTCTCCGATCAGTTGTTTCAATGACAACTTGTTTGATCTCTTCAACTGTTACTTTTTTTGCTTTCACTTCTATAAACTCTGGCTCTACCATATATTTTTTCGCTAAACTTCGAATTTCGGTAGGCATTGTTGCTGAAAACAGCATGGTTTGTCTAGAAGGAAATGTTTCTTGAATGATGTCATCTACCTCTGGAAGAAAACCCATAAGCAACATTTGGTCAGCTTCATCAATCACAAGCCTCTTAATACTTGAAAGATCAATTGTTCCACGGCGAACATGGTCTAATAACCGACCAGGCGTTGCAACGACAATATGCTGAGCTCCCTTTAACTTTTTTAATTGATGCGCAACATCCTGACCACCATATACAGCTAACACATTGATACCCTCTACGTTCTCAATCATTCTCTTAATTTCTTTTGAAATTTGCTGAGCCAATTCTCTTGTAGGGGTTAAAATAAGGGCTTGAACATCCGGGTTGTGCACATCAATTTTCTCAAGAATCGGAAGAACAAAAGCCAACGTCTTTCCTGTTCCAGTTTGTGCTTTTGCAATCACATCCTTACCCTTAAGTACGGCTGGGATCGTCCGTTCTTGTATGGGAGTTGGTTTCACGATACCTAATGACTTTAATGTATGGTTAATCTCTTTTCGAATACCAAGTTGTAAAAAATCTAGCAAGGCTCATCACGTCTCTTTTCTTATCATAATGCCCATTTGTTTATACAAAGGCTTATCTACTATAGCATATGGTTAGTATTTACAGAGCCATTTGGATTATTAATGTTGCAAATAATAAAAAGGGCCTGACCCAACACAGTAAATCATTACCGTGCTAAGCATCAAGCATTAGAAGATCTATTTCGATGTCTCCGAACTCGCAATGTTCAATCAAGTGATATGAATTGTATTTATCTTGATGGTATACTCTCGATTCGTCTATAGAATGAAATGTTAATTATCCACCATTTCTCTTTAACTCTAGTATTCCTTTATAGATTGTTCTGATTTTTTATCTAGGCTCTGTTAAAGGTCTGTATGTTTTTTTATCAGTGATCATTCCGAATTATCATGCTTTACACATTAAATATAAAGTTAATATACTCCATTTTGCGGAATTAAATAATATAATTAAGTAAAAGGAGGTTGTCTATGTTCAGTAAAAGAGATTTTATAATTCCAAAAGAAGGAATAGATATCGTTAAAAGCATTGTTATTGGTAGTATTAAACAAACTATTACAATTCAATCTTATGATAGTTCAAATCCGGTTCTGTTATTTATTCACGGAGGTCCCTCTATGCCTTTACCAGGCGTATCTTCTAGAGGGAAAGATTACACCATCGTTTCAAATATAAAGGAACTTGTGCAACATTATACCGTTGTTTTTTGGGACCAACGTGGTACAGGTAAATCCTATCACAAAGATATTCCTCAACATACGATGAATTTTGAACAATTTTTACAAGATGCAAACGAAATGGTAGATTATTTGAAAAGTGAGTTCAAGGTGGAAAAAGTGCATTTAGTGGCTCATTCGTTTGGAACGTTAATTGGTATATATCTAGTGAATCGACATCCAAATAAATTCCATTCCTATACTGGTTTATCTCAAATTATCAATTGGACAGAAAATGATAAGCTTTCTTATGAACAGATTAAGAAAGAAGCGTTAAAAAGAAATGATAAAAAAGCCTTAAAGGAATTAGAAGAAGTTGGAGAACCGCCCTATACAGATAGTTATAAACAATGGGGCGTACTTAGAAAATATCAAATGAAGTATAATACCATGATTTATTCTGATGAAAAAATTAAACACCCTGGTCTATTCAAAATTACATTAGATATGTATTTTTCAAAAGATTACACATTTAAAGATTTAGTAAATACTTTTTACAAAGGATTTAAATTAATCTACTCAGATGAATTTATTAAAGATATACCAAATATAAACGTAAAGGAAGAAGTCAAAGAAATAAAAGTTCCCACCACTTTTATTCATGGTACTAAAGATTTTCATGTCCATTTTGAGTTACTAGAAGATTTTTTAAAAAGTGTGTCAAAAAAAGAAAAAGCGGAGTGCATTTTACTCAACAATTCATCACATCTTTTTCATCCAATCGACACAAAAAAGATTGAAGAAATTTTAATTAAAAGCATCTCTTAACGTTAATGCTGATTTTTAAGAAAAGGGACACTTGAAATATCAATGTCCCTTTGATTCATTTTAATTCACCTATAAACCAAATCTTCCTTTTCGTTATGTGTATGTACTACTTAATACTCTTTTTTTAGCAAAAGAAACATTTCTTCTTTATGTTTGCTTGCTTTTGCTTCAGTCCATCCTTCATCATCAAGAGTGACTAATTCTTTCATGATTTTAAGTTTCAAACTTTGCTCGATAATGCTTGGGTATGAGCTGATTTTTCCTGCTGGTGGCAAGTTAGAAAACTTCGAGTTTCCTGATACAGTAATTAATGCAAGGTTTCCGAAACCATTAAGATCATCCGATTCCCAATCTTCACCTACAACTGGATTTTGTGGTTGAAAGTGTTCAATGGAACTTCTAAATTGAAATTGCCAGTCATCACGCATTGGCGAAATAATTTCCTTATCCAAGTAAGAATATCCATCTTTGTATAATAGATAATCAAGGTACGTAAATACGATTCTTTCAAAACCAAATCCACTAGCTTCCTCAAAATTTGAATTGAGAACTTTTGTTTTGCAGTAATCTTCAAGGATTTCAATGATGTCACATGATTCATTCTCCAATAACTTGGCTAAGACCAGTGAAATCCAATGCATAGTCTTAGGTGATGTGTAGGTTACGCGCAAACAGGATTGCAGCGTTCTGATTTGTTTATTCTTCTGACTATCGTCATCACCAAAAGTTCCTACATATTTTGGCTTATCCCCTTTCGCATCACTATACTTCTCTAAACGTTGTAACGACCATTTTCCTGTTTCTTTATAATCCCTCGCAAATTCACGTTTCAAAATATATTTATCAAACAGCACACGGCATTTTAGCATATGATATAAAAAGTTCTTTGCTCTGTCAGCGTCCTCCCAAGCCCATGATAAATTATTCAAGAAGTGCTTATCATCAAGCGTTGAATCTTCCTCTCCCAACTTTGCAATGACTGCATTTACCTGCAGTAAAAAATTTGGGAATGAAATAGTCGATTCAAATCGTTCATTCTCAACTTCATCCTTACTTACTCCGTTATTAAGAAGTTGTTTATTTTTTAGAATTTCAATTAAAGGAACTGAATTTATATCATCTTCATCATTCGGAACATATTCCCTAACTGAATCAAAATCTCCGATATTATCCTTAATGCTAGTCCAATTTTTTGTAAAAAGAGCCTTTCTAAGTTTGGGATCAAAATTCATTTGAATGTATGAGTCCATATCAGAGCATTTATCCCAAATCAGTGCTGCAGTTTTTTTATCATGTTCTGTTTCCAAAACTTCTAAAAACTTTGCTTTTGCTATTTCATGAAGTTCAAGTTGCTCCCCACGAGTATTCATGATTTCAAAGTAGTGATTTAAATCGATACCTTGTGGAACTTGTACACGAACAAGAAAAACCTTTTCAAGTTTTTTCCTTACCTCATTTTTGTCTATATCTTTAGTATTAAAATAGTTATCTATGATTTGAGAGCCCTCTATAATTTCAACAGAAACTAATTCCTCTAATAATTCACCCTTGTTTCCAATGTTAATCATGTGAAGGGTGCGGTTTGACTTTTCGCGTGCTTCAAATTTTAGTGCATCTTTTGCGAGGTTCATCCCAAGATAGGTTTCTAATAGAAATAATGTTGTCAACCTTTGTTGCCCATCTATTACTTCATAAACATTATTATCCGTTTGATTAACGATAAGATTTCCAAGAAAGTAGTTCTTATTAGAATCGTTAATTGAACTATCAATATCTTCTATCAGTTGTTCAATTTGCATTTCCCCCCATGCATAGTTACGTTGATAAATCGGTACGACATAACTAATATCAGTAAAAATGCGTGATACAGGAATGATTTTTAAATGCTTATCCATCGCCTACCACCTATTCCATTCACAAAGTAATTCATACACACCTTTGTACTTCTCTTTATTTTTATTCTCGATATTGGGTTGCTCAAGTACAATAAGTTTTAATTCTTCTGGATTGTTCATCTCACTTATTTCTGAAAACAGATCCAACCCCTCGTTCAAACGTTCATGTTTTCCTCGCACATACTTATTAATTGTCTGAGGATACACAGCATTCATAGTTAGTCGCAAAGAATAGCTCCAAGAATATAGTTGTTGCATTACACCACTTTTTGACAGACTATCAATACCAAAGCGATCAGCAAAAAACAATAGCGCACATTCATATAACTGTTTAATGTATAGATCTCCAGAACGTCTACTCGGAATTTGTTTATCATTGTGAAACTTATTTATTCGATTTTTTATTTGTTCAAGCTGCTTTCCATAATGAAGAGCATAATTAAAAAATCGCTTTCCAGCCATCAATGGCTGTGTTAATTGAAATTGATTTAGTGCTCGAGTTGCAAGTATTTCACTGCTTCCATTTGCATTAAACTGTTCTACAAAAAGGTTACTTGCTTTATGATAAATAGCATAATTATACACATTTGTAGTTTTAATTCCTTTGAATACATCGATTTTACTTGAAGAATAGCCTAAACCATTCTTTCCTTTATACCATTGCGTCAATGGGTAAAGATAACTTTTAAATAATTCATTCAAATCATCCTGGTTCCTATCTTCCCATTGGTTGATAATTCTTACTTTCAGATGCTCGTCTGCATCATCCATCTCACGTAAATGATATGACTTCAATAAATCATGTGGTGCCAACTCTTTGCCGCGAGAGTTTTGTGAATCAAAAAATTGAAAAGCTTCTTGCTCACTATCTGTGACAATTTGAACTGCACTACAATGTTGGAGTAAATATTCTTTGTATTTACTTTGCACTTCTTTCGAAAGTTCGCTTAACCGCTTTGATAATATTTCAAAGTTAGTCACTATCGCATCATTAGATAGTTGATTATACTTTTCTCGAAGTAGCCCCTGCTCCTCATCACCTAAACAGTATAGTAGAATCGAAAGAGTTGTTAACCGCTGTTGACCATCGACTACATTGTATTTATCATTTTCTTTATGTAAAATAACAGAACCTATTCTGTACTCTTGTATACCTTCTTGATATGCATAAAATGTATCAAGAAAAAGCGTATTCGTAGATTTCACACTCCAAGTATAAGGACGCTGATATGATGGTAAGGCTAATTTCATCCCAAGTAAGTCTTGGAGCGTCATGATTTTTAATTCATCTTGAAGTAGAGCCATCCTTAAATCCCCCCTGACAATACTTAACATTATTTCTATAATACCACCAGCAACTCTTTTCCCCTAGATTAAAGCTTTTCGGTTACGGAATTAATAAATATTAAAAATAAGCCCACTTCAGCATTTGTTAAGTGAGCCTCTTAGGATTGTTGCGCAATATAAGTCTACTAGGTTATATATGGGTTACTTAACATTTTTGATTTTTTACTCATTCCTTGTGTAAAAAATGGGTAAACAATATCAAAAACCTACCTTTTTTACCCGTTTTCCTCAAAACAGAAAAACACCCATAAACATTGATGTATCAACATTTGTGAGTGTTCTACCGCTTCTTAAGCTAACTCGCTATTACCTACAACTAGTCCCTCTAAAAGTTTATAAAGATAATATGGTATGCGTGATCTTTTCTGAAAATTTGGTTGAACTTAATAATTATAATACGATAAAAAACCATCCACATAACCACTATAAAATGCGTTGACTGTTGATCTCTCACTATTATACTTTGATATTTCATTATTTCTGTATTTCTCTATCAATTCCTTATCAGTAGGCATACTCATACAGTCACCCTCCTGTGGTCCAAGACAAATAAAATCGTTCACTCTGTTTCTATATAAAAAGGATGCAATCTGAACAGCATCTTCTCTTGTCTTCATATCATCGAAATTCACTCCTTGGTAGGAATCGATTTCGAACATCTTTGCCGCATCATCTCCAAATATTATTCCTAACTCGTAAATATTTCCGATTTGATCAAGATCCCTATCTGATTTTTTTTCATATCTATACCCATCATCAAATATTGAATAGACTATTTCTTGTATATCCACAAACAAGGGCACAAACCCGTATAATGAGCATAATATTAAAATTATTATTCCTATTCCTTTAAGTTTCGAGTCCATACTTATCCTTCTAAAATAATTTTAACGTATTTATAGTTGTAGAATTAGATAGTATATCTTGAATACAAATTTTTATTATTTTTAACGGAGATTTTAAAGATAAAAAAATTATACTTTTGTATCTCCATAACCTAACCTCTATAAAATAATTCAACCAAAATATTAAACGCTTAGTAATTGTTTTGTCTCTTATTTTTATACAAGATGATAAAATAAATACCTCTGTTTCTATGTACGAATCAATTCCTAGATTTCCTCATCATCAAAATAATCTGTATCTATTCGTTTCATAATAAATTTCTTGTATTCAGAAACGCCGATATCATAATCAATCATAAGTTGTGTTAAGCGTTCTCCATCTATTAGAACAATCTTTTTTTCAATGACCTTCACGTATTCTTTTGCTTCATTCGAAAATCTGGAAGTCGTAATAAATACGCCCTTCTTAGCCCTTTGTCCTTCTAAACTTCCAGCAAAGGCTTGAACATCAGGTCTACCTACTGTGTTGCTCCACCTTTTTGCTTGAATATAGATTACATCTAACCCTAATTTATCTTCCTTGATAATGCCATCAATTCCCTCATCTCCACTTCTTCCAATTGCTTGGCCAGCATCGCTTTTTGAACCTCCATATCCCATTGCAACCAATAAATCAACTACAAGCTTTTCAAAAAAGGAAGGGGAACATTGTTTAACGGTATTCAATAATTCAGTTGACAACTCGTTCCGCAAATGTTGGTAACTTTTTTCTAAAACTTCTTCAGGTGTATCATTATCGTTATTGTGAACTTCTGTTGTAGATGGATTTACTACTGTATCTTCAGAACTTGATATAGACCGAAATTCTTTAAATTCTTCAAATTGCGTTAAATATTTATTGTTTATGTACTGGGGATTGGATGCTAATACTTCTAATCCCCGTGCTGTTATCACGAACTTCCCTCGTGAAACCGTTCTGAGTAACCCTGCTTTTTGTAAATAGGTCTTCGCCCATCCCACACGATTATGAAACGTTTTTTGCGTTCCACTCGGTAGTAATTCATTTAAATCTTCTTCACTTAATTGGAATTCCTCAGCTAGTTGTCGATAAATATCCTTTAAAATATGTTCACTTCCATCTTGTAATGTTTTTAGTAAAGGTAGCATAATCGTTTGATAATCAGGTACAGCCATTAAACATACCTCCATTTTTTATATCGTTAGTAGTGTGTCCAAAACCTTTATTTTAAAGGCATGTAGTATAATCACTTTTTACTAGAAAGATGCTTTACCAGTAACTTTATAAAGTCAAGAACAGCATATATTGCTGGTAAAAAGAATATAGTCAACTAGAATGTAAAAGGAGTGTGGATTATGGCGAAGATGATTATTATGTATGAAAAACCGAAGGATAAAGAAAAATTTGATAAACATTATTTCGATGTTCATGTCCCAATAGGAAGGAAAATACCAAACCTCATTAACAATTCTGTTCATCGAGTAGTGAATTCCCAAGGGAGTGATTTAAACCTCTATCTGGTTACCATCTTGGAATTTGAGAACATGGAAAAATTAATGGAGGCTTTTAACAGCCCTGAGGCTAAACAAGCAGAAGAAGACGGTGCAAACTTCTTTCACTACTTACATAAACCACCCATTATCACCATTGTCGAATAGACAAGGGACAAGGGGGAGGTACTGCCCCCCTCATCTCACAATTCATGGTTTTGCTCAATCTTTTGTAATACCGCGCTATCGCAGGAAAGACCAATTGTAAATAAAGGACTTCTATAGGAGGTATACCTAAAATACATCAGCTTAAAAGTGCTATTAAATTGTGTGATTTGATTGTTGGCGTTTTGAAAGAGATGTTTTAGCTTAAATAAAATCAACTATTATTCGCTAGTAGATGGTAAACATTCTTTTCTTACCAATTTTTGTAGTAGATCAATAATTGTAGCTAATGCCAAAAAAAATATTCCTGATACAATGCTGGATACTATTGTAGCAAATGTAAAAATTAGACTTGATTTATAAAGTTCATTTAATGTTAAATACCTATCTTCAATAAGAGAATTGTCATAATTTTCTTCAGCCGCTTCTTCCCAATACTTCACATCGTCGTATTGGTCCATTAAATCCGAAATTTGAGTCATTCCAAAGATAATACCTACCAAAATGAATAAAATACCTACACCCCGTAAAACTTTTATCATATTCATTACCTCCTCTCTACCTACTATTTTCGTTAGAAAGGATATCATTCATGTTAATTTATGTAATAATAAATGGTTAATTAAATGGATATTCAACCTAAATACAAAATAATATCCAAAGCAAAACATATTATGAGATGAAAGCTAAAGAACGCCTGTTTTTTCCAGGCGCTCCTTGAATGTTTTCTATAGTAAGATTGGTGCATCTGACATTAACATTAATTACACATTCACTCGAGTTCCCTCTATAATGTTATTGTTCTTTCTTTCCTTTACGTCTTACTTTTTTACTGACATACCATACAATCAAACCTACAATTACAAGTAAAAGTAAAATCGGTGAATTTCCTAGAAGAAAAACGAGAAAACCTGAAAACGCTGTAAGCAGGAAGTTAATACTGTCCATAAATTGTTTCTTTGTTTTCTCCCACGTATTTAGCTCTTCCTTATCAATTCCTGGAATCTCCACTTTGTTTTCAAACAAAGTAAGTGTAACAGTTGATAAACTTGTTTGATTCTCGAGGTACTTCATTCTGCCTTCCAGGCTTTCAATTTCAACTTGAACCCGTTCAAGGTCAGCAGATATTTGCAGTAAATCCTTCGTTTCCTTTGCTTCTTTCATAAATGCAAGTAGTCGATCTTCAACAGCTCTTTTTGACTTGATTCTTGCCTCTAAATCAACATATTCCTCTGTTACATCCTGGCCAGATACAGTTCGATTATGCAACTTTACACTTATGTCCTCCGCCTTCTCTAAAAACGTTTGAAATTTATCTTGAGGAATCCTTACTGTTATAGAACCTCCCATTTGCCCTTCTTCACTATCATAAATTTGAGCATTTACAATATAACCTGCCATTTGATTAACCAGACTTTCAATCGTGGTTTGTGCCTTTTTAAAATCTTTTACCTCAAGATTTAACTCTGCATTGTAGATAACCATCCGATTTGTTGCCTTTACTTCAGTCGTTGCAGCTGTTTCTTTGGTACTCTGATCCACATTATTTTCCATCTCGGCTTTTTCTTCCATCTTCGCACTCTCACGCACTGACATATCATCACTTTTCGCAGAACCACCTGCACTATCCTCTTGGCTACTGCTACTGCTACATGCCGTTAAAAATAAGAGTAAAAATGTGAATCCTCCAATAATGAATCTTTTCAATGAATTTCGCCCCTTTTAGAAAGCTTTATATATATGACGTAACAAGGCAATCGCAAGTTACATTTGTTCATTTTATATGGTGATTTAGACAATCGTAACAATTACTCTGCAGTGGACAGGTACCGAAATCTCTTGCCCTTTTTAGTTGCCATTTATCCAAATAGGCAAGCATCCCAATTCCTATTAATATAAGTAATATATTTCCTATTTAAAAATACATTTTACGAATTACGAATTTAGCGTTATAGTATTATATGGCACATGAATATCACATATAAATAACGTTTTATGGGGAAATACGTGTAAAAACGAGTTACAACAAGTTTGATTTTTTTACATGTATATTTAATAAATTACAAGTTTATGAAACTATATATGTGTAGCTAGAAATCTTGGATATGTTGCCCTATTAAATGTGAATATGAAACATGACTCAAAATCTACCAGCATTCTCAACAAGATTTGCTTGTAGAAATTCAACTTTGAAGGAGAATTGAAATGCCAGAAGTATTGACTAAAGCTCAAGAAGAACTAAGTAAAGAGAAAACAGACGTACTTGATCAATTATTAAAACCTGAAGTACAAGAATCACTTACTACTTTAGTGGAGCAGCTACCAAAATTAACAGAGGCTGTTAATTTATTAACAAAAGCATATGACTTCGCTCAGTTAGTGGCAACTGATGAAGTACTAAAAAATGATACAGTACATGCCATCAAAGAATTTTCCGAACCTGTAATCGGTTCAGTTAAAACAATTGCTGCAACAGCTATTGAAGCAAAAGACCGTGCAGAAGCTTCACATGAAAATATCGGTCTATTTGGTGTGTTAAAATTATTGAAAGATCCAGAAGCTCAAAAAATGTTACGCTTCGTTAGCGCATTTTTAGAAGTACAAGCTGAAAATAAAGCAAAATAATTTTATATCTTTTCTATTACTAGTATGGACGGAGGATTAATCATGTCAAAAGAAATCGTCATCTTAGGTGCAGGTTACGGAGGTTTATTGACTGCTCTAACGTTACGTAAATATGCAAGTAAAGCTGAAGCACAAATTACAGTGGTGAATAAATACCCTACTCACCAACTTATTACGGAATTACACCGTCTTGCGGGAGGTTCAACAACCGAACGCGCAATCTCTTTCCCTTTAACAAAACTATTCAAAAATCAAGATATCAATGTGGTAATCAGCGAAGTGACCTCTTTCTCTGTAGACAAAAAAGAAGTTCACCTAGCAGACGGTGCTGTCTTGAGTTATGACAACTTAGTTGTTGCACTTGGTAGCCAAACTGGTTACTTTGGTATCCCAGGCCTTGAAGAAAATAGTTTCGTATTAAAATCAGTTGAAGATGCAAACCGCATTTACAAACACATTGAAAGTAAAATTGCATCTTATGCGGAATCTAAAAACCCAGCAGATGCAACGATTGTAATTGGTGGTGGAGGATTAACTGGTGTTGAACTAGTTGGTGAAATCGTTGACCACTTCCCTGAAGTTGCAAGAAAATACGGCGTTGACTTCAATGAATTAGACATCAAATTGGTAGAAGCTGGTCCTAAAATCTTACCAGTCCTTCCTGATAACTTAATCGGACGTGCTACTGAAAGCTTAGCTAAACGTGGCGTTGATTTCTTAACTGGCCTACCTGTTACAGGCGTTGAAGGAAATAAAATTTCCCTCAAAGATGGTTCTACAATCGAAGCAAACACATTTGTTTGGACTGGTGGTGTTGCAGCCCTTCCAGTCGTTCAAGAATCTGGTCTTGAATGTGATCGTGGGAAAGCAGTGATTGACGAATATTTACGTTCTAAATCACACCCAGAAGTATTTGTGGTTGGTGACGCGTCTGTTTCACTTCCAGCTGATGGAGGACGTCCATTATATGCGCCTACTGCTCAAAATGCATGGCAAATGGGAGAAACTTGTGGATACAACCTTTTTGCAATCCTTAAAGGCCAAAAGCTTGAAGAATTTAGCCCAATCAACTCTGGTACACTTGCAAGTCTTGGCCGTAAAGACGGTGTAGCAACAGTTGGTAGCAACAATATTCAACTAAAAGGTCTTCCTGCTTCATTAATGAAAGAAGCAAGTCATGTTCGTTACTTAACTCATATCAAAGCCCTTTTCGGCTTAGCATACTAAAATTTACTTGAATAAACCAAAAAGCCAATTTTCTATCATTGAAAGTTGGCTTTTTCTATGTGTATCGTATTAAAGTCTACCAATAGTAGATTCAGTTTTTTATTTGTGTTTACCATAATCCAATTACTGATCACAAGTCTCTGATTCTTGCATTTTGTTTTCAATCAGCATTTCGAGTGCTGCAGAACTATCCTTTTGTTCGATTGAGCCGTGTCTCGTCTGTCTTTGTGTAATATCCTCGTATGAGACCTGCTTGGTATTGCCCCATTTCTTCCAGGGCACTTTGTCATATTGATGATGCTGGTAATATTTCCATGGAATGATGCTGCCAGGCGCATAATTATAGGTGCCCATGTTAACCGAATCGGTTACCATTAAACCCGTCTCAGCATGATAGACAACTTCAAAGCGACCATTTGATGATATAAACTTTACATTATAACCAGCGTCATATTTGTCTACTTCATATCGGTGGTATCTCGCACTGAATAGCTGCCATTTCCCGCATGCCGCTAGTTCAACCATATCTTCTAATCGTTCAGGTGCCTCCCCATATCGATTCAGTTCATTTCGAAAATAATGAATCTCTTTCGTGATAGAAGGAAGTTGTTTGACATGTTGATCAAATGTCTCAAAAAACAGATCAAATTGTTTATGCCCTTTCAAAAGCTCTCGATTTTCCACCAAATCATCCATCATCCCAGTTAAAATTGCGTGTGATGCAATTGCTTTGGACGTATCAAAGATATACCATTTTCGATAATCAGAACGAATTTGATCATACTGCTCTGAGAGTTCAGTAAAGTATGCCTCTGATAGAAAGTCAGATTCTATATCTACTTGAACAAAAGGGTATTTGATGCTTTTTTCCAGATGAAGGTATCCATAGATCGACATCGTTATCACGATAAGAAAAAGAGTCGCAATCTTTTTTGGCGACCGACTTTTGATTACTGTCCTAATTTGTTGCCCCTCCCCTTCTCCCCATTTTAATCATTTACCCAGATCGAATTCTAATCTATTGAGAGATCCCATAAAACTTCAAAGCCATCTTCCTAATTGAAAGAACAAGCATTTTTCGAATCCCTTTTTGGCTCTTTCGTCAAAAAAAGTCTTTTTTGTAGCGAACAGCTAAATAGATTCCTGAAGCGAGGAATGCAAGGGAATATTTATATAAAAAGAAAATTTGCCACATATATTCTTTCGGAAAAATGATGTCGCATAAAATGACTACACATAAGGTAATCAAGGCACTTTTTAAAGATATTTGCGTTGTTCTTTCGTCAGCTTCACCCATTTTTTTGTGAAATACGTATGTTAAAACCCCTCCGACTAAAAGTAATGCTAAACCGCTACAAAGGAGAATATTCCAATTTCCTGGAGTTTGTTCAGCCCATGTTTTTAATGGGTTAAAAACTGCGTAATGAATTTCAGAGAAAAACTTATTAATTCCCATTTTGATCATTTCCTTTCTCATACGTAAAAATATCGGTTACATCCACATTAAAAAATTCGGCAATACGGAAGGCTAACAGCAGAGTCGGAACATAATTTCCTTTTTCCATGACGAAGATGGTTTGCTTGGAAACCCCCACCTTCTCTGCTAATTCTTGCTGAGACATTCTGGCGAGTACACGATATTCATAAACCTTATTTGAGATCGAATCACCAAAATCTTTCTTCATGACCATCACCTCTTGATTGAAATTATAAACTTAATTTTTATAAAAGTAAAGTATACTTATACAAAATTATAAAATCACTTTACATTTCCTTAGATTACTTTTATTTAATAAGTGACAAAATACAAAAGAACCTGCCGAAATTCAGGATTCCGTCAGGCTCAAATCAAAAAATTCAACATTTTTTAAAAGGATAAAAAACATTTATCTTGAATTATTAGTAGTAACAACCATTTGGAAGGGTTTTCATGCAGCTAAAAGGTACATAAAAAAGCAGATTCATGGATTACTTAAGAAATTGATGGTTCAATAGATATTTCACTTATTACAGGAGGAGTTTGTTCATGTCTAACAAAAAGGTTATCAATCTATCAACCAAAATGATTTCAGAATGGTTAAACAAGGACATAGAGAAAATCATTAAAAAAAGAGAGCAAACATTTACACCCAGTTATGTTATTTATCAGCTTTATAAACAATACTCTTTTGGATATAGACATATCTTTTCGACTATGACAGGAAATATGGAATGGGCCCTTATCGCAAGGGAAAGGCTTGATTATATTGATAATAACATTGAGTTAATAGGAAAACTCCTAAAAAGGAGAAGGCTTCATCCAAACCCTAATGGATATGTAACGAACAATACAGTAAACCTCCAAAATGATGATGCAGTTGTGAAAAAATAATTAAATGCTTGAATAACGACAAAAAGTAGTCCTCATAATCAGGACTACTTTCATATGCTCAAATTTATCGTACTGCTTTTAAGTACGTGAAGTTGAAGCAACATATAAATTTAAATATTCTATATCAAGAAGAGTTTCATAATTTTTATGGCTAAAATTATTTAACAAATATGGTTTTGATTGATGTGTAAAATTCTTTTGCTGCTTCACCTTGCTCACGTGAATGAGAACTTGATTGCTTCATCCCTCCAAATGGCGCCTGTAGTTCCACGCCAGCACTTTCAGCATTTACTCGTACAAGTCCTGCTTCCATATCATTAATAAAGGATAGCATATTCTGAATATTAGTTGTAAAAATCGAAGCGCTTAATCCGAATTCAACATCATTCGCTACATTTATTGCTTCTTCTAAAGTGTCTACTTTTACGAGAGCGATTACTGGTCCAAAGATCTCTTCTTGGAAAATTGTCATTCTTGAAGTTACATTTTCAAATATGGTCGGTTCTACAAAAAATCCTTTATCAAAAGATCCACCAGTTATTCGATTTCCCCCTAGAAGCAGTGTTGCTCCCTCTTGTTTTCCTTTTTCTATATAAGACAAAACTGATTTTAACTGGTTTTCACTCGCACTAGGTCCCATCCAAATTCCTTCTTCTAAACCATCCCCAATAGTAATTTCTTTTGTCTTTGTTAATAGCTTTTCTTTAAACGTTTCATATACGTTCCTATGGACAATTACCCGGCTTGTTGCTGTGCATTTTTGACCAGTTGAACGAAAAGCTCCATTAATTGTTTGTTCTACAGCTAAGTCGATGTCTGCATCTGCTGCAACAATTACTGGGTTCTTTCCTCCCATTTCAAGTTGATACTTGGCACCTCGCTCAAAAGCACTCTTTCCGATTCTTTTACCTACTTGGTTTGATCCGGTAAATGTAATCCCATTAACATCATGATTTTCTGTAAGTGCAGGACCGATTACTGAACCTGATCCTGTAACCATGTTTACTACACCTGCTGGTATTCCAGCTTCTTCAAAGCACTCCATAATTTTTGCACAAGTGACAGCTGTTTCTTGTGCGGGCTTTATGACAATTGTATTTCCGTAAATTAAGGCTGGAGCCATTTTCCAGATAGGAATAGCCACAGGGAAATTCCATGGGGTTATTACACCAACTACCCCTAATGGTACCCGGCTTGTAAACATTAAAGCTTTGCTATCTGTTGATGGAATTACATCACCAACCTTACGCATACCTTCACCAGCATAATAACGCAAGATAGCAACGCCCCTAGATGTCTCACCTTTTGCTTCGGGAAATGTTTTCCCCATTTCACGTGTCATACATTCAGCAACTTCGTTAAGTCTTCGTTCTAAAATGTCTGCAACTTTATATAAATAAGCTCCACGATCACTTCCGGCTAATTTCCCCCAAAATGTTAGAGCATTTTTTGCCGAAGCAACAGCTAAATTCACATCATCTGTTGTTGAATTTTGAACATATCCAATAATTTCATCAGTATTTGCAGGATTAAAACTCTTATATACTTGACCTGATGAAGAAACTATCCATTCACCATTTATAAAATTCAAATACGTTTTTTTTAGAATACCTATTGTCATTGTCAAACCCTCCTGCTTTTTAATTTTCGCATTTTTTCCATATTTCTTGGCCGTTTAATTTAATTAATTCGAATAAACCTTGTTCTTTAATCCTTTCAAGCCCCCCTTGTAGACAATAATATAAATCTATCTTTCGATCAGTAGGAGATAATGAATCATCAGCCTCTTCAATAAGTAATTTCAAAGTTAGTTCTCCGTTTTGTTTCATTTTTTCATGTATATACTTTTCTACCAAAAATACGTATTCTCTACTTTCGTTAAGAAAATCCGAAATCCTTTGCTTGCCATCTATTATTGGAAAGTGGCTAGTGTACAAAATATTTACATTTAATTCTCTTACTATTTCAATTGTTCTTAAATACTCATTTGTATACCTGTAAGTAGGGCAGAGTGCTTTCTTTCCAGTTCTTGTAAGGATTGCATTTCCAAGAACTGCATCAGTAATGATTGCACATTTATTTAATGAATCGTACACTAAAACATGGCCTGCAGTATGGCCAGGTGAATTGATGATTTTTACCTCCCAATCCTTTGATAAACTTATTTTTTCATTACCGTTAAGTTCAATATCAACCTTAACTCCTTCTCCTAATGCTTGAAGAAGCTGCTCATATTTTTTGGGAGAACGCTTAATACCAATGGATTCAAATTCTCCATACCTATATGAAAGATTTAGAGTAGGATTTTCAAGATATGGCACTTCTCTTTGATGTGCCATAATTTTAGCATTTGGAAAGTATTTCTTTAGAACCGAAGCACCCCCACAATGATCTGCATCACAGTGCGTTATCAATATATAGATATCTAGATTCGTATTAATATTTTTTTCATTTAAATAAGGAAGTAATACTTCTTCAGGTGTTGAATTTATACCCGTATCTATAATCAGAAGTTTCTCATTTCCTATTAAGATATGCTGATATAAATACCGATTTTGGTATGGAACCTCAATTCTATGAAAGCCTTGATGTACTTCCACTCATCATCCCTCCTTTTTGTTTATCCTTTAACAGATCCATCTGTAATACCCTTGATGAAATACTTTTGAAATGCCAAAAATAGTATTAACAATGGAATTAAAGAAAGTAGTATTGCAGCACTTAGCGTTCCAAATGCCCAGGCTTGTGCTTCTTGTTGAAGCATAGTTATCCCAACTGGAACAGTCCATGCTTCTTGAGATGTTATTAATGACCTTGCATACATGAATTCTTCCCAAACGGATATACCTGTTAAGATAATTACAGTTGCAAGACCTGGTCTTACCATAGGAAGCATAATTTTATACCACATTTGAAATACATTACATCCATCTACAAGTGCTGCATCTTCTATTTCCTTAGGAATTAAATTGAAATTTCCTCTCATAATAAATATTCCGAGTGGTAAGTTTAAAGCAATATAAGGTAAGATCAAGCCCACTCTTGTATTCACAAGATTTAATGTATCTTCCAATATATAAATAGGGATTAAAAAAATAACCCAAGGTACAAACATTACTAATAACAAAAGGAAGAAGAAAGATTTACTACCTACAAATTTGTATCGTGCAATTACATAACCTGCCATTCCACTAAAAATTGTCACTAATGCAACTGAAATTATTGTTATTAATGTACTATTCCAAAAAAAAGTTAAGAGCTCTGGGGATTTGGTAAATATTGAAGTGTATTGTTCTAATGTGAATTGCTCTGGGAGTATTTTTATTGGTTGCTGGTAAATATCATCATCCGTCTTTAATGAAGTCAACAATACCCAAATAAAAGGAAATACAAAAGCAAACCCAACAAAAATTGTAATGAAGTATAGTACCGATTTTTTTATGAAAGTCATACTTTCCCTCCTTTTCAAATAATTAATTCATTGATTTGTTTTTATTTAAGAGCATAATTTGTAACAAACTAAAGGCTAATACTAATCCTGCAATAAAGTAAGCAATGGAAGAGGCATATCCCATATCATAGAATTCAAACCCATTTCTCCATGCATAAAAATAAAGTGTTGATGTTGAATCAGCTGGACCGCCGTATGTTAAAACAAATGGCTGTTCAAAGACTTTAAGCGATTGCATAATTCCATATACACCAGTAATAATAAAAGATTCCTTTAGATTTGGTAGTGTAATATGGATAAAGGAGGACCATGATCCTGCCCCATCTATTTTTGCTGCCTCATATAATTCCTTTGGAATAGCTTGTAAACCAGCTAAAAACATAATGCAAATAATTCCACAATACTTCCATAAACTTACCGCAATAATTGTATAAATAGCTACATTAGGATTTCCAAGCCAATTTAGAGCGAATCTTTCTAAACCAATGGATGTTAGAATATGGTTGAGTACACCGAAGTTCTCATTTAATATCCATTGAAAAACTACTCCCGATAAAGCCATAGCTACAATTACCGGTAAAAATACTACTGTACGTAAGATAATCATTCCTTTTAATTTTGATTCTAGTAATAATGCAATTCCTAAAGAAAATCCGATCAATAATACAAAAAAGATAACAGCAAAATATAAAGTATTATATAGTGACGTAAGGAAGGTTTTATCAGTAAACATCTTTATGTAATTTCCAAATCCAACAAATTTTGCCTTATCATCATAGACAAAGTTATATTCCATAAAACTTAGCCCAAAAGAATAAAGTAGTGGATATAACATGAAGACACCGACAAAAATAATAGAAGGTATTAGAAACAGATAGATACTAAGATTGAATTTTTTCTTCTTTCGTGATTTACCTATTACACTTTCTATTTTCAGTTCCCGATTTGAATCGATATTTATCTGGCTCACTTTTATCCCCCTTCTCCTATTTGTAAAGGTAGATGAATGACAGAACCATTCATCTACCATATTTATTAATCCATTTCCAAATCTAATTCCCTCATACCATTATCTATGTTCTTCAAGGTGTCTTCTACACTTTGATTATTCACAAGCATATTCGAAATCTGCTTATGGACTAAATCAGTTAATTTTGCTTGCTCTTTATATAATGGTTCTCCTTTGGATGTTTCTACAATTTGTAATAAAGAAGATAAACCTTCTGGCAATCCTTCATAGTTCGCAGAAACAGTTGGTAGTTTTCCATATTTAGTAGCTGACCATTGTTGACCATACTCGTTTAATAATTGTTCTTTTATAAATGCTTTAGCCATATCTGGTTCTGCTCCTGCTTTTGGAATAAAGATTCCATGTGTAAATGCGATACTTCCGTTATTTTCTGATCCTGGTAGAGGAAGAGTAGCTACATTTTCAGCACCAAACGTTTCAGCAAACTCCTGTGTTCTTGATGCAGCAGTCCATAACATCGCTACACCACCCGATAAAAATGCATTTCTACCAGCATTTTGGTCCTGTAAAGTATCAGGTTGTGCAAATCCATCGGCACTAACCTTTTTCCAAAAATTTAATAAATCGTTTGCATCTTGACTTTCGAAATCAATGAAATCACCATCTAAGAAATTTCCTGTTTTTGATTGTAAACCAGAATAATAGTTTAAATGAACAAAATTCGTAGCTAGATCGACACTTAACCCATATGTCGTACTACCACTTTCTTTTTTCGTAAGTTTTTTCGCATAGTCATATAATTCATCCCATGATTTTGGTGGAATTGGGTTTCCTTCATTATCAGTAAGACCCGCTTCCTTCATTAAATCTTTACGAACATTTAATGCTATTACTTCTCCAAGTAAAGGGATAGAAAATTGTTTGTCATTATATAAGCCAAGATCTAAGAAAGGCTTTACAAATTTGTCACGTGAATAGTCCTCAAAGAAATTGTCATCAAATTCTACCAATAAATCTTTTGCTACATAAATAGCAATATCTGCAGGTGATCCTCCAAGGGCTAGGTCAACATCAGAGTTTCCCCGAGACCATTGGAGTAAATATGAATCACCTGTTCCTTTATTTACTGCAGGAACCACTACTACTTTTGATCCTGGGTGGTCTTCCATGAATTGTTTAGCTGCTTCCTCAAGTGGCCATTTATCAATTATCCATGATTGAGCTGAAACTCGTAATGTCTTACCACTCCATTGATCTCCATCACCATTTTCATTATTTGCCTGTCCTTCGTTTGTTGTCTTCTCATCACCACTACAACCTGCTAAAGCCATTCCTAATAGAACAAATAGCATAGTAAAAATTGGTAGTAACTTTTTTCTCATCAATTAAAACCTCCCTTTAACCTTTTTTACACTCAGAAAGTCTGATAACAAATGTGACAATTCTACTTATTTCTATGATCGGCTCTCCTTAGGTAATTCGAATTCACCCAGATCTACATTTTCATCTACTAAATCCATTCCTAATTTTGTAAGATTAAAAATAACCACAATAGTATTGTCAATGTGTGCAATAGGTGAATGTTTAATTCCTTTTGGAATAACTGTAAAATCACCTTTTTTTAATTCGACACTACCTTCCTCAGTATCGATTGTCATATGTCCTTCCCACACCAACCAACCTTCATCACCATGAGGATGTGAATGCCATGGAAATCTATCATGAATTTTTGCAACCCTTACTGCATATTTTTCCTCATCTAGTTTAATAATGTTAAAGTTTTTTCTAGGTTGTTGATGTGCTAATAACTCTTCTAAGTTAACAGACTTTAATACATCCACCATTTTTTACCACCCCTTCAGATAATAAATTAACTATTGTACAATTACTCCAGAGTGTGAACCTAATTCTTCCCATTCGTATAGTGGACTCGCGATATCTTGCAACTTATCCTCGTCTAATTCCACACCAAGACCGACTCCTTCTGGTAAGAACATTCTAGGTCCGACATATTTTACTCTCTCTTTAGTTACATCTTGTTTATATAGCACAGGTCCAATGACGTCACCTGCATAATGAAGTTCTGGAACTACTGCTCCCATATGACAGGTAGCTGCTGTTCCAATACTCATCTCTTGAGTTGTACTTAAGAGACACTGTAAACCTGCTGCTTCTGCTATGTTATAAAATTTCAACGCTGTTTGAATTCCGCCAATTTGAATAGAGACATTGAAAATATCAATTGCTTCATGTCTAACCATTCGTAATGCATTTGCATAACTTGAAATGTGTTCACTTATAGGTATATCTACTTTTCTTCTAATTTCAGCCATACCTTCATAATCTTCACCAAACGAAACACTCTCTGCCAATTGGAAATCGAAATGCTTTAATCTTTCAATCCATTTTAATGTATCTTTCCAATATAATTTTCTTTGAAAATCGATTGCTTTTAGAGTAATTTTATTACCAAAACGATCACGAAACGCTTCCAAAAATCTTTCATCTGCCTCTAGGTCCTCACCGACATAATATCGCATTCGGTCCCACCCTTCATTGTACATTTCCTCAACCCAATCTAACCGTACTGGAATATCTTCAGCTTTTTTACAAGAAAATAATGGATAAGTTACTTCGAATGTATCCCTTACCTTTCCACCTAAAAGATTGTAAACAGGAGTACCTAAATATTTTCCACTGATATCATACATAGCCATTTCCATCGCGGCTACCAGCTGTGAATCTAATGTATAAGGTGGATAGATTGGCATAGAATGATGCCCATAATATTTTAGAACTTTACTGACCTTTTTATGAAATTGTACAATTTCAAAAGGGTCTTCACCGACCATTAATTTGTTAACTGCAATTTTTAAATTCTCAATATCTGGCATCATATACCGATAAATTCCCAGATCTGAAAATTCACCAAGTCCTATAATACCCTCATCTGTGTAAACCTTTAAAACTACATGTCTACTAATTGCTCCTGACCGTCTCTCTGTTTTCACTGGAAATAGTTCTACATTTGTAATTTTCATATTCTTTCTCCTTTTCATTTAGTATAAATTTTTACCTGTTAATTATTTCGTTAGTTCAGTCAATATACCCCAATCTTTCAAAGTAACCTTCAGTTCATTTACTTCTTCAGTTGATAATCTTGATAATGGGGCTCTTACTACCCCATTAGACAAGCCAAGTTGGTTCATCGCCTCCTTGACAACGCTTACATTATTTCCATTCATATACCGTTCTCTTAATTCTTCAAAAGGTCTAATTTCATTCCAAATTTGCATTGCCTCGGTAAAACGCTTATCTTTTAATGCATCTAGTAGTTGAAAAGATCGTTTCGTATCAACATTAACTAATCCAGACGTAAATCCTTCGGCACCAGCAATAAAGAAGAATGGTGTCCACATCTCCGCACTTCCACAGACCCAAACAACATCTTCGTTGACTTCTTGAACCGTTTTCGCAAAACTAATTAAATCATTAACGGCATACTTTATACCGACAACATTTGGAAGTTGGGCTACCTGTCTAAGTACATTAATTGTTATATTTTGCTGCCTTACATAAAGTAGAATAGGTAAATGTGTTGAAGTTGCAATCGAATTATAATATTCAATCAATCCATTCTCCTGCATGAATGGATTGATTGGTTGATGGATCATAATGCCATCTGCCCCAATATCTTCATAATATTTTGCTAAATGAGAAGCTGTTTTGTAATCATAGCCAATGCCAGCGATTACCTTTGCACGACCTTTATTACGTTCTACAACGAATCTTGTAACTTCTTTCGCTTCTTCTATCGTTAAGGAATAAAATTCACCCGTATTCCCACATGGATAAATTGCCTTGATTCCATTTGTAAGTAAATAATCAATATTTTGTCCTAAGAGTTCCCAATCAATTTCTTTGTTTTCTGTAAAAGGCGTCGTATTAATGGCATTTATGCCCCTAATTATCTCTTTGAATTTTGAAAACATCTTTAATGCCCCACCCTTTCAATAGTTATTATTGTCGATCTTGTATCATTTCTGAAGTTCTCCTAATATGGTTAATCATGGCTATTTCTGCACCTTCTGGGTCACGTTCAACAATTTTATCAAAAATTGACTTATGCTCATAAAATGCTCGTTCTAGTTCATCCGTATATGATAAGGCTTTTTTTCTAATAAATCGATCAAACCCACGGATTGCTTCAATCTGTTTTTGGATATAACTATTTTTAGCAAACTGAGTAATAGTTTTATGGAATTTTTCATTTAATTGAATTAAATTTTCTTTGTCTTTTTGAATAGTGTTTTCCTTCATCATTCGGATTATATCCTCTAATATTTCAATCTCAACATCTGTAATTTTATTGGTAGCAATTCGTACTGCTACACCTTCAAGGGAAGATCTTGCTAGAGTTATCTCTTCAACTGATTTCATGATACCCTCTGAAACAAAAGTTCCTCTTCTTGCCTGAGTCGATACCAATCCCTCTTGTTCAAGCCGCCTAATCGCTTCTTTTATTGGCGTAGTGCTAACTCCAAACTCCTTTGAAAGTTCTCTTTCCTTTAAATGTTTACCAGTTTCATATTCTCCTGATAAAATAGAATCTCTTAAAAATTCATAAATAACGTCTCTTACAGATCTAGTTTGTGAAATTAAGCGCTTTTTAAAAGGTTCATTTATCAAGATATTCTCATTCCTTTCAATTTTAAGTATCACCTACTTTCAATATATCAAATCTGATATATCATAAAATGCGAAATAAATGACTTAAACAATAAGATTCGACATCATCAGTTCGTTTTATGTGAAAGTGTAATACATTTTGCATGTTTTACTAAGATTTCTAATTAATTGATGTCCGATCCTGAAGCTGATGAACTGTCACATTTCCCCAGCTTAAATCTTTTACCTTAAGTTTATTTATTCTTTCCCAATCAAGCTCCAATCCTAGACCGTGAAGTCCATTATTAGGAAGAATAAGATAACCATTTTCATATTTAACTGGATTTTTGACGATATCATCGACATACAATTTAGGGCCAGTAGGATCAGAAATATAGTTCAGGTTAACTAATGAACAGCCAAAATGAGCCATAGCTGCCGTTCCAACTGAAAGTTCTTGGGTAGTTCCTAATAAACAGCCCTTTCCCGCTACTTCTGCTGCTGCAGCCGCTTTCTTTGCAGCTGTTAACCCTCCAATAAATATAGGTGAGATATTAAATATGTCTACTGAATCATATTTAATCATTTCGTGTAGTTGACGGAATCCCCAAACATGTTCACTTACTGGATACTCAGTTCTCATTCTAAAATTATGAAGACCTTCAAAATCATTTCGAAATGCAGGACTCTCAATCATTTGAAATTCATATTTTTTAAATCGATTCACTGCTCTTAAGGAATCCTTCCAATCCAATAAATGACTAAAATCTAAGGATTTTATTGTAACTTGAGAACCAAATTCTTGCCGAATCCTATCAAGAAAAGTCTCATCCGCTTCAATATTTTTACCAACATAAAGTCGGAATGTATCAAAACCATCTTCTAATCTTTTTCGTACAATATTAATATTCTCCTCGACCTCTTCTACGAACCTATGTCTAAAAATCGGATAGCAAACCTTGATTTTTTCTCTATATTTTCCCCCTAAAAGATCTACTGCAGGTATTTCCAAAAATTTCGAACATAAATCGTATAAGGCAGCATCAATTCCATTTCTTATAAAACTTCCTTTTTCATAATAGTAAAGGGCTTCAGGGAAGTTATCCAATAGTTCTTTGTTAATTTTGGTTAATTCAAATGGACTTCTTCCAAGGAGAAAAGATTTTAAAACATGTGCTAAGTCATTCAAATCTATCGAATACTGAGGTAGATGTGAAAAATCAGACATCTCACCAATCCCAACAATTCCTTCATCTGAAAACAATTCAACAATTACATGCTTATTAACAAAACCAGTATGTCTCGGTACTCCGATTGGGGTTAATTTTAAATCTACAATTTTCAATATTGGCACCTCCTAGGTAATCTCTTAGTCTAATTCATATGTAATGCAACTTCTTCCTCCATCAATAACGAGAGTTTCACCATTAATAAAGGAAGCATTCTCAGAAGATAGAAATAGAACAGCATTCGCTATATCTTCGGGTTTTCCTAATCTCCCTACTGGATGATATTTAATAACCTTTTGATAATATGGGTCTGTCTCTTCAAATAAGGATGAGTTCATAATTGGAGTTTGAATTAACCCAGGGCATATTGCATTTACTCGAATCAAATAATTTCTTAAATCTATTGCCATACTTCGAGTCATACTAAGTATCCCAGCTTTTGCTGCACTGTATGGAAAATATCTAGGTTGAGTCCTGAAGGCATGAGTGGAAGAAATATTTATGATATTACTACCAGGATTATTTTTTAAAAGTGGAATGGAATGTTTTGTTACAAGGTAGTGACCTTTTAAATTAATGGCAATGCAATTATCAAATTCTTCAGGTGTACAATCTTCAACTGTTGTCGTAAAGTTCACACCTGCATTATTTACTAATAAAACTAAATTGCGATTTTTAGAAATACTACTGGAAATCATATTTTTAATTGTTTCTTCGTTACTAATATCTACATACTCTGCTATTGCTTCCCCCCCTTCACTTATGATTTCTTGAACAACTTCCTTTGCATTTTGCAAATTAATATCTGTTACTGTGACAAAATAATTATTTTTTGCAAGGGATTTTGCGATAGCCCGACCGATTCCAGAACCTGAACCAGTAACAATTGCTGCTTTCAAAGCATATCCTCCTACCTATTTATTAGATATGAAATCTGATATATCAACTAAATTATAACACTATTTAGAATATAGGCAATTTTATTTCATCTTCTTTTTTCCACAAATTTCTCTCCAATCTTTGACAATATTTATTAACAGAAGATGAATTACTTAAGAAACGAATTGGCAGAATCACAAATTTCAGTGTGAGAACTCGGATGTGCTCCCCCATCGAAATGTTAAAAAGGAGAAAAATGTGGCATCTATTAAAAGTAAAAAGATTTGTGAAAAGATGCTGGTGTATAAATTTCACTGGGAAACCACAAAAAGTAGTCCTCATAATCAGGACTACTTTTTACATTTAAAATTCTTAATGATTTTCAATTCACTTCGATAATAGGTTCAGCACAGTATCTAGTATGACGTTGACACCTTTTTCGCATTCTTCCCATGTGGTTAGTTCTTCTTCACAATGGCTTTTTCCATTTTTGCTCGGAACAAACAGCATGGTGGTAGGGACATAGCTTGCGATGAACTGTGCGTCATGCCCTGCCCCGCTCACCATTCGTTTATGACTATAACCAAGGGATTTTGCGGATTGCTCTAACAGATTGCAAAGTTCCGGCTCGAACCAAACTGTATCTCGATCCCATAATTTCGTTGCTTTTATCTCGCAGCCTTCATTCTCTTCAAGTTTAGGAAGTGCCTCAATGAACTCTTTCACATTGTTAACGATTCCCATATCTTTGTGTCTGGCCTCAAGCGTAAAGACGACTTTATTCGGAATGACCGTATGAATGCTTGGGTACACATTTACCCTTCCAATCGTATAAACTAATTCCTGATCTAAAGAGCCCAAGTAGCTCCGTATCTCGTTAATGAGATTATTCGTTGCAAACAGGGCGTCCTTACGCATGTTCATTGGCGTCGTACCTGCATGGTCGGACTCCCCTGTCACTTCGATTTCATAACAAGCCATACCTACAACACATTCCACAACGCCAATCGAAAGCGCTTCTGATTCTAAGATAGGTCCTTGTTCAATATGCATCTCAAGTAAAGCTGTCGCTTCTTTTAGTCGGTTTTCCACTTGCCCTTCGTATCCAATACCCTTCAGAGCTTCACCAAAAGTGATCCCATCTGAATCTTTCTTTTGCAGCATAACGGACTTTTCAAATTTACCAGCAAGTATTCCTGATGCCATCATTGAAGGCTCGAATCTTGCACCTTCTTCATTTGTAAAATTCACAACCGTAATTGGAACTTTCGGCGTAATATTATGGTCTATAATGGTTCTAACTACTTCCAAGCCAGCAACTACCCCTAAAACACCATCAAACCGGCCACCTTTTTTGACTGAATCTAAATGGGAGCCAATGAGAATAGGAGGTTTATTCTCCGTTCCTTCAAGTGTCGCATACATACATCCCAAATCATCAACCTTTACATCCAACCCTAATTCCTCACAGCAGAATCGGAAATAATCCCTTGCACGGCGGTCTTCATCTGATAGTGCTAACCTTGTGACACCATTCTTTTCTGTCCGGCCAAAGTCGGCAAATCGCTCCAATTCTTCCCTTAATCTTTCCCCATTGATCAACAGCTTTTGTTTTTGCATATTTTTACACTCCCCTTTTAAAAATGATAAACAATGTTCTTCCCTTTATGTAAAACATGGAGTAAAAAATAAACAATTGGCAAATGCAACAGTTTGAAAATCGGCTCAAAGCTTCCCCATGACTCAATCAACCTATTAAACTAATTATTGTAATATTCCGTTTCTTTTATTATATCTCATTTTAAGCAGTTTTATTAAACAAACCTTAAAAGTTAGCAACATTAATTATAAACTCAGAAAAAAAGAGTAGGATTTTACATTATCCAACTCTTTTTTCTGTATATGCCTTATTGTACAACTAAAACTACCCTATAATTGAAGAATAAAAATTATTTTCCTTGTGAAAAACCATCGAATAAAGGACCACCAAACGGTTCATAGATGCCGTTCACAAATTTAATAAATGGTTGTTTGTTTCCATCCTTATAATAACAATCCAGAGAATCGAAGAATTGATTATAAATTTTTTTATCAAATTTGTGTAAAGCCCTTGCAAGACCTTTTCCCCTTCCACTCCATTGCTGGTTAACACGAAGAATAAAATCTGCTAGTTGCGTTGTGATTGTATGTAAAGTCATTATAGCCTCTGGAGGATTGCAAGAATCTTTAAAATCATCTAGAAGGTCATAAATGAAATATCTAGATGCTCTTATAAAGTCTTCAGTTAAAGGTGTGGGCCCACTTTTTATAAAGGTTATAGCGTTATCCTTTATTTCCTGGGATTTACCATTATCTCTAATGATTTTTCCTTCAGCCAACATATTGGCTAAAATTGGTCTTCCTGATTCTATATCTATTTTGAACTGATTTAGATAAGATGTGTAATTGTGAATAAAGGCTTCAATTTTCCAATTATATAGAACAAAACTCTCTCGATAATTACTTTCCGTTGAGTTATCAAATATTACAATATCTAAATCAGAAGTTTCAGTTTCCTCACCTCTAGAAGCACTTCCTGCTAAAAATGCATTATCACAATTAGGAAATTTTTCTTTCACAAATATGTTGGCAGCATCGATTCCAGACATCCTCAATACAATCCCTCCTCACCATTTTATTTCCTTCTCTATTTTCATTTTCACTAAAACCCTTATTGATTAACACACCCGTTCACTAGTTTACTTCTGTTTAGAAATCCTATCGTAAGGTGTACCAATAAAAGGGAAGGTCTTGCTATCCTTAATTTCACAATACGAACGAATCTTTGCCTGCTCCAGTAGAGTTTCATAGGGTAGTTCCATCGATTTCTCAACTGATTTCCAAATTTTTAATGGGTTCTTAGTGACCAAACTGGCAAACCCTATTATCAAACCAGAATAATAATCTTTTCTCATTTCACGAAAATCAGGAGATTTCTCTAAAAACTTTCCTATAACATCATTTAAACGGTGCTTGAGGGCAAAGTTTGTCAATTCTTGTTCCTGGACAACTCTTTTTTCCTTAAATAATTCATCTGATAACGCATATCTAAAAACAAAAGGGAAGGTATTTTCGTCCTTAGCTTTTCTAACTGCATCTATAGCCAATAAACTGAACTTCATTTCATCAAATTTTTCGTATGTCCTATAAACTATATAATATTCCGAAATGGTATTGATTACTTTATCGGTAAAAATGAACTTATCATAACTATCATTTAAAATAGCCTTAATCCCATCTGGCAACTTAGGTAATGTTTTCTCTACAGATTGCCCCACATTTATACCCCCTAAAACTATAACTAAATTCAAAATCAATTCTTCAATATTAGTATATAAGGTATTATACATTCATTAGTCTTTTATCCCCGGTAAGCTTTAAAATTGTCCATGATGAAAATGTTTTTTATTCCTCACAGGGATATAGCTGTCTACTCACCCACCATACCGTCATTATCATTATCTCGCATATAGGGGTATAACCAATGATCACTTGTTATTGGCATACTAAATCCTGCTGCTTTCGCTTCTTTTATCGTCACTATACCATTACCGTTTGTATCAATATTAGAAATATCAACGTTTGTATTTGGACTAGTTGAATTTGTGTTTGAATTTGAACTAGTTGAGGTTGAAGACTTACTACCTGTTAAACCTAGTGCTGCATTTACTTTATCAGGGTTCACATTATCAAATTTGTCAACTATCATGTTACCCATTATGGTATAGGTATACTGATAACTTGAAGGAATCTGTGTTTCCGTATTCGGATATGTGATAATTGCTTCAAAATTAGTAGCTCCACCAGCTTTACGGATAGCGTCTTCCAAATATGCTTGATCACCATGTCGGTTAAGCGTGCTATCTTGTGGAGTAATATTATAAGCATTTGATACCCCACCAAGAGAATCTGCAATAATATGTCCTTCATCTAAATCTGCTCTTTCGACACCAGGAACTTTTGCTTCATCAGCGTAGTATCTGCCTGACGATGTTACAGATTCGGTACGGTCATCTTGTAGAATGATTTCATCGGCAACGACACGGACTAGTTGCCCGTATTCATTCGTGAATGCCCAATATTCACGTTCCCCATAACCAATGTCAACGACGACGTTAGATTCACGATATCCAGACATATCACCACCATCAACTTTAATTAATTTGTAATCTTTAAACAGTTGATCTTTTGATTCAGTTGATGTTTCCTCAACTACTTGTTTTACAGTCGTCGTTTTTTCTTTTTCACTATTTTTTGTAGTTACTTCTTGTGAAACAGCTTTCCCATCAGTATTCGATACATCTTCTACGTTAGTACAACCAACTATTAAGATGGCAGTTAAAAGTAAGATTAAATAGTTTATTTTATTTTTCATTTTCGGACTCCTTATCGTATTTTTTACTGAACATTCTAGAAATCTTTGAATAAAACATAATTAACATTGTAAACTTATTAATAATAGTATTTTACAATATTAATCTTTATTATAGTAGATACCTAGTTCGAAGTATGTAGTTAAATTCCAATAAAGATTAGAAGAGTCCATTGCACTGAAAAAGGCACAATTCCAATTCAAGAATTGCGCCCGATTGTTGATGATTGTTATTTAACTAAGCAACCGTAGATTAATTTTCAAGTGTCATTAAGCTCGTTAAAACAAAGAATTTATTGTCATTTCAATAAAAAGGGAGTATGAGATTATTGCGAATTCATACTCCATTTCCTTTGTTATGTTATGTTTTCTCTCCGTCAAACGAACCCATTAATTAGTGTCTATCTGCTTTTTGAAATACATTACCAATATTATTTGGTAATTCTTGAAAGTCTAATAAAAACTCCTAAACCCGCTAAGAAAAACCCTAAACAAAACAAACTAGCTGGACTACCCCAAACGATTTCACTCATTGTAGCACCCCCTGGAAATTCCTTACTATAGTTTAATTAAAACAATTGGATTATATGTTAATTAGTTTCCAATTTGTATATTAATTCGGGTTTTTCTACTCAACAACTGCCTGTTAAAATGGATTGGCTTTTTTTACATTTCCTCTTTCAGTTTCAATAAGTTTTCATGACTTTACTTATGAATTTCCAGTCAGGGAAACCTTTTGTATTACTTCTCCTCAAACCCGTACTTTTAAAAACTCTAAAACTTCTTTTTTGGTTGGGATAGACTTTAGGGCCCCTTCCTTTGATACGGTTAAGGCCGAAGCAGCAGTTGCAAATGTGAGGCTATCTTCAATGGTGCTTCCACTGCTTTTTGCTACTAGGTATGCCCCTATAAAGGTGTCCCCCGCTGCAGTGGTGTCAATAGTTTGTACTGTAAATGCGGGTGTAAAGATGCGTACCCCATTGTTATTCTTAAAATAAGATCCTTGACTACCAAGCGTAATGATGACTTCTTTGACCCCTTTTTCTAGTAGGAGGTCTGCTGCCTTCTCTGCTGAATCTGGATTAGAAACATGAATTCCTGTAATCATTTCCGTTTCGGTTTCATTCACAAATAGACCACCTAGTTTTGCCAATACATCATTGGGAACCTGAACTGCTGGTGCAGGGTTAAAATAGACAGGTACACCTAATTTATCAGCTTGCTCAAGCACATACGTAGTCGTTTCCCAAGGAATTTCATTTTGTAATAGGATTAAATCAGCTTTTTTTGAAACAACTGGGAGAATGTTTTTAATGTCATCTTTATGTAGTAAACCATTGGCTCCTTCTTCGAGAATAATCGAATTTTCTCCATTACCATCTACAGTAATGAAGGCAAGTCCCGAACTAGAGGGTTTGGTTACAATAAAATCACTCGAAATCCCTTCATTTTTCAAGGTTTCAAGCAATTCGGAGCTAAACGAATCATTACCTAATGCACACACCATTGTTACTTCTCCACCGGCTCTTGATGCAGATACAGCTTGATTGGCCCCTTTTCCACCGGGATTAAACTCCGTTTTTAATCCTTTCATCGTTTCTCCTGGCAGAGGGTGCCGGGTCACTCGGTTGACAATATCCATATTGATACTACCAATTACTACAATTTGACTCATTTAAAAAACACCTCTCCTCGATAATAAGGTAGAATGAGTGTTACCTTTGTTCCTTGATCAGGTTCACTTTCAATCTTTACACCATACTCATCGCCAAATGTTAATTTTATTCTTTGGTGCACATTTGCTAAGCCTATTCCCGTACTCTCTGGGTTTCTTTTTTCTTTCATCATTGTGCCTACGGATGAGTCCAACATTGAATACACTTCTTTTAGGCGTTCGTCCTCAATACCAATTCCATTATCTTTCACCTCAATCACCACGTTTTTATTTTGCTGAAAACAGATGACTTCAATTACTTTTGATGAATTTGTCGTATCAAAAGCATATTTAATCGCATTCTCAACAATCGGCTGTATAAGAAACCGAGGTACTAATGTGTGATCGATAGCTGATGGAAGATGATAGATAAACTCAATTTCTCCATCATAACGAAAATCAATGATTTCCCCAAATAACTTCAAGTAATTGAACTCCTCTTTCAACGTCACGAATTTTGTATCATCTTTTAAACTGTATCGTAATAATTGACTTAAGGAATCCACTACAATTTGAATTTCTCGTATTCCTTTTCGATTTGCAAACCAACTAATTGAATTAAGAGTATTGTATAAAAAATGCGGTGTTATTTTTTCTTGTAGGGCATCAATTTCTGCCTGTTTTTGCAATAAAAGGGCCTTTGATTCTCTCAATTCACTTTGATAGACTCGTTTGATTAACTCTTCAATTTTCATCACCATTGCATTGAAATGAGCACCTAAGATCCCAATTTCATCCTTCCGATTAAAATGAACCCTTGTTTGAAAATCTCCATTTTGGACATCAATTAACGATTCTTGTAATTTTTGAATGGGTTTCACAAATAGTTTTCGAATGGAAAGAGCCAATAAAAAGATAAAACAAAGGATTATAACAATAAAAACTAAGAATCCTAAACGAATCGGTTTAAATTGTTCGACAACTTCATCATACGGAACAACCCCAAATACCTTCCATCCTGTTTGTGGTACTTCTTTCATAAAGTACAGCATTTGGTTTCCGTTTTGATCTTTGTATAATTTGTATTTTTCAGTTTGTTCAATCCAAAAGTGGTTGGATATTGTTCCTAATTTTTTAGTAGGGTGGAACAGATACTCATTATGTTGATTCATTAAAATGAAATAACCTGATTTTAATAGTTTTGCATCTCCTAGTTCTTGATAATAGTAATCAAGATTTAAATCCAAAATGGCAATTCCAATGTATTTGCCTGTATGTAAGTCAATGACCTTTTTTCCAAACGAAATGATGTTATCGCCATCAACGGTGTATACCTTACTCGTTGTAACGAATTGATTTTCAAGGTTACTCCTTAATTCATCAAATGCAAAATGCTCTTCAAATCCTGGTAAAAAATGACCCTCACTATCTAGCCGTTTCCCTTCAAAATTATAGACGGATATTTCTTTTATTTCTGGATGACCTACCATGAGAAGATTTGTATACTCGGTAAAGAATCTAGCTTCTTGATAAGAGTTCCAATCATTCTTTGATTCTTTTTTTAAAGAATCTTGAATATCTGGATGTATCGTAATCTTTGTTAGAATACTATCCATATCTTGATAGATTTCACTTAAAAACTCTCCCATTTGATTGACATTGTTGTAATTGGACTCTGCAATCATATTATAAAGAACACGACTAAACGTATGATAACCATATATACTTATTATCAAAACAGGAATGATCGTTAGCGCTATTAATATAAACAAAAGTTTCTGATAAAGTGTCCTGTTTGAAGGTCTTCTCATTTATTTTGCCACTCTTTTTGTTCGATAGTGTAGCGGTGATTCACCTGTGTGCTTTTTAAAGATCCTTGTAAAGTATTCCGTACTATTGAACCCAACCTTTTCAGATACTTCCAACACTTTCATATCTGATTCTCTAAGTAGAAGTTTCGCTTTTTCGATACGGACGTTGTTCAAATAATCAATGAAATTAATCCCGATTTCTTTTTTAAACACTCTACTTAAATAGGAAGGAGTCACACCGACAATATGGGCCACTTCATTTAATGTAATATTTTGCTTGTAATGGTTGTTGATTACCTCTTTACAGTGAAACAGGATATCTGGACAAGATTGTTGTCTGCTATCCCTCACGATATCTGAACATTGTATGAAGAACTCCTCCACTCTTGTTCTAACGGCTTGAGTGGTCAGTTTTGGGTTTAATTCTTCAAATAACATGTTTCCTTCTTTATTATAATAAAATTGAATTAATTCATTGGATGAGAGCCTTTTTCTTAATGACTTGAGACTATCTAGTACAAATGATAGTAAGCGGAAGGGATCATCTTTTACACGAGCTAAGAATGCAAGGTAAAGTTTTGTAAATGCCTCCTTCGTCGTATCCTTATTTCCAATTTCAATGGCATCAAATAAATGCGATTCAAGACGAACGAGTGCCATGTCCCATTTTTCTTGATTCACTATCAGTTGATTATGAGTAGATATTGAAAAATAAGTAGAGGTTACTTTCGATAAGGTTTCTGATAGACTTTCTTGTTGAATCGGTTTAAGTAAGAATTCTTGAACCCCTAGGCGAATGGCCTTTCTCGCATACTCAAAATCATCATAGCCACTGACAATGATTGTTTTACATTCCGGATATAGCTGTTTCACTTGTTTGACCAAATCTAGACCATCCATTTTTGGCATTCGAATATCTGTTACGAGGATATGGATGTTCGTACGTTTCGCTATTTCCATAGCCTCTACCCCATTGGCAGCACTTCCAACTAAAAAATAGGGTTCACCTAGTTGGTGAATATATTGTGTGATACCCCTCCGGACATTCCCTTCGTCCTCAGCAAGTAAAAGATTAATCTTCAACAGAATTCCCCCCTATATAATTGAAAGCATATTTTCTACATTATGTTTTCAATCAGTGGAAAAAAGCAAGAAGAACATTCAATATTCCGATTATTGGAAATAATTTCAATAAGGGAATTCCCCTCCTCTTTTTTGAAAGGAAATTCCCTATCCATCCTATAAACCTTTTACTCTAAATCCTTTGTAATGTGTGTGGCTACCATTCACATTTGAAAAACCAATTTGTCCAGTTAGATATGGATTTTCTGTATCGGTATATTCTAGTGCTACTTGATCATCTACAAAAATTTTATAGTGGTTTCCATTCGCTTCTATTCTGAGAGTGTATTCTTTTCCAACTTCCCAAACATAATCAGACGATGCTAGTTTACTATATCCATTATCATTTTTATAAAGGGCTAGTTGGTTATTTGGTGAAAAACCGACTGCATAAGAACGAATACCACCTTGAACTCGATAATTTACATAATGATCATTTCCAAGCATTGGCTTTACAGTGGCTTCAAATTCATAGTTTTCCCAATTGAGATCGCCTGTATAGGCTTCTGCTTGTTCACCATAGTAACTTCCACTTAGGTACCCATCTTCTAGTGTCCAAATTCCTCGTAGGTAGGTGAACTGACTTACTTCGATGTGTAAACCATTCCATACTTCTAATCTTTCATTCTCAAAATCAATTTCATAGTTAGGTTTTCCTGAGAAACTAAAGTCATCAACATACGCGACTAAGGAAGGCAGAGCACCTAATCTTCTCTCTTCTTGTACTGGTATCAATTCAATACCTGCTTCTTCGATACATACTCCTTTTAAGGAAGGGATATCAAACACTAAATGATCCCAACTACCCGCTGATAATTGAACTTTATCTCCATAATATCTTTGATTCGTATTCCGATCTTTGACGTATAGTCTAGCTTTAACATCTTTTATATCCCCAACAGGAATCTTCACATGACATTCAATCGTTTGACCTGGATAAAGAATTGGTGAGAAGCTAGGATCATATCTACTATCATTAAAGTCTTCTGGAGTATAGTAGGTTTTTACAAATGTGCGATAGCCATTTCCTCCATTACTATAATCAAATATTACTTTTAATGAACGATCACCCGTATGTGCTTCTTCTGTTGTGTTTTCAACGACGCCCGTTACTTGTTCAGCAGCATCACATTCAACTCGAAAGGCATGGGTAGACGTCGGGTATTCAAAGTGAAAAACTCTATTTTTTTCTACGATTAGGTTAGCCCACTTTTCTGGCGCTTGCACACCTGCAATTTTATACCCGAGTTTTGAAATGTATGAGGCCCCCCAAGGAATATCCTGAATATTTAATGTACCGATTACACTTGAACAGCATAGGAAATCATTGATTGGAGTAATCCATTTTTGATCAATTCCGTTAATGCCATTCATTACACCTAAGATACATCCAACATTCCCGACATTACAATCTGTGTCCCAGCCACACATATTACAAATATTAATCGTTTTTGAGAAATCCCCTTGACCATAAAGCATGGATAAAACGATAACTGCGGAATTTGGAATGATATGACAGTTTCCTGGGTATTTGTCATAACCATAGTTTTCATATACATATTGGAAGCAGTCTCTCCAATTCTCAGGGTGCTCATGGTAAAATCTGATTAAATCTCTTGTTATTTCAGCATATTCGCAGTCTGTTGGAATCACAGCTAAGCCGGCTTCGATAATTTTTTCGATATCATTTTCAACAAATGCTTCCGCAATACATGCTGCAATAAACATACCACCATATTTTCCATTGCCATCGTGCGAAACAGATGCTATTTTTTCAGCATACTCAGCAGCTAATGTTGGATTGCCTGGTGTAATTAATCCCCATACATCAATGAAGATTTGTCCACCAATTTGCTCTGCCACTGCATGACCATTTTGTTCAATCGAACCAGAACGTGGAGCCATTATCCCATTTTTAATATTTAAATAAGCCGTATGTTCGGTTGATTTCCCATATCCACCCCACCAGTAAAAGCCATGGCCATCTGGCGCATAATTCAACCATGTTAGCCCCATCTGTTCTGGTGTAATCTCACTTGTATGAGTATAATCTTCTAACGATCGTAAAAAGAATAATGGACCATTCGTATCATCATCTGCTGCAAAGTTTTTAAATTCATGGAGATACCCAGTGACTTCACCAAAAGCCTTGTTTATTCTCTCGTAAGTCCATCCTTCAATATTTCCTCCATGTCTAACACCTATAATTTTCCCAAGCCATCCTGCATAAACTCTTTCGACGTAATCGTTTGCAAATACATCTAATGATTGCTGGCTAAAAACATTTTTCTTTTCAGTAACTGACATTGATATTCCTCCTCTTTTTTCATATAAAATTATCCTTTGACACTACCTTCTGCAATACCTTCAATGAAACGGCGCTGTAAAATAACAAAAATGATGGTAATTGGCAATATCGTGATTACCCCAGCAGCTGATAACATTGACCAATCTGAGGTAAATCTACCCGTAAAGGCTAAATACTTTGTAGCAACTGTTTTTAACTCCTCTGATTGAATAAACGCATTGGCAAAGAAAAACTCATTCCACGTCCATAATCCAACAAGAAGAACAACCGTTAAAAATGCAGGACTGGCTAATGGAAGCATGATCCGATAAATCACCTGAAATTCATTACATCCATCAATTCGAGCGCTATCCAATAACTCATTAGGAATCGCTACAAAGAAGGAACGTAATAAGAAAATATTAAATGGTAGAAAAATAGCTGAATAGATTAGAATGAGCCCTAACAAACTATCCATTAAATTTAGCTGTTTCCAAATGAAAAATAATGGGACAAGGAACAAACCGACAGGAACAGATAGAATGAATAAAAGGATTCCCATAATTGCATTTGATCCTTTAAATTGGAGCTTTGATAATGCATAGGCAGCAAAGCCAGCACTCAATGAAATAATCACAATACAGGTTACACCTACAATAAGACTATTGATGAACGCTTCCCCGTAACCACCCCTCTCCCAAGCATCCACGATATTTTGGAACTCTAATCTAGACGGGATTCCAAATGGGTTTACTTGAAACTCATCTTTTGGTTTTAATGCATTACTAAATAAAAGAAAAAGTGGTGCAGCGGTTAGAGCAGCTATAATAATTAGAGGGATATGCCTCCAGTCTAAGAACTTTTTCATTACACATCCCACCCCTTTTTCTTCAAATAACCAAATCCAACGATAACTAGAATACTAAAGAGACCCATAGTTAAAGCAACGGCACTCGCATACCCTGGTTGTTGGCCGTAGATTGCTAGGTCATACATATACGTGGCAATTAATTCAGATGCATTACCAGGTCCACCTTGTGTCATGACAAATACATAATCAAAGGCAGCAAATGACCAAATAATTAGCAACATATAAATTAAAACAAGTGTTGGTCGTAATTGTGGTAAAACAACATGGAAAAAGATTTGAATTTTATTAGCGCCTTCAACAAGTGCCGCCTCTTCCAAACTTTTATCAATTTGTTGTAAAGCGACTAAGAATAATACAACTAGAAAGCCATAGAAATGCCAACCATCCGCTAGGGCAACGGAGAATAGTGCATATTTCCCGTCTTCCAGCCATGGTAATGCAAGCCAATCAAGCCCCCACTCCTCAAATTTCACATTCAAGCCAACGTATGGGTTGTACATCCATAACCATATTTTCGCTGTTACAACAGTTGCAACAATATAAGGAATAAATACAATCATTCGATAAAACATTTTTCCGAATTTCACTTTACTAATTAAGAGCGCTACACTTAATGAAAGGATTACTGGGACAGTTAAAAAGAATCCCATCCATTTCACATTGTTTAACAGGGCAGCAAAGAAAACATGATCGGAAAATAGGCGAATAAAGTTCTCAAACCCAATAAATTCAGGATTCGCGATACCATTCCAATCGGTGAACGCTAACCATAAGGTTCCAACGAGTGGTCCTCCTACAACAAGAAGTAAAAGTACGAGAGTAGGAGATAATAGAATCCAAGGTAGAATCGTTTGTTTCCATTTTCTCTTGTTATTTTTCGTTATGGTCTTTGTAGATGTGACGGTTGAAACCTCCATTGATCCTCACACTCCTTGCACAAAGGGGACAATGAAAATATAGTCCCCTTATCATTTTATTTACTCATTAAAATTAAAGAGCAGACCTTCTTCTTCATCTTTCTCAGCTTGTTTCTGAGCATTTTTTAAGTACTCTTCAACAGATAATTGATCAAGGAACACGCTATCAATGTTGTCCCATAAATAGTACTCAACATTTGGACCCCAATATGTCCAAGATGCAAATCCAGCATTTCCTTTTTCAAGTGAGGCATCTAGTTCTTTATGAACACTAGTAACGATTGGATCTACACCTTCAACCGCTTCAATGCCCTTGTTAGGATAGAAGTAGCCTTGTTTGAACATAATGGTTCCAACTTCATCACTAAATAACCAGTCAATAAATTCCGCAGCTTCATCAGGATGTTTCGTATCTGCATTAATACCAACATTCTCACCCAACGCTAATGGTAAAGTTGGTTCAACGCCATCTCTCCAACCTGGCATGACAAAGAAATCAACCTCGAAGTCAACCGGGTCTGTCGTAAAGTTTGCATTCGCCCAGGTTCCTTCCATTTTCATTGCTGCTTTTTGGTTTCGGAATAATGTCCAAGCATCGTCACCAGAAATAGCGTGTGATTTTTTCTCATTGATATAGCCTTTTTGCCAAATATCCTTCCAAATCGTTGTCGCTTCTTGAACGAGGTCACTTGTCCATGGAACCTCATTACTTAACACTTTCTTAAATTCCTCTTTACCTAAATATGAGTTATAGACAACTGAAAGCCACCATTCATTTGCTGGTCTAAAGTCCGTTGTTCCAAATGCAAATGGGATTAACCCAGCGTTTGCGATATCTTCATTTAACTGTAAGAATTCATCTAAATTTTTTGGTTCTTCCCAACCATGCTCTTTAAATTGATCTTTGTTATACCAAACTACTAATGATTCATATTGACCAGGTAAACTATACAGTTTGTCCTCAACAAACCCTGTATCATATGCCCAATCAAAATAGCGATCGGACCAGCCATATTCTGCAGCATAATCATCAAGTGGCAATAAATAATCGGATTTAGCAAATTGAACGACTTGTGTTGGACCGTCCACAAGCACGATATCTGGTCCCGCACCAGCAGCTAATTGTTGCCTTACTAATGAAACAGGATCTTCATTTTGTACCCATTTAATTTTGATATTTGGATGTTCTTTTTCAAACGATCCAATCACATCCTCTTCAATCACTTTCTTTTGAACATCATTCTCTGGAGTATGACTCATATAAACAAGCTCAACTGCATCGCTATCGCTTGTCCCATTACTTGAGTCACTATTACAAGCAGTTAATAGAATAGAAAATAACAAGATAAGACTCATAGCTAAAAACTTTGACTTCTTCATACTCTTCCCCCTTAATCATTTATGAAAACGTTTACTATTTAAATTATCAATCTTTTCTAATAGTTTGTACACCACACAAATCTGCACAATTTCATGTACAAAAATGACATATTGGAAATTCTGTTTTTTTCATTTTATATAATTCTATCTCTGAATCGTACATATTGATTTCAGATTTTACTAGATTCGATTTCGCAGGCATAGGTCATGGTTCCAGACTTTTTATAAAAGTTTAAGTGAATTTCATATTACCTTTGGGAACTTAATTAGTCATAACACATTTTATAGCAAAGAAAAAAGGATAGATGAACAGAGATGAAACCTGTTTACATCTATCCTTTTCTGTATAACTTGTAATTTAACAAAGTGTAAAGCAATTTCTTTAGAATATTAATTTAAGTACATTCCTTCACAATCTTTTTCATGAATTTTAGAAGGCAATGCTTCCTTCACGTTGCCGCATTTATTCGAAGAAACTCTACTGTTGATAGGGGTTTTTAAGTACCTTTTGCATAAATAGTTCGGGATTAACATTCTGTTCAAAGCCATATTGGCTATATAATGAATGTGCATCATTAGTAGCCAACATAAATCTACGAACTCCCTTTAGGTCAGTATGGTTTGTAATAATATTCATTAACCATTTTGATAGTCCTAATTTTCGATAGTCTGGTAATATAAATACATCACAAAGATAAGCGAACGTCACCGTATCAGTAATTACTCTTGCAAAACCAACTTGTTCAAAATCATCATTACCTACATCACCTTTATATATACCAAAACATAAAGGTGAATTTTTAATTGCCTTTTTTACTATTTGCTCGGGTATCCCCTTTGACCAATATGCTTCTTTACTCAAGAAGTTATGTATGAATGATATATCTAAATGTTCTTTATTCGTAGAAATTGAAAATCCGTTAGAAATCCACATATCTAATTCCCTTCCCATTTTTAAATCTGGTATTTAAATTCGGCGTATCCCAAAGTCCAGATAGAATATACCGAATTAGCAATTGATATTTCCCTGGATCATTTTTTGTCTTTCTTAAATTGATACATTAGATGAAAAAAACTTAGGCAATTCTTTTTCGCGCTTATCGAGTATAATTTGTTCTGGCTTGATGTCCTGCTCACGAAGTACTTCAATGTTCTGGACAACGAACGCGTCGCTACCAACAACATAGAAGAGTCCATTCTTATCTGCAGCAAGATTTCGTACTGCTTCATAATAGTCTTTACGGTTATCTACGAATCGTGCCGTGAACTTCTTGTCAGGTGTAGATTTAAAAAGATTTGTGAATAGGAATTCTTTTGATGAATCGATGTTTAGGGAATGGATTTGGTTGACGTTGGTAGCACGCTCGAAATATTCAAGTACAAGCGGTCTAAAAGTTGCCAGGCCGACACCTGATGACAGCAGGTATATATTTTTGTCTTCCCTTTTCAGCGGTACATTCGAATGTGTTTTAAATAGTGCAACTTCATTACCGACTTCAAGATTTCTTAAAATCGCTTTAAACTCAGAGCACTTCTCTCTGATCCGCGTTGTGATACCGATTGCATTTTCGTCAGGCAAAGTAGAGATGGACATATGACGAACCAGACTCTTATTTGGTTTATCTCCAGCATTGAAACCTTCAAGTGCAAAGTGTGTATGAGAGCCTTCCTCCCAAGTAAAGTCTTCCGGGCAGTCGAGCAGGTACGTTTTAACCTCAGGAGTTTCCTCAATAATCTTCTTTATTTTTGTCCAATATATTCGCATGTAGTAATCTCCTTCTCAATGGATTATGGATCATTACTACCTAATATACAATAAGTGATAATAATTCTCAATTAAAAGGTTTGTTATTTTCAACTTTAGTTTGAAACGTAGTTTTTTCTTTGTTCCCCTCTTCAGTAAGAAAATGGAGACGGTTTTCAGTATCGTTATGATCTATCAAACAATGAATGCCATTGGATTCACGGAAAACCATGTCAGCATGCTCTAACGTAAGAGATGATTTTACGAACGTAAAGGGAAGTCTTCAAAGCCATTCTTTTAGGAAGGGTAACAGTTCTTGTGACTTTAAGATATCCCTATGAACTCCACCTTGCCATTTTCACTTGCTCATTATCCATGAAGACAATCAAGGAACCAAGTGAATTCTTGGTTCCCTTCTTTATTATTGCAGTTTTACAGGTGTCTTTTTCTCAAAAGATTGATAGGCTGCTAGTGCGACTTCCACCGCTTTCATTCCCGAATGCCCTGTTGCAAGTGGAGATTTTCCTGCTCTTACACTCGTAATAAAATCTTCAATAAATCCTGGGTCCACGCTATCACCCCAACCAACCCATTTGAAACCGTTTTGTTTTGAATATACATCAATTTTCTGGGTGAAAGCATCCACCTTTAATGTCCCTTTCGTCCCAATAATCTCCATTGTTATATCGCCCCATGTAGGATAAAAACTATTCCGTGACCAACTGCAATCAAGTGTCGCAAACATTCCATTATTAAATTCCATCGTAATGATTCCACAGTCATCTATTGGTTTACCTGTATAGACACTTCCAATTTCCGCATACACTTCTGTTACTTCAGCACCTGTAAACCATCTCATAAGATCGACAACATGAACAGTATTGTCAATAATCGCTCCGCCACCTGATTTTTCTTTGTCAATAAACCATCCTCCAGGATTCGTACCACGGTTGGTTCCTTTAATGGCAAGTATTTCGCCTAAAGCTCCTTGGTCCATTATTCTTTTAGCTTGTTGAATCGGTGTATTGAAGCGAATACGGAAAGCCGTTCCTAATAGAACTTGTTTTTCTTCACATATTCGAATCATTTCTTGCGCGTCAGCTAAAGTCGTAGCTAATGGTTTTTCACATAGAATATGTTTTCCTGCATAAGCTGCAGCCAAGACATGCTTATGGTGTAAGTAATTTTCTGATGTTACCACAACTGCATCAATATCTGTATCCAATAAATCTTGATAGTTTTTATAAAACATTGTACCAAAATGGTTTGAATACTTCTTCCCCCGTTCTTCGTTGTCATCGGCAATTCCTACTAATGTGACATCTTTCATCCCCTTTAGTGCAGTTGCATAACCATATGCATGCAGATGGGCAAAACTGATGATTCCTATTTTCATATCACATCTCCCCTTTCATCAACTATTTTTACAGATACCCTTGTTTTTAATTATTGAAGAGTAACGACCTCCATGACTAAAGTCATCTTTTGCTTTTACGATGGGCGTTTTGTTTATCTTCAAACAAAAGAAGAACTGTTATAGATACTTTATGTTACATATATTAAATAAGATTTAACAAAGTTATTTAAGTTGCTTAATGAGTATTGTACAATTTAACAGAGAAACCAACATTACTTTCAAATTTGAATGCTTTGCCGTGCAAGTAATCTTCAAAACTATGAGTTTTGTTCAGTATGTATATTTTTGTATTTTAATAAGGGAGCGGCCCATGTCTATTATAATAAGAAGAAAAATTTTAACGGCCATCATTAGTAGCTTGATAGTTGCAATCATTTTTATGGTACCAGGTGGATTTAACCTGAATGGATTTGCGAACTTGTATTATTTAAACTTAATGATCGTTATTTCATATGGGGTTATTACATCCATATTGAGTGACTGGATGAGTAAAAAGATGTTTACATCAACATACTCTCGTGAAATTAGTTCCTTTTTATTCCATTGTTTTTCGGTTTAGTGTTTCTAATTCTTAGTCTTGTTTCAGCCATCTCTTTTTTATCGTTGACCGTTTACTATCAAAAGTGAAAATGAAATGGTGGACCGTCATACTGGCTTTATTCATTGTCGTAGTACTCTTTTTTATAGGTATTAAGGTTATATAAAAAAGGTTTGACCCCCAACACAGTAAAGCATTACTGCGCTGAGGGTCAGGCTTCGGAATAAACTATTTAACTATTTCATGATGAGACGTTTCATTTGTTACCGGTAGTTTTTTCGAACTAGTCATATAACTATAAATAACCGCAGCTGCTATTGCACCTATGATTGGACCAATAACATAAATAGGGAATTGGATCCAGTTAATATTGCCACCTAATAAACTATCTACAATATAGGGACCAAAGGTTCTTGCGGGATTAAAAGATGCTCCTGTACTACCGGCCGTCATCATGATAATCCCTCCGACTGTTAAACCAATTACTAATCCTCCCCAATTTTGTGGAGCCTTAGAGTCCACTGCAATTCCCATAATCACAAACATTAGTATAAACGCTGCAATGGCTTCAATAATCATCCCCTGTAAATATCCGGTAGATGGCGCAAGTACAGTAGCCCCTAAATTACCTAACAAGACTCCGTCCATACCTAAAACCGTTACAATTCCAAACGCCCCAATGGTACCGCCTACACATTGGGCAAATATATAGGGTCCTACTTCTTTCCATGGAAAGTGACCCGTCGAAGCTAATGCGATTGTAACCGCTGGGTTTATGTGACACCCTGTTAATCTACCGATTGTATAAATCATGGCCATTACAATGATTGCAAAGGCAAAACTGATAACCCCAATATCTGCCAATGTTGTTGATTCGTTGTTAGTAGCCGTAATAATTCCATTAAAAGCAGCTGTTCCAGGACCTATAAGAACTAATAAAGCAGTACCAATACCTTCACCAAAACACCGTTTGAACAGGCTGGGTGTCTCCATCGGCAGACACCATTATTTCACAAGTCCATGAGGGTCTATTACATATTTTCTTGATGCACCTTTATCAAACTCAGCGTAGCCCCTTGGTGCTTCGTCTAAAGATATAACAGTTGCATTAACAGCTTTTGCAATCTGCGCTTTTCCACTTAAGATTGCTTGCATTAAGTCACGGTGGTATTGCATGACTGGGGTTTGCCCTGTTACGAACGTATGTGCTTTCGCCCAACCTAATCCTAGACGAACTCTCAATGTACCAATTTTAGCATCTTCATCAATTCCACCGGGATCTCCCGTTACATATAGTCCTGGAATCCCTAATCGTCCTCCAGCACGTGTGACCTGCATAATTGTATTTAAAACCGTTGCTGGTGCTTCAATCGCATTTGCACCATGTGCAGATGCTTCAAAACCAACACAATCGACAGCACAATCAACTTCAGGAACACCAAGAATTTGGTCAATTTGCTCTCCCAAATCAGGATGTTTACGTAGATTTACAGTTTCACAGCCAAAGCTTCTTGCTTGAGCAAGCCTTTCTTCATTCAAGTCTCCTACAATAACAACAGATGCCCCTAATAGTTGTGCCGAATGTGCAGCAGCTAGCCCAACTGGACCTGCTCCCGCAATATAGACAGTAGATCCTGGCTTAACACCTGCGCTTACTGCCCCATGATAACCTGTTGGAAAAATATCAGAGAGCATTGTTAAATCTTTAATTTTTTCCATCGCTTGATCTTTATCCGGAAATTTCAATAATTGGAAATCGGCATATGGTACCATCACATATTCGGACTGACCTCCTACCCATCCACCCATATCTACATAACCATAGGCTGAACCAGGACGATCAGGATTTACATTTTCACAAATATGTGTGTTACGCTCTTTACAGCTTCGGCATCGTCCGCACGCAATGTTAAACGGAACAGATACCAAGTCCCCTTTTTTGATAAATTCCACATCGCGCCCAACTTCAATTACTTCTCCGGTTATTTCATGCCCCAGCACAAGTCCTTCGGGAGCGGTTGTTCTCCCTCTAACCATATGCTGGTCACTTCCACAAATATTGGTTGTAACTACCTTTAAGATAACACCGTGTTCACATTTACGGCCTACGTTCAAAGGATTTACTCCAGGCCCATCTCTTAAAACTAAATCTGGATAACCAATATCCATTACCTCTACCCTACCAGGTCCCATATAAGCTACCGCTCTGTTTCCTACCATCGTTTTTCCCCTCCATTAAAATGAATATGATTCAGACAACTTATATACTTGCAAGTATCGTGCCAATCTTAAATTCTTTTAAAATTGGCCTTTTTAAGAGTGATAAATAAAAATGCTGTTCAGAACTTGAGCACCAACTGTCCTATTTTGATACATAATTGCAATACAAGTATTCATTACTTTCAAAATAGTTAATTAATAGTATAATAATAACTAGATATTATTTTTTACGCGTAATATGGAAGGAAAGTATTTAAGGGGGATAGGTATATTCATGTCATCCGTCGATCTTTTCAATCAGAGGAACATTATTGATCTTTCTTGGAAGCGTTGTCAAATGTTTGGACTTTCACCCACCGGCCCAATTCAGGATATAAAATTTACGGGCAAGAAATTGCAAGAGGTTCTAACAGAGAATGAGAATTTGATCAACCATACTACGGCCATTTTAGAAAAACTTTATCCTACCATTCATTCAAGTGGCATTGTTACAGTGGTCGCTGACGGTAATGGGACCATCATTCATAAAATAGGCAATCTCGATATTGATGCATCCATTGACTATTTTTCAATTGGCACAAATTGGTCTGAGGAAGTGAAAGGGACAAATGCAATTGGACTTGCCATTTATGAGAAAAAGAACATCATCACCCACGCAGAACACCATTTCCATGTTAAGAATCACTTTCTCACATGTGCAGCAAGCCCCATTTTTTCACCAAGTGGCGAATTTATCGGAGCAGTTAATATAAGTGCAAGGAAAGAATTATTTCATCCTTCCATGGTTTCCTTAGCAAGTATGATTGTAGAAGCTGTCCAAAATCGATTGCTTATGGATCATGTACAGCGAGAAAAGCTACTAGCGTTAAAAGAAATAGAAATTACAGCAAATCTAAGCTCAACTCCCCATCTTACACTCAATCATGAAAGAAGAATTATTCGCGCAAACAAACCTGCCCAGCAAGTATTAGGCAGTGATTGTATAGGACAGGAGTTTCATATGAAGGGTGGCTATTCGGTCGATATCATAGACGATTACTCAAATAAAGTTTTTCGTTCTGTTGTTTCTTTACATAGAACTAACACTAAATCCTCCCAGGAAAAAAAGCTTTATACAACCTCTGATATTATTGGCTCTTGTGCAAAAATAGCAAATGTAAGGAAAGTTGTTAAAAAAGCTGCCTTATCTGAATATCCTATTATCATTTATGGAGAAACCGGAACAGGTAAGGAATTAATCGCACAATCCTTACATACTTCAGGTACACGAAAAATGAAACCATTTATTGCGGTTAATTGCAGTGCCATCCCCGATAGTCTGATTGAGAGTGAATTATTTGGCTACGAACGTGGAGCTTTTACAGGTGCAAGGCGGGAAGGTGCTCCTGGTAAATTCGAGGCTGCTGACGGCGGAACGATATTCTTAGATGAAATTGGAGATATGTCTTTGAAGGCACAAGCAGCCTTACTACGTGTGTTACAAGAAAAAACAGTAACCCGAATCGGCGGAGATACGGTTAAAGTCATTGATACAAGAGTAATCGCTGCAACCAATAAGAATTTACGCGAGGAAGTACTAGCCGGAAGGTTTAGAGAGGATTTATACTATCGGTTGAGAGGGATTTTTATCACGCTTCCTCCTTTAAGAAATAGGACTGACATTATCGAACTAGCACAACATTTAATGACAAAACTAGATACCCCCTCTATTACGTTATCTGATGATGCGAAGGAAAAACTAATTTCATACCATTGGCCTGGTAATGTACGGGAGCTAAAAAGTGTTCTTATGCAAGCCTCATTCTTTGCAGAAGATAAAATCATTAACGGTGAGGATTTACATTTCGAAAATGAGTTTGAGCGTAAACCTACTCATGAGCATACTGAAGGAAACTCTCCACATTCTCTGACCAACACTGAAAAAACGGCTATCTTACAAGCATTAAATTCTGTAGAATGGAATATTACGAAAGCAGCCAACATCTTACAGATTAGTCGAAATACGCTATATCTCAAAATTAAAAAATATGAATTACAGAAATAACTCTTATTAAAAAGGGCCTGACCCCAATACAGTAAAGGAATACCGCTC
>NZ_HE610985.1:79783-101571 GCF_000285535.1 Bacillus timonensis | reverse complement strand
CTCTGAGGGTCAGGCACCAGAATGTAGAAAAATTCAATTCGTAACCCCTAACCTTCCCTCTATCAACTCAATCGCCTTTTGTAGCCGCTCTTGATAGGTCCCGTTTATGCTAATGTACTGAATACCGTATTCATTCAGTAACTCCTTCAAGCGCTGATTATTTTCTTCGCGAACCTGTTGTTCCCCATGTACTCTTAATCCATCATCCACCCATTTGACGTCAGGCTCTAAAAAGAGACATAAATCGTATTTTTGAATCTTGGCTACTTCATCTAGGACACGTTGCGTTTTCCGATTATAAAGTTCTGAATAGAATTGAGTGACAGCTGCTTCAGTGTCAATAAAGACAATTTTATTTGCTCGTTTACTTGCTTCATATTCTTTTAGTTTATGACCGTATGCAATGAGAGGGTAATCCTCGTCTAGCATAATACCTTCACAGCCACCTATCTCTTCACAGAATTCCCTGCCATATTCACTTACATATGTCGTGTTATACATGAGGGCTAGATTTTTCGTAAGCGTTGATTTGCCACAGCTTTCCGTACCCAAAATGACGACCTTTTTGACGAAATACGGTTTCGCTACCTTCGGAATGTAATCCCAGTAAGCAAACACACCCTTCTTTCGAATCTCGGTTGCCGAAATCGGAACTTGTTCTCTTTTTCCATCTATCAAACAATGCATTGCCTCAGGATACAGTTCTTGAAAAATTGGGCCATATCCGATTTCAGAGCTGAACACCATATCAATGTTCTTCCCGATTGCCTCTTTTATTTTATTTGCCCCCTCCTTCCAATTGTAATCCTCATCTCCATCATAATCCTCTACTTCTATGACTTTGACGTGCTTCATATCCTTTGTAACTTGAGAAAGCCAGCGTAGCCTGATCTGACTTGGAATAAAGGTAAGCTTGCTCCCTTCACAAAGTTCCCGGTCCCTCTTTTCACTATGAGACAACACGACATACAATTCATCAACCATCGTGGAAGCTTTGATGATGGCGTACACATGTCCTTGGTGCAAAGGTAAAAACTTTCCACCGTAAAATCCAACCTTTTTCATATCATTTCCTCCCTTTTTTGCTTTTTATATACGTTCGACCAATTGTAATATCCGTACATACTATTTATTAAAAACGCTGACCACATGACAAGCATGGATACATCGTTTCCTCCTTGTAAAATCAAAGCCTTCAGCCAAAGTACAATGGATAGTACATTCACCGCAATCCAAAATAACCACTGTTCAGTGTATCGTTTGAGCATTAAAATCTGAGCAATCACCGATAATGTCGTCGTTGCCGAATCAATCCAGACTACATTGCCGCCTATTTTTTCTAAGAGGTACGCGTATAGAATAAAAATGACTAGGAATGAAGTAATTGTAAGGGTCCATCCTTTTTTCGTTAAAACACTGACTCTAATTTCTTCCCCTTGTACATTTTGGTTTGTTTTATGTTTATTCCATAAATAAAGTCCTACAAATTGTAGCGGAAAATAAAACAAGGCATTTAACATGACCTCGCCATATAGACCATATCCGTAAGCTATATATGCATAGGTTCCGGTTTGGATAATCCCAAAATAATAGTTACTAATCTTTCCTTTCGCAACCAACACAACACAAAGCATTCCTGAAATCGAGGTAATGAATCCAAGAATCGTATCATCCCAAACAAAAAACAAATACACATTCACAAGCGTAAACGTCACAAGCCATAGCTTTTCAAACAAGGTCCAGTCTTTTAAAACCTTCATTTTTCCCCACCCCTTATTGATTATTAATTAACAAATTGTTAATTGTAACAACGAAAAAAATATTAATATTTGGCATTATAGATGGATACATATGGATCATATTCATTAAATCGATATAGCTGTGCTTTATTTTTCGACCATCGATTCGTTTTTTGAGGTTCTCCATTCTTCATGACTTTTTCAATAAACGGAAGCGTTGGTGCTTTTCTGAAAAATTGTGCATCTAGCTTTAGCCAAGGTTCATCCATGACCGTTAACAATACCCCTTGCAGCTCAGACAAGACAAATTCCTTTGGCAAAAAGTTTTTCGCTAGCGTTGTTAACGACATATCCTTTTTAATAAACCATAACGCATCATCGATAATTTCCCTATGGTCAAAAGCAAGGTCTAGCTTAAACACTTCATCCATCGAGAATAATGCTACCTCGGCTGCGTCATCTGCTGCTTTCCTTTTTACTAGCTTATTTTCTGGAACAATTGCATAATGAGCATTTGAAATAATCCACCCCCGCTTATCGCGACCGAATTTGTCATAGACGCCAAAGTGCTTTACTTTTAAACCATCTATACCCGTTTCTTCGCTTAATTCGCGAACAGCTGCATCATAAGCCGTTTCCTCAGGTTTAATAAACCCTCCAGGCAACGCCCATTTCCCTCTTTCTATATTAAGCTCACCTTCTTTTGTTTTCTCTGCTCGTTTAATCAGCATAATTTTTAACTTCTTTTCTGGTGGCTTATATGGAGCTACTTCCGTTGAAATAATCGTAAAAACAGCAATATCACTTGTATATCCATCAGGAGTCCGATACTTACTCACATCATAACCCAACATATCCTCACTCAAGTCGTACTCACCTCATTTGTGTTCGTTTGTTAATTAACATTTCGTTAATTGTTATTAGTATTATATCAAACATTCGAATAATGTGTTACATAATATTTTCGACAAATATCTTTCTAACTTACTTACACCTATAGGTTCTAGTAACGTGTTACCCTTTCCTATTGTTATGTAAACAAATAAAAATGGCTTCCTCGTCAGGAAACCATTTTGCAGTTGACCATATTGTGTTATTTATTTTTTCCCTTTTACTAAAGAAGGCAATCAATTACTTTCTCTGTCTATATCTATGTAGAGAATATATAAAGATAGAGGTGAGAATGATTGTTTATCTTTCAAGAATTAATGACATAAATAATAGATTGTTTTACCTAAAACAATGAAAGCCCTACCTCTCTTTCATCCTTACGGCTCCTAGGCCGTGCCAGTGTGAATCAGGATTTCAAAAATCAAGTGACTATTTTGATCTAGTTATTTGATAAATCCTCAGTTGTTTGTAAAAGAAATATAAATCATAAGAAAATGGATTAGATTGTAGAAATAACAAAAAAGAGGTTAATACTCTAAAGGTGAGTTGAAGAAGTGAATGATTTTGAAAAGATTTACGTTAACTACTAAACATTTCCCTTTAAATTATTCAAGGTATATTCGGTAGATGAAGTATATTGTGCTACATTTACCTTAACAGAAACTTTTTATCTGATTTTCAGTAATCCCTTTAATTAATCCCAGTTCGCTAATCAAAAATTGATGTGCATTGTCTAACATTCTTTTTTCACTTGTATTAAGTGCCTTTTCTTTGTTCATACGCGTTAAATCACGTACAACTTCAGCACAATCAAGGATTTTACCCGTTTTTATTTTGTCCGTATTCAACTTATACCTTTGTTTCCACGGGAGTAATCTGTCAGATTCTCCATGCCGAAAAATGTGAATGATGTGTTGTAGTGCAACTATGTCAGTAACAGGTCGTATAGTCGAACTCACTATTTCACCTGTAGGAATCATAACTTGCATATTCCCAATTAACATTTTTATGACATAGTACTGTCGTTTGACCCCTGAGATTTCCTTTTCTTCAATAGCTTTAATTACACCGGGTCCGTGCATTGGGTAAATAATGTTATCGCCAATTTTAAACAAGTAATTCACCTCCATATATGGTAACCTTCTTAACCTTAACACACACGAGATTATTTATCAAATTTTTAATAATATCACAAATTAATTTTAATTGTCAACCACTTTTTCTTTAAAAACCAGAAACAGCTAAAACAATAGGCATCGCTTTTATCACTTTTTAAAAGGTATTAACCTATCTCCATAAAAAAACTGACAAAAGGAGTTTAGAATGTAGTGGATAGGACAGGTTTTCCTTTATACATTCCCTACCAAAGCCCTAACCATAATAAGCCCTTTTTCCCATCTTCTTTCTGGTAAAATAAAGAAATGAAAGGGGCTATTGGTTGATGGAATTACAAACAAAGGATAATCGAAATTATACGAATCAGTTGCCGAAGTGGGCCATTGGGTGCCATATTGGGCTTATCTTCATTTTCGTTTTACTCGGAATGAGCGTATTTGTTTTAGGTGTTAAGGAAGTTTCCGAGACGGGATTGGGTTTCTCCATTCTGCTATTTGTGATTGGTGTTACTTTTCTTGGGTTTTCTTGGTTCGCCTATCGAAATTTACGAAAATACTTGGACATTGTTATTACCATACAGCTCGGTGATAATGGGTATGAATACTACGCTAAGAACAAAAAGAAAGGCGAAGAGCAGCACATTTTTCTTCCCTATGAAAATATAAAATATGTTTTGATCGGAATGGATTATCGATTAAAGGCAAAGTCCAAACTCCATAGTGGCGATAATTATCAGATGAGAACAAAATTTCTTAAAGTACGTTCCTCAAAAATCATAATCTATGGAATCGATACTACGAATCAAGTAAGGGTTACTAGCTTTCCTCATGCGGAACAGAAGTCACTTGATGTGTGGATTGACGTTTTTAAAAAGAATGGGGTTACCATTTTCCATACGGATAAAGCCTTAACCGCTACTCCTAGAAATCCCGATGTCATTGAATCGATTCCAAAGGAACTGTTTGAAGGCTCACTTTCCTTCGTGATGGGTTCTGAGGCGGAGGACTTTGATAATCTCTTTCTAACGGAAAAACAGCAAGAAGTCCTTGCCGAAAAGAAGAAAAAGAACCGGAAGAATGGATTCTTATTTACGATTCTCTTATCCCTTTCACAGATTATGATGGTTTGTTTCTGGTTTCCACATTGGGATATCGTAGGAGATTCCTTTAGTGACAGCTCTGGCGAATTTGTCGCCCTATTCTGTACCGTTCTTTTACAGTTTTTTATTTACGTCTATAAGGGACGGGTAAAATGGTATGAACCAATACGGGATATGGCTATCATTTATATCGGTATCTTCATTGGTATCCTCCTCTCACCTGACGAGCGAACCACTTTTCAATCGGCGGTTCAGACTTATGCCATGATGACGATTGGAGCATTTTTGTTTTTTTACTTTGGGATGAAAGTTTATTCTTGGTTTGGTCATTTGTGGAACAATATAGGGAAAACGAAGCAAAAAGAAGATTCACGTTTTTAGGGGAAAGGCATGAATAGAAAAACAAGAAGATAGATAAAAAGACTAGGAGTACGAATTCTCCTAGTCTTTTTGCGATATGTAGGTATGTATCAACATTTACTTACATCACGGTCTCCCCTATTGATAATACCTTCAATTGCTCCTTCGGCAACTGGCGTTTTTCCCATTCTCGTAGTAACCGCTCTAAGGCTTCAGGCCCTGTGTCATCTGCCAATCGATAGGCACCATAATGCATGGGAACAAATTTTTTCGCTTCTAGTTCGATAAACGCCTTCACACTATCTTCAGGAGAAATATGAGAGTCTGCCATAAACCATTCCGGTTCATAGGCACCAATTGGCATAAAGACAATATCAATCCTAAACCTTGCAGCGATTTCCTTAAAACCGGAGAAATAGCCGGTATCCCCGACAAAATAAAACGTTTCAGTAGTTGTTTGAAATATCCACCCACCCCAATGGGATGTATTCATATCCGTTAGCGTCCTTCTTGTCCAGTGCTGAGCTGGGACAAAGTGAATTATGATTCCTTCGTATTCTAGCGATTCCCACCAGCTCATTTCTTTTATCTTTTTATACCCTTTTTTTATGAAAAGAGATTTCAACCCAATGGGTACAAAATAGAATGGATCTCCTTTTAGTTTTTTTAAAGTCGGAAAATCAAGATGATCATAATGACCATGTGAAATGACCACAACATCGATTTCTGGCAACTCTTCCAACGGAATTCCCGGGTCAGTTAGTCGCTTCTCAAAACCCATTCGTTTCGCCCAAACCGGATCAGTCAGAATATTAAGTCCATCAAGTTGAAGCAAAAAGGTAGAATGTCCAATCCAGGTATAAGACGTTCGACTTCTATTTTCCTTCATTTCTTGGATTCTTTTATTTGAACATTGAGGTATATTTTCAGATAGATCCTTCACTTTCCTTCGTCTTTCCTTCTGCCACCTTCGCATATCCCTGAACGTTTTCTTATTAGACACATCATTCAAATTACCATACTTTGTCTTCATAATCTCACCTTTGGGACAGAGGAACAAGTTCCGTAATCCCAGTCCTTTCTATGTTGGTTCAGGAGATAAGTCTTTCCACAACCTAACTAGTTTTTCAAAATCCAGTCAAATAAGGAAATCATTTTCCCTTATTTTTATTACCAAGTGGATCATTTTCTACTCTTAAAGATAGCTGAATGGTCTGTTTTAAAATTATTAACCAAAATTCCTATCCAAAAACAAAAGAAGGTAACTACCCGCACAAAAATAAATGGCTACTTGAGTTATCACGTACATTGAAAGTTCAAATAAAGTTAGTTTTCTTTCTCTCCTCACCTTTTTAAAATGCCTATAATAATAGAAGGAACATAAGAGTAGTATTATTGCTGAAAATTGAAATATATTTTCCAATAAATGAACCAAAAAATCATCTCCTCCATGATAAAAACTGATGAGCCTGTATGATATTGTTCGCCTCTTTTTAAAAGCAATCACTATTTTTGGCAGCACTTAAATCCGCAAACCAATATTTTTGCATTTGAAAATAAACTAAAACATGAGTTGGGACTAATCGTTACTGATCGAGACTACCTTTTTCTTTGGCTAAGGCATCTGTGACTTGAATACCTTATTTCCTTTCATATTTCTCTATACCATTCCACGTTTGAAGTAGCCAATCTCGAAAAATGATTTTTTCTTCAAATTGCGGATAATGTGCGGATTTTGCAAAAACAATAAATTCCTTCATAGGAGCCTCAACGTTATCATAATATGCTTTTGCTGCATTCGTAGAAGTCATGTAATCGTATTTTCCCATAACAACATACAATGGGATTTCTAAACTATTAACGATTGTTGTAATATCATTTTCCTTTTCTTCATCAAGTAATAACTCTTGTGTGACTGAAATCCCTCTTAAAAAACGAATGACATCAAGCAAATTGTATTCGGGGCTGGTTAGAAACCCTTTGTAATAATCCATATTGTCATCAATTAACCTAGATGCCCCTCCATACTTCCGAACCATATCTCTAGGGGTATGTTCTTCCCCTTTTTTAATAGACTCTTCAAGAAGCTTGAGTTTATCTACATCCTTTTGATTTCCAGCTTCATTTGCTTGACTAATTGTATATGTAAGGCTATCTACTTCACTGTTAATAGAATTTGAAACTTGCCCAATCCCGATATAAGCTGCATATTTGTCAGGGGATTTATCTGCAGCCTTCATCCCTATATATGTACCGTAAGAATGGCCAATTAATAAAACCTTTTCCTTAGAAAATTCATTTCTTACATAGTCTGTTAGAGCCAATAGATCCTCAACATGTTGATTTGAGGAAATAGTAGAATAATCTTCAAAGAACCGATAGGACTTTCCACTTCCTCTTTGATCATAATGAACAATCGTAAAATGCTCTTCCAGCACATCTTGATACTTTCTAACATATGGAATTTCAGAGCAGCCAGGTCCACCGTGTATGAAAATGATAACTGGATTGTTTCTGTCAACACCTCTCACCATGACTTCTAGTTCTGTTCCGTTTATTTCGATGCTTTCTAATTTGGCAATGCTGTTTTCTCCATCTATCTTAGGTGTCCAGGTTGGAAACAATAACAGTAAAAGTATGAACAAAGGTATGGCTATGACAAAAATGACTTTCTTTTTTTGCTTTTCACTTATAAAACTCCTTTTCTACTTTTTGCCTCACCCTTCCAAAAAGATGGCGTGCAGTTCATTCGTTGTAGAATGTAGAAATCACTTGAATAAGAAATATATAGGTATGTTTCGTTATTACTATATTCACTCAATAATCTACAGTCAGTATAGAATTCAACCATTTGTATTCCTTCCCTCTTCGGGTAAATACTTCGTTAGCCTAATAAATTCAACAAAAATAGGAGATAATCCTTCTTGGACTATCGCATCACCGGTATGTTTACGTTTTGAAGAAAGGAGTCTCTATCATCGGTAGAATGTTAATTATCTTCTTGAATAACCCACTTTTTCCATATTTAATAATCCCATTAAAAAATTCATTCACAATGAAGATTGATTTCGTAAATGCAAGGGCATCCCCCTCCGAAGCTTTACATTTACACTCAATCTATGATTATTATCAATTGTTTCAATCTTGTTATAAATATTAAAAAAGAGCCATTGAGTTTATTTTTGGTAGAATAACCTTTATAATTGCGCACAAGAGAATTTTTTAGTGAAAATTATTCTTGTAGCTTTAGAAAGGAGATTGAATATGAAAAAAATAATGTTTATATTTGTAACTGGTCTAATGGCTGTTGTATTAGCAGCATGCGGAGGAAATGAAGATAATAAAGTCGCTGACAATAGTAATAAAGCAAATACAGAGGAAAATGAACAGCAAAAGGCAATGGATGACATGCAAAAGAAATTGGAAGCACAGCAAATTGATGAGAAGAAAACGGTTGCCATCGTGAATGATACAAAAATTTTAGGAATTGACTATAATGGCACTTTAGCGTCAATACAAGGACAGATGCAGCAAATGGGACAAGACCCGACTTCTAAAGAAGCTGCAGAGCAAGTAAAAAACCAAACAATTGAGAACTTAGTCGGACAAACTCTTCTTCTTCAAGAAGCAAATAAAAAAAGCTATAAAGCTTCAGAGGCAGATATTAATAAGAAGTTGGAAGAACTAAAAAAACGATTTAAAACCGAAAAAGAATTCGAATCTGCTCTAAAAAAGTCCGGCATGGATATGAAAACACTACAAACTCAAATAGCTGACGGTATTAAACTAAACCAATACATTGAAAAAGAAGTGCCCGCTGGTGAAATAACCGATGAAGAAATTCAAAAAGCGTATGATCAATATGCGGAACAAGGAAAGACTACAGGGCAAGAAATTCCAAAGCTTGAAGAAGTAAAACCGCAAATCGAACAATCCCTACAACAGCAAAAACGGCAAGAAAAACTCACTCAGCATGTTGAGGAGTTAAAGAAAAATGCAAAGATTGAAATTAAGATTTAAATGGTACACATAAAAACCAAAGGGGCTGTAATATGCCCCTTTAGTTGAAAGTGAAGATGACCCAAATATGTAATGGTCATCTTCTTTTTTATTCATAATTACTTTTTAAAAGATTACGGCCCTACTTTCCTATCGTTAATCGTTTCTACATAATTGTTTCTATTTTGTTTAATAGAAGTTAAAATGAAACCGAAATAGGAACCAGAATGACAATCCCTGATACCTACCATAACGACTTAAGCCTTTTTCGTAAATAATTCTAATAATTCCTTGGCGCTATGTACTTCTTTATCTGGTGTATAGATAGCATTTGTAGGTAAAGCTTTCTTACGATGATTCATCCAGATTGCTTGCCATCCAGCTTGTTTTGCTCCGATAATATCTTTTTCAAAATTATCCCCGATATACACGGTTTTAGTTTGGTCAAGGCCCAGTTTCTGTTCAATAAAATCAAATACTTCTCTTTTCGGTTTTGCATGACCAATCGTACCAGAAATAAACGTCATCTCTGCCGGAATCCAACGGCTAAGGCCGAGCTGTTTAATTTTCATTGCTTGATGTTTTTCTTCACCATTTGTAAGAATCCCTAGCTGTTTCCCTTCTTTGTGAAGTACATTTAGTAGTTCTTCAACTTCCGGAAACAACGTAATGTTTTTTTGTTCAGTCACATACATTTCATGAAAAATCGTCGCTTTTTCCGTATCTATAGGGATGTTAAAATCCTTACAGGCAGCCATGATTCGCCCAGTTTGCCATTCAAATTGAGTTATTTCACCTGCTTCACTTTGATCAAATAAAATCTCGCTATACTTACGACTAGCTTTATATAATTGATTGATTTCTTCGTCTGAAAATGGCTCTTGAAAAAGCTTCCTCACCGTTTTATAAAAAGACTGTGCTTGATCATACAGTGTATCATCAACATCAAAAATTATCGTATCCATTCTCATAGCCCTCCTTCTATTACGATAATATCACTTATTTATCAACTAGAGAAAACTGAAAGCCCACCTACTAATCCCTTCATAGAAATCGCGTAAAAAATAATATCCTCTACCTATTGACACTTACGTTGAGTAATCCTTTATAGCAGCAGTTGAAAGAAGTGATAAAAAGATAAATATGAAAGTAAAAGAAGATAGCCAAAATGGTTAAATTTTGTGGTTTTGATTTAGCTAAAGTTATGGGTGAAGCGATGTTTGGCATACCGGATGTTCTGCGTTTCGATTTAAAGTTTCCTGTAATTCTGAGGAATTCACTAAATAAAGTGATGACACATCTTCTTTTAGAACTTGCCCTACAAAAGAAGCGCACTCTTTTTTTAGGGAGTGCGCCATTTTCCTGATAGAGCTAAAACCCTCTAAATTCATGAAGGAGGACACTTAATTCTTCGTTCTTTTTAATAAAATCATACAGGTAAGTTTCTGTAATAATAAACTGTTCTCCGTTCTTACGCTTTGTAGCTAAAGTCTGTTTACCATCACCATCCGTTATTTGAAAACTATGGATAATTCGATTCCTCATTTCAATAACTTCAGAAAACCGAGAAGTAATTTTTGTATCTGAAAGTCTAGTTATAGTCTCTTTAATTGGTTGACTAAGTTCACCAGAAGTATAATCAATTAATTCGTGCCAATTAAATCTGTTATTCTCATCATTTCTAAGTATATTTTCAATGATAAATGCATTGTTAGAGTTGAAAACACAGATTGCACTTCCTAACAATTCCCTATACTTCCTTGACGGTAAAGATTGTCTAGTATATTCTTCATACATTTTCTCTATTCACCTCACTGTTCAGGGAAAAAAGCATTCCTAATATTCATTATTAATCAACAAAATAACCAGATTGTTGATAGAATTAAAGACGATTTATCCAACTAAACTAATCTGTTAGTTGAATAATTAAACAAATAGTTGCTTTAATCCTTCTTGGATCAATACACCCTTAATGAAATAATCCTTATGAATGCAAATCACTTATGAACAATCAGAAACAACATATTGTTTTTCACTAGTTTACAATTAAAAATCCAATATTAGGAATAGACGTGTTTAAATACCCAGTTTTTAAAGGATTGATATGCTTGTTCTTGTAATGGCTGCGGGTAAGACATTAATACAAGTGAAACGGGGCTTCGCCCTTTTGCAAGAGCTGGTTGGACATAACCCCACTTACTAAGGCTAAAGCCATTTCGTTCATAAAAACCAGCTCGTCTTTTTTCGATTTCCCCCTCGGGTGGTTCGATTTCAATCACGGTAGACTTTTCGTGCTGCTCGAGAAAAGCTTGGAGTAGTTTCGACCCTAAGCCACCATTGCGAAAGCTTGATTTAACGGCAAAATGTTCCAGGAAGATAAAATCGGGTCCTTCCCATGTGGCAAAAAAAGCAGCAAGCTCATGATCCTTTTCATAAACGTATATATGATAATGAGGGTGAGAAAGTAAAGAACGTTGCATTTGGTAAGGCCTATATTCATCACTAGGGAAAGAATCTTCAAATAATTGATAAAGGTCTTCAAATCGTTCTTCTTGTAAAATCGTTAACATGTGATTCTCCTTGAATTATTCATCATTTTTATAGTCTTATTATAGCATGTTGTGCATTGATTTTTTTATCACTTAGCTTTAGTAAAAATAAAAAAGGTGGTTAATCCTGCTTAGATTAACGCACCCATTACTTTAAGTGTAATTCTTCACAAAGTATATAGTTGCTCCAAATGCAAAAACTTAGGATTTGTAAAATTCATTCCGATCAATCGGTTGCGGAGGTCTCTCCATCCATCCACGTTCAATTAAAAGTTTCTGTCCTTCGTTGCCGTACTTCATTACCTCCACTATAAAAAGGGAATACTGAGCTGCTAAATCCTTTCTTAATGAAACAGACAAACCATCTCCGAGTGTAGAAATAGCAACTTGGTTTGCTGCACTTATTGTATATAGTATTAATTTTTCAGAAAATGGGGACATTGTTGAATTCGTTACCTCCATTGGTACTGGGAATCCGATAAAATGGTCATTTTCTTTCAAGAATTTATCAAATGTATCAATTTGCTTTTCAGACAGCTTTTTCCCCTTTAATAAATAGTCCTTTATCTCCTTATCCTTCGTTACCTGTATAAATCCCAACAAAAGTATTAGACCAATAGCGTTTCTTTCGATATCTTGAAAAAGTTCTGCTATTTCTAAAGCGTTAAGAGGTCTTTTCTCACTTAACCAAGTATTTATTAATGATGATTGATGTTGGATAAACTCTACACTTTTTGGATATTCCATTGATGGAGCTCTATCATTAAATCCTTTAGAGAGCATGAGACTTAATGCTTTTTTATGTAATCTTGTCTTACTATATTGACACTCTTCATAAAAGGTATAAATATCGAGTCGGGTTACCTTAGTAAGAGAATTAGCTAAAAAAGGTATAATTATTTGCGTTCCTCGATAAAGAAAACTTAATGCAAATGAGTCTTTATATAAAGCAGGAGCTGATAAATCAATATCTTTATCAGAAAACCCCTGTGGTAATGGAAAATTTTCATCCGTAAAAATTTCTTCTATCTTTTTTATATGTGATTCAATTAATAACAAAGCCTCTTCGATAATTGTTTTTATTTCATCATCTTGAAGATGTTGTAGAAAATGTTTGTAAAAACAGCGTACAGCAGTGTTGTCATTATAATGCCTCCAAAGAGCTGCTATTTCGGCAGTGGTTAGTTTAATATGGTCATGATTATTTTCCATAGAACACCCCTCCAAATTATCAATCATCAAGGTATAATATGTCCATAATGGGAAAAAGTATAAATGAACAACAAAAACAAAACAATCGTAAACAAAAAGGGTCTTAGCTAGGGAATTAGCAAGACCTTTTTTATCTTCAATCATCAACTTATCCTTCATTTATTTCATCGCCTTCTATATGACCACCTGTTGGAACTAGAAACCCTGCTAGGAAAGTATCTATTTTTTTGAAGAAATAAAACTTCTTGTTCCTCGTTAAAAAGGAAAGCGACTGCCATTTGTCTAAGTTTCAAAAATTCCACCCTCTTGTTATGACCCTAATAACATATTCTTTAATATCTATACTGGATCCTTCTTGAACTAAACTGTCCCCGTTTGTTCAAAAATGAATTCAACAAAAAAAGGTGGTTAATCCTTAATAGATCAACACACCCGTTAGCTTAATTAATAAGATTTTATCCTTTTATTAAGTTTATCACTTAATTGTTCAAAGTTTTTTACTGCATCTGGTAATGATAATTGCTTTGCTAATGTAGTTCCTTTTTGGATAGAATTTCTAGCCTTTTCATATAGATTTGCCTTTATTTGAGCATCTGCAAGTGTATACCAATAGAACCACGCATCCATTTTTGATATCTTATTATCATAAAATTTTTCAATTGTAGGGTAGTATCTAGAGTATAATTCTTCATCTAGAACTAATTTTTCTCCATTCCATTTTAAAACATCAACAAAATAAGTGTCTGCAATGTATCTCTGCCAATCAGCTATACCAACTTTTTTATTACTTAATAGTTCCATCATATGATACGGAACTTCTGCTATCATTATTAAAGAGTTATTATTCCATTTAAAAATCTCGATCTTATTTCCTATTGAAGCACCAATTGTGACACCAAAGAGATACTCTTTAATTCCATCACCAGTAATATCAGCAAGACCTGAATAATCTAATCCTACCCCCTGTGCTTGGTTCTCCCAAGTCTTTTCCCATCTTTCATTTTCTTTTCTTAATACTACTACGCCAAATTGTGAAGGATTTGGTTGTTTTTTTGCTTTTATTTCAAAAGTAATAATAATCTCTTCTTGTCCATCTTGGTTAAAATCATAAAACTGAACTGATTTATTTGTTTTAGGTTTTTCAGTACTTTCCAGTGTTGAGTTTGGTGGTAAAACCTCATTGATAATGTCTGTTAGGCCTTTAATAGGTTTTACTTCAGCGTAAGAAATAATAGGTGATAAATTTAAAATGATTGATGCAAATATGGTAATTAAAATAATTCTTTTCATCGATAATCTCCTTTATTTAGCAAATATTAGAGATTATTGTTCCCTGATGTTATCCTGAATATCTGTAACCCTTGTTTAACTAAACTGCCCCGTTCGTATTATAAGGTTAACCAGAATGCTAAATATTTCTGGTTGACCATTTTTTATATAGTTTTATTATATCAGTAGCCAGGGTAGAACGTAACTGCCCGTGGGGCTTCGACCCCGACAGCTAAACTGTTCGCCCCCTACTTGTAGAAACATGATTGAGGCTGGTTGGGACATAGATCTCGTATAACAAGCGAAGCTGTGACACTGCATGGAGGTAACAGGGGTACTGGCAAATTACTAGTTTAGGAGGAGATTTAGAATGAATCCAGTCGTTGGTCTGGATGTTTCAAAAGGGGAAAGTCAGGACCTACTATTACTTTTACTGACAGGATGACTTTAAACATGAAGAAAGTTACCTTAGAATTAAGTTTTATTGGAGGGCAACATGCAGATGATTCAATTTTGATAAAAGAGTTAGATTTAAATGTTCTTTTTGTAGGGGATTGTTTTTATCCAAAGTCTCCCGATGGTTCTCCATCCTTAGATATTTTAAAGTTATTACATAAAGAATCTGTAAAAGTGTATATCCATGGGCATGGTGCCCCTGCTAAACATGAAGAATTAGAAGCTTTTATTATGCAAATTGGGAAATAACTTTTTATATATACTTAACTAGCGCATGCAGTTTATGCAGGTAAAATAAATAACAAAAAGTCGATTCATCTAATAAGAAGTCGACTTTTGTTATTTTATCTTTTCTAAATATGCCCTTTATATCTTGACGACTGATAACCACACACATCGATTAATTTAACATTAACTTGTAGTAAGATACCTTAAAGGTCCCGTTCATTCCCAATGACGTTAGGTGAGTCCCCATAGTATTTTTCTATAAATAGAGGTATTTCGGCTAAATCATTGACTATGAAATCGGCTTCAACTGTACTCCATTGAATATCTTTTTTCCAAATCCCTATCATCCCGACATTTTTAGCAGCTTCCACATCATTTTCAGGATGATCCCCAACAAATATACTTTCATTAGGTCCAACTTTCAGCTGTTCCAAGGCCCTTTTAAATATTTCTGGGTCAGGTTTTTTTATTCCTTCCCATTCAGATACTAAAATAGTGTCAAAATACTTTTCAACACCCAGTGCCTTTATATTGTCCATCTGAAACTGCCCTTTTCCATTTGTAATCATTCCTAACCTTACTTTCCTTCGTTTTAATTCTTCAAGCATATCTATAAGATTAGGAAAAGGAACACAATTATGTTTAAACTCATCAATATAATCTTGAAGGAGTTCCTCCCATTTTATATCAACAATCTCAAATTCAACTACTAATTGTTGGTATACCTTATCTTTCCATACATACCCACGATTGTCTAATTCGATAAATCTTGTTACATATCTCTCTCTAGGAATATGACCTACAAATTTATTTAACCTGTCATATTGAGTATTTATGAACATTCCAACTGATTCATCCCTATTCAGCAATGTTCCATCTAAATCGAATATAGCTGCTTTAATCATTTTCCACTCTCCCAATAGTGTCAAAGATGTTTAATTCCTTATAAACCATCGTTGTTCCCTTTTGTTACCATGTATATCAATATTCCTTCGTTGGCTAAGTAACTAAATTCAACAAAGATATACAATAATCCTGCTTGGATCATTTGCGTCAAAATGGAAAAGATTACTATTTCTATGTTAAACTTTAAATAGTAATGGGAGATGGAGGGAATAAAATGAAACGGACAATCGGATTATTTCTTATTCTACAAACTATACTAACTTATTTAACTATTGATATTCTTTATGACCCTACTCCTTACCAGTTAGAAATGACAGATTTGAGTACAGGGATTACTACAACATCATATAATCATCCTCTGTGGTTTCCCGTTTCTCATGTCATTTTAATTATCTCTTTTATTCTTGGAGTATACTTAGTTTTAAAAATAGAAATCGAAAAAAGTATATTATATCTTAAACGGGTGCTTAGGTTTTACAAAAATAAATAATAATAAGTACACAAAAGTCACAACACGAATGACAGAGGTTTCTTAATTGATTTTTAGTTTTGTACTTCGAAACAGAAACTTTGTAACGAACCTAACTTGCTTCATTCATACTGTAAAAATTATATTCGTATTTTTTTATGGGCTGTATCGATTTATACACTCAATTAGTCTGTCAGAATCCTCTGATGATACATTCTCAGATAATCTTGCTCCAGCAATGATTGGAGCCCATTGAAAAACTTCAGATTTTAATAGTCCACTCTTTTCACAATAAATCTGCAAGTATATATCAGCTAATTCAGACGAAAATTGGGAGTATAACAGATAAGTCCGATATATATCAGCGCGAATATCTCCAGCACTTGAATCAACCCAATCGATAACAACGACTTGGTTTTCACTCATAATCAGATTAAATAAATGAAAATCCCCATGACAGAGCCTACTTTTGTAGGTAAATGATTCCAATCTATGTAACAAATAATTTTTTTGTCTACTATCTAATTGTTTCGCACGCTCAATTTGACGGTATAATTTATCATACATTGGTTCGATTTCTTCTGGAATTATACTATGAATTTTCCGTTGCATATCAACTGAAATAGTCAAGTAATATTCTGCTCGTGCTTTATCTTTGATAAATAAATCTCCCAATGTTTCTCCCTTAACATATTCCATTATGATCGCTTGTTTTCCGTTTATCTTGGTCACATCAAAAATTTCAGGTACAGGAAGTCCACATGAATAGGCATATTTTTGTTTATTTGCTTCATTTATGGATTCCGTGTCCGGTAAATATTCGTTGAAAACTTTTACTATTTTGTTATCAAAAAGATAAACTTTTGCAGTATTTCCTCTTGCTATTGGATTACCTAAAATCATTGGGTTATCTCCTTACATTTTTAATTGTTTTGCTTAATTCATACTATAAATTTCAACAAAATAAGTGATGATCCTGCTTCGTTCAACTCACCCACCTTACGTAATACTTTCTATGAATATATGAAAAATAAATGATAAATTTTCCAAATCATAAAATAATTATGTTAGACTTGAAAAAGGTAAAATTATGGAAAAAGGGGAATAAAAATATAATGAAATGGAAGGTATTAATAATATCGGGTACGGTTGTGGTCGGAGCTAGTTTAGTCGTGGGGTTCACGAAAGTTGACGCACCTACCGAAGCAAAAGCGGACGCACCAACGAAGGAAGAAATCAATGAAATGATGAAAGATTATCCGAAGAATACACCTTTGACGCCAGAAATGTCCGACAAAGTGACGAAATATCTTGAAACAGTCGAAATGAATGAAGAACCAAGTCACGAATCATGGAAGGACAATCCAACTGTAGTCGGTGCGGTTGTGGTCTATCAACGAGAAGACGAAGCACTTCAAAAGAAAATCAGATTCACTCTTCCATATGGATCATTACTTCATTACAACACTTTTGAAAAAGGTTTCTATCCGCAAGAACTTCTTGACCAATCGGTCGAACGTGACCTTCCAATCTTGGAATCCGTTAAGGCAATGTCAGACAATGCACCGTTGAACATATTGATTGACGAAACTATCGAAGGCATAACAGTAGCAATGACAAACGGGGACGCCGAAGCATATTTTGAAGCATGGGCGCATTTGGACTCATTTCACGATAGAATCGGTGAATTATCCGACCCCAGAAACGTTGAAGCACGAAATGAATTGGATAGATTCACACTAGAAATTCCTGAATATTCAACGTTAGAAGTTTTTGTAACAGACATTGCGAAGAATTGGGCGGACGGTTCAGAATATCGAAGTTATCAAGACGATAGAACAGCGGAAATGAACCTTGCGAATTCCGTACTTCATTATGTGAATTGGTTCGAATCTTCAATTGAAGAAGCCGGAATGACCGAAGCGTTTGAAGAATGGCAACTGACCGCATATGTCCTTGCATTCACGAAAGCAGGAGAAGACGAATCCGTTCAGGAAAAATTTGAAAATCAAATGAACAATATCTTATCAAACCTTTAATCGGCGGGACTTCCCGCCGATTTTTGTTTTATAGATGAGAATTTGCCCCTGGCTATATACTCCTATTTCTCTCATTTTTTTGTAGCATTATGGCTCTTTTAAAATTCCACCTTAGTATTTCGTTTCGCTTTATGCAAAAATGGTTGTATTACCTTTCATATTTTTAAATTTTTTACTGTTCTTCCCTTTTCAATAACAATGGTTGCCCCAAATAAAACGAGGACAAAAGTAACTAGAAATACTGGGAAAAAATTCATACTGAAACCTTGAAATAGTACCCCTAATAACGGAGGTAATACGGTGATCCCAACATAACCAAAGGCTACTTGTAACCCAATAATAGCACCCGAATTTTTTTCTCCAAACCTTCTAGGTGTTTCATGAATCATGGTCGGAAAAATGGCAGCACATCCAAGACCAATGAGTATAAATCCAGCGTACAAAATGCTACCTCTTCCAAAAGCAACGGTAAGAATCCCTATAAAAAGAGTGATTTCACTGAATAACAACAACTTTTGGTTAGACAGCCAAAAAGTAATGAAGCCTGAAATTATCCGTCCTACCGTTATACTTGCAAAAAATATTGATATGATAAAACTAGCATTTACTGCAGTTATTGACTTCACTTCAATTAAGTAACTACTCCCCCACAAAAAAATGGTTCCTTCTAAACCAACATAAAACACGAAGGATAATAAAGAAAATAAAACGCCTGTTTGTTTCCATACTGACCCAGCAGAAGTTGTACTTTCTTCGGACTTTTTAGATACCTTTTTTTCGTTTTTCTTCCAAAGAGGAAGTGAAAAGAAGAGTATAAACAATAGCGTCAATTGAATGACGCCAATAATCAAATAACCGTTTCTCCAGGAAAAATCATTATTTAACACAACACCCATAATCATGGGTCCTATCGTTGCTCCAATTCCCCAAAACGCATGCAACCAATTCATATGATGTGCCTTCAAGTTTGCAGCGACGTAGTCATTTACAGAGGTGTCAATAGCACCTGCTCCAAAACCCAAAGGAAGTGCTGCAACTATCAGTAAAAAGAAATTTTGTGTAACCGCAAACCCTATCAAACCGATTGAAGTAAGCAATACACTGCCCACTACTAGCTTGCCCGTTCCTATTTTTTGAGTGATTCGTATTGCTTGCAAACTAGAAATAACAGTACAGATTGCAATTGTCATTGAAATGATTCCAACCGCACTGTATGCAACATGAAATTCCCCCACCATCGTAGGCCAAGCTACTCCTAAAAGAGAATCAGGTAATCCCAAACTGATATAGGTGGAATAGATTATGAATATAAAAACTAATTTTCGTAAATTTCGCACAGCTTTCCTCCATTATTTGCATATGTATAAGATTCAGACGATCAGTTCTGTTTCTGCTTTTTCGTTAGCATCTTACATTATAGCAAATAAGGCTATAAGTCTCGTTTTTTATGTGAATCAAAGAAAAAATCCTTATAACAGGAGAAAAATATACTTGGTTTCGTCAGCGATATATCCCATCTCATTTTTATTAACTGATTCATGTCTTTTTCTACAGCCAGTCTAATATTCAATTAATTTCACCCTATAAATAATGATTTCTTTTTCGCCTATTCCGAGCTAATTCAATAAGAATCCAACAAATCCTTTTTGACTCAACGCACCCCTTTAGTTGAAGTAGGACTACTTTAATTCTTTCCCCATTATCACATATGGCTGTATCGAATTGCTTGGATAAAAAGGTTCTTTTAGAACCTTCCAATGCAAAGACTCATAAAGTGATCGTGCGGAATTATTATCGATTTGAGTTGTTAATATTGTGGTCTTATTGTCAACCTCTTCTACTAGTTTTGAAATTAGTATTTTACCTAGACCTTGTTTTCTATATGATGGATGTACTGCCAATTCAACAAATTCAAAGCAATCTTGTAGCCAATTATGATACTCTTCTGAATTAAATTCCTTTGCAAGTAACTCGTGATAAAACTGTCCAGGTAATGAAGTATAACCATATGAAAAGCCTATTACTTTATCTTCTTTAGACAGAATTACAAACCCTCTAAACCCCTTATATGAGCTATGTTTTAAAATCCGTTCTTTTATTGAATTATCCTCATAATTCCAAACATCTTTATATAGTTCTGATACTTGTTGTACTACTTCGTTACTTGCTAATTCTAATACTTTTACCATCCGTTTTCCTCCATATCAATGAAATTACCTCTGCAAATTTAGTACAATAACTTCCACTAAATAAGCGGTAAACCATCTTGGAATAACAGTTCCCGATAGCTTACGTACATTTTTTCAACAAAGAAAACAATCTAAATTTGTACAATTTTATCTAACTAAAAAATGCAGTACTTCTTACGTACCCAAAATGGACTGAGGTACTGTCCCCTCGGTCCACTTACTTTTTTTCTTCGCTTAGACGGATAATCTCATCAACAACGTGATCAATCGGTGCGGTTGCGTCGATAATCGTTCCGTTTTTCGGAATGTCTTCTTTCGTTTGGTGCAATTGCAAAACAAGTTCACGTTCTATTTTCTTTGCACCCCATTCATCTTCCGGTCGTTCGTCAAGGCGCTGGTTCAATGTGTCTAGGTCGACCTCAAGGACAAATACTCCGTCAAATAGGTCTATGAATTTCGAAAAGTTCCTAGAACCACCACAGAAGAATGTAATAAATTTAATATGCAACTAATCTAATTCGGCACCTTCTTATTGAATAATCGCACCCTTTAGTTGAATAAGAACAATCATTGTTTCGTAAACATCTACTTTTCTAGCATCTGATATTCAGGAGTCTCTATTAATCTTTCGAAAAAAAATTTTTTTGCCTCTCGGTAACGGTCCATATCCTTACCTTCAAACTCTGCTTTTAAACGATCATATTCCTCTCGGTATTGTTGATTCATTAATAATACGTCTCGAAATTTCCAAAAGAAATCCAACTCTGACCCGATAACGGTCAGTTGCACTCCCAAAGGGGGGGATACTGAATCATCTTTAAATGAACAGAAAAATTCATTTCTTGTACTGCCTTCATTAAGCTCATAAATTCTAGAAAGTTCTTGAACTGCTTTTTGGAAATTGGCAACATCAACTCGTACTTGTATATCCAAATCTCCCTTTGTAATGCTGTTTGGAATAGCTGAGCTACCGACGTGCTGTATATCGGCTTCTGGAAGTACTTTTGTTAGTATGGATTTATGTAATAAAAAAGTTTTCTCTGCCTTTTTATTAAATGAATGATTTTTTATAAAGTTTACTTTCTCCAATTGATTCACCGCCTATTAAAATGTAATCTTCTTTAACTATCCTGCACCGTTCGTTCAACAAAGTTCTATAAAAATAGCGTTAATCCCTTCTTAAATCATCAAACCATTACTTGAACATTTTTTTGCATATCATATCCCTAAGTTAGCTGTGAATGTGCTAAATGTTCCAAAAATCCCC
>NZ_HE610985.1:76658-79400 GCF_000285535.1 Bacillus timonensis | reverse complement strand
ACTTGAACATTTTTTTGCATATCATATCCCTAAGTTAGCTGTGAATGTGCTAAATGTTCCAAAAATCCCCAAACCTTCAATGATTAGGACACTACCATCATCATATTGTAGTTTGACACCCATCTTATTTATAAGAAAATAATCGTCTATGGTTCTATCAACTACTGTTATTTTATCGCCACCATTTATACATTTATCTCCAAAGCATTCTATACCATGTTTGCTCGATAACCATTTGTTAAAATTTTCTGGAGAAGGTTTTGACAATAGTAGAGTAAGAAGAAATATAATAAGAGCAAATGTAAAGAAAATCATATGTTTTTTCCTCATAAATTCACACCCTAATTTTTAACAAAATTATCAATAATTACATTTTATACTGAAAAATTTAATAAACCCATCAAAATTTCAACTATCCTGCACCGTTCGTTCAACAAAGTTCTGTAAATAGCGTTAATCCCTTCTTAAATCAACAAACCATTACTTGAAGTGCCATTATTTTTTTCTGGTACAAAATATATAATTCCGATAGTTTATTTTTTAGAAATGCATCTGTTAGCTTAATAATTTTTGAACATGATTCGATATGTAATCCCTTAATTGTATAAGTTCTTCTTTCTCAAAAGTATGAGGACCCTTTCCATTTGCGTAAGAATCGACCACTTTATGAATAGTATTACTCAATTCTCGTGGGAAAGTTTTTAGCCCCCAATCACCAGCTTCTTGCTTGGATGAAATTACTCCTTCTTTAAGATACCAAAATACTCTCAATAAATTTAATGAACAATAAATGGGGTCTTCTTCGATATTTACCAAACAATCCTGATAGTCACCTAGTATTGAAGATATATAATCTGACCTTGGAACTAAAGGAAATACTTCCTTTATAGGTTTTCCCTCTACACAAATGCCTCTTTGATAAGTAATAGTTAAATGAGCAGCTAAATCTCCATCTAAGTGAATATCATCGTTTAAAAACTGATATGTGCCATTTAACAAATCCGTTTCGAACCGACCCCTCCATAACTCGCTATAATGGAAATCATATGGACATGGATGTTGCCAATGCCGTAATTGTTCTGTATTTAGAAAACTTATTTCAATTGAAAATGGAGATTTTGAATAATCTAATAAAAACTGTGCCAAATTCCTCTTATCTTCTATTTCCATTGATTTATCAGTAATGACCAAAACATCAATATCGCTGCTATTAGTATTAAATCCACCCATAGCTAAAGAACCATGTAGATAGAAACCAACGTAGCTTTCATTTATCATTTCCTTAATACCTTTATTAAGATTAAAGATAAAATCCTTTATTTTAGATGGACACGATTTCCAAACATACCCCATTTTACACTCCCTCTATTCTTTCACTAACTTGCTTTAATCGTTGAAAAAGCAATTGAAAACTGTCTTTCTCCGTTTGTCCTAAGTGTTCGAGTTAAATCTGCTTCATTCATGTATAAGTAAAATCTGTTTTGCATAGGAATCCCAGTCTTTTTTATCCGTATTTATTTCTATTGTCGGAATGATTGAGGCATTAGCTTGTCGTCTAAGTTCTTGTTGTGTATTTATTAACAGTTCACATGCCACTTTAATTTCCTCTGCAGTTTTCTCTGCCCATGTGTCTGTATCTCTACTTTTTAATCTTTTCTCCGCGTTTTCTGGCGAAATTGTTAGCAATGCACATCTCGCACCCATAGCAAACATCTCTGTCTCTATTTGTTCTATTTCACCCATTAAGGAATCAGTAAAAGCTACTCTATGATTCAAGTGAAACCTCTCTAAGATAAAAAAGATGCCTTTTGATCGCTCCAATTGCCCAAGTTCTCTTGCCCAATCGCTTAATTTTTTCAGCATTAATACTCGGTCTTTTAGAAGTTGCAAATGTTCTTTATGTTGTAATGTCCTTAATTCTCCATTAGCCCTATGTACAACTTGAGAATAATGTTCACTTAGAATAACAACACTACGTTCAGCATAATCATCGTTAGCCTGAAGTTTTTTTAATGATTTTAATACCGAAGTTTTTCCAGCATTAGAATAGCCTTCTAAGATTATCCCTCTAAATTGGTTCATATTTGCCCCCAAATTTTTGGTTATAGGAACTAATTCACATGTAGTAAATAGTAATCCTTTTTAAACGAAACTTTCCCGTCATCTGAACAATCAAATAGACGCAGCAGCTTGAACTATTGCTGCTCTATACCTCAAGAAGGAACGTATTCCATTGGTTCTGTACAATGAACGTACCCATTCTTCTTGTAAAAATGAATAGCTTCATCGCTCGGCCATACAATGACAAATTCATATTTATTCTCTTTTATCCATTTGTTTATTGAACTTAATACTTTACTTCCAACGCCCCTACTTCTATATTCTGGAATGGTGTACACGTTTGTCATATATGCAAATGGGTGAGTAATCCTTCCAGGTCTTGGCATTTTTTGTATTAATTCTATGTAGATATGTGAAGCAATTTTCCCTTTATCCTCCGCAATCCAAATAAACCACTGATTACTATTAAGAGCATTCTCTAAAAATATTTGACACTCTTTTTTAAACTTTTCATACGACTCATTTTTTTTGCTTTCATCAAATTCAATGGAAGAATCCCATCTCATATTTATTAACTGATCAATGTCTTTTTCTTCAGCAAGTCTAATATTCAATTCATTTCACCTCATACATATTGATTTCTGTTTAGCTATTCGTTTCACTTATTCATATGAATTCAAC
>NZ_HE610985.1:58102-76390 GCF_000285535.1 Bacillus timonensis | reverse complement strand
CAATGTCTTTTTCTTCAGCAAGTCTAATATTCAATTCATTTCACCTCATACATATTGATTTCTGTTTAGCTATTCGTTTCACTTATTCATATGAATTCAACAAAAAAGGTGGTTAATCCTTCTAGATCAACGCACCTAATAGTTAAACTATCATTCTTCAAAATCTCCCTATATTCATATTTCATGAACTGCATCGTTACTAATAAAAACCTCTTCTCTGCGATGCCCATTCTTGTGCTTTATCCACTAAATCATTAACGAACTGCTGTTTTCCCGCTTGATACTTATGATGTTCATTTGGATATTGTTTCGCTAATTTTATTTTCAACACTCCATACTTTTGAGCTTCCGAAGGATTGTGTATTAGGTATTCTTTAAAATCTAAATGAATTTTGATGTGTTCACTTCCGACTTGGAAGATATGTAAATGATGTGTTCTATTATCCTTGCCTTTTATATAATATCTTCTTCCAACAATCCCATTCTCACCTTTCGGTTCATACCCCCATGAAATTATTTCACTATTATATAAATCTACGTTTCCAATATCCTTAACAACCATTAAAATATCGATTATCGGTTTGGCATAGCCTATTGTTGGTATTGAGGTGCTTCCAATATGAAAAATCTCAACTAATTCATCTTTTACTATCCCTTTCAACACTTTCTCTTCCTGACTATATGATTTTTCCCAATCTTCACTCCAAGGTAGTATTTTGGTTCCTCTCAAATGGCTTCCCTCCATTACCATCATCATAGACAGTTAGTACTTATTTGATAATCTTGTTCACCGAAACTGCTCCTTTAATTTAATATCTTCAACAACAATAAGCGATAATCGTTTTTGGATGATCGCACCCGTTGGTTGAATTAAAACCTAATACAGCTTAAATTCATATCCCTTATAGTTAAATACATTTCTAAATCCTATATTCTCTGCAACCGCAATCGAAGGGTTGTTGGATTCCATACAATCCCAATACGGAACTAGATTATTGTCCAAACATTCTTTTACGAATGCTAAAGCAACTTTTTGTGCTAACTTTTTACTTTGATGCTCTTTCAAAGTTTCAATATCAATACAGTGAACATTGTCAACTACAAAACCTGAAAAACACACACTTACAATTTCATTATTATAAACAACACAGTAACCAACGCCTTCACTAAAGAACTTCTCTGGTAAAGACCAAAACTCTTCTATCTTGGAATGTAAAAATTCAATGTTTTTAATTGATTTGTCGCTGTTATTATAAAGCACTTCACTAATTTGGACAATATTATATCCTTCTTCAATAGTAAGATTAGAGGTGCCTTTATAAACGATTTTTTGCAACGTATAAACCCTTTGATTCCAGCTTCCTAAGACTCGGTCTTTAAATACGTTTTTAATCGTTTCATCCCAGTTACTATGATTACCAATACCCTCAAACCAAGTTAATCCTACCTTTCTTGCCTCTGGTACAATTACCGCATCTATAAAATGATTTAATTGGGTATTGAACCCTTCGTTCCTTTCATTTCCAATAAAAATAAAACCATCGTTATTACCTAACCAAATAAGCCCCGAAGAAGGAGAGTCCACATCATCTACAAAAATACGACCAGGGTTTACTCCTTCGACCACTGCTCTAGCTTCTATTTGACCTTGCTCATTTAATAAGTCTTTGCATTTATGGAAATCAATTTTTTTCAATTCTGATATCATTGCTTCCACCTAACCTACTCATCATTATTCGTTCTGAAATCGGTTTTCCTGAATCCTACACCGTTACTTGAATTAGAAAAAAGCTTTAACTCATATAAACGAAAGTTACTCGTTATAGTAATATTTTATAAAAATATTACTCTTACAACAGACCTGCCCCCCCTTTAAAAACGGTACTACTCCAATCTCATTGTCTTAAAAAAATCAAAATCCTAGTAATATAATTGATATCACTAGGATGAAGGACTAACTCATTATAAGTTTTCAATTTTTTCTATATCTTCTGCAGTTAATTCGAAATCGAAAAGGTCTATATTAGATGCTTGATTTTCAGGGTTGTGTGATTTAGGAATAACGACCACACCGCGTTGGATTTGGTATCTTAATAAGACTTGTGCACCAGATTTTTTATAAGCTTTGCCGATTTCATCCAAAACTTCTTTTTGTTGGGCTTCTGCTTTCATAGGTCCCCACGCAACAGGTGTAATGCCCTCGTCTTTTAATACTGCAAGGAGATCCTTGTTCGGTTCTTTTAAGTTAATTTGTATTTGGTTAACAGCTGGCTTCACTTTAGCAAATTCTTTCAATTCATCTAGATGATTTTTTCCAAAGTTTGAAACGCCTATTGCTTTTAGTTTGCCCGCTTCGTAATATTCTTCAAAGACTTCCCAAGTGTTTTTAAGTTGAACTTTGTCTTCAATAGGGAAGTGAATAAGAAGCAGGTCGAGATAGTCAGTTTGAAAGTTTTTTAAACTATTATCTATAGCTACTCGAGTAGCTTCTTTTGAAGAAATATATTCTTCGTTGGCTGGAACCTTTGTCGTAATAAATAACTCTTCTCGAGGGACTATGCCCTCTGCTAAAACTCTTCCGACAAGTTCTTCGTTTCGATAAATGATAGCTGCGTCTATTGATCGGTATCCTAACTCAAGTGCTGATACAAGTTCAGGAATTTCATTTGTTAACGCACCGTTATATTCGTTATTTACTTTTCCATAAGTATTTGTACCTGTACCTACGATTGGCATTTTTATCCCATTATTAAGTGTAATGTATTCCATGTTTTTAAGCACTCCCTCTGTATACTCTAATTCCTTTACTTACAAAGTACATTATAACAAATTGTAGAATTTTCAAAAAGCAATATAAGTTAAGGCATTAATCCTATTTAGCTCAACGCATCCGTTAGTTTTAATAAGATTTTCTTTAATTGCTCCTCTTAAGAGTAACTTGGAATGGAGGTTTTTATGAAAAAAGCCTTTTAATATTGATGTTATTTTTCAACTAACCTGCTCTGTTTGTTCAATAATGAATTCAACACAACAAAAAAGTGCTTAATCCTTCTTAGAGCAAATCCCCCTTAGGTTATCATCTATCATTCTTTTTAAGAAATCTATTTTTCTTATATCTTTATTATTATTGTTATCTGCTCGATAACTATCCCTAGATGAAGATTCATAAACACGTAAATACTGATGAGGATTTAGTAAATAATACTTTATCCCTTCCATTTGCTGCATTTCTAAATCCTCTACTTGTATTCCTGCGAAACTTGGTAATGTGTCAATAATACCAAACTCAACTGACAATCCATCTTTAGAGAATTCATGTTCATGCAAATCACTTAAGCTGTATCCCTTTGACTTCATAATGTCCACTATCTCGTTCCAGTTATGTATATTTAATTCGGGCGGTACTTCCCATCCTCCTTTATCACCAGGCACATGAATATCTAAGTCTACTGCATCCCAACCCTTTCCTGTAACAACTTCTAAACCAACCGAACCCATTAACAAAGGAATAATTTCAATTTCATTTAGATTTTTTGCTATTTTAATAAACTCATTAAACTTGTGATTATCCAACTATACATTCCCCTCCCTTTTACCATAATAATTCTTAAATTAACCTACCCCGGTAGTCGCAGGGATTTATTTTTATAAATAAACACGTTAAAACCATATGTTATTTTAATCATGCAAAGTACAACAAGAACAAAAATGCACCGTTTGTTAATGAAGGAATACTCAAATAATTCTACAAAAAAGGGTGCTTCTCCTTCTTAGGAGAGCACCCTTCTAACTCAAATCCATTTTTTTATACAGTCAATCCATGAAAGTTGTTGAACCATGCATTAAGATTTATCTTTTACTACGACCAATTGTATCGTTCAACTTCTTGCGATACTTATCACTCCACGTTTTCTCATCTTTCACTAGGTCATCGCAGAAGGCAGCCACGTCCTCGCCCGTAAGGTCAGTAACTTTCTTGCCATGTGCTGCACCTTCCTCAAACAGGTCGAGAATGCCGCAAAAGATACGGTTGCTGTCCTTCCAGTCGGTTGGACCACCTCCAGCGGTCCACATATATTTTTGGATCGCTTTATAAGCATTGCAGTACTCAGTTGGAAGTGTCTTCGCACGTGCCTCCATTGCTTTCCACTCCCGCTTGTCTTCCAGACTTCCGATAATTTTTTCAAAAATACTCATTTTACATTCTCCTTTTTAGTTTCTTTCGATTTGAGTTGATTCATTTTACTGGATATAAAGTTCCATTTTTCCCAAAAGTTTTTTAGCTTTTCTTGTCCAGCCTCGTTGAGTGTGTAAAATTTTCTCGGAGGTCCCATAGTGGATGGCTTTTTCTCGATATTCACTAGATTGTTTTTCTCAAGTCTCATGGTAATCGTATAAACTGTTCCTTCAACTACATCCGTAAATCCGAGTTCTCGAAGTTGTTGCGTAATTTCATACCCGTATGTTTCGCCACGGCTGATAATTTCAAGCACACAACCTTCAAGTACCCCTTTCAGCATTTCTGTAATATTTTCCAATTGTTTTCCCTCATTTGTATTATGCTACTATTTTAGTACTCTGTATCACCGGTATTCTGTATTACTAATTACTGACTATATAGTATCGCAGAGTAGCATGTCCTGTCAAGAAAGATTAAACAATGATTTTATCGAACAACACCGTACCCTTATATATGAAAAAAGCAGCCATGAATGGCCGCTGTTCTTGTTTTCTTCACCCATTTTATCCTTTCTTCTGGAGGCATTTTAAGAAGACAATTATGCACTAAATCTATATTAGGTGAGGCATTCCACATTTCTACTTTGGACCCATACCTATTTCAAAATAAACATTTATTCATTAACTCTTTATTTGCTAATTCTTCAATCCATTTCTTTGGTATGTTTTCAAAACCATAAATAATACCAGCGAGCCCTCCAGCTATTGCAGCTACTGTATCGGTATCATTACCTAGATTCACGGCTTTACATACACAGTCTTGGTAGTTGCTGGTTGTTGCTACACACCATAGAGCTGCCTCTAATGTTTCTACAACGAAGCCACTAGAACGAATTTCTTCTTCTAGAAGCTTGTGAATATAAGGCAACCTGTTGAAAGGTTCAGCACCATTTATACTCTGTAGGATTTCTCTAATGTTCTCCCCATTCAGAAGACTTTTTGCGATTGCTACGTATAGAACACAAGCATTTGTTGACCACTCGTGTGCATGTGTTAAACTCGATACCTTTATGATTTCTTCTTTTGTACAATTTGTAAATACGAGCGGAAGTATTCTCATTAGTGACCCATTCCCATTTGCATTTACGTCGTTTATCCCCTGGCCAGTTAATATAGCCTGTTCTGTTGTGCCGCCTATGTCGAATACTTCATTATGCGCTGTAAATGTCCCATTGAAATACCATGATTTGAAATTCTTCATGATATCTTCTGGATCTATCGTATCCTTGTCCTTTATGCTTTTGCATGTTGCTATCGTCATTGATGTATCATCCGACCAAGTTCCTTTTGGCTGATTCCATGTTCCATAACCGACCATATCCGAACAATTAAACGTTCCTCTCTTCTTAAATTCATAGGGAACTCCTAATGCGTCAGCAACAGCAAATCCATATACAGCATCTTTTAATTTATTTTTCATACCTCCACCACCTTCCTTCACCATTTATTTGCTGCTTGTTTCCGTTTTACTTTCGTCAAAAATTGAATGCACTTATTTTATTATCTCTAACAGGGTTTCTAATTTATTTATTTCGTATGTAGGTGTTATAGATGTATGATTTTCCTTATACGCAGGATTGAACCAACAAGTATCAATCCCATAGTTCATTCCACCTTGAATATCAGAAGTTAACGAGTCACCCACCATTAGGACGTTGGATTTATTTGTAATTTGGAGCTTACGAAATGCATAATCAAAAATTTCTGTTTGTGGTTTTTGAAATCCAGTGGATTCAGAGATAATCAGATGTTCAAATCTACCTTTTAGCGGGGAATTGTTCATTCTTGAAATTTGTACGTTCGTGTACCCATTCGTAATAATTGCTAAGCGCTTATGTGAGAGATCAGCAACAACTTTTTCAGCTCCTTGAACGAGGTGGGTTTGTTCTCCAAGAAATGTTAAATACTCTTGATTGAATACACCCCCGTCTATTTCAAGCTTATGTTCTAAAAATAATCTCCTAAATCTCTCTGAACCTAGTTCACCAAGACTCATTTTTCCGTTTTCTAAATCTCTCCACAGCCCTTTACTGATTTCTTGGTAACTCTCTTCGTATTGTTTTAGGTTAGTTTCTAAATTATATTCCTCAAAGACTTTCATAAAAGCTGCTTGCTCCGACTTCGCAAAATCAAAAAGCGTATCATCTATATCAAAAAATATTATGTCATAATTCTTCATTTTATCCCCCACTACTTTCTATTACGGTTAAAGACTACTAAACATTATTCATCAGAAATCATCATACCTTTCCCAAATAGCTTCTTGTTCTATTTGGAATAATGATTGTATCCTTGTTGCTATATTTTTCAAATAGTTTCGTTAATGCAGTAATAAAGGGTGTATATTCCATGTCGGTCACCTTTGGGGAATAGGAAGCAGATAAGTATCTACCTAAAAATTCATCTAAATTATGTTGCAAGTCATTACGAAAGTAGGTGAATTCATACTTTCCATCTTTGAAAAACTGATGAAAAGGAATTGGCTTTTCCTCCATTCCACCGCTAAAACCTTTAAAATTCGGACAATACTTTTTGCAAATATCACCACATTCTTTGTTTATCTCGCTTGACCCATGCCGGCTATTCCAAACAAGGGCCACTTTTGCATCCTCTTTCAAAATACGTTGACATTCCAATCTGAACTGCTCCATGTCGAACCAGTGAAATGCCTGTGCTACCGTTATTAAATCTATACTATTATCATTCAATGTTGTGTTTTCAGCCGTGGCTTTAATCGAAATAAAACGAGAACCATGCTTTATTGTTTGTTCAGCTACTGTTCTCATATCATCATTTGGCTCCACTCCAATTACAGTACATCCCCTTCCAAGAAGCTGCCTACTTAAAATCCCAGTCCCAGATCCAATATCGGCAATAAGACAATCCTTATTTAAGCCAGCTTTAGAATCAAGGGGGTAACTGGGACGAGATTTTGCATATATCTCAGCTTTGTCTGTGAATTTATCTGTTGAGTCCATCAAAACCACCTACTCCTTTTGGCAATTATCCTATTGCCTGCAATTACTACCTTCATATAAAAAGTAGTTATTATTCAATGGACTTATTGTCGTTGAATAAAAGTCGGTCTATCATCGTAGAATATTCGTCCGCAACAAGTGCTGCACCTGCACTATTTAAATGGATTCCATCTAATGTTAAGTATAGTCTTCGTTTCTTTGATAACTTGTCAATGCGAGTTGGGTTTTTATAAAGGAGAACATCCATCATCACTCTCATAACGTTGATACTGAGGTAATCTGAACTAGTGACTTTAGAAAGGCGTTTCTCAAATACTGAATGCATATCCAAAAAACTTACATGTACATGTTCTCTAGAAAGGGATTGGATGATAGAGGTTACATTTTTTATTTCTTTGTTGTATTCATTCTTTGTAATTTCACCCACTAATGCTGGCGAAACCGTAACAATTTGTTTAGCAGACGCAATAACCATATTTAATACTTTGTTGTAGTACTCCCTAAATTCATCGAGATCATTTGCCATAGGCTGTGCTTGGACATTCAACAATTTAGAATACACATCATTGACTCCAATCCAAAGAAAAATCTGTTCATAATTTGTTTCTACTTTACTTTTTGTTAAACGGTTATACAAACTTTTAACTGTCTCCCCTGGTTTGCCAAGATTATCAAATGAAATATTTGGGTAGCTTTCTTGTAAAATGGTAACAAAAGACACTCCAGGATGACCTTCTGTTAAACTGTCACCTATGAGTCCAATTTTCATTGTTTATTTCCTCCTTTTTTATTGACCGTAAAAGTCGAAATTGCTTGTTAAAAAGAGGTTCAAGCTCACTTATTCTATTTAAATAATTTCCTTAACATTCATGTTATCAATAGAAATTGGATACTATTTGTGTGTTTTATTTTTTCTTCGTTAAATGATAGCTCCGTCTAATCAGATCATATATAATTTCATCTGGAATGGTGCCGTCAAGAATAATAGAATTCCAATGATCTTTATTCAGGTGAAAAGCAGGAACGATTGAAGAGTAATTCTGTCGATAGAAATCCAACCAATCAGGCTCACACTTTACATTCATCCAAATATGGTCATCTTTATTAAATATCCACGCGAAAACCTTTTTGTTTTCATTATGTCGCATTAAAGTCCAGTTTTTATCATTAAATGGATAATCTTCATATGTATTGTCCAATTTCATACAGTATTCAATCGCTTCTTTTCTCGTTTTCAATTTTTCACACACCTTCAACATACTTATGAGCAAATCTAACTTTTTAAACTGTCCCTTAAAATCTATTAATTTGTATTACGTCATCAGAAGGGGTTAGATACTTCTTTTCTCCAATTGTGAAATCAGCACCCTGACGTTCTACTTCAACATATTGAATAACTTGATCATCGTTAACGAATACCATTAGATAGATATCGTCTCTGAAATCGATATTACTTGGGTCTTTGAAGTCAATGCCCAATTCTTCTTCTATTCCTTTTTGGGTACTATACGGCGTAAATAGAAATGCCTTTTCCCAATCGAAAGTCGTTATTGATTTAAGACTTATCTCACCCTTGGTTTTATCTACTACAATCGAATTAAGAGACTTTCCTAATTCTATATTATGCTCAACATTATTACACCCCGCTACTAGGAGGAAAATAAGGATGAAAACAAAAACCATTTTCTTGATAACAAATCTCCCCTTCCAATAGAATCACTAATCTTCATCGAACTCTATGCAATGCCCAGATTTCTATCTTTTTGGATAATAGATTGTAAACAATTCTTCTGTTTACTTTACATTCAACAAATATGAGTATTATACCTTCTAGTTATCATATTTTGGTAGAGCCACTTTTTGTAACGAGAAAAAATGTAAGATAATAGTAACGGGTTCTGTTTTGAAGTACAAAACTAAAAACAGATGGGAAAATAGCAAGTTAAATCATATACAAAAGAAACACAGAAATTTGTAACGGCGTTTTTTGTATTTATTCTTGTTAACTGTCGAGTAGAAGGGAATCTCTCTACCTCACGGTAGATTGTATTCCTCCCCCCTCACAGAACCGTGCTTGCGCAATTAACGCACACGGCTCCTCCTAGTTACCTTTCACATAATATAGCTAATCTCTTTTCTTAAGTCATAAATGTTAACCTTGATTTTTGCGTAAGGTAATGGGTATTTTTTTAAGAAAGAGTCTGAATTTATCCCAGGTAAATGATTTCCTTTGACTTCTTCTATTGAGCCATTTAAACAGTAAGTACCCGATTTTGTCCCTGAATTTATTTACACTTTGAGTATTATCTGTGATGCAATAATAATTGTAATAACCTAAAAGAGAGCGTCTAAATCTATCCATAATCATATGAATATCTTTATTTCTATTATTCTTTAACCATTCCTTAGATTCTTTGAGTTTTCCTTGGATTTTCTTCCTACTTGTCTTTCGTTTCACTCGGAATTTTCCTTGTTTACTTTTCCCACAATAGTGCGTAAAACCTAGGAAATCAAAGGTTGCTGATTTACTGTTCCCCTTTGTTTTGCATCCTTATCCGCAAACTTTCCGAAGGGAATAATTTTAGTTTTATCTTCAGCTATCTCTAAGTTAAACTTCTTTAATCTTAGTTTCAATGATTGAAAGAATTGTTCTGCCTCACTTTTAGATTGAAAACAACAGACAAAATCATCTGCATACCTCACCATGAATGATTGTCCTATACACTGTTTTCTAACCCTCTTCTCAAACCATAGGTCGAGAACGTAATGGAGGTAGACATTGGCTAATATCGGAGATATTACCCCACCTTGCGGTGTGCCATTATCTGTCTTGTATTTCTTACCTTCCTCCATATATCCACCTTTAAGAAACCTATTGATTAATCTTAATAGGTTAGGGTCAGAGATTCGCAGTTTTAAGAACTCCATCATCCATTTGTGGTCAACGTTGTCAAAGAATCCTTTTATATCTACATCTACTACATAAATTTACTGACCTCTTTTCAATATAGTGGTTCAGTATTTTCAACGCATCGTGGCAATTACGATTGGGACGGAATCCAAATGAGCAGTCTAGAAAATCATTTTCATAGATGGTATTTAATATTTTCGTTATGCCTTTCTGTACAATCTTGTCTTCATGCTCCGGTATTCCCAATGGTCTTTTCTTGTTTGAATTGAGCTTTGGAATGTACATTCTCCTTACTGGAACAGGGCGATAGCTTTTGCTTTTAAGCCTATTTACTAAATCCTCTATGTATTTTTCTAGATTTTCACTGTATTGCCCCTTAGTTGTACCATTAACCCCGGTTGCCTTCTTGTTAGGTAACTCATGGTGACATCTTATTAGTGATTGCTCATTTAATAAATGTGCAAGAGATGTAAACTTCATTTTAGGATCAGATTTTGCTAATTCTGCTATCCTTAGTAGTTTTGTTTCCATTTATTGTCCCTACCTCTGTGTGTAGTAAATGTGTCCCTAGTAAGGGTGATAACTGGTAGCTAGCCTTTCCTCCATTGGCATTACCCAACTTCATTGGTACTACGCTGCTATCCGACTCCCTACACGGCATTTGGTTTCCTTGCTTGTTATCGCTTGTAGACCATACTCTTCTAAAAAAAAAGAAAAGACCGGTAGGGTCTCCCGAGTTGCCGTATCATATCAATGTGTAGCGTGCCAAGGTCTCTGACTCCAGAGAGGTTTTATCCTTCTTGCCTTTGACGAAAGATAAAATGTAGCTTTCTGCTGTGCTTAAGGCATCAGCCCTCTCGATTTACTAACATTATGGAGCTCAATCCCTTCAACCATTTGGCTTTCGGCCCACTACCTAACTGTCTACGCTTAAAGACTAAAGTTACCTTTAGCCCTCCAAGACTCGCTACGAGCGAATGGCTAGTTCTTACTCGACGGGAATCCCACCCGCTATACGATACGACCTAAGCTCGGCCGCACAAGCACCCGTTCGTTTATAAACATTAAATCAGAAATTGAAGCCACTTATGTTCTGCTTCGTGTAATTCTAGTGCGCTTCGAAGCCATTTTTCATTTCACTGGTTTCTATAAGATCAGTTCAGACGGTTTTACAACGAACCACCCCTTTAGATAAAATATCCAAAGGGGAGAATACAGTACAACTTTATTTTAACTACTTTTTCTTCATTCTTATGCCCAATATAATGAGAGCAACATAGATTACGATGGCAATCGAATCTATAAGCGTGTCCTGAAGCACCGACACTTCAAAAGATGCCGTTACTCCAAGAATAACCAACAATCGGACGATTAGGATAATCACAATCAACCATGCGGAAAACCGGATTTTCGATTGATCAGCGTGAAATGACATGATAATAAAAGCTATACCAAAGACCAGATTCTCCACCGTAATGATGTGCCAGACATACGTGAATACTGTTTGGGTGCCCACCGATACCGCTTCCATATTGAGCTTCGGAAGCACAGTGGACTGCCCGTTCCATGCGTGCGTCAAGGCAAACAGAATTGCAAGGATGCCTGCAATCAGATAATAAAGATTCCTAACCTTGATGTTCATCACCACCTTCCTGGTTCCTTCTTTCTCTTTTTATTTTTTATTTTTCTAACTTATTCTATTTATACGTTTTCGTTCTAAAAATATAGGTGCGATATTTAGCAAGATAGAAACAATTGTCAAAAACCAAAATGCCCTTGCCATACCAGGTATTACATCCGATAAAGCCGCCCAATCTTCCACTTTTACCCACCGAGTTAGATAACTGTAATCTGCACAAATTGTTAATGCTGTAAATGACAATGCCATCGCCATAGCAAGTTTATAATCCTTTCCTGCTGCATACAAAGAAAGATTTATAACAGTTACTACTATTGCAATAACCCCAAATATTAACCACATAACTATACCCCCCTTATTTTTATTTATGTCGTGTAATGATTCTAATGTGCATCATCTCAATTTTTGCATTACCTTTTTATTAGACATTACTTTTGTGATTTTTTATTCCACAAACCTGCCCTGTTAGTTGAAGAACCTCTTTCTTAATTTTAACAGAAATATCCATCTCGAATTTAACAAATTAGAAAATCAGTTAAACATTGTTTTAACATATGGATTAGCAAACTTCTGTTATCTTACCAAAAGAGGTACGATTGAGGGTTAAAAAAAGAGCCCTTTTGATAGTACAAGGGGCACCCTTTCATTTCAATTATTATTTATACCCGCTCCTACGTTCTTGCTAGGAGCGGGCTGTTATCAATTCTTGTTAAGAAGTACGCTTTATTTTAATCAGTAGATCTTTCATCGATTTGAAGGGACTTTTGTAAGGTAATAATCTCGTTCTGTATACTTGGAAACTCTTTAATTTCAGGTACATTTTTTATAGTGGGTGATTGTTTTCTATTGGCGGCAATAGCCATTCTTTCACATACATAAATCAATTGGGAAAGGGTTTTAGCTGATAAAACAGGACAATTGTCATTTTTTGAGCTATTTTCGAGTAAATATTCTAAATGTTCAATGGAAAAGATGACCGGCCAATAATATTCAAGTGCTTGTTTATTGTAACTCACCTTCCTTTTCTGCCACGATGAAGCTTTCCGCAATTAACTGAATCCTCTCTATAAAAGCTTCTTTTGTTGCAGCCTCTTCTGCTGTGAAGCCTTCATTTTCAATGCATATCAACTCTTCTAAATCTGTAGCTTGAACATTTCTAAAAGAAATCATTTTTTATTACCTCTTTTCTATCTGATTTTCCTTCCTCAACTACCCACTACGTTCCATCCAATAATCACCAAAGAGGCCTAATTTCAATTAATAGCCTCTAGTCTCATCATTGCACCAAAGTATTGTGAAGTAGTGGTAAAAGTAATAAACGCGCATAGTTCACTTATTTCCTCTTCAGTGAAATATTCTCTCCATATCGTGAAAGTCGAATTTTTACAATATCAATATCAGTTGAGTATAGTCTTCTATGGCGCTATTTAAATTGGTACTACCAACAATGAAAAAACAAATTGTTAAGGCAAGCAAAATAGGTAAGTACCTTCGCATAGCTCTCCTTCATTTTTGGAATAAATTTAATTACAAAACTCCATATGTGTTTTTTCCTTTTTATAATAATCCAACCGGTCCTGTAGGGTACCTGTATGAAATTCAAATTTATGACCATCTGGGTCAGTAAAGTAAATTGACTTTTTATCTCTTTCGTCTCGCTGACGACCCGGTAATATGTTTACATTCAATTTTTGAAGTTTATGGTAGATGTTATCAAATTCAGTTTCTTCTATTGATAAAGCGATATGTGTATAGGATTGGCTTATTTCATTACGAGGAATTTCCTTTTCTTCATTAAGGGCAAGCCACATACCATTTACATCAAAATATGCGGTACTCCTACCCTTAACTAGTAATTTTGCATCAAACACATTCTTATAGAATTCTATTGAACAATCTAAATTAGAAACTGAAAATAACAGATGGTTAATCCCCTTTATTGACATTCTATCACCTCAATCATTTGAATATTTCATTTAATAGAACTTAATATAATTCAATAGTAGTGACGCTTTCTACATACCCACTTTCATCTTTAAGTTGAATAGCCAAAGTGAATGTACCTACCTTATTTGGAAGTAGCAAATACTCGTTACGAATCTCAAGTTCTTCGTTCTTTTTTTCATTTTCCCATAGAAAAGCCGATAGAATAGCATTGTCTAGTTTATTTTCATGATCTATCACAACAATTTTCAATTTACTTTCACGAGGTAACTTTTTATGATTGGAATGATTAGTAGCGGCTTCAACAGGATGATTTTCCGATTTGCTTTCTGAACCATCAGACCGAGCCCAACTCAAGTTGGAGTGCATCATTATGATTTGCTCCTCCTCAAAAACTAGCTTTATATCAGGCGGTTCTCCTGTCCAGTCATCCTTCATAAAATTTGAGCTTTCAATGAACGTAATGAATGCAGCTGCAATTATTACAACAAATATTATCGTAACTCCGGCAATCATCAGCAACCTTTTAACTATAATCCCCTCCAATGTACCTTAAATTAACAATCTTTACACGATTCGAATAAAGACCATAAATATTACCACAGGCAACCACAATACTAACATATTATTCCATTTCTATTAGAGATATTTTACATAAAAAAGCGACCAAATGAATGACCGCCTTTTTTTAATAGCCTTTTTAGTTCATTTTAGAAATTCACCTTTTACTAATTGAATAGATATTTTCTCCGGATCATTACTGCACTTAACAGAATATCTTACTACCGAGCTATGAAAAAAAACACAGGCGTTTTTCCCTGTTATTCCTGGTGTGGCCGAAAGAGGCTCCATTTATTCGATTTACTTAAAAACAGAAATACATCTGTTATCCATTTTGCTATCAGCCCAACAATTATGTAATACAAAAATAATTGAAAAAAGTTTTCTTTGCCTCCAAACTGAAATAAACCAATCCCCAGTAATAGGGGTTTTATAAAATATGCAAGAACAAGGCAAAGAAGGAGAAGCCAAAAATAATAATTTTTATTCTTATTCAGGGTATATTGGTAAAGAAGAATATAGGCTACTGGAACGAAAGATGAATCAAGCGCTACGTTAGAAGGGAGAACCGGTAGTAATTTATATGGATAAATCCACCATCCCCTTGTTACTCCAATTACATCGGAAATTGCAAAAAAGACGTGTACCCCATATCCATAAAAACCTAATTGAAATATTTTTCTTCGGTCGATAAATAGAAATAATACGATGAGAGGAAGAATAAACATTGCCAAGACAACCCAAAATTGCCATGTATGGAAATGAGAGTAGTCGTTCCAATAATCAATCCATCTCTCACTTTGTTGAACTTCTGCTTTTCTTATTTTTTCTATCAATCCCAATTGGTCCTTATTCACAAGTAAACCTCCTGTTTTTGATAGTATTTTCTATCTACTTTCGTTTATTCCATCTCTATTTCAATAAAATCGTGCTTGTTTATTTTTCAGTAAAAAATATCCGTCATCCTTTAAGAAAAGTTTTCTCTGTCAAAAAGTACAACATCACAATTAATATTCGAAACCTTACATGATAATAAGGAAAGTAAATTTGTTGGATGTAGACTAATTAAGTCCCTTCGACTATTTGAGGGGAACTTTTTTAGCTACTTACCAATATGTAATCTGCCCCTAATCCTGAGATTATTAAGGCAATCCCTATACCGAAGTTTACCTTTTTCTCATGTATTCCTGTCTTCTCTAATACATAGATTGGAATTCCTATTGAAAGTAAGTATTGAATACTACTTAGAATGAAGTTTTCTTTGAAGATAATGACAATTGGGTTATATTGATAAATTCCTGAAAACAAATCCAAATAGAAATAGCATCATCGGTATTCTTAATTTACACTTCACTCTTTAACCCCCTGAGAAATTGATATTGTTTAAGACCTCTTTTATATACTATCGCATGTTATATTTTACCAAAAAAGGAGTTGTTTATTTAACTTATTAAATTTTAATTTCACAAAAAAGTGTCGGTCACCGACCGACACTTTCTACAGAAAATATTAATGTAATCCTTGAATCACCAAGGCTTTTGCTGGTAAGAATTCTTCCCCTGTTTCAAGGTAAGTTACATTCACTGTATCGTCTACCTGTAAATAAATTGCTTTAGGCGTATTCTCAGACGAAATCATGTAACTTTGGTTATTATCCAATAAGAAGTAAACAATTGTTGCATTGTCTGCTTTTTCTTTATAGACACGCACGACTTTCCCGCTCACTTGTTTCTCTGTTGCTTCCGAGGTTCCGTCAACCTTTCCACCACCACGTTGCAATGCTGTTTTATATAGCTTTAACGCTTCATTTGGCGTATTACCGTACACGGAAATTTCCGGATTAGCAGCGGAGACGATAAAGTAATTCTGTAAAAATCCATTCGCATCCAATACTGGGGTTAACCAACTTGCCTCACCATAAAAGTTATAGAGAATCGGCATTTCGCCATCCCATTTCTTTTCAATGAATTTCTTTTCAATTATTTGGAGAGCACCATGTGAATCCATATACGATTCTTGTAAGTTACCAGTATAATAAGTAGCCTCTCCTGTTCTTGAATTCGTGAGGGAATATCCTAGCATCGAGTCAACGCCCTCTTTCGGACTCGTAAAATCAGTGAAATAATACATATCCCCATTTTCATCGAAAATCGGACTAACATTTGCTTCGGTTCCTTCATCTGATGGAAGTTTTACATCAGATTTTCCAAATTTGCTGTTCCAGAAACCATTGACATAATTCCCAAAATAGCTATTTTGCAAGCTAACCACTTCTGGGGATACAGCTCCATCAATAAAGGAAGGGACATCTTTTAATGCATACATCTCTGTTTTCCCAGATGCAGGGTCAACAAGGACGATTCCGTTAACTTCAAAACCATTTCGTGCTGAAATAAATTCTCCATATGAGCGAATATAAAAAGGCTTTCCTTCCTCATCGATTTCTAACTGAGGCTCCCCGTAAAAGATCATATTTGGATATTTCATGCGCATATGACGTTCTAGGTCCTTTTGAAAATAAGAGGATGGTGTATAAGACATTTCTGTTTTCACAAACTTAGGATTATCTGTTGAATCCGTTGCACTAATCGTGAAGTATCCTGGGGTATTTTTCCCATTCCACCATTTGAAAAACCCAGAAAATTCGATAGGAGCAATATACACATATTCGTTGTTTACCTTTTGAATCTGCAAATTCCCAAGCTCATAATAACTCGTATCTGGAACTTGGCCAAATGCCTTTTTCATTTTATTACGCGCAAACTGTGGAGGCACGCTAGCTGGTGTTTTGGTTTCGTCAAACACTTCTATCTCCGTTTCTTGCGCCATGGTAGCAACTTCATATTTTTCATCTGCATTAAATAGGAAAGCCGTTCCTAAATAAATACAAAATAAAAGGCTTCCTAAAAATAAAACACCTTTCATTTTTCTTTCTATCCCCGTTGCTAAGAATGCGCCAGCAGCGGTAACGATTAGTGCTAAAATCCAAACCGACGAAAAATTACGGTCAAGATTCGTAAGATAGAAAAAAATAAAAACTAGAGTGGTAGATAAAACCACACTTAGTAAGAAGAGACCGGTTTGAGGTTTTGCTTTATTTTCCTTCTCCTTATTACTTCGTAAAAACGGAAAAAGAATGAGAGTAGAGGCCAACCCAATAATAACTGAAAATAATAATATTGATTCCATAGTGACTCCTTTCAACTTTCATTACTATATATACGGATAACTATATAAAAAGTTTCTTTTGTTATTCATATTTGATTGAAAGCCAATAGACTGTCTCATTTGATTAACATCATACAGGTTGAATCCATTCTACATTACTAGCAGCTGATAGATTGTTCTTTATTGTGTTAAGTCCACCGTTTACTTACGTGTACTGCTTCACAGTTTTTTTAATATCTAATTACCTCTTGAATAATTATTCATGCAATTACAAACATTAATGGTAGTAATTATGAAAGGAGGGAAACTATGTCTAAAAAAATTCAATTTTCATTTTGTACTTTTTTGCTTACTGCAATGCTTTTAGGTATATCTACAGCTCATGCCACAGATTTTAACGATAACGCTGGGAGCGAAATCACTCATTTTGCACAAAATGGAAATGACGTTGCTAACGCTGATAATGACGACGATATGGATTGGGGCTGGATTGGATTACTTGGTTTAGCTGGTCTTTTAGGATTAAGAAGGAAAGATAACAACCAAGGAAATAACAGATAATCCTATACAACCTTGAAGCTATAATTGAGCAATTATTCATATCTAACCCACTAGAAAATAGTCTTTAAGGGTTACGGGTTCGATTTTAAAGTACAAGACTACGAATAGAAGGTAATTCTCATACAAAAAACACCGAATATTAGTACGGTGTTTTTTTGTATAACTATAGCTTCCCGTTAACTCAATAGGAAGATGGATAATCTATAATACTTTATCAGTTTCTTCACAAGCCCCTATCATTATTCTTTTTTAGGATTAAAATTAATTTTTGCAACATCACTAATGAT
>NZ_HE610985.1:0-57720 GCF_000285535.1 Bacillus timonensis | reverse complement strand
AAGCCCCTATCATTATTCTTTTTTAGGATTAAAATTAATTTTTGCAACATCACTAATGATTGGGAGGTTATGTTCTTCTGTCACTTGCACCTGATTATCAACCCATATTTCAACATTTTGTTCTTTTTCAAAGTTTGCAGAAGAATAATACCTTGTATCCAATTGAATAATTCCCTCTCCCCCATCATTCAGCCCAAAACCACTTCCCTTAATAAACAGTTGAGCTTTGTCTTCATCAACTTCTACTATTATTCCTTTAATATCTGCTGTACGTTCAAATTCGCTATTAACTTTTGGATTTGCCGGGTCTTCAACGGTTTGTTGATTACATGCAGATAATAAAAATGCTAAAATAAAAGAATAGAATATCTTTTGACTTTTCATAGGATGCTCCCTCATATATAACATAAAATTATTGTTTCACAGGAATTTAATCAGCACCGTTAAGTACAAAAACTTCTACAAAAATAGGCGATATTCCTTCTTGGACTACCGCACCCATTTGTTAAATAATTTTTATTTATTACCCTTAAATTTCTTTCTCAATATTTCATCAACTATCCAGAATATTAATGCAGCAAGTAAAGTTATTACAATAAGAAATAAATGTTCAAAAAAGAATGAAAGAATTAAACCAATAAGTAGACCAAAAATAATATGAATTAAAAATGTTTTTTTCTTTCTTTGTTTGCCGTTTAAATTCTTAGTTAGATAATCAGATAATCCAGATACTGGTAAACCAATAAGAAGTATGAATGGAGCCACACCAACAAGAAGAACACCAAGAGCAGCAAAGAAATTATAATTATCATAGCCATCAAATATTACAAAAAATAGGTTAAGCAGTAATCCAGTTAAAAGAGTGGTTATAATAAATCCTAAAAATTTCCTTACTAACATCAAAGCCCCCCATATAAAGCAGTTCAATACTGTTTTATTCAACAAAAAGGTGCTTAAGTCTTCTTGGATCAACGCACCCAATAGTAAAAAACGAAGTAACTACTATTCATTGGCTTTATCTTTCGCTTTTTTAATATACATTCTAAGTCCTGAAACAATAAGTACCCCTAAGAGACCTACTACAATTACACTTACCAAAAGTTGCCAATCTACCTCTTCATTTCTCCATAAACTCATTATGAATACTGCTATAATCACACCAACAATCCACGTTATACAAAATTTCAATGTATTTTTCACTATTACCCCTTCCAAATACTTGAAGTGATTTATATTTATAGACGAATTAGTCTTCTGCTACGTTTCAATATTTCAATAATTTTTTCTTACTCCACTAACCTACCCCAATAGTTGAAAGTAATTCCTCACTTATTGACTTTTTTGAATTATCTTACTTCAAATTTCATTATTATCTTTCTTCAACTAATTTGCGCCGTTTGTTCAATAAGGAATCCAACAAAAGAGATAGTTAATCCTTATTTTATCAACTACCCTATAGTTTCTGTAGTAATTTAACTGATTTATTACCTCATTTAATACACTACATACTGGGGACTCTAAGTGCTTTACTTACTTAGTTTTAAGCAAAAAATATTTGAATGATTTCTTTAATGAATTATAATTGTATTATCAATGTACCTTTGACTTAAACGTGGGATCACTAATTTAGTGGAACTCTACCGTTAGTTTCTGTAGTAATTTAACTGATTTATTACCTCATTTAATACACTACATACTGGGGACTCTAAGTGCTTTACTTACTTAGTTTTAAGCAAAAAATATTTGAATGATTTCTTTAATGAATTATAATTGTATTATCAATGTACCTTTGACTTAAACGTGGGATCACTAATTTAGTGGAACTCTACCGTTAGTTTGAGGACATTGTTTTTTTATTGCCAAAAGTGCTGTAAAATATAATTGTGCAGTGACCTTTAAATGATTCTACCTTTAGAGTTGGGGCTAAAATTCTAGACCTCTTATATTGGTGTGAGGCACTCCACTATTTTAGTGGCACTGCACTTAAATACATAATTATTTAATAAAATCCTGTCATTTTTTCAGGATTTTTTTGTTTCTTTAGGAGGAATTCATAGATTTTTGTCGTATATAAATTTTTGTTAATAGACTATATTGAGTAATCTATAAAAACAATATCATATTAAGCAGTTGAAACTCTACCGTTGGTTGGAGCTAGGAAACTAGACTCTTGTGTTAAACATGAGATTTAATATCTGGCGATATAATCCTGACATACTACACTGGGCATAAAGCTCTAACAGAAACTTGGATAGTCAGATATGTCATACTGCATCTAGGAGGAGAAATGATGAAAGATACCATTACTCCATTTAGTTATGGAAATGACACGCAAAATGACCACCAAACTAAGCGTAAGTTTTATCAATTTTATGTTGGTATTGATATAGGAGCGAGTTTTCACGTTGCTTCCTGTATTCCATTTGATGCGTTCTTAGATCCAAAAGGCATTGCCTGGAAACGAACGAAGACAATGAAATTCAACTCAGATAGTGCTGGAATCGCTGAATTTTTAAAGGCTTTAGAGAAGATTGAAAAACAATTTTCTCTTACAAAAAAAGATTTTTTAATTCTATTAGAACCAACTGGAGGACACTATTCTTACCTTGTCCAACAGTTGTTATTAAACGAAGGCTATGAACTGTTTCAAGTTGAGAATAGAGCTGTTGGTGAATTTCGCAAAAATAACCTAGGTATCTCTGAAAAGACTGATTCAATGGATGCCAAAGTAATGTCATATATGGGATGGCATAAGCAGTTACACCCGCATATGCAGGGTGTATCACTTATTAGACCGCAATCTGTTCTCCAATCTTTGTTTAGAACAGTAATGCGTGATCGTTGGTATTTAAATGTGCAGTTGACACGCAGAAAAAACCAGGTGCAACAACTTTTAAAAGTAACTCACCCAGATTTAAATAAGGCGTTTAAAAGTCTATCAAGCCCATCTGTGATGAGATTAGTCTTACAGTATCCTACTGGGCTTCATATGAAAGAAGCTACGGTTGAAGAAATATATGAAACTTTAATTAAAGCTGGAGCAAAGGGAGTAGCAAAAAGAGCAGCAAATACCTTGGCTAAAGTTATGCCAAATACGATTGCGGTACCCGCCGAACATCTTGTAGAAAGGCAAAAATGGGTTATAGAAGAAGCCTTACGGCTTGAAGAGAGTATAAAACTTATTGATCAAGAGATTAATACACTACTATGGGGAAATCCAGAAAAGGGTGTTGAGCCACATCCATACACTGAGATTCTTATGTCCCTACCCTTCATAAGTGAAAATATAGCTTGTACATTAATTGGGGTAATAGGTGATATTGAACGATTTAGGACATATAAAGAGTTCAAAAAATATCTTGGAGTTTCAGCAGAAAATAAGCAATCAGGAACATCTGTAACTGGTACAAGGCAAACTTACAGCGGTGTACGAGATGCCAGGAGAGTTCTATATCAAATAGCTTTAATCGTTTTAGCAAACGGTCAAAAGCACCCTACCGTATTCAAAGTATATTATGACCGAAAGGTTAACGAAGGAATGAATAAGAAAAAGGCCATTGGTCATCTTTGTGGTAAAATAGCGGCTCTTATTTATACAGTTCTAAAAAACAAAAAGATATACGATCCGGTAATCCACGCTAGGGCTTGCGGTATTAAAATGGATAATCTTTATTTGAAAAATCCATCAAAAGAACCTCAACTTTTATCTAGCAATAAAAATTAGGCTTATTTTCAACAAAATCCTAAGTCTATTAAAAACACAAAATCGCCTAATCTTAAACAAAAAAATAGGCGATTTTGTGTTTTTAGGAATTAGCATTAATTTATTAAAGCACTACACTACATTGAAGAAGCAATAGCAAAAAAAATTAATCGCTCGCAGTTAATAAAGCAATGATCCGGTTATCCCAAATGTTCGTGTATTTTTTGAATAACTTCTTTATAAAAAGAAGCTTGATGTGGAACGAATTTATTCCTGCTTACATTCTCTTTAATGATTTGCTTTTTTCCATCATCAGTTATTTCAAATCCGCTGATTTCGATTTCATCTTTTTCACCAAACCAAAGTTTAGAAAAGTCGGTAAATTTAGCTTTTACTATCCCTGAAACCTCCTCCACTTGGAGAGTGAAATCATCAAAGGTATTTTCAGTCTTATATAAAAAAACATTTGCTAATTCTTTATCAACTAAATCTTTTTGCACAACACAATAATTAAGTACACCTAACTTTATTAATTCATTAAAAGCTACATCTATTCCAATCTCTTCCTTAATTTCTCTTACTCCATCCTCAACTGTTTCATCTGCTAATAAATGGCCTGCAGCAGTAATATCTAATAAATTTGGATAATCTTTTTTATTTTTACTACGAATTTGTAAATAGATATAATCAATTCCCTGTTCATTACTGATAAACCAACAATGAAACACTTCATGCCAGTATCCAATCCTATGTACATCGCTCCGAGAAGCTACTCCTATTAGGTTCTTATTATCATCAAAAATCCTTATTTTTTCTTGTTCCCCCATAAAATCTCCCCCTAGTAACTTATCTATCTCTCATTCCTAGACTAATCTCCTACGTTAGCTAAAGTTCAACAAAAAGTTGCCTTAGCCCACCTTGCATCGCAGCACCTGGTGCAATAAAAAATGATATCTACATTATTTAATAGGTACATTATTGGAATAAATCTTGAAGAGCAATGATAAATAAAACAATACCAACAATATATAAAACAACTTTTTGAGCAATGATTCTATTTTTCTTATACAGCCGAAAACCAATTATAAAAAAGCATAGGCTAAGTGACATATAAAAGAATGGAGCAACAACCATATTATCCGAAATAATGAGGTACATAAATAAAATTACAGCAATCATTGTAGTGACGATTTGAATTAGCATTATAGATTTATTACCATTAAATCTCGCACTCTTCGTCTCATTCATAAAAAAATCACCTCAAATAAGTTCCTTGTATTAAAGAATATTCTTCACTCTTCGTGCATTCTCTTGCTTCTTTCGTTGTCCAACTTGGAGTATCAATCAAAATATACAGGTTCTTGTGGATTATGCAAATGTTTAAATGCTAGATGAATTTGTGATTCCGTATTTCTAGCTATCGATAATGGTGGTAGTTCATTTTCAGCGAAAAATTCCACTGCATCTGTTTCAATGCTTTCTTTAGGGTGCCCTCCAATGATTTCACATTGGATAAACATTTTATAAACGTGATATGGAGAAGGTGGATGAGGATGGCATTTCTTGTCGAGTACAGCTATTAATTTAATCGCTTTGACATCAAACCCTGATTCTTCTTTTACTTCCTTGACTGCAACTTCACTTGGAGTTAATCCAATATCACCCCAACCTCCAGGTAATGACCAATCTCCATCATTTGTTTCTCTCACCATTAATATTTTATCAGCCCTGAATACAACAGCCCTAATATCAACTTTTGGCGTTGCATACCCAGTTTCATTTGCAAACAGTTCTTTTATAGTTGTATTGTCCATATTTGTATGCTTTGTCAAAATCTCAACACTAATATCTCTAATTAATTCGAATCTTTCCACATCATAAACATCTTTAGAATACGTTAGCCCTGCCTGTGCAATGGATTGAAGCTGTTTTGCCCATTCTAACCATTTAGGTTCCAATCGTTATTCACCACCAACTGATTTTTACCTAATTTTACCTCATTCTTATTAAAAACTAAACTTTCCCTTTTTCATCTATCCTGCACCTTTAGATTACTAACTTCCACAAAAAATGCGTTAATCCTTCTCTTGGATCAACGCACCCGATAGTTAACTATTATTTTTCTATTGATTCGTACCTTGTACTGTACACTAAATACCTTATCGTCGTTTTTCACCTTAAAAATTAGTTCGTTCATCCTTCTACCTGTTAGAGAGTGGGACTGTCCACCGATTATTTAACTTTGATGACAATTTTCCCTTTGGCATGATTTGTTTCACTTAACTCATGTGCTTTTTGTAATTCTTCTTCTGAAAAACCAAATACACTGCCGACTTGAGGCTTAAGTATACCTTTCTCAAGTAATTCGCCTAATTCACCTAACTGTTTACCATTTGGGGTTAACCAATAGGAGCTTGCCGTTACTTGATGCTCCTCGGCCAATGCTGGATCAGGTTGTCCGGCAATCGTTACTAGTCTGCCACCAGGTTTTAATATTTTGAAGCTTTTATTTAAAATATCGCCACCCATTGTATCTATCACCACATCAAATTCACTTAATTCTTCGTCAAATTGTTGTGTACGGTAATTAATAAATTCATCAGCACCTAGCTTTTTGACATAAGCCTCATTTTTTTCACTCGCTGTTGTTGCAACATAGGCACCTAAATGTTTTGCCATTTGAATGGCCAAGCTTCCTACACCACCAGCTCCAGCGTGTATGAGCACTTTATCTCCTTGCTTAACTTTTGTTTTATCCACTAAACACTGCCAAGCGGTAAGCCCTGCTAACGGAACAGAGGCAGCTTCTTCAAATGTCAAGTTACCAGGCTTTTTGGCAAGCAGCTCTTCATCTACAGTCGTAAATTCCGCATATGTACCTTTAGGGGTAGTATCAGGACGTGCAAAAACTTCATCCCCGACCTGATAATTCTTCACATCTTCTCCAACTTCAACTATCTTACCAGCAACATCCCAGCCAAGGATTATAGGGAATGTCCAATCAAGCATATGCTTCAAATAACCGGCACGAAGCTTCCAATCAATTGGATTAATGGAAGTTGCATAAACCTCTACAAGGACTTGGTTTGCTTTTATTTCCGGTTTCGGTAGCTCCTGCCCTACTAACACATCTTTACTACCATATTCATTTATGATAACCGCACGCATGAATCGCACTCCCTTTTACAAAATGTATTTGAACATAGTATTTGTTTCTTCCTGAGATGTCATTCCTTTCCCGTAAGAGTTATTCTGGAACGACAAGTTCCACTTTTATTCTATCAGGGTCTTCAAAATAAACGGCATAATGATTTTCTCCTCCAGCATGAGGATGGCTTTCTGGATAAAGAATATTTATTCCTTTTCCTGTTAATTTGTTTGTCATTTCATCTATCTGTTGACGGGAACTGGCATGAAACGCTAAATGATTAAGACCTACTCGGCATCTATGGTACGGAATATCTAAAAACCTTTCCTCAGCTTGTACAAAAACTATGTATGTGTTATCTATTTTCCAGCTTTGTCCCTTTTCCCACTTTTGATAAGATGTGTACCCTAATTCTTCAAGCAACCATCCCCAAAAATCTACCGTTCTACTCAAATCTGATACGTATATTTCAATATGATGGAGTAACCCTTTTGACATTGAAAAATCCCTCCTTTTTTCCTTCCTGAAAAATCCCTGCCTCATTGCACTAATCTGCTTCATCGACTTTATAACTTCAACAAAATAAGCGATAATCCTTCCTAGATTATCGGCCGCTTTTTTCGTTTTTTATTTATTTTATTGTTAATTTCCTAAAAAAAAGGACGGGAATATGCGCTTCAATTGTAACTGAAATAGGCATATATCCGTCCCTAAACAAAAACATGTTCACATTTTATTTATACTCTTTTGCATCTTCTTTTGGCACATATAGTCTCAAATTATCGTATTCTGCCGTTCCTTCATAATAATTGATGTGCGGATCACCGAAGAAGAAGAAGTCAGGGTATGCTGAACCTTCTGGCCATGTATCAAATGTATCACCGTTAAATGTTTTTTGTTGGTTGTATTCACCATTGTATTCGTCGGCTGTTTGATTGTAGTGCCAGATTGGATCAGTTTCAAATTTTCTAGTAGCTTTGTAGGTTGTTTTCCCTCCATAATGAAAATTTCCTGAGACAGACATTGTATAGCTTTCTCCGTCCCTTTCAATAGCAAACTTATATTTCTCACCATCTATATATTTATCAACGAATCTTGTTCCACCCTCTTTAAACCCATCCGGTGTATACGTAGTAAATCTATTCCCCGTCCAATCATCTCCGAAATCATTTCCTTGAAGCCAGATCATACTGATATACTGAGAGCCATCAGGTTCAAAACCACCTTCTCCATTATTTAGAGTAGGATTCCATACATTGGACCATTCGTCTTTGTTATTATCGGTATCCATTACTACCTTGCGATGGTGATGAATAAATACATTGTTATGTGGTGCAGGGTTCGGATAGTCTGTAATTGCTAAGAAATAGACCCCATTTTCATCGGTTGCTGTATATGGCGTAGTATTCCGATTATTGAATCTCCAAGGATCTGCTATTTCATCACCATCATATCCATTGGATTTTCCATTTTCATAATCCCAACTACCATTATTTTTACCACCGAAATTGATATTCGAAACCTCAACCTCAATTCTATATCTGTCAGGTAATTCATTGGTTGGGCGAATAATTGCACCATCGTAGTGTCGCTCTGAAATCAGCTTTGCTTTTCCTTTTTCACTTACAAATTTCCCACCTGTTTCTGGTGTTCCATCCTTATCAGAATCCCTTCCGTAAAGTTCAACAGTTAACCATCCATCTTCACCGTATGTGAATGATTTTCTATATGAATCGAAAGTACTCAACCTATCAAGAAAATCTTGCCCACCTTTATCTACAAAGAAGTTACCATCCTCATCATATGGCCCTACATGATAGGGACTATCATCTCCATACGTATCCTGTATCCATTGATCTGGCTCGTTGAAAGGTTTGTTAAATGTTTCATTATAAACTAATCGCCATTTGATTTCTTTATCCTTTTTAGGGTTTTCCTCGCTATTGGTAGTGGATGGACTTGCAAAAGCCGTTTGCGAAATGAGTAGTACCATTGACAAGACAAGCATCAAGAAGACTTTCAATTTCATCAATATCACTCCTAGATGTAATATGATTAATGCAATCGTGATACGACAATCTGATCCTTACACCATTGTATTTTATTGGTATTAATACTTCCTGTTTTCACCTCCATAGCATTTAATACACCCATCGCTACACTAAACTTGATTAACTCTACCTCGTCTAATCCTTCCAAATAGCCTACTGCAAATCCGGCAATCACTGAATCACCAGAGCCTACCGGATTTAACGCTTTTATCATAGGAGGAATCGCTTGGTAAATTCTATTTTTATATTTAATAATCGCACCACGACTACCCAAGGTAACGATTACCCATTCAATATCTTGGAATTTAGATGAGAACAAATTCCTAATCAGATCATCCTCATTTTTTATCGCTTTCCCTAATAAACTCTCTATTTCATCTTGATTCGGTTTAATCATGAAAGGCCTCTGGTTACTTTCAAGAGTCTTTTTCAGTACATCACCTTTACAATCTAGTAACACCGGAATGTTCTTCTCACTTGTTATCTGTATTAATAACGAGTATACATCACTTGGTACGCCTTCTGGTAAACTCCCTGAAAGAGTAACTAATGACACATTATCAAGTAATTTTTTATAGTTATTTAGGAAGCTTTGACATTCATACTCTTGAATGACAGGCCCTTTTTCCAAAAGCTCTGTTTGCGTGTTATTGTGTAAGATTGCAATGCAACTCCGTGTTTCTTCATTAATAGTTTGAAAGCTGTGAACGATATTTGATTGATTCAATTCTTCTTTAATAAAATTCCCAAAACTTCCTCCAAGAAATCCTGTAGCAGTAACTTGTTTACCTAAAGAATGAATCACTCTTGTTACATTGAGCCCCTTCCCACCCGCCGTTTTCATTGTATTTGTCACTCGGTTAACTGAACCCACTTGAAACGAATCAATCTGGTAACAAACATCTACCGAAGGATTAAGTGTAACCGTTACTATCATTCACTTTCACCTCTAAGCCTTTCCATCACTCTTGCACAGCCTGATTTTCTCTTTAACAACTTCTTTCATTTTCTCCTTTGGATGTTTCATATATTTTCGTGGATCAGTCTCGTTTGGATGATCGATTAAATACTTTCTTAAAGTTTGAGAGAATGGAATTTTTAGTTCTGTAGCAATGTTCACTTTTGAACACCCTAGTGAAATTGAATTTTGTATATCATGCTTGGAAAGGCCCGAAGCACCGTGCAGGACTAACGGAATCGTAACCAGTTGTTGAATTTCATTTAATCGATTAAAATCTAAATTTGGTTTTGTTTCATAAAGCCCATGTCCAGTCCCAATTGCGACTGCCAACGAATCAACACCCGTTCTTTCCACGAATTCCTTTGCCATTTCTGGATCTGTATATGCCGAATCTTTAGCTTCCACAACTAAATCATCTTCCTGGCCTGCCAATTTTCCAAGCTCCCCTTCAACTGTTGCACTGAATTTCCGAGCAATGTCGACAACGTATTTAGTGATTGCAACATTTTCCTCAAAGGGTTTATGGGAACCGTCTATCATCACTGATTTCGTTCCCATTTTTAATGATTCTAAAATTTCATCCACATCTTCGTGATGATCTAAGTGGAGTGCCAGAGGTACATGATTTCCCCTTGCTGCCACTTCAGCGATTGCGTGGATATAGTCTCTTCCCCCATATTTCATTGTTCCTGGTGTTGCCGCCAATATCACCGGCGATTGTAGTTCTACAGCTGCCTCTACAACTACTTGAACTGTTTCCAAGTTATGAATATTAAAGGCAGGCACGGCATAGCCCTCCTGGCGTGCCTTCATCAACATTTCTTTTGTGTTTTGAAGATACCCCATTCTGTCCCTCCCGAAAACGTATTACATGTCTACTTGCTTTGATTTCCTCTTAAAGATAACGCTTGCAATAATGAATGCGATGATTAGTAGGCCGAAACCAATGATTGGAATATTTAATGAGAAGAACAATTTTATAAGTGCCAAAACGATAATTCCATCCGGTACAAGGAATGCTAGACCTTCAATGCCATAAGGTTCTAAACCAAATAGAGGATAGAATAAAGCAACTGGGATGGTTAGGATAAGTCCGTAAGTGAAACCTGATACCATTGATCCTCTTCTTCCTCCTAATGCATTACCAAAGATACCTGCGATTCCTCCTGTGAAAAACCCTCCAATAATGGATGGTAAAGGTACTACTGTTCCAAAAAGAGTGGCAATTAGCATTCCTATTACCATTCCTACGACAGAAGATAAGAACCCTATCATTAACCCGTTTGGACCGTACGGAAAGATAACTGGACAATCCAATGCAGGCTTTGCACCTGGAACCAGCTTTAACGCTATACCTCTGAAAGCAGGAACAATTTCACCTAAAAACATCCTTACCCCTTGAAGTAAGACTAGGACTCCAGCAGCAAATCCTAATGAATTTAATACACTAAATGTAATATAGTTTTGTCCTCCTGATAGTGGCTCCACTACTTTCGGGCCAGCAACTAGCGCAGTAATCACATATATTACTAGCATTACTAACGAAACAGAAACAGCAGTATCCTTAAAGAAATCTAGTTTTTCTGGCATTTTGATATCTTCACTATCTTTTTCCTTGTTTCCAAACAATTTGCCAACATATGCCGATGCCACTACCCCTGTAGTTGTTAAATGGCCGTACGCGATGTTATCATTTCCAATAATTTTTCTAACAATTGGCTGTGAGATTGCAGGAAGAGTAACAAGTACAATACCTTGAATAATTGATCCATAAATAATTCCATTCGCTTCCGATACACCCAAATCATAGAAGGCCCAAGCTAAAGCACCTGCCATAATCCACATCATATGCCCCGTAAGAAAAATATATTTAAAAGGGGTAATGCGAGCTAAAATAATATTTACGATAAATCCAAACAGTAAGATAAAAGATGTCATCCTAGAGATTTCCTTTACTGCCTCAATCAGTGCTCCAATTACCGCTTCATCTACCGGAACGACACCCGTTAAACCAAATGCTTCTTCAAACATCGTTGCAAATGGGAGTAAGCTTGTAACAATGAGACCTGCTCCAGCACCTAATATTAAAACACCTAAAATCGTTTTAACAGTACCTTTAATGATTCCCGAAAGACCTTTTTTCTGTAGTAGTAAGCCTATTAGTGCAACTAAACCTAGTGTAATAGCAGGAGTCGTAATAATTTCAGCAAAGGTTTGAAACATAGTTAACCACCCCTTATTCATTAAGAATTTATATTGCCTAATTCTTGCAACAGCTTACTTCTTATTTCCTCTGTATCAGTTAAAATTTTTATAAATATTTTTCTACCTTCCATCCCCACTAAGGAGCTTTTTAAATCCTCTGATGCAATGATTAGGTCAGCTGTTCTGCCTTTCACAGATCCTAAATCCCAGGCATTCACTTCGGCTTTAATTCCTTCCTCACTTAAAATGTCATCGACCGTCATTTTAAGCATTAAACTCGTTCCAAACCCCATTCCACAAACTGTGATTATCTCCATTTTCTTCACCTCCTTGTTATAAACACTTTAGTCTATCTCGGTATTTTTCAATGTACGCTTTATTAATCGTATCTCCCTTATCAAGGTTTGAACTCACATATATTGGTGGATCAATACCCTCTTTGCTTAAATTCTCTATTACTTGAGCAACAATTGACTGAAGGATTGTAAAACCAACAATAGAAGAAGATGATGCAAATTTGGATGGAACGTTAGGTAACTCCATCATGGCATCCCCTGGTTCACCGTGATTATCTAAAACAAGGTCTGCAATTTCATACAACTTTTTATTACTATGGTGTCTAGAAGTTACTTGATTTGAAAAAGCAAGAGAAGTAAGGGCGATCACGCTCAACCCTCTGTTTTTTGCCTCTAGCGCCATCTCAATTGGGACAGAATTTCTACCAGAGGTTGAGACTATGAGCATAATATCCTCTGATTTCACTTTTTCAGCGTCTAAGATAACTTTTGCTAACCCTTCTTGTCTTTCTGAAAAAGTACTTAGAGGTGCAGATGGTGCCAATGATAAGGGTGGGCTTAGGATGGCATTTACAGGAACTAATCCCCCGGCTCGGTAAAAAAGTTCCATCGCATACATTTGTGAATGTCCGCAGCCAAAAACATGTAAGACCCCATCTTCTTTAATAGAGGTTGAAATTAATTGTGCGGCATTCAAAATGTTTTGCTGCTCTTTTTCTGCAACTTCCTCAAGCAATGATTGAATCTTCAGAAAATACTCTTTAAAAATCATTCGCTTATTCCTCCTGTTCTATTTTTTGATAAATTAAATCAAGTACGCTTTCCACTCTGTTTCCATTTCGAATTTGCGTTAACAGTTCCTCATCACGCAAAATCTTTATCAGCCCCGAAATGGCTTGTAAATGGGAGTCATGATCAATAGCACCTAAAGCAAAAATCAAATCCACAGGGTCCTTTTCTCCTGCCCCAAATGACACTGCTTGATTAAGCGTAATCATACTTAAGCATATCTCTTTAACCGTATCTTCTGGTCTGGCATGAAATAAGGCAATCCCTTTTGCAATAACGATATAAGGGCCAAATTCATAGACAGCTTCAATCATTTTATCTATATAAGCTTCTTCAATTGAGTTATTTTGTAGGAGTAATTCACCCGCCTTTCTCCCTGCTTCGCTCCAATCAGATACTTCTACTTTTAGCCGTATGGTAGACTCATTTAGTAAACTCTTAATCATCCTCTTTTACCTCCAATCCATACCTATGAATAGTAACCCCTTTTACAACGCGGTTTACCTTTCCATCCGGGCTTGGATTATCGGGTGTAATGCCTAGTTGGATTGACTTTTTCAGCGCCAATACTTGGGCAAAGATGATATAGAGAACAGCTAAAAATAGATCATCATTGAAATCTTCGTTTTCTTTATTAATTTCAATTCCCCAGTTAACATACTTTTCGATTTCTTCATTACTCCGCTCCATTAGAGCTACAAGCTTGTATTCATGACTGTCCCTATATAATTCTTTTAACATATCAATATCATATTGTTGGGTGTAAGATTTGGAGGATAGAAAGATGACAATTACGGAATTAGGCTTCAGAATTGATTTTGGACCATGTCGAAATCCTAGGGTGGATTCATGCACAGCCACTATGTTGCCCGCGCTTAGCTCTAGCATTTTTAATGCAGATTCATGTGCTAAATGTGTAAAAGGTCCAGACCCCAAATAAACGATTCGTTCAAATCCTTCTTCAATTATTTCGTCAATGGTCGTGGTAACTGAATTCACTATATTCTTCCCAGAGGTAATAAGCTTTTTCCTTTTTGAGTCGTTCCAAATTAACGCTTCCGGTACAAAAAATGAATATGCAGATAGCAACATACAAGTAAAACTACTTGTCATTGCGAAACCTTGATCATGTGCTTGCTCTGGCATCAACAAGAGAAAGCTATTGGAGTCATTTATTGAGTTTTTTGCTAGTTGGCCATGTTTATTGCAGGTTATAACCAATTGATAAAAATCTTCAATTAACTGCTCACCTAATTGCACAGTAGCAACACTCTCCGGACTATTACCAGACCTTGCGAACGAAACAAGGAGTGTGGGCATATCTTTTTTTAAATAATAATCTGGATTGGTTACAATATCTGTAGTAGGAATGGATTCAAACTCAAAGGTCCCCTTACTTTCTTTATTTAACACAGGTAATAACGTATCCCCAATAAATGCAGAAGTTCCAGCGCCAGTTAAGATTACTCTTATTCTCGAATGTTTTGTTTTTATCGAATCAATAAATTGACTCATGTCATCTTTTTGCCGATCCAAGTTTTCAAATAATTGTTCCCACACAATTGGTTGTTGGTGTATCTCTGTTGCTGTTGCTGCAGCATTCATCTGTTGTAAGGTTTCTTTTGTAAAACGGAACACAAGCATTCCTCCCCTGCCTATATTCTGGTTATGTTATCATGAGGTCATATTGTCATGTTGTCATAACCAGTTTGTGTATCACTTTATCTCCACATAGCTGCTGTTTAAGGAACTTTACGTAAGCTCGACCATATAATTAAATTTATCTCCTCGTGCAATACTCGTTGTGTATTCAATCAATTCATTTTGGAAATAAGCATAACGTCTAATTAACATGCCTGGGCCATTTGGAGGTACACCTAAAAAGGAAGCTTCTTCCTTACGAATTAAGGTAGCCACAAATCGTTCCGTTGCCTTGTTAACCCCTATGTTATATTTTTCATTAAAAACTTCATACATAGGCTTTTGAGACAAGTCATGTAAAGTTAGACCAGGAAATAACTTTGTTGGCAAATAAGAAACTTCATACATTAAGGGTTCCTCATTTGCTAACCTCAGGCGGATAACCTTGTATACCTCTTCCATAGGACTCAATCCCATTTTTGCTGCTAAACGCTGATCTGCTGTTACAAGTTCAAACTCCAATACTTTCGTCGTAGGAATTTTACCGATTTTCTTCATTTCCTCTGTAAAACTATAAAGTTTGTATAAACTTTGGTTATATAATTTCGGAGCAACAAATGTTCCCTTACCATGTTGTTTATAAATGTGGCCTTCGCGTTCAAGCTCTTGGAATGTTTGCCTGACGGTAATCCTGCTCAAATCAAACATTTCACAAAGTTCTCGTTCTGAAGGAAGTTTCTCATTTTCTGCGTAATCACCGTTTTCTATCTTATTTAAAATGATATCCATTAACTGCAAATATAGTGGAATCCTACTTTGTTTATCAATTCGTTTCATAGTTACCCCCAGGCACCCGTGGCTTAAAAATTACAGCGGCAAAGTCCTGACTAACCCTTTATGATTAGCTAGTTTCTTGAATATCCTACATTTAGCCTATAACATGCCCGACTTTTATCACCTGCCTTACTAATATGTATTTCCTTTTACGATTTTGTATTCCATTATCTTGGGAATTCCACTTTTCGTTGAGAAGGTTAGTGGGTCAGAGGGACAGGTTTTGTGTCCCAGCCAGTTTGAGAATTGTGGGGAACGATCTACAAACTTTAAAATATAATTTGAACTACCCAAAATTTGAAAAATTAAAAAGAAATAGCTAAAGCTAGAAACTTATATATAAATCCAGTAAGCAACCCTTAATGAGAGTCTTTATATGGTCAAAAGTTTCTCGTATAATTAGGTTCTTTCAAATAGAAATCATACTACCTATTTTTTATTCATACGATGTCCTCCTTTTTATTCCACCGAATTTTATAAACTAGTAACCAACTAAAAAGGCAAACGGATTTTTCCGTTTGCCCCTCTTTTAAAACAGTAACAATCCAATTGTAATCGGTATAAAGCTATAAAGGAGAATCATAACACAGAAGCCCATGATATCTCGTATATGCAAGCCTGCAATCGCTAAAGCTGGCAATGCCCAGAAAGGCTGTATCATATTGGTCCAAGCGTCTCCCCATGCAACACCTACTGCCGTTTTGGCTAGATCTGCATTTATCTTAGCCGCTGCTTCAATCATAATCGGTCCTTGAACGGCCCACTGACCACCACCGGATGGAACAAATACGTTGATTAGCCCGCCACTGATAAATGAAAAGAATGGTAACGTTTGATCATTTGCAAATGAGACGAACCATAAAGCCATTTGCTCGGACATCCCTGACAACGTAACCATTCCCATAATCCCAGCATAGAACGGGAATTGAATGATAATTCCCCCTGCATTTTTTACGCCGTTCGTTACCGTATTTAAAAACTGTTTCGGTGTTTTATGCAACATGATTCCTAAGAATAAGAAAATAAAGTTTACAATATTAATATTTAAATCGAAACCCTTTGTCACAAAATGATAGACAATAAAACTTAGACCCATGATGCCAATTAACATCGAAACAATCACACTGTTTTCGATTTTTTCTGCTGGTGTGGATGGAGTGACCACGTCTTTTGTAGAAACATTATCATCTGGAACCACCCAACCAGATCGATCTTGGTCAAGCATATTGGAGCTTTTCATCAAGAAACGGTTAAAAATGGGTAATGTTACTACAAGAGCTGCCACAATAAATAGATTTGCTGGACTAAACAGCGTTTCAACTACCGGAATGACTCCCATTTTTTCTTCTAAAAAATGACCAGGAGTTGCCACTGTTAATGGAATTGATCCAGAAAATCCACCATGCCAAACCAAAAATCCGCTATATGCCCCGGCTACTAAAATACGAAAATCTGCAGAAGGTACTTGTCTCGCCACATGGATGGCAAACAGTGCCCCCACTACTAGTCCGAATCCATAGTTTATTAAACAGGCAATTGCCGACACAAACGTTACCAGCATAACTGCATGTGCTGGTGTTTTCGCCATCTTACTCAATCTGGCTAAGAAGTTCTTGATAACAGGTGCGTTGGCTAAAACATAACCTGTTACTACTACAAGAGACATTTGCATGGTAAAGGCAAGCAAATCCCAAAACCCTGTACCCCAATGCGACACCATCTCAACGGGTCCGCTTTCTGTAAACAAGATACCCATTAAAAACACTAAAAAGGTAAGAATAATCGCAAAAATAAAGGCATCTGGCAGAAAACGCTGAACGAGTCGAACAAAAAAGTTTGTTAACGCCTTCATCTATTCACTCCCCTTGTCTGTATTTAATTCATTTATATTCGAAATAAACTAAAATATACAAATGCATATCCAAACGCTATTTTGGACTAGGAAAATAAAAAAACGACAGTAGAAAACTGTCGTCAAAGAGTGGAGTCATATTTAAGATATGACTCTTCTAATACCTCACCCTACTTCTCTTTATGCTTTTCAAGCATTTCCTTCAAGAACTCTTCAGATTTCCCTCTTGGGATACTAAGACTCTTCCAATCATTATCCTTTACTAATTTACCAATATAAACGATTTGTCCGACATGATATGCGTAATGTGCCATTTGCCTTTCAATCGCATCAATAACCAAATGCCTTTCTCCACGGATATAAATATTTTTCAATAAATCGTGTTCATTTAAACCAGTTAGTGTATCTAGTAGGACATTCCATCCCTTTTCCCATACACGTATTAACTCGGATATAGAAGAGATATCATCGACGAATTCTTCATCACGATTTCTATCTTCTTTTTCTCCGTCTGATGATAAAAAGTCAGTCCATCTTGAAACCATATTGCCGCTTACATGCTTAACAATTATGGCAACACTATTGGACTCATCATTATAGGCCCAGTGTATATCCTCTTCCGATAACTGATTTATTGTGTTATCACCAAGGCTTTTTACACTTTTAAATCTTTCTATTACAATTCTTATGTACTCGTTTCCAATATTCACAAGCTTTCCCTCCGCAAAATAAAGTAGAAAAATTTCACACTCATTCTTTCTCCTACTTTATTTTAATTCAAAAAAACGGGAAATTATTCCCGTTTTTAATAGAATCATAACCATTCACCTTATTATTGGAGACTATTCATTTGTGTGTATTCGTCTGTTTTTCGTAATAGATTAACAACCCGTTGGCATTTCCTATTACTCAATAAATTCTTCAATTGCATGAATAGCTGGTTGAGCTAATTCTTTGCGGAATTTTTCAGATGAAAGCGGATCATTTGATGGGGTTAAGAAGGTATGAAAACCCCACATCATTTCTTTCCACTACCTCTTGTTATTTTATTTGTTGGATTTGCCCCCTCTTCTAATACCCAAAAAACGCATCTTTTTTGATATTCCGTTTTGGAACACGCTGGTTTTGTAGATAAGTAGAAATCGAATCTACCATTGGCTTAGGTCCCGCAAGATAATAGTAACCATCGTTTTTAATTGAGGTGGTAAACTGTTCAATCTCCTGATGTAATGCGTCACGTGAATTAAGGTATGTTACACGAATCGAAGCATTATTCGCAATGGCATCAAGTTCGTCTTTAAAGATAAACGACTCTTCGCTATCCATATAAAGGAGATGAATTTGTTTTTCAGCGGCATTCCCCTCTGCCTCTATTTGTTTTATAATGGCCCGAAATGGTGTAATGCCAATCCCGCCCGCGATTAAGAGCGTAGGATGATTTTCTTTTAGATAAAAATTCCCTACAGGTCCACTCATTTTGACTGTCATACCCTGTTTTAATTCCAACATGGCTTTCTTAAATTCACTTGGTGTGTCACTAATACGCATTGTTAATTGAATTACGTTTTCTGAGGGAGCAGATGCAACAGTGAATGGTCGTATCGAATTTTTAATTTTCTTATGAGCAATTGTAAATAAACCATGTTGCCCCGCTTTCCATGTTAATTCATTCTCTTTTTCAAATAAAAAGGTATACACATCATCTGATTCTTTTTGACTGTCAAGAAAAACTACATCTTTCTTTTTAAATACTGCTATTGCATCTTTCAAAAAACTCATTTCACTACCCCTTTACATCTTTACAAACCCTCTACTCTGTATGAGAGTCAAATTAATTTTTCTATTTCCGCCAAAAAGTTGTACAATTGGCCTTGTCCGTGATATTAAAATCAATCATTTTTTCAAGTAACTCGTAGTTTACTGGGCCATTCCAAGGAATACGGATCATCCCCTTCGTGTAGTCATAGCCTGCTTTCACAATATCATCCTCTAGGTGAGTAATGGTTACATTTTCAGGGGCAACTGCTATATGCTTTTTCGAGACGCTAAAGCCTATAATAAATGTTCCATGGTCCGTAAACATCGGTTGATTCCATTTGATTTCTGACTTCAGATTTGGATATTTCTTTTTTATCCAAGTAAATATTGCTTCCACTCGTTCCCGTTGAAGTGGGTCATCAATCCCTTTTAAAAATTCAGCCAAAGTTTCCATGTTTTTTCCTCCTTCCATTAAAATTTATCTTTCAATGACCTAGTCGTTGTGAAAATGATATCATTTATCGCTTTGCGGGTCAGCGATATTCCGATTACAGCGTTTTCGGATGGTCATTTATCGTTTTGAAGCTCCGTGATATGCCGATTACACCGTTTTCGGGATATCATTTATCGTTTTGAAGCTCCGTGATATAACGATTATCTCGTTTACGGGATATCAATTATTGTTTTACAGCTCAGTGATATTCCGATTATTACCCCGTTTACAAATTCGCATCTCTTATTAAAAAAAGGCCATGACTTACCAGAGCCATTTCTCTACCCTCGTTAACATAGAGATTAAGTTCGGTCTTACATTTCACCTAACACTTTTTTCATTTCATCGACCATGCCTGCCCAGCCATATTTCGCACCATTGTAAGCTTGATCTTCTTTTTCAAATCCTGTTTGCTCAAGATGTAAGTAAGTTGTTCCATTCTCTTCTTTTAATGTCCAGGTAACGATTGTATCGATTGGACCACCCACCCATGTATAAGATAACTTAAGGGGTTCATCTACTACTAATACTTCACTATCTACTACTAAATTCCACTGTGGGTTACGGAATTGACATTTATGTCCTACGATTGGTTTAAAATCATTTTCCATTACCCATTTCGCAAGTGTGTCTGAATCGGTTAATGCGTCCCACACCTTTTGAATTGAACTCTTAAATTGAAAATCTAATGAAACCTCTGCCATTCTTTATTCCTCCTCTAAAATGTTTTTTAACATTGCCACATTGTCGGTCCAAAATTTCTCGTAAAATGATACCCAATCTTTAATTTCTCTTAATGGAGTCGCATTTATTCGATACCTTGTTTCTCTCCCTACTTTTCGGTCCAACACTAATCCCGCTTCTTTAAGGATTGCTAAATGTTTTGAAACAGCGGTACGTCCCATTTGAAACTGAGAGGTAATTTTATAGAGAGGTAACTCATCCGCCTCTGCCAATAACCGTAGTAACTTACGTCTTGTTGGATCAGCGATGGCTACATAAACATCACGTCCTTGATCTTTTTCGTTCAAATGCCTCCTCCCCCCTCGTATAGGACACCAATTAGTGTCCTGATTATATGACACTGTTTGGTGTCCAGTCAATATATTTTTTACATAAGACATTCATTTATACACCAAACACACTTCGCTACTATTTGTAAGAAAATCTATCTTTTCTACAAAAATCATGGCTGTATGCCCTTTAAAATTAGATAACTATTCCTCTATTTCCACATTTATCTACAAACCTAGACAATACTATAGTATAATTTATGAGATTAATAGATTTACAAGGAGGTACATTAGGTGGGTAATAAGAAAATTTATATGTCCGTGACTACGGCTGCATTCATTGCCGCTGCCTTGTATGGAGCTGGTGAGGCTGAAGCAGCAAGCACGTACAAAGTTCAGAGTGGTGATTCACTGTGGAAGATTGCTCAAAAACATAATATTACTGTTCCACAATTGAAGTCTTTAAACCAGTTAACAAGCGATATCATTTTCCCGAATCAAGTACTAAAGACAGAAGTAACTACCACCAACAATTCAACAAATAACAACAATCAAACTTCGACTCAAAAAGAAAACCAAAACACGAGTACGTCTAAGGCAACTACATACACTGTAAAACCTGGCGATACACTAAGTGGTATTGCATCTTTACATAAGATTTCACTTACTGAGTTAATGAAGTGGAATAACTTGAATTCTACTCTTATCTTCCCAGGAAATGTGTTTGTTGTAAGTAAACCTAACACTACGGAGAAACCGAATAATTCTACTAGTCCGAGTACAGAAAAACCAAATAATCCTACTAACCAAGACACAGAGAAACCTCAAGTAGATAAGGCTCCATCTGCGACTGTTTATACAGTGAAATCAGGCGACACCTTATCAGGGATTGCACTAAATTATAAAGTTTCAGTTGCAAACCTTAAGAAATGGAATAGCTTGAGTTCAGATATTATCTATATTGGTCAAAAATTAAATATTGGCGATGGTGCTAAAGTAGAAACTCCTAAAGAGGATACCCCACCAAAGGATATGGGCTATAATGTAGATAAGTTGGTTAACGTAGCTAAAAGCCAATTGGGAGTAGGCTACGCTTGGGGTGGTTCTACACCTAGTGGCTTTGACTGCAGTGGGTTCATTTACTATGCATACAAGCAAGCTGGTCTAGATACGAATCGTTATTCGAGCGAAGGCTACCATATGCGCTCTTATTATGTAACGACACCTAATGTTGGAGATTTAGTATTCTTTGAAGGAACCTATAAATCTGGCATTTCTCATGTTGGTATTTATCTTGGTAACAATGAATTCATCCATGCTGCAAATGATGGCGTCGTTATATCTAATGTAAATGACTCATATTGGAAGAAGCATTTTGAAGGGTTTAAGAGATTTTATTAAAAAATAGGAACATGTGAGGAAGTTGGTTTTTAGGATTAACTTCCTCTTTTACTATACATGGGGGTAATTTAATGGACTATTTTGATAGGCTTAAAGAAATTCACCACCTTCAATGGGAACTATTGATTGATTACTGGTATGTTCATATCGGCATGATTTTAGTGGGTCTAGGAATCGTTTTAGTCTGGATTTTAAGAAAATAGACATAAATCTTTTTCATTATAAACATTCCATTCATTTATACTGAAGGTCTGCTACAACCATAGCGTGGTCACTTCCAGCTTGAACGGCTTCATCAAAACGATATTCCACATTTCGCACATGAAAATGATCACTTATCAATATATAATCATATCGCTTATGATACTTACCTCTTTCCAAAAAATAACGATTCCAAATCAATAAGTTCATAAAACCAAAACTGCTTTTAAATTATAGTAGATTTTTTTATACAACCTTGTATTCTCCCCCCCCCTCCCTTTGACTTATTCTCTTTTTTAAAACAGGAAATTAGTCACAATCCACTATAAACAAAAAGGCCCAAATGGGATTTTTAGACAGTTTATCGACTTTACCGTCACATTTTCGTCCCTACGATAACCGTTTTGTTGATTAGAATATTCGGTAGTGGTAATAAATTCAAAATTTTCCTTCATCTTCGCCTACTACTAATTTTAAATAGGAGGTGACCGTATTCTCTATTGCAAACGCATACATTTTATAGCTGTTTCATTTAACTTCGATTTAAAAATTTTGGAGGTGACTTAGGATTGGGTAAAAGGAAAAGATTTTCCATGAAATTTTTTCTCGCTTTTACATTAGTTGTTTTAGTACTTTCACCTTTGAATCAGGTGTCAGCCAATGACTCTTTATTTCCTACATATTCTGAACCTGAGGAAATTGGATTCCCCTTAAGTGGCGGTACGACGATTTATGATGGAGCCGTTGGGATTGAAGACGGACATTATGTGATGTATACGACATCAAAAGGTGTTCCGGCTCAATTTAGTGTTATTGATTTAGAAACAAAAGAAACACTTCGAACATTGTTAATGGATGGTGCGAACGATTCTTGGCATCATGAGGTTGCACCAGATGGTACCGTGTATGTAGCAGGTGGTCCTTATCTTTGGGGATACTCACCAGAAACGAAAGAAATTACGGCGCTCGCACAAATACCAGAATCCTCCTTGTGGGCTCTAGCAGTTGATGAAGACAGCAATGCATATATTGGTACGTATCCTAGTGGGAAGGTTTTTAAATATGAAAAAGCAACAGGAAACCTACATGACTATGGAAAAATGATTGGCGAAATCAATCAAGAATATGTTCGTTCCATGGATTATCATAATGGCTATATTTATGCCGGAACAGCTCATGACAAGCTTATGAAGCTTAACATCGAGACTGGAGAAAAAGTTGATATTGCCGAAGAATTAAATGAATCTGGATTTGTTTATGACTTGAATGTCGTTGATGACCGTTATATTTTTGCTAGATACTCTGTTTCAAAGAAAATGTATATTTATGATATTCAACAAGAGAAATGGTTAGATGTCGTACTTACAAATGTAACAGGCTTACATGTGACAGATTCACTAGATAACAATGTTTATTTTGTAGCGGATAGTAAACTTAAATATGTAAACCTTGAGACCCTTGAAGTTCATGAAACAAAGATGGCCTATGGAAGTGGCCTTCGTGGTGCCGATTGGGTAGAAATTGAAAGTGACCCAAGACTTCCAGGAAAAAGTCTTGCCACGATTACGTTTTCTGGTGATGTTGTATTTTTTAACATTGAAACAGAAACTGTTGTAAATTATCCAAAAATGGTTCCCCTAACAGCGAATGTGACGAATAAATTTTACGCTTACTCGGAGGATAAAATCTATATGAGTGGAATGACCGGGGCTGTCGGTGCCGTGTTTAATCCGCTAACGAATGAGATTAAAAATATTACGTTAGGCCAAGCTGATGTCATGCATGAAATGGATGGAAAATTGTATTTTGGGCTTTACCCTGAAGGAAGTGTGCAGGTTATCGATCCACAGGTGGATCCGTATCAAACACCAACCAAGCTATTTGTGATTGGTAAAGAACAGGAACGACTCCATTCGATGACTTCTGGTGATGGAAAGTTATTTGTTGGAAGCATTCCAACTTACGGTAAATTAGGTGGAGCTCTTACTGTATATGATGGCCAAACCCATAAAGTTTTTAGAAATATTGTCCAAGATCAAAGTGTGAACGACATTGTGTATAAGGAAGGCAAAGTATATGGTGCAACCTCGATTACAGGTGGTTTAGGAAGTACCCCGACTGCAGAAGAAGCAAAATTATTTGTGTTCGATGTGGAGACAGAACAAAAGACAAAAGAAGTTTCTCTCCAAATTGATGGACTCGACAAGCCGACTCACATTGGACAGTTAAAGTTTGGATTAAATGATGATTATTTATGGGGAGCTTCCTCCGGTTTCGTTTTTGCATTGAACCCGGAAACGCTTGAAGTTGAAAAGAGTGTAAATCTCGATCCTAACCCTGCTATTGGTGCGTGGAATAACGTACATCTTGAATGGTCAGAAGATGGATTCTTGTATGCAAATGCTGGTAGCAAGTTATTCGTTCTTGATCCGATAACGTTAGCATTCAAACATATAACGAACACCATCACATTTACACTCGGAAAAGATGGCAACATTTACTACGCCCCTATCGAAAATCGTACAAAGCTCGTTAAAATTGAAGTAACAAGCAACAATAGTGGTTCTGAACTAGATAAGAAAGAGGCAAAAATTGAAGCATTACATGCCAATAACTTGCTCGATAACAGCCAATATAAACAAGCAACTAACCAAATCAAACAGGCTCGTCATTTTGAGCAAAAAGGCGAACTAGACAAAACGCAACGTCACCTTGATAAGCTCAAAGAACATATCCAAAAATGGGATATCAACCAGGAATTGAAGGATTATTTATTGAAATAATTCTAGCGGTCTAGGTCCCAACAATAAGCATTCCATAAACAAATTTTAGCCGATTTCCCATCTACTTTGGAAATCGGCTTTGCTCTTGGAATGAATCCGATTAAACGAACACCCCGGTTACTTCAAGCGGTGTTAACGCATTTGTCGTATTTACAAACACAAAGGCATCATATCGCTCGGATATCACTGACGGAACATAGTTACCATAATGCTCAAATTGTGGCTGATAGACTACACCAATGGCACGATGGCTAATTGTGTTAGCAAAAAGTATTCTATTATCCTCCGTGAAAACAAGGAGTTTATCGTAAGCTCCCGCTCTATATAGGAGGTTTTCCCAACTTCCAGCAACTGCGGGAGGTGTTCTCATTTTTTCAAAGTTTGCACCCCATTCGTTCGCTGCAATTACTGTACCATGATGAGTACCGAAACCAACAATAAACACGTTTTCAGGCCCTACCTGTTCTCTTACCAATTGTCCTACATTTATAATCCCTTCATTTTTCATATCAGTCGCTCTTGCATCCCCAACATGTGTATTATGTTCCCAGATGATCCCTTTGGCATGATGGTTATAATAGGAATCGATTTTATGAATAATCTCAACCATGTGACGGTCTCTGATATTCCAGGATTCATTATCATTCGTTATCATCGTTGTGTAATAATTCTCAGCGTTCGCTGTAATAAGTGCGTTTACCTCAACGTTTAACCTACTTTCCTGTGAATCATGATATAGATGTTTATTTTTATTTATGTCCGTCAAGAGTTTTATTACTTCTTCATGACATCCTTCATTATAAAAGGAAGAAGACAACGCATACTTTTCAGCCTCACGGTTAAATGGTTCAAAACAGGCGAAAGCCTTCCTTGCTACCTCAAGATCAGGTGAGTTTCTTTTTTTCAAATATGTTAAAATTTCATCCATGGATTCCCATAAACTATAAATATCCAATCCATAAAACCCAACCTTCTTTTCAAGCGGCTTGTCTTGATTAAACTCTTTTAACCATTCGATTAAATCAATGATTTCTTCATTTGCCCACATCCAGGTTGGCCAACGTTTAAAAGACTTTAAGACTTCGCGAGCATCCTCATAATGATTTGAGTACCCTTTAATATATTGATTTACCAGTTGGCATGCTGGCCAATCCCCTTCTACAGCGATAAAGGTAAAATCTTTTTCACGTATTAATTTTTTGGTAATGTGTGTTCGAATTTTATAGAACTCAGACGTTCCATGTGAGGATTCACCCAACAAAACATATTTTTCATTGGTAAGTGCCGTAACAAGTGGTTCAAGGTCATTTTTCGAAGTGGAAATAGGAATCGAATGTTGCTGTATCGCTTGTATGATTTTATCTTCCATAAAAACTCCTCAGTTTTTGTATTCTGCATTATACGAGTTTTCACCTGAATGAACAGAGAGAAGCGTATCCGCATACCCAACCAATCGGTTAACAAGCTCATCAGAAATAGCATAAACAAGCTGATGAAGTGATTTTTTATGTAAGGCAGGGTCGTCAAATATAATGGTGGTGTTGATGAAAATCTCTTTTGTATCAAATAAGTTATAGTGAATAATCAGCTTGCCAGCCGCACCGCCAGTAATCGGATCCTGATAACTTGGTAAAAAAACATACCATTCCTCCGCAGAAGGAGACCGGAAATTTTTTGTAAATGTCATACCTTCTATCTCTTTGTTTATTTGTTTTCTCAATTGAGAATCTATTACTTCAACAATCTTTTTTTCCATAAAAGATATTACTCCGCCGGATTTGCATCAACTGCAATTTCATATGCATCCAGTACCATATCCCGCTCAGATGGATCACTTATTCCTGCTAAAAATTGACCATCATCCGTATTTTCCACTTGCATGACAAATGTGTTGTTCTGATCATGTTCCGAGCGTAACAATGCATAAGTTTTTTCTTTCATATCAAATAAGGCTTCGATTGAAAACTCTTTTTCCTCCCCATTCTCGTCCATCACCACGACCTTATCTCGATATACATTATTGTTCATGTCATACACCTCCTGTATTTTGCATTCATATCTTTTCCTAAACCAATAAAATTACTTCAAAAACTTCCTTCTAATGAAAAGACAGAATCACTTTTTAGAATAAGGGGCATATGTTCTCCATTAAAATAGTTCAATTATTGATTTGCAAAATGTTTGTCTCGTTACACGGTAATAATAATTTTTCCTTGTGCATGCCCTTCTTCAAAATGCTTAAATGCAGCAGAGACTTCATTCAGCTTATAACTTCGTTCAATCACAGGTTTAACTTTTCCAGACTCCAGAAGCTCACTCATAAAAACCAGATCCGATTGGTTTGCTCTTTGCAAAAAGCTACTCATTTTCTTGTCCCCTACCATGGAAAACCATGGACCGAGTAGCATCGCTTGATACAATTGTTTTTCAGAACCGCCAATCATGACAAATGTTCCGTTCGGACGTAAAGCACGTTTATATGCTGAAATCGGGTGATATCCATTTACCGCTATTATCAAATCATATCGTTCTTCACTCTTTGTAAAGTCTTCCTTCGTATAATCAATAACAAAATCGGCTCCAAGGGAAGTGGCAATATCCATCTTTCTTGTACTGCAAACAGCCGTTACCTCCGCACCAAACTCCTTAGCGATTTGAACAGCAAACGTACCCACACCGCCAGAGGCACCATTAATTAAAACCTTTTGTCCTGACTTTATTTTTCCTTTATCACGCAAGGCTTGTAAAGCAGTAACCCCTGCCATAGGTACAGCAGCCGCTTCTTCAAAGGTAGTATTCTCTGGTTTTAAGGCTAATGCTTTTTCAGGCACAGTTACATATTCGGCATAAGCACCCCACCCACTAAGGGACAGATCACCATACACCTTATCACCTGGTTGAAATTCCTTTACATCTTTGCCGACTGCTTCTACCTGTCCAGCCATATCCCCACCAGGAATGGGATACTTTGGTTTTAGAAGACCAAAAGCAAAGCGTGCTAAGAATGGTTTTCCTTTTAATAGAACAAGATTTCCATAGTTTACAGAAGAGGCATGTACTTTTACTAATACTTCATTGTCTTTAGGAATAGGTTTTTCTACCTCTTTCACCTGAAGAACGTTGGGGGGACCGTATTGGGTATACACAATAGCTTTCATTTATTCACCTCTAATTTTTGTTGTTCCTCTATATCTTACGAAAAGGATGAATATATAGACCAAAAGTCCACCCTTCAAAAGACGTATTTTTTTCTCCATGCAATAATGAGAATGGTTATTGGTATATTTGTGGGTTTAGCTACTAAAAATGAAAATCAATAATTGAGAAATGAGAGAAACTACCACGATGTCAAAGATAATGAAAAACGACATGTGTCAGCCACATGTCGTTTTGTTATCTTCACATCTAAATATCTGAATTTATAAACGGGATTTACTTCTCATCATACGCATTCAGCGCATTTACACTGTGTGCCAACGCAGAACCCGCTTTTAACGCAACTGCAACGAAAATAGCTTCTGAGATTTCTTCTAAATCAGCACCTGCTTTTTTTGCATTTTTCGTATGAAGGTCGATACAATACGGGCAACCTGTTGTGTGAGCACACGCAACCGCAATCAACTCTTTATCCTTTTCTGTTAAGTTTTTCGCTTTAATAGACTTTGTGTCAAAATCAATAAATGCTTTAAAGGCCTCTCCATTCAAGTCAGCAAATTCCTTCAGTCTTGCAAAATAAGCTGCTTTATAAAGTTCTTCATCACCATTCCCATCGTAGGCATTCAGCGCATTTACTCCATGTGCTAATGCAGAACCTGCTTTCAATGCTGTTGCAACGAATATCGCCTCTGCCACTTCTTCCTTTGTAGAATCATTCTTTTTTGCATTCCCCACATGTAAATCAATGCAATAAGGGCAACCCGTGATATGGGCTACTGCTACAGCAATTAGTTCCTTCTGCTTCACGGAAAGTTTTCCCGCTGCTAGCGCTTGACTATCAAATTTTATGAAAGCTTGAAAAGCCTCAGGTGCATACTTGTTTAATTCAGGCAATCTACCAAAATATTCTTTTTTATACAAACTTGTCATTATAAATCTCTCCCTTACTTATTTTTCACCAAATAAAATACGACTCCCCTAAAAATTTAAAAAGCCCCTTCCAATGAGGAAGAGGCAATATGTACGTCTACACTCATCTATCAAGCATTCGCTTGCTGGAATTAGCACCTTGTTACTTTCATCGTAACGGTTGCTGCGGGATCAACGGACCAGGTTCCTCCCCCGACTCTCGATAAGAGAAAATCGTATTCATTTGGTCATATTTATTAAATTTTATATTACATGTCCTGCTAACAGGTTGTCAACTGAAATATTCGATTATTCCGAAAAGAGAATACAATCTCTAAAGCTATCATACTCGTATTCCTCATACGTTTCCTCTACTTCAAAATTCCCTTCACCTTTTACAAAACGATTAAAGAATTCTAATACAATCTCATTCATCGTTTCAATCACATTGTATTTATCAGCAGAATAAGAGCTCGCGCCTTTCTCTATTGAACCATTCATTAGCTTTCCCTTTAAAATATCCACTAAATGGCTTGTATTCCACAAACTACAGAATATTTGCATTATAGAAGAAATCACTTTTTTAAGCCAAGTGCTTTGCCTAATCTATTTTTTAAATCCTTTCATCAAGCGTTTCTTTGTTCATATGATATGGAATAAACATTTCTTACAATGGGGGAATTTGATGAGAGTGGACAATAAAGTCATTGTCGTTACTGGTGCAGGGGGCGGGATTGGACGAGAGCTTGTCCTTCAACTCTTGGAAAAAGGGGCAAAAGTCGCAGCAATCTTAAACAAAAATGGGCTTGAAAAAATGCAGGCCTTTGTAGACGTTTATGGCGACAGGATTTCTATCCACTTCGCGAATATTGCAAAGAAAGATATTGTGGAGAAACTTCCTGATGAGGTCATCGCCGCACACGGATGTGTAGACGGAATATAATGCAGGAATCATTCAACCGTTTGTTTCCATGGTTGATCTTACGTATGAACAAATACAAAAGGTCATGGATGTCAATTTCTACGGAACTCTTTATATGTGTAAAACATTTTTACCCCATCTTTTAACTAGACCAGAAGCCCATATAACAAATGTTGCGAGCATGGGCGGATCTGTCCCGATACCGAATCAATCGATTTATTGTGCTTCAAAAGCAGCTGTCAAAATGTACACCGAATCCCTCCACTCCGAACTTCGAAATACCAATGTTGGTGTAACTCTCATTATTCCTGGCGGAGTTGACACAGATCTCGTTGAAAATGCGAAAGCTCAGAAAGAAGGAGCTGAAAATCGTTCCTATAAGTTACTAAGTCCAATAACCGCAGCTTCCCTCATTATAAAAGGATTAGAAAATAAAGATTACCGAGTATTAGCCGGAAACGATTCGAAAATCATGGACTTTTTATATCGCCTTCATCCGAAAAAAGCGACTGAAATCATTGCGAAGAAGATTATGTAATGGACATGGAATACTCTTTTTCAAACGTCTTTTCACATTGTAGAAAAGAGCCTACGACAAAGGTAGGCTCTTACTTATGGTTATTTGAAGGTATTACAAATTGTAATTATATCGAACCAACGCTTCATCCATGTAATCAATATCATTGTCATAGTTAAAATCGTAATTCAATTGAGTAGGTCCGAAGCCTTGTTCAAACTGGTCAATAACATTATTATGGTCTAAATCAGCTTGAAATTCATCAATTAGTAAGTCATTATTCAAGTCATTATCAAATTTATCAATGACCATATCATGATCAAGGTCATCAATGGAGTAAGTGCCATGATTTAATACTTCAAAATTTTGTAAGTCTGCTGCATCTACTGACATATCATGGTTCATGTCAAAGGTATCAAATGGATCAAAATCAAATGCCATAATCGTATTCCTCCTAAAAATGTTTTTCGAGAAATGCCCCAATTCGTTTTCCGGTTATTGAAAGTTTCTTTTGTTGCTGCTCTTTTACGTGTTTCCATGTGTTTTCCAACTGAGAATCTAGATTGTGCTGGTAGGTTAAAAGAAAAGTCTTGTATGGAGTATTGGTTCTTGTTTCATCGATTTTTTGTCGCTCAATATTGTCTGTCATATTCTTTTTTAAGATTGTTTTTAAAAGTTCATCAGCAGGCTCGAAACCAAGTTTTCTAGAGATGTTTAATGCTTTTAGTTTCAATTTTTCGTTACCTGCCATCTCGTAAAACTGGGACAAGTAGAAAAAGTATTCCCCTTTTCTCTCATGTAAGTTTTCTACCTGGATTGCTCTCGAAACGTAATTAATAGCGTAATTCAACATTTTCTTCTGTTGGTTTATATCATTCGCGTAAGATGAGGAATATGCCAAGGCTTTTGCTAAAACAACTAAATCCTCCGCTTTTAACTGACTGTTTTCATCTTTTACTTTTTTCATGGATAATGCAATTGTTACACCTAAACACTTTTTGGGATCAAAAGATTGAAATTCATCATCAAGGGTATTCAACCCTTTTGAAATACCTTTTCCTGCGATAAACCCGATTGGATTCACCACTCCACGGCCAATACTTACTTTCATGTTTAGTTTTCTGTAATACTGAAATGCCTCATAATAATAAAGCCAATTTTTTGGATCATTTGGCTCATCTTTTAATTTTTGCTGTAATTCACCCAGACCAGAAGCACCTTGGACTGTATCTCCAATGACAGAAATAACAGGTAATGAGCCGAGCCCTTTTTTTGCTTTTCGAGAAAACTCAGCCAACTTTTTTTGTTCATCTTTAGAAAACAGTCCATCAAGTATACTACTCAATCAAAAATTGCCCCTTCCTATTAATAAGGAGTTTAAGGAACTCCTTTTCTTTTTATCAACAACAACGTCATTATATCTTTATTACTACTGTGAGACATCAATTAGATTTTTCCTTTTTGATGTAAATTTTCCTGTTGAAATTCGGATACTTTGGTGTATCTAATTTGAACTCTTTTTTATGTATGATAAAAATGACGTTCTCCAGATTTATTCACCCAATCCTTCCTTTGCCTTTATGATACTTTTTCATATTTTGGGAATGTTATTTTTATGGGAAATGGACATTACAAAACAACTGTGTCTCATTAGGTAATGTGTTAAATATGATTACTTTATTACGAAAATCGCCCTCAACACAAATGAAAAATCGGAGGTAGTTTCATTGGGTATCTTTAAAGAAAGTAAGAACAAGACCAATAGTTTAACCGCTGCTGAAGTATCCGCACTTTGGCTTCAATATATGGGTGATAGTATGGCAATTTGTGTTTACAAATATTTTCTGAACATTGTTGAAAACAAAGAGATTAAATCTATTTTAGAATTTGCTTTACAGTTAGCTGAGAGCCACGTTACGAAAATCAACAAATTCTTATCAAATGCTAATTTCAAAGTTCCAATTGGATTTACAGAGAGTGATGTAAATGTTAACGCCCCTCGCCTGTTTTCTGATCAATTTTTACTATTCTACTCCTATATTATGACAATCCATGGATTAACTGCTTATAGTTTAGCCATCACAAACACAGAGCGAAAAGATATTCAAAATTACTTTTTTGAATGCACGGAATCTTCCAAAGAACTTTTCCAAAAAATAGTCGAATTAGCTAAAAACGAGCCAAAATTTACAAGTGTACCGACAATTCCTACACCGGTTGAGACCGAGTTTATCGAATCACCAGGTTTTGTATCCAATTTAATAGGTGACAAAAGGCCACTAAATAGTTCTGAAATTAGTACCCTTTTCTTTAATTCTACGAAAACAGGTTTTATTAAAACGTTGAGTTTAGCTTTTAGTCAGGTGGCGAGGTTAGAAGAAGTTCGTAATTTTATGGTAAAAAACGTTAAATTAGCCGGAAAAGATGCCGATAGTTTTGATGCGATTTTGCAACAGGATCATTTACCAATACCAGAAAAATGGGATGCTGAAGTTACCGAATCAACTATCAGTCCATTTTCTGACAAATTGATTATGTTTCACGGAGGTTTTTTAGTCCATGCTGGTCTGTCTTACTATGGTGCATCATTAGGCTCAAGTTGGAGAACGGATATCGTATTAAACTATTCTAAAGTATTTACTCACGCAATGGAGGCAGGTGCCCTCTCCTACAATATTATGGTTAAACAAGGCTGGTTAGAAAAACAACCAGAGGCAATTGACAGAAAGTCGTTGGCAAAAAGGTCGAAAACATGAGACTCTTTTGGTGAGTCAAAGACTTTAGCTGAATTATGAGTGGTGCGGAATGATAACGAAAAATATAAAAAAGGGTTTTTATAAAGAATGCTGGTGTTATAAAGGAATACCGTTTTCCAAAACCCTTTCTATACGTAAATGCCCGCCATTTCTTTTAATCAAACAAAAAAACACCCGCAACTGTGAGTGCTTTAGACTATATGGTGTTACCCTTTTTCTTTGCATCTGCATCTAAACCAGCACCAATTGCAATACCCATGCTCATTCCAATCGGTAACCCTAATGTAAGATTATCAAATACCGTAAATCCGAACACCATGCCCAAACTCATACCTATCGACATGTATAATGTGAGATACATACCCTCGGGTACTAATTTATGTTCCTTTTGGAGATGTGAAACAATGCATTGAATTACTTTTTTATGTTGGTTAAAATCCGTATTCATTTCATCTACATTCGCTTCTAATTGAATAAGATGATCCTTTAATTTAACTTGATATTGCTCATATTCTACACAACTTGCCGAAAAAGATTCCAGCCTTTGAACCACTCGCTCACATTTATTTAAATCAAGCTTTTTTGAACTCTCTTTACTGATGGTTTTACGCATTCTTTTAATAATCGTCATTATATCATTTACATGTTGTTCCAACAGATCACCACCTAATGGGATAGGAATTCGGCAAATTTCATTTATTGGTTATAACATACTTACGAATAAAACATGAATTAGTTTCGTTTTTTCATTCTTTCCGTAAGAAATCGATTATGGAACATTTCCTGAATTTTTTTATCACCGCTGAAAATAATAAGTTCGAGGTGATAAAATGGCAACTGCTAAAATTGGTGACACTATTTCATTTAAGCGTGATGGGGAAAGTTATGAAGGAACTGTTACGGTTGTAAGAGATAATTCCGTTATTGTAGAGTACGGTTACAATGAAGCAAAAGACGAACCTCTTACAACAATCGTCAATCATAAAAATTATAAAATTTCAAAAACAATGTGAGTAAAAAAGCAAGAGCAAATTCTAGAACGAAATTGCCCTTGCTTTTGTGTTTTTAGAGTGGGAGAATGAAGCTTTTGTCCCACTTTTATATATACTTTGCCGTTATTGAACGTTCACAGTTTCTATGTTCTGCAGGTGGGCCTAAACGGAAGACATCACCTCCCTCTCACACATGAGCAGAATACTTTCGATCACGTATTATCCAATGTATCATTATTTTTGCATGCTAATAATGTACCGCAGATTTGCTAAGTATAAAATGGTACTCATAAAATCGAACTGTTGAGGAGGTTTCAAACAATGAATCCAGACAATCAAGCAATGCTATCATCATTTACTCTCCCTAATGGGGTTGAATTAAAAAACAGAGTGGTCATGGCACCCATGACAAATTTCTCTTCTAACTCTGATGGAACTGTTTCAGATGCAGAAGTGAACTACTATGCACGACGTTCTAGTGGAGTGAGTATGGTGATTACAGCATGTACATATGTAACACCAAATGGAAAAGGATTCCATGGTCAATTCAGTGGAGACAAAGATGAAATGATCCCGAGCTTAACTCGACTCGCTAGCGCAATTAAAGAGCAAGGTGCTAAGGCAATTTTGCAAATTTTTCACGGAGGTAGATCATGCCCACCTGAATTAGTTCCAAATGGAGAAATCGTCAGCGCTAGTGATGTGCCTGCAGTAAGAGGTGGGGAATCAGCTGAAGAGTCCGCTTTAAAACCAAGACCACTAACTGAACAAGAAATCGAAGAAATCATTAAGGCATTCGGAGAAACAACTCGCCGTGCCATTGAAGCAGGCTATGATGGGGTTGAAATTCACGGTGCAAACGGCTATTTAATTCAACAATTTTTCTCTCCTCATTCAAACCGTCGCGAGGATCAATATGGAGGAAGTTTAGAAAAACGAATGACTTTCCCGCTTGCAATCGTGGAAGAAGTGCAACGGGTTGTAAAAGAACATGCAAATCCTGCGTTTATTGTTGGCTATCGTTTTTCACCAGAAGAGCCTGAAACACCTGGAATTACTATGGGTGACACACTTACACTTGTTGATACACTAGCTGACAAAGGCTTAGATTATCTACATGTATCATTAGGTGAATTCTTTTCAACAGCAAGACGAGGTGTTGAAGATACCAGCAAAACTCGTATCGAGTATTTACTTGAAACAATTCAAAATCGCGTCCCATTAATTGGTGTTGGATCCATTTATACAGCGGATGACGCTCGCCGTGCATTTAAATCAGGTGTTCCTCTACTTGCTATAGGTAGAGAGATAATCATTGATCCAGATTGGGTACAAAAAATAGCAGAAGGCAAAGAAAACGAAATTGTAACAGAAATAGATAAAACCAAGCAAAACGAATTAGTCATTCCAGATCCATTATGGAATGCCATCATTCACACACCTGGATGGTTTCCAGGGGTATAGTAAGCTGGGTCAAGGTGAAATCTGCCTTGACCCATTTTATTTGATTTCTCTAAATGCCATCAATAGTTTTGATTTTCATATTTTCAATTTATCTATTATAAAATTATCTTCCTTGCTTCTTGTGAACCGACAAAATTTATGAAATTCCTACCTGTGTAGTAATTAGTAGGTCCCCCAGTCTATTCCAAGTGAATCCATACTTACTTTCTCCCCCACCACCATTTAAGAGGCTTTTTTTCAAACACAAATGAAAGCGTGAGAACTATTCCTTCCCCAACCTTGGAAAAAACTAGATTTAAAAACTACGATTCGTTAATATAATGATAGAGGTAAATAAAAAGGGGAAGGTGAGTTATCGATGACAAAAGAATTAAGTCATAAGTATTATAAAGAATTAATTGATTTACAAGATGTAGAAGCGGTAGAATCCCAATTTCAACGTTTACTAGATGTTCCTATTGAATCCGTTTCTGACCTTGAAAATTGGTTAAAAGATGAAAAGAATTTAATGATTAAAATCGAGGAAGCCATAACAGGTCACCAAGTTGACTTTTACCGGAACACAGAGGATGCGGAAATCAAATCAACGTATCTTCACGATCAGCAAGTCATTCTACCACTTTTAATGAAATATGAGGCAAAACTGAATGAGAAGTTCTGCAGCTCTCCTTATTTTAATCAATTAGATGAAAAACGCTATGGCTTAATGCGACGTGTTCGCGAATCCAAAGTGAAGCTGTTCAGAGAAGAAAACATTCCATTAATGGTTAGAGAACAAGAGCTTTGTACGAAGTATAGTGAAATCATGGGAGGGTTAACAGTTGAATGGGATGGTGAGGAAAAGCCTTTTCCATTTATTCAATCTCAACTCGATAACCTTGACAGAAGCGTACGAGAAAAAGCTTATACCAAGATGGGCTCCGCATTTCGTCAAATTAAACCCGATATGGATGCCATCATGGATGAACTCATTCAACTACGCCATCAAATCGCTTTAAATGCAGGCTTTGAAAATTATCGTGATTACATATTTGTGGCCAAAAATCGTGAATATAGTGTCCAAGATTGTTATGACTTTCATGAAAATGTAGAAAAACATATTATCCCCGCTTGGAATCGACTGGCTGAAGTTTTTAAATCCAAGCTTGGAGTCGATCGCTATCGCCCATGGGATAACACCGCTAAATTGATGAAGAACCCTCCATACTCAGATGTGTCTACGCTTATGGATGGCGTTTCTGAGATGTTAGGCAAGACCGACCCCTATTTTGCAGACCGTTTTGATTACATGAGAGAAAATGGGTTATTAGATCTTGGAGATCGGAAAGGAAAAAGCCCAGGTGGTTTTTGTACCTCCCTACCTGTTTCAGGGGATACCTTTGTATTTGCGAACTTTAGTCCATCCTTTTTCTCGCTGATCGCGTTAATTCATGAAATGGGGCATGCGGTAAATGGGTACCTCGAGTTTTCCGAACACGGTCCTATTGAAGACTACCAGCAACGAATGGAAGTTGCTGAACTGTATTCTCACGGAATGGAATTGCTTTTATTGGATAAACTGGATCGTTTTTATCCAGAAAAAGAGGATTTCCAAAGTGCACAGCGTGAAGAGTTAAGACGGGCATTTACAATGTTATTCGGCCCATTGTCAGGGGATCTCTTCCAGCATTGGATGTATACAAATCCTAACCACACGGCCAAAGAGCGTGATGAAAAATACTTTGAAATCTCTAAAAGATATGGGTTAAACCCTGTCGATACTTCTGACCTGGAAGAAGAAATTGGCATGAGCTGGTCAGGCACACTTCATTATTTTGAAGTTCCTTTCTATAATATTGAGTACTCCATGTCAATGCTTGGTGCTCTACAGTTACTAGAAAATTATCGGAATGACCCTCAGCAAGCTATCGAATCCTTTAAAAAAGGTGCAAGTGCGGACTACAATCAGTCCATCGCAGATATTTATAAAGAAACTGGGGTAAGTTTTGATTTTTCAGAGCCAGCTGTTAAGCGAATGGGAGAATTCCTAGAAAAAGTTATTCAAGACATTCATTAACAAAGTTGGCCAATGAGACGGTTCTTATAAAGTCCTATTGAGGTTAGAAAAAAATTCAGGAGGTACTGAGATGGAAAATCCGATGTTGGTAGCTGTTAAAACATTGTTGAAGGAAACATTTGATGGTCCTGATAAAAACGCAAGCTGGTATACAGAAGCAAAACCTGGTAGTGGTTTATTCGGAACGCTCGAAAAAGTATCGGCCGAAGATGCTTCCATACCTGTCAATGGTACGACAATCGCCGCACAAACGGATCACACCCGCTATTACCTATGGGTTGCGAATTCTTATTTTAATGGAGAAAATCCTATTAAGGATTGGGAAGCTTCATGGAAAATCACGAACGTAGATAAAATCACATGGGCACAAATCAATGAGGAACTTCAACAAGAATACACAACACTACTGAACAAGATTAATTCGCTTGACTCCTTAAATGAACAGTCATCGCATGGTCTGTTGGGAGCTATCGCTCACTCAGCCTACCATCTCGGTTCCATACGACAGATGATCAAAGCCATCAAAGACCCAAGCTAAACATAAGCATCAAAAAAGCCCGAAGGAATCATTCCTTCGGGCTTTCAGTTTGTAGAACTGTTGGTGTGTCAAATAGTAACTATATTTTCTTGAATTCCCTTAAAACTAATCTAATTTTTATTGGGTACCTTCATTTTTTCGTTCATTACCCCTTTTGAAATTTCCAGTTATCTTCGCCATTATTAATTGTGCTTCCGTTGTATTTTCGGCACCCCCAATTCGCTTTAGAAATTTCTCCGCTTCTGTTCCTTTTAATATTTTCACCTGTCTACCATTATAATCTAAAAAGACTGTATTATCTTTTGTCACTCGAAACTGAAAAGGTTCGTCACCTAAACGATTTCTTTTATCAATATTATTCATTACCTTCATTCATCCCCTTTATTGATTTGTAAAACAAATATGTTTTCTCCTAAATAGTAGTTTAGCTCCCCATTCACCAAACTTAATGCGTCATGTATACTTTATGAATGCAAAATACGATGAACCAAATATTTTGCATTCTCTGCGTCTTTTTTCCTAACAGAAACCACATATTGTTTTTCGTAATTCTTGTTCATTCCGAAACTTCCATAGTTTCCTCTTGATGTACCAGGTCCCAACCATTTCCCTGAAGAGTCAATAGCTTTATATGTATATTTAATGCCTTCTCTTTTTAAAATTTCTCTTACCTTTGATAATTCTTCCATTGAAGATCCAATATAAACATCTTCTTTATTAAAGAAAAACAAATTAAGTCCCCCTTTGTATGACCAACATTATTGCACCGTTCATTATTAAGCACTCTTTTTATTTTACCATATATTTCCTAAAAATTTATAAAAAAACAAATTTGTTACCTCTTACATTTTCCTAGGAGAATTCCTCAAATTATAGTAAACTACTCTTCTGGGGTTCCTAACAAAATATGTTCCCCACTGCACCTAAGGATGCTATCTACTGATGAATCCTTTCAGTAATTGATATTGTAGATAGGGAGAATGATTATGAAGAAAACAAATACAAAAACGGTCACACTAGCTTTGTTTGTAGCGACCTTTTTAACCGCAATTGAAGGAACAATCGTGAGTACGGCAATGCCGACAATTGTGAGTGATTTACAAGGGATTGAATTGATGAACTGGGTGTTTGCCATTTATTTGTTAACCTCAGCAGTAACGGTTCCTATTTTCGGTAAGTTATCTGACTTGTTTGGACGAAAAGTGATTTTCGTTATTGGTACACTTGTGTTCCTAATTGGCTCTGCTCTTTGCGGACTATCTGCTACAATGGAACAATTGATTTTATTCCGTGCCCTTCAAGGAATTGGAGCTGGTGCCGTTATGCCGGTTACCATGACAATTATTGGGGATATTTATCCACATGAACAACGAGCAAAAATTATGGGGTTTATGGGGGCAGCATGGGGAATTGCCGGTGTCATTGGTCCACTAGTAGGTGGATTTTTTGTAGATCAATTAACATGGCATTGGATTTTCTATATTAATGTTCCATTTGGAATACTCGCTATTGTAATGGTTCTTCTTTCATTACATGAAAAAATTGAGAAAACGAAGAAGAAAATTGACTTTGTTGGTGCCATCACGTTCTCAATAGGAATGCTTGCACTTCTTTTTGCCTTACAAAAGGGTGGAGAAACGCATAACTGGTTATCTCCAATGGTTCTTGGTTCATTGGCGTTGGCTATTTTTATGATTGGTTTCTTTATATGGATTGAATCGAAAGTGGAAGAACCACTAATCCCCTTACAGTTATTTCAACATCGTACGATTTCAGTTGCAAATGGTGTCGCCTTTTTAACAAGTGTTGTATTAATTGGTATCACCGTATATATCCCTATGTGGGTTCAAGGTGTACTTGGACATGGTGCTACAATTTCTGGTCTCATGCTTGCACCTATGTCCCTAACATGGATGGCAGGATCCTTCATAGGTGGAAGATTAATAGTAAAAAAAGGAGAACGATTTACCATTGCGTTTGGAATGGTCATTCTAATTTTTTCTACCTTATGGTTAATGTTCTTTACGATTACGACACCACCGATATTATTCTATCTTCTTTCCGCATTGATTGGACTTGGCTTTGGGACGGTGGTAACCATTACCACACTTAGTGTTCAATCAGCCGTTGATTGGTCTATGAGGGGGACTGCTACTGCTTCTAATACCTTCTTCCGGACATTAGGACAATCTGTCGGAGTAGCATTGCTTGGAACCTATTTCAATTCAACGATTGCGGCGAATATGAAAGCAGATGGAAACATTCAGATTGATCAACTTAACCAATTGATCAATCCAGAATTAGCCCAAGAGTTATCTGAATCAGCACGCATCATCTTACGGGAAATTCTTGTCACAGGTCTCCATCATGTCTTCATCGCAATGATGGTAATTGCCATCGGTGGCTTGTTGCTTTCATTCCTTTTCCCTCGCATAAAACAAGAGGAAAAAAATAAAACTCCCCTAACACACAAGGGAAGCTAGTAAATAATGGGACAGAGGGACAGGTTCTTTGTCCCAGCCCCTCTTTGAACCATTCTTAGATTCGGAATCTGCAATCAAACAATCTTCAAAACTTATATAATCCGAAACTCCTAAACTACTTACTTACGCCTCTTCATAACTCACTTCCATTTGAACTTTACCAGATTTATATCTCCAAACTGCAAATAGGCTAGCAAATATAAGAAGAACGATATTTCCAATTACCAATGTTTTGCTTAAGTCTTGAAATAATAAATATACTTGGAGGGCTGATGTCAATGTGGCTACAATACTTATTGTCCATAGAAGCGTTGTAGACGTACGGAATCTTGATTTTTCCCACAGTTCAGGCAACACCTTTGGCAATCTAACAGTAGCAATGGAAAGAACAAGTGCAATAATATTATTTAGGATAAGGGAAAAATTGGCAATGCCACTTATATTCCAATTTGTAAAAATCGGGATTAACCCTATTACAAAGAAGATGGTTAATAATACATGTGGCGTTTTAAATTTTTCATTAACTGCTCCTAAGCTTTTTGGGAGCCACCCGTCAACACAAGCTTGAAGTACTGGCTTTGTTACCCATCCTAATGTTGCATTAAGGGTAGTTGCCAATGCAAACATGGCACCACCAACAACGAAGAATACATATAATGGATAAGGTAAAACTTCTAAGGCTACAACAGTTAAAGGTTGATTTACAACTTCACTTATAGGCAATACACCTGCTGCAACTGTTGCCATAAAAGCATAGATTATCGCAACCCCTACTGTCGAAACGATTAATACAATTGGAATATCTTTTGTTGGATTTTTCGCTTCAGCACCAAAGTTCATAATAACTGCAGCTCCTCCTGTAGCAAAGGTCAACAACGTTGCTGCAGATAACAATCCAGTAATTCCTCCTGGCATAAAATCCACACCTGAAAAGTATCCTGGTTCCACTTTCGGCATACCGTATGCAATGAATAAGGTTAATGCTATTGCCATTATGATAACCATTGCATTTTGAACTCTTGCAGCTTCTTTCACACCAAATAAATTTGCTAAATAAAAAATGGTTAGGATTATGAAAGCGATTAATTTTGAATTTATTCCAGGTACAAGTGCTAAAAAGTAATCAGCAAAGGATAGTGCATACATCGCAATTGCGATATTACTAATTATATAGATAATAGTATAGAATCCAGCAAATCGCTCCCCAACCAGAAGAGCTGCTTGCGTGTACAATCCACCTCTCAATCGAACCGTACCACTAATCAAAATTTGAGTAAAGGCCATAATGATAACAAACAATGCTGCAATCATAAACGCAATGTTTACAGATTTACCAGTCATCCCAATTGCTACCCCAACCAAGGCAAAAATCCCAGCTCCAATAATTTGCCCAACCGCAATAGACATTAAATCTCCTCTAGTTAGAACCCTTTTTAAATCTTTCGTTGAAACCTTCTTGTGTTCTGTCATCGCATTTCCCCCTTAGAAATGACTTTATTTAGATTTTTTTAATTGAACACATTAACTCTCAAGGATTTTAGATTGCTTTTACGTATAGAAGGTGTCCATTGCTAGGTATGGTAATGAATCATCGTTTGGAAGGAATTCTGAAATGATTGGGCTGGATGTGTTATTGAAAATATGCATGTAGAAGTTGGGATTTGTTCTTTTCAGTTTTATACCTTTAGGCCGTTGTTAAATAAAAATCATTACTTGGTGACAGGTATTAATTCTAGAAGTTCTGTTACACTCGGGATATCAGCAGCATTTGTTCCATAGCGCACAAATTCTAATTCACCATTTGGATTAATGATAAATGTTGCCGGTAATTGTAATTCATTTTGTTTTCCGTTATTTTCTAGTTTTGTTATCCCCAAATCTCGTGCGATGTTTATCTTTTTAAAGACTTCTTCAGACGCAAGATCCTCCTGTGTTTTTCCTGGTTGAACATCATAAAGAGTAAAGATTTCATGATCTGGGTCACAAACAAGGGTTAGTGGCATTCCATTTTCACCAATCTGATCCTTCAAAAGACTAGCTTCGGTTTGCAGTACAACAAGAACTTGTGCATTGTTTTCTTTAAACTTTTCATACCCCTTTGCTAATGTTTGAATATCCAATTGGCAAAGTGGACAACCGTAATATCTCAGAAATACAAGAATGGTTGTTTTGTCCTCTAGTACATCAGAAAGAGTATTCGTCTTGACCCATGGGCTTTCAAATGAAAAATTAGGTGCCTGCATTCCTTTTTGTAATTGAGCCATTTTCTTCTCTCCTTTCATTTCTAAACATTTGCAGATATTTGTTGTTTCGTAGGAAAGTTTTCTTGCTTTTGATAAAGCGACCGTAAACCTGATGAGAATACCAGCATGATAATCACTAGGATGGTAAATAGGCTTCCAGTTGTAAGCATGTTTAATTTAGGCGGTATGAACTCACTTAAGTTTCCATATAAGAAATTACCTAGAGCCATAGCACCTGATGCAAAAATAAAGTTAACACTTGCGACCCTGCCTCGGAATTGATCATTTGCAAATCGTAAAACAAATGCTAGATTTATCGCCATAAATATTGCTTGTGTGCCTCCCACTGTAAGTCCAATAAAGAATGCCATATAGGCTGATTTGGTTAAACCTAAGAAAAACAGTGTGACTCCACTTGCGATAGCCATAACTATATACAGAACTCCTTGCCCACGCATCGTTGAAATTGACGCCGTACTTAAATTCCCAATTATTGCACCTAAGCCAATAAACAGTGTTAATGTTCCATAAATGCCACTGTCTCCGCCTATTTCTGTTGATATAAATTCAGGTAATAAAGAGGTATAGGCCATCGTCAAAAAACAGTGGAAAAATACCATAAGAATCATTAATCCTAATAAAGGAGTTCCCTTTATATACACAAATCCTTCCAGTATGGGTTTGAACACATTTTTAATATTTAACCGATCTGTACTTGTAATAGTTTGTGAGAAATGCACCCATAAAGATTGAGTCCCAGCTGCTACATAAAGTAAAAAACATAATCCAAATACGGCATATGGTCCAAATAAAACAAGAATTGGACTGGCAATGGCTGATCCTAGAAAACCCGCTCCGTGTGAGATCGTACCTTGTAATGCAGTACCATTAAATAAAATTTCTTTTGGAATTAAACTTGGCATCATTGCATTCGTACATGTCATTTGGACATTGAAACAAATGCCTAATAAAAAAGCACAAGCGATAATTACCCACGGTGTAACCAATCCTGCTATACTTAAAATCGTCAATGTCCCCAGATTCATTGCATTTAAGAAAACAGCAACCGTTAATAGTTTCCTACGATGAACCCGGTCAACCAATACGCCAATAATCGGTCCAAATAAAACACCAGGAATCATCGTAGCAAACATGGCTACACCTACTAATGCAGATGATTTAGAAATTGAGAAAATAAGCCAACTGGCTGCAATCGTAAAGGCATATTGTCCTGAATTTGCTAATGCAGAACTAATCCATAGAAGCCGATAATCACGATACCCAAGCGAAGCTAATGTTTTTGGAATTTTCACATTTTTTCCTCCATAGTTGGAATCTATAATATGAACAGGCCTTTATCTATTTTTTGCAGCAATCACCTCTATTTCTATTAGCACATCTTTTGGTAGACGACTAACTTCTACAGTAGATCTTGCAGGCCGATGGCTCCCAAAATAACTTCCATAGACTTCATTAATAATCGAGAATTGTTCGAGATTCTTTACAAAAATGGTGGTTTTCACAATATTCTCCATTGTTAACTTTTCGTTTTTCAGAATGGATTTAATATTTGTCATAACTTGATGCGTCTGCACGACAATGTCGCTTTCAACTACTTCATTTGTAGCTGGGTCTACTGGTATTTGACCTGATAAAAAGATAATATCGTTGAATTGAGTTCCTTGCGAATATGGACCAATGGCTTTAGGAGCTTTATCTGTATATATTGTCCTTAGCAATAGTAACACTTCTTTCTATTTAAATTTTCAAATTTCATCATATGCGTTTAAGGCATTTACACTATGTGCGAGTGCAGACCCTGCTTTTAATGCAGTTGCAACAAAAATTGATTCTGCCATTTCCTCACGAGAAATTCCTAGTTGTTTCCCCCTTTTTGCATGGGTATCAATGCAGTAGGCACATCCGGTAACATGTGCAACTGCAATCGCAATGAGTTCTTTCTCCTTTCTAGATAAAAGGTTAGCCTTACTTGCTTGCCTATCAAATTTGGCAAAAGCTTCAACAGCATCAGGATGTAATTCTTTTAATTCATTTCGTCTATTCGTATTTGAACGCGCGTATAAGTCTTCTTCGCTGGATTGATCGTATGAACTTAGTGCAATGAATCCGTGTGCATATGCGGAACCTGCTTTTAATGCTGTAGCTACCATCACAGCTTCAATCATTTCTTCTTTGGAAACCTCTAGCTTTTTTGCAGCTGTTACATGTCCGTCAATACAATAAGGACAACCTGTTACATGGGCAACTGCGATTGCAATTAATTCTTTTGTTCTCCTTGATAGAAGACCTTCTCCTAACGCCAGTCTGTCAAACTGTAAAAAAGCTCTGAATGTTTCTGGTGTAAGTTTTCCTAGTTCTGCTAATCTACGAATATTTGATCTTTGATATAACCCTTTTTCTTCTCCCATTGAAAATTCCTCCTTTAGTTCTTGCTTGGTAGGTTAGGTGTGCAGATTATTTGAAACCTAGTTCTTTCATTACTTCTTGCATACTTCTTTTTTCTGGAGTATAGTTAATTTCTTTCTCACTGTTTAAGAAATCCAATGTGTATTGTACAGTAGCCGCCACACCCAGTTTTAACACATCTTCATCAATATCAAAATGAGGATTATGATGTTCTGCACCTGTCCCCTTCTCTTCATTTTGGATACCAACAAAGGCGAAGACACCTGGGAAGTATTTTTGGAAGAAACTAAAGGATTCAGAAGCCATCCATGCTGGATATTCATAAAGAGCCTCTCCCCCAATTGATTTCTTCACGGCTTCCTTTGCAATATCTGCACATTCTTCTTGGTTGTATACAAACAAATTACCTGCTTTGTTTTTTCCTACATATTCATACTCACATTCATGTAAGGCACAAGTTTTTTCTAGAAGTCTTTTAAATTCTTTTTCTGCACTCAATCCTTGATCATAGTGTAAATATCTAAAACTACCGGAGAATTGAATCGTTTCAGGAATAATATTTCCAACAGTACCCGCTTTGACCGTTCCAAGCGAAAACGTAATCGGTTTAAATGGATCTAATGTATCTAATCTCATTTGTTTAACACTGTTATAAAAATCCACAAAACAATCCACTGGAGAATTTACAAGATCTGGACGTGATCCATGCCCTCCTGTCCCTTTAATGATGACATTTATAGGCATGGCACTAGCCATTCTTGGACCAGGATCTACTGAGATTTTCCCAGAAGGAATATCTGATTTCAGGTGTATTCCCCAGACACCATCTGCCCCGATTTCAATAAGTCGTTCCATTAGATTGAAGATTCCTCCACCCATTTCCTCCCCTTGTTCAAAAGCAAGAATTACTTTCCCTTTTAGCTTATCTTTGTTTTCAGATAAAATTTTTGCAGCCCCTAATAACATCGCCGTATGGCCGTCATGTCCACATGTATGCGCGGCAGTTGGAGTCATTGAAACGACATTCTTCTTTTGTTTTAAGTTCGTTTCCTCCTCTTCCATCGGTAGTGCGTCTAAATCAGCTCGTAATACAATCGTTTTTCCTGCTTGCCCACCTTCGATAACTCCGATAATTCCACCATTTTTCACAATCTCATAGTTGATGTTCATCTTTTCTAATTCTTCTGTCACAACATTCATTGTCCGGATTTCTTGTAATCCAATTTCCGGGTGAAGATGAAGATTTCTCCGTATACCAATGACATAATCTTCTAATTGAACCGCAGATTGATAGGCATTGACTTCCATATTAAATGTTTCAGTCGTTTTCATTGAAAAACACTCCCCTTAAAGGTAGACTTTTCTATTAATAGGTATAGGCTGGATCATGACAAGCAACCCAATGGCCTTTACTTATTTCACGAAATGCTGGCTCTTCCTGTTTACAACGCTCTGTTGCTGCAGGGCAGCGTGTGTGGAATCTGCATCCAGAAGGCGGATTAGCTGGTGAAGGAATCTCACCTTGGATTGCTGATAATTCTCGGCGTTCTGATGGATTGGCAACTGGTATTGATTCAAGTAATCCTTTCGTATAGTGATGGGCAGGATGTCGAAAGAGTTCTTCGCTTGAAGCAATTTCAACTACTTTTCCTAAATACATAACACCAATGCGAGTAGAGATATAACGGACTACATTGAGTCCATGAGCAATGAATAAATACGTTAAGCCGAGATTTCTTTGTAAATCTTGCATTAAATTAACAATTTGCGCTTGAACAGACACGTCTAGTGCGGATACAGCTTCATCTGCTAGAACAAATTTCGGATTAAGTGCAATCGCTCTAGCAATTGCAATTCTTTGACGTTGACCACCTGAAAACTCATGCGGATAACGTTCATATGCATTTGCATTAAGTCCAACGACTTGTAAGAGCTCTTCTACCCTTTTTCTTTTTTCATGTTTGCTTAATGATTCATGGACTGTTAAAGGTTCGCCAATGATATCTCCAATTTTCCAACGCGGATTCACTGAACCATAGGGGTCTTGATATATCATTTGCATATGTCTTCTAGTTTCTTGAAGTTCTTTTCTACCCATTTCAGCAAGATCTTTTCCTTCAAATTTAACGTTTCCTTCAGTTACTTTTTCTAATTGAAGGAGTAGTCTTCCAAGCGTTGACTTACCACTACCTGATTCACCTACAAGACCAAATGTTTCTCCCTTTTCAATTGTGAAAGAGACATCATCAACTGCCCGAACAAATTTAGGCGAACGATTTAGGAAACTAGAACCTACAGGATAATACTTTTTTATTCCGTGAACCTCAAATATCGGGCTACTGTCTGAATTCACTGCATCTGTACCTAACTTCTTTTCAACGAATATGGGTTGTTCTGAGATTTCCATAGATGGCGTTGTCTGCTGTAACCATTCCTCTCGTTCTACTAAATCTTCAGCAAACCAGCAAGCTGTTCTTCGTCCATTCACATCCAGCAATGGTGGATTTTCTTGTTTGCACTTATCTGTTGCAAACGAACAACGCGGATGGAAACTGCACCCAGTTGGCAGATTCGATAAACTTGGAATGCTGCCATCAATTGAAAATAATTTTTGCGTGCGGTCGCTATCCAATTTTGGAATTGATTGCAATAAACCACGTGTATATGGATGATGCGGTTTTTCAAATAACTGGTTAATTGTTGCCTCTTCGACAATACTTCCTGAGTACATTACAATGATTCGATCGGCTACTTCTGCTGCAATTCCCATATCATGAGTAATAAGGAGAATAGACATCCCAAATTCATCTTTCAGTTCTTGGAGTAATTGTAAAATTTGGGCTTGTATTGTCACATCAAGCGCCGTTGTTGGCTCATCTGCAATAAGTAATTCTGGACCACATGCTAGTGCCATCGCAATCATGGCACGCTGTAACATCCCACCTGATAATTCATTCGGATATTGCTTTAATCGAAGTTGTGGCTCTGGGATTCCTACTCGATTAAGTAAATAAACAGCATGTTCCGTTGCTTTCGCTTTCGTTGTATCTTTATGAGCTAGAATCATTTCAATTATTTGACTTCCAATTGTAAAAACCGGGTCGAATGCTGCCATTGGTTCCTGGAAGATCATCGCAATCTTCTTTCCACGAATGGCACGTAAGTTTTTTTGAGAAAGTTTTGCTAAATCAGTTCCATTAAAGTCGATATTCCCCCCCGTTATTTGCCCATTCTCATAATCAATTAATCGCATAATGGTTTTAGAAGCGACTGTCTTCCCGCTACCTGATTCCCCTACGATACAAACCGTTTCTCCAACTTTTATATCCATCGTGATTTCACGAATGGCAGTTAAATATCCACTTTTTGTTACAAAATCAACCTTTAATTGTTGAACATCGAGCAGTTGTTTCATTTTCCTTCCCTCCTCACTATCTAGTCCGATTCGTTTTTGGATCCAAACGATCACGAAGATTATCGCCGATTACATTGACAGAAAGTACGAATAAAGTGATTGCAAGTCCTGGAAATGTAGAGATCCACCAGGCAACAGATATGTAGCCTCTTCCTTGTGAAAGAAGTGCACCCCAGTCAGGAATTTCCTTAATTACCCCGAGACCTAAGAAACTCAAACCTGCCCCAATTAAGATGGAAGTTCCTAATCCAATCGTTGCCATAACAAACATTGGTGACCATGAATTTGGAAGGACATGCCATAAAAAGATCCTCATATTACTTGTTCCAATTGAGTGAGATGCTGAAATATAAGGGCGCTTTTTAATACTAATTACTTGCCCCCTCATTATCCGTGCATACCCTGCAATGGCCGCAACTGCAACCGCTAAAACAACGTTCATCAAACTTGGTCCCAATGCAGCAGCAATCGCAATCGCAAGTAAAATTCCAGGTATTGTCATTAATATATCGATAAAACGCATAAGAATCGTATCAACAACTCCACCTATATATCCAGAGGCTGAGCCAATAATACCTCCGAGGATTCCACCGACAAGTACGGAAGCAAATCCAATTAATAAGGAATCTCGACTACCGTAAATGACTAGACTTAATACATCTCTTCCAAAATAGTCTGTACCAAACCAATGTTCGGAACTTGGTGGATTTAAAATCTGACTTGGGTTCATTTGTGTTGGTGAATATGGAGCTAGCCACTGTGGGAAAAGTGCAAATAAAATAACAAAGAAAATAACGATACCAGACAATGCTACAAAAAAGTTTGTAACAGTGAAGCGTGATTTTATTTTTAAACTTTTGACCTTAGGAAGTTCTAGAGCTTGCTTGGATTCCAATGCTTCTTTCATTTTGTTCCCCCTCTTTACTTAAATCAAAGGTATTTCTAGATATGAACAATTCAATATCGTCCATATCTAGAAGTGAAAGATTATGAATTAATTAAGATGAACGACGAACTCGAGGGTCAATTACTGAATATGACAAATCTACTAATAAATTCACAGTTACATAGACAATCGCTGAGATGAAAACAGCTCCTTGAATGACCGGTAAATCCTTTGCCAGAATAGCATCAGCTATTACTCTACCAAGACCTTGTCTTGAAAAAACGGTCTCAATTACAACTGTACCAGCCATCAGTTCCCCAATATTAATTCCGATGATTGTAATTGCTGGAATTAATGCATTACGTAGTGCGTGCCGGTACATAACGATTCTTTCAGATAATCCTTTTGCTCGTAGCGTGACAATAAATTGTTCATTTATGACCTCAACCATACTGCTGCGGACCATCCGGATAATTAGCCCTGCACCTATAAATCCGAGCGATATAGATGGAAGAATGAGGGTCAGGAATCCTTCTGATCCCATGGCTGGTAACCAACCTAATCGTAATGAGAAAATCATAATAAGTAATATCCCCGACCAAAATGTTGGCATTGAAATTCCAAATAAAGCTATTAATCTAGCTAGAATATCGATCCAGCGATTTTGATAAATGGCGGATAATACTCCTAGAGTAACCCCTATTACGACAGAAAATACTGCACTCATTAGCGTTAAAAACAAGGTTGCTGGAAGATGTGCGATAAGTTTTGGTAGCACAGGTTCGCTATTCGCAAAGGATGTACCAAAATCACCAACAATCATCCCAGAGATATAATTCCAAAACTGCATATATAGGGGTTGATCAAGTCCCAACTGTACACGGAGTGCTTCAATCATTTCCGGTGTGGCAGTATTTGGGTCAATCATCGACATAACAGGATCTCCAGGTAATAGGTTCATGATGACAAATACGAGAACCAACGATCCAAATACTGCTATCAAGGAGGTCGCAATCCTTGAAATTATCATCCTATTCAATAGTCAACAACTCCTTTCAGTTACCTATAGGAAAAATATTGCAAGATTATTTTGAGACCGATACATCATTAAATAATGGGTAACCTAAGCGGTCAAACTTAATCCCTTCTACACTTTTGTGTGCGGCCACTGTGTATGGGAAGACATAGATTGGAATCGAGACTGTTGTATCCATAATTCGTTGCTGTGCTTGTTTGTAAATTTCTTCTCGTTTTGCTAGATCCTGCTCTATCCCACCTTGTTCTAGCAAGCTATCAAGTTCTTTATCATCTGATTTTCCAGGAAGAAAGATCTGGTTTGGAATTGGAGAATGATAGAACTGATACAATCCATGTGAGTCAGAATTTACAGCACTATTTCCATAGACATCATAGTTAGAATTTGTAATAGCAGTCGTTATGTCTTGTGTAATTTCAATATTGACTTCTACGCCAATTTCCTTAAGTTGTTGTTGAACCATGATTGCAATGTCATTACGTTTTTCTCTATTTGGAGATGCATCAAGATATTGCATCGTTAACTTTTTACCATCTTTTACACGAACACCGTCTGAGCCCATTTTATAACCAAGCTCATCCAATAATTGGTTCGCCCGATCTAAATCACGTTTAAAGCTACCTTCCAACGATTCATCGTACCCTAACATTCCTGGTGCAAGTGGAGACCAGGCACGTGTGTAAGTTCCAAAATAGAGTGTTTGAACAATTGCATCGATATCGAGTGCATATTTAATAGCTTCACGAGCTTTTGCATCACTCCATACACCCCTTGTTTGATTAAAGAACAATGTGTATGGTAATCCCTTCGTATCGACCTGGAGCAATTCGACATTCGGATCATTTTTCATACTAAGAACATTTTGGGGTGGAACAGTTTCCCCTGCTAACACTTGTGCACTTTGGACACTACCAATTCTCGTTGCTTCTTCAGGTATAATCTTGAAGGTAATCTTATCTACATGAGCAGGGCCCACATTATCAACTATCCCTGCAGGGCCCCAGTTATAATCTGGATTTTTCTCGACAACAAGTTGAGCATTTTCTTGCCAGTCTACGAACTTAAATGGTCCAGTTCCAACAGGTTTCATTCCAAATTGATCACCTGCAGCCTCTGCCGCAGTTGGCGAAACCATACCGATAAAGGCCTGACTTAAGAAGCTCAAAAAGGCAGAGTTTGGACTTTTTAAATTAATTTTTACAGTGTATTCATCAATTACTTCTGAAGAATCGTATTCAACTAATAGATATCTTGCATATCCTGGTTGAATGTCAGGACTTACAATCCGATCAAAGTTATACTTAACGGCTTCTGCATTAAATGGTGTTCCATCATGGAATTTCACATCTTCACGAAGTTTAAATTCATAGCTTTTCCCATCATCTGAGATGGACCACTCTGTTGCTAGCCAAGGGCTAATTGTATTATCCTCATTTTGTACAACTAAACTATCAAACATCGTTCTAAATGCCCTTACACTTACCGCATATCCAGCTTGATGTGGATCTAGATTATCAGGGTTTGTCGCCAATGCAAATGTAAACTCCCCACCTTGAGTCGGTTCTTTTGTTGTATTTTTGTTTGTATCTGTAGGTTCTGAAGATGTTCCTGCACCACCACCTGAACAGCCTGCTAATACAACTAAAATCACTGTGATAATCGCTATCAAATTCATAGATTTATATTTCTTCAAAGTGCTTGCCCCCTTATTATTTAAAAATGAAAAACCTACTAGCTTACTAGATAGCTTTTTTTAATGTAAGTCTTCAAATTCTCTTGCGATTCGTTCTAGTGCTTCCTTAATCATTGGTCGAGGAGATGGGATACATATTCGTTGGTAGTTCAACCCTTCTTCACCGAACATTTTTCCATCTTCTAATAGCACATTCGCTCGATTATATATGCGATCATGAACCTCATCAGGGGAAATCCCATAACCACTGAAGTCCATCCACATCACATAGGTTCCTTCTGGGATTCTCACTTTTACTTTTGGCATTCTTTCAGCAAAAAATTGTTTAGTATATTCTAATGAATCATCGATGTATTGCTTTAATTGTTCTAACCACTCTTCACCATCATTGTATACTGAAATTAATGCAGCCATTGTAAAAGGAGAAGCTAATTGAAAACCTAATGTGTCACTGAATGTTTTTCGATGTTCAGGATTAGAGATAATGATATTTGTACAATGGAGCCCAGCTACATTAAACGTTTTATTAATTGCGGTACAAGTTATAATATGTTCGTCACTTTTGGATGCCTTGGCAATTGGAACAAATGTTTGATCACGTCTTATCAAATCACCATGAATTTCATCTGCAATGATAAGAACATTATGTTCCGCACAAATATCCGATAATTTTTTTAACTCTTCTTTGTTGAAAATTCGACCAGTGGGATTATGTGGATTACATAAGATAAACATCTTTGTTGATTCCTCTTTTGCCTTTTTCTCAAAATCTTCAAAGTCAATAGAATAATACCCATCCTTATCACAAATTAAAGCGTTATTTACCACCTTTCTGTTATTTCCCTCAACTGCTGAAGTAAACGGTGGGTAAACAGGACGTTGGATGATTATTCCATCACCAGGTTCAGTGAAAGCCCTAACTGCAATGTTTAATGCATGTACGGTTCCTGGACTATAGATGATCTCTTCTCTTTTAATTTCCCAATCATGTCGTCTCTTGAACCAATTCTGAATCGCTTCATAGTATTCATCTGTAAAAATGGAATACCCAAAAATCCGATGGTCTACCGTTTTATGTAACGCTTCTACTAAAGGTTGCGGCACAGGTAGATCCATATCAGCTGTAAACAATGGAATTGTTTCTTCATCGTATCTATCAGTTAAACCACGTTCTTTCAAGAACCTACCAGCATCCCATTTCAAAGAGAACGTATTACGTCGGTTTACAATTTCATCAAAGTTGTATTTCATAATCTTCCTCCTAATAAAATTATTAGATTGATTCGAAAATCTAGAATCCTGATGGTAGTTGAGATTTATTGGATTAGGTAGAATGGTAGGAAGTGTGCCACGAATTGTATGTAATCGCTTACAAATATTTTGGAATGAATAATAAATCAAGCAATTCCCTATACTTTTATGTGTTGTTTACATGTGAGGATATACTTACATTTGCTAATCATGAAGAGGGTGGTTTACACTTAAGGCGGGACAGAAGACAACAGTTTACTCATACTTTTGGGAAACACCTCCCTTTATTTCAAATTTACTTGTTGGGTGAGGATGAATATTTTATTGAAGAGATAGTTTTTTATTATGATAATTTATTATTATCACTATATTTTATTAGCAATTCCTTGTCAATGATTTTTTGTTATTTTCCGTATATTTAATATATTCTGAAAATATACGTCATTTTTCTACAAATTTAAATGAAAATGTGATACTGACAACATTTATCATGTAGTTAATCCTTTACTTTACACTAATTCTTTATGTCGATTTTTTGGAGATAACGATAAATTGTTGCATCTGAGCTCTTTAAGTTTGTGGCTACTTCGGAAACAGCCCCTTTTATTAAGAAGACACCTCTTTCATTCAACTTACTAACGATCTCCATTTTTTCATCGGAGGACATGCGTTCAGGAGGAATTTCAAATTCAGAGAGCGTTTTCATAATAATCGAAGTTGTAAGGTCTTCGATGGAAGTATGTAAATCTTCAAATGTGTCACAAGGATCCCCCGGCTCTTTTCCATTTAATTGTAGACCATTTGCGCCTACTTGTGGTGAGCCATTAATTAAATTATCAAGCACATTCTTGGTTTCAATTAAGGAACCAACGTCCATATTAAGACAAAGTAAACCAATGACTTCATCATTCAGATCTTTGATAAAAAATGTAGAAGATCTTACAATTTTTCCTTCTTGCGTTTTCCCTGCATAATTGATTAGAAAATCCTTGTTCGTATACGATTTTTCCTTTAAGATTTTCAATGCTAAGTCTGTAATAGAACCCCCGACTTTGCGATTGCTAATGTGGTTATTTTTGATGGCAATGATGGAACTTTCAAGATTTCGGATATCATGCAAAACGACCTCGCAATGTTGCCCCATTACACTGCCTAAAAATTCGACAAGTGGGATATAATTCTGAAGAAGATCTGAGGCGCTTTTTTTCACCACCATTCAATCAGCTCCTTTATAATAATACTGACAATAAATATTTATCATAATAATGGATTATTGTCTCGATAATTAATTATTAATACATGATATACGAATTGTCAACTAAATATTCTATATATTATGTAAATTCTGAAAAGGATATTTATGTAAAAGGTTTTAATGATATTTTAGTCGCAGAAGTTGTACACGATTAATTATTTTATAAACAATAGAAAATGGAAATAGTTTTAGATGATTATCTTTTTGAATAACTTCTACTAATCTACAATTCATTTTACAGATCATAAACTAATAATTTTATGAAGATAATAATGAAGATGTATAGGTGCTCGAGGATTTGTTGAGGAACATGAAAAATTCGACTAGCCTTGCACACGGTAATTACGACTCTACAAGGAGAATATGGGTTCTACCACTCTCAAATAATGATTATATAAAATGGTTATAGGAATAAGGTAAGACAAGGGAACAAATTCATTCCCCCGTCCTATTTATTCTAAATCGCTATTTTTACTATCAAGAACTTAGTTGATCCATTTTGTCACGGATTCGTATGAATTTCGTTTTCCTTCTGGTAAACTCCGTGACGGATATCCGAAGTAAAGAAAGCCTAATACTTCTCCATTTTCGGTTAAACCAAAGAATTCTTTCATAACATGATCGTAAGTCGGCTTACCTGTTCGCCAAAAGCCTGCAAGCCCCAAGCTATGTGCTTCAAGTAACATGTTTTGGATACAAGCGTATGTTGCTCCATATTCTTCTAATTTTATTGCCTTAGGGTTATCACTAGGTTCAACAGCAACAGCTACTATCACTGGAGCACGAAATGGCTTTGCTTGTATCTTCTCAAGCTTTTTCTCATCAGTTTCGCCGTTTTTCTTTGCTATGTTGAGTAGTACATCTCCAAGGCGTTTCCTCCCCTCTCCTTGAAAGACAAAAAAGCGCCAAGGTTCGGTTCTGAAGTGACAAGGCGCCCATGTACCCGCATCTATGATTTGTTCAATTTTTTCCTTTTCGACCTCTACATCCTTCACAAGCCCAAAGCTCCGACGTGACCTAATCGCCTCGTGGACATCCATCAAATCTCCTCCTTTACCTTCTTACTTAAAGTCTATACAGATGAATGGGTAATTAGTATACGAATAATTTCTATGGACTTTTGTTCATCAACTCACCGAGGGTAAGCTGGCACCATATCAATAACCCTCATAGAAACATAGACTTCAAAGGGAAATATGGTATTCTATGATATAAGATACATAGATGGAAAGGTAGAGATTAATGTACACAAAACAAGATTTTTTAAATCATCTGAAAGATTTAGGTATTGATGAAAATGGAACATTGCTCGTTCATTCGTCAATGAAGAGTATTGGCCAAGTAGAAGGAGGAGCCGAAACAGTCCTAGATGCTTTGTCAGAGTATATGAAAGATGGCCTTTTGGTCTTCCCGACCCATACGTGGTCGTATATTAATGCTGAAAATCCTCGATTTTATGTAAATGAATCCCCCTCTTGTGTTGGTCTTTTAACAGAACTATTCCGGCAACGTCCGGGTGTTATTCGCTCATGGCATCCTACACATTCTGTAGCTGCATTGGGAAAAGGAGCTCAAGAATTTATTGCAGGAAATGAAAAATGGGACACACCATGTGCTCGGGAATCTAGCTGGGGTAAATTACTAGACCACAAGGCAACTATTTTGTTAGTAGGAGTCGATTTACGAAGATGTACCTATATTCATGGAGTTGAGGAATGGCTCGATATACCGGGTCGATTGACAGATTCTCACGAAAAGCTTTACACCGTACTACCGGATAAAACTGAAATTTCCGTACCACAGAGAAGACATATTGGGCATACTTCTGAAAAATACAATCGTGTTGAAGAAGCATTTCTCAATAATCAAGTTATGTACAAAGGTCATTTTGGCGATGCTAACGTAAGAATCTGTGATACAGAAAAAATGACGACCTTGCTAAACGCATTATTAAAAGAGAAACCTGATCTATTTTCTTAAAATGGGGTACTTTCTATTAATAACTTAAATTATTTTAAACCTGAAAAGAACAATTAGGACTTTCTGAAAACCAGTATCTGTGTATTAAAGGTTGATTTATATTGTTAGTAAATGCTCTATTTGATCGAAGTTAAAAGGTAAATTATAGACCATCCAAAATGGTAACGGGTTAGGTTTTGAAATAGAAGATGGTTATCTAAATTGGCATATAAATATTTTTAAACAGAAATTAGCAAACGAAAAGGCATTGGAATACCAATGCCTTTTCACTATGATAACTTCTGTCTAATTAAGTTGTTTTTAACTTTTTCTCATACTTTTCAACCTGTTTATTATTGTCGGTGGTAGGGCTGGGTGTTTTGCGGCAACAGATCGTAATTGGCCTTTCATGGTTTGTGTTATCCTTTTTTCATTTTGGAGCTTCTTTTTGACGTTTGCTTGCTCGCCGTTACCTAATCTTTTCCATCTGCGGACCAATTTCATGTAACATAGTACATTCCGGTTGTCGCTCCCTTGCTTCCTTGAACTCTTCGCTCCTCGAAACCCAACACTTAAGTACATAATCTTCGTTTAAAAGGCTTTTGTTACCACAAAACCTCTCGGTTTTGACAT